>NZ_CP069163.1:0-2400000 GCF_018802765.1 Paludibacterium sp. B53371
ATGACCGAACTGGATCAATTCTGGCCGCTGTGCCTGGCTCGCCTGGAATCCGAACTGTCGTCGCAACAGTTCAATACCTGGATCAAGCCACTGGCCGCTGAAGCAAACGAAGACTGCGTTGCGCTGCTCGCGCCCAACCGCTTCATCATGCAGTTCATCAAAGACCGCTTCCTCGGCCGCATCGAGGAAATCGCCGTTGAACTGATGGGAGAAGTGCCGGTTGAACTGCGCCTGGGCACGCCGCAGGCACGCCCCGCGCGCAGCGAACCCGTGGCCGCCGCCCCGGTCAGCGCGCCTGCCGCCAGCAAAACCCAGAGCGGCGACAACGCGCCCGCCGCCCCGGCCGCGCCGTCCATCATCACCCCGTCGCGCCAGGCCGCCGCGGTCAAGGCCATTGGTGCCGGCCACGAAAGCACCCGCCTCAACCCGGCCTTCACCTTCGACACCCTGGTGACCGGTAAAGGCAACCAGCTGGCCCGCGCCGCCGCCGCCCAGATCGCCGACAACCCCGGCGACCCGGCCTACAACCCGCTGTTCGTCTACGGCGGCGTCGGCCTCGGCAAAACCCACTTGATCCAGGCCATCGGCAACCACGTCTATCAAAAGTCGCCGCAGGCACGCATCCGCTATATCCATGCCGAGCGCTACGTCGCCGACATCATGCGCGCCTACCAGCACAAAGCCTTCGACGAGTTCAAGCGCTACTACCACTCGCTCGACCTGTTGCTGATCGACGACATCCAGTTCTTCTCCGGCAAGAACCGCACCCAGGAAGAATTCTTCTACGCCTTCAACGCCCTGATCGAAGGCGGCAAGCAAGTCATCATGACCTGCGACACCTACCCGAAACAGATCGAAGGCATGGAAGAACGCCTGATCTCGCGCTTCTCCTGGGGCCTGACGGTCGAAATCCAGCCGCCGGAACTCGAAATGCGCGTGGCGATCCTGATGAAAAAGGCCGAAGCCGACAACATCAAGCTCGACCACAACGTGGCCTTCTTCATTGCCCAGAACATGCGCTCCAACGTGCGCGAACTGGAAGGCGCGCTCAAGCGCGTGGTGGCCTACGCCCGCTTCACCAACCAGAGCATCTCCATGGAGCTGGTCAAAGAAGCGCTGAAAGACATCCTGGCCGCCGGCAACCGCCAGGTCACCGTCGACACCATCCAGAAAACCGTTGCCGACTACTACAAGATCAAACTCTCGGACATGCACTCCAAAAAGCGCAGCCGGGACATTGCCCGCCCACGGCAAATTGCCATGGCGCTGGCCAAGGAGATCACCCAGCTGAGCCTGCCGAACATCGGCGAGGCCTTCGGCGGGCGAGACCACACCACCGTGCTGCACGCCTGCAAGACCATTGCCGAAATGCGCACCGTGGACAGCGACATCGCACACGATTACGAAACATTGCTATCCATGCTTCGCAACTGATGGCCATGATTAATTCACCACTCGTTCCTCTTCGGGAGTCCGGAACATGCTGATTCTGCAAGCCGAACGCGATGCCCTGCTCAAGCCGCTGCTGGCGGTGACAGGCATTGTTGAACGCCGCCACACGCTGCCCATCCTTTCCAACGTACTCATTGAAAAGAAGGGCGCCGAAGTCGGCTTTCTCGCCACCGACCTGGAAATCCAAATCACCACCGCCAGCGCCGAAGCGCTGCCGGGCGAAGATTTTCGACTGACCACCTCGGCCAAAAAGCTGCAGGACATCCTGCGAGCCATCCCCGACAAGGCCAGCGTCACCCTGGAACAACAGGACGGACGCCTGACCCTCAAGGCCGGCAAATCGCGCTTCAACCTGCAGACCCTGCCGGCCGAAGACTTCCCCCTGCTGCCGGTCAACGGCAGCCCGGAAGCCAGCTTCAGCGTCAGCCAGCGCGAACTGCGCCGCCTGATCTCGCAAGTGCAGTACGCCATGGCCGTCCAGGACATCCGCTACTACCTCAACGGCCTGCTGATGCAGACCGAAGGCAACCAGGTGCGCCTGATCTCCACCGACGGACACCGCCTGGCCTTCTCCTCCACCCAGGTCGAAGCCAGCCTGCCCAAGGCCGAAGTCATCCTGCCGCGCAAGACCATCCTCGAGCTGTACAAACTGCTCGCCGACAGCGACGACGCCATCAACATCGAGGTACTGGCCAACCAGGTGCGCTTCACCTTCGGCTCCACCGTGATCATCAGCAAGGTGGTGGACGGCAAGTTCCCCGACTACAACCGCGTCATCCCGCTCGACAACGACAAGATCTTCCTGATCGAGCGCGTGACCTTCCTGCACGCCCTGCAACGCGCGGCCATTCTCGCCAACGAGAAATTCCGCGGCGTGCGCCTGGTGCTCAAGCCCGGTGCCATGTCCATCCTGTGTACCAACAGCGAACAGGAAGAAGCCGAAGAAGAACTGGAAATCGGCTTCACCGGCGGCAGCCTGGAAATCGGCTTCAACATCAACTACCTGCTGGACGTGTTGACCAACCTGCCGGCCGACACCCTGCAGCTGGCGTTTGGCGATGCCAACCGCAGCGCGCTGTTCACCATCCCGGACAACAGCGACTTCAAATACATCGTGATGCCGATGCGCATCTGACGCGCGCGGGGGCAGCCGCCCCCGCACTGACAGACACACGAAGAAGAAGGTTTTATGAGCGAACAGGAATACGGCGCGGACAGCATCAAGGTACTCAAAGGCCTTGATGCCGTACGCAAACGCCCGGGCATGTACATCGGTGACACGCAAGACGGCACCGGCCTGCACCACATGGTGTTCGAAGTACTCGACAACGCCATCGACGAAGCCCTGGCCGGCCACTGCGACACCATTCGCGTGATCATCCACCCGGACAACTCCATCTCGGTGGAAGACAACGGCCGCGGCATCCCGACCGACATCCACCCGGAAGAAGGCCGCTCCGCCGCCGAAGTCATCATGACCGTGCTGCACGCCGGCGGGAAATTCGATAGCAACAGCTACAAGATTTCCGGCGGCCTGCACGGCGTGGGCGTCTCGGTGGTCAACGCCCTGTCCGACTGGCTGCGCCTCAAGGTGTGGCGTGACGGCAAGGTGCACGAAATGGAATTCCGCCATGGCGAGGCCGTGGCGCCGCTCACCGTCACCGGCCACACCACCCACCGTGGTACCGAAGTGCACTTCCATGCCGACGGCGAAATCTTCGGCAACATCGAATTCCACTTCGACATCCTGGCCAAGCGCATCCGCGAACTGTCCTTCCTCAACAACGGCGTCGCCATCACCCTGATCGACAAGCGCAACGGCAAAGAAGAAAACTTCGCCTACTCCGGCGGCGTGGCCGGCTTCGTCGAATACATGAACCGCAACAAGACGGTGCTGCACCCCAAGGTGTTCTACGCCATTGGCGAGAAAGACGGCATGAGCGCCGAAATCTCGATGCAGTGGAACGACTCCTACCAGGAATCGGTACAGTGCTTCACCAACAACATCCCGCAACGCGACGGTGGCAGCCACCTCACCGCGCTGCGCCAGGTGATGACCCGTACCCTGAACCAGTACATCGACGAAGGCGGTGACGCCAAAAAAGCCAAGGTGGAAACCACCGGCGACGACATGCGCGAAGGCCTGACCTGCGTGCTCTCCGTCAAGCTGCCTGACCCGAAATTCTCCAGCCAGACCAAAGACAAACTGGTGTCGAGCGAAATCGGCCCGGTGGTCAACGAAGTGGTTGGCGAAGCGCTGAAAAACTTCCTGCTGGAAAACCCCAACGACGCCAAGATCATCTGCGGCAAAATCGTCGAAGCCGCCCGCGCCCGCGAAGCCGCGCGCAAGGCACGCGAAATCACCCGCCGCAAGGGCATCATGGACGGGCTGGGCCTGCCGGGCAAACTGGCAGACTGCCAGGAAAAAGACCCGAAAATGTCCGAACTGTACCTGGTCGAGGGTGACTCCGCCGGCGGTTCGGCCAAGCAAGGCCGCGACCGCAAGTTCCAGGCCATCCTGCCGCTGAAGGGCAAGATCCTCAACGTGGAAAAAGCCCGCTTCGACAAGCTGCTGCAAAGCCAGGAAATCGCCACCCTGATTACCGCGCTCGGCTGCGGCATCGGCAAGGAAGAATACTTCCCGGACAAGCTGCGCTACCACCGCATCATCCTGATGACCGATGCCGACGTGGACGGCTCGCACATCCGTACCCTGCTGCTGACCTTCTTCTACCGTCAGATGCCGGAACTGGTGGAACGCGGCCACATCTACATCGCCCAGCCGCCGCTGTACAAGGCCAAGCACGGCAAACAGGAACGCTACCTCAAGGACGACTACGAACTTGACCAGTACCTGCTGCAACTGGCCCTGGACAAGACCGAGCTGATCCCGCGCGAAGGCGCCGCCCCGCTGACCGGCGAAGAGCTGGGCAAGGTGGCACGCCAGTTCCTGCTGGCCCGCGCCGCCATCGAACGCGAAAGCCGCGTCATCGACCCGCTGCTGCAGGAAGCCATGCTCAAAGTACCGCGCCTGTCGCTGGAAACCGAGCAAGAGGCCAATGCCGCCATCAGCCAGCTCAACGCGCAGATCCCGGCCGACGACCTGGCCCTGGAACTGATGCACGACAGCAAGAACGACGGCTGGATGATCAAGATCATCCGCAAGCTGCACGGCAACGTGATGGTGTCGGTGCTGGACCAGGACTTCCTCGACTCCAACGACTACAACGAGCTGGTACGCACCGGCGACATGCTGCGTGGTCTGCTGGGCGAGGGCGCCTGCGTGCGCCGCGGCGAAACCGTGCGCCCGGTGAGCGAGTTCGGCGAAGCGCTGGACTGGCTGCTGGCCGACGCCAAGAAGGGCATGAGCATCCAGCGCTACAAAGGTCTGGGCGAGATGAACGCCGAACAGCTGTGGGAAACCACCATGGACCCGACCGTGCGCCGTCTGCTCAAGGTGCGCATCGAAGACGCGATGAGCGCCGACGATGTGTTCACCACCCTGATGGGCGACAACGTCGAACCGCGCCGTGCGTTTATTGAGAGCAATGCGCTGATTGCGCGGAATATTGATGTTTGATATTTCGTGTAGGTTTGCGGAGTTAGTGCAAACTTTTTGCGAAAAGTGAAAACTGCTCTGGGTTGATTGATAAGGGCCCCGTAGATTCTGCGGGGCCTTTATCGTGTTCGTCATATCTACTCGGTAAGATGCTGAATTTGTAATTTATGGGAACAATGGTTTCCTCCGAGCATGAACAGCCAACCAAACTCGAAGCTCATAGGCAATACCATTACTCAATCAAAATATGTCCTAGGCATGCCGGTATTAAGCAATCGCCATCTCTGACGATATTCGAACTGATCTACTCCATTCACGTCAAGACCGCCCATCATGTAATCAATGCTATAAAGAGTGTCCCCGATACTTGTTGTTATTCTACGGAAAGGTGGAAGCAATTCCCTTGCTGAAACGTCGATAGTCCCTAGATTTTCTACCCTACCTGGAGCAATTTCTCCAATGTAATTTGAGGAGTCAAAATCGACGATCGTGCAGTTCTTCGGACTCACCAAAGTATCGGTTATGGCAGGCAACGTGTCATCCTCGGTAGCGTTAAATAGTACTTGCGCAAATACCCCCGCCATGTGCATCGCGTAGCCTGCATATGTAATTAATCCACTTCCAACGAAGCGAAAGCCTCCTACATACATAGCAATGGCTCTCCAAATTCGGACTAATTCCGAATAGGCATCAAGCGCATCTTCGACAGTTGGCATCTGTGGTGTAGCCGACGTTGTGCCGATCTTTGCATGGAATAGATTGCATCGCATCGCCGAATAATGGCGGTCCATGATGTAGTCAACTATGCTCACACCGCTCGGGGCTTCACGGGATAGATCCCGATTTTTTGCAATTTGACTTAGCGATCTACGAAGCCAGACGCCTTCCTTTTCCTTCTTACCTTTCGGTTCAACTGCTGAAAGTAAAGCCTCAAGCCCGAGCCACAAGTTGCGATAGGCTTCATGAGGGCTTCGACTCGCCTGTGCGAGGGCGACATGCTGGTGCGTCTGTTCTATGCCTGCAATGGACTGATCGGCTACCTCAGCAAACTGTTGATCGCCGCCTTGGAAATCCGACTCGAACGGGGCTACCGCAGCGTCGAGCCATGGATGCTGGAGGAGGCTTTCTCAAAGGAGCTGTGGAACGAGGGCGTCGGGCCACTCAACCCGTTCAACAAGCGCTTCCAGTGGCGCGTATTGAACAAGGCGGGCGAGCTGTTCGCACCGACTAGTTTCACCGCACCAAGCTCGAACCATTAACCGGAGACCTGCCCGCCGGGGTGCCAGCGGGCATTTCCAAACATGAAACATCCATCACTATTACCTTTCCGTCCGCTGCCGAGACCGCTGGAAAGCGCAATCGGCTATTTGTTGCGCTTGGGCGCAGCAAATGACTTTCCATCGCTGAGCTGGCTGCAGGCCTATTGCAAACATCTGGCGCTACCGGCACAAGGGTTCGAAGACTTTATCGCTGGCAGCACCGGTCACAGCGTCGAGGAATTGTTGAATCTGTGGGGGCCATCCTGCTCGACACTGCCGATCGGGCCAAAAAAGCTACTCGGCATCAAGACCATTTATTGGAATCTGCATCTGCGACGCTGGTGCCCTCTGTGCTTACGCGAGCACGGCTACTGGAGAGCCGAATGGCTACTGACCCTGCAGATCGGTTGCCCCATTCATCAATGCTTATTGCTGGATCGATGTCCGAGCTGCGCGCGCCCTGTGAGCTGGTACAGCGGCGAAGTGCTCCAGTGCCGATGCAGTCACCCGCTGACGGAAGGCACCACCGAATCGTTACCTGCTTCATTGGCTCGAGCAACCGAATGGGTATCAACCAAATTTTCCACGGCGTGCAGCGGGTACCGACCGCTCGACACCGACCCAGAGCCTGCGTCGACACTACTCGCAGAGCTTCACCTGGCACGCCTGCTCGATCTTTTATGGGCCCTGGGCTGCTACGTGCACCATCGCGAGCTCGGCAAGCCACTCAAGGTGCAGAACCACCATCGTCTTGCAATTGTTCAGCCCATCCTGACCAGCGCGGCCGACATTTTGGCGGACTGGCCAGCGGCGTTCCATCGCTTCATGGACAAACTGGTGGATCCGTCGCAGCAGCATGCCCTCGATCTGCGCCAATTTCTCGGTATCCATTTACAGGCTTTGAGCAAGGCGCTCAACCATCCCGAGCTGCACTTCGTGCGCATCGAGTTCGAACGCTTTGTTTCCGAGCGCTGGAAAGGCGTCATCGCCGAGCGCCACCATTTCATCGTCGACGACATTTCGCTCCAGCACCCGGTGATCACAGCCAACGAAGCCAGCGAGATAATGGGCATCTCGCGCCAGAAGCTGGCCACGTTGGTCTCTGCGCGACAAATTCACGGCTGGTATCAACACTCGCCAGGCACACGGCGCTATCTGGTCGTCGATCGCGCATCGGTGGAACGTTTCCGACAAGGCAGCGCCGGCGCCTTGTTTACGCTCACCGATACGGCTCGCTATCTCGGCACCACACGCCCACGCGTACGCCTGTTCGTGGAATCCAGCCTCATCCATCCCTGCTACACGCCCGGAGAGAGCGACAACGGGCATAGCCACTGGATGTTCCAAAAAGCGGAGCTGGACCAGTTGCTAGGTGGACTCTCCCTCGCCCTGCATCCGACACCGGATTGCGCCAGCCTGATGTCTCTCGAAGAAATCTGCCGTGGCCGTACGCGCGATGGCGCGGATCTGGTGACGCTGCTACGCGCTTTGCAAAACCAAACGCTCACCGTGGTTGCACGCGACCCGTGTAAACCCGGCCTGCAGGGCCTACTGCTCAATCGACAGCAATTTGAATCCTGGTTCGTTGCCATCCTGCCGGAAAAAGATCAGTTCGCCCTGGCCGCCGCCTCCCAATATCTGGGAATCAAAGAGCATGTGCTGTACTGGCTACGAGACCGTGGGCTGCTGCATGGCTTCGTCCACTCAGACAACGACGGAAAACCTCGGCTGACTCGGCAGGCGCTGGACAGCTTCAAGCAACTCTATGTCTGGGGGCGGTCACTGGGGCAACTCACCGGATTCGGCGAGAAATCCGCTTCACGGGCGATGCTCAATCAAGGCGTGTGGCCTATCACCGGCCCCACGGTGGACGGCGGCACCACCTATCTGTTTTTGCGCGCAGATGTCATGGCTTATCTGGATCGAAGGGAACGTGCAGCAGTTACAGGTAGACTGGATGAAATCCAATTGAATATTCCAGGATGACGACCATGAGAGCCTTCGAAACGCGGCTGGTTGAAGCCAAGGTGTGGACCGCTCAGGAACACAGCGGCCCCTCAGAAAAAGTCCGAAAAGGAGCCCGTGAAATGATCCTCTTCCTAGATTTCGACGGCGTATTACACCCGGACGCGGTGTACCTGGAAAAACGCGGCCCAGTGCTGCGAGCCCCTGGCGAGTTATTCATGTGGGCAGGGCTACTGGAAGACGCTTTGGCCCCTCATCCTGACTTAAAAATCGTGCTATCGACCAGTTGGGTCCGTTTTCGCTCGTTCAGTCGCACGCGCAAGGCGTTGCCATCCAGGCTGCAGTCTCGTGTCATCGGGGCGACCTGGCATTCCCGCACGGATCCGGTGGAATGGCGCGAGCTGAGCCGGTATCAGCAGATCCGGCGTTATCTGTCTCGGACATCGCCAACCGAGTGGCTTGCGTTGGACGATGATGATGAGGCTTGGGGTGAGAATGATCGCTATCGGCTTATTCTCACAGATCCAAGCCAGGGAATTGGCAAACAAGACACGTTGACTGATTTTCGAGAAAAATTGGCAAGTTGCAAGTAAAGCCAATGCATTAGAAACTAGTCAAGCTGATATGTTTCCACTACGTTCTGCTTCAACATAGCAAGCCGATTATTATTTTCCCACTATTAACAATCACAACCTCACGACAACAGCATGAAGCCACAGTGATACTTACTGCTATCCCCTTGTATTGCCACTTGGCATTTCGGACAAGCAGCTTGGTGCATACGGGGATGTCGCGCATCGGGCGACTATGGGAGATGGGGCGTCTTTGAGACGGAGCAATCCATTCTCACTAACTCGCCATTGGGCTTTGCAATCAACAAGATGCCAGGCTCTGCGTAGTTTGCAGGAAACAATACTGGCGCGTTATTACAGGTTGCACCAGACCGGAATTCGATCGCCACAACTATTGAACGAATGAATCGTTGTCGTAAACCAATATTGAACGATGCCGCTTGTGAAGTAAGGGCAAAAATCGCACTAGCAGCTGCTAATATGGCCATTGGCCTGATAATCGGACGCGTTTCATTCCAGTCGAACAGAACAAATTGACGAACATACTTTCTTCCAGTCCACAATCTTTTTGGAAGTGATGCCAAGCGCAGTTTATTTACTCTACTTGGCTGCGTGAATATTTGTCGTAGCTGCTTCCACTGCAGGGTGGAAAATATAAATAATGTGTTTATTACCACGACAAAAATGCAGCACGGTGCAATTATCGCAGCGCATATATTTATGTATGCAATTGGCGTCAACAAAGTCTGAAAAATACTAACACTATCAGCGAAATACTTCGGGTCATAGGCTAATGCGGGAGCAATTACTGACTTTGCCATTGCACTGGCAATGAAATATGCGGTTGTACCAGCAACCCCCAGTAGAGCCTTACCCATGGCACGGCTCCATGCATACTTAGTTAGCTTGTAAGCGGCTTGTAAAAAGTCCAGGAATCCTGCAGTCGCTAAACATACCCCTGCAATAAAAAACACTCCCGAAACCGAAGCCACATGTTCAGGCCTTATTACTAAATATAGAATGGCGACAATATCTATCAAAAGTCCAACCAAGTAAAAAGCCTCTACATTAGCCCCCATCTTTAAGATGGATCTCGCACCTCTGGCAAATCTAGCCAGTCTGTTTAGTGCAATCGTTCGATTTTCTACGTATAAATTATGAATTCGAAAGAGTAAGCTGATTCCTATGGCTACTATGATTGCCAGTAGGATTAAGTATGTAAAGAATGGAATGATCTTGAGTAATAAAACAAATGCAAATAGACCACCCAACACGAGCGCCATTCTCACGCGTGGAGATGAAATGAATATGCGGCTATTTTTGGCTGTCATTAAAGTCAGAAAGTGATACGAAGTTGATTAAAGATCAAAGCTTCCCAAATATCCGGTTAGCGGCTTTCCATCATCCAAATTGTAAATGTCTTTACAAAGAAATGGAGCTGAGACAATAAACACGTCATCCCTTGCAATGAAATCGAATATCTCACGAGATAGATGAGAAAATGTTGGCAACATGGATAAAAATTTCATTATTTATGCAATATTATTATTGTAGGCAATTATTCGATAATTTAATCGCACCAGACAACCCGGCCATTTCTAAGCCAAAAATGTGAACGGCATTCCTTCTTCAACCATATTGATGGGGATATGGTCGGTACACCCCTCGCATCAACCTTAACATCCCAGCGTGGCTTTGCTTCGGGAATAACCAGAAGCTCGATTCTGCGGCCGCAGCCACAAGGGCAGCGCATCCCAACACACCAATCCTCACCATCCTCACGAGCGAGGATTAAATCTCTACGCGGCAAGTGCTGCGGTAGGCTATCCCCTTCGATAACATGAAGCCTGCGGATGGGTGCCATGTTTTCCCATGTGTTCCGCCACCAGCGTTTTAAACTCATTGCTTCACCTCATGCGCCAATTTTTTCAAAGCGGGAAGGCCCAATAAAGGCTCTTTCGAGCCTCGCCCCAGAACTGGATTAGGTATTTTTGCGAAAAAATTTTCTGCAATATACTCTTCCTCGCAAGCGGCAAGGCTGAACTGAGTTCGCGCATAAAGCCGGTTGGCTTCTAGCCGAAATGGATAGGCACGAGCAATGAACTCCATCACGCAAGCAGACGCTGCACGCATGTTTAGTGCAATAACAGCCGGAGCTTCATCAGCCATCCCTTGAAGATAGCCTGCTCTTTGTTCCTCGCGATGCGCCTCAGGTGCTACGTTGCGCAGGTACTCAGCCCGCAGTGAGACAGGCGAATAGACCCCACGGTCTTGCAATGTCGAACCTCCGGGCTGTACATAGTCGATACGCCCACAGACATCCCCAATTGCCCGCGTAACCCCAGCATTACGCGTTGGAATTACGACACCTACGTCAAACAAAGGGAGCAAAAAAGCTGAACTAATAAGGTCAGCAATATGGCGAGCCTCCAAGGTGTCAACACAGCAGAACAAAACGTCACATTGGCTTGCTGCTAGAACGGCCTCCCTTGTTACTACCGAAGCTGGGACTGCATTGGCCACACCCTCACCACGATAGCTTGCTATCGCAGCGGCAAATGCGTTTACCTTCAATTGGTTGCGGTTTGCCCCTTCGATGGTTGAATTCAAGATGCGATTCAGATTCTTATGCTCTAGATGATCGAAATCAATCAGCGTCACATTCGCAAAACCAAGCCGGGCTAGCTGCTCGGCAACTATTGAACCTGTTCCTGACACCCCAATCACTCCCGCTGTCAGCCGGCCGACTTCGGCGGTCATATCACTGGTAAAAGCGACGGGGCGACGGCTGGGAGTCACCGACGTGAGATCACTCCACCAATAGTGGATGTCATCCCCCGCGACCGACACCAAATCGATGGGCTGATTATCCATGCTGGGCGTATAAAGACGGGCTTGGATGGCCCCGCCGGGCACCATAATAGCCGAGCCGTGCAGTTCGCCGAATGCATGGAATAAGCTTGGTAATACTGCAGCGTCACTGGCATCGTCAGCATCGGAAAAATCAAACAGTCCGCCAGGGTGCGAATGGATCAGGATAATCGCTAATTCATCCGTTTCAGCTTGATCGATAGCATGTTCAACGAACTCACCAGGCCACGTGATAGCGTCTGGAGCTCTGTGTGAACAAGCTTCATGAGGGACAAAAATGGCTTCTCTTGCAAGCAAACGAAGGCGCGGCCCAGGGACTCGAGAACAGAGTAGAATCGCAGCCGCCTCAAGCCCATCACCCGGAAACAAGTGGTCCCGGACTTGGGCATACAATGAAGCTGGCAGTGTCAGCGTCGAAGTAGGCTTCACTCTCCAACCTCCTTTGCCAGCGCCGATTCGACAAGAGCGAGATGCGTAATGACATTATCGGTCGAGGGATTCCAAGGAGATTGAGCCCCTCGATGCCGGGACCATCCGTGAAACTCAATACCAAAGATGGTGGCCCGAACTTGCGTGCAGTCGATTGGACGACCAGACTCTAAGGCAAGAGGCGGATTGGTATAAAACATATCAATCTGCGCCCCCGGATAGGACTGCGGGATTTCAAGAGCCAGCAGTGTCTGACCCGCAGTGTAACCTTGCGGGATATCATAGGAGTGAATAAGCAGCCAACGTCTGCCCTCATCAACCACGGTTTCCCAGCGCAAAGCAAGCTGTCCGAGGTGGGCTTCATCTACATCAAGAAGCGCGAAATCCCTGCGTGGTGTCGGAGCCGCTTCACCATTGTTCACTTCTCGAGGAGTAAGCCTCAGCTTTTCAATACCATGTGTACGTAGATCAACTACAGTTGACAACTCAACCGCTTGCTTTGGCTGTCCTGCAATCTTCAAGAAAATCTGCCAGCCCTGATTGGGATCAAAACCCGCGCGAGTCAGAGCATCTCTGACGGAAATTGTGGGGGTTAGGATCTCAAGCATCACTCCTTGAACGTTAAGAGACCACGCTAGCTTTCGGCTATAGAAAGCTTCAACACCTAGAGCATCCAAGTCGATTAGATCGTCGTCATTCACTAGGCGATCGGCCTCGTCCTTGCGCTCGAAGTAGAGTCCCATTTCTACCGGCACTTTGCCCAGCTTGCGGATAAGCTCACCAGAAACCATTCGGCAGGGCCAGTCAAATCGCACGCCATCAAT
This sequence comes from Paludibacterium sp. B53371, assembly GCF_018802765.1. NCBI lineage: Bacteria > Pseudomonadati > Pseudomonadota > Betaproteobacteria > Neisseriales > Chromobacteriaceae > Paludibacterium > Paludibacterium sp. B53371. The sequence goes on from NZ_CP069163.1 coordinate 12,932, forward strand.
AGTAAAACGATACAAGCGATCGCTTTCTACGATGATGAAATGGCCATATCCATTATGCAGATTAATGGTTTCATCAGGCCGAATATCCTCCAACTCGCCGTTAGGAAGGACATGCAGAACGGTTGGGCTCTGAGTGGGCTTGAAACCTGCCGCAGTGGCAAGTTGCTGGCCCGTTGGGGTCAAATCACTAATGTGAATTGAGCGGTAGGTCAGATTCTCATCTGCCACCTCAATCACATGATGATCATTGTGAAAGTTTGCTGCAGTTGCAACCATGGAAGTACCCTCCGAAACAGATTCAGGTGCAGTTGCGCCCGGTTTGAGTTGACTGCTCATGGAATTTCTCCAAAAAAATGAGCACGACTAAAACATGGGGCGACCTCCAGCACAGCCCTTTCTTGACGAAAGGCACTGTCATCACAGATACTCGCAGCTGTCTAACGGCAGCGGTCTCTTCGGAGATCGTTTTTCGCTTGGGCAGCGCCAACTGCCCAAGCGACCCCCTTCTTTCAGACCCACCTCACGGTCGATCTAAACTTCATAATCCTCAAGTCTTTTACTGCGAAGCTTTACTCCTTGGACTACACATGTATTGCGGCCAAGTGTCTCTGGTAGCACTTCATACACGTTCCATCAATCTATGAATGCAAATTGCATATTTGCTACCCTTGCTTGCATGCTCAACGCCCGATAGTCATGGGTAGCGTCATACCTGGCAGAGCTTGGGAAGATTCATACACCCACGATCGTAAGATACATCTAACGCCACGAATATGCAACTACTGGCATACAATTTTGTTCGGGTGTATCTTACGGGTAGGCTCGGCAGCAATTAGTTGCGGGGCTTTTACTACTTGGAGAAGTCAACATGTCCCTAGGAGCGAAGCTGAACGAACTTCGGCTGAAGAAGGGGGAATCGCTGCAGGACACTGCAGATGCAGTCGGAGTGACCAAAACCCATATATGGGAACTTGAAAAAGGCAAAAGTAAAAATCCAACGGCTGATTTGCTTAGAAAGCTGGCTGATCACTTCAAGGTCACCGTTGACTACTTGATTGACCCTAGCCAAGAGGAACTCTCAACAGAAGCAGAAGCTTTGGTTTTTTATCGAGATTTGAAATCTCTTGACCAACGCGACCAGGATACTGTTCGTCAGATGATTGAGCTGCTAAAGGGGAAGTAGTAGTGGCAAATACGTTAACCCTCGATTTAATGGAATTGGATGGAAAAGCTACTCCAATAGCCATCGCTAATGAAATTTTCCGCCAGAATCCAAGTCTTCAAGGGCCAGTACCCGTTGAGGAGTTTGCTACATTAGTCGGCATTGAAAAAATAGCGGAACTGACAACGGAAGGCTTTGAGGGAGCACTGATTACTAATCCAGAAAAGTCATGCGGAGTCATAATGGTGAAGGGCGGTGTCAATCCTCAACGCCGGCGCTTTACTATTGGCCATGAGCTGGGGCATTTCCTTCTTCCGTGGCACCGGCAAACAAGCTTTAACTGCAAGCAAGAAGACATCAAGGACTCGAGCGATGGCCTTGGACGTACATCGGCTGCTGGGGTAAGGCAAGACATCGAGACGGAAGCCAATTCCTTTGCCTCTGAGCTACTAATGCCACGTGTACAGTTCAAGGCAAAGTTAAAGGCATATGGTGAGCCTGAACTTGGACACCTACTTGAACTCGCTTCCAACTATGACGCTAGCGTTGAGGCAACGGTCTGGCGGTATAAGGCGCTTTCTGACTATCCCGTGGCGTTTGTTTTTTCGCATAACAATGTAGTCCGCTACTGGACGCGTGCCGCTGAGTTTCCCTACACCCTCTGCGTCCGCAAGGGACACTCTCTTCCAACCCAATCCCCTGCTAGGCAGAATGGGCAGGGGATTTCCGATTGGGATGAGGTAGACAGCTATCAATGGCTTGAAGAAAACAAAAGGAACCAGCTTCCTGATACTGTTCTAGAACAGACACTGTATCAACAGGATGGATACAAGGTTACGCTGCTCTACATTGAAGAGCTTCCAGATGAAGACGAGGAAGGTAATGTCTGAATCATCCATGCTCCAGTAGGCCTTATTCTGGGTCAGATACTATGCAAGCTTGAGGCAAAGAGCAGGAGAGGGAGTGGTGAAGAAATTTGATCTGAACATAGACCGGATGCTGGAAAATTGGGACGCGTTTCATGCTATCCGAGAAATCATCGCTAACGCACTCGACGAGCAGATCTTGACCGGCACTCAGGAAATCTCCATCACCCACGATGGCCCCGGTTTTTGGCATATCCGGGATTTCGGACGTGGCCTCCGGCATGAGCACTTCACGATGAACGAGAACCAGGAAAAGCTCGACCATCCGGGTCTCATCGGAAAGTTCGGAGTGGGTTTGAAAGATGCTCTGGCTACATTCGACCGTTTAGGCATTGAGGCTAGCATCCGGTCTAAATTCTGCGATGTCTCCTTCGACCGCTCCGAGAAGCACGACTTCTCCGATGTCATTACTCTGCACGCTTGCATTTCTGACCCGTCCGATCCTACATTCGTCGGTACCGAGTTTATTTTGAAAGGATGTTCTGCCGAGGACATCGAGAGGGCAAAACAGCTATTCCTGCAATTCTCGGGTGAGGAAACACTCGAAAGAACCCCATACGGAGAAGTTCTCAGAAAAGGGGGCGATTTATCCTACATCTACATTAACGGCATCCGCGTCGCGGAAGAAGAGAACTTTCTGTTTTCCTACAACATCACTTCACTGACAGCAGCCATTAAGAAGGCTCTCAATCGAGAAAGGACGAATGTTGGCAGGTCAGCCTACTCCGACCGAGTGAAGTCCATCTTGCTCGCATCCTCTTCAGAAACCATCGCCAAGGTACTCGTCGACGATTTGGGTAACTTTGGGAGAGGAACCCTTCATGACGAGATGAAGTGGGCCGATGTCTCCGTACATGCCTCAAAGATTACCAACGCAACAGGGAATGTCCTGTTTCTGACTGATGAGGAGATCATGAACTCTCCTCGCTTTGTCGAGGAAGCCCAAGCGAGTGGCAGGCAGATCATTACAATTCCCAGCACCGTCAAGGATAAGCTGTTGGGTCAGGTGGATGTGGAGGGCAATGCGATTCAGGACCTGGGTAACTTCGTTTCAGAGTGGAACCGCTCTTTCGAGTTTAAGTTCGTCCCGCCTGAAAATCTCACTTCATCGGAAAGGTCAGTATTCGCTTTGACAGGTAGGATCGCCGACCTCGTCGGAGGGCTCCCATCGAGGGTTCAAGCGATCGAAATTTCCGAGACGATGCGCCCTGAGACGGGAAGCTTTGCGGAGGCTAGAGGGCTTTGGACAGGTGCGGAAATCATTATTAAGCGGAGTGAACTCGCCTCTATCGAGGGTTACGCCTCTGTACTGCTCCACGAGATTGCCCATGCTCAAAGCGGGGAAACGGACATCACTCTGGGCTTCGAACAAGAACTAACGAAGCTTCTCGGGATGGTTGCCTTGAAAGTCCTGCGGGAAGCGGCCATCGAGGGCCGCGTGTTTCAAGAGTCAGCGAAGGTTCAAGTAGCAGAGATTTCCACCGTCTGGCAGCAACAAGTGGCGAGCTGCAATCCCGCTCCTGCGAAGAAAACGGGCTTCTGGGCGCGGCTGTTTGGCAAGTACTAGCCCTGTAAAAACAGGAAATCCATCTGATGCAAGCCTTTGATCTTCCTATATTTGCGACTTTTTTTCACAAAGAGCGCAAATTCTGTAGGAATTTTTCACGTAGTCTGCCAGTTGGTAGGCTCTCCGCATGTGCACATCAATGAAAAATCCATTACAAATCAAGGATCGCGTTTTTCACTAACAGCGCAAACCTACATTTCGGGTGATACTGAAAGTGTTGTTGTGTCAGGTTAGTGAAAAAATGCTGACACAGATAATGAAAAAGCCCACCGGAGCAATCCGGTGGGCTTTTTACAATTGATCAAACTACCGCATTTCGGCCGGAGCGGACTGTCGCGCTGCCAACTCGAATAGTCGGCTCAGAGATTAAAAGCGGACATCCCCCTTGTTGCAGGGCTAATGTTCGCTTTTATCATTTTCCAATGGCCGAAATCAATCCTGAGCGGAAGTTGGCGGCGGCCAAGAAGGCTACCGAGAATCTGACGTTCAATCCTCTGGATAAGAGGCGTCTTGAGGCTTACCGCAAGACGCCCCCTTGACTGATGCGTTAGGTATCGCCTCAGTCTTGCTGCTGAAGCTTTTTGCGAGGTCTTGAATTGCCAACTCAGCCTGCGCTCGAGCTTCCGCCTTCTCCGTTTCAGTGGGGCGGTCGTCAGGTTTCACCAGTGGGGCCACCGAACTCAAACCTGTGGCTTGCAGCATTGCCAGAATTCTGCTGACGGCTGCGGTGAAGTGGCTTCTCGGCTGTTGTGTTCGCTCGTGGTAAGAGAATTGTAGGTTTCTGCATCTACCGGCGATGGACTGGTCGTCGAATGAGATGAGCTCTGCATGGTGGGCGAACTCATTCCTGATTCTTCGAATTGTGTCTAGATCGGCACGGCACTCCTTGGAAATCTTGCCTAGATAGAAGGCGAGCTTGATCCTGGCTGAGAACGATGAGAGTGGGGCGGTTCCCTCGAACAGATCCTTCTCGATTCGTTTGTCTGCGACGAGGGAAAGATAGAGAAGATCAGAAAGCGCCTTATCAAGGAATGCCGCCGCAAACAGGGCACAGCCTCGGTCAGACTCATTTGTAAGGGCTTGGTGAAACGCTGTGAACTCAGCGTGTTGCTTTTGGATGAACTGATAAACGGTGGTTGTCATACTCGATGCCTAACGTTTGAATTCACCGGCCTGTGCGGCCTTTAGCGCAGGTCCGGTGGAATGATGGGTTAGCCTAGAACACACGATTCATGTATGGAGCGCAGTAGCGCTTCTTTATCAGTTCGCAGATGTCGGCGACGGATTGAATCGCCTGCAAGTCTTCCCACCGAATTACGACAATGCGCATACCATCCAGCATCAGCGCGTCGCGAAGTAACGCAATAGCTCCTCGGTGTGCGTTGTTGCCGTTCAAAAAATCACCGGTTACACCGTTTGCGGCGATAAATATTCCCGTTGTGATGTGACTGCGCCGAAGTTTCTGCAGGAAGTTATCCAATACAGCAGCTCCAACTGGCGCCGACCAATTCTTGCACTCAACCAGTACAACATGATCCCATGGCTGCAAAACCTCTTCCGTTCTAGCATTCCAGAGTAGAAGGTCTATTTCTTCGTAGGGCATTTGAATGTCACGCTCTTGAACTTCCACTCCATCTAGGCTGTTTAGAAGGTATTCAGATAGCGTCTCAAATGTCTGGCCTTTCTGATGAGGTGTTTGTGCGATTTGAACCTGCAGCAACAGGCCTTGATAATGCTGCAAGTCAAACATAGCGTTCTCTCCTATAGAGAGCTTCTAGTAGAGATTTTTTCAGTGCATAGACGAGATCTTTGGGTGTTCTTACATCAATCAAATCTTCACGATCTAAGCAGATGGCGGTTATGTCAGTTTCGTTTCTCAGTCGGTCAAGCATCCGCTTCGATGGAGCGTCATTCTGGGCCGTCGTAATAAGAACTAAGCTCCGAAGTTTTGATCGGCGGGCCGTATCAAGGAGTTGATGAAAGCTGGAAGCGGTAAACGCCCGAAGCGCCTTGAATTCAATGGGAATAGGGTTCCCGAGAGCCTGAAATTCGGGATACTCAAGCGAGTTCCAAATTAGCAGATCGTATCCTTCGGCTCGACTCTGTGATTCGCTTTGGATAATTTCCCATCCAGGGACGCTCTTTGCTAGCTCAAGAAACCATCGCTCAAGCAATCTGCCTCGCTTGGCACCCGTAAATGCATAAAGATCGCGGAATTCCAGGCTGGTTTGACCGTGTGCCTCCGGTGTTACGGCAAGCTCAAACCGGGGGGATATCAGTAGTGCCCGCTGTGATCGCTTGCTGAGTGTTTGAAGATGTTCTCCGATTGAGAATGCTAGCTGTTCCTCGGACTCGGTATTTTTGTGAAAAACCAGATACTGGTGACCTAGCAAATCGGCAGGAATTCGACTTGCGGAGTCAACGATCAGTAGTACTGGTTTTCCAATCCCGTGGGCGAGGCCTACTTCATAGAAAATACTAGGGCTTCCTGAGCGGATATCAGCAACAACGACATCAACAAGGTTCAAGAGCGACAGCACACGATTGATGACAGGAGTCTCAGGGGAAAACCTGTCGACAGTCTCAATAACCAGATCGTATCGAGGTGAAGCTCGCTCGATTATTCTATGAATTTTCTCGTCTTCACCAAGAACGGACAGAACACCAACTCTGATCATAGATTCACTTCCAAGGATGATTGGCGAATGCTAACGTGTTGTAGGGAGACAAAAGCTGGTGCATAACATCGGCGCCGTCCGCATGACGATATCGCGGGAAGCTATCTCAAGCCGTTGATTCATAAGTGACTTATCGCAATTTCCAGCCCCACCCAGGATTCTAAAAAGCCCGACAAAAGCGGCACGGGTTACAACTGATCTTTCACATCAAGAGCCCCAAGAACATGCAACGGCAAAGCTGTCATTGACGGCCTTTCGATCCTGATTGATGGCACTCATTTGGCATGGTACTCCTGGGGTGACAATCCCGACAACATCGAATAATCAGACTTCGGACAACAACCTAGGGGTCTGTTATGGAAACGATTCAGAAGCGTGAAGCATGGAACAAGGGAAAGCTCGTCGGGCAGAAACCACCACTGAAGCTAAAAGACATTTGGGCAATCCGTATTCACCTCCAAAATACCCATTCCGTGCGTGATCTGGCCATGTTCAACTTGGCAATCGACAGCAAGCTGCGAGGCTGCGATCTGGTCAACTTGCGAGTACGAGACATCTGCCATGGGGCTCAGATTCTTTCTCGTGCCATGGTCATTCAGCGGAAAACGCAGCGCCCAGTGCAATTTGAACTAACAGAGCCAACAAGATCTGCGGTTGCGGCCTGGATAGAAAAAGCACATCTGCGGGGCGCAGATCAATTCCTCTTTCCGAGCAGAGTCAAATGCTCGCCCCATATCTCCACGCGCCAGTATGCTCGGATCGTCCATCATTGGGTCGAGGATGTTGGGCTGGACTCATCTCTTTACGGAACTCACTCGATGCGGCGGACCAAAGCCATGCTGATCTATAAACGGACCAAGAACCTACGAGCGGTTCAGTTGCTGTTGGGCCACACTAAGTTGGAAAGTACAGTGCGGTATTTGGGTATTGAAGTGGATGATGCTCTGGAAATTTCAGAGCAAACGGAAATCTAGACAAGCTATAGCGGCCGTGCATATTTTTTAAGCGGCCGCTTTCCGTTGTCATTGCCTACGCGTACAATCGGCCACAAGCGGATACTTGATTGCTCGTCTCAAAGCAGACATTGATCTAGGTTAGTTGTCTGACATATTAATCTTGTTGTACTAACAGAGGATATTCCAAGTGACTTAATACAATGATCTTGGTGCAGCATATCCGACGTCAGCAATATTAATTGCTATATGGGCCCCTGCGTCCGTGTAAACACTGTTAGCCATCACAGGAATCATCATGACCGATCCGCATATCACGCCTGAAAAGGTCACCAAACCAATTCAATTGCTCGCCGCGTGGCTGGTAGGCCTTGTTGTGGTAAATGCTTCGTTCCTTGCTGGTGCGCAGAAAATTTCAAATCCTTCTTGGGCTAGTGGATTGCTGGTCATTGCTACTGTCGTTAATGTTCCAGTGTTTATCGGTGCCCTTTTCTTACTGCAAACGAAGTTCCGCCCGCAAATGCAGGAAGACTCTTACTACGCCCAATATCTCAAGAATGAATTTGAATACAACCAAGGTCGTGTAGCACCCGCTCAGTCCGCTGTAGCTACCGACCAAGTAATCGCGCAAGCTGCCGAAAGGATTGCGAAGAGTCTCGGAGTGGAAGGCAAGGGCAAGGAAAAGCCGATTGAGAACATCCTGAGAGAGTCTCAATTGGATTCCCTAGTTGCTAGATTCGGTAGTTCGAGAACATTGTCAGAGCTACATTTCTCACCCGACACGTGGCAATTGTTAGTCACGAAGTGGGGAAAGAACGAGCAATTCATTGAAGAAATTGAGCCCCTATTAGCTGAGGGCCTCATTGCCAAGAAATATCGGGGGTACATGAATTGCACACTGACCGAACTTGGACGTCAGGTTGTATCCATGGCCGAGAAGCAAGCAATCCTATGGAAGCAAATCCACAGCGGCTATTGGGAAACCGAGCATGATGAATTTCAGCGTGGTGGCTAACCCATCATTATACCGGACCTGCGCAAAAAGTCGCGCAGGCCGGTGAATTCAGGCATTCCTGAAGGTCAGATTCTCGCAACCACGTACTTCCGTTTTGGGTCGGAAGCAGTCCCTAGCTACTGAGAAAAGCAGTCATTCAGTCCGAATCTACCGCCTCCGGCAGCTAACCGACTGTTTGCGGACTTATCGTGGGGCTCCGCCCAGTGGCTGCTCAGGCCGAGGTGCCGCCATTGACAGCCACAATTCGCCTGGTGACCGGTGGTCGGCCGGAGAGGGTGATCATGCCTTTATGCTACTCATTAGCGGGGGGACGTCGCACGGATCGTGCATCGTTGGGCTGGAGGAGGTCAGTGGGATTTGAGCGCTTAAGTCGGCGTAGCAGAAAGAAAAAGGCCTCCTGTTTTGGAGGCCTTTTTCTTTCTGCTGCCCTGAAATCTCGCGCCGAAAACTCCCGGCGCAGCCTGAGCGGATAAATCACAACACCCGGCAAGACGGTCTTCGCCGGGTGCTGACTGCCTTTAATTTCCAGAGAGGAAGGAGGGGCGCTTATTCGCCGACCAGCTTCTTCAGGTTGGCGACGCGGTCGCTCGAGGCAGGGTGGTCGGCCAGCCAGCTGTGGTCGTCGCTGATGGTCTGGATCTTGCTCATCGACGTGACCGCGGCGTGCAGATCGTACTGATGCCTCTTCAGGAAGCCCACACCGTAAGCATCGGCATCGGTTTCCTCTTTCTGCGAGAACTGGGCGTTGACGACGGCTTCTGCCAGGTCGCCCAATGCGGACTGCGACAGCTGTGCCGCAGTGCCATCGGTGGCGGCGGCGGCATCGCGGGCGGCGGAGGTGGCGTAGGCAACTTGCAGGGCCTTGCGAACGTGACCCAGCTTGGCGTGGCCGATTTCATGGCCGAGGACGAAGCGCAATTCGTCGTCGTTCATCATGTCCATCAGACCAGAGTAGACGCGTACCGAACCGTCTGCGGTGCAGAAGGCATTGACGTCCTTGGTCAGGTAGACCTTGTAGTTGAGCTTCAGGCCATCTTCGTTTTGCATATCGCGCGTCAGCTTGGCCAGGCGCTTGCTGTACTTGTTGTTGGCCGGGGCGATGCGACTCTTGGCGTCTTCTTGCTTGATGCTGGCCAGCGATAGCGACTTCGCGTCGTCATCGGACAGGGTGGTGGCGGAGGCCAGTTTCATGCCGGCGCTCAGCATGCCGTTCAGGTCGATGGCGTGGCTCGGGGTGGCGGCCAGGGCGACGAGGAGCATCGGCAGGGTGAAAATGTGCTTCTTCATTAGACCTATTTTCCTTGTTCACATTGATGCATGGTGCATGTAACAATATGATATAAAATTTACGCTTTATTGTGAAGTATTTGCTTGCAAAGGTGGTGCGTCGGCACGGGATGTGTGGCGAATGAGCCCTGCATTTCTAAATACTTTGTCATCGGAAAGCTGTTTATATATCACAGTTAGATACTGTCGTCGCACCGGGGCGCGCGTACGAAAAACCGCCCCTCCCACCAAGACCTTACCCCCATCGGCGCACTTGAAGAGTGTGCCCTACGGTGCTCTCCAGGAAGGATGACCGCGCAAACTTGCGGATCTGTCATCGCTTTCGCTAGGGTATGTGGCGCGGCATGGTGCCGCTGAAACAGGCGCGGGCCCGAAGGTGTTGCAGCACCCACGGACCCGCTAACCAAACCAACTCGAGTAAGGAGTCAGTATGGCTGCCAAGCATGGTAATTCACCCCTGTCCCACTTCACAAATCGCCGTTCTCATCCGTCGTCGTTCATGCCGCTGTTTGAGCTGGTCTCGGAGCTGTGCCCGCCACGTGCGGCACTGGCCGAGCCCGGCTTGTGCCGCCTGATCGTGGATGGCCGGCTCGACTGGTCATTGGCCAGGGTCAATGGCCAGAGCTGGCTGTATCTGCCGCGTGCGGTGCCGATGCGGCAATTGGCGGGTTGTACGGTGTTGTTGGCGGAGTAGGGCATTCAACTGGAGGCCGGGGGGTGTTAAGCCCCCCGGAGGGGTCGGTTTGGCGCATTGCTGCGGTGCATTGCTGCGGTGCATTGCTGCGGTGCATTGCCTTCGGCGAATGCACCCTACGCGAATGTGCCCTACGCGAATGCACCCTACGCGAATGTGCCCTACTCGTGCCGCGCAGTCACCCCACCACCCACAGCCCCTCACGCCGCACCGCCCGCCGTTGCCTTGCCTGCCTGTCCGCTAACAGCGCCGCACGAATCGCTTTCGCCAGCGCCAGCATCGCCTACTGCAGCTTGAACTGTTCTCCTGCCTCGCGCGATCGGCGTTCCGCGCGGCAGCCGCTGAACAGCAAGTCGCTCAGTGTGTCACCCTGTTGCTTGAATGTGCGCTGTCCCGGGTTTGGTGAGGGCAAACTGAATGTCTATGCCTGCCCCCAAAAATTTGGGAGTAAACCCGATCGGCGTCTCCCTGTTCCCGTTGCCAATTTGGAACGGGAACAGGGACGCCCGCCGCAAACCCTTGCCAGACAAGGATGTTCCCGTTGTTCCCGTTGTTCCCGTGCCTTTTGAGGTAAAGAGGGGAATAGGTACCGTGATCACGTGAAATACTGTACGGGAGAGATGTTTAAGGATGACAAATACATATAAATACATAAAGTCATACATACAAATACTAATTACCTACATAACAGATCAATTCCTCCCCTCTCCCCCTCTCTTTACTTTCTTGCTTAAAACCAACGGGAACAGCGGGAACAACGGGAACAGCCTTGTCTGGCAAGGGTTTCAACCGGGTACACCGCGTTCCCGTTCCTGAATGCAACGGGAACATGGGTGCATTCGCCAACGTGCATGCCGTCAGTCTCCGCTTCGCGCGGCGTGGTCCCTGCCACGCTCCCTTCCCTAAGTCACTGCTGTGCCCTTAGCGTTGTCGACCTCGGCCATCACTCAGGGACGCGACGGCATGACCTCACCCACGCCGCACGACTTGTTGTTCAAACAGTTTCTGCACGACCCGGACACCGCCCGCGACTTTCTGCGCTTTCATCTGCCGCCCAACCTGCAGCGGCTGTGCGATCTCGACAGCCTGCGGCTCGCCCCCGGCAGCTTCGTCGAGCCAGGCCTGCGCAGCCATTGCTGTGACGTGCTCTATGCCCTGCAGACCGCCGGGCAGGCAGGCTATGTCTACGCGTTGATCGAACACCAGTCGACGCCTGACCGCTGGATGGCGTTTCGCCTGATGCGGTACAGCCTGGCCGCCATGCAGCAGCATCTGGAGCAACGACCACGCCATTTGCCGCTGGTCATCCCCATGTTGTTCTACCACGGTCGCCGCAGCCCCTATCCCTTCAGTACCCGATGGCTTGACCTGTTTGCGGAACCTGAGACCGCCACCGCACTCTATCAACAACCGTTTCCGTTGATCGATGTCACCGTCATCGACGACGACACCATCCTCCGGCACCGCCGCATGGCGCTGCTGGAGCTGGTGCAGAAACACAGCCGCCAGCGCGACAAGCTGATGCTGGTCAGACAGCTCGGGCAGCTGCTCAGGCAGGGGTGGCATACCCACGATCAGCTGCAGGCGTTGTTGAAATACCTGCTGAGTCTGAGCAAGGGTGGGCTGGCGAAAGACATTGTGCAAACCCTGGTGCAGGAAGCACCTCAACAGGAGAGAGACATCATGACGGCTGCAGATGAATTGAGACTGGAAGGGATGGAGCTGGGGATGCAGCAAGGGATGGAGAAGGGGATACAGCAAGGGATGGAGAAGGGTCGGAACGAAACCCGTCTGGAGATGGCACTGGCCATGCTGAAAGACGGGTTAGACCTGGCAACCGTATTGCGTTACAGCGGGCTGAGCCCACAGGATTTGCAACCCCACCTGCAATAAACCCGGTTGGAAATGACATCGGCGCGTTGCATTGGCGCATTGCATTTGCGCATTGCATTGGCGCATTGCATTGGCGCATTGCCTTCGGCGAATGCGCCCTACGCGAATGCACCCTACGCGGATGTGTCCTACGGTAGGGCGCAATCTTGAATTGCGCCGCTTTCCACGCTCAAAACCCCAGCTCACTCAGCCCTGGGTGGTCGTCCGGTCGTCGTCCCAGCGGCCACAGCAGGCGTCGCTCTTCGGCGCGGATGGGGGCATCGTTGATGCAGGCAAAGCGGCGGCGCATCAGGCCGTTGTCGTCGAACTCCCAGTTTTCGTTGCCGTAGGAGCGGAACCAGTGGCCGCTGTCGTCATGCCATTCGTAGGCAAAGCGCACCGCCATGCGGTTTTCGCGAAAGCCCCACAGTTCTTTGACCAGCCGGTAGTCGAGTTCACGCTGCCATTTGCGCTGCAGGAAGGCGATGATCGCTTCACGGCCCTGGACGAATTCGGTGCGGTTACGCCAGAAGCTGTCTTCGGTATAGGCCAGTGCCACCCGGGCAGGGTCGCGGCTGTTCCAGCCGTCTTCGGCCAGGCGCACTTTTTCGCGGGCGCTTTCCAGGTCGAACGGGGGCAAGGGGGGGCGTTGGGTGGTCATGGGGCGTGTCCTCTTTGGGCAAGTTGTGCGCGCAGTGCGCGGTTTTCGTCTTCCAGCCGGGCCAGTTGTTCATGCAGCGGGCGGATGGCCTCGCTGATCTCCGGCTCACTGAAGCGTGGGGTGATGTGCTGCGGGCAATTCCAGTCGAAGCTTTGCAGGTGCAGCCGGATCATCCGTTCCGGCCGGCCCCTGCCGCCGGCCGCACAGACGCGCTCGGTCAGCGCGGGGTCGGCGTCCAGTGCCACGGCTTCGGCACGCATATACAGCTTCATGCGCGTCCGGCGCGGGTAATCCATCAGAAACAGGCAGGTGCGGTCATTGGCGGCCAGGTTGCCCAGCGTCAGGTACTGGCGGTTGCCGCGATAGTCGGCAAAGGCCAGGGTGCGCTCGTCCAGCAGGGTGAGAAAACCGCGCGGGCCGCCTCGGTGCTGCACATAGGGCCAGCCGGTCTCGGACACCGTCGCCAGATAAAAGCTGTCGCGCTCGGCGATAAAGGCAGCCTCCTGCGCGCCAAAGCGATCGAAGTCGCGCTGACCCTTGAAGTCCTGCCAGAGCTGGTCGGCCCCCATTTGCGCCTGCACGGCGCGCACGCCGGGGGTGATGGCGATATCCAGAAAGCCATAGCTCATGACGGTTCTCCTGCTTCAGCGCGACCACGCCCGGGCTCAGGCCAGGTCGGCGGCTCGCACCACCGGGAAATCGATCTCGGTGTCGGCGACCAGGTTGATCAGGTTGGTGAAGATGTTTTCGGCGGCGATGGCGACGATTTCCACGATGTTGGCATCGCTGTAACCGGCCTCACGCAGCGCCAGCACATCGGCCGCGCTGACCTGGCCGCGTTCGCGCACGACCTTGGCGGCAAACTGCACGGCGGCATTGGCCTTGGCATCGGCCGAGCGGCCCTGGCGGTTGAGCGTGATTTCTTCGGCGCTGAGTTTGGCCAGATTCAGGCCCAGGTAGCTGTGCGCCGACAGGCAGTAGTCGCAGCCGTTGATCTGGGCGACGGCCAGTGCAATGCGCTCGCGGGTCTTGACGTCCAGGGTCTTGGCCAGCGCGCCGCTGTTGGCGGTGAAGCCTTGCAGGGCGGCAGGGCTCTGGGCGATCAGGCGAAACAGGTTGGGTACCACGCCAAGCTGCTTGTGGACGGCGTCCAGAATGGCTTGCGAAGCTTGCGGGGCGGTATCGACGGTCGGGATGGTCAGGCGGGACATCTCATTCTCCTCAGGGGCTGAACCGGGATCGGTTCCGTTGGGAGAACAATAGTCCTTTCCATTATTGCTGATAATCCTGTAAAAATAAGAACCTTTCTCTCATTATTTGGAAGAGTTTGATGGATCGTCTGGAAGCCATGTCGATGCTGCTGGCGGTGGTCGAGCGCGGCAGCCTGTCCTCCGCTGCCCGGACGCGGCAGGTGCCGCTGGCCACGCTCAGCCGCAAGATAGCCGATCTGGAGGCCTCGCTCGGCACGCGGCTGCTGATCCGCACCACGCGCAAGCTCACCCTGACCGACGCGGGTGTGGCCTATGTTGCCGCGGCGCGGCGCATTCTGGAGCAGGTGGAAGAGGCCGAGCGTGAGGCGGCAGGGGAGTTCACCACGCCCAAGGGGGAACTGGTGATGACCGCGCCGCTGATGTTTGGTCGCCTGCATGTGTTGCCGCTGGTGGCCGAGTTTCTGGCGGCCAACCCGCAAATCAGCATCCGGCTGCTGCTGTCCGATCGCAATGTGGATCTGGTCAGCGATCATGTGGATCTGGCGCTGCGCATCGGCAAGCTGCCGGATAGTACGATGGGGGCTACGCAAATCGGCGAGATGCGTACCGTCACCTGTGCCAGCCCCGCGCTGCTGGCGGCGCACAGGGGACCGCAAACCCCGGACGATCTGCGAGCCTTCCCCTGCGTCACGGTGGATGCGCCCATGCCCACCCAGTCCTGGCGTTTCTGTCACCCGGGCACCGGAGCGGCCATCGATGTCACGATCCAGCCGCGCCTGACCGTTACCACACCAGAAGCCGCGGCCCAGGCCGCCATCCACCAGGTCGGCATTGCGCGCTTGTTGCATTACCAGGCGGCGGAGGGCGTCAGACAGGGGGCGCTGCAAATCCTGTTGCAGGACTACGAACCAGTGCCGGCTCCGGTGCATCTGCTGCATGTGCTACGCGGGCAAATGCCGCTGAAACTGCGCAGCTTCCTCGACTTTGCCGCCTGGACGAGCCCCCTGAAACATAGGACACCGATTCCCGCTTAGAATAAGGGATAGGTTTAAGGCTATGTTTATGACTAACACCAACAACAAGACAGACGTGCTCGGACCCGAGCGTCGTCGCCGCTGGAGCATCGAGGAGAAGCAGGCCATCGTTGCCGAGAGCTTCATGCCCGGCCAGTCGGTTTCCCTCGTTGCCCGCCGTCATGGGCTCAATCCCAATCAGCTGTTCAAGTGGCGCAAGCTTTATCAGGAAGGCAGCCTATCGGCGATTGCCGCGGGAGAAGAAGTCGTGCCCGCCTCTGAATTGGCTTCTGCCATCAAGCAAATACGCGAACTACAGCGACTCCTCGGCAAGAAGACGATGGAGAACGAAATCCTCAAAGAAGCCGTGGAAATCGCCCGCGCAAAAAAGTGGATTGCGCGCTCACCCTTATTGCCGGGGGAAGACCAGTAGCACCGGTCTGTACCTCGCTGGGGTTGGCGCGTTCGAATGTGATTCGCCGTGTGTCGCGTTCTGCCGATTGGCGGGATGGGCGTTCCTGTCGCTCGACCGACGATAGTGAGCTGGTCGAGGCAATTCGGGCCGCGATTTCGCCGCTGCCCAGCTACGGCTACCGCCGGACTTGGGGGGTGATTCGCCGGCAGCGAGAGGCCGGTCACTTGCCGCCGGTCAACGTGAAGCGCGTTTATCGCGTCATGCGCCAGCATGGTCTGCTGCTTCAGCGGCGGATCAAGCAACCAGGCACCCCGCGGCGCCATGATGGTAGGGTTGCTGTTGCCGACAGTAATCGCCGCTGGTGCTCTGACGGCTTCGAATTTCGCTGCGATAACGGCGAAAAGCTGCGTGTCGTGTTTGCGGAGGACTGCTGCGACCGTGAAATCATCAGTTGGACAGCCTCGACCGGGGGCTACACGGGCGACATGGTTCGAGATGTCATGTTGGAAGCTGTTGAGAAACGCGGCATTCAGTTGGGCATCTCGCCCGAGGTGGAATGGCTGAGCGACAATGGTTCGAGTTATATTGCCGCCGACACGCGGCTGTTTGCGCGAGAAATCGGCCTCAAGCCGTTAACCACGCCCGTCTGCAGCCCGCAGAGTAACGGCATGGCGGAAAGCATGGTCAAGACGCTGAAGCGGGACTACGTCGGCCATATGCCGAAACCGGATGCCCACACGGCCTACCGGAATCTGGCGATTGCCATTGAGCACTACAACGAGTTTCACCCGCATAGTGCGTTGAAATACCGCTCTCCACGAGAGTTTCGACGCCTGGCGGCTTCATCAACTTAAGCGTTGATCGGTGTCCTGTTATACGGGGGCAAATCCACCGCCCCCCGCCTGCGGCAAACCCTCAAAGACATCGCCAACTAAGACGCCCTAAGACGCACTAAGACGGGGTCAGGTCTTGTATTTTGCATCGAGACGCAAAATACAAGACCTGACCCCGTCTTTATGTCTTTAGGACTGGTCAATGTACATCCGGGTCGAGCAAGGCCGAGAGGTAGGGTACGGGGGGCTGTTCAGCATCACTGGTGGGCAGATAGGCGGAAAACACGGTCGCTGATTGCGCCCCCATGATGGCGGAGCCGACCAGCCATTGTTGCTGCTCGGCTAGGCGCCAGAGTTGGTAGTAAGTTCGGCTGCGCCAGAGATAAAAGCCGGCCAGCAAGATCGGCAACAGGATAAGGCTGGTGTCTTGCAGGCCCGACCAGGTATGGAAAATCTGGTAGAGATCCAGCAAGGCCAGGATCACGCCAATCAGGTAGATCATGCCGCGTAGCCCGGCCTGGCGGGACATCCAGTCGCGCATCTGCTCTGCCGAGAAAAAATACACATTGCGCAGGGCAGGCGCCTGGTAGGGAATGGCGATGCCCAGCAAGTAGGCCTTGTCGATGCCGGGGCAACTTTCGTACAGCAGCTTGTTTTGCTGGTGCTGGGTGCTGAGCGACATCGACAGCTGCAAGGGCAGCAGGCCGATGAGCAGCAGCCAGATGACCGAACTGATCAACATCCCGTGGCCTTGTACCGCCGCGACGGAAAAGACCACGATGAGCAGGATGGTTTTGAGGGGATGCGCCAGGAAGTAGCTGATCAATGGAGGTTGGTAGTTCATCTTGTCGCTTGCCTGAATAAGGTCGATTCACCAGACCCGGAGGGGACAGCGCTCATGCTACGCTTGTCGTTATTTTTCGGCGAGAAAATCTGTCGGAAACGCCTTCTGATTCTGGTGTTACAACAACGTCATGGCCTGTTCCCCTGCCGGG
The DNA here is from genome assembly GCF_018802765.1 of Paludibacterium sp. B53371. Taxonomy (NCBI): domain Bacteria; kingdom Pseudomonadati; phylum Pseudomonadota; class Betaproteobacteria; order Neisseriales; family Chromobacteriaceae; genus Paludibacterium; species Paludibacterium sp. B53371. Next base: position 30,214 of record NZ_CP069163.1, read on the forward strand.
ACATTCGGCCAAAGTCATCCACCATGCTACTTGAGAATAAATATTATTTGTCATAGCCTTGGTTGGCAGCATGACTGCCACAACACGAGAATAACGAGGGGCTTATGACGGTTTTTACCAAGACACATGAGGTGCGTTGGGCGGATATCGATGCCAATCAGCACTTGCGGCACAGTGCCTATGCGGATCTGTGCACCCATACCCGCTTCGAGTGGTTGAACGCCTGCGGTTTCCCGGCGGGGGAGTTTGTCCGCCATGGTTTCGGGCCGGTGTTGTTCAGCGAGCAGACCATTTATCGCAAGGAAGTGCACCTGGGTGACCGGGTGGAGATCAATGTCGAGCTGGCCGGGGCCAGCGAAGATTTTTCGCGCTGGAAGTTGCGGCAGGAGATCCGCAAGCAGGATGGCACGCTGGCAGCGATTTATGAGGTGTCCGGTGCCTGGCTGCGGCTGCAGGATCGCAAGCTGATTGCGCCGCCGGAAGCCTTGATGGCCATTCTGCAGGCCCTGCCACTCAGTGGTGACTATCAACTGATCCCGACCAAAACGCGGACGGAAGAAAGCCAGGCCTGATCAAGCCAAACCGAACGGAACCGAACGGGGTCAGGTCTTGTATTTTGCGTCTCGATGCAAAATACAAGACCTGACCCCGTTCCTGCTGTTCCAGGCTTTGCGCTACAATCATTCATCATGAACAACCTCACGAAAAGAAAGGAGGTAAATATGGCTTTCAACTCGCGTCCGCTCATGCTGGTACGCATGTTCAGCACAGTTGCCCGCTCTAGCCTGCCCTTCATCGCGCTGCGATAAGCGGGTTCGAGCCTAGTTACCTTTCCTGTAAGGAGTCGGTCTCGACTCATCCCCGTTGTCGCCAGCGCGCCTGTTGACAGGGACTTTTGCGTCCCGAGCAAGCGAGAGCTGAATAAAATGACAACCCTGATTTCCGCGCAGTCCCTGCGCCTGAATGCCGATCACGGCACCCTGTTTCAAGATCTTAGTTTTACGGTCAGTCACGACGAACGTATCGGCCTGATCGGTCATAACGGCTGCGGCAAAAGTACGCTGCTCAAGCTGCTGGCCGGTCACCTGGAAGCCGATGCCGGCGAGATTCAGTATGCCGCCGCCTGCCGTCTGCAGCTGGTCGAGCAGCATCTGCCCGCTGCGCTGCACACGCTCAGTGCGTGTGATGTGCTGATGGAGGCGCTGGCGCATGACCCGGCGCAGGCCTGGCGTGCCGACAGTCTGCTGGTCGAGCTGGGGCTGGCCGAGCAGGCCGGGGTGGCGGTGTCTGCCCTGAGTGGTGGGCAGCATACTCGCCTGCTGCTGGGGCGGGCTGTGTTGCGCCAGCCTAATCTGCTGTTGCTGGACGAGCCGAGCAATCACCTGGATTTGCCCTCGCTGTTGTGGCTGGAGGATTTTTTGAATCGCTGGCGTGGCGGGCTGATTCTGGTGTCGCATGATGCCCGTCTGCTGGACCGTACCACCCGGCGCAGCTGGATTCTGCGTGATGCGCAGCTGCAGCGTTTTGAGCTGCCGTGCACCGAGGCACGGGCGGCGCTGGCCGAGGCGGATCTGGCGGCCGAGGCGCGCCGCAGTGGCGAGCAGAAGGAGATTGATCGTCTGGCAGCCAGCAGCAAGCGGCTGGCGATCTGGGGCCGCGAGCACGATAACGAGAAGCTGGTGCGCAAGGCCAAGTCGATGGAAAAGCGTATCGACAAGCTGAAGGAGGCGCAGACTGCGCTCAGCCGAGGCAGCCCGTGGCGCCTGAGTGTTCAGGGGCAGGCGCTGTCGGCCGACAGCCTGATGGCCTTCGAGTCCTTGCCGGTGCGGGCCGCGCCCGGTCTGCCCCCCTTGTTTCAGGCGGAGGCGCTGTGGTTGCGTCCCGGTGACAAGGTGGCGCTGCTGGGGGCCAATGGCAGCGGCAAGTCGTCGCTGCTGCGCCAGTGCTGGGGCGATGTGCAGCAGGGTGAGCCGCAAGCGGGCTGGCGCTGGCATCCGGCCGCCAGCATTGCTTACTACGACCAGAATCTGCAGCAGCTGGCGGCGCAGGACACGCTGATCGATGCGCTTTACCCGCTGGCCCCGCTGCCCGAGGTGACGCGCCGGCAGGCGCTGATCGCCGCCGGGTTTGCCTATGCCCGGCACGGTCAGCGGGTGGCCACGCTGAGCGGTGGTGAACGCGCGCGGCTGCTGTTCCTCGGCCTGTCGCTGGCCAGTCATCATCTGCTGTGGCTGGATGAGCCGACCAACCATCTGGATCTGGACGGCAAATCGCAGCTGGCCGAAGCGCTGCAGGGCTTCCCCGGTGGTGTGCTGCTGGTGTCGCACGACCGCGAGCTGATCGAAGCGGCCTGCAACCGGTTCTGGGTGTTGCGCGAGGGACGGCTGCAAGCCTGGCCGGATGCGGCCAGTGCCTATGCCAGCCTGTTCGAGCCGGCACCGCAGGGCGATGAGGGTGGGGTGTCGCCGGCGGTCCGCGTCGGCGAGGCGACGCCTGTCGCGGCACCGGGCGAGGCCGAGGCGCAGTGGCAGCGTTGGTGCGAGCTGGATGCCTTGTTGCAGGCAGATTTACAGCGCAAGCCCAAGTACCAGAAACCGCAGTCGCAGCAAGCCTGGCGTCAGGAGATGCAGCAGCTGGAAAGGTTGCTGGGGCTGTAGGAGTAAGCAAAGGACGGGGTCAGGTCTTGTATTTTGCATCGAGACGCAAAATACAAGACCTGACCCCGTCCTTTCTGGTGGGGCGCACTCTTAAGTGCGCCATCCTTGACTCAGGCTGCTGCCAGTTGCTTGAGCAGTGCCCGGGCGACGCCTTCCGAGCTGGCCGGGTTCTGGCCGGTGATCAGCTTGCCGTCTTCGACGATGAACGGTGCCCAGTCCGGACCCTTCAGGTAGATGCCCTGTTGACGCTTGAATTCGTCTTCGATCAGGAACGGCACGACGTCGGTGAGTTCGACCGCGGCTTCTTCGCCATTGGTGAAACCGGTGACGCGACGGCCGGCGACCAGCGGGCGGCCGTCAGCGGCCTTGACGTGGCGCAGTACACCCGGTGCGTGGCAGACGAAGCCGATCGGTTTGCCGGCGCGTTCGAAGGCTTCGATCAGGTCGATGGAGGTCTGCGAGACGGTCAGATCCCACAGCGGGCCGTGGCCGCCCGGGTAGAACACGGTATCGAAGTCCTGCTGCTGCACGCTGTCCAGGCGCACGGTGTTGGCCAGGGCTTGCTGGGCGGCCGGGTCGGCCTTGAAGCGATGGGTCAGTTCGGTCTGGAATTCGGCCAGGTCGCTTTTCGGGTCGAGCGGCGGCTGGCCGCCGAGCGGCGAGGCCAGCACGATGTCGGCGCCGGCATCCTTGAAGACGTAGTAGGGCGCGGCGAATTCTTCCAGCCAGAAGCCGGTTTTCTTGCCGGTGTTGCCCAGTTGGTCGTGCGAGGTGAGTACCATCAAGACTTTCATGAGTGTTCCTTTGTTGTGCGGCCGCCGGCAGGCGGCCTGTGTCGTGTTTATGCGTTGTTCAGCAAGTCGCGTACGGCGCTGAGGGCTTGCTGGTAAGGCGGGCGCAGGCGCAGGTTGCTGGCGCCATCCGGGCTTTGCACCACTACGGCCTTGGCGTGGGTGAAGCGGCGGAAGCCGTGGATGCCGTGGTAGGCCCCCATGCCCGAGGCACCGACACCGCCGAAGGGCAGGCTGTCGAGCGAGGCGTGGGTCATGACGTCGTTGATCACCAGGGCACCGGAGGTGGTTTGCTGCATGAAAGCGCGCTGGCGCCGGGCATCATGACCAAAATAATAGGCGGCCAGTGGGCGCGGGTGGGCATTGATATAGGCCACGGCTTCGTCAAAGCCGCCAATGGTCTTGACCGGCAGCAGCGGGCCGAAGATTTCTTCCTGCATGATGGCCATGTCGTCGGTCACGCCGAGGACCAGGTGCGGCACCATCTTGCGGCGGTGTGTTTCGGCATCGGCCTCGTCCTGTGCGGCCAGGCTGATGATGGTGGCGCCCCGGGCGCGGGCATCGTCCAGCAGGCTCTGCAGGCGCTCGAAATGGCGCGGGCTGATGATGGATGTGTAGTCCGGATTGTCGATGAAGTGGCGATAGGTGTCGGTGACGAACTGGCGCGCCGCTTCGATCACGCCCGGCAGTTGTTGCTCGGTCACCAGCAGGTAGTCAGGCGACAGGCAGATCTGCCCGGCGTTGAAGGCCTTGATGGTGAGGGTGCGGGCCAGGGCGGTCTGCAGGTCGGCATCCTGGTCGATGACGACCGGCGACTTGCCACCCAGTTCCAGGGTGACCGGTACCAGGTTTTCGGCGGCGGCGCGCATCACATGTTTGCCGACGGCGGTGCTGCCGGTAAAGACCAGATGATCGAAGGGCAGGGCGCTGAAGGCCTGGCCGACGGCGGCATCGCCGAGAACGACGACCAGTTCATCCGGCGAGAAGTAGCGGCCGACCAGTTCGGCCAGCAGGTCCGAGGTGCGCGGGGTCAGTTCCGACGGCTTGAGCATGGCGGTGTTGCCGGCGGCGAAGATCCCGGCCAGCGGGCCGAAGGACAGGTTGATCGGGAAGTTCCACGGGCTGATCACGCCGACCACGCCCAGCGGCTGGGGTTCGATCCAGGCCTGCATGTCCGGCGCCGGGGTCTCGGCGGGCTCGGGCTGCATCCAGGTTTCGACATGCTCTGCGGCATGTTCCAGACCCCGTACCGTGGTCAGCATGTCTGCCACCATCATTTGATATTCGCTGCGATGGTGGAAGTCGGCACTCATGGCCTCGGCCAGCGCCTGGTGGTTGTCGCGAATCAGCCTGGCGCTGCGCTGCAGTCGGTCGCGTCGCAGTGCCGCACTGGCCGGGCCGGCGCTCAGGTGGGCTCGTTTCATGGCGCTGAGGATGACCTGCAGATCGTGGTGGGATTGCTTGTCCATGTTCTATTTCTCCTTGTTGTTTTTCAGCGGCACTGCGCGCCGGATCAGATCACTTGCAGGGCAACGTCGATATTGCCGCGCACGGCGTTGGAGTAAGGGCAGGTTTCGTGGGCGGTGGCGACCAGGGCTTCGGCAGCCGCACGTTCGATCCCCGGCAGTTCGACGCTCAGGCTGATGGCCAGACCGAAGCCGCCTTCGATGCGCGGGCCGATGCCGACCTGGGCGGTGACTTTGGCGCTGTCCGGCACCTTGGGGTGGGCACCCTTGCTGAGGGAGGAAACGGTTTTCATGGCGCTGAGGAAGCAGGCGGCATAACCGGCGGCGAACAGTTGTTCCGGGTTGTTGCCGACATCCTTGCCGCCCAGTTCGTGCGGCAGGCCGAGCCAGACATTCAGCGAACCGTCACGGGTACGGGCATAACCATCACGGCCGCCGGTGGCGGTGGCTTCGGTTTGATACAGGACTTTGCTCAACATGGTGTTTTTCCTTGCTTGTTTGGTCTCGAAGACGATGGACACATAGTAGGCGTGACTGGCGTTTGGCCGCCAATAGGGGTATTTTGCTGGGGATATAAATAAATTTATGGTGCCGTATGTCGCTGGTTCGTCTTCGCACATTCATTGAGGTGTATCGACAGCATTCGATCACGGCGGCGGCTCGCAGCCTGAATCTGACTCAGCCGGCGGTGTCGCAGCACATTGCCGGGCTGGAGGTGGCACTGGGGCGACCGCTGTTCGAGCGGCAGAGTCAGGGGGTGGTGCCGACGGCCGCGGCCGATGAACTGGCGGCCGACATCGGCGACAAGCTGGATGCCGCCGAGGCGGCGCTGGCCACGGCACGCGCGCGTTCGGTGGATCTGGCCGGTTCGCTGCATATCATCGGCCACTCGGATTTCATGGCCGAGAAGCTGGCACCGGCGCTGCTGCCCTTGTTGCAGGGGGGGATCCGGGTGCGCATGCATACCGGTGACGGGCCGATGGTGACGCAGATGTTGCTGGAGGAGCACTACGATCTGGGGTTTTCGGCGCATCCGGTCACCGACCCGCGACTGAAGGGCGAGCTGGCGTTGAGCGATCAGGTGCTGGCGGTGGCGGCGCCTTCCGTGGCGCAACGGATCAGGGCTGGCGGGGACGTAGCGACTGCGTTGCTGGCTGAGCCGCTCCTGGCCTATAACCTGGAGCTGTCCCTGATTGATCAGTGGCTGATGAAGAACCGCATGCGCAGTACGGATCTGATTCCGGCACTGATCGGCCAGGACCTGCGCGGCTTGCGCAGCCTGCTGTGCCAGGGGTTCGGCTGGACCTTGCTGCCGCGCTATTTATGCGACAGTTTTCTCGCCAGCGGGCAACTGGAGGAGATCCCGCCGCCGGTGGGGTATACCGAAATCCGCTATTACCTGGTGTGGTTGCCGAGCAAGCTGCGCCAGCCGCGTATTGCCCATGCGCGCCAGACGCTGTTGTGGCAGCTGGGCGGGCAACGCCCCTGAGACGATCACCCGCCGCCCAGCCCCCAAACGGGGTCAGGTCTTGCATTTTGCATCAAGGACGCAAAATGCAAGACCTGACCCCGTGCTTGCCGTGCTTGTTTTGGCGGGTGTTCAGGTCGAGACGTGTGCGTCGCTGGCCTTGCCGATGTGCATCTGGCCTTGCTGGTTAAAGAACAGCGCCATGCTGGCGGTGTTGCCATTGGACGAGAGCAGGCTTGAGTAGCGTGCGATCACGGCGTTGATCTCACTCTGGCCGTTGGCCGCGCTGTAGTCCTGCTGGAACGCCTGGCTTTCGTCGAGCAGGTTCTTGAATTCGCTCAGGCCCTTGGCGGTCATCAGCTCGCGGTCCATGCCGGGGGTGTCCTGCAGGGCTTGTTTCAGCTGTGCAGCGTAGGGGTAGTCGGCCGGAAACTGGATTTGTCCGGCACCATCGTAGTTGATGCTGGCCGGTGCCGCCGGGATGCCGTTGGCGGCGAGAAAGGCCGGAAACGCCTGGTTAAGGTGTTGGGTGATGGCATCGATATTGCGCTGCGAGGGCATCAGCAGCGGCGGCAGTTCGCCGTTGATGACGGTGGACTTGGGGCCGAAGTAGTCATCGAGGTTCAGTGCCACATCGCCCTTGTCGGTATCGAGATGGACGGCGCCCTGGCGGCTGCCTGGCTGGTCGGCGGCCAGTCGGTCGCGTGCGGCGGCGGAGATCGTCACCACATCGGCAAAATTTGCCGTCTGCGCGGAGGGGGTGTTGCTGGTGTTGCGGGGGCCGGAGAGTGCCGAATAGGCGCTGGCCACCTGGCCTGCGCGGTAGCTTCCCTGAATCTGCATGATGCCATTCCTGATGCGGTAATGACATATGCAGAGCAATTTGCGTGCCAATATGACAATTTGGCAGGAGCGGTTTGCGCCGAGTAAGGGGGATAGCGTGGCGCACTTGGAGAGTGCGCCCTACGAGCCCCATTCACGTAGCCGCCATTCACGTAGGATGCATTCGCCGAAGGCAATGCATCAATGCAATGCATCAATGCAATGCGCCAATGCAACGCGCCAATGCCATGCGCCGATGCAACGCCCCCCTTCAACGCCCGTCGGTATAACGGGCGACAATCCGGTCGTAGCTGCCGTCCGCTTTCATGCGGGCCAGTTCGCGGCGCAGGGCGTTGGCTTTTTGGGCCGGGTAGTCCGGGTTGGCCGCCAGCCACAGCTTGACGGTCTGGAATGGCGGGCTGATCGATACTTTGCCGCGGTAGTGTTCGGCGCGCAGATAGTAGTTGGCCCGGATGGCGAAGGTGAACCAGGCGGAGATGTGATGTTGCATCAGCATGGTGACGCCGTTTTGCTCGTTCGGCAGGGCGACCACATTGGTGAACTGTTGCTGCTGCAGATAGTCGGCCATGGCCGAGCCCTGTTCCACGCCGATGAACATGCGCTGCCTGGCTTCGGCCAGGGTGCCGATCGGGGGACCATCCAGGGTGACGAAATGGTTTTGTGCGGTGTAGATGACGGCAATCCACTGGTACTGTTGCTCGCGCCGCGGGGTGCGGGACAGGCCGAAGATCAGGGTGTCGGGCGTCATGCTGGCGAGTTTCTGCGCCCGTACCCAGGGCAGAAACTGTGGATGAAAGGGCCAGTTGAGCCGGCGGTGGGCCGCTTGCACGATGTCATAGATCAGCCCGCGCGGGTGTTGCGCATCCTGGATGCTGAACGGCGGCAGGTCGGCGGTGACCTGACTGGGGATGGCGGCTGCCGGGCGCCAGGCCAGGGCGAGCAGGCTCAGTGTGCTCAGTAACAGGCAGCGTGGGAGTCCCGGGCGGTTCATGTCGCATCCTGAAGACGGGGTAGTGGCTTCATTTTAGCAGTGCCGGAGGGACCCGGAACGAACAACCGGGTCACGCCTCGTCGGCGTAGCGGGTCGCGACGTCGACGAAGCGGTCAAACAGCACCTCGAAGGCATCCACGATGTCCGGGTCGAAGTGCTTGCCGCGCTCGGCCAGGATCATGCTGCGGGCGGTCTCCAGTGGGAAAGGGTCCTTGTAGGCGCGGCGCGAGATCAGCGCGTCGAACACATCGGCCAGCGCCATCAGTCGCGCGGCCAGCGGAATCTGCCGGCCGGCCAGTCCGTCCGGATAGCCGGAACCGTCCCAGCGTTCGTGATGCCAGCGCGCCACTTGTTTGGCGAGGGCCAGAAACGCCACCGGCTGTTCGGCCTCATCCTCGGCCAGTTCGATGGCTGCCGCACCCAGGGCGGCATGGCGCTGCATGATGGCCCATTCTTCGCTGTCCAGTTTGCCCGGTTTGAGCAGGATGTGGTCGGGGATGCCAACCTTGCCGATATCGTGCAGCACGGCGGATTTGACCAGCAGCCGGACATAGGCCGGGGTGAGGTGTGGATCCTGATAGCCGTGCTTCAGCAGGTATTCGGCCAGCAGGGCAATGTATTCCTTGGTACGGCGCAGGTGGTTGCCGGTATCGTTGTCGCGGGTTTCTGCCAGATGTGCCAGCGCCAGGATGCTGACGTCCTGCACGATCTGGTTTTCGTGCATGCGGCGTTCGATTTCCTCTTCCAGCATGCCGTTGCGTGCACTCAGGCCGTCGCGCAGGTGTTTGAGCGTCAGATGGGTCTTGATGCGTGCCAGGACCACCGGCGGCCGGATGGGCTTGGTGATGTAGTCGATGGCGCCCAGGGTGAAACCGTGTTCTTCGTCGGTGGCGCCATCCAGGGCGGTGAGAAAGATCACCGGAATGCCCTGCCATTGCGGGTGCTGGCGCAGGGTCTGCATGACGGCGTAGCCATCCATCTCCGGCATCATCACATCCAGCAGGATCAGGTCGGGCAAGGGGCCCTGTTGCAGCAGGGTCAGGGCGGTGCGACCACTGTTGGCCACTCGTACGCGGTACAGCGGGCTCAATAGTTTGCCCAGCAGTTGCAGGTTGTCGGGCTGGTCGTCGACGATCAGCAGCAGGGGAGGATGGCCGATGCCGGGGGTCAGGGCGTTCACAGGGGGCTCTCCTGGCGCTGCGCGGAGGCCAGCAGCCTGTTGGTCAGCCGCAGGGCGGCGGCAAAGTCAAAGTGTTGCATGGCCTGGCTCAGCGCCCGCAGCTCGGTCACATCGAAGTAGGGCGCCAGCATGGCGTGTTGTGCCTCATGGAGCTGGCAGGCGCGGTAGTCGGCCTGCTGCAGCCAGTGCGCCAGCTCGCCCAGGACCTGCAGGGCCTGGGCCCGGTCGCCGGGCACGGCGTCGTCCGTGTCGTCCGGCACGGGCAGTGCCTGCCAGGCATGGCTCAGCCGCTGCAGTTCCTGCTCGACGGCCTGGTGCGCTGCTTGCCAGGGTTCGCCGGATTTCAGTGCCAGTTCCAGCCGGGCTGCCAGCGACTGCAGGGTGGTCAGGCGCATATTGCCGGCTGCGCCCTTGAGGGAGTGGGCCCACAGGATATCGGGGGTCTCCGGTACGGTGCTGAAACGCTGCTGTAGTCTGCCCAGCATGCGCCAGTAGAAGTCGATGTCGTCGCCCAGGGCGTGCAGGCCGGCTTCGGCATCCATGCCGCTGATGGTGCTCAGTCGCTGGCGCAGGCTGTGCTCGGCGTTGGCTGGTTCGACTTTGCCGGCCAGCGCGGGCCGGTCGGTTTCGCTGCCGGGCAGCCAGCGCAGCAGGGCATCGAACAGCAGGTCGGGTTCGACCGGCTTGGCGACGAAGTCGTCCATGCCGACGGCCAGGCAGCGCTGGCGATCTTCGCTGAAGACATTGGCGCTCATGGCCAGGATGGGGGTGTGGCGATAGGCGGGCAGTGCGCGGATGGCGCGGCAGGCTTCGATGCCGTCCATGACCGGCATCTGCACGTCCATGAGGATCAGGGCGTAGGGCTGGGCGGTGGTCATCTGGACGGCCTGCCGGCCGTCATTGGCGATGTCCACCAGCAGGCCGGTGCGTTGCAGCATGGCCAGCGCGACTTGCTGGTTGATCTCGTCGTCTTCGACCAGCAGGATGCGCTGGCCGGCATGGTCGCGGTTGAGCTGGTGTTCTGCCTGCAGCCACGGGGTGCTGTTGGGGGTGGCGACCGGGAGGGCGCCTTCGCGCAGGCGGGCGGTGAACCAGAACAGGCTGCCCTGGCCCTCGTGTGAGGCGACGCCGGCTTCGCCGTCCATCAGGGCGGCGAGGTGGCGGGTGATGGCCAGGCCGAGGCCGGTGCCGCCGAAGCGGCGGGTGGTGGAGGTGTCGCCCTGTTCAAAGGCTTGAAACAGGTTGCCGATGCGTTCGGCGGCGATGCCGGGGCCGGTGTCTTCGACTTCGAAGCGTACCCACAGGTCGGGGCCGATGCAGCGTTCGAGGCGGCAGCGCAGGGTGACGCTGCCGTGGGTGGTGAATTTGACGGCATTGGTGGCGTAGTTGAGCAGGGCCTGGCGCAGCCGGGTCAGGTCGCCCTGCAGGGCGTTGGGCACGGCATCGGTATCGAGGCGGATGCTCAGGTCTTTGGCCTGGGCGGCCGGGGCGATGAGTGCGCTGACGTGGTGCAGCAGTTCGGTGAGGGAGAAGTCGACGCTTTCGAGGGTCAGTTTGCCGGCCTCGATCTTGGAGAGGTCGAGGATGTCGTTGATGATGGTGAGCAGGTGTTTGCCGGCGGCGTTGATCTGGTCGACCTGGGCGAGTTGTTCGGGGCTGAGCGGGCTGCGCTGCAGCAGCAGGCCGAAGCCGATGATGGCGTTCATCGGGGTACGGATTTCATGGCTCATATTGGCGAGGAAGGCGCTCTTGGCGACGTTGGCGGCTTCGGCCTGTTCGCGGGCGATGACCAGTTGCTCGGTGCGCTGGTTGACGCGGATTTCCAGTTCTTCGGTCAGTTGTTTGTAGCGTGCCTCGCTGCGTCGCAATGCCTGTTCGGCGTTCATGCGCTCGGTGATGTCTTCGGTGCAGATGATGATGCCGCCGATCATGTCGTTGCTGGTTTCCCAGGGGCTGACGGCCCAGCGGGTCCATTGCACGCTGCCGTCGGCGTGCACCATCATGTCGGCTTCTTTTTCTATCGCCCGGCCGGCCAGCCCTTGCTGATGGGCGATGCGCCAGGCATCCGGAATGTCCGGATGGAGCACATAGTGGTTCTGTCCGATCACATCCTGCAGGTCCGGGCAGTGTTCTTCGATCCAGCGGTCGCTGACGGCCAGGTAGTTCATGTTGCGGTCCAGCATGGCCAGGGCGACCGGTGCCTGCATGATGAATTGCTTGAGCTGCATTTCGGTCTGCCGGCGCAACTTGAGGTTGCTGGAGAAGTGCCAGGCTGCGAGCAGGGCCAGTACGGCCGTGGTGATCAGGATGGCGGTTTGCGGCATGTCGGCCAGCACGGTGCGCATCACCCGGTCCTGCGGGGTGCTGATCAGCACGCCAAACCCGCTGGGCGGATTGCGTACGAAGCTGCTGATGACGGTTTGTCCGGTCGGGTCCGGGTGTGTGAAGACCCCGGATGCCCCGGCCTTGACTGGTGCCAGAACCTTGTCTGCCAGCAGTTCGCCGGCTTTCTGCCCCTGATCGTCGCTCCTGGCGATGATTCTGGCGTTGCCATCGAACACCAGGGCCGTCCAGCCTGACGGGTAATCCTGTTTCATCAGGTAGCGCTGGAATTCGCTGTGATGCAGCACAAAGGTCAGGACGTAGATGACTTTGCCGCGGGCGATGACGGGCACGTCGAGCAGGATTTCGAGTTGACCGGACAGGGTGCCGATCACCAGATTGGATAATTGCGGTTTGCCAGAGGCAAAGATGGCCTTGAGACGCTGGCGGTTTTTGCTGACCGGCAGGGGCTGGCCATAGGGAATCAGGGTGTTGACCACTTGCTGGCCGGATTCGGCCGTCAGGGCGATGTGGTCGCACAGAGCCGAAGCGCGCAGGATGCGCAGGGCCTGTTCATGGACCAGGGCGAAACGTTGGTTGACGATATCGTCATCCAGCGCGGCGGCCACCGAGCGGGCGGTGCGGATTTCATCGAAAAGCTGTTGTGTGACCCAGCGGTTGCTGGCATTGGCGGACAGCCGCAGATCGGATTCGAGCTGTGTCTTGACCCGCATGTATTGAGCCATGCCGGTCACGGCCACCAGGGTGAAGGTCAGCAGCAGTGCCAGCAGCAGTAACCAGGTGAGCCGTCTGTTGGGGTGGGGTGGGTTGTTCATCGCTTGCTCTGCGGGGACATGGCCGGGTCCGTTTTTTCACATTTCTTAAGAATAGCCATTTCTTTCAGTGGATTCTGCTGAAATGGCGGCGAGCAATGGGTTGATGTGTTGCAGGGCGGCGGCAAAGTCATAGTTCTGCATGGCCTGGTTCAGTGGCTGCAGTGCCGCCGCCGGATAGTTGGCGATCAGCAGTGCCTGTTGTGCTTCATACAGCTGGCAGGCGCGGAAATCGGCTTCGCGCAGCCAGTGCGCCAGCTCGTTCAATACCTGCCTTGTCTGCGCCAGATCGGGGGCGGTCGCACGGCGGTGGTCGTCCGGCGCGGGCAGTGTCTGCCAGGCATGGCTCAGCCGCTGCAGTTCCTGCTCGACGGCCTGGCGCGCTGCTTGCCAGGGTTCGCCGGATTTCAGTGCCAGTTCCAGCCGGGCTGCCAGCGACTGCAGGGTGGTCAGGCGCATATTGCCGGCTGCGCCCTTGAGGGCGTGAGCCCACAGCACGTCAGGGGTCTCGGGCACGCTGGCGTAGCGTTGTTGCAGTTTGTCCAGCATGCGCCAGTAGAAGTCGATGTCGCCGCCCAGGGCGTGCAGGCCGGCTTCGGCATCCATGCCGCTGATGGTGCTCAGTCGCTGGCGCAGGCTGTGCTCGGCGTTGGCTGGTTCGACTTTGTCGGCCAGCGCGGGCCGGTCGGTTTCGCTGCCGGGCAGCCAGCGCAGCAGGGCATCGAACAGCAGGTCGGGTTCGACCGGCTTGGCGACGAAGTCGTCCATGCCGACGGCCAGGCAGCGCTGGCGATCTTCGCTGAAGACATTGGCGCTCATGGCCAGGATGGGGGTGTGGCGATAGGCGGGCAGTGCGCGGATGGCGCGGCAGGCTTCGATGCCGTCCATGACCGGCATCTGCACGTCCATGAGGATCAGGGCGTAGGGCTGGGCGGTGGTCATCTGGACGGCCTGCCGGCCGTCATTGGCGATGTCCACCAGCAGGCCGGTGCGTTGCAGCATGGCCAGCGCGACTTGCTGGTTGATCTCGTCGTCTTCGACCAGCAGGATGCGCTGGCCGGCATGGTCGCGGTTGAGCTGGTGTTCTGCCTGCAGCCACGGGGTGCTGTTGGGGGTGGCGACCGGGAGGGCGCCTTCGCGCAGGCGGGCGGTGAACCAGAACAGGCTGCCCTGGCCCTCGTGTGAGGCGACGCCGGCTTCGCCGTCCATCAGGGCGGCGAGGTGGCGGGTGATGGCCAGGCCGAGGCCGGTGCCGCCGAAGCGGCGGGTGGTGGAGGTGTCGCCCTGTTCAAAGGCTTGAAACAGGTTGCCGATGCGTTCGGCGGCGATGCCGGGGCCGGTGTCTTCGACTTCGAAGCGTACCCACAGGTCGGGGCCGATGCAGCGTTCGAGGCGGCAGCGCAGGGTGACGCTGCCGTGGGTGGTGAATTTGACGGCATTGGTGGCGTAGTTGAGCAGGGCCTGGCGCAGCCGGGTCAGGTCGCCCTGCAGGGCGTTGGGCACGGCATCGGTATCGAGGCGGATGCTCAGGTCTTTGGCCTGGGCGGCCGGGGCGATGAGTGCGCTGACGTGGTGCAGCAGTTCGGTGAGGGAGAAGTCGACGCTTTCGAGGGTCAGTTTGCCGGCCTCGATCTTGGAGAGGTCGAGGATGTCGTTGATGATGGTGAGCAGGTGTTTGCCGGCGGCGTTGATCTGGTCGACCTGGGCGAGTTGTTCGGGGCTGAGCGGGCTGCGCTGCAGCAGCAGGCCGAAGCCGATGATGGCGTTCATCGGGGTACGGATTTCATGGCTCATATTGGCGAGGAAAGCGCTCTTGGCGACGTTGGCGGCTTCGGCCTGTTCGCGGGCGATGACCAGTTCTTCGGTGCGCTGTGCCACCAGTTCTTCCAGGTGGTGGCGGTGGCGGTCGAGCTCTTGCCCGAGGCGTTTTTTCTCGGTGATATCTTCCTGTACCGAGACGAAATGGGTGATGGTGCCATCCGGCTGCCGGATCGGGGTGACGATGGCGAAGTCGATGTATTCGGTGCCGTCCTTGCGCCGGTTGTAAAACTCGCCGCGCCAGCTTTCGCCGCGCATCAGGGCCTGTGCCAGCTCGCGGAAGACTTCCGGCGGCGTCAGCCCGGACTGCAGCAGGCGCGGATGCTGGCCGAGGATTTCATCGCGCTGGTAGCCGCTATTGCGTACGAAGGCGTCATTGACGAATTCGATCTCGCCTTTCAGGTTGGTGATCAGCACGCTCTCCGGGCTTTGTTCGATGGCGCTGGAGAGCTTGCGCAGGGTTTCCTGCGCCTGTTCGCGCTGGGTGACATCCATGGCTTGTACCACCACCGCCTGCTTGCCGCCAAAGCGAATCTTGTGTGCCGTGATCTCCGCCAGCATTTCCCGTCCGTCGCGGGTCTGGTAGCGCATGATGCCCAGGTTGGATTCGCCGGCCTCGACCTGGGCCACCTTGATGGCCACGATGGCACGTTCTTTCGGGGGGCGAATGTCCAGCAGCGTCATGGCGAGAAAGGCGTCCCGCTCGTAGCCGAAGCGCTGCAGGGCGGCATCGTTGACGGCGAGGAAGGCCAGGGTTTGCGGATCGTGGATCCACATGGCCTGCGGGTTGGCATCGAACAGGTCGCGATAGCGTGCCTCCTGCTGCCTGCGTTCGCTTTCTGCCTGTTTGCGTTCGGTGATGTCGCGGCCGACGCCCAGCACGCCGATCAGCCGGTGTTCGCTGTCGAACATCGGCACCTTGATGGTTTCGATGATTTCGCGGTGGCCGTCACTGGCGAAGGCGACTTCTTCTTCCAGGATGTCTGCCTCGCCGCTGGCGATGACGCGGCGGTCGGCGGCCAGAAAGGCGTCGGCCTGGCTGGCGTCGACAAAGTCGTAGTCGGTCTTGCCGACAATGCCTGATTCGTCGCAGCCGAAGAATTGGGCAAAGCGCTGGTTGCACGACAGATAGACCCCGCGGGCATCTTTCAGCCAGATCATATCCGGCAGGGTGTCCACCAGGGTGCGCAGCATCTGGCGCTCGGCTTGCCTGGCCTGGTCTGCTTGCACCCGGTCAGCGATGTCGCGGCAGGCGCCATAGGCGCTGCCGTCTGGCAGCAGGATGGCGTTGATCTCGACCAGGGCGAGGCCGCCCTGTTTCTTGCTCAGGCGCAGCTCGCAGCGCACATGCCCGTTTTGCTGCAGTTCGCTGAACAGGCGCTGGGCCAGGGGCAGGTCTTCGGGCGGGGTGATGTCGGGGAAGGCCATGCGCAGCAGCTCGTTGTCCTCATAGCCGAGCAGTTCACAGGCCTTCTGGTTGACATAGGTGTAATGGCCGCGCTGGTCGGCGACGAACACCGGATCGGCGGCCAGGTCCAGCATCAGGCGCAGGCGTTCATCACTGGCGGCATGGGCCTGGCGTGCCTGTTGCTGTTGTAAGCGATGGATGAGCACGCTGTAGACCACGCCGGAGAGGACGAAGATCAGGGTGCGCAGCGCCGTGTCCAGTACGCTCTGCCAGCTGCCGATGTCCAGGGTGTTGAGAAAACCGAAACCGAGCAGGACCGACACCAGGGTCGCCAGCAGGCCGCCTTCCAGACCGGTCAGGCTGGCGGCAAAAAACACGGCCGGGTAGAAGCACAGCCAGATCAGCGGCTTGATGTGGGGCCAGAGCCACCATTGCAGTGCGGCACCCAGCACGGGGAACGACACGGCCAATAGCAGGTTGTTTCGTCTTTGTACCCTCATGCCAGACGCGCTACCTTTCTCGTTGGGCCGAGGGATTCGCGGGACGGTACCGAAATGTCAGGCCTGTCGTTTCTTTATAGTCGAGCGGACCGGCAATACGGATGTCATTTTTTCAGGCGATTTGTGCCGCCAGCGTGCTGCCCTGCAGGTGTTGAATCAGCGCCACCAGCGCGGCGGAAGGATGGCTGCGCGAGGGGTAGATCATGTAGTAGTCGGAGGGCCGTACCGGGACATCGGGCAGCACCTCGGCCAGTTGCTGCTGTTGCAGCGCCTGGCGGCAGACAAAGGCGGGCAGCATGGCGATGCCGCGGCCATGGATGGCCAGCTGGCACAGGCTCAGCAGGCTGTTGCTGCTGCTGGCGCGGTCGGGCAGGACCAGCGGCTGGCTGCCCTGGTCCTGCTGCAGGTACCAGATGGGGGCGGAGAGGTGGCGCAGCAGGCGGTGGCGGCTCAGTTCGGCCGGCGAGGCGGGTTGCCCGTGTGCCTGCAGATAGGCCGGCGCGGCCACCAGCTGGCGTCGTACGCTGCCGATTTTGCGCGAGACATAGCTGGAGTCGTCGAGCTTGCCGGTGCGGATGGCCAGATCGATGCCTTCGGCAATGAGGTCCAGCGGTTCATCGCTGGCGATCAGTTGAACCCGCACCTCGGGATAGCGTTGTTCGAAGTCGGCCAGCAGCGGTGGCAGCAGCAGGATGGCCGAGGCCTCCGGGCTGGTGATGCGCAGGCTGCCGGCGGGCTGGTCGCGCATCAGTGACAGGGCGGCGTTGCCGGCCTCGACCTGCTCCAGCATGGCCTGGCAGTAGTGCAGATAGGTTTTGCCGGCTTCGGTGAGGCTGAGCTTGCGGGTGGTTCGCTGCAGCAGGCGGATTTGCAGGATGGCCTCCAGCTCGGCCACGCGCTGGCTGACGGTGGACTTGGGCAGCTGCAGCTGTTCGGCGGCCAGGGTAAAGCTGCCGGCTTCGGCAACACGGGCAAAGATGGCCATCAGATTGAGCGGGAACATATTGTTCGTGTGTGCGGATAGTTAATTCGAATTATCAGTATTTATCCTCATAATCGGCTTGTCTACACTGGCAACCATTCCATCCCTTCCTGAACGGAGAATGAGCATGAAAAAACTGACTGTTGTCGCCACGATTACCGCCAAGCCGGGTTACGAACAAGCGGTCGAAGCTGCCCTGCTGGCACTGATCGAACCGAGCCGCCACGACGAAGGTTTCATTCAGTACGACCTGCATCGCGAACTGGATAAGCCGAATGTGTTTGTGTTTTACGAAAACTGGGCCAGCAAGGATCTGCTCGACAAGCATCTGCAGTCGCCGCATCTGGCCGACTATCAGCGCAAGGTGGACGGGATGATCGCATCCTGGGATCTGAAGCTGATGGAACAGATCGGCTGACATCGATGGACGGCGCAATGGAAGATTGCGCCCAAGGTAGGATGCATTCGCGTAGGATGCATTCGCGTAGGATGCATTCGCCGAAGGCAATGCATCAATGCAATGCATCAATGCAATGCATCATCAACCCGGGGTCAGGTCTTTCATTTTGCATCAGGACGCAAAATGAAAGACCTGACCCCGTTGTTATGCGTTTTCTTCGCCGCCGGTCATGACGCAGTTCTTGCCGGCGGCTTTGGCCTGGTACAGCGCGGCATCCGAGATGGCCAGCAGTTCGTTCCAGTGGGCATGTTGCGGACGGCGCTGGGCCACGCCGATGCTGACGGTGAGGGTCAGTCCACCCTGTGGCGAAGCCAGCTGGCTCTGCGCCACGGCCTGGCGAATGCGCTCGGCGCTGGCGCGTGCCTGCTGCAGGTCGGTGTCGGGTAGCAGGGCAACAAATTCTTCGCCGCCGTGGCGGCACCAGATGTCGGCCTGGCGCAGGGTGGTCTGGGCAACGCGCGAGACCAGTACCAGTGCCTGATCGCCGGTCTGGTGGCCATAGCGGTCGTTGAAGGCCTTGAAGTTGTCGATATCCAGCGAGAGCACGGACAGTGGCTGTTGTTGGCGCCGACCCCAGGCCCGGTCGATGAATTCGCTCAGGGCGCGGCGGTTGTAGGCGCCTGTCAGCATGTCCAGACGGGCCTGGTCGTTGAGTTCTTCCTGTAGTTTCTGTGAGGTCTGCAGGGATAGCAGCATGGTCAGCATCGGGAAGATCGTCACCGAGCCGATGAGCAGCATGATCTGCGGGGCATGGGGCGGGAGCGGTCCGAGCAGGCCGAAGACTTCTTCGCCCAGTTTCAGGAGAAAGATGGCGACCGAGATGAGCTGCAGGAAGGCAATGGCGCGAAATGTCTGGCGCCGGCTGCGGCTGTCGCTGCTCAGGCAGGCGTGGATGCTGGCCAGATCGAACAGGATCAGCAAGAGGTGGTGTACCAGGGTCTGGCCGGGATCGCTGGGCTGGACATAGCCGTACCAGATCATGCCGAACAGTGCCAGGCCACAGAGGGCGAGGCCGAGTTTCTGAGGCGGCTGGCGGCCGCAGGCCTTGATGATGCCGAAGTCGAAGATCATCCAGCCGGGAAACAGCAGGGCGTTGGAGAGGATTTCGGATATCCCGGAAGAGACCAGATGGCGCAAGGCCATCAGGAACAGTCCGGCCGCGGTCAGCCCGGCGCCGATGGCCCAGTCGCGTGCGGGCGGGTAGTTGCGCTGAACGCTCCACAGGTAGGCCAGTACCACCGCCAGGCCAACCCGGACGGCAACGTAAACCAGGGCGATGGTTCTGAGATCTAACAGGGGCGACATACCATTTCCTGCTGGCATCGGTACGCCGCCAGTATACATCCATATCGCATGCGAACGACCGCCAAAGCCTTGATCCAGGCCAAGTGCGGCAGCTGGCTGCCTTGCCTTGCCGCTACTCGCTCCATAGAGTGGCGAATGCTTACCTCATGATCCTATTAGGTGTCCCATGATGAAATACAGCATGTACCTTGTTCCGTTGCTGGCCTTGTGGATGGGCAGCCTGGCGCAGGCGCAGGATGAGCGGATCCATTACGGTATCGCCGCCGGGCCTGCCGAGCGCTATGGCGCCAGTTTCCTGCCGCCCGCCGGGCCGGGCTGGCAGATGGAGCGCAACCGGGCGGCGGGGGTGGACCTGATCAAACCGGGACCTTCCAGGGATGAAAACCAGCAGATTGATACGGCATTGATCCGCGTGGACCAGCCTGAACTGTCTGTGAGCGATTTTTTGCCGATCCTGCGCCGTCATCTGGAGTCGGGGTATGCCGAGGGCAAACTGAAGCTCGTCACGCTGGATCTCAAGGTGGATGCCAGGCTGAAGCGTTGTATCCGGGGGCACTTGCTGTTGGTGGATGACACGCAGAATGAGGCCCAGGGCAAGTGGTACAGCGAGCAATATTTGCTGTCATGCCGTTTTGCGCCCGGCGGCAAGCTGGGCACCGAGATTCGCTATTACCAGCGCTATTTCGACGGCCATCAGGATCCGGCCTTTGCGCAAAAAGCCAATCAGTTGCTGGACAGCGTCGAGCTGGCCAGCTAATTACCGAACAACAGCGAACAACAGGGGGTCAGGTCTTTCATTTTGCACCCGGATGCAAAATGAAAGACCTGACCCCCTGTTGTTGACCCCTTGTGGTGGGCTCAATGTGCCGTGAGGGTGTGCATCATCATTTGCAGCAAGGCGTCGGCATCGACGTCGGCGCAAACGGCCTGGGAGGGGATGTCCTGCCAGGCGTTGCTGCGGTATGAACGGCCGCTGGCGTTCTGGATGGTCTGGCCGACGGCAATGCCGTCGGTGACGACGCGGATCGGGCCGTGTCGCAGCTGGAACAGTGCCGGGTTGATGACGTAGGCGACGGCACTGGCGTCGTGGACGAAGCAGCCGTCGATTTTCTCCTGGCGGGCATAGAACGACAGGTATTGCTGCGAGATCTGCCACAGCAGGCGACCGTGTTCGCCGCCCTGGTCGCGCAGTTGCTGGAATAGGGTGCGCGGCATCAGTACCTGGTGGGTGACGTCCAGGCCGACCATCACCACGGGCCAGGGCGCGGTGAGTACCTGGTCGGCGGCGTAGGGGTCGCACAGGATGTTGGCTTCGGCCACCGGGCTGACGTTGCCGCCCGGGGCGTGGATGGCAAACGCGCCGCCCATGATCACGACCTGGCGCACCAGGCCGGCAATTTCCGGGTCTTCTTTCAGGGCCAGCGCCAGGTTGGTCAGCGGGGCGACGGCCACCAGGGTGACTTCACCGGGGTGCTGACGCACGGTGTCGATGATCAGCCGGTGTGCCGGGCGCGGGTCGGGCTGGCGCCGGGGCGGGGCGATGGGGCCGATGTTGCCCAGGGCATCCTCGCCATGCACCATCGCCGGCACATGGTCTTTCCTGCCGACCAGCGGCTGGCTGGCGCCGCGGGCGACCGGGGCGTCGATGCCGAAGCGTTCGCACAGATAGAGGGCGTTGCGGGTGGTGATGTCGGTGTGGGCATTGCCGTGCACGGTGGTGATGCCGAGCAGTTCGATGTCGGGATGGCGGTGCAGCAGGTATAGCGCCATGGCATCGTCGATGCCGGGGTCGGTATCGAACAGGACTTTGTGTCGGGTCTGGGCGGTCATGAGGCGGCTTTGTTTCGATGGCAAGACGATATCTTACTGCCATGCCATCGCGCATGGCCATTCAGAATCCGGATTGCCCTTGGGGTCAGTCGCTCAGCAGCTGGGGCTCGGCCACGGTGCGCGGTGTCAGCGGCGGCAGACCGATGCCGGCACGCAGGCGCTGGCAATCCGGATTGGGTTGGCCGTCATCGAGCCAGCTGTTGAAGGCGCGGCACGGGCTGGGGCGCTGTGGATAGATGCTGCAGCGGATATCGGGGCTGCCGAGGGTGCCGCGCAGGGCGATGCAGCGACCGTTGCCGGTTTCGGTGCCTTTCATGCAGGCCATGACCGGGTTGAGCTGGCTGGCGAGTTCGGCCGGCACGATGCCGCCGGAGCCGCCGGTCAGTTCGCCGCAATAGAATGACACGCGGAAGTGGGCGCAGCAGGCGCCGCAGGTCGTGCAGGGGTTGTCGGAGGGGGCCGTGTTGAGGATGCGGTCTTCAGTCATCGTCAAAAAGTCCGTCAGGCAGGGTTTGTCGATTGAGTGTTCCGGGTTGAATAACAGAGAAATTTAATCAAATTCGCCACGGTGTTGTCATCTGCGGCGAATGGTGGTGGCGGGCCCCCGTGCATGCTGCCGGGGGCGTGCTGACTCACGGTGTGGCGGGCGGGCTTCCGGCCGGGGCCTGGGCGGTATTGGCATTCGTGTCATAGGGCTGGAATGGATAGGCTTCGACCGTGATGTCCTCCAGAGTGGTCTCTGGTTCGGGTTGGTTGATGTCCAGTGGCACGGCAATCGGGCCGGGTTGGCGAAGGCGGGCGGCGACCCGCGTCATGGCGATCTGTGGCGGTGGCAGCGGAAGATTGCTCAAGGCGCTGGCGACCAAATCGTTGAGGGGGGGCTGGTCGGGATATTCGGCCACGGGGGGAAAAATGGCGATCATCCACTCATCGGCCAGGTGTCCGGTGACGACCGGCTGGTTGAGGATGGTGACCGGTGTGCCGCGACTGACCAGGGGAAACAATTGTGCGGCATCTTCCGGGTAAAGGTGCATGCAGCCATGGCTGGTTCTCAGACCGACGCCCCAGGGGTGATTGGTGCCATGAATGTAGATGCCTGGCAATCCGGTTTGCATGGCCAGCATGCCCATCGGATTGTCTGGTCCCGGGGGAAAGTAGTCCGGGAAGGGGGTGCCGTCTTCGCGCGCGTGCTGAGCCTGGATGCTTTTGGGCACGAACCAGGCGGGATCCTTGAACTTGGCGATGATCTTGCTGGTGCCAAGGGGGGTCGACCAGCCGGGCTGGGCAATGCTGATCGGGTAGGTGATGACTTGGGCCGGCTGGCCGTGCCGGGCCTTGGGAAAGAAGAACAGGCGTCGCTGCGGGATGTTGACCACGATGCCGCTCCAGGGTTTGGGCGGCAAGATGAACTGGGTGGGGACCACGACATCGCCATGGGGCGTCCAGACCGACATGCCGGGGTTGGCGCCTTCCATTTCGGCGTAGCCCAGGTCGAAGTGGCGGCCGATGTCGAGCAAGGTGTTTTGGTGGGTGGCCTCGACTTTGCGGATTTGTCCCACGACCGTGGAGCCATCGGCGGGCAGGGTGAAGGTTGCCGACCAGACAGGTTGCAGCGCCAGGGCGAGGACGAGCCGGGCCAGGATGGATGGTGCTTGCTTGCCTATAAAAGCACAGAATGACATAACCGGTATTCCGCGAAAGTTGAAGAACATGTCATCAGGTCGTCCCCCCCTGCAGCTGTGCATGGTGTTTGCCCTCGTGGCCCATGCGGCGGTCGCCCACTGGTCCTGGATCGACATCGATACCCGTCAACAGACCTTGACTGTGTTGGACGGGGAGCACCATCCGCTTGCGCAATTCGACGACATTGCCATCGGCAGTGGCGGGGTGGCCGATGTGCATCGTCAGGGGGATCACACCACGCCGCGCGGCCATTTCCATGTGGTGTCGATTCGTCCCTCCGCGACCTTCAAGACCTTTCTGCTGCTGGATTATCCGCAACAGCAACAGGCCGAGCTGGCCTGGCAACGGGGAGAGATCAGTCAGCAGGTTCGGGATGACATTGTGGCCGCAGCGGCCAGCGGGCGACTGCCGCCGCAGGATAGCCCGTTAGGCGGGGCCATCGGCATTCATGGTCTGGGGCGTGGCAGCCCGGATATTCAGCAGCGCTACAACTGGACCAGTGGTTGTATTGCGCTGACCAACCGTCAGATTCGCCGGCTGGCCCGCCTGGTCTATCCGGGCATGTCCGTGGTGATTCACTAGTTACTTGCGCATCGACTTTTTGAACATCTGATCCAGACGCTGATTGGTGTCGCTTGCCGTCTGTTGCGCCTGGTTGGCCGTTTGCTCTGCCGTCATGGCGGTGGACTGGGCGGCATTGGCCTTTTGCAGGGCCAGATCTGCCGTTTGCTGGGTCTGGCCAACTTGCTGCTTGATCTGTTGAACCTGGCCTTGCAGTTGTTCCAGTGCGCTGGTGCTGGCGCAACCGGTCAGGGTCAGAACGGCCGTGCTCAAGGCGATCAGGGTGGTGGTGCGAATGGCGTTGATGTACATGATGGACTCTCCTGTCGGGCTAACGCGGTTAGCCCGTGCTCGTTCGTATCTAAGGGAACAGGCAACGGAATCGATAGCAAACTGTTTGTCATGATGCGGTATCGGTTTCGCTGCGGTACAAACCCAGTGTCGTCCTTTAATTTAATTGTTTCAAACGTAAATTATGTTTTTCTAATATTAAAATCATGTTTTTTATTGATTGTTAATGACGGGGCACATTCTGTTACACAAGGTGCCCGGCGCGGGGGGAGGGCGGTGGTTTCAGGCCAGTCGTTGCTGCAATTGTTCGGCAGCCAGTGCTGCCGCGCGGCTGAGTGGCCATTCGCGTCGCCGGAGCAGCCACAGGTTGTCGCTGACCGGTTGCGGCAGCGGCCAGAGGCGAATGGCCTGTTGGTCGGGGAAAGCCTGCACGGCGTATTGCGGCAGGATGGCAAAGCCCAGTCCGCGGGCGACGGGCTGCAGGATCATGCCGATCTGGTTGATGAAGCCGCGTTGAGGGATGTCGGCCAGTTGTTTGCCGGGAAAGGCGCGTGCCAGCCAGCGGCTGGCCATGGCCACGCCATCCGGGTGGCCGATCCAGCCCAGGTCTACCAGATCCTGCCAGCGGCTGGCCTGGCTGCTGGCCGGCAGGACCAGGCACAGGGCTTCCTGGCCCAGCAGGGTGCGATGCAGACGGCTGTCGGAGGGGGGCAGGGTCACGATGCCGAGTTCGACTTCCTGCGCCAGCAGGGCGCTGAGGATGCCGGGCTCGGGGGCGAAGCGCATGTCGATGCGGATGGCGGGGTGGTGGCATTGCCAGGCCAGCAGGGCCGGGTAGAGTTTGAGGCCGACGCTGCCCGGTACGGCCAGCGATACCGGGCCGGACAGCGGGCCGCTGCTGCTCAGGCGCTGTTGCAGGCGGTGGGTGGCGATGTCGAGTTCCTGGCTGTAATCGAGCAGTGCCTGGCCGCGCGGGGTCAGTTCCAGTGAGCGGCCCTGGCGCACGAACAGGCTGCCGGTTGCGCTTTCCAGCCGGGCCATGTGCTGGCTGATGGCGGCCTGGGTCAGATCCAGTTGCTCGGCGGCGCGGGTGTAGTTGCCGTGTTGCACGACGGCGCGGAAGGAGCGCAGCCACAGAGGATTAATCATAATGAAATCTTATGGTTTGCATTAGTTGCGGTCGATTTTGTTTATGTTTTTGGCAGCTTAGACTGGCGCCACTGATTTGAACAGGAGCGCAATATGCAAACCATGACCTACCCCCGCAGTTTTTCTCATCTCGGCCTGTCGGTCACCGACCTGGATGCCGCTGTTCGTTTTTATACCGAAGTGCTCGGCTGGTATCTGATCATGCCGCCTACCACCATCACGGAGGACGATTCGGCCATCGGGGTGATGTGCAGCGATGTCTTCGGTCCGGGCTGGGGCTCGTTCCGCATTGCGCATTTGTCGACCGGGGACCGGGTCGGGGTGGAGATTTTCCAGTTCGCCAACGCGGAACGCCGCGAGGACAACTTCGAGTACTGGAAGAGCGGGGTGTTCCATTTCTGTGTGCAGGATCCGGATGTCGAGGGGCTGGCCGCGCGCATTGTGGCGGCGGGCGGCAAGCAGCGCATGCCGGTGCGTGAGTACTTCCCGGGCGAGAAGCCGTATCGCATGGTGTATATGGAGGATCCCTTCGGCAACATTCTGGAAATCTACAGCCACAGCTATGAGTTGACGTATTCGGCGGGCGCCTATCAGGGTGCTTGACTTAAAGTTAACTTGAAGTTTTACCGTGGGGTCTCCAATGCAGAGAGAAGGGGATTCCATGACGGAGCAAGATCATGCCGGGGGCGGTTTGTTTCGTGCCGACCGCATGGCCACCAGTATCGGCGCCGTGTCGCTGATTATGTTGCTGGCGTTTGAGGCGATTGCGGTGGCGGCGGTGATGCCGACGGTGGCTCGTGCCCTGCATGGGATGGATCACTATGCGGTGGCCTTTGGCGGCACGCTGGCGGCATCGGTGGTCGGTATGGTGCTGGGGGGCGAGGTTTGTGACCGGCGCACGCCCTGGCTGGCCTGCTGGCTGGGGGCTTTGTTGTTTACTGCCGGGCTGCTGCTGGCCGGTCTGGCCGGCAATATGTCGCTGTTGGTGTGGGGGCGGGTGTTGCAGGGGCTGGGGGCGGGGCTGTTGTCGGTGGCTTTGTATGTCGGTTGTTGTCGGGTGATGCCGGCCAGCCTGCATCCGCAGTTGTTTGCGCTGTTTGCCGCGGGATGGGTGGTGCCGGCGCTGGTCGGCCCGGTGGTGGCCGCCGGGCTGGTCGCCTGGCTGGGGTGGCGCGCGGTGTTTTTGTTGGTGGCTTTGCTGACGCCGCTGGCCCTGGGGTTGTTGTGGCCGGCGATGTCACGTCTGCCGCGCCTGACATCTGGCGCGCCGCTGCGCTGGGAACAGCCGGCCTGGAGCCTGTTGGCGGCCCTGGGCGCCATGTCCCTGCATCAGGCGGTGCAATGTCGATCCGGCCTGGCCACCGCCCTGATGGTGGCGGCCGGTCTGGCGGCGGTGCTGTTGGCCGCCCGGCGCCTGTTGCCGCACGGCAGTCTGCGTGCGGCGCCCGGTTTGCCCTCCGTGGTCGCGATGCGCGGCCTGATTGCGGCGGCATTCTTCAATGCCGAGGCCTATATTCCCTTGCAGTTGTCGCGTGATGGCTGGTCGGTGGCTCAGGCGGGGGCGGCGCTGACGGCCGGGGCCTTGATGTGGAGTGCCGGCAGTGCGTTGCAGGCGCGCTTGCCCTCGGCCTGGCGCCGCCGGGGGTTGACGGCCGGGTTTGTCCTGTTCGTCAGCGGCACGCTGCTGGCGTTGCTGGCGATGCGGCTGGGTACGCCCTGGGTGCTGGTGCTGGGTTGGGCGGTGGTTGGTCTGGGGATCGGTCTGTCGTTTCCGATGTTGTCGGTGCTGACCATGCAGTTGTCGCGTCCCGAGGAGCAGGGCAGCAATGCTTCGGCCTTGCAGTTGAGCGATGCGCTGTTCTCCAGCGTGGTGCTGGCGCTGGGTGCCTTGCTGTTGCAGCCTGCTGCCGGGCAAATGCCCAGTGCCATGCCGGCGCTGTGGACGTCGGCCTTGCTGGCGCTGCTGGCGGTGTGGATTAGTCCGCGCAGTCAGCAAGAAAGTGAAGCTGATTCACGTCATTATATGATTTAATAATTGCTGATTATTTGTAGCAAACTGCAACAAATCAAGCGTTTTTGCCGTTCTGACGCTAGCTTCATTCAGCACTTTATTCTTTCACTTCATGATGACGAAAATGAAAAAACTACTGTTGAT
This sequence comes from Paludibacterium sp. B53371, assembly GCF_018802765.1. NCBI lineage: Bacteria > Pseudomonadati > Pseudomonadota > Betaproteobacteria > Neisseriales > Chromobacteriaceae > Paludibacterium > Paludibacterium sp. B53371. Next base: position 56,907 of record NZ_CP069163.1, read on the forward strand.
CATTGCCTTGATGGCCTGTGTTGCGCCCGTTTATGCCTCGCCGGCTTCGGACAACTTCCGGTCGTGTTTGCGTGACGCGACCACGGGGAAAGACCGGACGGAGTTGTCGCGCTGGTTGTTTGCCATGATGGCCAGCTCACCAAAGTTGAGTGCCATGTCAGCGATTTCTGCTGAGCAGCGCGATCAACTGAATGCCAGAGCAGGTGTCATTATCAATCGTATTTTCCTGGTGGACTGTAAAGATCCGTATGTTTCGATGATCAAGACCGACGGGTCGACTAGTACGAAGGTGGCTTTTGGCATGATCGGAGAGGTTTCTGTCGGCGAGCTGATGGCCGCGCCGGAAGTCGAAACGAAGATGATTGATTTCGTGCGCTACCTGGATCAAGCCGGATTTGCCAAACTGATGGCGCAATAACCGATGGTGCCGCAATGTGTTCAAGGCCCGTTCTTGACGCATCTTCAGGCGGCGGATTCGCCTTCCCTCTGAGGCAGGAGGTCCCGGCTGCGCCGGGCCTCGTCTCGCCTCTGCTTATGTAAGATGACCTCCCGTGAGTCTGTTTGCATGTGTTGCCCATGGTGCGTGGCAGCTCATGCCTATCTCGTCAACCCGGCGGCGGCCTCAGGCCCCGCCAGCCAGGCGAAAGGCGCTGGGTGAGCGCTGGGTCAGTCGCCTGAAGTCACGACTGAAGTGGTAGGGGTCGGGGTAGCCCACGGCCTCGGCCACCGCCGCGATGCTGCGCGTATCGCTGACCAGCAGGGTTTTGGCGGCGTGAATGCGCTCCAGGCGCAGCCAGCTCATGGGGGACATGCCGGTGCTGTGGCGGAAGACGCGGTGAAGTTGGGACACTGACAGGCCGGCCAGTCGGGCCAGCTCGGGCAGGTGCCATGGTCGTGCCAGGGCGGCGCGCATTTGCTGCATGACCTGCTGCACGGGCGAGAGGCGGTCGGGCGTGAGTGCGGCGGTCTGCTGATTGAGCAACCGGGCCAGAATCTGCGCGACATCGGCGTTATCGGCGGCACTCTGGTCGGGCGGGCGGGTTGCCATGCGCTCGATCAGTGTCTCGAACAGGTGCTGTACCGGGGCGGCCTGGTCGAGCACGATGACCGGCGGGCGGTCGCCGTGGCTGAGCGAGGCGAGCAGGCTGTCCAGGCCGAAGCCCTGCATGCCGAGCCACAGATAGTGCCAGTCGTCTGAATGGCGGCTGCAGCTGTGCGCATATTGCCGGCCGGTATCGAGCCAGCACAGGCTGCCCGGCCCGGCGAGGTATGGTTGTCCGTTGACTTCGACCTCCCCCTGCCCGGCCAGGGTCAGGATCAGCACATGCTGGTCATAGCGCCGCACGACGGCCGCTTGTGATGGCAGCGCGCGCGTGCGGCCGCACGCCGCCACATGGTAAGGAAACAGCAAGTCGATGGCTGAGGGGGTGTGAAAGTACAGGCTGCTCTCGCCCACTTCACCGATGCGATTTTTGTCTATCTGTATGCCTGTCTGGTCCATTTTCCCCTACCTTTGATGCGGGTATTCTGCCGCTATCCGACGCTACCGGCCTGGCGACCGAATGGCGAGTTTTTCCACGCCGTTGCTTGATTTGGCGCAGAGTGCGCCGCAGGTGGGTGTGCGACCTCATCCTGGCAGCGGCCCCCTTGAGCGGGAGCATCCACGATGTCCGAAATCTTGCGTGTTTTGCAGCAAATTGCCACTGATCCGACGCTGAGTCCGGCGCAGAAGGCCCATGCCCTGTCGGTGACGGCCGAGCGCCTCTTGCCTTATCCCGCGCTGGACGAGGCGACGCAGGCGGCGCTGGATGCGCGCATCATCTGCGATATGTATGAAGGTCATGCCCCGTACAAGCCGCGCTATGTGCTGCCGGATTACGCCGTGTTGCTGCAGCAGGGCTCGGCCTGGCTGGAGTTGCCGCCACCGCAGACGCTGGAGGAGGCGATTCATACGCTGATGATTGCCTATCATCATGTCCCCTCGGTGACGGGGATGCCGGTGTTTATCGGGCATCTCGACCAATTGTTGCTGCCGTTTTGCGAGGGGGTCAGTGATGAGGTGTTGTACCGCCAGATCAAGTTGTTCTGGCGTTACCTTGACCGCACGCTGCCGGATGCCTTCATGCATGCCAATATTGGCCCGGACGACAACCGCGTGGCGCGGGCCGTCCTGCAGGTGGATGCCGAGTTGCAGCAGGTCGCGCCCAACCTGACCTTCCTGTATGACCCGGCCGTCAGTGGTGAAGCCATGCTGCGGCTTTGTACCGACAACATCATCCGCTGCGGCAAGCCGCATATCGCCAATCACCCGCTGCAACGGCAGGCCTTCGATGCGCGCGGTTATGCGGTGGTCAGCTGTTACAACTCGCTGCCACTGGGCGGCGGGGCGTCGACGCTGACGCGGATCAATCTGGCGCGGGTCGCGCGGCTGAGCCGTGATGAGGACGATTTCTTCCGGCATCAGTTGCCACGCTATGTCGATCTGAACGCCCGGCTGACCCGCAGCCGGGTGAATTATTTGTTTGAGCAGTCGGGCTTTTTTGTCTCGTCCTTTCTGGTGGCGGAGGGCTGGATTGATCCCGCGCGCTTCACGGCGATGTTCGGCGTGTTCGGCATGGCCGAGGCGGTGAATCAGCTGCAGGATCTGGCCGGGCGTGCCGGCCGCTACGGCCACGATGCCACGGCCAATGCCCTCGGTTACCGGATTTCCGCCGAGCTGGCACGCCTGGTGGCGGCCGAGCCGATGGATCATGTCTGGCGCGGGCATGCCATGCTGCATGCCCAGGCGGGGATCAGTTCGGACCAGGATGCGACGCCGGCCCTGCGCATTCCCTATGGCAGCGAGCCGGATCCGGTGACGCATGTGCTGGCCTTGCTGCCGCATCATGCTTATTACCTGTCCGGCATTTCGGAAATCCTGACGCTGGATGAAACCGTGCGGGCCAATCCCGAGGCCGTGTATCAACTGGCGCAGGGAGCACTGGCCAGCGGCTTGCGCGAGTTCACCGCCAATGTGCAGCACAATGATCTGGTGCGCGTGACCGGCTATATGATCCGCCTGTCGGATGTGCAGCGTTTCAACGAGGCCAGGGGGTCGCGCATCAATACCACCGTCCTGGGGGCGGAGGCCGCGGCGTCTACGGGGATTCTGGCGCGTCAGCCACGGGTGGTGGCGCAGGAGTGGCTGGCCGGTGCCGAACGCTGAACAGAATCAGCCTGCTGCCGGGCTGACGGCACAGGTGTCGCGCATGCTGCGCTGGTCGGTGGTGGACGGTCCGGGCAACCGGATGGTGTTGTTTCTGCAAGGCTGCCCGTTTGATTGCCCGAGCTGCCATAACCCGCATACGATCGGGCGTTGTGACCACTGCGGGGATTGTCTGGCGGTGTGTCCGGGCGGCGCCTTGCTCCGCGAGGCCGGACGCGTGGTGTACCGGCGCGATGCCTGCACCCACTGCGATGCCTGCCTGAAAGTCTGTCCGCGCGATGCCAATCCCAAGGTGCAAACCCTGGGGGTGGCGGCGGTGCTGGCCTTGTTGCGCGAGCAACGGGCCTTTCTCAATGGGATAACGCTGTCCGGCGGCGAGCCGACGGGGCAGCATGCCTTCATCGCCGCGCTGTTCGCCGCCATCAAGGCGGCGCCGGATCTGTGTCATCTGAGCTGCTTCATCGACAGTAACGGCCATTTTGGCGCCCGGGGCTGGGACAGGCTGCTGCCGTTGACCGACGGGGTGATGCTGGATATCAAAGCGCTGGATCCGGGTCGGCACCGGCATTTGACCGGACGCGACCCGCATCTGTCTCTGGCCTCGGCACACCGGCTGGCCCGGGCCGGCAAGCTGCACGAACTGCGCTTCCTGCTGATTCCGGGGCAGACCGATCAGCCGGAGGAAATCACGGCCCTGATTGCGCTGATGCAGACGATCGGTTTGTCGATCCCTGTCCGGCTCAATGCCTTTCATCACCACGGCGTGCGTGCGGCGGCACAGACCTGGCCCGCCATGACTCGCGAGCGTTTGTTGTGGGTGGCGGATTGTCTGCGGGCGGGGGGCGTGCAGCAGGTCATCACGCCGGCGGTGTGGTTGCCGGCGTAGCGTCCCCGTCAGACCGTCGCGATGGTGTCGGGCAGATAGGGGGTGATGTGGCCCATGGCCTGGGCCACATAGCTGTCTTTTTCGCCGACCGGCGCCACGTAGTGCAGGGCGTCTCGTGCGGCCTGCGGGCCGGCGAGCCGGGTCAGCATCCACGCGGCCAGATAGCTGGACGCCATGCAGCCTCCGGCGGTGGCCAGATTGTCGCGGGCAAAGAAGGGCTGGGGGAGCACGTCGACGCCGGCGGCCTGCACCCAGGGCTTGGTGATCAGGTCGGTACAGGCCGGGATCTCCCGCAGCAGGCCCAGCTGCGCCAGGATGAGTGTGCCCGAGCATTGCGCCGCCAGCAGTTGTCGCGTCGGATCCAGCTGCAGCTGAGCCATCAGCGCGTCATCTTCGACAATTTCCCGGGTTTTCATGCCACTGCCAATGATGACGCCATCTGCCTGGCTGGCCTCGTCGAGGGGAATCTGTCTGGTCAGCTGCAGGCCATTCATCGACGTCACCTGGGGCGTCGGGCTGGCGATCGAAACGTGCCAGTCGGGCTGCTTGATGCGGTTGAGCAGACCATAGGCAATGAGCGAGTCGAGCTCATTGAAGCCGTCGAAGGTCAGAATGGCGATATGCATGGGGTTGCTCCTGTGGCGGGAATCCACACCTTAAAACAATGGCTTATGACAATCAAATCTGGCACGGTGCTGTGCGGGTGTCTGCTATGTTGAACTGATTCAAAATATCATCGTCATAAACAATCTTGCCTGCGTTCTGTGAGAGACAGATGAAGAAATGGCTCGTCAGTGGCTTGTGGTGTCTGTCGGCGGCGGTGTCCGCGCAGACGGTCGGTATTTTCAATGGACCAGGCACCTGCGATGGGTGTGCCGAGACCATCGGTGCGCTGTTCACGCAGCGCGGCGACAAGGTGGTCTATCTGGACCAGCGCACGCTGAGCGCCGCCACGCTGGCGAATCTGCAGGTCTATGTGCAGCCGGGCGGCTCGGACGATATCGATGAGACGCTGGACGTGCTGTCCCCCCGGCAGGTCGCTGCCCTGCGCGACTTTGTCCGTGGCGGGAAACGTTATCTCGGGGTGTGCGCCGGGGCTTATCTGGCGGCACGCTATAGTGATGCGGCCAGTCGCAAGCCGGCCTTCGGTCTGATTGCCCTCGATGAACTGCACCCGGAGACCCGCTATGCCCATGCCTCGTTGCTGAAGGTCAGGTGGGGCGGCCAGTCGCGCTGGATGTACAACCAGAGTGGTGCGCATTTTGGCAAGCAGGCGCCCGCCGGTGCCAGGGTGCTCGGGCGTTATGAGCAAACCGGTCGCATTGCCGCGCTGGAAACACGCTTTGGTCAGGGCAAGGTGGTGTTGATCGGCCCGCACCTGGAAGCGGATCAAAGCTGGTATCGGCTGGAGGGGCTCAGTCTGCGCCATGGGCTGAATCAGGATCTGTTCCGTCAGGTGATCGACCAGCTGTAGCTTGTCATCAATCACAAATGGACAGGTTGTATGCTGTCGGCATTGCACTATCATCATGGATGACCGGTGTGCCGATGGCACCCGGCATGGAACCGGGAGCCTGCCCATGCTGCGTCGTTTTACCCCTGTCATTGTGGTGTTCGCCACAGCACTGTTGTCGGCCTGCAGTTCGACCATGGCCCCTGTCGCCGGCACCGACAATGTCTGTGTCGGCGAGGTGCAGCCCATGCCGCCCGGCGTGGTCGAGGTCGCTGATCCGGCGCTGCTGGCCCGGGCGCTCGGTGCGCCGCTGCAGGGCAAGCTGTGCCAGGGCAAGGTGGGACAGCTGCAAGCCGGGCAAACGCTGACGGTGTACCGGGTGTGGGACAGCAGCAAGCCCTATACCGCGCTCGGTGGCTGGTGGTCGCTGCAGCGGCCGCAGGGGCCGCGCGATGCCTATCGTCTGGCCAATGACATCTGCCCGTCCTGGAGTGCGCTGGATCATCTCAGTCGCTGCACGCTCAAGCCGGGTGCGCGGATGGTGCTGGGGCCGGGGCAGAGCGCTCAATGCGGCGAGACACAGATCTATCCTCCCTCTGCCGTCAATCAGGTGTATCTGCCGAATGATGCGCAGCATCAGCAGGTCGTTGTGGAGCACTGCGAGGATCTGGGCAGCTGGCCGACGCCGCCCTGAGGCGCCGGCCGTGCTTCAGGCGCCGTGGCGTATCCGGCTGTCTGCCGGTGCCTGTGTCCGTTCATCGAGGCCGTAATCCCGCATGACGCTGGCGACCCGCAGGCGGTAGGCGGCAAAGACGCCGTTTCTGCCGGCCTGCTGCGCACGGCGATGGGATGCCAGCGAGCGCCAGCGCGCAACGGCGTGTTCATCACGCCAGAAGGACAGGGACAGCAGTTTTTCCGGCTGGCTCAGGCTCTGGAAGCGTTCGATGGAGAGGAAGCCATCCATCTGCATCAATTCGTCCTTCAGTTGGGCAGCCAGGTCGAGATAGTGTGCTCGGGCGCCTTCTGCCGGTTCGACTTCGAAAATGACGGCAATCATCGTTTTGACCTTTATTCAAATTCCACAACACGGGCATTAAGGGAACGGCGCCAGTGCCAGCTCGGCAGGGGGCGTCGGCTGATACCGCCTTGCAGCAGGTGTTCGATCCCCCCCTGGGCCACGGCATCTGCCCAGTCGGCGCCAGGGCAGGTGTGATCGGAACCATATCTTTGCCGTTCGGCAAGTTTATGCTTCCTGCCGACGCTCAAATCCGCTGATTTTTGCACCGTTTCTGTGCGTGGCATCTGTTGTTCCTCAAATTCCCTTTGCAAGACAAAGCTTTGGCCACGGCCCCACTCCGGCCAATTTCGGCAAGGTTATGCTTCCTTTTTTTGCCTGCGGCAAGGTTATGCTTCCCATACAACGAAGTTACTAGCATGGACACGTTCTTGGGGCACCCTTGCGATCTTTCAGATCCGATGCTAGTTTTAAAGTGGGCTACTCGCCCGGGCTTCTCGGCCTGAGCTGCTGCCGGCTCGCTAGAGCGCTGCTTTCAATGCAGCGAGACCTCGCAGCATTTGTTCCTCCTGACGGAGGTCGAGTGCGTAATCGGCAGACATCGACCAATCTGAATTAGGAGTAACACATGCAGCCCAAAACTTGGACGGCTTCGTCCATTGCCGCTTTTAAAGCAAACCTCCAACGCAACCCCAGCTGGCTTGTCCCTGTAAAGGACAGCGCGCTCAAGGAATCTATCCCTCGTGGCCTTGGTTTCAATACCGAAGCGGCTCTGGTTGCTGCGCTTAAAGAGACGCCGGAGCTTCCGAGCCGCGTATTTGACACAGATCTTTTCGTCGATCGCTTATCCGAACTCTCGGACGGACCATCCGCCGAAACGGTTGAGGCTGTACTCACTGGCGCGGGTCTTGAAATCAGCATCTGCAAACGCCAGGACGCCCGCCAGCAAAGTGGCCGCTACTGGGACATCGCCTATGATGTAGAGGTACGGGTGACGGGGGTTCCAGCCGAAATCTTGGAAAAGGACATCATCTTCCATCTGCCGCAGTTCGGACGCGACTACAACAGTGAACCGTACCGGGTCGATTCCGCACACGACAGACGTGTTGCCGCGGAGTACCTACTGCGCCACTTTGGCACCCGTAGCACTACTCGTGTGGCAAAACTCTTGAGGGGGCACTGGTACGGGGGGTTTTACGTTTACGCTCACGCAGACCAAATTGATGATGAGCGCTGCATCCAAGCTGCAAAGACAGCTCTTGCTCGTGCCATCTTGCCATCGTTGCCGACGAAGGTACGCTGTGCCATTTTCAAGCCTGACAATTACGAGGCCGGTCGCGCCTGGCGAGTAGAAATGCGCCTTCCCGAAAACGTTTTGAAGCTCTGGCACAACTCGACGTTCAGCTTTGAGCTACCCCGAATGGAGAAGTGGCTCATCCAAACAACTGCAGAATATCGGCACAACGGCATCGATGACGGTCGCTTCGTCGATGGCGTCTGGCGCGGCGACCTCTACTCGAATGGGGTGCCCGAGAAGGAGAACCTGATTCGTCTCGCACAGGTCAAGCGCCGGCTCTTGAAAAATGTGGACGATGTCATCAGGCGCAGCGACCTTCTTCCGTAGTCTGCTCAAGAAAAAACCGGGCATTTACCCATCCATTGGCCGAGTGCCCGGTTTTTTGTAGAGGCTGGCATATCAAGTATTGGTATCGTGGTCAAACAAGCTTACTTCGCTTTTGCCATGATCGATTCCTTTGGCTGCTGAGAATAACAACAATCACCTCAGTGCATCGCGCCAGCCAAGATATGCCTGACGCAAATACGGCCGAAGCAACGAGAGTCTGTGCCGGCGAAAAACCTCCCGTACTCGACGACCGCTGGGATACAAATCGTTGGATACGATCTCAGCGACAGCCTGTCTGCCCAGCGCAATCTCTTGCGACTGCGATACCCGTGTCTGCCTGCGTTGCCATGCTTTATGGCGCAAGCCCAGCTCGACAACCTGCTCAGGAAACCAATACTTTGCGTAGCTACGCGACACGCCAAGCTGACGTAGTAGCACGGAGACAGGATGTTGCCCCTGCTCGGTCGCCAGCAAGTCCTGCAGGCGTTGCCCCAGTTCGCTCAAGGACAACGCCGATGAGCCGCGTGGCTTTAACGTCAGCAGACCGTCCGGCTTCTTCGGGCGCTCGACAGCTCGATCCCCCGAAAACAATTCCGCCACCGGCACATTCAACGCCTCGGCCACCTGCAGCAACAGCGGAAACGCAGGCTTCTGCCGCTTGCTGCTCCAGCCACTGATCGCCTTATACCCCAGCCCCATCATCAATGACAGTCGTTGCATCTCGCCGTCTGACCAGCGCTCGGCTGCGTGCGTCAGGGTCAGCAGCAATCGGTCCAGCGAGTACGCAGCATCGAATGCCGCCGTGGATGTCATGGACTGCAGCAACTGTGCCCAGCGAAGCTCACGAGGCGCAACCGTGGTCGATACCGCAAGCGAGGACACTGGCGCCAGAAAACCAAAACAGTGCGTGCAGCGCGCCTGTTCCGGGTAATAAGGGATGAAGTCCTGGGGACAATTGCACCACGGACAACGGCTCTCCAGCGGTCTGTGGTGCCGCAAACAGACACGGTAGTGCTCCAGGCTCCACAACAGCGGGAAATAACTTTCCTGCCCGTTCTCGCGCTGTTCTGCAAGACAAGCCGGACACCACCGCACTTCGTTGGCCAGCAGCCCTGGGCTTTGCGGTGGGATCACGCCAGACCATGGCAGCAGCGTCAGTTGCGCCAGATCGGGCACGGCCGTTAGCTGGCCAAGCCCACGTGCAAACGCTGCGGCATAGCGGCCGACACCGTTAAGGGTGCGGGCCTGATGACGAAAGAACGGCGCATGCGGCTGCACAGAGCCCTGAGCAAGCTGCGGCCAGATCAGCTCGCGCACCATCGGCCGCACTTCGACCTGGTGCGCACGGGCCAGGCGCACCAGATAGGAGACCAGGCTTTCGCGTTGTGCTCCAGGCCCCAGCAACGGCGGCAGGGCGAACAAGATAGAGCGAGGCGGGGTCATTTGCCGCGCTCCTGCCCGGCAAACAGATCTAGGTTACCGCCGACTGCATCGCGCTGGGCGCGCCGGGTACCGACCGTCCGCTTTTGTCGGGGCTTGCCGAAATACTGGTCCAGGCCCTCGCCTTCGCTGGCTCCTTGGTTTTTCATCTCCTTATGGTGCCGGGTCAGCATGTTCTTGATCTGACCCAGCGAGATGTCGCGTAGCTGTCGTTCTCCTTCAAATGCCTCACTCAGGATAGTGGCTATCGAGCGGTTGTCATGGGCATGCCGTTCCACCCAATCACGATCGAGACAGGTACAGCCGGCACGCATTGCAGTTTCAACCGAGACATCCAGCCAACGCTTCAGAATGCCGACACAACCCGCCGACTTGAGATAAAAAAACTCCACGGCCTCGGCCAGGTCGGGTGACACTTCGCACGGCAAAAACTTCAGGAAGGTATTCAGCGCTCCGGAGAACGCCTCGCGATCGAAAGGCGTGCCCCAGTCATAACGCGGGAACTGCAAAATCCGGCTGCGCCGAATCAGCTGCGCACTCTGGTTACGGATTTCCTGCAAGTCGTAAGTGCCGACCAGGATGATGACAGCGTTGGTCTGGATCGACAGCGACTTGATCGTCTCGAACTGACTCCGCAGCTCCTTCGCATGGGCACCGAGCAGAATGAGGTTCGCTTCATCGACGATGATGTAGCGAACCTTGCGGTGACGGATGGCGCCCTCCACGGCGCGCTCCAGGCTGCTGGCGGTCGGGGCCTCCCGATGCAGGCGCATAGGCTGGTCGAGATAGCGGAAGCTGTCCATGGCAAACGGTAACTTCATCTGCGGACTGCAACTGTCCAACTGATTCAGCAACCGGATATAAAAATCCTTCCAGTTAAACGCCTTGCACCCCGGCGAGACGGCGGAAAGGTGCACCACCGGAATATGGCCAGGATGAGCCTGCCGTGTCCCCTGCTCATGCTCAAGAATGAATTGCTCCAACTTGTGCGCCAGGGTGGTTTTACCAACGCCGGTGGGCCCGGTAACAATCACCAGGTTGGCATGCGACTTGTTCCAGATGGCGTTCTTGATTTCCTCGACGGCACGATCCATGTGCGGATGCCGTATGGTCTTTTTCAGAAACAGCTCCAGCTGAGCCTCCTGTGCAGCGGTCAGCGGGATCGATGTGCTGTGATGCGGGATAGGATTCAGCATGATCAGAGATCTCCATACACAGGTAGCACATCAGGCAGAACGTACGGAGCGAACGTGTCAGGAATATCGACAACAGGAGCCGGTTGAGGCAACGCAGATTGTAATGTCGCCTGATAAAGCGCCTCTTCGTCTTCGCGCAGCACACGGAAATACTCAGCAGAGGTCTTGGCATTGCGGCGGCGTTGCGTCTCCAGCCCTTTACGAAAGAGACGGAATGCCGCAGCGGTACAGCGCATCTCGCGCTCGGTGCGATAGGCAAACAGATGGGGCTGCTGGCAACGGCAGATGTGCCATTCGCCGTCGAGATGGGCATACACAGTCGACAAGTCAAACGGATCATAGCGAACCAATGCGTGCATCTCCGACAGGCTGCGCCGGCGAAATGCCTCGCACCAATACCAAATACCGAAGTGCAACACCCCGCGACCAGGGTGAATCATCGATTCGGTCGACCGTACTGCCGGCAGGCACTGAATGACAAACTCCTTGGTGTAGCTCAGCCGCAGGTGGTGACGCTGACCAAACTCGAACAGTCCGGCTTCGTAGACAGACCGAGGAGAGGCTTGCAACGTTGAGTGCGGCGAAACCTCGTAAACCTCCTTCAGCCACCGCTCGAATTGCACTTCAAGCTGATCCAGCGTCCAGACCGCAAGGCGGCGCGGATCATGGGTGGATGAGCAAGAGCGGGGATCTCGCAACGGCTTGGTATTGCCGCGCAGGTTGTGCCACAGCTGCTTGTTGAGCACACCAAACAGGCGCTCCATCACTGAGCCAAACCGTGGAGAATGCGGCGGGCGGGTCTTCTTGGTCATGGCAAAGGAGGCCAGCAGAACTTCGAAATACTCGCTGCCAAACTCCTTGCCGCCGTCGACCACAATGGTTGACGGTAGCCGCCCATGGCGCTGGACACAGTTTCGCACCAGCATCATGCAGGTGGTGAAGTTTGGCGGATCAAAAGTGAGGTAGTAGGCCAGCACCATCCGCGAGTAGGCGTCGATCAACACCGATAGCCAGACACGACACGCGACAGGCTTATCCTCGGCATTGAAACGCAGCATCAGGTCGACCTCGGTATGGTCGATGTGGGCGATATCGAACGGGCGCTCGCCATGGGGAGGAAAGCCGCCCTCACCGTCCCAAACCAACTCTTCCAGGGTGTACGCCGCGCGGCTGCCTTCGCGCAGGAGCTTCCCCTCATGCGGGCTGCTGACCAGACATCGTTCGCGCGCAAACGTCTTCAGGCTGGGGGGAGTTAATCCCTGCTCCTCACAGCACAACAACAACTCGCCGTAGGCATTCTCGATGCTGACCTGGTTTACCGAGAAATAGTGAGTCCGCAGGACTTGGTGCATCAGCTCAATCACTGTAGCGTCTATTTTGCGTTGTCGATTGCCACGCCGATCACGGTGATCAATCAAGCCGACAAAACCATTGCCGAGCGAGGCCTCAGCCTCTCTGAAACGTTTGCGGAAAGTACGCAAGGTGCGGACACTCAGCGCCGTCTGCCGAGAGGCATCGTGCAAAATCTCCAGCCGCAGCTTGGCAGTCTCCAGCATCGCCGGAGAACTTTGCGCAATGCGGGCAGCAAGCAATGACTCGCGTACGTCGCCTCCGTGCGCGGGCGCTGCGCCCTTTAAGTCTCCTCGAGCACAAAGCTCATTGACGGTTTCCCACGACAGCGCCAGCAATTCGCCGGCGGCGGAAACCAGTTCGAGCTTGTTGCTCTGGCTACCGGCCACTTTCCACGACTGATCGTTCCAGACTAATCGAGTACCAGGCTCAAAGGATATGACGGCATCGACAGGAAGCCGGCCACGCGTCAGCGTATGGGTTCGAAGACAGTCGGCGGCCAACACATCACGATAAACCGACACGGCAGCCGGGTCGGCCAATGGCGCCGCGGACAGATCAACATAGAGATGCCCGTCCGCAATCAGCTGATAAACCGCGTCTGCCGGCAACGCGGGATCCGCGTGCAACAGCTCGTAAAGCGACCAGCATGCCTGCCGGGCAAAAAGCTTTGCCGCCAACAACCGCTGTGCATCCGTTGGCGCGGGCGCAATCTCAAGCAAGTAGTCTTCGAGAAAACGTAGATTTCGGGTGAGAATCCAATCCGTCTCTCCGCCGGCACGGATTCGATACCGCAGTCCCAACCGTGCAGCAAACGCCTCGCCGGGAGGGCTGAACCAGCCGCCATTCTCATAGCGGAAGCGCTCAGGATACTTGGCACTGAGTTTTCTCAGCTCCTGATCGTTCTTGCATTCCACCCAGCCAACAAAATCTTCGGCAATCAGAAAATAGTCAGGCGTATGCGGAAACGCCACCTTGCGCCCGTTGCCATTGATGTAGCTCAGCTTGATGGGCTCAGGCTGGTCATAGAACTCGTGTACCTTGGGATCGTGCTCCCACTCGTACAAGGCAGCCAGTTCATTGGTATGGCTCTCGGCCTGAATCACACACCTCATCTTGCGACTGGGGAATCGGCAAGACACATTGCCGATGCGGCTCGCAACCCGGCGACTGGGCTGCTGGTTACGGACACGCTGCACCACCTTGCAGGCCTGGCGTGACAATTGCAGCTTCAAACAAAACGTCGACAGTTCTTCTTCGTTCAACATTTTCGGCACTCCTGTTTGCGGTGTATCGCCATTGCTGCTGCTCGCCTTCAAAGAGGGCGATACAGAGCTCTAGCGATCAACGGCCAATCGCTTCGGGTCAGAAAACAGGCGCAAAAAGCCCTACCGACCAAGCGATCAGATCAATGGAAAACAAGGATTTAGCCCCGAAGGGCACAGGGAGGCCGACGGCCATCAATAGATATTGACAACCATCGTTAGGACGCCGAGAATCTGAGCATCAGGAGCGAAAACTGATGCAGTTTCTGCAAAAAGCTTGGGGCACCACCCCCAAGTTTTTTTGCGTCTGAGGCCTCGCAAAACATGGGCATCAGCTCATGGGATCTCCTTTCTGTTTCGTCTCGTCACAATTACTCTGCAGCCTTCGCTTGCCCCTCCGTCTCTTGGATCTGAATCTGCTCTTCGATCCATTTGTCGACCTGGAGAGGACTCCAACGACGAAGCCGTCCCAACCGGATGCAGGGCGGTACCTGCCCGCGGGCAATCAATTGCTCGAGCAATCGCAAACTAATCCCTAGCCGCTCGGCCAACTGCTTCGCGCTCAGCAGGTTATCCATCATTCCATCCCCAATTGCCCTGCAGATTTGTGCATCTGCATGCAAAGAATTTTTGTCAACAGTAGGGTTGATTACATCACCAACGGCCGCCAACAGCAAATGCTCTTTCAAATCAGCGACTTACATTAAATAATAAACATCAGATATAGCCTAACGAAAGTCATTTCCCGATCTTGAGTGCGTGATAACACATTGAAGAAAAATGACTTTCACCAAGAGACAACCACCTAAGCAGCAGAAAAAACTGTTGTTTACGCGGCCCTTTTGCCTGAAAGAAAATAGATACATGGCAACGATCTACTTTTGCGGGGATCCGCACGGCAGATTCGACCACCTGATCCAGGTCGTCACACACGGCAAGCCGGATGCAATCATCCTGCTCGGGGATTTGACGCCAACTCAGCCATTGCAGGACGTACTGGCCCCGATCCTGGGATTGACGGAAGTGTGGTTTATCCACGGCAATCACGACACCGACTCAGAACCGAACTACGACCACCTGTTCAGTTCGGCACTGGCCGATAGGAATCTACATGGCCGTGTGGTGGAGATCGCCGGCGTGAGAATTGCCGGGTTGGGCGGCGTGTTTCGTCGACAAGTGTGGATGCCACCGGCAGCGCCCAGTTTTCAATCACCAGACGCATATTGTGCACAGTGCGGCCGCGGCAATCTCTGGCGCGGAGGACTTCCACGCAAGCATCGATCGACGATTTTCCCAGCAGATTTTGAGCACCTGAAAGGGCAACACGCGGATATCCTGGTCACCCACGAGGCGCCGAGCTGTCATCCTCACGGCTTCCAGGTCATTGATGACCTGGCGCGCGACATGGGCGTGACCATGGCGTTTCATGGCCACCATCACGATCATTTGGACTATTCCCCGTGCTGGGCGGATCTTGGCTTTCAGGCCTATGGCGTTGGGCTGCAGCAGATCACGGATAACAGCGGAGCGATCATCGGATAGTCGCGAGGAACCTCAGTGAAGAGGTGGCCGTGGGCAGGCGGAGACAAGTCCCTCTTGGATGGTAGCCCGCCCTTGGCCGGTCTTGGATTTCAATGATGAGCCATCCCATATCGCAAATCAATTCCGGCCCAAGCGATGCGCTCAAGGAGCAGAGCGAACCTGGTCAGATAGATATGCAGCCAGTTCGTTTTGAGTGCGGAACAGCGCTCTAAAACCCAGAAATGCAGAGATAGCCGGGCCAATGGCAAGAAGGGTCCAAAGCTGTAACCCGATTGCCCCGAATGTGACCGCGAAGTAGAGCACAGAAAAGAACAGCAGGGTTTTAACGAACTCTGCCCTCATCCCAGGTATCCGCACCGTCTGTCCCAGCAGGCCGAGAACGATCGCGATACCAGGCAAAATACCGAGTACAGGGATTGCACACGCAACGGTGGGCTTAAGCGATACAGCGGTGATCTCTTTCTCGGACAGAGAACGGATGGCTGGCGAATATAGCTGCCGGGTAGACTCGTTATAAGCGCGAAGAAGCTTGCCGTCCCGGGTGAAGAGCAATCGTACCTGATGGGCGGGCAAGAAGTTGCCGATCAGAGAGCCGAGGTTATACGGCACAGCCTCCTCGCCCTGTTGCAGCCATAGCGTCTCGCCCGACGTTAGAGTGCAGACACCCTCCTGCAAAGTGTACATCAACTGCCTGGCTTTCCCCACGAACGCCCCCTCATCGCTAGACTGTTGCCTTTATATGCCGACAATGCTTCACTTATTACAACCATATAGTCACTTATAGTTGTCATTTATGCAACTATATAGCGTGGTTCGCAAGACGCGCAAAGCCGATGCTTTCCTCCATGGGAAAGCAAAGCACACCACACGCCGCTCGGCTGATTTTTGCCAGGAATTTGCGCCAGGCAAGACGTTTGAAAGAAGTGTCGCAGGAAGCCCTTGCTCTGCAAGCAGGCCTCAGCAGAACCTACGTATCCGAGGTGGAGCGTGGGGAGAGGAATGTGTCAATCGACAATATGGGGCTATTGGCGGATGCGCTCAAAGTCGATTTGAAAGACTTGCTGGATCCGAGTTTTATTAAGTCATTTTGATGACGATCTGAACTCACCAAAATCGAGCCAGAGATTCTAATAAGAGAATCATGAAAACTTCATTAAAACAGCTTGTTGCAGCCAAAGTGCCGATAGGCCATTCATGCAATCATTGCGGCAGCAAACTACCAACTAACAGTTTGGAGATGGCAATAAAGAGGAAGGTGACATCCGCCAACACTACACCCAAGAACTCTTAGGGCGCTGTTACGGGGTCGACTAGATCAATGCTGATGCTCATCATGTCAGTTAGGATCTCAGCAGCCAGGTGCATCACAATGCCACGGTACCCAACAGATCCTCCACTAGATTTCGACTACGTTTCGCACCAGCGATGCTGTGGACGTGAACAAGAAGAAAGCAACATAAAAAAATGCCATCAGGATACAATGAATACGGAAACAATAATGCTTGGATGAAAAGGCAAACCGCCGAATGAGTCAAGATCCGAATGATAAGTTAGCCATGAAAGATGAAGCCAGCAGCTCTCATCTAAGTATATCTTCCCACGTTGTTGTGCAGCTGGGGGCAGAGCTAGTCACCGACGTAGAGCAGGCGTTGCTTGAGTTAGCAAAAAATGCCTACGACGCAGACTCTGAAACTTGCGAAATCATCGTCGAGCCAGACTGGGAAATTTCGCCCACGGATCCTGAATATGATCTGCTATTCCCTGATCGCAAAGATACGGCTGATCGTCAGAAGGAGAAAGTTGGACGTCTTCGCGTACGCGATTGTGGACTTGGAATTCCTGCAGATGCGGTCAATCGTGGCTGGTTAAGAATCAGCGCATCATTGAAGCGTGCATCAGGGGAGCAGGCAAAGCAAAAAACAAAAAAAAATCGCACGCCTGTTGGTGACAAGGGGCTGGGCCGCTTAGCCACAATGAAAATTGGTACTGTTTTACGTCTAAAAACAGCGACTGAAGGTGAATCACAATGGCGCACAGTATCGTTTTCTTGGGCAGACTTCACGCCCGAGCGCACACTCGATCAGGTTCCTGTTTTTGAGGGTACCAATTCAGAGGATTTCGACGGTCCAGGCACAATTATCGAGATTATCGGCTTGCATGATCCAGCGCATTGGAACAATCCCATCTTTGTTGAGCGAGAATTAGTGCCTAATCTCTCTACTCTTATTAGCCCGTTCCAGTCGCAGGATAATTTTAGCATTACGGTTAAAATGAAGTCCCGCGTATTTGAACTCGAGACACTCCATGATGACGTTCTCAATCTTGCATCAGCAAAATTTGAATTCATATGGGACGGCAGTGAACTTTCTATGAAATCATGGATCGCACCGCCGCTATTTCGGGGGGTGGCAGGCGAAGAAGGGCAAGAGAAATTTGATTTGGTATTTAACGAAATTAATAAACCAAAGCTTTTATCATTTCTCGCCAATAAACCGCGACTCAGGGACCATAATATTGACATTAAACCTTCAGATCCATGGCTCTTAAAATTTTCAGAAAAAAATCAATTCCAAACATTTCCAACAGACAAACAATACCCTGGGGCTATTAACCCTGGGCCATTCCATGCTGAAATATATTCTTTTATGTTCAATGAGGCAACAAAGAATAAACTTCAGCAAGCCGGGATGAGTACGCCACAAATGCAGTCAATGGCTACTATAGCAATTTATCGTGATGGTTTCAGAGTTCGAGCTCAAAAGGACTGGCTACGCTTGTCAGAAAGCCAAACAAAAGGTGGTTCATTTTATGAGCTCCGCCCGACTAATGTCCTGGGTTTCTTTGCGCTATCCAATGAGCACAACAGTGGCCTTGTAGAAAAATCAGATCGAGAAGGCTTTGTAGATAATAGAGAGTTTCGTGGGTTCATGTCTCTAAGCCAGAGATGCAAATCTTATGCAAACAACATATTAGAAGCCACCAGAAAAACCTACAATGAGTTTGCTACAACTTTATTTGTCAACAACCCAATTCCACCAACATCGCATGCATTAACGAAGCAACTAAAAGATGCAGAGTCAGAGTCGAATCAAAATATCCGAAGGGCGAAATCAACTTTATCAAAAGCACTGAAAGAGCTTACGGAGGCACGTACTACGCTTAACCTTAAGCATGAGCTCTCTGTCGATGTTCGCTCGACGATGTCGACTCCTTTAGAGCACGCATCAACAGATTTAATTAAGTCTTTGGAGGCCCTCCAATTAATCGAAGAGAAGCTTGTAGATCACAGTCGTCTTTCAGAGGCAATGCATATCGTTCGTCTTTCTGATGACGAGCAGAAGTACCGTCTTATAGAAGCCGCGGCTGTTGGCCTTTCCGCAAGGTCATTCTCACACGAATTACATCACTATGTTCGACAGTTGCGTGATGGTGTTGCGCTCGTAGTTGACCGCAACCAGAACTATCGCGATGAAAAAATCCGTGAAGCAACAAAGATGCTAAGCAGCGTCACGAGAGAGCTAGCAAAGCTTGTTGCTACCATCGATCCTCTCCTACCAGGGAGTCGCTCGCTAAAAGAAAAAATACAATTGCATGAGTTCTTACGGAAATATGTAGAGGCACGAAAATCGTTCGCTGAAACGAAAGGTGCTGACCTGATATTCAATACAGTACCTACTAGCTTAGATCTTGAAGTGAAATTCAGTCGAGCGAGGCTCTTGCAAATTGTAGAAAACCTTTTCAACAATAGCTTGTATTGGGTGACACATGGTCCATTATCGCATGGACGGGAGCGAAGAATTGTCATCGAAACAACAGAAACCGGATTTATTTGGTACGACAACGGGCCAGGAATCAGCCCCTCACTTGAATCATCGATCTTTGAGCCTTTCGTATCTGACAAGCCGGCTTCAGAAGGTCAGGGGTTGGGCCTGCACATTGTGTCGACATTCCTTGAAGCTGAACGTTGCTCAATACAGCTCTCAGCCGAACGAAATGAAATCGGAAGACGCTTTAAGTTTATCGTCACTCTCAGCGGTGCCACAACAGCCCATCAACAACCAAAATTGTTTGCAGGAAATGACTAAATTCCATGAGCTAATGTCGCAGCTAAAAATTAGCGCGGTTTACTGGGTCGACGATGAAAATGCAGAAGGTAGCGAACTCAGTTTGGAGAGACTGATTGATTGCTTCATCAGTGCTCTAATTGGGGCCTCAGCTCTGGAAGCTAAATCCATGATGGGCATCTTTCTCAAGGAGGAGGAGCTCAGGGGAAAAGCAAACAGCTTACTGCGAATCCTGAAGAATGTAGACGAAAGTGATGAATCAAAAATTGAGCGTGTTACACCAATCCTACAGGAATTGACAGATGGAATTAAAGATGCAGCAGCAGGCCTAGCTGGTGAATTGAGAAAACTTCCAGGGCCACTCGGTGATGCAGAGCGCGATGCACTAAAGACTTTATTCAGTGGTGCAGAAACCACATGGGCATGGAATACCCTGTCATTTACGAAGTGGGAAACAGAAGGAAAACAGATACTTCGTCAGCATGCCGGGGATGAGTCAATTCTTCTCGTCGTAGACCTTCAGAATTCAAGCGAAAAAACAGCAACAAATGGTCAAACCGTACTAAATGATGTAGCAACGGCTAACATTGATCGAAAAGCCTGTCATTTGATTGTTCTCACATCAGAGTGCGATATCGCAGAGGAATTTCGGAGAGGGCGACGACTTACAAATGATTACTTCGTCGATAAACTTCAGCGAATTCCCGTATTTGCATTGTCTAAAAATAGATTCACCAAGTCTATTGAAGAATTGCCGGAGCGAATGATAGATGCGTTCGTGAATGCATTGGAGCGTGCAAATCTGTCTTTGGTTCAACTTGAATTTGCCGAATTAATGCGAGATCACTTCAAACATTCTATTGAACGTGCATTCAGTGCACTAGATACTGTAACTATTGAAGAATTAGCATTTGCAGTAACACGTACATCTCATGAAGAAGGAGCATCTGAAACTGAGACTTTAGTGAGGATTATGAACATTGCGCAGCGAGAGGAATTTAAGCTTGCCATATCCAGCAGTTCAATCATTCGCTCTACTATTTTAAAGCTACGCAAAGCGGCCAACACTCCCATTGAGAAAAAAGATCTTGAGTCAGATGGCGAGCTGTTAAAACTTCGCTGTGCGGAGCTTTACGACAAACCAGAGGTCATAAACAGCCTCTTTAGCCCACTTTCGCCTGGCGATTTATTTATTCTCACAGAAGAAATCCCTGTACTTGATGAAAACAACGTGCGCACAGGAGATATTGAGACTGTGGAGAAACTTTACGTACTCGTTGCCAATGCTTGTGACCTGATGTTACGGAAGGAAGGAACTCGACGTTTGGATACAGGGATGATGCTATGTGTTGACGAACTACCCGCCACCTCTGCTGACCGACAATTCAGATTTGAACTCCAACATTTGGACTTTACTGGCATCAAGGGGGCCTCAACTAGGCAAATTGAGCTTCGTG
This sequence comes from Paludibacterium sp. B53371, assembly GCF_018802765.1. Lineage (NCBI taxonomy): Bacteria > Pseudomonadati > Pseudomonadota > Betaproteobacteria > Neisseriales > Chromobacteriaceae > Paludibacterium > Paludibacterium sp. B53371. The sequence goes on from NZ_CP069163.1 coordinate 77,404, forward strand.
CATATAAATCATTACCTCTCTCTCTATTAGATCTATGCTGGACCAATACTGATGGTCAATGTACATGGCGCATGTTTGAAAAAACGCTCTATGAAAATCTTCTTGGATCGCAAAAATTGCGGTTGGAGATACTTAATACCGAGTATGCAAGACTTACAAGAGATGATCTCTTAAGCATGGCACGCCCAATGAGAATTGGCGTTACCATAGAAGAAATTGAAGAAGATAAAATATCCTCTGTTACGTTTTCGGCACGTAGGGTTGGACGCCTCAGTGATCAATATGCCGCCCAACTCGTCAGCCGCTTTATGGGGGTATTTGGACGACCTTCTGAAGAACATGACTTCAGCAAGGCGATCTGACCTGACCCTCTTTCCTAATTAATAGTCTAGGACTATACAGCACAAGGGCCAATCCACAAATTATTACCGATATTTCCCCTCTCGGGGGAGGTCATTATTTGCGACAGAAAAACTAGGCCGCAGATCATCTCTCAGAGACCACATAGAGAGACCAACAACCGATTGATCTACAAAATCATGATGAAATGGATTTTACTACTCTTTTCTCATGATAATAGTAACTTCTTCTGTCATTGTGGCAGATATGCTATTTTTATTTGGCATGCGCTTATATGGTATGTCGCGCCCTATTCTAGCAACATCCGCAAAGCCGCAAAAATTAAAAACTTCCGACACGATTTCTGCAAGAGGAACGACATAACCACCGGTATTGCGATTTCCTAATGTCCATACGGCATAGCCAGATTGCTTAACGTAACTACCAGTAACTTCTATAGATTTTGCCAAGTCATACGTAAAGGCTGCCATGCGCTTTGCGTGCCCTTGCGTTGATTTTTTTTCCCATAGCATCTTATATATGGACCAAAACGACGGACTCATCTCTGAAAGAGACTCCGCTTTTTCATTAGCATTTCGAATTGACCCACCTAGACTCCGCGCATCTATCTCGTGAGTGGAACACAAAATATCATTCGATATCGCTTTATCGATATCGCACAAATCAATCCATTGCAGAGGCAAGTAACTAAACTGACCATATGGGACAGTCGTTGCATTATCACCATATGGTGGAGACGTAACCATAATATCAATTTTCTTGGCAAGCCCTGAAATCCGACTAAACATAGCTGAATTATGCATCTTAATTTTGACCGCAGGTTGATATACGCCATTAGTCAAGATTTCAGCAAGAACTGCTGCTTGCTCTATGTATGATGAAATATTATTTTCAAGAATGGCACCATACTTACGACACACCTCTTTAAAATCAAGAGGAGCATCAAGAGGGTCTCGTAGATGAAGTTTGAATGTAGATGTACGGGAATTACTAACTTGACGAACAAGTTCGGCAAGAGTTAACCAAAAGAAACGACGAGCCCAAAGAGAGGACTCTTGACGTATAGCTCGCCGGATCTTTGACAATTCAACAGCAATCTCGCGAGTAAACCATTTGTCCATCCCAGGGAAGTCTGCCTCGATTTTTTTCCCAAAGTCTAAGCTAATCCGGGTGACGAGTTCATCTGCTTTATCCTGTAAAGCAGTTACATAAAATGGTCCTGATTTAACCTTACTAGCGAGAACAGCGAGCGGATTGATATCAAACCCAACAAAGTTTGCCCCCCTCCTCATGGCTTCGGTAAGGACGGTACCAGAGCCAACGAACGGGTCGAAGACAGTAGCGTGCCCCTTCATCGTAGAGAGGAGAATGTCCATGATCTCCCCCTGCATTTGAGGAACCATCATGGCGGGGTACTGGATCAAGGCATGCGCAGCGTCACGCTTCGCTCGCCCTCTGAAGGACCAGTAAGTTGAGTCTGACGTAGTCTTGCTGCTCAGAGCAGCCCTGATTTGTGCGTCAGCTTGGAATGGTATAAGTGTACTGTTTTCGGCCATTTTAGATGGCAGAGCGCCAGAGTGCCCTCAGCCTGGTTCATCATACATCGAAGCTCCGTCGAAGACCAGGCTTATATCGGGGGAAACCGCTTGGCCCTTGGAGTCTTGGAGGTTCCATGAAAGAGGCTTGCGTGCTTGGACACGTACAGTCAGATGTCGGAACGCAAGCCCGCCTCTACCAGCAGTGAGGCCAACACCCATCGTTGACATTTGCGTGTTATTAGTTGGTATTCTTGGTTGATAGACACATAGTGTCGCTAGCACTCGAGTGACTGGCACGTGTCTGATCACCATTCTCCAATCCATATAGAATTGGGATTACACTCGCGACAATGAACAACCCTGCAGCAAGCAATATAGCAACTGCTTTCCGAACAAGCCCTCTTTGTTGCCTTATCAGAGCAGTATGCTCCTTCACGACCAGCCAATACAGAATACCTCCTGTCAACAGAAGAACACCACCTGCACCATAAGCAATGTAGGGTTTGACCCCCTTTGCTGAACCGATGAATGCCAGTCCCCAGCAGATGATACTCAAGTCCGCTGACAGACCAATTATTAGCCTAACAAACTGAGACCAGCTGACGGGGGGAACATCATCACTGGAAAAGTCCGTCCTGGGGACATGCACAAAAGGGGCCGACAAGGGACGAAGCAAGCTCATGACAGTTCCAATATAAAAAGTGGAATCAAACACTTTTGGCATTTAATCGTCAACGTCGAGAAACTGCTGTCCGAAGAGCTGAATAGCCCCGGTCTCACTAGACAGCTTCCTGCGGAGGTGGAATTGCTCCCGCTCGCGTTGACGCCTGCTCGAGCCCCGCGGCAAGGATATGCTTCCGCCCCGCGGCAAAGTTATCCTTCCGATGACAGAAGGTCTTAATCTTAGCGTTCATCCAACAAGCCCCAATCCGGAATGATGCTGATCATATTTGGCATCGGTAATCCTGGATGGTAATGGCCACAATGGGCACCGAGCAGTCCTGTGTTGACGATGAAAACAGCAACTCCGGCCAAACAGCCACACAAAACCTCCTAAGTATCCAAGCTCTTGAACGGCCCCGACAGGCATAGACTGCCCATGCAGCATTCCCCGGCAAGGTTATGCTTCCACCCCGCGGCAAAGTTATGCTTCCGATTACAGCAGGCATGCACCCCGTCGCCGAATGCCAGATCGTTCGGTCCATCGGCCGTATGGCCGGCCAGGGTGATCAGCAAGGTGTCGCCGGCCTGAACCGGGCAACCGAGCAGGTTGACGGGTTCCGCCGCGAAGCGACGGGTATTCTGAATCGGGGCTTGCACATGCAGGGCCTGGCGGATCCAGTCGCGGCTTTGCCCTTGCCACTGCTGTTGTTCGGCCTGGAGCAGGCTCTGTCCGATCAGGCCGGCACAGCCTTCGCAGGCCTGAAACCACAAACCGACGGCGTTGGCCACCAGCAGGGTCGTGGTGTTGGCCAGGCCGCTACGTTCAAGGGTTTGTGCCAGCGTTTGCAGCAAGGGGCCGGGGTGGTCGAGTTGCTGGCGAATGCGCTGCATGAGCTGGCTGGCGGCCCGGGCTCCGGCCGCGATTTCGGCCGGCAGCCCCCCGGGGGCGATGCAACGCAGCATGGCGAGCACTTCCTGGCCAATGGCAGGCCAGTGTGCCGGGGCCAGGCCGAAGGCATCGGCCAGCACGGCCGAGGGCAGGTGGTAACAATAGGCAGTCAGTTCGTCCCCGGTCTGCGGCGCGGGTAGTTGCCTGGCGACATGACGGGTCCGCTCGCGCAGCGCCGCGTGCTCGAAGTTGTCCAGTGCCTGGCGGATGGCGGCTTTCAAGTTGGCATGAGCTGCGCCATCTTGCATGCGTACCAGATGGGCGAACAGTTCGCCGGCCTCACTGCCCAGCAGGGCAGCGGGTACGGGCTCGGCGAGCGGTCGAACCCGCAGTGCCGGGCAGCGCAGTACGGCGCGGGCGGCTTCGGCTGAGCGGGTCTGCCAGCCGGGCAGGGCGGGGTCTGCGTGCAGCGCCGGGTCGGGTTGGGTGTGTGTGTGCAAGGTCAATGGCGGCTCCTGATGAATGTGTTGCAGGGACAAGATAGGGCTAGGCCGGACCGGATGCTTCGCTTACCATCGAAATATGGAAGAAGACTGGATGGAAAACCGGCTGGCGGCCCTGGCGGCTGCCGTTGCCGACAAAACCCGGGCGCGCATGTTGTGTGCCCTGCTGGATGGCCGTGCCTATACCGCCACCGAGCTGGCCGTCGTGGCCGGGGTGGCGGCATCGACGGCCAGCAGCCATCTGGCGCGGCTGCAGCAACAGCAGTGGATCGAATGTCTGCCGCAGGGGCGGCATCGTTATTTTCGTCTGGCTGGCGTGCCGGTGGCGGAGGCGCTGGAGCAGTTGCTGGGGCTGGTCGCCGCGGAGGTGCCGGTCATTCGCCGTCAGACGCCTGAGCCGCTGCGTTATGTCCGCACCTGTTATGACCATCTGGCCGGTGAAGTGGCCGTGCAGGTGCATGATCGCTTGTTCCGTCTTGGCTGGCTGGACGGTGAGCACTATGCGTTGACCGAGACCGGGCAACAGGGGCTGGCCCGGCTTGGCGTGGACGGGTCCGGGCGTGCCGGCCGGCGGCGCTTTGCCTGTCGCTGTCTTGACTGGAGCGAGCGTCGGCCGCATTTGGGCGGGCAGCTGGGGGCGGCCTTGCTGGAGGCCTGCCGGCAGCAGCAATGGGTTTTGCCGGTGCTGGACAGCCGGGCCCTGCAACTGACCGCACTGGGTCGTCGGCAATTGCAGGCGCATCTTGGGCTGGTTTTCTGAATGATCCCCTACAGTTTTTGCCGAAACGTCGTTATATTGACGCCTTTTTTCTGAAGTACAGGATCACATCGTTGTTATGGCTACGTTTCGTCAAAAGGTGCTGTCGCGCCGCCCCCGTTTCTTTTCTGCTTCTTGCGCCGCTGTGGCGCCGGTGACCCCTGCCGCGGCAGCGGTCAAGTCTGCGCCGCTGGCCGCCAAGGCCCGTGGCCCGTGGCAAGCCTGCCTGGAGGAGACCGATGGTGCTGCCCAGCAGCGTCCCTATGTGGTGATGCGCCACGATCTGCCGACCGGCCCCGAGTGCCTCAAGGGCCAGGGTGGCCGCAAGCGCCGCTTCGGCAGTCTGTCTGCTGCGGAGGCCGCCGCTGCCGAGGCCAATCTCGACGCGGTTTGATCCTCTGATCCCGTTCGCGCGCATGGCCAGCCGGCCATGCGCCATGTTGGCCACCACCGCCTTGTCCCCTTGCTGATCTGCCCCCCTGTTTCTGTGTCCCTGCGGGCGCTGGCAATGCTTGTGTCCTCGCCTCTGTATTTTTGAATATCTATTTGGAATCGTGCGCTGGCTGACCCAATAATGGAAGGCGGGTCGTGACTGCTGCCTGATGGCTGCCGGGCAGCATGGGGCGTACTGCTGCACACAGGGGGGAGCATGAAGAACAAGATCCAGCCGACCAGGCAGGAAAAGGTCATGCGCGAGCACGACTTCATCGTCTCGAAAACAGACACCAAGGGCATCATCACCTACGGAAACCGGGTATTCATCGAGTATTCCGGTTATACCGAAGCCGAGTTGCTGGGTGCCCAGCACAACATCATTCGACATCCGGACATGCCGCGCGGGGTGTTCAAGCTGCTGTGGGACACCATCAGTAGCGGTCATGAGATCTTTGCCTATGTGAAGAACATGGCCAAGGACGGCAGTTTTTACTGGGTGTTTGCCAATGTCACGCCGGACTATGACGAGCAGGGGCGCATCATCGGCTATTACTCGGTACGGCGTTGCCCGAAGCGCAGTGCGGTAGAGATCTGTGCCGATCTGTACCAGCAGATGCTGGCCGAAGAGCAGCGCGCCGGCCCGCGCGATGCCTGTGCTGCCTCCGTTGCCCTGCTGCAGTCCGTCCTGAGCCAGAAAGGGGTCAGTTATGAACAACTTGTCCTTTCACTCTAGGGTCAGTCTGGCGGTCGTGATCCTGTGCAGTCTGCAGGGACTGGCCTTTGTCTGGACATGCTGGCACAGCGGCTTCGACTGGGTACAGCTTGTGCTGTGGCTGGTGGCCATGGCAGCCGGCTATCTGTATGTCTTGCGCAGTCGGGTGGATTTTCGCCTGCTGCAGAAAATCGAAGATGTCACCCTGCAGGTGGCGCGCGGCAAATTGACGCTGCGCATCACGCATATCCCCGCCAGTGACGAGTTCGGCCGCATTGCCTGGGCGCTGAACGACATGCTGGACCAGCTGGAGGCCTGTTTCCGCGAGCAGCAGACGGCGATCAGTCGTGCCTGTGCCGGGCAGTTTTTCCGCCGGGTTCAGCCGGTGGGCCTGCATGGCAGCTTCCGCGCGGCACTGGATCACACCGATCAGTCTTTTGCCATCCTGGCGCAGAATGCCGAGGCCGAGCACCGCGATGCCCTGCTCTCCCGGCTGGCTGCGCTCAATGCCCGCAATCTGTTGGCCAATCTGGCCACCACGGACGGCGATATGCAGGGGATTGCCGCCACCACGCAGCAACTGGCCGAGCTGTCGCGCGACAACGCCGCGGCGGCATCCGACAGCCAGCAACTGGTGGGCGAGATTGTGCAGGCACTGACGCAGATTACCAGTCAGATCGACCTGACCAGTGGCTCGGTGCAGGATTTCAGCAGCCTGTCGGAGGAGGTTGGACGCGCTGTCGGGGTGATCGCCGATATTGCCGATCAGACCAATTTGCTGGCGCTCAATGCGGCGATCGAGGCAGCCCGCGCCGGGGAAATGGGGCGGGGGTTTGCCGTCGTGGCGGATGCGGTGCGCCAGTTGGCCGAGCGCAGCAAGCAGGCCTCGGGCGAGATTGCGCAGTCGATGGCGACGCTGGGCAGCCGTGCGCATGACATGGCCGAGATCAGTCAGTCGATGCGCAGTATGGCGCATGCTTCCGGCGAGCATCTGGCCGGGGTGGAGCAGCGCTTTCAGCTCAGTGCCCAGCGCGCCCAGCAGGCGCTGGTCGGCACCGCGCACCTGCATGATATTTGCGTGGCCTCGCAGGCCAAGGTCGAGATGCTGTCCTTCAAACAGAATGGCTACATCGGGGTGATGGGCGGCGACCAGGTCAGCAGCGCCCGGCAACTGGCTTCGGTGGCGGCGCAGGAGAGCGTCTTCGGCAGCTGGTATCAGAGTGTGGCCGATCAGGCTGGCTATGCCGGTCTGCCGGCCTTCCGCGCGCTGCGCGAGCCGCACGAAAAACTGCATCAGGCCATGCAGCGGGCCATGCAGCTGTCCGAGACCAACTGGCTGGAGGATGCGCCGCGCCAGCAGCAGATCGTGCAGCAGTTTGAAGCGCTGGAGCAGGCCAGTCAGCAGACTTTCCAGTTGCTCGACGAACTGGTGCGTCAGCGCCAGGGGACGGGGGGACAGGCGCACTGATCGCGACTGAGGGCAGGGTTGTTTGTCCGGGGTCAAACCTTGTTGCCGGGGGCGACTGTTCGGACGGACGGGCCTGTGCTGAAATGGATCTTCATCCGGCACAGCGCCCAAGAAGCGGAAAGCGACATCATGACGGCAACTCCCCTGCTTTATTTGCAATCCGGCGGCCCGACCGCCGTGCTCAATGCCTCGGCCCAAGGGGTGATCGAGGCGGCCCGCCGGCTGGACCGGCCCCTGCTGGCCGCGCGTGATGGTCTGGCGGGTCTGGTGAAGGGGGAGCTGGTCGATACCGCGCACGCCAGTGACAGTGAAGTGGCACGACTGCATACCCTGCCGGGCGCCAGTTTCGGTGTCAGCCGTCACATGGTGCCGTCCTGGGAGGAGGCGCCGCAGGAGTGGCTGGCGCTGCGTGACCGGCTGGAGCGCCATGATATCCATCATCTGCTGATCAACGGCGGGAACGGCAGCATCGGCTGTGCCGCCAGGCTGGCGCAGTTCGAGCAGCATACCGGCTACCCGCTGACGGTGATCGGCATTCCCAAGACCATCGACAACGATCTGGTCGGCACCGATTTCAGCCCGGGGTTTCCTTCCGCCGCCCGCTTCCTCGCCACGCAGATGCGTGAGGTGGCGGTGGATATGGCCAGCATGGCGCAACGGCGCATCTTCATTATGGAAACCATGGGCCGGCATACCGGCTGGCTGGCCGCCTCGACGGCCGCGGCCGCCCATCACGACGGCGATGCGCCGCAGGTGATTTTGCTGCCGGAGGCCAGCTTTGATGCGGCGCTGTTCCTGCAGAAGGTGAATCAAAGTCTGGAAACGCATGGCAACTGTGCGATTACCGTGGCGGAGGGCTTGACCGGAAAGGATGGGCGAGCGCTGGCCGAGATTCGTTCCGATACCATTTATGGCCATGAGCAGCTGGGCGGGGTCGGTACCTGGCTGGCGGCGCTGCTCAAGCGCGAGCTGGGCATGACCAGCCATGTGGCTCAGGTGGATTGCCTGCAGCGCGCGGCACGCCATCTGGCCTCAGCCGTCGATCTGCGGCTGGCGCATCTGGCCGGCAGTACGGCGGTGGAGTGGGCGGTCAACGGGCGGCATGGCGTGATGACCAGCCTGGCTCGCCGCGACAGCAGCACGCCGTCCTGGGAGGTGGTGCCGGTGCCGCTGGCCGACATTGGCGACCGCGAGCGCATGATGCCGGATGATTTCATCGACCGCGAGAATCTGTGGGTGACGCCGGCCTTCATGCGTTATCTGCGCCCCTTGCTGGCCGGGGCGGCTGCCGTGCCCTGGGGTGACGACGGGCTGCCGGATTGTCGCGCCATCGAGTGGCTGCCGCTCTGATGGCGCCCTGGCAGGGCGCTGGCTGCCATATTTGTTAAATATTCCGTTCCGGAGCGGGCCAGGGGCGAAGGTAGACTGAGCATTTCACCTTCGTCGCTGGCCCGACATCATGTCTGCACTGTTCGCTGATGCCTCTGCCTGGCTTCGCCACCGTCTGGGGCAGACCTTTGCCTCGCTGGGCGAATTCAATTACCGCCTTTGGGCCCTGGGGGCTCTGGTGTCGAATATCGGCACCTGGATGCAGCGCACTGCGCAGGACTGGCTGGTACTGACCGAGTTGACCCACCACAGTGCCACGGCGGTCGGCATCGTCATGTCCTTGCAGTTCGGTCCGCAAATGCTGCTGACACCGCTGGCCGGCATGGCCGCTGACCGACTGGACCGTCGCAAGCTGCTGATGGCCACGCAGTCGGCGGCGGCACTGCTGGCGCTGGCGCTCGGCCTGTTGTCGATGACGGGTTGGGTCCGGCTGTGGCAGGTGTATCTGTTTGCCGGTCTGCTGGGCTGTGTCACGGCCTTTGACGGGCCGGCGCGGCACAGTTTCGTCAGCGAGCTGGCCAGCGAGCAGCGCCTGTCCAATGCGGTGGCGCTCAACTCGCTGTCGTTCAACAGTGCGCGGCTGATCGGTCCGGCGCTGGCCGGGGTGATGATTGCCGCCATCGGCACCGGCTGGGTGTTTGTGGTCAATGCGGTGTCATTTGTCGCGGTGCTGGCTTCGCTGGGGGCCTTGCGCGTGCCACAGCTGTATCGCAAGCCGCGCGATCCGCGGCAATCCAGCGGTTTTGTCGACGGGCTGCATTATGTGGCCGGTCGGCCGGATCTGCTGGTGATGATGGCCATGATGTTCCTGTTCAGCACCTTCGGGCTGAATTTCCCGATTTTCATCGCCACCATGTCGGTCGGGGTGTTTCATGCCGGCGCACAGCAATACGGCTATCTGAGTTCGACCATGGCGATTGGCTCGGTGACCGGCGCCCTGCTGGCAGCCGGCCGCAGCCAGCCGCGCATTGCCTTGCTGGTGTGCAGCGCGGCCGCGTTTGCACTGGTATTTGCCGTCGCCATTCTCTGGCCGCATTACCTGGTGTTTGCCCTCTGTCTGACGCTGCTCGGGGTTTGTGCGCAAACCTTCAATACCGCCTGTAACAGTGCCATGCAGCTGGCTTCGGCTCCGGCGATGCGCGGCCGGGTGATGGCCATGCATCTGGCCATCATGCTGGGTGGCACGCCGCTGGGGGCACCGTTTGCCGGCTGGGTGGCTGACCGCTTCGGTCCGCGCTGCGGTCTGCTGGTCGGCATGAGCGCCGGCGTTACCGCCGCGCTGGTCGGCTTGCGCTATCTGATTCGCTACCGCGGTTTGCGGCTGGAGCGCCGCGACGGGCGCTGGCGCCTGCATGTGCAGGCTGCGGCACCCGGCACGGCCGCCTGAGCGTTCGGTCAACGCGGCTGGGTGCCCATGGCCCATTCCCCGCCCGGTTCCCGGCGGTCGAGACGGCCGCTCAGGGTGGTCAGGGCCAGGGCCAGTAGCACGATCAGGGCCCCGATCCAGGGGGTGGGCATCAGGCCGGCGCGGCTGACGATCAGCCCGCCCAGCCAGGCGCCGCCGGCGATGCCAAGATTGAAGGCCGCGATATTCAGTCCGGAGGCGACATCGACGGATTGCGGGCTGACCCGCTGCGCCAGTTGCACCACATAGACCTGTAGTCCCGGCACATTGCCGAAAGCGAATGCCCCCCACAGCAAGACCGTGAGCAAGGCCAGCCAGGGCATGGGCGCGGTCACGGCAAACAGCAGCAACACTGCCGACAGGCCGGCAAACACAATCTGCAGGGCGTTCACCGGGCCGCGGCGGTCTGCCAGCCGGCCACCCCACACATTTCCGATGGCGACCGAGATGCCGTAGGCCAGCAGGACCAGGCTGACGGCATTGGCGCTGAAGCCGCTGACCTGCTGCAGGATGGGAACCAGGAAGGTGAAGGCGACGAAAGAGCCGCCATAGCCGACCGCCGTCATGGCATAAACCAGCAGCAGCCGTGGTTGCTGCAGAACCCGCAGTTGCTGGCTCAGTCGGGTGACGGGCGGTTGCGGCAGGTCGCGCGGGATGAACAGACTGGCACTGAGCAGGGCCAGGAGCCCCAGCAGGGCCACGGCCAGGAAGGTGGCACGCCAGCCAAGGTGCTGGCCGATGAAAGTGCCCAGCGGTACCCCGGTGACCAGGGCCACAGTCAGACCGGAGAACATGGTGGCGATGGCGCTGGCAGCTTTGTCGCGCGCCACCAGACCGGTGGCGATGGTCGAGCCGATGGAGAAGAACACGCCGTGTGCCAGACCGGTGAGGACGCGGGCCAGAACCAGGGTGGCGTAGCCGGGGGCCTGCCAGGCCAGCAGGTTGCCCAGGGTGAACAGCATCATCAGTCCGAGCAGCAGTGGCTTGCGCGCGACGCGGCCGGTCAGGGCGGTCAGCAGCGGTGCGCCGAGTGCGACGCCCAGGGCATACAGGCTGACCAGTAGCCCGGCAGAGGGCAGGCTGATGCCGAGATCGCCGGCAATGGTCGGGATCAGCCCGACGATCACGAATTCGGTGGTGCCGATGGCAAAGGCGCTGATGGTGAGCGCCAGCAAGGCAATGGGCATGGTACAGACTCCTGCAAAGTGATAAGGCCTGCAGTGTGGCGGATTGGTTGTTGCAGAAAAACTGGTTAATTCGGAAAACATTTTTGTCTAAAATGCAAAAATGAATCTGACCTTCGAAGAGCTTCAGGCCTTTGTGGCCGTGGTGGACTGCGGCTCGCTGACCGCCGCGGCCGAACAGCTGACGCAAACCGTGTCGGCGGTGAGCCGGTCGCTGGCACGTCTGGAGTGCAAGCTGGAGACCGCCTTGTTGCAGCGGACGACTCGCCGCATGGTGTTGACCGAAGAGGGGCACTTTTTCCTGCCGCGCGCGCGGCGCATCCTGGAAGAGCTGACACAGACTGCCGAGCTGATGGCGCTTCGCAAGCAGCAGCCGGCCGGTCGCCTGCGCATCAACGCGGCATCACCTTTCATGCTGCATGTGCTGGTGCCTCTGGTCGGTGCCTTCCATCGTGCCTATCCACAAATTGAACTGGCGCTGCACAGCAGTGATCAATTGATCGATTTGCTGGAGGAGCGCACGGATATTGCCATCCGCATCGGTGCATTGAGCGACTCGACGCTGCATGCCCGCGCCCTTGGCCGCTACCCGCTGCGGGTGCTGGCCAGTCCCGGCTATCTGGCGCGCCATGGCCTGCCAGGCAGTGTGGCGGCACTGGCACAGCATCGTCTGCTCGGCTTTACCCAGCCCGAGTCCCTCAATCTCTGGCCCTTGCGTCACGGGCAGGGTGAGCGTTATGCCATCACGCCAGCGCTGAGCGCTTCCAGCGGGGAGACCTTGCGACAGTTGGCGCTGGACGGAGAGGGGGTGGTGTGTCTGGCTGATTTCATGACCCAGGCCGATCTGCAGGCGGGGAGACTGTGTCAGATCTTGCCCGAGCAGACGGTGCCGGTATGGCAGCCGGTGCATGCGGTGTATTACCGCCAGAGCAGCCTGGCTCCCCGGATTGCCTGCTTTCTGGATTTTCTCAGTCAGCACCTGTCACTTTCAGCGCCTTAAACAGAAAGTTTCTGCCCCGCTTGGGGTAGGCCAAGTGCATGAACATTGATTTATTGCGACTTTTGACCCAATGCTTACTTAAATGCACCTGTCCTTGAAAAATGGACATGGTCAATGCATCAGGCATTGCACTCCGGTGGGCCCGGCGCTTTCTCCGGCTTGTCGCCGCGAGAAGAATCAGTGCCGCCCTGCCGGTCGCGCACTTTTGGGAGTGAGTCGTGAGACAGGATTGTGAGCAGGGACGTCGATTAAGCGCGTGGATGCTGGCGCTGAGCCTGCAGGCCTTGCCGGCCGCGGCCGGTCCCACGCTGGTGTTTTATTCCGAAGAAGGGCAAAAGCCGATGTCGTATCAAGAGAACGGCATGCCCAAAGGGGAATACATCGATCATTTTCTGCGTATTGCCCGCCAGGTTCCCGGTTATCAGATTGAAATCCACTTTGCGTCCTGGGCGCGCGGACTGGAGGAGACGCGCGAAGGGCTGAGTGCCGGGCTGATCGGCGCTTACTATCGGCCACAGGAGCGGCCGTATCTGAACCATTCCAAAGCGATTTATCAGGAAGATGTGGCGGTGCACTGCAACCGCGATGCGGTGGCGGACCGGCAATTCAGGCGCTATCCGGATGATTTTGCCGGCCTGACCTTTGGCAATCAGCGCGGCTATCTGGCGCCCGGGCCGCAGTTCTTTGCCATGGCGGCGCAGGGGCGGATCAAGGTGGTCGAAGGGCTGGCGTTTACCGGGCTGGTCAAGAAAATGCTGGTGGGGGAGATTGATTGTGTGGTCAATCCCAGCCTGGTGCTGGACCAGGCGATCACCACGCTGGAGGCGCAGGGCCTGCCGGAACGCATGCGCTATAAATCGCGGCGCATCATGCTGGTCAAGACCGAGAGCGTGCATGTCGGCTTCAGTAAAAAATATGAAGCCAGCCACCCCGAGCTGAAGACCTTTCGCGCATTGTTTGACCAGATTGCCAGCCGCTATCCGGTGGCCCGGATGACGCCATGAAGTCCATTCGCCTGCGGCTGATCCTGCTGTTTGTGGTGGTGACCACCACCACGCTGGGGGCCTTTGCCTATTACGAGCAACGTCTGCTGCGGCACGACCTGGAGAATCGCTTTGTCGCTTTGCAGCGCGATATTGCCAGCAGATTGCAGCAGGATCTGGCTCAGCCCCTGTGGGACATGGACCTGGGGGTGGTCAATGCCAAACTGGAGGCGGCATTGATCCCGCATGAGGTGCAGGCGGTTTATCTGTATGTACCAGATCAGAAGGAAGCGCTGGCCGGGCTGGCGCGCAATTTGTCCGGCAGTGATTTGCCCTCGCGGGCACCGGACCAGTTGGAAGATGAAATGCGCCAAGTGCTGATTTTCCCGCCGCCGCAGGTGGATCCGGCACGGCGCAAGATCAGTATTGGCCGGGTTTCGGTGTATTTTTCGCGGGCCGGGCTCGAGCAGGCGCTTTCCGTCGCCATGCTGCGGCGGCTGGTGGAAGTCCTGGTGGCGAACATCCTGTTGCTGATGGTGCTGTTTTTCAGCCTGCGGCTGGTGTTCGTGCCGCTCAGCAGCCTGCGCAATGCCTTGCATGATCTGGCCAGCAATCAGGCCGAAGATTTGCAGGCCTTGCCCAGGACGCAGCTGCTGGAGTTCGACCAGGTGGTCGAGGGCTTCAATGCCACGCTGGGTAAAGTGAAAACCGTCATCGCCCGTCACCGCCAGGCGGAGGCGGCGGCCCTGGAGGCCAGTCAGCGAACCCAGGAGGCGCTGGGCCAGGTCAGGCTGGCGCAGCAGGAGCTGCTGGAAAGCAATCGCCAGCTGGAGCGGCTGACCGTGACTGACTCGCTGACCGGTCTGGGGAACCGGATGATGCTCGACCGGGTGCTGGAGGAGCAGCTCAACCGTTATCGTCGCTATGGGGGGGTGTTTTCGCTGGTGTTGCTGGATATCGATTTTTTTAAGCGCATCAACGACACCCATGGCCACCCGGTTGGCGACATGGTGCTGGTGGCGCTGGCGCAATTGCTCAAGCAGAGTACGCGCAGTGTGGATGTGATTGGCCGCTGGGGCGGTGAAGAGTTTTTGCTGATCTGTCCGGATACGGACCTGTTCAGTGCACTCGAACTGGCGGAAAAGTTGCGTCAGCGTGTCGAGAGCTGCCACTTCCCGATTATCGACGCCTTGTCGGCCAGTTTTGGCGTGGCCAGTGTGCAGGAAGACGATAACGCACAAAGCTTGCTGGCGCGGGTGGACCGCGCGCTGTACCGCGCCAAGGACGGGGGCCGCAATCGCGTGGTGGGCGAGTCCGCCTCGGCCTGATTGGTTCTGGAACGGGGTCAGGTCTTGTATTTTGCGTCACGACGCAAAATACAAGACCTGACCCCGAACTTGTGTGCCCCGAGCTGGCGGATTATTCGACGGTGACGCTCTTGGCCAGATTGCGTGGTTTGTCGATGTCGGTGCCGCGGGCGACGGCGGTGTGGTAGGCCAGCAGTTGCATTGCCAGGGTATGCAGCAGCGGGGAGAGATGGCCGTAGTGTTCGGTCAGGCGGATGGCCCGGATGGATTCTCCTGGTTCGATGGCGCTGTCGCGGTCGCAGAACACATAGAGTTGACCGCCACGGGCGCCGACTTCGTGCAGATTGGATTTGAGTTTTTCCAGCAGCCGGTCATTCGGTGCCACGGCCACCACCGGCATCTCTTCGCTGACCAGTGCCAGCGGTCCGTGTTTCAGTTCGCCGGCCGGGTAGGCTTCGGCATGAATGTAGGAAATCTCCTTGAGTTTCAGTGCGCCTTCCAGCGCGACCGGGTAGTGCAGGCCGCGACCGAGGAACAGGGCGTGGGCCTTGCCGGCAAAGTGTTCGGCCCAGGCGATGATCTGCGGCTCCAGGGCCAGGACGGCGCGCATGGACTGCGGCAGGTGACGCAGGGCCTTGAGTTCGGCGGCTTCCTGTTCGTCGCTCAGGCGGCCACGGGCTTGTGCCAGGCACAGCGCCAGCAGGTAGAGTGCGACCAGCTGGGTGGTGAAGCCCTTGGTGGAGGCGACACCGATTTCGACGCCGGCACGGGTGAGGAACTGCAGCTGGCATTCGCGCACCAGGGCGCTGCTGGCGACATTGCAGATGGCCAGGGTGCGGGTCATGCCTTGTTCACCGGCGAAGCGCACGGCCGCCAGCGTGTCAGCGGTTTCGCCACTTTGCGAGATGGCGACCACCAGGGTGTCGGGGTGGGCAATGCTGTCGCGGTAGCGGTATTCGCTGGCGATCTCCACATCGACCGGGATGCGTGCCAGGCTCTCGATCCAGTATTTGGCCGTCAGGCCGGCGTAGTAGCTGGAGCCGCAGGCCAGGATCAGCACGCGTCCGGTTTCGCGCAGCGCCGGATAGGCGCCGTCGCCGAACAGCTCGGGCATGATGGCCAGCACATCGTGCAGGGTGTCGGCCACTGCGCGCGGTTGTTCGAAGATCTCTTTCTGCATGTAGTGGCGATAGGGGCCGAGTTCGACCTGGTTGTCCTGGGCGCTGACGAAGCGGACCGGACGCTCGACCGCTTGCCCCTGGGCATCGCTGATCCAGTAGCGCTGCAGCTGGATGTCGGCCACGTCGCCTTCTTCCAGATAGACAAAGCGTTGGCAGACCCCGGCCAGTGCCAGGGCGTCGGAGGCCAGGAAGTGTTCCTGCTCACCCAGCCCGAGTACCAGCGGGGAGCCCTGGCGTGCGCCGACGACGCGATGTGGTTCTTCGCGGCTCAGCACGGCGATGGCGTAGCTGCCGTTGAGGCGTTGTACGGCCTGCTGTACCGCCTCGAACAGATCGCCGCGGTAGAGGTAGTCGATCAGATGGGCGATGACTTCGCTGTCGGTCTGGCTGGCGAAGTGGTAACCCTTCTGCTGCAGCATCTGTCGCAGTTCATCATGGTTTTCGATGATGCCGTTGTGCGACAGGGCGATGCGCGGCTGTTGTTCATCGGGCGAGAAATGCGGGTGGGCATTGCAGGTTTCCGGTCGTCCGTGGGTGGCCCAGCGGGTGTGGGCAATGCCGGTATAGCCGCTCATGGCCTGGGCAGTGACATGGGCCTGCAGGTCGGCGACCCGGGCTGTGCTGCGGGCGCGTTGCAGTTGTCCGTTCTGGTACAGGGCGACGCCGCAGGAATCATAGCCACGGTATTCCAGTCGCTTCAGCCCCTCGACCAGGATGGGCAGGATATTGCGTTGCGCCACGGCGCCGACAATGCCACACATGCGGTTGCTCCTTGTTGAATGATGTGGTTATGCTAGGTCGATTGCGGTGTTGAATGGTTTCAAAAAACTCAGGTATATGAAACGATTCGTCAAGACATTTGAATATTGAAATCGAATTTCAAAATATGACTTATCAAGAAATTAATCATCAGGTGGATGAGCTGGATCAGCGTATTCTGCAGCAGCTGCAGCAGGATGCCGACCTGAGCAATCAGCAGCTGGCCGAGCGGGTGCATGCCTCGGCGCCCACCTGTCTGCGTCGGGTGCGTCGTTTGAAACAGCTCGGACTGATCCAGCGCACGGTGGCCCTGGTGGCGCCGCAGGCGCAGGGGATTGGCCTGACGGCGCTGGTGGAAATTTCGCTGGAGCGTCAGTCGGCTGAGGCACTGGCGGCTTTCGAGACGCTGGTGGCCGACGAGCCGGCCGTGACGCAGTGCTATCGGGTGTCTCCCGGGCCGGATCTGGTGCTGGTGCTGGCGTTGGCCGACATGCCGGCCTACCATCAGCTGGCGCATCGCTTGCTGACCACGCAGGCCAATGTCCGTAATG
Organism: Paludibacterium sp. B53371; assembly: GCF_018802765.1. Classification (NCBI taxonomy): domain Bacteria; kingdom Pseudomonadati; phylum Pseudomonadota; class Betaproteobacteria; order Neisseriales; family Chromobacteriaceae; genus Paludibacterium; species Paludibacterium sp. B53371. The sequence continues at coordinate 94,488 of NZ_CP069163.1, forward strand.
TGCGGGCCTTTTTCGTCACTCACTGCAGCAAGTTTTCCCCGCATTCTCCCTTGTGCTGATGCCGGCGCCGTCAGCACATCGGAATGCTCCGATGTGCTGTCTCAATGTATCGCGGCATGATGTTCGCGACCTTCTCTTCGTCTGTCAGACGACCTGTTTGACTCCCTGATGGTTTCAATGGGCAGCGGGTGCTGCCCCCTGCAACAAGGATTGGCATGACTACTGTTTCCCTGGCGCTGTCGGCGTCACGGCGCACGGCGATCGTGCGCGTTTTGCTTTGTCTGTTGCCGGTAATCGGCATGGTGGTGGACCTGGTGTCGCCGTCGCTGCCAGCGATCACGCTGGCGCTACATACCAGCCAGACGCTGGGTCAGGATTTGATCAGCCTGTATCTGTTCGGTTATGCGCTGGGTAACTTTGTCACCGGTTTTCTCACCGATGCCTGGGGACGGCGCCGTTTGCTGCTGGCAGCGATGTCCGGTTTCATGCTGACCAGCCTGCTGCCAGTGTGCTGGCCGACGATCGGCATGTTGTTGCTGACCCGCTGGTTGCAGGGGCTGATGATCGGCTCGATCTCGGTGGTGGCGCGTTCGATCTATTCGGACGTGCTGGCGCCGTCGGAGCTGGTGCGGCTGGGGGTGCTGACCGGCAGTATGTTTGCCCTCGGTCCGATCATTGGTCCCTTGCTCGGTGGCTATCTGCAGGTGTGGTTTGGCTGGCAGGCCTGCTTCGTGTCTCTGGCCGCACTGATGGGGCTGCTGTTGCTGCTGATCCGCCGCATCGTGCCGGAGACACACTTCAACCGTCATCCGCTGCAGCTGGCGATCATCCGGCGCAATCTGGCCGAGGTGCTGCGTCATCGCGAGTTCATGGGGCTGGTGCTGATGATGGGGGCGGTGTACTCGCTGAGTATTGCGTTCAATACCGTCGGCCCCTTCCTGATTCAGGGTCGGCTGCACTATTCACCCATCGTGTTTGGCCACATTGCCCTGTTGCTGGGCTGTGCCTTCATGCTGGCGACGTTTCTCTGCCGCTGGCTGATTGGCCGCTTTGCCGTCGAGCGGCTGCAGGCCGTCGCCACGCTGTTGCTGCTGGCCGTGGCGCTGTGCGGCTTGCTGGCGGGCTGGTGGCTTGGCAGCCATCTGGCGCTGTTGTGTATCGTCAGTGCGCTGATGTTCTGTGCCCAGGGGTTTATTTTCCCGATGTCGATGGGCAAGGGGCTGGCCATGTTCGGCCATATTGCCGGTACGGCCACGGCGCTGATGTTTCTGATCAATACCCTGATGACCAGCCTGACGGCGTTGGTGCTCAGTTTGCTGCCGATCAGTGATCCTCAGGATCTGCTGTGGGTGTATCTGGTGCTGTCCCTGGTCTGTCTGCTGGCACACCGGATGCTGATTCAGCCTCGTCCGGCCCGTCTGGTACGGGCAGCAGGGTGACCAGTTTCCATTGGGGGTGCTGCGGCAGGTGCAGGGTGAACTGCCGGTAGCAGTGCAGCTCACCGGTCGGATGACGAAAGCGGCGTATGCCTCCTTCGCGTTGCAGTACTTCCTGGGCGTCCCACCATTGTCGAAATGCTTGGCTGTGTTGCGTCAGTTCGTCGATCAGCAGCCAATGCAGCGGGTCGCGGGCCAGTGCGGCGCTGTCGGCGCGGTATTCGGCAACCAGCCGTCTGGCTCGCTGCGGCCAGTCGACGATCCACTGCCGGGCGCGCGGGTCGAGAAAGACGAAGCGCAACAGGTTGTGCTCCGGTGCGGCGGGCTGATCCAGCCAGCCGGCAAAGCGCTGTTGCGCCGCCAGGTTGCTGGCGACGATATGCCAGTGAGGGTCGAGCAGGTAGGCGGGGGTCTGCAGGGCCGCCAGCAGGGGGGACAGCGCGTGCGGGTCGTGATGGCGCTGTGCGGGTTGCGGGTCGCTGCGGGCGGCCAGCTGAAACAGATAGTGACGTTCGGCGAGGGACAGCTTTAGTCCGCGGGCGATGGCCTGCAGGGTCGGTCCGGACGGGCTGCTGACACGTCCCTGCTCCAGCCAGGTATACCAGGTGGGACTGATGCCGCACAGCAGGGCGACTTCTTCGCGGCGCAGGCCGGGGGTCCGACGGCGCTGTCCGGGGGGCAGGCCGACTTCCTGTGGTTGCAGGCGTGCCCGGATGGCGCGCAGAAACGTACCGAGCGGGGCGGGATCAGACATGAGCTTATCCAGTTGGCAGTTAGCTCTGATAATAGGATAAGTGCTTATCTTGTAACAGTATGGTGTGGCGCCTAAGCTGACTGCACCATGATCGGGAGAATGCCATGACACACCATGCTGAAACCATTCAACAGCAGTTTGATCCGCAGGCGCAGGCCTATCTGACCAGCAGCGTGCATGCCGATGGGCCGGATCTGCGCTGGTTGCGCGAACAGTGCCTGCCCGCCTTGCCGCCTGGTGGTCTGGCGCTTGATCTGGGCTGTGGTGCCGGTCATCTGACGTTTGCGCTGGCGGCGCAGTTTGAGCGGGTGTGGGCGCTGGATCCCTCGCCTGCCATGTTGCAGACGGTGCAGGAGGAAGCCAGCCGGCGCGGGCTGGGGCAAGTCGAGACGATTGAGGGCGTGGCGCATTGTCTGCCCTTTGCCGACGGGCAGTTTGACCTGGTGGCCAGTCGTTACAGTGCCCATCACTGGGGCGATGTTGCCGGTGCGCTGGCCGAAGTGCACCGGGTATTGCGCCCGGGGGGCTCCTGGCTGCTGATCGATGTCGCGGGGCATGAGTCGGCGCTGGTGGATACCCATCTGCAGACTTTTGAGTTGCTGCGGGATCGCTCACATCTGCGCAATTACAGTGAGACGCAATGGCGCGGGATGCTGGCTGCAGGGGGGCTGAGCCTGCAGCAAGTGCAGCACTGGCCCTTGCGTCTGGTGTTTGCCGACTGGGTGGCGCGCATGCGCACGCCAGCACCGCTGGTGCAGGCGATCCGCTTGTTGCAGCAAGGGGCGCCTGCCGAGGTGGTGCAGGGCCTGCAACTGGAGGCGGATGGCAGCTTTACCGCTTCGACGCTGGCCATGGTGGCCGTCAAGGCGGGGGTGGTTTAGTGCTTGTGCCGGGCGTAGTGACGGTGCCAGCGGCCGAGCCGGGTCGGGTCGGTATAGGTTTGCAGATTCCCTGTGCGGTCGTCGCTGGCGACCAGCTTCAAGGTATGACTGGTCTGGTCAAGTAAAAGGAGTCTGGCATCCGGACTGGTGCCCGTACTGCCGTACCTCCCCCGCTTGTCGATGCGTACGCTGCTGATACCGTGCGAGGCCAGACCTTCGGCCAGCAGTCGGTAGGTGTCGGTGTGTAGGCCAAGAGGGCTGTTGCCATTCCGGTCGGTGGGGCCCGAGCCGGGAATGATCAGCGCCGCAGTTCGGTGTGCCGAACTTGCCGCGAGGAGCGTGCCTTGCAGCGGGCCTTGAGGACCAGGGGTCCGAATATCCGTTGCGGCGGCCAAACTGGCAGCGGTCATGAGACCGGACGCCAGACGGCGTTGTGTTGTGTTCATTGCGCAGATTCTGCCTGCAAAAAAGGACGCCGAGGCGTCCCTTTGTCCTGAAGGTTTCCCGACAATCAGTAACCCAGGTTGAGCGCCAGTTCCAGGCTGTCGCGGTAATGCTGGGCAGCTTGCTCTTCCTTGCCGGTCTGCTGGAACAGCTTGACCAGTTCGGCATGGGCAATCAGGGTCGGCTGGATCGACAGGCTGGCTTCGAGATAGCTCTGTGCCTTGCCCCACAGTTGCTGGCTCATGGCCAGACGGCCCAGGGCCAGCAGCAGCATGTGGTCGCGCGGGCGCTGTTTCAGCCATTGCTCGCCGGTCTTGATCAGCTCCAGGCGGCGGGTCTCGGTCAGCTGGTCGGCCAGATGCGCCAGTTCGCGCGTCAGCTCCGGCGTGGCGCTGTCTTCATCTGCAAGGGCTTCGCTCAGCAGGACGGCAGCCTGGTCGGCTTCTCCCGCCTCGACGAGTCGCGACACCACGCGCGCGACCAGTCCGGGCAGCTTGCGCTCGGCCTCGGGCACTTTACGCAGCCAGTCGAGGATCTCGCGACCGTTGATCAGGGTTTCCAGCTGCTGGCTGTAAGCCGCCTGACGATAGCGACGGGCCTGTTCCGGTTCGAGCGCGTCTGCCTTGAGCAGCTTTTCGGTCAGCGACAGCACGGCTTCGGGTTGCTTCTGCTGCAGGCGGATCTTGAGCTCCAGCCGCAGGGCATTGGTCAGGTTGGGCGAGATCGAGCGGGCACGGTCGATGGCGGCCAGGGCGCCGAGCGGGTCCTTGGCTTCCAGCCGCAGATCGGCTTCCTGCATGTGGCGAGCCAGTTGCAGTGATTCGGGCAGGGCATCGAGGCGGGCCAGGTAGTCATCACGCTTGTCGTAGTCATGCTGGGCACTGGCCGAACGGGCAGCAATCAGCAGGGCGAGGGCCTTGTTCTCCGGCGCATGCTCGCTGTCGACCGCGCGTGCGGCAGCGCGCTCGGCTTTCTGGAAGCGCCCTTCGAAGAAGGCGATGCCGGCATCGCGCAGCGCATGGCGTGCCTGCTTGAGCTGCTTCTGGCGCTGGAAGCGGCGTACTTCGGCCGGCAGTCCGGCTGCCAGGCTGAGCAGGCGCAGCAGGCCATAGGTGACGGCGATCAGGGCGATGGTGGCCACGATCAGCAGGTTGAAGGAAAACTCGATGCGCCACGGCGGCAGGTAGAGGATGGCGTAGCCGCTGTTGACGGTGGCTGCCAACCCGACCAGCACGGCCAGGGCGAACAGGCCGGTGATCCAGATCACGAATTTCACGGCTTGACCTCCGGCGCGGCCTGCGCGCTGTTGACGGCCTTCAGGCTGGCAGACAGATCGGGCAGGGCATTGTTGATCGGCGCGTTCTTCAGCTCGGCCAGCAGGGCCAGCCATTGCTGGGTGGCCGGGGCGCTGTGGTCAAAGTAGCGGTCGATGTAGCTCTGCAAGGCGACCATGTCGGCATTGAAGGGGGCAGCATTGCGTTGCAGCAGGGCTATGCGGGCATCCAGCAGATGCAGCTTGAGGTTCTCGCGCAGCTGGAAGGACTGCTCCGGCGTCAGCAGGATGGCCTCCGGCTTGTCGATGCGGCGGATGCGCACCAGTTCGCCGAAGCTTTGCGAGATGTCATGGATCAGCTGGCTCCAGAACGGGGCGTTGCGGTCGTAGGCCACCGCTGTGACCGGCTGGCGCTGGATGTCGACGCTCAGCGGCAGTTTGTCCACGCCCTGGCTCAGGCTGTCGATGCGGGCCGACAGACCGATGATGTCGAGGAAGGGCAGGGCGCGCAGCGCCTCCAGATCCTGGGCGACCGCTTTTTTGACGCCGATGAGTTCCGGGCGGTCGAAGGCGGCCAGTCGGGCATCGACGGCCTGCAGGGCCGTGATGGCACTGGGGACGTTGCCGGCCAGCTGCAGTTCCTGGCTGGCCAGCGCCAGGGCATGGCCGACTTCGGACAGCAACCAGTCGGAGCGCACCTTGCTCATGTCCTGATACATATTGCTCAGGGCGGCGAACTGACTGTTCGACTGGTTGATGCGCGCTTCCAGCATGGCCAGTTTGCCATCGGTGGCGCGCAGCTGTTCGGTCATGGTCTTGACCGCCGGCTCGACGCTGCGGCGTGCCAGATCCTGCCGCACTGCGCTCAGTTGCAGCTGGGTGTCGTAGAGCTGCCAGCCGGAAAAGGCCAGGGCGCCTAGCGCCAGCCACAGTGCCCAGTTGAAGGGCTTTTTCTCTTGTGGTGGCAGGGTGGGTTGTTCGGACTTTTCTGCGTCCAGCAGCTGGGATTCGCTCATGGATGACGGGAGAACCATTCTTTGAGGCCGGCGACCATTGCTGCGTCGTCCGCCCGGGTTGTCACGATCCGCGCCACGCCTAGTGCCGCCAGTCGCTCGGCGATACGAGGGTGTGGCACACAGTACTGCAGGCATTGTAGCGTCCGGGCACGGTCGCTGCCAGCAAGCCGAAACAATCGTTCGACAATTTCGCTCGTGGTGGCGATGCAGGCGTCCAGCTTGCCCGCTGCCGCCTGGCGGTCAAACAGGGCCCAGTCCGGTGTGGTGTCGACCCGCCGATAGATGTCGGCGAAGGCGACCCGGGCACCGCGTTGCTTCAGCGCCTGTGCCAGTTCTTCACGGCCGTTGGCGCCGCGCACGATCAGTATGAACTGGTCTCGGATGTCCTGCAGTTCGGTCAGGGTCAATAGCGATGCGCTATCACTGCCTGCCTGAGGGTAGATTACCTGACGTTGCGCCAGCTTGCCGAGTTTTTCTGCGCTGGCGGCCCCGACACAGGCCAGCCGCGGCGTGGTATTCATCTCGCGCAAGGCCGGCCAGCCGAGGTCGATGGCGCTGGGGCTGGTAAAGATCAGCCAGTCGGCCGCGGCGGCGCGCGGCGCCAGCGTGGCCAGCACGGATGGCTCGGGTTCGATGGCGATCAGCGGAAAGCGCAGCGGTCGGGCGCCCTCCGCGCGCAGCAGCGCCTCCAGAGCGCCGGACTGGCTGGCCGGGCGGGTGATCAGGACGGTGCGTCCGGCGAGGCTCATGCCTGTTGCTGCAGGATGTCGGCGATCAGGCTGCGGGCATCCTGTTCATCCAGCTTCTTCGCCACGGCGCGCCCGAGGGCTTCGGCATAGTCGCGCGGGGCACTGGCCTCGGCGCGCAGGATGACCGAGCCGTCCGGGTGAGCCAGCAGGCCGGTCAGGGTCAGGATGTCTTCGCGCAGGGTGGCAAAGGCCCCGAGGGGCAGCTGACAGCTGCCGCCCATTTCGCGGGCCAGGGCGCGTTCCGCGCTGACACAGGCATGGCTGTCGGCATCATTCAGCGGCGCCAGCAAGGTGAGCAGATCGCTGCGGTCGGCGCGGATCTCGATGCCGAGTGCGCCCTGTCCGGCGGCGGGCAGACTGTCATCCGCTTCGATCAGGGCAGCGATGCGCTCGCCCAGTCCCAGACGCTTGAGGCCGGCGGCGGCCAGAATGATGGCGTCGTAATCGCCGTTGTCCAGCTTGGCCAGACGGGTCTGGACGTTGCCGCGCAGCGGGCGGATGGTCAGGTGCGGGAAGCGTGCGCGCAGCTGGGCTTCCCGGCGCAGGCTCGAGGTGCCGACCACGGCGCCGTGCGGCAGTTGGGCCAGGTTTTGGTAACGGTTGCTGACCAGGGCGTCGCGCGGGTCTTCGCGGGTACAGATGGCGGCGAGGGCAAAGCCCTGTGGCAAGACCATGGGCACGTCCTTGATCGAGTGCACGGCCAGGTCGGCCCGGCCCTCCTGCAAGGCGACTTCCAGTTCCTTGACGAAGAGTCCCTTGCCGCCGATCTTGGCCAGGGTCTTGTCGAGGATCTGGTCTCCCTGGGTGGTCATGCCGAGAATCTCGACGGTCAGGCCCGGGTAGAGTGCTTGCAACCGGCTGCGGATATGTTCCGCCTGCCACATGGCCAGACGGCTTTCGCGACTGGCGATGACGATTTTGTCCATGAAGCGTTGATTTGATTTGGGTGGCGATGGCCGATTCTATCATGCAAGTTGTCTGGTTTTGCGCTGCAAAAAATGGCGTCCCAATCGCCGGGGAAATGAGGCAGAATGAACTCTGATCTCTAAAAACAATGAACCGGGTGACTAAGGGTGGATAACAAGAATCAATTCGAAAAGGATTTGCCGCTGCGCAATGATCTGGCGCGGCTTGAACGTTTGCTGGGCGAAGTGCTGAGCGAGCAGGCCGGCCCGCAGCTGTACCAGGAAATGCGGGCCATTCCGCAACAATTGCAGCAGCAGGGCAAGTTGCCCGCCAGCCTGCCGGCGGATGCCGACAGTGCGCTGGTGCGGGCCTGTGGCCTGTATGCGCAGCTGTTCAATATTGCCGAAGATCTGCACCATACCCGCCGCCGCCGGGCGCACCGGCTGGCCGGTTCGGCGCCGCAGCAGGGCAGTCTGGAGCGTGCCTTGCAGCAGCTGCAGCAGGAGCAGGTCGGTTTTGACCGCTTGTCCGGCATGCTGTCCGAGGCCTCGATCGTTGCCGTGCTGACGGCGCATCCGACCGAGGTGCAGCGCCAGAGCGTGCTGGACAGCCATCGTGCCGTGCGGCGCTTCATGCACCGGCTCAATCAGCCCGGTCTGCTGCCGGAAGAGAAAACCGAGCTCGAAGCCAAGCTCAAGCGTGCCATTCTGGCGCTGTGGCAGACCGCCGAGATCCGTCCGTTCAAGCTGTCGGTGCTGGACGAGATCAAAAACGGGGTGGCCTACCACCCGATGACCTTTTTCAGTGCGCTGCCCAAGGTGTACGAGCGGCTCAGCCAGCTGATCGCCGAAGGCTGGGGGCAGGCGCCGCAACTCAAGCCATTCCTGCGTGTCGCCAGCTGGATCGGCGGTGACCGTGACGGCAATCCCAATGTCGATGCCGATGTGATGCACAGCGCCATCACCCATCAGGCTGAAGCGGCTTTCCACCACTATCTGGATGAACTGGCCTCGCTGTACCGCGAGTTGTCGCTGTCGATTCGCCATGTCGAGGTCAGTCCGGCGGTCGCGGCCCTGTCGGCGGTGTCGCCGGATGACAAGGTCAGCCGCGAGGAGGAGCCCTATCGTCGCGCCCTGGCGACGGTGCAGGCGCGCCTGGCCAATACCGCCCGTCGGCTGGGGGTCAAACTGCATGGCCGCTGGCACGGGGATGATGACTACGCCGATGTGGCGGCCTGTCTGACGGATCTGCGTGCCATTGCCGAATCGCTGCGCAGCCATGGCAGCGCCAGCCTGGCCGAGGGGCGGCTGAGCCGGCTGATCCGCACGCTGGAGGTGTTCGGCTTCTTCCTGATGCCGCTGGACATGCGCCAGTTTGCCGGCCTGCACCAGCAGGTGGTGGGGGAGCTGTTTGCCCATGCCGGGCTGGAAGACTATGCCGCCGCCGATGATGCGCGCCGTGTCGAGCTGTTGCTGCGCGAGTTGTCTTCGCCGCGCGCCCTGGTGTCGCCCTTTGCCGCCTATAGCGAGCTGGCGCAGAAGGAGCTGGCGATTTTCCGCGAGGCGGCGCGTATCCAGCGCGACTTCGGTGCCGAGGCCATCGGGCAGAGCATCATCTCCAACTGCGCCTCGGTCAGCGACATGCTGGCACTAGCCTTGCTGCTCAAGGAGAACGGCCTGATCCGTCTGGTCGATGGCCAGCCGGTGGCCAGCCTGAATCTGGTGCCGCTGTTCGAAACCATCGCCGACCTGCGTGCGGCGGATCAGGTGATGGATCAGTTGTTTGCCCTGCCCTGGTATCGCGCGCTGCTCAAGAGCCGTGGCGATCTGCAGGAAGTGATGCTGGGGTATTCCGACAGCAACAAGGATGGCGGTTATCTGACCAGTCAGTGGGAGCTGTATCAGGCTGAAACCCGTCTGGTGAACAGTTTTGCCCGTGCCGGGGTGCGTCTGCAGCTGTTCCACGGGCGCGGCGGTTCGGTGGGGCGCGGCGGCGGTCCGGCTTTCGAGGCCATCGTGGCGCAGCCGGCCGGATCGGTGGCCGGGCGTATCCGCATTACCGAGCAGGGCGAGGTGATCGCGTCCAAGTATTCCGACCCGGACATCGGCCTGCGCAATCTGGAGGCCCTGGTGGCCGCGACGCTGGAGGCGACCCTGAGTCAGGTGCACAGCGAACAGGTGGACCGAGCGGCGTTCGACGAGTTGTCTGCCGATGCCTATGCGGCCTATCGCCAGCTGGTGGAAACCCCGCGCTTCATGCAGTACTTCCTCGAAGGCACGCCGATCAATGCCATTGCCAAGCTGAATATCGGCAGCCGGCCGGCGTCGCGCAAGAGCCTGAATTCGATCACCGATCTGCGCGCCATTCCCTGGGTGTTCTCCTGGTCGCAGTCGCGTGTGATGTTGCCGGGCTGGTATGGCTTTGGTTCCGCGGTGACGGCCTTTGTCGAGCGCCACGGCCGCGGCGGCATGCAGCGCCTGCAGGACATGGCCCGCAACTCGGGCTTCTTCCGCGTGATCCTGTCGAATATGGAGCAAGTGCTGGCCAAGGCCGATCTGCGCATTGCGCGCCGCTATGCCGATCTGGTGGAAGACCGCGCGCTGGCGGATCAGCTGTTCAGTGCGCTGGAAAGTGAATGGCAGCGTACTCAGGAGGCACTGTTTGCCATTACCGGCCAGAAGCAGCTGCTGGAAAACAACCCGACGCTGGCGCGCAGTCTGGCTACCCGCCTGCCGTATCTGGACGCGCTCAACCTGCTGCAGGTCGAGCTGCTGCGCAAGTTGCGCCGCAATCCGGATGATGCCGATGCGCTGTATACCATCCATCTGACCATCAACGGGATCTCGGCCGGCCTGCGCAACAGTGGCTGAGCGGTGACACGGGGCGGTGCGCCGCCCCGTTCGCCGGCGGCATCAAGAACGACAAAGAGAGAAAAGGAAACATCCAGATGCAAGATCAACATGCCTGGTCCGGCCGGTTCTCCGAACCGGTGTCGGAACTCGTGAAGAAATACACTGCTTCCATCGGTTTCGATTACCGTCTGGCGCCCTACGATATCGAGGGTTCGCTGGCGCATGCCGCCATGCTGGCGCGTGCCGGGGTGCTGTCGGCCGAGGACCTGGCGGCGATCCGCCGCGGCATGGCCGAAATTCAGGCGGAGATTGCCGCCGGTCAGTTCGAGTGGCGACTGGATCTGGAAGATGTGCACATGAATATCGAGCGCCGCCTGACCGACAAGATCGGCGACGCCGGCAAGCGCCTGCATACCGGCCGCAGCCGCAACGATCAGGTGGCGACCGATATCCGGCTGTGGCTGCGTGCCCAGCTGGATCTGATCGGACCGCTGGTCGGCGATCTGCAGCGCGCACTGCTGGATCTGGCCGAGCAGCATGCCGAGACGGTGATGCCGGGCTTTACCCATCTGCAGGTGGCACAGCCGGTGACTTTCGGCCATCACATGCTGGCCTATGTGGAAATGCTGGCGCGCGATGCCGAGCGGCTGGCCGACTGTCGCCGCCGCGTCAATCGCCTGCCGCTCGGGGCGGCGGCGCTGGCCGGCACCACCTTCCCGATCGACCGCCACTATACGGCCGAGCTGCTGGGCTTTGACGATGTCTGCCACAACTCGCTCGATGCCGTGTCGGATCGTGATTTCGCCATCGAATTCTGCGCCGCCGCCAGTCTGGTGATGACCCATCTGTCGCGCTTGTCGGAAGAGCTGGTGTCGTGGATGAGCCCAAGTGTCGGTTTCATCGATATCGCCGACCGCTTCTGTACCGGCAGCTCGATCATGCCGCAGAAGAAAAATCCCGACGTGCCGGAGCTGGTGCGCGGCAAGAGCGGGCGGGTCAGCGGCCATCTGGTGGGGTTGCTGATGCTGATGAAGTCGCAGCCGCTGGCCTACAACAAGGACAATCAGGAAGACAAGGAACCGCTGTTCGATACCGCGGATACCCTGATCGACACGCTGCGCATCTACGCCGACATGATGCGCGGCATTACGGTCAAGCCGCAGGCCATGCGCCGCGCCGTGTTGCTGGGCTTTGCCACGGCGACCGATCTGGCCGACTACCTGGTGAAAAAGGGACTGCCGTTCCGCGACAGTCACGAGGTGGTGGCACTGGCGGTGCGCCATGCCGAACAGCAGGGGCGCGATCTGGCCGAGCTGTCGCTGACCGAGCTGCAGGGCTTTAGCGCGCTGATTGGCGAGGACATCTACCAGGTGCTGACGCCGGAAGGCAGCCTGGCGCAGCGCAATCATGTCGGCGGTACGGCGCCGGCCCAGGTGCGGGCACAGATTGCGCGCTGGCGGCAGAGGCTGGCCTGATCTCCGTCTGGAGATTGTCTGAAATCCACAGCGCCGTCCGGCAAGCCGCCGGACGGCGCTGTTTTTTCTGGAACTTCACCCGTCGTCGGCAGCCCAAACGGTTCAGATCACTTTCCCAGACCATGACCATGAAACTGACGGATGAACTGCCCGTTTTCCGGCTCTCGGCGCTACTGCTGTCGCTGTGCACCCTGCCAACCCCTGCGCTGGCACTGACCCCGGCTCAGCAGCAAGCCATGCGGAAGCAGCTGGCGCAGCTGGAACAAAGCAGCGGGGGCCGACTGGGGGTGGCGCTGATCGATACCGCCGATAACACACGCATGAGCTACCGCGGCGACGAACGCTTTGCCCTATGCAGTACCAGCAAGGTGATGGCGGCGGCCGGCCTGCTGAAGAAAAGCGAGTCGGATGCCGGTCTGCTGGACCGGCAGGTGCCGATCAGGCCGAAAGACCGCGCAGGCTACGGGCCGATCACCGATCAGCACATGAATCAAGGCATGCGCTGGCGTGATATCGCCGCCGCCGCGGTGCAGTACAGCGACAATCCGGCGATGAACAAGATGATTGCCGAGCTGGGCGGCCCGGTGGGGGTGACGCGCTTCAGTCGCCAGATCGGTGACCGGACTTTCCGGCTTGACCGCACCGAACCCCAGCTCAACAGCGCCAAACCGGGGGATGTGCGTGATACCACCACGCCGACCGCCATGGCCGACAGTCTGCGCAAGCTGACGCTGGGCGATGCGCTGGCGCCGGCGCAGCGGGCACAGCTGGTCAGCTGGCTCAAGGGCAATACTACCGGGGGCGAAAGCATCCGCGCCGGTGTGCCGGCGGGCTGGGTGGTGGGGGACAAGACCGGCAGCGGGGATTACGGTACCACCAACGATATTGCCGTGATCTGGCGCCAGGGACAGGCACCGCTGGTGCTGGTGACCTACTTCACCCAGCACGATCCGAATGCCTCTGCCCGGCGCGATGTGCTGGCGCAGGCGGCGTGTATCGTCAGCAGCACGCTGCAGCCCGCACCCTGATTATTTCATTTCCCAGGTAACACCGAGCAGGGTTTGCCAGCCAGCGGTATGGTGGCTGTTCTGATCGGCCTGCCAATGGCTGCCAACGCCGGCATCCAGATACCAGTTGCCGCTGAGCGGGTGGGAGACCACCAGCAGCAGATTGCCCTGCTCCAGTTGCCAGCCGTCCTGTGCCTGGTTCTGGTGATCGAGGGACTGGCGACGGGTCTTGTCGGCCAGACTGGCCCAGCCCACCAGACTCAGTTTGTGGCGACCAAGCATGGTGAGCGGGGCATCCAGGCTGGCGACCAGCAGATGTCCCGGGTTGTGGTTGCCGAGCCGGCTGGCATAGCCGACGGACAGCGTGCCGTCATTGGGCAGGTCCAGGCCGTAGCGTGCGACCCCCAGACTTTGTGAGGCATGGCTGCCAAGGGACCAAACCGGTTCGAAGGCCGCGCCGAGCGAGACCCAGCCACCGGGCGCCGGCAGCAGCCAGCCGCCTTCGCCATCCTGCCAGTAGGCGGCACCGTAGCGGGTCGGGTACAGCGCCGAAACACCGACCTGGAGCTGGGAACTGCTGCCAAAGTCGGTCTGGTGGGTGACCACGGCGGTGGTGACCGACAGGCTGGGCTGGGGGGCTTCCGCCAGACAGGTGCCGCTGATCAGCAGCAGGCAAAGGGGCAGGGTTGTACGCATAGAGGCTCCTCAGACCGCCTCGGCGGTCTGCAGTTGTTGCAGCAGGTAGAGACGCTGGTAGATGCCGCCTTGCTGCATCAGCTCATCGTGGCGGCCGGATTCGGCGATGCGGCCATGGCTGAGCACGATGATGCGATCGGCGTCGCGGATGGTGGACAGGCGGTGGGCGATGGAGATCAGGGTGATCTTGCCGGTCAGGCGGGCCAGCGCCTGCTGTACCAGCTGTTCGGTGGCGCTGTCGATATGCGAGGTGGCCTCGTCCAGCAGCAGGATGCTGGGTCGTCCGGCCAGGGCCCGGGCAATGGCGATCAGTTGCTTTTGCCCGCTCGACAGGCGTCCGCCGCTTTCTCCCATGTCGGTGGCGTAGCCCTGCGGCAGCGACAGGATCAGCTCATGCACGCCGGCGGCACGGGCGGCTTCTTCGATCTGCTGTGAGGACAGTCCCCGGCCCATGTCGATGTTGTCGAACGCGCTGCTGGCCAGCAGAAAAGGCTCTTGCGGCACCAGGCCGACACCGGCGCGGAAGGCGACGCTGCCGAGGCTGTCCAGTGGCTGTCCGTCGATCAGGATTTGTCCTTGTTGCGGGCGATAGAAGCGCAACAGCAGGGACAGCAGGGTGGACTTGCCGCTGCCGGTATGGCCGACAATGCCGACAAAGCTGCCGGCCGGAATATCCAGCGTCAGATCGTGTAATACCGGATGCCCGCTTTGATAGCTGAAGCCGACCTGCTCGAAGCGTACGGACCCTGCCCCGATTTTCCCCTGCCCCTGATCTGCCGGCATGCCCGGCTCGGCCAATAATTGATCGACACGGGCCGCCGCGACGACCGCCTGCTGCAGCTGGCCGAATTGCATGGTGATCTGGATCAGCGGTTCGACCACCCGGCCGATATAGCTGACGAAGGCATACAGGACGCCGATTTCGCGTCCGCCCAGCTCGCGCAGGCCGAAGCGGTAGATCACCACCGTCAGCAGCAGCACATTGAGCAGGTCGAGCGCCGGTCGCAGCAGCCAGGCATTGGCGCGCAACTCGCCCAGGCGGGCCTGGTAGTAGTGCTGGTTGGTGTCATCGAAACGTCGGATGAAGCGTGCCTCGGCATTGCTGGCCTGCAGCACGCTGATGCCGGAGATGGATTCGGCCATCTGGGCGTTGATCTCGCTGCGCAGGGCGCGGGCACGGGCCACCGAGGGGGCGCTCAGCCGCTGGTACAGCCAGACGATGGCCAGGGTCGCGGGAAACAGCAGCAGCGAAACCAGCATCAGATGCCAGTCAAGCCAGGCCATGGCGGCCAGGGCCCCCAGCACGATGATGCTGTTGTTGAGAATCACGAACAGGGCCTGGACGTACAGCGCCTTGACCGACTCGGTATCGTTGGTGACGCGGCTGACCAGTTGTCCGGTGATGGCCTGGTCGAAGAAGGCCATCGGCAGACGGATGACATGGGCGAAGACCTGTTCGCGTAATCGCTGTACGGCGCGCATGGCGACACCGGCCAGTCGCACCAGTTGCAGGTAGCGGATCAGGGCCGCACCGTAGCCCAGCAGCAGGGAGGCCGCCAGCAGGCTGATCATCGCCGGCCAGGCCAGATGGTGCGGCAGCAGGTAGCTGTCGATGAACACCTTGCCGAGGAAGGGCGCCGTGGCTTCCAGCAGGGCTGCCAGCAACAGCCAGACACCGCCCAGCCACAGGTGGCGGCGGTCGGGGGCGGCTGCCTGCGCCAGCAGGGTCAGGGCGGCACGCCGGTCGAGTCGGGGGGATTCAGACGGCATCGAGGCTGGCCTCCAGTTGTTGATAGCGCCACTGACTGGCATACCAGCCATCTTTGGCCAGCAGTGTCGCGTGGTTGCCCTGTTCGACGATTCGCCCGCCATGCATGACGACGATGTGATCGGCATCGGCCACTGCCGACAGGCGATGGCTGACGATCAGGACACTGCGACCGCGGCGGGCATCACGCAGGTGTTGCAGGATCTGGTGCTCGGTCTGGGTATCCACGGCGGACAGGGCGTCGTCCAGCAGCAGGAGCGGGGTGTCGGCCAGCAGGGCGCGCGCAATGGCCAGACGCTGGCGCTGGCCACCCGACAAGGCGACGCCCTTTTCGCCAACCGGTGTGCCATAGCCTTGTGGCAGGCGCAGGATGTCTTCATGTACGGCCGCCAGTCGGGCGACGCGTTCGATGTCCTGCTGGCTGGCCTGTGGCTGTACCAGGGCAATGTTGTCCGCCACGCTGGCGGAGAACAGGAAGGGCTCCTGCGGGACCCAGCTGATGGCGCCGCGCAGGGTGCCGAGCCGGTAGTCGGCCAGGTCGGTACCCTGCCAGTCGATCTGGCCTTGTTGCAGCGGGTATTGCCGCATCAGCAGTTTTAGCAGTGTGGATTTGCCGCTGCCGGTCGGGCCGACGATACCGATGGTCTGGCCATGCTCGATCTGCAGGTCAATGCCGCAGAGTGCCGGTGTCTGTTGCTCAGGGTAGTAAAAACCGACCTGCCGGAAGCGCAGCGGGCCAGGTTGCAGCTGCGTCTGCCGGCCCAGGTCGGGTACGGAAGGCGCGGCGGCAAAGATCGGCTGCAGGCGTTGCCAGGCGGCGTTGCCGCGCTGCAGGAGCGACAGCACCCAGCCCGCGGCGAACATCGGCCAGATCAATTGAACCAGGTACATGCTGAAACTGGTCAGCGCGCCGATGGTGAGCTGTCCCTGCCAGACCAGATAGCCGCCGAGCGACAGGGCGATGACGTTGGCGCTGACCAGGGCCAGCCCGACGACCGGATCGAAGGCCGCTTCCCAGCGCTGGGCGTCCAGGCTGCTGTCCGAGGCGGCGGCTGCAAGGGCGGTCATCTGGCGATCGTTGAGCGTTTCCAGCCCCAGGGCACGCAGGGTACGGACCCCGCTCAGGGCTTCCTGCACGTGGTCGTTCATGCGGCCGAAGTGGCGCAGGGCATCGCCCCAGGCGCGGTGGATCTGGTTGGCGATGCGGCTGAAGCCCCAGGCCATGAGCGGGAAGGGCAGCAAGGCGGCAGCCGCCAGTCGCCAGTCGATGGCGAAGGTCATCATGCCGAGTACCAGCAGCAGGGTCAGCAGGCCGTCGAAACCGGCCAGCATGGCCTCGCCGGCGGCCATCTCCACGGAGTCGATGTCGTTGGTGGCGCGCGCCATCAGGTCGCCGGTGCGCTGTTGCTGAAAAAAGGCCGGGCCCTGATGGGCCAGCGAGCGGTACAGGCGGGTGCGCAGTTCGACACCCAGCTGGTAGGAGGCGGTAAACAGTTGCAGCCGCCAGCTGACGCGCAGACCGTAGATGGCCAGACCCATCAGCAGCAGTTCGCCCAGTGACAGCAACAGCGGGGTACCGTGCAACTGGCGCGCAGCCAGGGCATCGACGATATGTCCGACCTGACGCGGAATCATCACGGTCAGCATGCCGACCATCGCCAGCATCACGGCCGCCAGACAGTAGGCACGTCGGTGACGCAGAACGAAGGAATACAGCAGTCTGGACAGGGTCATGGTGCCTTGGCGGGGGGCGGGGATGGCTAAGCGAACATTCTATGCATACCTGAATGGAATGGCCAGTACGACTATTCGAATCCTTTTGGGCATTCATTGCGGCAAATCATGAGCGGATTCGCACTTTGGGTTGCTTGCCAGGGGGTGTTTATGATAATTAACTCAGACTGATTTTCGAAATCGAATCCTTATGAGCCGCTCACCCCGTCACGACAAAATCCTGCAACTGGTTCGCGAGAACGGCTTCATGCCGATTGAAGAGCTGGCGCGCATCCTGGCCGTCACGCCCCAGACCATTCGCCGCGACATCAACCAGCTGTGCGAAGACAACCTGCTGCGGCGCTATCATGGCGGGGCCGCGCTGGGCTCCAGTGTCGAAAACGAAGATTACTTTGCCCGCAAGGGCAAGCTGCAGAATGAAAAGGCGCATATCGCCGATCTGATCGCCGCCAGCATTCCCGACCATGCCTCCCTGTTCATGAGCATCGGCACCACCATCGAGGTGGTGGCCCAGGCACTGTCGGCGACGCACAAGGGCCTGCGCGTGATTACCAACAATATTCACGTGGCCTCGACCATGTCGGCCAATCCGGATTTCAACGTGCTGATTACCTCCGGGGTGGTGCGTGCCTCCGACGGCGGCATTACCGGGGTTGCCACGCTGGATTTCATCAATCAGTTCAAGGTGGATTACGCCATTCTCGGTGTCTCCGGCATTGAGGCGGACGGGTCGCTACTGGATTTCGATTATCGTGAAGTGAGGGTGGCGCAGGCGATGATGGCCAATGCCCGCCATCGCTATCTGGCAGCCGACCACAGCAAGTTCGGCCGTAATGCGCTGGTGCGCATGGGGCATATCAGCGAGTTCCACGTGATGTTCACCGATGCTCGTCCGCCTGAAGCGCTGACCAAATTGCTGGAGCAGCACAACGTTCGCCTGGTCATGGCCGACAGCTGATCCGGTTCAATTCTGATTGATGGGCACCACCTTACCTGGTGCCCTTTCCGAATTTTCTCCCTGTATTCCAAGCGAAATCCTCGTCGCAGTAGCTCCCTGCTATAATCCCGGCTTTACTGATTGCAACAGTCTGGCGCGCGGATGAACGTATTTTACGAAGAGAGTGGCAGTTTCAAGGTCGGCAGCATTGTGTCCAAAAGCGATGCCAGCTTCCAGGTGGATACCCAGCATGGCAAGCGGGCCAAGATCAAGGCTGCCAATGTCATTCTCGAGTTTGCCAGCCCGCTCGATACTTTTCTGACTCAGGCCGAGGCACTGGCCGAGGACATCGATCTGGATTTTCTGTGGGAGTGCTGCGGCAGCGACGAGTTTGCTTATGAGGATCTGGCGCGCGATTACTGGGGGCATGCCCCCTCTGCCGTCGAGGCGGCGGCCATTGTGCAGCGTCTGTCTTCGGCGCCGATGTACTTCTACAAGAAGGGCAAGGGGCGTTTCAAGGCCGCACCGGAAGAGGCGCTGAAGGCGGCGCTGGCTGGTGCGGAGCGCAAGAAGCGCGAGCAGGAGCAGATCAATCTGTGGGCCGGTGAGCTGGTGGCGGGCAAACTGCCGCAGGCAGTGGCCGACAAGCTGATGGCCCTGCTGTTCAGTCCGGACAAGAACAGTCTGGAGTTCAAGGCTTTTGACCAGGCTTGCAAGCAGAGCGGCCTGCCGCCTTTGCGCCTGGCCGACAAGGTCGGTGGCATCCGTTCGGTGCCGGAGTATCTGCTGGCCGGTTTCCTGATGGAGCATTTTCCCAAGGGCACCGGTTTTCATTACGCCGAGCCAGTGCAGCCGGTCGATGCGACGACCTTGCCGCTGGCCGAGGTCAAGGCTTTCTCCATCGATGATGCCGCCACCACCGAGATTGACGACGCCCTGTCGCTGACGCCGCTGGCCAATGGCAATCTGCGCGTCGGCATCCATATCGCGGCGCCGACGCTGGGCATCGCGGTCGGTTCCGATCTGGAGCGCATCGTCTACAGCCGGTTGTCGACGGTGTATTACCCGGGCGACAAGATCACCATGCTGCCGGACGAGGTGGTGCAGTCGTTTACTTTGCTGGAAGGGCAGAATTGCCCGGCGCTCAGTCTGTATGTCGAGGTGACGCCGGACTTCGAGCCGGTGGGGTACGAAAACCGCATCGAGTTGGTGCCGATTGCCGCCAACCTGCGTCATGCCGAGCTGGAGAAGGTCTTCAATGAGGACACCCTGCTGAATGATCCGGGGGTGGATTATGCCTTCAAGCGCGAGTTGATCTGGCTGTGGCATTTCGCCAATGCGCTGGAAAAGCGTCGCGGCAAGTTTGACCCGACCCGGGTGCAGCCGCTGGATTACACCTTTGCCATCGTGGATGGCAAGGTACAGATCACGCCGCGCAAGCGCGGGGCACCGATGGACAAGCTGGTGTCGGAGTTGATGATTCTGGCCAACAGCGAATGGGGCCGCATGCTGGGCGAGGCGGACATTCCCGGTCTGTATCGGGCGCAGAGCATGGGCAAGGTGCGCATGACCACCCGGCCGGAGCCGCATATCGGTCTGGGGGTGGCGCAATATGCCTGGTCGACCTCGCCGCTGCGTCGGGCTTCCGACTTTGTCAATCAGCGTCAGCTGGTGGCGATGATCCGGGGCGAAAAGCCGCCGTTCGAGCAGAACGATGCCATGCTGTTTGCCATTCTGCGTGATTTCGATGCCGCTTATTCGGCTTATCTGGGTTTTCAGGATCGCATGGAGCACTTCTGGTGTCTGCGCTGGTTCGGCCAGGAGGGGATCAGCGAGCTGACGGCCGTGTATCTGAAGGAAGATCTGGTGCGGGTGGATGGTGTCCCGCTGCGTCTGCGTGTCGGCGGTCTGCCGGAAATGCCGACGGGCACCCATATCCGCCTGGCGATTACCCGCATTGATGAACTGATGCAGGACATCGAGTGTCGCTATCTGGGGCCGGTGGCCGGTGAGGCGGCAGAAGTGGTGGACGGCGAAGAGGGCTGAGTGCCCGCGTCGGCGATCTGCCATGACAAAGAGGGCGCTGCGGCGCCCTCTTTCGTTTACCTGTATGGCTCAGAACAGATCGTCGACCGTGGTGCTGGCTTCCTTGAGCTCGTCGGCGCTGGCCTGCAGTTGTTCGCGGGTGATACCCAGTTGTGTCAGGGCGCTGTCCGGCAGCAGCTTGAAGACGGTTTCGCTGTCGATTTGCTGGTTGAAGTCGCGCACGATCTGCTTGGCCAGTCCGATGACGGTGGCCAGCGGGGCCTTGCCTTCCTTGCCGTCGAGCGGGTATTGCTGGCCGATGGCGGCCACGATCTGCTCCGGGAAGCTCCAGCGCCAGGCCAGTTCGGCACCGACCTGGGTCGAATCGACGCCGAGCAGTGCGCGCTCGATATCGATACGATTCGGGCTGTCACCTACCTTGCGCTCGATCTCGGGGGTGACGCCCGGGGCGGCCAGGTGCAGCACCAGCTCGCCGATGCGTGCCAGCAGGCCGCAGGTGAAGGCCAGTTGCTGGTTCTGGTGGCTGAGGCGCGCCAGTACCTTGGCGGTATTGGCAATCTCGAAGCAGCCTTTCCAGAAAGTCTTGAGATCGAAGTTGGGGATGTTGGCGGTGGTGCCGGTGATGCCGGAGGCGATCACCAGCACGCGCAGGGTATCGAAGCCCAGAATGATCAGGGCATCATCCAGCGAGCCGACGCGCCGGCTGCCGCCGAAGCGGGCGGTATTCGCCAGGCGCAGTACCCGGGCGGTGAGCACCTGGTCATGACCGACGGTTTTGGCGATCTCTTCGTTGTTGATGACATCGGCACTGTTAAAGCTGTTGACCAGCTCCTGGACAACCTTTGGAATCATCGGCAGTTTGCCGGATGCTTTTTCAAAAACCTCTGCCACCTGCATCATCGATCTCCACGAAAAATGGCTGTGTGTCTATTGAGATTAGGCAACCATGCGGCGAATGCAAATCCAGATAGCATATCGAGGCCGGGTCAGACAGCCGGAAAATGACTGGGATGCGGGTAAGTGGCTGTTGGATAAGAAAAAAGGGTGGCTGTCGCCACCCTTGGTTTATTGCGCGGTTGTCTGACTTAGCCGCCGATCTGGCTGGCGGCACGCGCCAGTTCGGTGATGCGGTCCCAGTCGCGCGCGGCCAGGGCATCGCTCGGGGTCAGCCAGGAGCCGCCAACGGCCAGTACATTGGGCAGGGCCAGGTAGTCGCTGGCACGGGCCAGATCGATCCCGCCGGTCGGGCAGAAGCGCAGGTTCGGGAAGGGGCCGGCCAGCGACTTCAGCAGCTTGATGCCGCCGACGGCTTCTGCCGGGAACAGCTTCAGAACCGAGAAGCCTTCGTCTTCGGCGCGCATCGCTTCCGACGGGGTGGCGACACCGGGCAGGAAGGTCAGGTTGGCGGCACGGGCGGCCGAGGCCAGTTCCGGGGTCAGGCCCGGGCTGATGCCGAACTGGGCGCCGGCATCGACACAGGCTTCGACTTGTGGGCGGGTGCGCAGGGTGCCGGCACCGACGATGGCGTCCGGCACTTCGTCGCGCATGCGACGGATGGCTGCCAGTGCGGCCTTGGTGCGCAGCGTCACTTCCAGCACGCGGATACCGCCAGCAACCAGCGCGTGGGCCATGTCAACGGCAATCGCCGGATCGTCGACCACGATGACCGGGACCACCGGCCCCTGACGCAGCAGGGTAATTGCATCCATTACATTTTCTCCCATTGTGGAAGGGCAAAGCTGGTTGCGCCTTCTTCTGCCGTGGTGGCAGTGTTGCGGAAGACCGCGAACAGCTCGCGGCCCACGCCGTATTCATTATGGTGCAGGTCGGCATCGCTTTCCGTGCGCAGCGCCCATTCTTCGGCATCGACCAGCACCTGCAGGCGGCCCTGAACGGCATCGACGCGGATCAGGTCGCCATCGCGTACCTTGGCAATCGGACCGCCCTGAGCAGCTTCCGGACTGACATGGATCGCTGCCGGGACTTTGCCCGAGGCGCCGGACATCCGGCCGTCGGTGACCAGCGCCACCTTGAAGCCGCGTTCCTGCAGAATGCCCAGCGAGGGGGTCAGCTTGTGCAGTTCCGGCATGCCGTTGGCGCGCGGCCCCTGGAAGCGGATCACCGCCACGAAGTCTTTTTCCAGCTCGCCGCGCTTGAAGGCGGCCAGCATGTCGTCCTGGCTGTGGAAGACCACGGCCGGGGCTTCGATGACACGGTGCTCCGGTTTGACGGCCGAGACCTTGATCACGGCCCGGCCCAGTTCACCTGCCAGTACCTTGAGGCCGCCGTCGGCGGAGAACGGGTCGGCATGGGGGCGCACGACTTCGCGATCCAGCGGCTCGGCCGGGGCATCGCGCCAGTCGAGCTGGCCATTGTTGAGCCAGGGTTCGCGGGTGTAGGCGCGCAGCCCCTTGCCGATGACGGTCTGCACGTCTTCGTGCAGCAGGCCGGCATCCAGCAGTTCGCGGATGACGAAGCCCAGGCCGCCGGCCGCATGGAACTGGTTCACGTCGGCCTTGCCGTTCGGGTAGGCGCGGGCCAGTAGCGGTACCACGGCGGACAGGTCGTCGAAGTCGTCCCAGTTGATGTCGATGCCGGCTACCCGGGCGATCGCGACCAGATGCATGGTGTGGTTGGTCGAGCCACCGGTGGCCAGCAGGCCGACAATGGCGTTGACGATGGTTTTTTCATCAATGATTTCTGCCACCGGGGTAAAGGCTTCACCCTGAGCGGAAATCTTGACGGCCTGACGGGCAGCAGCGCGGGTCAATGCCTCGCGCAGCGGGGTGCCCGGGTTGACGAAGGCGGTGCCGGGCAGATGCAGACCCATGATCTCCATCAGCATCTGGTTGGAGTTGGCGGTGCCGTAGAAGGTGCAGGTGCCCGGGCCGTGATAGGACTGGGACTCGGACTCCAGCAGGGCGTCGCGGCCGACCTTGCCTTCTGCGTACAGCTGGCGGGTCTTGGCCTTTTCATCGTTGCTGATGCCGGAGGTCATCGGGCCGGCCGGGACGAAGATGGCCGGCAGGTGGCCGAAGGACAGTGCGCCGATCAGCAGGCCCGGGACGATCTTGTCGCACACGCCGAGGTACAGGGCGCCGTCAAACATCTGATGCGACAGGGCGACGGCGGTGCTCATGGCGATGACGTCGCGCGAGAACAGCGACAGCTCCATGCCCGGCTGACCCTGGGTCACGCCGTCGCACATGGCCGGCACGCCACCGGCAAACTGGGCGGTGGCGCCGGCCTTGAAGGCTTCTTCCTTGATCAGTGCGGGGTAGGTTTCGAGCGGTTGGTGTGCCGACAGCATGTCGTTGTAGGCAGAGACGATCGCCAGATTGGCACGGGCGACTTCCTTGATGCGCAGCTTGGTATCGCCAGGCATGGCGGCAAAAGCGTGTGCCAGGTTGGTACATGAGAGCTGGCTACGCTCGACTTTGCCCTGGTGGGTCGCGGCGCGAATCCGGTTCAGGTATGCCTGACGCTGAACGCGACTGCGCTGGATGATTCGCTCTGTGACCTCGACGAGGACGGGATGTTTCGTCATGTCTGGACTCCCGCATGGATGTGCAATGATGGTAATTTTACTACAATCAAAAATCAAGCTGATTCCCTTCCCGTCGGTGTGGCTTTTGCCTTCATTCCGGTGCTATCCGGCTGACAGGAAGGCTTTAATTAGATTGAATGGTGTTCAGCTTACTTGGAAAAAATGGCGCTTAACTTGATGCAAATCCAATCTGCGCAGAATTTTCTGGTGGTAATATAATTACATCTTAACCACTTGGGATGGATGTTGCTATGCGAAACGACGCTGCTCAAACCCCTGCATTTGATATGGTGCTGTTCGGTGGTACTGGCGACCTGGTGATGCGCAAGCTGTTGCCGTCGCTGTATCAGGCGCATGCTGCCGGTCTCCTTAATAAAGATGGCCGCATTCTGGGGCTGGGCCGCAAGGAGTGGACCCGCGAGGAATATCTGGCCTATGTGGAAGACCATTCGCGCAAGCATATCAAAGAGTGCTTCACTGAGGCAGATTGGCAACAGTTCTGCGACCGTATCGATTATCTGCGTGTCGATGCCGGTTTCCCGGAACACTTCCCGCCGCTGGCCGAAAAGCTGGGGCCGATGGTGCCGGGCCGCAGCGTGGTGTGCTACCTGTCCACCGCGCCCGAGTTCTTCACGCCGATCTGTGAAAACCTGGCCACGGTCGGCCTGAATCATCCCAATGTGCGCGTGGTGCTGGAGAAACCGCTCGGCCACGACCTGGAGTCGTCCAACGAGATCAATGATGCCGTTGCCAAGTATTTCGACGAGCACCAGCTGTATCGTATCGACCACTATCTGGGCAAGGAGTCGGTACAGAACCTGATGGCCATCCGTTTCGGCAACTCGCTGTTCGAACCGCTGTGGCGTCGCGAGTGGGTGCACAACGTGCAGATCACCATTTCCGAAGAACTGGGTGTCGAAGGTCGTGGCGGTTTCTACGACCATACCGGTGCACTGCGCGACATGGTGCAGAACCACTTGCTGCAACTGTTGTGCATCGTGGCCATGGAGCCGCCGGCCAGCATGGAAGGCAATGCCATTCGTGACGAAAAACTCAAGGTATTGAAGGCGCTGCGTCCGTTCGAAGTGCAGGACGTCGCCACCAAGACCGTCCGCGGTCAGTACAAGGCGGGTGCCATCGTCGGTGGCGCCGTGCCGGGTTACCTGGAAGAGCAGGGCATTCCGCCGACCTCGACCACCGAAACCTTCGTGGCGCTCAAGGCCGAAATCGACAACTGGCGCTGGGCCGGTGTGCCGTTCTTCCTGCGTACCGGCAAGCGCATGCCGGAACGGGTGGCGGAAATCGTCATCAACTTCCGTGACGTCCCGTGCCATCTGTTCCCGAGCCCGGTCGGCCAGACTGCCAACCGTCTGGTGATCCGCCTGCAGCCGGATGAAAGCATCCGCCTCTACTTCCTGGCCAAGGAACCGGGCGACACCATGAACCTGCAGCCGGCCTACCTGAATCTGGACTTCAACGCCATGTTCAAGGTGCGTCGTGCCGATGCTTACGAGCGTCTGCTGCTGGACGTGATCCGTGGCCGTCTCGGCCTGTTCATGCGCAGCGACGAGCTGGTGGCCGCCTGGCGCTGGGTCGAGCCGATCATGCATGCCTGGGAACACTCCACCACGCCGCCCAAGCAGTACACCGCCGGAACCTGGGGGCCTGCGGCCTCGTCGGCCCTGCTGTCGCGTGACGGCATCGCCTGGCACGAAGAAAGCTGATTGATCTGCGATCCGGCGCGCTGCAGGCTGGCCGCCGGATCCTGGCTTGAATGAGTTGGGGAAACTCTGACGGCGTCCGCCTCCCTGACGGACGCCGCTTTTTAATGCACATGGAAATACAGCACGCACGGAGAACCACACTATGAAGTGGCTGGAATTTGAATCACCCGGGGCGCAGGCCGATGCCCTGGCGGCGGCGATTGCCGCCGATCTGAAGCAGACCATTGAAACCAATGGGCGAGCGGTGCTGGCAGTGTCCGGCGGCCGGTCGCCCATTGCGCTTTTCGAGCGTCTGGCGATGGCGGATCTGCCCTGGCAGCGTGTCACCATCACTCTGGTGGACGAGCGCATGGTGCCGGCCGACCACGCCGACAGCAATGCCCGGCTGGTCCGCGAGCATCTGCTGACCGGCAAGGCGGCAGCCGCCAGCTTCCTGCCGCTGGCGCCGTATCCCGAGGATGAGGCGCGCTCGATTGCCGAGGCCTGCCAGGCCTTCACCTGGCCGACGGTGGCGGTGCTGGGCATGGGCGATGACGGTCATACCGCCTCGCTGTTCCCGGAGGCGGCCGAGCTGGACGCGGGCCTTGATCTGGGCCAAGCACAGGCCATTATCGGTGTGACGCCGCCTGTTGCGCCTCATCGACGCCTGAGCATGACGCGCAAGGCGCTGTTAAAATCCGACAAGTTGTATTTGTCGATACAGGGGAACGGCAAGCGTGAGGTCTTCGAACGTGCGCGTCAGGCGGAAGATCGCCGCTGGCCGGTCAGCTATTTCTTGCAACAGGACGAGACACCACTTGATGTCTACTGGGCACCCTAGCCTGTTCCCGCGTCTTCTCGCCGACGTGGGCGGTACCCATGCGCGTTTTGCGCTGGAAACCGCTCCGGGCGTGATTGAAGAGGTGGATGTTCGCGCCAGTGCGTCGTTTCCGACGCTGCTGGATGCCGTGCGCGATTACCTCGGGCAGACCGGTGCCCGACGGGTCGCGCATGCCGCGATCGGTATTGCCACCGCCGTGACCGGTGATCTGGTGCGCATGACCAACCACGACTGGACTTTTTCCATCGCGGGGATGCGGCGCGACCTGTCGCTGGATTCACTGGTGGTGCTCAACGACTTCACGGCACTGGCCTGGTCGTTGCCGTTTCTGCCGGCTGCCGAGCTGCAGCAGGTGGGGGACGGAAAGGCCGAGCCCGGGTGCGCCATGGCCTTGATTGGCCCGGGCACCGGGCTGGGCGTGTCAGGCCTGATTCCGGGGCCGCTGGGACCGATACCGCTTTCGGGGGAGGGCGGTCATGTCGGTTTCGCACCGGAGGATGAAGAGGAGGTCGAGCTGTGGCGTTTTGCCCGTGCCCGCTACGGGCATGTCTCGACCGAGCGCTTCCTCTCCGGCCCGGGGCTGGCGCTGATTCATGAAGCGCGCCTGGCGATGCAGGGTCTGGCCCATGACGGTTTGTCGGCTGCCGACATCACGCGTCATGCGCTGGGCGGCCAGTCGCCGCAGTGTCAGGCCAGTCTGGACCGCTTCTGCGCCATGCTGGGCAGTGCGGCCGGTGCACTGGCGCTGACGCTGGGGGCGCGCGGTGGTGTGTTTATCGGCGGTGGCATTGTGCCACGACTGGGGGCGGCCTTCGGGCAATCGCCTTTCCGGCGCCGTTTCGAGCAGGCGGGTCGTTTTTCCGGCTATCTGGCCGCAATGCCGACCTATGTCATTCACAGTCAGTATCCCGGCCTGATCGGCGCACAAGCCGCGCTGGCCGCCCACTTACGGGAATCCCATCATGCTTGAGCGAATTCGCGCTCAGCTGCCGGATTTGTCTGCAGCCGAAAGAAAAGTCGCCGAACTGGCGCTCGCACAGCCCTATACCGTGATGCAGGCCGCCGTGGCCGACATCGCCTCCAGTGCCGGTGTCAGCCAGCCGACGGTCATCCGCTTCTGTCGCTCAATGGGCTGCGCCGGCCTGCCGGATTTCAAGCTCAAGCTGGCCGGCAGCCTGGTGACCGGGGTGCCTTATGTGCACTCCAGTGTCCGTCCCGAGGACCCGACCTCCGAAGTCGCGGCCAAGGTGTTCGACAATACGGTGACGGCGCTGATCAAGTGTCGCAACGAGGTCAACCCGGCCTCCGTCGAACAGGCGGTGGATTTGCTGTCGCATGCACGCCGCATCGAGTTCTATGGGCTGGGTAACTCCGGCATTATCGCGGCCGATGCGCAGCACAAGTTCTTCCGCTTTGGCATTCCTACCGTGGCCTACGCCGATACCCACATCCAGACCATGGCTGCGTCGGTGCTGACCGAGGGCGATGTGATGGTGGCGATCTCCAACTCGGGACGTACGGTGGAACTGCTGGGTGCGGTGGAGGTGGCGCTGAATGCCGGTGCCAGCGTGGTGGCCATCACGGCCAGCGCGTCGCCGCTGGCGCGCATGGCGACGGTGACCCTGGCAGCAGATACCCGTGAAGATACTGAAACCTTCAGTCCGATGATCTCCCGGATCGTGCATCTGGTGCTGGTCGACATTCTCGCTGTCGGCGTGGCCCTGCGTCAGGGTCCGGCGTTGATCGCGCAGCTGGAGAAATCCAAACAGAGCCTGCGTGGCAAGCGATTGCGCATGCAGGAGCAAGAGGAAAAATAACGATGAGCGCCCTCACCCAATTGCCTGCCTGGCAGGCACTGGAGCAACATTTTTCGTTGTCGCGCCTGAATCACATGCGCGACCTGTTTGCCGCCGACCCGGATCGGGCGGAGCGTTTCTCGCTCGAAGTCGGCGATCTGTTCCTCGATTATTCGAAAAACCGCATTACCGATGAAACCCTGCAGCTGCTGATGGATCTGGCGCGTCAGGCCGGCCTGCTGCAACGCATCAAGTCGATGTTCAAGGGTGAAAAGATCAACAGCACCGAGAACCGCTCGGTGCTGCACGTGGCGTTGCGCAACCGCACCAACTCGCCGATCCTGGTCGATGGGGTCGACGTGATGCCGCAGATCAACAATGTGCTCGAACGCATGGGGCGTTTCTGTCACGCCGTGCGCTCCGGCGAATGGCTCGGCTATACCAACCAGCCGATCACCGACATCGTCAATATCGGTATCGGCGGCTCGGACCTCGGTTCGCTGATGGTGTGCAGTGCGCTCAAGCCCTACGGCCATCCGCGCATGAACATGCATTTCGTCTCCAACGTTGACGGGGCGCAGCTGAAAGAGACCCTGAAGAAGGTCCACTCGGAGACCACGCTGTTCATCATCGAGTCCAAGACCTTCACCACCCAGGAAACCCTGACCAATGCGCTGACGGCACGCGAATGGTTTGTCGCGCGTGCCCGTGACGAGGCCGCGGTGGCCAAGCATTTTGTTGCCGTGTCGACCAATATGAAGGCGGTCGCCGATTTCGGTATTGATCCGGCGAACATGTTCGAGTTCTGGGACTGGGTGGGCGGCCGTTACAGCCTGTGGTCGGCGATTGGCCTGCCCATCATGTTGTATCTGGGCGAGGAGAACTTCTCCGAGCTGCTCAACGGCGCGCACATCATGGACCAGCACTTCCGCAATGCGCCGCTGGAAGCCAATATGCCGGTGCTGCTGGCCATGATCGGCATCTGGTACATCAATTTCTATGGTGGCGGCAGCCATGTGATCGCGCCGTATGACCAGTACCTGCATCGTTTTCCGGCTTTCATCCAGCAGCTGGACATGGAGTCGAACGGCAAGCAGGTGATGCTCAACGGCGAGGCGGTCGATTTCGAAACCGCACCGATCATCTGGGGGGAAACGGGGATCAATGGCCAGCATGCCTTCTTCCAGCTGCTGCACCAGGGCACCCACATCTCGCCGATCGACCTGATTGCTTCGCTGGAGCGCCGCTCTTCCCTGCCGGGCCACCATGAAATCCTGTTGGCCAATGTGTTCGCCCAGGCCGAGGCCTTCATGCGCGGCAAGACATCTGAAGAGGCGCGCGCCGAGCTGGTGGCGCAGGGGCTGCAGGGCGAGGCGCTGGAGTCCCTGGTGCCGCACAAGGTGTTCGGCGGCAATCGCCCGACCAACACGCTGCTGATGTCGCGGCTGGACCCGCGCAACCTCGGTTCGCTGATCGCGGCCTACGAGCACAAGATCTTTGTGCAGGGGGTGATCTGGAACATCAACAGTTTCGACCAGTGGGGGGTGGAGCTGGGCAAGCAGCTGGCCAAGACGATTCATGCCGAGCTGAGCGGCAAGAAGGTCAAGGCTGAGCATGACAGTTCGACGACCCGTCTGATCGAACGCTATCGCCAGTACAACCAGAACTGATCTGCGTTGCCATGATGGCCTGAGGGCCCCGCTTCCGTCTGGAGGCGGGGCCCTGTTGCATGAGACGGCCGTTTGTGGGCGGCTTCTTGCCCGGTGCTGGCTGGCCACTCGGCCAGTTCCTGCGGCGCTGCACGTTGGCTGTGCCGTTTTGACGGGCAGGCTGCCTGTAACAAAGCCCTGTTGTTGTCTAACTCATCGATTCACTCGCCAGGATCTGTCCTTTCAGTCATTTCCATGCTGAATGTCGATCATTTTCCTTTATTCGTGTCTTTCCATCTATATGTCCTTTATACGTGTTGGCACGCTATGCCAATGACGTTATTTATGTCTGACAATTCGACATTAAACAATCCGGAGCGGCCATGCTGGCAAATAGGGTTCGTACTCGTCGCTGGGTAAGCGGCGTGTGTCTGGCGTGCTGGCATGCACTGTTGTTGGCCGAACCGTCAGAGGCGCCAGGGACGGATGGCCGTTTTTTCCTGCAGGACAACAGCGAACATCTGCGCGGTGAGTTCGATGCGCTTCGCCAGCGCCAGTTACTGCGCGACGAGGACATTCGTTGCGCTCCGGCCGAGCCGGACGCTCATGGCAATGCGTGTTTGCCGGTGCGGGCACTGCGGGTGACCGGGGTCACCCTGCTCGGTGCAGAGGATCTGGCGCTGGTGCGCGAGCAAGGGGCCGGTTGCATGTATGGCATGCGCTTGCAGCGGATTTTGCAGCGGCTGATGGCCTTGTATGTCGAGCGCGGTTATGTGGCTGCCCGGGTGGTGCCGCAGCTGTCTGCCGATGGCGTCATGACGCTGCAGGTGCTGGAAGGGCATGTGGAGGAGATCGAGGGGGATGAGCAGGCCGCGGCCTGGCTGTTTCCCGCCATGAGCGGCAAGCCGTTGAATATCCGTGATCTGGAGCAGGGACTGGATCAGGCCAATCGCCTGCAATCGGCGGCGCTGCGCGCCGAGATTGTGCCCGGGCGACAGGTGGGCGGTTCGACGGTGCGGTTGCGTGGCCAGGTGGCGCCGGCATGGCATGGCCGGATTGCGCTGGATAACTGGGGTTATGACGCGACCGGGCGCCAGGTGGCGGGGCTGACCCTGGCGCGCGACAACCTCAGTGGCCGGTATGACTATCTGAGTCTGGCGCTGGAGCACAGTCTGGCCGCGGGACGTTTCAGCCGGCGGCACTCGCTGTTTTATTCGCTGCCGCACGGCTACTGGAGTTACAGCCTGTTTGCCGGCCAGTCGGCCTATCTGAATCCGCAACGCCTGCGCTACGGCACGGTGGCGCTGACCGGGGAATCGTCACAGCTTGGTCTGCGGCTGGACCGGGTGCTGTGGCGCGACCAGCAACGGATCTGGAGTACGCATGGCCAGGTGAGTCACAAACGGGTGGCCAATTATTTTCTCGGCAGTTTGCAGCAGGTGAGCAGCCCGACGCTGTCGGTGCTGTCGCTGGGGGTGGACAGGCTGAGTCTGCTGGCATTTGGTTCGCTGACGCTGGAGTTGTCGCTCGACAGTGGCCAGGGCTGGTTCGGGGCTGACGACGGCGTGCCCGGCGGGCCGAGTACCCGCTTTGACAAATGGAGACTGAGTACGACCCTGCGCCATCTCACGCCATTGCCGGGATGGCAGTGGGAGAGCCGTTTGCAGGGGCAGTACAGCGGGCGGCGTCTGCCGGCGGTGGAGCAGCTGGAGCTGGCGGATAACAGCATGGTGCGCGGGTTTCGTCACAACTCGCTGGCCAGCGAACGCGGCTGGGTCTGGCGCAACACCCTGCACGGACAGTTCCGGCGCGGCGATTGGCAGTGGCTCCCCCGGCTGGGGCTCGATCTGGGCGGTGTCTGGCAGACCCGGGACGATGGTGGCGATCAGCGGATGGCGGGCTGGGGGCTTGGCATGACACTGCGCTACGGCGACTGGTCACTGGATGGCGAGTACAGCCGGCCGCTCTGGCAGCCGGATTATTTTGTCGGCGAGTCGCAGCAGGTGCTTTTGCGGCTGAGCCGGCAATTTTAGGGTACCGGGGCGTATGGCACCCGCAGGCCCGATAACGACACGCGCGACACAGCGCGGCAAGACTGCAACTTCAATCGACAAAGAGGTTAACCATCATGAAAGCATTCAAGCTATCGAGCCACGGGCAGATCGCCTCTGCCCTGGCGCTGTCTTTATTATGCTCCCCGCGCTTATGGGCCGAAGGGATCGAGCCGGTGGCCGGCTCAGCCACCCAGGTGCAGCAGGTCGGTGCGGTGCCGGTGGTGAATATCGCCCCGGCCAATGCCCAGGGCCTGTCTCACAATCAGTATCAGGACTACAACGTTGGTCGTGGCGGGGTGGTGCTGAACAATGCCATCGAAGCGGGACGGTCGCAGTTGGCCGGGGCGCTGCAGGGCAATGCGGCGCTGGCGGGACGGCCTGCGGCGGTGATTCTGAATGAGGTGGTCAGTCGCAATCCCTCCTTGCTGCTCGGGCAGCAGGAGGTGTTCGGCAAGGCGGCAGACCTGATCCTGGCTAATCCCAACGGGATCACCTGCCAGGGCTGCGGCTTCATCAATACGCGCCGTGCCAGCCTGCTGGTCGGGAGTCCCGGGCTGCAGGATGGTCGCTTGCAGCAACTGGTGACGGCCAGTCCGGGCAGTACGCTGAGCATCGGCAAGGAAGGCATCCAGGCCGCGCAGGCCCTGGATCTGATCGCGCCCCGTATTGATGCCCAGGGTAGTGTGGTGGCGACCAGCGGCATTCACGCGGTGACCGGGCAGGCCGCGATGGACTATGAGCGTCGCGAGGTGAGCGCCCGTGGCACGGCGCCGGAAGGGCCGGTGCTGGACAGTGCTTTTCTGGGCGGTATGCAGGCCGGGCGCATCAGTATTGTCAGTACCGATGCCGGTGCCGGGGTCAATCTG
Organism: Paludibacterium sp. B53371; assembly: GCF_018802765.1. Lineage (NCBI taxonomy): Bacteria > Pseudomonadati > Pseudomonadota > Betaproteobacteria > Neisseriales > Chromobacteriaceae > Paludibacterium > Paludibacterium sp. B53371. The sequence goes on from NZ_CP069163.1 coordinate 126,918, forward strand.
GAAGGGGTGCTGAAAGCGCAGGAGCGGGTGCGCATCGACAGCCAGGGCGTCGTGCAGTTGACCGGCGCCGAGTTGAGTGCGCCCAAGGTGGTGATTCAGGCAGACCGTGTCAGTGCGCGGCCTGGTGTGCATCAGGATAAGCGGGAAAAGCGCGGCCACGACGAGAGCTGGTTCATCTGGCAGACCGGCGCCAGCGATACGGTCGAGACCGTGACCGAAACCACACTGAGCCGTCCGGCGCTGAATGGTGAGTTGGTGAAAGTGCAGGCGCGGGGAGCGGTGCAGCTGGCCGCCACGGATGTGCGCGCCGAGGATATCCGCATCACGGCCGGGGAGGTGGTGCTGGATGGCGTGGCGGACCGTGATGTGACCGAACGGGATTACTTTGCCTGGAAAAATTCCTGGCAGCGCAAGGAGCGCACGGAGCACGAGCAACTGAGTTATGAAGGCAGCCTGCTGGATGCCCAGCATGTTCTACAGCTGAATGCCGCGGGGAGGATGTCGCTGCAGGGGGCCGAGCTGAAGGCCGGCGGGCAGGTGCGTTTGCAGGCCGGCCAGACGCTGGCACTGGCCGGTCTGATTGAGCGGACGGCCAAGACCGAGCAGGGCAGCCGCTATCTCGAAGGGCCGGAGCTGGCCTCCGGGAGTTGGGATCGGCGTGATCAGCATCAGCAGTTGAAGCCGACCCAGGTCATGGCCGGTCAGTCTGTGCAGTTGCAGGCAGGCGGGGATATCTCGCTCGAGGGCAGCCGCCTGCTGGCGCAGGGCGATATCAGTTTGCGGTCCGGCGGTGATGTGGCCCTGGTGGCGCAAGTCATCAACCAGCAGGAGCAGGTACGGGACTATGGCAACCACTGGGGGGGGATTGCCGGCAGCCAACGTCACAATGATCAGAAGGAGCAGGCACGGCATCAGCCGACGCAGGTACTGGCGCAGGGCAAGCTGATGGTGAGCGCCGAGAAGGATATCCGCATTGTCGGCAGTGAGGCCCAGGGGCAGCAGGGGGCGCAGGCGGATACACGTCAAGGCAATCTGCAAATCCAGCATGCCACGGATTTGACCAAGTCGATGGTCGATCAGCGCACTGGCGGGGTGTTTGATATCCAGACGCACCGCAGTCTTGGCAGTCACGGGCAGGATACGGTCGCCGCGGCAGCGGTGATGTCAGAGAGCAATCTGCGTCTGGCCAGCGGCAAGGATGTGGCCGTCAGCGGCAGCCGGGTGGCGGCCACGGGCGCCCTGAATGTGACGGCGGCCGGTGATGTGGTCCTGCAGGCGGCGGATCAGCGTACGCGGGACAAGCAGTTCGACAGCCAGCTGATGGTGAATACCGCACTGGGGCAGGATCCGGCACAGGCCGGGCGTTATCGTGCCGGTCTGGAGATTGCCCGCCATGATCAGCGGGTGGATGCCGCCAGCCTGTCGCCGCAGGCGGCCGAGTTCAGCGGCGCCAGTGTGCAAGTGGCGGCACAGGGGGATGTGCGCCTGACCGGCAGTCGCATTGTGGCCACGGATGGTGATGTGTCGGTGCGAGGCAGCAATCTGGCGTTCGACTCTGCCCAGGGGCAGTCACGCAGCTTGCAGGTGAACAGCGAGGACAGCATGGGTGTGTCGCTGATGGCCAGCAACGAGCAGGTGCAAGTGGCCGGTCAGATGCGCAATCGGCGTGAAACCAGTGACAGCGAGCAGCAGACGCCATTGGGTAGCCAGGTCAGTGCGACGGGGGATCTGTCGCTGCAGGCGGGCAGCGGGGTATTGCGTACCCGGGGCGGGCAGTTCCAGGCCGGCGGGGCGCTCAGTGCCGAGGCCGGTCAGATCGTCAATCAGGCGGCACCGCAGTCCTCCTCCTCGCGTCAGGAGACCGTCCAGATGCAGGCAGGGCTGACACTGGACGGGCAGGCGGGCAATCTGACCAAACCGGTGCATCAGGTACTGGATCAGGTGAAGCGGGGTGATTGGGCGGGGGCGGTGGCTACGGCTCGCCAGATCGGTAATGGCCCGGAGCAGGGGCTGGACAAGCTGGCGCAGGGTGACTGGGTCGGTCTGGCCAGTTTGCTGGCCCAGGTGACCTTGCCGGGGGCCAGTCTGGAGGGCAAGGCCGGGACCAGCGAGCTGACCGTGCGCCAATCGGTGCAGGATGCCCTGGCGTCGCGCTATCAGGGGGGAAGCGTGCAGATCACCAGTCATGGCAGCCTGACGGATCAGGGGACGCAGTATCTGGCCACGCAGGGCAGCGCGGTGCTGGTGGCGGAGAGTCTGAGTGCTACGGCGCTGGCCACGCAGCGCGACGAGTCGCGGCAGCAGCGTGACAATCAGGGCAGTTTTCATGCCTCGACCATGACAGGTCATGATCTCAACCTGAAGCTGGGGCTTGGTGCGGGCAGTCAGTTGCAACGTTCGGAACAGGGAGGGGTGCAGGCCGGCCGGATCGAAGGGGCCAAGGGGGTGTCGTTGCAACTGGCCGGGGATGCCGCCTTGCAGGCGACCCGGCTGGATGGTGGCTCCGGTGTCCTGCAGGTCAGTGCCGGCGGGGATCTGGCCCTGACGGCTGCCAGTGCGCAATCCCGTCAGGCTCAGCGCAATGATCATGGCGGCATCCAGGCCAGTCTGACCCTGAGCGGGGATATGGATAGTCCGCAGTTTGGCGGCGGTGGTCAGATCAATGGTGAGTGGCAGCGGCAGCAGGGGCAGCAGGGGGGCGTGCAGGGCAGTACGCTGGCGGCCGGCGGTGGGGTGGTGCTGAGCGCCGGGCAGGATCTGCGCTTGCAGGCGGCACAGCTGGGCTCGGCCGAGACGCCGCTGTCCTCGGTCAGTCTGCGGGCCGGCGGCGATCTGACGCTGGGCAGCATGAGTCGGCATCAGCAAGAAGATCAGCAGGCCGGCAAGGTCGAGCTGGGGGTCAATGCACGCGTGAGTACCGATGCCGGGGCCGAGTTTGCGCTCAAGGTTGGCCGTGATGGCAGCCGGCAGTCTGACCAGCAGGGGACGGTGATCCATGCCGACACAGTCCGCCTGGCGGCGGGCGGGCAGCTCGCGGGGCAGTCTGCCCGGGTCGAGGCGGCGCAACTGAGTGGCGAGGTGGGCGGCAATCTGGCGCTGACCAGTCAGACCCGGCAGGCGGAAGAGCAGCACTTTGCGCTGGATCTTGGGCTGTCGACGCCCGATCTCGGTGAACTGGCCTCGGGGGGCGGTGACTTGCTGCGCCTGAAGCTGTCGCAGCGTGCGCAACAAAGTTCGGCGGTGCGAGACCCGGCGGTCCTGGCGGCAAGCGCCGGGGCGGACTGGCAGGTGGGGGGGGCCGCTCAGTTGCAGGGTGCCGTCATGTCGGCTGCCGGCGTGCCGGTGTCGCTGGATGGCCGGGTGCAACGGACATCGCTGGCGGGGCAGGAGAATAGTCGTCAGCTTGGCTTGTCGCTGGCGGGGACGCCGATCGGCGTGGCGGGCACTGCGCTGACGGATGTGTTGTCGGGCAAGCTGCCCTTTGGCTGGCAACAGGAGCGCAGTCAGCGCGATCTGACGCAACCTGCACGCTGAAGCGAAAAAACCCGGGATCTCCCGGGTTTTTTGTCGGATGCTGCGTGGCCTCAGCGGTAGCCGGCGTTCATCACGAAGGGGTTGCTGCGCTTTTCATCCCCCAGGGTGGTGAAGGGGCCGTGGCCGGTGATGACGGTGGTGTCGTCCGGCAGGATGAACAGTTTGTTGTGGATGGCGTCGAGCAGGTCGCGGTGGTTGCCGCGCGGAAAGTCGGTACGGCCGATCGAGCCCTGGAACAGGACATCGCCGGCGACCAGCAGGCCGGCTTCGGCGTTGTAGAACACCACGTGCCCCGGGGTGTGGCCCGGGCAGTGGATGACCTGCAGGGTCTGCTTGCCGACGGTGACGCTGTCGCCCTGGTTGAGCCAGCGTTGCGGGGTCAGGGCGGCGCTGTGCGGAAAGCCGAAGGACTGTCCCTGTTGTGGCAGTTGATCAAGCCAGAAAGCGTCATCGGCCTGCGGGCCTTCGATGTCGACGCCCAGTTGGCGTGCCAGTTCGGCCGCTGCGCCGGCATGGTCGATGTGGCCGTGGGTCAGCAGCAGTTTCTCGATGGTCAGGCCCTTGGCGCGGGTAAAGTCCAGAATACGCTCCAGATCCCCGCCGGCATCGACGACAGCAGCGAGCTGCGTTTCGTCGCACCACAGGATCGAGCAGTTCTGGGCGAACGGCGTGACCGGAATGACGTGATAGTGGAGAGCCATGATGCAAAAACCGGGGTAGTCGTGGATGGATTATTGTTGCATAGCAAAAAGCTGTGGCCTAGTCACTGGCAGTTTCATGTCGCAAACAGAAAGATCGCTTTTCGGCAGCGCTGAGTTGCTTGAAGGCATATTCGGCTTTGAGCGCTTCGGAACGGTCGGGGAATTCGATGCTCAGCAGCAGTTTTTCCGGCGGGTGACTGCGGGTGTAGCGTGCGCCGCGACCGCTGGCATGTTGCTGGTAGCGGCGCGCGACATCGGTACTGATGCCGGTATACAGGCTGCCGCCCCGGCAAGCGATGACATACAGATACCAGGGGCGGGCAGCGACAGGCTTACAGTCCACCGTAGGAGTGCAGGCCGGACAGGAACATGTTGACGCCGAGGAAGGCAAAGCTGGTGACGAAGATGCCGATCACCGCCCACCAGGCCAGCGGCTTGCCGCGCCAGCCCTTGACCAGGCGCACATGCAGCCAGGCGGCATAGTTGAGCCAGACGATCAGTGCCCAGGTTTCTTTCGGGTCCCACGACCAGTAGCCGCCCCAGGCATCGGCGGCCCACATGGCGCCGAGGATGGTGGCGATGGTGAAGAACAGGAAGCCGACCGCGATGGCGCGGTACATGATTTCGTCCAGTACTTCGGCCTTGGGCAGCTTGTCTTGCAGCCAGCCCTTCATCACCACCAGCTCGGCTACCCCCAGCATGGCGGCCATGGAGAAGGCGCCGTAGCCGATGAAGTTGGCCGGGACGTGGATCTTCATCCACCAGGATTGCAGGGCCGGAATCAGCGGCTGGATTTCATGGGCCTGGCGGTCGAAGGTGTACCACAGGATGAAACCGACGGCGGCACTGATCACCAGCAGCACGAAGGCACCGAGCTGGCGTACCTTGAAGCCGGCTTCGTAGTACAGATACATCAGCGCGGTGATCAGGCAGAACAGGATGAAGACTTCGTACAGGTTGGAAACCGGAATGTGGCCGATGTCGCTGCCGATCAGATAGCTTTCATACCAGCGGGTGAACATGCCGGCAAAACCCATGGCGGTGGCGGCCCAGGTCAGGCCGCTGCCGAGCGCCATGCCGGTCACTGAACGGCGCAGCAGGCCGAACCAGTAGCAGCCGGTGGCCAGGAAGAACAGCACGCACATCCACATGATGGACGACTGGCTGGACAGCAGGTATTTGAGCCAGAAGGCACTCTGGCCGCGAGCCAGGTCGCCGTGGTACAGGTTGACGGCCAGCAGGGACAGGGCCGCCACCAGCGGGAAGAAGCGGCGCCAGGCGGTCCAGAACCAGCCGAAGGCCACCAGACCGATGCTGGCACCCGCCAGGATCAGGTGCTCGTAGTAGTCCATGTACTGACCGAAGCGGTTGTACGCCACGAAGGCGGCCGCCAGGATGAACAGGGCATAGAGCCAGTCGCCGATGCCCAGGCGCTGGTGCAGTTTGCGGGTTTCACGCTGTTGGGCGATGTCCATCTTCACCTCGTGCTAGCTGTTGGATGGCGTCCTGATGACGCGCGAAGTCCCGGTCGAGATCCGGGTTGGGGCGGTTGGCGCTCATGGCGAGCAGCAGGCTGTCCGGCTTGATCAGCAGCCACAGGCGCCTTTCCTGAATGTAGAACATCAGCAGGATGCCGATGACCAGCAGCAGGGAGCCCAGGTAGACCAGGGTCTTGCCCGGCGAGCGGGTCATCTGCAGGCCGGAGGCCTGAACTTGCTGGAAGCTGTCCAGTTGCAGGAATACCGGTGCGCCATAGTCCTTGAAGGCACTGATGGCCACCAGGCTGTCGAGCAGGAAGCGGTAGTGGCCGGCATCTCGCGCCATGGGTGCGACGCCGGCATGGCGGTTGGCGACGTCCATGACGTCGATGATGGCACCCTGCAGAATTTTGATATAGGTCTGCGCCACGTCGGCGCGCTTGTCAGCCGGTACGTGTTGCTCGAGGAAGGTCTGCAGTCCGTCAAAGCCGCCTTCGGCAAAGCGGGAGAGGATCCACTTGACGCTGGCTTCGAATTCCTTGCGCATGGCCGGGCTGATGGCATTGCCCTGCATGGCCTTGGCGCCGCTTTGCGCGGCAATCTCGTCATACAGGGCCGGATTCATGACGGCGGCGCGCAGGCGCATGAAGGTATCGACCGACATCTGATCATCCAGTGGAATGCGCAGGTAGTCGAAGGGTTGCGAGACCTCACTGCGGGATGCGGCGATCAGGTAGCTGGCGCCGTCCTGCTGGATCGGTGCCATATAGGTCAGGTACTCATGGGCCTGACCCTGGCTGTCGCGGATCTTGAAGCCGATCGACGGCCCGACGTTCTTCAGCTGGCGCTCGCGCGTGACTTCGCGCGCATCTTTCATGCGCTGGCCGAGACTGTGGTCTGTCTGGCTGCGGTTGCTCATGTCCTCGATATTGAACACGCGCAGATCGTTGAACTCCAGCCGGTAATCGCGGCCATTGGCCCGCAGCGGCTGACTGGCTTTGGACAGACCGTCGATGGTAACCGGTGCCGATTGCGGGCTGTCGAGATTCCAGGCCTTGAGTTTCAGCGGCGAGCCGCCGTCACCGAAGCTGGCCTGGTAGATGGCCACGCCGTCGACGATCAGCGGATGGTTGACCTCGACCCGGGCACGGGTGATCTTGCCGCTGGCTTTGTCGGTCACTTCGATGTCGCTGGCAAACAACTTGGGCATGCCGTTGCTGTAGTAATCGACGTTGAACTTGCGCAGGGTGACGATGAAGGGGAGCTCTTGCACCAGATAACCGGGGCCGGAGTTGATGAACACCACGTCGGCGCTCTTGTTCTCGGCAATGGTGACGTCGCCGCGGAATGACAGGTTGCCGGTGGACAGGCGGCTTTGCGCCGGAATCTGCGATTGCGGCAGGTCGCGGGTTTCTGCCACCACGCTGCCGAACAGTTCGCGCATCTTCAGCGGCAGGTTGCCATCGATCAGGCCCCCCAGGCAGATGATGATCATGGCGCCATGCGCAAAGAAGTAGCCCAGACGGCTGGCGCTGCCCTTCTTGGCCGCGATCAGTGTGCTGCCGTCTTCGCGCTCGACGGTGCGCAGCCGGAAGCCCTGGCGCTGCAGGTAACTGCTCAGGGCGGCCGTGTCGGCCTGTCCCGCCCACTGGGCGCTGAGTTTCATCGCGGCCAGCGAGCGTTCGCGGGCGCTGGTGCGATAGGAACGGATGTCTCGCAGGAAGCCCGGTGCATTGCGGATGATGCACAGGGTGGTCGAGAGCATCAGGAAAGCCAGAATGGTAATGAACCAGGCCGAGTGATAGACGTCGTACAGCCCCAGCGTGGCAAAGACCTGGAACCAGTATTGACCGAATTCGAAGGCGTAGTTGGGGTAGGGCTCGTTCTGCTTGAGGACGGTACCGATGATCGAGGCGATGGCCAGGATGGTCAGCAGGCCGATGGCAAAACGCATCGAGCTCAGGAGCTCGTACAGGGCACGCAGTGAGGTCTGGGTACGGCGGTCTGTCTTCATAGGGGGCTGTCTGAGGGCGCACAGCGAGGTGCGCGCCGGGCACAACCGGCATCACCTGCCAGGCAGGCGATGCCAGATCGGGTTATCGGGTCCGGACAAAACTGCGTATGATGTCGGACACGGTCTGCGCGCAGAGCCTTGAATCAACGCAATCCGGAAATGTATTCCGCAACGGCTTTCATCTCGGCGTCCGACAGGCGGTTTGCAATGTCGTACATCACGGCGTTCTTGCGGTCGGTACCTGCCTTGAAGTCATTCAGCTGCTTCAGTACATAGGCCGACTGCTGGCTGCCCAGGCGCGGGAACTGGTCCGGCATGCCGGCACCGGACGGACCATGGCAGGCCATACAGGCCGGGACGCGGGTGGCCGGATTGCCGGCGCGGTACAACGTCTTGCCTGCGGCCAGCAGGCTCTTGTCGGCCGCATCGTGTTCCTTCGGCTTTTGCTGGCTGAAGTAGGCGGCGACATTGAGCATATCCTGATCGGACAGCGCGCTGGCCATGCCGAGCATGATCGGGTTCTTGCGCTGGCCGGACTTGAAGGCCTTGAGCTGGCTGACAATATACGCCGGGTGCTGACCGGCCAGGGTCGGATTGCTGGATGCTACGCTGTTGCCATCGATCCCGTGACAGGCTGCGCAGACCTGCTGTACCAACAGCTGACCTTTGGCGGGGTCGCCCTGGGTTTGGGCCGATACGCTGCCAGCCAGTGTGGCGGCGGCCAGTGCCAACAGCACCTTTTGTCTCATGGTCGCTCCTTGTCGTGCAATGGTTTAATAAACCTGTAATCGCGGCAATTTGAATCTGCTATTCTATACCAATTGCATTGACCCTACTACTATGACGATTTTTCAGAATGCGCGCTTCTTCACCACTGTAAACCATATGAAGGACTTGCCGGCTACGCGCGCCGAAGTGGCCTTCGTCGGACGCTCCAACGCAGGCAAGTCGAGCGCGATCAATACGCTGGCCAACCGCACCCGTCTGGCTTTCGTTTCCAAGACCCCCGGGCGTACGCAGCATATCAATTTCTTCGATCTGGGCGATGAACGTTATCTGGTCGATTTGCCGGGCTACGGCTATGCAGAGGTGCCCGAGGCGGTGCGCCGCCACTGGGTGGAACTGCTCGGTCGTTATCTGCAGACCCGCTCCAGCCTGATCGGCCTGTTGCTGATCATGGATGCCCGTCATCCGCTCAAGGAGCTGGATCAGCACATGCTGGAGTATTTCCGCGTGACGCAGCGACCGGTGCATATCCTGCTGTCCAAGGCGGACAAGCTCAGCCGTCAGGAGCAGAGCAAGACGCTGGCGGCGGTCAAGAGTGCACTGGCCGATTATCCCGGGGTGACGGTGCAGCTGTTCTCCAGCCTGAAGAAGACGGGTATCGACGAGGTGGAAACCGTCGTGGCAGGCTGGTTTGCAAGTTACCTCGGTGGCGAGGAACTTTGCCAGGAGGATTCTGACTAAACGATATGGCGCCTGTCAGGCGCCTCCCGCTTCACCTCCCTGAGCGGGGCCTTTGCTGATACCTGAAGGCATTTTTTCCCCGGCAGCTCGCGCTGTCGGGGTTTTTGTTTTTGGGCTCTGCCAAAGAGAAGGGCGAAGCACCGAAGTGCTTCGCCCTTGTGGCTGTGTCAGTCTGTTGGTTCGCGATCAGTTCATCACGATGTTTTCCACGTTCAGCGATTCGGCAGCGCTGCGCACGGCGGCGGCAGAGTCAAACGGCCCCAGACGAACCATATAGGTTCCCTTCTGGTTGACGATGCCGAGCTTCGGATCGTAGCTGGCGTCGAGCCGGTCAACCAGCTTCTTCAGCAGTGCTTCGGCATTGGACAGCTGATCGAAGGCACCCAGCTGCAGGTACTTCGGCGCGTCTTCCTGCTTGAGCGCTGCGACTTCGGCGGGCTTGGCCTGCTGGGTCGAAGCGGTCTCGGTGGCCGGCCATACCCGTTCGATCTGAACCTTGGTACTGCCCTGGCCGACGAAGCCGAGCTTGTGGGCGGCGGCATACGACAGGTCCAGGATGCGACCACGGTGGAACGGGCCACGATCATTGATGCGTACGACGACCGTCTTGCCGTTTTTCAGGTTGGTCACCCGAACATAGCTCGGGATCGGCAAGGTCGGGTGTGCGGCCGTCATGGCGAACATGTCGTAACGCTCGCCCGACGTGGTGCGTCGACCGTGGAACTGCTTGCCGTACCAGGACGCCGTCCCCCGTACCTTGTAGGGGGTGTTGCTGGTGTCAGGGCGGAAACTCATGCCCATGGCAGAGTACGGCAGATTGGCTGCGCGAATCAGCGGTTCGTCTTGCGGAACCGCATTGGGAACCAGATCGAGGTTGACCGGAATGTGGTCTGCCGGACCATCATTCTGGAAATACGCCCCGTTTCTGGCCAGCGACTTCTTCGTCGGGGAAGCCGACGATTGACTGGTGGCACTTGCTGTCTTGACGGTGGAGCAGGCCACGAGCACTAGACTGACTAACACAAGCCACAGCCATCGGAATGCAGGCTTCATATACCTCCCTTATGCTGTTAGGCCAACGGCTGAACTGCTAGCTGCCTCCGAGAAAATCAATTTGCCGCCACGCCTCATAAACGGTAACGGCCACAGCATTCGACAAATTCATGCTGCGTGACTCGGGTTGCATCGGCAGACGGATCCTCCTCTCGTGCGGGAACCCGGCGAGGACATCGTCAGGCAAACCGCGAGATTCAGGTCCGAACAGGAATACATCCCCGGCTCGGTAAACAATCTGGTCATGGCGCGTCGCGCCTTTGGTGGTGGCGGCGAAAATTCGTCGCCCCTGAAGGCTCGCCAGGCAGCTTTCCCAGTTCTCGTGCACGACCAGTTTGGCGTACTCGTGATAATCCAGGCCCGCCCGACGCAATTTGGCGTCATCTAGCGGGAAGCCCAGCGGTTTGACCAGATGCAGTTCACAGCCGGTATTGGCACATAAACGGATCACATTGCCTGTATTAGGCGGGATTTCCGGCTGGAATAGAACTACTGTGAACATCGTTGGCAGGGTGGATTGTTCCAAAGAATCAAAAAGTTGGTCAAGTCTTTACGCGGATTGCCCTGCAAAGGGCCCAGACTTCGACCCGTTTTGCCCCCATTTTTTTGAGTTCCGAGGACAGTGAATCGAGGGTCGAACCGGTGGTGACCACGTCGTCGACAACGGCAACAGAGAGCCCGTCCAGTCTGGTTTCTACGCAAAATGCATGGCGGACATTCCGCCGTCTTTGCCGGTGTCTCAGACCGGTCTGCGGGAGGGTGTTGCATTTTCGCCAACACAAACCCGGTAAAAATCGGTCAGGGATTATACCAACAAGTGACCTGGCGAGTTCAAGGCTTTGGTTGAAGCCGCGTTCGGCAAGTCGTTCTTTTGACAGTGGAACCGCCATGACAAGGTCGTATTTTTTGTCAACGGGAGGCGTGCCGGCGGCCAGCAAGTTGCCCAGAATGCCCGCCAGTTCTAGCCTGCGGCCATACTTGAAGGCATGTATCAAAGCACTGATGGGGTAGCGAAAGACATAAGGAACGTGTAGGGCGTCAAAAACCGGCGGATGACGCAGGCAGCGCCCGCAAAGCCCGTTTTCAGGCAGGGGGAGCGCACAGCGCGGACAAAATGGCCTGGGAAGGACGGGTAAATCCTGCCGACAGGGAAGGCAAAGTCCCTGGTTGGCATCGGCGCTGCCGCATAACAGGCACGATTGATTAAATATTGATCTACTGTCAATTAATGTGGTCAATATGTTTGACAATGCAGTTCGCCACACGCCAAGATGCTCCCGATTTCCTGTCAGCCCAGAGCCCGATGCCTGCCCGCCTCGCGGGCGGGCCAGTGCTCAGGCGCGACGCCCAGCTTAAAGTGCTCGAGCACTCTTATAGAAGAGTGCACGACATCGTTCGAGGACTCCCCATGCAACAAAGTACGATTCGCTTTGCCTCCCCGTCGCAACCGCATCCGCAACGCAGCAACTGGACCGTGGCCGAGGTTGAGGCGCTGTATGACTTGCCGCTGATGGAACTGGTGTTCCGTGCCGCCGAGGTCCACCGCCAGTTCTTTGATCCTTGCCGCGTGCAGCTGTCCACGCTGTTGTCGATCAAGACCGGTGGCTGTGAAGAAGACTGCGGCTATTGCCCGCAGTCGTCGCATCACGATACCCCGGTGGAAGATCAGCCGATGATGACGGTGGACGAAGTGGTGGCGGCTGCGCGTGCCGCGCGCGACAACGGTGCCAGCCGCTTCTGCATGGGGGCCGCCTGGCGTGGCCCCAAGGATGCCGACCTGGCCAAGACGCTGGAGATGGTGCGTCAGGTCAAAGCGCTGGGTCTGGAGACCTGTGCCACCTTCGGTCTGCTCAAGGATGGCCAGGCCGAACAGCTCAAGGGGGCCGGCCTCGACTACTACAACCACAATCTGGACACCGCACCGGACAAATACGCCGATATCATCCAGACTCGCGAATATAATGATCGCCTGGATACGCTGGGCAAGGTTCGCCAGGCCGGTCTGTCGGTGTGCTGTGGCGGCATTGTCGGGCTGAACGAGACCCGGCAGGATCGCGCCGGGCTGATCGCTCAGCTGGCCAATCTGGATCCGCAGCCTGAATCGGTGCCGGTCAATCAGCTGGTCAAGGTGCATGGCACGCCGATGGAAGATGCGGCTGATCTGGACTGGACCGAGTTTGTGCGCACCATTGCCGTGGCACGTCTGACCATGCCGGGCAGCTTTGTACGCCTGTCGGCAGGGCGGCGCAGCATGCCTGAAGCGATGCAGGCCTTGTGTTTCCTGGCCGGGGCGAACTCCATTTTCTATGGCGATAAGCTGCTGACCACGGGGAACCCGGATGTGGAAGCGGATCGTCAATTGATGCAAAAACTGGATCTGCTGCCGCTTGAGCTGTCTGCTGCCGCGGAGTGACTGGCAGGCAGACATATATATAAAGAGTAAATACCCATGAAGGCATCTGATCTTGATGCGGCCCTGACCGCGCTGGCGCATCGGGATCAGCTGCGCCAGCGTGCCGTGCTCGGCAGCCCGCAGGGGAGCCGGGTGGTCATTGACGGTCAGCCTTATCTGTCATTTGCCAGCAATGACTACCTGGGTCTGGCCAGGCACCCGCTGTTGATCGAAGCGGTACGCCAGGCCGCGGAGGAATGGGGCGTCGGCAGCGGCGCCTCACCGCTGGTGACCGGGCATGCGCATGTTCACCAGCAGGCCGAAGCCGATCTGGCCGAGTTTGTCGGTCAACCCGCCGCGCTACTGTTTAGTGCCGGCTATGCGGCCAACCTGGCCGTGATCACCAGTCTGATCGGACGCGGGGATAGTGTCTTTGCCGATCGCCTCAATCACGCCTCTCTGAATGATGCCTGCCTGCTATCCAGGGCGAACTTTCAACGCTTTCGTCATAATGACCTGAATCATCTTGAAGCATTGTTGCAAAAAAGCCGCGCCCGCACCCGGTTGATTGCCGTTGATGCGGTGTACAGCATGGACGGTGATCAGGCCCCGCTGGCGGATTTACTGCGACTGGCCGAGCGCTATGATGCCTGGCTGTATCTGGACGACGCCCATGGTTTTGGCGTGTTGGGAGAGGGCCGCGGCAGTCTGGCTGGCTTGCCCGCCAGCGAGCGCATCATCTATATGGCGACGCTGGGCAAGGCTGCCGGCGTGAGTGGCGCGTTTGTCGCGGGGAGTCAGGCGCTGATCGACTGGCTGATGAACACGGCACACAGCTATGTGTTTTCGACGGCGCATTCGCCGGTTCTGGCAGCGGCCATTCGGGCCAGCGTGAGATTGATGCGCGAGGAAAGCTGGCGGCGCGAGCGGCTGCACCGGCACATCGGGCAGTTGCAGGCACTGAGAAATGACAATGTTATTGAATTTAAAGCTTCCCGAACGCCAATCCAGCCACTTATTATAGGCGACAATAAACAAACACTAAGCATGTCGGCCAGGTTGCGCCAGATGGGACTCTGGGTGCCGGCCATCCGCCCGCCTACTGTGCCGAAAGGCAGCGCCCGTTTGCGCATCTCCCTGTCGGCCGCCCATGAGGAGCATGAGGTGGCCAGTCTGATCGAGGGGCTGCGCAGCGCGTATGTAACGACCGGCTGATGTGCTTTCTGCCAATGAAAGACAACGATTCATCTTATGAGTGGCATGGGTGACGCACTGGTAACGCCGGCGCAGACTGCCGATCAGGTGCTGAGCCTGGCCCGGTGGCTGTCCCCGGACGTCTGCCTGGCGATCTGGCATCAGGACGATCATGGCTGGCAGTGTCTGGCGACGTCGGATGACAGCGGGTCACTGCCGGTGCCGCAAGGAACGGATGCCGCCCTGATGCCGCATGCCGACCAGGGCATGTTGCCGGTCATGCATGGCCGGCAACAGCTGGGCTGTCTGGTCTGGCGCGGCATGCCGCAAGCCCAGGCCGCAACCCTGGTCAGCCTGCTTGCCCCGGCCTGGCTGGCCTGGCATCAGGCTGAGTCCGAGGCGCGCTCCCGGGTGGTGAAGGAAGCGCTGCTGGAGATCAGCCGCCTGTCCAGCGAGTGCACCGGCGTCGAGCAGTTTTTCTCCCAGGTTTACCGCTTGCTCGACCCGTTGTTTGCGGTCGGCAATCTGCACGTGGCACTGCTGGACGAGAGTGGCACGGCCCTGCGTTTCCCTTTCTATCGCAACCGCCACAGTGCCTTTGCCCCGGCCCCGGAACGATTGTTCCAGCTGGATGAGGTCCGCCAGGTCGAACTGGCCATGCGGGTCGTGCGCACGCAAACCACCCTGTACCTTGACCAGGCTGCCGTGTATGAGGCCTTGCCGGATGAGACCGAGCCGCCGGTACTGTGGGTCGGCGAACCCCTGTTCGGTGCGGATGGCGTCGCCCGCGGTGCCGTGGTGCTGCAGCGCTATCAGGGCGAGCCGGTCTTTTCGGTGGCCGAGCAGCGTCTGTTCCAGTATACGGTTCGTGCCATGGGCAGTGCCCTGGCCCGGATGCAATACCGGGCGCAGCTGGAGCAGGAGGTCTGGCTGCGCACGCGTGAGCTGGAAGGTGCCAATGCCCGGTTGATGGCTGAAGTGGAAGAGCGTCGCCAGGCGCAGCAGGTGCAGCAGGTTCTGTTCGAGATTGCCGGGCTGGCCAATACCAGCCTGTCGCTGGCGGCATTCCTCGCCGGCGTGCATCGTCAGCTGGTTGAGCTGATGCCGGCCCACAATTTTCAGGTGGCGCTGTATGACCCCCTGAGCGACACCATTCGTTTTCCCTACAGCGTCGATGAGCATGAGGCCGATCCGGCCCCGCACAAGCCGGGACGCGGCCTGATCGAGCAGGTGCTGCACAGCGGCCTGCCGGTGCTGGCGCGGCCGCGCCAGCAGTCGGGTGCCTTGCAGGGGCAGCTCGCTGAGGCCGAGAGCTGGCTGGGTGTGCCGCTGTATAGCGGGCACGATCTGCTCGGGGTGTTGTCGGTACGCAGCTATCAGCAGGGGGTGTTGTTCAGCTTCCGCGATCAGCAAGTACTGGCTTGCGTCGCCAACAGCATCGGCAGCGCCCTGACGCGGGTACGGGTGCTGGAAGAGTTGCAGCGGGCCTACGCCGAGCTGGAGGAGCGGGTGCGTGAGCGCACCAGTGCGCTGGATGCGGTCAATGCTCAACTGCAATTCGACAGCATGCATGACTCCCTGACCAAGCTGCCCAATCGAAGCTTCTTTGCCAAAACGCTGCGCCGTACCTGGGAAGCCTATGTCAACGGCGTCGGCGAGCGCTTTGCCGTGTTCTTCATCGACCTGGATCGTTTCAAGCTGGTCAATGACACCCTGGGTCATCTGGCCGGCGATCATCTGCTGGCCGAAGCGGGCAGCCGCATCCGCAATTGCATGCGTCAGAACGATTTCATGGCGCGCCTGGGCGGCGATGAATTTGCTGTGCTGCTGGTCGGCATGAGCCAGATCGAAGGTTGCGAAATGATTGCGCGCCGTATGGTGGCCGAGTTCGAGCGCCCGATCATCATTGCCGGCCGAGAGGTGTTTACCACCGCCAGCCTGGGCGTGGTGCTGGCAGATCGCGAACACCACCACAGTGCCGATGACCTGTTGCGCGATGCCGACCATGCCATGTACCGCACCAAGCAGCAGGGACGGCACGGCTTTACCGTGTTCAATCATGAATTGCGTGCCGATCAGGCTGATCAATTGGCCATGGAGGCCGAGCTGCGCCGGGCCCTCGACGATGAAGACCAGCTGGTGCCCTACTATCAGCCCTTTATCGAGGCCGACACCGGGCGTCTGGCCGGCTTCGAGGCCCTGGTACGCTGGCGCCACCCGATGCGTGGCCTGATTTCGCCCTCCAGTTTCCTGCCGATCGCCGAAGAAAGTGGCCTGATCATGCGGCTCGACCGCTACATGATCCAGGCGGCGTGCGCCCAGTGGCGCCAGTGGCTGGATGCCGGGCGCGTGGGGCCGGGCATGGCCTTGCACGTCAATTTGTCTTCCGCCAATCTGCAGGATGCCCAACTGGTCGGCTGGATTGCAGACCTGATTCGCCAGCATGATCTGCAGCCAGGCATGCTGCACCTCGAAATCACCGAAACTGCGCTGATCGATGTTCCGGACACCGCCGCCACGGTGATGCGGCAGCTGCATCAGATGGGGCTGCGGCTGGCGCTGGATGACTTCGGTACCGGCTATTCGGCGCTGTCCTACCTGCATCGCTATCGCTTCGATGTCCTGAAGATCGACCAGTCTTTCGTGTTTGATGTCGATCGTACCGAAGAGTCTGCCGCCATTGTGCGCGCCATCCTGGCACTGGCCGAGGCGCTCGCCCTGGAGGTGGTGGCCGAGGGGGTGGAAACCGCTTCGCAACTACAGCGTCTGCGTGCCATGGGATGCAACAAGGTGCAGGGTTATCTGTTTTCTCACCCCGCCCCGGCCGGCGATGTTGACTGGCTGAGGCTGGCGGCCATCGAGCAGGAGTACGCCATTGTCTGATTTTCCCGTCGGCACACAGGGGGCGGTATGACCCTGTATGTCGAAACCATCGGCCGTGGTGCCGATGTCGTCCTGTTGCATGGCTGGGGGTTGCACGGCGGGGTGTTTGCCCGCGTTGCCGAGTCTCTGGCCGAACAATATTGTGTCCATTGCGTCGACTTGCCCGGCCATGGGGCCTCCGCGCCGCTTGAGCCTTATCAGGGCGAGCAGGTCGTGGGGTTGCTGAATGCGCAGTTCCCCTGGCCGGTGCATGTGGTCGGCTGGTCGCTGGGCGGGCTGATCGGTCAATACTGGGCGCTGCAGGCTCCGCAGCAAGTGCGCAGCCTGGCGCTGGTGGCCTCCAGTCCCTGCTTCGTCAAGAAGGCAGACTGGCCCCACGCTCAGTCTGCCGCCGCCATCGAGGCGGTGGGTGCCAGTCTGGACGCGGCGTTTGAAGTCACTCTGGAGCGTTTTCTGGCACTACAGATGCTGGGATCGAGCAGTGCGCGCGATACGCTGAAAGCGCTGCGGGCGCAGTTATTCGCCCACGGCCGTCCGCAAGGCTTGCTGGCGGCGCTGCAACTGCTGCTGCAGGCTGACTTGCGTGGCCGCACCCGCGAGATTCAGTGCCCGGTCGGCCTGTTTTATGGCCAGCGTGATGTCCTCACGCCGCCCGCTGCCGGTGAATGGCTGGCCAGCCAGCTGCCTTCCGCTACAATGATCACCTTTGCGCAAGCCTCTCACGCGCCGTTTCTGTCCCATGAGGCGGCGTTCCTCGCAAGCTTGACCGAATTTCTGGATTGCCATGCATGAGTGAAGTTTTTTATACCGACAAGGCGCGGGTTCGCGCGGCTTTCGAGCGCGCCGCCGCCAGTTATGACTGTGCTGCGGTGTTGCAGCGCGAGGTCGCGCAGCGCATGGCCGAACGACTCGATTACATCAAGCTGCAGCCCGGCGTCATCCTCGATGCCGGCAGCGGCACGGGAACAGGGGCCGCCGAGCTGCGCCGCCGTTATCCCGATGCCAGGGTGATCGAGCTGGATCTCGCCCATGCCATGCTGGCCGCGTCGCGCAGCCGGCAGCAGCAACAGGCCGGGCTGATGGACCGGCTGTTTCAGCGCAACAAGCCCTGGCAGGTGTGCGCCGATATCGAGCGCTTGCCCCTGGCCGATGCCAGTGTGGACATGATCTGGTCTAATCTGGCCATTCAGTGGGTCAATGTGCCGGACGGGGCCTTTGCCGAGTTCCGCCGCGTGCTCAAGCCGGGAGGCATGATCCTGTTTTCCACCCTGGGACCGGATACGCTGCAGGAACTTCGACAGTCCTTTGCCGGTCTGGATGGGTTTACCCACGTCAATCAGTTCATCGACATGCACGATCTGGGCGATGCCATGCTGGCGGGCGGTTTGTCCGAACCGGTGATGGACATGGAAAAAATCGTCATGACCTATGAGGGCGTACGCGACGTCATGCACGATCTGAAAGCCATCGGTGCCCACAATGCGACTGCCGGACGCGGGCGCGGCCTGATGGGCAAGCAGGCATGGCGGCAGGTGGAGGCCCGTTACGAGACGCTGCGCCGCGACGGACGCCTGCCGGCAACCTACGAGGTGGTCTATGGCCACGCCTGGCGCGGGCAGGACAAACCTTCGCGTACTTTGCCGGATGGGCGTCAGGTGATTGAATTCCAGCCCAGGCGCTGAGCGCGCGGGGGCTGGCCATGCAGTCGGGGCAACCTGGCCGCATGGCCTTTGTTTTTTATAGAGATGAGTTCATGAAGATTTACAAACAAACTGCGCTGTTGCTGCTGGCCGGCCTGCTGGCCGCCTGTGGCTCCCTGTCTCACAAACCCGAGCCGGTGGTCGCGCCCAAACCGGTTACGCCGCCGCATATCAGAATTGGTCTGGCGCTCGGGGGGGGGGCCGCCAAGGGGTTTGCCCATGTCGGGGTGATCAAGGTGCTCGAGGCCAACGGCATCGTGCCGGATATCGTCACCGGCACCAGCGCCGGCAGCGTGGTGGGCAGTCTGTATGCTGCCGGCTATTCGCCTGCGCAGCTGCAACAGATCGCCGTGCGGCTCGATGAAACCAATCTGGCCGACTTCACCCTGTCGACGCGTGGCTTCATCAAGGGCGAGCGCCTGCAGTCCTTCATCAATACCCAGGTGCAGAATCGTCCGATCGAAAAGCTGGCCAAACCCTTCGGCGCGGTGGCCACCGAGCTGGACACCGGCAAGCGGGTGGTCTTCCGTCTGGGCAATACCGGCCAGGCCGTTCGCGCCTCGGCCAGCATTCCCAATGTCTTCCTGCCGGTGGACATTGCCGGGCACCGCTATGTGGATGGTGGCCTGGTCAGTCCGGTGCCGGTCAGCGCCGCACATGAGATGGGGGCCGACCTGGTGATCGCTGTCGACATTTCCGCCCGTCCCAAGGCCGGTGCGGCAACCGGCTTCCTGTCCACGCTGGACCAGAGTCTGAATATCATGAGCGTGGCGGCGCTGGCCAGTGAATTGAAGCAGGCCGATGTTGTGATCCGGCCGCAGGTACAGAATATCGGCTCTGCCGCCTTTGATGCCCGTAATCAGGCGATTCGTGCCGGTGAACTCGCTGCCCAGCAGGCGGTTGCCCAGATCAGGGCCAGGCTGCAACAGAAGCAACTGGCCATGACAAAGTAATGGCATACTCAGCAAAGCACCGTTTTCCAAGGAGGAGTGCATGATCAAACTGTATGGAGCGCCGCTTTCGCCGTACTACAACAAGGTGCGGATCGCCTTGCTGGAAAAGGGCGTGAAATTCGAGGAAATACTGCAACGCCCGTCGCAGGATGCCGAGGTCCTGGCGTGCAGCCCGCTGGGCAAGATTCCCTACGTCGAGATCGGGCAGTTCCACCTGTCGGAATCGACCGCCATCATCGAGTGGCTGGAAGATGCCTATCCCACCGCCAGCCTGCTGCCTCCGACCCCCAATAGCCGGGCGCTGTCGCGGCAGCTGATGCAGTTGATCGACCTGGATCTGATCCAGGGTTGTGCACCGTTCCAGCGTCACAAGGTCTTTGGTGCGCCGCTGGATGAGCAGGCCCGCAGCGATGCGCGCGCCAAGATCATCCGGACCCTGGCGGGGATGGCGCGCATTGCGGTCTTCGCACCCTTCCTGGCGGGCGATACCTTCAGCTATGCCGACCTGTCGGCCGCGGCGGTGTTGCCCGGTGTGAAGCTGGCCAGCGACATGCTGGGTGAAGATCTGCTGCAGCATTTGCCCGGGGCGGAGACCTATCTGGCACAACTGGCCAAGCGCCAGACCGTGACCACCACCTGGGCGGCGCGCGACAAGGCGCTGGCCTACCTGCTGGAACAGGCGGCAAACAAATGACAGGAAAGCCGGGCCGCATGGCCCGGTTTGGCTTTAGTCGAACAAGGGCAATTGTCTGGCCGTCGGTTCGCTGGTCCCGGTATCGAGCCTGACCCCGACGCCGACCAGCCGCACCGGTTGCTGGCCGCGGGCATAGCCCATCTGCAGCAGTTGAGTGAAATGCGCGGCATCCAGCCGGCTGTCTGCCTGTTCCACGGTGGTCTGGCTGAAGTCGGTAAACTTCAGTTTGCAGCTGATGCCGCGCCAGCTCGGATTGCCGGCACGTGCAATGCGCTCCTGCAGTTTTTGCAGCAAGACCGGCAGGGTCGCCAGGCAGGCGTCCAGATCCGGCAAGTCGGTGGCATAGGTCTCTTCGACGCTGATACTCTTGCGCACCCGGTCCACGGCCACTTCCCGCTCATCTTCGCCCCTGGCCAGCTGGAACAACCGTTCGCCGAAGCGGCCAAATGCCAGCAATAAATCTGCCCGCGGGCGAGTTCGCAGATCGGCGCAGGTTTCAATGCCCATGCGCTTCATCCGCTCCGCCGTGACCTTGCCGATGCCCGGGACTTTGCTGACCGGCAGGGCCGCCACAAAAGCATCGACCTCATCCGGCAGAATCACCTTCTGACCATCCGGCTTGTGCCAGTCGCTGGCGACCTTGGCGAGGAATTTGTTGGGGGCGATGCCGGCGGAGGCGGTGATACCGATTTCATCGCGAATGCGCTGACGGATCGCTTCCGCCATCAGGGTGGCGCTGCCGCGGCAATGGGGCTGGCCGCTGACATCCAGGTAGGCCTCATCCAGCGACAGGGGTTCGATCAGGGTCGTGTAGTCGCGATAAATCGACATGATGCGCTGGCTGGCTTCTTTGTAGCGGGCCATGTCCGGCGGGACGATCAGCAATGACGGACACAGCATCAGGGCGCGTCGCGACGACATGGCAGAATGGACACCAAAACGGCGCGCTTCGTAATTGCAGGTGGCGATCACCCCGCGACTGTCCGGCCGGCCACCCACCGCCAGCGGAATCCCTCGCCAGGACGGGTTGTCCCGCATTTCGATCGAGGCGTAGAAACAGTCACAGTCGATATGGATGATCTTGCGGCCGGGTGTCATGACATGCACAGAGGGTGGCAGGTACGGGCGAATGGAGCCGCCGATTCCCCGGGTCATCCTCCATCTTTTCCTTATTGGTGTCGACCTGGCGTGTTTGCGGGAATCGGCGCTGGGTATGCGTGCTCCGGACGCCAGTGTGCACGTCCGGGCCGAAAGGGTAAAGGACAGGGCTGGATGTTGCGCTGCATCATGTGGACTGGATGCAACGCAACAGTTGGTCAATCCATCTTCATACCGTCGTGCATGTCACCGTGCATCTCATGCCCGGCGGCCATATCACGGACGGCCACATTCAGCTTGACCTCACCGGCACGGGCGAAATGCAGGGTGATGGCAAAGTGCTCACCCTGCTTCAGCGGCTTTTTCAGTCCCATCAGCATGATGTGGAAGCCACCCGGCGCAAATTTGACGGTTTTGCCGGCGGCAATCTCGACACCCCCTTCGACCTCGCGCATGCGCATGACGCCATTGTCCATGCTGGTATGGTGCAGCTGGGCCTGATCGGCGACGGCCGTGCTGACCGAGATCAGTTTGTCACTGCTGGCGCCATGATTGCTGATGGTGAGGTAGGCCGCACCATTGGCGGCCTGAGCGGCCGTCGAGCGAGCCCATACGCCGTCGATGGTCAGATCGCCTGCCTTGACCGGATGGGCCGATGCCAATTGACTGGCCAGTAGCAAAAAGACCGCAGCAAATAACTTCTTCATATGACCTCGCGCAGATGAATGATGACTACGTCAAATTAACATGGGCTGATTCAGAGCAAAAGCGGCAAATTGCCACACTCCCTTATGCTAATCTGCGACCTGAAACTACCTTTAGCCGCCGCACCGGGGCTTTTTGACCCGTGCGGCATTAGAATGAGCCGCCTCGACCATTTCGGTTGCTAACAACATGTTCAAGACCTTTTTCCTGCAGTACCTGTTTGGTGGCCTGATCAGCCTGATCACGATTACCAACCCGCTGTCGAAAATCCCGATGTTTGTCACCCTGACGGCCGGCATGAGTGACCTGCGCCGCAACCATCAGGCCAAGATGGCAGCGGTCTATGCAGGATCGATCATGGCAGTCAGCCTGCTGGCCGGTAACGTCATCCTGTCGGTCTTCGGCATCTCCTATGGGGCGCTGCGTATTGCCGGCGGGTTTGTCGTGGCGGTGCTGGGCTATCGCATGCTGTTCCTGTCACAGGATCCGGGGCAGGCCCCCAAGCCGAGCAATAATCGCGAAGATTACGCTTTCTTTCCGCTGGCCATGCCCGGCATCAGTGGTCCCGGGACCATTGCCGTGGTGATCGGCATCGCCACGGAGATCGCCGAAGAGCACTCGCTGGCGACCAAGGCGCTGGCTTTCGGCATGACCTTCACCGCCATCTTTCTGACCAGCCTGGGCATGTGGTTTGTCTTGCGCTTCTCGGCCTTGCTGTCCGAAAAGATGGGGCGCAACGGCACGGAGGTCATGACACGGCTGCTGGGCTTCCTGCTGATTTGTGTCGGTGTGCAGTTCATCGGCTCGGGCATCCGCAGCTTCATGGCCGGTTCCTGATCTGTAGTCAAACTACTTTTTTGCAACAGCCCGTTTGCTACTCGGCACACGGGCTGTTTGTCTTTTTATCAACGATTTGACCATTGTCATGGTGCGGCGCACACTTGAAATGTAGTTTTATTTCAAAATCTGCCAGGGGGTGCCATGACCATCAAAGCGGTACTGTTCGACCACGACGGGACGTTGGTTGATTCGGAAATGATTCACTATCGACTGTGGTATGACGTCCTGCGCCTGCATGGTGTCGATCTGCCCTTGCCGGTCTATCAGCAACGTTATGCCGGGGTGCCGTCGGACGATAATGCCCGGGACATGGTGACGCGCTTCGAGCTGGATGTCGCTGCCGAGACGCTGTTTGCCGCCAAGGATCAGCGCACGGTCGATTATCTCGCGCAGCAGGCTTTCCCCCTGATGCCCGGTGTGCCGGAGATGCTCGATGCCTGTCGGCGTCATCGCCTCGACCTGGCGGTGGTAACCGGGGCCAACCAGCATGGCGTCGCGGCGTCGGCGCGCGAGCATGCCTGCTTCTCGCGCTTTGCCACCATGGTCAGCCGCGATGACGTGCGCTTCAGCAAACCTGAACCGGATGTCTATCTGCTGGCACTGGAAAGACTGGAATTGAAGGCCGAAGAGTGTATCGCGATCGAAGATACCGAATCCGGGGCCCGGGCAGCACACGCGGCGGGGATACGCTGCATCGCCGTTCCGACGGCTCTGTCGCAGCATCACGATTTCTCCGGCGCTGAAACGCGCTGCGGCAATATGGGCGAAGCCTGGCACTGGATCGAACAACGGGTCTGAAAGTACAGGCCATGGCGCGCCATGGCCTGCGTGATGATCAGAAACGATAGCCGACTTTTGCATTAAACCGGGTCATTGAGGGCTTGGTGCTAAAGTCGCTTATTGTGTTCGTAATCGAGTGATTGATGTTGGCGAACTGGACATATTCCCCCTCAAACTGGAGTTCCAGGCCATCTTTCCAGTTGCGGGTCAGCCCCAGTCCGATCCCGTAGCCCTTCACTTTCTTGCTTTGTATATTATCCATCCAGGTCGGGGTGGTGCGGAACCGATATGCCGACTCAGCGTTGGCCTCGTGGTAAGCGAGTTTGCCGGATACCAGCCAGTTCTCTCCCCACTTTCGTCCGATGGTGCCATAGACTGCGGTGTGATTTTTCAGCGTGAGCGTGAGGGTTTGCGAACCGGTCAGTGGAATGTAGCTGACAATGCTTTCTCCACTGGTGCGCTTGCCAGCCTCATACTCCACGCCGATACCGGCCACCCATTTCGGCGCCATCTGCCATTGCCAGTTCATGTCGATGACCGGCAGCAGGCTGGCACGGAAATCATTGCCCGAACTCATGTTGGGGTTGCCATTACTGATGGTGATGAACAGCTTGTAAATCTCCTCGTTGCTGACCTGATGTTGAATCCCGGCCAGGGAGGCGCCAAGGCTGATGGAAGGGCCGACAAAAGGATCTGCCTGCGCCCAGCTGCTGCAGGCCAGCAGGCTGCCGGCCAGGAGGAGGGGACTTGATTTGCGCATATTGGCTCCTGAAAGGACAAGAGCGCGTCAGCGCTCTTGTCGTGGGTGAAAACGGAGCCAAATTTATGGTTTCTCAGTACACCGGTCAGTCAGCCAATCTGGAAAATGCGATCAGCCAATTCCTATTCGTTGATTTGGGCGGCCACGATGGCCGCGGCCCGCTCCGGCGGTGCCAGCAGCATGGCCAGTTTGGCACGCCAGCCCTTGACCTGACGGATTTCGTGCAGCATGTCGCGCCATTCGCAGAAGGTAACGCGCAAGGGGTTATAGGTGTTGACGGGTTTGACCGTGCCATAGTCACAGGGCTCGTCGTCACGCTCCGCCACATAGGTGCCGAACAACCGGTCCCAGATCACCAGCACACCGGCGTAATTCCGGTCGATGTAGAGCGGATTGCGCGCGTGATGGCAGCGATGCACCTGCGGGGTGTTGAGCACAAACTCCAGCGGTCCCAGATCCCGGCACAGGCGGGTGTGGACAAAAAACTGATAGGCCAGATTCAGCAGCACGACCGTAATGATCGACTGTGCCGGAAAGCCGATCCAGGCCAGGGGCAGCCAGAACAGCCACATGCCGGCCACCGGATACATCAGGCTTTGGCGGAAGGCCGTGGTGAAGTTCATGCGCGTCGAGCTGTGATGGACGTTATGGGCGGCCCATAGCCAGCGTACACGGTGGCTGGCACGGTGGAACCAGTAGTAGAGAAAGTCCTGCAGCACAAACAGCGCCAGGGTACTTTGCCAGCCCGGGGTGATGACAAACAGGTGGTGCTTTTCGGCCAGCCAGGTGAACAGTGGCAGGGTCAGCAGCCAGGCGAGCTTGTCTGCCCCCTGATGCAGCAGTGCCAGCACGGCATTGCACAGTGAGTCTGCCAGGCTGAAATACTCGCTGTGGCCATGCCGGCGCCAGTAAACAAATTCGCCGGCGACAAACAGCAGAAACAGCGGCGACATCGCCAGCAGAATCAGTTCGACATCCAGATGCATGGTGCCCCCGGCAGATTGAATGACCATTAGTCATGATAATAGCATCGCTGCGGCATGCGGATGAAAAATGGCATGGCACGGCCTGCCGGGTGTGGTATCGATACCAAGAAGAACGGGGGCCGAGGCCCCCGTGTTCATTTGCGCAGTTTGCCGATGCTCATCAGCATGCCGGTGCCGATGAACAGGGTGACGGTGGCGGTACCGCCATAGGAGACAAAGGGCAGGGGCACGCCGACCACCGGCAGAATACCCGAGACCATGCCCATATTGACGAAGGCGTAGAAGAAGAACGACAGGGTGATCGAGCCGGCCATCAGGCGGCCATACAGCGTCTGAGCCCGCGCGGTGATCATCAGGCCGCGGCTGATGATCAGCAGGTAAAGGCCGACCAGGATCAGGTTGCCGATCATGCCGAACTCTTCCGAGAATACGGCAAAGATGAAGTCGGTCGTTCGCTCCGGAATGTAGTCGAGGTGCGTCTGGGTGCCGTTGAGCCAGCCCTTGCCGATCGGACCGCCGGAACCGATGGCGATCATGGACTGGATGATGTGGTAGCCGGCGCCGAGCGGGTCGCTCATCGGGTCGATCAGGGTCAGAATGCGCTTTCGCTGGTAGTCGTGCATGACGTGCCAGATGACCGGCAGGCTGGCCGAGAAGGCGATCAGTCCGCCGACGATCACGCGCCAGGACAGGCCGGCGAAAAACAGCACGAAGAAGCCGGCGGCCATGATCAGGGTGGCGGTCCCCAGGTCAGGCTGCTTGAGAATCAGGCCGACCGGCAGCAGCATCAGTAGCACCGCACCGATAAAGTGCCACCAGCGCAGATTGGCCTCGTGCTTCTGGAAGTACCAGGCGATCATCATCGGCAGGGCGATCTTCATGATTTCCGATGGCTGGATGCGGGTGAAGCCCAGTGACAGCCAGCGGGTGGAACCATTGACGGTAATGCCCTTGAAATGGACGGCGATCAGCAGCAGCAGGCCGACGAGATACAGGGGCGGTCCGAAATGCATGATCACCTGCGGTCGCGTACGCGCGATGATCCACATGATGCACAGCGACAGCACGGTGTAGGCCAGCTTGTTGTCGATCTTGTCGAAACTCTGGTTCGAGGCAGAGTAGAGCACCAGCAGGCTCAGCATGAAAATGAGGCCGAGAAACAGCATCAGCCAGCCATCGAGCGGCTCGATCAGTTTGGCCCACAGGCGCTTAAGGATTTGCGACTTCATCGCTGGCAACCTTCTTGGCGGGTGGGGGCGCCTGCACGATCGGCAGGGTCGCGGTTTTCAGTTCTTCGGCAATGGCCGGGGGGACTTTGCCGGTGAGATAGAAGTCGAAAATGGCGCGGGCAATCGGTGCCGCGGCGCCGGCACCCCAGCCGCCGTTTTCGACGATCACCGCCACGGCGATTTTCGGATGATCCACCGGTGCGAAGGCAATAAACCAGGAGTGGTCGCGGTTTTGCTCCGCAATGGCAGAGGCGTTGTACTTGGCGCCCTGCTTGATCGCCACCACCTGTGCCGTACCGGTCTTGCCGGCCATGGTATAGGTCAGGCCGGCACCAATGGAGCCTGCCGTGCCGCCCGGCTTGAGCACGCCTTCCATACCGGCCTTGATGTAATCGAAGTAGGCCTGCGGGAAGGGCAGCTGTCGCAGCGGCGAAGTATTGACATGCGTCTCGCGGCCGGTGCGCACATCGACAATCGATTCGACCAGATGCGGGCGGAACAGCTTGCCGTCATTGGCCATGGTGGCGGTGGCATTGGCCATCTGCAGCGGGGTATAGGAGTTGTAACCCTGGCCGATACCGATACTGACGACGTCGCCCGGCAGCCATTTCTGCGCTGCCGGCCCCAGTCTGGCAAAGCGGCGGGCTTTCCATTCTTTCGACGGCAGGACGCCGGCCAGCTCGCCATCCAGGTCGATGCCGGTTTTGCTGCCCAGCCCGAACTGGCCGATCACCGGCGAAATCCGGTCGATGCCCATGTCCCAGGCCAGCTTGTAAAAGAAGGTGTCACTGGACACGGTGATGGCCTTTTGCAGGGTCACCATGCCATGGCCGTTCTTGTCGGCATCGCGGAACTGGTGCGAGCTGCCCGGCAGCACAAACACCCCCGGTGCGCCGCGGATGTCATCCATCTTGATGATGCCGGACATCAGTGCCGCCATGGCCATGAACGGCTTGAAAGTCGAGCCGGGAGGGTAGATACCGCGCATGGCGCGATTGACCAGCGGTTTGTGCCAGTCGCCGTTCAGTGCGGCCCAGGTCTGGCTGTCGATACCGTCGATGAACAGGGCCGGATCGAAACCCGGCTTGGAGAGGAAGGCCAGCACGCCGCCGTCATTGGGATCGATGGCGACCAGGGCGCCACGGCGGTCACCAAACAGCTTGTCGGCAATTTCCTGCAGACGGATATCCAGTGCCAGTTTGAGGGTGTTGCCGTTGACGGGCGGGGTGCGCTTGAGCGAGCGGATGGCTCGGCCACCGGAGTCGGTCTCAACCTCCTCGAAGCCGACCTGGCCATGCAGCTGATCTTCATACACCGCTTCCAGGCCGGTTTTGCCAATATACGTGGTGCCACGGTAATTGGTGGTCTTGTCTTCGTCTTCGAGCTGTTGCTTTTCTTTCAGGTTGATACGGCCGATATAGCCCAGCGCATGGCTGGTCAGTTCCTTGAACGGATAGTCGCGGAACAGGCGCGCCTTGACCTCGACCCCCTGGAAACGCCACATATTGGCGGCCAGGCGAGCGGCTTCCTCATCGGTCAGCTTGACCTTGAGCGGCAGGGTCTCGAAATCCTTGGCATCTTCCTGGAATTTGCGGAAGCGCTTCATATCACGCGGCGTGATATCGACCAGCTGCTTGAGCTGAGCGATGGTGGCTTCCATGTCGTCGATCTTGCTGGGGGTCAGTTCCAGCGTGTAAGACGAATAGTTCTGCGCCAGGACCACCCCGTTGCGATCCAGAATCAGTCCGCGGTTGGGCAGGATGGGCACCAGCGAGATGCGGTTGTTCTGGGCCAGGGTGGTGAAGTGCTGGTACTGCACGACCTGCAGCCAGACAAAGCGGCCGATCAGCAGGAAAAACATCAGCAACATGAAGACGTACGCCACCACCAGGCGCAGCTGGAACTGATTCTCTTCCGAACGCAGGTTTTTCAGGCTGGTGAGTTTCTCGCGTGGCATGGTCAGACTTTATGCGATCGGTAGGGCAACAGCAGCAGCTTGGTCAGCAGCGGCCAGAGGATGGCGCCGGTCAGTGGCGGGATGAAATACGACCAGCCGATAAAAGCCGAGCCGGTGGCCATGCGGGTGGCCACCATGATGAGCTGGTTGGTCAGCATCAGCGCCAGCACCGCCAGCGTCTGCTGGCCGAGGTTGAACATGATCAGCTGGCGCTGGCGCAGCAGTGCCATATAGCTGGTGATCGAATACGCCAGGGCGTGCTGGCCGAACATGCCGGTCGAGGCGACGTCGGCAATGATGCCCAGGGTAAACGCCGTGCCGACGCTGACGCGGCGCGGCTGGTTGATGACCCAGTAGAGGATCAGCAGGGCGATGAAGTCGGGCAGCCAGAGCGCCGTGCTGACCGGCAGCGGCAGCAGGTCGATCAGGATGGCAATGACAAAGCTCAGGTAGATGAAGCGCCGCCGGACCGGCTTCAACAGTTCTTTCGGTCGGTCAAACGACATGGCTTACTCCGTGGAATCGTCGGGTTGTGCTTTGCCCTTCTTGGGCGCAGGCGTGGCCGGGTCGGCCGGTCGGGCAGGGATATTGGCCTTTTCCTGCAGGATCAGCACGTAGCGTCCCTTCTGGACGCCGGCAGTCGGCATGGTGGTCACATGAATGAATGCACTGTCCGGGTTGCGCTCGACGCGGGTGACGAACGCCACCGGAATCCCTTCCGGGTAGAGGCCGTCGATACCGGAGGTGACCATCAGGTCGCCCGGGCGCACGTCGGCATGAATCGGCAGATAGCGGGCTTCGACACCGCCGCCGTAGCCATAGAGGATGGCACGCAGACCGGTACGCTGGATGGTGACCGGGATCATCAGGGTCTTGTCGGTGATCAGCGTGACTTCGGCCGTCAGGGGCTGGACGCGGGTGATCTGGCCGATCAGGCCGCGATCATCGACCACCGGCTGACCGGCGTGCAGCTTCGAATCCTGGCCCTTGTCGATGATGATCTTGTAGGAGAAGGGGTCGCGGCCGGTGTAGAGGATTTCCGCCAGGCTGGCGCCGTCCGGTCGTTCGCTCTTGAGCTGGTTGAGTGCGCGCAGGGCTTCGAAGTCGTGCTCTGCCGCTTCCAGACGCTGTACGCGCGACAGCAGCACGATCTGCTGCCGGCGCAACACTTCGTTTTCCGCCTGCAGGGTGCTTTGTGTCGTGAGAAAGTCGTCGATGCGCCGTGCGGCAACCAAGGGGAAGTTGATTGCGCGTTGCAGCGGATAGAACAGCACCGACATGCCTTGACGGGTGTATTCCATCAGCCCGTACTGGCTGTCGCCGATCAGCAGGGCAACCGACATCGCGACGCAGATGGCAAGCCGCGAGCCGGGCGAAAGTCCCTGGCGAATGAAACTGGGATTATTGGCAAAATCCATCAGACCCTGCGTTCCCCCGGTGGGGCATGACTGGTTGCAACCCCGCGGCGCCCGAGGGCGCTACGGGGCCTTTGGCAATGTGATTATGGTACGTTGGTGAAGATGGTGCCGATCTTGTCCATCTTTTCCAGTGCCTTGCCGGAACCGCGTACCACGCAGGTCAGCGGCTCTTCACCGACAAATACCGGCAGACCGGTTTCTTCCGCCAGCAGGCGGTCGATATCCTTCAGCAGCGCGCCGCCACCGGTCAGCACCATGCCCTTTTCGGCAATGTCGGCACCCAGTTCCGGCGGGGTCTGTTCCAGAGCGATCTTCACGGCGGAAACGATCTGGTTCAGCGGCTCGGTCAGGGCTTCCAGAATTTCGTTGGAAGAAACGGTGAAGGAACGCGGAATCCCTTCGGCCAGATTGCGGCCCTTGACTTCCATTTCACGCACTTCGGCGCCCGGGAAGGCGGAGCCGATGGTCTTCTTGATTTCTTCAGCGGTGGTTTCGCCGATCAGCATGCCGTAGTTGCGGCGGATGTAGTTGATGATGGCTTCGTCAAACTTGTCGCCACCGACACGCACCGAGTTCGAGTACACCACGCCACCGAGGGAGATCACGCCGACTTCGGTCGTGCCGCCGCCGATATCCACGACCATCGAGCCGGTCGGTTCTTCAACCGGCAGGCCGGCGCCAATGGCGGCTGCCATCGGTTCTTCGATCAGTTCGACGCGACGGGCGCCGGCCGCCAGGGCCGAATCCTTGATCGCACGACGCTCAACCTGGGTCGAACCGCAGGGAACGCAGATCACGATGCGCGGGCTGGCCGAGAAGAAGCGGCTCGGGGTGACCTTCTTGATGAACTGCTTGAGCATCTGTTCGGTCACGGTGAAGTCGGCGATCACGCCGTCCTTCATCGGACGGATAGCCTGAATCGAGCCCGGGGTACGACCGAGCATCTTCTTGGCTTCCAGGCCGACGGCCAGGATGGATTTTTTGTTGGTCGGCGCATCGTTGTGGATCGCGACGACCGAGGGTTCATCAAGCACAATGCCCTTGCCGCGCATGTAGATCAGAGTGTTAGCGGTGCCAAGGTCAATGGCGAGGTCATTCGAAAAATAGCCGGTTAGCGAACGAAACATTGGGTCGATCCTGGTTCAGTTGTCCGTTGACGGGTGCCGGGCCCGAGGCCCGAAAGTCCATGAGTTTACACTTGAATCCACCCCGGCTGCTGAATCGTGGGCCGGACAGTGCCACCCATCAATCGGCATGCGCCGCAGTGATGCATCAATCTTGGGAGAATCAAACGGGCTATGATACCCTATTACTCTTGAAAGATTAAAGGTTTTAAAGAGGACGCCATGTCACTGACGCAGCAAGATGTCGCGCGTATCGCCAAATTGGCTCGCATCGCGGTCACCGAACAGGAAATCGAGGCCGTCGGCCAGCAATTGAATGACATTTTCGGCCTGATCGAGCAGATGCAGGCGATCAACACCGATGACGTCGAGCCGATGTCGCACCCGCAGGATGTCGCTCTGCGCCTGCGTGCCGACGCCGTGACCGAAGCCGATCAGCGTGCCGCCTTCATGGCCCTGGCCCCGCAGGCCGAAGCCGGGCTGTTCCTGGTACCCAAGGTCATCGAATAAACCCTCTCTGTACCCGAATTCGGGCGTAGTGGCAGCCAGTGCCGCCCTGCGCCAACGGCTAATGGAATGACAACAATGATCACTGCCACGCTCAAGACCCTGTCGCAGCAACTGGCGAGCGGCGCCGTTTCCAGCGAAGAGCTGGCGCGCGCCTACCTGGCGCGCATCGATGCGCTGAACCCGGCGCTGAATGCCTTCATCACCGTCGATCACGACAAGACCCTGGCAGAAGCCCGCGCGGCCGACGCCCGTCGCGCCGCCGGCCAGGCCGGCCTGCTGACCGGTGTGCCGATGGCGCACAAGGACCTGTTCTGCCAGCAGGGCTGGAAGACCTCCTGCGGCTCGCGCATGCTGGACAATTTTGTCTCGCCTTACGATGCCCATGTGGTCGAACAGTGCAAAAAGGCCGGCCTGGTAACGCTGGGCCGCACCAATATGGATGAATTCGCCATGGGGTCCTCCAACGAGAACTCCTGGTATGGCGCCGTGAAAAACCCCTGGGACACCGCCGCCATTCCGGGGGGCTCCTCCGGTGGTTCGGCCGTTGCCGTCGCCGCGCGCATGGTACCGGTGGCCACGGCAACCGATACCGGTGGCTCGATTCGCCAGCCGGCATCGCATTGCGGTGTGACCGGTCTCAAGCCGACCTACGGCGTGGTCAGCCGCTATGGCATGGTGGCCTTTGCTTCCTCGCTTGATCAGGGCGGCATGATGGCACAGACGGCCGAAGACTGTGCCCTGATGCTCAATGTGATGGCCGGTTTCGACAAGCGGGACTCGACCAGCGTCGAGCGTGCTGCCGAAGACTATGCCCGTGATCTGGCCAGACCGCTGGCCGGACTCCGGGTCGGTCTGCCGCGCGAGTATTTCGCCGAAGGTCTGTCTGCGGATGTGGCGCGCGTGGTCGACGCGGCTGTGGCCGAGCTGAAGAAGCAGGGGGCGACCGTTGTCGACGTCAGCCTGCCGAACACTGCCCTGTCGATCCCGTCCTATTACGTGATTGCGCCGGCAGAGGCGTCGTCCAACCTGAGCCGATATGACGGCGTGCGCTATGGCCACCGTGCGGCAGAGTACAGCGATCTGGTCGACATGTACGAAAAGACCCGTGCCGAAGGCTTTGGCGCCGAGGTCAAGCGCCGCATCATGGTCGGCACCTATGTGTTGTCGCATGGCTACTACGACGCCTATTACCTCAAGGCGCAGAAGATCCGTCGTCTGATTGCCAATGACTTTGCCGCGGCCTTCCGCGACTGTGACGTCATTCTCGGACCGGTGGCGCCGACGGCAGCCTTCGACCTGGGCTCGATGAACAACGACCCGGTCGAGATGTACCTGTCGGACATCTATACCCTGTCGGTCAACCTGGCCGGCCTGCCCGGCATGAGCGTGCCGGCCGGTTTCGCCGGCAATGGCCGTCCGATCGGTCTGCAGCTGATCGGCAACTATTTCGACGAGGCGCGCCTGTTGAATGTGGCTCACCAGTTCCAGCTGGCCACCGATTGGCACACCCGCGCACCGGCGCTGTAAAGGGAAGAACAGACTATGAAATGGGAAGTCGTGATCGGTCTGGAAGTGCATGTGCAACTGTCCACCGTGTCCAAAATTTTCTCCGGCGCCTCGACCGCTTTCGGTGCGGCGCCGAACACCCAGGCCTGCAATGTCGACCTCGCCTATCCCGGTGTGCTGCCGGTACTGAACGAGGCGGCCGTCGACAAGGCCATCCGTCTCGGCCTGGCGCTGGGCTCGAAGATCAATCAGAAAAACGTCTTCGCCCGCAAGAATTACTTCTATCCGGACCTTCCCAAGGGATATCAGATCAGCCAGATGGATCTGCCGGTGGTCGAGGGCGGGCAAATTACCATTCAGCTGGGTGAAGAAGAAAAGATCATCCGCCTGACCCGCGCGCACATGGAAGAAGATGCCGGCAAGAGCCTGCACGAAGATTTCCATGGCCTGTCCGGCATCGACCTGAACCGTGCCGGTACGCCGCTGCTGGAGATCGTCTCCGAACCGGACATGCGTTCCGTGGAAGAGGCCGTCGCCTATGCCAAGTCGCTGTACACGCTGGTGACCTGGCTGGGTATCTGCGATGGCAACATGCAGGAAGGCAGCTTCCGCATGGACGTCAACGTTTCCGTGCGGCCCGAGGGGCAAAAGGAATTCGGCACCCGGCGCGAGATCAAGAACCTCAACTCCTTCCGCTTCCTCGAGCAGGCGGCTCGCTACGAGATCCAGTGGCAGATCGATACGCTGGAAGACGGCGGCAAGATCCAGCAGGCCACCGTGCTGTTCGATCCGGAGAGCGGCGAGACGCGCATGATGCGCAGCAAGGAAGATGCCCACGACTATCGCTATTTCCCCGATCCGGATTTGCTGCCGGTGTGGATCAGCGAGGCATGGATTGCCCGTGTGCGCGGCGAGATGCCGGAACTGCCGGGGCAGATGAAGGCGCGCTTTGCCAGCGAATACGGCCTCTCGGCCTACGATGCCGCCCTGCTGACCAGCAGCCTGGCTCAGGCGCAATACTTTGAGGCGGCTGTCAAGGTCGGTGGCCAGGGCAAGCTGGTGGCCAACTGGATCAATGGCGAAATCGCAGCCCGGCTGAACCGGGATGGCCGCGACATCAGCAGTAGTCCGATCTCGGCCGAGCGTCTGGCTGGCCTGGTGGCGCGCATTGCCGACAATACCTTGTCCAGCAAGCTGGCCAAGCAGGTGTTCGATGCCATGTGGGACAGTGATCTGTCGGCAGATGCCATTATCGAGCGTGATGGCCTGAAGCAGGTCTCCGACGTCGGTGCTATCGAGAAAATGGTGGAAGAAGCCATTGCCGCCAACCCCAAGGCAGTCGAAGAATTCCGTGCCGGCAAGGAAAAGGCACTCAATGCGCTGGCGGGTCAGGTCATGAAGGCTTCGAAGGGCAAGGCCAACCCGGCTCAGGTACTTGAAATACTCAAGAATAAATTGACTGCCTGATTGTTAATTCTTTGATTTAAGACGGCCGGTCTTGACCGGCCGTCTGATTTTTTTCGGATTAATACTACAGATTGTGGTTTTTTCTCATTTCACACCCCACATTCAGTGCATTATTTAAGGTACTGATTTGTCTCGGTTTATCACTTCATACCCTCCAGCTAAGTCTTTGTCTCATAAGGCGAATTAGCCGTTAACGATATTGACCGTGGGGAACTTCTTTCTTATAGTGGCGAAAAGTGGGGCAAAGTGGGTTAAAGTGGAGAATGGAAGCACTCTAAGGGAAGCGTGAGCAAATAAAATGATTGGCGGTGTCAGCGTAGTCTCTCTCGATAGCAAAGGTCGTCTGGCCATTCCGGCCCGACACCGGGAGACGCTGTTGTCCGCTTTCGGCCACAAGCTGGTCGTGACGCTCGAATCTTCCGACCACCTGCTGATGTATCCGGAGCCGAACTGGCGCCCGGTTGAAGCCCGCCTGCTGGCCCTGCCCACCGGTAATCCCACCCTCAAGCGCTATCAGCGCCTGGTGCTGGGGCATGCCGAAACCCTGGAAATGGATAGCGCCGGCCGCATCCTGCTGCCGTCGCGTTTGCGTGAACTCACCGGTCTGGACAAGGAAGTGGCCCTGGTGGGCATGGGGAACCGCTTCGAACTGTGGAATGCCCGCGAGTGGGACGACCAGACCAATGCTGCACTGGAAATCAGCCAGGATGACCTGGCGGAACACCTTGGAGATTTCACGCTGTGACCACCGCCCCCTTCGTGCACCTGACGGTGCTCTTGAACGAAGCTGTTGCCGCACTCGCCGTTCGCCCGAACGGTGTGTACGTCGATGGCACGTTCGGGCGTGGTGGGCATAGTCGGCTGATCCTGTCGCAATTGGGCCCCCAGGGGCGCCTGATTGCCTTCGACAAAGACCCCGAAGCCGTGGCCGTCGGCCGTGCCCTGTCCGAGCAGGACCCGCGCTTCACACTGGTGCATGACGGTTTCGAGTCCCTTGCACGTTCTCTCGATCAACTGGGTATTGCCCGGGTCGACGGCATCCTGCTCGATCTGGGGGTGTCTTCACCGCAGATCGACGATGCGCGACGCGGTTTCAGTTTCCGCTTCGATGCGCCGCTCGACATGCGTATGGATACCACGCGCGGCATGACCGCTGCCGAATGGCTGGCCACGGCTGACGAGGCGGAAATCAGGGAGGTTATCAAGACTTATGGTGAAGAGCGGTTTGCTCGCAAGATCGCAGCAGCCATTGTTGCGCAACGGGACATCGAGCCCATCACGACTACGCGTGAGCTCGCTGTGCTCGTTGGGAAAAACGTCCGTACTCGTGAGCCGGGGCAAGACCCTGCAACGCGGACTTTCCAGGCGATAAGAATTCACATCAACCACGAGCTGGACGAGCTGAACAACATTCTGCCGCAGGCGGTCTCCAGACTGGCCCTCGGCGGTCGTCTGGCCATCATCAGCTTCCATTCGCTGGAAGACCGCATCGTCAAGTTGTTCCTGCGCGATGCCAGCACGGCCGACAAGCTGCCCTCCTGGGTGCCGGTTCGTGCCAGCGATCTGGCCGAAGCACCGATGAAGCTGATCGGCAAGGCCGTGCGCGCCGGCGATGAGGAAGTCGCCGCCAACCCGCGCTCACGCAGCGCCATCATGCGCGTGGCCGAGCGTACTGCCGGGACATGGCAAGGGGAGGGGGCATGAACAAGCTCAACGCCATCCTGCTCGCCCTGGTTGTTCTGTGTGCCTGGTCAGTGGTGACCTCGCAGCACGTCTCGCGCACGCTTTACAGTGATCTGCAGAAAGAACAGAAATCCCAGCAGCAACTGGATGTCGAATATGGCCAGCTGATGCTGGAGCAAGGCACCTGGGGCGCGCATGCCGTGATCGAGAAAGCGGCAGAAGCCAGACTTGGCATGCATACACCTGATCCGCGTCAGGTTCAGGTCATTACGGCGGGAGCCACCTGATGAAGGTCTACCAGCCCGCCAAGCGCTTCGTGCCGCCACCTCCCGCCCTGCGCATGTCGACAGGGCGTGTCCGTTTTATGCTTGCGGCCATCGGCCTGCTGTTTGCCGGCCTGATCGGGCGTGCCATTTACCTGCAGGTGGCACAGCAATCCTTCCTGGTGAATCAGGGGGATGCGCGCTTCCGCCGTTCGATGGTGCTGGAAGCCAATCGTGGTCTGATCACCGACCGCAATGGCGAACCGCTGGCCATCAGTACCCCGGTGCAGACCATCTGGGCCAGCCCTTCCGACATGGATCCGGTGCCGCCGGCCAAGCTGCGTGAGCTGGCCCGCCTGCTGGAAATGTCGCCGGAAGAGGTGGACAGCAAGCTGTCCGACCACAAGCGCGAGTTCGTCTATCTCAAGCGTCAGATCAGCCCGGAGCTGGCTGCACAGGTGATGGCGCTGGGTATTCCCGGCATTGCCAAGCAGCAGGAGTTCCGCCGCTTCTACCCGGCCGGTGACATTTTTGCCCACATCATTGGCTTTACCGGTGTGGACGGCAAGGGTCAGGAAGGCGTCGAACTGGCACGCGAGAAGATGCTGGCCGGCAGCAACGGCCGCCGGGTCGTGATCAAGGATCAGCGTGGTCACATCATCGAGGATGTCGGCCCGATCGAACCGCCGCGTGATGGCCAGACCCTGATGCTGGCCGTCGACCAGCGCATCCAGTATCTGGCTTCGCGCGAAATCAAGGCCGCCGTCGAGGCCAACAAGGCCAAGGCCGGCTCGGTGGTGGTGCTGGATGCCCACAGCGGCGAATTGCTCGCGCTGGCCAACTTCCCGACCTACAACCCCAACAACCGCCAGGGCGTCACCACCGAGATGATGCGCAACCGGGCGGTGATCGATACCTTCGAGCCCGGTTCGACCATGAAGCCGCTGTCGATCTCCGTGGCGCTGGAGGAGGGCAAGGCCAGCGTCAAGACCGTGCTCGACACCCATCCCTACATGATCGGCCCGGCACGGATTCACGACGTGACCGACTCCGACCGTCTGGATATCGAAGGCATCATCAAGAAGTCCAGTAACGTCGGCGCCAGCAAGCTGGCGCTGATGGTCAAGCCGCAGGATTTCTGGAGCTACTACGATTCGCTCGGTTTCGGCCGCTCGCCGGACACGGGCTTCCCCGGGGAGGCCGCCGGCCGTCTGCGTGACTGGAAAACCTGGCGCCCGATCGAGCAGGCCACCATGTCCTTCGGCTACGGCGTGTCGGTCAGCCTGCTGCAAATGGCCCGTGCCTACAGCATCTTTACCAACCACGGCATGATGATGCCGGTTTCGCTGTACAAGACCGGTACACCGCTGCCGGGCAAGCAGGTTCTGGCGGCCAAAACTGCCGACGAGATGCGCGATGTCCTGATCGCCAACAGCGAACCCGGCGGTGGTGCCGTCGGTGGCCGCATCCTGGGCTACAGCATCGGCGGCAAGAGCGGTACCGCACGCAAACTGGTCGGCAACACTTATGTCGCCGACAAGCACCGTGCCCTGTTTATCGGCTTTGCCCCGGGCAAGGACCCGAAAATGATCGTGGCCGTGATGATTGATGAGCCTTCGGCCGGCAAGTACTACGGTGGCGCCGTGGCGGCACCGGTGTTTGCCAATGTGGCCGGTGGCGCCCTGCGCATCCTGAATGTGCAGCCGGATCAGCCGTACAACAACACCCTGTTGCCGGCAACCACGCCGATACCGGCGGATTTTTAAAGAAACCAGACAAATGTTCAGTCGCTTGTCACCGTTGCCGGACTGGAATCCGGCAGATCTCAACCAGTTGGGCGTCGACATCAAGCGTGTCGAGTCCGACAGTCGGCGCGTCATGCCGGGCGATGTATTCCTCGCCTTCGGCGGTGCGTTTGCCGACGGACGCCACTTCATCCCCATGGCCATTGCCAATGGGGCGGTGGCCGTCCTGTGGGATCCCGCGGATGGCTTCGTCTGGAACCCTGCCTGGCAGGTGCCGAACCTGGCCGTGCCTGAACTGCGCCTGCGCGCCGGCATCATTGCCAGCCACGTCAGCCATGACCCGAGCCGCGCGATGCGCGTGATCGGCATTACCGGGACCAATGGCAAGACCTCGCTGTCGCACTGGCTGGCGCAGGCCTTCTCGCTGCTGGGCCAGAAAGCGGCACTGATCGGTACGGTTGGTAACGGTATTTATGGCGAGCTGACTGAAACCACCCATACCACCCCGGATCCGGTGACCATCCAGCACAAGCTGACCGAGTATCGCCGCCAGGGGGC
The DNA here is from genome assembly GCF_018802765.1 of Paludibacterium sp. B53371. Taxonomy (NCBI): domain Bacteria; kingdom Pseudomonadati; phylum Pseudomonadota; class Betaproteobacteria; order Neisseriales; family Chromobacteriaceae; genus Paludibacterium; species Paludibacterium sp. B53371. The sequence continues at coordinate 165,610 of NZ_CP069163.1, forward strand.
GCATGTGGTGACCATGGAAGTGTCCTCGCATGGTCTGGATCAGGCACGGGCCAATGGCGTGGCTTTCCATACCGCGCTGTTCACCAACCTGACCCGCGACCATCTGGATTATCACGGCACCATGGAAGCCTACGGTGCGGCCAAGGAAAAGCTGTTCCACTGGCAAGGGCTGCAAAACGCCGTGGTCAATGTCGACGACGATTTCGGTCGCGCCATGGTGGGCCGTCTCGATCACGAGCAAGTGCGGGTGATCACCTATGGCCTGGAGCAGGGGGATGTTCGCCCGCTCAAGTTGCTGAATTCGCTCGATGGCCTGCAGATGCATGTGACCACCCCCTGGGGCGAAGTTGACATCCGCAGCGGGCTGCTGGGGCGCTTTAACGCCGCCAACCTGCTGGCCTGCCTGGCTACCCTGTGCGCCAATGGCGTCGATCTGACCATTGCCGCCCAGGCGCTGGGCAAGATCCAGCCGGCTCGTGGCCGCATGCAGCGCATCGGCGGTGCGCACGAACCCCTGGTGGTCGTGGATTACGCCCACACCCCGGATGCGCTCGACAAGGCGCTGTCGACGCTGGCCGAGATTCGTCCGGCCGGCAGCAAGCTGTTCTGCGTGTTTGGCTGTGGCGGCGACCGCGACAACGGCAAGCGTCCGATCATGGGTGGGATTGCCGAGCGGATTGCCGACGTCGCGGTGCTGACCAGCGACAATCCGCGTACCGAAGATCCTCTGTCCATCATCAATATGGTGCTGGCCGGCATGAAGCACCCGGGCCATGTGGAAGTGGATCGCGAAGCGGCCATTCACTGGGCCGTGGCGCAGGCACGGGCTGGCGACATCATCCTGATTGCCGGCAAGGGGCACGAAGAATATCAGGATATCAACGGCGTCAAACGGCCGTTCTCCGATTTTCGCGTCGCTGAAGATGCACTGACCGAATGGGGCAAGACACATGATGCTGACGCTCTCTGAAGCCGCACGCCTGGCGGGCGGCCAGCTGATCGGCGCGGATGCCGAGATCATGCGTGTGGTGACCGACAGCCGGGCCATCCAGCCGGGCGATCTGTTTGTTGCCCTCAAGGGCGAGCGCTTCGATGCGCATGATTTCGTGGCAAAAGCGCTGGAACAGGGGGCGGTGGCCGCCGTGGTTCACGAAGGGTTTGCGCTTGAGCAGGAAGGCAGCCTGATCGCCGTGGCCGATACACGGCTGGCGCTTGGTCAGCTGGCCGCCGGCTGGCGTGCCCGCTTCGACCTGCCGCTGGTGGGGGTGACCGGCTCGAACGGCAAGACCACGGTCAAGGAAATGCTGGCCGCCATCCTGCGTGCCCACGCCGGTGCCGATGCCGTCCTGATGACCGCCGGCAATCTGAACAACGACATCGGCCTGCCGCTGACGCTCCTGGGCATGAATGCCTCGCATCGCTATGCCGTGATCGAAATGGGCATGAACCATACCGGGGAGCTGAGCTATCTCACCGCGCTGGCTCGTCCGGATGTCGCGCTGATCAACAATGCCCTGCGTGCCCACCTGGGCCAGTTTGACTCGGTCGAGAGCATTGCCCGGGCCAAGTCGGAAATCTTCGAGGGCCTGCCGGAACATGGCGTGGCCGTGTTCAACGCCGAAGACCCGAATGCCGAACTGTTTGCCGCAGCCGCCGGTGCGCATCGCGTGCTGCGTTTTGGCCTCAAGCAGGGCGATGTGCAGGCGCTGAATTACACCCTGGGCAGTGACGGCAGCAGCATGACGCTGCACACCCCGCTGGGCGAGATGGCCGTACGCATCCCCGCACCGGGCGAGCACAACGTACGCAACGCCCTGGCCGCCGCCACGCTGGCGCTGGCGCTGGATGTACCGCCTGCTGCCATCACGCGCGGCCTGATGGCCTTCGAAGGCGCCAAGGGGCGTCTGCAAAAGAAGACCGCCCGCAATGGGGCCAGTGTGCTGGACGACACCTATAACGCCAACCCGGATTCGATGCATGCCGGGCTGGAAGTCTTGTCGCGACTGCGTGCACCGCGCTGGTTCGTGATGGGCGACATGGGCGAACTGGGCGAGACGGCGCCGCAGTTGCATGCCGAAATTGGTCAGGCTGCCCGTCAGCTTGGCGTCGAAATGATGGTGACGCTGGGGGAACTCAGCCGCCATGCCAGCGAGGCCTATGGCGCGCCGGCAAAGCATTTTGAAGCGATCGAACCCTTGCTGGCCTGGCTGGACGGCGCCTTGCCGCCGCAGGCGACTGTGCTGGTCAAAGGTTCGCACTTCATGAACATGGATCGTGTCGTCGACCACCTGGTCGGCCAGAAGGGGAAATGAAGTGTTGCTCTGGTTAGCTGATTTGCTTGCGCATCATATTCGCGCATTCAGTGTCTTCAACTACGTGACCTTGCGTGCCGTGCTGGCATCGCTGACGTCGCTGGGGATCTCCTTGTGCCTGGGGCCGATGCTGATCCGCAAGCTCACCGAGCTGAAGGCTGGCCAGGCGGTACGTTCCGATGGTCCGCAAACCCACCTGATCAAGGCCGGGACGCCGACCATGGGCGGGACGCTGATCTTGCTGTCGATCACCCTGACCGTCCTGCTGTGGGCCGACCTGCGCAACAAATATGTCTGGATTCTGCTGGCCGTGATGCTGAGCACCGGTGCCATCGGGTTTTACGATGACTGGCGCAAGGTCGTCTACCGCGACCCGAAGGGAATCTCGGCCCGCGCCAAGATGTTCTGGCAGTCGCTGATCGCCATCAGCGCCGGGGTGTTGCTGGTGAGCACCGCCAGCCTGCCGGCATCGACCGAGTTCATCGTGCCGTTCCTGAAGAACGTTATCTATCCGTTCGGCGCCATCGGTTTCTGCGTGCTGACCTATCTGGTGATTGTCGGCGCCTCCAATGCCGTCAACCTGACCGACGGCCTGGATGGTCTGGCGGCCCTGCCGACGGTGCTGGTGGCGGCAGCGCTGGCGATTTTCGCCTACATTGCCGGCCACGCGGTGTTTTCCAAATACCTCGGCCTGCCCTTTATTCCGGGGGCCCACGAAGTGGCCGTATTCTGCGCGGCGATTTGCGGCGCCTGCCTGGGCTTTCTGTGGTTCAACGCCTATCCGGCCCAGGTGTTCATGGGCGACGTCGGGGCGCTGGCACTGGGGGCTTCGCTGGGCACCGTGGCCGTCATCGTGCGGCAGGAAATCGTGTTTTTCATCATGGGTGGTCTGTTCGTGATGGAAGCCTTGTCGGTGATGATCCAGGTGACATCGTTCAAGCTCACCGGCAAGCGGGTGTTCCGCATGGCACCGCTGCATCACCACTATGAACTGAAGGGCTGGAAAGAGACGCAGGTGGTCGTGCGTTTCTGGATCATCACCATGATGCTGGTGCTGATCGGCCTGTCGACCATCAAGCTGCGCTGAGAATGAAAATGAATATTGCCAACCGTCACATCATGGTCGTGGGGCTCGGAGATTCCGGGCTGGCCACCGTGCGCTGGCTTGCCGCGCACGGCGCGATCGTGTCGGTGGCCGACAGCCGTGCCACGCCGCCCAACCTGGACGTGCTGCACCGCGAACTGCCTCAGGTGACGGTGCGTGCCGGCGCCTTTGACGCACAGACCTTCGACGGCGTCGAACTGCTGGTTGTCAGCCCGGGCGTGGCATTGTCCACCCCGGCCATTGCCGCCTATCGCGCCCGGGGTGGCGAGGTGGTCGGCGATATCGAGCTGTTTGCCCGTGCCATCGCCGGCAGTGACGCGCGCGTGATTGCCATCAGTGGCTCCAACGGCAAGAGCACGGTGACCACGCTGGTGGGACATTTGTGCCGCCATGCCGGTCTGGATGCCGAAGTGGCGGGCAATATCGGCCTGCCGGTACTGGAAGCCCTGGCGCAGCGCGAGGCCAGCGGCAAGCAGCCGGATGTCTGGGTGCTGGAACTGTCCAGCTTCCAGCTGGAGACCACCACCAGCCTGCACGCCGATGCGGCCACGGTACTGAACATCTCCGAGGATCACCTCGATCGCTACAACGATCTGCTGGATTACGCCCATGCCAAGACCGCCGTGTTCAACGGCCGCGGCGTGCAGGTACTGAATGCCGAAGACCCGCTGGTGCGCGCCATGGTGCGGCCGGGGCATGCCATCAAATGGTTCGCGCTGAATGATCGTGTTGAATACGGGCTGCAGCAGCAAGAGGGGCAGGCCTGGTTGTGCCTGGATGGCCAGCGGTCATTCGACCTGGCACAGCTCCCGCTCGAGGGACTGCACAATGCCGCCAATGCCCTGGCGGCACTGGCGCTGTGCGAAGGCATCGGCCTGGCTCGCGAGACCCTGCTGGCCGGTCTGAGCAGCTTCCGCGGCTTGTCGCATCGCGTCGAGCTGGTCAATGAATTCGACGGTATCAAGTTCATCGACGACTCCAAGGGCACCAATGTCGGTGCCACGGTAGCGGCGCTCAACGGCATGACCCGTCCGGTGGTGCTGATTGCCGGTGGCGATGGCAAGGGCCAGGATTTCGCGCCGCTGGCGCCGGCCTGCCAGCGCATTGTGCGCAAGGTGATGCTGATCGGCCGCGATGCCGACAAGATCGCTGCGGCGCTGTCCGGCAGCGAGATTGCCCTGCAGCACTTCGAGACGCTGCAGGATGCGACGCGTGCCGCCTGTGCGCTGGCGCAATCGGGTGATGTGGTGTTGCTGTCGCCCGCCTGTGCCAGCCTGGACATGTTCCGCAATTATGCCGAGCGCGCCCAGGTATTCATTGATACCGTGCGCGCCGTGCAGAGCGAGCGCGGGCTATGACGGTGGCCAGCATGAAAGGACAGTATGCCGCCACCAGCGTGATCGACGAGGCACTGGCCTGGGCCATTGCCCTGTTGCTGTCGATCAGCCTGGTGATGGTGTACTCGGCCTCGATTGCTTATGCGGAAGCCGATGCGGCAACGCAGAACAAGTACTTTTATTTGATTCGCCATGTGATTTTCATGGTGATTGGTCTGTCCGGCGGCTATGTCGCGTTTCAGATTCCGACGGCCTTCTGGCAGAAATACGCCGGCAAGTTGTTTTTGATCGGCGTACTGATGCTGGTGGCGGTGCTGATCCCGGGGATCGGCAAGGTGGTCAACGGTTCGCGGCGCTGGATCTCGCTGTTCGTGATCAATCTGCAGCCGTCTGAACTGATGAAGATGGCCACGGTGATCTACACGGCAGATTACACGGTGCGAAAGTCGCACAAGTTGCACAGCCTCAAGGAAGGCTTTCTGCCGATGTTTGTCGCCATGGTGGTGGTGGCCTTCCTGCTGCTGCGCGAGCCGGACTTCGGCGCGCTGATGGTGGTCATGACGATTGCCATGGGGATTCTGTTCCTCGGCGGCATCAACATGCGCATCTTCAGCGGGCTGGCCGCGATGGCGCTGGTGGCGATCGTGCTGCTGATCATCAGCTCGCCGTATCGCCTGAAGCGGGTGCTGGGGTTCATGGACCCCTGGGATGATCCGTTCGGCAAGGGCTATCAGCTGTCGCACTCGCTGATCGCCATCGGTCGTGGTGAGTGGTTCGGTGTCGGGCTCGGCGCAAGTGTGGAAAAACTGTTTTACCTGCCGGAAGCGCACACCGACTTCATTCTGGCCGTGATTGCCGAAGAGTTCGGCTTTTTCGGCATTTGTGTATTGATTGCCCTGTATGCCTGGATCGTGCGCCGCGCGTTCCACATCGGGGTCGAGTCGCGCAAGCTGGAGCGTTACTACCAGTCGCTGGTGGCGCAGGGCATCGGCATCTGGCTCGGGATTCAGGCCTTTTTCAACATGGGCGTGAACATGGGTCTGTTGCCGACTAAGGGTCTGACGCTGCCCCTGATGTCGTTTGGTGGTTCGGCGATGTTGTTCAACCTGATTTCGATGGCGCTGTTGCTGCGCGTCGATTACGAAAACCGGAGGATCATGCGCGGCTACAAAGGCTGAGGCGCATGGAAACGATGATGGCAAACAAGACCGTAATGATCATGGCGGGTGGTACCGGGGGGCATATCTTCCCGGCACTGGCCGTGGCTGACGTCCTCAAGGGGCGCGGCTGGCAGGTGATCTGGCTCGGTGCCGCGGGCGGGATGGAAACCCGTCTGGTGCCGCAGCACGGCTATGCCATCGAAACCATCCGCATCGCCGGCATGCGCAAGAACGGTCTCAAGCGCTGGCTCTCGCTGCCCTTCATGATGGCGCGAGCCCTGGCTTGTACCACCGGCGTCATCCTGCGCCACCGTCCGGATATCGCTGTCGGCTTCGGTGGTTATACCGGCTTCCCGGGTGGCCTGATGAGCCGCGTGCTGTGGAAGCCGCTGGTGATTCACGAGCAGAACTCGGTGGCCGGGCTGACCAATCGCCTGCTGTCGAAGATTGCCAGCCGCACCCTGTTTGCCTTCCCGGGTGCCTTCCCGGGAGATGACGGCCTGGTCGGCAACCCGGTACGTCCGGAGATCGCCGCCGTGGCCGAGCCGGAAAGCCGCTTTGCCGATCGCAGCGGCCCGCTGCGCGTACTGGTGGTGGGCGGCAGCCTGGGGGCCAAGGTGCTGAACGAAACCTTGCCGCAGGCGCTGGCCCTGTTGCCGCAAGCGCAGCGACCGCAGGTGGTGCATCAGGCCGGCGTCAAGCAGATCGATGCCCTGAAACAGCATTATGCCGATGCCGGCGTCGAGGCAGATTGCCGCGCCTTCATCGATGACATGGCCGGCGAGTATGCCCGCGCCGATCTGGTGATCTGCCGTGCCGGCGCTTTGACGGTAGCCGAACTGGCCGCGGCCGGTGTAGCCAGCATGCTGGTACCGTTGCCCAGCGCCGTGGATGACCACCAGACCGGCAATGCCCGCTACCTGTCCCGGGCCGGTGCAGCCCGTCTGGTGCCGCAAAAGGAACTGACGCCGGCCAGCCTGGCGGCCAGCCTGCAAACATTGACGCGTGACGAGTGCCTGGAAATGGCCCGCAACGCACGCCGTCTCGCCATCGTCGATGCCGCCACGCGCGTCGCCGATGCCTGCGAGGCACTGACAAGAGAATGAAATGAAACACAGAGTCAATCACATCCACTTCGTAGGCATTGGCGGTGTCGGCATGAGCGGCATCGCCGAGGTACTGCTGAACCTGGGTTATACCGTCAGCGGTTCCGACATGTCCGATAACGCCACCACCAAGCGCCTGGTCGGCCAGGGGGCGCGCGTGTATTTCGGGCACGATGCCACGTATGTGCAGGGTGCGGATGTGGTGGTGACCTCGACGGCCGTGAAGGCCGACAACCCGGAAGTGATGGCCGCCAAGGCCCAGAACATTACGGTGATCCCACGCGCGCTGATGCTGGCCGAGCTGATGCGCTTCAAGCAGGGCATCGCCATTGCCGGTACCCACGGCAAGACCACCACCACCAGCCTGGTGTCCTCGGTACTGGCCGCTGCCGGACTGGATCCGACCTTCGTCATCGGCGGCAAGCTGACGGCGGCCGGCACCAATGCGCGTCTGGGCTCGGGCGAGTTCCTGGTGGCCGAGGCCGACGAGTCGGATGCTTCTTTCCTGTATCTGACCCCGGTGATGGCCGTCGTGACCAATATCGATGCCGACCACATGGACACCTATGGTCATGACTTCGACAAGCTGAAGCAGGCCTTCGTCGACTTCTTGCAGCGCCTGCCGTTCTACGGGTGTGCCGCGCTGTGTGTCGACGACGCCAATGTGCGCGAGATTCTGCCGCGTATCACCAAGCCGGTCACGACCTATGGTTTTGATGCCGATGCCCATATCCGCGCCGAGAACCTGGTCGCCGATGCCGGCCGCATGCGTTTCGACGTCGTGCTGAAGGACGGCCAGCGCTTCCCGGTCCTGCTCAACCTGCCGGGCCGCCACAACGTGCTCAATGCCCTGTCGGCGATTGCCATCGGTCTGGAGTGCGGTGCAGATATTCCGTCGATCCAGAAGGGCCTGGCTGACTTCGCCGGCGTCGGCCGTCGCTTCCAGCGCTACGGTGAAGTCGCCAGCAAGGATGGCGGGCAGTTCACGCTGATCGACGACTACGGCCATCATCCGGTCGAAATGGCCGCGACGCTGGCTGCCGTCCGCGGCGCATTCCCGGACCGCCGGCTGCTGCTGGCCTTCCAGCCGCACCGTTTCAGCCGCACCCGCGACCTGTTCGAAGACTTCGTCAAGGTGCTGAACACCGTGGACGGTCTGTTGCTGGGTGAGGTGTATGCCGCGGGCGAAGCCCCGATCGTGGCCGCGGATGGCCGTGCCCTGGCGCGTGCCGTGCGGATCGGCGGCAAGGTCGAACCGATTTTCGTCGAAAGCATCGACGACATGCCGCAGGCGATTCTCGATGCTGCCCGCGACGGCGATGTGGTGATCACCATGGGGGCAGGCTCCATTGGTGCCGTGCCGGCCAAAGTGGTGGCACAAGTTTAAGCAAACCGGCCGCACAGGCGGCCAGCACAGGAAACAAGGCAATGAAGCAGTACGGCAAAGTGGCAGTGATGATGGGCGGATCCTCCGCCGAGCGCGAGGTGTCGCTGATGAGCGGCAGTGGCGTGCTCAAGGCGCTGCAGTCGCGTCAGGTGGATGCGCACGCGTTCGATCCTTCCGAGAAGCCGCTGTCGGCGCTCAAGGAGGAAGGCTTCGATCGCGTTTTCATCATTCTGCATGGCCCGTTTGGCGAAGACGGCACGCTGCAGGGCGCGCTGGAAACCCTCGGGCTGCCGTATACCGGTTGTGGCGTCATGGCTTCGGCCATCGGGATGGACAAGTGGCGCACCAAGTTGCTGTGGCAGGCCGCCGGGCTGCCGATTCCGGCGTTCCGTCTGCTGGATGAGCAGACGGACCTGGATCAGGTGGTTGCCGAACTGGGACTGCCGCTGTTCGTCAAGCCTGCCTGTGAAGGCTCGAGCATCGGCATCAGCAAGGTGAAAAGCGCGGCGGAAATGCGTGCAGCCTACGAAGCTGCCCGCAAGTACGACAGCCTGGTGCTGGCGGAGCAGTTCATTGGTGGTGGCGAGTACACCTGCGCGATGCTGGGCGAGCGTGCGCTGCCGACCATCAAGATCGAGCCGGCGACCGAGTTTTATGACTATGACGCCAAGTATTTCCGTGATGACACGGTGTACCGCTGTCCGTCGGGGATTCCGGCCGACACCGAGGCCCGGGTTCACGAATATGCCCTGCGTGCCTTCAAGGTACTTGGCGGGCAGGGGTGGGGCCGCATCGACTTCCTGATGGATGAGGCCGGTCAGCCTTACCTGCTGGAAGTGAATACCGCCCCGGGCATGACCAGCCACAGTCTGGTGCCGATGGCCGCCCGTCAGGCCGGCATGAGCTACGAGGATCTGTGTCTGGCGGTACTGGATACGGCGCATGTGGGATAACCACATCGCGTTGCGCAGGCTGGCGAATCTGCTGTTGCTGGTCTCGATCGGGATGTTGCTGTACGCAGGTGGGTTTTGGGTAACGCATGCACCGGTGTTCCCGGTGAAGAAGATCCGCATCACCGGAAAGATGCAGCGGGTCACGCCGGAACAGCTGAAGTTCATTGCCGAGCATGAACTGACCGGTTCGTTCTTTACCCTGGACATTGATCGTACGCGTGCGGCATTCGGCAAGCTGCCCTGGGTCAGGGGCGCACAGGTGAGAAGAACCTGGCCGGATACGCTGGAGATCTCGATTGACGAGTATGCGGCGCTGTCGCGCTGGGGGGAGGACGGGCTGGTCGATGTCAATGGCACATGGTTTGACGCCGCCAGCGACCAGAATGATCTGCCGGTGTTTTACGGTCCGGCAGGCGCCCAGAAGGACATGGCGCAGATGTATCAGCGGCTGAAGCAGGACTTCGCCCTGGCAGATTTGAAGATCGTGCGGCTGGTGTTGTCTGATCGGCGCGCATGGAGTGTTGAGCTGGATAACGGGGTACATATCGAGCTGGGACGGGGCGATGTCGAGAATCGCGCGCTCCGGTTCACGACCCACTGGAAGGGAACGCTGGCAAGGCTGCCGTACCCGATCAGCTACGTCGATATGCGTTATCCGAATGGATTCGCTGTCCGCATGCCGGGGTATCAGGCATCGCAGGCGGCTCAAGGTAAAAAGTAAGCAGTTGGAGCGACAGGTGAGCAAACCGAAGGAAAGCAAGAACATGTTGGTTGGCCTCGACATCGGCACGTCGAAGATCGTGGCGATCGTCGCGGAGGTCCTGGAGGATGGCCAGCTCAACATCGTCGGCATGGGGCAGACCCCCTCGCGCGGACTCAAGCGCGGCATGGTCGTGAACATCGAGTCCACCGTGCAGGCGATCCAGCGCGCGCTGGAAGAGGCGGAGCTCATGGCTGACTGCAAGATCCATGAAGTGTTTACCGGCATTGCCGGTAGCCACATCAAGAGCGTCAACTCGCACGGCATGGTGGCGATCAAGGACCGTGAAGTGACGCAGATGGATATTGACCGCGTGATCGAAACCGCCCGTGCGGTGAGCATTCCGCCGGATCATCAGGTGCTGCACATCCTGACCCAGGAGTACAGCATCGATGGTCAGGAAGGGGTGCGCGAGCCACTGGGCATGAGCGGTGTCCGGCTGGAGGCGAAGGTGCATATCGTCACCGGCGCCGTGTCGGCAGCACAGAACGTCACCAAGTGCGTGCGGCGCTGCGGTCTGGAAGTGTCGGATCTGGTGCTGCAGCCGATGGCCTCGGCCATCGCGGTGCTGTCGGAAGACGAAAAGGATCTGGGCGTGTGCCTGATCGACATCGGCGGCGGGACTACCGATATCGCGGTTTACGCCAATGGCGCCATCCGCCATACGGCGGTGATTCCGATCGCTGGTGACCAGATCACCAACGACATCGCCATGGCACTGCGTACGCCGACCAAGGAAGCCGAGGACATCAAGATCCAGCATGGCGTGGCGCTGGTGAACCTGGCCGATCCCGGGCAGATGATCGAAGTGCCCGGCGTGGGTGAGCGCGGACCGCGCCAGATGTCGCGCGCGACGCTGGCCGAAGTGGTCGAGCCGCGAGTCGAAGAGTTGTTCCAGCTGGTGCAGCAGGAGCTGCGCCGCAGCGGTTTCGAAGACATGCTGTCTTCCGGCATCGTGCTGACCGGCGGTGCCAGCCTGATGCCGGGCATGGTCGAACTGGCCGAAGAGGTGTTCCACATGCCGGTGCGTGTCGGTGTGCCGAAGTACGTGGGCGGTCTGGCCGAGGTGGTCAAGACGCCGCGCTTCTCCACCGGTGTCGGCCTGCTGTTGTACGGCAAGGATCAGATTCAGGCCCCGTCGGGGTCGAAGGCGGCTTCAGGCGGCGTGGGCAGTGTGTTCTCGCGCATGAAGGCGTGGTTTGCAGGCAATTTCTAAACATTGTTCGGGCGTTGTATCAGTAACAGGCTCATCTTTAATGAGGAGAGAAAAATGAGCGGAATGGTATTCGAAGTCATGCAGGATGCGGCTCAGGAAGCCGTCATCAAAGTGATCGGTGTGGGCGGCGGCGGTTGCAATGCCATCGACAACATGATCGACGGCAAGGTACAAGGCGTGGAATTCATCTGCGCCAATACCGATGCCCAAACCCTGAAGCGCAACAAGGCGCAGATCAAGCTGCAGCTGGGCACTTGCCTGACCAAGGGCCTGGGCGCCGGTGCCAACCCGGAAATCGGCCGCAATGCGGCGCTGGAAGACCGTGAGCGCATCGCCGACACCCTGCGCGGTGCCAATATGGTGTTCGTCACGGCCGGCATGGGTGGCGGGACCGGCACCGGTGCTGCCCCGGTGGTCGCCGAAGTGGCCAAGGAAATGGGCATCCTGACCGTCGGTGTGGTGACCCGTCCTTTCGAACACGAAGGCAAACGGACCAAGGTGGCCCAGTCCGGTATCGATGATCTGAAAAAGCATGTCGATTCGCTGATCGTGATCCCGAACGAAAAGCTGATGGAAGTGCTGGGCGATGATGTCACCATGCGCGAAGCCTTCCGCGCGGCGGATGACGTCCTCAAGGGCGCCGTGGCCGGTATCGCCGAAGTGATCACTTGCCCCGGTCTGATCAACGTCGACTTTGCCGACGTCCGCACCGTGATGTGCGAAATGGGCCTGGCCATGATGGGTTCGGCCTACGCCTCCGGTATCGACCGTGCCCGTGTGGCGGCCGAGCAGGCCGTTGCCAGCCCGCTGCTGGACAACATCACGCTGGAAGGTGCGCGTGGCGTGCTGGTCAATATCTCGACCGCACCGGGCTGCCTGAAGATGAGCGAATACCGCGAAATCATGTCGATCGTCCGTCAGTACGCCGACGAAAGCGCGGAGGTGAAGTTCGGTACCGCCGAAGTGGACGATATCCCGGAAGACACCATTCGTGTCACCCTGATCGCCACCGGTCTGGGCAAGAAGCCGGCAACCCGCAATGAAGAGCGTCCGGAATACATCAAGATCGTCAAGACCGGCACCGATGACCGTGCGGTCGAAGTGCTGAACTACGACGATTTCGATACCCCGGCGATCATGCGCAGCCGTGGCCGTCGCACGCCGAGCTCGACCGACTTCTCGAATCCGGAAGTGAGCGAATCGTTCGATATCCCGGCCTTCCTGCGCAAGCAGGCAGACTGATCGATACGCGCTATCGATTTGATTTTATTAATTAATAAAGCATAGGTCTTGGCCATGCTAAACTCAGGTCGTCCCTGATTTGGTAGAAAGCATCAAATGATTCTGCAGCGCACGCTGAAGCAAGCGATCAGCGCCACGGGTGTGGGTTTGCACTCCGGCGAACGGGTACGCCTGACCCTGTTGCCGGCCAAACCCGACTCGGGAATCACCTTCTATCGCACCGACTTGCCCGGGTCGGAAGCGGTGAAAGCCGAGCCGCTGATGGTGAACGACACGCGACTCTCCTCAACACTGGTCACGGAGACCGGTGTGCGTGTCGGCACCATCGAGCACCTCATGTCTGCTTTCGCCGGATTAGGGATCGACAACCTGGATGTCGAAGTGACGGCGGTAGAGATTCCCATCATGGATGGCTCTGCCGCCCCCTTTATCTATTTGCTGCAAACTGCTGGCATCATCGAGCAAAAGACAGCAAAACGTTTTATCCGCATCAAGCAGTCGGTTGAGGTGGTTGAGGGCGACAAATGGGTCCGCTTCGAGCCGTATGATGGCTTCAAAGTGACCCTGTCGATCCAGTTCAATCACCCGGCGTTTAATCTGGCGCCGCAGACCGTACAGATCGATTTTGCCAACCATTCCTATATCGACGAGATCAGCCGGGCCCGCACCTTCTGCTTCATGCATGAGGTCGAGTCGATGCGTAATCACGGTCTGGGGCTGGGGGGCAATCTGGAAAACGCCATCGTGATCGATGACGAATTTGTCCTCAATGAGGGCGGACTGCGTTTCCCGGATGAGTTTGTCCGTCACAAGATCCTTGATGCCATCGGCGACCTGTACATCCTTGGTCATCCGATCATCGGTGCCTTCTCCGGCTTTAAATCCGGCCATGCCATGAATAATCAGTTGCTGCGCAAGCTGCTGGCGACGCCCGATGCCTGGGAATATGTCAGCTTCCGCGAACCGGAAGACGCGCCCTCCAGTTTCCACCGTATTCCGGACCCCGAGTGATGCAGGCACTACTGCGTTTTGCCCTGTTTGCCGGCACCTTGTTCTGTGGCGTGGGGATGATCCGTCTGGCACGTCGGCCGGATGCCCTGCAGGCACAAAAGATCGGCCGTGGCCTGCGCTATCTGACATGGCTTTGCGGCGTGCTGCTGGTGCTCTGGCTGTTGGGGTTGGCCCGGCACTAGGGGCGGTTTGAAAACTGATTGTGAAAGCGTTGCCGCAATGATATTGTCATTGCTTCTTCCTCTGTCCTGATTGCGCTTGCCCATGTGATGCATTCCTGAAAAATCCAGCCATCTTTGCCCGACAGGGCTGATTTTTCATGGGAAAACATCATGTTCCGGATTTTTCTGCGCGCATGGCGTCACCACGCCTGGCTGCGCCGCCTATGCTTTGCGCTGATCGCCAGCTCGATCGGTAATGGTCTGACCTTCATTGTCATTTTTGCTACCCTCAGGCAATGGCATGCCCCGCCATCCGGCATGGCACTGGCCTTTGTGCTGAATACGGCCCCCGGACTGCTCGGCAGCCGGCTCGGTGAGTCCCTGCTTGGCCGTATGTCGCCGGCCCGCATCCTGATGCTGGCCGAGGCCGGGGGACTCGCCGGCTTGTTGCTGCCCTGGCTGGCGCTCGCCCTGCAGCATCCGGGCTGGTTGTTGCTGGCCAGCCTGATGTCGGCATTGACCGGCGGTATGGCGCTGCCTGCGCTGACCACCCTGCTGAAGCAGGGGCTGGCGGCAGAGGAGACCGCCGCGGGGGCCCTGATCGACACCCTGGTGTTTGCCTGCCACGTCTTGTTTGGTATCGGGCTGGGCGTGCTGCTCTATCCGCACTGGCCCGCCCGGAGCTTGCTGGCGCTGGATGCGCTCAGCTATCTGCTGGCCATCGCCTGGCTGAACGCCCTGCCCGTCATCACCCGCCCAGCACCGACACCATCAGGCCGCCAGCGGCATCCCACGACGCTGACCGCCGGGCAGCGCCGCAGCCTGTGGCTGCTCTCGGTGCTGACCCTGGTCGGTGCGCCTGCCATGGCCCTGTTGCCGGTACTGGGCTCACAAGGCAACCAGCAGATGTTGCCGCTGCTGTTTGCCCGCAGCCTGGGGCAATTGTGTGGTCCCTTGCTGGTGCGGGAGCACTGGCTGTCGAAAGGTGCCAGCAACCGGTTATTGCTGCTTTGTCTGGCCGGGTTTGCCTTTTGCTATGGCCTGCTGCCCGTGGTCAGTCAGCTCCCATGGGCCTTGCTGCTGGTTTTCCTGGCGCATGTGCTCTCCAACGTGGTGTTCAGCCTGGGCTGGCATGGTTTGCTGCGACATTTCCCGCCGCAGCTGATCGGCTGGGCGAGCGCCTGCAGCTATCGACGCCAGGTGTGGACTGCGGCGTGCATGGGCATGGCTGCCGGCTGGCTGGCCGACATGCTTCGTCCTGCCATCAGCCTGTACCTGAGCAGCGCACTGGGACTGCTCATGGCGACGATTCTGCTGCTGCGACTACCCGGGCCCATGATGCAGGCCAATACAGAGCGTTCCGGCAAGGTGTAAGCTGAAACCAACCTTCGCCCATTTTTCAAGGAGCACACAATGAACCACAAGCTTGAGGTCACGACTGACAGCAGTGAAGTATGGCAACACCTGGTGACGCCGGAAGGCGAACCGGCCGGCTTTCGCATGCGGTCGACCCTGCCTGCCGATCCGAATGGGGTCGAATTGCTGCTGGAGCATTGGGACGCCGGCATGACCGAGCCGCCGCACTCGCACCCTGGTGATGACATGACCGTGGTGGTCGCTGGCCGGATGCAGGTGCAGTACTACTGTCGGGCCGCCGATGGCAGCCTGCAGAAGGATGGCGACCCCTTTGTACTGGAGCAGGGCGAAACCGGTTATAACCGTGCCGGGCGTATCCACGATGCCCGCTACCTGAGCGATTGCAAGCTGGCCTTCGTGCATAGCGGGCCGTTTGGTTTCAACGAAGAGAAATAAGCCACCCGCCTGCCTGCCCGTGGTGGCAGGCAGGCGAGCTCAGGCACCCTGGCTGTAACGCTGGTTCAGCGCGTAGAGAATGGCGCAGCTTTCAATGTCGAGTTCACCACGGATATCGCCGGGCCGGAAGTGCATCTGGAATGCCCGCAGCAGCGATCGCCACTGACTGTCTGATGCCGGGGCGGCATAACCGTAGCGCTTGAATGCCACCGCCAGCTCTGCCCGCGCGGGTAAGCCCGTACGCGTGAATTGTGCCGCGAACTGCTGTTTGACCGACTCCTCATACCAGGCGCCAATCCCGGCCTGGTGCAAGCGCTGCCATGGCAATTTCGGGCCGGGGTCGGATTTGCGCTCATAGGCGACATCCGCATGGCCGACCACATGCTTTGGCGAGATATCCGGATAGCGGGCCAGAATCGAAGTGGCCAACTGCTGCAGCGCCAGGATCTGCTCTTCTTCGTAGTCGGGGAAGTCAAATACCCCGCCGCGGGCACTGGCCAGGTTCACGATCTCGATGCCGATCGCCGTGTCATTCAGATTATCCCTGCCTGCCCAATGGCTGATGCCGGCGTGCCAGGCCCGATCCTCTTCCCTGACCAGCCTGAAAATGCGCAGCGTGTCGAAGCCGGCCGCCCGGTAGCTCGCGTCTTGTCGTGCCGGAATCAGATAGTGAGCACTGACATTGCCCCGGGTCAGGGCGGTGACTGAACCGGCAAAGGGCAGAGCAGTATAGTGGATGATCAGGAAGCGGATGCGCTGGTTGAAGCCCGATCTGGCGGGATAGCTGGTGTCGTCAATGGGGAACATCTTGGATTCTCCGGGTAAAGTGCTGCCTCCCAGGGAGGCTGGGGCGACACTATCGCAGCCTGGGGGGACGGAGAGAAGCCAAGGCGTTCGGGCTAATTATTTTGCATTAAGTAGCTGAATTTGTTGTGCCAAATACATCATTTCTGTCGGTCTGTGCCTTGCCTGAGCGTCTCGTCTGGATGCTGGCTTCGGCCGCCAGCGCGGCGCCGAGGGCCACGACGGTTTGTCTTTGCGGCGGAATCAGCACGGGCATGTCCAGTCGCTGCGTCAGGGCCTGACGCAAAGCATGACAGTGCGCCAGGCCGCCGATGAAGACCAGGGGCGACACCGGCGAGATGCGGCGCACCAGTGCGGCGGCGCGAGAGGCAACCGCATCCACGATACCGCGGGCAATTTCCTCTCGCCGGCAGCCACGGGCGATCAGGCTGACCACCTCCGACTCGGCAAAAACGGTGCAGGTGCTGTTGATGACATGCCCAGGTCCCTCTTGACCCGCCAGGGCCAATTCCCCGAACTCGTTGAGGGTGCAGCCGAGCGACATGGCCAGGACTTCGAAAAACCGTCCGGTGCCGGCTGCGCATTTATCGTTCATTTCGAACTGACCGACGTGGCCGTCCGCACCCAGTGAAATGGCCTTGGTATCCTGTCCACCGATATCCAGTACGGTGCAGCAGTCCGGAAAGCAGTGGCGGGCACCCAGCGCGGCCGCGCGTATCTCGGTAATGACTTCGCCGCCCAGCTGGCCGGCGAACAATCGCCGGCCATAGCCGGTCGCGGCGATGGCGTCGAAATGCTGATCCTGCAGCAGCTGGCGGCAGACCGCCAGCGGCTCGAAGGTGTTTTCCATCACTCGGTGCAGTACCGGCTGGCCATCCTCCAGGATGACCAGCTTGACGGTACGTGAGCCGATATCAATGCCGGCTGTTCTCATGCACTCAACCGTTCGATGAAGGCCTCGACACGGGTACGGATCTGGCCGACATCTTCCTGGCTGTAATCCGTGTCAATGCGCAAGGTCGGGATGGCCGATTGCTCCAGCGCCTTGATCACCGGACCGGTCTCCATCTGGTATGGCTGACAGAACTGCAAGGTATAGTGGATCACGCCATCGGACTTGCGCTCGGCGGAAACATCCCGCACAAAGTTCAGCCGCGACGGGTTGGGGGTGAACACGGCACAGTCGATCTGCAGGTAGCGGTCGACCAGATGCTGCATCATCTGTGGCAGCGTGCTGCCGCTTTCGTCCGTCAGCCAGCGCGTACTGCGCTCGCCGACACAGCCTTCTTCCGCCACGATGACTGCGCCGCTGCTTTCGACGATGGCCGGAATCTTCCAGTTCGGCACGGCCATCGGGCAGCCCGACAACACCACGCGCGGATGATCGGCCGGGAAAACCCCGACGCCCTGTTGGACCCGCTGCTCCAGTTCATCACACAGTTGATTGACCGAGTTGGTAAAGCGCACCGGGTCGTCGTAGAACGACACCTGCGAGATCAGCAGGGCATCCAGGCCAGAAATCGGTACCGGTCGTGCCGTGCGCAAAGCCGCCAGGCGCTTGAGTGCCCGACGCTTGTTGTTGACGGTGACAATCGCGGCGGCCAGTTTGTCGGCCTGCAAGGTTTTGCCGGTCACCGCTTCGAGTTTGCGGGCAAATTGCGCATACTCGCTGAGCATCAGCTGCTTGCCCGCTGCGGATTTCACCTGCGGCAGATCGATGACATAGAGGTCGGGGATATAGTCACCCAGAATCTCATAGGCCTTTTTCTTGCCATCACAGGTATTTTCGCCAACCACCAGATCACAGGCTTCGACGTAGGGACAGACCTTGCCCAGTTTGAAGCCGAAGGCCGATTTGATCAGTGCACAGGTATTGCGCGGCAGAATCTGATCCACCAATTCGGTCGCCCATTCGCCACCGGTACAGAGGCCAACCGACACACCATCCAGCGCCAGGATCAGCTCTTCCGGCACGTAGGTGCAGTATGAGCCGATGATTTTGCGGCCAGCCGCCTTGGCATCCATCAATTCCTTGATGCGCAGGCCATGGACTTCGCTCATGACGAAATCAAAATACTGCATGCCCTGAGGCCGGTTTGGCTGAGAGATGAATACATCCTGATAAACCTGCCCCAGGTAGGACAGCAAGGCATCGTGGGCATCCAGATCCAGCCCCAGTGATTGCCACATTTCCCGGTACTCGCTCATTACACTCCCCTTGATGATGGATCAGTGAATCAACGCAAGGTCACTTCGAGCGTGCTGACACCGTGTCCTGAGCGGTCAGGGCGGGGCGATCGGGCGGAAATGGCGAGAGGGAGGGGGCTGAGCGCCCCTGTCATCCGGGTGTTCGGACGGGCAAGGTTCAAAAGCGGGTCCGACACCGTGCTGCGATATCCGCTGCTTATGCCAGAAGAGTCCCTTGATCTAAAGATATATGTAGAGAGGATGCTACCCGGGTGCAGGGGAGTCAAACGTTTGTTTCATATGAAACGAAAACCATACCAATGGTGTGGTTAATTTGCCGAATGAGCGCAGCGGTCGCCCTGTGGCCGACCGCCGGCTGGGATGGCGATTAAAGCCAGGGGGCCTTTTTCAGCAGCGTCAGCGCCGTGGCGGCATCCGCCGGCGTTTGCCAGTCGACGCACAGATCTTCGGCCAGACGCAGACGCGTCATGTCATCTTCATTGACCCGGCGCCACACGGAGCGCCTGGATTCATACCATTTCATGCCCACCGTATCACCGAAGGCATAGGGGCGGGTCTCGCGACTCCGGCAATGGATCCCTTCGTAGCTGACATTTTCCGCACCGGTCGCACTGACCACGCGCAAGGTGAAGCGTACGACTTCATCACTGCCAACGCTGAGCGATTTGGCATCCACGTAAAAATGGTAGTCCTTCTTGAGGGGGACAAAAAAACCGACCCAATCGGGTTTGTCCGGATAGGGCGGGACGGTGTACTCCCCCTCTTTCCAGGGGCCGGTGTCTTCAAAAGCATAGACACCATTGTTGATCGGCTTGTAGTCCCGGGTTGCCGGGTTGGCCAGTGCGCCATGGGCCAGCAGGCAGCAGGCCAGGGACGCGACAAGAAGCTTGATACGCATGAATTCTCCGTTAGCGGGTGCCGGCGGGCTGCGGACCCGGGCGCAGGGTATAACGTCGTCTGCCGGTTTCTTTACCGGCCAGACCAAAGCTGCGTTCAGACACGGCGATATCGCCACGGCTGCTGACGACCAGCAAGGTTGAGGCGCGCGTACCATAGTCGCGCCCGACGATAAAGATCGAAGATAGTACCCGTTCGAGGGCCGATCCGATACCGGTATTCGGCATGCGACCGGGGGGGGCCTGCTGGGGATCTTCCAGCCAGGCAAATGCTTCTTCCTCGCGCGGCGCGGCGCGCAGACCGCGCAGGTGATCGGCCAGCCGTTCGGTCTTGAACCAGGCCGTGTCGAGCGAGGCATTCGACAGGGTGTGCAAACCCGGGGTGACCCGCGTTAACTGTCCGGTGCGACTATGAAAATGGTAAAGGTCATCGGTGCTGCCGAACAGCAGATTGAAGGGCGCGTAGTGCTGGCGGACATCAGGCAGGCGGGCGGCAAAGTCCAGCGCGGGCTCGTCGCCGAGGACGAACTGACTGACCAGTTCGCCGCGCGAGCGTTCTCCGGTGGTGGCAAAGCCTTCCCGGATATGGGTCACGGCGGCAAAGCGTCCGTTGTTGCGGATCGCCATCCAGCTGCCGCCGGCCTGCAAGTCGCGTCCGCCAAGCACATCCGGACGATCCGGCCAGAAATCCAGCGCTTCGGTCGGTCGGGCATATTGCTCGTCCCGATTGCCCAGCAGGACCAGCTGTCCCAGGCCGGGCATTTTATAGGCGAAGGCGAGAACACACATGAATAATCACCACAACTAAAGTTGGGAGTCATACGCACTCAGCGTACACTATTAGATCCTGCGCAAGATTATCGGCAGGCGCTAATGTTTACATTGTATCGTGAATGAACCTGGATTACCCAAGATGCAAATTGATCGCTCTCTGGATTTGTCGGGCCTGAACTGCCCCTTGCCCATCCTGCGCGCCAAGAAGGCGCTGGCCGATATGGCCAGTGGCAGTACCCTGGAGGTGCTGGCCACCGATCCGGGCGCACCGGCGGATTTCGCCGCTTTCTGCCGCCAGACCGGCAACACCTTGCAGGTTTCCGAGACCACGGCCGAAGGCAAGTTCAGGCTGATCCTGCAACGCAAATGAACCACTCAGGAATCTCCCGCATGCACACCCTGACCCTGACCCGCCCGGATGACTGGCATCTGCATGTGCGCGATGGCGCCGTGCTGGCCGATGTGCTGCGCGATACCTGTCGCCAGATGGGGCGCGCCATCATCATGCCGAACCTGCGTCCGCCGGTGACCACCGTGGACGCCGCGCGCCAGTACCGTGAGCGTATCCTGGCGGCCTGTCCGGCCGGCAGCCGCTTCGAGCCGCTGATGACGCTGTATCTGACGGAATCCACCAGCGCCGAAGAGGTGCGCCTGGCGCGCGCCAGCGGTTTCGTGCATGGCATCAAGCTGTATCCTGCCGGCGCCACCACCAACTCCGATGCCGGGGTCAGAGCGGTCGAGCATGCCATGCCGGCGCTGGACGCCATGGCCGAGTGTGGTTTGCCGCTGCTGGTGCATGGCGAAGTGACCGATGGCGAGATCGATGTGTTCGACCGCGAGGCGGTTTTCATCGAGCGCGTCATGATGCCGCTGCTGGCCAGATTGCCGTCTCTGCGCGTGGTGTTCGAACACATTACCACCAAGGACGCTGTCGACTTTGTGACCGAAGGGGGCGACAACCTGGCTGCCACCCTGACGGCCCACCATCTGCTGATGAACCGCAATGCGCTGTTCGTCGGTGGTATCCGTCCGCATCACTATTGCCTGCCGGTGCTCAAGCGTGAAGTACACCGACAGGCCTTGCTGCGGGCGGCAACATCCGGATCGAAGAAGTTTTTTCTCGGTACCGACAGTGCTCCGCATGCGCGGGGTGCCAAGGAAAGCGCCTGTGGCTGTGCCGGCATGTATACCGCCCACGCAGCCATCGAGTTGTATGCCGAGGCCTTCGACAGCGTGAATGCGCTGGACAGACTGGAGGCGTTTGCCAGCTTCAACGGTCCGGATTTTTATCACTTGCCGCGCAACACCGACCAGATCACGCTGGAACGGAAGCCGCAGGCGGTGCCAGCCACACTGGCGTTTGGCAGTGAGGAACTGGTCCCCTTGCGGGCAGGCGAGACGCTCTCATGGACTATGGTGCCCTGACAGGTACCCATTCGAACAGGTGAAACACAGAGATGCGCAGACATCGCAAAGCCAAAATCGTTGCAACCCTGGGGCCGGCCAGTTCTGACCGCGCTACCATCCTGGCCCTGGCCAAAGCCGGTGCCGATGTGTTCCGGCTGAACTTCAGCCACGGTACTCATGAACAACACGCAGAACGCATGGCGGTCATCCGCAGTGTCGAAGCAGAAATTGATCGTCCGATCGGTGTCCTGCTGGATCTGCAGGGGCCGAAGCTGCGGATTGCCACCTTCGCCACCGACAGCGTGCATCTGACCGCCGGGCAGACCTTCCGCCTGGATCAGTCGCTGGAGCCCGGCAGTGTCGAGCGTGTCGGTTTGCCACATCCGGAAATCTTCGCTGCGCTCAAGCCCGGCAGCGAACTGCTGCTGGACGATGGCCGCGTCAAGCTGGAAGTGGTCAAATGCAGCCCGACCGAAGCCGAGACCGTGGTACGCACAGCCGGTGATCTGTCTGATCGCAAGGGCGTGAACGTGCCCGGTGTGGTGCTGCCGCTGTCGCCGCTGACGGTCAAGGACCGGCAGGATCTGGACTTTGGCATGACCCTTGGCGTGGACTGGGTCGCCTTGTCCTTCGTGCAGCGCCCGGAAGATATCCTTGAGCTCAAGCAGCTGATCGATGGCCGTGCCCAGGTGATTGCCAAACTGGAGAAGCCGGCCGCCATCGAGCGGCTGGACGCCATTGTCGACGTGGCCGACGGCATCATGGTGGCGCGTGGTGATCTGGGCGTGGAAATGCCGCCGGAACAAGTCCCGCCGACGCAGCGTCGCATCCTGCGTGTCTGCCGCGCCAAGGGGACGCCGGTCATCGTGGCGACCCAGATGCTGGATTCGATGGTGCATGCTCCGGTACCGACCCGTGCCGAGGCCTCTGATGTGGCAACGGCCATCTATGACGGCACCGATGCCGTGATGCTGTCGGCCGAATCGGCCTCCGGTGAATACCCGGTCGAGGCGGTGTCGATGATGGATCGCATCATTGCCCAGGTCGAGCGCGACCCGCTGCATCAGGCCATGCTGGATGCCTCGCACAGTGACCCGCGCAGCACGGCGCCGGATGCCATCAGTGCCGCGCTGCGCCAGATCGCCCATACCCTGTCGCTGCCGGTGATGGTGACCTACAGCACCTCGGGCCATACCGCCTGGCGGGTAGCCCGCGAGCGACCGGAAGCGCCGATTCTGTGCGTGACGCCGCGTGTCGGGACTGCACGTCAGCTGGCGCTGTTGTGGGGGGTACATGCCGTGGTGACCAAGGATGCCGAGTCGGTTGACGAAATGACCGATGCCGCATGCCGGCTGGCCAAGTCGCATGGTTTTGCCGAGCCGGGCCAGATGCTGGCGATCGCTGCCGGTTTGCCGTTTGGCACGCCAGGCGCTACCAACCTGCTGCGCATTGCCATGGTCGGCGCATGACGTCCTGCTGACCTCTGGTGTCATCAAAAGCCCGCACATTGCAAAACGTGCGGGTTTTTTTATCCCTGAACGGACGCTTAGCGGGCTGCTGACGGGCAGGTGCGGTCAGATGGGTACACCTTTGCATTGTCCAACAACAGGGTTGTTGGAGTGCCGGTCAGCAGTCATCCCAGGCCTTCTGGCCGGTGAAACAATATTGCGTTATTGGCTATAACCATAAATTTTGTGTCAATTGCATATCGGCATTCCACAGGGTTTTGGCGGCAGCGCCAGACAGCTTTTGGGCAAGAGTGTGCGATCTTGTGTGCAAATGATTCGCATTTTGGCGACAGCCTGTGCAACTGGCAGGCTTTTGCGACATCAAATGCCAACTGGGTGCGGGTATGACAATGGCGTGGTTCGGGGTGGGGAAATTGTCTGTTATTCGATTTTTTTAAAATATCATGCTGATCAATGCTTGATGATATAAAAAGTGCAAGAGCATAATAGGCTCATCCGTGCGGTTCACGAAACCGGATCGGTAAAACCAAAAAGCAGCCTCATCGGCCGCACTCAGAAATACAGGAGAATAGACACAATGAAACAGCAGAACATGCTGAGCGTTCTGGCGGCTTCCGTCGCCCTGGCGCTCGCTGTACCGGCCGCCCAGGCCGCCGTACCGGCTGGCGTCAAGCTGGCCGCCAATCAGGAACTGGTCCGTGGTAATGGCTCCGAAGTCGAGTCGCTGGATATCTCCCAGGTCGAATCGCAGCCGGCCATCAACGTGGCGGATGACCTGTACGAAGGTCTGACCACCCGTGATGCACACAGCAAGATCCTGCCGGGCGTGGCCGAAAGCTGGAAGCAGACCAGCCCGACGACCTGGGTCTTCCACCTGCGCAAGAATGCCAAGTGGTCCAATGGCGATCCTGTGACTGCTGAAGATTTTGTCTATTCCTGGCAGCGTACCGTTGATCCGAAGACCGCCACCCAGTACGGCATCTTCTTCGAGTTCATCAAGAACGGTAAGGACATCATGTCCGGCAAGCAGCCGGTGTCCAATCTGGGCATCAAGGCCACCGATGCTCACACCATTGAAATCACCACCGAAACGCCGACGGCTTTCCTGCCCGACATGCTGGCCAACCCGCAAATGGCTCCGCTGCACAAGGCTTCGTTCGTCAAGTTCGGCAAGGAATTCACCAAGCCGGGCAACCTGGTTTCCAACGGCGCCTATCGTCTGAAGGAATGGGTGGTCAACAGCCGTCTGGTACTGGAGAAGAACCCGAACTACTGGGATGCCAAGAACGTCCACATCACCAAGGTCACCTACAACCCGACCGACAGTGAAGACGCCACCCTGAAGATGTTCCAGGCCGGTCAACTGGATACCGTTCTGCGCGCACCGACCGGCATGTATCAGAAGCTGCTGAGCACCATGCCGAAGGAAGTGAAGACCAACAAGCTGCTGGCACTCTACTACTACAGCTTCAATAACGCCGATCCGGTCCTCAAGGACAAGCGCGTGCGTCAGGCCCTGTCCATGGTGGTTGACCGTGACATCCTGACCAAGAAGGTGCTGGGCGAAGGCCAGGTACCTGCTTATGGTCTGACGGTTGCCGGTACCAATGGCGCCAACGTCACTGCCTATGACTGGAGCAAGTGGCCGATGGCCAAGCGTGTGGACGAAGCCAAGAAGCTGCTGACCGCTGCCGGCTATGGCCCGAACCATCCGCTGAACCTGAAGCTGTCGTACAACACCTCGGAAGCGCACAAGAAGGTCGCGTTGTTCCTGTCCAGCGAGTGGAAGACCAAGCTGGGTGTGACGACCTCGATGGAAAACCAGGAGTTCAAGGTATTCCTCAAGACCCGTCACGACGGTGCCTATCAGGTTGCCCGTAACGGCTGGACCGTTGACTACAACGACGCCACCTCCTTCCTCGACCTGATCCGTTGCGGTTCGGACCAGAACGACCTGAAGTATTGCAGCAAGAAGGTGGACGCACTGATCACCCAGGGCAAGGAAACCATCGACGCTGCCAAGCGCACTGCCTTGCTGACCCAGGCAGCCAAGACGGCCATGGATGACTATCCGATGATGCCGCTGTATCAGTACACCAACCCGTATCTGGTGAAGACCAAGGTCGGTGGCTGGAACATCCCCAATCCGACGGATCATTACAAGACCCAGTTCCTGTATATCCAGCAGTAATCAGCAGTCAGACTGCCTGTATTCCCGCCCGGAGCGATTCCGGGCGGGTTTTTGCCACGCGCGTTGATTCCATCGGCGTTTCAAACGTGTTGTGAGGATCTGAGTCGGAGTTATTGATCCATGTTGTCTTATACCTTCAAACGCATTTTGGGTGCGATTCCGACCGTGTTCGTCGTGATCACGGTCTGTTTTGTCATGCTGCAACTGACGCCGGGCGGTCCGTTCGACCGCGAACGCAAGGTGTCGCCCGAGGTGCTGGCCAATCTGCAGGCCAAGTACCATCTGAACGAGCCGGTCTACAAGCAGTTCGGCTACTACCTGAACAACCTGCTGCACGGGGATCTGGGCGCCTCTTTCCGCTATGCGGACTGGTCGGTCAATACCCTGGTGGCCCAGGCCTTGCCCTATTCGATCACGGTCGGTGGTGTGGCGATGGTCCTGTCGCTGGTGATTGGCGTCTTGCTGGGGATTACCGCTGCGCTCAAGCAGAACAGCATCATCGATTATTTCGTGATGTTCCTGGGTAACTTCGGCAGTGCCGTCCCGTCGTTCATCATCGGGCCGGTGATGATTCTGATTTTCTGCATCTGGTCCAAACTGCTGCCCTTTGGCCAGTTTGACCTGACCCTGGCCTATCTGGCGCTGCCGGTGGCCTTGCTCACCATCATCAACGTGTCCACGCTGGGCCGGATGATGCGCGGCAGCCTGATCGAAGTGCTGCACAGCAACTTCATCCGCACGGCGAAAGCCAAGGGCCTGCCGATGCGCGTCATCATCATGCGCCATGCGCTCAAACCGGCCTTGCTGCCGATCGTGACCGTACTTGGCCCGCTGGCCGTCAGCTCGATTGCACAGGCCGTGGTGACGGAAACCATGTTCTCCATTCCCGGTCTGGGTCGCCTGCTGGTCAATGGCGCCATCAACCGTGATTACACGCTGGTGCTCGGCCTGGTGACCCTGGTGGCGATTCTGACGGTCTTGTTCAACCTGATGGTCGACATTGTGTACGCGATGCTCGATCCACGTATCCGTTACTGACCTCAGGAGATTCAAGATATGTTTAGCAAAGCCAAGCGTCAGGAAATGACGCAAACCCTGGAGTCGGCACTGGATGTGGCCGTGGTGGAAGGCCGCAGCCCATGGAAGGATGCCCGGCTGCGTTTCATGAAGAACCATGCTGCCGTGGTCAGTCTGATGCTGCTGATCCTGATCGGTCTGCTGGTGACGGTGGGCCCCTGGGTCTTGCCGAATGCCTTTGACGCACAGGACTGGTCGGCTGGTCAGCCTTTCGGACCGACGCTGGAAAACTGGCATCTGTTCGGCTCGGACGATCAGATGCGCGATCTGCTGGTGCGTGTTCTGGTCGGCGGCCGTATTACCTTCATGGTCGGCATTCTCGGCTCCTTCGTGGCCGTGGTGATCGGTGTCGCCTGGGGGGCCATCGCCGGCTTCGTCGGCGGCAAGGTCGATGCAGTGATGATGCGTTTCGTTGACGTGATGTATGCGCTGCCCTTCATGCTGTTCGCCATTTTGCTGATGACCTTCTTCGGTCGCAGTCTGGTGCAGATGTTCATTGCCCTGGGGGCGATTTCCTGGCTCGACATGGCGCGTATCGTGCGTGGCCAGACCTTGTCGCTGAAGTCGAAAGAGTTCATCGAAGCGGCACACGCCATCGGCGTTTCCCGCTGGGCCATCATCTTCCGCCACATCGTGCCCAACCTGCTGGGCGTGGTGGTGGTCTACGCCACGGTCACCATCCCGAACGTGATCCTGACCGAGTCGGTACTGTCCTTCCTCGGCCTGGGCGTGCAGGAACCGATGACCAGTTGGGGGGTTTTGGTGCAGAACGGTGCTCAGTACATGGATTCGGCCTTGTGGATGCTGGCTTTCCCGGCCTCCTTCCTGATGGTCACCCTGTATTGCGCCAATTATGTTGGTGATGGTCTGCGCGACGCGCTCGACCCGAAAGACCGTTGAGCGGAGGACAGACAATGGCATTGTTACAAGTGAAAGACCTCGGCGTGCGTTTCAGCACGCACGATGGCATGGTTCACGCCGTCAACGGTGTGAGTTTCAACCTGGAGCGCGGCCAGACCATGGGGATTGTCGGTGAGTCTGGCTCGGGCAAGAGCCAGTCGGTACTGGCGATGATGGGCTTGCTGGCGCGCAATGGTCAGACTTCGGGCGAGGCGCTTTATCAGGGCAAGAATCTGCTGACCATGCCGGCCCATGAACTGAACAAGATTCGTGGCGACCGTCTGTCGATGATCTTCCAGGACCCGATGACCTCGCTGAATCCTTACCTGACCATCGAGCGCCAGATGACCGAAGTGCTGGAACTGCACAAGGGCATGGATCGCAAGAGCGCCAAGGCGCGCGCGATCCAGCTGCTTGATGCGGTCCGTATTCCGGATGCCAAGCGTCGGGTGGACATGTACCCGCATGAATTCTCCGGCGGCATGCGTCAGCGGGTGATGATTGCCATGGCCCTGTTGTGCGAACCGGAAATCCTGATCGCCGACGAGCCGACCACTGCGCTGGACGTGACTGTCCAGGCACAGATCCTCACCCTGCTCAAAGAGCTGCAGCGAGACTTTGGCACCGCCATTATCATGATTACGCACGATCTGGGGGTGGTTGCCGGCTTGTGTGATCAGGTCATGGTGATGTACGGCGGTCGTGTCATGGAGTATGCCTACTCCGACAGTATTTTCTATTCGCCGAGCCATCCTTACACCATCGGTCTGCTGGGTGCGCTGCCGCGCATGGACGAAGATGGCAGTGAACTGGTGAGCATTCCGGGCAACCCGCCCAACCTGGCCAATATGCCCAAGGGCTGTCCGTTTGCCGAACGCTGCACACATGCGACCAGCCAGTGCGCCAGCGAGGTGCCTGTCCTGGTGTCGAACGAGGACGATACCGTGCGTCGTGCCTGCCATGTGCCAGCCAGCCAGTTGATCAATATGAACAAGGAGGCGGCTCATGTCTGAATCCAAACAGCCGATCCTGTCGGTACGTAATGTCAAAGTGCACTTCAAGGTGACTGGCGGCGAGAAGGCCTGGCCCTGGACGCCCAAGAAGACCCTCAAGGCAGTCGACGGTGTGTCGTTCGATCTGTATGCCGGCGAAACCCTCGGAGTGGTGGGCGAGTCGGGTTGCGGCAAGTCGACGCTGTCGCGTGCCATCCTCAACCTGATCCCGGCCACGGATGGCGAAATCGTCTGGATGGGCAAGGATCTGCGCAAGGGGGGCAGCAGTGACTGGCATCGGGTCCGCCGCGACATCCAGATGATCTTCCAGGATCCGCTGGCCTCGCTCGACCCGCGCATGACCGTGGCGCAGATCATTGCCGAGCCGCTGCGTACGCACCGTCCGGAACTGTCTGACAAAGAGGTGAAGGATCGTGTGCGCAAGATGATGAAGCGCGTCGGTCTGACCGAACAGCAAATCAACCGTTACCCGCACGAGTTTTCCGGTGGTCAGTGTCAGCGTATCGGGATTGCCCGTGCGCTGATTCTGGAGCCGAAGCTGATCATCTGCGACGAGCCGGTCTCGGCACTGGATGTGTCGATTCAGGCGCAGATCATCAATCTGCTCAAGGAATTGCAGCGGGAGATGGGTCTGGCGCTGATCTTCATCGCGCACGATCTGGCGGTGGTCAAGCACATCTCCGACCGCATCCTGGTGATGTATCTGGGCCGTGAAATGGAACTGGCCAACAAGCATGCGCTGTACGATAGCCCGACGCATCCGTACACCCGGGCTCTGTTGTCGGCGATTCCCTTCCCCGATCCGGAGCGTGAGCGTAACAAGACCATCCAGATTCTGAATGGCGACTTGCCCTCACCGATCAACCCGCCGTCCGGCTGCGTGTTCCGTACCCGTTGTCCGCAAGCCGAAGCACGTTGCGCCAGCGAAATGCCCAAGCTGCACTCGGTCACCGGCGAGACGCAGTGCTCCTGCCTGCTGGTCTGAGCACCTCTGCGAGTAGAAGAAAAAGGCGCTGCCAGTCTGGCAGCGCCTTTTTTTGTTCACGGTATCCTTCGAGTTGTCGGGGCGAATAGAGACGTGCCCCGGGCTCGACTGTCAGGCTTATTTGGCGGCCGATGCGTCCTTGGGAGGATCTTCGCTATCCAGTTCGTACGTCGGGTCCTTCACCCACTCCACCATATCTTCGGCAATCTGCTTGCTGCAGCGGCGCAGGATGTCACAGGTTCCCTTGAACGCAGCGAAGGCGCCACCGGTCGACCAGCGGGTCAACTTGCCCTCGCGGGTGAGCTTGCCGTTTTCAAGCAGCTGAGGCTTCACCGTGATGGCTTTCGGCCCGGTCCAGCCGCCGCCACCGACACCCATGACGAAGGAAATACGCAGGCGCAGGACGGTCTGCTGACTCTGATCGGCCTTGGCATCGATGGTGCCTGTACCGCCATGATCGTCTGCCAGCGCCGCCCCGACGTCCTTGGCCAGCATGTCTTCGATCTTGCATTCCGCCTTGACCGAGTCAACCACCCCGGCATCGTCGGTGTAACGCACCGGCGTTTCCAGCAAAGCCCCGGCAGCCTGACTTTGCTGTGCCAGTAAGAGTGCCAGCACGCAAGGGAACAGTATTTTTTTCATTGTATTTCCAAGCAAAAGTGAAGGAATCGCCATCATATTACATCAATATATCTTTATATGAAATAAATGGCCATGACAAAAGAATTACCTTTTGCTGCGGAAAATTGCCATGAAGCATGCAGGGGAGAGGGCGGGGGGGAGTGTCAAGGTCGTTGTGCCCAGAGCCGCCTGGCATGGTACTGCAAGGTAAAGCTCAGCAAGGCCAACAACACCAGATGTCCTGCCGTGAGCAGCAGGTCACCTGAGCGCAGATGACTGAGCAGGTGAGGCAGCAAAACCGCGAGAAAACCCAGGGACAGGGCGCTGCCTGTCAGGCTGGTGATCCATGTTTTTGGACATGTCATGGGCGTACTCCGTACCGGGTTTCCCTGAGACGCCCGATGAGGGCCGAAGTTTACCGGGCTGACCGGCTGGACAGGGGCGCTCAGCGCACTGCTTTGCCTTTGCTCAGCTGTTTCAGGCACTCGGCTGCGGCAATCAGGCCGAAGCTGGCCGTGACCGCCATGCTCGCGCCAAAGCCGGCGCAGGACAGGCCCTGGGGGGCCGCGCCTTGTGAGGTGTCACAACTGGCCTGTGGATAAATCAGCTGCTCGGTGGAGTAGATGCACGGTACTTTCATGCGGGCGTCGCGCGGGAAGCCGTGATGGCGGCGCAGGCTGTAGCGCAGCTTTGAGAGCAGTGGGTCATAGCGTGCTTCGGACAGGTCGCCAGTCTTGATCTGGGTCGGATCCATCTGCCCGCCGGCGCCGCCGCTGACGATGAAAGGCAGGCGATGGCGCACACACCAGGCGGCGATGGCAGTCTTGACGCGCAGTTCGTCAATGCAGTCGATGACGAAGTCGTAGCCGGCGCCGAGCATCTGGTCCAGATTGTCGAGGGTGACGAAGTCTTCGATCTCGGTGACCTGGCAGGCCGGATTGATGGCCAGGATACGCTGATGCAGCGCCGTGACCTTGGCCATGCCGAAGTGGGGATCCAGGGCCGGCAGTTGGCGGTTGACGTTGGATTCAGCCACGTTGTCGAGGTCGATCAGCGTCAGTTTGCCGATGGCGCTGCGCGCCAGGGCTTCCACCGCCCAGGAGCCGACGCCGCCGACGCCGATCACGCAAACGTGGGCGTTGGCAAAACGCGACAGCGCATCGTTGCCGTACAAACGGCCGATGCCGCCGAAACGGCGTTCAAGGTTGGCGCTGGGCTGGTCCATGTCGTTGAATTCCTGCGGGCTTTTCAAGCGGCGACAGCATACTGCAAAGGGGGCGGGCTGACTACCCTGTGGCCGGCCTGAGGCAGGCTTGCAACAGTCAGGTCGGACCGATTGGCGTGCTTGCAACGCGAGCAGCCAAATTCTGCGTGGCAAGGAGAAATTGCTGGTGACACGCGGTGTCTCTCGCTATCGTTAGGGAGAGTCTTGCGTGTGTCACGGTCGGGTCCTGATGGCTTTCACCGTTGTTCCGTCGAGGTTCCCGTCGTTGGCCGACAAGGCTTTTCGTCGTTTCTGCAAGGGAGAGTCCCATGAAGCAGTCGCCGAGATTCGATATCGACCTCGACAAGCATTACAACGCCACCATCGTCATTGCCTGCGATGCGTGCGGTCATGAAAGCCGGGTAGACCTGAAAGCCCTGTCGCCCGATGTCCCCGTCCGATGCAAGTGCGGTTCCCAGATCGGCATGACGCCGCACGCCATTCTCAAAGCGCAGGAACGAGTCAGCCAGATCAAACAATCTTATGGCGTCTGACGTCTGAGCAGTCGCACAA
Source organism: Paludibacterium sp. B53371 (assembly GCF_018802765.1). Taxonomy (NCBI): domain Bacteria; kingdom Pseudomonadati; phylum Pseudomonadota; class Betaproteobacteria; order Neisseriales; family Chromobacteriaceae; genus Paludibacterium; species Paludibacterium sp. B53371. The sequence goes on from NZ_CP069163.1 coordinate 197,294, forward strand.
TATGCGCCGGTACGGCCGGCATGAGCCAGACGTGATGTCTGCAGTCAACGGCGACCCAGGGTCGCCGTTGCGTCTTTTAAATTGGGGAAAAACATGCAGTGGATCGATATGCGCAGTGATACCGTCACCCAGCCGACACCCGCCATGCGGGCGGCGATGGCACAGGCGGCGGTAGGGGATGATGTCTATGGTGATGACCCGACCGTGTGTGAACTGGAGCGGCAGGCGGCGCAGAAGGTCGGCATGGCGGACGCTCTGTTCGTGCCCAGCGGCACCATGGGCAACCAGCTGGCATTGTTTACCCACTGTCAGCGTGGCAATGAGGTGATTGCCGCCGATGACTGCCACATCATCTGGCATGAGGCTGGTGCAGCGGCCGTGATTGCCGGTGTGCAGATGCGCACGGTCGACAGCGTCGATGGCCTGATGCCACCCGAGGCCGTGGCCAGCCGGATCCGCATTGGCGATGACATCCATTTCCCGAAAACCGGTCTGATCTGCCTGGAAAATGCCCACTCTGGCGGCCGGGTCCTGCCACTAAGCTATATGCAGGCGATCCGTGCCATCGCCCGGGACCATGCTATTCCGGTGCATCTGGATGGTGCCCGGGTCTTCAATGCCGCAGTCAGCCTTGGCGTGGATGTGCGCGAGATCACTGCGCAGGTCGACAGTGTGATGTTCTGCCTGTCGAAAGGTCTGGCGGCGCCGGTCGGCTCGATTCTTGCCGGCTCGTCCGCCTTCATTGCCCAGGCAAGGCGCAAGCGCAAGCTGCTTGGTGGCGGCATGCGTCAGGTCGGTGTGCTGGCTGCGCCGGGTCTGCTGGCCCTCAACGAAATGAGCCAGCGACTGCACGAAGACCATGCTCATGCCCGCTATATGGCGCAGCAATTGGCCGGACTGCCCGGTATCGAGCTGGATCTGCAGACCGTGGACATCAATCTGGTGTGGTTCACGGTACCGCCGACCCTGTCTGCCGAGCGACTGATGCAGGCGCTGGAGCAGGCCGGCATCAAGGCCAACCCGCCGGAAGCCGGACGCATGCGGCTGGTGACGCACTGGCAGATCGGCCGGGAAGAAATCGACCGTGTGGTTGCCGTGCTGCGCACGGTGCTGGCGGCCTGAGTCGGGGCTTTGTGTTACCCTCGCGGCTTCCGCGACGAACCCGAATACCATGACTGCTTACGCTGACCCCTATCTCTGGCTGGAAGAACTCGACAGTGACGAAGCCGTGCGCTGGGTCGAGGCACAAAATGCCCGTACCAGCGCCGTGCTGGATGCCGATGCACGCTTTGCCCCCCTGCAGGCCGAGATCCTGCAAACCTTGCGTGACACCCGGCAGATTCCCTATTTCAACCAGCATGGCGAGTGGCTGTACAACTTCCACCAGAGCGAGGCGCAGCCGCGTGGCGTGTATCGGCGTACCACGCTGGCGGCCTACCGCGCGGGAGCCAGCGATTGGCAGGTGGTGCTTGATATTGATCAACTGGCCGCCGCCGAGCAGCAGGACTGGTATCTCGAAGGGGTGTCCCATTACACCCTGGGGCCCGCGCGCTGCCTGCTGACACTGTGTCTGGGCGGCAGTGATGCCGCGGTGACCCGCGAGTACGATCTGGAGGCCGCGGCCTTTGTCGAGGGGGGATTCAGCCTGCCCTTCGGCAAGAATCATGTTGCATGGCGCGATCAGGACAGCCTGTTTGTCTGTCCGGCCTGGGAGGCGCGGCAATGCTCGCGTGCCGGCTATCCGCGCGAGGTCTGGCTGCTCGAGCGTGGTCAGGACTGGTCGCAGGCCCGTCGGCTGTTTACCGCCCCGGTCAGTGCGATGATGGTCACGGCCTGGCGCTTTCTTGATTGCGCGGGCGGCTGGCTGGACATGATCGAAGCTTCCGATGGCTTTTACCGCAAGCGCTATCACTTGCTGCGAGCGGACTTGAGTACGCAGCCGCTGCCGCTGCCGGCCGATGCCGAAGTGCTGGCCTGGCTGCATGGCGATTTGCTGGTCAAGCTGGCCCAGCCCTGGACGCATGCCGGGCAGACCCTGCCGGCCGGTGCGCTCATCACCTACCGGGTCGACAATGGCGTGGTGGCACCCCTGTTGTGTCCCGGGGTGCGCGCCTCGGTCGAGTCGGTCGAGTGCAGTCGCGGCTTTATTCTGGTGAATCTGCTGGAGAATGTGAAAAGCCGTTTGCTGGCTTTTCGCTGGCAGCAGGGACAATGGTGCGAGGTGGCCTTGCAGGCCCAGTCGGATGGCGTGATCGAATTTGTCGACCAGCCCTGGGACACCGACGTACTGTATTACAGCTATAGCGACTTTCTGACCCCGACCGGCCTGTATCGCCTCGAGCTGCCGCTGGGCTCGCCGGAATGCCTGCGCGCCCAGCCGGCGGCCTTCGATGCCTCGCGTTTTGTCGCCGAACAGTGGCATGCCCGTGCCGCCGATGGCACCGACATTCCTTATTTCATCGTGCATGCCCGCGATCTGCCCCGCGACGGACAGGCCCCGACCCTGCTGTATGGTTATGGCGGCTTTGAGGTGGCCATGTTGCCGTATTACATGGATAACTTCGGGCCGCACTGGCTGGAAAAGGGCGGGGTTTTCGTGGTGGCCAATATCCGAGGCGGTGGCGAGTTTGGCCCGGCCTGGCACCAGGCGGCACAAGGGGTTCGGCGTGCGGTCAGTTTTGAAGATTTCATCTGTGTGGCCGAGGACCTGATTGCACGGGGCGTCACCCGACCCGACCGGCTGGCCATCGAAGGGGGCAGCAATGGCGGTTTGCTCGTCGGCGCCGCCATGGTGCGTCGTCCCGAGCTGTTCCGTGCAGTCGTGTGCGAGGTGCCGCTGCTGGACATGCTGGGCTATACCCGGCTGCTGGCCGGTGCCAGCTGGATCGACGAGTATGGCGATCCGGACGATGCTGCTCAGCGTCCGCATCTGCAGGCCTACTCGCCCTATCATCAACTGCAGCCTGGGAAGGGTTACCCGCGAGCGCTGTTTACCACCAGCCGGCGCGATGACCGGGTTCATCCGGCCCATGCACGCAAGATGGTGGCGCAACTCAATGCGCTCGGTCATGCCCCGCTGTTTTACGAGACCGACAGTGGCGGTCATGGCGGGAATGCCGGTCAGGCTCAGACCGCGACCGATCTGGCGCGGGTGCTGGTGTATCTGTATCAGCAGCTGTTTGACTGAGCCGGTCCCCGCCGGTTTGCTGGGGGCTACTGATCGAGCTGGCTCTCGAGTTCGGCCAGCCGGGTGCGCAGTGCCTCGACCTGTGCTTCCAGGGCAGCCACCCGTCCGGCCAGCCCGACATCGATCTCGCTGCACGCTTGTGCCATCTGCTGCGGTTCGCCGCTGAGCAGGTGCGCCCAGCGCGCCTCGCGTGCCCCCGGTTGTCTGGCCAGTTTCAGCGCCATGGGCGGATACTTGTCCGCCAGCGCCAGCAGGGCACTTTCGACCTCTTCCGTGCTGGAGAAGGCATAGATCCGTCCGCTGCGTGCACGGATTTCGGCGGCGGTCTGGGCGCCGCGCAGCATCAGCAAGGCCAGGGCCGCCAGTCTGGCGCCGTCAATATTCCAGGCGTAGTTGAGGCGATGCTCGTATTTGGCCACCCGGCTGCCGGCCGGCGTGCGTTCGGCGATCAGCTTCTGCGCCATCAGGCTGTCCAGCGCGGCGAGAATGTCGCTCTCGCTCAGTTGCATGACCGGCTCGCGGCTGGTCAGCTGATTGCAGGCGCCGGTCAGCGCGTTGAGCGTCAGCGGATAGGCATCCGGCGTCAGCGCCTGTTTCTCCACCAGTACGCTCAAGACCCGGACTTCAACGGCATCCAGTTGATAGCCATCCATAAACCGCCTCCTGCATGGGTAAAAATGCGATTCTAGCACCGGGATGCGGTACGGCAGTTGACAGCTTTGTCTGACGACGCCACCCTGACGGCTTTTCCAGCCTGCCACCTGCCATGATCCGTGCCGATTTGTTGCTCGTTGCCCTGGGGTTGGCCCCTTCGCGGACCAATGCCCAAAATCTGATTGATGCCGGTCGCGTCAGCGCCGAGATCGACGGCCGTCTGGTGCCGGTCAACAAGTCCGGCCAGAAGTTTCCCCCTGATTTTGCTGCTTTCCAGGTCCGCCCTGACCCGGCTGATCGTTATGTCTCGCGTGGCGGTCTGAAAATGGCCGGCGCGTTGCAGTCGGCCCAACTCGATGTGCGGGGGATGAGCGTGCTGGATGTCGGTCAGTCGACCGGGGGCTTTACCGATTGTGTGCTGCAGGCTGGTGCGTGCCGGGTGGTCGGGGTGGATGTCGGCCATGACCAGCTGGCGGCGCGGCTGCGCAGCGATGCGCGCGTGCGTTTCTTTGAGGGGGTGAATGCCCGGGCGCTGGATCCGTCGATATTGCTGGCAGCCAATGAGGCGCAGCCCTTCGACCTGGTGATTGGCGATGTGTCGTTCATTTCCCTGACTCTGGTGCTGCCTTCTGCGCTGGCCCTGTTGCGTCCGGGCGGCTACCTGCTGTCGCTGGTCAAGCCGCAGTTTGAAGTGGGCCGCGAAGGCATCGGTCGTGGTGGCATTGTGCGCGATCCACGGCTGTATGACGGTGTTCGTCGCAAGATGAGCGATGCACTGGCCGCCGAGGGGATGCAATTGCTGAAGTGGTTCGACAGCCCGATTACCGGAGGGGACGGTAATCGCGAGTTTTTTGTCTTTGCCAGGAAGGCAGATTAAGCATTGCTCATGGTTTGTGGGGCTGGTGTGCTGGCCCTGGCCGGGTTGTAACGCACCATCATCATCGGGCAGGAGGCCTGACGCATGACATGCTCGCTGAAGCTGCCCATCAGCATGTGACGCATCCCTCCCTGGCCATGCGTGGCCAGCACCAGCAGATCGGCATCAACCTCCCGGGCAAAGCGAGTCAGTACCATCGCCATATCCCGCTTGCCATGCCAGCATTCTCCCAGATAGTGCCGTACCTCGATGTCCGCGGCTGCCTGTATTTGGCGGCAGGCCTGCGCCAGGAGGGTTTGTCCGTGCAGCCTGGCTTGCGCCAGGCTTTCCGCCAGCGGAATCAGCTCATGATCGCCCCGGGCCAACTGCTGCAGGTCGAGCAGGTGGACCACGGTCAGGGCGGCCTGCATTTGCCTGGCCAGTTGTGCCGCCTCCTGCAATGCATGGCTGGCAGAAGGGCTGCCATCGACGGCAGCAATGATATGTCGATACATGGCGATGCCTGCTTGGTGTCATGGCAATCACGGCGAGTGATGAGCTCCGCGGCCGGCAAAGAAAAATGCCCACCCGAGTGGGGGTGGGCAGAAATGGCTGCGGGGGGCCAATGAGCCCTGTAACCAGGAGACTCATTAGCCGTTTTATGCAACTTGTCGGGGCTTTGCCAAAAGAAAAGTGGCATTTAAGTGGTAGTACTTAGGAGCCTCGAATCACTCCACATCTTGTGAACAGCTTGTGCACAGCTTGTCCACATCTCCCGGTTGTGGCATGGCATGGGCCATGCCGAAAACTCATTGCCGGATCTGGCCGTCCCCGAGTACGACCCATTTCTGGCTGGTCAGGCCGAGCAGCCCGACTGGCCCGCGTGCATGGATCTTGTCGGTCGAAATGCCGATCTCTGCGCCCAGACCATATTCGAAGCCATCGGCGAAGCGGGTACTGGCATTGACCATCACACTGGCAGAATCCACCTCGCGCAGGAAACGCCGTGCCCGCGTGTAGTTTTCGGTCACGATGGCATCGGTATGGTGGCTGCCATAGTGATTGATGTGCTCGATCGCCTGATCCAGATCGTCGACGACGCGCACGGCCAGAATGGGCGCCAGATACTCCGTAAACCAGTCTTCTTCGCTGGCCGCCTGTACCGAGGCGCCCAGCAGGGCCACCGTCCGTTCGCAGCCGCGCAAAGCTACACCCTTGTCGCCATAGGCGGCGGCCAGTTGCGGCAGCAGCGCAGCGGCCATGGCCTGATGAACCAGCAGGGTCTCCATGGTGTTGCAGGTACCATAACGGTGGGTCTTGGCATTGACGGCAATGGCGATGGCCTTTGCGGGATCGGCTGCCTCATCGATGAAAACGTGGCAGTTGCCATCCAGATGCTTGATCACCGGTACGCGCGCCTCGGCACTGATGCGGGCGATCAGCCCCTTGCCGCCGCGCGGCACCAGGACGTCGACGTACTCCGGCATGGTGATCAGGGCGCCAACCGCGGCACGGTCAGTGGTTTCGATGACCTGCACGGCGGTCTGCGGCAAGCCGGCAGCCTGCAGCCCTTCGCGCACACAGGCGGCGATGGCCTGATTGCAATGAAAGGCCTCGGAGCCTCCGCGCAGGATGGCGGCATTGCCGGATTTCAGGCACAGGGCGGCAGCGTCGGCGGTGACGTTCGGCCGCGCTTCGTAAATGATGCCGACCACACCCAGCGGCACGCGCATCTTGCCCAGCTGGATGCCGGACGGACGATAGCTGAAGTCGCTCATCTCGCCGACCGGGTCCGGCAGCGCGGCAACCTGGCGCAGGCCTTCGGCCATGGCGCTGATGCCCTTGTCGCTCAGGGTCAGCCGGTCAAGCAGAGCGGGCTCCAGCCCGGCCGCTTCAGCCGCTGCCAGATCCTGGCGGTTGGCTTCGGCCAATTGGCTGCGATCGCGTTCGATGGCATCCGCCATGGCCAGCAGGGCGCGATTCTTCTGCTCGCTGTCGGCACGGGCCAGCTGTCGGCTGGCGGCCCGGGCAGCGCGACCAACGGTCTGCATATAGTCGTGAATCGTCATGCTTTGTCCCGATATTTATTGATGTCCGTGATGAAAGTCAGCGTAACCGACATGATGCAGTGCGGCAACCTGAAATGCGGGCACAGGCAGGCTGAGAAAAGCAGTGAAATGACGTTTGCGGCGGAATGTCGGGTTAGATATGGCTGGTTGGCGGCATCGCCTGCCATTAAAGAGGGAGGTTTTTTGCGTTTGTAGTCAGTCGACTGGTCTTTGGCGCGGCTGGGCGAGCAGTTTCGGTAAAAAAATCTACAGTGTGGTGTAAGAAATCCACTTGGGCCGCGACCAACCATCAGAAAGCCCGATCAAGGGTTTCTGGTACCGGAGGGCCGGTGCCTTGATGCAAACACCAAGGAGATTGAAACCATGACTTCTCGCAAAATGATCCAGTCCGCTGCTGTTGGCCTGCTTGCCGTTGGCCTGATGACCGTTGCTGCCACCGCCTCGGCCGCCGACAAGGAACAATGCTTCGGTATCGCCAAGGCGGGCAAGAACGACTGCGCCAGCAAGTTCAGCAAGCACTCCTGCGCCGGCCAGTCCAAGGTCGACAATGATCCCAATGATTTCAAGCTGGTGCCGACCGGTTCGTGCCAGCAGATGGGCGGCAAACTGCAACCGGCCGGTCACTGAGGCGGGGAGTGACGATGCCGATCCTGACGAACGCGGTGTCTCTGCCCGTGAGTGCCGGCATCGGTCTGCGTGCCCCGCACCTCGACGAGGTGCGGGCAGGCTGGCCGAAGCTGGGCTGGGTGGAAGTGCACAGCGAGAACTACTTCATGGCAGGCGGACCGGCACTGGCTGCGCTGGAATCGGTCCGGGCGCACTACCCGGTCAGCCTGCACGGGGTCGGCATGTCGCTGGGCGGGGCTGATGCACTGGATGCCCGCCATCTGCAACAACTCAAACGGCTGGTGGCGCGCATCGAGCCCGCCGCCGTTTCCGAGCATCTCTGCTGGTCGGCCATCGGTGGCCGCTGGCTCAATGACCTGCTGCCTTTGCCCTATACCAGAGAAGCCTTGCAGCGGGTCTGTGATCATGTCGAACAGGTTCAGCAGGTGCTGGGGCGCCAGATTCTGCTGGAGAATGTCTCCAGCTATCTGCGTTTCTTGCCCGAGGACATGCCGGAGTGGGATTTTCTCGCGGCAGTGGTGCAGCGAACCGGCTGCCTGTTGCTGCTGGATGTGAATAATATTCACGTCAGCGCCGTCAATCACGGCTTTTGCGCCGAATCATTCCTGGCCGCCATGCCCGCCGAGGCGGTGGCCGAAATCCACCTGGCAGGCTACGAAGAAGACGATGGTTTGTTGATCGATACCCATTCCCGGCCCGTGCACGAAGCGGTCTGGGCCCTATACCGCTCGGCGCTGCAACGCTTTGGCCCGAGACCGACCCTGATCGAATGGGATCAGGACATTCCGCCGCTGAGCGAGCTGCTGGCCGAGGCCGCCCGGGCACAAGCCTGCCTGGATGACTGTCGGGAGGTGCGAAATGTCTGCCTTGCATGAGTTGCAACAGGCATTCGCCACGGCGGTCTTTGCCAATGAGGCGGACGACCTGCTGGCCTGCTGCGCCGGCGATCCGGCCCGTGCCGGGCGAGCCATCCAGGCCTATCGGCAAAGTGTGTTGTCCAATCTGGCGGGGGCCTTGCAGCTCACCTATCCGCTGGTGGGCCGAATTGTCGGCGAGCCCTTTATGCAGGCGGTCACCCGCCGTTATGCGCAGCGTTATCCCAGTAAGTCAGGCGATTTGAATCGCTATGGCGAGGCTTTTCCGGCATTTCTGGCCGGCCTGGAAGCTGTGGCCGGTTTGCCCTATCTGCCCGACGTGGCCCGGCTGGAGTGGCTGATGCTGCAGGTCAGCGGTGCGGCGGATGCGCCGCCACAAGATCTGTCGCTGCTGACGCGGACGCCGCCGGAGGAGTGGGGGCGCTGTGTTTCGAGCTGATGTCGGCACATGCCCTGCTGCGCTCTGACTGGCCTTTGCATGACATCTGGCGCGTCAATCAGCCGGATCATGTCGGTGAGATGGCCATCGATTTTTCCTGTGCGCAATCGGTGCTGGTCGTGCGAGAGGCCGTCGGGGTGACCGTGAGTCTGCTGCCGGCACTGGCAGCAACCGTGCTGGCGGCGCTTGCTGCAGGGCAAACGCTGCAACAGGCATTGGATGCCGTGCCGGATGAGTCGGATTTTGATTTGCAGGCCCTGCTGGCCATGTTGATTGGCCGTGGCCTGCTGATTCGGGCCCGGGCCAGGGAGTGATCATGAAGAACGTATGGTGCCAGGGCTACCGGTTTTGCCTGCAGGTGATCACGTTGATTGAGTGCTGGGTGCGGCCGCTGTTTGATCTGGGGCTGCGTATTTATCTGTGGCAGGTGTTTTTCCGCGCCGGCTGGCTCAAGTTGTCTGACTGGTCCGGGACGCTGGACCTGTTCGACTATTTCTACAAGGTGCCGGTGCTGCCGCCACATCTGGCGGCTGTCATGGGCACGGCGGGCGAGGTCGGCCTGTCGACCCTGCTACTGTTCGGATTCTGCGGACGCTTTGCTGCCGCCGGGCTGTTCGTGACCAACCTCATGGCGGCCATTTCCTTTCCGGATATCCCGGAACTCGGCTTGAAAGACCATTATTTGTGGGGCGCCCTGTTGCTGGTGCTGGCTTTTCATGGCAGTGGTCGTCTGTCGCTCGATCACTGGTTCAATCAGAAACTGGGCAACTCGCGATCTTGAGCTGCCTTGATCGGACAGGATGACTGTCCAACTTCTTCATCAGGGGCAATCATGAATCCCTTGCGTCATCTTGGTATCGGTGGCCGGCTTGCGCTGGCTTTTGCCGTCTTGCTGGCCCTGCTGTTGCTGGTGGCGGGTCTGGCGCTGTCGCAAATGCAGCAGCAGCAAATGGTTACCCGCCAGATTGTCGACCAGCAGGCCGTGCGTCTGTCGCTGGCCGAGGATATTCAGCGACATGCCCAGGGGGCGGCGCTGCCCTTGCTGCAATTGCTGCTGACCAAAGAGCAGGCCCAGCGGATCCCGCTCTACAAGCAGATGGATGAGGCAAACGCGGCGGTGGATCAGTCGCTGGCCAGGCTGGTCAAGTCCGATGACGAACCGATGGACAAGACCCTGATTGATGCACTGGTGTCGCAGCGGGCCAGTTATGCCGACCTGTTTCACGAGACGGTGATCCAGATCGAGGTACAGGGACCGGAGGGCGCGCTGGCCCATTTTGTCGCCAAGACCCAGCCGGCGCTGCAGTCCGTGCTGGCCGCATCCACCGCTTTGGTCGACAAAGAGCGTCAGGCCATGCAGGACGGTCGTCAGCAGCTGGAGGTGGCTGTGGCACAGGCCCGGTTGCTGCTCAGTGGCATGGCGATCGTGGCCGTGTTGCTCGGTGCCCTGCTGGCGCTGCTGGTAACACGCAGCATCGTGCTGCCCCTGCGGCGTGCGGTGCAGTTTGCCGACCAGGTGGCGCAAGGGCAGCTGAGCGGTGAGCTGCAGGTGTCGGGAGGGGGCGAGCCGGCTGCGTTGGCGCAGTCGCTCAACAGCATGCAGCGAGCCTTGTCCGGCCTGATCAGCGCCATTCGTTCCTCCGCGGATCAGGTTCATGGTGCTGCCGGTGCCATGGCCGGACCGGTGGATCACGTGCGGCATGGCTCGCATGCCCAGCATGACGCTGTCGCCTCGGTCTCGACGGCCGTCAGTGGTCTGGCCAGCGAATCGCGCGCGGTGGCGGCGGCTGCGGATGAAACCCGAGATCAGGCAGAGCGGGCGCGCGATCTGGCCCGTCAGGGTTGCCGCATGATTGAAGACGCTTCGCGCGAGGTGGCTCGCATTGCCGTGACCGTCAGCGAGTCTGCGACGTCGGTGGAGGCGCTGCGCGAACGGGCGCTGTCGGTGCGGCAGATGCTGGATACGGTCAAGGAAATTGCCGATCAGACCAACCTGCTGGCGCTCAATGCCTCGATCGAGGCGGCGCGTGCCGGCGAAACCGGACGCGGGTTTGCCGTGGTGGCGGATGAGGTGCGCAAGCTGGCCGATCGTACCTCGCAGGCGACGTCAGAAATCAATCGGGTGATTACCGCTATCGATGACGAAACCGGTGTGGCGGTGGCCCGTATCGGCCAGGGCAGGGAAGAGATGCAGCGCGGTGTGCAATTGATCGAGGGCATCATGCCGCCGCTGACCCAACTCAGCCAGGATGCGCAGAATTCACTGGATCAGCTGGATGGACTGCGCGAGACCCTGGGCCGTCAGGTGAGTGAAAGCCGCCAGATTGCCGCCAGTATCGAACGAATCGGCAGTATGGCGACCGAGAACCTGGGTGCAACCCAGTCGGTCGCCAGTACCAGTGACAGTCTCAAATGCCTGTCTCAAGCGCTAAGCGAGCAGGTGCGGCGTTTTCAGCTGGTCTGAGACAGGGGCGGGACTGGTTATAACCACGGTGGCTAATGGTATTTCCCGATATTATTTATGGGAATAAAAATCAGACGGTATAGTGCCATACTGCCTTCGCCATCGTGATGCCGCACCCATGACCTTACTTAACCGCCAATACAGCATGTTGCCGGGCTTCAGCCTGGCCTTCGGTGTGAGCCTGTTCTGGCTCGGACTGATCGTCATCCTGCCCTTTGCCGCGCTGATCGTCTCGACCGCAAGCATGGGCTTGCCGGCTTTCTGGCACACCATCAGCGACAGCCGTGTCTTGGCCGCCATCCGTCTGTCCTTCGTGGCGGCGCTGTACGCGGCGCTGATCAATGCCGTGTTTGGCCTGCTGGTGGCCTGGGTCCTGGTGCGCTATCCCTTTCCGGGTCGACGCCTGTTCGACGCGATGATTGATTTGCCCTTCGCCCTGCCGACGGCGGTGGCCGGCATTGCTCTGACCGCCCTGTATGCCCCTTCCGGCCTGATCGGCCAGTACCTGGCGCCGTTGGGGCTGAAGGTGGCGTTCTCGCCGCTGGGCATTGTGGTGGCACTGACTTTCATCGGCCTGCCTTTTGTGGTGCGTACCGTGGAGCCGGTTTTGCTGGGCCTGGAGCGTGAGCTTGAGGAGGCCGCCAGCTGTCTGGGGGCGACACGCTGGCAAATCGTCCGCCGGGTGGTTTTGCCTGCCTTGCTCCCCTCTCTGCTGACCGGGGTGGCACTGGCGTTTGCCCGCGGGGCTGGGGAATACGGTTCGGTGATTTTCATTGCCGGCAATATTCCGCGGGTGTCCGAGATTGCGCCGCTGATCATTGTGGCCAAGCTGGATCAGTACGATCAGAACGGTGCGACGGCCGTGGCGGTGGTCATGCTGGCCATTGCCTTTGTCTGCCTGTTGCTGATCAATGTGTTGCAGTGGCGCATTGCCCGGCGTCACGGCGCCGGACGTTGAGGAACCCTTCATGAGTGCTTACGTCGATTCGCGTGCGGGCAGCCCGGTCATCCGCTGGTCGTTGATTGTGCTGGCTGTCCTGTTCCTGACACTGTTCCTGCTCTTGCCGCTGTTCGTGGTGTTCCAGCAGGCCTTCAGCCAGGGGTTTTCCCTGTATGCGGCCGCTCTGGTCGATGAGGATGCGCTGGCAGCGATTCGTCTGACTCTGCTGGCCACCTCGGTGGCCTTGCCGCTGAACCTGATCTTCGGGGTCTGTGCCGCCTGGTGTATCGCCCGTTTCGAATTCCGCGGCAAAAGCCTGTTCACCACCCTGATCGATCTGCCGTTTTCCGTTTCGCCGGTGGTCGCCGGTCTGATGTATGTGCTGCTGTTCGGTGTGCATTCGCCGCTGGGGGGATGGCTCGAAGCGCATGGCTTCAAGGTGGTGTTTGCCGTCTCCGGCATCGTGTTGGCCTCGGTCTTTGTCACCTTCCCTTTCGTGGCGCGGGAATTGATCCCCTTGATGCAGTCACAGGGCTCGGAGGAAGAGCAGGCGGCGCTGGTGCTCGGCGCCTCGGGCTGGCAGACCTTCTGGCGTGTGACGGTGCCGAATATCAAATGGGGCTTGCTCTACGGCGTGATTCTGACCAATGCCCGGGCCATGGGCGAGTTTGGTGCCGTGAGCGTGGTGTCCGGCCATATCCGCGGCGAAACCATTACCCTGCCGCTGCACATTGAAATTCTTTACAACGAATACAACTTCGTCGGCGCCTTCGCCTGTGCTTCGCTGCTGACGCTGCTGGCCTTGCTGACTTTGCTGGCCAAAGCGCTGGTGGAGTGGCGTCAGCGTCGTGCCGACGCGCTGGCCACTACCCGGACGCTGGATCTGCGTCTGCAAGCCATGAGACCGCTTAACCAGGAGTCGGTATGAGTATCGAGGTTCGCAAGCTGAGCAAACGTTTTGGCGATTTCACCGCGCTGGATCAGGTGGATTTGCAGGTCAACCCCGGCGAGCTGCTGGCATTGCTCGGCCCGTCCGGCTGTGGCAAGACCACGCTGCTGCGCATGATTGCCGGACTGGATCAGCCGGATGCCGGACAGATCTTGTTTTCCGGCGAGGATGCTACCAGGCGGCACGTCAGCGAGCGGCAAGTCGGTTTCGTCTTTCAGCATTACGCGCTGTTTCGCCACATGACGGTATTCGATAACGTGGCGTTCGGCCTGTCGGTCAAGCCGCGTGCCACGCGCCCGGGCAAGGCGGAAATTCGCGAGCGGGTGATGTCTCTGCTCAAGCTGGTCCAGCTGGACTGGCTGGCCAATGCCTATCCGGCGCAGTTGTCGGGCGGGCAACGTCAGCGAATCGCGCTGGCGCGTTCGCTGGCGGTCGAGCCCAAGGTGCTGTTGCTGGATGAACCCTTCGGCGCACTGGATGCCAAGGTGCGCAAGGATCTGCGGCGCTGGCTGCGCGATCTGCACGATGAAATCCATCTGACCAGCGTGTTTGTCACCCATGACCAGGAAGAGGCACTGGAAGTCTCCGACCGGGTGGTGGTAATGAACCATGGCCGCATCGAGCAGGTCGGTGCGCCGGACGAGATTTACGAACATCCGGCCACGCCGTTCGTCACCCACTTTCTGGGGGATGTGAACCTGTTCCACGGCAGGGTGGAGCAGGGGCAGCTGACCATCGGGCCGTTTGCCCATCATGTTCAGGGTGTGGATGACAGCGAGCGGGCGGTGGCCTATGTGCGTCCGCACGATCTGGATATCAGCCGCGACCCGGCCGGTGCGCTGGCACAGGGGCGGGTCGAGCATATCCATGCGGTGGGACCGCTGGTACGGCTCGAGTTGCGCCGTGACGATGCCGAGCCCATTGAGGTGGCGCTGGCCAAGGAGCGTTATCGCGAGCTGGCGCTGGCGCCGGGAGATCTGGTGTATGTGCGGCCACGCAAGCTGGCGGTGTTTCCGGATGTTCAGGATTACGTGATCTGAGGGCTGGGCTTATTTGCGGTGATGGGCGATCAGCCTGGCCAGCGCCTCGGCGACCAGCGGGTGCTTCACCGCCTGAGCCGCCGCCTGCTCGATGGCGTCCAGGGCGCTTTCACCGATCACCAGTTTCTTTTCCCGCACCGGCGGTGCGATTTGCAGGTTGACGCGAACCTTGACCCGGTCTGCCGGATAGCCCAGTGCCGCCAGCTGCGGCAACAGGCCCGGCGCCAGCATGCGCAGCCGGGCGGCGATCAGGCCGTTGTCGGCAAACAGCAGCAGTTCCCCGTCTTCGATGCGCACGGCACGACAACTGGCCGCGACGGCTGGCGGCAGCATCTTGCGAAATGCCCGGTCCAGTTTCAGCAGGGCGCGGGCTTGTTCCGTCAGTTGAGCCAGAGTGCGATCATGGCTGGCGATTTGATACGGTGTGCGACTTCTCATGAATGGCTCAGTATGGGATTCGTCTGAATTCTAATTCATCATTGCGCTATTAAGCTGTCAGAAATCGCCGCTTGGTGCAAAGAAACGACCGGCTCGACGCAACAGCCTCTTGATTCAAAGCAATCATGCCCTGATATGCAGTGCATTGAATGTGCTAAACTCTCCGTCATTTTTGGCCTAGCTGGCTCCCCTGGATTCGATAGATGATTTCCTCGCTCCTCAAGAAAGTGTTCGGCAGCCGCAACGAACGGTTGCTGAAGCAATACCGCCAAGTGGTGGTTCGCATCAATGCCCTCGAAGAAGGCATGCGCTCGCTGTCCGATGAGGCGCTTGCAGGCAAGACCGCTGAATTCCGCCAGCGCCTGGCCGCCGGTGCCACGGTCGATGATCTGTTGCCGGAGGCGTTTGCCGTCTGCCGCGAAGCCTCGCGCCGGGTGCTGGGCATGCGCCATTTCGATGTGCAACTGATCGGCGGCATGGTACTCAATGCCGGCAAGATCGCCGAAATGCGCACCGGTGAAGGCAAGACCCTGGTCGCCACCCTCCCTGTCTACCTGAATGCCCTGACCGGCAAGGGTGTGCACGTGGTAACGGTCAACGATTATCTGGCCAGCCGCGATGCCGGTACCATGGGCCGCCTGTACAACTTCCTCGGCCTGTCGGTCGGCGTGAACCTCAGCCAGATGGATCACTCGACCAAGCAGGCCGCCTACGCCGCCGACATTACCTACGGGACCAACAACGAATTCGGTTTCGATTACCTGCGCGACAACATGGTCTTCAATCTGGGCGAGAAAGTTCAGCGCCCGCTGGCCTTCGCCGTGGTCGATGAAGTCGACTCGATCCTGATTGACGAGGCGCGTACCCCGCTGATTATCTCTGGTCCGGCGGAAGACAATCTTGATCTCTATACCCGGATGAATGCCATTCCCGGCAAGCTGCAGCGCCAGGAAAAGGAAGATGGCGAAGGCCACTACTGGGTGGACGAGAAGGGCCATTCGGTCATGCTGTCCGAGGCAGGTCACGAGCGCTGTGAACAGCTGCTGGCCGAAATGGGCATGCTGCGCGAGGGCGACAGCCTGTACTCCGCCACCAACATTTCGCTGATGCATCACCTGATGGCCGCGCTCAAGGCCCATTCGCTGTTCCTGCGTGACCAGCACTATGTGGTCCAGGATGGCGAAGTGGTGATCGTGGATGAATTTACCGGCCGTCTGATGCCGGGCCGCCGCTGGTCCGATGGCCTGCATCAGGCCGTGGAAGCCAAGGAAGGCGTCGAGATCAATCGCGAAAACCAGACGCTGGCCTCAATCACCTTCCAGAACTACTTCCGCCTCTATGGCAAGCTGTCCGGCATGACCGGTACCGCCGACACCGAAGCGTACGAATTCCAGGAGATTTACGGTCTGGAAACCGTGGTGATCCCGACCAACCGTCCGATGGTGCGCAAGGATGCGCAGGACAAGGTTTATCGTACCGCTGCCGAAAAATACCAGGCGATCATCGACGACATCGCCGATTGTCACAAGCGTGGCCAGCCGGTTCTGGTCGGTACCACTTCGATCGAGAACTCGGAGTTGATCTCGTCGCTGCTGACCCGCGCCAAGCTGCCGCACAACGTGCTCAATGCCAAGGAGCACGCCCGCGAAGCCGACATTGTGGTTCAGGCCGGTCGTCCGGGCGTGGTGACCGTCGCGACCAATATGGCCGGTCGCGGTACCGACATCGTGCTGGGTGGCAACCCGGAAACCGATATCCAGGCGGTGCGCAATGATGAGAGTCTGAGCGAAGAGCAAAAGCAGCAGCGCATCGAAGCCCTGCGCAGCGAGTGGCAGGAACGCCATGATGCCGTGCTGGCCGCCGGTGGTCTGCATATCGTCGGCACCGAGCGCCATGAGTCGCGCCGGATCGACAACCAGCTGCGCGGCCGTTCCGGTCGTCAGGGCGACCCGGGTTCCTCGCGTTTCTATCTGTCGCTGGAAGACCCGCTGCTGCGGATTTTTGCCTCCGATCGCGTCGCCGCGATCATGGAGCGGCTGAAAATGCCGGAAGGCGAGGCCATCGAGCATCCGTGGGTCAGTCGTTCCATCGAGAACGCCCAGCGCAAGGTGGAAGGCCGCAACTTTGACGTGCGCAAGCAGCTGCTGGAATACGATGACGTTGCCAACGATCAGCGCAAGGTGATCTATCAGCAGCGTAACGAGATTCTCGAAGACGAAGATGTCAGCGCCATCGTGACCAATATGCGCGAAGGCGTGCTGGGCGATCTGATCGACCTGCACATTCCGCCGGATTCAATGGACGAGCTGTGGGATCTGCCGGGGCTGGAGAAGGTGCTGGAAGCCGAGTACCAGTTGCATGCGCCGGTCAGCGAATGGCTGCAGCAGGAAGCCACGCTGGATATTCCCGATATCCGCGAACGCATCCTCAAGCTGGCCGAAGAGAGCTACGCCGCCAAGGTGGCCCTGGTCGGTGACGAGGGCATGCGCAAGTTCGAACATTCGATCGTGTTGCAGATGCTGGATTCTCACTGGCGCGAACACCTGTCGGCGATGGAGCATCTGCGTCAGGGGATTCATCTTCGTGGCTATGCACAGAAGAATCCGAAGCAGGAATACAAGCGCGAAGCCTTCGAGCTGTTTGCCGATATGCTGGAGCGCATCAAGCGCAGCGTGGTCGGTGTGCTGATGACGGTACAGATCCGCAGCCGCGAGGAAGTCGAGGCGCTGGAAGCACAGGAAGCACGAGAAACCTCGATGCACCATGACACCCCGGGGTCCGGCTTCTCAGATGAAGCGCTGAGTCCGGAGGCTCTGGCCGAGCGTGGTCTGCGCATCAGTCGCAATGATCCGTGCCCGTGCGGCAGCGGCAAGAAGTACAAGCAGTGCCACGGCCGTCTGGCCTGACCGCTTCGGTCCCGGTAACGAATGAACGCCACGCCTTGCGCGTGGCGTTTTTCATTTCGAGCCTTGGTTTCTGTCGGCGCTTGGAACGCATGTCGGCAGGGTTTGTCACGGTCGCGTCGGAAAGCAGGTAGTCCGCCATGCCCCCGTCTGGTAGGCTTACAGCAAATCACGACTGCCATAGCCCAACATGACTGCAAACGAAACCCTGTATCTGGCGTCCGGAAGTCCGCGTCGCCGCGAGTTGTTGACCCAGCTCGGCCTGCATTTCGAACGGATCCATGCCGATATCGATGAATCGGTGCTCCCCGGCGAAGACGCCCGGGTCTATGCCGAGCGCCTGGCGCGCGCCAAGGCCGATGCCGGCTGGTCGGTGGTGCAAAGCTGCGCTCTGCCGGAGCGAGCCTTGTTGTCAGCCGATACGACGGTGGTGCAGGACGGGGTCATTTTCGGCAAGCCACTGGATGCCGAAGATGCCCGGCGCATGTTGCAGGCATTTTCCGGTCGCACCCATCAGGTGATTACCGCGGTGGCCGTACGCCTGGGGGAGCGGGTGGAGCAGGTGACCTCGATCACCGACGTGACCTTCCGACCGCTGAGCGAGGCCGATATCCAGCGCTATCTGGACAGTGGCGAAGCCTTCGACAAGGCCGGCGCCTATGGCATTCAGGGCAAAGCCTCGGTGTTTGTCGAACGCATCAACGGCAGCTTCACCGGTGTCGTCGGTTTGCCGCTGTTTGAAACCGCGGCACTGTTGTCGCGCTTCGGCTACGTCTTTCCTTGAGGGGGCGCATGATGCATCAAACCATTCCCCTGCCGCGCGATGTTCCGCGCCACAAGGAACAGATTCTGGTCAACATCACCCCGCAGGAGACCCGTGTAGCGGTGCTGGAAGATGCCATCGTGCAGGAGCTGCACATCGAGCGTTCGGCCAGCCGCGGGATCGTCGGCAATATTTATCTGGGCCAGGTCAAGCGCGTACTGCCGGGCATGCAGTCGGCCTTTATCGAGATCGGCCTGGAAAGAGCGGCCTTCCTGCATATCGCCGACGTGCTGGAACAGCGCCAGCATCCGACCGAGCCACAGCGCATTGAGAAGATGCTGTTCGAGGGGCAGACGGTACTGGTGCAGGTCATCAAGGATCCGATCGGCACCAAGGGCGCGCGCCTGAGTACCCAGATCAGCCTGGCCGGGCGCTTCCTGGTGCATTTGCCTCAGGAAACCCATATCGGCATTTCGCAGAAAATCGAAAACGAAGAGGAGCGTCATTCGCTCAAGTCGCGGCTGGAGAAGCTGCTGCCGCCCGACATGCCGCATGGCTTCATCATCCGCACCAGTGCCGAGACCGCCAGCGATGAGGCATTGGCCGCCGACGTCGGCTACCTGTCCAAGCTGTGGACCGACATCCGCTACAAGTCGAAGAATCTGCCGGCGCAATCCCTGCTGTATGAAGATCTGCCGCTGTCCTTGCGTGTGCTGCGCGACATGGTCAGTGAATCGACCGAGCAGGTGATCGTCGACTCGACGGAAAACTATAGCCGCATGACCGAGTTTGCCGAGCAGTATGTGACGCTGGCGGTGGACAAGATTCAGCGCTACAGCGGTGAACGGCCGCTGTTCGAGTTGCACGGGATTGAAGCCGAGATCGACAAGGCGCTGGCGCGTCGGGTTAACCTCAAGTTCGGTGGTTATCTGATCATCGACCAGACCGAGGCGATGACCACCATCGACGTGAATACCGGCGGCTTTGTCGGCAACCGCAACTTCGACGAAACCATCTTCAAGACCAATCTGGAAGCGACCCAGGCACTGGCACGCCAGTTACGGCTGCGCAATCTGGGCGGCATCATCATTGTCGATTTCATCGACATGGAGAACGAAGAACACCGCAATTCGGTGCTCAACGAGCTGGCGCGCTCACTGGCGCGCGACCGCACCCGGGTGACCCTCAACGGCTTTACCAGCCTCGGACTGGTGGAGATTACCCGCAAGCGCACGCGTGAAAGCCTGGCTCATGTCTTGTGCGAGACCTGCCCGCAGTGTCAGGGCCGTGGCGAGGTCAAGACCGCCCAGACCGTCTGCTACGAGATTCAGCGTGAGATTGTGCGCGAGGCGCGGCAGTTCGAGGCGCGCGGCTTCCGCATCCTGGCTGCGCAGCCGGTGATCGATATGTTCCTGGATGAGGAGTCGCAGAGTCTGGCCATGCTGGTGGACTTCATCGGCAAGCCGGTGTCGCTGTCGGTGGAGAGCTCCTATACCCAGGAACAGTTTGACGTAGTGTTGTTGTAACCCGCGGTCGGGGTCTGCCCGGCCGCAGCAAGAAAGAAAACAGATGTCCGATATGCCTGAAGATCCCTTGTGGTCGGCGATTCTGCTCGAGGCCCAGGCCGCGGCCGAAGCCGAGCCCCTGCTGGCCAGTTTCCTGCACATGACGGTGCTGCGGCACCGCTCGCTAGAAGACGTGCTGGCGTTTCACCTCTCCAGCAAACTGGCCAGTCCGGTGATGGATGCCCGTGCCCTGATGGAGTTGTTCCGCGAGGCGTTTGATGCCGATGGCCGCATCATCGACAGCGTGCGCGCCGATATCGAGGCGTGTTACCAGCGCGATCCGGCTTGTGACGGTTATGCTACCCCCCTGCTGTATTTCAAGGGGTTTCATGCCATCCAGAGCCAGCGCATCACCCACTGGTTGTGGCTGAACGGACGTCAGCCACTGGCGCTGTTCCTGCAAAACCGCATTTCCGAGGTGACCGGTGCCGATATTCATCCCGCCGCCCGGCTAGGTCGCGGCATCTTGCTGGATCACGGCACCGGCGTGGTCGTCGGTGAAACGGCCGTGATCGGCAACAATGTCTCGATCCTGCATGGTGTCACCCTGGGCGGTTCCGGCAAGGAGCGCGGCGATCGCCATCCGAAGATCGGTGACGGTGTGATGCTCGGTGCCGGTGCGGCCGTCCTGGGCAACATCCATGTCGGCGAGTGCGCCAAGGTGGGCGCCGGCAGCGTGGTGCTGGACGAGGTCCCGCCACACTGTACCGTGGCCGGCGTGCCGGCCCGCATCGTCAGCCAGGGCACAGGCGGTACCCCCGCACTGGAGATGGATCAGCGCGTCTGACGCGTCTCTGCCGGACACGGTTTTCCGACGCTGGCTGGTGTAAAATCCGGCTTTTACCGCTTGCGAGATGCACATGAGTTCAGATTTGCTGGCCGGCCTCAATCCGGAACAACTGCGTGCCGTGACCTGGCCGGCGCAAAGCGCCCTGGTCCTGGCCGGTGCCGGCAGTGGCAAGACCCGTGTGCTGACCACCCGTATCGCCTGGCTGATCCAGACCGGGCAGATCAGCCCGGCCGGGGTGCTGGCCGTGACCTTTACCAACAAGGCGGCGCGCGAGATGCAGGCCCGGCTGTCCGCGATGATTCCGGTCAATGTGCGTACCATGTGGATCGGCACCTTTCACGGCCTGTGCAATCGCCTGCTGCGGCTGCATTACCGTGATGCCGGTCTGCCGCAGACCTTCCAGATCCTGGATACCCAGGATCAGCTGGCGGCCATCAAGCGCCTGCTGAAAAGCCTCGAGTTGTCCGACGAGAAATTCCCGCCGCGCAGCGTGCAGCACTTCATCAACGGCAACAAGGAAGCCGGCCAGCGCCCGGATCGCCTGACTGCCCATGACTACTACGGCCAGAAGCTGATCGAGCTGTACGCGGCCTATGATGCCCAGTGCCGGCGCGAAGGTGTGGTCGATTTTGCCGAACTGCTGCTGCGCAGCTACGAATTGCTGTCGGCCAATCAGGCCCTGTGCGAGCACTACCGCAGCCGCTTCCGCTTTTTGCTGGTCGACGAGTTTCAGGATACCAACCGCCTGCAGTACGCCTGGCTGCGCCTGCTGGCCGGTACGGACAATGCCTTGTTCGCCGTCGGTGACGACGATCAGTCGATCTACGCCTTCCGCGGGGCGGAAGTCGGCAATATGCGCGCACTGCTGCGCGATTACGGCATCGGCGACGCCATCCGGCTGGAACAGAACTATCGCTCGGCAGGCACCATCCTCAAGGCCGCCAATGCCCTGATCGAGAACAATGACGGTCGTCTGGGCAAAAACCTGTGGACCGAGGCGGGGGACGGTGAAGAAATCCGCTTTTACGAGGCCTGGTCGGATGGGGATGAGGCGGAGTTCATTGTCGATGAGGCCCGCGCCCTCAAGCGCGAAGGGCTGAACCTGTCCGACATCGCCGTGCTGTATCGCTCCAATGCCCAGTCGCGGGCGCTGGAGCATGCGCTGGTCAATGGTCGCATCCCCTATCGCATCTATGGCGGCCTGCGCTTCTTCGAACGCCAGGAAATCAAGCATGCGCTGGCTTATCTGCGCCTGCTGGCCAATCCGGAGGACGACAATGCCTTGCTGCGGGTGATCAACCTGCCGGCACGCGGCATCGGTGCCCGGACCATCGAGAATCTGCAGGCGGCCAGCGTCGCGGGCGGCATGTCGCTCTGGCAGGCGGCCTGCGCCGCCGGCGGGGGACGCAGCGCGGCCAGTCTGGCCAGGTTTGTCTTGCTGATGGATGCCATGCGCGAGCGTGCCGAGGGCTTGACGCTGGCCGAGACGGTCAGCCTGGCCATTGATGACTCCGGCCTGCGCGCCATGTACGAACAGGACAAGAAGGACGGTGAGGAGCGACTGGCCAACCTGGACGAACTGGTCAATGCTGCCGCGGCATTCGTGGCCGATGAACCTTCGCTGGCCCTGATCGAGTTCCTCACCTCGGCGGCTCTGGAGGCTGGCGATCACCAGGCCGAAGCCGGTGAGGATGCGCTGCAATTGATGACGGTGCACGCGGCCAAGGGCCTGGAGTTCGACGCCGTGTTTGTTTCCGGTCTGGAAGAGGGGCTTTTCCCGCATGAAAACAGCCTGAATGACAGTAAAGGGCTGGAAGAAGAGCGACGGCTGATGTACGTTGCAGTGACACGGGCTCGCAAGCGTCTATATCTGACTTGTGCCCAGGCGCGCATGTTGCACGGCCAGAGCCGTTATCCGATCCGGTCGCGCTTTGTCGACGAAGTCCCCGCCGGACTGGTCAAGGTGCTGTCCGGACAGCAGGCGGCGGTGGCGCCGCAAGCCCCGGCGGCATGGCAGCGGGCACCACAGGGCCGCAGTAGTGCGGCGACCGATCATGGTTATCGCATTGGTCAGTCGGTGAGCCATGCCAAGTTTGGTCTGGGGGTGGTGGTCAATGCCGAGGGCGCCGGCAGTGATGTGCGCCTGCAAATCAATTTTGCCGAACACGGCATGAAATGGCTGGATCTGCGCTACGCCAAGCTGCAGCCAGCCTGAAGGCGGATGGAGCGATCAGGCAACCATGGGTGACAAGCCGAAAGCCGGCAAGCCGGCAATCCAGTCTGCCGCGCTCGGCTTGGGCGCGGAACCCGGGCATCGCGAGGAAGAGTACCGCAACAGCTTCAGTGGAAGGCTGTTTCTGGTCGTCGACAGCGTGCCGGAGATGCAGCGCGCCATGGGTATGACTCTGTCATCATTCGGGGCGGAGAAGGTCGAGTACGCCAACCGCGCCAGTGATGCGCTGTCCAAGATGGGGCGCTACGACTTCGATGTCGTGCTGTGTGACTATGACCTGGGCAATGGCTACGACGGCTTGTACCTGTTCGAAGAGGTCAAGGAACGCAATCTGATCAAGCAGTCCTGCGTGTTCATGATCGTGACCGGCGAGCGCCGTTCGCAACGCGTGATTTCTGCTGCCGAACTGGCCCCCGACGATTATCTGCTCAAGCCCTTCTCCGGGGAGATGCTGTCCCAGCGATTGTCGAAGGCCATGCGCAAGCGCACGGCCTTCCGCCCCATCGACGAAGCCATCCTGCGCAACGAGTATCTGGTCGCCATCGAAATCTGCAGCCGCAAGATCGCCGAGCGCGGAGAGTTCACGCTCGACTTCATGAAGATCAAGGGTTCGCTGTCGCTGCGTATCGGCGATTACGATACGGCGCGCAGCCTGTATATGGATGTGCTGCGCATGAAGGATGTGCCCTGGGCCAAGCTCGGTCTGGCCAAGGCGCTGACCGGCCTGAAGGCGCATGGCGAGGCCCGCATGCTGTTCGAGGAAGTACTGGCAGACAATGATCGCATCATGGAAGCCTACGATTGGCTGGCGCGCCTGCACCGGGACAGTGGCGAACTGGAGAAGGCTCAGGCCATCCTGCAGACCGCTACCGCCCTGTCGCCGGTGGTGATCCGGCGTCAGAAGCAGCTGGCCGAAGTGGCCTTCATGAACAATGACCTGGCCGTGGCGGAAGTGGCCTGCACCGAAACGCTGGAGATTGCCAAGTACACCTGGCATCGCAGCCCGAACCACTATGCCATGCTGGCGCGCGTGCAACTGGCTCAGGGGGAAACCGGTAACGCCAGTCGCACCCTGGGGCGGTTGCGGCGCGATTTCCGCTACAACCAGACCGGCGAATGGATGGCCGATGTCATCGACAGCCAGGTGCAGATTCACAGCGGCAATGGCATGCGCGCCGAGCAATTGCTGAAAGAGGCCGAAGCGCGCTTCGAGCAAATGGCGGATGGTCTGGATGCCGAGGCGCAGATGGAGTTCGCCCGCGCCTGCTACGCCCAGCACCGGACCCAGCTCGGCGATCAGGTGATGCGTGATCTGGTGCGCAATCACCATGATGACGAGTCCATGCTTAACCGGCTTGGCGTGCTGTTTGACGAGGTCGGGCGCGGAGAAGTGGGCCGCCGCCTGATTGCCGAGAATGTGCAGGGCGTGGTCGACATGAACAACCTGGCGGTGCGCGATGCTCAGAGTGGCGCTTATGATGCCGCCATTGAGCGCTTCGCCCGCGCTTTGACCGAAATGCCCAACAATATCCAGATCATGCTCAATCTGGTCAATGCCACCATGGCCTATGTGCATCGCCATGGCTGGCATGAAAGCTATATGCGACGCGCCAGCGAGCTGTTGATGAAGGTGAGGGACGTGGCGCCGACCAACAACAAATTCCAGAAACAGATGCAATCCTGGCGTCTTCTGACCGAAAAGCTGGGAAAACCGCACTGGGGCCTGTAGGTTTTGTCCGGTCTGCGCATCTTGCTGTTTTGTTGCCTTCCCGCTGTTGTTTTGGCCGGTTTTCGCCGTCTAAATAGGCTGATAATCTAATCAGTTTCAATTACAATATTCTGTTATTCCACAAGAAATATGGCAAAGCCATGCGAATGAGACTGGTCTATCTGACTTGCACATTGCTGTGGCTGGTAATGAGCGCGTTGATCGGGCTGTCTTTTGTCAGCCGTTCGGTATTTCGGGCCGAACAGGATTTTCACGCTTTCGAGCAGCATCTGGCTGAACAGCTCGGCCAGACCTTGAAAGCGAACGAAGTAGTGCTCTACAGCTATGCGGCCTTGCGATCGATCGATCGATCCGATTCGGCGGGCCGGGCCTTCGAGGCCAGTGTCCTGCCACATAATCCACAGATCAAACGCTTGTTCTATTTTCAGGATCTGAATGCGCCGGTGCATCGTGTTCAGCTGGAGCAGGCCGCCAATGGCGCCTTTTCCGCCGCGGATCTGACCCAGTTGCAGACTTTGCAGCAAGCCGTGGTGCTGCGTGGCGGCGCACCGGTGATGCAATTGCGCATGCAAGGTGGCAAAGAACCGGGCTATCTGCTGCTGCGCTCGGTCGATGCGTCCTTGCAGCACTTTGTCGGACTGCAGGTGTCTGCCGCGCGCTTGTTGCCGGATTTGCGCGGCCTGCCAGCAGGGGGGCAGTTGCGCATGTGGCAGGGGGAGCAAAGTGCTCGCCTGTTGCTGAGTCAGCAGACGGCCGCACGGCGCAATATCGAGGTCTTGCTGTTTCCGCAGCTCTATTCGTTGCACCGCCTGGGCGGTGTGGATCAGCCGCTGACGATTCAATTGACCTGGCAGCTGGGCTTTGCCGAGGTGAATCCGCTGGATTGTCTGGTAGCCGGCCTGATTTCGCTGGGCCTGCTGGCGGTGATCCTGACGGGTCTGGCCAGCTACGCGCGGTTCATGGCGGGGAGCCAGGAGCGTGAAATGCGGCTGTTCTACATGGCCAACCATGATCGCCTGACCAATCTGGCTAATCGCAACCTGTTTTACGATCGTCTGCAGCATGCCATTTCTCGCCTGAATCGCAAGGGCAAGAGCCTGGCCGTGCTGTTTCTCGACATGGACCGCTTCAAGCCGGTCAATGACACCTATGGCCATGCTACCGGTGACCGCGTGCTGCAGGTGATTGCCGCGCGCCTGAAAGCCGAGCTGCGTACCGAGGACACGGTGGCCCGGCTTGGTGGTGATGAGTTTGCGGTACTGATCGAAGAGGTCGAGTCCAAGCAGGAGGTCACCCAGGTGGTCGAGCGCCTGAAACGTGCCATCGAGCGCAGTTACGATATGGACGGTCATCACATCCAGCTCGGGGTCAGTATCGGGGTCGCCTACTATCCGGAGGATGGTGTCCTGATCGAGGAGCTGCTGTCCGTTGCTGATCGCAAGATGTATGGTGAAAAGAACGAGCCGGTTCTGGTCGTCTGAGGCGCTATGCCAGATGCGAACGGGATCGATTTACAGTACAATCGGGTCAAGTATCCGTTTCAGGAGTCGGCATGTACCAGTCTGATTTCACCAAATTCATGCAGGATTTTCTGCAAAAGAATCCGCAGATTGACACCCAGCGCCAGGAGCTGCGCCTGACCTGGTGGGATCGTCAGCCTGACCTGGATGACCAGCGTCGCTGGCGCGAATCGCGCGTGCCGCAAAAACCCTATGTTTACCAGCCGGATTGATGCCGGCGGAAAATGCCTGATTCGCCCCTGACAACGCCCTGCCGGGCGTTGTTTGCTTTCCTGTGACCCGAAATCATGACCAGACAATCCATTCCGCTCGATGGCGGCCTGACCGGTTACCTGCACGCCATCGGCGTGACCGAACATCCTGTCATGCGCGAACTGCGCGAGTTTACTGCCGGCCATCGCCTGGCCAAAATGCAGATCGCCCCCGAACAGGGACAGTTCATGGGCTGGCTGGCGCGGCTGATCGGTGCACGGCGCTACCTTGAAATCGGTGTCTTTACCGGGTACAGCGCCCTGTCGGTGGCCCTGTCCCTGCCAGCGGACGGCGAGATCGTGGCCTGCGATGTCAGCGAAGAGTTCACCCGGATCGCGCGCGAGTACTGGCAGAAAGCCGGCGTGGCCGATCGCATCCACCTGACCTTGCAGCCGGCCATCCGAACCCTGCAATCCCTGCTGCAACAGGGACAGCACAATGCCTTTGACATGGCTTTCATCGATGCCGACAAGCCGGGTACGCCCGATTATTTTGAGGCCTGCCTGCAATTGGTCCGGCCGGGCGGCGTCATTCTGCTCGACAATATTTTCCTCGGTGGCCGCGTGGTGTCTCCGCGCGAGGAAGATCCGCCCGGCGTACAGATCATGCATGACTTCAATGCCGCGCTGGCGCGCGATGAACGTATCCATCTGAGTGTGCTGCCAATGGGTGATGGCATGACATTGGCTATGAAATTGTGAACTAACACCGGGGAGGCATGTCTGACATCCTCTTTGCAGTGCACTGCACACGGCCAGGGTTGGCCGGTGCTATGATGTGGGCTGATACCTAACCCGATCCGACTATGCTGAATCGCCGCCCCCGCCGCCAGATCAATCAGATGAATGTGGTGCCCTATATCGACGTCATGCTGGTATTGCTGGTGATTTTCATGATTACCACGCCCATGTTCACGCCGGGTGTCATCGATGTTCCCAGTGTTTCCCAGGCGCGTACGCCGGATGTTCAGCCCGTTGAGGTTGAACTCGACA
Organism: Paludibacterium sp. B53371; assembly: GCF_018802765.1. Taxonomy (NCBI): domain Bacteria; kingdom Pseudomonadati; phylum Pseudomonadota; class Betaproteobacteria; order Neisseriales; family Chromobacteriaceae; genus Paludibacterium; species Paludibacterium sp. B53371. Next base: position 224,579 of record NZ_CP069163.1, read on the forward strand.
GCAGCGGCAACATTACGCTGAAGGGGGCCGACAAGACGCAAACCTTCACCAGTGTCGATGCCTTGACCGCTGCCGCCAGTACGATGGCGCAGAATGATCAGCCCTTTGCCATTTCTGCGGCGCGCGACATGAAATATGAAGATGTGCTCAAGGTGGCGGATGCGCTGCACAAGGCCGGCATCAAGCGGGTGGCCCTGACGGTGAAGCAAAGCCAATGACCTCGCCGCGCGGCCTGAGCCGACCCGCCCTGTTCTCGCTGCTGTTGCATGCTGCGCTGATCGCTGTGCTGGTGCTGGCGGCACGCCAAACCGTCATGACCGAGCCGGCACCGGTGTCGGTGGAACTCTGGTCAGCCGCGCCCGTGGCAACGGTAGCCGCGCCGCAGCCGGTGGCCCAGCCTGTCGTACCGCCCCCCCAGCCTCAGACCGTGACGCCGGCAGAAGCCCCGAAGGCCGATGTGCAACTGGCGCATAAGCCCGAGCCCAAAAAACAGGAGGCGTCGCATCCCTCCGTGCGACAGCCGCCCAAGCCGGCCGCGCCGCCGGCGCCCAAGCCCGAACCCAAAGCCAAGCCTGTGCCGCCGCCTGTCAGCAAGGCCAAGCCGGCCAGCAAGCATCCGATCGATGACAGCAATGATCTGTTGTCGGAGCTGGGCAGCAGCACCCATGCGCCCAATTCGAAGGTGACTCAGGCCGGTGCGGCCAATGGGGTTGCCGGTGGTGTGCCGAACGGCTCCGCCCAGGCGCGTGACAATTACGCCGCCAAGGTGCGCGCCAAGATTCTGCCGCTGGTGCAGCTCCCGCCCGGTCTGCAGGGCAATCCCAAAGCGGTGGTTCAGGTGGTCTTGCTGCCGACACTGGAAGTGCGCAGCGTGACCCTGCTTCAGTCGAGCGGCAATCATGCCTATGACGAAGCGGTACAACGTGCCATTCGTGAGGCCGGGACATTCCCCTCCTTGCCTGCAGGGACCCGCTTTGGTGATGTGCGCCAGCTGAAGCTGGAGTTCAGGCCAAGTTGATCATGATTTGCTAATTTATTTGTATATCAGTTAAATAAATTGATATTTGAGGGAACTAATGATTAGTTCAAAGTATCTGTTCAGAGTACTGTTGATTGTCTTAGCTTTCGCGAGTGGTGTAGCGAAAGCAGATATGACAATTGAAATTGTTGGCGGCGGCGCGACGCGTCATGCCATCGCCATCGTGCCGTTCAAGGATGAGAGCACACGGCTGCGAGATCCGCTGACGCTGGTGGTACGCAACGATCTGAATATTTCCGGTCTGTTTCGCGTGCTGGATGCGGGAACGGTGAATGATCTGCCGAGTGCGCCGGCGGGGATTCACTATCCGCTGTGGCAGGCGGCCGGGGCACAATCGGTGGCCGTTGGTTCGGTGGTCGATGCCGGCAATGGTCAGGTGACCGTGTCGTTTGCCCTGATGGATGTTGCGCAGAAAAAGCAACTGACGGCCGGGCAGTTTACCGTGACGCCGGATCAGGGGCGGCAGGTGGCGCACAAGATCGCCGACATGATCTATCAGGCCATTACCGGTCAGCAGGGGATTTTCGGCACGCGCATCGTGTATGTGCTCAAGCAGGGCAATGCCAGCTACCAGTTGCAGGTGGCGGACATGGACGGCGCCCGGGCCCAGACGATCCTGCGCTCGAAAGAGCCGATCATGTCACCGGCCTGGTCGCCGGATGGGCGTTATCTGGCCTATGTGTCGTTCGAGACCCGCAAGCCGGTGGTCTGGGTACAGGACCTGGCGACCGGCAAGCGACATGCTGCCGCCAATTTCAAAGGCAGCAATTCGGCACCGGCCTGGTCGCCGGATGGCAGCAAGCTGGCCGTGGTACTGACCACGACCGGCAACTCGGAGCTGTATCTGGTCGGCCCGGATGGCGGCACGCCGCGGCGGCTGACCTTCAGCGATGCCATCGACACCGAACCCTCGTGGTCGGCCGATGGTTCGCAGATCCTGTTCGTGTCGGACCGCGCCGGTGGCCCGCAGATTTATTCGATGGCCGCTGCCGGTGGCGCAGCGACCCGATTGACCTGGCAAGGCAGTTACAACGTGTCACCGCGACTGTCGCCAGATGGCAAGACCCTGGCCTATATCCAGCGACAGGCGGGTGCATTCCGCGTGATGATGCAGGATATGACCAGTGGGGACACCCGAGTGTTGTCGAGTGATCCCTACAATGAACGACCCAGTTTTGCGCCCAATGGCCAGATGGTGCTGTATGCCAGTGTGCAGGGTGGTCAAAGCGTGCTTTATGCCGCCACGCTGGATGGCGCCAACAAGGCACGGCTGGCCGTACTGCATGGTGAAGTTCAGGACCCGGCCTGGGGGCCGTTTACAAACCATTGATCAGTTTGATCCGCGTGAAGGAGTAGGTTATGAACTGGAAACACTTGCTTGTTGGTACCGCTGCCGTCTCTCTGCTTGCTGCCTGCTCGAGCACCAAGCCGCCGGAAACCAACACTTCGGCCGCCTCGGCCAGCCAACCGGCTGCACCGGTCGATTCCGCCTCGACCAAGTCGGCCCAGACCCCGGTGGATCCGCTGAATGATCCGAACAGCCCGCTGGCACAACGCAGCGTGTACTTCGACTTCGACTCCTCGCTGGTCAAGGATGAGTACAAGCCGCTGATCAGCGCCCATGCCGATTATCTGAAGGGTAATGCGGCACACAAGATCACCATTCAGGGCAATACCGACGCCCGTGGCAGCCGCGAGTACAACCTGGCCCTGGGTCAGCGCCGAGCCGAGAGCGTGAAGAAAGCCATGGAAGTGCTGGGTGTGCCGGACAAGCAACTGGAAGCGGTGAGCTTCGGCAAGGAAAAGCCGAAGGCTGAAGGCAACAGCGATGCCGATTACGCCCAGAACCGTCGTGACGATATCGTGTATGACGGCCAGTAAGCCGTGATCCTGCGTTGTCCATGACATTACGGCCGGTGATCGTTAAGATGACCGGCTGTTTCCTTTTGTGGAGCCCCTGATGAAACGCCTTGCCATTGGCTGTGTCTTGCTGAGCCTGGTTTCCGGTTGCGCGACCAACTCCGATCTGGAGGCGACGCGCCAACAGATCTCTCAGGTCAACCAGCAGGCCAGTGCCCGCCTCTCCCAGATTGAAACCAAGCTTTCCAACGACAAGCTGCTGGACATGGTCAGCCAGCTGGATGACTTGCGGGCTCAGGTCGCCAAGCTCAGTGGCCAGGTAGAAGTGCTGAACTACAACCTGCAGAGCACCCAGAAGCGGCAGAATGATCTGTATACCGACCTGGATGGTCGCCTGACGAAGCTGGAAACGCCGGCTTCCGCCGCTGCGAGCAGTGCCCCTGCGGCTTCGGTGCCCCCGGCTGGTGCCAGCGCCCAGGCAGTGCCGGACTATGACCGCGCCCTGAATCTGCTGCGCCAGCGCAATTTTACCGACGCCATTCCGGCCCTGGACCAGTACATCAAGCAGAATCCGGATTCGCCGCAGGCAGTCGAGGCGCTGTTCTGGATTGGTGTCGCCCATACGGCGCTCAAGCAATATGATGCTGCCATCGCCATCCATCGTCAGTTCGTCACGCAGAACCCCAATCATCCGAAGGCCCCGGATGCCATGCGTAACATCGCCAGCTGCCAGATCGAGCTGTCGCAGAACGATGAAGCCAAGGTCACCCTCAAGCGACTGATCAAGCTCTATCCGAAGAGTGCGGCGGCCACCAAGGCCAAGACCATGCTCAAGAGTCTTTAAGGTCCGCTTTGTCCGGGAAGCCCGCAGTACATTGCGGGCTTCTTCATTTTCCCAGGCGACCGGAAGGACTGGCCGGCCAGTCTTTACCCGCCGTGTTTATTCCTTCCACATAAAGACACTCCCCGGCCTGACGGCCCCATCAGGTAAAATCCTGTTTTTCAACGCATCGAGCAGCGAAAGACATGATTCAAGTCGGTATCGTGATGGGCAGTAACAGTGACTGGGAAATCATGCAGCATGCAGCGCGCATGTTGCGGGATTTCGGGGTGGCATTCGAAACGCGAGTTGTTTCGGCGCATCGTACGCCGGACCTGTTGTTCGACTACGCCGAGCAGGCGGCCGGGCGCGGCCTGAAGGCCATCATCGCCGGTGCCGGTGGTGCGGCCCACCTGCCCGGCATGCTGGCTGCCAAGACCACGGTGCCGGTTCTCGGTGTACCGGTCCCCTCCAAATACCTGCGTGGTGAAGATTCCCTGCTGTCGATCGTGCAAATGCCCAAAGGCATTCCGGTCGCGACGTTTGCCATCGGCGAGGCCGGTGCGGCCAATGCGGCCCTGTTCGCCATTGCCATGCTGGCCGGCACCGACAAGCGCCTGGGGGACAAGCTGGCGGCTTTCCGCCTGCAGCAAGAACAGACGGTACTGGCCATGAGCCTGCCGGAGGTGGAGTGAGTATGGCCGCCATCCTTCCCCCGGCCATGCTGGGCATCCTGGGCGGTGGTCAGCTCGGGCGCATGTTTGCCGTGGCAGCACGCCGCATGGGCTATCACGTGATGGTGCTGGATCCGGATGCCAGGGCACCGGCCGCCGCCTTTGCCGACGTGCATCTGTGTGCTGCCTTCGACGATGAACAGGCGCTGCGCCAGATGGGGCAGCGCTGTGCGGCGATTACCACCGAGTTCGAGAATGTCAGTGCCGATGCCATGCGGCTGCTGGCGACGCTGACCCGTGTGGCCCCCTCCGCCGAGTGCGTGGCGATCGCCCAGGACCGGATTGCCGAGAAGGGCTGGATCAATCGTGCCGGGTTGCCGACCACGCCCTGGCTGGCGGTGCAGGCTGCTGCCGATCTGCAAGGGGAACTGGCCGATTACCTGCCGGGCATCCTCAAGACGGCGCGCCTCGGCTATGACGGCAAGGGGCAGCAGCGGGTCGAGACGGCTGAAGAGGCGCGAGCCGCCTTTGCTGCCCTCGGCGCTCAGGTTTGCGTGCTGGAAAAGCGCCAGCACCTGAAGATGGAGGTCTCGGTGATTGTGGCGCGCAGCAGTGCCGCACAGATCGAAGTCTTTCCGGTTGCCGAAAACAGTCACCGCGATGGCATTCTGGATATCAGTCTGGTGCCGGCGCGCATTGAGGCGGCCATGGCGGAGCGGGCGCGTGCCATGGCCTGCCAGCTGGCCAATGCACTGGATTATGTCGGGGTGCTGGCCGTCGAGTTTTTCGTGCTGGACGACGATACGCTGATCATCAATGAGATCGCGCCGCGGCCGCACAACTCCGGTCACTTCAGCCTCGATGCCTGCCTGACCGACCAGTTCCAGCAGCAAGTGCGCACGCTGTGCGGCCTGCTGCCGGGCAATACCGATCTGCTGTCCCCGGTCGCCATGGTCAACCTGTTGGGCGATCTTTGGCCGCCGCAGGGCGAGCCACACTGGGATGTGCTGATGGAGGCGCCCAATGCCCATCTGCATCTTTACGGCAAGACCGAGGCTCGTCCGGGACGAAAAATGGGCCATTTCAACGTGCTGGCCGGCGACAACGAAGCCGCGCTGGCCCAGGCTCGGGCATTGTTCGAGACCTTGTAGCCCTTTCGAATTTTCCAGCAAGGATTTGTAGACATGAGCGGCATTAGCACCACCCATCTGAGCAGCCTGCAGAAAATCTATTCCGGCAAGGTTCGCGATCTCTATGCCATTGACGATCAGCGCATGCTGATGGTGGCCACCGACCGGTTGTCGGCGTTTGACGTGATTCTCGACGAGCCGATTCCGGCCAAGGGCCAGATCCTGACCGCGATTTCCAATTTCTGGTTCGACAAGCTCAAGGCGGTGATTCCCAACCACCTGACCGGGGATCGTGTCGAAGACGTGGTCAGCGCGGCAGATCTGCCGCAGGTGGCCGGTCGTGCCGTGGTGGTGAAGCGTCTCAAGCCGGTGCCGATCGAGGCCATCGTGCGGGGCTATCTGGCCGGTTCCGGCTGGAAGGACTATCAGGCGACCGGCATGGTCAGCGGCATTCGTCTGCCTGAGGGCATGGTCGAGGCCCAGGTGCTGAGTACACCGATCTTCACGCCGTCGACCAAGGCGGCGGTGGGGGACCATGATGAGAGCATCAGTTTCGAGCGTTGCAGCGAGCTGATTGGTGCGGATCTGGCAGCCGCTGTGCGTGCCAAGGCCATCGAGCTGTATCAGAATGCTAGTCAATATGCATTAAGTCGTGGGATTATTATTTGTGATACCAAATTTGAATTCGGCATCGATCAGGAGGGCACGCTGACCCTGATGGATGAGGTGCTGACGCCGGACTCGAGTCGTTTCTGGCCGGCCGATCAGTATCAACCCGGAAGCAACCCACCCAGCTTCGACAAGCAGTTTGTGCGTGACTGGCTGGAGGCCAGTGGCTGGAACAAGCGTCCGCCCGCACCTTCCGTGCCGCTGGCGGTACGTCAGAAAACTGCCGACAAGTATCGTGAAGCGCTGATTCGCCTGACGGAGTGATCCTCAGGTCCGATGGATCCAGAGGCGCGATGCGAGGGCATGGCGCCTTTTTTCATGGATGAAAACATGTTGTTGCAACCCCGACTAGAAACGCCCCGGCTGTGGCTGCAGCCGGCTGATCCGGCGCTGGCCGCCGCCACGCTGGCCTATCAACTGCGCAACCGGTCCCATCTTGGTCCCTGGGATCCGACCCCGAGCGAGCATTTTTTTACGCTGGGCTTCTGGGAAAGCCGCCTCAAGCAGCGCATGCGCGAGTGGCAAGAAGGGCTGGGGGCGGCGTTTTTCCTGCAGGACAAGCAGGACCCCGAGCAGATCCTCGGCACGGTGTCGATTTCGCAGATTCATCGCGGCATCGCCCAGTATGCCATGCTCGGTTATGGCATCGACCATGCCTGCCAGGGCAAGGGGATGATGTCCGAGGCTTTACAGGCGGTAGTGCGCTTTGCTTTTGACGAGCTCAAGCTGCATCGTCTTCAGGCCAGCTACCAGCCCAGCAATCAGCGCAGTGCCGCCGTCCTGGCGCGCCTCGGTTTCCTGATTGAGGGGCACGCCAGCCAATACCTGTTTCTGAACGGCTCCTGGCGCGATCATGTGGTGACCGCGCTGATCAACCCGCGCTTTGACGCTGACAACATGCTATAGCCCTCGCCTGGAGACGCATGGATACCTTGCACCTGCCCTTTTCCCCGGGGCCCGACATTGCGGTCTATCGCTGGTCCCCCGCCTCGGCCCCCCGCGGGGTGCTGCTGATTTCCCATGGTCTTTCCGAGCATGGCCAGCGCTATGAGCGCATGGCGCGCGCCCTGAATCTGGCCGGTTACGAGGTCTATGCCCTGGATCATCCCGGACATGGTCCGCAGGCCGAAATACCGGGCTATTTTGCCGATCAGGACGGCTGGTGGCGTGTGGTCGAGCGGCTCAACGTGGTGCGCCACCATCTGCAGCAACAGCACCCCGGTCTGCCGCTGGTGCTGTTTGGCCACAGCATGGGCTCCTTCATTGCCCGCAGTTATTTTCTGCAACATGGCGAAGGCCTGGCGGCACTGGTGCTGTCGGCGACCGGTTACCGGCAGGGGGGGATGGCCCGGGTCATGCGCGCCATTGCCTCTGGCTGGGGCAAGGTCGTGGGGTACAAGGTGCCCAGTCCTTTTCTGGCCAGACTGGTATTTGGCAGCTTCAATCTGACGTTCTGGCCCAAACGCACTCGTGCCGACTGGTTGTCGCGCGATGCTGACGAGGTGGACCGTTATCTGGCGGATCCGTTGTGTGCCGGCATTCCGACTGCAGGCCTTTGGGTCGATCTGTTCGGTGGCGTACGTCAGATGGAGTCGGCCGAAAAGCATGCCCCGTCTTTGCCCCGGACCTGCCCGGTCCTGTTGCTGGCCGGCAGCCGGGATCCGGTGAGCCTGGGTTATTTTGGCTTGCGACAACTGGCAGCGCGCTATCGCGCGGCGGGTTTGTCCCGGGTCGAACTGCTGGTGTATCGCGGCGGCCGTCATGAAATGCATAACGAGATCAACCGCGAAGCGGTCATGCACGATCTGGTGGTGTGGCTGGAACAGCAGGGCGCCTTGCTGCCGGAGCCAGCCCCTGTGGTGAACCTGCCCGATTAATGTCTGCGCAGGGCGCTGAGGGGGTGACGTCTCTCGCTATGCCATTGACAACTTACTTACTAGTCAGTATGTTGATCCGCAACGAGATTCGGGTGTGCTGCACCCTCCCCACTGACTTGACCGAGGCCTCGACATGACTGCCTATCCGCATTTGCTTGCTCCGCTCGACCTGGGCTTTACCACGCTGAAAAATCGTGTCCTGATGGGCTCGATGCACACCGGACTGGAAGAGGCGCCCAACGGCTTTGAAAAGATGGCGGCATTTTATGCCGAGCGGGCGGCGGGCGGCGTCGGCCTGATCGTCACTGGCGGGGTCGGACCGAATGCCGAGGGCTGTGTGGGGGAAGGTGCGGCCAAGCTGGTGGACGAAGAGGGCGTGGCCCATCACCGCGTGGTGACCGATGCCGTGCACGCCGCCGGTGGCAAGATCTGTCTGCAGATCCTGCACAGCGGGCGCTACAGTTTTCAGGAAGGCTGCGTGGCGCCGTCGCCGCTGATCGCCCCGATCAATTTCTACAAGCCGAAGGAACTGAGCGAAGAGGGCATCTGGCAGACCATCGCCGACTTTGCCCGGTGTGCCCGCCTGGCACAGCAGGCCGGCTATGACGGCGTTGAGGTCATGGGGTCGGAGGGCTATCTGATCAACCAGTTCATCGCCCGGGCAACCAACAAGCGGACCGACGGCTGGGGGGGCAGTTTCGAGAACCGCATCCGTTTCCCGCTGGAGATTCTCAAGGCCGTGCGCGAAGCCGTCGGCCCGTCGTTCATCGTGATCTATCGCCTGTCGATGCTGGACCTGGTCAATGACGGCAGTACCTGGGACGAGGTGGTGCAGCTGGCCAAGGCTGTCGAAGCCGCCGGTGCCACCCTCATCAATACCGGTATTGGCTGGCACGAGGCGCGTATTCCGACGATCGCCACCATGGTGCCGCGTGCCGGGTTTGCCTGGGTGACGAAAAAGCTGATGGGGCAGGTGAAGATTCCGCTGATCACCACCAACCGTATCAATACACCGGAAGTCGGCGAGCAGGTGCTGGCCGAGGGATGTGCCGACATGGTGTCGATGGCGCGCCCCTTCCTCGCCGATCCGCAGTTCGTCAACAAGGCCGCGGCCGGACGCGGTGATGAAATCAACACCTGCATTGGTTGTAATCAGGCCTGTCTTGATCACATCTTCCAGGGCCGTCTGACCTCCTGTCTGGTCAACCCGCGTGCCTGCCGCGAAACCGAGCTGGTGACCCGGCCAGCCAGCCAGCAGAAAAAACTGGCCGTGGTCGGGGCGGGGCCTGCCGGTCTGGCCTTTGCCACGGAGGCGGCCGAGCGCGGCCATGCGGTCACCTTGTTTGATGCGGCCGATAAAATTGGCGGCCAATTTAATGTCGCCAAACAGATCCCGGGCAAGGAAGAGTTCCATGAGACCTTGCGCTACTTCGCCCGCCGACTTGAAGTGACCGGCGTGACCCTGCGGTTGAATCAGCGCGTGACAGCCGAAGCACTGGCCGACTTTGACGAAGTCGTGCTGGCGACCGGCATTGCCCCGCGCACGCCACCGATTCCTGGCATTGACCATCCCAAGGTGCTGAGCTATCTGGATGTCTTGCGCGACAAGAAGCCGGTCGGCCAGCGCGTGGCGATCATCGGGGCCGGCGGGATCGGCTTCGATACGGCGGAATATCTGGCGCATCAGGGGACGCCGACTTCGCTGGATGTGGCGGCCTTCATGCAGGAGTGGGGCGTGGACATGAATGTGGCAGAACCTGGCGGTCTGCGCGCTTCCGGCCCGCACCCCGAGCCCAGCCCGCGGCAGATCTGGCTGTTGCAGCGCAAGCCGGCCAAGCCGGGTGAAGGTCTGGGCAAGACCACCGGATGGATCCATCGCGCCAGCCTGAAAATGAAGCAGGTCGAGATGCTCGGTGGCGTGCAGTATGACAAGATCGACGACGACGGGCTGCATGTGACCATCAAGGGACAAAGCCAGTTGTTGCCGGTGGACAATGTCGTGGTGTGTGCCGGCCAGGAGCCGCTGCGTACCCTGCAGGCTCCGCTGCAAGCCATGGGCAAGACCGTGCACCTGATCGGCGGGGCCGATGTGGCCAGCGAGCTGGACGCCAAGCGCGCCATTGCGCAGGGTACTCAGCTGGCGGCGACCCTCTGATCTTCTCCGCGATCTGCAAAAAGAAACGGCGACCAGGTGGTCGCCGTTTTTCATGCACAGACTGCGATTAGTACGGCCAGGTCCAGTTCTTGATCTCCGGCATGTCGTCACCATGGGTATGGATGTACGACTTGTGTTCGATCAATTTGTCGGCAAAGGCCTGGCGGACATGGGCACCGGTGTGGCTGAGCTTGGTCACGCGGTCGATGACATCGATGGCCAGGGTGAAGCGGTCTACCTGGTTCATCACCACCATGTCGAACGGGGTGGTGGTGGTGCCTTCTTCGATGTAACCACGGACATGCATGTTTTCCTGGCCGCGACGACGGTAGGTCAGGCGGTGGATCAGCCACGGGTAGCCGTGGAAGGCAAACACCACCGGCTTGTCGCTGGTGAAGATCGACTCGTACTCATGATCGTCCAGGCCATGCGGGTGCTCGCTCTTCGGCTGCAGTGTCATCAGGTCGACCACGTTGACGAAGCGTACCTTGAGATCCGGGAAGTGCTGGCGCAGCAGATCGGTGGCGGCCAGGGCTTCCATGGTCGGCACGTCGCCGGCGCAGGCAATCACCACATCCGGTTCGGCACCGGCATCGGTCGAGGCCCAGTCCCAGATCCCCACCCCCTTGGTGCAGTGCTTGATGGCCTGGTCGATGGTCAGGTACTGCAGTGCAGGCTGTTTACCGGCAACCACCACGTTGACGTAGTGACGCGAGCGCAGGCAGTGGTCAGTCGTCACCAGCAGCATATTGGCATCGGCCGGCAGATAGACGCGGATGACTTCGGCGCGCTTGTTGACCACATGGTCGAGGAAACCCGGGTCCTGATGACTGAAGCCGTTATGGTCCTGGCGCCAGACGTGGCTGGTCAGCAGGTAGTTCAGCGAAGGCAGCGGACGGCGCCATGGAATGTCCAGGGTGGTCTTCAGCCACTTGGCGTGCTGGTTGAACATCGAGTCGATGACGTGGATGAAGGCTTCGTAGCAGCTGAAGAAGCCGTGGCGGCCGGTCAGCAGGTAGCCTTCGAGCCAGCCCTGGCAGGTGTGCTCGGACAGGATTTCCATCACGCGGCCATCGGTGGCCAGATGATCGTTGGTTTCGTCTTCCGGCTTGTAGTCGGCCAGCCAGACCTTGGCGCTGGCATCCAGTACATCGCCCCAGCGGTTGGAGGCGGTTTCATCCGGGCCGAAGATGCGGAAGTTCTTCGAGTCCATATTGCCGCGCATCACATCGCGCAGGAACTTGCCCATCACGCGGGTGGCTTCGGCCACCTTGTTGCCCGGCTTGTCGAACTGGACGGCGTAATCGCGGAAGTCCGGCATTTTCAGATCGCGCGAAACCAGACCATGTACGTGCGGGTTGGCACTCATGCGCAGTTCGCCATGCGGCGCCAGGGCCGCCAGGTCCGGACGCAGGGCGCCGGATTCGGTGAACAGCTCATCCGGACCATAGCTCTTGAGCCAGGTTTCCAGTGCGTTGATGTGCTCCGGGGTCATGTCGGAGAACGGCACCTGGTGACTGCGCCAGTAGCCTTCCACCTTCTTGCCGTCGATTTCCTTCGGTCCCGTCCAGCCCTTGGGGGTCTTGAGGATGATCATCGGCCATTTCGGACGCGACAGCGGTTTGCCGGCCTTGTCTTCACGGGCGGCGCGCGCCTTGATATCGGCGATTTCGTCCATGATGGTGTCGAGTGTCGCGGCCATCTTGCGGTGGATGGCGGCGAAATCGTCCGGATCCTTGCCGATATCGACGAAGTAAGGCTTGTGACCATAGCCTTCGAACAGCTTGGTCAGTTCATCGGTCGACAGACGGGCCAAGACGGTCGGGTTGGCAATCTTGTAGCCGTTCAGATGCAGAATCGGCAGCACCACGCCATCACGCAGCGGGTTGAGGAATTTGTTGGAGTGCCAGCTGGTGGCCAGCGGACCGGTTTCGGCTTCGCCATCCCCCACGACGCAGGCGGCGATCAGCTCCGGATTGTCGAAGACCGCGCCATAGGCGTGCGAGACCGAGTAGCCCAGCTCACCGCCTTCGTGCATCGAGCCCGGGGTTTCCGGTGCCACATGCGAGGGAATGCCGCCCGGGAAGGAGAACTGCTTGCACAGTTTGCGCAGGCCTTCATGATCTTGCGAGACGTTCGGGTAAACCTCGGAGTAGGAGCCTTCCAGCCAGCTGTTGGCCACCAGACCCGGACCACCATGGCCAGGACCGGTGATATAGATCATCGGTTGCTTGCGGGCGTTGATGACACGGTTGAGGTGAACGTAGATGAAGTTCAGGCCGGGTGTCGTCCCCCAGTGGCCCATCAGGCGTGGCTTGATATGCTCGCGCTGCAGCGGTTGGCGCAGCAGCGGGTTGTCCATAAGGTAGATCTGGCCGACGGAGAGATAGTTGGCGGCGCGCCAGTAGGCGTGCATTTTATCCATCAGCGATTTGCCGAGTTGTGCCATGGGGAGTCCCGTATGAGTGCTGGAAAAAGGCCTACGCGAGGAGTCCGTAGAGTGAAATCGCAGTATAGGATGGCACCTGTATCTTTATATGATGCAAATCAAATAATTCGAAATATCTTTATGTAGAACTAAGCATTGGGGGCGAAAAAAAGCCCGCAAATGGCAAAAAATTTGCCGGCGGGCCGACTTTTCTGAGCGGAAAATGATGTGTGTGGTCAGTTTTTTTGATCGAAATGCGCTTTTTTTGCTTCTTGTTGTGTGTTTGCCTGGTTACTTTAATGCTTTTTGCAGGGTGGCTTCGTTGATCTCACCAATCCAGCGTTGCAAAATTTGGCCGTTTTTGTCGATCAGCAGGGTAAAGGGGATATTTATCGTCGGGTTGCCCAGTGCGGGGAGCAAATCCGTGCTGTTTTCGTCGCCAATCCAGATGGGGTAGCGAATTTTTTGCTGCTGAACGAACTGCTGGACTGGTTTTTTTTCGTCCAGGGCAATGCCAACCACCACGACGTTGCGTGGTTGCCATTTCTGGCTGAAGGCATTGAGCATGGGCATTTCCTTGCGGCACGGGCTGCACCAGGTGCCCCAGAAATTGACGATGACCCGCTTGCCGCGCAAGTCGGCCAATTTGACCTGGCGGCCATTCAGGTCGGTGAAGATCGTCTGGTCGAGTGCCGTGGCGTGGCTCAGGCCGGGCAGGAGGAGCAGGAGGCAAAGGAGCGGTCGGAGCAGGCGGATCATCATGGTGTTCTCTGGCGAAAGGTTCTGACAGTGCACGGGGCGAACGGGCTTGGTGCTAAAATGACACGGAATCCGGACAAGCGTTCAATCATAACGTGGCTGATGGTGTCATGCGAGCCGGTTTTGTGATTGTTTGTCATGTCCACAGGGTTGAATATCCTCGTGTCAACCCCCACCACTGAGCCATCTTCATTCTTCCTAGGAGGGCGTGATGCCCATACCGCACCTTTCCAATGTGCAGACCGGTCCCTTGCTGGAGCTGGAACGCCGCATCCTCGAGGCGCAGCCACAGATCGAGCACTGGTTCCGCAGTCAGTGGCATAACCATGCCACCCCGTTTTACGGCTCGGTCGATCTGCGCAATAGCGGTTTCAAGCTGGCACCGGTAGACATGAACATGTTCCCGGGCGGGTTCAATAATCTGAACACCGACATGACGCCGCTGGCGGTTCAGGCGGCCATGAGTGCCGTGGACAAGGTCTGTCCCGAGGCCAAGAGCGTACTGCTGATTCCGGAGAATCACACGCGCAATACCTATTATCTGCAGAATGTGGCCGCTCTGGTGCGCATCTTCGAACTGGCCGGCCTCAAGGTACGGCTGGGCACCCTGAACCCGGAAATCACCGAGCCGACCGAACTGATCGCTGCCAATGGCGTGCCGGTGCGCCTGGAACCGGTGCAGCGCCGTGGCAATCGTCTGGTGCTGGCGGATGGCTTCAATCCTTGCATGGTGCTGCTGAACAATGACCTGTCCGGCGGCATCCCCGAACTGCTGCAGAATATTGAACAGAATCTGATGCCTCCCCTGCATGCCGGCTGGGCCGTGCGGCGCAAGAGTCAGCACTTCCGCGCCTATGACGAGGTGGCGGCCGAGTTTGCCGAATTAATTTCGATTGATCCGTGGCTGATCAATCCGATGTTTGCCAGTGCCAGCGGGCTGGACTTTCAGTCGCGCCAGGGTGAGCAGCAACTGGCCGACAGTGTGTCCGATCTGTTGGCACGCATCCGCAGCAAGTATCAGGAAAACGGCATCGAGCACGAGCCTTTTGTGATCGTCAAGGCGGATGCCGGTACGTACGGCATGGGCGTGATGAGCGTCAAGTCGCCGGACGAGGTGATCGGTCTCAATCGCAAGGCACGCAACAAGATGGCGGTGGTCAAGGAGGGGCTGGAGGTCTCCGAGGTGATCGTGCAGGAGGGTGTCTATACTTTCGAGACGGTGGAGGATGCCGTGGCTGAGCCGGTGGTCTACATGATGGATCGCTTTGTGATCGGCGGTTTCTACCGGGTGCATACCGGCCGGGGCATCGATGAAAACCTCAATGCGCCGGGGATGCACTTCGTCCCGCTGTCGTTCGAGACTGCCTGCCTGCCGGACCGCCAGGGCAGCCCGGATTGTGCGCCGAACCGTTTCTATTCATACGGGGTGATCGCCCGGCTGGCCTTGCTGGCCGGTTCGCGCGAACTGGAAGCGACCGACCCGGACAACGATTGAGGAAAACCATGAGAGTCCTGTTTATTGCCGATCCGCTGGAGTCGTTCAAGATCTACAAGGACACCACTTTTGCCATGATGCAGGAGTCGGCCCGCCGCGGCCATGCCCTGGCCTTCGCCCGCGTGCAGGACATGGCGCTCGAGGGGGGGCGCATCATGGTGGACGCTACCAGCCTGACGCTGACTGGCGAACAGGATCCCTGGTATCGTGCCGGCGACTGTTACCGTCAGCCGCTGGCCGGGTTCAATGCCGTGGTGATGCGCAAGGATCCGCCGTTCGATCTGGAGTATCTCTACGCCTCGCAGCTGTTTACCCTGGCCGAGCAGCAGGGCTGCAAGGTGTTTACCAGCGGTCAGGCGCTGCGTGACTTCAACGAAAAGCTGGCGATCCTGCAGTTCCCCGATCTGATTGCCCCGACCATGGTGACCAGCAGCATCGGCCGGCTGCATGCCTTCGTCAATCAGCACTTCGATGCCATTGTCAAACCGCTGGATGGCATGGGCGGAGACAGCATTTTCCGCATTCGTCCCGATGACCCCAATCTGAACGTGATTCTGGAGACCATCACCCAGCGTGGCGCCCGCACAGTGATGATCCAGCGTTATATTCCGGAGATCCGCAACGGCGACAAGCGGGTGCTGGTGATTGACGGCAAGCCGGTGGATTACTGCCTGGCGCGGATTCCCAAGGCGGGAGAAACGCGCGGCAACCTGGCCGCGGGGGGGCGTGGTGAAGCCCGCGAGCTGTCCGCCCGTGACCGCGAGATCGCCGAAACCGTTGGTCCCATGTTGAAAAAGCGCGGGATTCTGCTGGCCGGGCTGGATGTCATCGGTGACTATCTGACCGAGATTAATGTCACCAGTCCGACATGCTTCCGCGAGATCATGGACCAGACCGGTTTGAATGTGGCCGGTCTGTATATCGATGCCCTCGAACGCGCCCTGGTCGCGCCGTGAACGGAGACAGTATGGAGAGGAAGGACAGCGTGCCGTCAGGAGAAAGTCCTTTCAAGGGCAAGACGGGGGTAGTACGGCTGGTGAATGCCCTTGGCTACTCGATTGACGGCATGCGTGCCGCCTTCCGGCATGAAGATGCCTTTCGCCAGCTAGTGTTGCTGGCGCTGGTGCTGGTGCCGCTGGCCTTTATCGTTCATGCCACACCGTTGGCCCGTGCCTTGCTGATTGCCAGCTCGCTGGCCACCCTGATCATCGAGTTGCTGAATTCGGCGATTGAGGCGGCGGTGGATCACACCTCGCTGGAGCGCCACCCTTTGGCCAAGCGCGCCAAGGATATGGGCAGTGCGGCCCAGTTGCTGGGTCTGATCAATCTGGCGCTGGTCTGGGGCGTCGTGCTGTTCGGCTGAGAGACCCGCTTGCACAAAACGAAAGGCGCTGCCGGTTGTCCGGCAGCGCCTTTTTTTACAGCAGATTCAGGGGATTACTTGGCAGCCCAGGGATCGCCGGCGGTGGGCAGATTGCCCTGGGTCCACCACTTGGCACAGTATTCCTTGCCCTGGTACATCACGCAGCTGCCCCCGTTATACGCGGCGCTGGCCGACCATTGTTGCAAACCGCCACCTTGCTGCAGCCAGACCGAAGACTGACCCGGGATATCACCCTGAGTCCACCATTGGGCCTTCCAGTCGGCACCGGCATAGCTGACGGTGTTGCCGCTGGTATAGATCTGGCTGGAGGACCACGGTGCGCCATTGACCGGGGTAACATCGCCACCGCCGTTGTCGGTGTTGCCGCCAGCGGTGTTGCCGCCGTTGTCGGTGTTGCCGCCAGCGGTGTTGCCGCCGTTGTCGGTGTTGCCGCCAGCGGTGTTGCCGCCGTTGTCGGTATTGCCACCAGCGGTGTTGCCGCCGTTGTCGGTGTTGCCACCAGCGGTGTTGCCGCCGTTGTCGGTATTGCCACCAGCGGTGTTGCCGCCGTTGTCGGTGTTGCCACCTTGCTGCCAAACGGCCGCCTGGCCCGGGACATCGCCCTGCGTCCACCACTTGGCGGTCCAGGTGCTGCCCGCATAGGTCACGGTGTCACCGGCGGTGTAGACCTGAGTCGCCGACCAGGGTTGGCCGTTGACAGGACCGCTGTTGCCGCCGGCGCCGTTATCGCCACCGCCATAGTTCGGGTCACGGGTGACACCGGTACCCCAATGATCTGCGTAGGCCTGGAAGATGCTGCTGAAGGCATAGGGGTCTTGCACGATGCCCGAGCACTGGGCATCCACATAGCTGCCATTGCCGGCGCAGGCCTTGTCGCGGGTCAAGGACCACATCCCCAGCAGACCAATGCCATTGCTGCTGGCCATCTGGAGCAGATCTTTGGCGTTGTCGATGGTGAAGGTTTCCGGCTTGGTGTCATTCAGGCCGATCATCGGGGTCACGCCAACCAATTGCCACAGTTGTTCGTTGCTGAGCGACTGGCCGTGCGCCTTGTAGGCGGCGTCCAGCTGGCCATAGAGGCCCTGGGCGGCTTGCTTGGCAGCGGCGCCCATGTCCGAGGTGGCCTGACCATAGTCCATGGCCATGATGTTGACGCCATCCAGCGTCACACCGTTGTCCAGTGCCGACTTGACGACATCCTGGCCGGATTGGGTCAGGCCGTAGGGCATGGTCGGCAGGGTCAGGGTGACGTGCAGGGTCTTGCCCTTGGCCTTGAAATTGTTTTGCAGGGCGGCAACCGCTTCGAAGTTGCGCTTGTTGGCAGCGACGTCGTTCTGTGCCGCGCCTTCGATGTCAAAGTCGATGCGACTCAGGTCATAAGCGTCCAGCACGGTCTGGTAGGCCGACTGCAGTGCGGCGGTGGTGGTGCAGGACTGCTGCAGCGGGATGCCGTTGGCGCCGCCGAAGGACAGGGCCACTTCGCCGCCCTTGGCGCGGAAGTTCTGGATGCCATTGCTGATGGCGCTCATCTGGCTGTCGCTGCTGGCGCCGGCACTAGCGGTGATCGGCAGAACACCGCCCCAGGACGGTGCACAAGTCCCCTGAGAGACGACAAAGGCCATGGTGAACTGCTGGATCCCCTGGGTGACACCGATTTTATCGATCTGCGGGGTCGGCCACAGCGTCATATCGACATAGGGGGAAAAAGCACCGGCAAAAACCGATGCGCTGGCCAAGCTGGCAGCCAGCGCGGAGAGTGCAAACTTGCTTCTCATGGGTAAACTCCTGATGTGAGCAGTGACTGATTGCCAGTCCTGCGAGACCTCGGATGGAGGATGGTTCCGTGCAGTGCCAGACGGCATGAGCCACTCTTCTTCTGGCGCTGTCCGGGGTGCTCAAGGTAAACCGCCAGGGGGGCGTGACGAATCAGGTGAGTCCGAATCCATGGGCTGTCGGAAAGCAGAAAGGCGCTGCCAGATGTCTCTGGCAGCGCCTTGTGGGACTTTTTTCCGGGCGCAGCCTGGGGCTGTGCCGGCATGTCAGGCAGGTTACGCTTTGGGTTCTGGCGGGGTGATGACCTCGCTGTAGCCACACTCCTTCTGCGGGCAGACCTTTTCGGTGCCTCGACGTTTGGTAGTCTTGATGGTCAGGATCGGCCAGCCACATTGCGGGCAGGGTTCTGCCACCGGCGGGTTCCAGGTCGCATACTTGCACTTCGGATAGGTATTGCAGCTGTAGAACAGCTTGCCGTAGCGGCTCTTGCGCTCGATCAGGTTGCCGGTCTTGCATTCCGGACACTGCACGCCGGTGTCACGCGGTTTTTCCAGTGGCTCGATATGCTTGCACTTCGGGTAGTTGGCGCAACCGATAAATTTGCCGTACGGCCCCTTCTTGATCACCAGCTGACCACCGTCATCCGGGCAGGTCCGGCCTTCGATGATTTCCGGTTCTTCCGGTTCGGCCGCCTGCTCTGCCGTCTCGTTCATGTTGCGGGTGTAGTCGCAGTCAGGATAGCCGGAGCAGCCGATGAAGCGGCCACGCTTGCCGAAACGGATCATCAGCGGCTTGCTGCACTTCGGGCAAGCCTCGTCCAGACTTTCTGTAGTGATTTCTGCGCGCGAAATGGTCTCTTTTTCGGCGATCTGCTTGGAAAATCCGTTCCAGAAGGTCTCCATGACCGGAATCCAGGCGCGTTGACCACCGGCGATTTCGTCCAGTTGATCTTCCAGTTTGGCGGTGAAGTTGTAGTCGACGTACTGGGCGAAGTGTTCGGTCAGGAACTTGTTGACGATTTCACCGGTGTCGGTCGGCATGAAGCGCTTCTTGTCCAGCGTGACGTATTCACGATCCTTGAGCGTGAAAATGATGCTGGCGTAGGTCGAGGGACGGCCAATGCCAAATTCTTCCAGTGCCTTGACCAGGCTGGCTTCCGAGAAGCGGGGCGGCGGCTGGGTGAAGTGCTGCTCGCCGTAGAGCTTGTCAATCGGCAGCGTCTCGCCGGTTTCCAGCAGCGGGAGCTTGGCGTTGTCTTCGTCTTCGGCATCATCGACGTCTTCTTCGTAGACGGCGAGGAAGCCGGCAAACACCTGCACCTGACCGCTGGCGCGGAAGGTGCCCGGACCGACGGCGATATCCACGCTGGTGGTATCGAATTTGGCCGGTGCCATCTGGCAGGACAGCGTACGTTTCCAGATCAGTTCGTAGAGCTTGTACTGGTCGGCGGTCAGGAAGGGTTTGACCGATTCGGGCGTGCGCTGGATGGACGTCGGACGAATTGCTTCGTGCGCTTCCTGGGCATTCTTCGATTTGTTTTTGTAGGTGACCGGGTTCTTCGGCAGGAACTCCGGCTCGAAGTTGGCGCTGATGTAGTCGCGGATTTCCGCCACGGCCTCGTTGGCGAGCACGACGGCGTCGGTACGCATATAGGTGATCAGGCCGACCGTACCCTGGCCGATGTCCACGCCTTCATACAGTTGCTGAGCCGTACGCATGGTGCGGTCGGTGGTCATGCCCAGCTTGCGCACACCTTCCTGCTGCAGTGTCGAGGTGGTGAACGGTGCGGTCGGGTTGCGGGTTTTCTTTTTCTTTTCGATGTTGCCGACGATGGCCGGGTGGTTGGCCAGCTTGGCGACGGCCTCCTGGTGCAGGCTGTCATTGGCAATGTCGAACTGGTCGAGTTTTTTGCCGTCCAGCTCGATCAGGCGCGCCCCGAACTTTTGCCGTCCCTTGTGGCTGTCGAGGTGAATGCTCCAGTACTCCTGCGAGACGAAGGCGCGGATTTCATTCTCGCGCTCGCAGATCAGTCGCAGCGCCGGGCTTTGCACGCGACCAGCCGACAGGCCGCGGCGAATCTTTTTCCACAGCAGGGGCGACAGGTTGAAACCGACCAGATAGTCGAGCGCACGTCGGGTCTGCTGGGCATCGACCAGCGACTGCGAGACTTCGCGCGGGTTTTCGATGGCTTCCAGTACGGCGTTGCGGGTGATTTCATGGAAGACCACCCGTTTGGCGGTCTTCGACTTGAGCAACTTCTTGCTGTCCAGGATCTGCACCAGATGCCAGGAGATGGCTTCGCCTTCGCGGTCCGGGTCAGTGGCCAGATAAATGTTGTCCGCCTCGGCGACCGCCTTGACGATGGCATCGACGTGCTTGGTGTTTTTCGGGATCAGCTGGTACTTCATGGCGAAGTTTTTGGCCGGATCCACGGCGCCGTTTTTCGGCACCAGGTCACGCACGTGACCGTAGGAAGCCAGGACTTCGAAGTCCGGGCCCAGGTATTTTTTCAGTGTTTTCGCCTTGGAGGGCGATTCGACGATCAAGAGGCTCGAAGGCATGTTCGTATTCTTCAGTTAGCCGGCCGCAGGGTCCGGTGGCGTTGTCAGCCCGGGATACTCAATATCGGTTTGTCCAAAACAAAACAAGAGCGCTGCTTGCGCTCTTGGATGCGGCGACGGGTGTCTGCACGGAAGCCGGCGATGGTATGCCGGCCTTGTGCGCCTGACAAGTCATTGCATGGTTGGTTCGCCATGTACCGCATCCAGCAGCTCTTCGCCCAGCAAAATGGGCAGTTCGGCCTTTTGCACCCACAACACCATCAGTGAGACCAGTTTGGCAGAAGGCACCGTAATCTCGTCGTCGGTCAGTGCCAGCAGGCGGTCGATGACCATTTCCCGCTGCGCGCCGCTCAATGCGCCGTGATCCTCAAGGAACTGTAGCAGGCCGCGCACTTCGACGGACAGTCGTTTTTGTTCGATGTCGCTGTAAATGCGCATGCCGCTGGCCTGATCCGCGCCGGCGAACGCCCCTTCCGAGATGCGACACAGGCTGTCGATCCAGTCCAGTGCGTCCTGGATTTCGTCGTTGTCGAAACCGGCGGCTTCCAGTTGGTGTGCCAGCAGGTTGCGATCATCGAAGGCGTCCGGGTCGCGGTATTGTTCAAACAGATAGGCGAGAACATCAAACATGGTGCAACTTTACTTTTATAGATGCGATTCGACCGGCGGGGGGTCGATACGCTGGAAACGACCTCCGGGCAGGGGTGCGACGCGGCCTTCCAGCTCAAGCTGCAAGAGGATCTCGTAAAGCTCGGCGACAGTCAACCCAAGTCTTGGTCCGAGTTCGTCAATCGACACCGGTTCGGTCCCGATGGCATCCAGTACGGGATGAGGCTGGCCGGGGGGCGGGGAGGCCGGCGACTCGGCCTGCAGGCGTCCGACCTGATCGAGAATATCGTCGACCGTCTCGATCAGGGCGGCGCCCTCCTTGATGAGACGATGACAGCCACGGGCGCCTGCGTGGTGGATCGAGCCCGGTACGGCCATGACGTCACGACCGGCCGCCGCCGCCTGGCGCGCGGTGATCAGCGAACCGGAGCGCACGGAGGCTTCGATCACCAGGCAGGCGAGCGACAGGCCGGCAATGATGCGGTTGCGTTGCGGGAAATGGCGTGCGACCGGCCCGGCGCCCAGCGGGTATTCGGACAGGATCAGCCCCTGTTGCGCCAGGTGTCTGGCCAGTTGCCGGTTATTTGCCGGATAAACGCGGTCAATGCCGGTGCCGATGACGGCGATGCTGGAGGCCGCATGGCGCAAGGCGCCTTGGTGGGCGCTGCTGTCGATGCCGCTGGCCATGCCGCTGACGATGCAATAGCCGTGCTCCGCCAGGGCTGCGGCATAATCGTGCGCCAGTCGGCAGGCTTGCGGGCCGGCATGGCGGCTGCCGACAATGGCCAGTTTCGGTCGGGCCAGCAAGCTGCGTTGGCCCAGACCGAAAAGCAGGCTGGGCGGCGAGGGGGATTCCGCCAGCGCCAGCGGGTAATCGGCGTCCTGCAGGCTGAGCAGAAAGGCGCCAGGGGTACGGTGCAGCCAGTCGAGCGATTCTCCGACTGCCGGGGCTGCCTGTCTGCACTTCAGCGCCTGTGCCACCTGACGGGGCAGAGTCTGACAGAGTGTGGCCAGGTCTGACGCCAGGGCACGGCGCAGGCTGCCATGACGCTGCAGCAAGGCCAGCATGGCGCGCGGTCCGAGGCCGGGGGTCAGGGCGGCGAGCAGCCAGTCGGGATCGGGAGATGGGGGCGGCAGGGTCTCGGTCATGATTGCCTCGCTGTGAAGGGCGCATGTCGCGATATAATGCAGGGAATTGACTATGTAACCCGCCATGTCAGACCTGGTCTGGCCTGGTGACAACCGTACGGAGACTGTTAGCCAGATGGCCTTGCTCAATATCCTGCATTACCCGGATGAACGTTTGCACAAGGTGGCCAAGCCGATTGACAAGGTGGACGACGAAGTCGTGCAGCTGATCGATGATATGGTTGAAACCATGTATGCGTCGAAGGGCGTCGGTCTGGCCGCGACGCAGGTCAATGTGCATCGTCGCCTGGTGGTGATTGATGTCTCGGAAGAGCGTGAAGGCGCCACCGCTTTCATCAACCCTGAAATCATCGAAAAGATCGGTGAAACCGAATACGAAGAAGGCTGCCTGTCCGTGCCGGGTATTTACGAGACGGTGCGGCGCGCCGAGCGTGTCAGGGTCCGTGCCCTGGGGCGTGACGGCAAGCCGTTCGAGCTGGAAGCGGATGGTCTGCTGGCCATTTGCCTGCAGCACGAGATTGATCATCTTGATGGCAAGGTGTTCGTCGAATATCTGTCGACGCTCAAGCAGAACCGTATTCGCACCAAGATGAAAAAGCTGGAAAAGCGCACGCTGTAAGCCCCCCTCGCAGGAAGACTCATGAAATTGATTTTTGCCGGTACGCCGGATTTCGCCGCTTGCGCCCTGGAGGCGCTGATTGCTGCCGGGCACGAGATCGCCCTGGTGCTGACCCAGCCTGACCGTCCCGCTGGTCGCGGGATGAAACTCAAGCCCAGTGCCGTCAAGGTGGTGGCACAGACGCACGGTCTGCGTGTCGAGCAGCCGGCTTCGCTGAAGTCGGCAGAGACGCAGGACATGCTCCGTGCCATCGGTGCTGAGGTCATGGTGGTGGCGGCCTATGGCCTGTTGCTGCCACAGGCCGTGCTCGACATGCCGCGCCGCGGTTGCCTGAATATCCACGGCTCGCTGCTGCCGGCCTGGCGTGGCGCCGCGCCGGTTCAGCGCGCGATCCAGGCGGGAGACCGTCAGACCGGCATCACCATCATGCAGATGGATGCCGGTCTGGATACCGGCGCCATGCTGAGCAAGCACGTGATCGATATTGCCGACACGGAAACCAGTGCCAGCCTGTTTGCCCGCCTGACGCAGCTGGGGGCCGAGGCCATCGTGGACACGCTGGCCCGGCTCGACAGCCTGACGCCACAGCCGCAGCCGGCCGAGGGGGTCAGCTATGCCCACAAGATCAGCAAGCAGGAGGCGCTGGTCGACTGGACGCAGGAGGCCGAGCAGGTGGCGCGGACGATTCGTGCCTTTAATCCGGCCCCGGGTGCCCATACCTTGTTGCAAGGCGAGCCGCTGAAGCTGTGGCAGGCTCAGGCCAGGGAGGGGCAGGCGCAGCCTGGCCTGGTGGTGTCGGCCGACGCGGAGGGCGTCCTGGTCGGCTGCGGCCGTGGTCTGGTCTGCATCAGCGAATTGCAGGCTCCGGGTGCGCGGCGTTTGCCGGCTCGCGAATTTCTGGCCGGGCACCCCGGCCTGGTGGGAACCCGTTTGGGGTAAAACACTCCAAAGCAGAACCTGTTAAGGAGGAATACCTGCTATGAATAACTGGCTGAAAACCACGGTACTGATGGCGGGCATCATCGCGCTGTTCGGCGTGATCGGTGCGCTGATCGGCGGCAAGACCGGCATGCTGCTGGCCCTGCTGTTTGGCGGGGCGATGAATCTGTTTGCCTACTGGCATTCCGACAAGATGGTGTTGCAGATGTACAACGCTCAGCCAGTCGATCAGCACACTGCGCCGGAGTTTTACTCGCTGGTCGCCGAGCTGGCGCAGCGCGCCGGTCTGCCGATGCCTCGTGTCTATGTGATTCACGAGGACCAGCCCAATGCCTTTGCGACCGGGCGCAATCCGGAGAATGCCGCCGTGGCGGCCACCACCGGCATCATCCGCATGCTGGACCGGCGTGAATTGCGCGGGGTGATGGCGCATGAGCTGGCCCATGTGCGGCATCGCGACATTCTGATCTCCACCATCAGCGCCACCGTGGCCGGGGCCATTTCCGCCCTGGCCAATTTCGCCCTGTTCTTCGGGGGGCGTGACGAGAACGGCCGGCCGGTGAATCCGCTGGCCGGCATCCTGATCGCCCTGCTGGCGCCCCTGGCAGCCAGTCTGATCCAGATGGCCATCTCCCGTTCGCGTGAATTCGATGCCGACCGCGGTGGCGCCGAGATCTCGGGAGATCCGCTGGCACTCGCTTCTGCCTTGCAGAAAATAGAGTATTATGCGCAGGGCCTGCCGTTTGCGGCAGCAGAAGCCCATCCGGCGACGGCACAGATGATGATCATCAATCCGCTGGCCGGCGGGGCCGGGGTGGCGGATTTGTTCCGCACCCACCCGCGAACCGAGGAGCGCATTGCGCGCCTGCATGACATGGCACGCGGCGTCCGTTGAATCCTGTGGTATCGGCGTGTGTGCCGATACCCTCTGATGATCCCGGCGGGATCGTTTTCGGGCCACAGCCAGGCCATGCCGGCTGTGGCCCGACCCTTTGAAGAAGCGCTATGCACCGTATTCAGGAATTGGCCGCCTTGACGGTCGAACAGGTTGCCGCCGGCAAAAATCTTACCGATGCGCTGGCAGCACAGCTGCGCCGTGTGCCGGATCTGAGTCCCCAGGAACGGGGCGCCATCCAGGACATTACCTTTGGTGTAATGCGCCACTGGGCCGAGCTGAAGCTGATTTTGCGGCAACTGGTACCGAATGCCCTGGCGCTGCCTTTTCTCGAGCACCTGCTGGTGGTGGCGATTTATCAGCTGTATTACAGCCGCACGGCACAGTATGCCGTGGTGAATGAGGCCGTGAGCCTGGCCGCGACCCAGGCGCGCGGCCGTTTCAAGGGGCTGGTCAATGGTGTGCTGCGCAACGCGCTGCGCCGTCGCGACGAACTGATGCAGGTGGTGGCGCGTGATGAAGAGGCGCGCAGCAATCATCCCGGCTGGTGGCTGCGAGCCCTGCAGCAGCACTACCCGGATCACTGGCAGTCGATTGTCGAGGCCGACAATGCCCATCCCCCGATGATTCTGCGCGTCAATACGCGTCGCAGCGACATGACGCGCTATCTGGCGGACTTGTCGGCAGCGGGGATTCAGGCCGAAGCGCTGGATGAGCAGGCCGTGCTGCTGGCCCAGCCGATGCCGGTGCGCGAGCTGCCGGGGTTTGCCGAAGGGGTGGTCTCGGTGCAGGACTGGGGCGCGCAGCAGGCGGCCCGACGGCTGGATCTTCAGCCGGGATTGCGGGTGCTGGATGCCTGTGCGGCGCCAGGTGGCAAAACCTGCCATATGCTGGAGCTGGCCGATGTGGAGATGACTGCGCTGGATGTCGATGGCATGCGACTGGCGCGTGTGCGCGAGAATCTGGATCGTCTCGGCCTGCAGGCACAGTTACTGACCGGGGATGCCGGGCGGTCGCAAGACTGGTGGGATGGCCGTCCGTATGACCGTATCCTGGCCGACGTACCCTGCAGCGCTTCCGGCGTCGTGCGGCGTCATCCGGACATCCGTTGGCTGCGGCGTCCGGACGACTTCCGCAATCTGGCGCGCCAGCAGGCGCAAATGCTGGATGTTCTTTGGTCTTTGCTCGCATCGGGCGGTAAAATGCTTTACGCTACGTGCTCGATTTATCCAGAAGAAAACTCGCAGCAATTGTCGGCATTCCTGCAGCGTCGAGACGACGCGATTTGCCTGAATCAGGAACAGTTGCTGCCTACCGATCGCCATGACGGCTTTTATTACGCGCTGCTTGAGAAACGTTAGCCTGCTGGTGGGCCTGCTGGCTTGTCTGGCCCATCCTGCCTGGGCCGACAACGTCAATGCGCGCCGGGCAGAGGCTGAGCTGATCGATGGCCAGCTTGCCATCAGCACGCGTTTCAATATCAAGCTGCCCAGCGGCCTGAGCGAAGCATTGACTCAGGGCGTGCCGCTGACCTTTCGTCTCGAGTTCGAACTGACCAGGCCGCGCAGCACGGCGCTGTACCTGAATCTCAGCCAGTGGTTTGCGCCGCATGCCAGCATGGTTTTCCGTCTTTCCTACCAGCCCCTGACTGATCGCTATCGGGTGGCGATCGGGTCCTTCGCCAATTACTACTCCAATCTGAATGAGGCCATGCGTGCCATCGGCGCCATCCAGAGCTGGCGCGTGCTCAATGTGGGCGCCCTGTCCGGCAATTCGCCGGATCAGGTGGCCGGGCGGGTGCGGCTGGTGCTGGACATCAGCGAGTTGCCCAAGCCCTTCCAGCTCAATGCCCTCGGCTCGTCCGACTGGACGCTGGGCTCGAACTGGACGTCGCTGGACATGAAAGGGGGCAGCTGATGCCCTATGCTGTGGTCGCTGTCGCCTCGGTGGCGGCCATCATGCTTTATCTGCTGGCGATTGCCACCGGCAATGCCAGCCGGCTGGAGGCCTACTACTGGTGGGTTTTCGGGCTGAACTCCCTGTTGCTGGCGGCGCTGATCGGCGTGGTCGGCCGGCAGATGCTGCGTTTGCGCGCCCGGGTGAAGAGTCGCATGTTCGGGGCCAAGCTGACCCAGAAGCTGGTCGGCATGTTTGCCCTGGTGGCGCTGGTGCCGGGGGTGCTGATCTTCACCATTTCCGCCCAGTTTCTGACCGGCAGCATCGAGAGCTGGTTTGATGTGCGGGTCGAGTCCGCACTCGACCGCGGCTTGTCTCTGGGACGCAATGCCCTTGGGTTTGTGCTGCAGGATGTCAGCCGCAAGAGCCATGTCGTGCAGGAGAACATCCAGGGGCTGGACCAGGGGGCGCTGGGCGGGCGGCTGGATGTGATGCGCGAGGAGTTGGCATTGCGGCAAATCGCCATTTTCGATCGCAGCGGCAAGTTGCTGGCATACTCGGGCCAGCCCGGCCTGCGGGCACCGCTGCCGCCGCCCAGGGATACCCTGCGCAGCATCAGTCCGATGCAGTCGGTTGACACCATCGAGAACGAAAACCAGACCGGTCTGCTGCTCAAGGTACTGCTGGGGTATCGCATGCCCGATGACAGCGTGCGGGTGCTGATGGTGATGCAGGGCGCACCGGAGAGCATTGCCCGCGACGCGGACATGATCGAGAGCGCACGATCGGATTATCGCGGGCTGTTGTTCAATCGGCATGGCCTTAAAACCTTCTACATGCTGACGCTGGCCCTGGCCTTTCTGCTGGCCCTTACGCTGGCGCTGGCTTTTGCCCTGTTTCTGTCCGAGCGCTTTTCTGCGCCGTTGCTGGAATTGGCTGCCGCCACCCGGGCCGTCGCCCAGGGTGACTTTTCCCGCCGTCACCCCGTCTACCGGCGCGATGAGCTGGGTATGCTGACGTCGATGTTCAACCGCATGACGCGGCAGCTGGATGAGGCGCGACAGCTGGCGGAGGAAAATCACCGCCAGCTGGAGGCCGGCAAAATTTATCTGGAAAGCATTCTGGCCAATTTGTCTGCCGGGGTGATTGCCTTTGACGCGGAATGGCAGTTGCGGGCCTTCAATATCAGTGCTGCCCGCATTCTGAATGTCGATTTTGATGATGTCGGCAAGCTGCCCTTTGCCGAGTGGCCGCAAAAGATCCCTGCGCTGCAGGCGCTCGCGGATACCGTCGGACAGCAGGCCGGCGATCAGGACCGGCGCGACTGGCAGCTGCAACTGGACTATCAGACCTCGCAGGGTGAGCGTGCGCTGCTGATCCGTGGTGCACGCCTGTCGGAGCTCAGTAACGCCGGCTATGTGCTGGTGTTCGACGATATTACCGACCTGGCTCGTGCGCAGCGTGATGCAGCCTGGGGTGAGGTGGCCAAGCGGCTGGCACACGAGATCCGCAACCCGCTGACGCCGATTCAGTTGTCGGCCGAACGGCTGGCCATGAAGCTGGCAGACAAGCTGGAGCCCGCCGATGCCGAGATCCTGCACCGGGCCACCGATACCATTGTCAATCAGGTGACGGCTTTGAAAGGAATGGTGGATGCATTCCGCGATTATGCCCGCGCACCTCGTACCAAATTACAAAACCTTGATGTAAATGAGGTGATTCGTGAGGTCATGACGCTTTACGAATCCAATCCTGCTGTTAAGATTGATCTTTCCGACGGTCCGCTGATGATCATGGGGGATGCGGCTTTGCTGCGGCAGGTTTTGCATAATCTTTTGCAAAACGCCCAAGATGCCGTTCTTGACGCCGAAAACCCGATGATTCAAATTAGCAGCCGACTAGAAGGAAGAAACGTGCATGTCTGTGTGGAAGATAATGGCGCCGGTTTTTCGGCAGACATTCTTCCGCGTGCATTCGAGCCTTATGTGACCAATAAGTCCAAGGGCACCGGTTTGGGTTTGGCCGTGGTGAAGAAAATTGTGGAAGAACACCAGGGCCAAATCATTCTGGGTAATGCCGATCAACATGGCGCACGTATTCTTCTCATCTTGCCAATGCTGGAGGCCTAAGCGTGCGTAGCAGCGACATTTTGATTGTGGACGATGAGATCGGTATCCGCGAATTGCTGTCCGAAATCCTGCAGGATGAAGGATATACGGTGGCATTGGCGGAAAACGCCGAGGTCGCCAGACAGCTGCGGAATCAGACCCGCCCGGCACTCGTCTTGCTGGACATCTGGATGCCAGACTGCGACGGTGTCACGCTGCTGAAGGAGTGGGCCAAGTCGGGACACCTGAACATGCCGGTGGTGATGATGTCTGGTCATGCCAGCATCGACACCGCCGTCGAGGCCACCCGTATCGGTGCCTTCGACTTTCTGGAAAAGCCCATTGCCCTGCAGAAGCTGCTGACGACCGTGCAGCGTGCGCTCAAGTACGGCGATATGCAGGCCAATACCTCGCTGAATCTCGACAAGCTGGGCAAGAGCGAACCGGTTCAGGAGCTCAAACGCCAGCTGGAGCGGGTCGCCAAGGTCCGCTCCCCGGTACTGATGACCGGCGAGTCCGGTTCGGGCTTCGAGCTGGTAGCACGCTTCTTCCACCAGGGCAACACCCCCTGGGTGACCCCGGCCAAGCCGGAGCAGCTGGCCGATGCGCCGCTCGAGCTGCTGCAAAAAGCCAATAATGGTGTGCTGTTCCTGCCGGAAATCGGCCAGTACAGCCGCCGTGTTCAGCAGGGCCTGCTGTTTTTGCTGTCCAAGCTGGACCGATTCAATGTCCGTCTGATCTGTTCCTGCAGCCGTCCGCTGCAGGAGTTGCTGGTGGATCCCGAGTGCGACAACCGGCTGCTGACCTCGCTGTCCAGCGTCATCGTGCCGATTCCTCCGCTGCGTGACCATGCCGAAGACATCATCTTCATTGCCGAGCAGATCCTGACCGAACTGGTCGAATCCAAGCAGGTACCGGCACGCAAGCTGACCACCGCCGCCCTGAACGCCCTGCGCCAGTACGACTGGCCGGGCAACCTCGAACAATTGCGCAGCATCATCAAGAGCCTGGCATTGACCGCCGAGTCCGATGATATTGATGCGCCGGCCGTCAACAAGGTGCTGGCGCAGTTCCGCCACGAGAAGCCGATCGAGGAAACCGGTTTCGACTTCAACCTGCCGCTGCGTGAGTTGCGCGAGCAGCTGGAACGGCGCTATTTCGAGTACCACATCTCGCTGGAGAACGGCAATATGAGCCGCGTGGCACAGAAGGTCGGCCTGGAGCGTACCCACCTGTACCGCAAGCTGAAACAGCTGGGGATCAAGTTCTCCCGCCGTACCGCCGAAGAATGACCGGTCGTTGACCGGGTCGCCCCAAAGCGCCGCTGACCGTCAGGCAGCGGCGTTGTTACGAGAATGATGGATGATGGAACTGGATGACTCCGCGCTGCTGCGCTATAGCCGGCACATTCTATTGCCGCAGATCGATGTCGAAGGGCAGCGCCGGCTGAGCGCCGCCAGGGTGCTGGTCGTCGGTGCCGGCGGACTGGGTTCGCCGGTGGCGCTGTATCTGGCCAGTGCCGGTGTCGGTCGCCTGACCATTGCCGATGACGACATCGTCGAGCTGAGCAATCTGCAGCGTCAGGTGGTGCATGATATGGCCAGTCTGGGGCGCAGCAAGGCCGAATCGGCACGCGAACACATGCTGGCGCTCAACCCCTCTATCCAGGTCGCTGCCCTGAAACAGCGGCTGGCGCCCGAGTCGCTGTCTGCCCTGATGGCGACCCACGACGTCGTGCTCGACTGTTCGGATAATTTTGCCACCCGCCATGCCATCAACCGGGCGGCTGTTCAGGCCCGGGTGCCGCTGGTGAGCGGGGCGGCCGTACGCTTTGACGGGCAACTGGCGGTGTTTGACAGCCGTGAGGCCGACAGCCCCTGCTACTGCTGTCTGTTTCCGGAGGATGGCCCTGCCAGCGATGGTCCGTGCGCGACCTTCGGTGTGCTGGCGCCGCTCGTGGGAGTGATGGGCAGCATGCAAGCCGTCGAGGCCATCAAACTGATCGTCGGCTTGCCTGCTCCGCTGGGCCAGTTGACGGTTTACGATGCGCTGGCCGGCAGCTTTCGCCAGTTGCGCATCCCGCGTGATCCGGATTGTCCGGTCTGCGGACAGACGTCATGAAGAAAAAAGCCCGGAGGTCCCCGGGCATTTTTTTGCGTCTGGCACGAATCAGGCGCGGGTGCCTTGCTCGATGAGCTGGCGCACCTCGTTGAAATTCATTACGCCGACATAGCGCTTGACGATGTGGCCATCACGATCGATCAGGAAGGTGCTCGGTGTCAGCTGAATATCGCCAAAGGCCTTGGCGATAGCGCCCTGGCTATCCATGGTTACCAGAAAGGGAAGCTGGTTTTTCTGGGCGTAGGCCTGCACATAGTTCGATGGGTCATAGTTCATGGCCACGGCGACGATGGTGAAGCCTGCCGGAGCAAACTGTTGATACATCTGCTTCATCTGCGGCATTTCCTGAACACAACCGGAGCAACTGGTTGCCCAGAAATTGACCAGTACAACCTTGCCCTTCAGCGAGGCAAGATCCATCTTCTGGCCCTGCAGCGTGGTGAAACTGACCGCCGGCGCCGGCGTCTTGCTGAACCACAGGGTGTAGCCGGCAAAGACGGCAATCAGACCAATGGCCAGCAGAATCAGGCTTTTCTTCATGATGAGGCAACTTCCCGTCAGGTGATCAGGCGATGGTGGCCGGATCTTGCATGGATTCCAGAATGTCCTTGAGTTCGCCGCTGATCGGCACGGCCTTGTTGGCCTTGCCGTCAAAAGCCACCATGGTGACATCGGCCTCGGCGACCAGGGTGTCCTTGCCCGCCAGGGTCACGCGCTGGTGAATCACGGCACTGCGATTGCTGATGCTCTTGACCGAGGAGGTGATCAGCAGCTCGTCGCCCATGGTGGCCGGGAATCGATAGTCGATGTTGATATTGACCACGATCAGCGCAATGCCGGAGGCCATGTAGCGCGGCAGGTCTGTTTTCTCTTCGAACAAAGTCCAGCGCGCCTCTTCGAGGAACTCCAGATAGCGGGCATTGTTGACATGACTGTACAGGTCCAGATGGTAGCCCCGGACCTTGATGCGGGTGGTGTGCGGCATGGTTGGGTTTCTCCTGACTTTCCTCGTGGCGATGACTTGCCGGGTTTTTGTTATGAAAGAACTGCAAGCATAACCGAATCAATGCTGGTCGAGATCAAACGGCATGAATTGCTCGCGCTCCAGCGGTTCTTCCACCATGTCGGAGACCACGCCGTGCAGATGGATCTCGAACCACTGGGTGAACAGGCTGGCGCTCAAGGGGCTCGGCCACAGGCCCGGGTCTTCGCACCAGTCGGCCAGCTCGGCCTGAAACATCGTCTGGTAGTGTTCGGCGATGAATTCCGCCAGCTCGTCACCGTGATCGACCGCGGGAACCAGCAGGGCATTGCTGCCGGCCTGCAGGGCGGACAGGGTCGGCGGGGTGTCGAAACCGCCCGGCAGGCTGTTGAGCCAATCCAGAAAGGGTTGCTGGGGACGGAGGATGATGACACTGCGATTGACTTCGTACATGTGGTTTCCTGGTTATTGCACCGACAACTCATTGCCGGTGGTGAAATGCCATTTTCGCCGGATTTCCAGTGAGCGCGCCTGAGCGGCCAGTTCCGGCGGGAAGGGGGCAAACGGGGCGGCCAGACGGACGATGCGCTGAGCGGCCTCGTCCAGAATCTGGTTGCCGGAGCTGCGGCTGATGCTCAGCGCGGCCAGCGTGCCGTCGGCGTTGATCACGACACTGAGGGTCGGACCGCCGGTCAGCCCCTGGTTGCGCGCTTCCTGCGGGTAGTTCAGGGCGCCGATCCTTTCCATCTTGCCCGCCCAGTCGTCCATATACTGCCGCCACATATAGCCGCGTGCCGAACTGCCGTACACCAGTCGACCGGGAGGCGGTGTCTGCGGTGACGTATTGCCGGCTTCCGTCGAGATCTGGGACAACAGCGAGGCGACGGACACCCCTTTGGCCGCAGGGGGCGCAAGCTGCGGCGCCACCGCTTGAGCGATGGGCGCCGGCTGCGGCTTTGCCGCCAGCTGACGGAGGTGACGTGTCTGCGGCTTGCCGGTGGCGGCGGGCGGTGTGTCGGCCGGCTGCATGGCCATGGCCGCTGCGGGCGGCGTTCCCATGTCGCCTGTGGTGGCAGGAGGAGGGGGCTGCAAGGTCAGCTGGAGCGGAATGGTCTGAGTGAATCGCGGGGAATGGGCCGGAACGCCAGGCAGGAGCATCAGCAGCAAATGCACGGCAGCCGACAGCAGCAATGCCGTCAACAGTGGCCAGGCACGAGTCAGGTGATGGGTGTGATGCGGGGCTGAGGGCATGTCCGGTCCGGGTGGTCGATCACGTGGAAGCGACCGTGGCTCAATGGATTGATTGGCGATATTTTTCCAGAAGACTGGCCTGCCTCCAAGCGATTTTTCATAGCAGAGGCGGCTGTCGGCCGGGCGGGGCGGCGGCCTTGCCGGTCCGATGCTTTCAGGCCGGCAAGGAGCCGGGCATAATCCCAGCTTGCGCCATCCCCGGTGTGCGGGGGGCATTCAAGAAAGATGGCATGAAATCCTGGCTGAAACCCACGGAAAACGGATTCAATCTGACCCTGCATGTCCAGCCCGGGGCGAAAAAGACGGAAGTCAGCGGCGAGCATGGCGAGGCCTTGAAGATCAGGCTGGCCGCACCACCGGTCGATGGCAAGGCTAACGCGGCCTTGTTGCGCTGGCTGTCAGACCGTTTTGATCTGCCGCAGAGGGCGGTCGAGCTGCTCAGCGGCGACAAGAGCCGGCACAAGATTGTCGCCATCCGTACCGACTGCTCTGAGACCGAGCTGATGGACAGACTGGGCGTGCCGCAAGACTGACTCAGGCCCCCGGCTTGTGCTCGTCCCCCGGACGCTGCAGCTGACTGGACGGGTCATCGACGCGGTGAAACTCACCCTCGATGACGTCATCGTCCATCGGGCGGGTCGGCTGAGCGGGGGGCATTTGCCATTGTGGTCCCTTGAGCGGCAGGAGCAACAAAATGGCGGCAATCTCGCTCAGTACACCGGGGATGATGAACAGGACGCCTGCCAGAGCGTAGCGAAGCGGCCAGAGCAGACTGTAGATCGACACGTCGCCGCCCTGACGCATCAGGCTGCCCAGGGTCAGCAAGGCGCCAACTTTCTGGTTGCGCAGCATCCAGCTGCCCAGCATGGCGCTCAACAGCAGATACAGCAGGGTGGCCATCAGGCCGATATGACTGGCCAGGCTGACGAGAAGCAGGATCTCGATGACCGGCAGAAGCAAAATCAAAAGGAGGATGGGCATGATGGAGTGTTCGCCATGAAAGCGTTGCTGGTGTTTTGTAATGTGCCGGATCGGGCGCAGGCCGAACGTATCGCCGAGGCGCTGGTGGCCGGGCAGTGGGCCGCGTGCGTCAACATTCTGGCGCCTTGCCGTTCGGTCTATCGCTGGCAGGAGGCGGTGACATCCGCCGATGAAGTCCCGCTGCTGATCAAGACCACCGAAGCAGCCTACCCGTATCTCGAGCAGCAATTGCGCGAGCTACACCCCTATCAGGTACCGGAAATCATTGCTTGCGACATCGCGGCAGGCCTGCCTGATTACTTAACATGGGTAGGCGAGTCGGTTTTTTCAAGGGCATGAAAATGGTCTGAGAGCCGCGCCAATACAATGGCATTGGGGTGAGGGTGTAGGAAAAAAATCGTTGACATTTCAAAAATCGGTCATTATAGTTGCGGTCTCTCGGGGGTCGTTAGCTCAGCCGGTAGAGCAGCGGACTTTTAATCCGTTGGTCGCAAGTTCGAATCTTGCACGACCCACCAGAGAAAACAGCAGTGCCCGAAGGGGGTCGTTAGCTCAGCTGGTAGAGCAGCGGACTCTTAATCCGTAGGTCGAAAGTTCGAATCTTTCACGACCCACCATCCTTCTAGCATCACTGTTGATGAGTAGTTACTTATCTTGCGCAAGCCAAGACAATCTGTTAAAGTCTCACTTCGCAAGTACACCGGGTTGTTAGCTCAGTTGGTAGAGCAGCGGACTCTTAATCCGTAGGTCGAAAGTTCGAGCCTTTCACAACCCACCAATTTCGAAAAAAGCCCTGACAAACGTCAGGGCTTTTTTCATTCTACCTTGCCCGTCTCAGGGAAAGATTGTCAGAAACAGATAGGTCGCGAACAGCGCCAGGTGCACGACGCCCTGCAGGATGGTGGTGCGTCCGTTGCCCAGCGACAGGGTGGCGATCAGCAGAGACAGCACCAGCAGCACCGTCGATTTGGCGTCAATGCCCAGGGTCAGGGGCCAGCCATGGTAGATCGAGACGACGGCGACTGCCGGGATCGACAGGCCGATACTGGCCAGTGCCGAGCCCAGCGCCAGATTCAGGCTGGTCTGCAGCCGGTTGGCGCGGGCTGCGCGCCAGGCGGCCAGCCCCTCGGGCAGCAAGACGATGGCCGCAATGATCACCCCCACCAGCGCGGGGGGCGCACCCATGCCCGCCACCGCGGCCTCAATCTGTGGCGAGATTGCCTTGGCCAGCAGCACCACGGCCGCCAGCCCGGCGACCAGACAGGTCAGACTGATCAGCGTGACGCGTCCCGTGGGCGGCGCCGCATGGACGTGCTCGTTGCCTGCCCCCTCTTCCGGCAGGAAATAATCCCGATGACGCACCGTCTGGATAAAGACAAAGGCGGCATACAGGACCACCGAGGCCACGGCGACAAAGCCGAGCTGGCGTGCGTTGTACAACGGTCCGGGCACGGTCGTGGTGAAATTCGGCAGGATCAGGGTCAGGGTGACGATCGCCGCCAGGGTCGAGAGGGCAGCGTTGACACCGAGCAGGCTGAAGCGCTGTTCACCGAAGCGTTGCCCCCCCGCCAGCAGGCACAGGCCGACAATGCCATTGAGGATCAGCATCACCGTGGCAAAGATGGTATCGCGCGCCAGTGCGGAGGTGGCACTGCCGCCCGAGATCATCAGTGTCACGATCAGGGCGACCTCGATGGCGGTAATCGCCCCGGCCAGGACCAGGGTGCCGAAGGGTTCTCCGACTTTGTGCGCGACAACTTCGGCATGATGTACTGCTGCCAGCACACCGAACAATAAGCCGGCAGCAAGCAGGATGGGCCAGCCGCTCAGCAGGCCGGTGAATTTGCCGGCCAGCAGCAGCCAGCCTGTTGCCGGGGCGAGGAGGGTCCATATCGGGAGCGGAGAGGTGCGTGTCGTCATGTTTTGATCCGTCTGATTGCGGGAAGGGGCGCGCTGGCCTGCTCGCGAACTGTAACTGATAATTGCATTTTGCATAACCTTAATGGCTTTGCTTTGCCAATGGTGTTATGGGGCCATTTGTCTCGACAACCGCACTCGCGCATAATTCCATGATCAAAGCCAATAAAGGGAGTTTGCGCATGAAATGTCACGCCTTGGGAGTATTGTTGCTGGCCATGACAGCCGGTGCCGTGGCCCAGTCCGTGGATGAGCAGCTCTTGGCTGCGCAGATGGCCTATCAGCAGGGCGATGCCCAGCTGACACAGGCGACCAATCGACGTGTACAGGCTGAGTCGGCCAAGCAGCTGGCCGATCAGCGACTGCTGGATGCGCAGGCGGCTGTCGAACGCAGCAATGCCGAGCTGGCCGCGGCCAAGGCCGCGGAAGATGCCGCCAAGCAAACCATGGATACCCTGACCAGCTCGCTAAGTGAGGCCTGGAAACGCAAGGATGCCGGCCAGTGACCGTCAGGGCATGAAAAAAGCCGGCAACTGCCGGCTTTTTTGTACCCCGCGCTCAGCGAATGCCGTATCGCTGGCGGTAAGCCTGCACGGCACCCAGATGGTTCTGCAGGTCGGGACTTTGTTGCAGGTAGCCCAGCATGTCCTCCAGGGTGGCAATGGCTACCACCGGCAAGCCGAAGTCGCGGCTGACCTCCTGCACGGCAGACAATTCACCCTGACCCCGCTCCATGCGGTCAAGTGCGATGGCGACACCGGCCGGTTCGGCACCCGCCGCGCGGATCAGGTTGACGGACTCGCGCACCGAGGTGCCGGCGGAAATCACGTCGTCAATGATCAGCACCTTGCCTTGCAGCGGTGCGCCGACCAGCGTGCCGCCCTCGCCGTGATCCTTGGCTTCCTTGCGGTTGTAGGCAAATGGCACGTTGCGGCCACGTTCGGCCAGTGCCATGGCGGTCGCCGACGCCAGGATGATGCCCTTGTAGGCCGGGCCGAACAGCATGTCGAAGGCGATGCCGCTGGTTTCGATCGACTGGGCATAAAAGCGCGACAGGGTCAGGGTCGACAGGCCGTCATTGAACAGCCCGGCATTGAAGAAGTAGGGGGAATCGCGCCCGGCCTTGGTGACAAAGGCGCCAAAGCGCAAAACCTGCCGGTCCAGCGAAAATCGAATAAAATCGTGTCGGAAATTACTCATCATTACCTCAAAAAACTGTCTGCATCGCACGCATGATGCCGGCAAGGATATCACGGGAGAGCCGCTTGCTTCGAATCGTTTCCGCCAACCTGAATGGCATCCGTTCTGCGGATAAAAAGGGCTTTTTCACCTGGTTGGCCGGCAGTGATGCCGACATCGTCTGCGTCCAGGAGCTCAAGGCGCAGCAGGCCGATCTGGCTCCGCACATGCTGGCACCTCCGGGATATCAGGGGTTTTTCCATCCGGCCGAAAAGAAAGGCTACAGCGGTGTCGGGCTGTACGCGCGCCGTGCGCCTGACAGGGTGCAAATCGGGCTCGGCATCGAGGATATCGATGCGGAAGGCCGCTATTTGCGTGCCGACTTCGGCAAGCTGAGCGTGGTGTCGCTGTATCTGCCGTCCGGCTCCAGCAGCGAAGAGCGGCAGCAGGTCAAGTTCGCCTTCATGGCCCGCTTCCTGCCGGTCCTTGAGTCCTTGCGCGCGGAAGGTCGTGATCTGGTGATCTGCGGTGACTGGAATATCGCACACAACGAAATCGATTTGAAAAACTGGAAGGGCAACCTGAAAAACTCCGGCTTCCTGCCCGAAGAGCGTGCCTGGATGAGTGATCTGCTGGCGCGTGTCGGTTGGGTGGATACCTGGCGTACCCTGTACCCGGAAGTGCCGGGCTACACCTGGTGGAGCAATCGAGGGCAGGCCTATGCCAAGGACGTGGGATGGCGCATTGATTATCAGCTCGCCACGCCGGAGATTGGCGCACTGGCCCGGCAGGCCTCGGTCTACAAGGACGAGAAGTTTTCCGACCACGCCCCGCTGATTGTCGACTACGACTATCCGCACCAGACTTGAGGCATGCCATGGCGACGCTGATCATTGTGCCGGGCTGGCAGGATTCCGGCCCGCAACACTGGCAGACCTTGTGGGAAAAGGGCTTCCCGGGTTGTCTGCGCGTGCGGCAGGCCGACTGGCAGCATCCGGATCGTGCCGCCTGGGTGCAGGGGCTGGACGACACGGTGCAGATGGCCGAGGACGAAATCGTGCTGGTGGCGCACAGCCTGGGCTGCATTACCAGCGTGCACTGGCTGGCCACGCTCAGCCTGCGGGCGCAACGCCGGGTGCGTGGTGTGTTGCTGGTGGCGCCGCCGGATGTGACTGGCGAGGGGTTTGTCGCCAATGTGCCGGCGAGCGGTTTTGCCCCGCAGCCCGACTGGCGGCTGCCGGCGCCCGCCATCGTGGTGGCCAGCAGCAATGACCCCTACTGCCAGATTGATCGTGCCGAGCGCATGGCCCAGTCATGGGGGGCTCACTTCGTGGATCTCGGCCCGGCCGGCCATATCAATGCCGAAAGCGGTCTGGGAAGTTGGGAAACCGGCCAGCGCTTGTTGCAGCGACTGATTCTCGGCGACTAGCGGCGCTGTGCCGATTGTTTGGTGCTAGCGGGCAACAGGGCGGGCCGGGTCGGCGCACCACTCGCTCCATGAGCCCGGATACAGCCGGCTGCCATGCAGACCGGCAATTTCCATTGCCAGCAGGTTGACGCAGGCGGTGACGCCGGAACCGCACTGATGGACGATGTCTTCGGCGGTCCGTTCCTCGCCCAGCAGGCCCTGCCATTCCTGGCGCAGCGTTGCCGCATCCTTGAAGCGGCCCTGCGCGTCGAAGTTGTCGCGGAAAAAGCGGTTGATGGCGCCGGGGATGTGTCCGCCGACCGGATCGAGTGTTTCGCCGATACCGGCGAAGCGCTCCGCCGACCGGGCATCGATCACCGTGAATTGCGGATTGTCCAGGTTTTCCAGAACCTCCTCGACCTGCACCGTCGCAGCGTGGCTGGCGCGCATGGCAAAGCGCCGGGTGTGGCGCGCCGGCTGGTGTGTGTCCAGTGTGCCGCCGGCGGCGAGCCAGGCCGGCAGGCCGCCATCCAGCACGGCAACCCGGTCGTGCCCCAGCCAGCGCAGCAGCCACCAGGCGCGGGCCGCATACTGGCACTGGCCATCGTCGTAGACCACGACCTGGGTACTGGCGCTGATGCCGCGCGCGCCGAGATCGACGGCCAGTCGCTGACCGTCCGGCAGCGGATGGCGGCCGTTCTGGCCGGTCTTGCTGCCCGACAGATGGTAATCGAGGTGCAGGTAATGGGCTTCGGGAAGGTGTCCCTGGCGCCAGGCGGCTTCGCCGGCTTCCGGCTCGTTCAGGCTGAAACGGCAATCCAGAATGACCCATTCCGGGCGGCGCTGGGTGAGCAGCGCTTCGGCGCTGATGAGGGTCTTGAACATGGGGGGCTCTCCTGACGGTTCAGGAAAGCCTATCCAGCTGCGGGCCGTTCGGCAAGCCTGTCAGCCGCCGGGCAGGGCAGCACGCAGGCGCTCGGCCAGGTCTGAGGGGGCGCTGCGCTTGCTGTCGCGAGCGGCGGTGGCCCAGATCGGCGCCGGAAAGTGAGCATCGTCGGCAAAGCGCGGGATGACGTGCCAGTGCAGGTGCGGCACCATATTGCCCAGCGAGGCCAGGTTGATCTTGTCGGGGTTGAGAACTTCGCGCACGGCGCGTTCGGTATGCATCAGCCAGGCAAACAGGTGCTGGCGATCTGCTTCGCTCAGGTCCGACATTTCCTTGATGTGCTGTTGCCAGATGATGCGGCAAAAGCCAGGATAGACAGGGTCATCAACCAGTATCACGCGCAGTTTTTCGTCGCGGAATAACACGGTTTCCTCGCCGGGAAAACAAAGCTCGCAATTCAACATGTTATTGTCACCCAATCAAATTAAGGTATCCTAACATAGGCTTCCTGAATCTGAACGATTCGCAAGTATCAAATGCGGATGCCGGATTCTTTCGGGGAAGCCGCAAATTCCGAGCAAGGATAGTGTTGTGAGCCTCTCTAGTCATTTATTGATTATTTTTCTGTTGATGTGCATCAGTGCGTTTTTCTCCGTGTCTGAAATCGCGCTGGCTGCGTCCCGCAAGATCAAGCTGCGTCAAATGCTGGAAGAAGGCGATTTGCGCGCTGAAAAAGTACTCGCTCTGCAGGAAAAACCGGGCAAGTTTTTTACAGTGGTACAAATCGGCCTGAATGGCGTGGCCATTCTCGGCGGTATTTTGGGTGAATCGGCGCTGACGCCGTTTTTCGAAGCCTGGGTCGGAACGGTTTACCAGGGCGACATGCTGCCCACGATCAGCTTCATGATGTCGTTTGCCGTGGTGACCTCGTTGTTCATCATTTTCGCGGACCTGATTCCCAAGCGAACCGCGATGATCCACCCGGAAAAAATCGCAGTGGTGATTGTCGGCCCGCTGTTGTTCTCCCTGATGTTGTTCAGCCCGCTGGTCTGGTTCTTCAATGGCACGGCCAACCAGATGTTCAAGCTGTTCAAGTTGCCGTCGGTGCGCAGTGATGAAATCACGTCCGATGATATTTTCGCCATCATGGATGCCGGCGCCGAGGCCGGGGTGTTGCAGCGCGAAGAGCACCACATGATCGAGAATGTATTCGAACTCGACAGCCGCACGGTCCCGTCGTCCATGTCCAGTCGCGAGAGCATCGTGTATTTCTCGCTGGAAGATACCGAGGACGAAATTCGCGAGAAGATCGCCACTCAGCCTCATTCGAAGTTCCTGGTCTGTGACGAGACCATTGACCGGGTGGTCGGCTATGTCGATTCCAAGGACGTGCTGATGCGCTTGCTCAAGGGGTTGCCGATTTCCCTGCGCAAGGAGCTGCCGATCCGCACCGTGATGGTCATTCCGGATTCGCTGACTTTGTCCGAGCTGCTGGAGCGTTTCAAGGCATCGCGCGAAGACTTTGCTGTGGTCATGAATGAATATGCCCTGGTGGTGGGCATCATTACCCTGAACGATGTGATGAGCACCGTGATGGGAGACCTGGTCAGCCAGAGCCAGGAAGAGCAGATCCTGCGCCGCGACGAGCATTCCTGGCTGGTAGATGGCATGACGGCCCTGCAGGATGTGTCGCGTGCACTGGATATCGACGAGTTCCCGGATGATGCCAACTACGAAACCATCGGCGGCTTCATGATGTATATGTTGCGCAAGATTCCCAAGCGTACTGATGTGGTGGAATATGCCGGCTACAAGTTTGAAGTCGTCGATACCGAGAACTTCAAGGTGGACCAGCTGCTCGTCACACAACTACATGCACCTACGTCAAATGAGCCGAATGTGTAAATAAAGTATGTACACGTCGTTACATGGCCTTACATACCACTCACAGACGGATAGACAGGGCATGCCTACGATACCGACTATGGAAGCGCTAACTGCAGTGCTTCAGGAGTCAAATTCATCAATTGTGGAGATTTTCATGAAAAAGATCGCTGCGCTTATCCTGACCGCTGCATTCGGCCTGGTTTCCGCCAGCAGCTTCGCTGCTGACGCTTCCGCCGCTGCAGCCGCTCCGGCCAAGCATCACGTTGTTAAAAAACACACCGCTAAAAAACACGTAGCCAAAAAAGCCGAAGCTTCGGCTCAAAAGGCTCAGGCAGCTGAAGCTTCGGCCCCGGCCAAGAAGCACGCTGCCAAGAAGCACGTAGCCAAGAAGGCCGCTTCGGCTCAGAAGGCTCAGGCTGCTGACGCTTCGGCTCCGGCCAAGAAGCACGCTGCCAAGAAGCACGCCAAGGTAGCCAAGAAGGCCGCTTCGGCTCAGAAGGCTCAGGCTGCTGACGCTTCGGCTCCGGCCAAGAAGCACGCTGCCAAGAAGCACGCCAAGGTAGCCAAGAAGGCCGCTTCGGCTCAAAAGGCTCAGGCTGCTGACGCTTCGGCTCCGGCCAAGAAGCACGCTGCCAAGAAGCACGCCAAGGTAGCCAAGAAGGCCGCTTCGGCTCAGAAGGCTCAGGCTGCTGACGCTTCGGCTCCGGCCAAGAAGCACGCTGCCAAGAAGCACGCCAAGGTAGCCAAGAAGGCCGCTTCGGCTCAAAAGGCTCAGGCTGCTGACGCTTCGGCTCCGGCCAAGAAGCACGCTGCCAAGAAGCACGCCAAGGTAGCCAAGAAGGCCGCTTCGGCTCAGAAGGCTCAGGCTGCTGACGCTTCGGCTCCGGCCAAGAAGCACGCTGCCAAGAAGCACGCCAAGGTAGCCAAGAAGGCCGCTTCGGCTCAGAAGGCTCAGGCTGCTGACGCTTCGGCTCCGGCCAAGAAGCACGCTGCCAAGAAGCACGCCAAGGTAGCCAAGAAGGCCGCTTCGGCTCAAAAGGCTCAGGCTGCTGACGCTTCGGCTCCGGCCAAGAAGCACGCTGCCAAGAAGCACGCTGCCAAGAAGCACGCCAAGGTAGCCAAGAAGGCCGCTTCGGCTCAGAAGGCTCAGGCTGCTGACGCTTCGGCCCCGGCCAAGAAGCACGCTGCCAAGAAGCATCACAAGGTTGCCAAGAAGGCTACCGCTTCCAAGTAATTCCTGACGGAATACCTGGTCGTACAAAAAAGGGAGACAGTAGTCTCCCTTTTTTGCGTCTGAAGCTATCTGCGAAACAAAGCGGCAAGTCGCAAGACTTGCCGCTTTGTTTCGGGGAACTGCCGACTCAGAGCAGTACGCGCTCGATCCCCCCCTGACTGGCCTGTTGCAGGTACTGTGGCATCCAGTTCTCGCCCAGTACATGCCGCGCCATTTCCACCACGATGTAGTCGGCTTCGGTGCCGGTATCGTTGTTGTAGCGCGACAGGCCCTGCAGGCAGGACGGGCAGGAGGTCAGGATCTTGACCGGGGCATCGCCCGCCGGCAGCGTGCTCAGATCGCGGCTGATCTCTTCCTGCTTGCGGAAGCGGACCTGGGTCGAGATGTCGGCCCGGCTGGTGGCAAAGGTGCCCGCCTCACCACAGCAGCGATCATTCAGCTTGACGCCCCCCCCCATCAGTTCATTGACGACCTTGATCGGCTGGTGGCTCTTCATCGGGCTGTGGCAGGGGTCATGGTACATATAGCGCTGACCGGTCACCTGGTCGATGCGCAGCCCCTTTTCCATCATGTACTCGTGGATGTCCAGTACGCGGCAGCCGGGGAAGATGTCCTCGAAGCGATACTTGGTCAACTGGTCAAAACAGGTGCCGCAGCTGACCAGCACCGTCTTGATGTCCAGATAGTTCAGGGTATTGGCAACACGATGGAACAATACCCGGTTTTCCGTGGTGATGGCCTCGCCCTTGTCGGCAAAGCCCGACGCTGCCTGCGGGTAGCCGCAGCACAGATAGCCCGGCGGCAGCACCGTCTGGACGTTCATGTGCCACAGCATGGCCTGGGTGGCCAGGCCGACCTGACTGAACAGCCGTTCCGAGCCACAGCCCGGGAAATAGAATACCGCCTCGGTGTCATCCGCCAGGGTCGGCTTGCGAATTACCGGCACCACCGTCGGGTCTTCCAGATCCAGCAGGGCGCGGGCCGTTTTCTTCGGCAAGCCGCCCGGCATGGGCTTGTTGATGAAGTGGATGACCTGCGCCTTGATGGGCGCTTTCTCCACGGTGGCGGGCGGCCGGCTGGTCTGATCGCCAAGCAGACCGAAACGCTTGGCGACCGAGTGGGCACTGCGCTGAGCCTTGTAGCCCCATTCAATCATGCCCTTGCGCAACAGCTTGATGGTGGCCGGGTCCTTGGCATTGAGAAAGGCCATCCCCAGTGCGGTGCCGGGATTGAACGACTTTTTGCCGGTTTTGCGCAGGAAGTTGCGCATGGCGATGGAGACATCGCCGAAGTCGATATTCACCGGGCAGGGTTTGACACAGCGATGGCAGACCGTGCAGTGGTCGGCCACATCAGACAGTTCCTCGAAATGTTTCAGGCTGACGCCACGACGGGTCTGCTCCTCGTACAGAAAGGCCTCGGTCAGCAGACCGACGCCGAGAATCTTGTTGCGGGGCGAGTACAGCAGGTTGGCACGCGGTACATGGGTCGAGCAGACCGGTTTGCACTTGCCGCAGCGCAGGCAGTCCTTGACCGAGTCAGCGATGTCGCCGATGTCGGATTGCTCCAGAATCAGTGACTCGACACCCAGCAGGGCAAAAGACGGTGTATAGGCCCGGCGCAAGTCGGCGCCTGGCAGCAGTTTGCCGCGGTTGAAGTGGCCATGCGGATCGACGCGTTGCTTGTAGGCGACGAAGGGGGCCAGTTCCTCTTCGCGCAGGAATTCGAGTTTGGTGATGCCGATGCCGTGCTCGCCTGAAATCACGCCGTTCAGATCCCGCGCCAGCTTCATGATGCGCACGACCGCCTCGTTGGCGGTGTGGAGCATGGCGTAGTCGTCGGAATT
This sequence comes from Paludibacterium sp. B53371, assembly GCF_018802765.1. Taxonomy (NCBI): domain Bacteria; kingdom Pseudomonadati; phylum Pseudomonadota; class Betaproteobacteria; order Neisseriales; family Chromobacteriaceae; genus Paludibacterium; species Paludibacterium sp. B53371. Next base: position 269,110 of record NZ_CP069163.1, read on the forward strand.
GACCGGGATATTGGTATGCACATTGCCGTCGCCGGCATGCATGTGCAGTGCCACAAACACCCGGCTGCGCAGCACCTTCTGATGGATCGCGCGGATGGCGGCCAAAATGGGCGCATCGGTCTTGCCGGCGAACATGGTTTCCAGCTCCTGCTGGACTTCGGCCTTCCAGCTGACACGCAGCTGAAAATCACGCATGGCCGTAAACAGGCTGCCTTCAGCGGGGGCTTCACATTCGGGCCAGCGCTGTCGGAAGGCCGTCAGCGGCTGATCCAGATTGGCCAACATCCACTGCCAGCGGCTGCGCACATGTGTCAGCAGTGCCAGCGCGGCTTCACGCCGGTCGGCGATGACATCGTCCGTCGACAGCGTGCTGCTGTCGCTATCCACTTCAAGGCGACCATGGAAATAGTCGCTCAGGCTGTCGAGCAGACGGATCTTGTTGCTGATCGACAGTTCGATGTTCAGTCTTTCGATCCCGTCGGAGTAGTCGCCCAGCCGATCCAGCGGGATGACCACGTCTTCATTGATCTTGAAGGCATTGGTATGGCGGGCGATGGCAGCCGTACGCGACCGGTCCAGCCAGAAGCGCTTGCGGGCTTCCGGGCTGGCGGCAATGAAGCCCTCGCCGCAGCGGGCGTTGGCCAGCTTCACCACATGACTGCAGGTTTCGGCCAGTGCATTTTCATCATCGGAAACAATGTCCGCCAGCAGCACCATCTTCGGGCGTCCGCGGGACTTGGCCTTGGTGGCATAGCCGACGGCGCGGACATAGCGCCAGTCCAGGTGCTCAAGGCCGGCCAGCTGTACGGCGCCATGGCCATCAATGTATTGCTTGATCTCGACGATGGCCGGGGTGGCCTGCGTGACGGTGCCGAAGAACTCCAGGCAGACCGTTCGGATATGGTCGGGCATGCGGTGCAGTACAAAGCGGGCACTGGTGATAATGCCGTCGCAGCCTTCTTTCTGAACCCCGGGCAGGCCGGCGAGGAATTTGTCGGTGACATCTTTGCCCAGCCCGGTCTTGCGGAAGGCGCTGCCGGGGATCTCTAGCACCTCGGCCGACAGGACTGTGCGGGCATCCTCGGCCAGACGCGATACCCGGAAGCGTACCTGCTCCACGTCGTGGATCTTGCCGTAGTTGTGCGCCAGCCGCTCGATCAGTTGCCAGTTGCCATCCGGATCAACCATTTTCCAGCTGACGAGGTTATCCAGTGTCGTGCCCCACAGCACGGCTTTTTTCCCGCCGGCGTTCATGGCGACATTGCCGCCGATACAGGAGGCTTCTGCCGAGGTGGGGTCGACGGCAAAGACCAGGCCGGCCGCAGATGCTGCCTCGGACACCCGCGCCGTCACGACGCCGGCACCACAATGGATGGTGGCATGACTGCCCGTCAGGCCGGGCAGGGGGATATATTCGACGCCCTGATGATGGTCCAGCTTCTCGGTGTTGATCACCGCAGACAAGCGGTCCAGCGGCACGGCACCTCCGGTATAGCCGGTACCGCCGCCGCGAGGAATGATGGTCAGCCCCAGCTCGATACAGGCTTTGACCAGCGGCGCGATTTCTTCTTCGCTGTCCGGGCACAACACCACAAAGGGATATTCGACACGCCAGTCCGTGGCATCGGTGACATGCGAAACGCGAGCCAGTCCGTCAAACAGGATGTTGTCGCGGCGGGTCAGGCGGCCAAGGCGCTTCAGGATGCGGCTGCGCAGTGTTCGGGTTTCGACGAACTGGGCTTCAAAGCGGTCAACGGCCTGTGCCGTCGCCTGGATCAGCGCCTGCACCTTGTCATTGCCTTCGCGGCGTTTGTCGATTTCGTGCAGCCGATGGTGCATGGCTTCGACCAGGGCATTCAGGCGCTTGGGGTTGTCCAGCAGGTCGTCTACCAGATAGGGATTGCGGTCGACGACCCAGATATCCCCCAGGACTTCGAACAGCATGCGGGCGGAGCGCCCGGTACGGCGCTCGCTGCGCAGGGCTTCCAGCAATTGCCACATGTCTTCGCCCAGCAGGCGAATCATGATTTCACGGTCGGCAAACGACGTGTAGTTATACGGTATTTCGCGCAAGCGCGCTTTTTCGGGAGCGTTCATTATTTTTTCTGCTCGATCATCTTTGTCTGCAGAAAGTGTATCCCAAATGTTGCGCCGCGGAAAACGATGTTGTTATAGGGGATATTGCAGCGGAAAACTGTCTTTATATGAAACAGTCATCGCCTCTGGATTTTGTCCGACAAGCTGGCGGGAGCTTAGCGGGGGGCGGCGAAAACCAGTTGTTCAGCCAGGCGGACGGCTTCGAACAGGCTGCCGGGAGAGGCCTTGCCGGTGGCCGCCAGATCCAGCGCCGTGCCGTGATCCACCGAGGTGCGGATCAGCGGTAAACCGAGGGTGATATTGATGCCATGGCCAAAGGTGGCGTATTTGAGAACCGGCAGGCCCTGGTCATGGTACATGGCCAGCACGGCATCACAGTCGGCCAGGCGGTCCGGATTGAACAGGGTGTCGGCAGGCAGCGGACCGATCAGCTGCATGCCTTCGGCACGCAAAAGATCCAGCACCGGCATGATGACATCGATTTCTTCGCGGCCCATATGGCCGCCTTCGCCGGCGTGCGGATTGAGTCCGGCGACCAGAATGCGGGGCCGGGGCAGGGCGAAACGCTGTACCAGATCGTGGTGCAGGATACGAATGACCCGGGTCAGATCCTCGGGGGTGATGGCATCGGCCACGTCGCGCAAGGGAAGGTGGGTCGTGGCCAGGGCCACGCGCAGCTTGTCTCCGGCGAGCATCATGACCACTCTTTCGGTGCCCGTGCGCTCTGCGAGGTACTCGGTATGACCGGTAAAGGGGATGCCGGCATCGTTGATGACACCCTTGTGGACCGGGCCGGTGACCATGGCGGCAAATTCGCCGGTCAGGCAGCCGTCGATGGCACGATCCAGCAGGGCCAGCACGTGACCGGCATTGTCCGGGTTGAGCGTGCCGGGCTGACTGGGCGCGAGCAGTGGCAGGTGCAGCACTTCCAGACAGCCGACAGGCGGCTGCTGTCCGGCCTGATACGGGACGCAGGTGAGTGCAAGACCGAGTTGACGGGCGCGCTGCTGCAGCAGGCCGATATCGCCGAGAATCACACGCCGTGTTCCGCCATCTGCCAGTTGCAGCAGGCTGAGCATCAGCTCGGGGCCGATGCCGGCAGGCTCACCGGCAGTGATGGCCAGAACAGGGCGTGGCGGACTCATTGCTGCTCGTTCAGACGATCATCGACAAAGGCAGAATCACGCAGCTGATGCACCCAGTCGAGATAGGCCTCGTCCACCTTGCGGTTGCGGATCTGCTGACGAACGACAGACCGGCTGCGGTCGGCCGTCACGTCTTCAGTGCGCTTGGCCTCGACCTTGATCAGGTGCCAGCCGAAGGGCGAGCGAACTGGTTCCGACAGGGTGTTGAGCGGCAGGGTGGTCATGGCTTGCTCAAACTCCGGCACGGTATCGCCCTTGGACAGCCAGCCCAGGTCACCGCCCTTGGTGTTGCTGCCGTCTTCGGAATAAAGCTTGGCCATTTCCTGGAAGGAAGCGCCGCGCAGGATACGATCGCGAATCTGCAGGATCTTGGCCTTTGCATCACTTTCCGACACGGCTTCGTTGGTGCGGATCAGGATGTGGAAGGTGTGATACTGCTCGGCCATCTGCTGTGCCTGCTGGCTGCGCTTTTCCACCAGCTGGAAGATGTAGAAGCCTTGCTGGGTACGGATGATGTCGGTGATGCCACCCGGCTTCAGCGCTTCCAGCATGCTGGTGAAGTCGCTCGGCAGGCTGGCCGCCGGGCGCCAGCCGATATCCCCGCCGCGCATGGCATTGGGGGCAGACGAGTAAGCTGCCGCCACGTTGGCGAAAGGTTTGCCTGCCTTCAGTTCGGCCAGCGCCTGACGGGCGCGCTGCATCCGGCTGTCGATCTGGGCCGCATCGGCTCGCTCCGGAACATCGATCAGGATATTGGCCAGATGGTATTCGGTATGGTTGGCAAACTGCGGGTTCTTCAGCGCCTGTTCGACTTCACTGTCGGTGACGTTGACGCGCGAGGCGATCACGCTTTCCTTGAGTTTGGACAGCAGCAATTCGCGCCGCACTTCGGTGCGGAAGGTGGCCATGTCCAGTCCCTGCTTGGACAGCAACTGACGCAGACCATTGACGTCGGTCTTGTTTTGCTGCGCAACGCGCTGAATGGCCTGGTCGATATCCCCGTCCGTGACGCTGATGCGATTGCTGTCCGCATATTGCAGCTCGGTTTGTTCGGTGATCATTTGATCCAGCACCTGGCGACGCAGGACGTCCATCGGCGGCGGAGTGACATGTTGCTCCTGCAGGGAGGCGGTGGCCTGGCTGACGCGCTTTTGCAGTTCGAGTTCGGTGATGACGCTCTTGTTGACCACGGCAACGATGCGGTCAACCGGTACCACCGGTGCCGCCATCGCGGAGGAAATCGCAGCGGTTGTCAGCAAGGCAAGCAGTGTTTTTTTCATGGTCATGGTTGGATATCGTTGGTCTGGGTGTAGCCCGGAATCGCCAGGCGCAGGGTTTGCAGCGGGTTGGTGCCCAGGGCGCCGAGGCCCTTGAGTTCAACCTGGAAGTAAAAACCGGTCTTGCGCTGGGTCAGGTTGGTGATGTACTGCTCGGCGACCAGCCGCAGCAGCCAGCAGCCGCTGTTGTACTCGATACCGGCCAGCTGCTGCATGATCTGCCGGTCCTGCAGCGAGTAGTCGGTTCGGGCCAGCGCGTACAGCGAGCGTGTCAGCGGCCACTGCACGCCGAGATCGACCTCGTGCAGATTCTCCGGCAGACCCTGCGCGTTCACCTGATTGTTGCTGTAGAAGCGGTAACGCAGGGACACCACCTTGCCGGCGGCCGGCTGGTAGCGCAGCGATACATTGTACTGGACCGGTGCGTGCGTGGTGGCGCTGTACTGATACAGGCTGTCCAGGTTCCAGTTTTTCACCACTTCGCCACCCAGGCTGGCCAGGAAGTCCGAGGCCCCGGTGGTACGCTTGCCGAGCGTGCCGTCGGCGTTGAGCTGGGTCGAATCAAAGTAGAAGCGCTGACCAAAGGCTGCCCGGATGATTTCACGGCCGCTGTCGTTGTCGATCAATTGCGAAGTCAGCGCCGCCGTGACCTGATTGGCCGGCGCAATGCGGTCGTAACCGGAGTAGTCGTTCTCGGTAAAGATCTGCGCAAAGCCGAAGTCATTCAGCGAGGAGTCGAAGTTGGGGATCCGGCTCTGGTCGCGCGCAGGCACATTCAGATAGAACAGCCGCGGCTCCAGCGTCTGGGTGCGTTCGCCGCCGAACATGTTGACCTGGCGGTCGAAATACAGGCCGCTGTCAATGCTGACAATCGGCAAGGTGCGATCCACGCTGTAGGCGTTGGCACCCTTGAAGCTGTTGAGCTGGTAGTCAGTGGCATGGATGCCCAGCTTCGGCTTGAAGAAGCCCCAGGTGCGCTGGAAGGGCAGGGAAATGCTGGGATAGATCACCCAGCGCTGGCCTTCCTGCAGTGTCGGGTGAGAGAACTCGGTCAGTACCGAGGTCAGATTGCCGGTCAGCCCCCATGGCAGTTGCTGGTTGGCATTCAGGGTCAGCTCCGGCAGCTTGGCATACGGTGGTGTGACGGTGGTGCCGGTCGCCTGCAGGGTCTGATAGCGCAGGGCGGTCACGCCGAAGTTGGTGCTGCCGCCTTCCCACGACTTGCCGTAGTTGATGTAGGCCTGACGCAGCAAGTTGACATTGTCTGCGACGGTATAGCGGTCGCCCATGTCGCTGAAGTAGTTGTCATCCGAGACGGTGGTGGCGTCATAGCCGGCGGTCAGTCCGGGCGCCAGGGTCTGTCGGTGTGCCCCGCTCCACAGGTAGCGGTAGCGGTGGGTGGCCGTGTCGCGCTGGTTCTGCTCGGTATACAGCCAGCCGCTGTACTCCGGCTGCAGGTAGCGGAATTCTCCCCCCAGGATGACGCCGTGCTTGGTATTCAGGTGCGTGGTCAGCGTGGCGTCGTAGTTCGGCGCCAGGTTGAAATAGTACGGAATCGCCAGGTCGACGCCACGGCTGCCCCCCTGCAGGGTCGGATACAGCAGCCCGGACTTGCGCTTGCCGTCGAGCGAGAAATCGAGCCAGGGCGAGTAGAGGATGGGCACGCCCTGAAACACCACATGGGCGTTGTAAGCTGTTCCGATGCCGCTGGTGTAGTCGAGATCCAGCTGAGAGGACTTCAGATACCAGCTGTCGTCTCCGACCGAGCAGGTGGTTGCCTCTGACTGCATGACGCGGTAATTGTCCTTGCCGCGGAAAATGACCTCGCGGCCATCGCCCCGCATCTGCTTGCCCGGGGTACCGGACTGGAAGACCGGCTGCTGGCCTGTGCCGGTGCGAGAGTCCAGGTTGTAGTCGAGCAGGGTGCCATCCACCCGGTCCTGTTGCCTGGTCAGGGTAAAGTGGTCACCGGCCTTGACGTTGTTTTTGGCCTGGTAGTAGTCCAGCCAGTCGCTGTTGAGCTTCTGGTCATCGCGTGTGACCACCACATTGCCGCGAGCCTGCAGGACATTTTCCATTGCCCCTTCGATACGGTCGGCGGTGACATGGGCCTCTCCCGGCACGGTGCTGGAGGGCAGGACGTAGTCCAGAGGCTCGTCCGCGCTGGCCATCGGCGCAGAAAAGGCGGCAGCGAGTGCCAGGACAATTTGTGTTTTTTGAATTCTGGGCATGCACAAAACCATATCGTGGGTGCAGTCGGCGGTATAAAATCTCACAATTCTACCAGTACCGCAATGAACAGACATGCAGCGATTAGAACAATTAAAGCAGTGGCTTTCTGCTAGACACCCGGGAATCGACCTGAAAGTGGAGTTCGCCGCGGCCGATGCCGACTTCCGGCGCTACTTCCGCGCGACCTTTCCCGATGGCTCGACGCGCATTCTGATGGATGCGCCGCCGGAAAAAATGGACACCGCGCCCTATGTCCATGCCCGGGAGGTGCTGTCCATGCTTAACGTGCCGGTCATTCATGCCCACGACCCGTTGCAGGGCTTCATGGAGCTGCAGGATCTGGGGCGTGTGACCTATATGGCGGCCCTGCAGCAGCCACAGACGCCGGAAACCATTCATCTGCTGCTGATGGAAGCCGTGGACAGCCTGATCGAGATGCAAAAGGGCAGTCGTCCCGGCGTGTTGCCGGAATATGACCGCGCCCTGTTGCAGCGCGAGGTGGATCTGTTTCCGGAGTGGTTTGCCGGCAAAGAGTTGCAAAAACCCTTCAGCTACGCGCAGCGCAAGCTGTGGGAGCAGGCCGTGCCGCGCATTCTGGATCAGGCGCTGGCCCAGCCGAAGGTATTCGTGCACCGCGATTTCATCGTGCGCAACCTGATGCTGAGCGAAGGGCGCCCCGGCGTACTCGACTTTCAGGATGCAGTCTATGGCCCGATTACCTATGACCTGGTTTCCCTGCTGCGCGATGCCTTCATCGAATTTGATGAAGAGCTGGTGCTCGACATTGCCGTGCGCTACTGGGAGCGGGCCCGCAAGGCCGGATTGCCGGTGGCCGCCAATATCGACGACTTCTACCGCGACTTCGAATGGATGGGCGTACAGCGCCACCTGAAGGTGGCTGGCATCTTCTGCCGGCTGTGGCATCGCGACGGCAAGGAACGCTATCTGCCCGAGGTACCGCGCTTCCTGCGCTATCTCAAAAAAACCACACGTCGCTACAGCGAGCTCGCCCCTCTGTACCAGCTGATCTGTCAGCTGGACGGCGATGAGGATGTGCAGACGGGATACACCTTCTGATGCGCGCGATGATCATGGCGGCCGGGCGCGGCGAGCGCATGCGGCCGCTGACCGACCATACTCCCAAGCCGCTGCTGCAGGCCGGTGCCGAAACCCTGATTGGCTGGCATCTGCGCCGGCTGGCCGCCTGTGGTATCCGCGAAGTGGTGATCAACCACGCCTGGCTGGGTGAGCAACTGGAGGCCGCGCTGGCCGACGGGCAGCGCTACGGCGTGCAGATTCGCTGGTCGGCCGAGGGGGAGGCCCTCGAAACGGCAGGCGGGGTCGCCAAGGCCTTGCCGCTGCTGGGGGATGAACCGTTTCTGCTGATCAGCGCCGATATCCTCAGTGATCTGGATTTCGCCCTGCTGGCGCAGCGTACTGCGCAGCTCGATGGTCATCAGCATCTGGCCCACCTGATGCTGATCGATAATCCGCCACATCGCCCGGGCGGAGATTTCACCCTGCATCCCGACGGCAAGGTGACACGCGAGCCGCAGGGAGGACTGCCGCGCCTGACTTATTCCGGCTTTGGCGCTTTCCATCCACGCCTGTTTGCCGAGTTGGCCAGGCGTTCGCCGGTCAAGCTGCCCTTGCTGGCGGTGCTGCTGGAGGGCATGCTGGCCGGCCAGGTCACTGGCGAGCGTTTCACCGGGCAATGGCTGGATGTCGGTACGCCGGAGCGTTTGCAACAGGCTGAGCGCATCGCCGGCGGCTGGTCGTTGCCATGAGTCGCCGCATTCTTGGCGTTGACCCCGGCTCACGCATCACTGGCTTCGGGGTCATCGATGTGGTCGGGCAGCAGCGTCACTATGTGGCCTCCGGCTGCATCCGAACCCCCGAGGGTGCCCCACTGGCCGAGCGCATCCGGGTGATTGCCGAGCATCTGTTCGAGGTGATCGAGACCTACCAGCCGCATGAGGCCGCCGTGGAGCAGGTGTTTGTCAACGTCAACCCGGCGGCCACGCTGATGCTGGGGCAGGCGCGCGGAGCGGTGGTGACGGCGCTGGTGTTGCGCCAGTTGCCGGTGGCCGAATACACCGCCTTGCAAGTCAAGCAGTCTGTGGTGGGCCATGGCAAGGCGCAGAAAGAACAAGTACAGGCCATGGTGGTGCGTCTGCTGTCGCTGTCCGGGACGCCGCAGGCCGATGCCGCCGATGCACTGGCGGTGGCGCTGGCTCACGCCAATCATCGCCACGATGCCCTGGCCGGCCTGATGCCCAAAGGGGTACGTATCAAGGGTGGTCGCCTGGTGTGAGGCGATGACTGACCTTTATTGAATGGATTGAACCAAGATGATCGGACGCCTGAACGGGGTATTGCTGGAAAAACTCCCCCCGCAGTTGTTGATTGATGTGCAGGGCGTCGGCTACGAGGTCGATGTGCCGATGACCACCTACTACCAGCTGCCGGCGCTGGGCGAAAAAGTGGTGTTGTACATTCATCAGGTGGTGCGCGAAGACGCCCATCTGTTGTTCGGTTTTGCCAGCCGTGCCGAGCGCGAGACCTTCCGTCAGCTGATCAAGGTGACCGGCATCGGCGCACGGATCGCCCTGGCGATTCTGTCGGGCATGAGTGCCGATGAGCTGGCGCAGGCGATTGCCAGCGAAGATCTGAAGCGTTTGTCGGCCGTGCCGGGTATCGGCAAGAAAACCGCCGAGCGCCTGGTGCTCGAATTGCGTGGCAAGCTGGTGACCGGTGCGGCGCTGGCGGTACCGGGCGGCTTGCCGTTTACCGTCACGCCGGACGAGAAGAGCGATATTCTCAATGCGCTGCTGGCGCTGGGCTACAGCGAGAAAGAGGCGCAACTGGCCATGAAGACCCTGCCGGCCGGGGTCGATGTCAGCGAAGGCATCCGCCTCGCCCTCAAAGGGCTGGCCCGGGGCTAACCAAAGAAAAAGGGGGCGATCATCGCCCCCTTTGCTGTTTTACGCTCCGCGTTCCCGACGATAGTCAGCCAGTGCCGCGATACTCAGTCGTGGTATCCGCCGGCTCTGCAGATAGCTGTCCAGTGCCGCGCCACGCATCATGCTGCCGTCCGGGTTCATCAATTCGCACAATACGGCAGCCGGTTGCAAGCCGGCCAGTCTGGCCAGATCGACCGAACCCTCGGTATGGCCGCGTCGAGTCAGCACGCCGCCGTCGCGGGCGATCAGCGGAAACACATGGCCGGGACGGGCCAGATCGTCCGGTCCGGCGTTCGGTGCCATGGCCGCGCGAATGGTGGTGACGCGGTCGGCGGCCGATACCCCGGTGGTGACACCCTGGCGTGCCTCGATGGACACCGTGAAGGCGGTGCCATAGCGACTCTGATTGTCGGCCACCATGGGGAGCAGACCCAGACGGTCGGCATGATGCTGCGTCAGACACAGGCAGACGATGCCGCTGCCATCGCGGATCAGCTGTGCCATCACGGCGGTGTCGATCAGTTCGGCGGCAACGATCAGATCCGCTTCGTTTTCTCGGTCATCATCGTCCGTCAGTGCCATCGGCAGGCCCCGGCGCAGTGCATCAAGCGCGGTTTCCACGGCCAGGGTGCGGGAGTCTTGTATCAGGTTCATTGCATCGGTCCTCGAAATAAAAATAGAGAAACACGCATGCAGGGCAAACGAACACACCCGCCAGAGATCTGGCGGGTGCATGTCTTCTCTCATCCGGACTGTGACCGTCGGCTCCGGCCTTGAACCGGATCTGCTGACCCTGGCGGCCGGGGATGGCCGTCAGGCGCTCGCGGGCTTGCTGGTATGATCAGCTTACCGCCGGTGGGGAATTTCACCCCGCCCTGAAGACGTTGTCTTGACCCGAAGGTCGGCAATGATCATAGCAGGATGATAAGATTGCAGTCTAACGTCTACTTTTAATGGCTCGTCATGCTGGAAACCGACAATCTCATGGGCGATGCGCCGCGCCGCATCGTCACGCAGCAACCGCTGTCGGCGCAGGAAGAGGCGCTGGAGCGAGCATTGCGCCCCAAGGTGCTCGACGAGTATGTCGGCCAGGTCAAGGCACGCGAGCAACTGGAAATTTTCATTCAGGCGGCGCGCAAACGCGGCGAGGCCCTCGACCACGTGTTGCTCTTCGGTCCGCCCGGCCTGGGCAAGACCACACTGGCGCATATCATCGCGCGTGAAATGGGCGTCAATTTGCGCCAGACGTCCGGACCGGTGCTGGAGCGTGCCGGCGATCTGGCCGCCTTGCTGACCAATCTGGAACCACATGATGTGCTGTTCATCGATGAAATCCATCGTCTCAGCCCGGTGGTGGAGGAAATCCTCTATCCGGCGCTGGAGGATTATCAGATCGACATCATGATCGGCGAGGGGCCGGCAGCGCGTTCGGTGAAGATCGATTTGCCGCCGTTTACCCTGGTCGGCGCGACGACGCGCGCCGGCATGCTGACCAACCCGCTGCGGGACCGTTTCGGCATTGTCTCGCGGCTGGAGTTTTATTCTGCCGAGGAGCTGACACGCATCGTGCAGCGCTCGGCCGGTCTGCTGGAGGTCACGCTGGGGGCGGATGGCGCTTTCGAAGTGGCGCGCCGCAGCCGGGGGACGCCGCGCATTGCCAACCGTCTGCTGCGGCGGGTGCGCGACTACGCCGAAGTTCGTGCCGACGGCGTGGTCAGCGCGGAAGTGGCCGATGCGGCGCTGTCGATGCTGGATGTGGATGTGGCCGGGCTGGATGTGATGGACCGCAAGTTGTTGTCGGCGGTCATCGAGAAATTCGGTGGCGGGCCGGTCGGGCTGGATAATGTTGCGGCGGCGATCGGCGAGAGTACCGACACCATCGAGGACGTGATCGAGCCCTATCTGATCCAGCAGGGCTATCTGCAGCGTACGCCGCGTGGCCGCATGGCGACCGCCCAGGCCTTCACGCATTTCGGGCTGCCGCAAAAGGACTGAACCCAGGTTCCCCGGACAAGTCACTCCCCCGGAGGCCAAGCCGGGGGCATGCTTTGGAACGATGCCCACGCCGCTGGCGTGAGCGTCTAGAATGATCGAAAACGATCTGATAATTCAACGATGAGGTGAGGCATGTTTTTAGTCATGTTGGTGGTGGCGCTGGTGGTGTCGCTGTTGACGGCCACGCTGACCGCTCGCTTTTTTGACAAGGCGGTGGACAGTATTCTGGCGCGGATTGTCGGCGTCGAGCTGGCCGATGCCTGGCACAAGTACATCCAGTTCGCCATCGTGGTGGTCGGGGTATCCGGCGGGGTACAGCTGTGGGAGCTGCAGAAGTACATCGCCAACAAGGGGGATAGTGGCGCGCCGCCGCCGCTCACCTTCATGAGCTGGGTGCTGGAGGTGTATCGCACGGTCATTGAGACCTTGCAGTCGATTGTCTGGCTGCTGTTGCTGTTTTTCCTCTGCGGCATGATTGCCATCGTGATTCTGCGCAGTATCGAGCAAAAGCGACAAAAACCAGACCAGGACCCGCAGGCCTGATCTGCGAGGAAGCAAAAATGCCGCGATATCGCGGCATTTTTTTTGCACAACGGCCGAGGTCAGGACAGGACCATATTGTCTCGGTGGATCAGTTCCGGCTCGCCGATGTAACCGAGCACGCCCTCAATGTCGCGGGTGGCGACCTTGATGATCTGCCGGGCTTCGTCCGAGCTGTAGTTGACCAGACCGCGAGCCAGTTCGCGGCCGTCCGGCGCGATGCAGGCCACGGCTTCACCCCGCAGGAAGTCGCCCTCGACCGCCTCCACCCCGATGGGCAGCAGGCTGGTGCCGTTTTCGCCGATGGCCCTGGCCGCTCCCGCATCCAGCATGATGCGGCCGGAGAGTTTCAGGTGGTCGGCCAGCCATTGCTTGCGTGCCGCCATGCGACTGGTGACGGCCTGCAACTGGGTGCCGATGCGCTCGCCGTCGGCCAGGCGCGACAGCACATGGTGCTCGCGACCGCAGGCGATGACGGTGTGGGCGCCGCTGTGGGCCGCGCGCTTGGCTGCCAGAATCTTGGTCAGCATGCCGCCGGTACCGACCTTGCTGCCTGCACCGCCTGCCATCTCTTCCAGCACCGGGTCCCCCGCCGTGGCATCTTCAACCAGCCGCGCCTGGGGATCCTTGCGCGGGTCCGCAGTGAACAGGCCGATCTGGTCGGTGAGGATCACCAGGGCATCGGCTTCGATCAGGTTGGTGACCAGTGCGCCCAGTGTATCGTTGTCCCCCAGCCGGATTTCATCCGTTACCACGGTGTCGTTTTCATTGATGATCGGCACCACGTTCAGGTTGAGCAGTGTCGTCAGGGTCGAGCGGGCGTTGAGGTAGCGGGTGCGGTCGGCCAGATCCTCGTGGGTGAGCAGGATTTGTGCGGTACCGAGACCGAAGGCGCGAAAGGCCGTTTCGTAAGCCTGACACAGACCCATTTGCCCGACGGCGGCCGCGGCCTGCAACTGGTCGACGCTTTTGGGGCGGGTCGCCCAGCCCAGTCGCTGGCAGCCTTCGGCAATGGCGCCGCTGGAAACCAGCACCACCTGCTTGCCGCGGCGTTTGAGTTCAGAAATTTCTTCAGCCCAGCGACCCAGCGCCGCCAGGTCGAGCCCCTTGCCGTCGTTGGTGACCAGACTGGAGCCGACCTTGACGACAATGCGGCTGGCTGCGTGGATGACCGAATGCATGGTGAAAGATGTCCGAATGAAAGAGGTCAATTATAGGCGGAGCCGCGTCGGCGGCGAAGCCTCTCAGGGCAGCGGAGGTTGTGCCGCGCCCTCCGTCCGGCCCTGCGCCAGGTGGTCCAGTGTGAGGCAGGTGGCCTCGATCAACTGGCTCATCTCGCTGTCCGTCAGGCAGTAGGGCGGCATGAAATACACCGACTGGCCGATCGGTCGCAACAGGCAGCCACGTTGCAGCATGGCGGCGAAGAAGGCCAGGGCGAAATCGCCGCGTTCTGTCTCGACATCAAAAGCCCAGATCATGCCCTGATGACGGAAGTGGCGTACATCGCCTCGCGTGGCGAGAGGCTGCATCAGCCGGCTGAAGCGCTCGGCCTTGTCGCGGTTCAGCGCCAGGATGTCTTCTTCCTGCAGGGTGTCCAGTACCGCCAGTGCAGCGCTGCAGGCCAGCGGGTTGCCGGTATAGCTGTGTGAATGCAGAAAGCCGTCGCGGACATCGTCGCTGTAAAAGGCCTGATAGACCTCGTCGGTGGTGAGGACGCAGGACAGCGGCAGAAAACCACCGGTGATGCCCTTGGACAGGCAAAGAAAATCCGGACGGATGTTGGCCTGCTCACAGGCAAACAGCGTACCGGTGCGGCCAAAACCGACGGCGATTTCATCGGCAATCAGGTGAATTTGGTACTGGTCGCACAGACGGCGGGCTTCGCGCAGATAGTCCGGATGGTACATGGCCATGCCGGCGGCACCCTGAACCAGCGGCTCCAGGATCAGCGCCGCGGTCTCCCCTGCATGCTTGCGCAGGACATTCTCCAGCGCCCGGGCGGCGCGCAGTGCGACGGCACTTGGCGTTTCATCCGACTGCGCCAGGCGGGCATCCGGTGTCGGGACACGAATGGCGCGCTGAAGCAGCGGGGCATAGGTGGCCGAGAACAGGGGCACATCCGTGACTGCCAGCGCGCCGACGGTTTCACCGTGATAGCTGTTCTCCAGACTGATAAACCGACACTTCTCCCCTTTGCCGCTGTTCTTCCAGTAGTGGAAGCTCATTTTCAGGGCAATTTCGGTGGCGCTGGCGCCATCGGAGCCATAGAAAGCATGGCCCAGTCCCGTCAGCGCCGCCAGGCGCTCGGATAATTCGATGACCGGACGGTGGGTAAAGCCGGCCAGCATGACGTGCTCCAGCTGATCCAGTTGGGTGCGGATAGCCTGCTTGATGCGCGGATGGCCGTGACCGAGCAGGTTGACCCACCAGGAGCTGACCGCGTCGAGATAGCGTTTGCCATCGAAGTCACTCAGCCAGGCGCCCTCGGCGCTGGCGATCGGCACCAGGGGAAAGCGCTCGTGACGTTTCATCTGGGTGCAGGGGTGCCATACAGCCTGAGTGCTGCGTGTCAGCCAGTCTTGATTCGACATGCCGGTATTCCATCCAAGAACAAAATCAGGGTAGTGATGCTATCACGCTCGCCGACTTCCGGCTTGCCGCGCTGAGCTGTTGAAGCTTCGCCGGCTGGCTAGCATGGACTTCCGCCCTTCGGGGATTTGACACTGTCAAAGGAGGCAATATGTGGCACAAGCGGGTCCATGCGGGCTTTTCCTTGATCGAACTGATGGTGGTGGTGGCGATTGTCGGGCTGCTGGCGGTGACGGCCATACCGCGCTATCAGGACTACACCACCCGGGCAAAACTGACCGAGGCGCTTCAGTTAGTGGCCGCGGCCCGGGTCAGCGTGGCCGAGGCCATGGTGACCCGGGGGGGCTGGCCGGAGAGCCTGGAGGAGGCCGGTGTTGAGGAGATCAGCAGCGAAGTGGTCAAGAAGATCGAATTAACAAAAAAGGGTAATGATGCTGTGTTGACGGTCACGGTGCACAACACGGGTAATCCGCAGGTCGATGGCAAATCCTTTTCCATGCGAGGCGAAATGGCCCAGTCCGGCGGCACGGGGACGGTGCAGGGGGCTGATGGCAGCGAGCGCACCCTCAATGCCCGCGGGGTGATCAGCTGGCGTTGCCTGCCGGGAAATGCCTCCGGGGCGGAACCGATCCCGAATTCATTCTTGCCAGCCAACTGCCGCTCTGGCGGGAAATAAGACGAAAAGGATGTGGCAAACAGGCACACAGGGGCTTCTCCTGTGTGCTTTGTGCATCAAAACCGCCGGGGAGGCGGCAAACGTTGTTGTTTAAGCGAATTTGATTAAAAAGCGTGCTGGCTTAGCACGATTTTTGCGCTATCCTTGCGGCTTCAACGAAACGACCCCGAGCTATGCAATTCAGAACCCTGACCCTGTCGATGGCCACCCTGTTCTGGTGCCTGATTGCCATCGTCCCCTTCGCCTCGCCAATTCACTATGTGCCGCTGCCGCAATGGTGGGGTGAGCTCATGACGGTCTGGCTGGCCTTTGGGGCCGGACTGCTGCTGGCCTGCAACGGCATCCTGTTCGAACGCCTGCCGCGCGCGATGATCTGGTGTCTGGTGCTGGCGCTGTGCTGGGCGATTCAGCCCTGGTTTGTGAAAATCCTGTTCCCCGGCATGAATTACGCCACGGCGCTGGCATTCAGTGCGCTGGCCTATCTGGCAGCCGTGACCCTGACCTTGCGTGATGAGCTGGGTCTGCCGCGCCTGACCTACTGGCTGGCCTGGGCCCTGATGGCCGGGGCGCTGGTGCAATCGCTGATCGGTCTGACGCAGCTGACCGGGATTGCCCCCATGCTGGGCGGCGTGGTGTTTTATGATTCCTCACATCTGACGACCAACATCTTTGGTCATATCGGGCAGCGCAATCAGTACGCGCATTATCTGATGTGGGGCATGATCGCCGGGGTATACCTGTTCTCGACCGAGAAACTGCGCGGGCGCTGGTTCCTGCTGTGGATGGTCTGGCTGTCGGTGATGCTGGCCTATGCCGGCTCGCGTACCGTACTGCTGTACGTGGTGGCCGTGGTGCTGATCAGCATTGTCTGGCATGCCCGGATTCGCACGGCCATTTCGCGCCGGCTGATGCTGTCCATGCTGCTGGCCTGCGCCGCCATTGTGGCGGGCCAGTTCCTGCTGCCATACGTCAATCAGTTTGTGGCGCTGTTTACCCATAATCAGCAGGCCGTATCTTCCGGTGTGCAGCGGCTGGCCGCCAATGGCGACGATATGTCTTCCCGGCGTTTTGCCGAGATGTACAAGGCCTGGCTGGTGTTCCGTGCCCACGCGGTACACGGCGTGGGCTGGTCGCAGTTTGCTGCCGAAAGTGTGCGTCTGCAGGCTTTGCCGCAGTTTGCCAATGATGGTTTTAACAGTGGCCTGTTTACCAATGCCCATAACCTGGTGCTGCAGTTGCTGGCCGAAATGGGCTGGGTGATCACCGCGATTGTCTTCGTTGGTTTCGGCTGGGTGATCTGGCCCTATTTCAGCCAGAAGGCCCAGGTGGAAGGCGTGCTGCCGCTGGCCTGCATGGCGGTGACCCTGATCCACAGCATGGTCGAGTATCCGCTGTGGTATCTGTACTTCCTGGCGATGCTGGTGGTTTTCATGTCGCTGGCGCCCTTGCCGGAACGTGGTCGCGGTACCGGTCTGGGGGTGTTGTGGCGGCTGGTGCTGTTTGCCGGCATGGTGGCGCTGGCGGTGATGTCGGTGGCGTCGGTGCGGCATTACAGCGAGCTGACCGGGCTCTATACCCCGGCAGACAACGAGAAAATCGACAATCCCCGCATTGCTCGCCTGGGGCAGATTGTGCGCGATGAGCCGCTGTACGCCTTCCATGCACTGTATACGCTCGACAATTATCTCGAGGCGACACCGGACAATCTGCAGCAGAAGCGTGCCTGGGTGGATCAGATGGCCGCCATTCGTCCCTATCCGGATGTGTTGCTGAAGCAGGCAGAAATGCAGGCGCTGGTGGGGCAGGAAGCACAGGCCGAACAGACACTGCGTCTGGCGCTGGCTTCGTTCCCGACCTATGCCCATGACTTTATCGAAGATTTGAAGGACGGCCCGGCATCCTGGCAGCGTTTGCGTGTCATCAGCAGTGAGGCTTATGCCAGGCTGCCGGCGCGTTATCGTACCGCCCCGGCCGAATAATGCCGCGGATGCCCCGGGCCCTGTTCGACAGGGCCCCGTACGGGGCAGGCAATAAAAAACCCTGCCGGCTGCGGCAGGGTTTTTTCATGGGCGGTGAGTGAAGATCAGGCCTGGCTGAGCATCGCCTGTTTCATTTTCCCCAGCGCCTTGGCCTCGATCTGGCGGATTCGCTCGGCAGAGACGCCGAACTCGGCAGCCAGATCATGCAGGGTGGCACCGCTGTCATCGGCCAGCCAGCGCGCTTCGATGATGCGGCGACTGCGGTCATCCAGCGTGCACAGTGCTTTTTCCAGTCCAACCGTCTGCAGCTGAGCCAGGGCCTTCTTTTCCAGCTGACGGGTCGGCTCGGTTTCGGCGTCGGCCAGCCAGTCGATCGGGGCAAAGGCTTCGTCGTCGCCTTCTTCCGCCACCAGGGCGATATCCTGACCGGTCAGGCGAGTTTCCATTTCCAGCACTTCTTCACGCTTGACGCCCAGATCATCTGCGATGGCCTGTGCTTCTGCATCGGTGAGTGCGGAAAAGTTCTTCTTCATGCTGCGCAGGTTGAAGAACAGCTTGCGCTGCGGCTTGGTGGTGGCAATGCGCACCAGGCGCCAGTTGCGCAGGATGAATTCGTGGATTTCAGCCTTGATCCAGTGGATCGCGAACGAGAACAGGCGGACACCGCGGTTGGGCTCGAAGCGCTTGACTGCCTTCATCAGGCCGATATTGCCTTCCTGGATCAGATCGGCCTGCGGCAGGCCGTAACCGGCATAGCCACGCGCAATGGACACCACGACGCGCAGGTGCGAGAGCACGAGCTTTTTCGCCGCTTCCAGATCGTTGGATCCGTGGTAGCGGGTTGCCAGCTCGTTCTCTTCTTCCGCCGTCAGCATCGGGACGCTGTTCACGGCCTGGATGTACTGCTCCAGACTGCCGGAGGTTGATGGAACGGGCAATGCAAAAGTTGTGGTCATAGGGCGTTGGTTCTCCAATCAAGGTAATGCAATGTTAGCACTCGGGTTAGTCGAGTGCTAGTCGATAAAGTTTCATTCCCTGATGTATTTGTTTATCGATTTAATAGCCTGTTGTTATCAGCGTGGCCCGATATGCCGCAGGTGGTGGTCGGCGGCAAGACGGGCGCCAATCACCGCCAGCAGGGCGGCGCCACCGATGAATACCGCCAGTTCTACAGGCTGAAGCATGCGCAGGGAGACGTGCTCGTTATAGAGACGGGCAAAGGCCTGAATCGGCGGATTGGCAATCAGCGCCAGCCAGCTGGTGAGCCCCCAGGCGATCAGGGCGGCCAGAATGCCCTGCCACAGCGCGTGGTAGATGAACGGGCGGCGGATAAAGCTGTCCGGTGCGCCGATGAGCTTGGTGACTTCGATTTCATCGCGCCGGGCCAGGATCTGCATACGAATGGTGTTGTGGGTGACCAGGACCAGGGCTACGCCCAGCACCGCGGCCAGGAACCAGGTGAGCTGGCGGCCGAGCGAGATCATGGCGAACAGGCGCTTGGCCCAGCTGGCATCGAATTGGGCGCTCTCGACCATTGGCAGGCCGGATAGCTCTTTTTGCAGCATGTCCAGTTCGCGCGGGTCGAGTGTGGTCGGGGTGACGACGAAGGCGTCGGGCAGCGGGTTGCTGCCCAGTCCGTCCGACAGGCCCTGCAGGCCGTTGCGCGCTTCCATGTCTTTCAGTGCCTGACCCTTGCTGATGTAGACGAAGGATTGCACTTCGGGGTGCTTGTGCAAGGTGCTGTTGACGGCAGAAATGTCGGCCGCCTCGGCGCTTTGCTCCATATACAGCGTGATTTGCGGCGTGGCCGTGAGCCGGCCGGCCCAGTCCTGCAGGCTGGCCATGGCGACAAACAGCGACAGCGGCAGCGCCAGGGCCACCGACAGCATCAGCAGGTTGAGCAGGCTGCCAAAGGGCTGGCGCATAATCTTGATCAGGGCGCTGCGGGCGCTTTGTGCGTGCAGATAGAAGAAGTGTTTCATGCGGCGAATTGTCCTTCTCTCAGACGGATGATGCGGCGGCCGTAATCCTCCATCAGGGTTTCGTCGTGCGCCGAGATCACCACGGTGGCCCCAACCTGATGGAAGGATTTGAACAGTTCCATGATGTCCAGTGCGTAGGCACGGTCCAGATTGGCCGAAGGTTCGTCGGCGATCAGGATGGAGGGACGGTGCACGACGGCGCGGGCGATGCACAGGCGCTGCTGCTCACCACCGGACAAGCGGATGGGCATGGATTTCTCCCGCCCCAGCAGACCGACCTTGTCCAGCGCTGCACGCACGCGTCGCGCGGCGTCGCGCCGGTCGAAGCCGATGATGTCCAGTGGCAACATCACATTATCGAAGACGTTGCGGTCGAACAGGATTTTGTGGTCCTGGAACACCATGCCGATATGCTGGCGAATGAAGCAGATCTGATTGTTGCGCATGCGGGTAAGGTTCTGGCCATTGACCAGCACGCCACCCTGGGTCGCACGCTCGATACCGGCGATCAGCTTCAGCAGGGTGGACTTGCCTGCGCCGGAGTGCCCCGCCAGGAAAACCATTTCGCCGGTGTCGATGGAAAAGGACAGGTTCTTCAGTGCCTCAATGCCACCGGGGTAACGCTTGCTCACCTGGTCAAACTGAATCATGCGGTGTGATCCTCAACAATGTCGGGTTGCTGTCGTGCCACTCAATCGAACAGTGCATCGATGTAGTCACGGGCCGAGAAGGGGCGCAGATCGTCCAGACCTTCACCGACGCCGATGAAGCGCAGTGGAACCGGGTGCTGCTTGGCGATGGCGGCGATGATGCCTCCCTTGGCCGTACCGTCTAGCTTGGTCAGGATCAGGCCGGTCAGCCCCAGCGCCTCGTCAAACACCTTGACCTGATTGAGGGCGTTCTGGCCGATGTTGGCATCCAGCACCAGAACGACCTCCTGCGGTGCCTCGGGCAGCGCCTTCTGGATGACGCGCTTGACCTTGCGGATTTCTTCCATCAGGTGCAGCTGAGTCGGCAGGCGGCCGGCCGTATCGGCCAGCACGATATCGATGCCGCGGGCCTTGGCCGAGTTGATGGCATCAAAGCAAACGGCGGCGGAGTCGCCACCCTGCTGGGTAATGACGGTCACATTGTTGCGTTCGCCCCATTCCATCAGCTGTTCGCGCGCCGCGGCACGGAAGGTGTCGCCGGCAGCCAGCAACACGGATTTGTTCTGATTCTGGAAGTACTTGGCCAGTTTGCCGATGGAGGTGGTCTTGCCGGCGCCGTTGACCCCGGCCATCATGATGACGAACGGCTTGCCCTGGCTGGTGTCGAGCGGTACTTCCAGCGGCGCGATCAGCTCATACAGCACGTCTTTCAGTGTCTGTTTGAGTTCAGTGCTGTCTTTCAGACCGCGCAGGGAGACACGGGCGCGCACCTCGCGCAGCAGGTGTTCGGTGGCATCGACCCCCATGTCGGCCGTGAGCAGCACGGTCTCGAGTTCTTCGTAGAGCGCTTCGTCGATCTGTCCGCCACCGAAGAGCGAGGCGAGGTTTTTGCCGAGTTTGTCACGCGTCTTGGCCAGGCCCGACTTGAGTCGTTCGGTCCAGCTGCGCTGAGGGATGGCCGGCGTGTCGGAAGGTTCGCGCGGAGCGGCTTCGACTTCGCTGACGTCGGTATCGGATTTCTTTTTGAAAAAACTGAACATGCGTGACCTGTTGATGCTATTAAAGGCGAATGGTGAAATTGTACCCATTAAAGCTGTGCCCGGCACGCCGGTTCATGAAAGAATAACGGGTTGTACGTATTTTATTGACGATGTTTGACCGAGGGCGGTGTCAGCCTGTTCGACAAACGGTAGTATGCAACTCTGGCGGATGGCATGAATCAGCAACGTAACAAAGTCAGAATCATCGGTGGCGAGCACCGGCGGCGCCTGTTGTCCTTCCCGGACTCCGCAGGCTTGCGACCGACACCGGACCGGGTGCGGGAAACCGTATTCAACTGGCTGGGGCAGAATCTGTACGGCAAGAAATGCCTGGATTTGTTTTCCGGCAGCGGTGCCATGGGGTTTGAGGCCGCGTCCCGCGGCGCAAGCAGTGTGGTGATGGTGGAGAAGAGCAAGGCCGTGGCTGCATCGCTGCAGTCCAACAGGCAGTTGCTGGCTGCGGGCAATGTCGATGTGCAGTGTACCGATGCACTGCAGTATCTGCGCCACAGTCGTGAAGTGTTTGATGTGGTGTTTGTCGATCCGCCGTACGATAGCGACTTGCTGCAGCAGGTGCTGCCCATGTTGCCGGGATTGCTGGCACCGGAAGCGGTCGTGTATCTGGAGAGCCGGCAATGGCCCGCTCTGGCAGGGTGGACGGAATTGCGTCGGGGGAAGGCGGGAACGGTCTGTTATGGATTGATTGCCCGCGACGCCGCCGACTGAATGGTGTATGAATGGATGAGACCGGTCTGCGACCGGACGAGTCTGCCGTGAAATGTGTAGAGGAATGAATTATGGCTTTGATGATTACCGACGAATGCATCAATTGCGACGTCTGTGAACCCGAGTGCCCCAATCATGCGATTTCGCAGGGCGAAGAGATTTATCAGATCGACCCCGAGCTGTGCACCCAGTGCGTTGGTCATTACGACGAGCCGCAATGCCAGCAAGTCTGTCCGGTAGATTGCATTCCGCTGGATCCTTCGCGTGTCGAAAGCGAAGAAGAGCTGATGCAAAAGTATGAGCGGATCTCTGCCAAAGGCTGATTCCTGCCGCTAAGTTCATGATCCGAAAGGAAACGCCCGGGATGGCCGCCCAGCCTGCCGGGCGTTGTCTTTTGGCGGTGTGGAAAAAAGCTGAATTTTTTTTGTTTTGGGTGTTGACACCCCTGAGGGGCTTCTATAATATTCGGCTCTCTTCACGGAGGGATTCCCGAGCGGTCAAAGGGATCAGACTGTAAATCTGACGGCTCTGCCTTCGAAGGTTCGAATCCTTCTCCCTCCACCAGATTTCAAGCGTTTTGGCGCGAGTAGTAAATGGTCGTCCGTGTTCGTGATAGGCGGGTGTAGCTCAATGGTAGAGCAGAAGCCTTCCAAGCTTATGACGAGGGTTCGATTCCCTTCACCCGCTCCAAGCGTATTAGCCTGTTAGAGGCCCATGTAGCTCAGGGGTAGAGCACTCCCTTGGTAAGGGAGAGGTCGGCAGTTCAATTCTGCCCATGGGCACCACCACGTAACTTTTTGATTTGGATTCAGGGAAAAGTTCATCATGGCAAAAGGTAAGTTTGAGCGGACTAAACCGCACGTAAACGTCGGCACCATCGGTCACGTTGACCATGGTAAGACCACCCTGACTGCTGCCATCACCACCATTCTGTCGAAGAAGTTCGGTGGCGAAGCCAAGGGCTACGATCAAATTGATAGCGCGCCGGAAGAAAAGGCACGTGGTATTACCATTAACACCGCTCACGTTGAGTACGAAACCGAGACCCGCCACTACGCACACGTAGACTGCCCGGGCCACGCCGACTACGTGAAGAACATGATTACCGGTGCTGCCCAGATGGACGGCGCGATCCTGGTTTGCTCGGCCGCTGACGGTCCGATGCCGCAAACCCGCGAACACATCCTGCTGGCTCGCCAGGTGGGTGTACCGTACATCATCGTTTACCTGAACAAGTGCGACATGGTAGACGACGAAGAGCTGCTGGAACTGGTTGAAATGGAAGTGCGCGATCTGCTGTCTTCCTACGACTTCCCGGGCGATGATCTGCCGATCATCAAGGGTTCGGCCCTGAAGGCGCTGGAAGGCGACCAGTCCGAAATCGGCGAACCGTCGATCTTCCGTCTGGCTGATGCTCTGGACAGCTACATCCCGACCCCGGAACGTGCCATCGACAAGCCGTTCCTGCTGCCGATCGAAGACGTGTTCTCGATCTCCGGCCGTGGTACCGTTGTGACCGGTCGTGTTGAGCGCGGTATCGTCAAGGTCGGCGAAGAAATCGAAATCGTTGGTATCAAGGCTACCGCCAAGACCACCTGCACCGGCGTGGAAATGTTCCGCAAGCTGCTGGATCAGGGTCAGGCTGGTGACAACGTCGGCGTTCTGCTGCGTGGTACCAAGCGTGAAGAAGTTGAGCGTGGTCAGGTTCTGGCCAAGCCGGGTTCCATCACCCCGCACACCGACTTCACCGCTGAAGTTTACGTTCTGTCGAAGGAAGAAGGCGGCCGTCACACCCCGTTCTTCGCCAACTACCGCCCGCAGTTCTACTTCCGTACCACGGACGTGACCGGTGCTGTATCGCTGGCTGAAGGCGTGGAAATGGTTATGCCTGGCGACAACGTCAGCATCACCGTTGCGCTGATCGCTCCGATCGCCATGGAAGAAGGTCTGCGCTTCGCTATCCGCGAAGGTGGCCGCACCGTCGGCGCCGGCGTTGTAGCCAAGATCATCAAGTAATTGCAGGTTTATAGGCCAGTAGCTCAATTGGTAGAGTATCGGTCTCCAAAACCGAGGGTTGGGGGTTCGAGACCCTCCTGGCCTGCCAAGTAAGACTAACCGGCGCTATTGCGCCGGTTGGTCTTTTGTCACATACGCGCTGAGAACATTCCGTATGGAAATGCAAGACAAAATCAAGCTGTCCCTGGCTGGTCTGCTGATCGCCGCTGGCGTGGTAGGCTTCTATATGATTCCGGAGGCGCAGAGCTTTGTGCGCGTCCTGGCCATGTTTGTGGCGCTGGTGCTGGCTGCCGCCGTTGTCTGGACCACGCAGTCCGGACGAGAGTTCGTTGCCTATGCGCGCGACTCGGTCGCCGAAGGGCGCAAGGTGGTATGGCCCACCCGCAAGGAAGCCATGCAGATGACGGGGATTGTCTTCCTGTTTGTTGCCGTCCTGGCATTGTTCATGTGGTTGGTTGACTCGGGTCTGACCTGGTTGGTCTACGACGTGATTCTCGGTCGAGGTTGATAGATAAATGGCTAAACGCTGGTATGTCGTGCACGCTTATTCCGGTTTCGAGAAGAGCGTGCAAAAAGCACTGCGCGAGCGCATCGATCGTTCCGATGTTGCTGATCAGTTCGGCCAGATTCTGGTGCCGGTTGAAGAAGTGGTGGATATCAAGAACGGTCGCCGTTCGATCACCGAGCGCAAGTTCTTCCCGGGCTATGTGCTGATCGAAATGGAAATGACCGATGAAACCTGGCACCTGGTGAAGAGTACGCCCAAGGTGACCGGCTTCATTGGCGGCACGGCGAACAAGCCGGCGCCGATTTCCAAGAAGGAAGTCGATTCGATCATGCAGCAGATCCAGGAAGGGGTGGAGAAGCCCCGTCCGAAGGTGCTGTTCGAAGTGGGCGAAAAGGTCCGTGTGACCGATGGTCCGTTCAACGATTTCAACGGTACGGTCGACGAAGTCAACTACGAGCGCAACAAGCTGCGTGTCTCGGTGCAGATCTTCGGTCGTGATACCCCGGTTGAGCTGGAATTCAGTCAAGTAGAAAAAGTCTGATTGCTACTTGGCAATGTGGGTGAAGGATGTGTATAATCCAACCCTTTCGTCTGGGAAGCAGGCTTGCGCCTGCGTTATACCCGTTTAGGAGTGTAAATCGTGGCAAAGAAAATTGTCGGCTATATCAAGCTGCAAGTGCCCGCTGGTAAAGCCAATCCGTCGCCGCCTATCGGCCCGGCTCTGGGTCAGCGCGGTCTGAACATCATGGAATTCTGCAAGGCGTTCAACGCCCAGACTCAAGGCGTTGAGCCGGGTCTGCCGATTCCGGTTGTGATCACTGCTTACGCAGACAAGTCCTTCACCTTCATCATGAAGACCCCGCCGGCCACCATTCTGCTGAAGAAGGCCGCCGGCCTGCAGAAGGGTAGTCCCCGTGCCAATACCCAGAAGGTAGGCAAGGTGACCCGTGCCCAGCTGGAAGAAATCGCCAAGACCAAGCAGCCGGATCTGACTGCCGCCGACATGGACGCCGCCGTGCGTACCATCGCTGGCTCCGCTCGCTCCATGGGTCTCGAAGTGGAGGGTGTGTAAATGGCTAAAGTTTCCAAGCGCATGCAAGCAGTTGTTGCCAAGATCGATCGCAACAAGCTGTACCCGGTAGACGAAGCCCTGGCGCTGGTCAAGGAAGCGGCGACTGCCAAGTTCGACGAGTCTATCGACGTTGCCGTTAACCTGGGCGTTGATCCGCGTAAGTCCGACCAAGTGGTTCGTGGCTCCGTGGTTCTGCCGCGTGGTACTGGTAAGTCGGTTCGCGTTGCCGTGTTTGCTCAGGGTGCTGCCGCTGATGCAGCCCGTGAAGCCGGTGCCGAAGTCGTTGGCTTCGAAGACCTGGCCGAGCAAGTCAAGGCCGGTCAAATGGACTTCGACGTTGTGATCGCAGCACCGGACGCCATGCGCGTTGTCGGTCAGCTGGGTCAGATCCTCGGTCCGCGCGGCCTGATGCCGAACCCGAAGGTGGGTACCGTGACCCCGAACGTTGCCGAGGCTGTGAAGAACGCCAAGGCTGGTCAGGTTCAGTACCGTACCGACAAGGCCGGTATCGTTCACGCCACCATCGGTCGCGCTTCGTTCGAAGCCGCTGCCCTGCGCGAGAACCTGGTTGCACTGGTTGATGCCCTGCTGAAGGCCAAGCCGGCCGCAGCAAAGGGTCAGTATCTGAAGAAGGCTGCCGTTTCCAGCACCATGGGCGTCGGCGTTCGCGTAGATACCAACAGCTTCTCTGCCTGAGTGCAATGAAGTTGTGACAGGCGCAAGCCTGTCAAGGCTTTGGGCTGGCGGGCTCGTCCCGCCAGATTGTCAAAGACCGTAGGAGCCTCAGGGCTTAATCGCTGGAAACAGCATCCTACGCAGATGGTGTACCCGAATAGAAGGCTTCAGCGTTTCGAGCCCATGTAGCTCAGGGGTAGAGCACTCCCTTGGTAAGGGAGAGGTCGGCAGTTCAATTCTGCCCATGGGCACCACCGAAACGACGCATGTTGTCTCCTGAAAGGTCGCCGCTGCAAAGCGGAGTGCGATGTTCGCACTTCATTTCAGACTAGGAGGTAGACCTTGAGTCTCAATCTTGAAGATAAAAAGGCGGTTGTCACTGAGGTATCGGCCAAGCTGGCTGACGCCCAGACCATCGTAATCGCCGAATATCGGGGGATCGAGGTTAGCAGCATGACCCAGCTCCGTGCCAAGGCACGCGAGAACGGTGTGTATCTGCGCGTTCTGAAGAACACGCTGGTACGTCGCGCCGTTCAGGGTACCGCATTCGAAGGCCTGGCTGACCACATGGTCGGCCCGCTGGTTTACGGTATCTCTGCTGATCCGGTTGCTGCAGCCAAAGTGCTCCAACAATTCGCGAAGACCGACGACAAGATCATCGTCAAGGCCGGTTCTTACAATGGCAACGTTCTGAATGCCGCTCAGGTTGCTGAGCTGGCGTCGATCCCGAGCCGCGAAGAACTGCTGTCCAAGCTTCTGTTCGTTATGCAGGCTCCTGTGTCCGGCTTTGCCCGCGCACTGGCCGCACTGGCGGAAAAGAAGCAGGCCGAAGCCGCTTAACCTTTTTGATATATACAGATTTCTGGAGATTTTCACATGGCAATCACCAAAGAAGACATTCTCGAAGCCGTTGCTGGCCTGACCGTTATGGAACTGAACGACCTGGTTAAGGCGTTCGAAGAGAAGTTCGGCGTTTCCGCTGCTGCCGTTGCCGTTGCCGGCCCGGCTGCTGGTGGCGCTGCTGCTGCTGAAGAAAAGACCGAGTTCGACGTTATCCTGTCCGCCGTTGGCGACAACAAGGTTAACGTGATCAAGGTTGTACGTGCTATCACCGGTCTGGGCCTGAAAGAAGCCAAGGACCTGGTTGACGGCGCTCCGAAGCCGGTCAAGGAAGGCGTTGCCAAGGCTGAAGCTGACGACATCGTTAAGCAACTGACCGAAGCCGGTGCCAAGGCTGAAATCAAGTAATCTTCTTTGAAAAAAGAAGGAAGGCTGGCGGAGAAATCCGCCAGCCTTGTTGCGCTTGTGAATGAGTGATTAGAGAAGTTAAACGCCAGCAATTAATAGCGTGTGGTTGCTGACATTTGGTTTCTTGCGCCACCCCACCTCGATGGAGACTCTATGAGTTATTCGTTTACTGAGAAGAAACGTATTCGTAAGAGCTTTGCGAAACGTGCCAGTGTTCTCGATGTCCCATTCCTGTTGGCGACCCAGATTGATTCGTATACCGAATTCCTTCAACTGGGTACTCCGGTAGAGCAGCGCAAGGATGTTGGTCTGCAGGCTGCCTTCAAGTCGATCTTCCCGATCACCAGTCACAACGGTTATGCCCGTCTGGACTTTGCACACTACATTCTTGGCGAGCCTCCGTTCGATATGCAGGAGTGTCAACTGCGCGGCATTACTTATGCTGCTCCGTTGCGCGCCCGTATCCGCCTGACGATCTTTGACAAAGAATCTTCCAAGCCGGTGGTGAAGGAAGTGCGCGAAAACGAAGTGTACATGGGTGAAATTCCGCTCATGACCACCAACGGTTCGTTCATCATCAACGGTACCGAGCGCGTGATTGTCAGCCAGCTGCATCGCTCGCCTGGCGTCTTCTTCGAGCACGACCGCGGCAAAACCCACTCCTCGGGCAAGCTGCTGTTCTCGGCTCGCGTGATTCCCTACCGCGGCTCCTGGCTCGACTTCGAGTTCGATCCGAAGGACCTGCTGTACTTCCGTATCGACCGTCGTCGCAAGATGCCGGTCACCATCCTGCTCAAGGCCCTGGGTTATACCGAAGAGCAGATCCTGTCCGAGTTCTACAGCTTCGACACCTTCTACCTGACCAAGAACGGCGTGTTCATGAAGGTGGTGGCCGATCGTCTGAAGGGCGAAGTGGCCAAGTTTGATCTGGTCGGTGCCGACGGCAAGCTGATCGTCGCCAAGGACAAGCGCATCACCGCCAAGCACATCCGCGACATTCAGACCGCCGAGCTGGACCGCGTTGAAGTGCCGGCCGATGCCCTGCTGGGCCGCGTACTGGCCCGCGCCGTGGTCAATACCGATACCGGTGAAGTGATCGCCCGTGCCAACGAAGAGATTTCGGAAGAAATCCTGGCCAAGCTGGCGCTGACCGAAGCATCGGAAATCGACGTGTTGTTCACCAACGACCTGGATCAGGGGGCGTACATCTCGCAAACCCTGCGTGTCGATGACATCCAGGATCGCCTGCAGGCGCGTGTTGCGATCTATCGCATGATGCGTCCTGGCGAACCGCCGACCGAAGATGCCGTCGAGCAACTGTTCCAGCGCCTGTTCTTCAGCGAAGAAACCTACGATCTGTCGCGCGTGGGTCGCATGAAGTTCAGCTCGCGCACCTACCAGTACAAGTTCGATGACAAGACGCCGGAGTGGTTCAAGACCCTGATCGGCGAGAAGTTCGCGTCGCGTCGCGACATCATGGACGGCACCCTGTCGACCGAAGACATCGTCTCGGTGATTGCCATCCTGACCGAACTGCGCAACGGTCGCGGCGAAGTCGATGACATCGATCACCTGGGCAACCGTCGCGTGCGTTCGGTGGGCGAACTGGCCGAGAACCAGTTCCGTGCCGGTCTGGTGCGTGTCGAGCGCGCCGTCAAGGAACGTCTGAACCAGGCTGAATCTGACAACCTGATGCCGCATGATCTGATCAACGCCAAGCCGGTATCGGCCGCGATCAAGGAATTCTTCGGTTCCAGCCAGTTGTCGCAGTTCATGGACCAGACCAACCCGCTGTCGGAAATTACCCACAAGCGCCGTGTTTCGGCCCTGGGCCCGGGCGGTCTGACCCGCGAACGTGCAGGCTTCGAAGTCCGCGACGTGCACCCGACCCACTACGGCCGCGTGTGCCCGATCGAAACGCCTGAAGGTCCGAACATCGGCCTGATCAACTCGCTGTCGGTTTATGCCCGCACCAACGAGTTCGGCTTCCTGGAAACCCCGTACCGCAAGGTCGTGGATGGCAAGGTAACCAGCGAGATCGATTACCTGTCCGCGATCGAGGAAGGTCGTTACGTCATCGCTCAGGCCAACGCCGAGCTGGATGAAGAAGGCCGTCTGATCGACGACCTGGTGACCTGCCGTGAGAAGGGCGAAACCATTCTGTCCACCCCGGACCGCGTACAGTACATGGACGTGGCCACCGGTCAGGTGGTGTCGGTTGCTGCCTCGCTGATTCCGTTCCTGGAACACGATGACGCCAACCGTGCCTTGATGGGCGCCAACATGCAGCGCCAGGCCGTACCGTGCCTGCGTCCGGAAAAGCCGTATGTCGGCACCGGCATCGAGCGCGATGTGGCCATCGACTCGGGTACCACCGTCGTGGCGCGCCGTGGCGGCGTGGTCGATCTGGTGGACGCCAACCGCGTGGTGATTCGCGTCAATGACGACGAAGCCACCGCTGGTGAAGTGGGTGTGGATATCTACAACCTGACCAAGTTCACCCGTTCCAACCAGAACACCAACATCAACCAGCGCCCGGTCGTGCATGTCGGCGACAAGCTGGCCAAGGGTGATGTGGTGGCTGACGGTGCGTCGACCGACCTGGGCGAACTGGCGCTGGGTCAGAACATGACCATCGCCTTCATGCCGTGGAACGGTTACAACTTCGAGGACTCGATTCTGATCTCGGAAAAGGTGGTGGCAGAAGACCGCTACACCTCGATCCATATCGAAGAACTGTCGGTCGTTGCCCGTGACACCAAGCTGGGACCGGAAGAAATCACCCGTGATATCCCGAACCTGTCCGAGCGCATGGCTGGCCGTCTGGATGAGTCCGGTATCGTTTACATCGGCGCCGAGGTCGAGGCCGGTGACGTGCTGGTCGGCAAGGTCACCCCGAAGGGTGAAACCCAGCTGACGCCGGAAGAGAAGCTGCTGCGTGCGATCTTCGGCGAGAAGGCCTCCGATGTGAAGGACACCTCGCTGCGCGTACCGACCGGCATGACCGGTACCGTGATCGACGTTCAGGTCTTCACCCGTGAAGGCATCGAGCGCGACAAGCGTGCCCAGTCGATCATCGACGCCGAACTGAAGCGTTATCGTCTGGACCTGAATGACCAGCTGCGTATTTTCGAGAACGATGCCTTCAGCCGTATCGAACGCCTGATCACCGGCAAGCCGGCCAATGGCGGTCCGAAGCGTCTGGCCAAGGGCACCATCATCGATGCCGAGTACCTGGAAAGCCTGGGTGCCAAGCACGACTGGTTCGACATCCGCATGAGCGATGAAGACATCGCCAAGCAGCTGGAACTGATCAAGGACAGCCTGGCGCAGAAGCGTGAAGAATTCGACCTCAAGTTCGAAGACAAGAAGCGCAAGCTCACCCAGGGCGACGAACTGCCCCCGGGCGTGCAGAAGATGGTCAAGGTCTACCTGGCCGTCAAGCGCCGCCTGCAGGCCGGTGACAAGATGGCCGGTCGTCACGGTAACAAGGGTGTGGTGTCGCGCATCCTGCCGGTGGAAGACATGCCGTTCATGGGCGATGGCCGCCCGGTCGACATCGTGCTGAACCCGCTGGGCGTACCGTCGCGTATGAACATCGGTCAGATTCTGGAAGTGCATCTGGGCTGGGCCGCCAAGGGTATCGGTGAGCGCATCGACGGCATGCTGAAGAGTCAGCGCGCTGTGGCCGAGATCCGCGAGTACCTGACCCGCGTGTACAACGAAACCGGCAAGCCGGAGCAGATCGACAGCATGACGGACGACGAAATCCTGATGCTGGCCGACCACCTGCGCAAGGGTATGCCGTTCGCCACGCCGGTGTTCGACGGTGCCAAGGAAGCGGAAATCCGCCACATGCTGAACCTGGCCTACCTGGACGAAGATCCGCGTACGGCTCAACTGGGCTTCAATGATTCCAAGACCCAGCTGACGCTGCACGATGGCCGTACCGGCGAAGCCTTTGACCGCAAGGTCACGGTTGGCGTGATGCACTACCTGAAGCTGCATCACCTGGTCGATGACAAGATGCACGCCCGTTCGACCGGCCCGTACTCGCTGGTGACCCAGCAGCCGCTGGGTGGTAAGGCACAGTTCGGTGGTCAGCGCTTCGGTGAGATGGAAGTCTGGGCACTGGAAGCCTATGGCGCCGCCTACACCCTGCAGGAAATGCTGACGGTGAAGTCCGACGACGTGACCGGCCGTACCAAGGTGTACGAAAACATTGTCAAGGGCGAGCACAAGATCGACGCCGGCATGCCGGAGTCCTTCAACGTGTTGGTGAAGGAAATCCGCTCGCTTGGCCTGGACATCGACCTGGAACGTTATTGATAGGCGCGCCGGTGCGGCACTCGCCGCGCCGGCCCCCTGACTGGAGACGCAATGAAAGCACTGCTCGACCTCTTTAAGCAGGTGACGCAAGAAGAAGAGTTTGATGCGATTAAGATCGGCATCGCCTCACCGGACAAGATCCGTTCCTGGTCCTACGGTGAAGTCAAGAAGCCCGAAACCATCAACTATCGTACCTTCAAGCCGGAACGTGACGGCCTGTTCTGCGCCCGCATCTTCGGGCCGGTGAAGGATTACGAATGCTTGTGCGGCAAGTACAAGCGCCTGAAGCATCGTGGCGTGATCTGCGAAAAGTGCGGCGTGGAAGTCACGCTGTCCAAGGTTCGCCGTGAACGCATGGGCCACATCGAGCTGGCCAGCCCGACCGCGCACATCTGGTTCCTGAAGAGCCTGCCGTCGCGTCTGGGCATGGTGCTCGACATGACCCTGCGCGACATCGAACGCGTACTGTACTTCGAAGGCTTCGTCGTGACCGACCCGGGCATGACCCCGCTGACCCGTGGCCAGCTGCTGTCCGAAGAAGACTTCCTGGACAAGGAAGACCAGTACGGCGAAGAGTTCAAGGCCATGATGGGTGCCGAGGCCGTGCGCGAACTGCTGCGCAGCCTGGACCTGGAACGCGAGATTGAAACCCTGCGCCGCGAACTGGAAAGCACCGGTTCCGACACCAAGATCAAGAAGATTGCCAAGCGCCTGAAGGTGCTGGAAGCCTTCCTGCGTTCCGGCATGAAGCCGGAATGGATGATCCTGGAAGTGCTGCCGG
Organism: Paludibacterium sp. B53371; assembly: GCF_018802765.1. Taxonomy (NCBI): domain Bacteria; kingdom Pseudomonadati; phylum Pseudomonadota; class Betaproteobacteria; order Neisseriales; family Chromobacteriaceae; genus Paludibacterium; species Paludibacterium sp. B53371. Next base: position 301,630 of record NZ_CP069163.1, read on the forward strand.
TCCTGCCGCCGGAACTGCGTCCGCTGGTACCGCTGGATGGTGGTCGTTTCGCGACCTCGGATCTGAACGATCTGTATCGCCGCGTGATCAACCGTAACAACCGTCTGAAGCGCCTGCTGGAACTGCGCGCGCCGGACATCATCGTGCGCAACGAAAAGCGCATGCTGCAGGAGTCGGTGGACTCGCTGCTGGACAACGGTCGTCGCGGCAAGGCCATGACCGGCGCCAACAAGCGTCCGCTCAAGTCGCTGGCCGACATGATCAAGGGTAAGGGCGGTCGCTTCCGTCAGAACCTGCTGGGCAAGCGCGTCGACTACTCCGGCCGTTCCGTGATTACCGTGGGCCCGACCCTGCGTCTGCATCAGTGCGGTCTGCCGAAGAAGATGGCGCTGGAGCTGTTCAAGCCGTTCATCTTCCACAAGCTGGAAGTCATGGGCCTGGCGTCCACCATCAAGGCGGCCAAGAAGCTGGTCGAGCAGGAAGTGCCGGAAGTCTGGGACATCCTGGAAGACGTGATCCGCGAACATCCGGTCCTGCTCAACCGTGCCCCGACCCTGCACCGTCTGGGTATTCAGGCCTTTGAGCCGGTGCTGATCGAAGGCAAGGCCATCCAGCTGCATCCGCTGGTCTGCGCGGCATTCAACGCCGACTTTGACGGTGACCAGATGGCCGTTCACGTGCCGCTGTCGCTGGAAGCGCAGATGGAAGCCCGTACCCTGATGCTGGCCACCAACAACGTGCTGTCGCCAGCCAACGGCGAGCCGATCATCGTGCCGTCGCAGGATATCGTGCTGGGTCTGTACTACATGACCCGCGACCGCGTGAATGGCAAGGGTGAAGGCATGGTATTTGCCGACACCAAGGAAGTGCATCGCGCCTACGAAACCCGTCAGGTCGAACTGGCCACCCGCATCACCGTGCGCCTGAAGGAATGGGAAAAGGACGAGCAAGGCGAGTTCCAGCCGGTCATCAAGCGTTACGAGACCACCGTGGGTCGTGCGCTGCTGTCCGACATCCTGCCGAAGGGCCTGGGCTTCGAGCACATCAACAAGGCGCTGAAGAAGAAGGAAATCTCCAAGCTGATCAATGCATCGTTCCGTCGTTGCGGCATCCGCGACACGGTGATCTTTGCCGACCAGCTGATGTACACCGGTTTCGCCTTCTCCACCCGCGGCGGTATCTCGATCTGCGTCGACGACATGCTCGTGCCGACCAAGAAGACCGATCTGCTCGCCGAGGCGCACAAGGAAGTCAAGGAAATCGAAGAGCAGTATCGCCAGGGTCTGGTGACCCAGGGCGAACGCTATAACAAGGTGGTCGATATCTGGGGTCGCACCGGTGACAAGGTCGCCAAGGCGATGATGGACGAGCTGTCCAAGCAGAAGGTGCTGGATCGCGACGGCAAGGAAGTCGACCAGGAATCGTTCAACTCGATTTACATGATGGCCGACTCCGGTGCCCGGGGCTCGGTGGCTCAGATCAAGCAGCTGGCCGGTATGCGGGGCCTGATGGCCAAGCCGGACGGCTCGATTATCGAGACCCCGATTACCTCGAACTTCCGCGAAGGTCTGACGGTATTGCAGTACTTCATCTCGACCCACGGTGCCCGTAAGGGTCTGGCGGATACCGCGTTGAAGACGGCAAACTCCGGTTACCTGACCCGTCGTCTGGTCGACGTGACGCAGGATCTGGTCGTGATCCAGGACGATTGCGGCACCACCAACGGCTTCACCATGAAGGCCGTCCTGCAGGGTGGTGACGTGATCGAAGCCCTGCGTGACCGTATTCTGGGTCGCGTGGCTGCGGTGGACGTGATTGATCCGTCGAGCGGCGAAACCGTGATCGAAGCCGGCACGCTGCTGGACGAGCATCTGGTTGACATGGTCGACAACCTGGGTATCGACGAAGTCAAGGTTCGCACCCCGATCACCTGCGACACGCGCTACGGTCTGTGCGCCAAGTGCTACGGCCGCGATCTGGGCCGAGGCAAGGAAGTCAATGCCGGTGAAGCAGTCGGTGTCATCGCTGCCCAGTCGATCGGTGAGCCGGGTACCCAGCTGACCATGCGTACCTTCCACATCGGTGGTGCCGCATCGCGTAACGCTGCTGCCAGCCAGGTGGAAGCCAAGTCGAACGGTACCGTACGCTTCTCCAGCCAGATGCGTTATGTCACCAACACCAAGGGCGAGCTGATCGTGATCACCCGTTCCGGTGAAGTGGTGATCCATGATGATATCGGCCGCGAGCGCGAACGTCACAAGGTACCGTACGGTGCGACCCTGCTGGTAACCGATGGTCTGGTCATCAAGGCTGGTCACGTGCTGGCGACCTGGGACCCGCATACCCGTCCGATCATTACCGAGTACGCCGGCCGCGTGAAGTTCGAAAACGTGGAAGAAGGCACCACGGTCGCCAAGCAGGTGGACGAAGTGACCGGTCTGTCGACGCTGGTGGTCATCGACCCGAAACGTCGCGCCGGTTCGCAATCCAAGCTGCTGCGTCCGTTGGTCAAGCTGCTGGACGAGAATGGTCTGGAAGTCAAACTGGCCGGTTCGGATGCTTCGGTGTCCATCACCTTCCAGGTCGGCGCCATCATTACCGTCAAGGATGGTCAGGAAGTCGGCAAGGGTGAGGTTCTGGCGCGTATTCCGCAAGAAACCACCAAGACCCGCGACATTACCGGTGGTCTGCCGCGCGTGGCCGAGCTGTTCGAAGCCCGCTCGCCGAAGGACGCCGGTATGCTGGCCGAAGTCACCGGTACCGTATCGTTCGGCAAGGACACCAAGGGCAAGCAACGTCTGATCATTACTGATCTGGACGGCAATACCTTTGAAAACCTGATTCCGAAGGACAAGCACGTTCTCGTGCACGACGGTCAGGTGGTCAACCGCGGCGAATTGATTGTCGACGGTGCCGTTGATCCGCACGACATTCTGCGTCTGCAGGGTATCGAAGCGCTGGCGCGCTACATCGTGCAGGAAGTACAGGAAGTGTACCGACTGCAAGGTGTGAAGATTAACGACAAGCACATCGAAGTGATCATCCGCCAGATGCTGCGCCGTGTGATCATCACCGATTCCGGCTCGACCGAGTTCATCCAGGGTGAGCAGGTAGAACGTGCCGAAGTGCTGGAAACCAACGACCGCATGCTGGCCGACGGCAAGGAACCGGCTCAGTACGAAAACGTACTGCTGGGTATTACCAAGGCGTCGCTGTCCACCGACTCGTTCATCTCGGCGGCTTCCTTCCAGGAAACCACCCGAGTTCTGACCGAAGCGGCCATCATGGGCAAGAAGGACGATCTGCGTGGTCTGAAGGAAAACGTGATCGTCGGTCGTCTGATCCCGGCTGGTACCGGCCTGGCTTACCACCGCAACCGTCGTCGCAACCCGGATTCGCAAGATCTGTTTGCTGACGCGATGTCGCTGGAAACGCCGCAAACCAGCCTGGAAAGCAACGAATAAAACCCGGTTTTTTGTGGTTTTAGAAAACAACGCTGCCCATTCAACGCTAAACCGTTGAATGGCAGCGTGTTTTCCATTGACGGTGGGTTGTTGACTAAAATATAATCCACCCTCTTTCATGGCGGCGTGTTGCCGTTGTGAGGAACTCAACTAGGAACTGAGAGTAATGCCAACCATCAACCAACTGGTCCGCAAGGGCCGTCTCGCCGAAAAGGCGAAGAGCAAGGTGCCTGCGCTGGAGGCCTGCCCGCAGAAGCGTGGCGTGTGCACCCGCGTATACACCACCACCCCGAAGAAGCCGAACTCGGCACTGCGTAAGGTGTGCAAGGTACGTCTGACCAACGGTTTCGAAGTGATTTCGTATATCGGCGGTGAAGGCCACAACCTGCAAGAGCACTCCGTGGTACTGATCCGCGGCGGTCGTGTTAAGGACTTGCCGGGTGTGCGTTACCACACCGTCCGTGGCTCCCTGGATACCGCAGGCGTCAAGGATCGTAAGCAGTCCCGTTCGAAGTACGGTGCCAAGCGTCCTAAGTAAGTCGCTGGCGGTAGCTGCAACGGCGGCCTTGTGTCGTCGAGTAAGTGGTCGCTCCAACATGGGCGCCATGAGCGCGAAGCTCAACTGAATAGATTGAAGGAATCGAAATGCCAAGACGCAGAGAAGTCCCGAAACGCGAGATCCTGCCGGATCCGAAGTTCGGTAGCCAGGACCTGTCCAAGTTCATGAACGTCGTCATGATTGACGGCAAGAAGTCTGTTGCAGAACGCATCATCTACGGTGCCCTGGAACAGATCGAGAAGAAGACCGGCAAAAACGCCCTGGAAGTGTTCAACACTGCCATCTCGAACGCCAAGCCGGTTGTCGAAGTAAAGAGCCGCCGTGTTGGTGGTGCCAACTATCAAGTTCCTGTTGAAGTACGCCCGTCCCGTCGTATGGCTCTGGCCATGCGCTGGCTGCGCGATGCTGCGCGCAAGCGTGGCGAGAAGTCCATGGACCTGCGTCTGGCAGGCGAGCTGCTGGATGCAGCCGAAGGCCGTGGCGGCGCAATGAAGAAGCGCGAAGAAGTACACCGCATGGCAGAAGCCAACAAGGCCTTCTCGCATTTCCGCTTCTAAATTCAACTAACCATAAAGGTTAAGGCCGTGGCTAGGAAAACCCCTATCGAGCGCTACCGTAACATTGGTATCAGCGCTCACATTGATGCCGGTAAGACCACTACTACCGAACGCATCCTGTATTACACCGGTGTGAACCACAAGATTGGTGAAGTTCACGACGGCGCTGCCACCATGGACTGGATGGAGCAGGAGCAGGAACGCGGTATTACCATTACTTCCGCTGCAACCACTACCTTCTGGAAGGGTATGGGGATGCAGTTCCCGGAACACCGCTTCAACATCATCGACACCCCCGGACACGTTGACTTCACCATCGAAGTTGAACGTTCCATGCGTGTCCTTGACGGCGCGGTAATGGTTTACTGCGCGGTGGGCGGCGTTCAGCCGCAATCCGAAACCGTATGGCGTCAGGCGAACAAGTACCACGTTCCGCGCATCGCCTTCGTGAACAAGATGGACCGTCAGGGTGCCAACTTCTTCCGTGCGGTTGAGCAAGTGAAGACCCGCCTGCGCGGCAATCCGGTGCCTATCGTTGTGCCTATCGGCGCAGAAGACGGCTTCACCGGTGTTGTCGACCTGCTGAAGATGAAGGCCATCATCTGGGATGAGGCCTCGCAAGGCATGAAGTTCGAATACGGTGAAATCCCGGCCGACCTGGTTGCCGTTGCCGAAGAGTGGCGCGAAAAGATGGTTGAGGCAGCTGCCGAAGCCGACGAAGACATGATGAACAAGTACCTGGAAGAGGGCACGCTCTCTGAAGAGGAAATCGTCAAGGGTCTGCGCGAACGTACTCTGAAGTGCGAAATCCAGCCGATGCTGTGTGGCTCCGCGTTCAAGAACAAGGGTGTGCAGCGCATGCTGGACGCCGTGATCGAGCTGCTGCCGTCGCCGACCGAAGTACCGGCGATCAAGGGCGAAACCGATGGCGTTGAAGCCGAACGTCACGCTTCGGACGACGAGCCGTTCTCGGCGCTGGCGTTCAAGCTGATGAACGACCCGTACGTCGGTCAGCTGACCTTCTTCCGCGTCTACTCGGGCGTGGTGAAGTCGGGCGACACCGTGCTGAACTCGGTCAAGGGCAAGAAGGAACGTATCGGCCGTATCGTGCAGATGCACGCCAACGACCGTAAGGAAATCGACGAAGTCCGCGCTGGCGACATCGCTGCTGCCATCGGCCTGAAGGAAGTCACCACCGGTGAAACCCTGTGTGCCGTTGACGCCGAGATCATCCTCGAGCGTATGGAGTTCCCGGATCCGGTGATTCACGTTGCCGTTGAGCCGAAGACCAAGGCTGACCAGGAAAAGATGGGCGTTGCCCTGAACCGCCTGGCCAAGGAAGACCCGTCGTTCCGCGTACGCACCGACGAAGAATCCGGCCAGACCATTATTTCCGGTATGGGTGAACTGCACCTGGAAATTCTGGTTGACCGCATGCGCCGTGAATTCGGCGTAGAAGCCAACGTCGGCGCACCGCAAGTGGCCTACCGTGAAACCATCACCAAGACCGTGACCGACGTGGAAGGCAAGCACGTCAAGCAGTCGGGTGGTAAGGGTCAGTACGGTCACGCCGTGATCACGCTGGAACCGTCGGGCGAAGGCAAGGGTTACCAGTTCATCGACGAAATCAAGGGTGGCGTGATTCCGCGCGAATTCATCCCGTCGGTGGACAAGGGTATCCAGAACACCCTCAACAACGGTATTCTCGCCGGCTTCCCGGTCGTCGATGTGACCGTTCGCCTGACCTTCGGTTCGTACCACGATGTCGACTCGTCGCAGATCGCCTTCGAACTGGCCGGCTCGCTGGCCTTCAAGGAAGCCATGCGTCGTGCCGGCCCGTGCATCCTCGAACCGATGATGGCTGTTGAAGTGGAAACCCCGGAAGAGTACATGGGCGACGTGATGGGTGACCTGAACCGTCGTCGCGGTATCGTTCAGGGCATGGATGATGATGGCATCGGCGGCAAGAAGATTCGTGCCGAAGTGCCGTTGGCTGAAATGTTCGGCTACTCGACCGACCTGCGTTCTGCTACCCAGGGTCGTGCTACCTACTCCATGGAGTTCAAGCACTACTCTGAAGCGCCGAAGCATGTTGCTGAAGCCGTCATGAACGCCAAGAAGTAATGCGCGCTGTGGCGGGGCCCTGGGCCCCGCCCTGATCTACTGTTCTTTATATTTAAGGATTTTGCAAAAATGGCAAAAGGCAAGTTTGAGCGGACGAAACCGCACGTAAACGTCGGCACCATCGGTCACGTTGACCATGGCAAGACCACCCTGACCGCAGCAATCACCACCATTCTGTCGAAGAAGTTCGGTGGCGAAGCCAAGGGTTACGACCAGATCGACAGCGCGCCGGAAGAAAAGGCACGTGGTATTACCATCAACACCGCTCACGTTGAGTACGAAACCGAGACCCGCCACTACGCACACGTAGACTGCCCGGGCCACGCCGACTACGTGAAGAACATGATTACCGGTGCTGCCCAGATGGACGGCGCGATCCTGGTTTGCTCGGCCGCTGACGGTCCGATGCCGCAAACCCGCGAACACATCCTGCTGGCTCGCCAGGTGGGTGTACCGTACATCATCGTTTACCTGAACAAGTGCGACATGGTAGACGACGAAGAGCTGCTGGAACTGGTTGAAATGGAAGTGCGCGATCTGCTGTCTTCCTACGACTTCCCGGGCGATGATCTGCCGATCATCAAGGGTTCGGCCCTGAAGGCGCTGGAAGGCGACCAGTCCGAAATCGGCGAACCGTCGATCTTCCGTCTGGCTGATGCTCTGGACAGCTACATCCCGACCCCGGAACGTGCCATCGACAAGCCGTTCCTGCTGCCGATCGAAGACGTGTTCTCGATCTCCGGCCGTGGTACCGTTGTGACCGGTCGTGTTGAGCGCGGTATCGTCAAGGTCGGCGAAGAAATCGAAATCGTTGGTATCAAGGCTACCGCCAAGACCACCTGCACCGGCGTGGAAATGTTCCGCAAGCTGCTGGATCAGGGTCAGGCTGGTGACAACGTCGGCGTTCTGCTGCGTGGTACCAAGCGTGAAGAAGTTGAGCGTGGTCAGGTTCTGGCCAAGCCGGGTTCCATCACCCCGCACACCGACTTCACCGCTGAAGTTTACGTTCTGTCGAAGGAAGAAGGCGGCCGTCACACCCCGTTCTTCGCCAACTACCGCCCGCAGTTCTACTTCCGTACCACGGACGTGACCGGTGCTGTATCGCTGGCTGAAGGCGTGGAAATGGTTATGCCTGGCGACAACGTCAGCATCACCGTTGCGCTGATCGCTCCGATCGCCATGGAAGAAGGTCTGCGCTTCGCTATCCGCGAAGGTGGCCGTACCGTTGGCGCCGGCGTTGTAGCCAAGATCATCAAGTAATCAGGAAGCTATCATGCAGAGCCAAAAGATCCGTATCCGCCTGAAAGCTTTCGATTACAACCTGATCGACCGTTCGGCTGAAGAAATCGTTGAAACCGCCAAGCGTACCGGCGCCGTTGTCAAGGGCCCGGTTCCGCTGCCGACCAAGATCGAGCGCTTCAACGTTCTGCGTTCGCCGCACGTGAACAAGACCTCGCGTGACCAGCTGGAAATCCGTACCCACCTGCGCCTGATGGACATCATCGACCCGACCGACAAGACTGTCGACGCGCTGATGAAGCTGGACCTGCCGGCCGGTGTGGATGTGGAAATCAAGTTGCAATAATCACGAATCCAGCCCGCGAGTACGCTAAGTGCTTGCGGTGCTTGAATTTTTGGTGATATAGTAGCGGACTCGTCATTTTGGCGAGTCCGCTATTGTTTTTGTAAGCCGGTCAATCGTAATCGGCCCTGCAAAAGGAAATAAACATGAGTTTAGGTCTTGTCGGTCGCAAAGTCGGCATGACCCGCATTTTTGCCGAAGATGGTGCTTCCATTCCGGTAACTGTGCTGGACATGTCCGCTAATCGCGTCACGCAAATCAAAACCCCCGAAGTGGATGGCTACAGCGCCATTCAAGTCACTTTCGGCGAGCGTCGCGCTAACCGCGTGAACAAGTCGGCAGCTGGTCACTTTGCCAAGGCAGGCGTTGAAGCCGGTCGTGGCGTGGGTGAATTCACGCTGACTGCTGAACAGCTGGCTGGCTACAAGGCTGGTGATTCCATTACCGTCGAGATCTTCTCCGAAGGTCAACTGGTTGATGTAACCGGTACCTCGAAGGGTAAGGGCTTCTCCGGTGCCATCAAGCGCCACAACTTCTCCTCCAACCGTGCCTCCCATGGTAACTCGCGCTCGCACAACTCGCCGGGTTCCATCGGTCAAGCGCAGGATCCGGGCCGCGTACTGCCGGGTAAGCGCATGGCTGGTCAATATGGCAACACCAAGAGCACCATGCAGTGCCTGGAAATTGTCCGTATTGACGTAGAGCGTCAGCTGCTGCTGGTCAAGGGTGCTGTACCCGGTGCCAAGAACGGCGACGTGGTCGTACGTCCTAGCGTGAAGGCGGGTGCATGATGGAATTGAAAGTAATCAATACCCAAGGTCAGGCTCAAGACAGCCTGCAAGCTTCCGAGTCCCTGTTCGGTCGTGAATACAACGAAGCACTGGTTCACCAGGTCGTGACTGCGTTCCTGGCAAATGCCCGTAGCGCCAACCGCGCTCAGCTGACCCGTGCCGAAGTGAAGCACACCACCCACAAGCCCTGGCGTCAAAAGGGTACCGGCCGTGCGCGTTCCGGTACGACTTCCTCGCCGGTATGGCGTGGTGGTGGCCGTGCATTCCCGAACAAGCCGGATGAAAACTTCAGCCAGAAGGTTAACCGCAAGATGTTCCGTGCCGGCATGGCCGCGATTCTGTCGCAGCTGGTCCGTGACGAGCGTCTGATCGTGGTTGACAGCCTGACGGTTGAATCGCCGAAGACCAAGGAATTCGTTGGCAAGGTGAAGTCCATGGGCCTGGAACACGCCCTGTTCATCACCAAGGAACTCGACGAAAACCTCTATCTCTCGTCTCGCAACCTGCCGAACGTGCTGGTGATCGAGGCTCAGCAAGCTGATCCGTACAGCCTGCTGCGCTTCAAGAAGATCGTGATCACCCGTGACGCCGTGAAGCAACTTGAGGAGCAATGGGCATGAATCAAGAACGTCTGATGCAAGTCATTCTTGCTCCGGTTGTTTCTGAAAAGAGCACCATGGTGTCCGAGAAGAACCAGCAAGTGGTATTCCGCGTTGCTGGCGATGCGACCAAGCCCGAAATCAAGGCTGCCGTTGAACTGCTGTTTAACGTCAAGGTTGAGGGTGTGTCCACCGTGAATGTCAAGGGCAAAGTCAAGCGCTTTGGCCGCATGACCGGTCGTCGCAAGGACTGGAAAAAGGCTTACGTTAGCCTCGTGCAAGGTCAGGAACTTGATCTGACCGGCGCAGCTGCTGAGTAAGGAGATAGAGCATGCCTATCCAAAAAGTAAAACCGACATCGGCAGGCCGTCGCGCAGTCGTCAAGGTGGTTCACCCTGACCTGCACAAGGGCGCCCCGCTGGCTTCGCTGGTCGAAAAGAAGAACTCGACCGGTGGCCGTAACAACAACGGCCATATCACGACCCGTCACAAGGGTGGTGGTCACAAGCAACACTATCGTATCGTTGACTTCCGTCGCGAAAAGGATGGTATTCCGGCCAAGGTGGAACGTATCGAATACGATCCGAACCGTACCGCGCATATCGCCCTGCTGTGCTATGTCGATGGCGAACGCCGTTACATCATCGCTCCGCGTGGTGTGAAGGTTGGTGCCGAGCTGCTGTCGGGCGCAGAAGCCCCGATCAAGGCCGGCAACGCGCTGCCGATCCGCAATATCCCGGTGGGTACCACGATTCACTGCGTGGAACTGCAACCTGGCCGTGGCGCGCAAATGGCGCGTTCCGCTGGTTCCTCCGCCATGCTGCTCGCACGTGAAGGCGTTTACGCCCAGCTGCGTCTGCGTTCCGGTGAAATCCGCAAGGTCCATGTTGATTGCCGCGCGACCGTTGGCGAAGTTGGTAACGAAGAGCACAACCTGCGCAAGATCGGCAAGGCCGGCGCGAACCGCTGGCGCGGTATCCGTCCGACCGTCCGTGGTGTGGTCATGAACCCGATCGATCACCCGCACGGTGGTGGTGAAGGTAAGACCGGCGAAGGTCGTGTACCGGTTAGCCCATGGGGCACGCCGACCAAGGGTTACCGTACTCGTCGCAACAAGCGTACCGACAACATGATCGTACGCCGCCGCTATTCCACTAAAGGGTAATTGACATATGGCACGTTCGCAAAAAAAGGGCCCGTTTGTTGATCTTCACCTTCTGAAGAAGGTGGACGCGGCGCGTGCGACCAGTGACAAGCGTCCGATTAAGACTTGGTCTCGCCGTTCGACCATTCTGCCGGACTTCATTGGTCTGACCATCGCTGTGCACAACGGTCGTACCCACGTCCCGGTCTATGTTTCTGAAAACATGGTCGGCCACAAACTGGGCGAATTCTCGCTGACTCGTACCTTCAAAGGCCACGCGGCCGATAAGAAGGCGAAGAAGAAGTAAGGTGAAGCGATGAGAGTATCTGCATATCTGAAGAGCGTTCGCCTGTCGGCACAGAAGGGCCGTCTGGTGGCTGACCTCGTTCGCGGCAAGTCCGTCGAAGAGGCGCTGAACATTTTGACCTTCTGCCCCAAGAAGGGCGCCGGTCTGGTCAAGAAGCTGCTGGAGTCGGCAATCGCCAACGCTGAGCACAACGAAGGTGCTGACATCGACACCCTGAAGGTGGAGACCATCTACGTTGACAAGGGCCCGAGCCTGAAGCGTTTCACGGCACGTGCTAAAGGTCGTGGCAACAAGATCGAAAAGCAGACTTGCCACATCATGTTGACCGTGGGCAATTAAGGGGTAAGAAATGGGTCAGAAGATTCATCCGACGGGATTCCGTCTTGCCGTCACCAAAAACTGGTCTTCGAAGTGGTTTGCCAACAGCGCCAATTTCCCTGGCATGCTGAAGCAAGACATCGAAGTCCGTGAGTTCCTGAAGAAGCGCCTGGCGCACGCTTCGGTTGGTCGCGTGACCATCGAGCGTCCGGCCAAGTCCGCCCGTATCACCATTCACAGCGCCCGTCCGGGTGTCGTGATTGGCAAGAAGGGTGAGGACATCGAAGTTCTGAAGGCTGAACTGCAAAAGCGTCTGGGCGTTCCGGTGCATGTGAACATTGAAGAAGTTCGCAAGCCGGAACTGGATGCACAAATCATTGCCGATGGTATCGCCTCGCAGCTGGAAAAGCGCGTGATGTTCCGTCGCGCCATGAAGCGTTCCATGCAAAATGCAATGCGCATGGGCGCCCTGGGCATCAAGATCATGAGCTCCGGCCGTCTGAATGGTATCGATATCGCTCGTAGCGAATGGTACCGTGAAGGCCGCGTTCCGCTGCACACCCTGCGTGCCGATGTTGAGTACGCTACCTCTGAAGCCAAGACCACTTACGGCATCATTGGTATCAAGGTGTGGATCTACAAGGGTGAGCTGAAGCCGGGCCAAGTACAGGCCGCTGCTCCTGCTGCTCCTGAAAAGAAAGTGAGAAAGGGCGCTCGCAATGCTGCAGCCAACTAGACTCAAGTACCGTAAACAGCAAAAAGGCCGCAACACCGGTATCGCCACCCGTGGCAACAAGGTGAGCTTTGGTGATTTTGGTCTGAAGGCGCTGGGCCGTGGTCGTCTGACTGCACGTCAGATCGAAGCCGCCCGTCGTGCGATGACCCGTCACATTAAGCGTGGTGGCCGCATCTGGATTCGTATTTTCCCGGACAAGCCGATTACCTCCAAGCCTGCAGAAGTACGTATGGGTAATGGTAAGGGTAGCCCGGAATACTACGTTGCGGAAATTCAGCCTGGCAAGATGCTGTACGAAATGGATGGTGTTTCCGAGGAACTCGCTCGCGAAGCTTTCCGTCTGGCCGCAGCCAAGTTGCCGATCCCGACTGTATTTGTAATTAGACAGGTAGGTCAGTAATGAAAGCGTCCGAACTGAGAGCGAAAAGCGTGGACGAGCTGAAGGCCGAACTGCTGAGCCTTCTGAAGGCCCAGTTTGCGCTGCGCATGCAGCACGCCACCCAGCAGCTCGCCAAGAACAGTGAACTGAAGAAAGTGCGCCGCGATGTAGCTCGTGTACGCACCATTCTGAAAGAGAAGGCTGCTTAAGATGAGCGAAACCAAAGTGGTACGTACGCTGACCGGCAAGGTGGTCAGCGACAAGATGGACAAGACCGTAACCGTTCTGGTCGAGCGCAAGGTTAAGCACCCGATCTACGGCAAGATTGTCCGTCTTTCCAAAAAGTTCCATGCACACGATGAGAACAACGAGTTCAAGGCCGGCGATATCGTAGTCATCAGCGAGTCCCGTCCCCTCTCGAAGACCAAGTCGTGGGTGGTAACTGCACTGGTCGAGAAATCTCGTCAAGTGTAAAAAGCTTGCAGAGGGGGTAACTCCTCTGTACAATGGCCGTTTTCCTGCCACCGTTTTGGCAGGACTCTGCCCTTACGGGGTCCAAAACTGGCCGTTTGATACGCCGCAGAGTCATCTGCGGCGTTTCGTCTGTGATCGTGGTCTGGCGGCAATAGGCTGCGTAATCACGGATGAAAGTGACGGGATAAGTTGGATAGAAAGGTAATCATAAATGATCCAAATGCAGACCATTCTTGAGGTCGCAGACAACACTGGTGCGCGCTCTGTTATGTGCATCAAAGTGTTGGGCGGCTCCAAGCGTCGCTACGCAGCAGTTGGCGACATCATCAAGGTGAGCATCAAGGATGCCGCTCCGCGCGGACGCGTCAAGAAAGGCGATGTATACAACGCTGTCGTTGTACGCACTGCCAAGGGTGTGCGTCGTGCCGATGGCTCGTTGATCAAATTCGACGGCAATGCGGCTGTGTTGCTCAACACCAAGCTTGAGCCGATCGGCACTCGCATCTTCGGGCCGGTAACGCGTGAACTGCGTACCGAACGCTTCATGAAGATCGTTTCGCTGGCTCCTGAAGTGCTGTAAGGAGAACACATGCGCAAAATTCGCAAGGGTGATGAAGTCGTAGTAATCACCGGCAAAGACAAAGGCAAGCGTGGTACCGTGTTGCGCGTCCTGGACGAAAAGCTCGTCGTAGAAGGCGTTAACGTTGCCAAGAAGCATCAAAAGCCGAACCCGATCCGTGGGATCGCCGGCGGTATTGTCGAAAAGACCATGCCGATCGCCGTGTCCAACGTGGCTATTTTCAATCCGGCTAGCCAAAAGGCTGACCGCGTAGGCTTCAAGGTTCTTGAAGACGGCCGCAAGGTACGCGTGTTCAAGTCTTCCGGCGAAGTCATCGGGGCGTAAGGAGTCAACATGGCACGTCTCTACGATTTCTACAAAGACACCGTAGTGCCGGATCTGATGAAACAGTTCGGCTACAAGTCGGTTATGGAAGTTCCGCGCATCGAGAAGATCACCCTGAACATGGGTGTCGGTGAAGCGGTAGCCGACAAGAAGGTGATGGAACACGCTGTGGGCGATATGGAAAAGCTGGCTGGCCAAAAGCCGGTCGTGACCACCGCTCGCAAATCGATCGCAGGCTTCAAGATCCGTGATCATTATCCGATCGGCTGCAAGGTTACCCTGCGCCGCGAACGGATGTACGAGTTCTTCGACCGCCTGGTTACCATCGCGCTGCCGCGCGTACGCGACTTCCGTGGTGTTTCCGCCAAGTCTTTCGACGGCCGCGGCAACTTCAACATGGGTGTGCGCGAGCAAATCATCTTCCCGGAAATCGAGTACGACAAGATTGATGCTTTGCGCGGTATGAACATCACCATTACCACTACGGCGAAAACTGACGAAGAGGCCCGCGCACTGCTGGCAGCTTTCAAGTTCCCGTTCAAGGGTTAAGCACATGGCGACACAAGCACTGATTAACCGTGAAGAGAAGCGCGCAAAGCTGGCTGCCAAGTTTGCTGCCAAGCGCGAAGCGCTCCTCGCCATCATCAACAACCAGAGCCTCTCGGAAGAAGAGCGTTTCGCAGCCCGTCTGAAACTTCAGCAACTGCCGCGTAACGCCAGCCCGGTACGCCAGCGTCGTCGCTGCGCCATCACCGGTCGTCCGCGTGGCGTGTTCCGCAAATTCGGTCTCGGTCGTAGCAAACTGCGTGAAATCGCCCTCAAAGGCGAAATCCCGGGTGTTACGAAGGCCAGCTGGTAATAGGAGACACATAAATGAGCATGCATGATCCTATTTCCGATATGCTGACCCGCATTCGCAACGCACAGCGCGCCGCCAAGGTCGCCGTTGCGATGCCGTCTTCCAAGTTGAAGATTGCACTTGCGCAGGTCCTGAAAGAAGAGGGCTACATCGAAGACTTCGCCGTCGCCGGCGAAGCCAAGAAGCCTGTCCTCGATATCCAGCTCAAGTACTATGCTGGCCGTCCGGTGATCGAGCGCATCGAGCGCGTATCCCGTCCTGGCCTGCGTGTGTACAAGGGCACCACTGAAATTCCGAAGGTCATGAATGGCCTGGGCGTAGCTATCCTGTCCACCTCCAAGGGTGTGATGACCGATCGCAAGGCACGTGCTGCCGGCATCGGTGGTGAGCTGCTCTGCATCGTGGCGTAAGGGAGGGTGTAATGTCTCGCGTAGCTAAGAATCCTGTAGCGATCCCGGCCGGCGTTGAAGTCAAGTTCAACGCAACCGAGGTGAGCGTTAAGGGCTCCCTTGGCACCCTCAGCACCCCGCTGTGCACTGAGGTGGATGTCAAGCTGGACAACGGTCAGCTGACGTTCGCAGCCAAGAATGACAGCAAGTTCGCTCGTGCCATGTCTGGCACGCTGCGTGCGCTCCTCAACAACATGGTCCAAGGTGTAAGCAAGGGCTTCGAAAAGAAGCTGACCCTGGTCGGCGTGGGCTATCGTGCCCAGGCTCAGGGTGACGTGCTCAACCTTTCTCTGGGCTTCTCCCACCCGGTAGCGCACAAGATGCCTGCTGGCGTGAAGGTGGAAACGCCCTCTCAGACCGAGATCATCATCAAGGGCGCCGACAAGCAGCAAGTCGGCCAGGTAGCCGCTGAAGTCCGCGCGTACCGTTCTCCGGAACCGTACAAGGGCAAGGGCGTTCGCTACGCTGATGAGGTCGTGGTTCTGAAAGAGACCAAGAAGAAGTAACTGAGGCCCTGATATGGACAAGAAACAAGCTCGACTCCGCCGCGCACGTAAAACCCGTGCACGGATTGCGGAGCTCAAGATGGTGCGACTCACCGTATTCCGCACCAACTGCCACATTTACGCTCAGATCATTGACGAGACCGGCAGCAAGGTACTTGCAAGCGCTTCCACCCTGGAAGCCGAAGTACGCGCCGACATCGCCAATGGTGGCAACGTGAACGCAGCAGCCATGGTTGGCAAGCGAATTGCCGAAAAAGCCAAGGCTGCCGGCATCCAAACCGTGTCTTTCGATCGCTCGGGCTTCAAGTACCACGGTCGTATCAAGGCACTGGCTGACGCTGCCCGCGAACACGGTCTGGTATTCTAATTCGGAGTGAAGAATGGCTAAGCACGAAATGGAAGATCGTGGCGACGGTCTGGTCGAAAAAATGATCAGCGTCAACCGCGTCACCAAAGTGGTGAAGGGCGGTCGCATTATGGCTTTCTCCGCTCTCACCGTGGTTGGTGATGGCGACGGCGGCATCGGTATGGGCAAAGGTCGCTCGAAGGAAGTGCCGGTCGCTGTGCAGAAGGCAATGGAACAAGCTCGCCGCAATCTGGTAAAGATTCCGCTGAAGAACGGTACCCTGCACCACGCCGTACACGGCAAGCACGGTGCTACCACCGTTCTGATGCAGCCCGCCAAGGATGGTACCGGTGTCAAGGCCGGTGGTCCGATGCGCGCAATCTTTGAAGCCATGGGCGTTCGCAACGTATCCGCCAAGATCCAGGGTTCGACCAACCCGTACAACGTGGTTCGCGCCACGCTGGACGGCTTGAACAAGATTTGCGTTCCGGCGCAAATCGCGGCCAAGCGTGGTCTGACCGTGGAAGAAATTCTGGGGGTAGATCATGAGTAACACCAAGACTGTCAAGGTGACTCTGGTTAAGAGCCTGATCGGCCGCCTGGAGTCTCACAAGGCTTGCGCTCGCGGTCTGGGTCTGAAGAAGATTCGCCAGACTGTCGAAGTGATCGATACGCCTGAGAACCGTGGCATGATCAACAAGATCAGCTATCTGCTGAAATTCGAGGGCTAAGCATGGAACTGAATACCATTAAACCTGGTGCCGGTGCCAAGCATGCCAAGCGTCGCGTCGGCCGTGGTATCGGCAGCGGCCTGGGCAAGACTGGTGGCCGTGGCCACAAGGGTCAAAAGAGCCGTGCGGGCGGTTTCCACAAGGTAGGCTTCGAAGGCGGTCAAATGCCGCTGCAACGTCGTCTGCCGAAGCGTGGCTTCAAGTCCCTGACGGCTGGCAAAATGGCTGAAGTTCGTTTGTCCGAACTGAACCTGCTGCCGGTTGACGAAATCGATCTGCTCGCCCTCAAGCAAGCTGGTCTGGTAAGCGCCCTGGCGATCTCCGCCAAGGTGATCCTGTCCGGTAAGGTTGAGCGTGCTGTCAAGCTGCGTGGTCTGGCCGCTACGGCCGGTGCCCGCGCCGCAATTGAGGCAGCTGGCGGCAGTATTGTTGAATAAGGCACACGTACGTGGCGAATACTTCGATAGTGGCAAAAGCCAATAAGTTTGGTGATCTGAAGAGCCGGATCTGGTTCCTGATCGGGGCGTTGATCGTTTTCCGCATCGGCGCACACATTCCGGTTCCCGGGATCAATCCGGCTGAGCTAGCGAAGTTGTTCCGCACGTCGCAGACAGGGCTCCTCGACATGTTCAACATGTTCTCGGGGGGCGCCCTGTCCCGATTTACGGTTTTTGCCCTTGGCATCATGCCGTACATCTCTGCCTCGATCATTCTGCAACTTGCGGCTGAGGTTATCCCCAGCCTCAAGGAGCTGAAGAAAGAGGGCGATGCGGGACGTCGCAAGGTAACCCAGTACACACGTTACGCGACTGTAGTGTTGGCCTCGTTCCAGAGTTTCGGCATTGCGGTTATGCTTTATAAGCAGCCCAATCTGGTGGTAACTGCCCAATGGGAGTTTTACCTGACCACCGTGGTCACCCTGGTGACCGGCACCATGTTCCTGATGTGGCTTGGTGAGCAGATTACCGAGCGGGGTATCGGCAACGGTATCTCCTTGATCATCTGCGCCGGTATTGCCTCCGGTGTTCCCGCGGCGATCGGTAAGACCCTGACTCTGACCAGTCAGGGTTCGCTGCCTCTTCTGTTTGCCGTCGTGCTGTTTGCCGGCGTTCTGCTTGTTACCTATCTGGTGGTCTTCGTCGAACGAGGCCAACGCAAGGTACTGGTGAACTACGCCAAGCGCCAGGTCGGTAATCGCGTCATGCAGGGTCAGAGCACGCATTTGCCGCTCAAGCTCAACATGGCAGGGGTGATTCCGCCGATTTTCGCTTCTAGCATCATCCTGTTCCCGGCCACCGCACTCGGCTGGTTCGGTAATACGGATGGTCTGGGCTGGATGAAGAGTGTTGCCGACAAGCTGCACCCTGGGCAACCGATCTACGTCCTGCTGTACTCAGCGGCCATTATCTTCTTCTGCTATTTCTACACGGCGTTGATGTTTAACCCGAAAGAAACCGCAGACAACCTGAAGAAAAGTGGCGCGTTCATCCCGGGCTATCGTCCAGGTGAGCAGACCTCTCGTTACATCGAGAAGATCACGCTGCGTCTGACGCTTATCGGTGCGATCTATATCACGTTGGTTTGCTTGTTGCCTGAATTTCTGGTCTTGAAGTGGAACGCTCCGTTCTACTTCGGTGGCACATCGCTGTTGATTATTGTTGTCGTCACGATGGACTTTATGGCGCAGGTTCAATCCTACGTATTGTCTCACCAGTATGAGAGCTTGCTGAAGAAGGCTAACTTCAAAGGCAATGCGCTCACCCGCTGATAAACGAGTTGACACTGGGTTCTATGGCTAAGGAAGACACCATCCAGATGCAAGGCGAGGTCCTTGAAAATTTGCCTAATGCAACTTTCAGGGTCCAGCTTGAGAATGGACACATAGTGCACGGTCATATTTCCGGGAAGATGCGGATGCACTACATCCGTATTCTTCCAGGGGATAAGGTTACGGTCGAATTGACGCCCTATGACCTGACCCGTGCCCGAATCGTGTTCCGTGCGAAATGACGCACTCGCTCTTTTAGATTGAAAGGAACTGAAATGCGAGTACAGCCTTCGGTAAAGAAAATTTGCCGTAACTGCAAAATTATCCGCCGCAATCGCGTAGTTCGAGTGATCTGCACGGATCCCCGTCACAAGCAAAAGCAAGGCTAATATTTGTTAGTCTTGCGATTGCGTGTTACAATCGCAACCTTTTCAAGGTCTTAAGGCTTAAGGAAAGAGAATGGCCCGTATTGCAGGGGTAAATATCCCCAATCATGCACATGCCGTTATCGGCCTGCAGGCAATCTACGGCATCGGTCAAACCCGCGCCCAGCAAATTTGCGTTGCTGCCGGCGTGGCGACCTCGACGAAAGTCAAGGATCTGACCGAAGCCGAAATGGAAGCTCTGCGTGTAGAAGTAGCGAAGTTTGTCACTGAAGGTGACCTGCGCCGCGAAGTCACGATGAGCATCAAGCGACTGATGGACATGGGCTGCTACCGCGGCATGCGTCATCGTCGTGGTTTGCCCTGCCGTGGCCAACGCACTCGTACCAATGCTCGTACCCGCAAGGGTCCGCGCAAGGCGATTGCCGGCAAGAAGTAACTTAAGGAACACAGATAATGGCTAAAGCAAACACAGCTGTCCGTGTACGTAAAAAAGTGCGCAAGAGCGTGAGCGAAGGTATCGTGCATGTGCACGCTTCGTTCAACAACACCATCATCACTATCACCGACCGTCAAGGCAATGCACTGTCTTGGGCTACCTCTGGCGGCGCTGGTTTTAAGGGCTCGCGCAAGAGTACACCCTTTGCTGCTCAGGTAGCAGCGGAGCACGCTGGTAAAGTTGCCCAAGAATATGGTGTGAAGAACCTCGAAGTTCGGATCAAGGGCCCGGGACCGGGTCGCGAGTCCGCTGTTCGTGCTCTCAACGCGCTTGGTTTCAAGATTACCAGCATCTCCGACGTGACGCCGGTGCCGCACAACGGCTGCCGTCCGCCCAAGAAACGTCGTATTTAATTCGGAGAGTGTGAGACATGGCACGTTATATCGGCCCGAAATGTAAGCTCGCGCGCCGCGAAGGCACCGACCTCTTCCTGAAGAGCGCGCGTCGCGCACTTGATTCCAAGTGCAAACTGGACAGCGTACCTGGCCAACATGGCGCCCGCAAAGGCCGCCTGTCGGATTACGGCGTACAGCTGCGTGAAAAACAAAAGATTCGCCGCATTTACGGCGTTCTTGAGCGTCAGTTCCGCAACTACTTCGCGGAAGCTGTTCGTCGCAAGGGCTCCACTGGCGAAAACCTGCTGAAACTGCTCGAGTCCCGTCTCGACAACGTTGTATATCGCATGGGCTTTGGCTCCACTCGCGCGGAATCGCGCCAGCTGGTCAGCCACAAGGCCATCGTGGTAAACGGTCAGGTTGTGAATATTCCGTCTTTCCAGGTCAAATCTGGCGACGTGGTAGCTGTTCGTGAAAAAGCCAAGAAGCAGGTTCGCGTAGCCGAAGCCCTGTCCCTGGCTGAACAAAGCGGCTTCCCCTCCTGGGTATCTGTTGATTCGAAGAAGATGGAAGGCGTTTACAAGAGCGCTCCGGAACGTTCCGAACTGTCTAGCGATATCAACGAACAGCTCGTTGTGGAATTCTACTCCAAGTAATCGCTAGCTCTTAGGGAATGACTATGCAAAACAGCGCTTCGGAATTTCTGAAACCTCGAATCATCGACGTCCAACCGATTTCGGCTACGCATGCACGTGTGTCGATGGAGCCGTTCGAGCGTGGCTATGCCCATACTCTGGGCAATTCGCTGCGTCGCATTCTGCTGTCGTCGATGCCGGGTTACGCTCCGACCGAAGTGACCATCGCTGGCGTTCTGCATGAGTACTCGGCCCTCGACGGTGTCCGCGAAGATGTCGTTGACATCCTGCTGAACCTCAAGGGCGTCGTACTCAAGCTGCATGGTCGCGACAGCGTCGTACTTACCCTTCGTAAAGAAGGTGAAGGCGCTGTTTTGGCTGGCGATATCGAATTGCCGCACGACGTTGAAGTGATCAATCCGGACCACGTGATTTGTCACCTCGCTGCCGGCGGCAAGATCGAGCTCGAAGTGAAGATCGAAAAGGGTCGTGGCTATCAGCCCGTCTCTGCTCGCTCCAGTCATGATGACAACCGCTCCATCGGTACCATCCAGATGGACGCTTCCTTCTCGCCGGTTCGCCGCGTGAGCTATGCAGTGGAAAGCGCCCGTGTGGAACAGCGTACCGACCTCGACCGCCTGGTTCTCGATATCGAGACCAATGGGGTTGTCGAGCCGGAGCAGGCAGTGCGTAGCGCTGCCCGCATCCTGATTGACCAGCTGTCGATCTTTGCTGATCTCCAGGGCACTGCGGTTGAAGAAGTCGTTGAGAAGGCGCCGCCGATCGATCCGATCTTGCTGCGTCCGGTCGACGATCTTGAACTCACGGTTCGTTCTGCAAACTGCCTGAAGGCCGAGAACATCTATTACATCGGTGACCTGATCCAGCGTACTGAGACTGAATTGCTCAAGACGCCGAATCTGGGCCGTAAATCTCTTAACGAGATCAAGGAAGTTCTTGCCTCCAAGGGCCTCACTCTCGGCATGAAGCTGGAGAACTGGCCTCCGGCAGGGCTGGAAAAGCCGTAAGGTTTGAGACTAAAGGACATTAACAATGCGTCATCGTTACAGTAATCGTAAACTGAACCGCACGACCAGCCATCGTCTGGCGATGCTGCGCAACATGGCCAACTCGCTGCTGCGTCACGAAGCGATCGTGACCACGCTGCCGAAGGCCAAGGAACTGCGCCGTGTGGCAGAGCCGCTGATCACCCTGGGCAAAGAACCCTCGCTGGCTAACCGCCGCCTGGCCTTTGACCGTACCCGTGATCGCGAAATCGTCGTTAAGCTGTTCGACGTGCTCGGCCCGCGTTTCGCTACCCGCAATGGTGGTTATCTGCGTATCCTGAAATGTGGCTTCCGCAAGGGCGACAACGCTCCGCTGGCTCTGGTAGAGCTGGTAGACCGTGCCGAAGGCGTGGTTGCTGCTGATGAATCCGCCGAGTAATATCGGTTGATTCGAAAAAGCCAGCTCATCGAGCTGGCTTTTTTTACGTCTGATCAAAACGAATAACGGCTTTCCAGCACCTCCACCTCATCGCCGACGTAGATCAGTCCGGCATTCAGCGCCCGCAAATTGCTGCCAAAGCAAATTCCCTCGGCTAGCTGCCGGGTACGGATCAACGTCTTCAACGGCTCATTCTGCTCATCCTTCACACCGGTATCCGGATCCACCGTCGTCAGTACACAACGCGAACATGGCTTGGTGACCTCGAACAACACCTCCCCGATACGAATTCGCAGCCAGTCATCTTCCTCATAAGCTGCGGCCCCGCTAATCAGCAAATTCGGCCGGAAATGACGAACGGTGACCGGTTTCGCCAGCAAGCCATTGAGCGCCTCCAGCGAGGACTGGTTCACCAGCAGATAAGGATAGCCATCCGCAAAAGACAAGGCCGCTTCCTGATCCTTCTGCGACCGGGTCGGCTGCTGGCCCAGCCAGAGCAGCCGACAGGGCTCACCCAGGTAGTCGCTGAACCAGGCATCCACCCGCTCGTCACCGTGATAGGCCACAAAGTGATCGCCCCATACCTGGCACTCCACGGGCTCGTCATAGACGGTCATCATCGCCAGTACAGGCGCCCGGTCAGCGGTTTTAAACAAGGCCGCCCCCGGAATCAGGTCAATTTCGATCCGCACCATGGCCGGATGCGTCCTGGCCGTCATGAACGCCCCGCTGCCATCCACCAGCAGCCACTCACGGTCATGCAGCAGCCCCTGCTGGTCGGCAAACGCCCGCGTATATTCGATCCCGCGGCCAGATTTCAGCGGGTGCACAAACAGATTAGCTAAACGCATAAACCTTCCTTGAAAACCGGGCAGGGCGCCGCATCAGCCCTCTGCCTGCATTACAGGTTGAATGTCTGCAAAAAATCCCATAGCGACTCGTCCTGGCAGAATGCCACATTGAAGCGCAGCCAGGGCGATACCCCACCGCCGGGGCGGAACAGATTGCCCGGAGCCAGCAAAAAGCCCGCGGCCTTGGCCTGCCGGGCCAGCTCCAGACTGTCATAGGGCATGGTCGGTCGGGCCAGCAAAAACAGCCCATTATAGGGACGGGTAAACAGCTTCCAGCCGATGGCCGAGAATCGATCCGCACAGCGGAACTGCGCCTGCGCCAGCCTGCCGCGCAACTTCTCCAGCTGCTTGTGTTGCTTCGACTCCTGCAACATGGTCAGAATCGCCCGCTCGTTCAATTCCGGCGACGTCATGCCGGTCATCATCTTGAAGCGCGTCATCTGAGCCAGCAGCGGTTCGCGTGCCGCGAGAAAGCCCACCCGCAGCGCCGGTGACAAGGACTTGGAAAAGCTGCCGATATAAATCACCCGCTCAAGCCCATCCATCGCTGCCAGCGTCGGTTGCGGCCAGCCAGCCAACTCCGCCGAAACATTGTCCTCAATCAGATAAAAATCATGCTGTTCGGCCAGCTTCAAAACCTGATGCGCCGTCTGCATGTCATAGCTGGCCCCGGTCGGATTCTGCAGCCAGGGATTGGTAATGAACGCCTTGGGCCGGTGCTGTCGCAGCAACCCTGCCAGTACCGCCGTATCCGGTCCGTGCGGCGTCCAGGGAACCCCGACCACCTGGATCCCCTGAAAGGTCAGACTCGACAACACATTGCAATAGCCCGGGTCATCCACCAGCACCGTATCGCCAGGCCGTGCCAGGCAGCTCGCCGCGATATGCAGTGCGCTGCTGGCGCCCTGGGTGAGCAGAATCTCCTGGGCTCCCAGCGCCAGACCCTGCTCGCCCAGCGCGCCTGCCAGCCATTGGCGCAGACCGGCGAAGCCCTGCGGGTCGCCATACTCCGCCGTCAGGGCATTGTCGCGCGCCAGCGCGCGCAAGGCGCGGTGTTGCGCCTCGATGTCATACCAGTCCTGCGGCAACCAGCCGCAGCCCGCCGGCAGTCGCTGGTCGGACTGGTGATACACATTGTGCAGCAACCAGTGCTCATCGACCGGCAGGTCGACAATGCGCGGGGTACTGACCGGCGAGCGTGTCAGACGCTCGCGCACAAAAAACCCCGAGCCGCGCCGTGACTCGATCAGCCCGCGTGCGACCAGCCGCTCATACGCCTCCACCACCGTGAAAGGACTGACGCCAATTTGCGCCGCTTGCTGCCGGATGGAGGGCAGGCGGGTTCCCGGCGGGCTGCTGCCCTGCTCGATCGCCTCGGCCATCGATAATTCAATTTGTTCAGCGCGCGTCGGCGCTGCTTTCAGGCGTGGTTTCATCGATTTTGCTGCAATTGGTTATGCATTATGGCTAATTTAAACCCTAGTCTATCGAAACCCAAGGCTATATGTTACAAATATCGCATAAGCAGTAATGTAGTGTTATTCATTATTGCCATTCTCTGTCTATAGTGGGGTAGCAAACGCGCGCTGGCGCAATAAACAAGACACAAGCTGCATTGAGGAACAACATTCAGTAAACGCGGTGGCCAAACCGGTCGCATGCCGGGCAGGCTGAGTATAAATATAAGAGTCTTCGGGGAGCACCAATCATGCGGTCATTGAAAGTCAAGCTCATCATCTTTGTCGCTGTGCTGATGACCATTCTCAGCGCGGTGATTGCCGGTCTGGTCTACAGCCAGATGCGCAGCAGCATCGTCGAGGGGGTCAACAACGAACTCGGCGGCACGGCAGCAGGCTATGCGACCTTCGTCAAAGGCTGGTATGACGACCGTCTGCAGGCCGTCGTTGCCGGCAATCCGCTGGTCAACAGCGCCGACCCGGTGCCGACACTGGCCCGCATGAACGAAGCGGCCGGCTTCGCCACCACCTATGTCGGCTTTGCCGATCACCACATCGTCTACTCGGACGGCCACCCGCAAAAAGCCGGCTATGACCCCGTCAAGCGCCCCTGGTACCAACAGGCCGTCGCCATGGGCAAGCCGGGCGTCTCGGCACCCTATGTCGACTTTGATACCGGCAAGCTCTGCCTGACCTTTGTCTCCCCGGTCATGGAGGGGGGCAACGTCAAGGCCGTGGTGGGGGGCGACGTGTTCATCGATGCGCTGGTCAAGGCCGTGTTGTCGGTCAAGCTGCGTGGTGATGGCTATGCCTTCCTGGTCGACAAGGCTGGCAACGTGATTGCCCACCACAACCAGCAACTGACGCTCAAGCCGCTGGCCAACATCGCCCCGGATCTGACCGCCGACAAACTCAATGCGGCGGCGGCCAGTGGCGACGTACTGCAAACCCAGCTGGAAGGGACCGACAACTACGTGAAGGTGGTGCCGATTGCCGGCACCGACTGGCTGCTCGGCATGTCCATGGGTTCGAGCGTCGTCAGCGAGCCGATGACCAAGCTGCTGCTGACCATCATTGGTATTGCCGTCATCGCGCTGATCATTCTGGTGCCGATCGCCAGTGCCGTGCTCGCCAGCATGCTGTCCGGCCTGAAGCGCCTGAGCCAGGCCATGCGCGAAATCTCGCAAGGTGAAGGTGACCTGACACGTCGCATCAATGTTTCGGGTCAGGATGAAATTGCCGAAACGGCCATGGCCTTCAATACCTTCGTCGGCCACCTGCAAGACATGTTCCGTGCCGTGAAGGAAGAAGCGGATCGCGTCATCAGCGGTGTCGAACAGGCCGGCAGCACGGTACGTCGCGTGGCAGACGATTCGCGCGAAATCTCCGATGTGTCCAGCTCCAATGCGGCCACGCTGGAACAGATCACCGTCAGCATTTCGCACATTGCCGATGCCGCACGCGAAGCCGACAACCTGGTCAGCCAGACCGGCTCGGTGTCGAGCGAAAGTGCCGCCGACATGGAGAAGATCTCGCGCGAAATGGGACGCACCGTCGACGCCGTCAAGGGCCTGTCCAGCATGCTGGAAACCCTCGACAACCGTTCGCAGCAGATTACCGGCATCACCAACGTGATCAAGGACATTGCCGACCAGACCAACCTGCTGGCGCTGAATGCCGCGATTGAGGCGGCCCGTGCCGGTGAAATGGGCCGCGGCTTCGCCGTGGTGGCCGACGAAGTGCGCAAGCTGGCTGAACGCACGGCACAGGCGACGCTGGAAATTACCGGCATGGTCAACACCATCCGCGAAGAAACCAGCCAGGCCGTCACCAACATGCAGCGCACCGTCAGCTCGGTCGATGGCGGGGTCGAACTGACCCAGAACGCGGTGCAGCGTATCGAGGACATCCGTGCCGCCATGCAGAGCGTCGTGGCCAAGATGAACGAAATCTCGCTGTCCACCAGTGAGCAGCACAATGCCACTACCGTGATCGCGCAAAGTACCGAGCGCATCAACGGCCGCATCATCGACAGCGACAACTCGCTGCAGGGCGTGCACCAGACCCTGTCGGTCCTCAATGATGCCGCCTCCAAGATGCGTGAAATGTTCGGCCGCTTCCGCGTCTGATCACGACCGTCTTGCCGACGAAGCCACCGCCCAGCGGTGGCTTTTTTCATGGCGATGACCGCAACTGTACTGGTCGGAACACTGATACGGTTTTTCACAAAAATCGCCAACTGTATATGTAATTGTATTGGTGAGGCGATTAGATTGAACGCATCAGACCCGCCCGGGCAGAGGAGAACACCATGAGCAGCAATCGCGACGCCTACTGGATGCCGTTTACCGCCAACCGTCAGTTCAAGCAGAACCCGCGTCTGCTCGTTTCCGCCGATGGCATGTACTACACCGATGCCGATGGCCGTCAGGTACTGGATGGCGCGGCCGGCCTGTGGTGCGTCAACGCCGGCCACAACCGCCAACCCATCGTCGAGGCCATCCAGCGTCAGGCGGCCACCCTCGACTATGCGCCACCATTCCAGATGGGGCACCCGCTCGCCTTTGAAGCCGCCGAGCAACTGGTGACCATGGCACCCGAGGGCTTGACCCAGGCCTTCTTCGTCAACTCCGGTTCCGAGGCGGTCGAAACCGCCCTCAAGATGGCCCTGGCCTACCACCGGGTACGCGGTGACGCTGCCCGCGTCAACCTGATCGGTCGCGAGCGCGGCTACCATGGCGTCAATTTCGGCGGCATTTCGGTGGGCGGCATGGCCGGCAACCGCAAGCACTTTCCGGTCGGCCTGCCCACCGTCGACCATCTGCGCCACCCGCTCAACATCGAGAAAAACGCCTTCAGCCACGGCCTGCCGGAACATGGCGCCGAACTGGCCGATGAACTGGAAAGCCGCATCCTGGCCCTGCACGACCCGTCGACCATCGCCGCCGTCATCGTCGAACCCATGCAAGGCTCGACCGGGGTCATCCTGCCGCCCAAGGGCTACCTGCAGCGACTGCGTCAGATCTGCGACCAGTACGGCATTCTGCTGATCTTCGATGAAGTGATCACCGGCTTCGGGCGACTGGGGGCCGACTGGGCCAGCAACAAATTCGGCGTCCTGCCCGATTTGCTGACCTGTGCCAAAGGCCTGACCAATGGCTGCGTGCCGATGGGGGCCGTACTGGTCAAACCCGGCATCTATCAGGCCTTCATGGAGAGCGCGCCGGAGCACGTGATCGAATTCCCGCACGGCTACACCTACTCGGCCCATCCGCTGGCCTGCGCGGCGGCCATTGCCACCATGCAGCTCTACCGCGACGAGGGCCTGTTCCAGCGCGCCGCCGAGATGGCGCCGCTGTTCGAGGGGGCCGTCCACAGCCTGCGCGGCAAGCCTCATGTGCGCGACATCCGCAACCTGGGACTGGTCGCCGGCATCGAACTCACCCCGCGGGCCGGCGAGCCCGGCAAACGCGGCATGGAGGTCTTCCTCAAGTGCTGGGAACAGGGTGTCATGGTGCGCGTGACCGGCGACACCCTCGCCGTCTCGCCACCGCTGATCATCGATGCCCAGCAGATTGATCGCCTGTTTGCCGTCATCGGCAGCGCCATTGAACAGACACACTGAATCCGGAGCCCCCATGCAGACCCTGACTCATTACATCGCCGGCGAACCACACGCTGGCAACAGCGAACGCTTTGCCGATGTGTTCGACCCTGCCAGCGGCAGCGTCACCGCCCGCGTTCCGCTGGCCAGTGCCGCCGAAGTGTCGGCAGCGGTAGACGCCGCCCGCCGCGCCTTCCCCGCCTGGGCCGACACCCCGCCGCTCAAGCGCGCCCGCATCCTGTTCCGCTTCAAGGAGCTGCTGGAGCAAAACCAGCAAAAGCTGGCCGCGCTGATCTCCGCCGAACATGGCAAGCTGGTGCCGGATGCGCTGGGAGAGGTCACCCGCGGTCTGGAGGTGGTGGAATTTGCCTGTGGCATTCCCCATCTGCTCAAAGGCGAATACAGCCCGCAGGTCGGCAGTGGCATCGACAGCTTCAGTCTGCGCCAGCCCCTGGGGGTAGTGGCCGGCATCACCCCGTTCAACTTCCCGGCCATGGTGCCGATGTGGATGTTCCCGGTGGCGCTGGCTTGCGGCAACTGCTTCATCCTCAAGCCTTCCGAACGCGATCCCTCTGCCGCGCTGCTGCTGGCGCAACTGCTGGCAGAAGCCGGCCTGCCCGCCGGCGTATTCAATGTGGTCCACGGGGACAAACTGGCCGTCGATGCCTTGCTGGCGCATCCGGAAGTCGCCGCACTCAGCTTTGTCGGCTCGACCCCGATCGCCAAGTACATCTATGAAACCGGCGCCTCCCACGGCAAGCGTGTCCAGGCACTCGGTGGCGCCAAGAACCATCTGGTGGTCATGCCCGATGCCGATCTCGATCAGGCGGTCGAGGCACTGATCGGTGCCGCCTACGGCTCTGCCGGCGAGCGCTGCATGGCCATCTCGGTCGCTGTCGCCGTGGGCAACGTGGCCGATCGGCTGGTTGAGCGGCTGGCCGAGCGTGCCCGCACGCTGAAAATCGGCAGCGGCAATCAGCCCGGGGCCGAAATGGGTCCCCTGGTGACCCGCCAGCATCGCGACAAGGTCAGCCAGTACATTGCCAGCGGGGTTGAGCAGGGCGCCTCGCTCGTGGTGGACGGGCGGGAATACCGGCATGCGCAGGCGCCGGAGGGCTTCTTCCTCGGGGCCAGCCTGTTCGACCACGTCACCCCGGAAATGACCATCTATCGCGAAGAAATCTTCGGCCCGGTGCTGAGCGTGGTGCGCGTCGACGATTTCGAGCAGGCGCTGGCGCTGATCAACCGTCACGAGTTCGCCAACGGCGTCAGCCTGTTTACCCGCAGCGGGGGCGTTGCCCGCGAGTTTCAGCAGCGCATCCAGGTCGGCATGGTCGGTATCAATGTGCCCCTGCCGGTGCCGATGGCCTTCCATAGCTTCGGGGGTTGGAAAGCCTCCCTGTTCGGCGATCACGCCATGCACGGGCCAGAAGGCGTGCGCTTCTATACCCGCATCAAGACGGTGACCAGCCGCTGGCCGGACAACCTTCATGCCGAGTTTGTGATGCCGACCATGAAATAACGTTGCATTTTCGCTGCGTTTCTCCCCAAGCCCTGCTCAATGCAGGGCTTGTTGCTTCTGCTTGTCTCCCGCGGGTGTGATACTAAACTGTGATTTATAAGTAATGACGTATTGAAAATCTAAATATATAAATAATGACAAACGGGCGAAGCCCGATGCGGAGGGGATATGATTACAGCAGCATCCAAAGGCATGAGTCTCAGGCTCAGGCTCATCGCCCTGATGGCCTTTGCCGCACTCCTGATCTGTGTCCAGGGGGGATTCAGCATCCTCAATCAGCGCGACATCATGTTGCAGGATCGTCAGGACAAAATCCGCAATCAGGTCGAGTCGGCCGTCAGTGCCGTGAGCCGATTCGAAACCATGGCTGCCGAGGGGCAGGTGCCGCTGGATCAGGCGCAAAAGATGGCCAAGGCCGCCCTCTCGGCCATGCGCTACGACCAGAAAGAGTATTTCTTTGGCTTCGACGCCGGCATGCACTATCTGGTGCAGGGCGTGAAACCAGCCCTGCTCGGCAAGGATGCCCACGGGCTGCACGATGCCGGCGGCAAGAATCTGGGTGAGCTGTTCGATCAGACGCTGGCACAGGGCAACGGCAAGGGCTTTGCCGCCTATATCTGGGACAAACCGGGGTTCGATACCCCGCAACCCAAAGTCTCCTACCTGATGACGACACCCGGCTGGCACTGGATCATTGGCACCGGCATCTATCTGGATGATGTCGACCATGCCTTTTATGCCCAGATGCGCTGGCTGCTGCTGCAGGTCTCCCTGTCCTTGCTGGTGTTGCTGGCACTGGGCGCCCTGGTGACCCGCCGCATCCTGCGCCAGCTCGGGGCCGAGCCGGATATCACCACCGGCGTGGTGCATCGCATTGCCGCCGGGCATCTGGACGAACCGGTGCCGCTGCAGCCCGGCGACCGCCACAGCCTGCTGGCCGCCGTGGACGACATGCGCCAGCAACTGCGCCAGTTGGTCAATGACATTCTGGCCGGCGCCAATCATCTGGGACAGACCAGCGCCCAGGTCACCCAGAGTGCCGAGCACGTCGCCATCGGCTCGCGCGAACAGAGCCAGGCAGCCAGCAATATGGCCGCCTCGGTCGAGTCCATGACCCAGAGCATTCAATCGATTGCCGAGCATGCCCAGGAGGCCCGACGCCTGTCCCAGGTCTCCGGCGAGCTATCGCGCGAAGGGACCGATGTCTTGCGCCAGGCCGAAGGGGAGATGAACCGCATCGGCGACTCGGTCAATGCGGCGGCGCAGACCATCGGCGATCTGGCAGCCAAGACAGCCAACATTACCTCCATCGTCCAGGTCATTCGCGAAGTGGCCGATCAGACCAACCTGCTGGCGCTGAATGCGGCCATCGAGGCCGCCCGGGCCGGAGAGGCCGGACGAGGCTTTGCCGTGGTGGCCGATGAAGTGCGCAAACTGTCCGAGCGGACCGCTTCGGCGACCCGGGAAATTGCCACCATGGTGGAGGAAATCCAGCAAGGCTCGGATGCCTCCCATGAAACCATGGCGCAGGCGGTCGAGCGGCTGGAAAGCGGCTTGAACATGATGCATCAGGGGGGCGATGCCGTTGGCCGCATTCAGCAAAGTGCCGAATCAGTGTTGAGCGCGGTGCAGGACATTACCGAAGCCTTGCGTCAGCAGGGCGAGGTCAGTGCCGACATTGCCCGCCATGTCGATCAGATCGCACAGAGCAGCAATACCAACGCCTCGGCGACCATGCAGACTTCACAGGCGGTAGAAGAGATTCACCGGCGCACCGAGCTGCTGCGCAGTCTGGTGGCGAAGTTCAAGGTCTGAGTCCATCGGGGCCGGCCGGTCGGCCCGGCCCCGTGACTCACAGATGATCGCGATAGCGCGCCCGGATGCCGGACGGGCGACGCCACAGCCGCAGCAGCGGCAGCAGCAACAAGGCGGCACAGGCCAGCAGCACCGGCAGGTTGCCGAAACGCATATAGGGCGTCAGACCGCTGCGCCCCTCTGCATAGCCCAGCAGCACCTGGCGGGTGAACGGCGCGGCAATCGCATCCACCGCGCCATCCGGACGAATGATGGCGGTCATGCCGGTATTGGTCGAACGCAGCATGAAGCGGCCGGTTTCCAGCGCCCGCGCCTGAGCTAGCTGCAGATGCTGGCTGGCGGCAGTGCTCTTGCCGAACCAGGCCAGATTGCTGACATTGGCCAGCATGGTCGAACGTGCGGCCGGACCGATCAGCTCCTCGCCAAAACTGTCCTCATAGCACACATTGAAGGCAATCTTCTGCCCGGCCATCTCCAGTGGTGCCTGATCGCTGCCACCGCGCGAAAAGCCGGCCAGCGGCATGTGCATCAGCTGATACAGCCAGCCGGTCAGCCAGGGCAAGGGAATGAATTCGCCGAAAGGCACCAGATGATCCTTGGCGTAATAGGGCATGCCCGGCGTGGTCAGTGCCACCACGGCGTTCAGATAGCCCGCCGGATCCTTGTCGCTGCGACGCGGCACGCCGACCGCCAGCGCCATGTCGTTGTGGCTGGCGATGCTTTGCAGCACCTCGACGTAATTCGGCGGCAATTCGTTCAGAAAC
Source organism: Paludibacterium sp. B53371 (assembly GCF_018802765.1). Lineage (NCBI taxonomy): Bacteria > Pseudomonadati > Pseudomonadota > Betaproteobacteria > Neisseriales > Chromobacteriaceae > Paludibacterium > Paludibacterium sp. B53371. The sequence continues at coordinate 333,538 of NZ_CP069163.1, forward strand.
ACCGGCAGGGCGGTTTCCGGCAGAATCATCAAATCGGCCCGGGTGTTGGCGACCTGCTGACCATACAGCCGCAACGTCGATTCGAAACTGACCGGATCCCACTTCAGTGATTGCGGGACATCGCCCTGAGCCAGTGCCACGGTGATCGGCTTGCCGACCGGCGTGGTCCAGCTCAGCATCTTGAGCTGCATGCCCCAGACCCAGAGCAGCGCGAGGCCGATGGCCAGACCCGCGCGCCACCACTTGCCGGATTGCAGCGCCAACTGCAAGGCCCCGGCAGTCAGCGCCACCAGCAGCGTCACCAGCAGAATGCCGCCGATCGGCGCGAAGCCGGCCAGTGCACTCTCGGTAATCTGCGAATAACCAATCTGTCCCCAGGGGAAGCCGGACAGCATCCAGCTGCGCAACCACTCGGTCAGCGTCCAGCTGGCGGGAAACAGCACCAGCCAGCGGGTGGCTGCGCCATGCTGACAGGTGTCGCTGATGCGGACAGTCATCCAGGCCGCCAGACCGGGGTAAAGCGCCAGATAGGCCGGCAGCAGCAAGGTCAGCAGCCCGGCCAGCACCGCCGGCATGCCGGCCACGTCATGCAGCGAGATGAAGATCCAGTTGAAATTGCACAGATAGGCGACCAGCCCCCAGGCATAGCCCAGCCAGAAGGCATGCTTGCCGCCGCGCTGCAGCGTGTTGGCCAGAATGGCCAGCGACAGCGGCATCACCCAGTAGAGGCGATAGGGTGCGAAAGCGAGCAGGGTCATGACCCCGGCCAGGGTGGCCAGGATCAGCAACAGCGCGAGGCGCATGGCTTTGGAACGTTCAGGCGTCACTGCGGATTTTTTCTACCAGAAGGGTTTGCAGCCGACGGCTGTCGGCCTTGATAACGGTAAAGCGCATGCCGTCGGACACCTGGCTGTCGCCCCGCTTGGGAACGTGGCCGAACATCTCCAGCACCAGACCGCCAATGGTGTCGACATCGTCGCTGGCAAAGCGGGTGCCGAAGTAATCGTTGAAAGTATCGATTTCGGTCAGGGCGCTCACCCGGTGGCGTTGGCCGCGTACCGGCACGATCTGTTCTTCGGTATCGGTAAAGTCGGTTTCATCCTCGATGTCACCGACAATCTGCTCGATCACATCCTCGATGGTGACCAGACCGGCGACGCCGCCATATTCGTCCACCACCACCGCCAGGTGATTGCGGGTACTGCGGAAATCCTTCAGCAGCACGTTGAGCGGTTTGGACTCCGGAACAAACACCACCGGGCGCAAGGTCTTGGCCAGGTCGAAGGTTTCCGGATTGTGGAAGTAGCGCAACAGATCCTTGGCCAGCAGGATGCCGATCACATCATCGCGGTCTTCGCCGATCACCGGAAAACGCGAGTGACCACTTTCGACCACCATCGGCAGAAAACGCTCGATCGGCTCGGCTTCGCGGATCACATCCATCTGACTGCGCTGGATCATGACATCGCCGACGGTCAGTTCGCCGACCGACAGCACCCCCTCGATCATGCCCAGCGCATCGGCATCCAGCAGCTTGCGCTCGAAGGCGGTATGCAACAGTTCGACCAGTTCCTCGCGATCTTCAGGCTCGTGCTGGAACAGCTCGGACAAACGTTCAAACCAGTTGGGACGGGGTTTACTGGGGTCTTCCATGATGTTCAGGCGTGCTCCTCGCCGTAGGGGTCAGGGTATCCTAGCCGTTTCACGATGACGGTTTCAAGCGCTTCCATGGCTTCGGCCTCATCCTCTTCCAGATGATCGAAGCCCTGCAGATGCAACATGCTGTGCACCACCAGGTGCGCATAGTGTGCATCCAGTGTTTTGCCTTGCTCTTCCGCCTCGCGCGCCACCACACCGGCCGTCAGCACAATGTCGCCAAAAAGCGGCATGCCGGGGATCGGATCTTCGCCCTCATTCAGGGCAAAGGTGAGGACATTGGTGGCATAGTCCTTGCCGCGATAGTCGCGGTTCAGCGTGCGGCCTTCCTGTTCATCCACCACCCGCAGGCCGATTTCCGCCTGCGCCACGTCCGGCAGCAGGGCGGCTTCGGCCCAGCGGCGCAGCAGGGCCGCATCCGGCAGACCCGTCGGGTCCACCACAAACTCGATCGCCAGCTGCAGACGGGCAGCGGCTTGTCGTCTAGTTCTTTGCTTGGCGATTTTCATCCTGACCCTGCCATTGTTCGTAAGCGTCGACGATCTTCTGCACCAGCGGGTGGCGCACCACGTCCTCGCTCTGGAAATGCTGGAAATGAATGCCGCGGATCTGGCCGAGAATGCGCTCGACCTCCACCAGGCCGCTCTTCTGGTGCCGGGCCAGGTCGATCTGCGTCACGTCGCCGGTGATCACCGCGCGCGAGCCGAAGCCGATCCGCGTCAGGAACATCTTCATCTGTTCCGGCGTCGTGTTCTGCGCTTCGTCGAGAATGATGAAACTGTTGTTGAGCGTGCGACCGCGCATATAAGCCAGCGGGGCAATCTCGATCAGCCCCTTCTCGAACAGGCGCGTGACCTTGTCGAAACCCATCAGGTCATACAGCGCGTCATACAGGGGGCGCAGATAGGGGTCGACCTTCTGGGCCAGATCGCCGGGCAGAAAGCCCAGCTTCTCGCCCGCCTCGACCGCCGGGCGCACCAGCACCAGACGCTTGACCTGGTCGCGCTCCATGGCATCCACCGCGCAGGCCACCGCCAGATAGGTCTTGCCCGTCCCTGCCGGACCGATACCGAAGGTGATGTCGTGCTCGAGAATGGCCTTGATGTAATGCGCCTGACGCGGCGTGCGCCCGCGCAATTCGCCACGACGGGTGCGCAGGTGCAGTCGATCTTCCTGTTCTGCCGCAGGACCCTGGCGGCGAATCTCCACCAGACACAGCTGCACATCCTCGATGTCCACCGGCTGTTTTTCCGCCTGCAGATAGAGTTCGGTCAGGGCCTGGACCGCGGTGCGGGCCAGTTCGCCCTGAATCTTGAAATGTTCGCCCCGGCGCTGAATGGCCACGTCCAGGGCGTTTTCGATCTGTTTCAGGTTCTCGTCCAGCGGGCCGCACAGATTGGCCAGGCGCTCATTGTCGACGGGATTGAAACTCAGTGGTTCTGTCAGCAAGTTGCAGAGATCTCCAGAAGGCGTACGGTCACGCCGTTGTCAGCACTTCAAAGCCGGGCGCCGTCATGCTCGGCACGAATTCGGTCACATCGTAGCGCGCCACGGCGCCGACAGCAAAAGGATCCCTGGCCAGCCAGGCATCCAGTTCGGCACGCTCGCCGCGCGCCAGAATGACGCCACCCTCGCGCGGCACCTTGCGGCCGGAGGCGATGAAAACACCGGCGGCATACGCGTCCTTCAGCCAGGCAATGTGCGCTTCCAGCAGGGCATCCACCTCTTGCAGCGGACGGGTATAAGTCAGCGAAACAATATACATGCCGTGTTCTCCCGTTCAGTCCTGGATGAGTGCCTCGCCGCGCAGCGAATGCGCGAAGGCCTCGACGATGCGGACATCGATCATCTGATTGATCAGACGCGGGTGCCCCAGGAAATTCACCACCCGGTTATTGGCGGTACGCGCCGCCAGCTGACCCGCCTCCCGCTTGCCCAGTCCTTCGACCAGTACCCGTTGCACGCTGCCCACCATGGCCTGGTTGGTCGCGTAATGATTGGCCTCAATCACTTCATTGAGGGCCTCCAGACGACGCACCTTGACCTCTTGCGGCGTGTCATCGCTCAAATTGGCTGCCGGCGTGCCGGGACGCGGACTGTAGATGAACACAAAGCTCAGATCGAAAGCCAGGTCGCGCGTCAGCTTCAGCGTGGCTTCGAAATCGGCTTCGGTCTCGCCCGGGAAACCGACGATGAAGTCGGATGACAGGCACAGATCCGGCCGCACGGCGCGCAATTTGCGGATCACCGACTTGTACTCCAGCGCGGTATAGCCACGCTTCATCGCCATCAGGATGCGGTCGGAACCACTCTGCACCGGCAGGTGCAGGTGCGAGACCAGCTTGGGCAGTGTGCGGTAGCAGTCGATCAGCCGGTCGGTGAACTCGCGCGGATGGCTGGTGGTGAAACGCAGCCGCTCCACCCCCGGAATCTCGTGCACATACTCCAGCAACATGGCGAAGTCGGCGATGTTGCCATCGGCCATCAGGCCACGATAAGCGTTGACGTTCTGCCCCAGCAGCGTGATTTCCTTCACGCCCTGCTGCGCCAGACCGGCCACCTCGGTCAGCACGTCCTCGAACGGCCGCGAGACTTCCTCCCCCCGGGTGTAGGGCACCACGCAATAGGAGCAGTACTTCGAGCAGCCCTCCATGATCGAGACAAAGGCCGCGCCCCCTTCCACCTTGGCCGGCGGGATATGATCGAACTTTTCGATTTCCGGAAAGGAAATGTCCACCTGGGAGCGCCCGCTGTCCTGGCGGCTCTTGATCAGCTCCGGCAGGCGGTGCAGGGTCTGCGGACCAAACACCACGTCCACATAGGGCGCGCGCTTGATGATCTGCTCGCCCTCCTGCGAGGCGACACAGCCGCCCACCCCGATCAGCAGATCGGGCTTCTGCAACTTCAGCTCACGCACGCGCCCCAGGTCGGAGAACACCTTCTCCTGTGCCTTCTCGCGCACGGAACAGGTGTTGAACAGGATCACGTCGGCGTCTTCCGGCGAGTCGGTCTTGACCATGCCTTCGGCGCTGCCGAGTACGTCGAGCATCTTGTCCGAATCGTACTCATTCATCTGGCAGCCGAAGGTCTTGATAAACACTTTCTTCATTGCAATCGATCCAGCCTGTCAGGCCAGGGGCGCATGTCCGATGCAAAAAGCCCGTTGAACCGGCTCAACGGGCTTGGGCGTGACGCGCCGCTCTGGCGGGTGCGTATTCAAACCGCTGATTATACGGCCAAAAGCCATCAAATCGCTAGCCTCTCTATGCGCGCGTCAAGCGCAACAGCGTGATCTCCGACGGGGCAAACAGCCTGACCGGCGGTCCCCAGTAGCCCGTACCCCGGCTGGTGTAGACCCATAAATCACCCAGGCGGTGCAGCCCGGCGACAAAGGGCTGCTGCAGCGGCACCAGCCAGTTCCAGGGGACGAACTGACCGCCATGGGTATGCCCCGAAAGCTGCAGATCGAAACCTGCGGCTTGCGCGGCAGGGGCCGAGCGCGGCTGATGGGCCAGCAGGACGCGCAGCGCCGCCTCGGCGGGCGCGCCGGCCAGCGCAGCCTGCGGATCGCTGGCCACCCCCCCTTCAAAGTGCCCGGCCGAATAATCCGTGACCCCGGCCAGCACCCATGAACGCGATCCGCGTGGCAGCACCACGTGCTGATTTTCCAGCACCGTCAGGCCGAGCCGGCGAAACTCGGCGATCCATTCGCGCGCCCCCGAGTAATACTCATGATTGCCGGTCACCAGATAGACCCCCTGCGGGGCCTGCAAGTCCGCCAGCGGGCGGGTATGCCCGGCCAGCTGCCGTACACTGCCGTCGACCACGTCCCCGGTGATGGCGATCACGTCCGCACCCAGGGCATTCGTTCGCGCCACCATCCGGGCCAGATACCCACGTTTGATGGTCGGCCCGACATGGATATCGCTCAGCTGGGCGATACGCAGCCCTTCCAGCTCGGGCGGCAGACCGGCAATCGGCACCGTGACCTGTCGTACCCGGGCCACCCGGCGGGCCCCCGCCATGCCGACCAGCAGCAACAAAGGCGACAGCCAGATGACCGCCGTGGCCGAGTCAGGCGAGAAGCTGGCCAGCCAGTCCGGATGCACCAGCCGGATGGCCAGCAGCGCCACATCCCGCAATGCCGTCAAACTCAATGTCAGCGCAAACAGACCGAACCAGCTCAGGCCGATCCAGGAGAGCGCATCGGCCAGGGCCGGCCAGCGAATACTGCGCAGCAGCAGAGAAAACGGCACCACCAGCACCGAAAGCAGCAACAGGGCCAGCGAGACCGGACCGGGCGCACTCAGCAGCCGCAGACCGATATACAGATGCAGCAGGGCGGACAGCAGCAGAAAAGACAAGATGACGCGACGCGGGGGCATGCAGGCCTCTATTCAAATGCAGATTAATAAACTACTAAAAAATCAACTATAACGGTTTATGACAGGAAAATAGAAAGGCAAGCACAGGAGCTGCCATGGCGATTCCCTCTCACGTACTGCTCTATGTCGACGATCCCGACGCCAGTGCCACGTTCTATCAGACCGTGCTCGGCGACCTGCCGGTGCGCAGCGACCCATCCTTTGTCCTGTTCGAGCAGCCTACCGGCCTGCGCCTCGGGCTGTGGGCCCGACACAGCGTGCAGCCGGAGGCGACCATTGCCGGCGGCGGGGCCGAGCTGGTCATCGTGCTGGACGACGAGGACGCCGTGGACGAGCGCTACCATGCATTGCAGCAGCTGGGCCTGTGCATCATCCAGCCGCCACAGGACATGACCTATGGCCGCAGCATGGTGCTGCTCGACCCGGATGGTCACCGCATTCGCCTGCTGGAACCGGCGGGCTGAGCCTGCCGGAAAGATGCCTGTGGCCCCTAGAGCAGGGCCTCGATGCGGGCGGCCAGTTTTTCCGGCCGGGTGAACGGGGCGAAACGGCCAACCACCTGGCCCTGACGATTCACCAGAAACTTGGTGAAGTTCCAGTGAATCCTGCCCAGGCCCAACACCCCGCGCCGAGCCTGCTTGAGTTCGCGCCACAGCGGGTGTGCCTGCGGACCATTGACCTCGATCCGCGTGGCCATCGGAAAACTCACGCCAAAATTCTTCTGGCAAAAAGCACCGATCTGCTGATTGCTGCCCGGATCCTGCTTGCCGAACTGATTGCAGGGAAAGCCCACCACCACCAGACCGCGAGCGGCAAAGCGCTCATGCAGCGCCTGCAGGGCGGCAAACTGCGGCGTAAAGCCACACTGGCTGGCGGTATTCACCAGCAGCAAGACCTTGCCCTGCAGGCTGGCCGGGTCAATACGCTGGCCGTCCAGGCCGACAATCGGGTGACGCAACAAATTGGATGTCATGATAACTCCGGGCAGATCAATGCCCCCATGCTGCCATGCGGCAACCGGGGGCGGCAATGAGAATCACTTATCGCGACAGCAGCTGCAACAGCGCTTCGGCCACCGGGGCGGAAGAGGCCGGATTCTGACCGGTGATCAGCAGACCATCCACCTCGACATGCGCCAGCCAGTCATCGCCCTTGCGATAATCGGCCCCCAGACGCTTGAACTCGTCCTCGATCAGGAACGGCACGACCGCACTCAGCTGTACCGCATCCTCCTCGCTATTGGAGAAACCCGTGACCCGCTTGCCGGCCACCAGCGGGCGGCCATCCGCCTGACGGGCATGGCGCAGCACGGCCGGCGCATGGCACACCGCGGCCACCGGCTTGCGCTGACGATCAAAAGCCTCGATCAGGGCGATCGAGTGGGCATCTTCGCTCAAATCCCACAAGGGACCGTGACCACCGACATAGAACACGGCATCAAAGTCCTCCGCATGGAGGCCGGCCAGCGGGCTCGTGGCAGCCAGCGCGGCCTGAGCGGCAGGATCCTGGCGGAAGCGGCGGGTTTCCTCGGTCTGGAACGCCGGATCATCGCTTTTCGGGTCCAGCGGCGGCTGACCGCCTTTGGGCGAGGCCAGGGTAATGCGTGCACCGGCATCGCGGAAGGTGTAGTAGGGCGCGGCAAACTCTTCCAGCCAGAAGCCGGTTTTGTGGCCGGTATTGCCCAGTTGATCGTGCGAGGTCAGCACCATCAGCACACGAGCCTGCTTCGGCACCACCGTCAGATGCAGCCGTACCTCGACATTGCCCTTGAGCGCATTAGAGTAGGGGCAGGCGGCATGCGCCGCGGCCAGCAGTTTCTCCCCACTTTCCTGATCGACGCCAAACAGGCTGACATGCAGATCAACGTCCAGCGAAAAACCGCCACTGGCATTCTGCCCCATGCCGACTTCCGCCCGCGTCTGGCTGCCCGGCAGCGCCATTTTCAGACGTTGCGCGACATGAATCAGGGCATTGTCGAAACAGGCGGCATAGCCCAGCGCAAACAGTTGTTCCGGATTGACACCGGACTTGCCACTGCCCGGCGTCGACATCGCCACATCAAAGCTGCCGTCATCCAGACGGGCATGGCCACTGCGGCCACCGATGGCGGTGGCACTGGTCTTGTAAAAAATCTTCATCATGATGCTCCTCGTGATGTTGGATAGGGATCAGGCCAGCCGGACAACCAGCTTGCCGAAATTCTTGCCTTGCAACAGACCCATCAAGGCCTCGGGTGCCTTCTCCAGCCCCTCGACCCGGTCTTCGCGCAGCTTGATCGCGCCACTGTTCACCAGCGGCAGCATGGCTTCGAGAAACTCGCCATAGCGATGGGCATAATCATCAAAAATAATGAAACCCTGCATGCGGATACGCTTGCGCAACAACGTCCCCATCAGCAGCGACAGGCGGTCCTCGCCTTGCGGCAGGCCGGTGGCGTTGTACTGAGAGATCAGCCCGCACAGCGGCACGCGCGCGGCCGGGTTGAGCAAGGGCAGCACCGCATCGAACACCGCACCGCCGACATTCTCGAAATAAACATCAATCCCCTGCGGACAGGCCGCAGCCAGCCGGCCGGGCAGATCAGCCGCCTTGTGATCGATACAGGCATCAAAGCCCAGCTCTTCCACGGCGTAGCGACATTTCTCGTCGCCGCCGGCAATGCCGACCACCCGACAGCCCAGACGCTTGGCCAACTGACCCACCACCGAACCCACCGCACCGGTCGCGGCGGCCACCACCACCGTCTCGCCGGCCTTCGGCTGGCCGATATCCAGCAGACCCATATAGGCGGTAAAGCCCGGCATCCCGAGCACGCCCAGATAACGGCTCGGTTCGGCGACCTCCCGCCCCAGTTTGTGCACCGACCCGGCCGCGACGACGGCCAGTTCCTGCCAGCCGCCATTGGCCAGCACCCAGTCACCTTCGGCAAAGTCGGGGTCCCTGGATTGCAGCACCTGACCGACAGTGCCGCCCACCATCACCTCATCAATCGCCACCGGCGCCGCATACGATTTGGCATCACTCATGCGACCGCGCATATACGGGTCCAGCGACAGATAAACCTGTCGCACCAGCAGTTCCCCTTCTTGCAGCGCGGGCAACGTGGCGTCCTCCAGGCGGAAGTTCTCGGCCTGCGGGGCGCCGACCGGGCGCGAGGCCAGCACGATACGGCGATTGTTCAGTGAAGCGTGTGTCATGGCAGATCCTGTTGAGTAGACCAGTCGTCTAGGTTGTGGGCCAAAAAAATCCGCAGACAACTGCGGCGATGGCATCAATGAGCACACTATAATATCAATTAGACCGGTCGTCTAGTGGCCGGACAAGAAAAATGCCGACCCCGTTGCGGGCGGGTCGGCATGCCTGACTCAGGCGACCTCGTGGCCGCAGGCGGCCTGCAGAATCCGGTACCAGTCCTGCCGTTCCAGCGACAAGGAACACGCGGCCACGGCGTCGCGGATCACCTCGATCCGCCCGCTGCCGGTGAGCGGCAGGGGCCGGCAGGGCAGTTGCATGATCCAGGCGTAGACCAGGCTGGCCACCGAGCTGCCGTATTGCGCCGCCAGCTGGGCCAGCACCGCCTGCAGCGGCGAAGTGTCATTGTGGCGGAACAACAGCCCGCCCCCCAGCGCCGACCAGATCATCGGGGCGACCCCGTGACGCTGCAGCGTATCGAACTGCCCGTCCTGCAGGGCGGACAGCTGCAGCGGCGAGAACTCCACCTGATTGGTCACCAGCTCAATACGGCTGTTGAGCGCCTCGAACTGCAGCGGGGTGAAATTCGACACGCCGAAATGCCGCACCTTGCCAGCGGCACGCAGCGTTTCAAACGCCCGGGCCATCTCGTCATAGTCCATCAGCGGATCGGGGCGGTGAATCAGCAACAGGTCCAGCGTCTCGACCTGCAGCTCCGCCAGCGTACGTTCGGTCGAGGCCAGAATATGGGCCGCGCTGGTGTCGTAATGCTTGATGCGGTGTTCCAGCCGGTGCGACGAAGTCAGCTTGATGCCGCACTTGCTGACCAGCTGAATCTGCTGCTTCAGCGCCGGCGCCTGCTGCAGCGCCGCGCCAAAAAGCTGCTGGCACTGGTAATCGCCATAGATATCGGCGTGATCAAACGTCGTGACCCCCAGCTCGATACACTGCTCGATCAGACGAATGCGCTCGGCCAGCGACAGATTCCAGTCGGCCAGACGCCACATGCCGGCCACAATGCGGGAAAAAGACGGGCCATGACGGCTCAGGGAAAGACGGGGACTCAGCATCGATCACTCCTTGAAACCGGCCTGTTGCCTCACAGGTCCGGGAAAATGTCGCGGCAGAAGACTATTCTGCCATCAGGGGGATCGGTTATCCTCTCGCCTTCTTTTACCTTGATCGGAATGCAGCATGTCCCAGATTCCCGCCTGCCCACAATGCGCCATGGAAAACACCTATCCGGATGGCGACAACTATGTCTGTGCCGATTGCGGCCACGAGTGGTCGGCGCTCGCCACAGCGGCCAGTGAAGAAGAGGCCGCACCGGTCAAGGATGCCAACGGCACCATCTTGCATGATGGCGATGCCGTGGTCCTGATCAAGGATCTCAAGGTCAAGGGGAGTTCCATCACCCTCAAAATGGGTAGCAAAGTCAAAAGCATCCGCCTGGTCAGCGGCGGCGATCACGAAGTGGATTGCCGCATGGATGCCGGCAACTTCATGCTCAAGGCCTGCTTCCTGAAAAAAGTCTGAGCGCCGGGTCGCCTAGAAAATGGAGTTACCCGCCAGGGTGGTAAAGCGCTCCAGCGCCATGCCCCCTGCCAGCGAATTGCCGTTGGCATCCAGCCCGGGCGACCAGACGCACACCGCCAGTTCGCCCGGCACGATGGCCACAATCCCGCCGCCGACCCCGCTCTTGGCCGGCAAGCCCACCCGATAGGCAAAGTCACCGGCCGCATCATAGGTGCCGCAGGTCAGCAGCACCGCACTGATCCGCTTGGCCTCACTGGCCGTCAGCAAATGCTCGCCACTATTCGGCACCACCCCGCGATTGGCCAGAAACAGCGCCGCCGTGGCCAGCTCACGACAGCTCATGGCAATCGAACACTGGTGGAAATAACTGTTCAATAGCACATCGACCGGCGACTGGATGCGACCAAAACTCTTCATGAAGTGCGCCATGGCCGCATTGCGATGGCCGGTGGCGGCTTCCGACTCGGCCACGGCGTGATCAAAGTGGATATCACTCCGCCCGCTCAGGCGGCGCAGGAAATGCAAAATGGCCAGATGGGCGTTGACCGAGTGACTGCACAGCACATCGGTCACCATCAGCGCACCGGCATTGATAAACGGATTGCGCGGCTTGCCGGCCTCATTCTCCAGCTGAACCAGCGAATTGAACGGATTGCCCGAGGGCTCGCGTCCCACCCGTTCCCACAAGGCATCCCCCAACTGGCGGAAGGCCAGGGTCAGGGCAAACAGCTTGGAGATACTCTGGATGGAGAAGCGTTTGTCAGCCGCGCCGACCGAATAATAACGGCCATCCAGCGTGACGACGCACATACCGAACTGAGCCAGCGGCACCTGTGCCAGCGAAGGAATATAGTCGGCCACGCGCCCCTGATGGGTCAGCGGCGCCACTTCCAGCGCGATATCCTCAAGGATGGCCTGATAATCAACCTGCATGATGTCCTGCAAATGGGCAAGCGGGGCGCCTAGCGTACCGCAGTTTGCCAAGCCAAGTCTTTGATCTGAGTGCGGCAAGATGGGCAGAACCATGGCATGGATGTTGACGTTGTCATGGCAGGGGCAAGGATGCCACAATGCCTCGACATCTGTTTCAGGAGTGCCCCATGTCCCAAGCCTCTGCCCTGAATGTGGTGCGCGAATTCTGGCGCCGCATGGCCAGCAATGATTTCCATTCGGTGTGCCCGCTGCTGGCGCCCGGTTTTGTGCTGGAATGGCCGCAATCCAATGAACGCATCCGCGGAGCCGAGCGCTTCGCACGCATGAACCAGGAATACCCGGCACATGGCAAATGGCGCTTCACCATCAACCGGTTGGTGGCCGACGAACATGAAGTCGTCAGCGACGTCAGCATTACCGATGGCGTGCAACAAGCACGCGCCATCTCCTTCTTCAGTGTCGAGGACGACCTGATCGTCCGGCTGGTGGAATACTGGCCCGACCCCTATCCGGCGCCGGAGAACCGTGCGCATCTGACCGAACCCCTGCATCCCTGACAGATACAGGCCCGGTCCGGACCTGTATCCGTCATTGCGTGCCATCTGTGCCTGTTGCCGCCGGCACAGAGTGCCTACCCTCGGGGAACGTTTTTCCCGATGAGGCACGACCCGATGGCAACGCCCCTGCAAGCCCAGCCAATCAAGCTCTATCCACGGTTGACCAGCGGCCGGTTCAATCGCTGGCGCGTCGGCCTGGTGCTGATCACCCAGGCGCTGTTCTTCCTCACCCCCTGGCTGGACTGGCAGGGGCGACAAGCCGTGCGCTTCGATTTCGTCAGCATGCGCGGCTATCTGTTCGGCCTCACCCTGCTGCCCGGCGACCTGATCTACCTGGCCGGGACGCTGATTCTCTGTGCCCTGGGACTATTTCTGTGGACCGCCCTGGCCGGGCGCCTGTGGTGTGGTTTCTCCTGCCCGCAGACGGTCTACAGCCAGATCATGCTGTGGATCGAGCGCTGGATCGAAGGTCCGCCAGCCGAGCGCCGCCGCCGCGATGCCGCGCCCTGGTCCGCCGGCAAACTGGCGCGCAAGAGCCTGACCCAGGCGCTGATGCTGGCCTTCAGCCTGCTGACCGGCTGGACCCTGGTCGGCTATTTCTCGCCGATGCGCGAACTGGCGCCGCGCTGGTTCAACGGCGGCGCCGGACAATGGGAGTGGCTGTTTGCCCTGGGCTATGCCGGCTTTACCTGGCTGCTGGCCGGCCATCTGCGCGAGAGCGTGTGCAAGCACATGTGCCCTTATGCCCGCTTTCAAAGTGCCATGTTTGATGCCGATACCCTGCTGGTCACCTATGACACCCGGCGCGGCGAACCGCGCGGCAGCCTGAAAAGCCCCGGCAAAGGCGCCTGCGTCGATTGCGGCCTCTGTGTGCAGGTCTGCCCGACCGGCATCGATATCCGCCAGGGCTTGCAGTATGAGTGCATCGGCTGTGCCGCCTGCATCGATGCCTGTGACCAGGTGATGGACAAGATCGGACGGCCGCGCGGCCTGATCCGCCTCGACCGGCTCAACCCGGAGACCCCGCAGGCACGCACCCTGTGGCAGCGTCCGCGCGTGCTGGTGTACAGCGCCCTGCTCGGCACCCTGGTGGCGATGATGGTCTGGGGGCTGGCATGGCGCGAACCCTTCCGCGTCGATGTGCTGCGTGACCGGGCGGTCATGGCGCGCGAAACCCCCGATGGCCTGATCGAAAATGTCTATACCCTGCGCATCCAGAATACCCGGCCAGAGGCGCGTCAATACGCCCTGACTGTCCGCGGCAGCGGCGTCGTGCGCACCGACCTGCGCCAGCCACTGCGTGCACCGGCCGATGGCAGCGCCAGCGTGCAGCTGGCGGTGATTGCCGACCCCTCCGTGCTGGCGCCGGGCAGCCATCCCCTGCAGTTTGAACTGGTCGATCAGCGTGAGCCCGGCCAGCGCGTCAGCGAAGCGGCACGGCTGCTGATGCCCTGAGGTCAGGCTGTGCCAGCGCCTGCAGCAGCCAGTCGAACGCGGCCTGTTGCGCCGGATCGTAGTAGCTGGCATTGATGCGCAAGGCATGGCGGCCGACCTCGTCGGGCTGGCACAGCCAGCCCGCCGCCAGCTGGATGCCGTGGCGCTGGGCCTGCACCGTCAGATGACTGCTGTCGACCGGCAGATCACGCAACCAGACAAAATAGCCGCCCTGAGCCGGGCTGAAACGTCCGAACGGCAACCTGTCGTGCAGCAGCCCCTCCACGGCACGCACCTGCTGCGCCAGCCGGTCAGTCAGCTGCGCCAGCATCCCCTTGTGCCTGCCCTGCGCCAGCAACTCGGCCAGCGCCATCTGATTGGGGAGGGGCGACGACAGCGTCTGCGCCAGCTTCAGGCGGCGGCAGATCTCGCCATAGCGGCCAGGGACCAGCCAGCCGAGACGGTAACCGGGCGTCAGCGTCTTGGAGAACGTACTGCACAGCAGGACGCGTCCGGACTGATCCATCGCCTGCAAGGGAACCGGGGTGGTCGCATGAAACCCGAGCCAGCGGTAGGCATCATCCTCAATGATGGCGATATCGTGCTGCTGCGCCAGTTGCAGGATGGCCTGCCGGGCGGCCGGACCGAGGGTCTGGCCGTGCGGATGACCATAGACACTCATCAGCGCAATGGCCTGAATCTTGCCCTGTGACAGCGCCGGTTCGATGGCCGCCAGATCGGGCAGACCATCCGGCAGCAAGGTCATGGGCCAGATGCGCACCCCTTGCTCGTTCAGCCGGCCCAGCAGGCCGGGGAAAGCCGGCAACAGCACCGCCACCCCCGGTTCATGCTGCCCGAGCGTGACCGCCGAAATCGCCAGCGACAAAGCCTCCATCCCGCCACAGGTCACCAGAATTTCGTCAGCATGCAGCGACCAGCCTTCACCGTGCGCCAGACGCGCCAGCTGGCGCCGCAGTGCCGGCAAACCGGCCAGCGCCGGCTCCGCCAGCCCCTGCTGGTAATGGCGCATGGCATGGAAAAACGCCCGCGTCAGCGCCCGGGTGTCATGCAGCTGCGGATTGATGAACGGCGCACCGAGCGGTGCGGCCAGCAGATCCTGCATGCCGGCAGCCCCGCGGGCCACCACGTAACCGCTGCGCGGCCGCGCCTCGATATAGCCCAGACGCTCCAGTTCTTCGTAGGCACGGCGCACCGTGTTCAGACTGACGTTGAAATGCTGTTCGCTGTGGCGCAGCGAAGGGATCAGCTCACCGGGCAGATAATCCCCCCGCTCGATGCTGTGAATCAGGTGTTCGACCAGTTCGCGGTATTTGCTCATGACAGTTCCATCGACATGGGCTCATTATGTGGCGGCATGATTAACTTGTCATGAGCATGCCATGACAGGCTCAACGCCCGGCCGCCCCGGCCAGGGTCTGGGCGGCTTGCCGCCAGAAGGCCTCGTCCAGGGTCAGCTGCAGATCACGCACCGGCGCCCCGGGGTTGGCCAGCCGCAGCCACAGTTGCGGCGCCGCCTGCGCCGGCAGCGCCACTTGCCAGCCGGCCAGGGTATCTTCGCGACCATGGCGCCACAGGCTGTCATCCGGGCCATCGTGCTGGTCATGACTGATCCGCTGAAAGTCGGCGATCGCCCACGGCCCCTGATGCCCGGCGATCAGACTGCGCACCCGCGCCAGCCGCACGCGGCTGCTCTGGCCGATACGCTGAGCGCCGTCCACCAGGGCAGGGTCGAAATAATGATTGGTATGCGCCATGCTGCCATCGCGCTGCCGACTGAGGGCATAGCGGCCATTCAGACCGATCTCCACCTGCATCAGTCCGTGGCGGTCGGCCAGCAGCAGAAACATCGGCCGGGCATGGGCGAACCACTGCGCGGCATGCTGTTCGACGGCATCCAGATCCGCGTCCTGCGCCAGAATGCGGCGCATCACCCCCTGTTCGCCGCTGCTGGCGTCGCGCTGCGCGCGCGTCAGACTGCTGGCCGAGGCACTCACCACCACCAGGCCGGCACGATTCACGCCGGCCTTCAGCCCGGGCGCCCGGCCGCCATCGGCGAACAGCCCGACATAGGGCAGGCCATGTACCGGTTTCACCAGCCGCAGCGACTGCTGGTGATCCGGCCGCCAGTCGCGATTCTTGGCGATCAGCGTCATCGGCGCCTGTGAGCCTGTCACCCCCCACAGGGTACAGGCGGCAGCAGACAGCGGCAGGCAGATCATCAGGGTCAGGGCGGTTCGGGATAACGGCGACATAGTCACTCCACAAGGCATACGCATCGTCAGGCTCGGCGTCTTGATGATAGCGCAATGCCCCAGGCAGCCGGTGCCGTATGGTCAGACCGACAGCGCTCAGGGACAGACAATCCGCATGGGCACCCTGACCGGCGATGGCAGCGGGCTGAGGCACCCGCCATGGCTGCTGGACCACGAGCGTCACCAGAAAGCGCAAAGTCGCTTACAATCGACAGACCTCTTCGACGGATTCCGTCATGTCCTTGCCCCGCAGCACCGAACCCGCCCGTCTGGTCGCCGGCACCCCCGCCTTCTGGCGCACGGCACGCGGCATGTTTGCCGGCGGCTTCGCCACCTTTGCCATGCTCTACTGCCTGCAGCCCCTGATGCCGCAGTTCAGCCAGGCCTTCGGGATCAGTGCGGCCAGCGCCAGCGGCGTGTTGTCCGCCTCGACCGCCAGCCTGGCCTTCGGCCTGCTGCCGGCCAGCTGGCTGGCCGATCGGGTCGGCCGCAAGCCGCTCATGGGCGCGGCGCTGGCACTGGCCGCCCTGCTGACCCTGGCTTGCGCACTGACCACCGGCTTTGGCCAGCTGCTGCTGCTTCGCGCACTGGTCGGACTGGCCCTGTCCGGCCTGCCGGCCACCGCCATGGCCTATCTGGCAGAAGAAATGGAGCCTGCCTCGCTCGGTCGGGTGATGGGGCTGTATGTGGGCGGCAATGCCCTGGGCGGGATGAGCGGTCGCTTTCTGTCGTCGCTGGTGGTGGAGCACTTCAGCTGGCGCGTGGCACTGCTGCTGATCGGTTTGCTGGGCGCCGGCAGTGCCTGGGTGTTCTGGCACAACCTGGCGCCATCGCGGCATTTCCGGCCGCAACGCACGCGACTGGGCGACATGGCACAGGCCGCACGCGCGCATCTGGCCGATGCCGGGCTGCCATGGCTGTTTCTGACCTCGTTTGCCCTGATGGGCTGCTTCGTCAGTGTCTACAACTATCTCGGCTTCCGCCTGGCAGCGGCCCCCTATCTGCTGAGTCCCGGCACCATCGGGCTGGTGTTCAGCCTGTACATGGTCGGCTCCGTGTCGTCGGCCTGGGCCGGGCGCCTGTCCGATCGGGTCGGGCGACGCAATGTGCTGTGGCTGACCCAGTGCGTCGTCCTGGCCGGCCTCGGCCTGACACTGGCCGACAGCCTGTGGCTCATCATCGCCGGACTGACACTCTGCACCATCGGCTTCTTTGCCGGCCACTCGGTGGCCAGCAGCTGGGTCGGCCTGCGCGCCCGCCAGGGGCGCGCACTGGCTTCGGCACTGTATCTGGCTTGTTACTATCTGGGCGGCAGTATCATCGGATCGGTCTCCGGTCTGGCCTTCGGGGCACGCGGCTGGCCGGGTGTCATCCTGCTGCTCGCGCTGTTGCAGCTACTGGCGCTGGCGCTGGCCTGGCGCCTGCGCCGGCTGACGCCGCTGGCACCGACTCAGTCGCCCTGACGATCCCGCAACAGCAGCAAGCCGACCCCACTGAGCACAATGATGCCACCGCCCAGCGCCCATTCAGCCGGCCAGGGCAGGGCCGCCAGCGTCGCCGACAGCAGCGAGGCAAACAGCATCTGTGCACAGCCCACCACCGCGGCGGCGCGCCCGGCCATCTCGCCGAACGGTGCCATGGCCAGACTGCTGGCCGGACCCAGCGTGCAGGCGAACCCGATCCCCAGCACGCCCACCGGCAGCATGTAGTGCCACGCGCCCTGCCGGGCGGCCAACAGCCACATCAACAGGCCGGCCAGCAACATCAACAACAGCCCGAAGCGCAAGACATGACGCAGCTTGAAGCGGCCGATGGTACGCAGGCTGATGAAGCTGGCCGCCATGATCAGCAGGGCATTGGCCCCGAACAGCAGGCCAAACGCCGCGCCGGACAGCCCGCCGCGGGCAATCAGCACCGCCGGCGCCAGCGTGACATAGCTGATGATCAGCCCCAGTGCCGCGCAGCAGCAGAAGCCATAACGCAGCATGGCCGGGTGGGTCAGTACCCGAGCCAGCGGCAGCGGGCGAGCATGCGCAACCCGGATGACGCGCGTTTCCGGCATACGCCAGCCCAGCCACAGCGAGGCCAGCAAGGCCGCGCCGGCCAGCAGTTCAAAGCAGAGCGGCCAGCCCCAGCCCTGCGTCAGCCAGCCACCGAGCGCCGGCGCCAGCGCCGGGACAATGTTCAGCGTGCCATTGAGCAGGTTGTAACGGCGAGCGGCGGCATCACCATCGAAGCAGTCGCGGATTACGGCAAAGGCGCACACCGCACTGGCACTGGCGCCCAGCCCCTGCGTCAGCCGCAGCAGCAGAAAACTGCCCAGCTGCTGACTGTGACTGGCCAACAGGGCGCTGAGGGCATAAAGCAGCAGGCCGGACAAAGCCACCGGCCGCCTGCCAATCCGGTCGGCCAGCGGGCCGAACAGCAATTGCCCCAGCCCGAGACTGAACACAAACACACTGATGCTGACCGAGGCATGGCCCCCCAGCGATTGTTCAATGGCAGGCAGCGCCGGCAGATACAGATCGACCCCCAGCGGATTGAACAGGATCAGCAGCAGGGCGGACAGGGTGGCCGTATCAAGTCGGCGCAGAGAGGAGGACACGATGGGTTGGCTTGAAGAGAAAACGCCATGCTAACAAATCGGCGCAAGCTGTGCCTGTGCGCACCAGACACAAGGGTTGGCTTTTGCTGATGATTCGATAATAATGGAAATATGGAAATAGAAAATGCGGTCGAATTGCTGGCAGCCCTCGGGCATGCCTCACGCCTGGCGGTCTTTCGCCTGCTGGTCGAAGCGGGACCACAAGGTCTGCACGCCAGTGCCATTGCCGCCCAATTGGCCATGGCGCCGGCCACGCTGTCCTTCCACCTGGCGCATCTCAGCCGGGTTGGCCTGATCCGTGGTCAGCGCGCCAGCCGTTTCATTCACTACTCAGCCAACTATGAATCGGTCGATGGACTGATCGCCTTTC
The DNA here is from genome assembly GCF_018802765.1 of Paludibacterium sp. B53371. Taxonomy (NCBI): domain Bacteria; kingdom Pseudomonadati; phylum Pseudomonadota; class Betaproteobacteria; order Neisseriales; family Chromobacteriaceae; genus Paludibacterium; species Paludibacterium sp. B53371. The sequence goes on from NZ_CP069163.1 coordinate 352,479, forward strand.
TGACGCAGAACTGCTGTCAGGGCTCGCCCTGTCTGACGACAACAGCCTGCTGCACGCCAGCCGACCGACCGGAGACCATGCAAAATGTCTGACCTTCCGACCGTGCTGGTGCTGTGCACCGGCAATGCCTGCCGTTCCCAGATGGGCGAAGCCATTCTGAACCATGACCTGGCGGGGCGGGTACAGGCCATCTCGGCGGGCACCCAGCCCCAGGCGCAAGTGGCCGAGGGGGCACTGACCGCCCTGCGCATGGCCGGATTGCCCTGCGAGGGCTTGCGGCCCAAATCGGTCGATACCTGGCTGGACCGGCAGATTGATCTGGTGGTGACGGTGTGTGATCACGCCCGGGAAAGCTGCCCGGTGTTTCCGCGCCGGGTCAAACAGCTGCATGTCGGTTTTCATGACCCGCATGGCGAGCCTTTGCAGCAATTCCTGGCGGTGCGCGACGACATTCGCGCCCGCCTGGTGCCGGCAGTGTGCGCCGCGCTCGGACTGGAGCAGGCATGATGGCGCAGCCCCTTCGTCCGGCCATGGCCATGAATCGCTTCGAACGCTATCTGAGCGTGTGGGTTGTCCTCTGCATTCTGGCCGGCATCGCGGCCGGCCAGTGGGCGCCGGGCCTGTTTCATGCCATCGGTGCCATCGAGTTTGCCCGCGTCAATCTGCCTGTTGGGCTGCTGATCTGGGTGATGATCATTCCGATGCTGCTCAAGGTGGACTTTGCCGCCCTGCATGAAATCCGGCACCACGTGCGCGGCATTGGCGTGACCCTGCTGGTCAACTGGCTGATCAAGCCCTTTTCCATGGCCCTGCTCGGCTGGCTGTTCGTGCGTCAGCTATTCGCGCCCTGGCTGCCGGCGGGGCAGCTCGACAGCTATATTGCCGGCCTGATACTGCTGGCGGCCGCGCCCTGCACGGCCATGGTCTTCGTCTGGAGCCGCCTGGCCGGCGGCGACCCGCTGTTCACCCTGTCGCAGGTCGCCATCAACGACACCATCATGGTGTTTGCCTTTGCGCCGATTGTCGCCCTGCTGCTGGGGATATCCTCGATCAGCGTGCCATGGGGCACCTTGCTCACCTCGGTGCTGCTCTACATCGTCTTGCCCGTCACCCTGGCCCAACTCTGGCGTCGAGCCCTGCTGGCCAGAGGACAGGCGGTGTTCGATGCCACCCTGGCCCGCATCGCACCCTGGTCGATATCGGCGCTGCTGGCCACCCTGGTGCTGCTGTTTGCCTTTCAGGGGCAAGCCATCCTGCGCCAGCCGCTGGTGATCGCCTTGCTGGCGGTGCCCATCCTGATTCAGGTGTTTTTCAATGCCGCGCTGGCCTACTGGCTGAACCGGCAATTGGGTGAAAAGCATGCGATTGCCGCGCCGTCCGCGCTGATCGGGGCGTCGAATTTCTTCGAGCTGGCCGTGGCCACGGCCATCAGCCTGTTCGGCTTCGAGTCTGGCGCGGCACTGGCCACCGTGGTCGGCGTGCTGATCGAGGTGCCGGTGATGTTGCTGGTCGTGCGGGTCGTGAATGGCTCCAGAGACTGGTACGAACACCCGCGGCCTCATCTCGGCAGCCGGTGAGGTTCATGTCAACCGTTGGTGGGGGGCATGGGGGCGTTGCATTGGGGCATTGCATTCGGCGAATGCACCCTACGCGAATGTGTCCTGTGGCGGTAGGGCGCAATCTTTAATTGCGCCTCAACGGTTGTGGCATTGCATTGATGCATTGCATTGGCGCATTGCCTTCGGCGAATGCACCCTACGCGAATGCATCCTACGCGAATGCATCCTACGTGGATGCGCCCTACGTGGATGTTGTAGGGCGCAATCTTTCATTGCGCCATCAACGGTGGGTGCTGGGGTGGCGGCGCATGGCAATCAGGGGTTCTCCCTGTGCCAGGCAGTCGGTGAGTCGCTCGGCGAGGAATGGTGGCAGCTCGCTGGCGGACACGGTTTCGAAGCCGGCATGGCCATAGAAGTTGCGCAGGTGGGCATAGGGCAGGCAGTAGGCAGTCGCCAGCTGCAGGTGCGGGATGCAGGCACCTAACAAGCGCGCACCGATGCCTTGTTGCTGATGCAAGGGATGAATCTGCATGCCGCGCAGCACCATGGTCTGCTGCTCCAGGCACAGGCGAACGGCACCGACCAGCTGTCCATGCAGGCGTGCCACCATGATCAGGTCCGTCTCACGCAAGCTGCCGTTGTAGCCGACCAGGGTGTAAAACGCTTGCACCGCCGAGCGTTCGGCGGACGTGGCGGGCGAGATGTCCATTGTGTCGGCGGTCTTGCGGTCATACATCATGCTGCCTCGTCCCTCATGCGCCAGCAGGCAATAAGCGCCGTCCGGGCCCTCGCCCCGCGCCAGCTGGACAAACCCCTGCCGATCATAAAAAGCCCTGGCGGCCAGGTTCTGCTGCAGACACTTCAGGGTGTAACGCTGGCGGCCCCAGTCAGGCAACGACTGCAGCAGCAGGCGGCCAATGCCCTGGCCCTGATGGCCGGGGGCGACATAAAGGTGGTGGATGAAGTGATCGGGCTGCCACACGCTGATGAAACCACACAACTGCCCGGTCGCGTCGCGCGCCAGCCAGATGGCTTCGCCCTCGCTCTGCTGGCGCAAATTGTCGGCCTTCAGCTGTGCCGGGGTTTGCCAGTAAAAAGTGGCCAGACGGGTGTGCAGGAAGAGCTGCTCCAGCGCCGGCCAGTCGCTACTGGTCGCAGGTGTAATGATCATGATGAATGAATAACAATGTCAGACTGGTGAGTGTAACAGCCCGCAGCAGGCTCAGGACGATGTGCGACAGGGGTGATATATATATTTTAGTAATGACAGCCGGAAATTAAGTTATTAATCAGAATAAAGCGCGGCTGTTACATTCATCCCTGATCACCCCCGCTGACGGGGGACGTTATTCACGAAGACCTCAGGAGTGCTGTATGAATCGATTTGCGCCCCGTTTATTGTTGCTGGTTCTGCCCCTGCTGGCCGCCAGTGCCCACGCCGCCGATGCCCTGGCCCAGATCAAGGCCGCCGGCGTACTGAAAATCGGCACGGAAGGTTCGTACCCCCCCTTCACCTTTCATGACGCCAGCGGCAAGCTGGTTGGCTTTGATGTCGAACTGGCCGAAGCGCTGGCGCAGAAACTCGGCGTCAAGCCGCAGTTTGTCGAAGGCAAATGGGACGGGCTGATTGCCGGGCTGGATGTGGCCCGTTACGACGTGGTCATCAATGAGGTGTCGATCACGCCAGCGCGCCAGACCAAATACGATTTCTCCGCGCCCTATATCGTCTCCAAGGCGGCACTGATCGTGCGCAGCGACAACCACAGCATCAAGTCCTTTGCCGACCTGAAAGGCAAGAAATCACCCAATTCACTGACCAGCAACTTTGCCCGCCTGGCCCAGGCCAACGGCGCCGAGGTGATCCCGGTGCAGGGATTTAACGAGAGCGTCGAGTTGCTATTGTCCGGACGAGCGGATGCGACCATCAATGACAGTCTGTCCTTCTTTGACTTCAAGAAGCATCAGCCGAATGCCCCGCTGAAAGTCGCCGCCTACGAGGCCAACGCCGAATCGGCCGGCGTGGTGCTGCGCAAGGGCAATCCGGCGCTGGTCAGTGCCATCAATCAGGCACTGGGCCAGATTCGAGCCGATGGCACCTACAGGCGTCTGTCGCTCAAGTACTTTGGCGAAGACGTGTCGCCATGACCGGCTCCACCTGCACCAGCGGCCGCGTTCTGCTCAGGCAGAAGCGGCCGTTTTGCTGTTGCAGCTGCAGATCGCGGTAATCGGTGAGCCAGCAGAAGTCGGCCAGCTGTGCGGACGGCAAGGTGCCGGCCAGCGCCACCACCTGCATGCCGGCAGCCAGACCCGCCTGCAGACCCGCCGGCGCGTCTTCGAACACCACACAGTCAGCGGGGGCCACCTTGAGCCTCTGCGCCGCCTTCAGATAACCCTCAGGGTCCGGCTTGCCGCGTTCCACCTCCTCGCCGCAAATCATCACCGCCGGCAGCGGCAGCCCGGCGGCCCGCATGCGGGCTTCGGCCAGCACCCTGGGCGCCGAGGTGACCAGCGCCCAGGCATGATCCGGCAGCGCGGCCAGCAGGCGTGCGGCGCCCGGCAAGGCGACAATGCCCTCGGTATCGGCCACTTCTTCCGCCGTCAGCCGTGCCGCCTCGGCCGCGACATCCACCCCGGGAGGCGCCAGCAGGGCCACACTTTCCTCCGCCTTGCGGCCGGGAATACGCGCCATGACCGCGGCGGCATCCAGCCCGTGGCGGGCGGCAAAGCCATGCCAGACCTTTTCCACGACCGCGCTGGAATCGACCAGCGTGCCGTCCATGTCAAACAGCAGGGCATTCGCCCACAGGGAAAAATCAGTTTGCCTTTGCATCGGATGATGGCTTTCGTGTGCACGGGTTGAGGGGGGCGCCCTTGCGCTGCGCCGGACCCTGGATCAAATCGGTCAGCAACGCCATGGCGACCTCGGGTTGGATCCCGAAACGCGGCAGATGGCGTTTCAGGTATTCGGCATGATAGCCGAGCAGGATTTGCTTTTGCATACTGGACTCCGCAAAGGGGGATGCGCTATTTTGGCGCTGAAAAGGGGTAAGAAAAATTGCTGAGATATGAGAAAGGGATTTCCTCTTTATGCTATCCGCACGGCTGAGCCAGCAGTATCAGCGTCTGTACCAGGCCCATGGCGGGCAAACCGTACAGACCACCTTGCAGCAACTGGCCGATACCCTGCATTGCACCCGGCGCCATATGCGCAACCTGCTGGCGCTGATGCAGGCACAGGGCTGGATCGAGTGGCAGTCGCGAGCCGGCCGCGGCGGCCGTTCGCAGCTGGTGTTCTGCCATACCCCGGACCAGCTGCAGCGCGAGCGCGCCGGCCAATTGCTGGCGCAGGGACGCCTGGAACAAGCCGTCGATCTGCTGGAAGATCGCGATGCGCTGTCCTCGCTGTTGCTGTCGCGACTGGGGCAGCGCTGGGAGCAGGGGCGCCAGGTCCTGACCGTGCCCTACTACCGGCCGCTGCATCACCTCTTGCCCGGAACCCCGCTGCGGCGAACCGAGCGCCATCTGGCCGGCCAGCTGTTCAGCGGCCTGACCCGACTAAATGAGGAAAAAGGGGAAATCGAGGCGGATCTGGCGCACCACTGGTATGCCCATACTCCGCTTGAATGGCACTTTCATCTACGCCCCTCGGTACAGTGGCATGACGGCTCGCGGCTGGAGATCGGACAAGTCGTGGCCGCCCTGCAGCGCCTGATGACACAACCGCTGTTTCGCCACTGGCGGGCAGTGCGCATCCTGTCGCCGCGCTGCCTGGCCATCGAGCTGCACGAACCGGATGGCTGGCTGCCCTGGCTGCTGGCCGATGCCAGCGCCATGATCGTCCCGCCCGAGGCGTCGACCCGGCCCGACTTCGCGCGCCTGCCGGTGGGCACCGGCCCCTACCGCGTGCAGATCAATGACAACTACCAGCTCAAGCTGCAGGCCTTCGACGACTATTTTGGCTACCGGGCCCTGCTGGACGAGGTGGATATCCTGATCGTGCCGGATCTGATCGATGGCTCGGCCCTGCATGAGCGGCGCTCTTCCTGCGAACTGAAGGTCCAGGTCAAGGCCGGCGATGCCAGCCAGGCGCGTGACGAGATGGTGTGCGAGCAGGGCTGCCACTTCCTGTTGTTTGACGGCCGCTCGGCGCGCATGCACTCGGCACCGCTGCGGCAATGGCTGAGCCAGGAACTGACCCCGCTGGGCCTGATCGCCGGCCTGACGCCCGAAGTGCGCCGCTACTGGACCCCGGCCGCCGGTCTGCTGCCGCAATGGTTTCATGGCCAGATGGCGCAGACAGCCACGCCCCCGCAGCCCACGCTGACCCTGCGCCTGGCTTACCACGCCGAACAGCCGGATTACCCGATCGTGGCCGACCTGATGCAGCAACGACTGGCCGCACAGGGCGTGCAACTCGAATGCCATTGCCTGCCCTACGACGCCTGGGACCAGGGCGAGGGCGAGTTTGACCTCTGGCTGGGCTCCATCAATTTTGCCGGCAATCCGGAATACGCCGTCGCCGCCTGGTTGCTCGGCACGCCGCTGCTGCGCCATGGCCTGGAGGCCGCCGGCACGCTGCCACTGGCCAGCTGGCATTCCGCCTGGCGCCGCGGTGAAGTCACGGCCCAGGCGCTGGCCGCCGAAGTGGTGCAAAGCGGCTGGCTGTTGCCGCTGTTTCATCACTGGTTCCGCCTGCAGGGCAGCCACCAGATGCAGGGGGTGCGGCTCAACAGCCTGGGCTGGTTCGATTTCAAGTCGGCCTGGCTGGCACCGTCAGCCTGAGCAAAAGCAGCAGGCGCGCCGCGAAATAGCTGCTGAACAGCCCGTACAGCAAGGCAATGGTCATGACGAAATCGCGTTGCTGCGCCAGCGCCGGGCTGCGCGCCAGGCTGATCGCCACCGCATACTTGCTGCAGAAGATCAGCAGCATGACCAGCATGGGCCAGCGGCTGCCCGGCAGCCAGAAGCGGCGTTGCTGCGGCAGATAGCGTGCGGTCGATACGCCCCCCCGGCGTTGCCACAGACTCAGGCCGATCACCAGACCACCGCCCCAGCAGGCAAAAGCCAGCGCCGAGCCAAAGGCACTGGCCAGCCCGCCCAGCGACAGCCCCAGCATCACCAGCGGCAGGATCAGCACGCGCGCCAGCGGCACTTCGCGCGGCCGGGTTTGCAGATAACCGGCATACAGCAGGTAAGCCAGCAACAGAAACACCCAGATCGGGGTGTGCTGCAGAATGATCAGAAGCATGTCAGGCGCCTTGTCGAGTTCGATGGCGCCCAGCATGCCGACCGGCAGGTTGCGAGCACAGGACCAGGCGATGAACTGCCGTACTGCACGATGACCGGTGCTGACACCGGATGAACGGATGCCCGCCGATCATGAGCAGGCTATAATCGCCAATTATTTTTCATGCTTTTATCATTGCGTGCCGGCAGCCAACCGGACGCGCCTCAGACAGGAAGCCGTTGATGACCCATGCTGGATTCTGGCGCCGCCTGGCGGCCTTTGCGATCGATCTGTTGCTGCTGGGCACCGTGGGCCAGCTTTGCGGCCTGGTGGCCTTTGACCAGCTGGCGAGCCTCGGTGGCTGGGGACGTCTGATCGGACTGGTGCTGAGTGTGCTGTATTTCGGCGTACTCGACAGTCGTCTGGGCGGCGGCCAGACACTGGGCAAACGGCTGCTGGGCATCGTGCTCTACCACCAGGCGGGGCAACGGATCAGCCCCGTACGCAGCGCCTTGCGCTACCTGGTGATTGCGCTGCCGCTGGAAATCAACGCCCTCAGCCAGGGGCCGGGCGACGGCCAGATGGGCTTGTCCATGCTGCAAGCGGCATTGAGCCTGGGGGTCGGGCTGGCCTGCCTGTACATGATGATCTTCAACCGCCGGCAGGGACAGTGGCTGCCCGATGTACTGTGCCGCACGCTGGTGCTGCGCAAACAGCCGGGAGACTTGCCGAACCCTGTCTTCTGGCGAGGTCATGCCTATGCCGGGCTGTCCATGCTGGCCCTGGCCGCCGCCTTGCCGCCCATGCTGGCGCACTGGCTCAATGCACCGGTCTATGGAGAGCTGACCCGGGTGGCGAATGCCGTGCAGGCGGTGCCCGGCGTGAGGGCCATCGGCGTGCAGGAGGCACAGAAGGGCGGCACCTCGCCTGAGGGGGCGCCACCGACAGTCTTCCTGCAGGTCTCGGCCCAGGTCGATCAGCGCGCCCGGCTGACGCAGACCATGGCCAATCAGGTGGCGCGCGCGGCGCTGCCGCAAATGGCCGCGACCGATCGTGCCGGACTGGTGATTGCGCTGCGCTACGGCTTCAACATCGGCATCGCCAGCCGCTGGATGCAGTACAACGTCAGCCACAGCCCGGCCGAGTGGCGCCAGTTGCTGCTCAAGCCATAGGCCCTAGTCGCGCAGCACGCGCAGCTCCTTGTTCATCATGCGCATGCGCATGGCCAGCACCAGCGCAATCCCTTCGAAGATGGCGGCACAGCCATCCGGCTGGGTGGCCGCAAACTGGTCAAAGCGCTGACGCGACAGCAGGTAATAGTCAGTGTCGGTCATGGCGACGGCTTCGGCTGTACGGCGCACACTGTCGAGAAAGCCCATCTCGCCGATAAAGTCGCCGCGACCGAAAGTGCCGATATGCCAGGCCTCCTTCTTGCGCAACGGCAGACTGACCCGCACCGTGCCGCGGCGGATGAACAGCAAATCGCCGCCCTCGGTACCGAGCGCAAACACCTTTTCCCCGGCGGCCGCATGGTGCGTTTCCATCAGATCGGCCAGCCGGGTCAGTGAGCCGGGCTTCCAGCACAAGACCTGCTCCAGCGCGTCAAGGCTGAGCGGTTCCGCCTCCTCGCGCACCAGACAGGCCGCTTCGCGCAGCATTTGCCCCTCCACCCACTCCAGCGCCTCATCCAGCTGACGGAAAGCCAGCGCCTTCGGGCTGTCCTGCAGCAGGCCCACCTGCCGCAGATAGCGCTTCATCTTCAAGCCACTGGGCAGCCCGTGCGGGATTTCCGAAAAAATCAGCCAGGCCCCGACCGCCTCCAGCCGGTCCTTGATCTGCTCGAGGACATGCGTGGCCGTCAGGTCGATCGACTGCACCCGGCGCAGATTGAGAATCACATAAGTGCGCGGACCGATTTCCGGCTCCAGCGCCAGATAAAGCTGGTGCGCGGTGCCGAAAAACAGACTGCCCTGCAGCTCGACGATCACCGTCTTGCTGCCTTCGCGGATCAGGATGGCCAGCTCCTGTTCGTGGCGCATCACCCGCGAGAAGGCGCCGCCGCCTTCGATCTTGCGGCGCAGCACCGTGCTGCGCATCTGCTCGCGCAGATACAGCATCATCGCCAGCAGGATGCCTACCCCCGACGCCGCAATCAGACTGACACTCAGCGCGGTCACCACCACGGCAATGATGACCAGAAAGTCAAAGCGCGTGGCCTTGCTGCGGAAGAACGCCAGACTGCGCACATCAATCATGCGCGCCCCGACCACCAGCAAAATCCCCGCCAGCGCCGCCAGCGGTACCCAGGCCACCAGCGGCGACAACAGCAGCAAGGCCAGCAGCGCAAAGCCGCCGGCCAGCAGACCGGAACGGCGCGTGCGGGCGCCACTGGACAGATTGACCATCGAGGCCCCCATCTGCCCCGCACCGGGGATGCCGCCCATCACCGCCGAGGCCACATTGGCCAGCCCCTGGGCCACCAGCTCACGGTTCGGATTGTGGTGCGAGTAGGTCAGGGTATCCAGCACCACACAGGTTTTCAGGGTGTCGATGGAGAGCAGCGCGGCCAGCGTCAGTGCCGGAATGATCACCTGGGCCAGCATGGCCGGGTCACCCTGCTGCAGCGCCTGCAGATTCTGTTGCAGCATCTCGGCCAGTTCGCCATGACCGCCCACCAGCGGACCGATGATGTAGGGATTGCCATGCGATTGCCACAGACCAGGGTCCGCCAGACCCAGCAGCAGATACACCGCGATGCCGGTCAGCATGGCCAGAATCGCCGCCGGCACAATGCGCACCACCCGTGGCGCCAGCAACATGGTCGCCACCACCGCCAGACCGACCAGCAGGCTTTGCCAGTGCCACAGCAGCGGCTGCTGCAAGGCCCTGAACAGGCTCATGCCCTTGGGCGTGCCGAGCAGGGCGGGCAACTGGCCGAAAATGATGGTCAGACCCACCCCGCTGAGATAGCCGCTCACCACCGGATAGGGAATAAAACGGATCAGACGGCCGATCCCCGCCAGACCGAGCATGACCTGAATGGCACCGGCGAGCAGCGCGATCAGCATCAGCAGCAGCATGATGCTGGCCGGGGAAGTGGATTGCTGCATCAGGGAGATCGACAGGGCCGACATGACCGCCGCCGCCGGCGCGCAGGGCGCGGTGATCAGGCGGTCCGTCCCGCCAAAGGTCGCGGCGACCAGCCCGAGACTGGTGGCGCCAAGGATGCCGGCCAGCGCGCCGTGAGCCGCATAGTCCCCGCCGAGCGGGGCAAAGATGGTGACGCCAAAGGCAATCGCCGAGGGGAGCGCCACCAGCATGGCCGCCAGCCCCCCCCACAGATCACCCGCTGTGTGGTGTTGTTCTTCCGTCGTCATGACCGCCCCCGGTGATGCTGTTTTTATCGCTGCGGCAGATGTCATGACACCGCGGCAGACTGTTATGACAATTATAAGACGGTTTGGCGAATTTTAACGGCGCTTAACGGCTCAACATCACGGTCAACTGCTCGACCGCATCCGACCAGTCGGCATCCTCCTCCAGCGCACTTTGCAGAAAATCACGCTGCGCCTCATTCCAGAAGTCGGCCTGATAGATCTTCTGATCCGCCGCCAGCGGGTGGCTGGCAATGAAACGGCGAATGGCCTCCGGCTCGGCCGGCAGGCCCAGCTCGTCGAACAACGCCGACAGGTGATGATGACTGGTATCCATGACATGCCCTTCAAGTGGTCTGGCCCGGACTGCCAGCATAGTTCATTGTGCGCCGCGCGGTGTGGCACCTGCCGTCCAGTCGAGCAGGAAATCCAGCAAGACCCGGACCCGCGCCGGCAAAGCACGCTGTGGCGGCCAAAGCGCATACACCGGCAAAGCCTCGCCCTGCCAGCCGGGCAGCGGATTCACCAGCCGGCCGCTGGCCAGCGCCGCTTCGGCGGCACGCAAAGGACAATACAGAATGCCCTGGCCGGCCACCGCCAGATCGACCGCCAGTTGCATATCGTTGACCCGCAGCCTGACCGGATCCTGCGGCTGGAACACCGTCGCGTTACCGCCCGCCGTGTCCTGCAGGCGCCAGCGCCGCATCGGTTCGGCCACCAGCAAATCATGTTGCGCCAGCGCCGCCGGCGAGTCCGGCCAGCCTGCGCGCGCCAGATAGTCCGGAGCCGCCACCAGTACCGTTTGCCCCGTGCCCAGCCGACGCTGGCCATACAGCGAGTCCGCCTGCTCCCCCACACGCAGCGCCAGATCCGCCCCTTCCGCCAGCAAGTCCTGACGCTCATTGGCCAGCTGCAGCACCAGCCGGATATCCGGGTACTGCGCCATAAACCGCGCCCAGGCTTCGCGATACAGCACGCCCGCCAGCGTCACCGGTGCCAGCACCCGCACCACCCCGGCCGGACGATTCAGCTCGGCATCCAGCGAGCTGGTGGCCTGCTGCAACGAGGCCAGCAAGGGACGGCAACGCTCGTAGTATTGCCAGCCTGCTTCCGTCGGCAGCAGGCGCCGCGCACTGCGATGCAGCAGCCGGCAGCCCAGTGCCTGTTCCAGCTTCTGCAGTCGGCGAGTCAGCGTGGCGGGCGGCATGGCATGGCGCTGAGCCGCTGCGTTCAGGCTGCCGCACTCGACAATGCGGATAAATAAGGCCAGATCGTCCAGCATGATTTCATTTTTGCAATTAGAAATTGAAATTTTAGCGCTATTTGCAAAAAAGTGGGTGAGGTAAGGTGGCTGGCATTCCAGCAGAGGAGATCTCGATGAACCATGCCTTGAAAGTCCGCCTGTTGTTTTCGCTGCTGATGTCGCTGTGCATGTCAGCACTGATGTGCGGCTGGGTTACCTGGCTCAACCTCGGCCTGAGCGCCGATTATCTGGCGCGCTGGGGCCATGCCTTCGTCCATGCCTGGCCGGCGGCCTTCACCGTGGTGCTGCTGCTGGCGCCGACCCTCCAGCGGTTGACCCATTACCTGCTGCGAACCCACACAGTCATCAAAGGAGTTTGATATGTCGACCTTGCGCCAACCCTACTACACCCTGTCGCCCGAAGCATTTGCCGGGCTGCGCCAGACCAAAGCCGCACTGGAAAACAGCCCGCTGGGCGCCGAGCTCATCGAGCTGGTGTACCTGCGCATCTCGCAGATCAACGGCTGCAGCTACTGCCTGGAGATGCACAGCAAGGCCCTGCGCCAGCGCGAAGTCCCACAGCCCAAACTGGATGCCCTGGCCGGCTGGCAGGCCAGCAGCCGCTTCAGCGAGCGCGAGCGGGTGGCCCTGCAGTGGGCCGAATCGCTGACCGCACTGCCCGACCGCCAGGCCGCCGATCAGGATTACCAGCCCTTGCTGGCACACTTCAGCGCCCGGGAAATCAGCGATCTGACCTTTGCCGTGGCACTGATGAATGCCTTCAACCGCCTGGCCGTCGGCATGCGGCAGTAAGCGCGGGCGCAGGATGGCGGTAGTGTGCCGGGCCGCCGACAGGTAGAATCGCGTCTTACCCATTCCCGGTGGCATCTATGGCAGGCAAGAAAGCACCCCCCCCCAACAAGGCCGTGCAGCAGGAAGCGCTCAAGCGCTGGCAGCGCAGCGAGACGGCGTGCCGCTCACTGATGGACACCCTGTTCCAGCTGCAGCGCGACAAAGGGGAAACCCTGCCGGAGCGGGCACAGCAATATCTGTCGATGACCGCCATCCACTACCGCAAAATCCGACACGGCCGGGTGATCAGCGCCACGGATTTCAACAGCTGCGTCGAAGTCTGCCAGCATGCATTGCGCACCCTGCAGGCGCTGGATACCACGCAAACCTTCGAGGGCTGGCCCCAGGCCGAGGCACTGCAACAGGCCGGCAAACTGGCCGAAGGCGTGCTGGCCGACTACCAAAAACTCAAAGGCCGCTGAAACGCCAACAGACGCGCCAACAGACGGGGTCCGCCAACAGACGGGGTCAGGTCTTGTATTTTGCATCAAGATGCGCCAACAGACGGGGTCAGGTCTTGTATTTTGCATCAAGATGCAAAATACAAGACCTGACCCCGTCCTACGCAAGACCTGACCCCGTCCTACGCAAAATACAAGACCTGACCCCGGCTGTTTTCGTCGTTGGTTAGCGGATGAAGGCATACAGGCAGGTATCGCGCAGTTCGCCTGTCGGTGTCTTGCGCTCATGGCGCATGATGCCTTCCAGTGCAAACCGGCAGCGTTCCGCCACGGCACGACTGGCCTGATTGGCGGCATCGGACTGGATCTCCAGCCGGTGCATGGCGAGATGCTCAAAGGCAAACTGCACCAGCCCGGTGACGGCCTCGCTGACTAGGCCCTGGTGATGAAAGCGCTTGCGGCACCAGTAGCCGATTTCCGCTTTCGGCACCGACCAGTCCAGGCGGTGCAGCCCGCAACACCCCACAAACTGATGGTCCTGCTGCAGAAACATCAGCATCGGCAAGTCGCTGCGCGCCAGAAACGCCGCATGACCGTTGCGGCAAAACTGCTCGGAAGCTTGCGGTGACGGTTCGTGCTGCGCCCAGGGCAGGGAGGCCGGCCAGGCGCGCAAGTCCGGCAGCGTTTCGCTGACGGCGGCGAACAGGGCGGCACCATCGCCGGGCCGCGGGGCACGGACCAGCAGCCGTTCGGTTGCAAAGTGATCAGGAAAGTCGAGCAGGATGGGTGTCATGGTATCGGGAAGCTGGTTTCCAATACCGATATCATACCGCGATAGAGTGAACCTGCCTGGCCCGCGCAACAGCCTCGCTCAGGCGATGCCGAGCTGCTCTTTGATGTCGGGCAGCAGACGGCGGCTGATCGGCAGGACGCGACCGCTGCGCGTGACGAATTCCGCCAGGCCGCTCTCGAGGTACTGCAGTTTTTCCACCTGATCGACATTGATCAGATACTGCCGGTGACACCGCATCAGCGGCGTGCGTTGCTGCAGCACATTCAGCCGCAGACTGGTGAGATGCTCCTTGCCCAGCGTATCCCGTACATAGACCCCGGTGGTGCGCGACTCGATGTACTCCACCTCTTCCATCTTCAGAAACACGATCGACTGCAAGCTGAAACAGGGAATCTGGCGCAGATGCTTGGCCTCGGGCAGGGCACTGAAATCCTGGTGGATCAGACTGTGCCGCAGCCGGTCGAGCGTCAGCGCCAGACGATCTGCCGTCACCGGCTTGAGCAGATAGTCGAAGGCATTCTTCTCGAAGGCACTGACGGCATATTCGTCATAGGCGGTGAGAAACACAATGAACGGCATGTGTTTGGGGTCCAGCATGCTGAGCATTTCCAGGCCGGTGACCTGCGGCATCTGAATATCCAGAAACACCACGTCCGGCTTGTCGGTATGAATGCGGGCCAGCGCCTCCAGCGCGTTGCCGCACTCGGCGAGAATCTGGATATCCCGGGCCGGCTCCAGCGAGCGCCGCAGCGCCTGCCGGGCATGGACTTCGTCATCGACGATCAATGCGGTGATCATTAGCTTGCTGCCTCCAGAGGAATCCGGACCGTGGCCCGGGTGACAACATTGCGTTCACAGCTCATGGTGACGCCGTAGGATTCGCCGTAACGGGTCTTGATGCGCCGGTCGACGATATTCATGCCCAGGCCGCCGCTGCTGCCCGGATCGTACAAGCCGGCATTATCCTCCACCACCAGCTCCACCCCCTGCTCATTCTGGCGGGCGCTGATGCGGATCACCCCGGCACGGATCATCTGCGAAGTGCCATGCTTGATGGCATTTTCCACCAGCGGCTGCAGGGTAAAAGCCGGCACGCGCACCCGCAACAGCGGCTCGGGCAGGTCGAACTCGACCGACAGCCGGTCGGCAAAGCGTGCCAGCTGGATGCGCAGATAGGCATCAATGTGTTCAATTTCATCCGACAACTGCACATCCTCGGTCGGGCGCTTGAGATTCTTGCGCAAAAACACCGCCAGGTCGGTCAACAGCCCGCGCGCCTTGTCGACGTCGTCGTGGGTGACGGCAATGATGGTGTTGAGCGTGTTGAACAGAAAGTGCGGGTTGACCTGCGCATGCAGCAGCTTGAGCTCCGATTGCAGCAGCAGGCTCTTCTGCCGTTCGAAGCGCCCGTCGAGAATCTGGTTCGACAACAGCTTGGCAATCCCCTCGCCCAGCGTGCGGTTGATGGTCGAGAAAATCCGGGTTTTCGGCTCGTACAGCTTGATGGTGCCGATCACCTGCTTGTCTTCGCCGACCAGCGGAATCACCAGCGAGGAGCCCAGCTTGCAGTGCGGACTGATCGAGCACTGATAGGGAATTTCGTTGCCATCGGCGAACAACACTTCGTTATTGGCGATGGCATGCAAGGTATGCGGCGAGGTAATCGGCGTGCCGGGCAGATGATGATCGGCCCCGATCCCGATGAAGGCCAGGATTTTGTTGCAGTCGGTGATCGCCACCGCGCCGACGCCGGTCTGATCGTAGATGATGCGCGCCACGCGCATACTGTTCTCATGATCAAAGCCGTCACGCAGCACCCCATCCACATGGGCGGCGATTTCCAGCGCCTTGGCGGAGAACGCGCGCGAGTGTTGCTCCAGGCTGTCACGCCGGTCCAGCAGGATCTTGGCAAACACCGCGGCACCGGCCGAGTTGGCGATCAGCTCCGGCAGCACAATCAGGTAGACAATATGCAGCGCCTGATCGAATGGCCGCGACAGCGCCAGGTCGATGCCCATTTCCAGCAGGATGGTGACAAAGGTCAGCCCGCCGGCCAGCAGCGGACTGAACAGCAGACGGGTCTTGCCGCGACGGATCAGATAACGGTGCGTCAGGCCGCCGATCAGCCCTTGCATCACGATGTCGAGCGAGGCCGCCAGACCGAAAGAGCCGCCGAGGAAGTAACGGTGGATACCACCGGTAATGCCGACCGCCAGGCCGACCACCGGGCCGCCCAGCAGACCGCCCAGCACCGCGCCGATGGCGGGCGTATTGGCGATGGCATTGCCGCTGACCACCGGAAAACCGAGCAGCGTTCCCATGATGCAGAACGCGGTAAAGATGACATAACAGGCCAGACGGTGCGGCCAGCGAATGGTGGCACGCGTCAGGGGAATGAACAGCCGGGTCCGGCTCAGGGCGTAGGCGACGGCCAGGTAGACGCACATCTGTTGAAGCAACATCACCGACAGCGTGATGACCGAGTGCAAATCCATCCTGACCCCTTTTCCTGTTTCGTTCGCCGTCGCCCTTCGCCGGCTGGTGTTCCTTTAATGGTGCGGTGCGCTTACGGCGCCCAGCAGACGCATTCTGCCTCATTGTCTGCCGAGCAGTTGTGCACCGGTGCCGCCAGCTTCAGCGCCAGACCGCCACACGACGTTTCCCGATACTTGGCGCTCATGTCCTTGCCGACTTCCAGCATGACTTCGATGACCTTGTCGAGGGGAACGATCGGCGCACTGGTACGGGCCAGCGCCATGCGTGCTGCATTGATGGCCTTGACCGCGCCCATGGCATTGCGCTCGATGCAGGGAATCTGAACCTGGCCGCCGACCGGGTCGCAGGTCAGGCCCAAATTATGCTCCATGGCAATTTCAGCAGCAATGCATACCTGCTCAGGCGAGCCGCCCAGCAGCTCGGCCAGACCGGCCGCGGCCATCGAGCAAGCCACACCAATTTCCCCCTGGCAGCCCACTTCGGCGCCGGAGATCGAGGCATTGGTCTTGAACAGGGTGCCAATGGCGGCGGAAGACAGGAAGAAACGAATGCAACGCTCTTCATCCAGCGGGCTGATGAACTGATTGTAGTAAGCCAGTACCGCCGGCACGATGCCGCAGGCCCCGTTGGTCGGCGCGGTCACCACACGGCCACCGGCGGCATTCTCTTCCGCCACCGCCAGGGCAAACATATTGACCCAGTCGACAATGCTCATCGGATCGCGCGACAGCGATTCGGCCGCCGTCAGACGACGATGCAGCGCCGAGGCGCGACGCGGTACGCGGAACGGGCCCGGCAGCACGCCTTCGGCCTTCATCCCGCGCGCCATGCACTGCTGCATGGTTTGCCAGATATGGTCGAAGTAGGACTGAATTTCTTCCTGAGTGTGCAGGTGCAACTCGTTTTCCATCACCAGACCGGACAGCGACAGCCCGGTGCTCTGGCAATGCGCCAGCAGCTCGGCGGCCGTGCGGTAAGGGTAGGGGCCGACCGGCGCGCCATCTTCTTCTGCCGCGCTGTCGCCATCTTCGATGACGAAGCCGCCACCGATGGAGTAATAGTTCTTGTCCAGCAGCAGTTGCTCGCCGCCAAACGCCTTGATGGTCAGACCGTTCTCGTGCCGCGGCAGGTTGGAGCGGTGGAAGGTCATGGCCTTGTTGGAGAACTCGACAACCGGACCATCATGCCCCAGGCGGATGCGTTCGGTCTTGCGAACCTGCTGAATCAGTACCGGGATGGCGGTGACATCGACGGTGTCGGGCAGTTCGCCCATCAGGCCGAGCAACAGCGCCACGTCGGTCTTGTGACCCAGCCCGGTCAGTGCCAGCGAGCCGAACACGTCGATCTGCAGGGAGGTGGCCCTGGAGAGCAGGCCGCGTGCGCGCAGATCATCGACAAAGCGGCGAGCGGCATTCATCGGACCAAGCGTATGCGAGCTGGAAGGACCGATCCCGACTTTATACAGATGGAACATGCTGATCATGATGTGATTTCCTTATGCGTTTCGCGCGCCAGCCGGATCCCCGGCCCCGACGGGACGGGTGCGGGGGCCGGATGACGCGCGAATGGGAGGCTTAGAGACCGAGCAGCTTGTAGAGGATGGCCGACATGGCGATCGCACCGATGAATACCACCAGGACGTTACCCGGCTGGTTGGCATACTTGCGCATTGCCGGCACCTTGCGGATGGCGTACATCGGCATGATGAACAGCATGGCGGCGATGATCGGGCCACACAGCGAGTCGATCATGTCCAGGATGCTCGGGTTGACCGTGGCCACACCCCAGATCGACAGGAACAGGAAGGCCATGATGCCGCGGTTGATGGTCTTGGCCTGACGTTCAGCCTTCTCGGTACCGATTTGTTGCGCGATCAGACCATGCAGGCCTTCACGTGCGCCCAGATAGTGACCCAGGAAGGACTTGGACATGGCGATGAAGGCCACGGCCGGTGCCACCAGCGCGATGATCGGGGTTTGGAACTTGTTGCCCAGGTAGGACAGGATCGAGATGTTCTGAGCCTTGGCAGCCGCCAGGTCAGCCGGCGACAGGGCGAAGACGCAGCTGAAGACGAAGAACAGCACCACGGCAGTCATCATCATGACAGCGTACTTTTCAATCTGTTCTGCCTTGCGCACACCGTTCTTGCCATAACGCTCTTGCTGAGCCACGGCAAAGCGCGAGATCACCGGCGAGTGGTTGAAGGCAAACACCAGAACCGGGATGCTCAGCCACAGGGTGTAGCTGAACTTGCCGGCGCTCGGCACGCCACCTTGCAGGATGGCACCGTTCCAGGACTTGGTCAGATACAGCGCCAGACCCAGCAGCACGAAGATGAACGGATAAACCAGCCAGCCCATCACACGCACGACCATTTGCTCGCTGCTGGCCACGATGGCGATCAGCATGGCGGTCAGCACGAAGGCCAGCGGCGCGCGCGGCAGGGCTTCCATGGCCAGTTGGTGGGTGACGAAGCTTTCGACCGTATTGGTCAGGCCGACACCGTAGAGGAACAGAATCGGCAGAATGGTGAAGAAGTACAGCAGGGTGATCAGCTTGCCGGCAGTGGCGCCGAAATGCTCACCGACCACTTCGGTAATGTCGCTGCCCGGCTTGGACGAGGACAGGATGAAACGGATCAGGCCACGGTGAGCCAGATAGGTCATCGGAAAGGCCAGTACGGCCATGACCAGCAGGGGCCAGATACCGCCCAGGCCGGCATTGATCGGCAGGAACAAGGTGCCAGCGCCGATGGCGGTGGCAAACAGACCCAGAACCCAACTGGTATCGTGGGAACTCCAGGCGGGGGTAGCAGCGGTGCTGACCGCACCACTGTCGCGTACAACTTCGCTTGATGACGACATTTTCTTATCTCCCTGATGACAGTAATCGTCCAGAGTGGACTTCTGACGCAGCGAAGTTTAGAGATAAATAATGTACAAAAAAGAAGAATGTTCCGAACGGCGGAATAGGGAATTGAACGGTTGTGTGGGGACAGGAGCGGCGACGGTGGGCGATGACCGGGGCATGCAAAGCGTCATGGAACTCCCTTATTGCGTAACACTCTATAGCCCATGAACCACACGCCGGGAGCCATGATGCGCCATCGAATATTGATGGATTGAATTGGCGCATTGCATTGATGCATTGCATTGATGCATTGCCTTCGGCGAATGCATCCTACGCGAATGCACCATTGGCGCATTGCCTTCGGCGAATGCACCCTACGCGATGCATTGATGCATTGCCATTCGGCGAATGCATCCTACGTAGGGCGCACTCTTCAAGTGCGCCGTCCACATTGCATTGGCGCATTGCATTGATGCATTGCCTTCGGCGAATGCATCCTACGTGAATGTGTCCTACGTGAATGTGTCCTTCGGCTGTAGGGCGCACTCTCCAAGTGCGCCGTCCGCATTGCATTGGTACATTCGCCGAGTGGCAATGCACCACAACAATGCGCCAAAGGAATGGCGCACTTGAAACGTGCGCCCTTACGCTACATTTTTTTACATAATGTATCGGCAATGGCGGCGATGACCGAGGACCCATTCAGCGCGACATCATATTGTTCCCGGACCGCGCCATCAAAGTTGAGTGTACGAATGGTGCCGTATCCACGCTGACAGTCTGCCGTCGCCATGACGTACTCGTTGTAGGTGGTGGTGTCCGCCTGTACATCTTTCAGGCTGAGCAATGCAGCAATGGCGGGTTTGCCACCGAATGTGCGCCTGCGGACGGTGTCCGGCAGGATGGAGTATTCATTGCGCGATTGGGTGGCCGTCACCACCAACTGCCACTTGTCGCCATTCTCGGCGTGTGAAATCTTGCCGGTGCTGTTGTCCCAGCTGGTACAGGCCATACTGCCCAGATTATCGGCAACGGTCTTGCCATAGCGGACAAACTCGTCCTTGCCGGTGAACTTGCCCTGCATGTCGTTGTAAAACAGATAGCCGTAGCCTTTTCGGCAGGTGTCCAGCAACACGACAACCTGGCCGAACTCATAGGTGTCTTTTTGCTTGTCTTTGACCTGATAAACATAGACATAACCAGCGTTTTTCTTGCCATCCACTCTGGTCAGGTGGCCGCTGAGTTTTTTGCCTTGCCATACAGTGTTGGACGATTCTGTAATCGTTACCCAGCTGCTGTCCGTTTCCTCTGCCCAAGACGCTTGGGCTAGCAAATTACCGACCAGCAACACCAGAATAAACATTCTGGACATATGTGTACCCCCCTTGGCATCACCAGGCCTCAGGCCTGATGGTTTTATTTGGACTGTCAGCTATCTTCCGGTATGAGAAAAAGGCTGTCTAGCCCGTTTCGGGGGATACGGCTTTTCGATGTGTAGGGCGCATTCGCGTAGGGCGCATTCGCGTAGGGCACATTCGCGTAGGGTGCATTCGCCGAAGGCAATGCACCGATGCAATGCACCGATGCAATGCACCGATGCAATGCACCGCAGCAATGCACCGCAGCAATGAACCAAACCGACCCCCCCGGGGGGCTTAACACCCCCCGGCCTCCAGTTGAATGTCCTACTCCGCCAACAACACCGTGCAGCCCGCCAATTGCCGCATGGGTACCGCCTGCGGCAGATACAGCCAGCTCTGGCCATTGACCCTGGCCAGTGACCAGTCAAGCCGGCCATCGACGATCAGGCGGCATAGCCCCGGCTGGGACAGCGCTTCACGCGGTGGGCACAGCTCGGAAACCAGCTCAAACAGCGGCATGAACGACGACGGATGAGAACGGCGATTTGTGAAGTGGGACAGGGGTGAATTACCATGCTTGGCAGCCATACTGACTCCTCACGAGAGTTGGTTTGGTTAGCGGGTCCGTCGGTGTGTCAGCACCTTCGGGCCCGCGCCTCTTTCACGGCATCAT
This sequence comes from Paludibacterium sp. B53371, assembly GCF_018802765.1. Taxonomy (NCBI): domain Bacteria; kingdom Pseudomonadati; phylum Pseudomonadota; class Betaproteobacteria; order Neisseriales; family Chromobacteriaceae; genus Paludibacterium; species Paludibacterium sp. B53371. The sequence goes on from NZ_CP069163.1 coordinate 373,308, forward strand.
TGCCGCGCCACATACCCTAGCGAATGCGATGACAGATCCGCAAGTTTGCGCGGTCATCCGTCCTGGAGAGCACCGTAGGGCGCACTCTTCAAGTGCGCCGATGGGGGGGATCTTGGTGGGGGGGGCGGTTTTTGGGCCGAAGGAGCCATTGATCCGAGTAGTGGACAATGGCTGCTTTACACAAATATCCGGGCACACCCTCCTCCCAGCTAACCGAACGATCTCATCTTGCGATTTCCGGGAGGAGACACGGCTTGTTCCTCTGTTTGCCGAGCTAACATTGGGGCATGGCTTGTCCATGCCCCTTCATGTGATTACCTAGCGGAACATAGCTCGTATCTGTTGGTGAGCATCTGGTACGTTCGCTCTGAGTAAATATTCGTTCAGAGCCAGACTCCCATTCACATGAGATGCATCTTTAACCTTATGAACGAATTCAGGCCTACCGATGAGTCCAGGAAAGGATCCCAAGGCGATTCGGTGTCCGCCACTCTCGACCAAAATTGGCGCCTCTGGCACTTCACTCTTAATGCAATGAAAGCCATCCAATTCCAGACTAGAGCACAGTTGGGACAAAGTGGTTGCTTGGTCTTCTGGAGATGCGCATTGTGGCTCTTGCCCATGCACGGCATAACGGAGAAGTGCAGCCCCTAGCTTTCTGTCCAGCCTCCCTTGTATGTGCTGGTTGTGGAAGTGGTTGAGGCATTCAGTGCAAGAAGTGTCGCACGTACACTCTTCAAGCAATGCGAGTGTAGCTTCCAATATCTCAGGTAGGTTCCTGGCTGCGACCTCGGCGTAGCCCGCCCCGCCTGAGAGTGTGTCGTATAAAAAGACGTCCAACATCCGGGCTTCGTTTTGGAGCTCTGGGACAATCCGGAAGCCTGAACCGAACTCTGCCGGGTCAAGGTCCAACTGCTTGTGCCGGCTCGCCGCGAGTCGAAGTGCTTCGGCGATTGTATGAAGTGCGTCCTCCAGCATTCGCAGCGCAATTGCGTTCGAGGTATCGGTCACAAGCGGGGCTACAATCCTCAGCCTTAGCAGCAGTAGATCCGTACTGAAGTCATGGCCCAGAAGCACGTGTTTGAATGCACCGGAACATAGTTCTGGAGTCCCTGGTGGTCCGATGTGCCTGTAGGGACGCTTGTGCGCTCCCTTCCCGGGGGAGTATTCGTCATAAACGGATGCCGCACCACACTCTCCACAGACTAAGAATCCTCCTGCTGAGCTACTATCTTTGCCTCGATTGACGGTGACTAGCCTACGGTCAGTCGCATGGGTAAAACTTGCGTTCGGTCCGCAAGATCTGAACGTGAAAACTTCTGGATCAACTGGTTGTGGAAACTGGGCCATAGTGGCAAACGTAATCTCCTGCTCGTTGTCGTCGTCAGGCAGTTCTTTGGCGTCCTCGGGACCAAATACCTCTGGTTCGATCATGATTTCCTCGATCAAATTCCCTCCGCAGACTGGGCAGACGCTGTCGCCCCCCTGAGTATTATGGGGATTGCGGATAAAGGAGCACGCCGCGCAGTGGATAAGCCGTTTGGGATTTGCAAACAAAGGCCTGGCACGATTGACTTCACCTGCGGGGAGATCTGCGAATACCCCTCCAGACCGATATTTTTTCTTATCGATGACAATCAACCTGCCTGGTGCGTATTCGCTCAACGCTTGTGAGATCGACTGCTGTGGTCTCTGAACTGTGCGGACCTCTCGAATGCCTTTGATGTTTTTCTCGTATTTTTCCACCAGGAAGCTACAGAGGCTGGTGGGGAACGCGTAGCTAGGGAGAAAGCTATGGAAGAAAAGAAACTCTAGAAGATCTTCCTGTTCCAGTTTTTGCCCTGCGTTCTCACTAATCTCAGGGTCGTCGCTCTCTTCATTTTCATTCGAGGTAACAGGCGCCGGGACATCTGCTCCAAGACGGAGTAGATCAGCTAGAAAAACTTGAGCAACGTCCGTAAGCCACTGCTCTAAGGGGCGGCCTGCAGTGTCAAGGGACGAGGGAAGCCAAGCTACGACAGATGTCCTGAGGTCTCCATTTTCTATCAGGACTCGGCGGTCCACCCAATTCTTGAAATTTTCGAGGTTTAACCCAGTGGTTTGTGCCCCATGGAAAAATTCTCGAGTGGAACCTAATGATTTCTCAAGTCTCGACGTTGTTTCGCCAGAACCGTGAACACCTTGCTCCATGAGCTCATGGAAGAAGGTCTGGATCAAGTAGGCGTGTACATGCCTCCGGGCGATCTTCTCATTGTCCACCTTCACTTCAGGTGTACGTGGTGGTCCTGCAACGATCTCCTCGGGGTTCAGGTAGTAGTGGCTATCGTGAGGGCCGTTTTGAGAGTATGTCACTACGGTCGAAACTGAAGCACCTCGTCGGCCCGCTCGCCCAGCCCGTTGCTGATAGTTCTCTCTTTGCGGAGGGACGTTTCTTAGCGCTACCGCAACTAGCGAGCCGATATCCACGCCGACCTCCATGGTTGTAGTGCAACTTAGTATATCGATTGGCCTATCAGCGGCATCGATGAGCACATCTTGAAACCTTAATTCGTAGAGTTCGGTGGTTGCGTGGACACTGCTGCGATCACGATTGGACAGTTGTGCGGTGTGTTCTTCAACGCTGAGATTTGAAATCCGAGCCTCTGGGACTAGTGCTTCTTGTACGGGCATGCGCCAGAAGCCCTTGCGGGCGACCACGTAATCGCTTGTTGTGGGATCGACCTGTATCGTTCCTTCACTTCCGCAGGCAAGGCAAGTTTTTTCTCTAAAGGCGAACGGCATTAAGGCCGTGCACTCTGGGCACTGGGCCCATATATGAGACAGGTCAACCCTAAGGCGAAGAGAGTTCGGAGACAAGAACCATCCAACTTCCGTTTCTGATGCTAACTGGCTGCGAAATACAGCTTCAATAGCTTCTACTGTTTTTTTTCCCCAGTCTGGGAGGTTGATCAATGTCTCCCTGAGTGCACTATCAAACAGACCTTTTCCCCCCCCGTCTGGCCTGAAATAGCCTGCAGCTTTGCGTCGAAGTGTATGGTCGATAGATTCATCAAATGCAAAGTCCCCCAGTAGCGAATCTATCCAAGCTACCGCTAGGGCGCGGACTTCTTTCTCATCAAGCATGACCCCTGCAGCTTTAAGGTCTACACGTAACCTCTTGAATTTTGGCTGTGTGGGTTCTACAAAGCCAACCGTGGTTCCAGAAAGCGAATAATAATTGCCACACAGGAGCTTAAGCAGTGCAATCCGGTATCTTGCAGGAGGATCTAACGGCACGAATCCGTCACCCAACGCCTGTGTCAGGTCACTTTCGCAATCCCGTTCGTATTCGATACGGGCGGCCGAAATTTTGCTTGCATCCTGACCATCGAAAATTGGGAGATCGTGATCAGAAAGAACGGATAAGAAAGCGAGATAGAGGTTCTGGTTCGGCTTCGGTTCCAGACCAATTTCAGTCAGGCGTGCGCATGCTACTGCGATTGCTTGTCGGAACACGTCGAGTTCAATGTCCCGCGGAATGTCGCGTGCCAGTCGGGCTGCTTTCTGGCGACCGTCTGAAAATATAAGCACTTTTCGGCCACCATTAGGATGCTTTACGTCAACAGGGCGGCTGGCTGGCTGGCGAGCCATCTGTGTGCGGACCAATGTGGCGAATGGAGCCTCGCCTTTAGTCACATGATCCATAATTTTGGAGGGATCTTCCTTGGTCTTTCTTGTCTTACGCATGCAGACAGGGCAATTATCGAAGGTAATTCCATCCTTACCTGGAGCCATGTCCGGAACACGTACCTTTCGATAGCCCGATGCGTCTGCAGGGCATACTGAAGAAAGACTCCCTGTAGAAATATGCAGCCACTTATCCCTGTGACGGCTCCGCGGATGAACGTTTTCTTCAACCAAAATCTCGATAGGGGTGAGTTCAATAGTCTCACCCTCCGACAAAGGGCCGCTCGGTTGATGCCAGACGAAATTCATGTCCAAATTTACGTATCCACGGATGAACGCAGCACCGCAGTCACGATGAGTTAAAAGTTCGTAGACCCTCCCCTTTGACGTGCAGCCACACTGATCCAGTGGCTTCGTGTGAAGCCTTCCTAAGATGGTTGGACCACTGTGGGAGTTGAGCCTTTCTGTGCATTCTGGATCCACGCAGGCATAAAGACCCGGCAGGCCTCTGTGGAAGAGGTGTAACCGAGTTGGAATGAGGACTCGGCCGTCCGAGTGTCGACGGGCATAACTACCCAAGGCGAGTAACGTATCAGTTGCTCGCCTTGCCGTATCGGGATGACTCCCTGTGAATAGCTTCTCGCTTAGGGCGTCGAGTTTGACTGCTTTACCAGATACCGTCGTGATCAGTGCCTCTAGTGGTCCGAAGCCTGTCAAGTTCTCGAACAGCCAGTTCCGGAGTGAATCGTGGTCAACCGGGGGGAGTGGATTCCACCCCAAACGCGTCGCCAGAATCGTCAATGCCTCGCGTGCAGATTCCAAATCGTTGGCAGCGTCCTGAAAAGCCGTCAGATCAAAGTTAGCTAACGCCTCGGCTTCTTCGCGCGTGGCTGAGCGGGCTGCAGGGCGGGGTTCTTGGGTTCCTTGGATTACTCTGAACGCTCGATGAGAGGTCTCCGATAATCCAGTCAAGTCGCGGGCAAACCGCTCACCGTCCTCTACGGTGCCAAGGCTCGCGCTGGTAAGAATGCAACGCATGCGTTCACGTGGTATTTCCAGGCGTGCACACAGACGCCGAATAAGCAGGGCGACCTCTGCGCCGCCTGCGCCCCTGTACATATGGGCTTCGTCGAGAACGAGGATAAATTCATTTCTAGAGTCGGATTTGAGCCAATCCCTTGTTTGCTCGAATATTCTTCGTTCAATGGGGCGCATGAGCATGTATTCGAGCATGGAATAGTTTGTGATGAGCAGTTCCGGGCATTCCTGCTGCATTTCATGCCGAGTCATTAATTCACGATCACCAGGCTGTGTTTTAAGTCGATAGCGCCAGTTGTTCGCGATATGCTGTTGGCCAATTTTTTTCCCCGAGGAATAGGTCTTGGTTTGAGCTGACTCGAGTCCGTAAAATGCATCGAGATCTTTGCTTGGCCAACGACCGATGCGCTCCAATTCCCCTTTGACGACTGGTCGTTCTGCGACTTTGCGGTAGAATTCTTCAAAGAGCGGTTTGATGAACTGTTCGTCCCTCTTTGCGGACCTTTGTCCGGGATAGGGGGTGCGCCCAGTATAGCTACCGAAATGAATGGGTCTTAGTCGTCCTTTTGAGAGGACCTTGGCGGCTTCACTGTTGCCGAGCAATCGTCTTATGCGCGCAAGTTGATCGTTGACCAGAGCATTCATCGGATACAGTAGCATTGCTCTACAGCCCGGCCGTGCTGCGGATTCTGGCCGTTCTACCCCCTCTATGGCTAGTTTTCCGATGACAGGCATAAGAAAGCTTTCGGTCTTCCCTGAACCAGTACCGGTTGCGACAACCAAATCGGCAGCCTCTTGGCCCAAAAAGCTCGTTAGTGCTTGAGACTGATGTTCATATGGTTTGGGGTATAGGCCGACCCCCATATCCGCAAGTTGAGTAAGTGCATCGATTGCAGGCTTGGGAATTGGTAGGTTCGCGTATGTATCTCCTGTCTTGTATACAGGGGTCGCCTCCACATAGGGAACCTGAGCGATTGTTGTGTCCTTTCGAAGAAGCGCGTGTCGTTCTCTGACTAGACCCTCATTACGAATGTGGTATTGGGCCTCAATGTACTGTCTGAGACTTTCCGCCAAGCTCTTCGCGGTTTCGTGAACACCTGTAAGCTCTGTCTCTTTTGATGTCATACTCATTTGTTTCCTCTTATCGCTTCAATGCGTTCGTCCAACACTATTCCAAGACCCTTGAGTGCTTCTCGAACGACTGGCATCAATTCTGATGGGATGGACGAGCCCCCTGAAACATAGGACACCGATTCCCGCTTAGAATAAGGGATAGGTTTAAGGCTATGTTTATGACTAACACCAACAACAAGACAGACGTGCTCGGACCCGAGCGTCGTCGCCGCTGGAGCATCGAGGAGAAGCAGGCCATCGTTGCCGAGAGCTTCATGCCCGGCCAGTCGGTTTCCCTCGTTGCCCGCCGTCATGGGCTCAATCCCAATCAGCTGTTCAAGTGGCGCAAGCTTTATCAGGAAGGCAGCCTATCGGCGATTGCCGCGGGAGAAGAAGTCGTGCCCGCCTCTGAATTGGCTTCTGCCATCAAGCAAATACGCGAACTACAGCGACTCCTCGGCAAGAAGACGATGGAGAACGAAATCCTCAAAGAAGCCGTGGAAATCGCCCGCGCAAAAAAGTGGATTGCGCGCTCACCCTTATTGCCGGGGGAAGACCAGTAGCACCGGTCTGTACCTCGCTGGGGTTGGCGCGTTCGAATGTGATTCGCCGTGTGTCGCGTTCTGCCGATTGGCGGGATGGGCGTTCCTGTCGCTCGACCGACGATAGTGAGCTGGTCGAGGCAATTCGGGCCGCGATTTCGCCGCTGCCCAGCTACGGCTACCGCCGGACTTGGGGGGTGATTCGCCGGCAGCGAGAGGCCGGTCACTTGCCGCCGGTCAACGTGAAGCGCGTTTATCGCGTCATGCGCCAGCATGGTCTGCTGCTTCAGCGGCGGATCAAGCAACCAGGCACCCCGCGGCGCCATGATGGTAGGGTTGCTGTTGCCGACAGTAATCGCCGCTGGTGCTCTGACGGCTTCGAATTTCGCTGCGATAACGGCGAAAAGCTGCGTGTCGTGTTTGCGGAGGACTGCTGCGACCGTGAAATCATCAGTTGGACAGCCTCGACCGGGGGCTACACGGGCGACATGGTTCGAGATGTCATGTTGGAAGCTGTTGAGAAACGCGGCATTCAGTTGGGCATCTCGCCCGAGGTGGAATGGCTGAGCGACAATGGTTCGAGTTATATTGCCGCCGACACGCGGCTGTTTGCGCGAGAAATCGGCCTCAAGCCGTTAACCACGCCCGTCTGCAGCCCGCAGAGTAACGGCATGGCGGAAAGCATGGTCAAGACGCTGAAGCGGGACTACGTCGGCCATATGCCGAAACCGGATGCCCACACGGCCTACCGGAATCTGGCGATTGCCATTGAGCACTACAACGAGTTTCACCCGCATAGTGCGTTGAAATACCGCTCTCCACGAGAGTTTCGACGCCTGGCGGCTTCATCAACTTAAGCGTTGATCGGTGTCCTGTTATACGGGGGCAAATCCATGGGAATACGTGATGTGTTACTCCGGGACGCTCTCTTGCAGGCATGGGGAGTTGCCAGCCGAGAAGAAGAACTTTGGCTTCTCTATCTGGCAAGAGGCGGGTCAGCCTAAGAGTGGTTAGTCCTTGTGACTTGGTTGCCTTTACCCTATATGGACGGGTGGCTTTGACATCCAAATAAAAGCGAAGGCGTCTTGCATCAGTGGATGAAATGGAGCGTAGTCTTTTAAGATTTCCTCTGATGAATTCACCGATAAAGTATGAAAAAGCTTCTTGTCCGCTTCGTGTCCTACAGAGGATAAACTCCTTCTCTCCTGAAGGTAGTTCGGGCAGCCTGATCCATTTGGTGCATACGTAAGCGTGAGCTTCGCCTATGTCATTTGGAGTATCTGTGAGTTGCTCTTTTGCTTCAGCTATGAGCCGCTCTGCCCATGTCTGAAGTCCTTTCTCTGGCGCTCCTATCCATTCCTTTACTTCCCATATATCTGTCCAGTCTTTACATGCCGACTGCTCCACAAGTCGAACTCGCCCTAAAGTTTTGGCTGTCAAGGTTATGGCGCTAGGTAGCACTTCCAGGGGCCCGCCACCTAGTAAGACTGCATGCTCGTCATCTACTTGTATTGCATGAGGTGGAGCGGGGAGCCATCGACCTCCAGTGAGTCGTGCCATGTCGCCAAGAGCAGCCAAACTGTTGAGCACTTCCAGAACGCCTGGACGAGTATCGGTTCCTTGGCCAATCAGGTCTGGCCAAAGTGGCACTAGACGATGTTTGGCCATGTTTGCAAGGCGTAACGAGGCTGCGGGTTCCCACTCTTTTCGGTTTTCCCCTGGTGCGGAACACAAATGGGATGCCGCTCGAAGACATTCTGATATCGCCGAAATCCGAAGCCCTTCCCCGGTCATCCTGCAATGCATTCCCTTTGCTATGAGCATCATGGCTTGTTCTGCAGATGCCGCATTCCATTTCATCGGTAGCCCCTTAATATGGCGTATCGGCCTGCAGATCGGCCAACTCGCGGGCCGCTATGCGGATGATGTCCTCCGTATTTACCCCTTTTGCTTTTGCCCAAGGGACTGCCCAGTGGTACAAAATCGAGTGAAGGTCTCTTTCTGACTCTTCCCCATGAATAGATCTGAGAGTTGTGTATGCGCGGTGGGCGATACGCTTCCACAGTGCGCCACCGTCGAATTGAGCCTCGTTTAGAATTGAGCTTAATTGCTCAGCTTCTGCTGCTGTCGTTTGGGACTCAATGCGATCGATTTTCTCCCATGAATCTTTTGCGAGGCGGCCCCAAACTAGTTGAGGTAGTTTGGTAGACACCCCTTTCATTGCGAAGGTATCTGTATCGAATACGGGGCCTAACTCGGCCAACATACCTCCATCAGGGAATGTTGCAGGGCCTTGTGCCCACGTTGCGATCAGGGCGAGTTGTCCATGACAGTAGGTAGTGAATTGCCGTCGCACTACTACATCTCGAATGGGTGCGCCATAGACCTCAAAAGCTGAAAGGTTCGCCCCTTTCAAAATCAGGCAACTAGATGACTCTGCTACTGCTTTAATACAGTCTGATATCGGTCCATCAGAGATAAGTCCGACAGGTACCCGAACTTCATGGAATAGAGGGCCTCCAATTGCCGCAGCCACCGCGTCTGCGATCACGTCGGCGAGTGAACCTGTGAATTGGATCAACTGGCCTGTTACAAGAGCAGAAACAATCAGCCTGGATATAGTGATGGCTGTGCTCCTTGCAACCCCTGTTGCCAGAAGATTCGATACAACCATGACACACGCATTGTCGGTGGAGAGGATTTCATCGAAAGGCCCCTCTACCCTTCGTTCAAAAGGGCTAATTCGTTGGTTTGTTGTGGCCCTAATATTTCCGTTGGCCAAGATACCCTCTAAGGCGGTTACTCGATTAGCTAGAATGCCTAAGGCATTTGCGGTCATGGCCCAATCGACTGTCTGTTCCTGAAAAGCTGCCATCGTCGATTGAATAGAACTTACGTCTTTAGCAAGTGTGTCCCATTCTTTTCCTCGAGAGGCAAGGTTGTGAACACATTGCTCTATAGCATTAGATTGTTTTTCTCTAGCCAAAATGGATTCTGATAATTCGCTAATGGCGGTGGTGTGAGTTTCTATTCGCCTCTCGATAGAATCCACTTGTGAGGATGTTTTGTCGTGATCCGCATTTAATTTGGCTATTGCATATGCGTTTTTGTTATTGCTTTCAATTGCAGATTCTTGACTGAGGATTAATGCAGCGGAGGAATTCTCAATTTCTTTAATTCGATGAGTGAGAGTTTCAACTGAGGACTCTGATTTTTTGAGGCGAGATTCAATTTCTCCCAAATTTTTTGGCAGGGAGTCAATCAATCTATCTCTTGCAAGAGCACATTCCGGGAGAAATCGTTCGAGTATGGCAGCAGTGTCAGGATGGTTTGGAAAACAGCTAAATACGAATAATCGCTCAGCATCCTCCCTGGCGACTCCAGTGAAGTTGGTGGCAAGGTTTTTTAAAAAAGTTACCCCGGCTTCTGAGGTTGGTAGGGTGTTATCTCCAGGGGGGAATGTGTTGCCAAAATGCAGCCTAGCCCATGCTTCCCAAAGAAGAGAGAAACTTTGCCAGTCGAACGTTTGACTTGCTTGGGGGTTAATTAGGTGTCCGATTAGGCGCTTTTGTTTTTCTTTCAGTTCAACCTGTGTTCCGGGCCTAAATCCTTGGACTTTTGGTAAGCGGTCATACACTTTCCTGCGAAGATCTTGGGGGATTTCTTCGATGAACTCTACGACAGTGGCCTGACCCAATGCAGATATTCTCTCTTTGGCTTCTTGGCTGTACTGGTAACTCATGACGAGATATATTTCCCGATGTGTTAAATTTCAAAGCCGCTGGAGAGGATTTCCTTCAGCAGCGCACGGTAATGCGGTAAGAGTTTTTGTTCTGGCTTGACCAAGGACAATGTGCATACCAACGCAGCATCATCCCCACTTGTAATGGGGGGGGGAGTGACCTGTAGTTGGCGTAAGAAGCAGAGCAGTCGATTCCGTACTGCTGGCTGCAAATAGCTGCCCATTCGTTTATTACTAGTGCCGGTCAATGATCCGGGGAGATAGAGGCGCCCGAAGCCACCGAAATCAATTTCAACATTCGATTGTGGATCGGCAAAAGCTGATCTCAACTTGATTAAGATCTCCGATGGGACAAGTCGCATGGTTTGATTGAGAGGCGAGATTTCTTCCCCTGGTTGTATCGAATATTTTTCACGACCGAATGGACTTTCAATTATGAGTGATCCCTTCGCTCCAGGCGGGGTCGAAAAGTGTTCAAGTTGACTTTCTTGCTCTCTAGCTTCCTTTACGATAGCTACGCAGTTTTTTTTGTGCAGAGTCGCAACTTGGAGAGTGCCCGCTTTACTTCGGAAGGTAAACTCAATGGCAGAATAGCTGTGAGTGAAAGTCGGGATTGGGGTGAATGAAAAGAATTTTTCAAGCTCGGGGATATTTGTTGCCGTGACCTTAAGGAAATCAGTACCAGCAGGTTGTAGAGTAAATAATGCAGGTGATAGTGTCTCGCTGGTGGCAGTATGTTCAGTCGACGAGTTTTGAGCCAGCATGGTTGGACCACTACCGATTTTATTAGCCGGCATCCTGTTTGCTGATAGCAGGATATTGTCTGAATTTGTGCACTGGACCTCATTAAGACTTAAGTCATTTGTTAGAAACGGCCACACGACAGTGATAGATGGAGCAGGGGGGGCTATAGGTAACCCTGAGAAGGTACGCAGCCAATCGCTACATTTTTTTGATATCTGGTCAGGGATCATAACGAGAGCCAGTTGCCATCCCTGTCGGCTAGGCAGTTGCTCGACACTTAATTCAGCTGGGAATTTTGCATCTTCTGTACCCTTCCACAGCAGCGCGAATATCTCACCACTCCGTAACACATGTGACCTTGGGAAGCCTTTGGTTCCCCCTGCTCCATAGGCAGAAAAGGCCGCAGCCCCTACAAGTGGTAAGCCTGGACATTCGCGTTCTACATTTGCATAGAAAACCGGATCAGGTTTTCCACTGAAGGAGATAATACGGTAAGGTTCTGCTGACAGCTCGGCTGTGACTCGACGGCGGGTTTTCATCCCCCGCATATCTAGCTTTTGAATTCGACCTCCCACATCCAAATCGATTGTAGCCGCGCATTCATGACAGGAGGGAATTAACAGCTCTAGTGACCATCTGACACGGTTAGGCTCGTTTGGGATTAATAATCGGAGTTCCATACGCTGAACTTCCGATGATACGGAGGCATGGTCCTGGATGTGTTTCCATTGTTGTCCAAGAACAAAATTCTCACATGCAGGAGAGCCCAAACCTGGCCAATGGGCGAAGGATGGTGAAATTTTAGTACTTGATCGGTGGGTAACTCTAGTTTTACAGACTGGGCACATATAAGTGCTCCAGCGTGTTGCTGCTGCTGCTGACTCCAGCTTTCCGGTTAAGCGGTTGATAGCATACTCCACCCGTTTCTCCCTTTGCCGCTGAGCTAGACTGCTTTCCTTGTTGCTCCAGTGTTTACTAGTTGTGCATGTAAATTTACTGCTTGGTTTCCATATAAATTAATGAGGTCTCGAGAATCCCAATGGCGATATTCTGGCCTACGTTTCGAGCGGGGGATAACCCATCTGTCCAATGCTAAAGAAGCAATATCTTTTGCAGATAATAGTGAGGATATGTCGGGTTGGCCTTTACCTGTTTTGAGAATTTTGCTCGCATTGTTTGCTAGTTGACAGATAAAAACCTCTCGCTGTATTCCATGTTTCATCATGTCGTCCTTGAAGCCAAGAGCGGATAGAGCTGCCTTAGTTGTTCGCAAACGCCAGTTTGGTCCTTGGCCAAATCCATGTTGGTCTGCATAGGTATGGTCAATATCACGTAGGTAAGTACGTAATTCGTAAAATAACCAATCAGGAATGTGAAAGTGCCCCCATCCTCCCGTGTAACCAATTGATTCGAGATACTGAGTCCCATCAAGCTTCAATCGGTTATAAATAGATGAACGGCCCATCGAAGATGATGTTGTAATTGCAAGGAGTCTGGCGTTCTTTTCTTCATTGGAAATAACCCCAGTAGAGCGGCCGTAGACGTTTGAAAAATCGTCATAAAGATCGCGGCTTCGGAGGAGGCTGGCTACAAGCTTTCCTCCAAGAAGCGCATTGTAGGGTGGGAGCGCTCCAAGCACGTATGCGTCCATAAGGTTAACTAGGCGTGCGCTTCTATCGTGAGTGTCCCAACCGATATACTGATCTCTGACCGCAAGGTTAAAAACCGGGTCTCCAATAGCAATAAGACCAATCAGTTTTCCATTGCTTTCATCCCAGACTAGATAGCGGAGACGCCGACCGAATCCATTTGACACGGGAACGGACCAGGATAATGCAGCTAGTCTGAAGAGATCACCGTGTACGGTATTGGATGAAATACGCTCCAACACGGGGGATATTTTTTCAGGATTAACTTCCTTGCCAGATGCAAAGAATTGAAAAAGCTTTTTCCCTTTTCGGGATATAAATTGGCTATTTGCTAGTTGCCGTTCATCTCTCTGGTGTTGATGGAGCGATCGGATAGTGTCTTTTCCATGTCCTGGGGCCTGTAAAAGCCCTCCATCGGATTTTGTAAATCCTAGAGCTTGTAGGTGTTCACGCACCTTTCTTTTGAGGTTGGCCTCTCGAGGGTTGACGCAAACTACGGAAGGGCTCCCATTGGACATTTTTGCTTGTTTCCACTTAGAGGTTGTATCGCTTTCGGGCACTAAAAGTCCACGATCTGATATGTGTGGCGTCACAAAATTTTACATTAGCCGATGTCATATCGGAATATGCTGTATCAAAAAAGCATCAAAATTTTTATGATTTATGACTATTTGATGGAATGCAAAGGCTGTTCACTAAGGAGCTCTCTACTTGAAACCGTTGGACTTGGTCGTGGGAAAGATGCCTCTTTAGGTTAAGGCTGCCGACTATGTTGAGATAATGAGCGTAGCGTATGGTAAAGCTGACTTCGAACGTATTCATCAGATAGTCCGGTTGCGCTTGCCGTCTGGATCAGACGCTTCCGATCTTCTTCTGCCCATCCTTCTGGATGGTCATCAACCGCAATCCAACTGGTAAGCTCTGCTCTGTCCGCATGTAATGACCCAGCACTTCCTGCACAGGTCAGGCGGCTAACTCATACATCATCGCCGGCGTTTTCATCCCCAATGCCTGATGGGGACGCCGGTGGTGATAAAACCCGATCCAGTCTGCATTAACACGGCTGGCGTGGGTCAGGGGCTCGAAGCGATGGCGATGCACGCATTGCTCCTTCAAGGTCCTGATCACGCGCTCAATCATGCCATTCTGTTCCGGCGTATATGGCGTGATGAACTCTTGCTGCTGGCCGTAGCTTTTCACCAGCGTAGTGTAGCGCCGGCTGGTGAAGACCAGACCATTGTCGCTCCGCAGCAGGAAACGTTCGGGGACGCGCCCCAGGCACCCGAAACGATTGATCAGCGCATGCTCCAGAGCCGACTCCGCCGTTTGCGACTTGCCACTGCGCGATAGATGCCAGCCAAGCAATTCCCGGGTGCAGCAGTCAATGACCAGTGCCAGGTGACTCCAGCCATCCTTTCCCGCCCAGATACGGCACAGATCTGTGGCCCAGCGCTCATTTGGCGGCTGCGCCACCGAAGGCAGTGCCTGGACGCGAGGACGGACGCCTCCCGGGCGTTTCTTCACCTGCCAGCCCTTGAGCTGGAAGATGCGCTGCACCGTGTCTTTGTTGAAACCAATCAGACCCGCCACCGTGCGGTAACCGAACGAGGGATTCTCCTCGATCATCGACTTGATCGGTGCCACCAAGTGCTGCTGGAGCTTGGGCGCAGCCCTCTGCACACGGTAATACACCGTGCGTCGCGGCACATCAAACCAGCGGCACAATTTGCTGATCGATATCTGGATACCGTCTTCTGCCAGTCCCTGCGGAACAGACGCGATGACTTGTCGTCCTCGCCATACACGGACTGCACAATTTTTCTGGCAAGTGGCGCCAGCATGGCTTCGCCGTAGGCTTTCTGCAGATCCTTGATCTGTTTCTCGTTCTGTTCACGAGTCTCCATCGGCCTGGCTCGCAACGCATTCTCCATGCCGCGCTTGGCCTCATCGACCCACTCCTCGACTTCTGATGGTGTCAGATCGAAGGACCGCGAAGCCTCGGTTGCCGTGGTCTTGCCTTGAATGATTTCCATCACCAGAGCGGCTTTACGCTTGGCGGTCCAACGCTTGATTTCGTCTTCCATGGTCATACTCATCACATGCTCCTGTGTGAATGATGACCTGAGCAGGAATTCAGTAGGTCATTACAAGTCATTGCAGAAAGCGCGGACAAGTGGCAGTCGGTATTCATTGTCCTTTTCGTGAAATTCGAGTACGCCTTTTTCAATATTGATGTTTGTGAATACTTCTGCGTACCGTTGCCCATCTTCTGACTCATAATGAAAAAACATCTTCATTCTTGCCCCAATGTCTTTTGCTTTAGACGGATCGGAGTTAAGGCCAACGACCTGCACCGATATGTTATCTAACATGGCTGCAGGACCGTCTGGTGCTGGTAATGAGTAGATGTGTCGCAAGAGGCTGACAAATCGATCACTCTCTGGGCCGGTTCGCTGAAAATTGCCAGTTCCCCAGTAGAAAGTCGCACCGTGCTCCACCAGAGGTTGTGGGTTCCATTCCGAATGAAGAACGACAGCAAGCCCAACATCGACGCCTGCGACATTTCCCCTTACTTTGCAACGCGTAGCACCGGTTGGCTCAAATGTAATCTCTGTTATTGGGAAATCTAAATCAACGAACCCTTTCTCTTCAAAAGACTGGTCTGGTATAGTTTTTTTCCCAAAGAGATTCTTAAAAAAGGCTATCATCGAATACGTCATATAGAGATAATGAATCAATCTAAATAAAATACAGTCAGTATCCAACCTTCTGTCTGCTCTTGGCCGAAAGCCGCTAATCCCAAGTTGCTAGCGTAATGGCATTTTTTGAGCCTTTCCAGACTCAAATTGGTTTTGGCTTGATGAAGAACAGGCAAATGGCAAAAATGGTTTTGCGGAGCAAATTTCCGTCGAGTCGTGCAGGTAACTTATTGATAGAAAATACTTAGATTTTCCAGAGGGGAGAAAATTGCGAAGCATGCTCCGCAATTGCGGAAACGGAAAAGGGGTTACGTTTGCACGTAACCCCTTGAAATCCTGGTGGCGAATCAGGGACTCGAACCCCGGACCTGCGGATTATGATTCCGTCGCTCTAACCGACTGAGCTAATTCGCCGTACTCGTTGATGTAATCGCGAAGTGGGGCGAATTATGCCGAGCCTCTGGCTGGCTGTCAACACCTGTCACCAAGATTTTTCTGAGCCGGTCGGAATCGTGCATTGTGCCGGGGCGTTGAGCGGCGTACAGTGATCGACTCTGCTGATTGTTTTCCTGGTTTTTTCCCATGTTTACCGACTTTCTTTCGCCGGCGCAGTGCGTTGGCTATCTGGCCCTGCTGCTGGGGGTCTGCGCGTTCCTGCAACGTCAGGATCACCGTCTGAAGCGTTTCAATGCCTGCCAGTCGCTGGCCTATGCGTTGCACTTCTTTCTGCTGGGCAATGCGGCCGCGGCGGCCAGTTCGCTGGTGTCGTCGTTTCGTTCGTTTGCCGCGGTGCGTACCCGCTCGCTGTGGCTGGCCGGGGCGGTGATCGGGGTGAATTTGCTGATGGCGTTCTGGCTGGTGCACAGCCCCTGGGGCTTGCTGCCGATTCTGGCGGCCTGTCTGGGGACGTATGCCATGTTCCGCCTGACCGGTTTGCCGCTGCGTCTGACCCTGCTGCTGGGGACGGTGCTGTGGTTCACCAATAATCTGCACAGCGGCTCGATTGGCGGTACGGTGCTGGAGTCGTTTGTCGGGGTGGCCAATCTGATGACCATTGCCCGCATGCTGCGTCAGCGGCAACGTCAGCGGGAGACGGGCGACCTGGCGGCCGCCGATCTGCCCGGCTGAGTTCGGGGTTTCTACAGGGTGTGGCAGCGGTCGCCGTCGACGAAGCCTGTCCAGTCGATGCTGACCGCGCGGCCAAAGCCGATCACTTTAAACAGCTCGCCCATTTCCGCCGGTGACATGAGTTTCTGCACCGCCGCGGCCTGTGGCGCCCATTCGCGCACGTTCTGCGGGTCGAGGCGTTGCATCACGTCCCCAATGCCACTGTTGATGAGAAATTGTGCCTGGCTGGTGTAGCCAATCAGGTCGAGTCCGGCGTCGATGCCGGCCTGTGCCACGGCGCTGAAGTCGACATGGCAGGTCAGGTCCATCAGTCCTGGCAGGTAGAAGGGGTCGTCGATGGTGTGGTGGCGGTAGTGGCCGATCAGGGTGCCCATGCGCCGCTGCGGGTGGTAGTACTCGTGTTGCGGAAATCCGTAGTCCAGCAGCAGGATGGCGCCGCGCGTGAGCTGGCTGGCCAGGGTGCGGAGGAAGGCCAGGTTGCTGAGGCTGATTTCCGAGGTATAGCCGGGCAGGTCGATGGCCAGGGCGTCTGCCCGTGCCTGCAGGTCCGGGTGGTCGATCGGGCGGTCCTGCCAGGCAAATTGTTCGTCCTGGATCACCACGCCGCGCTGCATGGGGGCGGGGGTCCAGTGGATCAGTTCGCAGGGCATGGCGTCGAGCACTTCGTTGCCGATGATGACGCCGTCGAGGGTGTCCGGCAGGGCGGTCAGCCACTGCACTCGGGGCAGCAGGTGCGGCAGTTCGCGGCGGAGGGTGTCGCGCTGGCGGGCGATCAGGTCGGGCGAGAGGTCGAGGATGCAGTATTGCGCCGGCAGGCTGTCGAGTTGTTCCAGTTCGCGAAGCAGGTCGACGGCCAGGCGGCCGCTGCCGGCGCCGAATTCGTACACGGTGCCGGCGGTCTGCGGCAGGAGTTCGGCCAGTTGGCGTGCCAGGGTGGCGCCGAACAGCGATGTCATTTCCGGCGCGGTGGTAAAGTCGCCGGCGCCGCCCAATTTGTGGCTGCCGGCGGCATAATAGCCAAGTCCAGGTGCATAAAGTACCTGTTCCATGTAATGCGAAAAAGGAATCCAGCCGCCGGCGTCTGTGATGATCTGGCGCAGGCGGGCTTGTAGTTGCTGGCTGATGGCCAGGGCGGCCGGGCTGGGTTCGGGTAAAGTGCTCATTCTGGGCGTCCTGCTACAATGACAGGCGATTGTGGGCGAAAGCGAGAATAAGGAGAAGAGGGTGGGCCGATTTTTCCGTATGACACTGCCGCTGGCGGTGTTGCTGGCGCTGGCGGGTGTGGCGCGGGCTGAGGCGGCATGGCGTATCACCACGCCTTATCAGGGTAATCCGCTCAAGGTGGCGGTGCTGTCTGGTGAGGGCACGGCGTCGGGCAACCATTTTCCGGCCTCGCTGGAGTTTTCCTGTCATCCGGGGGCGGCGGTGCCGCGGGTGGTGTTGCGGGTGCCGGTGATGGTGGCGGACTGGGATTTTCACGCGTATGACAGTTCGGGCAGTGGCAGTGTGTCGCTGCGCCGGCGTTTTCTGAAGATCATGGCGGCGAATCGCCGGGTGATTGACCGGCCGGTGTATACCGGGATTGCCGGGGATAACGCCAGTTTTATGTTCAGCTGGCAGCCGAATGAGGCTTTGCTGGCGCGTCTGACGCGTCGTCAGGACGGGGTGCAGGTGGTGCTGGATGGTTTGCGGCGTAATCAGGGCAATATGCAGGCTCATTTTGTGATTCCGGCCGATGCTTCGCTGATGTTGTCGGTGTTGCGGCCTTGCAGCGGGGCTTTGTCGGGGCAGAAGGGGGCGGCCAGTGATGCAAAATAAGGTGGTGCTGATTACTGGTGCTGCCCGGCGTGTGGGGGCGCAGATTGCGCGTGAGCTGCATGCGCGCGGCGCCTGTCTGATGTTGCATTATCGTGGTTCGGCAGCGGCGGCGCTGGCGCTGGCGGGGGAGTTGAATCATCACCGGCCGGATTCGGTGGCGACGGTGCAGGCGGATCTGCTGGATCTGGCGCAGTTGCCGCGGTTGGTCGAGGCGTGTATTGAGCGCTTCGGCCGGCTGGATGGTCTGGTCAATAATGCGTCGAGTTTTTTTGCCACGCCGCTGGGGGAGATTACGCCCGGGCACTGGGCGGATCTGATGGGCAGTAATTTGCAGGCGCCGCTGTTTCTGGCGCAGGCGGCGGCGCCGCATCTGGCGGCAACGCAGGGGGCGATTGTCGGTATTGTCGATATTCATGCTGATCGTCCGTTGAAGAGTTTTGTGGTGTATAGCCTGGCCAAGGCGGGGCATGCGCAGTTGATTCGTGCGCTGGCGCTGGAGCTGGCGCCGCAGGTGCGGGTGAATGGTGTGGCGCCGGGGGCGAATATCTGGCCGGAGGGCGGGGAGCATTTCACTGCCGAGGAGCGTTCGGCGATTGAGGCGTCGATTCCGCTGGGGCGGGTCGGGGCGCCGGCGGATCTGGCGCGGGCGGTGGCCTGGCTGTTGTCGCCGGAGGCGGCTTATGTGACCGGGCAGGTGCTGGCGGTCGATGGCGGGCGCAGTGTGGTGTTGTAAGGCGGACGGTGGTTGTGGCTGCCGCTGTCTGTCGGTCGGTCTTCCCGGGTTTTGCTGGCTTTTTCTGCCTGGAACGGGTTAAAATCGCCCGTTTTTCAATCTGTTACGCCTGACCATGCAAACTCCCGTTACCGAGGCAGATGCCAAGGCCAAAAAGGCGGCCTACGAGGCCGGCAAACTGACCAAGCGGCTGCGTCATCACGTTGGTGATGCCATCAACGATTTCAACATGATTGAGCCGGGCGACCGGGTGATGGTGTGTCTGTCGGGGGGCAAGGACAGTTACGCCCTGCTGGACATCCTGCTTGGCCTGCAGAAGTCGGCGCCGATCGATTTTTCGCTGGTGGCGGTCAATCTCGATCAGAAGCAGCCCGGCTTTCCGGCGGATGTGCTGCCCAATTACCTGAAAACCCTCGGCGTTGAATATCGCATCGTCGAGGAGGATACCTACTCGATCGTCAAGCGTGTCATTCCCGAGGGCAAGACCACCTGCGGTCTGTGCTCGCGTCTGCGTCGCGGTATTCTGTACCGTGTGGCCGATGAGCTGGGCGCGACCAAGATTGCGCTCGGTCATCATCGCGATGACATTCTGGAAACGCTGTTTCTCAATATGTTCTATGGCGGCAAGCTCAAGTCGATGCCGCCCAAGCTGGTGTCCGACGATGGTCGTCATATGGTGATTCGCCCGCTGGCGTATTGTCGTGAAAGCGATCTGGAGCGTTATGCCGCGCTGCGTCAGTTCCCGATTATTCCGTGCAATTTGTGTGGCTCGCAGCCGAATCTGCAGCGCCAGGTGGTGAAGCAGATGATTCAGGACTGGGACAAGCGTTTCCCGGGCCGGGCCGAAACCATGTTCAGTGCGTTGCGCAATGTGGTGCCTTCGCATCTGGCGGATACGTCGCTGTTTGATTTCGCCGGGCTGAAGCTGGGCGAGGTGCCGGCGGGCGGGGGGGACCTGGCTTTCGACAAGGAAGAGTTCAAATCGCCTGCCACGATCAATATTCTGGATTCGCGCCCGAAGGAGTCGGCCTGTGGCGAATAACAAGGCGCGTCATCCGTTCCGCCGCCGGGTGCGGCCGGGCGTCGAGGCCATGCCGGAGGTGGAGATCAGCGAGGCGGATGGGATTCGTTCGCTGCATCTCGGTTCGGAAACGGTGCAAAGCTCGATGAATCTGGAT
Organism: Paludibacterium sp. B53371; assembly: GCF_018802765.1. Taxonomy (NCBI): domain Bacteria; kingdom Pseudomonadati; phylum Pseudomonadota; class Betaproteobacteria; order Neisseriales; family Chromobacteriaceae; genus Paludibacterium; species Paludibacterium sp. B53371. The sequence goes on from NZ_CP069163.1 coordinate 393,358, forward strand.
GACCCGACGGATCTGGTGTTGTCTTATAGCCGGGCCATGATGGGGTTTCTGCTGTTCAATGCCGATCCGGCGCATATTCTGCAGATTGGTCTGGGGGGCGGCTCGCTGTCGCGCTTCATTGATTTTTATTTGCGTGATACCAAGAGTGTGGCGGTGGATATTAATCCGCAGGTGATCGCGGTGGCGCGGGCTTTCTTTGAGTTGCCGGAAGAGGGTGAGCGTTTCGAGATTATTGAGGCGGACGGCGCGGACTACGTGAAGATTTTCCGTGATTCGACGGATGTGATTCTGGTGGATGGTTTTGATGGTCTGCAGATTGTCGATGCGCTGACGACGGAGGATTTTTTCGAGGATTGTCGCCGTGCGCTGACCGAGGACGGGATTTTCGTGACGAACTGGTGGAGCGGGGATAAGCGTTATATGGCTTTTCTGGAGCGGCTGCTGGGGGTGTTCGAAGGTCGGGTGCTGGAGTTGCCGGCGGCCAGTCATGGCAATGTGGCGGTGATGGCGTTTAACAGTATGCCGAAGCTGACGCGCTGGGCGGCGCTGGAGAAGCGGGCGGATGAGCTGGAGCGTCGTTTCGGGCTGGAGTTTGGTGAGTTTGTTTCGCGGATGCGGCTGATGAATCCGCAGGGTGAGCGCTGCCTGAATCCTTAGTCAATCTGGGTGTATTAGCTGTTAGCGTTATACATTGCCGCGTTGCGGCGTATAATGGCTGGTTTGAATCCGACCGGGTGTTGAGCAAGATCAGCAGCCTTTCGTAGGCCATGCCTCACACTACGGGGAGACGGATGACAGAATTCTGGGCTCTTGCCGCCCGGCGGCACGGGCCCACGGTTATTTTTGAAGGAAATCATTGTGATCAAGCAGCAAGTACTCAACCGGATTGCGGATAAATCCGCGGTGATCGGTATCGTCGGTCTGGGCTATGTGGGCCTGCCGCTGATGCTGCGTTTTGCCGAAGTCGGCTACAAGGTGCTGGGCTTTGATATCGACCAGAGCAAGGTCGACGCCCTGATGGCCGGCAAGTCCTACATTGAACACATTTCGGCGGCCTCGATTGCGCAGGCGCGTGAGCGCGGTTTTGAAGCCACGACGGATTTCAGCCGTGCCGGCGAGGCCGACACGCTGATTCTGTGTGTGCCGACGCCGCTGAACAAGTATCGCGAGCCGGATCTGTCTTTTGTGCTGGATACCATTGATTCGCTGGTGCCGTATCTGCGCCCGGGTCATCTGGTGTCGCTGGAGTCCACCACTTATCCGGGGACGACGGATGAAGAGCTGCTGCCGCGTGTTGAGTCGCGTGGTCTGAAGGTGGGTCAGGATGCCTTCCTGGTGTTCTCGCCGGAGCGTGAGGATCCGGGTAATCCGGATTTCACTACCCGCACGATTCCGAAGGTCTGCGGTGGTGTGACCCCGGCCTGCCAGGAGATTGGTGTGGCGCTGTATTCGGCGGTGATTGACAAGGTGGTGCCGGTGTCGTCGACGCGCGCTGCGGAGATGACCAAGCTGCTGGAGAATATTCACCGTGCGGTGAATATCGGTCTGGTGAACGAGATGAAGATCGTGGCCGACCGCATGGGTATTGATATTCACGAAGTGATCCGCGCGGCCGCGACCAAGCCGTTTGGCTTCGTGCCTTACTATCCGGGCCCGGGTCTGGGTGGTCACTGTATTCCGATTGATCCGTTCTATCTGACCTGGAAGGCGCGTGAGTACGGGGTGAATACCCGTTTCATCGAGCTGGCCGGTGAGGTGAACTCGAATATGCCGGATTATGTGGTCAGCAAGGTGGCGGCGGCGCTGAACAAGCGTCAGAAGGCCATCAACGGCAGCCGTGTGCTGGTGCTGGGCATTGCTTACAAGAAGAATGTCGATGATATGCGCGAGAGTCCGTCGGTGATGCTGATGGAAAAGCTGCGTGATCTGGGTGCCCGCGTGTCTTATTCGGATCCGCATGTGCCGGTGTTCCCGAAGATGCGCGAGCACACGTTCGACTTGAAGAGCGAGCCGTTCACGGCCGAGTCGCTGGCCAGCTACGATTGTGTGGTGCTGGCGACGGATCATGACAAGTTCGATTATCCGCTGTTGAAGCAATCGGCCAAGCTGATTGTCGATTCGCGCGGCAAGTTCCTGGAACCTGCCGAACACATCGTTAAAGCGTAAAACTTTAGCGCAGGAAATATGGGCGACCCTGGGGTCGCCTTTTGCCATTTGCCGAGGCCGAACCATGCAAACTGTTCAACATCCCGCTATTACTGACCGCAAGATCCGCTTCGCGCTGGTCGGTTGTGGCCGCATTGCCGCCAATCATTTCGGTTCGCTGGAAAAGCATGCCGACCGCGCCGAGTTGGTGGATGTGTGTGATATCAATCCTGAGGCACTGCAAGCGGCGGTGGAGCGTACCGGCGCCCGCGGTCACAGCAGTCTGAGCGCCATGCTGGCGGTCAGCAATGCCGATATCGTGATTCTGACGACGCCCTCTGGTCTGCATCCGCAGCAGGCGATTGAGTGTGCCGAAGCCGGTTTCCATGTGATGACCGAGAAGCCGATGGCGACGCGCTGGCAGGATGGTCTGGAAATGGTCAAGGCCTGCGACCACGCCGGCAAGCGTCTGTTCGTGGTGAAGCAGAACCGCCGCAATGCCACGCTGCAGTTGCTCAAGCGTGCCATGCAGGAAGGCCGTTTCGGTCGTCTGTACATGGTGAACGTCAATGTGTTCTGGACGCGTCCGCAGGCGTATTACGATTCGGCTGCCTGGCGTGGTACCTGGGAATTCGATGGCGGGGCGTTCATGAATCAGGCCAGTCACTATGTGGATTTGCTGGACTGGCTGGTGGGCCCGGTGGAGAGCGTGCAGGCCTATACGGCGACGCTGGAGCGCAATATTGAAGTGGAAGACACGGGTGTGGTCAGCCTGAAGTGGCGTTCGGGTGCGCTGGGCAGCATGAATGTGACCATGCTGACTTATCCGAAGAATCTGGAAGGTTCGATCACGATTCTGGGTGAGAAGGGTTCGATCCGTGTGGGCGGTGTGGCGGTGAACGAGATTCAGCATTGGGAGTTTGCCGAGCCGCATCCGATGGATGAGGAGATCAAGAACGCCAGTTATGCGACGACCAGTGTCTATGGTTTCGGCCACCCGATGTATTACGACAATGTGTTGAATGTGATGCAGGGCACGGCGGAGCCGGAGACGGATGGTCGCGAGGGGCTGAAGTCGCTGGAGCTGCTGATCGCCATGTATTTGTCGGCGCGTGATGGCCGTCGTGTCAGCCTGCCGCTGGACTACTGAACAGGAAAGGTCAGGCCATGAGCGAATGCCAGTTCCATGAAACCGCCATCATCGATGCCGGCGCCCAGGTGGGGGCCGGTACCCGGGTCTGGCACTGGACGCATATTTGCGCCGGTGCCCGTATCGGTGAGCGTTGTTCGTTCGGGCAGAATGTGTTTGTCGGCAATGATGTGATTGTCGGCAATAACGTCAAGGTGCAGAACAATGTGTCGATCTACGATGCGGTGACGCTGGAGGACGATGTGTTCTGCGGTCCGAGCATGGTGTTCACTAATGTGAATAATCCGCGCAGTCACGTCTCGCGCAAGCATGAGTACCGCCGCACGGTGGTGAAGCGTGGTGCCACGATCGGGGCCAATGCCACGGTGGTGTGTGGTCATACGATCGGCGAGTTTGCCTTTATCGGTGCCGGCAGTGTGGTGACGCGCGATGTGCCGGCTTATGCGCTGATGGTGGGGACGCCGGCTCGTCGGCTGGGCTGGATGTGCCAGTGCGGCGAGCGCTTGCCGACCCAGATTGGCGAGCATGCCTGCCCGGTATGCGCGCAACGTTATGATATCGGCGGCAATCACTGCACGCCGCTGGCCTGAGGAAATACGCGATGAGCATCAACTTCATTGATCTGAAAGCACAGTATCAGCATCTGAAACCGCAAATTGACGCCCGCATTCAGGCGGTGCTGGATCACGGTCAGTACATTATGGGGCCGGAGGTGGCGGAGCTGGAGCAGCAGCTGGCGAGTTTTGTCGGGGTCAAGCACGCGATTGGTGTTTCGGATGGCACGACGGCGCTGCAGGTGGCGCTGATGGCGCTGGGGGTCGGCCCGGGTGACGAGGTGATTACCACGCCGTTCACTTTTATTGCGACCGGCGAGATGATTGCCCTGCTGGGCGGCAAGCCGGTGTTTGTCGATATTGATCCGGCGACCTATAACCTGGATCCGGCGCTGCTGGAAGCGGCGATCACGCCGCGGACCAAGGCGATTATTCCGGTCAGTCTGTATGGTCAGTGTGCCGATTTTGATGCCATCAATGCGGTGGCGGCGCGTCATGGTCTGGCGGTGATCGAGGATGGTGCGCAGAGTTTTGGTGCCCGTTACAAGGATCGTCGTTCCTGCGGCGCGACGACGATTGCCACCACCAGCTTTTTCCCGTCGAAGCCGCTGGGTTGTTATGGCGATGGCGGTGCCTGCTTTACCAATGATGACGAGCTGGCGCGCAAGATGAAGCAGATCCGTGTGCATGGTCAGGATCGTCGTTATCATCATCCGGTGATCGGGATTAACGGTCGTCTGGATACGCTGCAGGCGGCGGTTTTGCTGGCCAAGTTGCCGTCTTTCGAGCAGGAGCTGACGGCGCGCAAGCGTATTGGCGCCCGCTATAGTCAGTTGCTGCAGGATGTGGTGCGGGTTCAGCAGATGGCCGAGGGCTGCGATTGTGTGTATGCCCAGTACACCATTGAGGTGGATCGGCGCGAGGCGGTGCAAGCGGCGCTGAAGGAGGCGGGTATTCCGACGGCGGTGCATTATCCGGTGCCGCTGAATTTGCAGCCGGCTTTTGCGCATCTGAATCAGCCGGCCGGCAGTTTCCCGCATGCTGAGGCGGCTTCGCAGCGCGTGATGAGTCTGCCGATGCATCCGTTCCTGGATGAGGCCACGCAGGATGCGATTGTCGAGGCCGTGAAGCGTGCCATCGGCTAAGGCCCGGGCGGCCTCGCTGCTGGCTTCGTGCCGGCGTTTCACCAGTTCGGGGTTTGTGCGCCACATCGCCACGCTGGCGACGGGCGCCGCCCTGGCGCAGGTGATTCCGCTGTTGGTGCAGCCTGTGTTGACGCGCCTGTACACGCCGCATGCTTTCGGTGTGTTGTCGCTGTATGTGGCGCTGATGTCGAATCTGGCGGTGCTGGCCACCGCCCGCTATGAATTGGCCATCGTGTTGCCGGCAGAGGAGAAGCGCGCCAGCAATCTGATGGCCTTGTCCATGTTGTTTGCCACGACGCTGGCGACGCTGGTGCTGCTGGCTCAGCTGTTCGGTGTCAATCACTGGCTGCTCCGGCTGATGGGCGGGGCCACCAGTGAGCATGACTTTTCTTTCTGGCTCTATCTGCTGCCCTTGTCTTTGTGGCTGGCCGGCATGATGCAGGCCTGGACCAACTGGAACAATCGTCACAGTCGTTATCAGGCGAACGCTTCGGGGCGGATGAGTCAGTCTGTCGGCATGTCGCTGACGCAGCTGGTGGGCGGGGTGCTGCATGCCGGGCCGGGCGGCTTGATTCTGGGGCAGTTTGCCGGTCAGGTTTCGTCGCTGCTGGCGCAGGCCTGGCTGGATATCAAGCAGCGGTTCCGCTGGCTGCATGAGGTGGATCGCTACACGATGGTCCTGGTGGCCCGCGAGTATTCGGAGTTTCCCAAGGTCAATACACCGCATGCGTTTGTCACGGCCTTGCAGGATTCACTGACGCTGTCTTTGCTGGGGACGCTGTCAGGGACGGCGACGGTGGGTTACTACGGGATGATGATGCGCCTGTTGAAGCTGCCGGCGGCGCTGATCGGGCAGGCGGTGGCGCAGGTGGCTTATCGTGAGTTGGCCGAGGCGCGTAATGCCGGTCGTCCGTTGCGTCCGATCATCAAGCGGATGGCGGTGGCGTTGGGCGGGATGGCGCTGGTGCCGTTTCTGGTGATTCAGCTGGCGGGTGAGCCGCTGTTCGGGCTGGTGCTCGGCCAGGCCTGGCGTACGGCCGGGCGCTATGCGGAGGCGATGTCGCCATTTATTTTGTTTCATTTTGTTGCCTCGCCGCTGGCCATGGTGCCTTTGGTGATTGAGCGCCAACGCACGGCGTTTATGCTTTCGCTGGTGCAGACGGTGCTTTTCGTCGGTGCTTTGTGGAGTGGTTTCCATTTTTGGGGTGATCCGGTCTGCGCATTCACACTGGTTTCCTGGGTGATGGTCGGGTATTTTATTTTCTATTTCACTTGGCTATATCACGCAGCTAATAAATGATTCTGACAAAACTTCTGACCAGTCTGCGTTTTCGCCTCTCTGCGTGGATCCGACCGCGCATGGTCTATGGCTTTCGTCGCCATGACGGGGTGTTTCTGCCGCGCACCCGTTTGTCCAACCTGACCCGGGTGGAGCATGTTCATCGTCTGGATATCGGCGATAACGTGTATATCGGCCATTTCAACTTTGTGGATGCCTCGGGCGGTCTGACCGTCGGCGAGGGCTGCCAGATTACCAATTACGTGTCGATTCTGACGCATTCGAGTCATATCGCCATTCGTCTGTATGGTCGTCATTATCTGGACCATAAGCAGCATGCGGGTTATTTGCGCAAGTCGTCTGAAATCGGGCGCTACAGCTTTATCGGTCCGCATTCGGTGCTGATGCCGGGGGTTCGTCTGGGCCGGGGCTCGCTGGTCTCGGCTTATAGTTTTGTCGCCGCGGGGGATTATCCCGACTATGCGATTCTGGCGGGTAACCCGGCTCAGGTGGTCGGTGATACGCGCGAGATGGATCAGGAGTGGCTGGCGTCGGATCCGGCGTTGCGGGCGATGTATGAGGAGTGGAGTCGTGACTGAGCCGGTTCTGTCGCGGTTGTTGGTGGTCGGTTCGGCGTCGGTGCATACCTGGCGCTATCTGGCCGGGATTGCGCCTTATGTGGGCGAGGTCTGGCTGGCCAGTAATCGCGAGGCGCCGGAGCAGTATCGTCCGGCCAATCTGGCCGGTTACCAGAAAATCGATTTTCGTCTTTCTTCGCTGGTGGCTTCGGGGCGACTGCGCGGCTGGATCAAGGCGATCCGTCCTGAGCTGGTGCATGTGCATCAGGCCAATAGTGTGGCCTGGCACGCCAGCCGGGCGATGCGTGGCCTGCGCATTCCGCAGGTGCTGACGGCCTGGGGCTCGGACATTCTGTTGCTGCCGGAGTCGAATGCGCTGTTCGGGCGCATGGTGCGCAGCAATTTGCAGGCTGCCGACGTGATTACCTCGGATTCGCTGTATATGGCGGCCCGGATTCGCGAGCTGGCCGGTGAGGGGTGTCGCATCGAGTTGCTGAATTACGGCATGGATGCACTGCCGCTGTCGCCGGATCTGGCGCTCAAGGAAAAGCGGGTGTTGTCCTGCCGGCTGCACAAGCCTTTGTACCGTATCGACGCGATTTTGCATGCCTGGGCCGCGATCGAGGCCAGTGGGCAGTGTGCTGACTGGCATCTGACGGTGGCGGCCAGCGGTGATCAGACGCCGGAGCTGAAGCGGCTGGCGGACTCGCTGGGTTTGAAGCGGATTGATTTCCCGGGGTTCATTCCCGGTCATGAGCTGGCTGAGCTGTATCGCAAGAGCCGGGTGTTTGTCAGTGTGCCGCGTTCGGATGCCACCAGTATCAGTCTGCTGGAGGCCATGGGTCATGGTTGTTTGCCGGTGTTGTCCAATCTGCCGGCGAATGGCGAGTGGATCATCGATGGCCTGAACGGGCGGATTGCCGAGGATATGCGCTGTCTGTCTGACAGTCTGCTGGCCGCCATGCAGGAGGCCAGCGATGATCAGCGCCTGCAGTTCATTGCGGACATCAATCGTCAGCTGGTGGCGCAGAAGGCTTTGCATGCCGACAATATGCGCCGCTTTGCCGCGCTGTATGCCCGTACTCTCAAGGACGGCCCTCGGCCGCTGAAGAAAAAGCAATGAGAATCGCCCATCTGACCAGTGCGCATCCGCGTCACGACATTCGAATTTTCATCAAGGAGTGCGGTACGCTGGCGCGCGGCGGCCATGAGGTGTCGCTGATCGTGGCCGATGGTCTGGGGGAAGAGGTGCGCGACGGGGTGCGCATTCATGATGTCGGCGCCAGGACCGGCGGTCGTCTGGCGCGCATGACCCGGACGGTGGATCGGGTGATCCAGGCGGCGTTGCGTCTGCGTCCGGATGTGGCGCATTTCCATGACCCGGAGCTGATGCTGGCGGCGCTGAAGCTGAAAAAGGCGGGTATCCGGGTGGTCTACGATGTGCATGAAGATTTGCCGCGCCAGTTGCTGGCCAAGCACTGGATTCCGGGTATGTTGCGTCCGCTGACTTCCCGGGTGTTCGAGGTGCTGGAGAACCGGGTGGCCAGCCGCTTTGATGCGATCGTCACGTCGACGCCGCATATCCGCACGCGTTTTGCCCGGGTCAACGCCCGCGCGGTGGATGTCTGCAATTATCCCATTCTGAGCGAGCTGGTGCGCGAGACGCCCTGGGAGAGCCGGCACAATGAGGTGTGTTATCTCGGCGGGATTACCCGCATTCGCGGGATTGGCCCGATTGTGGCGGCGATGCCGGATGTGCCGGCCAGGCTGAATCTGGCCGGGATCTGGGGCGAGGCCGGGCTCAAGGATGAGCTGATGGCGTCGGCGGGCTGGAGCCGGGTGAATGATTTGGGCGTGCTGGATCGCCAGGGGGTGGCCGGGGTGCTGGCGCGCAGCAAGGTGGGTCTGGTGACGCTGTTCCCGACGCCGAATTATGTTGATGCCTTGCCGATCAAGTTGTTTGAGTATATGGCGGCCGGTATCCCGGTGGTGGCGTCGGATTTTCCGGTCTGGCGCGCCATTGTGGAAGATGCCGGTTGTGGTTTGCTGGTCGATCCGCAGGATCCGGCCGCGATTGCTGCTGCCATGAATACGCTGCTGGCCGACGATCAGCGTGCGGCGGCGATGGGCGCCAGTGGCCAGCGGGCGGTGCTGGCCAAGTACAGCTGGCAGGCAGAAGGCGAAAAGTTGCTGGCACTTTACGACCAGTTGGCATGACCGGACCGGCTGCGGGCTGATGTGGTCGGCCTGCCCGGTTTCCGCAACAAGATTGGATTGATTCCGAACATGCGTATTCTTTATCTGAACCATTATGCCGGCTCGCCGAAACATGGCATGGAGTATCGGCCGTATTACCTGTCGCGCGAGTGGCTGAAGAGCGGGGACAAGGTCAATATCCTGGCCGCCAGTTATTCGCATCTGCGGCAAAACAACCCGAAGGATCTGCCGGGTCTGTTCGGCGAAGAAGAAATCGACGGCATCATTTACTCCTGGTACGCCACGCCCAAGTATTCGGGTAATGGTATCGGCCGGGTGCTGAATATTTTTGTCTATCTGTTCCAGGTCTGGAACATGAGCCGCTTCTTCGTCAACAAGTGGACGCCGGATGTGGTGATCGCTTCCAGTACGTATCCGCTGGATATTTACCCGGCACGGTTCATTGCCAAGCATGCCAAGGCCCGGCTGATTTTTGAGGTGCATGACCTGTGGCCGCTGACGCCGGTCGAGGTGGGCGGGATGTCGCCGCGTCACCCCTGGATCTGGTTGCTGCAGAAGGCGGAGAATTTTGCTTACCGCGTTTCTGATGCGGTGGTGTCGATGTTGCCTTGTGCCAAGGAGCACATGGTCGAGCACGGCATGGCGCCGGAGAAGTTCCACTATGTGCCGAACGGCATTGTGGTCTCGGAGTGGGAGAGTGCGACGCAGTCGCTGCCGGAGGTGCATCTGGCCAAGATCGAGCAGTTGAAGGCGCAAGGCCATTTCCTGGTCGGCTATGCGGGTGGCCATGGCCTGGCGAATGCTCTGCAGGAGCTGTTGAAGGCGGCTGACTGGCTGCGTGATGAGCCGGTGTCTTTTGTGCTGGTCGGCGATGGTCCGGACAAGCTGGCGCTGGAGCAGATGGCGCGCGAACTGGGCCTGGGCAATGTGCATTTCCTGCCGCCGGTGGCCAAGGCCGCGGTGCCGGCTTTGCTGGCTCATATGGATGCGTTGTTTATCGGCTGGCGCAAATTGCCGATCTATCGTTTCGGGATTAACCCGAACAAGTTGTTTGATTACATGATGTCGGCACGGCCGGTGATTCATTCGGTCGAGGCCGGTAATGACATTGTGCGCGAGGCGCAGGCCGGTTTGTCGGTGGCCGCCGAAGATCCGGCGGCGATTGCCGCGGCGGTGCGCCAGTTGATGGCGATGGACCCCGCCGAGCGTCAGCGCCTGGGCGAGAACGGCAAGCGCTATGTCCTCGACAATCATGATTACAGTGTGCTGGCCAAGCGCTTCCAGAAGTTGTTCAAGCGCAGCAAGGCTTCGTGATGAATCTTTATCGGGTGCTGACCGGACCGGATGATGCCACGTTTTGTCTGCGGGTGACGGAGGCGCTGAATGCTGGCTGGTTATTGCATGGCCCGCCGGCGCTGACGTTTAACGGTGAGCGGGTGATTGTCGCCCAGGCCATTACCAAGCAAGTGGACGGCGAGTGGACGCCGGAGATCAAATTAAGCGAGATGTGATCGCAATCGGGGATGACGGAAAGAATCATGAGCGAGAAATTTTTGCCTTTTGCCCTGCCGGAAATCGGTGAGGAAGAGATCAATGAAGTGGTGGATGCGCTGCGTTCGGGCTGGGTGACGACCGGACCGAAGACCAGGCAGTTCGAGGCGGATTTTGCGGCCTTCATCGGCGAGGATGTGGAGGCGATTGCCGTGAACTCGGCGACGTCCGGCCTGCATCTGGCGCTGGAAGCGGTGGGGGTCGGTCCGGGCGACGAGGTGATCGTGCCGACTTATACCTTTACCACGACGGCGGAAGTGGTGCGTTATCTGGGCGCGCATCCGGTGCTGGTGGATGTCGATCCGCAGACGCTGAATATTGATCCGCAGGCCATTCGTCGCGCCATTACCGACAAGACCCGGGCCATCGTGCCGGTGCATTTTGCCGGTCTGGCCTGCGAGATGGACGAGATCATCGCCATTGCCCGCGAGCATGGCCTCAAGGTGGTGGAGGATGCCGCGCATTCTCTGCCGACCAGCTATAAGGGCAAGCTGATTGGCACGCTGGATACGGATGCCACGGTGTTCAGCTTTTATGCCAACAAAACCATGACGACCGGTGAGGGCGGCATGGTGGTTTCGAAGCATCCGGAGCTGATCAAGCGTTGCAAGGTCATGCGCCTGCACGGGATCAGTCGTGATGCCTTTGATCGCTATACCTCGAAGGCGCCGGCCTGGTTCTATGAGGTGATTGAGCCCGGTTTCAAGTACAACATGCCGGATATTTCGGCGGCGATCGGCATTCACCAGCTGAAGAAGCTGCGCCGTTTCCACCTGGCGCGCATGGATATGGCCGAGCGTTACGATATTGAGCTGGCCGAGCTGCCGCTGATTCTGCCGGCCAAGCCGCTGGCCGGTGATGCCCATGCCTGGCATCTGTATCCGGTCCGCCTGAAGCCGGAGGCGGGCATCGAGCGTGGCGAGTTCATCCAGCGCATGGCCGATCTGGGCATCGGTTGCTCGGTGCATTTCATCCCCTTGCATCTGCATCCGGTCTGGCGCGACAGCTACCAGCTGACGCCGGCGCAGTTCCCGAATGCGCAGAAGGCGTATGAGGGTGAGGTGTCCCTGCCGCTGTATACCCGCATGACGGATGAAGATCAGACGCGGGTGATTGCGGCTATTCGCCAGATTCTGGGTGCCTGATGACGTCTGTTGCCGGATGCGGCGCGCCTGGCTCGGATCGGGTCAAGCGCGCTTTTGACTTGCTGGCGGCCGGAACCGGCCTGCTGCTGTTGTCGCCTGTCTTGCTGCTGCTGGCGCTGTGGATCCGGCTGGATTCGCCGGGGCCGGTGTTTTTCCGCCAGGAGCGGGTCGGACGCTACGGTGTGCCGTTCCGTATCCACAAGTTCCGTACCATGCGGGTGGATGCCGAGCGGCATGGCCAGTTGACGGTCGGCGCGGATGGTCGGGTGACCCGTGCCGGACGCCTGTTGCGCAAAACCAAGCTGGACGAGTTGCCGCAACTGCTTGATGTGGTGTCTGGGCGCATGAGTCTGGTCGGTCCCCGCCCGGAGGTGCCGCGTTATGTGGCCTGCTATCCGGCGCCTCTGCGCGACAAGGTGCTGGCCTTGCGTCCCGGCATTACGGACTGGGCGTCGATCCGCATGATTGATGAAAACGAGATCCTGGGCGCTGCCGAAGATCCGGAGCGGGCGTATATCGAACAGGTGCTGCCGGAGAAACTGGCCTATTATGCGAGCTACGCCGACACCCATACCTTGCCTGGCGACATTCGCATCATTCTTGCCACCTTGCTGAAGATCGTCTCACGTTGACTGCCATGCTGGAAAAAATGCTTTCGTTTTCGCGCCACAACAAGATGGTGCTGCTGATGTTGATGGATGCCATCCTGCTGCCGCTGGCTTTATGGAGTGCGGTGGTGCTGCGGCTGGGTGGCAGCTGGGATCCGAAGCTGAATCCTTTTCTGTGGATTTTCTTTGTCCCGCCTTTCTGGGTGATTCCGATTTTCATCCATCTCGGCTTGTACCGGGCGGTGCTCAAGTATCTGGACGACAAGATCGTCTACACGGTGTTCAGCGGGGTGACCCTGGCCGTGCTGGTGCTCACGGCGGTGATTGCCCTGTCTGGCATGCATCCGTTTCCGCGTTCCTCGATCATTATTTTCTGGGTGTTCGCCATGGCTTATCTTGGCGGCAGCCGTTTTCTGCTGCGCGGCCTGGTGCGCCGGATCGATGCGGTGGATGCTCCGCGCGAGCATGTCATCATCTATGGTGCCGGCCGGGCGGGTGTGCAGCTGATGCTGGCCTTGCAGGCGGGCCGGGAATACCGGCCGATGGCTTTTGTCGATGACAATCCTTCGTTGTGGCGCCGGACTTTCCGCGGTGTCGCGGTGCATGGTCCGCAGGAGCTGCCGATCCTGATCAAGGAGACGTCGTCCAAGCTGATTTTGCTGGCCTTGCCTTCGGTCAGTCGCTCGCGGCAGCGCGAGATTCTGGAGAGTCTCGAGTCGCTGCGCGTGCCGATCAAGCGGTTGCCGGGGATGGCGGATCTGGTGTCGGGCGAGGTGCGGGTTGAAGAGCTCAAGGAGGTTGATATTGAGGATTTGCTCGGTCGGGAGCCGGTGCCGCCTCGTCGCGAGTTGATGTCGGCCAATATCGAAGATCGGGTGGTGATGGTGACCGGTGCCGGTGGCTCGATCGGCTCGGAGCTGGTGCGGCAGATTGTCCAGTGTCGCCCGCGGTTGCTGGTCTTGTTCGAGCTGTCGGAATACAACCTGTATGCGATTGACCACGAGCTGTCGGTCATGGCGCCGAACTGTCCGCGTGTGGCCTTGCTGGGGTCGGTCGGTGATGCCGCGCGCATGCGTCAGGTGATGCAGGCTTTCCAGGTCGAGACGGTCTATCATGCGGCGGCCTACAAGCATGTGCCGATGGTCGAGCATAATCCGGTCTCCGGCATCCTCAACAATGCCTTCGGGACCGACACGGCCGCCCAGGCCGCGGAAGATTGCGGGGTCGATACCTTTGTGCTGATCTCCACGGACAAGGCGGTGCGTCCGACCAATGTCATGGGGGCGACCAAACGCCTGGCCGAGCTGGTGTTGCAGGCTCGTCATGCGCGTGGCAGCCGCACTCGTTTTGTCATGGTGCGTTTCGGTAATGTTCTCGGTTCGTCCGGTTCGGTGGTGCCCTTGTTCAAGCGTCAGATCAAGCAGGGTGGGCCGGTGACGGTGACGCATCCCGACATCACGCGCTATTTCATGACCATTCCCGAAGCGGCGCAGCTGGTGATTCAGGCCGGGGCCATGGGGCAGGGGGGGGATGTGTTCGTGCTGGATATGGGGCAACCGGTGCGGATTGCCGATCTGGCGCGCCGCATGATCCATTTGTCCGGGCTGGAGGTGAAGGATGCCAACCGGCCGCATGGTGATATCGAGATCCGTTTCAGTGGCCTGCGTCCGGGGGAGAAGCTCTATGAAGAGCTGCTGATCGGCGACAATGTGCTGGATACCGAGCATGAGCGCATCATGCGGGCCCAGGAGTCGCTGATTGCCGAGCCGGCGTTGCGTGCCTTGCTGGATCGCCTGCAGGCAGCTTGCCACGAACTGGATGCTGTTTCGGCTTTCGAGCTGATGAAGTCGGTGGTGCAGGAATTCAATGCCGCGCCCAGTACGCAGGACTGGGTGGTCAAGGCCACCCGCGAGTGAGCCTGATGTAACGCGGGCTTGTATCTCCCGCTGGTCGGACTAAACTCCCATTGTGCGGTGCACAATGGGAGTTTGTCATGATGGATCCCCCCGTGCCGGTGAGTGTCTGGCCCGCGCTGGTCTCGCTTCATGTCAGTCACTGGCGTTGCCAGCAGGTTTTCTGCCGTTCCCAATTTTTCTTTGGCGCCACCACGCTGTCCGGCGCTGCTCCGCTGTCTGACAAGTGTCGGCGGTTGCAGCGGCGCTGGCTGGCGGACTGGCTGGCGCTGTTGCATGGCCTGGTCGATGCGCAGGAGCCTGTGCTTGCGCATTGCATTCGATCCGACTCGGTTTGGCAGCCTTATCTGGTGGCCTGGAGTGAGAATCACCGGCTTGGGAAGGATTGTCTGGTGCGTGTCGGGCAGCAATGTTTGACGGAAGGCCTGACCGGATGTGCCGCCAATGCGCCCATACCGTTATAATAACGTGTTAATTGGCACAATGAGTCGAGCATGCATTATTGGTGGTTGGTGCTCAAAGGTGTGCTGCTGGCCTTTTTCCTGGTGCTGGTCGGAATGGGGGCGGTCGCATGGAGCATCGTGAGTTATGGAGAGCCCCCGGATTATCCGGCCAGGGCTGACGCCGCTTTGGTGCTCGGCGCCGCGGCCTGGGGCGACAAACCTTCCCCGGTGTTTCGCGAGCGGATTCGCCACGCCGTTGAACTGTATAAGGCCGGTCAGGTGCACTGGATCGTGTTTACCGGCGGAACCCCGGTGCCGGGCTATCCGTCCGAGGCGGATGTCGGCCGGGACTATGCGCTGAAGGCCGGTGTGCCGATGACGGTCATGCTGGCCGAGCCGGATTCGCGCACGACCTGGGAAAATCTGCAAAATGCCAAGAAGCTGGCGGAGCCGTTCGGTATTCATACCTATCTGCTGGTCAGTGATCCCTGGCACATGCGTCGCGCGGTACTGATGGCGCGTGATCTCGGGCTGGCGGCGTCGCCCTCGCCGACGCGTTCAACCCGTTTCCGCACGCTGTCTGCGCGGATTGCCTTCTTGTCGCGGGAAACCTGGCTGTACGTCGGATACCGTATTTTCCGTACGGTGTCGTGATGTTTCGGGCAAGAAAAAAGCCGCTAAAAGCGGCTTTTTTTTGGCGCTCAGGCTTCGTGCCAGATGTCGAACAGACCGCTGGCCTGCAGGTCCTTGACTTCCGGGCGGGCCTTGAGCCAGTCCAGCAGCCCGGTTCGAATCGCCTCGGTGACCAGATTGCCGGCGACCGGAAAGACGACCCCTTCCATGGCGCCGCGGGCATCAAACTGACCGCCAAAGCTGACACCATGGCGGTCCACTTCGCCCAGCCAGGCATCCAGCAGGGCATCCTGCGCGGCCACCTCCAGTCCGGCATCAATCGAAGCCTTCAGGCTGAAGCCCAGTTCGCGGAATTCGCCGACGCGCAGTTTTTTGCGCAGGCGCGGGCTCATGCGTTTTACATGGCTGGCCAGTGCGGGGTTACGTGCCGTTCGCATTGTTGACTCCTAATCGATATTGTTGCGCCGAATCATACCAGTGATCGGTGGCGCCGGGGGCTTGGCAGCGCCTTACAGTCCGAGCTCATCCCACATCGCATCGACGCGTTGTTTGACGGTCGGGTCCATGACGATGGGGGTGCCCCATTCGCGGCTGGTTTCTCCCGGCATCTTGTTGGTGGCATCCAGTCCCATTTTGCCGCCCAGTCCGGAGATCGGGCTGGCAAAGTCGAGGTAGTCGATCGGGGTGTTTTCTACCAGCATGGTGTCGCGCACCGGATCCATGCGGGTGGTAATGGCCCAGATGACTTCTTTCCAGTCGCGGGTGTTGACGTCGTCGTCCACCACGACGATGAACTTGGTGTACATGAACTGACGCAGGAAGCTCCAGCAGCCCATCATCACCCGCCGCGCATGGCCGGGGTATTGTTTCTTGATGCTCACCACGGCCATGCGGTAGCTGCAGCCTTCGGGCGGCAGATAGAAGTCGACAATTTCGGGAAACTGCTTCTGCAGGATGGGGACGAAGACTTCATTCAGCGCCACGCCCAGAACGGCCGGCTCATCTGGTGGTTTGCCGGTGTAGGTGCTGTGGTAGATGGGGTTTTCCCGCATGGTGATGCGGTCGATGGTAAAGACCGGGAACTGGTCCTGTTCGTTGTAATAGCCGGTATGGTCGCCATAGGGGCCTTCCAGCGCCATGTCATCGGGATGAATGTGGCCTTCCAGCACGATTTCGGCCCGGGCCGGGACGCGCAGCTCGGAGCCGATGCAGCGCGTCAGCTCGGTGCGGCTGCCGCGTAGCAGACCGGCGAACTGATACTCCGACAAGGTGTCGGGAACCGGGGTGACGGCGCCGAGAATGGTCGCCGGGTCACAGCCGAGCACCACGGCGACCGGGAAGGGCTGCCCGGGGTTGGCCAGGCGGAACTCGCGGTAATCCAGTGCCCCGCCGCGGTGGGCGAGCCAGCGCATGATGACGCGGTTCTTGCCGATGACCTGCTGGCGGTAAATGCCGAGATTCTGGCGTTTTTTGTTTGGGCCCTGGGTGACGGTCAGCCCCCAGGTGATCAGCGGTGCGACGTCGCCGGGCCAGCAATGCTGGATGGGTAGTCTGGACAGGTCGACCTGGTCGCCTTCCCAGACAATCTGCTGGCAGGGGGCTTTGCTGATTTCTTTCGGCGCCATGCTCAGGACCTGTTTGAGCATAGGCAGCTTGTCCCAGGCATCACGCCAGCCGCGTGGTGGTTCTGGCTCTTTCAGATAGGCCAGCAACTGCCCGATCTCGCGCAAGGCACTGACATGGCTGGCCCCCATCCCCATGGCAACGCGTTCAGGCGTGCCGAACAAATTGGCCAGCACCGGGTAGTCATATTGCTGATCCCCCGTCTGAGGCCGTTCGAACAGCAGGGCGGGTCCGGCGGATTTGAGGACTCTGTCGCCAATCTCGGTCATCTCGAGGTGCGGTGACACTGGCCGACTGATGCGGCGTAATTCCCCTTGTTGTTCGAGTTGTGCAACAAAATCACGTAGATCGGTGTATTTCATGACGCTCTCATGATCTAGAACAAAGTCTTCTGTTATGACGTTCACTACATTTTGTCATGAACGCTACGCGGCCCGTTATGGTGCAAATCAATTCAATATGCGTGGCGGGGTATCCAATTATTGTATTCCAGGAGAAATCATAAAATGAGAAAGATCGCTTTTGTTGCCGTGGCCGGCCTGCTCTCTGCTTCCGCTTTTGCTGACCAAGGCGATATTCTGGCTCGCTTCCGCGTGATTGATGTTAGCCCGCAAACCTCCAGCACTGGTTATTTGTCTGCCAATAGTGCCAAGGTAAAGAACGACGTTGTGCCCGAGCTGGATTTCACTTATATGATCACCAATAACATTGGTGCTGAGCTGATCCTGGGGACTTCCCGCCATGAGGTAGATCTCAATGGGTCGAGCATCGGCAAGGTCAGCGTCCTGCCGCCGACCCTGACGCTGCAATATCATTTCAATCCGCAAGGTACGATTCGCCCGTATGTCGGTGCCGGTGTGAACTATACCCGTTTCTACGATAACGGCCTGAATGCCGGCATTAACGTCAAGCAAAATAGCTGGGGCGGTGCGCTGCAAGTGGGTACTGACATTGCCATCAACAAAGACTGGTTCGTCAACCTGGATGTCAAGAAGCTCTACATCAAGACCGATGTGGACCTGAACGGCACCCCGCTGGGTACGCTGACCATCAACCCGTGGGTCTACGGTGTGGGTATCGGTACCAAGTTCTGATCGGACGTCGTCAGAAAAAAGCGCACCCAGGTGCGCTTTTTTTACGCCTGCAGCCAGGTCAGACGCGGCAGGTCGCGTATCGAGCTGATGCGATAGTCGACATAGACGGGGCGGCGCGGGGTGGGGGTGATCCAGACCGTGCGCATGCCGAGTGATTTGGCCGTGAGCAGATTGGGCAAGCTGTCTTCCACCATGATGCAGGTCGCCGGGTTGAGCCGCTCGCGTGCGCAGACGGTGATGAAGGGGCGGGCATGGGGCTTGGGCAGATAGCCGACGCGTTCGACACCATAGAGGGCGTCGAACAGGCGATCGATGCCCATACGGCGGGTGACTTGCTCGACATAGGTCTGTGGGCCATTGGAGAGCAGGATTTTGCGTCCGGGCAGTGCGGCCAGCAAGGTGCCGACGTGGGCATCCCATTTCATCAGCGGTAGCAGGGCTGCGACGGGATGGGTTTCGCGCAGGAAGAGATCCGGGTCGATGCCGTGGTGTCGGTGCATGCCGCGCATGGTGGCGCCATAGCGGGTGTAATAGCGGTGGCGCAGCGCATGGGCGGCAGCTTCATCAAGGCCGAGCTGGCGCATGATGTAATCGGTCATGCTGCGGTTGATCCAGGGGAAAATGCCGTGGTCGGCGTTGTGCAGGGTATTGTCGAGGTCGAAAATCCAGGTGGGGTGCAAACTGTTGCTCCGATATAAGGTTCTGATAGAGGGTAGCGGCAAGACGACGCTTTCGACAAGGATGTTCCCTGCGGGGGTTAAGGTTTTTCTGAAAATGGGGGTTGACGCCGGATTTTTCCGTCTGTATAGTTCGCCTTCTCCGCTGCAGCAACAACGCAGCACTGCTCTTTAACAAAACGAACAACCGATAGGTGTGAGTGCCGGGAGAGACCGACACTTGCACTGCAAGAGACAGAAAAAAACCTTACGGGGTTCTTTTGAAGTCCTTGCGTGCCAGATAGTACGAAAAGCATAGAGATTGAACTGAAGAGTTTGATCCTGGCTCAGATTGAACGCTGGCGGCATGCTTTACACATGCAAGTCGAACGGCAGCACGGGAGCTTGCTCCTGGTGGCGAGTGGCGAACGGGTGAGTAATGCGTCGGAACGTGCCGAGTAATGGGGGATAACGCAGCGAAAGTTGTGCTAATACCGCATACGCTCTGAGGAGGAAAGCGGGGGACCTTCGGGCCTCGCGTTATTCGAGCGGCCGACGTCTGATTAGCTAGTTGGTGGGGTAAAGGCCCACCAAGGCGACGATCAGTAGCGGGTCTGAGAGGATGATCCGCCACACTGGGACTGAGACACGGCCCAGACTCCTACGGGAGGCAGCAGTGGGGAATTTTGGACAATGGGGGCAACCCTGATCCAGCCATGCCGCGTGTCTGAAGAAGGCCTTCGGGTTGTAAAGGACTTTTGTCAGGGAGCAAATCCTGCTTGTGAATAATGAGCGGGGATGAGAGTACCTGAAGAATAAGCACCGGCTAACTACGTGCCAGCAGCCGCGGTAATACGTAGGGTGCAAGCGTTAATCGGAATTACTGGGCGTAAAGCGTGCGCAGGCGGTTTTGCAAGTCTGATGTGAAAGCCCCGGGCTTAACCTGGGAACGGCATTGGAGACTGCAAGGCTAGAGTGCGTCAGAGGGGGGTAGAATTCCACGTGTAGCAGTGAAATGCGTAGAGATGTGGAGGAATACCGATGGCGAAGGCAGCCCCCTGGGATGACACTGACGCTCATGCACGAAAGCGTGGGGAGCAAACAGGATTAGATACCCTGGTAGTCCACGCCCTAAACGATGTCAACTAGCTGTTGGGGGTTTGAATCCTTGGTAGCGTAGCTAACGCGAGAAGTTGACCGCCTGGGGAGTACGGCCGCAAGGTTAAAACTCAAAGGAATTGACGGGGACCCGCACAAGCGGTGGATGATGTGGATTAATTCGATGCAACGCGAAAAACCTTACCTGCTCTTGACATGTACCGAAGCCCGAAGAGATTTGGGTGTGCCCGAAAGGGAGCGGTAACACAGGTGCTGCATGGCTGTCGTCAGCTCGTGTCGTGAGATGTTGGGTTAAGTCCCGCAACGAGCGCAACCCTTGTCATTAGTTGCCATCATTAAGTTGGGCACTCTAATGAGACTGCCGGTGACAAACCGGAGGAAGGTGGGGATGACGTCAAGTCCTCATGGCCCTTATGAGCAGGGCTTCACACGTCATACAATGGTCGGTACAGAGGGTCGCGAAGCCGCGAGGTGGAGCCAATCTCAAAAAACCGATCGTAGTCCGGATCGCACTCTGCAACTCGAGTGCGTGAAGTCGGAATCGCTAGTAATCGCAGATCAGCATGCTGCGGTGAATACGTTCCCGGGTCTTGTACACACCGCCCGTCACACCATGGGAGTGGGGGATACCAGAAGTGGGTAGGCTAACCGCAAGGAGGCCGCTTACCACGGTATGCTTCATGACTGGGGTGAAGTCGTAACAAGGTAGCCGTAGGGGAACCTGCGGCTGGATCACCTCCTTTCTAGAGAAAGTCGATCCTGGTACTCACAGCCTATCGGTTGTTCAAAGCGCAAAGTCGCATGCAATGACTATCTGGGGGTTTGTAGCTCAGCCGGTTAGAGCACCGTCTTGATAAGGCGGGGGTCGTTGGTTCGAGTCCAACCAGACCCACCAATCCTGCATGTGACCGTTCAAATGGGGGCATAGCTCAGTTGGGAGAGCGCCAGCTTTGCAAGCTGGATGTCGTCGGTTCGATCCCGTCTGCCTCCACCACCCCACTCTTAATGACAATCAGAAGGCTTTCAAGCAGAGCCTTGTGATTGGCGTTAATTGTTTAGCGCACTGATCTTTAACAAACTGAAGAAGCCGAATACAAAATTGATTCTGAGCCAGGATGGTTTCATCCTCGTTTGGATTCAACTTTGGGTAATTGTATGTATCGACGTTTTGCCGGTAGAGGTATCGGCAAGGCGAGTGCGCAAGGCCCTTGAAATGATAGGGTCAAGCGAGTAAGTGCATCTGGTGGATGCCTTGGCGATCATAGGCGATGAAGGACGTGTAAGCCTGCGAAAAGCGCGGGGGAGCTGGCAATAGAGCTTTGATCCCGCGATGTCCGAATGGGGAAACCCGGCCCTTAGGGGTCACTCCCACCTGAACACATAGGGTGGGTAGAGCGAACGCGGAGAACTGAAACATCTAAGTACCCGCAGGAAAAGAAATCAACCGAGATTCCGTGAGTAGTGGTGAGCGAAAATGGAAGAGCCTGTACGTTTTAGCCGTTGAGTTAGTGGAAGAGTCTGGAAAGGCTCGCCATAGTGGGTGATAGCCCCGTACACGAAAACTGAATGGTGGCACTGAGCGTACGACAAGTAGGGCGGGACACGAGAAATCCTGTCTGAAGATGGGGGGACCATCCTCCAAGGCTAAATACTCATGATCGACCGATAGTGAACCAGTACCGTGAGGGAAAGGCGAAAAGAACCCCGGGAGGGGAGTGAAATAGAACCTGAAACCGGATGCATACAAACAGTGGGAGCCTCGCAAGGGGTGACTGCGTACCTTTTGTATAATGGGTCAGCGACTTACGTTCAGTAGCGAGCTTAACCGAATAGGGGAGGCGTAGCGAAAGCGAGTCCGAATAGGGCGCTTCAGTTGCTGGGCGTAGACCCGAAACCGAGTGATCTATCCATGGCCAGGATGAAGGTGCGGTAACACGCACTGGAGGTCCGAACCCACTAATGTTGCAAAATTAGGGGATGAGCTGTGGATAGGGGTGAAAGGCTAAACAAACTCGGAGATAGCTGGTTCTCCCCGAAAACTATTTAGGTAGTGCCTCATGTATCACTTCCGGGGGTAAAGCACTGTTATGGCTAGGGGGTCATTGCGACTTACCAACCCATGGCAAACTCTGAATACCGGAAAGTGCAAGCATGGGAGACAGACGGTGGGTGCTAACGTCCATCGTCAAGAGGGAAACAACCCAGACCGCCAGCTAAGGTCCCAAATGATCAGTTAAGTGGTAAACGAAGTGGGAAGGCCCAGACAGCCAGGATGTTGGCTTAGAAGCAGCCATCATTTAAAGAAAGCGTAATAGCTCACTGGTCGAGTCGTCCTGCGCGGAAGATGTAACGGGGCTCAAACTGATAACCGAAGCTGCGGATTTGCACGCGAGTGCAAGTGGTAGGGGAGCGTTCTGTAGGTCTGTGAAGGTGTGTCGAAAGGCATGCTGGAGATATCAGAAGTGCGAATGCTGACATGAGTAGCGATAAAGCGGGTGAAAAGCCCGCTCACCGAAAGCCCAAGGTTTCCTACGCAACGTTCATCGGCGTAGGGTGAGTCGGCCCCTAAGGCGAGGCAGAAATGCGTAGTCGATGGGAAACTGGTTAACATTCCAGTACTTTCATACAGTGCGATGGGGGGACGGAGAAGGTTAGGTCAGCCAACTGTTGGAATAGTTGGTTCAAGCTGGTAGGCGGGACACGCAGGCAAATCCACGTGTTCGTTAACGCCGAGAAGTGATAACGAGGGTCTACGGACCTGAAGTGACTGATACCCTGCTTCCAGGAAAAGCCTCTAAGCTTCAGCTGTATGAGAACCGTACCGCAAACCGACACAGGTGGGCAGGAAGAAAATTCTAAGGTGCTTGAGAGAACTCAGGAGAAGGAACTCGGCAAATTGATACCGTAACTTCGGGAGAAGGTATGCCTCTTAGGGTGTAGGACTTCGCGTCCGAAGCTTTGAGAGGTCGCAGAGAATCGGTGGCTGCGACTGTTTATCAAAAACACAGCACTGTGCCAACACGAAAGTGGACGTATACGGTGTGACGCCTGCCCGGTGCCGGAAGGTTAAGTGATGGGGTGCAAGCTCTTGATCGAAGCCCCGGTAAACGGCGGCCGTAACTATAACGGTCCTAAGGTAGCGAAATTCCTTGTCGGGTAAGTTCCGACCCGCACGAATGGCGTAACGATGGCCACACTGTCTCCTCCTGAGACTCAGCGAAGTTGAAATGTTTGTGAAGATGCAATCTACCCGCTGCTAGACGGAAAGACCCCGTGAACCTTTACTGTAGCTTTGCATGGGACTTTGAACAGACTTGTGTAGGATAGGTGGGAGGCTATGAAGCGTGAACGCTAGTTTGCGTGGAGCCGTCCTTGAAATACCACCCTGGTGTGTTTGAGGTTCTAACCTAGGTCCGTGATCCGGATCGGGGACAGTGCATGGTAGGCAGTTTGACTGGGGCGGTCTCCTCCCAAAGTGTAACGGAGGAGTTCGAAGGTCACCTAGGTACGGTCGGAAATCGTGCTGATAGTGCAATGGCAAAAGGTGGCTTAACTGCGAGACCGACAAGTCGAGCAGGTGCGAAAGCAGGACATAGTGATCCGGTGGTTCTGAATGGAAGGGCCATCGCTCAACGGATAAAAGGTACTCCGGGGATAACAGGCTGATTCCGCCCAAGAGTTCACATCGACGGCGGAGTTTGGCACCTCGATGTCGGCTCATCACATCCTGGGGCTGTAGCCGGTCCCAAGGGTATGGCTGTTCGCCATTTAAAGTGGTACGCGAGCTGGGTTCAAAACGTCGTGAGACAGTTTGGTCCCTATCTGCAGTGGGCGTTGGAAGTTTGACGGGGGCTGCTCCTAGTACGAGAGGACCGGAGTGGACGAACCTCTGGTGTACCGGTTGTCACGCCAGTGGCATCGCCGGGTAGCTAAGTTCGGAAGAGATAACCGCTGAAAGCATCTAAGCGGGAAACTCGCCTGAAGATGAGACTTCCCTGAGGGCTAGACCCTCCTGAAGAGTCGTTCGAGACCAGGACGTTGATAGGTCGGGTGTGGAAGCGCTGTGAGGCGTGAAGCTAACCGATACTAATGGCTCGTGAGGCTTGATCCTATCATTTGATGGGCTTTGTGCCCGATACATACGAATTCAAACCAAACGGCTTCTGCAGTTTGTAGACAGTTTATGTCTGGCGGCCATAGCGAGGTGGTCCCACGCCTTCCCATCCCGAACAGGACCGTGAAACGCCTTAGCGCCGATGATAGTGCGGCATTCGCCGTGTGAAAGTAGGACACTGCCAGACTCCCCATGCAAAGCCCAGACCGACAGGTCTGGGCTTTTTGCTTTGTGGCCGTACCAGGACTCGTGCCCGGCTATGCCGTGATCAACGAGGCCGATTTCAGGCTACAATTCACCGTTAGCCAGTATTGAATGTGATGGAATGATGAAGCCGCACCCCCGCAATGCCCGTATCAAGGGTTCGGCCTTGCGCCCGAACCGCTTCATTTTCGGTGATGCCATGGATGAGCAGGGCCTGGAGCCTTGCGAATATGTGGTTCATACCGAGTCGCCTGCTTTTGTCTGCCGTCTGGTCGGCTATGATGTCACGCCGTTTGATGGTCGTGATCAGGATGCCTTCGCCAGCGCCTTGCTGTTTGATGAGGGCGACAATGCCACGATTTATGTCTGCAATCCGGGTTTTCGTCTGTTCGATTTCAATTTTCATGACACCACGCCGACGGCCGCAGAGCTGCATGCCATTTGTGATGAGGCCATGAAGATCTATCTGCAGCTGCAGGAACATCGCGAGCGTGAGGCGACCATGCCGGCGCGCGAGAT
Organism: Paludibacterium sp. B53371; assembly: GCF_018802765.1. Classification (NCBI taxonomy): domain Bacteria; kingdom Pseudomonadati; phylum Pseudomonadota; class Betaproteobacteria; order Neisseriales; family Chromobacteriaceae; genus Paludibacterium; species Paludibacterium sp. B53371. Next base: position 418,048 of record NZ_CP069163.1, read on the forward strand.
GCGTGCCTATCCGATCAAGCCTTTATTGCCTGCCGCGCGTTCGGCTGCGGTCAAGGCTTTGCAGGCCATGGCGCTGGAGGCCTGCGAACGGCCGATGAGCAAGCTGCAATTGAGTGGCCTGGTGCAGCAGACCCTGGCGCAGGATGATCAGGCGGTCATGACCGAAGCGCAGCTCGGCTTGCTGACGCAGCCGCAGGCGCGTGATTTATTGCTGGCGACGGCGCGTGACTGTATCGCCTTCCCCGAGGTGGTGCGCAAGGATGGCTCTATTCTGTCGTTCGAGCTGTGGGCATTGCCTTTTGCTTTTTCCCGCGCGCAGGGTGGGGCGTGGTGGCATTTCCCCATGATGGAGCGGGTGGAGCCGGTTCTGGCCGATGCGCTCGGGCTGCCGGAAAAGAAAATCCTGTGGATGTCGCCGACCTGTTTCACCGTCGAGATGCTCAATGAGCGCAGCTGCCAGGATCTGGTGCATCTGGCGCCGGTGATGGATCTGGGGTGTGACTATGCGCCGGTGAATCCGGAGGATGCGCGTGCGACTTACGAAGCCGCTCGCCAGACGCAGGATCCGCGACTGATGCTGGCGTTTATTCCCTTCCTGGTGGAGCGTGGTGCGCTGCCGCCAGATCAGGCTCGTCGACATGCTCGCAAGGCGCTGGATGCGGTGATGCCGCTGGTGCAGGAGGCGATCGGTCGGGAAATGGAGTATGGCGAAGCCGAGTTGTTTGCGCCCATGCCCTGGTGGGAGGCTTTGGCCAGCGGGATTGGCAGTGTCAATCGCAAGCGGCTGGGGCTGACGCTGGCCCTGTGTGGCGCGCAATTGGGCGGGCTGAAGGCGCTGCATGCGGAAGCCGAGTATCAGCCGGAGCATCTGTCTTATGAGGTGTTGCTGCGCGAGAGCGGACGTGAAGAGGTGGTTGCGCGTCTGCCCTGGCTGCTGGTGCCGGATGTGGCGCCGGACCGCAGTCGCGCCCTGGATGATCTGACTTATTGCTTGCGCGAGGCCGGTGTGCCGCTGGCCGAGCGTATCTCGCGGCTGCACTGAGCGCGTGGTCCAAAGAAGAAAAGCCGGCTTGCGCCGGCTTTTTTGTCTTTAGCGGTCAATGCCGCCGAGACACAGGTATTTGATTTCCAGATAATCCTCGATGCCGTATTTCGATCCCTCTCGGCCCAGTCCGGACTGTTTGACGCCGCCAAACGGTGCGGTTTCGTTGGAGAGGATGCCGGTGTTGACGGCGACCATGCCATACTCGAGTCCTTCGCCGACACGGAAGATGCGGCCCAGATCTCGCGAGTAGAAGTAGCTGGCCAGCCCGAACTCCGTATCATTGGCCAGTTGGATGGCTTCTTCCTCGGTCTTGAAGCGGAAGATCGGTGCCAGCGGTCCGAAGGTTTCTTCGCGCGCCACCTTCATTTCGCTTGTCACGCCGGTCACCACGGTCGGCTCGAAGAAGTTGCCTCCCAGTGCATGGCGTTTGCCGCCCAGCACCAGACGTCCGCCCTTGCCGAGGGCATCGGCGACATGCTCTTCCACTTTGCTGATCGCCTTGTCGTCGATCAGCGGTCCCTGGTTCACGCCTGCCTCCAGGCCATTGCCGACATTCAGCTTGGCGACGGCGGCGACAAATTTCTCGACGAAGGCATCGTGTACAGCATCCTGCACGTAGATACGGTTGGCGCAAACGCAGGTCTGGCCGGCATTGCGGTATTTGGAAATCATGGCCCCTTCGACTGCCGCATCCAGGTCGGCATCATCGAAGACGATGAAGGGCGCATTGCCGCCCAATTCCATCGAGACTTTCTTGACGGTTTCTGCGCACTGGGCAATCAACTTGCGGCCCACTTCCGTCGAGCCGGTGAAGCTGAATTTGCGCACCGCGTCGGCACCGGTCAGCACGCCGCCGATTTCGCTCGATCCGCCGGTCAGTACCGAGAAGACGCCGGCCGGGATACCGGCGCGTTCGGCCAGGACGGCGATGGCCAGGGCGGACAGCGGGGTCTGGCTGGCCGGGCGGACCACCATCGGGCAGCCGGCGGCGAGTGCCGGTGCTGCCTTGCGGGTGATCATGGCATTGGGGAAGTTCCACGGTGTGATGGCCGCGGTGACGCCGATCGGTTCCTTGAGTACCAGGATGCGTTTGTCGCCCTGGCTGGTCGGAATGGTGTCGCCATAGACGCGCTTGGCTTCTTCGGCATACCACTCGATATAGGAGGCGCCATAGGCGATCTCGCCTTTGGCTTCGGCCAGCGGTTTGCCCTGCTCGGCGGTCAGGATGGTGGCCAGGTCTTCCTGGTTGGCCATCATCAGGTCATACCAGCGGCGCAGGATGGCCGCGCGTTCTTTGGCGGTCTTTTTCTTCCACAGCGGGAAAGCTTTTTCTGCCGCCGCAACGGCGCGTTCCGCTTCGCATTTGCCCATTTTCGGCACCGTGGCGAGGCGTTCGCCGGTTGCCGGATTGGTCACTTCGATGGTGGCGCCGTTATCGGCATCCTGCCATTCGCCATTGATATAGCACTGCTGGCGCAGCAGGCTCGGATCTTTCAGATTCAGCATGCGATGACTCCCTGTCAGGCCTTGAGTGCTTGTTCGAGAATGCCGAGTGCTTCATTGAATACGGTGTCTTCAATGGTCAGCGGGAACAGGAAGCGCACCACGTTGGCATAAGTCCCGCAGGTCAGCAGGATCAGGCCGCGCTTCAGCGCTTCGGCCTGTACCTTCTTGGTGAAGTCGACATCGGCCTCGTGGGTGCCCGGTTTCATGAACTCGACCGCTACCATGCCTCCCAGGCCGCGCACGTCGGCAATCTGCGGTACCGCCTGTTTCAGGCTGCGCAGCTTTTCCTGCAGCAGGGCGCCCAGCTGGGCCGAACGTGCCACCAGGTTTTCTTCTTCGATGACTTCCAGGACGGCTTCGGCTGCGGCCAGGGCCAGCGGGTTGCCGGCATAGGTACCGCCCAGGCCGCCAGGTGCCGGTGCATCCATCAGTTCGGCGCGACCGACCACGGCCGCCAGCGGGAATCCGCCGGCCAGGCTCTTGGCCAGGGTGGTCAGGTCGGCGCTGACGCCGTAATGTTCCATGGCAAACAGCTTGCCGGTGCGGGCAAAGCCTGCCTGGACTTCATCGGCAATCAGCAGGATGCCGTGCTGGTCACAGAGGCTGCGCAGGCGTTGTACGAAGTCGGCCGGTGCCGGGTAGAACCCCCCCTCGCCCTGAACCGGTTCGAAGATGATGGCGGCCACGCGGGCCGGATCGACGTCGTACTTGAACAGTTTCTCAACGCCGGCCAGGGCATCATCCACGCTGACGCCATGCAGGGCGTTCGGATAGGGGGCGTGATAGATGTCGGACGGGAACGGGCCAAAGCCGACCTTGTAGGGAACGACCTTGCCGGTCAATGCCATGCCCAGCAGGGTGCGGCCATGGAAGGCGCCACCGAAGGCAATCACGGCCGGACGGCCGGTCGCGGCTCGGGCGATCTTGACGGCGTTTTCAACGGCTTCGGCACCGGTGGTGAAGAAGGCGGTTTTCTTGGCGCCGGCACCCGGTGCGCGCTGATTGATTTTTTCTGCCAGCGAGATATAGGACTCGTAGGGCACCACCTGATAGCAGGTGTGGCTGAACTGTTGCAGCTGCTTGCTGACGGCAGCCTGCACCTTGGGATGCAGATGGCCGGTGTTCAGTACGCCGATACCGCCGGCGAAGTCGATGTAGCGCTTGCCTTCCGTGGTCCACAGTTCGGCATTTTTGGCATGATCGATAAAGAAATCGCACATGACCCCGACTCCGCGCGGGGTAGCCTGCGCCTTGCGCTTCAGCAAATCCGACATCTGGTTCTCCTCTGTAGGCAGTGCCCTGTAATGGATTATCTGATTCTAATAACCCGTTTAGCAAAAAGCTACAGAGGGATGAATAAATTAAACACGTGTTGCGCGCCAAGCACATGCTGCATGGCAGCAGCATGATCAGCGGGCGCTGTGTTGCAGTGCCTGGTTGACGTCGGCCAGCATGGTTTCATCCAGTGTACCGGCGGCTTGCGCCAGCTGCAGGCGGGCATTCAGATAGCGATAGCGGGCGCTGGCCAGGTCTTTCAGGACTGTGCTGTAGTCTTGCTGGGCCTTGAGCAGGTCGAGATTGGTGCGGATCCCCACTTCGCGGCCCAGCTGGGTCGAATCGAGCTTGCTTTTGGTTGAGCGCAGGCGTTGCTGCTGGGCGCGGATGGCGGCAATGCCGTTGGTGACGCCGAGCCAGGCGCGGCGGACCTCTTCGCGTACCAGCCGGCGGGTGTTTTCCAGCTCGTCGCGGGCGCTGTCGCGCAGGGCGACCGCTTCGCTGACCTGGGCGCGGATGCCGCCGCCCGAATACAGCGGCACGGTGATATTGATGCCGATCGTGCTGCCGCGGGTGCGGGCCTGACCGCCGAGGGTGCTGGCCGGGTCGTTGGTGATGTTGTCCTGGTAGCCGGCGGTCAGCTGTACCACGGGCAGGTGTCCGGCGCGTTTTTCAGCCAGTGTCTGTTCGGCCAGTTCCAGCGCCTGCTGCTTGCTGATGATTTTCGGACTGTTGCGCTGGGCCATGGCCAGCCAGTCCTCCAGACTGTCCGGTTGCGGCCGCTGCAGCGGGAAACTGTCGGCCAGGGGGCGGATTTCTTGCGGCCGCAGTCCGGTCAGGCGTGCCAGGGTATTGCTGTTGAGCTCCAGGTCGCTCTGGGCCTGAATCTCATCGGCGACTGCACCATCGTAGCCGGCTTGTGCCTCGTTGGTATCGGTAATGGTGGCTGTACCGATGTCGAATTCGGTTTTTGCCTGGGCCAGCTGGCTGGCATAAGCGCGCTTGGCGATTTCGGTGGCGGCCAGATTGTCCTGTGCCTGCAACACGCTGAAGTAGGCCGCCGCGACGTCAACCATCAGTTGCTGGCCGGCGCTGTCGTAGGTGCTCCCGGCCTGGGCCTGATTGATCTGGCCCTTGCGGTAATTGGCCAGTCTGGCCGCGTCGAATAATGGCTGGGTCAGGTTGACGCCGTAGCCGTGGGTGACGCCGCCAGGCTCGCTGCCGCCCGCGGTGGCGGCGTGGATTGGCTTGTTCTGGCTGTAGTTGCCGCTCAGGCTGAGCTGGGGCAGCAACAGGGCTCGGCCCTGGTCGCCCTGTGCCTGGCCGGCGCGCCAGTTGGCGCCTGCCGCCGCATAGCCGCTGTCATATTGACGGGCTGCCTGCCAGGCTTGCAGCAGGTCGAACGCCTGAGCTGTCGCCGCCAGGCTGCCCGACAGCAGGATGGCGGCCAGGATGGGGACGGGTCTGTTCACGGTGCGATCCGGTTCTGTGGCCCGGCTGGCGCAGTTCGCCAGTCAGGCTGGTGGGGGACAAGGCAAGGATTGTACCGCGCAGCGAGCAGATTAGGCATAAGGGCAGCACAAGTGCCGGCAAGCCGGTAAGATGACAGGAAGATAAGAAATAAAGGAGCAACGCGTGACGATTCAAGCTGCAGAGAAGGCTGGGGTGCTGGCCGAAGCCATGCCGTTCATCCGCCAGCTGGCGGGCAAGACCATCGTGGTCAAGTACGGTGGCAACGCCATGACAGATGATGCTCTCAAGGCGGATTTCGCCCGGGATGTGGTCTTGCTGCGCCAGCTGGGTCTGAATCCGGTGGTGGTGCACGGGGGCGGGCCGCAGATTAATGACATGCTGGCGCGCGTCGGCAAGCAGGGTGAGTTTGTCCAGGGGATGCGGGTCACCGATGCCGAGACCATGAGCGTGGTGGAAATGGTGCTGGGCGGGCAGGTCAACAAGGAGATTGTCTCGCTGATCAATCAGCACGGGGGGCGGGCGGTGGGGCTGACTGGCAAGGATGGCCATTGCATCCGCGCCCACAAGCTGACCTTGCAGGACGAGCAGGGCCAGCCGGTGGATATCGGGCAGGTGGGGGAGGTCAGTGCCATCGACCCGACGCTGATCGATCTCCTGGCCCGTTCCGGTTTCATTCCGGTGATTGCCCCGATCGGTGTCGGTGAGCGGGGCGAGGCCTACAATATCAATGCCGATCTGGTGGCGGGCAGTCTGGCGCAGAGCCTGCAGGCAGAGAAGTTGATGCTGCTGACCAATACCCCGGGTGTGCTGGACAAGCAGGGGGCTTTGCTGACCACGCTGTCCGGGGCGCGCATTCAGGCGCTGATGGCCGACGGGACGCTGTACGGGGGGATGATTCCCAAGGTCAGTTCGGCGCTGGAAGCGGCCAGCAGCGGGGTGGGGGCCGTGCATATCATTGATGGCCGGGTGCCGCATGCCTTGTTGCTGGAGCTGCTGACCGACAGTCCTCTTGGCACCATGATCCATGCATAATGACATTCGTTCTCATTGATCTATAGTGATGTCACGACCCGTGTAATCACGACAACAATGGGGGATGACATGCATACGGTACGACAGCTGCTCAATGAGAAATCGCATCGCTCGCTGATCACGGTCAGCCCCGATTCAACGGTCTATCAGGCGCTTCAGGTGATGGCCGATCAGGATGTCGGCGCGGTGCTGGTGATGGAGATGGGCGATGTGGTGGGCATTTTTTCCGAGCGCGACTATGCCCGCCGCATCGTGTTGCAGGGCCGTACTTCGGTGACGACGCCGGTGCGCGAAATCATGACCAGCCGCGTGGTTTATGTGAAGCCGGAAAATACCCTGCAGGAGTGCATGGCGCTCATGACCGAGCGCCATATTCGCCACCTGCCGGTGCTGGAGGACGATCTGGTGGTCGGCATGCTGTCGATTGGCGACCTGGTGCGTGCCACCATCGCCGAGCAGCAATTCTTTATTGATCAGCTGGTGCAGTACATCCAGACCGCCTGATCTCCCTCATCCCGTTGTGCGCGGCAGGATCTGGTCGCGCAACGCCAAGAGTGCCGGGCCGATGCGCCCGGCCATGTCCTGCGGTGTGAAGGCAAAGGCCGGGCCACTGGCATTCAGGCACATGGCGCCTTGCCCCGGCCCCAGTGGCGGCAGGGCGACACCGACTGCCATCACATCCGGCTCGAACTCTCCGAATGACGAACAAAACCCTTGTTGCTGGTACTGTGCGCAGGCTGCCTGCAAGCGGGCTGCATGGGATGGCCATTCCTCGCCGTAGCGGCTGGCCAGCAGCGTGTTGAGCCGCAGCTGTTCTGACGACGGCAGGCCGGCGTAGCAGGCCCGCCCGATGGCGGTGGTGGCCAGCGGCACGCGCGAACCCACGCTCAGTTGCACCGAGACGCGTGCCTGGCTGCGGCAGGTTTCCAGATAGACGATATCGGTGCCATCCAGCAGGCCGAGACTGGCCGAGATGGTATGCGAGAGCGAGAAGTCGCGCAGCAGGGGCGCCATGACACGGCGAATGTCGAAGCTGCCCAGCAGGCTGCCGGCCAGCGAGATGGCGGCCAGCCCCGGGCGGTAGCCGCCCTGTTCGGCATCCTGGGCCAGATAGCCGAGCCGCGTCAGCGTGTAGCTGAGGCGCGACACCGTCGATTTGGGCAGGCCGGTGCGCGCAGCCAGTTGCTGATTGGACAGTGTTCCTTCGCCCGGGCGGAAGGCCGCGAGCACTTCCAGCCCTCGTGCCAGCGCGGTGACAAAGTGGCGATCCTGCGCCGGGTCGTAGTCGGATGCTTCGACAAGCCTTTGATTTGACATAAATCGCTTTACAAGTCCATGTGGGGGTTGCTAGGCTTATTTTGCACAGTAAAACATAATTCTGCAATGCAGAACAAAAGGAGAATCCAGATGGCCCAATCCACCCAGCGTCCGGCCTTTGCCTGGGACGATGCCTTGCTGCTGAATGAGCAACTGACCGATGACGAGCGCATGGTGCTCGATACGGCGCGCGCCTACTGCCAGGATCAACTGATGCCGCGTGTGCTGACGGCCAATCGCGAGGAGCGCTTTGACCGGGAGATTATGTCGGAGATGGGTGAGCTGGGCCTGCTGGGCTGCACCATCGATGGCTATGGCTGTGCCGGTCTGTCGCATGTGGCCTATGGCCTGGTGGCGCGCGAGGTGGAGCGGGTGGATTCCGGCTACCGTTCGGCCATGAGTGTGCAGTCTTCGCTGGTGATGCATCCGATCTGGGCTTACGGCAGCGAGGCGCAGAAGGATAAGTATTTGCCGCGGCTGGCCACGGGTGAGCTGGTCGGCTGCTTCGGTCTGACCGAGCCGGATGCCGGCTCGGATCCGGGCAGCATGAAGACCCGGGCGCGCAAGGTCGAGGGTGGCTATGTGCTCAAGGGCAGCAAGATGTGGATTACCAACAGCCCGATTGCCGATGTCTGTGTGGTCTGGGCCAAGGATGATGAAGGCGAGATCCGCGGCTTTATTCTCGAGCGTGGCATGAAGGGGCTGTCGATGCCGAAGATTCACGGCAAGTTCAGCCTGCGTGCCTCGATCACCGGGGAAATCGTCATGGATGACGTGCTGGTACCGGAGGATGCCCTGCTGCCGGGGGTGAAGGGGCTGAAGGGGCCGTTTGGCTGTCTGAACAAGGCACGTTATGGCATTGCCTGGGGCAGCATGGGGGCGGCTGAGTTCTGCTGGCATGCCGCCCGTCAGTACACGCTGGACCGTCAGCAGTTTGGCCGTCCGCTGGCGGCGACCCAATTGGTCCAGCTCAAGCTGGCCAATATGCAGACGGAAATCAGCCTCGGGCTGCAGGCGGCATTGCGGGTCGGCCGACTGCTCGACGAAGGTCGGGCGGCACCGGAAATGATCTCGCTGATCAAGCGCAATAACTGTGGCAAGGCGCTGGACATCGCCCGCGTGGCGCGCGACATGCACGGTGGCAACGGCATTGCCGATGAGTTCCACGTCATCCGCCATGTGATGAACCTCGAGGCGGTCAATACCTATGAGGGGACGCACGATGTGCATGCGCTGATTCTGGGGCGTGCCCAGACGGGTATCCAGGCTTTCGGCTGAGCGGGAGATGACCATGGCAGGCGCACTGGAAGGGATCAAGGTGCTGGATTTGTCGCGCGTGCTGGCCGGCCCGTGGGCAGGCCAGTTGCTGGCCGATCTGGGGGCCGATGTCATCAAGATTGAACGTCCCGGCACGGGCGACGACACGCGGCAGTGGGCGCCGCCGGCGCTGGAGGATGGTACGGCGGCGTATTTTCTCTGTACCAATCGCGGCAAACGTTCGCTGACGGTGGATATCGCCACGGCAGAAGGTCAGGAGATCGTCCGGCGCCTGGCCTGCGATGCCGATGTGCTGCTGGAAAACTACAAGGTCGGCGGGCTGGCCAAATATGGTCTGGATTACGCCAGTCTGTCGCAGCTGAATCCGCGGCTGGTGTATTGCTCGATCACCGGGTTTGGTCAGGATGGACCCTATAGCGAACTGCCGGGCTATGACTACATTCTGCAGGGCATGTCGGGGCTGATGAGCATTACCGGTCCCGCCGATGGTGAGCCCCACAAGGTGGGCGTCGCCGTCACTGATGTCTTTACCGGCTTGTATGCCGCCAATGCCGTGACGGCGGCGCTGCTGGCGCGCGAGCGCAGCGGGCAGGGCCAGTATATCGACATGGCGCTGTTCGACTGTGCCGTTGCCATGCTGGCCAACGTCAATTCAAACTGGCTGGTCGGCGGCAAGGTGCCGCCGCGGCTGGGCAATGCGCACGCCAACATCGTGCCGTATCAGGTGTTTGCCTGTGGTGACGGCGGGCATTTCATCCTGGCCTGCGGCAATGATCGCCAGTTTGCCGCGCTGTGCCAGCTGCTCGGTCATGCAGAGTGGGCGAGCGATGAACGCTTTGCCAGTAACCCGCAACGGGTCAGGCATCGCGATGTGCTGATCCCGCTGCTGGCGGCCGAGTTCGCCCGGCGCGGGCGAGACGCCTGGCTGGCCGACCTCGATCGTATCGGCGTACCGGGCGGGCCGATCAATACCATCGATGAGGCCTTTGCCGATCCCCAGCTGAAACACCGTGGTCTGGAGATTCATCTGCGTGATGAACGGGGACAGGATGTGCCCATGGTCGGCTGTCCGATCAAGCTCTCGGGCACGCCCGTCAGCTATACCCGCGTTCCGCCGAAGTTGGGGGAACATACCGATGCCATTTTGAGCGAACTGGGTTATGACGCTGTTTCCATCGCACAACTCAGAGGCAAAGGCTCCATTTAAACGTTTGTTTGATTTTTGACGAACGTGGTGGGTTCATTGCATTATTGCGTGTATTAGAGCGCAAAGCGCAAAGGAGAAACGGTGGAACGCGAATCGATGCAGTATGACGTGGTGATTGTCGGCGCCGGTCCGTCCGGGCTGGCCGCCGCGATTCGTCTCAAGCAACTGGCCGCCGAGGCGGGTCGGGAAATCAGCGTCTGTGTGCTGGAAAAAGGCTCGGAAGTCGGTGCGCATATCATGTCCGGTGCCATCATCGAACCGCGCGCGCTCAATGAGCTGATCCCTGACTGGCGGGAAAAGGGCGCGCCGCTGAACACGCCGGCGCGTGAGGACCGCTTTCTGCTGCTGACGCAGACCGAGTCGGTGCAGCTGCCGACCCCGCCGCAGATGCACAACGAAGGCAACTACATCGTCAGCCTGGGCAATTTCTGTCGCTGGCTGGCGACCCAGGCCGAAGAACTGGGCGTCGAAATCTACCCGGGCTTTGCCGCGGCCGAGGTGCTCTACCACGCCGATGGCTCGGTCAAGGGGGTGGCGACCGGCGACATGGGCATTGGCCGCGATGGCGAGAAGACGGATGCCTGGCAGCCGGGCATGGAGCTTTGGGCCAAGCAGACGCTGTTCGCCGAGGGCTGTCGAGGCTCGCTGACCAAGACCTTGCTGGCACGTTTCAAGCTGGATGCCGACAGCGATGTCCAGACTTACGGCATCGGCATCAAGGAGCTGTGGGAGGTCAAGCCCGAACTGCATCAGCCGGGCATGATTACCCATACCATCGGCTGGCCGCTGGACAACAGCACCTATGGCGGCTCCTTCCTCTATCACCTGGAAGACAATCTGGTGGCGGTGGGGTTTGTCATCGGTCTGGATTATGCCAACCCCTATCTGTCTCCCTACGAAGAATTCCAGCGCTTCAAGACCCATCCGGCGATCCGTGGCGTCTTTGAGGGGGGGCGCCGCATTGCTTACGGGGCACGTGCGCTGTACGAGGGCGGGATTCAGTCCCAGCCCAGGCTGACTTTCCCGGGGGGCGCGCTGATCGGCGATACCGCCGGCTTCCTCAATGTACCGAAGATCAAGGGTTCGCATGCGGCCATGAAGTCCGGCATGCTGGCCGCCGAGGGCGTCTTCGAGCAGCTGTCGCAGCAGCCCGAGACCGAAGGGGCCGAGGTGCAGGGCTATACACAGCGTTACCGCCAGAGCTGGCTGTATGACGAGCTCTATCGCGTGCGCAATATTCGTCCTTCCTTCCGCTACGGGCTGTGGGCCGGCATGATCTATTCGGCCATCGATACCTGGCTGTTCCGCGGCAAGGCGCCCTGGACGCTGCATCACACCCACAAGGACAGCGAGTGTCTGCAGACCGCCGACAGTGTCGAGCCGATCAGCTATCCGAAACCGGATGGCGTGCTGACCTTCGATCGCCTGTCGTCGGTTTTTCTGTCCAGTACCAATCACAGTGAGGATCAGCCGATTCACTTGCGGCTGAAGGACCCTTCGGTGCCGATTGACATCAATCTGGCAAAGTATGCTGCGCCGGAAACCCGCTATTGTCCGGCCGGGGTCTATGAGATCGTGCAGGAGGGCAGTGGTCCGCGGCTGCAGATCAATGCGCAGAACTGTGTGCACTGCAAGACCTGTGACATCAAGGATCCGACGCAGAACATCGTCTGGAGCGTGCCGGAGGGCGGCGGCGGTCCCAACTATCCGAATATGTAATTCCGGAAGACCTGTCGTCAGAAGTGATGAAAAGAGGCTTGACTTACTTCTGACGGCGGGTCAGCATACTCACCATGAGCCAACAGACATTCTCCCTGAACCGTTATTGGTATTGGTACCGCACTGACGCGCGGCGCCAAGGGGTCTGTCTGTTCTGAAGTTATTGCAGAATGATCACGACAAATGCCGCCGCGAACCGGGCGGCATTTGTTTTTTCACCTAGTGACGATACAGATGATCTCCCCGGCCAGCGGTCGAACAAGGGGATCCCCATCATGGAAGAATTGACCGGCGACCGACAGGTTGCGACCGAACAGACAGACTCCGGGCATCTGGTGATGCTCCGGCCGGTCACGCTGGTGACCGATGTACAGGCTTTCTCTTCGGTCTGGCGCCCTTATGCCCAGCTGGCACCGCAGATCGAGCGGCTGCGTCAGCAGGGGGCCGGTCAGTGTGTGATGGAGTCTTCTCTGCCGGAAATCCGTGCGCTGGCCATGCTGCTGGCCGCACGGCGGGCCGATCGCCATGCCGCACGCTCCCCGACGCATTTCGCCGATGAGGCCGACTGGCTGTGCGCCCGGGCGTTTTTGCTGGGGTTGTCGCATGTCGAGATCACGCTGGCCCAGATGGCCATGTTCGACGAGGCCAATCTCAGGTTGCGCCGGCTCGCTGCCCATGGTTTGCCCGTGGCAACGGGCCTGCTGCCGGTCTTGAATACGTCTCCCCAGTTGCCGACGGCGCCGATGGTGCTGCATGGCTGGAGTCCCTTGTCCGTTGACGAGGGGGAGGGGGTGGTGGCGTCAGCTGCCGGCTCGCCTCAGGCGCGAGCCTTGCGCCAGCGTTGTCAGAAGCGTTTTGCCCTGTTGCTGGGGGCCTGGCGGCCTAGGCCATAAAAACGGGGCACCCTTGCGGAATGCCCCCAGCGCTCTGCGCGAGCCGTCAAATCCGGGAAAACCCGGATGGCCAACAATATGCAAGCCTGCCGGGAGGGATGTCCGGGGCCATGATTGTGACTGGCGCCGATGCTACCGGTTTTGACCCGCCCTTGTCGTCAGTCAAACGACATCCCCTTGAGCCATGTCAAAAGCATGGCCAGGCCTGGAGATGTCACCGACAATCCAACAAATTGCTGTAAACAAAGCGTTTTCATGGCTTAGTTGTGCCGTTTTTGGCACAATGCGCATCCCTGCCGAGATATTTCACGATGCAAAACGATGACCTGATGCTGCTGGTCACGCGCCAGATGCCTTACGGCAAGTACAAAGGACGGCTGATTGCCGATTTGCCGCTTCATTATCTGTCCTGGTTTTCACGTGAGGGATTTCCGCCGGGAGAGATCGGTCGTCTGTTGCAGCTGGTGTTTGAGCTCCAGCATAACGGGCTGATGTCTCTTTTGGATCCTCTAAGAAAGCGTTAAGCATGGCAATTCAATGGTTTCCCGGCCACATGAACAAGGCGCGCAAGGCAATTGCCGAGCGCGTACAGGATATCGATGTGGTCATCGAGCTGCTCGATGCCCGTCTGCCGGCATCCAGTGCCAATCCGATGCTGGCGCAGCTGACGCGCAACAAGCGGGCACTGAAGATCCTCAACAAGCAGGATCTGGCCGACCCTCAGGTGACCAGGCTGTGGCTGGATCATTACAACGGTCAGCCCAATACCCGCGCTCTGGCCCTGGATGCCGGTGACCGCGCGCCGACGCAGAAACTGATTACCGCCTGTCGTGATCTGGTCCCTCATCGCGGCGGGCTGGACAAGCCGCTGCGGGTGCTGATCTGCGGCATCCCGAACGTGGGTAAATCCACGCTGATCAACACCATGACCGGGCGCCGTGTCGCCAAGACCGGCAATGAGCCGGGCATCACCAAGTCACAGCAGCGTATCCTGCTGGCCGATGACTTCGAGCTGTTCGACACCCCGGGGATGCTGTGGCCGAAAATCCTGGTCGAGGAGGGGGGCTACAACCTGGCCGCCAGCGGTGCCATCGGTCGCAATGCCATGGACGAGGAAGAGGTCAGCCTGGTTCTGTTGGGCTATCTGATGCGCCGTTACCCGGATGCCCTTTGCCAGCGCTACAAGCTCGACAGTCTGGAAGGGCTGCAGGACGTGGATGTGCTTGAGGCCATCGGGCGCAAGCGCGGGGCCATGCTGGGCGGCGGACGGGTCAATATCCAGAAGGCTGCCGAGGTGGTGTTGACCGATTTCCGGGCTGGTTCGACCGGCCGTATTACCCTGGAGCGCCCGGAAGAGTGGGTGGTCTGGCTCAAAGTGGCGCGGGAGCGCGAAGCGCAGCGCCTGGTGGACAAGGCCGCGCGCGAGAAGGAAAGACAGGGCAAGTCGGCGGCCGAGTAAACCCGGCCGGGCTCAGACCTGCTCGCCCGGCTGCTCGAACCAGGTTTGCAGGATGGCTTGCGCCGCGACCTGGTCCAGCACGGGTTTTTGCTTGCGGCCGCGCAGGCCGGCCTCACGCAGCAGCGATTCGGCCAGCAGCGAGGTGTGACGCTCGTCCACCAGCCATACCGGCAGGGCAAAGCGCCCCTTGAGCCGGTTGGCGAAGCGGCGAGCCAGTCTTGTCATGTCGTGTTCGGTGCCGTCGGCGTGAGTCGGCAGCCCGACCACCAGCGATTGCGGCTGCCATTCGGCGATCAGGGCGGCAATGCGCGCAAAGCGCTCGTCATTGCTTTCGGTGTCGATGGTACAAAGGGGGTGGGCAATGCCGACCAGCGCTTCGCCGGTGGCGACCCCGATACGGCGTTCGCCGAAATCAAATGCCAGTGCGGATCCCTCAGGCATGACCGACATCCCCGGACAGCAGGGACGGATCAAACCCCAGCAGGGCCATGGCGGCGTCGTAGCGTTCTTCCGCCGGCAGATCGAAGATGATCTGCGGGTCGCTTTGCACGGTCAGCCAGGCGTTGCTGGCGATTTCCTCTTCCAGCTGTCCGCCTGACCAGCCGGCATAGCCGAGCGTGACCAGAATGTGCTCGGGCCCCTTTTGTTCGGATACCGCGATCAGCACATCCTTGGAGGTGGTCAGCATGATGTCGTCGGTCACCTTCAGGCTGGACTGCCAGTCGCTGATCGGACTGTGCAGCACGAAGCCGCGGTCTGGCTGAACCGGCCCGCCGAACAGCACCTGGGTGGCGGCGATCGGGCCCGGCTCGATCGACAGGTCGATCTGGTCGAACAGCTGGGCGAGCGCAATGCCGGAGGGTTTGTTGATGATCAGCCCCATGGCCCCGTGCTCACCGTGCTCGCACAGGTAGACCAGCGCGCGGGCAAAGAGCGGGTCGGCCATGTTGGGCATGGCGATGAGAAACTGATTGGCGAGCGATAACGATTTCATTTTTGCATTATGGCACAGGCGGCACATAAAGACGCTTGCCGTACCCGGTGGGGACGGGATCGCGTTCGGCACGCCGTGACAAGCCTTGTTAAACTGTCGGTTTCGAGCGTCTCGCAAGCGAGGGTGTGGTGCGGCTTACGCATATAAAGCTATCCGGATTCAAATCATTTGTCGATCCGACCTCCATCCCGGTTCCCGGCCAGCTGGTGGCGGTGATCGGGCCGAATGGCTGCGGCAAATCCAATGTGATCGATGCCGTACGCTGGGTGTTGGGTGAGTCCTCCGCCAAGCAGTTGCGTGGCGAGTCGATGCAGGACGTGATTTTCAACGGATCCACCACCCGCAAGCCGGTTTCGCGTGCCTCGGTCGAGCTGGTCTTCGACAATGCCGACGGCCAGATGGCCGGCCCCTGGGGCCAGTACGCCGAAATCGCCATCAAGCGCGTGCTGACCCGCCAGGGTGAGTCCAGCTATCTGATCAACAATCAGGTGGTGCGCCGGCGCGACATCACCGACCTGTTTCTCGGTACCGGCGTGGGGGCACGGGGATATGCGGTGATCGAGCAGGGCATGATCTCGCGCATCATCGAAGCCCGGCCGGAAGAGCTGCGCGTCTATCTGGAGGAGGCGGCCGGCGTGTCGCGCTACAAGGACCGGCGCCGCGAAACCGAAAACCGCCTGGCGGATACCCGAGACAATCTGTCCCGTGTCGACGACCTGCGTCTGGAGCTGGAACGCCAGGTCGAGCGACTGACCGAACAGGCCGCCGTGGCCGCGCAATACCATGATCTGCGTGCCGCCCTGACGCACAAGCAGAATCTGCTGGCGCTGGCCCGGCGCGAGGAAGCTGCCCGCGACGAAGCCCATGCCCGCGCAGAACTGGCGCGGCTGGAGAGCGAAGAGGCTCGCTTGTCGCAGGCGCTCTCCGCCCTGGATGCCGAGCTGGAAACCGTGCGCGACAGCCACTTCAGTGCCGGTGACCGGGTCCAGGCGGCACAACATCAGGTCTTTGAAACCAATGCCCAGCTGGCGCGACTGGAAGAACAACAACGCCATCGTCAGGAAACCCGTGCCCGCATCGAGCGCGATCTGGCGCGGGCTCGCAATGACCGCGCCATGCTGGCGGATGAGCAGTCAGGCATTGCGGATCAGCGCAGCGAGTGGCTGGCACAGCGTGAAGAGCTGCAGATGCAGCTGGAAGAGGCCATGCTGCGGCTGGAAGACGACCGGGCCCAGCTGCCGGACGTCGAGGCTGAGCATGCCGGTCACGAGGCCCTGCAGAGTCGTCTGAGCGAACAGCATGGCGAGCGCTTGCGTCAGCGTGATCTGGCCAGTCAGCATATCCAGCACCTGCAGCAGTCCCTGCAGCAAAAAAATGATCGTCTCAAGGCGCTGCAGCAAGAGCAGATTGCCTTGAATCTTCCCAGCCAAAGCGCGCTGGATGAAGCGCAGCGAGTGGTCGACGACGCGCGCGAGGCGCTGGCCTCGGTGCAGCAACGCGTGGTGCGTGATGAGGCCAAGCAGGCTGATCTGGCCAGCGAGCGCGAAAAGCTGGATGAAAGCTTGCACCGGCTGCGGGGCGAGCTGGCACGGGCCGAGGCCGAGGTCTCGGCGCTGAGCGCGCTGTTGTCGCGCCAGCAGGATGCCGGTGCACTGACGGACTGGCTGGCCGAACAGGGGCTGCAGCAGGCTCCGCAGCTGTGGCAGGCACTGCAAGTGGAGGAAACCTGGCGCAGTGCGCTGGAAGCGGTGCTGGCCGAACGCCTGACGGCACGCCATGGCATGTTGCCCGCGCAGCCGCCACCGGCCGCCCTGGTGCTGATCGATGAGGCACCGGCCTCAGCCCCCGCGGTGGTGGCGAGGTCTCTGCCTGCATTGCGCGACCGCGTGCAGGCCGGTGCGCCGTTCGCGGCGGCGCTGGACGACTGGCTGGCCGGGGTCTATCTGGCCGAGGACTTGCAGCAGGCACTGGCCTTGCGCCCGCAGCTGGCGACGGGAGAATGTCTGCTGACCCCGCAGGGACACCGTGTGGATCGCCATAGTGTGCAGTTCCATGGGGACACCGCAGACGATGGTCTGATGGCGCAGAAGGCGCGTCTGGACGAGGCGGTCAGCCGCGTCGCGGCGCTGAGCCCCGAAGTGGCGGCCTTGCAATCGCGGCGTGACAGCCTGGTGAGTCAGATGAACATGCTGGCCGAAGCCATTCGTGGTCAGAAAGGGGCCGTCACCCGGCTGGACGGCGAGCTCAATGCCGCCACGGTGGCGCATGTGCGGCTGGATCAGGCTGCCCGTCAGGGCAGTGCCCGCCGCATGGCCATTCTGAGCGAGGAGGCCCAGCTGCAAGAAGAGTTGGCGCTGGCGCAGGCACAGATGCTGGAAGCGGCCGAAGTGATCGAAAGCGTGGCGCTCGAGCTGGAGACGCTGGATGAGCAGATGACTCAGGCCCGGGCGGCTCGTGCCCGGACCCAGTCCACGCTGGCCGCCGCGCGCGAGCAGTCGCAGCAGGCCGAGCGCCAGATGCATGACATTCGTCTGCGCCTGCAGGCCGCCGAGCAGCAGGTTGCCGAACTGACCCGTCGCGATGAGGAGCGCGGCGAGCGCGATGCCCTGCTGGCGGAACGACTCGAAGCCCTGGCCGAAGAGGCGGAATCGCTGCTGGAGGATGATGGCCAGGCGTCTCTGCAACTGCTGCTCGCCGAGCGCGAGCAGGCGGATGGCGAGCTGGCAGCCGCCCGTGACCAGCTCAATGGTCTGGCTGAGCGCATGCGTGCCCTGGCCGCTCAGCAGCACGAGATCAATCAGGCTCTGCCCGCCTTGCGCGAGGCCCGTCAGTCTGCCCTGCTGGCCCATCAGGAAGCGCGCATCGCCATGGAGCGCTACAGCGAGGAGCTGAAAGAGGCGGCAGCCGATGAGGCGGCGCTGCTGGCCGATCTCGGTGCCGGGGTGAAACCCAATGCGCTGGCGGCGGAAATCGCCCGCCTGGCTCGCGCCATGGAAGGACTGGGCGCCGTGAATCTCGCCGCGCTGGAAGAGCTGGAGCAGGCCCGGTTGCGCGGCGAGTATCTGGGCGCACAGGCCGATGACCTGTTGCAGGCGATTGCCACCCTGGAGAGTGCCATCCAGAAAATCGATGCCGAATCGCGGGCCATTCTGCAGAGCACCTTCGATGCGGTGAATGCCAAGATGAGCGAGTTTTTCCCGACGCTGTTCGGCGGTGGTCGTGCCGAGCTCACCCTGACCGGCGAGGACTTGCTCGACGCCGGGGTGCAGATCATTGCCCAGCCTCCGGGCAAGAAAAACAGTACCATCCATTTGTTGTCCGGTGGCGAGAAAGCCCTGACGGCGATGAGCCTGGTGTTCTCGCTGTTCAGCCTCAATCCGGCCCCTTTCTGCCTGCTGGACGAGGTGGATGCCCCGCTGGACGATGCCAATACCAGCCGCTTCTGCGATCTGGTGAAGAAAATGGCCGAGCGCACCCAGTTCCTCTATATCTCGCACAATCGCCTGACCATGGAAATGGCCGAGCAACTGGTGGGGGTGACCATGCAGGAGAAGGGGGTCAGCCGCGTGGTGGCGGTGGATATTGTCCAGGCGCTGCAGATGCGCGAGAGCGCCTGAGGTTCATCGATGACGTACAATAAATATATAATGCTGATCTTCTATCCACCGAGCTGTTCGCGATGACCATTCGCATCCAGCGTTGGCAACCGGAAAACAGGATTTTCTGGCTGACGCACGGTCGACGCATTGCCAACCGTAACTTGTTGCTGTCTACCTGCTCGCTTCATCTCAATTTCAATATCTGGATGATGTGGAGCATGGTGGTCGTCAACCTGCCGGCCGTCGGTTTTCTGTTGACCCGTCAGCAAGAGTTCCTCCTGGTTTCGATCCCCGGTCTGGTCGGGGCCCTGATGCGCATTGCCTATTCCTGGGCGTGGAGCTGGGTGGGGGGCGGGACCTGGATGGCCCTATCGACCCTGTTCCTGCTGATTCCGGCGCTGGGCGTGGCCCATGTGGTGCAGGACATCGCCACGCCGTTTCCCATGCTGCTGCTGATTGCCGCCTGCTGCGGTATTGGCGGCGGGGCCTCGGCCTCGCATCTGCCGAACATCAGTTTCTTTTTTCCCAAGGCGGCCAAAGGCTTTGCCATGGGTATCAATGCCGGCCTGGGTAATCTCGGTGTCTCGGTCTCGCAACTGGTGGTGGCCGTGCTGATCTCGGTCAATCTGTTTGGCTGGACCGGCGGCGAGCCGCAGATCTGGGGGCAGGGGGGCGACGTGCATGCCGTCTGGCTGCAAAATGCCGGCTATTGCTGGACGCCGCTGATTGCCCTGATGGCCATCATCTGTCTGCTCTACGCCCACGATATGCCGCGTCTGCGACTGACCCCGGTCGATCAGCTCAGTGCCATGAAGCATCCGCATACCTGGGCGATCTGTCTGCTGTATTTGAGCAGCTACGGCACCTTTCTCGGCCTGTCGGCAGCGTTTCCCCTGCTGTCGCATGCCATGTTCCCGCTGCATAACGCCCTGGCCTATGCGTTCATCGGCCCGATGATCTGCGCGCTGGTGCGTCCCTTTGGCGGCTGGCTGGGGGATCATCTGGGCGGCGGGATTACCACTTTGTTCAGCAATGTGCTGATGGCCGCCGGGACGGTCGGTGTACTGCTCAGCCTGCCTGGGGACAATGGCGGCGGATCGTTCTGGCTGTTCCTTTGCATGGTGCAGGTGATTTTCTTTGCCGCCGGCATTGGCAATGGCTCCTCCTACCAGCTGGCGCCCAAAGTCTTCATGCACGAAGCCATGCTGCAGGCGGCCGAGCGCGGCGAGGATGAGGCACAGGCCTATACCCGCGGTGGTCGCAACGGCGCGCTGGCCATGAACATCTGTTCAGTCGGGGCGGCGTTCGGCGGCTTTTTCATTCCCAAGTCTTTTGGCAGTTCGCTGAGCTGGTTCAACAGTTTCGTACCGGCTTTCGGCCTGTTTTTCCTGTTTTATCTGCTGGCCTCGCTGATTGCCTGGTGGTGCTACACCCGGCGTGGTGCGGTCATGCGTTGCTGATGTCCATGCTGCGTCGTCATCCCTTGCGTCTGGCCCTGGCTGTGTCCGTGCTGGCGCACCTGCTGGTGTTGCTGCTGTTGTTGCCGCTGCGTGCCAGCCAACCCTTGCCGGCACCGCTGCAGGTCGAGTTGCTGAATGCTCCCGGCCATGGCGGCGGGGCGGCAACCACGGCCAGGCCTCATCCCTCACGCCCGGTGGTCCAGTCCAGGGCGGCGCCTCCGGGCGCTCATCATCCTGCTGATACGGTGAGCACGCCTGCCCCGGCAGCGGTGATCGCCTTGCCATCCGCGGCGGCCCAGGCCGAGCGTGGCGGTGCCAGAACACCGGCGCCGGCCGCGACGACACAGGCGGACAATGCGGGAGCGTTGACAGCACCGTCAGGGGGGAGTGTTCAGCCTGCCAGCGTGACGCCCGCCCGGTATCTGGGCGATGCCCAGGATCCGCCTTATCCGGAGTCGGCCCGGTCGCGTGGTGCCGAGGGACGGGTTGAGGTGCAAGTGACCCTGGCATCCGACGGTCGGGTGACCGCGGTGAAGCTGACTCGCTCCAGTGGGGATGAGGAGCTGGATCAGGCGGCGCTGGATTTGTTGCGGCGGGGGACGTACACCCCGGCACAGCGTGCCGGGGTGCCGATTGCGTCACGGTTGAGGATGACTGTGCCGTTCAGGCTGAATCACTGAGCCTGGGCTTCGATGGTGAGGTGCAGGGTCACGTCGTCGGCGATGGCCGGCAGGTAGGTCATCATGCCGAAGTCGCTGCGCTTAATCTGGGCAACGGCATTGGCGCCATAGGCATCCTTGCCGGCCATATCCTTGCCGCCGTGGAAGTTGGTCACGGTCAGCGATACCGGCTTGGTCACGCCCAGCAGGGTCAGATTGCCATCCACACGGCTCAGCTTGTCACCCACGAAGACCAGTTTGTCGGCCTTGTAGCTCATGGTCGGGAACTTGGCGACATTGAAGAACGCTTCGCTCTTCAGGTGCTTGTCGCGTGCCGGCCAGAAGGTTTGCAGCGAGTTGGTGTCGATGGTGACATCGACTGCACCGCTGTGGGCTGCCGCATCCAGCACGACCTTGCCGGCGACCTTGGTAAAGGTACCGGACTGGTTGGAAAAGCCCATGTGATTGATTTCATAGGCGGCATAGGTGTGGCTGGAATCAACGGTATAGCTGACCGGTGCCGCCAGGGGCAACGAACTGGCCGCAGCCAGCAGGCTGGCCAACAACAGGGGTTTCATCACGGTTTTCTCCTTGCAGGGCTGTTATTTGTTGCCTGGGTAGGCAACATGGAATTTGATGCTGACCTGGTCTGCGACGGTGTCGGTATCGGCCCACTCACCTTCGCCCACCTTGAACGCCAGACGCGACACCGGCAGCGTGCCGTCCACGACATTGAGCGCCCCCTGGCGCGACAGCGTGAAGGGGGCCGACACGTCGCGCGTGATGCCCTTGATGGTCAACTTGCCGCTGAACTGATAGCGGTTGTTGCCCAGCGGGCGGATGCTGCTGGTGACGAAGCGTGCGGTGGGGAATCGTGCCACACCGAACCACTCTGGTTTCTGGGCCTGCGCCGTGGCGTCTGCCGTCGGCAGGCTGATGCTGGCCACCTGGATGGTCAGGTCAGCCTTGCCCTGGGCCGCATGGGCCGGGTCGAGGGCAATGTCGCCGCTGAAACGCTTGAACTGTCCCTGCATGGGGATATCCATCTGCTTCAGCGAGAAGTCGATGCGACTCTGGGCGCTATCGAGCGGTACGGCCAACAGTGGGCCGCTCATCAGCAACAGCCACGGAGCAAGAGACCATTTCATGCCAAATTCCTTCTGTCAGGTGTCAGGAACCGCCGAGGCGCATGCGGTTGAGCATGCCGTCCCGGTCGATAAAGTGATGTTTCAGGGCGACCAGGACATGGCCGATCACCGTCAGGGCCAGCAGCAGGTTGAGGCCGCGGTGTACGAGCTGCAGTTGTTCACCAAGTGCCTGATCCGCCGGCAACAAGGCGGGCAGGTGAACCACCCCGAATGCCACGACCGGAATGCCAAAGGCCGAACTCATGGCCCAGCCGGACAGCGGCACCGCCAGCATCAGCAGATACAGTGCCAGATGACCGAGGTGGGCCAGGCGCTGCTCGCCCGGGCCCATGTGATCCGGCAGCGGCGGCACCTTGCTGAACAGGCGGACCAGCACGCGCAGTGCCAGCAGGGACAGAATCAGGATGCCGGTCGACTTGTGACCGAGGATCAGCTTCAGGCGCAGGGGCGACAGCGGCAGGCTCCAGATTTTCAGCCCGACGGCAAAACAGGCAATGATCAGAAAGGCCATCAGCCAGTGCAGGAGGACGGCGCTTTTGGCATAACGGGCGTTAATCGCAGATTTCATTGGGTACCTCGCTCATGGCCGTGGCAAAGGCCTCTCTCAGGCGCAGCAGTTCTGCTGCGCAACGCTCATAATCCTGGCCGCTGAAACCGGCAAAAGCCTGCTGCATATACGCCAGATGGGCGGGGAAGGCCTGCTCGAACAGGGCTTCCCCCTTGGCCGTCAGCGCGACAAACACGCTGCGGCGGTCGTGTTCCATGGTCGTGCGCTGTACCAGGCCCTTGTCGCAAAGACGGTCGACGACACCGGTCAGCGTGCCCTTGGTAATCAGCGTCTTCTCGGACAACTCTTTGCAACTCATGCCGCGGGTATTGCCCAGTGTGGCAACCACGTCGAATTGCGGCGGTGTCAGTCCCATCTGCCGGACGTGATGCGCCGAGAACTGCTCGAAGGTCTGATAGGTTTGAGCGAGTAATCGGATCACCGGCAAGAAGGGCTCCCGGGGTGTGGCACTCATGGTGTCTCCGTTTTTGTATGGATGAATATAGTTCGTGTTAGAACTAATTGTAAAGTGGCTTGTGCATGAATTTCTAGCACAAATAGATGATGAATGTATCGACTTCCACTTGTCCGTGGTGGCATGCTGGTAGCTTGAAAATGAGCGAGAACCCCCGCATCGGCAGGCTTTCCCGTATGATTCTCTGCTATACAGGTGTCGCCTGACCGGCGATTCGTTATACTACCCACGGATTTATTCGCCCTTGCGGACTGGCTGATGAGCGAATTGCAAATAGGTTTACTGGTGTTGGGCGGGTCGGTAGTCGGCCTGGTATACGGTTTTAATGTCATTCAGGAATGGCGCTTCCGTCGCAGGATGCGCCAGTCTTTCGTGCGCACGCAGGACGATCCCTTGCTGAACGTCCCGAAGAACAATGTGCGTGACGGTGTCCGTGCCGATCGCCTGGAGCCGGTGCTGATTGATGCCGGACGCGCTGATCTGCCGGAACCGGAACCGTTCGAAGTCGATGTGCCGCCGCTGGACGCCCAGGCGGAAACCGAGCCGGCACCCGCCAGTCCGGTGGCCGAGGTGTCGCTGGATGCGGCGGACCACCAGGCGCTGGTGGTGGCCATGCTCGATCCTTCGCTGGATTTCATCTGCGAAGTGGTTTTCCACGAGCCGCTGGAACTGGTCAGCATGCCGCGCTTCAATGTGGCCAAGCGCGTCCAGATCATCGGACGGACCGAGAAGGGGTTGTGGAAACCTGCCGAAGTGCTGCCCGGCATCCGCTACAAGCAGATCAATATTGGCCTGCAGCTGGTGGATCGCGGTGGTGCCGTGACCGAGCAGGAACTGGCGAGCTTCTGCCAGCAGGTGACGCGCTTTGCCGACGAGTACAGCGCCGCAGCCAGCTTCCCTCAGCGCCAGCAAAAGCTGGTCGCCGCCCGAGAGCTGGACCGCTTCTGTGCCGACGTGGATGTGCTGATCGGCATCAATATCGTGCCGCGCCAGGCCATCGAAGGCACCCGGCTGCGCAGCTTTGCCGAAACCAACGGCATGCAGCTTGAGCCGGATGGTGCCTTCCACTATCTGGCCGACTCCGGCAATACCCTCTATTCGCTGATGGCGGCCGACCAGATGCCGTTCACCCTGCACACCCTGCTCGACAACAGCTTCCCGGCGCTGTGCCTGCTGTTCGATGTGCCGCGTGTCGCCGGCGGGGTGGAGGTCTTTGACCGCGCCGTTCAGTTTGCCCGTCTGCTGGCACAGGAGTTCGATGCCCAACTGGTGGACGATAATCGTCGCCTGCTGACCGATGTCGGCCTTGGCCGCATCCGCGACCAGCTCAAAACAATCTATGGCAGCATGGATGACCGCGGGATTGCCCCGGGCAGTGTCGCCGCGCTGCGCTTGTTTGCCTGACCTGCAGGGCCGGCCGATCGCCGGCCCTGATTCCTTTCCGACCTGAATCCTATGCCCACTGCCCCTCACCAACGCGCCTCCGAGTTGCGTGCCTTGCTGGACCGTTACGGTCGCGAATACTACGAACTGGATGCCCCTTCGGTCCCTGATGCCGAATACGACCGTCTGATGCGCGAACTGCAGACGCTCGAAGCCCAGTTCCCCGAATTGCAAACCGCCGACTCGCCGACATTGCGCGTCGGCGGCGCCCCGCTGGATGCCTTCGAGCCGGTGACGCATGCCGTTCCCATGCTGTCGCTCAACAATGCCTTTTCCGATATGGAACAGACCGATCCGGCCCTGCGTCATGCCGAGCTGATCCAGTTCGACGAACGCGTGACGCGCGAGCTGGCCAGTGGCACCGTCGAGTATGCCGTCGAGCCGAAATTCGATGGCCTGGCCATCAGCCTGTTGTATCGCGACGGCGTGCTGGTGCAGGCGGCGACGCGGGGTGACGGCCTGACCGGCGAGAATGTGACGGAGAACGTGCGTACCGTGCGCGGCATTCCCCTGCGGCTGCAGGGGGAGGCCTGGCCCGCCCTGCTGGAGGTGCGCGGCGAAGTGCTGATGTTCAAGGCCGACTTCGAACGTCTGAATCAGGCGCAGGAGGCGCAGGGCGAAAAACGTTTTGCCAACCCGCGCAATGCCGCGGCGGGCAGTCTGCGGCAGCTGGACTCGCGCATTACCGCGCGTCGCCACCTGTCCTTCTTTGCCTATGCCATCGCCCGCATCGAGGGGGCGGACTGGCCGTCCACCCATCAGGGGGAGATGGACTGGCTGGCGCAACTCGGGCTGCCGGTGGTGGCGCCAGACTTGCGGCCGGTGGTGCAGGGGCTGGATGGCCTGACCGGCTATTACGAAACCGTGCTCTCGCGTCGGCCGGGGCTGCCCTATGACATCGACGGCGTGGTCTACAAGGTGAACCGGCTTGATCAGCAGACCCAGCTGGGTTTTGTCTCGCGCGCCCCGCGCTTTGCTATCGCGCACAAGTTTCCGGCGGAAGAGGCGCTGACCGTCGTCGAGGCGGTGGAGGAGCAGGTCGGGCGAACCGGGGCGATCACCCCGGTGGCGCGTTTGCAGCCGGTTTTTGTCGGCGGCGTGACGGTGACCAATGCCACACTGCACAACCAGGACGAAGTGCTGCGCAAAGATGTGCGTGTGGGCGACACGGTCATCGTGCGCCGTGCCGGCGACGTGATTCCCGAGGTGGTGTCGGTGGTACTGGAAAGACGGCCGATGCGCGATGTGCCGGGGGCTGATCTGTTCTCGCCGGCGCAGGAGCCGGTGTATCCGGCCTATCGCCTGCCGACGCACTGTCCGGTGTGTGGCTCGCATATCGTCAAGGAAGAGGGAGAGGCCATCGCCCGCTGTAGTGGCGGCCTGTTCTGCTCGGCTCAGCGCAAGCAGGCGATCTGGCATTTTGCCGCCCGCCGGGCCATGGATATCGATGGCCTGGGAGACAAACTGATCGAGCAACTGGTCGACCGCGGGCTGGTGCATACCCTGGCCGATTTGTACCGGCTCGATGCGGCCACGCTGGCGGCCATGGAGCGCATGGGGCAGAAAAGTGCCGACAACCTGGTGGCGGCCATCGAGGCCAGCAAGCAGACCACGCTGGCGCGCTTTATCTACGCCCTGGGGATCCGCAACGTCGGCGAGGCCACCGCGCGCGATCTGGCCCGGCATTTTGCCGAGCTGTCTGTCTTGATGGCACTGGGGGAGGG
Organism: Paludibacterium sp. B53371; assembly: GCF_018802765.1. Classification (NCBI taxonomy): domain Bacteria; kingdom Pseudomonadati; phylum Pseudomonadota; class Betaproteobacteria; order Neisseriales; family Chromobacteriaceae; genus Paludibacterium; species Paludibacterium sp. B53371. The sequence continues at coordinate 444,301 of NZ_CP069163.1, forward strand.
GCTGGACGATCCGCTGCAGCGTGCGCGTGCGCTCGATACCCTGATGGCGGTGCCGGATGTCGGCCCGGTCGTGGCCGAATCCATCCTGGATTTTTTTGCCGAACCGCACAATCGCGAGGTCGTGAATGCCCTGATCGAAGCCGGTGTGCACTGGCCACAGGAAGCGGCTGTCGATGTGGCCAGCCTGCCGCTGGCCGGCAAGACCCTGGTCCTGACCGGCACGTTGCCCAGCCTGTCGCGCGATGAGGCCAAGGCGCTGATTGAGGCGGCCGGCGGCAAGGTGGCCGGCAGCGTGTCGGGCAAGACGGACTACCTGGTGGCGGGCGAGGCGGCGGGCAGCAAGCTGGACAAAGCCCGGTCGCTGGGCATCGCCATCCTTGATGAAGCCGGATTACGGCAATTGCTGGAGACCAAGACATGAATCAGGGCAACGCGGGCGTGGCAGATTTCGAACAGGGGTGCCATCTGCTGGCACAGGGAGAACTGCATGCCGCGCTGACCGTGTTCGATCAGCTGCTGGCCGCGGATGACCAGGACTGGCAGTCGCGCGCCAACCGTGCCCTGATCCATTACCGTCTCGGCGCTTTCGACAAGGCGCTGGATGATTATTGCCTGGCGCTGGCCATCAAGCCGGATGCCGTCAATCTGCTGGTCAACTTTGCCGTACTGCTCAAGGAACTTGGTCAGCTGGATACCGCTGAATCGCTCCTGGTTCAGGCCCTGCAGCTGGACCCGGCGCATGCCGATGCCTGGAGTAATCTGGGGATTGTGCGCGTCTACCGGCTGCAATATGACCAGGGGGCGCAATGCCATGTGCGTGCCATCGAGCTGGCGGGTGACAGTCCGGCGCGCTGGACCAATCTCGGCAATGCCCTGACCGGCGGACTGTATCTCAACGAAGCGGTCGAGGCCTATGGCAATGCCCTGCAACTGGCGCCGGACTACCATGAAGCCCGCTACAACCAGTCGATTCCGCTGTTCATGCTCGGGCGTTATCGCGAGGCCTGGCCCCTGTACGAGTCGCGCTGGCAGACCATCCTGACGCCGCGCTTTACCGAACGCCGCTGGCAGGGCGAGCCGCTGGGGCAGGATTGTCTGCTGATCTGGAGCGAGCAGGGGCTGGGAGACTGTCTGCAGATGGCGCGTTTTTTGCCCCTGCTGCGAGCCACCCATCCTGAGGCGCGGCTGGTGTTGGCCTGCCCGGCCAGTCTGCACCGGCTGTTCGCCTCGCTGTCCGGCATCGAGCTGATCGAGGCCACGGACAGCGTGCCATTCGACTGGCAGCTGCCGATGGCCTCGCTGCCAGGCATTTTCCAGACGGAAATCGATCAGTTGCCGGTCCTGCCCTATCTCGCGGCGGATCCACAGCGGGTGGCGCAGTGGGCTGAGCGACTGCCTGCCCGTCAGCCCGGAAAGCGGCGCGTCGGTCTGGTGTGGCAGTCAGGCGTCTGGGGCGTCGGCGCGCAGGACCTGACCCGGCAGTACAAGTCGATCGAGCCTGGCTTGCTGCAGCGCCTGCTGCCGCTGGCCGATTTTGTCAGCCTGTGGCCCGGTGCCTTGCCAGACAGCTGGCAAGGTCACGTTCACGCGCCGGCGATTCAGGATTTTGCCGATACAGCGGCGCTGATCGCCCAGCTGGATCTGGTGTTGTGCGTTGATACCGCCGTGGCCCATCTGGCCGGTGCCATGGGGCATCCGGTCTGGCTGCTGATGCGGCAGGAAGGGGCGCCGTTCTTCGGTGTGACGGGAGAGCAGGCCCCCTGGTATCCGAGTATCCGCGTTCTGCGCCAGCCGGTGGCTGGTGACTGGCTGCCGGTACTGGCGCAAGTGCAGCGTCAGCTGCAAGACATGCAAGGGTAAGACGCGATGGTGAATCCGCTTCCTGGTGAGTTGCTGCAACTGAAAAAAGAAGCCGGGCGACAGCGTCAGAACCCGGTGCTGTGGCAAAAGCTGGCGCAACGCTGTGTCGAGCTGGCGCTGCCGGCCGAAGCGCATGATGCCTTTCTGCATCTGACCCGCCTGCAGCCGGACAACGGCGCAGCCTGGTTTGGTCTGGCCAATCAGGCCTATCTGCTGGGCCAGTACCCGCAGGCGCTGGATGGCTTCATGAAAGCCTTGAGCATCAATCCGGCTTCGGCCGAGATCCGCAACAATCTGGCCCTGCTGCTGGCCGGTTTGGGCGAACTGTCGCTGGCCGAGCAATTGTGGCTGGAGGCGCTGGACAGCCGGCCTGACTACCAGGATGCCCTGAATAATCTGGGCAATCTGTATCGGGATTGCCGACAGTTCGAGCAGGCGCATCTGTGCCTGGAGACGGCCTTGCAGCTGGCGCCGGACAGCGCGCGCGTCATGACCAATCTGGGCTTGCTGCTCAAGGCCGAAGGCCGGCTGGACGAGGCCCTGACGATCTACCGTCAGGCACTGGACCAGGCCGGCGACCCGCCACCGGAATTGCCCTACAACTACAGCATTGCCCTGATTCAGTCCGGCGAGTGGCTGCGCGGTTTCCGCTGGTACGAGCAGCGCTGGGCCCTGCCGCGTCTGGCGGCCCGCAAGCAGGACATGGATGCGCAGCTGCCGGCCTGGCAGGGCGAGTATCTCGCCGGCAAAACCTTGCTGCTCTGGCAGGAGCAGGGGCTGGGGGACACGCTTCAGATGGTGCGTCTTCTGCCGCTGTGGCGGGCGCGCCAGCCGGAATGCCGGGTGGTGCTGCGGGTGGCGCCGCCCCTGCTGCGACTGTTGGCCGGTTTGCCGGGCGTGGATCTACTGCTCGACACGCAAGCGCCGCTGCCGCCGGCGGATTTCCATCTGTCCCTGATGTCGCTGCCGATGCAGCTGCAACTGACGCCTGACACCTTGCCACCCTTTGCGCCCTATCTGGCGGCGGATCCCGCCCTGACTGCCCGGTGGGCGCCGTCACTGCCTGCCCGGCGTGGTCGTCCCAGGCTGGGACTGGTCTGGCAGTCGGGGCAGGCCGGCACCGGCGCGGATGAGCGTGACCGGCAGGCGCGCAGTCTGTCGCACGAGGTGTTGCACGCCTTGTTGTCGTCGCTGGACGCGGACTGGGTGAGTCTGCAGTTTGGGGCCGAGGCCCTGCCGGACGAGCTGCAGGCCATGCTGGCGCAACCGGCACTGACCGACTTTGCCGACAGCGCCGCCATTCTCGGGCAGCTGGACGGGCTGGTGACGGTGGATACCGCCGCGGCCCATCTCGGCGCGGCCATGGGCTTGCCGACCGTGGTGCTGATGTCGGCCCTGGGGGGCAATCTGTTCCCGGCCGAAGGGGAGCGGATGCCGTGGTATCCGTCCATGCGCCTGTTGCGCCAACAGACGTTGCATGACTGGCAGAATGTGCTGCAGGTGTTGCCTGAAGTGCTGAGCACGCTGCTGGAACCGCAATAATTCGGCAAATTGCTAGAGCCTGTCGCTGCGGCAAGTTAGAATACGCCCGATTAAATTCAGAAAGCTTAGTACGCCAATGAAGAAAATTACCAAAGCCGTGTTTCCGGTCGCCGGATTGGGCACGCGCTTTTTGCCGGCAACCAAGGCCAGTCCGAAGGAAATGCTGCCTGTGGTCGACAAGCCGTTGATTCAATATGCGGTGGAAGAGGCCGTTGCAGCCGGGATCACCGAACTGATCTTTGTGACGGGGCGCAACAAGCGCTCCATCGAGGATCACTTCGACAAGGCCTATGAGCTGGAAACCGAGCTGGAAAACAAGAACAAGCAGAAGTTGCTCGACATGGTGCAGGGCATCCTGCCGCCGTCGGTGACCTGTGTCTACACCCGTCAGCCCGAGGCGCTGGGTCTGGGCCATGCGGTGCTGTGTGCGCAGCCGGTGGTCGGCAATGAGCCGTTTGCCGTGATTCTGGCCGACGATCTGATCGACGGCGAGCCGGGTGCCATGGAGCAAATGGTCAAGTTGTTCGACGAGACCCATTGCTCGGTGCTTGGGGTGGAAACCGTCGCGCCGTCGGAAACCGGTTCCTACGGTATCGTCGAGGTGAGTGATGGCGCCAGCGGCCATCGCAAGGTGACCTCGATTGTGGAAAAACCGCGTCCGGAAGAGGCGCCTTCGAACCTGGCCGTGGTCGGTCGCTACATTCTGACCCCGCGCATTTTCGAAAAGCTGATCAATACCAAGCCGGGTGCCGGTGGCGAGATCCAGCTGACCGACGGGATCGCGGCCTTGCTCAAGGAAGAAGACATTCTGGCGCTGCCGTTCTCCGGCGTGCGCTATGACTGCGGTTCCAAACTGGGTTATCTGAAGGCCACCGTCAGTTATGGTCTGAAGCATCACGAGGTCGGCGAGGCCTTTGCGGATTATCTGGCCAACCGCTAAAAACCAATCATTGTAATCCTCCCGTGTCCGGCCTGCGGCGCGGGGGTTTGAAGTAAAGGAGTCAGCATGGCAAACGTAGCCGAAGCTCTGGGCATTCTGAATAGCTCGGACATTCTGTTCAGCGCGGAAGAAGTCAGCAGTGCCGTAGATCGCATGGCCGAAGAAATTACTGCCAAGCTTGGGGAAGCCTATCCGCTGGTGCTGTCCGTCATGGGTGGTGCCGTGGTCTTTACCGGCCAGCTGTTGCCGCGCCTGCATTTCCCGCTGGATTTTGACTATGTGCACGTGTCCCGCTATGGCGACAAAACGCACGGTGGCGAGCTGGTGTGGAAACAGGCCCCGAAAGAAGACGTTCAGGACCGCGTGGTACTGGTGCTGGATGACATTCTGGATGAGGGGCATACCATGGCCGCCATTCGCGACAAAGTCATGGAAATGGGTGCCAAGGCATTCTACAGCGGTGTTTTCGCCAATAAGCTGATCACCAAGGAAAAGCCGATCCTTGCCGATTTCGTCGGCATCGACGTGCCGGACCGTTATGTCTTCGGTTATGGCATGGACGTCCGTGGCGCCTGGCGTAACCTGCCGGCCATCCATGCCCTGAAGTAAGTTTTTCCGCCCCTGGGCAAGCTGACAGGCCGATGCGATGCATCGGCCTGTTTGCTTTTCTGCGTGGGGAGAGGCAAATCGCCCAAAGAGAGGCGTTCGGCGCTTTGCCACCCTATCCCTTGCCCCGCAAAGGCTATACACTCCCACCCATAGTGTTGCGACATAATTTATGGATGGAGGGCAGCATGCTGGCAATCATTGGCGGTAGTGGTCTGGCGCAACTGTCGGTTCTCGAAGTGACGCACCGGCAGGTCGTGCGTACGCCATTCGGCGAACCGTCTTGTGCCCTCACGTTCGGACTGGTGGGGGAAAGCCATGTCGTTTTCATTGCACGTCATGGTTATGGCCATTCCCTGGCGCCGCATGAAATCAACTATCGCGCCAACATCTGGGCGCTCAAGCAGCAAAACATCAAAGGCATCATCGCCATCGGCGCGGTGGGGGGCATTCGCCCCGACATGACGCCGGGGACGCTGGCGTTGCCTGATGATCTGATCGATTACACCACCGGGCGCGAGCATACCTTCTTCGAGGGGCTCGACAAGCCGGTGGTCCACGCCGACTTTACCCATCCCTATTGTCCCGACTTGCGTGCCCGCCTGCTTCAGGCTGCGGCCAAAGCGTCGATTGATCTGGTCGATGGCGGTGTCTATGCCTGCACCCAGGGGCCGCGCCTGGAAAGCGCCGCCGAAATTCGCCGGCTGGAGCGTGATGGCGCCGACATGGTCGGTATGACCGGCATGCCCGAGGCCGCGCTGGCGCGGGAGCAGGATTTGCCGTATGCCATGCTGACCGTCGTGGCAAACTTTGCCGCCGGTCGCGGGGAAAGTGGCCATAAAGTCGACTTTTCCGGTGCCTCGGCTGTGCTGGCGACCTCTTTGCCCTCCGTGGAACGGATATTGCTTCAAATGCTCAATTCCTGACCTGGCAGGTTCGCTCATTCAAGTAAGGCCGTTTGAGGCCGATACAATATTCATTCTTATTGGTGTGACGATAGATGAAAGCTCTTGTTACCGGTGCCGCCGGGTTTATCGGTAGCCATCTGGCGGAAATGCTGCTTGAGCAGGGCGCCGAGGTGGTGTTGGTTGATGATCTTTCCACCGGGAAACGGGCACATATCGAGGCATTGCTGGCCCGGGGCGCCTGCACTTTCCATCAGGTGGACATTCGGGATCGCGCCGCGCTCGAACCTTGTTTTGCCGGTGTGGAGCAGGTGTTCCATCTGGCTGGCCGCGCCGATATCGTGCCGTCGATCGATGATCCGGAAACCTATTTTTCGGTGAATGTGCAGGGCACGCTCAATGTCCTGCAGTCGGCGCGTCTGCATGGCGTGCGTCGCCTGGTGTATGCCGCTTCCTCCTCCTGCTATGGCATTCCGGATGTTTACCCGACGCCGGAAACCTCGCCGATCCGCCCCGAATACCCCTATGCCCTGACCAAGGCCATGGGGGAAGAGCTGGTGATGCACTGGGGCAAGGTCTACCATCTGCCGGTGGTTTCCCTGCGGTTGTTCAATGTCTACGGCCCGCGTTCGCGTACTGCCGGCACCTATGGTGCCGTGTTTGGCGTCTTCCTGGCCCAGAAGCTGAAAGGCCTGCCGTTTACCGTGGTGGGTGACGGCGAGCAAAGTCGTGATTTCACCTATGTGACGGATGTGGCGCGTGCTTTCATGATGGCCGGCGCCTCCCGGGTCGAGGGCGAGATCATGAACGTCGGCAGCGGCGGTCATTACCAGGTCAATCGCCTGGTGGCCCTGCTGGGCGGTGAAAAAGTGCATATCCCCAAACGTCCCGGCGAGCCGGACTGCACGTTTGCCGATACTGCCAAGATTACCCGGCTGCTGGGCTGGCAGGCCGAGGTCCCGCTGGAGCAGGGGGTCGCCAATATGCTGGCCTGCCTGGAAGACTGGCGTGATGCGCCGGTATGGACACCAAAAAGCATCGAACAGGCCACCAAGAGCTGGTTCGACAACCTGGGGGACAAATCATGAATAGTGCAACCCTGTCAGGCGCCTGCGAGCGCTTTTCCGGTGTGATGAATGGTTTGCTGTGCACTCAGGCGGATCGACCGGTCCCGGCGGATACGGCCATTGCCGCCCTGCTGGACGCGCTGGTGACCCTGCGGCATGCCGGTGGCTCGGTGTTCATCATCGGGAACGGTGGCAGTGCCGCCGTGGCGGCGCATATCCAGAATGATCTGGTCAACAAGGGCAAGTTGCGTGCCCAGGTGCTGCACGAGCCATCGCTGATGACCTGCATGAGCAATGATTTCGGTTATGACCAGGCCTTCGGCCGCATGGTGGGACTGTATGCCCGCAAGGGCGACATGCTGATTGCCATCAGCAGTTCGGGCAAGTCGCCCAATATCCTGCAGGCTGTGGCTGCCGCGCGCGAAGCGGGGGCCTCGGTCGTGACCTGTAGCGGCTTCACTGCCGAAAATCCCCTGCGTACGCTGGGGGAGATCAATTTCTGGAGTCCCTCCGGCGATTACGGTGAAGTCGAAGTCTCTCATTTGTTCTTGCTGCATTACGTGGCGGATTGTCTGGCGGAGCGCACATGACCGAGCACAAGATTCATTCTCTCGACGATCTGGCAGCGATTGTTGCCCAGCTGAAAGCGCTGGGGCGCAGGGTGGTGTTGTGCCACGGCACGTTCGATCTGATGCATACCGGCCATATCCGCCATCTGCAGAGCGCCCGCAAGCTGGGTGATGTGCTGGTGGTGACCCTGACCGGCGACCCCTTCGTGCGCAAGGGACCCGGGCGCCCGGTGTTCGGCGAGGACCTGCGCGCCGAGAACCTGGCCGCATTGGCCTGCGTGGATCATGTCGCCATCAATCATGCCGAGACGGCGATCAATGTGATCCATGCCCTCAAGCCCTCGCTGTACGTCAAGGGCAGTGATTATGTCGATGCCGGTACCGACCTGACCGGCAATATTGCGCTGGAAGTCGAGGCCGTTCGGGCTCACGGTGGCGATGTGCATTTCACGGATGAAATCACCTTCAGCTCCACCAGTCTGCTCAACAACCATTTCGATGTGTTCTCGCCGGAAGCGCGAGCGTTTCTGGCGGACTTCAAGCAGCAATATCCGCTCGACGAATTCATCGCCCGCGTCAAACAGCTCAAGTCGCAGCGCGTGCTGGTCGTCGGGGATGCCATCATCGATGAGTATCACTATGTGTCGACGCTGGGGCAGACGGGCAAGGGCAATACCCTGGCCGTGCGCTACGCCTCGGAAGAGCGTTTCGCCGGTGGCGCCATCGCCGTGGCCAATCATGTGGCCGGTTTCTGCCAGGAGGTGACGCTGCTGACGGCACTGGGCAAGGAGCCCGGCACACGCGAGTACGTGACCGAGAAGCTGCGCCCCAATGTCCAGCTGCCGACCATCGAGTTCCCGACGGCACAGACGCTGATCAAGCGACGTTTTGTCGATCAGGAGCTGCAGCGGCTGTTTGAAGTGTATTTCGGCGGCGTGGAGCAGGAGCGCACCACGCTGGATCAGCAGGTTTGCCAATGGCTGGCCGAGAATGCGGGCGACTACGATACGGTGATCGTGCCGGACTTCGGCAATGGCATGATTTCCCGTGAAATCGCCAATGCCATCTCGCGCCATGCCCGTTTCCTGGCGGTCAACACCCAGATCAACAGTGGCAATCGTGGCTATCACGTGATTACCCGCTATCCGCGTGCCGACTTCCTGTGCCTGAACGAACCCGAGGCCCGTCTGGCCGCGCATGACCGGTTGTCGCCGCTGGAAATGATTGCCAGCGAACTCAACGGTCGTCTCTCCGCCAGGGCGACCGCCATTACCCGCGGCAGTCAGGGGGCCCTGCTGGTCGGTCAGGATCGCATGTTGTCGATCCCGGCGCTGTCCTCCAAGGTGGTCGATCGCATCGGTGCCGGCGATGCCTTCCTGTCGCTGGCCGGTGCCTGCATGGGCGCCGGGCTGCCGGCGGAGATTGCCGTGCTGGCGGGCAGCATTTCTGCCGCGCTGGATGTGCAGATCGTCTGCAACCGCGAGCCGGTCGATCCGGTATTGTTCTTCAAGTACGCGACCACGCTACTCAAGTAAGCCGGGAAAGGCCGTGATATGGACAAGTTTTTGATCGACAGCCACAAGCTGATCTATCACCCGAAGCGCGTGGCGCAGCTGCTGGAAGTCGGCGATGACTGGGAGCGTGCCAAGTCGGTCTATCCGATTTATCTGGAGATGGCGCCGGTGGGCGCCTGCAATCATCGTTGCACCTTCTGTGCCGTAGATTACATCGGCTACAAGGCGGTGATGCTGGACGAGCAGGTGCTGGCCGAGCGCATTCCGGAAATGGCGCGTCTGGGCGTGAAGAGCATCATGTACGCCGGGGAAGGCGAGCCGCTGCTGCACAAGAAGATCAACGAGATCGTGGCCATGACCAAGGCCAGCGGCATCGATGTGGCGTTCACGACCAATGGCGTGTTGCTTAATCAGCGTTTTGTGGAAGAGTCGCTGGACAAGGTGTCGTGGATCAAGGTGTCGCTCAATGCCGGCAGCGCTGCCAGCTACGCCGCCATTCACCGCACGCGCGAACGTGATTTCCAGCGCGTGATCGACAACCTGCGGGCGGCCAGCGATTACAAGCGGGCGCACGGGCTGGATACCGTGATTGGCGTGCAGACCTTGCTGCTACCGGAAAATGCTCACGAGATGGTGGAGCTGGCACGCATTTGCCGTGATGAAATCGGTGCAGATTATCTGGTGATCAAACCTTATTCACAGCACCTGTTCAGCGAAACGCATGAATACGAGCATGTCAATTATCAGGGGTATCTGGATCTGGCGGCTCAGCTGGAGCCGCTGAATACCGATCAGTTCCAGGTGGTTTTCCGTGCGCATACCATGCGCAAATATCAGGAAGACCCGCAAACCCGTTACAAGAAATGCCAGTCCACGCCATTTCTGTGGGGCTATGTCATGGCGGATGGCCGTGTGTACGGCTGCAGCGCCTATTTGCTCGACCAGCGCTTTGAATACGGCAACATCAACCAGAATACCTTCCAGGAAATCTGGGAGGGCGACAAGCGCCGGGAAAACTTCCGCTATGTGCGCCATGACCTGGATATTCACGAGTGCCGCAAGAATTGCCGCATGGATGAGGTCAACCGTTATCTGGACCGGCTGGTGCAGCAAAGCGTGCCGCACATCAATTTCATTTGAGCGGCTCCGGCGCGGCGCGTTATGTTGTCTGAATTATTATTTGCCACTGCCATGCCCTGGTGACGGATGGGGGTATGGCGGCGAAAACCATTGAGATTCCGAAATCGGGAGGGTGCATGATTTCTATCGTCATTCCAGCGTATAACTATGGCAAATATCTGCCAGCGGCCATCGACAGCGTGCTAGCTCAGGGCATCGACGACCTCGAGATCCTGATCTGCGATGACGCGTCGACCGACAATACGCCGGAAGTGATTGCCGAATACGAGGCCAAGTACCCTTGCGTGCATGGTTACCGCAACCTGGTCAATCTGGGCGCCATCCTCAACTACAACTATGCGGTCGGCCTGGCTCAGGGCGAGTACGTGATGGTGGTCAGTGCCGATGATGCGCTGATGCCCGGCGCACTCAAGACGCTCAAGGCCGCACTGGATGCCCACCCGGAGTGCGGCTATGCCTTCGGTCGCTATAACGTTCAGCAAGCCGACAATAATATTTTCAAACTGCAGCATCCCGGCTGGCTGACCGAGCCCTATGCCGGTACCCGCGATGAATTTGCCCCGCAACTGGCACATGACTGCTACATCCAGATCGGCTCGACCCTGTTCCGCAACGAGGTCCTGCAGCTGCGCGAGGCCTTCTTCGATGTGACGCTCAAGGCCTTCCCGGGGGAGCGCTTCTTCCGCGCCACCGACTGGGACATGATGCTGGATCTGAGCCTGCGCAATGTGCGCGGGGTATTCACCAACGAAGTGATTTCGGTGTTCCGCCAGCATGCCAAGCAGGCGTCCAGTGTGGATACCTATGCCGCCAGCGGGATGGCGATTGTCGAGCACATGCTGTTGCTGGACCGCTATCTGGTCGAAACCAATCTGCCGCGTCTGAGCGGTCAGCTGGGTAATATTTTCACCCTGCTGTATGGCAAATACCTGTTCTATGTCGAGCACGCCAATCCGCCGAGCCAGGAGATGGATCAGTATATTCACGAGCGCTTCGAGTATTTCCGCCAGCGCTTCAATACGCTGATCAAGATGGATCCGCTCACCGTGGTCTCGCCGGCCTTGCGTGCCGTGCTGAACAAGTCGACGCGCCAGAGCCAGATCGCGGTGCAGGACGGACCGTTCTTCTCGGTGATTGTTGCCGCTTACAAGCGCCCGCGCATGCTGCAGGATGCCGTGGCCAGCATTCTGGCGCAGACTTGCCAGGACTTTGAGGTGCTGGTGGTCAATGATGGCGGTGACATGATGGAAAACACCGTCGAATGGGCTGGCCGTGATCCGCGTATCACCTATGTCCGTCAACCTAATCGCGGCCTGTCTGCAGCACGAAATACCGCCATCAAGCTGGCCCGTGGCCAATTTGTCTGCTTCCTGGATGACGATGACCTGATGCAGCCGAATCACCTGCAGGTGCTGCGCGATGGTCTGGTGGCCAATCCGGAGTGCGTGGTCTACACCGGCGCTGAACTGGTGACGGAGTCGGTCGACAAGGGCGTGCGCCGCGAGGTGAAGCGTTCCCGCTACTTCGTGCATGAAGATTACGACATGGTTCGTCTGCAGGTGGCCAACTACCTGCCGGTGAATATCTATGCCTTTGCCCGCGCCTGGTTCGATCAGGTCGGGGTGTTCGATGAAACCCTGACGGCGCTGGAGGACTGGGATCTGCTGATTCGCCTGTCTCGTGCCACTCAGTTCATCCATTTGCAGCAGACCACGGTCGAAGTGCGGCAGCGCGAAGATGCCGAAGATCACATGACCGGCCGTGAGTCGGGACGATTGAAGGCGCTGTTCAGCAAGATTTACGAACGTTATGACGACATGGGCAATGCCCTGATCCGTGTCGGCCGTGCCGCCGTCATGGCTGCGGATCATCCGGCCCGTGCCTCGGCGGGGTCGACAGAATACCTGCTGTGGCAAGACGCCCATGGCCTGCGCGAAGTCGACGTGGAAATCCTGGCCGAACGCATGCTGACCAAGTGGCACCGCAAACCGCTGATCACCCTGGTGATGAAGGTGGCGCAGGCCAATCTGGAGGCGCTGGGTGGCACCATCCAGTCTCTGCAGCAACAGATGTATCAGACCTGGCGGCTGATCGTGGTGGCCGATTTCCCGGCCCCGGATCCGATTTTCAACAGCACCGATCTGCTGGGCTGGCTGGAGGTCGAATCGCTGGAGAACGACGAGCAGGTGGTGGCCGGGCTGAATGCCATTGTGACCGACCTGCCGGGCGACTGGCTGGCACTGGTGCCGCCGGGCACCGAGCTGTCGCCGGAGTGCCTGCTGCGTCTGGGCGATTATGTCCAGGGCAAGGATCATCTGGCCGCCGTCTATACCGACCATGACCAGTTGCTGCTGCCGGGCAGCTTCTCCGATCCGCAGTTCAAGCCTGACTTCAATCTGGAGTACCTGCTGTCCTGGGACTACATCGGTGCTGCCTGCGTCTTCAATCAGCAGGCCGTGATGAATGTCGGCGGCTTTGCCGCCTTCCCGGGCAAGGAAAGCTACGAGCTGTTGCTGCGGATGTCGCAACAGTACGGCGAGTCGTCGATCGGCCACATTGCCTTCCCGATGTTCCACCTGCCGCAGGTCGAAGAAGGTGTGCTGGAGTGGACCGCACAGCGGGTGGCGATCGAGCAGCATCTGGCACGCCTCGGCCGCCCGGGGCAGGTGCTGGACGGTGCCCGTCCCGGCATCTTCAAGGTCGAGTACCCGGTAGAGGGTCAGCCGCTGGTGTCGATCGTGATCCCGAACCGCGACAAGCTGGAATTCCTGCAGCCCTGCCTGGAAAGTCTGTTCGCCAAGACCGCCTACCAGCACTTCGAAGTGCTGGTGGTGGACAACCAGAGTCAGGACCCGGATGTACTGGATTACTACGAACGTGTGGTGGCGGAGTATCCGGATCGCGTACGGGTGGTGTCTTACGATGCACCGTTCAACTTCTCGGCGCAGTGCAACCTCGGGGCCGGTGCCGCTCGTGGCGACTATGTCCTGTTGCTGAACAACGATATTGAAATCGTTCAGCCCGAGTGGCTGGAGCGCCTGCTGATGCATGCGCAGCACTCGGAAGTCGGGGCTGTCGGCGCCAAACTGGTGTATCCGGAAACCGGCATGGTTCAGCATGGCGGGATCGTGCTGGGCAATGGCCAGATCATGCTGGCGATCGGCAATCACTACGGCATGGACTGCAAGCTGGATGATCCTGGCTACATGAACCGTAACCAGTGCGACATGAGTCTCTCCGGCCTGACCGGCGCCTGCCTGCTGGTGCGCCGTGATGTGTACCAGGAGGTCGGCGGGTTCAATGAAGAACTCAGCGTACTGTTCAATGATATCGAGTTCGGGCTGCGGATCAGCCGCGCCGGTTACAAGCTGTTGTGGACGCCTTATGCCATCCTGGTGCATCACCATGGCATGAGCGTCAATGCCCGTCTGGCCGATCCGATCGAGCAGGGCCGCTTTGCCGAGCGCAGCAAGCGCGAACACATGTATATGTTCGAGCACTGGATGAAGGAACTGGCCAATGACCGGGCCTACAACCGCAACCTGACCCTGCGCAACACCCCGCTGACCATCGAGCATGGCATTCCCTATACCTGGGATCCTGAGTTCACCGAGCGGCCACGCATTCTGGCTGCCGCCATTGCCGGCGGCAGTGGCGAGTATCGTGTGGTGCAACCGCTGCGTGCGCTGGCGGTGGCCGGCAAGGCTCAGGTTTGCTGCATCCGCATGGAGCAGAACCGTAACCTGATGCCCAAGCCGCTGGAAATCGAGCGCATGAATCCGGATGTGCTGGTGTCGCAAAACGGCTTCAACGACATGCATCTGGAAACCTCGCGCTTCTATCGTGAGTTCTTCCCGGAAAAGCTGCGCATCGTGACGATCGACGACTTGCTGACGGATCTGCCGGAAAAGAGCTCGCTCTACAAGCACATCAAAGCCAACTTCCGCGATGCGCGCCGTCGCATGCGCGAGTGCCTGGCGCTGGTTGACCGTGCCATTGTCTCGACCGAACCACTGGCCGAAGCCTGCCGCGACCTGATCGGCGATGTGCGCCTGGTGCCGAACCGACTGAACAAGGAAATGTGGTGGAATCTGCGCTCGAAGCGCAGCGTCGGACCGAAGCCGCGTGTAGGTTGGGTCGGCGCGCAGCAGCATCAGGGTGACCTGGAGATTATTCAGGAAGTGGTGCGGGCCACGGCGGATGAAGTGGATTGGGTCTTCATGGGCATGTGGCCCAAGGAGCTGGAGGATCTCATCAAGGTCAAGCGCAACTGGGTGGCCTTCAAGGATTATCCGGGCACCATGGCCAGTCTGAATCTGGACCTGGCGATTGCCCCGCTGGAGGTGAATGCCTTCAACGAGAGCAAGAGTAATCTGCGTCTGCTGGAGTACGGTGCCATGGGCTGGCCGGTGGTGTGTACCGATATCTATCCGTACCAGACCAACCAGGCGCCGGTGAAGCGTGTGCCGAACACGGTGGAAGCCTGGACCGATGCCATCCGTGAGCGGGTGCATGATCTGGATGCCGCTTATCGCGAAGGGGATGCCCTGCGTGAGTGGGTGGGTCGGCATTATCTGCTGGAAGACCACCTCGACGAGTGGGTGCAGGCGTTTACCCGATGAAACGGCAGGCTGCGGTAGCGGACGTGGCCCAGGCTGCGTCCGGCCCGCTGATCATCGGCATCGATTTCGACAATACCATTGCCTGCTATGATCAGGCCTTTGCCCGCGTGGCTTGTGCCATGGGACTGCTGGACGAGGCCAGCGGTCTCGACAAGGCGCAAGTCAGGCAGCGGGTGCGCGAACAGGCCGGCGAGCAGGCCTGGATGCGTTTGCAGGGGTTGGTCTATGGCCGGGAAATCGGTCTGGCCAGCGTGTTCCCCGGCTTTGATCAGTTCGTGCAACGGGCCAGGCAAGAGGGCGCCGTACTGCGCATCATCAGCCACAAGTCCCGCTATGGTCATTTTGATCCCGAGCAGGTGGATTTGCGCCAGGCGGCCATGGACTGGATGCTGCAGCGAGGCTTCTTTGCCCCCGATGGGCTGGGCTTTGTCGCGGGGGATGTCTCGTTTCACGACGAGCGGGGCGAGAAGTTGGCGGCCATTGCCCGTCAGGGCTGCCGGGTGTTCATTGATGATCTGCCCGAGGTCTTGCTGGACGGCGCCTTTCCGCCAGATTGCCGTGCGCTGTGGTTTGCGCCCGGCAACCGGCAGCATCCGCCGCTGACGGCCCTGCCTTCCTGGGCCACGCTGAGTGACGTGCTATGGCCTGCTGCAACGTGATGACGATGAAAGACCTGGCCGAGGGCCTGCTCGGGATGCCCGTGCAGTCCTGTGAGCCTATGCCGGGGGGCGGCAATAACCAGCTGTTTCTGCTGGCGGTGGCCGGGCAGCGTTATGTGCTGAAGCATTATCCGCCGGATGACCGTGATCGCCTCGGCGCGGAATTCGGTGCGTTGCGTTTCCTGTTCCGGCATGGTGTCACGCTGACGCCACAGGCCATTGCCTGTGATCCGGCGCGGCGGATCGCCATCTACGAATGGATTGAGGGGGTGCGCCCGGAGGCACTGGCGGCTGCGGATCTCGAGCAGATGTTCTCCCTGGTGGCCGCGCTGGACCGATTGCGTCTGGCGCCGGATGCGCAGGACTTGCCGGCGGCCTCGCACGCCAGCCTGGATTTCGCCGCGCCGCAAAGGCAGTTCGCGCAGCGCTGGCAACGTCTTCAGCCTGTGCTGTCGCAGCATGAGGCGCTGCGCGATTTTGCCCTGAATACGCTGCAGCCCTTCCAGCAGGGCCTGCTGGCGCCGTATGCCGCGCTGCTGGCGCAGCATGGCTGTGCGCTGGCGGCACCGCTGCCGGCGTCCGCCCTGTGCCTGTCGCCGTCGGATTTTGGCCGGCACAATCTGCTGCGCCGCCGCGATGGCCGTCTGTGTTTTCTTGATTTTGAATATTTTGGCTGGGATGACGCAGTGAAATTCAGCTGTGATCTGGTCTTGCATCCCGGTTCTGCCCTGTCGCCCGCCATGCGCCGCATGGCACTGACCCGGGCGCTGCAGCAGTTTGCGCCGCGCGACCCGCTGTTTGCCGCCAGGCTGCCAGCCATGCTCGGGCTGTGCGGCAGCCTGTGGTGTCTGATTATTCTGAATGTGTTTATCCCCGAGATCTGGCAACGCCGCGTGCTGGCGGGCGAGCAGCGCTCCCTGGCCGAGGCCGGTGCACAGCAGCTTGAGCTGGCCCGGGGGTTCTTCGTGCAATTGCAGGAGGTGATTGATGACTGCCCATCCTTCTGAGCTCAGTGTGGCCGCGCTGGATGCGCGCTCGCTGGCTTTGCGTCAGCTGGTGGTATCGGCCATGGTGGCCGCCAAGCGTGGCCATCCCGGTCCGGCGCTGTCGCTGGTCGAGGTCATGCGTGTGCTTTACGACGATATTTTGCGTGTCAGGCCCGACGAGCCGGGCTGGCCGCTGCGCGATCGCTGCATCCTCAGCAAGGGGCATGGCTGCCTGGCCTGGTATGCGATTCTGGCCGACAAGGGATTCTTTCCGCGTGAAGAGCTGCAGACTTTCTGCCAATACGATAGCCGCCTGGGCGGCCATCCGGAATTTGGCAGTCTGCCTGGTGTCGAGGCCTCGACCGGGGCGCTGGGGCATGGTCTGTCGATCGGCCTGGGTCTGGCTCTGGCGGCACGCATGCAGAAGCAGGATTGGCGTGTGTTCGTCGTGACCGGGGATGGTGAACTGAATGAAGGCTCTGTCTGGGAGGCCGCGATGTCGGCCGGCAAGCATGGCCTGGAAAATCTGGTGGCCATTGTCGATCACAACAAGCTGCAGTCCTATGGCCCGGTCAGCGAGGTGCAGGACATGGCCCCGCTGGCCGACAAGTGGCGCAGCTTCGGCTTCGGTGTGCGCGAAGTGGATGGCCACGATGTGGTGGCCTTGCGCCAGACCTTGCAGCAGTTGCCGTTTGAAGCCGGCAAACCGTCGGTGCTGATTTGCCACACCATCAAGGGCCGGGGCATTCCCCAGGCGGAGAACAACCCGGACTGGCACCACAAGAATGCCCTGACCGAGGCTGAACTGGCGGCGATCCAGACCGCGCTGGGAGGAGGGGAGCATGCGTAATACCTGCCTGAACATGGTCTATGAGCTGGCCCAGCAGGACCCGCGTGTCGTGTACATCGGGTCCGATCCTGGTCCCGGTACCCTGTCCAAAATGCAGGCGGCGTATCCGGACCGTTTTTTCATCGAGGGTATCTCCGAGCAGAATGTGATCGGCATGGCCGCCGGTCTGGCGATGGCCGGTTATATCCCGTATGTGAATACCATTGCGACCTTCCTGACCCGGCGTTGTCTGGAGCAGGTGGCGGTCGACGTGTGTCTGCACCAGTTGCCGGTGCGTCTGATCGCCAATGGCGGCGGCATGGTGTATGCCCCGCTGGGGCCGACGCATACCGCCATCGAAGACATTGCCCTGATGCGCGCCTTGCCGGGGATGGCCGTGGTGGTGCCGACCGATGCCGAGGACATGCGCAGCTTCATGCCGTCCACGCTGCAGTGGCCGGGGCCGATGTATATTCGCCTGGCCAAGGGCAAGGATCCGGTGGTGGCTAACCCGCTGGGCCGCTTCGATATCGGTGTCGGTCGTGCCTATGGCGAGCCGGGCGAGGTGCTGCTGGTGGCGACCGGCATCATGGTGCATGCCGCGCTGGAAGCGGCGAACGGCTTGCGCGCGTCTGGGGTGGATTGTGCGGTACTGTCCTTGCCGACTGTGGTGCCGATGGATGTGGCCTTGCTGACGCAGATGACCGAAAAGGCCCGGCTGGTGGTGACGGTCGAAGAGCATCTGCGTGACGGAGGCCTGGGCACGGCTGTGCTGGAGACCCTGGCGGACCTGCCGCGCCCCATGCCGGTGATCCGGCGTCTGGGCTTGCCCGTTGCATTTCGGCATCAGTATGGCAGCCAGGCCAATCATCTGCAGGCAGAGGGATTGACCGCCGCCGGGATCGTGCAAACCGTGCAAATGGCCCTGAATTGAAGGCCAGCCGAAGGACGGCAAAACCCTGGTATATATAGGGTTTTGCCGGATTTTTTTCTGGTGCCGACTTAAGTTTTTCTGTGGCTTGACGAAAGATGTCTTACTGCTGCGATAATGCCAGAAAACCCTTTCCCGGTTATTTTTCGATTTGTCTGGCGTCGTTAAATAGTCCTTTCGTAATCATGGTTTTTATCGCGGCATGAAAACAGGATGGGATATGAAGAAAACGGTTCTACTGCTGGGGCATTCCGGGAAAATGGGCTTGGCGCTGCAACAGCGCTGTCCGGCGGATATCGCGCTGGTCGGTCTGGCTTCCCGTGATTTCGATGCGGCCAGACCGGAGACACTGCGACCCTTCATCGAACAATACCGTCCCTGGGCGATCATCAATACGGTGGGTTATCTGGGAATTGATCCCTGCGAGCAGAATCCGCAGGCCGCCTATGCCGTCAATACCCTGTTTCCGTATGCCCTGGCCAAAATGGCCAATGAATATCAGGCGACTTTGCTGCACTTTAGTACGGATGCCGTATTTAATGGTGATGAGGAAAAAACCGAATACGATGAATCAGATTCAGCCAATCCGGTAAATGTCTATGGCATGACAAAATGGGGTGGCGATTGTCTGGTTCAAAATACTGCTCTTAAATATTATATTGCCCGTATTTCGATTCTGTTTGGCCCGAGTCATAAACAGAATCAGTTTGTTGAGAAAATGTTGAGTCTGGTGGCGAATGGCCAAACGACCATTCGGGCTTCGCAGGACATTCTCTGCTCGCCTTGCTACAGCCTGGATGTGGCCGATGCGGTGTATGCCCTGTTGCTGCAGGAAGCCCGCTACGGCGTCTATCACCTGTCGAATCAGGGACGTGCTTCGCTGTATGAGGTGATGCAGGCGGTCATGGCGCATGTGGCGCCGGCCGTGACGGTGTTGCCGGCTTCGTACCGGGATTTCCCCTTTGTCGGGCGCAAGAATCTGAGAACCCCGCTGGTGTCGCGGCGCGGTCCGGTATTGCGGCCCTGGCGCGAGGCACTGCAGGCCTATCTGGAGGCGCGTGATGCAGAACGCGGCTGAGTTGATCCACTGTCCGGTGGACAGACACAGCGGGGACTGTGACCTGGTGTCGTCGCTGCTGATTCTCTGGCATCGCCGGCATGGCTTTCTGATGCAGCTGCGCACCGATGATGCACCGATCATGCCGTCTTGTGTCGGCTTCTTCGGCGGCGGCATTCGCCATGGCGAGACGCCGCATGCGGCGGCCTTGCGGGAGATGCAGGAGGAACTGGGGTTTTGTGTCGACATTGCGTTTCATGCCGCGCGGGTCGCGGCAGTCGAACCTGACCACAAAGAACTGGCTTATTTTTTCAGTGCCGAGTTACATAACGATCATTACCCGGTTTTTGAGGGTGCGGCAGCCATTTGGGTAGATCCAGAAAATCCGCCGAAGGGGCTGTATCCCAGGGATGTCCAGACGTTGCTGGGTTTCCCTTTTGCAGGGTGATTTTGAACTGTTGGACATGGAGCGTGAAATGGACGATATCATCAAGGAAGAAAGTTCTCATTCGCGGTTTTTCCGCCGCAATCAGAATATGCCGGATCAGGTTGTTGACCTGTCCCAGCTCAAGCGGAATATGCCGTCCACGCTGAATGCCCAGGGCAAGCACATTTCCTCCCAGGATAAATACCTGATGGATGGCAACAAGATGCTCTGGCATCTTGACCGTTTCAAGGCCTGGAAAAATGGCGAGATTTTTGCGCCTATCCATATCGACTCGGGCCTGTCCAAGGGTTGCAACATCAAGTGCCATTACTGCTATGGCGTCACGCAAGGCAATTTCTACAAGGAAAGCGCCAAGAAGTATATTGATCGCCATTCGCTGATCGACAATTATCTGCGCAGTGCCGGCGACATGGGCGTGCGTTCGATCGCCCTGATTGGCGAAGCCGAGCCGACGCTCAACCCGCACTTCTATGAGGCCGTGGTGGTGGGCAAGGAGTCGGGCATCGATATGTCGGCGGGGACCAACGGGGTACTGTTTGATACCGGTCGTGATGGTCAGGCGGCGCTGGAGCACCTGTCCTGGCTGCGATTCAATATCAGCGCGGCCTCCGATGAGTCGTATCGCCGGATCCATGCCAGCAAGATGTTCGATACCGTGATCGAAAAGATCCGCTTCTGTGTGGAGTACAAACGCAAGCATAACCTGCAGCTGGATATCGGCCTGCAGATGGTGCTGACCCCGAAGGACATCGGTGAAGTGGTGCCGCTGGCCAAGCTGGGCCAGGAGCTGGGCGTTGACTACTTCCAGGTCAAGCATTGCAGCGACACGGTGGAAAACGACCTTGGTTTCTATGAGCGTCTGGATGATTACGAGAAGTACGCACCCCTGCTGCTGGAGGCCGAGGGCTATGGCACGGGGGATTATCGCGTGGTCGTGAAGTGGGACAAGATCACCAACGGTGGCAAGCGCGATTATGACCAGTGCCTGGGCGCGCCGTTCCTGCTGTATACCGAAGGCACCGGCAAGGTGTACACCTGCGGTATGTTCTTTGACGGCAAGTATCAGCAGGATTATCTGCTCGGTGATCTGACCAAGCAGACCTTCCGTGAAATCGTCGAGTCCGATCATTACTGGAAGGTCATCGACAAGGTCAAGAATGAGATTGACGTCCACAAGGATTGCTATGCCAATTGCCGTACCCACTCCTGCAACAACTTCCTGTGGGATGCCAAGGAGGGCAACGTCAACAGCGGGATTGTGCAGAAGTACTCGGGCGGCTTCGATCTGAACAACCCGCCGCCGCACAAGAACTTTGTCTGAGGCGGCAGCCAAAATGAACGGCGCGGATTTCTCCGCGCCGTTTTTCTTTGGCTGACCTGAAGAAGCAGGACCTCAGGCGGTGATGGTTTCGTCGCTCCTGGCGGTGGGCGCGTCCTGCAGGCTGCTGATATCGCTGAGGACTTCCTGTACACGATGTCGCCAGGTATGACGGGCATGAGCCTCTTCTGCCGCATTCATGCCGATCTCGCGCAGCCTGGCCGGCTGTGCGCACCAGTGGCGCAAGGTCTCGACGCCTTCTTCAATGGTGAAGGGAATGTAGTGTTCGCCAGGCTGGAAATGTCGCTTGATATCGTGCTCGGTATCATCGAAGCGCCCGGTGCAGACAAACATCGGGGCCCCACAGCCCATTCCCTCCAGTACCCGGGAGTGCATGCCGAAGCAGCCGTTGTGCATATTGACCTGGGTTTCGCGGTAGACCTGGGCAAGTTCCTGCTGCCAGCGCAGATTGCGGCGGTAGTAAGGGACAAATTTTGGCCAGTAAAGCCATTGTGACGAGCCATAAATCGCCAGATCGAGACCGGCGGCAACGGCCATGTCGCCAATGGCCAGGCGATCGTTGATGCGCGGCATTTCGGTATCGAGCGTATGCAGCACGGCGGTCTGGTCCATGCTGGTGGCGAGCTGGGCGCCGGAAATGTCGATCTGCAGGTAGTCGCGGAACTGGCTGGCGATCAGATCGTGCATGTCGCTGAAGGAGTGCTTGCAGACACTGACCTTGGCCTTGGTCAGCAAGAAGTCGGCAACTCGGTCGACGCACAGTTTCTTGCCATTGTTCCAGCCCAGGGCATGACGCATGACCGCCGGGTTGGTGGCGTGCAGGGGCAGCGGGATGTAGCCGCAGATAGCCGCCGTATTCGGCACCGGCGTGATCTCCGGCCGCGGATAGTGCATGTTCGGGTCAATGCCGGTATGCAGTCGGCCCCAGACCCCTTCGAGCAGATGATGGCTGAAGCCGAAGTAGTCCGGCTGGATCAGGGTGTAGGTCAGCAGGCTGCCGCCGAAGTTGGGGTCGGTATAGTGCAGTTGCTTGCGCTCATGGGGGCGACGCTCGCGCCAGCCGTCCTGAATCCAGGCGACGTGCGGTATTTCCTCGGGGATGGCCGCACGGCTCTGGTTTTTGGTGCGGTTGATTTCAAAGATGAAATCCGGCTTGAGCGTCGACAGCTCCTTATAGATCGCTTCATCGTCAAGGTCAGAGTCGACGGCGAGGGTTTCCACGCCCTCGCATGAAAAGGCGCTGGCCAGCGAGCGCAGCATGCCGGCCATATAAGGGTGGGTGCTGAAGCTGTGCAATAGCACCACTTTGCTGATTGCCATGAGGCAGGTCCTTAGCTGACAAAAACCGACATGTCATTGCGCTTGAAGTACTCCACATAGCGATCAATGATCAGGCGCAGTTCTTCTTCATCTTCATGAGTACGAACTTCGGGGATGATGAAGTCGCGTACCGGGTTGCGGCAAAAGTCCGTCCAGACATCGCGATCGAATTTGCCTTCCTTCAGCAATTGATCGTAGTACGGCGTTTCTGCCAGCGGAGACAGCAGGTTGAAGTAGGGCAGCTTGATGCCGAGGTCGCGGATGCGGCTGGGCAGGGAGTTGCGATACTCCTGGGTTTCGCCCGGAGCCCCCATGATGAAGTAGCCCAGGATGTCGATGCCGTACTTGCTGCACAGCTTGCAGAACTGTTCGATGTGCTTGTACCGGCAGGACTTCTTGAACGTGGCCAGAATCCCGTCATCGAGACTCTCGATGCCGACATGCAGGCGGCGACAACCCGCGTCGGCCAGATCGGCAATCACATCTTCCCGGACTTCGACCGTACCGCGCGCACTCCAGTCAATGGTGATGTTTTCATTGATCAGGGCGCGGGAGATCTCGCTGACGCGGGCGCGGTTGACGTTGAAGGCATCGTCGAGAATGTGGATCGAGGTCGCCCCGAGATCGATCAGTTGCTTGAATTCTTCCACGCAGCGCTCGGCAGACTTCATGTTGAAGGTCTTCTGCTGCACGTCGCAGTACGTACAAGCGTAGGGGCATCCTTTGGAGCTGAACATCGGCAGGCGCAGCGAGCCGACATTGAACAGCAGGTCTTCATTGGCCTCGATACGGTAAGTCTCGATATCCATCAGGTGCCGCGCCGGCAGGGGGATGGCGTTCAGGTCCACTTGCCCGCCAAAGTAAACGCCGGGCGGACGACCGGAGTCCAGCCATTCCGGAAAGATGACTTCCGCGTCATCGACGAACACCGCATGGGCGCCTTGCTCTTGAATGAAGCGGTAGTTCTTGGTGGCGTGCGGGCCGCCGACGATCTTGCAGGGAGCACTGGTGCGCCGCAGGATCTCGGTCATGGCCCAGGCGCGATAGGTGACGACCGACAGGCCGAGCACGTCAGGGGCAAAGGTTTCGATCTGCTCAATCGTCTCATCCAGAGACAGGCCCAGGCTGGCGGCGTCGAGCACGTTGACTTCATAGCGGTCTGCCGGAATGTTGGCAGCCAGACTCAGCACGCCGAGAGGCATGTATTTGACAGCTTTGTTCTTGTAAAACTTGGCGGTCACGCGGTCGAGCACTTCTCCCTCGTAGGGCATGACAACCAGCATGATTTTTTCTCTGTTCATGGTCAGATGACTCCCGATGAATATGCATGGTCTGCAAACAGTGCGTCTGGGCGGGCGTGCTGTCTTGACGCTCCGGCTCATTGGCTTCCAGCGAGTCTATGCAATTTAACTGTGAAATCTACATGCCATAGAGGCAGTAGGCAATGGATAGCTTCCTCACTGGTCTGTTTATATCGGTTGCTGTGGTTCTGGCTGAAGGTTTTCGCCGATGAATTCATCCCATGAAAAAAAATATCATCACAACCCTAAAGGTTTTCGGATTGCTGTCGATGAAGTAGACGAGTAAGTGACAAGATGGTGGCGGATGAAGGCTGGGCAAGCCTGTCCGCTTTGGCGGACTTAATATGAAAGAGAATGGAGGCCTGTCATGGCTATCTATGTAAATACCAACATTGCCTCGCTCAATGCGCAGCGCAATTTGTCCCATTCGACAGACTCGCTGAAAACTTCTCTGCAACGTCTGTCTTCTGGTCTGCGCATCAATAGCGCGGCTGATGATCCTGCCGGCATGGCGATTTCGCAAACCATGACCTTGCAGATCAACGGTAACAACCAGGGTATCCGCAACGCGAGTGACGGTATCTCGCTGGCGCAGACGGCTGAAGGTGCGCTGGGCCAGATCCAGAACAACCTGCAGACCATCCGTCAGATTGCGGTGCAGGCCGCCAACGGTACGATTTCCGATACCAACCGTTCGCAGCTGCAAAAGCAGGTCGACCAGCTGACGCAGGAAATCTCGCGTATCGTGCAAACCACCAACTTCAACGGCACGGTGCTGTTGTCCGGTGGTGCCAACATTACCTTCCAGGTGGGGGCATCCGGTGTGGCCTCCAACCAGGTGGTGGCCAGCGGTCTGGACCTGACCTCGGGCGTGTCGAGCTACGCAACCTCGCTGACGGCAACCGGTACGATCGATATCACCACCTCTGCCAAGGCTTCTGCCGTGCTGTCGGCGCTGGATACGGACATCAACACCGTATCGAACGACCGCTCGCAGCTGGGTGCCATCCAGAACCGCTTCCAGGCGGTGGTGGCCAACATGCAGAACTATGTACAGAACTTGTCCGATTCGCGCAGCCGTATCGTGGACACTGACTTCGCGGCTGAAACCGCGAACCTGACGCAGAACCAGATTCTGCAACAGGCCGGTACCGCGATTCTGAGCCAGGCCAACCAGGTGCCGCAGGCTGCCCTGACCCTGCTGAAGGGCTAAGCGGTTATTTCGTACCTTTGGTCTTGAAGCCCCGCCCTGGCGGGGCTTTTTCATTGAATCTGCAAGAAAGTGCGTGTTGAAACTAAAGATTATCGATCGGCTGCCGATAAGTAAGTCATGGGCGGAAGCAAAGACCCGTCTTCGGTAGTGGCGCTGAGAAGTTCCCGCCGGCTAACTGACTCGATGGAGAGTAAAAATGGCTATCTATGTAAATACCAATATTGCCTCGCTGAATGCGCAGCGCAATTTGTCCATGTCGACGGACTCGCTGAAGACCTCTCTGCAACGTCTGTCCTCCGGTCTGCGTATCAATAGTGCGGCTGATGATCCTGCCGGCATGGCGATTTCGCAAACCATGACCTTGCAGATCAACGGTAACAACCAGGGTATCCGCAACGCGAGTGACGGTATCTCGCTGGCGCAGACGGCTGAAGGTGCGCTGGGCCAGATCCAGAACAACCTGCAGACCATCCGTCAGATTGCTGTGCAGGCCGCCAACGGTACGATTTCCGATACCAACCGTTCGCAGCTGCAAAAGCAGGTCGACCAGCTGACGCAGGAAATCTCGCGTATCGTGCAAACCACCAACTTCAACGGCACGGTGCTGCTGTCCGGTGGTGCCAACATTACCTTCCAGGTGGGTGCCTCCGGCGTGGCCACCAACCAGGTGGTGGCCAGCGGTCTGGACCTGACCTCGGGCGTGTCGAGCTACGCGACCTCGCTGACGGCAACCGGCACGATCGATATCACCACCTCTGCCAAGGCTTCTGCCGTGCTGTCGGCGCTGGATACGGACATCAACACCGTATCGAACGACCGTTCGCAGCTTGGTGCCATCCAGAACCGCTTCCAGGCGGTGGTGGCCAACATGCAGAACTATGTACAGAACTTGTCCGATTCGCGCAGCCGTATCGTGGACACTGACTTCGCGGCTGAAACCGCGAACCTGACGCAGAACCAGATTCTGCAACAGGCTGGTACTGCGATTCTGAGTCAGGCCAACCAGGTGCCGCAGGCTGCCCTGACCCTGCTGAAGGGCTAAGTTTGACTGACAAGTGATGTAAAAATGGTTACCACGGCATGTCAACATGTCGTGGTAACTCGTTGTTTTTATCGCAAAGCTTGCGTTTGGTGTTTTCTACGCGTATTGTTCACCATGAGAGGCGGTACGGGGACTGACTAGCCTATCCTGAAGGCATATTGCTGAAAGGGGCCGTCAAATTTGACGGGCGCGCATCGGGTGCGCTGGGACATCGCTGGCAAAGTCCGCCGAGTTATCCTCGACTCGATGGAGAACAATAATGGCAATTTATGTCAATACCAACATTGCATCGCTGAATGCCCAGCGTAATCTTTCCGGATCAACTGAATCCCTGAAAACGTCGCTCCAGCGGCTGTCGTCCGGTCTGCGCATCAACAGCGCGGCGGATGATCCTGCCGGCATGGCTGTGTCGCAGTCCATGACGACACAGATCAACGGTAACGAGCAGGGTATTCGCAACGCAAGTGACGGTATCTCCCTGGCGCAAACCGCCGAAGGTGCACTGGGCCAGATCCAGAACAACCTGCAGACCATTCGCCAGATTGCCGTGCAGGCCGCCAACGGTACGATTTCCGATACCAACCGCTCGCAGCTGCAAAAGCAGGTCGACCAGCTGACGCAGGAAATCTCGCGTATCGTGCAAACCACCAACTTCAACGGCACCATGCTGCTGTCGGGTGGTAACTCCATTACTTTCCAGATCGGTGCTTCCGGCGTGGCTTCCAACCAGGTGGTGGCCAGCGGTCTGGATCTGACTTCCGGTATCAACAGCTACGCGACCTCGCTGACGGCGACGGGGACCATCGATATCACCACCACGGCCAAGGCTTCGGCGGTGTTGTCGGCGCTGGATGCCGACATCAACCTGATCTCGAATGACCGTTCGCAGCTGGGTGCGGTGCAAAACCGTTTTCAGGCGGTCATCGCCAATATGTCGAACTATGTGCAGAACCTGAAGGACTCTCGTTCGCGCATTATCGATACTGACTTTGCTTCTGAAACCGCCAACCTGACCCAGCAGCAGATCCTGCAACAGGCCGGTACGGCCGTGCTGTCGCAGGCCAACCAGGTGCCCCAGGCGGCCCTGACCCTGCTCAAGGGTGGTTGATCGGGTTTGAGCGGTGCAATTTAGCCACGATGCCTTGGGGCCTCGTGGCTATTTTTATATGCATGTTGTGGTGGTGGCGTCTAACGTTAAATAAATTCGCATGGCCTCTAAAGTTATGTCTCGCCCGGTCGATAAAGAGTGAGGCGGGCTGCCACTTCGGTGCGCCCATGGAGAAAATGCGGCTATCATACGGCTTGGATGTCATAATAGTACGCCTGGCACGCGAAAGCGGATGAACGGGCGAGGCCCTTGTAGTCGCCTGAGGTCAGGCACAGCATGATGTCTGGCCTTTGTGGAGCGTAAACGAGAGCAAGTCTGCAGGCGCAGGCCCGTTTCTTGTAAGGAGGCCACCATGCAAGTGAATCCACTTTTGAGCAATCTGCCCCAGTCGGCGCAGACGGCACAACCTGTGCATGCTCCCCAGTCTGCGGGAAATGCCCAACCAGTCCAGGCACAGACCAGTGCTGCCGTGACATCGGTTGGTCAGACCCACACCGATGGATCGCAATCTCAGGCAGATGCGACCAAGAAGACCAAGATTGACGAGAAAGAGCTGAGTTCGGCGGTGAGCAAGCTGAACGATACCGCCAAACTTTTCAATACCCAGTTGCAATTTGCAGTGGACCCGGGTACTGGGCGCAGGGTCGTCAAAGTCACGGACAGTTCGACCAACGAGGTCATTCGCCAGATTCCGGCAGAAGACGTGTTGCGACTTTCCAAGGCGATCGACGATTTCAAGGGTCTGCTGGTTAAAGACAGTGCCTGATTCGCCATAGTGGTGTTTCGGGCCGGGAGTGACTCATGGCATCGATTTCTTCATCGACCGGTCCGCTCGATGTGCAAGGCCTTGTATCGCAACTGATGACGGTGGCGAAGCAGCCTTACAATCGGATGAATTCGCAGCTTTCGAGCACCAACAGCCAGATTTCCGATTATGGCGCGTTGAGCTCGGACCTGACAGCATTGCAAGGGACATTGACCTCACTGTCCTCGGGGCAGTTCGTGCATTCGTTCAAGGCCACCAGCAGCAATACCACGGTCTTGAACGGCACGGCGACCTCGACGGCCAATACGGGTAACTACAGCATTACGGTCAACTCCCTCGCGACCTCGCAAAACCTGGCCCTGACTGGCCAGGCCAGCTCCTCGACCAGCTTTGGCAACACGGCCGACACGCTCAAATTCAGCTTTGGCGACGGGACCTCGGCGTCGGTCAATATCGATGCCAATGCCACGCTCGACCAGATCAGCAATGCCATTAATTCCGCGGGGATCGGGGTGAGTGCCAGCGTGGTGAAGGCAGACAATAGTGCCTCGCCCTATCGTCTGGTCCTGACCGGTACCACCGTCGGGGCGAGCAAATCATTCAGCACTTCGACCGCCTCCGGTCAGGCCGCCTTGTCGTTTTTCAACTTCAACGCCGCCAGTGCGGTAGATGGCACCGGTGCCATCACCGACAGCCGCCTGACATCAGCCGCCAAGGATGCCAGCCTGGTCGTCAATGGTCTGACCATGACCAGCAGTAGCAACACGGTGACCAATGCCATCAATGGTGTGACGCTGAACCTGACACAGAGCGGGTCGTCCATGCTGACTGTCGCCAGTGACAGTGCCGCCATTCAGGCCAAGGTGCAAAGCTTTGTCGACGCCTACAATAAAGTCGCCAACAATGCGTCGAACCTGTACAAGACCAGTCTGCAGGGCGACTTTACGCTGGTTTCGCTGCAATCGCAGTTTGCCAAGATCCTGAATACGCCGATTGCCGGCGCCGATGGCACCTCCACCGTGGCCTACCTGGCCCAGGCGGGTATTTCGCTGCAGAAGGATGGCACGCTGAAGCTCGATGCCACGGCATTGAACACGGCGATTACCAATAACGCCAATGCGGTGGTCAATCTGTTCGGCAACGATAATAATGATGGTTTCGCACAGCGCTTCAACAATACCATCAACAATTATCTCGGTCCGACCGGGCTGGTGACGACGCGTACCACCACCCTCAACACCCAGGTCAAGACCATGAAGGACAAGATGTCGCAGGAGGCGAACCGGCTGGACGTGGTACAGGCAGGCTATCTGTCGCTGTATACCAAGCTGAACTCGTCCCTGATGCAGATGCAGCAGACCAGCACATCGCTGACCTCCATGCTGGCTTCGTTGAACGCCAATAAATAATCATTGTCGGGGGGGTGAGATGCCCCCCTTCCTCACGGGATACTCAGGCAGCCATGAAGAATACCCTTGCCATGCAGCAGTTGAAGAAGGCCTACCAGGATGATGCGCTGGAGGTCGCCGTGTATGGGGCAAGCCCGGTCGGTCTGATCGTGATGTTGTACGAGGGGGCCTTGCGGGCCATCGATCAGGCCAAGGTGCTGATGCAGCACCAGCGCTATGAAGAGAAGGGCAGGCTGATCAACAAGGCCATCGATATCATCGAAGGCCTGCGCATTGCACTCGATCATACGCACAATGCGTCGCTGTCGCTGAATCTGGAGGATCTGTACGTCTATGCCAAGTTCCGCCTTGGCGTGGCCAACATGAAGAACGATCCGGAGATTCTGGATGAGGTCGCCAAGCTGCTGAATGTCATTCTGCCCGCGTGGCAGGAGCTGGCAAAAACCGGTGGGAACGTTGCTCCGGGCGCGGAAAGCCCCCGTTCTCAGACGGCGATTTGAGGGAACGGACAAGAGGTCGCCATGAATCTGGAGAGCCTGCGCGAAACGACGCGTCAGTTTGCCGAATATACCGAAGCCATGCTGGTGGCGGCCGAGCAGGGCCAGTGGGAAGACTTTCTGCTGGTGCACGAGGCGCGCGAGGCACAGATGGCGACCCTGCAGGCCGAGGCCGGCGATGCGCTGCTGACCCTGCTGCCTGACCTGCGTCCGGTGCTCGAGGCGGCGCTGTCGCTCAACCAGCGCATCGAGCTGCTCGCCAGCGCGCGCCGCGACGAGCTGGGTGAGGAGTTGTCGACGGTGCAACAGCAGCGTCGCCTGCGCATGACTTACCGCTGAGCTTGTCTGACGGTCTTTTCCTTGGGTTATTTTCAAGCGCCTCTTAGAATCAGAGAAAGACCGCCCCTGGAGTACGCCCATGTCCGCCTTTGCCTTGCTGGCCAGCAATACCATCATTTTCTGCGTGATTGTGGCCCTCGCCTGGTACTTTCACCGGCGCCTGCGCAAGGTGGAAACGGAAGAAGACAGGGTGACCGCCATGTACATTGAGCAATTGCAGCATCAGATCAGTGTGCAGCAGCGGGATTTGCTGCATCTTGCCGAGATGGTCGAACGGCAGCAGCACAAGCCGGCGCCCGATGTGCCGGCCGCCTCTCCCTACAAACAGGCCATCGAGCTGATCCGCCAGGGCATGGGTGCGGCCGATGTCGCCCAGCGTTGCGGCATCTCCCGCAGCGAAGCCGAGTTGATTCTCTCCCTGTACCGCAATAACTCGACCTCATGATTCCATCCTTGCCGCCCAATCTGGTCAACCCGCTCACCTCCGGCCCCGGTGCCGGCACCGAGGCGGTATCGCCGCTGCGTTTGCTCAACGAGGGCGATCGTGCGCTGATCGACGCCACGGTTCTGCCAGGGCGCCTGCCCAATCTGGTGATCGGCGAGCAGGTCACGGCCCGGATTGCCGAACAGCTCAGCAATAATCAGGTTGCGGTGCTGATCAAGAATGCCCTGTTCACCCTGACCTTGCCCAATGGCATGCAGCCCAAGGGTGATACCCTGACGCTGCGGGTGGCCAACCTCAAGCCCAATCTGACCTTTTCCCTGCAGGGAGAGGGGCAGGAGGGCGAGGCCAAGGACAGTTCTGTCCAGGTGGATCTGAGTCCGGCTTCCCGTTACCTGACGCGTCTGCTTTCCTCCGCCAATCAGCAGGATGCGGCCGGTCCGGGCGCCGGCGGGGCCGGTGGTGCCAAAGAAACCGAGCAGGGCAATGCGGCCTCGGCCGCTGCCAGGGCGGCCGGCGATGCAGCGCTGCTGAAGGATTATGCCACGACCTCCTCCGGCTCAAATCCCTTGCTGAGTCTCAAGCCAGGGCAGGCCGGCGGGACCGTCGCACTGGACGCCCAGCAACAGCAGCCGGCACAGGTGGCCGATCACCTCAAGCAAGGGGTTGAGAAAAGCGGGTTGTTTTACGAGTCACATCTGAAGGCCTGGGATCAGGGCAAGTTGCCGCTGTCGCAACTGCAGCAGGAGCCTCAGGCCAAGCTGGGGCAGGCTCTGCAGGATCCGCAGCTGGCGCATGACAAGGCCTTGCCGGAACTGGGCAATCTGGTGCAGCGCCAGCTCAATGCCCTGGAAAGCCAGCAGGTCCCGTTGCAGGGATTTGCCTGGCCCGGTCAGCCGATGCAAATGTTGATTCAGCCCGAGCAGAAGGACGATCGCGAGGGGCATGGCGACAGCGAGGAGACGCATGCCTGGAGTACCCACATGTCGCTTAACTTGCCGGTGCTCGGAGGGCTGTCAGCCCGCGTCCGGCTGGTCGGCAATGCGGTGCAAATCGCTTTTGTTACCGAAGAGGCTTCAGCCGGCGGGCTGATCCAGAATCACAGCCAGAAATTGTCCGATGGCCTGGCGGCTGCCGGCCTCGATCTGGCCACCTTGTCAGTCAAGCATGAAGAAGCCAACCCAGAAAAATGATCCCCTGCGCCGCTCGGCGCTCGCCCTGTCCTATCAGGAGGGTACCCCGGCCCCGCGCGTGGTCGCCAAAGGCTATGGCCAGACGGCGGAGCGTATCATCGAAAGTGCCCGGCAGGCCGGCGTCTTCGTGCATGACTCCCCCGAATTGGTGTCCCTGCTGATGCAGGTCGATCTTGATCAGCAGATTCCGCCCGAACTCTATCGGGCGGTTGCCGAGGTTCTGGCCTTCGTTTACTACCTGGAGAAGCAGGCAGAGAAGCAGTCTTTCGAGTTGAATGCCTGGTTACCCTCGGTCAAGCAATCCATTCTGCCTTCCCCCTGATTCCGACTGGCCGGATGGTCGGAATTTCCTTATGCTTTGATAATTTCGTTTCTGAATGGGTCATCATCATGTTGAAAGTCGGTTATGTCGGGCTCGGCATCATGGGGCGTCCTTGCGCGCTGAACTTGCTGCGTGCGGGCTTTGAAGTACAGGTCTGGGCCAGACATCCGGAGCGTGCCCAGCCGGTACTGGATGCAGGCGCCATCTGGCGCGACAGTCTGCCCGAGCTGGCCGGCGCGGTGGATGTGCTGATTACCAATCTGTCGGATACGCCTGATGTCGAGCAGGTGCTGCTGGGGGCCGGCGGGGTCATCGAAGGGGCCAGGACCGGTCTGATTTGTGTCGATATGAGTACCATCTCCCCCTTTGGTGCACGTCGCATTGCCAGCCAGCTGGCCGAGCGTGGCATCGATTTT
Source organism: Paludibacterium sp. B53371 (assembly GCF_018802765.1). NCBI lineage: Bacteria > Pseudomonadati > Pseudomonadota > Betaproteobacteria > Neisseriales > Chromobacteriaceae > Paludibacterium > Paludibacterium sp. B53371. Next base: position 476,683 of record NZ_CP069163.1, read on the forward strand.
CTCGATTGCCCGGTATCGGGCGGGGAGGTTGGTGCCATCAACGGTACCCTGACGGTCATGGTCGGCGGCAAAGAAGCCGCGCTGGAACGCGTGCGCCCGGTTCTGGAGGCCATGGGCAAGACGATTACCCGCATCGGCGACGCCGGTGCCGGTCAGGTGGCCAAGGCCTGCAACCAGATCGCCGTCGGCGTGGGGGTCACCATGGTGGCCGAACTGATGAAACTGGCCACGGCCTGCGGGGTGGATCCGGTGCCGGTACGCCAGGCGCTGATGGGGGGCTTTGCCGCCAGTCGTGTGCTGGATGTGCATGGCCAGCGCATGATTGATGACAACTACGTCCCGGGCTTCAAGGCGAACCTGCATCTCAAGGATATGGGGATCGTGCTGGACTGCGCTCGTGAACTGGGCATTTCCCTGCCGCAATCGGAACGCGTCACCGCCATGATTCGTCAGCTGGTGGCTCAGGGGGATGGTGAGCTTGACTCCGCAGCCATCGCCCGCTTCATCTTGCAAGGCGAAGACGCTCGTCATGACTGAACTGCCGATTCCGCAGGAACCGCATCATCTTGCCCAGGTGCTGGCACTGACGAAATTCGGTCAGCAGTGCCAGCAGGATTTCGAGGCCGCCCGGCGCGAAGTTTGCCAGGCGTTTGGCCTGGCCGGCGATCAGACCGATGATCCGATCGTCTACGCCATGCTGTTGCTCAATGCACAGCGCCTGGAGGAGGCGCGTCAGTTGCTGCTTGAGCAGGCGCTGGCGACACCGGAGAAATTCCCGTCGATCTATGCCTTGCTGGCCTGCGTTTTCAAGTATTTCAATGCCGGCATGACGATTGATCAGCTGGCCGGCTTTGCCATCGAGCCGATGCTGCAGCTCTATCAGGCCAATCCGGCCTCACCCACCATACAGCTCGGCCTGCTGGACATGTTGCTGTATCTGGGGCTGCCCGACGAGTGTAGTCAGGTACTGGCGCAGTCCGATGCGGTGATGTTTGCCCAGGAGGCGGCCGAGCTGGCGGCGCTGCGCGACAGGATTGCCGGGCAGCAGGATCGCTGTCGTCTGTCGGTCGTCATGCTGACCTGCCGCCGTCCGGCCTTGCTGCGTCACACCCTGCAGATCCTGCAGCAGGCGCTGCAGGAGACGGATGTCGAAATCATTGTCGGCATCAACGACGACCTGCCGGAGACGCGCGCCGTGCTGCAGCAGGCCGGTATCGAGCACACCATCGAGAGTCCGGGCAATATCGGCTGGGAGCTCTACAAGCAGGTCTTTGCCGAAGCGCGCGGCGAATTCATCATCGAGCTCGATGATGACATCGCCGAGCTCCCTGCCGGTTTTGACCAGCAGATCATCGCCTGCCTGCAACAACGCGCGGATCTGGGCCTGGTCGGCCACTGGCCCGTCGGCTTTGTTGACGCGCAGGATGGCCGGGCGATCGAACCGGCACCTTCCTACCATGTCCGTGAAGAAGTTGCCGGCTTGCCGTTTGGCATCGGCCCGGTCGCCGGGGTCTGCGCCGGCATGCGCCGGCGCGACTTCCTGGCCATCAACGGCTTTGCCCGTGCCAGTCTGGGCCGGATGTCGGGAGAAGAGCCGCAACTGATCCGCAAACTGGCACTGCACGGCAAGTATTCCGGGGTCATCTTCGATCAGGGCTTGCGGGTCTATCAGGACCACTGAGACGGCAGCCCCTCGCCGAGTTGAAACATTTCTTGCAAAAACAGTCGTGGTTGAACCAAAATTTACGCATTCATCATTAATCATTGCTGCAAAATGAAAATGGGAATGGTATAAAATAGAGGTTCAACCCGCCTGCAGGCGGGAAAAAGCGAGGGGGCGTCCGGAAATGAACGTATCGCTGACCAAGGCTGTACTGCAAAGATTGCCTGATCTGAGTGTGCATGTGCTGGTGGCCAGGGCCATCCGCCTGGATGTGCTGCAATATTTTCAGGTCATCCCTCCCGTGCTGGATCCCGATGCCGTCGAAAACCTGCTGGTACAGTGGCGTGCGCAATGGCGTGATTTCCCCGGCCCGTGGCAGGGGCAGGGCGCACTGGCGCAACTGGTACGCATGGTGATGAATCAGCAATTCCAGAGCACACTGCCCATGGTCGACATGGCCAACTATGCCGCCTTGCTGGCGCTGTGCCCGGTCAGTGGCTTTGACATGGCCGCCTTGCACGGCAGCCTGACACTCGAGCTGGCGCAAAGCGCGGATGAAGCCTGCCAGCCGGCCCTTTTCCCCGGGGAGCCCGTCTGGCGCGATGGCCGTCAACAGCTTGTCACGCGCCGTCTCAATGCCTGGCAGTCACCCGAGCATCAGTTGTCCGAACACAGTGCCAACATTGTTTTCATCAGCGAACAGCCCCACCGGGCCATGCCGGCGCCTGGCAGGGCCTTTCATTACCTGCAGGCGACCCTGACGCCGTTATGCGACAGTCTGCAGTACACCGTGCTGGATGCACGCCAGCTCGAACTGGCGTGCTGATCGGCCAAGTCAATTCACCTTTACTGAAACCTTTCGCGTTTTTGGGACTCTGATCCACTTCACCGGGACGTCACATGGCACCTCCCGGTCTCTTCCATTTCACGAAGGTATCGCCACCAGCATGTTCAAGAATGATCGCCAATGCGGCTGTATGCTCGCCGTTCTGCTTTGTCTGCCCCTGAGCGCACGCGCGCAGGAAGGCGCTGTCACGCCCGATCCGGCCTCCGCCCAGACGGACAGTTGGTGGCAGCAGGCACGGGACACCGTCAGCACCACCTGGAACGAGGGACAGAACGAACTCTATGTCCCCTTGCATACCTGGCATAACCGGCGGATGTACACCCCGGAAAAGATCGCGGAATACAACGAAAACCCCTGGGGACTCGGGGTGGGGAAATACCGCTACGACGAACAGGGTAACTGGCATGCCCTGTATGCGATGGCCTTTCTCGACTCGCACAACAAGATCGAGCCGATCGCCGGATATGGTTACGAAAAGATCTGGCGGCCCGGCGAGAACTGGCGGCTGGGTGCCGGCTTTACTGTCGGCATGACCGCACGGCAAGACTATAACTACTATCCCATTCCGGTGGTGCTGCCCATGGTCTCCATCGAGTACAAGCGCTTTGCCCTGCAGTCCGCCTATGTGCCGGGCGGCAAGGGCTATGGCAACGTCCTGTTTACCTGGGCGCGCTGGCAGTTCTGACCGGTCCGGGAGGGGCGGCGGGCAAGAAGTTTCCCTGCAGGTCTGGCATCGTCTATCTTGAACTGATACAGGCGGATCACTACGGTGTGCCGGGGCGGTCACGCGGATAACTATGCTCGGGGGAATACCATGCTCAGCCACCTTTCACTGCGCCTGCGTGTCAGCATCACCGCGGTGGCCTGTCTGTTTGCCGGTCTGACGGTCGTCGCCGGCGTGATTGCCTGGCAAAGTCGCAGCAGTGTCCGTGCCGAAGCGATGGAAAATGCCCGCACTCTGGCGCGGGCACAGGCTGCTGAAGTGACGGCCATGTTCAATACCACCCTGGCCGATGTGCATAGTCTGCGGGATGCGCTGGTCGGCATGAAGGCAGCGGGACAGGGGCCGAGCCGTGAACAGATCAATGCCATCATGGCGGAGATGCTGCGTCAGAACCCCGATGTCCTCGCTTTCAGCAATATGTGGGAGCCGAATGCCCTGGATGGCCGGGATGCCGAGTACGTCAACAAGAAGCCTGAGCATGACAAAACCGGTCGTTTCCTGCCCTACTGGAACCGTGGTAGCGGCCAGATTGCCGTCGAGCCGCTGGTCGATTATGACAAGGCCGGGCTGAACGACTGGTACGAGATTCCGCGGCAGACCATGAAGGACTCGATGATCGAGCCCTATCTCTACAAGGTCAACGGCAAGGATGTGCTGATGACCTCGCTGATGACGCCGATGATCGTCAACAACCGTTTCCTCGGCGTGACGGGCGCGGATTATCCGCTGGCCTCGCTGCAGGAGAAGCTCGGCAAGCTGCATCCTTTTGGCGAGGGGCAGGTGGTGCTTTACTCCAATGGTGCCCTGTACGCCACCAGTCCGGATGCCTCTCTGCTGGGCAAGGCGGCCAAGACCCTGCCCGCCGAGGCCGTGCAGGCCATCAAGGCAGGTCAGCCCTATGAATTCGAGTCGGACGGGGTCGCTTATCTGTTCGCGCCATTCTCCATTGGCAATGGCGGGACGCCCTGGTCGCTCAGTGTCAGCTTCCCGATGTCGGCAGTCATGGGACCCGCCAATCAGGTGGTGATGAGTGCCATTGTGGTCTCGCTGGTGATTCTGCTGCTGGTCGCCGTACTGTTGGTGTCGCTGATCAGCCGTGCCACCCGGCCTCTGATGACGCTCAATCAGGCCATGAGTCAGTTTGCCAACGGCTCCGGCGATCTGACTCAGCGTCTGGAGGTCAGGGGAGGGGACGAGATTGGCCGGATCGCGGCCTCGTTCAATGCCTTTGCCGATCTGATTCAGGGGCTGATCACGGATATTCGCCAGCGGGCGCGTACGGTCGAGCAGGAGGGAACGCGCCTGGGAGAAGTGGCCGAGTCTGTCGAGCATGGCTCGCAAAAACAGAGCCAGGGTTCACGTTCTGCCTCCGAGGCGATCAAGGCGCTGACCGAAAGCATTGGCCTGGTGGCCAATAGTGCCAGGGAGGTCGACCAGGCGGCGCAGGATACCGATGAGTTGTCGCGTGATGCCGCCGAGCGCATGCGCGTCAACGCGGCCCTGATTGCCGGCATCGACCAGTCGATGCAGGACGTGAAGGATCGGGTGGTCAAGCTCAATGACAGCGCCCGCGAGATCAACTCGATTGCCGATGTGATCAAGGAAATTGCGGCGCAGACCAATCTGCTGGCCTTGAATGCGGCCATCGAGGCCGCACGTGCCGGCGAGCAAGGGCGCGGTTTTGCCGTGGTGGCCGATGAAGTGCGCAAACTGGCCGAGCGCACCACGCAGGCAACCTTGCAGATTGCCGACATGCTGGCTGGCGTGCAGGGCGATACCGAAAGTGCGGTGCGTGGGGTGGATGAGGCGAATGACCGTGTCGATCAGAGCGTCGCGGGGTCGCGCGAGGTCGCGGATGCCGTCGAGGCGATCCAGCAGCACATCCGCATCGTGGCCAGCCAGATTGCCGAAATCGCCCGGGCAACCTCGGATCAGTCTCACTCCAGCCGGGAAATTGCCCGTCATGTGGAAAATATCTCGACCACCGCCGAGGAAAACGAGTCCGCGGTCAGCGAGTCGCATCAACTGGCTCAGCGGGTGCGCAACGAGGCGCGCGAACTGCTGGGGCAGGTCGATCGCTACAGGGTTTGAGGCGACTGCCTCGCAAGCAAGAACGGGGTCAGGTCTTTCATTTTGCATCAGGACGCAAAATGAAAGACCTGACCCCGTTCGCGTTCGACAGGATGTAACGGCTTACTCGATGTTTTGAATCTGCTCGCGCATTTGTTCAATGAGCACCTTCAGCTCGACCGAAGCCTGCGTGGTTTCAGCCGACACCGACTTGGAGCCCAGGGTATTGGCTTCGCGGTTCAGCTCCTGCATCAGGAAGTCCAGGCGCTTGCCGGCCTGGCCGTCCGCCTTGAGAATGCGGCGTACTTCGGTCAGGTGAGTGGTCAGGCGCGACAGTTCTTCATCGACATCGATTTTCTGGGCAAACAGGGCGAACTCCTGCTTGATCCGGTCATCGTCGATATTGCCCAGCGCCTCACGCAGTCTGCCCGACAGCTTGGCCATATAGGCATCGAGAATCTGCGGCAGCTTGGGTTTGACCGCCGCGACAATGCTCTCCATGCCGGCCACACGCTCAAGCAGCAGCGTCTTGAGTTTGTCACCTTCGCGCTCACGCGAGGCATTGAAGTCCGCCAGGACGGCGGCCAGGCCTTCCAGACACAGCTGCTGCAGTACCTCCGGCGCCAACTGGTTGGATTTCAGCACGCCAGGCCAGCGCATCATCTCGCCAACGGACAGGCCCTTGCTTTCCTGAGCCAGGGCGCGGACTTCGCCTGCAACGTTTAGCAGGGTCTGCAGGTATTCTGTGTTGATTTCCAGCATCGGTGCGGTGCTGTCGAGCTGGTTGAGGCCGACACGGCATTCCAGCTTGCCGCGCGATACCTTGCCGGAAATCAGTTCGCGCATCTGTGGTTCGATGATGCGCAGCTCTTCCGGCAGACGCATCTGAATGTCGAGGTAGCGATGGTTGACCGCGCGCAGTTCGAGGGTCAGCATTCCACCGGGGAATTCCCGGTTGGTCGAGGCAAAGCCTGTCATACTCAAAATCATTTCGGGCTCCCGTTCAGGGGTTGGACTAAGAATCAGGTCAGGCCCGAATGGCTTGAGTAACAGGAAGCAATCCGGGCTTGAGCACTATAGCAAGCCCCCGTACCCGACTCAATCCGCTTGCAGCGTGCCAGCGGTATAATCCATTTCATTTTTTGATAGAGATACACCATGAAGAGATCTGCCGACCGTTCCGCGGCCACCTTGCGTCCGGTGCGCCTGACCCGCCATTTCACCCGCCATGCGGAAGGCTCGGTGCTGGTCGAGTTTGGGGATACCCGGGTGATCTGTACCGCCAGTGTCGAGGAGGGGGTACCCGGTTTTCTCAAGGGTAAGGGGCAGGGCTGGGTGACGGCGGAATATGGCATGTTGCCGCGCTCGACCGGCAGCCGCATGCGGCGCGAAGCCGCGGCGGGCAAGCAGTCTGGGCGTACACAGGAAATTCAGCGTCTGATCGGTCGCTCGCTGCGGGCCGTCATCGATCTGGGCAAGTTGGGCGAGCGCCAGATCGTGATCGATTGCGACGTGATCCAGGCCGATGGCGGGACGCGTACCGCGAGCATTACCGGTGCCTACGTGGCCCTGGCGGATGCCGTTGCCGGTCTGCTGCGCGACGGTAAGTTGCAGGAAAACCCTTTGCGTGACCATGTGGCAGCGGTGTCGGTGGGCATTGTCGACGGACAGGCCTTGCTGGATCTGGATTACGTCGAGGATTCAGGCTGCGAAACGGACATGAATGTGGTGATGACCGGCAGTGGCCGTTTCATTGAAGTGCAGGGCACGGCAGAAGGCGAGCCCTTCAGCCGGGCGGAAATGGATCAGTTGCTGGATCTGGCAGGGCAGGGGATCGCCGAACTGATCGCTCTGCAAAAGCAGGCTCTGGCTCAAGCGTAAGACCGAAACAACACGGGCGCCGCGGCGCCCGTGATTCATTTCTTCTGGATGAAGCGCTGCAGCGAGTTGTAGAACACCGGCGCGGTCAGCGACATATTGTCCGCACGGTAGCGATCGCTGGCATTGGGGGCCGAGCTCTGGATGGCGATGACCACGGTCTTGCCGTCAATGGTTGCCAGCATGGGCGAGCCACTGTCCCCCGGCAGGGTGTCACAGCGGTGTCCCAGGCGGCCGTCGCGATGCAGGTCGGTGGCCAGGCAGCTCTTGTGCGCCATCATCACCCCCTGGGTATCTTCCGGATAGCCGACATGCACCATGCGCTTGTTGATTTTGGCCAGCGCCTTGCTCAGATCGGCGCGGGAGCCGCCGAAGACCGGCAGGTAGCCATAGGTGTTGCCCAGCGGTTCCGCCAGGCGGACAAAGGCATAGTCATAGCGCGCCACACTTTCCGGCACATATACGCCATCGCGCTTGTGGATCAGGCCGCGCAGCAGTTGCCGGTTGACCATGACCTTGGTGATGGCGACTCGCTTGGCGTACTGCTCACCCTTCAGACCGATGGTAAAGTCCTGCGCCGGATCGAGTTGACCGCGCGCGCTGACGAAGCAGTGGCCTGCCGTCAGTGCGACGTCGGGAGCGACCAGTGTCGCGGTACACTGCAAGCCGCCCATGGTCTGCAGGCGACCGATGGTCTGCCAGGGCATGCCCGAAGGGCCGACGGCGACACGATCGTCCTTGCCGAAAAACAGGGTGAGCTGTTCGCGAGTGAGTTTATGGGCGGCGACAGGCAGGCTGCTTGTCATTGCTGCCAATGCCAGACCCAGTAAACGCAATTTCATGCAGAACTCCGAAACAGGTAAGCATGGCGGTCGCCATGCGCAGCAATCTTATTTGGCGGCGGATGCCGTCGGATGGATCCTGGCGGGTTTGGCCGCCGGCGGACTCTTGACGGCACGATGCTTGGCCGTGGTGCGGTGAATCGGTACCGGTGCAGAGGTCTCGTCAGCCATGACCGACAAGGACAGGGCAGCCAACATGATGGTCGCCGTCAGGACGTGTCTTTTTTTCATCGGGCAGAATCCTCTCGTGAAGGACTGCCGGTTTCCCTGCGGGAGACGCGGCATGGTGAAGAATCATGCTAATCACCACCCGGTGGAGCGTCTAGGCGCTGTTTGTTTCCCCGTGTAACTGAATGTAAAAGCAGTCCTTCCGGCCAACTGAAAATGAAACGAGCGCCGCCTTCCGGCGAGGTGTCGATACGGACCTGGCCGCGGTGTGCACGGGCAATGCGCTCGACAATGGCCAGGCCCAGGCCATGTCCGCCCGTGCTGCGGTGGCGGCTGCTGTCGAGCCGGACGAAAGGCGAGAACACCCGTTCGCGGTCTTCCGGTGCGATGCCCGGACCGTCATCATCCACCACCAGAATATGCTGACCGTTTTCCAGTCGCAGCGAGACGCGCACCAGGGTGTTGGTATAGCGGCGCGCATTGGAGAGCAGGTTGTCCACGACGCGGGTCAGCAGGTGCTGATCGGCGGTAATGGCCTCGGCGCCCGCTGCCAGCGCCTGCCGCTGCCATTGCAGTTGCGGGGCCAGTGCGACCTGGGCGGCGACGCGATCATCCAGCCAGCTGGCGGCATCAAAGGTGCTGGGGGTGAGCGGGGCTTCCGGACGGTCCAGCTTGGCGTGCAGCAGCAGCTCTTCGATGAGTTTGTCGATTTCCTCCAGGTCTCGCACCATGGCCTGATGCGCCGGCGAGTCGGCATCGTCCATCAGCTCCAGCCGATAGCGCAGACGGGCCAGCGGGGTGCGCAGCTCATGAGCCACGGCATTGGTCAGTGCCTTCTTGCTGGCCAGCAGTTCGGCGATGCTGTCGGCCATGCGGTTGAAGGCCTGGCCGACCCGGCGTACGCCAGAACTCTCCGGCAGGCGGGCCCGCGCGGAAAAATGGCCGTGCGCCAGCCGGGTGGCGGTCTGCTCCAGCGTCATCAGATCGCGCCAGTGGGGGCGCATCCAGAACAGCACAGGGAAGGCCAGGGACAGGCCGATCAGCACCAGCAGGGCATAGTCGAACCATTTCAGCTGATGCAGGAAGAACAGATAGCGCAGCGGTCCGGCGACCAGCACATAGTCGCTGTTTTCGATCTTTTGCAGGAACAGGTAGTTGTTTTCCAGCATGACGATCTCGCCGCGCGCCAGGGCGGCACGCGAGGCATCGTCGAGGTCGTAGGCACTCTCGCGTTCCAGTTTGACGTGGAAAGTAAAGCGGTGGTCGTCCTGCGACAGCTTCTCCAGCCACAGTTCCTGCGGCACGCCGCGCAGCTCGGTTTCGATCAGCGACAGCGTGGTACGAAGCAGGTCGGAAAGATAGCGCTCCCCGACCTTGTCCACCGCCTGCTTGTAGACCACGCCGACCAGAATCACCGCCACCAGAAAGCAGCCGATCAGCAGCAGGTAAAACTGGATGAACAACTTGCGCATCGGGCGCTTACTCCCAGCCGGACAGCGAGAACAGGTAGCCCTTGTTGCGCACGGTCTTGATGCGGAAAGGCTCGTTGGGATTGTCGCCGAGTTTCTTGCGCAGGCGCGAGATGGCGACGTCGATGCTGCGGTCCAGTCCGTCGTAGCTCACGCCTCGCAGGGCCTTGAGCAAGGTTTCGCGCTTCTGGATTTCGCCGGCATGACTGGCCAGCAGCCACAGCAGGTCGAAGTCGGAGGTCGACAGGACGATCTGCTCTCCGTCTAACCAGACATCGCGATTGACCGGGTCAATGGTCAGTTGGCCAAAGATGCGCTTCTGCGGCAGCTTGGCCGACGATTCCGGCTGTGGGGCGGCGTGACTGCCGACATTGCGCAGCTGGGCGCGCAGGCGGGCCACCAGGACCGAGGGCGGGGTGGTCTTGAGGATGTAGTCGTTGGCGCCCAGTTCCAGACCGAGAATCTGGTTCATGTCGCTGTCGAGCGAGGTCAGCATGACGATCGGGCCATGAAACACCGGACGCAGCTCGCGGCAGATCGACAGTCCGTCCTTGCCGGGCAGCATGATGTCCAGCAAGACCAGGTCGGGTTGCTCGCGCTGAATGGTGTCCATGGCCGTATCGCCGCGCGGGTCGACCACCACTTCCATTTCATGGCGGGACAGGAAGTCGCTGATCAGGCCGGAGAGCTCCGGGTCATCCTCGACAAACACCACGCGGTAAGCCATTGCGGTACTCCATTCATTGCAAACCTCGCAAGTATCGCGCGTGTCACGGGGCGGCTCAACTATTGTCCGGTAATTCATGCGAATTGCATGACTGGAATGCCTGGTGAGTGGCCTCTGGCGGGAGGGGACGGATGAAGAGATCTCAGGTGCAGTGATGCAACATGGCGGGAAAATAAATATGTAACAAAATGCAACCGGAGGAATTTTTTGTCGGACAGCACCGCAAAGCCTTGTGGTGCTTATTCTTTTGTAAGAATATTGTCGTTGATGCAGGTCAATAATCCTGCGGATTGTGCGGGTTTTTCTGCTGCGGCACACTTGCCCGTGCTTGATAAGACTAGTTCGAACTGACTTAATACGCGGCAACCGTCGTTTATAGCATGGCAGTGTCAAATGGGGAAAGTGGCTTTCCCGCGCTGCCGGACTGCAAGCCTGCACGTGGTGGATATCCCGCGGCGTAGCAGGCACAAGGCGCAAAGACGCCTGAGAAACGGATAACAAGAACATGTGGCAACCGCCCCCTGCGGCGTCGGTTGCCCAGCTCCTGGGAAGCAAACAGCAAAGCCCCGCGATGGCGTCAGGTATGGCGCGCCGGGCTCTTTGCCCCTGCGCGTCAAAAGTTTTTTTTAACCTGTGAAGTCGCAAGATGAGAAACTGTAGACCCTCCCGCCTGGTGCGGTGGCTCTCGCCGTTTTTGCTGGCGCTGCTCTCCGGCTGTCAAGGCGGTATCCTTGACCCGAAGGGACAGATCGCCGCAGACGAGAAGTCGCTGATCATCACGGCAACCCTGCTGATGCTGCTGGTTGTGGTTCCGGTCATCGTCATGACCCTGGTGTTTGCCTGGAAGTATCGCGCCAGCAATACCAACGCCACTTACACGCCGAAATGGGCACACTCCACCAAGATCGAAGTCGTGGTGTGGCTGATCCCGATCATCATTGTTTCCTTCCTGGCGGTGCTGACCTGGCATACCACCCACAAGCTCGATCCCTATCGTGCCCTGGATTCCGACAAGAAGCCGGTGCGCATCGAGGTTGTGGCCCTGAACTGGAAATGGCTGTTCATCTATCCTGATCTGAACATCGCCACGGTCAACCAGATCGCCTTTCCCAAGGACGTGCCGGTCGACTTCCGCATCACCTCCGACACGGTGATGAACTCGTTCTTCATTCCGCAGTTGGGTGGCCAGATCTACGCCATGGCCGGCATGCAGACCCAGTTGCACCTGATTGCCAACGAGGCGGGTACCTACAAGGGCTTCTCTTCCAATTACAGCGGTGCCGGTTTCTCCGGCATGAAGTTCAACGCGATTGCCACCGCGACGCCGGCCGAATTCGAGCAATGGGTGGCGTCGGTACGTGCCGCCGGCAAGCCGCTCGATACCGGGGCCTACCTCAAGCTGGCCAGTCCGAGTGAGAACAATGCCGTCGCCTACTACGCCGATCCGACCCCGCGTCTGTTTGATGCCATCGTTCACAAGTACATGGCGGGCCGGACCTCGCTGGCGCTGACGGAAGAAGATATCAAGCTGGCCGCACTGACCAAGAGTCTGTGTGCGCCCGCCGCTGCAAGGAGTGTGAATTGATGTTGCTCGGCAAACTGACTCTCGATGCCATTCCGTACCACGAACCCATCATCATGGGGGCGTTGTCCGGTGCCGGCCTGATCGGCCTGATCATTGCCGCCCTGATTACCAAGTTCGGCAAGTGGGGCTACCTGTGGAAAGAGTGGCTGACTTCGGTCGACCACAAGAAGATCGGCGTGATGTACATCATCGTGGCGCTGATCATGCTGCTGCGCGGCTTTGCCGATGCGCTGATGATGCGTACCCAGCTGGCGCTGGCCACCAATGGCCACATGGGGATCTTCCCGCCCGAGCACTATGACCAGATCTTCACCGCCCACGGCGTGATCATGATCATTTTCATGGCCATGCCCTTCATGACCGGGCTGATGAACATCGTGGTGCCGCTGCAGATCGGTGCGCGCGACGTGGCTTTCCCCTTTCTCAATTCGCTCAGCTTCTGGTTGCTGACCTCGGCGGTCATCCTGGTCAACCTGTCGCTGGGGGTGGGCAACTTTGCCCGTACCGGCTGGGTCGCCTATCCGCCCTTGTCCGAACTGGGCTTCAGCCCGGACGTCGGGGTCGACTATTACACCTGGGCGCTGCAAATCTCGGGGATCGGCACGACGCTGACCGCGATCAACTTCCTGGTGACCGTCATCAAGATGCGTGCCCCGGGCATGAAGCTGATGCAGATGCCGATCTTTACCTGGACCTGCACCTGGGCCAACGTGCTGATCGTGGCCTCGTTCCCGATCCTGACCGGTGCGCTGGCCATGCTGTCGCTCGACCGTTACCTCGACTTCCACTTCTTCACCAGTGAAGCCGGTGGCAATGCCATGATGTACCTGAACCTTTTCTGGGCCTGGGGTCACCCCGAGGTCTACATTCTGGTTCTGCCGGCCTTCGGGATTTTCTCCGAAGTGGTGTCGACTTTCACCGGCAAGCGTCTGTTCGGTCATACCTCGATGATTATTGCCAGCGGCGTGATCTCGGTGCTGGGTTTCATGGTGTGGCTGCACCACTTCTTCACCATGGGATCCGGTGCCAACGTCAATGCCTTCTTCGGCATTGCCACCATGGTGATTTCGGTGCCGACCGGCGTGAAGCTGTTCAACTGGCTGTTTACCATTTACCGCGGTCGTCTGCGTTTCGAAACGCCGATCTTCTGGACGCTGGGTTTCATGGTGACGTTCTCGATCGGTGGGATGACCGGTGTGCTGATGGCGGTCCCGGGCGCGGACTTCATGCTGCACAACAGCCTGTTCCTGATTGCCCATTTCCATAACACCATCATTGGCGGGGCCGTGTTCGGCTACCTGGCCGGCTTTACCTTCTGGTTCCCCAAGGTGTTCGGCTTCAAGCTGAATGAAAAGCTGGGCAAGGCGGCCTTCTGGTTCTGGCAGTCCGGTTTCTACTTCGCCTTCATGCCGCTGTATGTGCTGGGCTTCCTCGGCATGACCCGCCGTCTGAACCATACTGACAATCCTGCCTGGACGCCCTGGCTGTACCTGGCTTGCGTGGGTGCCGCGCTGATCGCCATCGGCATTGGCTGCCAGTTGCTGCAGATTGCTGTCAGCCTGCGTGACCGCAAGAAGCACGTCGATGTCAGTGGTGACCCGTGGAATGGCCATACCCTCGAATGGTCGACTTCGTCGCCGCCCCCGTTCTACAACTTTGCCAAGTTGCCGGTGGTGCACGATATCGACGCCTTTACCGACATGAAGGAAAAGGGCGTGGCCTATGCGGTACCGCAAAGCTATGAGCCGATTCACATGCCCAAGAACACCGCTGTCGGTGTGGCCATCGGCGGGTTTACCACGCTGCTCGGCTTTGCCCTGATCTGGCATATCTGGTGGCTGGCCGTGCTTGGCCTGGTCGGTATTGTCGGCAGCATGCTCACGCGCGCCTTCGACGATGATCTCGACTACTACGTGCAACCGGCGGAAATCGAAGCCATCGAACGGGCCCGTTTCGAGCGTATGGGCATCGAGGTGGCTGCCGGCCACCCGGGCGATGCCGCCAAGAAACCGTCCAGCGGCGTCGAGCCGGCGACTCTGGCCTGAGGGGGATCAAGCATGACGAGTTATGTAAATCAGGCGCATGGTCACGACGACCACGCGCATCATGATGGCGGCGAGCAAAAGGTGCTCGGTTTCTGGTTCTACCTGATGACCGACTGCATCCTGTTCGCCACCGCATTTGCGTCTTATGCCGTGCTGTATCGCAATACTGCCGGCGGTGTTTCCGGCAAGGACATTTTCGAGCTGCCTTATGTGCTGCTGGAAACCGCTGCGCTGCTGTTCTCCAGCATCACCTACGGTTTTGCCATGATTGCCGGCCACAAGGGCAGCAAGCAGGGCGTACTGGGCTGGCTGGCCGTCACTTTCCTGTTCGGTGCCATGTTCATCGGCATGGAAGTCAATGAGTTCCATCACCTGATCAGTGAAGGTAACGGCCCGAACGTCAGCGCCTTCCTGTCCTCGTTCTTCGGCCTGGTCGGCCTGCATGGCCTGCACGTGACCGCTGGTCTGCTGTGGATGAGCGTGATGATGTTCGAAGTGGTCAAAACCGGTCTGACCAGTCGCGCCATGACGCGCCTGAACTGCCTGAGCCTGTTCTGGCACTTCCTCGACATTGTCTGGATCTGCGTCTTTACCGTGGTGTATCTGAAAGGAGTCCTGTGATGAGTCAAGCGCATGCACATGCCGCCGACCATGGCAGCGTCAAGAGCTATCTGACCGGCTTTGTCCTGTCGGTGATTCTGACGGCGATCCCGTTCTGGATCGTGATGAGCGGGGCGTTCACCCGTCAGGCCGCCACCATGGCGATCTTCGCTTTTGCCGTGGTGCAGATCCTGGTGCATCTGAAGTATTTCCTGCACCTGCATTTCCGCACCCCGGAAGGCAAGCTCAACACCTTCTCGTTCATCTTTACCGCCATGATCATCGTCATGCTGGTCGGCCTGTCGGTGTGGATCATCACCAGCGCCGACGTGCTGATGATGCGTGGTTGAGCGAGGCTGTGTTGAAGCTCAAACGATACTGGCAGGTGGTGAAGCCGGGCATTATCTTCGGCAACCTGATCTCGGCCGCCGGCGGTTTTCTGCTGGCGGCGCAGGGACGGGTTGACGGGGCGCTGCTGCTGGCGACCCTCATGGGGCTGTCGCTGGTGGTGGCCTCCGGCTGCGCCTTCAATAACTGCATCGACAGTGATATCGACAGCAAGATGGCCCGTACCTGCCAGCGTGTGCTGGTGACCGGTGCCATGAGCCGCAGGGCGGCACTGGCGCATGGTCTGGTCCTCGGGCTGTCCGGCTTTGCCTTGCTGTGGTTTGGCGCCAACCCGCTGGCCTTTGCCTGTGCCCTGTTCGGCTTCGTCATCTATGTCGGGGTCTACAGCCTGTACATGAAGCGCCACTCGGTATATGGCACGCTGGTCGGCAGCTTGTCCGGTGCCGTGCCGCCGGTGGCGGGCTACTGTGCCGTCACCGGCCGTTTCGACAGTGGCGCCCTGATCTTGCTGGCGATGTTCAGCCTGTGGCAGATGCCGCACTCCTACGCGATTGCCATCTTCCGCTTTCAGGATTATCAGGCGGCGCGCATCCCGGTGCTGCCGGTGGTCAAGGGGGTGGATCATGCCAAGCAACAGATCGTGCTCTATATCATGGCCTTCGCCGTGGCGACCATCATGCTGGCCGTCGGTGGTTATGCCGGCTATGGCTACCTGGCGGTGGCCTGTGCCACCAGTCTGTGGTGGCTGAAGATGGCACTGGGTGGTTATCGCCAGCAAGTGGACGAGCGCCTCTGGGCCCGCAAGGTGTTTTTCTTCTCGATCATCACCATCACGGCGCTGTCCTTCATGATGGCGGTTGATTTCCAGAGCCCGGTGCTGGCGTCCCATTCGCTGCTGCTGAGCTGAGCCGGAACGTTTCACTTCTGAACCCCTGTGCGGACACAGGGGTTTTTTGTTTTGTGCTGTCGACAGATTCTGCGACTCAGGCCGACTAAAGTTCATTGATCAGTCGCATGGATGGGGTGCTGTCATGAAATGTCTGTTGTTGTGGCTGTCCTTGCTGGCGCTGCCCGTTCTGGCTGCGCCGGCCGATATACCGGGCTGGCAGGCCTATCAGCACCATGATTACCTTGCGGCACGACAGGCTTTTGCGGCAGGTGCCGCCGCCGGTAACCGCGTGGCGATGTTCGATCTGGCCATGATGAACTGGCGCGGCGAGGGGGGGGCGGTGGATCGTACGGCCGGTCTGCATGGTTTGCAGCAGGCCGCCTCTGCCGGTCTGGCGCAGGCGCAGTATGCGCTGGGCCTTCTGTATGAAAAGGGCGAGGGGGTCGGGCGCTCGCTGAACGAGGCCACGCGTTACTTTGCCCTGGCGGCGCGGCAGGGGTGGCTGCCGGCGCAAATCGACCTGGCGACCCAGTATTTCCTGGGGCGCGGCGCCCCGAAGGATGCGCGTCTGGCCGCCTATTGGTATGAACAGGCGGCTCGGCAAGGGGATGTCGGTGCCCAGTACCTGATCGCCAGCCTGTATGAGCATGGAGATGGCGTGATGCAGGATCGCCAGCGTGCGATGGCATGGTATGCCCGGGCGGCGGCACAGGGCGATGTGGCGGCCAGACTCAAGGCTCAGGCCTTGTCCGGTGGGCCGCACTGATTCATCTGGATCTTGCTTGACCCTGAGTCCGGGGGCGGTGGATAATTACGCGTTTGATTACAAATGCTTAGTTTTTTGCTGCCGTGCCGCATTGCTCTCCGGCACAGGTGGCAGGCAACTGGCGCCAGAGCCCTCCTGAATGAATCCAAGTCCTGCTCGTCCCGTCCTGCCCCCGCGCCGCCTCTCCGTCGCCCCGATGCTTGACTGGACGGATCGCCATTATCGTTATTTCGCCCGTCTGATTACCCGCAACACCTGGCTGTATACCGAGATGGTCACCACCGGGGCTTTGCTGCATGGCGATGTGGCCCGCCACCTGCGCTTCGATGAGGCCGAGCACCCGCTGGCGCTGCAGATGGGCGGCAGTGAACCGGCCGAACTGGCGCAATGCGCCCGGCTGGCGGAGCAGTGGGGCTATGATGAGGTCAATCTGAATGTTGGTTGTCCGTCCGAGCGGGTGCAGAAGGGGGCCTTTGGTGCCTGCCTGATGGCCGAGCCGCAGTTGGTGGCGGACTGTGTCAAGGCGATGCGCGATGCCTGTGGTATCGACGTGACGGTGAAGCACCGTATCGGCATCGATCACGTCGAAGACTACGGTTTTGTACGAGATTTCGTCGATATCGTGTCGGCGGCCGGTTGCCGCACGTTTATCGTCCATGCGCGCAATGCGATCCTCAAGGGGCTTTCTCCCAAGGAAAACCGCGAGATCCCGCCCCTCAAATACCACTATGTCCATCAGCTCAAGCAGGAGCGTCCGGAGCTGGAAATCCTGATCAATGGCGGCATTCAGACTCTGGACGAGATTGACCGGCAATTGCTGCACGTCGATGGCGTGATGGTCGGGCGTGAGGCGTACCACAACCCCTATCTGATGTCGGCCTGGGATGCCCGCTACTATGGCTGCGACGCGGCAGCGCCGACCCGGGCCGAGGTTGTGGCAGCACTGGTGCCCTATGCCGAGCGGATGCTGGCCGAGGGCCACAAGCTGCGTAATCTTGCCCGCCATATTCTTGGTTTGTTCCAGGGTATGCCGGGTGCCCGTCGCTGGCGGCGCATGTTGTCGGATGCCGCTTGTCTGGAGGGGGCGGATGCTTCCCTGCTGCTGCGTGCTCTGGAGGAAATCAGTGTTTCCCGTACCCTGTCCGAGGCTCATGAAGCATAAAGGCATGAAAGCGCTGGCGGTCTTGTTGTGTCTGATCTGTTCTCTGGCGCAGGCGCAACCGGTATTGCATGTCCTCAGCCGGCATGATTTCCTGCCGGAACGCACCATTGCCCGTTTCGTCCAGCATTGCCAGTGTCTGGTTGAGCAGGACTTCTATCATGACAGTGAGGAGCTGGTGTCCCGGTTGTCTGCCGGCGATGCCGACACCGATGTGGTGTTTCCCTCCAGCTTCTCGGTGCCGGCCCTGTTGCGCCTCAAGCTGCTGCAGCCGCTGGACAAGAGTCGTTTGCCCAATGTCGCCGACCTGAACCCGGTGTTGAGCAATCCTTCCTTTGATCCGGGCAGCCAGTTTACCTTGCCGGCATCCATGTCCCTGGCAGCGGTTGGCTACAATATCGACAAACTGCGCGAGTTGAATATTGATCCCTACAGCTGGTCGGTGATTTTTGACCCGCGAGTGCTGGCGCGCCTCAAGGGCCATGTCAGTGTGGTGGATAACCCGCGCAGCGTGTTTGCCGCTGCGCTGCTGTATCTGGGGCTCGATCCCAACAGTACCCGGGATGAAGATTATGCGCGCGCGCGCGAGGTGATTGCCGCAGCCCGTCCCTACTGGTCCGGCTTCGGTGGCAATTACTACTGGAAAGATCTGGTCTCGGGGGATGCCTGGGTTCAGCTGGGTTTTTCCGCCGAATTCTTCCAGGCAAGGGAAGAGGCGCGCAGTCAGCACAAGCCTTATACCATCGGTTATGTGCTGCAGAAGGAAGGGAATCAGCTGGCCATGGACAATATGGCCATTCCCGCGGCGGCCCCCCATCCTGCGCTGGCGGCGCGTTTCATCAACTTTCTGCTGGCCGGCAGGAATGCCGCCGATCTGAGCAATCTGAATGGTGCGACCACGGCGGTATTAAGCGCTGCGCCTTATTTTCGCGATGACATCAAATATCATCCGGTAATCAATCCCGATCCGTCTGCGTTTCGCAAATGGGTGGTGCTGCGCGAGATGCCGGCCAAACGCATGCGACAGCTAAGGCACTGGTGGAGTGAGCTGCGCACCGACCGCAATGTCAGCTCAACCCCCAAAACCGCCCACCGAAGGGAGTAGTCATGTTTGAGAAACTGGTTCTGGCCAGCAACAACGCCGGCAAGTTGCGTGAGTTTTCCGCCCTGCTGGCACCGCTTGGTGTTGAGGTCATTGCACAGAAAACGCTGGGTGTGCCGGAGTGTCCGGAGCCGTATGGCACGTTCCTGGAAAATGCCCTGGCCAAGGCCAGGCACGCCAGCAGGCTGACCGGCCTGCCGGCACTGGCCGATGACTCCGGGCTGTGTGTTCGCGCCCTGTCCGGGCGGCCTGGCGTGCTGTCGGCGCGGTTTGCCGGCGAGCCCAAGTCGGATGAGCGCAATAACCAGCTGCTGGTCGAGCAGCTCCGGGGCGTGGCCGACCGCCATGCCTGGTATGTCTGTGTGCTGGTGATGGTGCGTCATGCCGATGATCCGCACCCCCTGGTGACCGACGGCATCTGGCAGGGGGAGATACAGGATCTGCCGGGCGGGGAAGGGGGCTTCGGCTACGACCCTTATTTCCGCCTGCCGCCCTTCGACTGTACGGTCGCCGAGTTGCCGGCCGAGCAAAAGAACCGTCTGAGCCATCGCGGCCAGGCGATGCAGCAGATGCTGGCCAAGATACAGGCCATGGCATGAGTCAGACCGTGTATGTCCAGCATGGTGGGCTGACCCAGTTGCCACCCTTGTCCTTGTACGTTCATTTTCCCTGGTGCGTGCGCAAGTGCCCGTATTGTGATTTCAATTCTCATGAGGCGCGTGGCGGTCTGGATGATCTGGCCTATGTGCAGGCCTTGCTGCTTGATCTGGAGCACTCACTGCCGGCCGTCTGGGGGCGGGCTGTTCATACCATCTTCATTGGTGGCGGTACGCCGAGCCTGATGTCCCCCGCTGCCATGGAGATGTTGCTGGACGGGATCCGTGCCCGGGTCAGGCTGTTGCCGGATGCCGAAATCACCATGGAGGCGAATCCGGGCACCTTCGAAGCGGAGAAGTTCAAGGCGTTCCGGGCGTCGGGGGTCAATCGCCTGTCCATCGGCATTCAGAGTTTTGATGATCGCCAGTTGACGCGCCTGGGGCGCATTCATGACAGCCGGCAGGCGCATGCCGCACTGGATCTGGCGCTGACGCACTTCGACAACGTCAATCTGGATCTGATGTACGCCTTGCCCGAGCAGACCCTGCCGGAGGCGCTGGATGATCTGTCTCAGGGGCTGGCCCATGGCGTGACACATCTGTCGGCCTATCATCTGACGATTGAGCCCAATACCCTGTTTTACCGTTATCAGCCAGCCGGCCTGCCGGACGAGGATCTGGCGGCGGACATGCAGGAGGCGCTGGAGGCGCGTCTGGCCGAGTCCGGCTTCGTCCACTATGAGACCTCGGCGTTTGCCCGACCGGGCAGGCAGTGCCGGCATAACCTCAATTACTGGCAGTTTGGCGATTATCTGGGGATTGGGGCTGGCGCGCATGGCAAGATCAGCTCGGCCGAGGGCATTGTGCGCGAGATGCGTTACAAGCAGCCGGCGGCCTATCTGCAGGCGGTACGCGATGGCGACGCGGCACAAAGCCGGCAGCGGGTCGCCCGCAAGGCGCTGCCGTTTGAATTCATGATGAACCTGCTGCGTCTGACCGATGGCTTCGAGCTGTCGCTGTTTGCCGAGCGCACTGGCCTGTCGCTGGCGAGTATTCAGCGCCAGCTGGCCCTGGCCGAATCACAGGGCCTGATCGAGCGAGATTTGCAGCGCTTGCGGCCTACCCTGATGGGACAACGCTTTCTCAATGATCTGCTGGGGATGTTTCTCGAGGAAGACTGATGGATGTGGGCGCCATCCATGGCGGTAAGGGCCATTGCTACCGTCAGGCTTGACGTTTGACGGGTCAATTGGCATTCTAGAGTCCGGGCTCCAAACTTACGTTTAAATATTACAACGGGGAAAACTCATGATGATTCGCTGCAAGGCCGTGCTGTTCTCGGCGGTATTGGGTCTGCTGTCTTCTTTTGCCTTTGCCGATCAGACGCCGGTCGGTGTATGGAAAAATATCGATGATGAAACGCATCAGGCCAAGGCGCTGATCGAAATCAGCCAGACCGCCAATGGCGAGCTGACCGGCAAGATCGTCAAGCTGTTGCAACACCCGGATGCGGTTTGCGATAACTGTGAAGGGGCGCTCAAGGGAAAGCCTGTGATGGGCATGACCATGCTGTGGGGGCTGAAGCAGGACGGTAATAGCTGGAGTGGCGGTCGCATTCTGGATCCGAAGTCCGGCAAAGTCTATAGCGCCAAGATGACGGTGATCGACGGTGGCAAGAAGCTGGAAGTGCGCGGCTTCCTGGGGATTTCCCTGCTGGGTCGTTCGCAGGTGTGGGAACGCCAGTAATCAACTGATTCCTGATCAAACGGGCCGGCAGCCTTGGGGGGCGCCGGCCCGTTTGTCTTGGCCGCAGGGAAAGCGCTGCGGGGGGAAATCGAGTTGCGTTACAATCGTCAGTCATGATCATCACGCCCGACCTTGCCAATCAGCCGATTACGGCCGCACCGGCATTACTCAAGAAACTGGAAAAGCTCGGCATCCGCCGCCGCTTCGACCTGGTGCTGCACCTGCCTTTGCGCTACGAAGACGAGAGCCACTTGTGTCCCATCAAGCACGCTCCCTACGGGCAGCCGGCGCTGGTGGAAGGGGTGGTGGTTGCGCAGGAGGTGCAGTTCCGGCCGCGCAAGCAACTGCTGGTGCGCCTTGAGGATGAGAGCGGGCAGCTGGTGTTGCGCTTCATTCATTTCTATCCCAGTCAGCAGAAGCAGATGGCCAAGGGCGAGCGCCTGCGGGTACTGGGCGAAGTGAGGCGCGGCTTCTTTGGCGATGAAATGGTGCACCCCAAGTGCCGGCCGGTGTTGCCGGGGGAGCCGCTGGCAGACCGGATGACCCCGGTCTATCCGACGCTCTCCGGTCTGACGCAGCCCCAGCTGCGCAAGCTGATTCATGCCGAACTCAAGGCGCAGCCCCTGCAGGAAACCTTGCCACCGGGCTGGCGCGAGCAACTGGGGCTGTGCACGTTTGCCGAGGCGGTGCAGTTGCTGCACGCGCCGACACCGGATTACTCCCTGCAGCAACTGAATGACCCCCTGCTGCCTGCCTGGCAACGACTGAAATTTGACGAGTTGCTGGCGCAGCAGCTCTCGATGCGGCTTTCCTATCGTCAGCGCCGAACCGGCAAGGCGCCGCAGCTCGCCGGCGATGGTTCGCTGCGCCAGGCGCTCTCCCGTCAACTGCCGTTCGCGCTCACCGGGGCGCAGCAGAAAGTTCTGCAGGAGATTCTGGCCGATATGCGCCAGCCGCATCCGATGCAACGCCTGCTGCAGGGGGATGTTGGCAGCGGCAAAACCGTGGTGGCCGCCATGGCCGCTCTGGCGGCCATCGAGGCGGGCTTCCAGGTGGCGCTGATGGCGCCGACGGAAATTCTGGCCGAGCAGCATTTTCTCAAACTGTCTGCCTGGCTGGCTCCGCTGGGGATTGGCGTCGCCTGGTTGTCCGGTTCCTTGCGCAAGAAGCAGAAGACCGAGGCATTGCAGCAAATTGCCAGTGGCTCGACCCGGCTGGTGGTGGGCACCCACGCTTTGTTCCAGGAAGAGGTGTCTTTCGAGCGGCTGGGGCTGTCGATCGTCGACGAGCAGCACCGCTTTGGCGTCGGGCAGCGTCTGGCGCTGAAGGACAAGGGCGGCGAACCGCACCAGCTGATGATGTCCGCCACGCCGATTCCGCGCACCCTGGCGATGAGCTATTACGCAGATCTGGATGTCTCGATCATTGACGAGTTGCCTCCCGGCCGCTCGCCGATTGTTACCAAGCTGGTCAACAGCGACCGCCGGGATGAGATGGTGGCGCATGTAGACCGTATCTGCAGCAAGGGGCAGCAAGCCTATTGGGTCTGTCCGCTGATCGAGGAGTCCGAGGCGCTGCAGTTGCAGACTGCCGTGGATACCTTTGAAGCGCTGACCGAAGAGTTACCGCACTGGCGGGTCGGCCTGGTGCACGGACGCATGAAGCCGGCGGAAAAGGCCGAGGTGATGGCGGCGTTTGCCGCCAATGAGATTCAACTGCTGGTCGCCACGACGGTGATCGAAGTCGGTGTCGATGTGCCCAATGCCACGCTGATGATCATCGAACATAGCGAGCGCATGGGTTTGTCGCAGCTGCACCAGCTGCGTGGCCGGGTAGGGCGGGGCAGTGCCGGCGGCATCTGCGTGCTGATGTTCGAGACCCCTCTGTCCGAACTGGCCAAGGCGCGCCTGCGGGTGATTTACGAGCATACCGATGGTTTTGAAATTGCCCGTCAGGACTTGCAGATTCGCGGCCCGGGTGAGTTGCTGGGGGCGCGTCAGAGCGGGATGCCGATGTTGCGCTTCGCGGATCTGGAGCAGGATGCCGAGTTGCTGGCACAGGCTCGCGAGCTGGCGCCCAGGATGCTGAGCGAGGCGCCGGAGCAGGCCGAAGCGCACCTGATCCGCTGGCTGGCGGGGCGCGAACATTTTCTCAAGGCATAGGGCCCCTGCCTGGGGACGTTTTGCTTGCCGCCAACCTGCCGGGTGCCATTGTTTTGCATCAAATGCCGTTGCCTGCTAGCAGGCAAAAAAAATGCCTTGGCTGGGGGGCCAAGGCATAAATGGGATTGCTGCAAACAACAAAGGAGAAACCATGATGAAGCAGGCGTATATTAGCAACATGTAAACTTCAGTTCAATTGTAATCAGGCCGCTACACTTGACGTGAGTCAAGTTCCGTTCAGTCTGCTGGAAAATAGCTCGATTTGAAGTGGATTGACGGTTTGGAGATAAAAAAAGAGAGCCGGATGGCTCTCTTTTTTGTGCCCGGACGGCGCTTACTGAATCCACAGCGAGGCGAGATAGTACAGGCCGGCGGCCAGCGCCATGGACACTGGCAGGGTGAACAGCCAGGCCAGCAGGATGGCGCGGATGGTACCGAACTGCAGGCCGGATTTGTCGGCCACCATCGAGCCGGCGACACCGCTGGACAGGACGTGGGTGGTCGATACCGGCATGCCGATGAAGCTGGCCAGGCCGATGGAAATGGCCGCCGTGATCTGCGCAGCCATCCCCTGGGCGTAGGTCATGTCCTTTTTGCCGATGCCTTCGCCCACCGTCTTGACCACGCGACGCCAGCCGATCATGGTGCCCACACCCAGCGCCAGCGCGACGGAGAGGATCACCCAGTAGGGGGCGTATTCGGTGGTTTGGGTCAGATCACCGCGCAGGGCCTGCAGATTGCGCTTGTCGCCGTCGGCCAGATGCGGCAGCTGGCTGGCCAGCTTGGCGGCATCGTCCAGACACAGCAGGCGGGTGCGGACATCCCAGCGTTGTTCGGGCGACAGATTGTGATAATCGGTGTCGTTCATCAGCGTCTGGTTGAGGGCGTCCACCGTCTTGCCGGTAGCAAGCGGGTTGCAGCCGTGGCTGACGCTGTAGTGGTTCTTCGACAGCAGCGTCTGCAGGGCGGCATCGTGCTGGGCATAGAACTGCTGCAGGTGCAGGGCGGCATCACGGGTACGCTCGATCTGGTACGGGTTGCTGTCCATGTTGAGCACATAGTTGGCCGGCACGATGCCGATCAGCACCAGCATGATCAGGCCGACGCCTTTCTGACCATCGTTCGAGCCATGGGCAAAGCTGACACCCATGGCGGACAGGATCAGCATGAAGCGGGTCCAGAACGGCGGGTGTTTGCGTCCCTCGACCTGCTGACGCTGGTACGGTGTCTTGTGCATGTTGCTGCGGCCACGATAGCGGCGCAGCAGGATCACGATCAGCCCGGAAATCAGGAAGCCCACCATCGGGGAGAGCAGCAGGGACATGCCGACCTCGATGGCCTTGCCCCAGTTGATGCCCTGGGACAGCGGCGAGTGGTTAAGCAGGGCATTGGCCAGGCCGACACCGAGAATGGCGCCGATCAGGGTATGCGAGCTGGAGGCGGGCAGGCCCAGGTACCAGGTGCCCAGATTCCACAGGATGGCCGCGGCCAGCAGGGCAAACACCATCGACATGCCGTGTGCGGTATTGACCGAGACCAGCAGGTCGACCGGCAGCAGGTGCACGATGGCGTAGGCGACGGCCAGGCCGCCGGACAGAACGCCCAGGAAGTTGCAGACGCCGGAGGCAAAGACCGCCAGACGTGGCTTCATCGACTGGGTATAAATCACCGTGGCGACCGCATTGGCGGTATCGTGGAAGCCATTGATGAATTCGAATGTCAGGACAAAGCCGAGAGACAGGAACAGGGTGATCGCCAGTTTGAGGTAGAGCCCGGAAAAAAGTGCCAGCATGATTCTTAAGGTAGGTTGAGTCTGAGGGTGGATTGTTGGGTGGCAGCGCTATTCCGTCAAGCCTGCAGGACAAAGGGAATGCATGGTGTCGTTTCCTGTCCAATGCAGGGTCAGAATCTTCTTGACATATGCAGATCCGTGAGGTCGTCAATCAGGCAAAAATGTAAAAAAAGCCACTGATTTCAGTGGCTTTTGTTGGCCGTTGACCCGGGTGTCATTAACCGAACTTGCCGGTTATGTAGTCTTCCGTGGCACGCTGCTTCGGCGTGGTGAAAATGGTGTCGGTCTCGCCGAATTCGATCATTTCCCCCAGGTACATATAGGCGGTGTAGTCGGATACCCGTGCCGCCTGCTGCATGTTGTGGGTCACGATCGCAATCGTGTAGTCCTCTTTCAGCTCATGGATCAGTTCTTCGATGTGCGCCGTCGAAATCGGGTCCAGTGCCGAGGTCGGTTCGTCCAGCAGCAACACTTCAGGCTTGGAAGCGACTGCCCGTGCGATGCAGAGACGCTGTTGCTGGCCACCCGACAGCGAATTGCCGGACTGCTTGAGCTTGTCTTTGACTTCTTCCCACAGCGCCGCCTTGCGCAGTGCCCATTCGACCCGGTCATCCATTTCGGTCTTGCTCAGCTTTTCATACAGCTTCACGCCGAAGGTGATGTTGTCGTAGATCGACATCGGGAACGGGGTCGGCTTCTGAAACACCATGCCGACCTTGGCGCGCAGCAGGTTGATGTCGACATCGCGGCCGAGGATGTTGCGCTTGTCGAGCAGGATTTCGCCTTCGGCGCGCAGGCCGGGGTAGAGCTCGAACATGCGGTTGAAGGTGCGCAGCAGGGTTGACTTGCCGCAGCCGGACGGACCGATGAAGGCCGTTACCTTGTTGGCGGCAATGCCGAGCGAAATGCCCTTCAAGGCATGGAAGTTGCCGTAGAAAAAGTTCAGGTCTTTGACCTGGAGCTTGGTGCCAGTTTCAGCCATGGTGTGCAAGCCTTAATGGGATTGGTGTTTTTGACTGCCCAGCCAGCGGGCGACAATGTTCAGCGCCAGGACGCTGAAGGTAATCAGCAGCGAGCCTGCCCATGCCAGTGTGTGCCAGTCGTTGTAGGGACTCATGGCGAACTGGAAGATGACGATCGGCAGGTTGGCCATCGGCTGGTTCATGTTGCTGTTCCAGAACTGATTGTTCAGCGCGGTAAACAGCAGGGGGGCGGTTTCGCCCGAAATGCGCGCCACAGCCAGCAGGACGCCGGTCAGTACGCCGGACTTGGCGGCGCGCAGGGTGACATACAGGGTCACTTTCCACTGCGGCGTCCCCAGGGCGATGGCCGCTTCGCGCAGGCTGTTGGGCACCAGGCGCAGCATGTTCTCCGTGGTACGGACCACGACCGGGATCACCAGCAGCGACAGCGCCAGGGAGCCGGCCCAGCCGGAAAAATGGCCCTGGGCGACGACGAACACTTCATAGACGAACAGGCCGATCACGATGGACGGCGCCGACAGCAGGATGTCGTTGATGAAGCGGGTTGCCGGAGACAGCCAGCCACGCTGACCGTATTCGGCCAGGTAGATGCCGGCCAGAATGCCGATCGGGGTACCGATCAGGGTGCCGAAGGATGTCATCAACAGACTGCCGACGATGGCATTGCCCAGGCCGCCGGATTCGCCCGGCGGCGGAGTGCTCTGGGTGAAGACCGAAAGATGGATGCCGCTCAGGCCGTTTTGCAACAGCGTGAACAGGATCCAGCACAGCCAGAACAGGCCGAAAACCATGGCAAGCATCGAGATGCCCATGGTGATGCCGTTGATCATGCGCCGACGGCGGTAGATCGTATTATTCATCGAGTAGGATTCCGTTTCTTGCTTCGACGGCGATGCCAGCAGGGTGTCACTCATTGGGTCGCTCCTTGGCTCAGGATGCCTTGCCTTCCTGGCTCTTCAGGCGCAGGAGCAGGATCTTCGAGCAGGCCAGCACCACGAAGGTGATGAAGAACAGGATCAGGCCCAGCTGGATCAGCGAGGCAATGTACAGGTCGCCATTGGCCTCGGCAAATTCATTGGCCAGAGAGGAGGCGATCGAGTTACCCGGCTGGAACAGCCCCGGGGCGAAGTGCGAGGAGTTGCCGATGACGAAGGTGACGGCCATGGTCTCGCCCAGTGCACGGCCAAGACCCAGCATGATGCCGCCGACAACACCGGTCTTGGTGTAGGGCAGGACCACGTAGCGCACGACTTCCCAGGTGGTCGAGCCCAGACCATAGGCCGACTCTTTCAACAGGGTGGGGACCACTTCGAAGACGTCTCGCATCACCGAGGCGATGAACGGAATCACCATGATGGCCAGAATCAGGCCGGCGGTGAAAATGCCGATCCCCATCGGCGCGCCCTGGAAGATCCAGCCGATCATCGGCAGCGGGCCGACATTGTCGATCAGCCAGGGCTGGATGCGTTCGGAGAAGTAGGGAGCGAAGACGAACAGGCCCCACATGCCATAAATGATGGAGGGGATGCCTGCCAGCAATTCCACGGCGATGCCAAGCGGGCGTTTCAGCCAGGTCGGGCAAAGCTCGGTCAGGAACAGTGCGATGCCGAAGCTGACCGGAACACCGATCAGCAGGGCGATCATCGAGGTGATCAGGGTGCCGAAGATGGGCACGGCGGCACCGAAGCTGCCTGCAACCGGATCCCATTCGCTTGAGGTGATGAAGCTGAAACCGAATGCCTTGATGCTCGGCATGGCGCCGATCAGCAGCGAAATCAGGATGCCCAGCAGCAGGGCCAACACCAGGAAGGCAAAACTGCGGGTAACGACCTTGAACACCTGGTCGAGCATCATCTGACGCCGCATTACCTGATCGTTACTGTACTTTTCCATACTCGGACTCATTGGTTGTCTGAGACAAAAAGCCGGGGAGAGGCTCCCCGGCCATTCTGGACAGCGTGAGCTGCCAATTCTGCATTACTTCCAGACCGGCTGACCGCTGGTGTCGGTAATTTGCTTCCAGCTGTCGCGGATCATACCCTTGACGCCTTCCGGCAGGGGGATGTAGTCCATGCTGGTGGCAGCGCCGTCACCGGTTTTGTACGCCCAGTCGAAGAACTTCAGGGCAGCGGTGGCCTGAGCCGGCTTGTCTTGCTTCTTGTGCATCAGGATGAAGGTGGCACCGGCGATCGGCCAGGTGTCATGACCAGCCTGGTTGGTCAGCAGCAGGTAGTAGCCCGGTGCTTTCTTCCAGTCAGCGTGACCGGCTGCGGCCTTGAAGGACTCCTGGCTCGGCATCACGAACTTGCCGTCCGCATTCTGCATCTGGCCATAAGCCATGTTGTTTTGCTTGGCGTAGATGTACTCGACGTAACCGATCGAACCCTTGATGCGATTGACGAAGTTGGCCACGCCTTCGTTACCCTTGCCGCCCTGACCCGCCGGCCAGTTCACCGAGGTATTGTTGCCGACCTTGCTGGCCCACTCCGGCGATACCTTGGACAGGTAGTTGGTGAAGATGAAGGTGGTGCCGGAACCGTCTGCACGGCGTACCGGGAAGATGGTGTCCTTCGGCAGCTTGACGCCCGGGTTCAGCTTGACGATCGCCGGGTCGTTCCAGTTCTTGACCTTGCCCAGGTAGATGTCGGCCAGCAGTTGGCCGGTGAACTTCATCTGGCCGGGCTTCACGCCCGGGATATTCACGACCGGGACCACGCCGCCAATGACGGTCGGGAACTGGGTCAGACCAGCCTTTTCCAGTGCGTCGGGCTTCAGCGGCATGTCGGAGGCGCCGAAATCGACGGTCTTGGCGGTGATTTGCTTGATGCCGCCGCCCGAACCGATCGACTGATAGTTCATCTTGCTGCCGGTTTCAGCCTGGTAGGTGGCTGCCCACTTGGCGTACAGCGGATACGGGAAGGTGGCGCCTGCACCGGTGATGTCGGTGGCGAAGGCGGAAACCGATGCAAAGGCACTGACGGCCAGTGCCAGACGAAGCGTGGTTTTCATTACGAAATGGCTCCAGAGGTTGAGGTGCAGGGTAAGCGATGGGGGGCATTGTGGCCTGTTTATTTTTCAGAAATATTACAGTTCCAATTTCTTCCGGAATGGCTGATGTCTTTATATGAAGAAATATCTGTCCTTCTCAGTCGATGTAACCGGGGGATATAATCCGGCCTGTCTCAAGCAGGAGTAATCTGAATGACAGCCAAGCTGGTGGTGGGCAACTGGAAGATGAATGGCAGCCTCGCGTCCAATCGCAAACTGGTGCGCGGCATGCTGGAGGATCGCCGCATCAACCGCTCGGGGGTGGCCCTGGCCGCACCGTATGTCTATCTGCTGCAGCTGGCTGACTTGTTGCAACTGAGCCCGATGGACCTCGGCGCGCAAGATGTCAGTCAGTTCGGGCGCGATGGCGCCTTCACCGGCGAAGTCTCGGCCTCCATGCTGGCCAACGTCGGCTGTCGTTATGTGCTGATCGGCCATTCGGAGCGCCGCCAGTATCTGGGCGAGGGGAGTGATCTGCTGGCCAAGAAGATGACCAACGCGTTGTCGGCACATCTGGCGCCGATTCTCTGTGTCGGCGAGACCCTGGATCAGCGTGAGTCTGGCGAGCATCTGCAGGTCATTCGTCGTCAGCTCGAGATCGTGGCCGACTTTGCGCCGGAGCAGGTGATCGTTGCCTATGAGCCCGTCTGGGCCATCGGTACCGGCAAGGTGGCCAGCCTGGAGCAGATTGCCGAAATGCATGAGTGCATCAAGGAGACCGGCTTGCAAAGACAAAAAGGCTCTGCTAGTATGCGCGTTCTCTACGGCGGCAGCGTAAAGGCTGATAATGCCGAAGCTATTCTGTCAATATCAAGTGTCGATGGCGCCCTGGTGGGCGGTGCTTCACTCGATGTTGATTCATTTGGAATGATTTGCCAGGCCGCGGACAAATTGGTATAGTATGGAACTTCTTAAGACGTTAATCTGGATTGTTAATCTCATCTCTGCCGTATCCGTTGTGGTACTGGTGCTGATGCAGCACGGCAAGGGTGCGGACATGGGTGCTGCTTTTGGTAGCGGCGCATCCGGAAGCCTTTTTGGCGCGTCTGGCTCGGCAAATTTCCTGAGCAGAACAACCGCCCTCCTCGCGATTGTTTTCTTTACGACCAGTCTCACGCTCGTTTATCTGTCTGGGGGCAGTAAAAACGAACTTGGCGTGATGGGTGGTGCGGTAGTACAAAAAACGGTACCGCAAATCCCGAGCGGTACCGCGAACAAGAATAATGCATCGGGTCCAAAGATACCCGACTGATAAAATTGACTGTGCCGACATGGTGAAATTGGTAGACACGCTATCTTGAGGGGGTAGTGGCGAAAGCTGTGTGAGTTCGAGTCTCACTGTCGGCACCACCATTAAAGCAGGCCACCGGGATTCCGGTGGCCTGTTTTGCTTGGAGCCGGGAAGGGTCAAACCTTTCCATAAAAATGGGGTATAGGGGAAATGCTGCAAAACTACTTTCCTATTCTGTTGTTCGTCATCGTCGGGTTGTTGGTCGGCGCGGGTCCGTTGCTGTTGGGTCGGATTCTTGCTCCCAATCGTCCTGATGACGCAAAACTGTCTCCGTACGAGTGCGGCTTCGAGGCTTTCGAAGACGCGCGCATGAAGTTTGACGTGCGCTTCTATCTCGTCGCCATTCTCTTCATTCTTTTCGATCTCGAAATTGCATTCATGTTTCCGTGGGCTGTCGTGCTGAAAGAGCTCGGCATGTTCGGTTTGTCGGCAATGTTTGTATTCTTGGCTATTCTCACGATTGGCTTCGTATACGTCTGGAAAAAGGGAGCATTGGAATGGGAATAGAAGGCGTTCTGGAGAAAGGTTTCATTACCACCACCGCCGATACGCTGATCAATTACACCCGCACTGGCTCGCTCTGGCCCATGACTTTCGGTCTGGCATGCTGTGCTGTGGAAATGATGCACGCTGGTGCGGCACGTTATGACCTGGACCGCTTTGGTGTGGTATTCCGCCCCAGTCCGCGTCAGTCTGACCTGATGATCGTGGCCGGCACGCTGTGCAACAAGATGGCACCGGCGCTGCGCAAGGTTTACGATCAGATGGCGGAGCCGCGCTGGGTGATTTCCATGGGTTCCTGTGCCAACGGTGGCGGCTACTATCACTACTCTTACTCTGTCGTGCGCGGTTGTGACCGGATCGTTCCGGTAGACGTGTATGTTCCCGGCTGTCCCCCGACTGCCGAGGCGCTGTTGTACGGCATCATCCAGCTGCAAAACAAAATTAAACGCACTCATACCATAGCCCGCTAAGGTAGAAACTATGGCCTCCAAACTGGAAGCGCTCAAGGCGACCGTTGAACAGGTGCTGGGCGACAAGCTCGTGTCTGCAACGCTGGCGCTGGAAGAATTGAGCATCGTCTGCAAGGCAGCGGACCTGGTGGAAGTGGCGCAGACTTTGCGCGACCACCCCTCGCTGGCGTTTGAACAATGCGTCGACTTGTGCGGCGTGGATTATCTCACCTACAAAGATTCGGCCTGGGATGGCGCGCGTTTTGCCGCCGTCTATCACCTGCTGTCGCTGACGCACAATGCGCGTCTGCGTCTGCGCGTGTTTGCCGAAGACGATGATTTCCCGGTCCTGCCCTCGGTGGTGGATGTCTGGAATGCGGCCAACTGGTACGAACGTGAAGCGTTCGACCTCTACGGCATCGTCTTCGAGGGGCACCCGGACCTGCGTCGTCTGCTGACAGACTATGGCTTCATCGGCCATCCGTTCCGCAAGGATTTCCCGCTGTCCGGTCATGTGGAAATGCGCTACGACCCGACCCAGCAGCGCGTGATCTACCAGCCCGTCACCATCGAGCCGCGCGAAATTACGCCGCGCATCATTCGCGAGGAGAACTACGGTGGCTGAGATTCGCAATTTCACTCTCAACTTCGGCCCGCAGCACCCGGCAGCGCACGGTGTGCTGCGTCTGGTGCTTGAACTCGACGGGGAAGTGATCGAACGTGCTGACCCGCACATCGGCCTGCTGCACCGCGGCACCGAAAAACTGGCCGAGCACAAGACCTTCATCCAGTCCCTGCCGTATATGGACCGTCTCGACTATGTGTCGATGATGTGCAATGAGCATGCCTACTGTCTGGCCATCGAGAAGATGGTCGGCGTCGATGTGCCGCTGCGCGCGCAATACATCCGGGTCATGTTTGCCGAGATGACGCGTATCCTGAACCACCTGTTGTGGATCGGGGCCCATGCGCTGGATATCGGTGCCATGACCATGTTCCTGTATGCCTTCCGTGAGCGTGAAGACCTGATGGACTGCTACGAGGCGGTCTCGGGTGCCCGCATGCACGCGGCCTATTTCCGTCCGGGCGGTGTGTATCGCGATCTGCCGGACAGCATGCCGCAGTACACGGTGTCGAAGATCAAGAATGCCCGCGAACTGGCCCGCCTGAACGAGCGTCGCTCCGGCACCATGCTGGACTTCATCGAAGACTTCACGCGCCGTTTCCCCAAGTGTGTCGACGAATACGAGACCTTGCTGACCGACAACCGTATCTGGAAGCAGCGGACAGTCGGCATCGGCGTTGTTTCGCCGGAGCGAGCGCTGAACCTGGGCCTGAGCGGTGCCATGCTGCGTGGTTCGGGCATCGAGTGGGATCTGCGCAAGAAGCAACCCTACGATGTCTATCGCGAAGTGGATTTCGACATTCCTGTGGGCGTGAACGGCGACTGCTATGACCGTTATCTGGTGCGTATGGAAGAAATGCGTCAGTCCAACCGCATCATGGCGCAGTGCGTGGCCTGGCTGAAGCAGAACCCGGGTCCGGTGATCACCTCGGACCACAAGGTGGCCCCGCCGTCCCGCGAAGGCATGAAGAGCAATATGGAAGAGCTGATCCACCACTTCAAGCTCTTCACCGAAGGCATGCATGTGCCCGAGGGCGAGGTCTATGCCGCCACCGAGCACCCGAAGGGCGAATTCGGCATCTACCTGGTGTCCGATGGTGCCAACAAACCCTACCGACTCAAGATTCGTGCGCCGGGCTATGCCCACCTTGCCGCGCTGGACGAAATGGCGCGCGGCCACATGATCGCCGACGCCGTCGCGATCATCGGCACGCAGGATATCGTATTTGGGGAGATCGACCGCTGATGTTGTCCGCAGAATCGCTTGCCAAGATTGATATTGAGGTGGCCAAGTACCCTGCCGACCAGAAACGGTCGGCCGTGATGGGCGCGCTGCGCATTGCCCAGCAGGAAAAGGGCTGGCTCGCTACCGAGACCATCGAATTCGTTGCCACTTACCTGGGGCTGCCCCCGGTACAGGCCTACGAAGTCGCCACCTTCTACAACATGTATGACCTGCGCCCGGTCGGCAAATACAAGCTGACCATGTGCACCAACCTTCCCTGTGCGTTGCAGGGCAGCGTCAATGCTGCCGAATATCTGCAGAAGAAGCTTGGCATCGGCTTTGGCGAGACCACGGCCGACGGCAAGTTCACGCTGCTGGAAGGGGAGTGCATGGGGGCCTGCGGTGACGCCCCGGTCATGCTGGTCAACAACCACAAGATGTGCTCGAAGATGACCCCCGAAGCCATCGATAAGAAACTGGCGGAGCTGGAATAATGGCGATCTTCGTTTCTGGCGTGATTTTCGAGGGGATCGATACCACCGATCCGGATTGCTGGACTCTGCAGGCTTATCGCGCTCGCGGCGGTTACAAGGCGCTCGAGCAGATTCTGGCCAACAAGATGCCGCAGGATGACGTGGTGGCCGAGGTCAAGGCCTCCGGCCTGCGTGGTCGCGGTGGCGCCGGCTTCCCGTCCGGGCTGAAGTGGAGCTTCATGCCGCGCAGCTTCCCGGGCGACAAGTACGTCGTCTGCAACAGCGACGAGGGCGAGCCGGGCACCTTCAAGGACCGTGACATCCATCGCTACAATCCGCACGCCCTGATCGAGGGCATGATCATCGCGGGTTATGCCATGGGGACCAAGGCCGGCTACAACTACATCCACGGCGAAATCTTCGAAGAGTACGAGCGTTTCGAGCTGGCGCTGGCCGAAGCCCGCGCCGCCGGTTATCTGGGACAGAACATCCTGGGCAGCGGCTTCAACTTCGACCTGTTTGCCCATCATGGCTACGGCGCCTACATCTGCGGTGAAGAAACCGCGCTGCTGGAGTCGCTGGAAGGCAAGAAGGGGCAGCCACGCTTCAAGCCGCCGTTCCCCGCCAGCTATGGCCTGTACGGCAAGCCGACCACCATCAACAACACCGAAACCTTCGCGTCGGTGCCGTTCATCATGCGCGACGGCGCACAGAAATTCATGGACCTGGGCAAGCCGAACAACGGCGGTACCAAGCTGTTCTCGATTTCCGGCCACGTCGAGCGTCCCGGCAACTACGAAGTGCCGCTGGGCACGCCGTTCACCAAGCTGCTGGAAATGGCCGGCGGCATGAAAGGCGGCAAGAAGCTCAAGGCGGTGATTCCGGGTGGTTCCAGCGCTCCGGTACTGCCGGCAGAGATCATGATGGACCTCACCATGGACTACGATGCCATCGCCAAGGCGGGCTCCATGCTCGGCTCCGGTGCGGTGATCGTCATGAACGAGGACGTCTGCATGGTGAAGGCGCTGGAGCGTCTG
Source organism: Paludibacterium sp. B53371 (assembly GCF_018802765.1). Taxonomy (NCBI): domain Bacteria; kingdom Pseudomonadati; phylum Pseudomonadota; class Betaproteobacteria; order Neisseriales; family Chromobacteriaceae; genus Paludibacterium; species Paludibacterium sp. B53371. The sequence goes on from NZ_CP069163.1 coordinate 511,496, forward strand.
GCCTACTTCTATCATGAAGAATCCTGCGGCCAGTGCACGCCGTGCCGCGAAGGCACCGGCTGGCTCTATCGCATCATCCACCGCATTGAAAACGGTGAAGGGCGTCCGGATGACCTGGAGCTCCTGACATCGATCGGCAACAACATGGCCGGACGCACCATCTGTGCGCTGGCCGATGCCGCGGTGTTCCCGGTACGAAGCTTTACCAAGCACTTCCTCAAGGAGTTCGAGTATCACATCGAACACAAGAAGTGCATGGTTGAGCATCAATGGTGTTGATCCGGCCCCTCAGGGTGCCCCTAATTCAGGTAGCTGACCGCTATGCTTGAAATCGAAATCGACGGAAAAAAACTGACGGTGCCGCAAGGCAGCACCGTAATGGATGCCGCCCACTCGGCCGGCACCTACATCCCGCACTTCTGCTATCACAAGAAACTGTCCATTGCGGCCAACTGCCGCATGTGTCTGGTGGAAGTCGAAAAAGCGCCCAAGCCGCTGCCGGCCTGTGCCACCCCGGTGACCGACGGCATGAAGGTCATGACCCACTCGCCGATGGCCAAAACGGCCCAGCAGGGGGTGATGGAGTTCCTGCTGATCAACCACCCGCTGGATTGTCCGATCTGCGACCAGGGGGGTGAGTGCCAACTGCAGGATCTGGCCGTGGGCTATGGCAAGAGCCAGTCGCGCTATCAGGAAAGCAAGCGCACGGTCTCGCCGAAGGACATGGGTCCGCTGGTCAGCGCCGAGGAAATGGCGCGCTGTATCCACTGCACCCGCTGCGTGCGCTTCACCGAGGAAATTGGTGGCCTGCAGGAAATCGGCATGGCCAACCGCGGCGAGCACTCGGAAATCCTGCCCTTCCTCGGCCAGACCGTGAATTCGGAAATCTCCGGCAACGTCATTGACCTGTGCCCGGTCGGTGCGCTGACCTCCAAGCCGTTCCGCTACAGCACCCGTGCCTGGGAGCTGTCGCGCCGACGCTCGGTCAGCCCGCACGATGGTCTGGGCAGCAACCTGGTGGTTCAGGTCAAGCACAACCAGGTCATGCGTGTCCTGCCGCTGGAGAACGAAGCCATCAACGAATGCTGGATCGCCGACCGTGACCGCTTCTCCTACGAAGGGCTCAATGCCGAGACCCGTCTGCAGAAGCCGATGATCAAGTACGGCGGCCAGTGGCATGAAACCGACTGGCAGACCGCACTGGAGTATGTGGTCAAGGGCCTGAAGGGTGTGGCCAACGACCATGGCAAGGATGCCATCGGTGTACTGGCCAGCCCGCATGCCACCACGGAAGAGCTGTTCCTGGTGCAGAAGCTGGCACGCAGTTTCGGCGTCAACCACATCGACTATCGCCTGCGTCGCAGCGATTTCAGCCTGGATGCCGCCCAGCAGGGCGCCCAGTGGCTGGGCAGCAGCATTGTCGATCTGGCCAATGCCAACGCCATTCTGGTCATCGGCAGTACCCAGCGTCAGGAACAGCCGCTGCTGGCCTCGCGACTGCGTCAGGCCGTCAAGAAGGGGGCTCAGCTCAACGTGCTGCACGTCGTCAGCGAAAACTTGCTGACTCCGCTGCATGCCCGTCTGACCGTGTCTCCGGCCGCGCTGGTCAATGGCCTGGCTCAGGTCCTGAAGGCGGTTGCCGCTGCCAAGGGTGAAACCCTGACCGCGGACCTGTCTGCCGTACAGGTATCGACCGAGGCGCAACGCATCGCCGACAGTCTGTGTGGCGCCGAGCGTGCTGCGCTGCTGCTGGGCAATGTGGCGCAACATCATCCGGCCTTCGGTCAGCTGTGGACCCTGGCGCAGGAGATTGCCCGTCTGACCGGTGCCAGCTTTGGCCTGAGCGCCGAAGCGGCCAACAGTGTTGGCGCTGAACTGGTTGGTGCCGTGCCATTCCGTGGCGCACTGGGTCAGGCTGTTACCGCCGGCGACAACGCGGCCGCCATGATTGCCAAGCCGCGCAAGGCCTATGTACTGCTGCAGACCGAGGTCGAGTTCGACAGCTACAACCCGCAGGCTGCCCTGGCGGCCATGAAGTCGGCTGAAACCGTGATCGCCATGACCAGCTTCAAGACCGCCGGTCTGCTGGACTACGCCGATGTGCTGCTGCCGGTGGCGCCGTTCAGCGAAACCGCCGGTTCGTTCATCAATATGGAAGGCCGACTGCAGACCTTCAATGGTGTGGTCCGTCCGCTGGGCGATACCCGTCCGGCCTGGAAGGTGCTGCGTGTCCTGGGTGGCCTGCTGGGGCTGAGCGGCTTCGAATACACCTCGGTGGAAGAAGTCCGTGCCGAGTGGCAAGGCCTGGGTGAACTGACCGCGGCACTGAACAATGCGGTCACGCCGCTGGGTATCGACGCCAGCGTCAAGGCCGGTCTGAGCCGCATCGGAGAAGTGCCGATGTATCAGGCGGATGCGATCAGCCGTCAGGCCCCGTCGCTGCAGCAAACCGTCTGGGCGGCCCGTCCGCATGCGACGGCGCACAGCAGCGTGCTGGCCGCCGCCGGCGTGAACGCCGGCAGTGAAGTGACCGTCCGTCAGGGCGAGGGCGCCGTCAAGGTGCGTATCGAGGCCGATGACAGCCTGCCGCCGGACGCCCTGCGTCTGGCCACGGCCCATGCGGACACGATCGCCCTGGGCGGCATGTTTGACCCGATCCAGATTACACAGGGGTAAACCATGGAGCTACTGCAAACCTATTTCGGCACACAGCTCGGGTACGTGATCTGGACCCTGCTGAAGATCATCGTCATCGTTGCGCCGATGATGATCGCCGTTGCCTACCTGACCTACGCCGAGCGCAAGGTCATCGGCTATATCCAGGTCCGTATCGGGCCGAACCGGGTCGGCCCGCTCGGGCTGCTGCAGCCGATTGCCGACGGCATCAAGCTGCTGATGAAGGAAATCATCCTGCCGGCCAAGTCGAGCAAGGGGCTTTTCCTGCTGGCGCCGGTGCTGTCGATCATGCCGGCCATGGCCGCCTGGGCGGTGGTGCCGTTTACCGACCATCTGGTACTGGCCAATACCAATGCCTCGCTGCTGTACATCATGGCCATCACCTCGATGGGGGTGTATGGCGTGATCATCGCCGGCTGGGCGGGCAACTCCAAGTACTCGTTCCTGGGCGGCATGCGTTCCGCGGCCCAGATCGTTTCCTACGAAATCGCCATGGGCTTTGCCCTGGTGGGGGTACTGATGGTGTCCGGCAGTCTGAACCTGGTGGATATCGTCAAGCAGCAGGGTCACGGCATTGCCGGCGGCTCGATCCTGTCCTGGAACTGGTTGCCGCTGTTCCCGCTGTTCATTGTCTATCTGGTCTCCGGTGTCGCCGAAACCAACCGCGCCCCGTTTGACGTGGCCGAAGGGGAGTCGGAAATCGTCGCCGGCTTCCACGTGGAATACTCCGGCATGGCATTTGCGATCTTCTTCCTGGCCGAGTACGCCAACATGATCCTGGTGTCGGCCCTGACCTCGCTGATGTTCCTCGGGGGCTGGCTGTCGCCGTTCCCGGCGAGCTGGGGTCTGCTGGGGGCCGGCGGCTTCTTCTGGATGGCTGCCAAGATGTCGTTTGTGCTGTTCTGCTTCCTGTGGTTCCGGGCCACCTTCCCGCGTTATCGCTATGACCAGATCATGCGTCTGGGCTGGAAGGTCTTTATTCCCGTAACGCTGGTATGGGTGGCGGTGCTGGGCGCTTGGATGATGAGCCCGGTTTCCCTCTGGAACTGATACTTTAGGCAAAGAGCATGGAATCGATTCGCAAGTTTTTCAAAACCTTCCTGCTGGTCGAGCTGGTACAGGGCCTGATGCTGACCGGGCGCCATCTGTTTGCGCGCAAGATCACCGTCCAGTATCCGGAAGAGAAGACCCCGCAGTCTCCGCGTTTCCGCGGCCTGCACGCCCTGCGCCGATATCCCAACGGCGAAGAGCGCTGCATTGCCTGCAAACTGTGCGAGGCGGTGTGCCCGGCGATGGCGATCACCATCGAGTCGGACCAGCGCGAGGACGGCACCCGCCGTACTACCCGCTACGACATCGATCTGATCAAGTGCATTTACTGCGGTTTCTGTGAAGAAGCCTGTCCGGTAGACGCCATCGTGGAAACCCACATTCTTGAATTCCACGGCGAGAAGCGTGGCGACCTCTACTACACCAAGCCCATGCTGCTGGCCATCGGTGACAAGTACGAGGCCGAAATCGCTGCCAACAAGGCAGCCGACGCCAAGTACCGCTAAGGGGGACGCATGAGCTTTACTACGGTTGTTTTCTACATCCTGTCGGCCATCCTGCTGGTGGCGGCGTTCCGCGTGATCACCGCCAAGAACCCGGTGCATGCGGCGCTCTACCTGGTGCTGGCCTTCTTCACCGCCGCCGGTCACTGGATTCTGCTGGAGTCCGAGTTTCTGGCCATCGCCCTGGTGCTGGTCTATGTCGGCGCGGTCATGGTGCTGTTCCTGTTCGTGGTGATGATGCTCGACATCGACATCGAGAAACTGCGCGAGGGCTTCTGGAAGAACTTCCCGCTGGCCGGCACCATCGCCATCATCATGGCCGGTGAAATGGCGCTGATTCTCGGCAGCCCGGAAGCCGGTCTGAAGACCTATCCCGCGCGCGCCGAGCTGGCCGCCGATTTCAGCAATATCCGCGAGCTGGGTCTGCAGATGTATACCCACTACATGTTTGCGACCGAACTGGCCTCGGTGGTGCTGCTGCTGGCGATTGTCGCCGCGATTGCCCTGACCCAGCGCAAGCGCAAGGACACCAAGGTGATGAATGTGGCCGACCAGGTTGCCGTCAAGGCGTCCGACCGGGTCCGTGTCGTCAAAATGGCCGCGACGCCGGTGGAAACCGTCGCCGCTGCCGATGATCAACCTCAGGCCTGACGGCCACCATTGAAAAAGGAGGAATCGTGCTGACACTCACACACTTCCTGGTGCTGGCCGCGATCCTGTTTGCCATCAGCGTGCTCGGGATTTTCCTGAACCGTAAAAACATCATCGTGCTGCTGATGTCGATCGAGTTGATGCTGCTGGCGGTGAACTGCAACTTCATCGCTTTCTCGCATTACCTGTCGGATACCGCCGGGCAGATCTTCGTCTTCTTCATCCTGACCGTCGCCGCCGCCGAGTCGGCCATCGGTCTGGCGATTCTGGTGGTGCTGTTCCGCAATCTGCGCACCATCAACGTGGAAGACCTGGGCAGCCTCAAGGGCTAACGCATAACCAAAAGACAAAGCAGACAACATGGATATGAAAACCCTACTACTGCTGATCGCCCTGGCGCCGCTGGCCGGGTCGCTCATTGCAGGCCTGTTTGGCTGGGCGATCGGCCGGCGTGCTGCGCACGTGGTGACCATCACCGGCGTGGCGATTTCCGCCATCCTGTCGCTTCAGGTCCTTTCCGGCTTCGTTTCCGGGCATGCCCCGGTATTCAACGAGCCGGTCTACACCTGGCTGACGGTGAACGGCAATACCTACTCGGTCGGCTTCCAGATCGATGCCCTGTCGGCGATGATGATGGCCGTGGTGACCAGCGTGTCGCTGATGGTTCACATCTACACCATCGGCTACATGCAGGATGACCCGGGCTACCAGCGCTTCTTCAGCTATATCTCGCTGTTTACCTTCTCCATGCTGATGCTGGTGATGAGCAACAACTTCATCCAGCTGTTCTTCGGCTGGGAAGCCGTGGGCCTGGTGTCCTACCTGCTGATCGGTTTCTGGTTCAAGCGCCCGACGGCCATCTTTGCCAACCTGAAGGCCTTCCTGGTCAACCGCGTCGGCGACTTCGGCTTCCTGCTGGGCATTGGGCTGGTGCTGGCCTATTTCGGCGGCTCGCTGAACTACAACGATGTGTTTGCTGCCGCTCCGGCGCTGGCAGGCAAGACCATCGAGATCATCCCCGGCCAGTCCTGGTCGCTGATGACCGTGACCTGCATCCTGCTGTTCGTCGGCGCCATGGGTAAATCCGCCCAGTTTCCGCTGCACGTCTGGCTGCCGGACTCGATGGAAGGCCCGACCCCGATCTCGGCGCTGATCCACGCTGCCACCATGGTGACGGCCGGTATCTTCATGGTGGCGCGCATGAGCCCGCTGTTCGAGCTGTCCGATACCGCCCTGAACTTCGTCATGGTCATCGGCTCGATTACTGCCCTGTTCATGGGCTTCCTCGGGGTGGTGCAGAACGACATCAAGCGTGTGGTGGCTTACTCGACCCTGTCGCAGCTCGGCTACATGACCGTTGCGCTGGGGGCCTCGGCCTACTCGGTGGCAGTGTTCCACGTCATGACCCACGCGTTCTTCAAGGCGCTGCTGTTCCTGGCTGCCGGTTCCGTCATCATCGGCATGCACCACGACCAGGACATGCGCAATATGGGCGGTCTGCGCAAGTACATGCCGATCACCTGGATCACTTCGCTGATCGGCTCCCTGGCCCTGATCGGTACACCGTTCTTCGCCGGCTTCTACTCGAAGGACTCGATCATCGAAGCCGTCAATCAGTCGCATCTGCCGGCAGCCGGTTTTGCCAGCTTTGCCCTGACGGCCAGTGTCTTCGTGACCGCGCTGTATTCCTTCCGCCTGTACTTCATGGTGTTCCATGGTCCGGAGCGCTGGAAGCAGAAGGCTCACCATCACGAGGATCATCATGATGACGAACATCATCACGGCCTGGGCCCGAATGACAATCCGCACGAATCGCCGTGGGTCGTGACCCTGCCGCTGGTGCTGCTGGCCATTCCGTCGGTGGTGATCGGTTATCTGGCCATTGGCCCGCTGGTGTTTGGTGACTTCTTCCATGGCGCAATCTTCATCGATGCCATCAAGCATCCGGGTCTGTCGCACCTGGGCGAAGAGTTCCACGGCCCGGTTGCCATGGCGCTGGAGTCGCTGCACTCGCTGCCGCTGTGGCTGGCTGCGGCTGGTGTCCTTGCCGCCTGGATCGGCTATATGAAGGCGCCGCACCTGCCGGAGCAGATTCGCAGCCGTGTCAATGGCCTCTATCAGCTGCTGGTCAACAAGTACTACCTGGATGAGCTGTACTTCGCCGTGTTCGCCAAGGGGGCGCGTGCGCTGGGGAATGCGTTCTGGAAGATCGGCGACATGCTGCTGATCGACGGACTGGTGGTCAACGGCTCTGCCGCGCTGGTCGCTGCTTTCTCGCGCACCATCCGCAAGTTGCAGACCGGCTTCATCTACAGCTACGCCGCCACCATGATTCTGGGCGTGCTGGCACTGATGACTTACTGGTTCGCCCCGCTGATCTTGCGCTGAGCCACGAACAACCGGGATTGAAATAATAAAGGTTCGACTATGTTGACTCATGTTTTAAGTCTGGTGATCTGGGTGCCGATTCTGTTCGGCCTGCTGGTCCTGGCAACCGGCGGTGACAGCCGGGCAGGGCTGGCACGCTGGATTGCCGTGGTCGGTGCGCTGGCGGGTTTCCTGCTGTCGCTGCCCCTGTTCTTCAACTTCACCGAACTGCACGGCGGTATGCAGTTCGAAGAGATGCACGGCTGGATTGATGCGCTGAACATCAACTATCACCTCGGGGTGGACGGCATTTCCATGCTGTTCGTGGTGCTCAACAGCTTTACCACCCTGCTGGTGGTGATTGCCGGCTGGGAAGTGATCCAGAAGCGTACTGCGCAGTACATGGCGGCATTCCTGATCATGTCCGGTCTGATCAACGGGGCGTTTGCCGCGCTGGATGCCATCCTGTTCTATGTCTTCTTCGAAGGCATGCTGATCCCGATGTACCTGATCATCGGTGTCTGGGGCGGTCCGCGTCGGGTGTATGCCTCGATCAAGTTCTTCCTGTACACGCTGCTGGGTTCGCTGCTGATGCTGGTGGCCTTCATCTACCTGTACGGCAAGGCGGGCAATACCTTCGAGATCTCTGCCTTCCAGGATCTGCGTATCCCGATGGGCATCCAACTGATGCTGTTTACCGCCTTCTTCCTGTCCTTCGCCGTGAAGGTGCCGATGTGGCCGGTGCATACCTGGTTGCCGGATGCGCACGTGGAAGCGCCGACAGGTGGCTCGATGGTGCTGGCGGCCATCACCCTGAAGATCGGTGCCTACGGTTTCCTGCGTTTTGCTCTGCCCATCGTGCCGGATGCCTCGCGTTATCTGTCCGGTTTCATGGTGACCCTGTCGCTGATCGCCGTGGTGTACATCGGCCTGGTGGCGCTGGTGCAGAGCGACATGAAAAAGCTGGTGGCCTATTCGTCGATTTCCCACATGGGTTTCGTGACCCTGGGGATCTTCATGTTCGCCGGCAACACCCAGAACGTGTATGCCGTCGAAGGCGCACTGATCCAGATGGTGTCGCACGGCTTCGTGTCCGCCGCGATGTTTATGTCGATCGGTGTCATGTATGACCGCATGCACAGCCGCAACATCGGTGACTATGGCGGTGTGGCCAACAAGATGCCGATCTTTGCCTCCTTCATGATGCTGTTTGCCATGGCCAATGCCGGCCTGCCGGCGACCTCGGGCTTCGTGGGCGAGTTCATGGTCATTCTCGGTGCCGAGCAGGTGAACTTCTGGTATGCCGCGCTGGCCGCCACCACGCTGATTTTCGGTGCTGCCTACACGCTGTGGATGTTCAAGCGGGTGATCTTCGGCGAAGTGGCCAACGACCATGTCGCCGAGCTGAAGGACATCAACAAGCGCGAATTCCTGGTGCTGGCGCTGTTGGCGCTGACCGTGCTCGGCATGGGTCTGTATCCGCAGGCCTTTATCGACAAGATGCACCCGGCGGTGAACGACCTGATTGCCCATGTGGCGCAAAGCAAGCTGTAAGGCAAGGAAAACACAATGAACTGGGCTACCCTGAACCTGATGCCAGCCTTGCCCGAGCTGTTCATGCTCGCGGCGGTGCTGCTGATTCTTGTGATCGACATGCTGTTGCCGGACGAACGTCGTGACATCACTTATGGCCTGAGCCTGCTGACGCTGGCTGGCTGTGCCGTGATGCAGTACCTCGCCTGGACTGCCGTGCCGGTTGAAACCTTCCAGAAAATGTTTGTTGCCGATCCCTTGTCCGGCATCATCAAGTTCTTCCTATATGGCGTGACCGCCGCCGTGCTGGTGTACTCGCGCCAGTACATCGCCGACCGCCAGATGTTCAAGGGCGAGTTCTACACCCTGACGCTGTTTGCCCTGCTCGGCATGAATGTCATGGTTTCGGCCAGCCACTTCATGACGCTGTACATCGGGCTGGAGCTGCTGTCGCTGGCGCTGTATGCCCTGATTGCGCTGCGTCGTGACTCGGTGTCTGCGACCGAGGCGGCCATGAAATACTTTGTGCTCGGTGCGCTGGCTTCCGGTCTGCTGCTGTACGGCATGTCGATGGTGTATGGTGCCACCGGTTCGCTGGAAATCGGCCGCATTGCCCAGGTGATCGCCAGCGGCAACGGTAATACCGTGCTGCTGATCTTCGGCGTGGTGTTCCTGGTGGCCGGCCTGTGCTTCAAGCTGGGCGCCGTGCCGTTCCACATGTGGGTGCCCGACGTTTACCAGGGCTCGCCGACGGCCGTAACCCTGATGATTGGCGCCGCGCCGAAGCTGGCGGCCTTCGTGTTCCTGGTGCGCATCCTTGGCGAAGCCATGGGGCCGCTGCTGTCGCAATGGCAAGGCATGCTGGTGATCGTCGCCGTGCTGTCGATGGCCATCGGTAACATCACCGCCATCGTCCAGACCAACATCAAGCGCATGCTGGCCTATTCGACCATCTCGCACATGGGTTTCCTGCTGGTCGGTTTCCTGACCGGTAATGCCGATGGCTTCTCCTCGGCCATGTACTACGCCATCATCTATGTGCTGATGTCGCTGGCGGCCTTCGGGGTTCTGCTGGCGCTGTCGCGTGCCGGGTTTGAGTGCGAGAAGGTGGCGGATCTGAAGGGGCTGAACCAGCGCAACAGCTGGTATGCCTTCCTGATGCTGCTGGTCATGTTCTCGATGGCGGGCATCCCGCCGGTGGCCGGCTTCTATGCCAAGTTTGCCGTGATCCGTGCGGCGCTCAGCGTAGGCATGGTGCCCCTGGCGGTGTTTGCCGTGCTGATGTCGCTGATTGGTGCCTTCTACTATCTGCGCGTGGTCAAGGCCATGTACTTTGACGCCGCAGAAGACGACAGCGCCATCGTGGTACGGGCCGACATGCGTCTGGTGCTGTCGCTCAATGCCTTGGCCCTGCTGGTGCTCGGCATCCTGCCGCAGCAACTGGTTGCCCTGTGCATGGATGCCGTCAAGCAATCGCTGACGGCGCTGTAAGGAGCGATCATGCAAGCCAGTGTTGCGGTGTTGCTGATCGTGGCCGTTCTGGCGGCCAACCTGCCATTCGCCCTGCCGCGTATCGGCGGGGTGGTGGCGGTGGTGCACAAGCATTTCGGCTGGCGCCTGCTGGAGCTGGTTGTGCTTTATCTGCTGGTCGGGCTGTTTGCCCGACTGCTCGAATCACGGCTGATGCCGGTACATGAGCAGAACTGGCAGTTCTATGCCAGCACCTTCGCCCTGTTTGTGGTCTTTGCCTTTCCTGGATTTGTCTGGCGCTATTTCTGGCGACAGCCGCACTGAAGCACATCGGGCCTGGCCCGATGTGCTTTCCCTCACCCCTGTCCTTCCTCTCGACCACCGGTCGCACACGCTCTGTCTGATTGCATAACGCTTAGTGGCCGTTTATGACGATCTGTAGCGATTTTGTATAAATCGTTTATACTATCTACCTTTTTTTAAATTGTTTCTCATTGTCTTGGAGAGGGTAGATGCTCAACAGCAGACAGGCGAAGTCGTTTTTTGCGGTTGCGGCCCTGGCCGCATTGTTGGCCGGCTGTGCCACGGAGAGTTCGCAGTCATTGGCGGTGACGCAGGTTACCAGTGCCAGTCAGCCGTATACCGGCGTGCGTTCGCCGATTGCTGTCGGCAAATTTGATAACCGATCAAGCTTCATGCGCGGGATTTTCTCCGACGGGATCGACCATGTTGGCTCTCAGGCCAAGACCATTCTGATCACCCACCTGCAGCAGACCAATCGCTTCAATGTGCTCGACCGCGACAATATGGCGGAAATCAAGCAGGAAGCCGGTTTGAAAAAACAAGCTCAGTCGCTCAAGGGTGCTGATTATGTCATTACCGGTGATGTGACCGAGTTTGGTCGCAAGGAAGTGGGGGATGATCAGCTGTTCGGTCTGCTGGGCAGCGGCAAGCAACAAATTGCTTATGCCAAGGTGAGTTTGAACGTCGTAAACACCCACACTTCCGAAGTCGTCTACTCGAGCATGGGGGCGGGTGAATACAAGCTGTCGAATCGTGAAGTGCTCGGTTTTGGCGGGACGGCCAGCTACGACTCAACCTTGAATGGCAAGGTACTCGATCTGGCCATTCGCGAAGCCGTCAACCGCCTGGTCGACGGTATTCAGTCGGGTGCCTGGCAGCCGGCAAAACCCTAATTCACGGATGCAAGCAAGATGAAATCGACCATGCAGAAACGTTCGGGTCTGGTGTTGGGCCTCATCGCCAGTGTCATGCTGTGTGCCTGCGCCTCACAGCCGGATACGCTCTATCAATGGGAAGGTTATCAGTCGCACGTGTACAGCTATCTGCGTGCGGACTCCGGTACCAGCCCGGACAAGCAGATTCAGGAGATGGAAGCGGAGTTGCAGAAGATCCGCGCCAGGGGAAAGACGCCGCCTCCCGGCTACTATGCGCATTTGGGCATGCTGTATGCCAATGTCGGTAACACCGCCATGATGGCGCAGAATTTTCAGGTGGAAGAAAAGCTGTTCCCCGAGTCTGCACCCTATCTGGACTATCTGATGTCCAAAGTGAAGAAATAAGAGATCAACATGTTCAAATCCATGTGCAAATATCTTGCCCTGGCCTCCATGCTGGGTTTTCTTGCGGGTTGTGCCACTGAGCCGCCGAAACAGCTGGATTACACCGCCTATAAGAAGAGTAACCCGCACTCGATTCTGGTTTTGCCGCCGATCAGCAAGGCGACCGATGTGAATGCCGGCAACGGCGTGCTCGCTCAAGTCACCTATCCCCTGGCAGAGGCAGGCTACTATGTCCTGCCCGTCGGTCTGGTCTCTGAGACATTCAAGCAAAATGGCCTGACCACGGCGGATGATATTCATCAGGTGCCACTGGCCAAGCTGCGCCAGATTTTTGGTGCAGACGCTGTGCTGTATATCGAGGTCAGCAAATATGGCGTCAGCTACCAGGTACTGGATAGTGTTGCCTCGGTCAGTGTTTCCGCCCGGTTGGTGGATCTGAGAAGTGGTGCCACCTTGTGGACCGGCTCTGCGCAGGCCTCCGATGCCGAGAACAACAACAATAACAATGATCTGCTGGTTCAACTGGTCAGTGCCGCCATCAAGCAGATTGCCAAAAAGGTGACGGATGCTACCTATCCGGTAGCGGGGGTGGCGGATCAGCGCCTGCTCGAGCCTGGCCGGTTCAACGGCATTCTGTACGGGCCGCGCTCACCGAAATACATGGCCCAGTAATGCACTGATTGTTGCCCTGATATAAAAAGCCCTCTGCATGCAGAGGGCTTTTTTCGGATCAGTAAATCGGCGGCTGTCCTTCTGGCCTGGTCTTGAATCGCTTGTGCAGCCAGAAATACTGATCCGGCTGTTCGCGAACCCGCGCTTCCAGGAAATCGTTCATACGCTGAGTATCGGCAGACACATCTTCGCTGGGGAAGTTGTCCCAGGCAGGATAGAACTCCAGTTCGCAGCGATTACCCACTCGGCGGGCGATGGCCGGTACCACCTTGGCGCGCGCCAGTTGGCTGATGCGCGACAAACCGGTGATGGTGGCGGTCTCGATGCCAAAAAACCGGGCGAAAATCGAGTCGCGCGCACCATAGTCCTGATCCGGCAGGTAGAGGAAGGGGACATGGTTCTTGCGCATGGCCTTGATGATCGGCCGCAGTCCTTCCTGGCGTGAAACGATGAATGCATTGTTGTACCGCTGGCGACCCTGGTAAATCATGGCATCCAGCGTATCGTTCTTCTGGGCGGAATAGACGCTGACCAGCGGCAGATGCTGATTGAGGGCAAACACACACATTTCGAAACCGACAAAATGCGGGTAGAACAGGATGACATCCTGCCCCTGCTCGCGCAGATCGGTGACGTAGTGCAGGTTCTTGATGTCCACCAGTCGGTCCAGCCGTTCGGCCGAACTCCACCAGACGACGCTGTATTCCAGTACCAGCCGCAGCATGTAACGGAAATTGTTGCGCAGCATGCGCTTGTGTTCGGCGTCACTCAGTTCGGGGAAGCACAGGCGCAGGTTGATCATACCGACACGGCGGCGATCTGCGGCCAGCAGATAGGCCACACTGCCCAGCAACCAGGCGAGTGCGCCAATCACCGGCATCGGCAGAAAGCGGATCAGCCACAGCAGGGCAAAGGCGATTCTCATGGGGATCCTTCTTGCCCGGCCGGCTGTTCGACACCTGCCGGGCATTTGTAGCGGTTATAACTCCACAGATATTGCAGTGGGCATTCCGTGATCAGGGTCTCAACCGCATGGTTGAGGATGGCGGCATCCTGATCCCGTTCACCGGTGAACGGCTGGGGCAAGGGGCGGATGTGAACTTTGAATCCTTGACCTCTCGCCAGTCGTTCTCCATAAAACAACAAGGTCTCCACACCCTTGAGCTGGGCCAGGCGCGGCACCAGGGTCATGGTATAGGCGGGTTGTCCGAAGAAGGGCGCCCAGACGCCTTCTCCATTGCCGGGAACCTGATCCGGCAAAATGATGGTGGCTTCGCCTGCCTTGAGTGCTTTCATCAGCACGCGCACGCCAGCGCCGGTTGCCGGCGCCGTTTTGCCCTTGCCCCTGGCGCGGCCGGCATTCATGACCGGTTCAAGCCAGGATAACTTGGGCGGGCGATACATGGCGGTCAGCGGAAAGGGCAGGCGATGGCTGATATAGCGGCCGGCAATATCATAGCTGCCCAGATGCGGCGTGACGAAGACAATGCCATGGCCAGCGCTGATCGCCTTTTCGACATGCTCCCAGCCGTCGCATGCCTTGACCATGCGGGCAATGTCGCGCGGTTCGCGACACCAGGCGATGGCCAGCTCCAGCGCGCCCTTGCCGGTTTCTTCTGCGCACTGTTTGACTGCGTCGCGGGAAAGCTGATAATTTGGAAGAATTTTACTATCTTCAAGATTTTTCGCCATGCGGGCACGGAATGAGCCTGACAGTGTCAGGGTCATGCGGCCGAGCAGGGCACCCAACACCTGCAACCATGCCAGAGGCAGGCGGGCAAGCAGGGTAAGCAGTAGTTTGACCAGCGAAGCCATGGTAGGGATTTGAGTCGCATTAAAGCGGCGTATTTTATCATCACGAATGCAGATTATTCGGAAAGCAGATCAAAATGAGTGAATATTTGTTTACGTCCGAGTCGGTCTCGGAGGGCCATCCGGACAAGGTTGCCGACCAGATTTCCGACGCCATCCTTGACGCGATCCTGCGCGAAGACAAATTCGGCCGCGTGGCTGCGGAAACGCTGGTGAATACCGGCCTGGTCGTGCTGGCCGGTGAAATTACCACCCATGCCAACATCGATTACATCCAGGTGGCGCGTGAGACCATCAAGCGTATCGGCTACGACAATTCCGAGCTGGGCTTCGATTATCACGGTTGTGCGGTGATGGCCTGCTACGACAAGCAGTCGCCGGATATTGCCCAGGGCGTCAACGAAGGCCAGGGGCTGGATCTCGATCAGGGTGCCGGTGACCAGGGCCTGATGTTCGGTTACGCCTGCGACGAGACCCCGACGCTGATGCCGTTCCCGATCTATTATTCGCATCGCCTGATGCAACGCCAGGCCGAGCTGCGCAAGGATGGTCGTCTGCCATGGCTGCGTCCGGATGCCAAGAGCCAGATCACCTGCGTCTACGACAGTGCCACCGGCCTGCCAAAGCGTATCGAAACCGTGGTGCTGTCGACTCAGCACAGCCCGGACATCGATCACAAGACCCTGACCGAAGCCGTCATTGAAGACATCGTCAAGCCGGTCCTGCCGCCGAATATGCTGACGGCAGAAACCAAGTTCCTGATCAACCCGACTGGCCGCTTCGTGATTGGCGGCCCGATGGGCGATTGCGGTCTGACTGGCCGCAAGATCATCGTCGATACCTACGGTGGTGCCGCGCCGCATGGTGGCGGTGCCTTCTCCGGCAAGGATCCGTCCAAGGTTGACCGTTCTGCCGCCTATGCCGGTCGCTATGTGGCCAAGAACATCGTGGCCGCCGGTCTGGCGCGTCAGTGCCAGATTCAGGTTTCCTACGCCATCGGTGTGTCGCAGCCGACCTCGATTGCCGTGGATACCTTCGGTACCAACCGCATTCCCAATGAGCAGATCGTTGAGCTGGTCAAGCGCCACTTCGACCTGCGTCCGAAGGGCATCGTACAGATGCTGGACCTGCTGCGTCCGATCTACAGCAAGACCGCGGCCTATGGCCACTTCGGTCGCGAAGAGCCGGAGTTTACCTGGGAGCGTACCGACAAGGCCGAAGCCCTGAAAGCCGACGCCGGGCTGTAATCCACTTATTTCCGGGAAGCGCTGCGAGACGGACAACGTCCCAGGCCCGGTTCAAAACGGCGCTTACCTGACAATCCGTGCCGGGGTGCGGGATGTAGGTAAGCGCATCTCCCCCTCGGCCGCGTGTAAAGGAACACACGATGGCTGAATTCACTGATTTTCTGGTTGCCGATATCCAGCAAGCGGCCTGGGGCCGCAAGGAACTGAGCATCGCCGAGACCGAGATGCCGGGTCTGATGGCCTTGCGCGAAGAGTATCGTCATCAGCAGCCGCTGCGCGGTGCGCGCATTGCCGGCTCCCTGCACATGACCATTCAGACCGGCGTGCTGATCGAGACGCTGGTGGCCCTCGGTGCCGATGTGCGCTGGGCGTCGTGCAATATCTTCTCCACCCAGGACCATGCCGCCGCGGCGATTGCCGCCGCCGGGATTCCGGTGTTTGCCTTCAAGGGTGAAAGCCTGGACGAGTACTGGGAATATACCCACCGCATTTTCGAGTGGCCGGCCGGCCAGTCCGCCAACATGATTCTGGATGATGGCGGCGATGCCACCTTGCTGTTGATGCTGGGCGCACGGGCCGAACAGGATCGCAGCGTTCTGGCCCATCCGTCCAACGATGAGGAAACCGCGCTGTTTGCCGCGATCAAGCGTCATCTGGAAGTGGATGGCCAGTGGTATTCCAAGCGTCTGGTCCAGATCAAGGGCGTGACCGAAGAAACGACCACGGGTGTGCATCGTCTGTACCAGTTGCACAAGGAGGGGCGCCTGCCGTTCCCGGCCTTCAACGTCAACGACTCAGTGACCAAGTCCAAGTTCGACAACCTGTACGGTTGCCGTGAATCGCTGGTCGATGGCATCAAGCGTGCGACTGATGTGATGATTGCCGGCAAGGTGGCCGTCGTGGCGGGCTATGGCGATGTCGGCAAGGGTTGTGCTCAGAGTCTGCGTGGCCTGGGGGCGACTGTCTGGGTGACGGAGATTGACCCGATCTGCGCCCTGCAGGCGGCCATGGAAGGCTATCGCGTGGTACGCATGGAAGATGTTGCTGACAAGGCGGACATTTTTGTCACCGCCACCGGTAACGTCAACGTGATCAATCACGCCCACATGAAGGCCATGCGCAACCAGGCCATCGTGTGCAATATCGGCCATTTCGATTCGGAAATCGAAGTGTCCAGCCTGCGTCAGTACCAGTGGGAAAACATCAAGCCACAGGTTGATCACATCATCTTCCCGGACGGCAAACGCATTATCCTGCTGGCCGAAGGGCGCCTGGTCAATCTGGGTTGCGCCACCGGTCACCCGAGTTTCGTCATGTCCAACTCGTTTACCAATCAGGTGCTTGCCCAGATCGAACTGTTCGTTAATGGCGACCAGTATCAAAAGCAGGTGTATGTCTTGCCCAAGCATCTGGACGAGAAGGTGGCGCGCTTGCACCTCAAGCGCATTGGCGCCCAGCTGACTGAACTGAGCAATGAGCAGGCCAACTATATTGGCGTGCCGCAAAACGGTCCGTACAAGCCCGATCACTATCGTTATTAATGCCTGACCCGGGGAGGGAGACCACAGTCGTGGTTCTATAATCAGAGTCTCCCCCCCGTCTGATCAATCCGACAAAGAGAGAGCCCGAGGAGCGCATGGCCGAACGGACATCCAATTTCAGTTTCGAATTTTTCCCGCCCAAGACGCCCGAGGGCATGACTCGTCTGCAGAACACGCTGATGCAGCTGGCTCCGCTGAAGCCGGAGTTCTTTTCGGTGACCTTCGGTGCCGGTGGCAGCACCCGCGAAGGAACCCTGGCGACGGTGCAAGAGATCCGTTCGCGCGGACTGGCTGTGGCGCCGCATCTGTCCTGCATCGGTTCGACCCGCGACAATATCCGGGCTTTGCTGGACGAGTATCGTTCCCATGGCGTCCGCCACATCGTGGCCCTGCGCGGAGACATGCCCAGCGGCATGGTCGAGGCTGGGGAGTTTCGCTATGCCAACGAACTGGTGGCTTTTATCCGCGAAGAACATGGCGAGCATTTTCATATCGAGGTGGCGGCTTATCCGGAATTCCATCCTCAGGCGCGTTCCGCCGAGGATGATCTGAATAACTTTGTGCGCAAGATTCATGCAGGCGCCGACTCGGCCATCACGCAGTACTTTTTCAACATCGACAGCTATCTGCGCTTTGTTGATGAGGTGCGCGCCCGTGGCGTGGATGTGCCGATCGTGCCGGGCATCATGCCAATCAGCAATTTCAGTCAGATGTGCCGTTTCTCTGATGCCTGCGGCACGGAAGTGCCGCGCTGGCTGAGGCTGCGCATGCAGGCTTATGGGGACGATGTCGCTTCGGTGCGAGCCCTGGGGCTGGATGTCGTGACCGAGCTGTGTGACCGTCTGTTGCAGGCCGGTGCGCCAGGGTTGCACTTCTATACGCTGAATCAGGCTGGCGTGGTCTCAACCATCTGGCAGCGACTAGGCTTGTAATAGCCATGACCTAATAAGGGGCTTAGGCCCCTTTTTTTGTTTTATGCTGCGGCGCGTCGTAAAAAAGACACACACAAAATCATGGGGTTGATGAGGTGATAGCGGCCTGATTTCATGGCTTTGCATAATTTATAATTATTTAATGTTATTTGGGATGAATAGCGAAATCATGCAAAACCATTGACCTTGCAATGAGGGGCGGATATCTTTGATTTACCGGCAAATAAAAGCCATATAAGGCACCTGCCGGTTTTTCACTCAAGGAGAGTTACCATGATCAAGCTTCTGTCCCAACTGCAACACGCCTGGTCCGTTTACCATCGCCAAGGCCGCCGCTATGCCCGCTAATCCTGGGGATGGCAAACGAAACGGGCGACAGTGATGTCGCCCGTTGTCATTTGAGCCCCAGGATAAAGGCTCGTTGTGCGCAATGGTCATACAACCATATTGTTTTTTAGTTTTTTGGATTATTCAGATTAGTCCTATCGAGTGATGGGGCGCTGCGGGCTAAAGTTCTGTCTGACAGCGCGGCCGTGCTTTTGTCCGGCAAGTCTCTACCCCTATATCGAAGGAGAACAATATGTTTGTATCGTTCATCAATGCCATCAAACTGGCTTGGCAGCACTACCAGAACCATCGTCGCGTAGCCCGCTAAGCCGCGATGCATAAAGAAAACGGCCGCTCCTTCCGGAAGCGGCCGTTTTCTTTATGCCGGTACCGTTCAGCCTGTGCAGTTGCGTCCGGAGGCCTTGGCGCGGTATAGCCCGGCGTCGGCCTCGGCAATCATCTGATCGATGCTGCTGTGGTTTGCCGTGTCCAGGGCGGCAATCCCCAGGCTGATGGTGAGACGGTCTGCGACACGCGAGCTGGCGTGGGGCAGGTTCAGTTCCCAGACCGCCTGTCGCAGCGCTTCGGCGCGTGACCTGACGGCCTGGGCGTCCAGTCCCGGCAGCAGCACGGCAAATTCCTCCCCGCCGATTCGCGCGGCCAGTTCGCCCGGATAAACGAAGAAACGCGTCAGCAGGGCAGCGAGCTGCTGCAGGCATTGATCTCCCGCCAGGTGACCGTAGTGGTCGTTGTATTCCTTGAAGAAGTCGATATCCAGCATGATCAGCCCGAGGGGCTCCGCCTTGCGGCGCGCCTTGTCGAAGGCCTGACGCTTTTCTTCGTCAAAGTGACGGCGGTTGGCCAGTCCGGTCAGGCTATCGCTCAAGGCCATGCGTGCCAGGTTGGCATTGGCCTGCTCCAGTTGCTGCTGCGTTTCGGACAGATCTTGCAGCTGCTGGCAGCGGATAATCATGTTGGCAAACATATCGGCCAGCAAACGGGCCTGAACCAACTCCTCCTCCTGCCATTGTCTGGCATGGCGCAGCATGTCACAGCCGAAGACGCCGACCGGGTGGCCGAGGTAGTCGATGCGGATCATCAGCATGCTCTGGATCGCATCCTGCGCGCTGGCCAGATCTGCCTGCGGGAGTGACTGGCAGTGCGGCAGGTTCAGCACGCCCTCGCGCATCAGGGTGGCGAACAATGATGGCCGTGCCGTCAGGGGAGCAAATCCCAGTCCCTCCTTGCCGCTGTCGATCCCTGGTGCCTGCCACTCGTGCACCATGCTGACGATTTGCAGGTGATCGACGCCGATCAGGTAGCAGCGATCGACATCCATGAACTGACCAATCTGCATCAGGGCCTGCGACATGGCCAGATTCACTTCTGCCAGCGGGATGTTGATGAAGCGTGAGGAAATCGCCGAGACCAGTTGCTGGAAATTCAGCAGCCTGTCCAGCTGCGCGGTGCGTTCTTCCACCCGGCGTGCCAGCTCATCGCGCGCCTGGGTCAGGGCGGTTTCATAACGCTCGCGGTCGGCCAGATGGTTGTTGATGCTGGTGCGCATGGCATTGAACGACGCCAGCAACTGGGTCATCTCGTCTTCGATATGGCTGGGATAGTTCAGGCGAAACGTCGGTGTCGCCTCGCCAGGCCGGAAGGTGCGTGCCGCCTGGGCCAGCTGCTGGACCGGCAAGACGAAGCGGCGGCGCAGAATAAAGACGATCAGCAGTGCCAGTGCCGTGAAGTCGAGGACACGCTGCGCCATGCTGCTGAGCAGATCGTTGACGATTTCGCTTTGAACCGGCTTGTTGGAGACGAACAGTGTCAGCGTGCCGAGTGACTCGCGGGTGCCGTGATTGAGGTGAACGTCCAGGTGGTAGACGTTGTGGGGGGCGTTGCCGGCATGCGGGCTGTCATAGCGCAGGCGCTGCCCCAGGCGTGTCTCCAGAATGACTGATTCGACGCCATTGATGGCGCTGATGCTGGCCAGTTCCTTCTGGGTGGTGTTGAGTTCGACATCCCAGACGCTCTGCGCCAGCAGCGGCATGTACAGGGTGTTGACCGTCTCCGGGATCTCGGCGAGGCGTTTCTGGCCGTGATAAAACAGCAGGCCGGCGCGTACGGCACTGACCAGAAGCCAAAACAGAACCGCATAGAGCAGGATCTGCTGCAGCACCTGTATTGCCAGCGGTTTGAAACGCATCCGACGCCCTTGCTGGATGACCCGCATCCACGGGCCGTGGGTGACAGCCGGAACGGTCGGCGCCGTTCCGGCCCGGGATTAGCGCAGGTGGCTCAGCGGCAGAGCCGTGGTGCGCTTGAACTCTTTCAGGACGAAGCTCGATTTGACGTCTTCGACCCCTTGCTGTTGCAACAGCTCGTTCATGACGAAACGTGAAAAATGCTCCATGTCTTCGAAATGAACCTGCAGCAGATAGTCCATTTCGCCGGTCATGGCGAAGCAATTGACGACTTCGGTCCAGCGCTGAACGGCATCGACAAAGCTCTGATTGTGCGAATTGCCGCGCTTTTCCAGTGTGACACGCACGAAAGCCTGCAAACCGAGGCCGATCTTGGCAGGATCCAAAAGTGCAACATATTGGCTGATGACCCCCGATTCTTCCAGCTGTTTCAGGCGGCGCAGACACGGAGAAGGAGACAACGCGACCCGTTCGGCCAGCTCTACGTTGGTCAATCTCCCGTTGAGTTGCAGCTCCGCCAGAATCCTCAAGTCGGTCTTATCTAGTGTAAGACTTGGCATCTCTTGTCCTTTTGTCATGGTGTGTTGAAATTTTGTTCTTTTATCTTTGCATTATAAGACATATTAGCTAGGAAATTGGCGAAAGACTTCTCTAGAATAAAATGCCTAACATGCCTATTTTACACGCGGAAGTTATCTCTTCGGAATCAATAAGTAAGGAAAAGATGCAATGTATACCACTGATGCAGGCTTGATCCGTCCGGACATGAAGATGGCATTAGTGCAACAGCAGGATATCCATGAGGTACCTGTCCCTGCATATAGTCCGATCGAGCATCAGACCTGGGCTACCTTGCTGGCCAATCAGCAACGGGTCCTGCCCGGACGAGCCTGCCGAGAGTTCCTGAGCGGTCTGGAGGCCATCGACTTTCCGCGTGATCATATTCCGCGTCTGGCCGACATCAGCGATCGGGTCGAAGCCTGCACTGGCTGGCGGCTGGTGCGTGTGGACGGCATCGTGCCGGATGCCGAGTTTTTTGCCCTGCTGGCCTCGCGGCATTTCCCCTCAACGGATTTCATTCGCAAGCCCGAAGAGCTGGGTTATACCCCGGCGCCGGACATGTTTCATGATCTGATGGGGCATGTGCCCCTGCTGACGGATCCCCGTTTCTGTGCTTTTTTCGAGCGCTTTGGTCAGGTGGGGGTCAAAGCCTTTGAACTCGACCATCCGGCCAGGGAATGGTTGCCAAGAATTTACTGGTATGCCGTGGAGTTTGGCCTGATTCGCGAGGGTGATGAACATCGTATTTATGGTTCAGGCATCTTGTCGTCCCCGGATGAGGTGTTGTTCAGCCTCTCGGATCAAACCCGGAAGTGTCCTTTTGATATCGAGGTGGTGAGTGCCGAGCCCTACGATATCTGGCACATGCAGCAAAAGCTGTTCGTCATCGAGAGTTTCGATCAACTGGAGCAGTCGTTTGCCCGCTGGGCGGACGCCCTGTTCTGATCTGTCCGGACCGATATCCCGCAGAGGATGGTCCTTCGCCTACAAAAACGGAGAAACTGCATGAACCTGAACAATCCCCTTGCCACCGACGGCTTCGAATTTGTCGAGTACACCGCAGCCGATGCCGACGGGGTCGCCAGGCTGGGTGAACTGTTTCGCTCGCTGGGCTTTGCTGCCGTTGCGCGGCATCGCCATCGCAATGTGACGCTCTATCGCCAGGGCGATATCAACTTCATTGTCAATGGTGAGCCGGTTGCGCCCTTTGTTGATTTTGCCCGCTTGCATGGTCCTTCTGTCTGCGCCATGGCCTGGCGCGTCAAGGATGCCGCCAAGGCTTATGAGTATGCACTGGCCAATGGGGCCAAAGCCTATGAACACCCCGTCGGGGCGATGGAACTGAATATACCGGCGATTCAGGGGATTGGTGGTTCGGCCATTTATCTGGTTGACCGCTATGGCGAGCGCAATATCTATGATGTTGATTTCGTGTCCTTGCCGGGGGCCGACTGGCATCATCAGGGGGCAGGGCTGCAGGAGATCGATCATCTGACGCACAATGTGGCGCGCGGCAATATGGATGTCTGGGCTGGTTTTTATACCGCCATCGCCAATTTCCGCGAGATCCGCTATTTCGATATCGAAGGCAAGTTGACGGGACTGACCTCGCGCGCCATGGTCAGTCCCTGCGGCAAGATCCGTATCCCCATCAACCAGTCGGCCGATGACAAGAGTCAGATCGAAGAGTTCTTGCGTCTGTATCACGGTGAAGGGATCCAGCACATTGCCCTGTCGACCAGTGATATTTATGCCACGGTGGAAGGTCTGCGTGCGGCCGGCACCAAATTTCTCGATACGCCGGACACCTATTATGAGCGTGTCGACAGCCGTGTGCCCGGTCATGGGGAAAACCTTGCCCGCATGCGCGATAACCGTATTTTGATCGATGGCGCACCGACCGAGGGCGGCGGGATCTTGCTGCAGATCTTTACCGAGACCGTGATCGGCCCGGTATTCTTCGAAATCATCCAGCGCAAGAATAATGATGGCTTTGGCGAGGGTAATTTCAAGGCGTTGTTTGAGTCGATGGAAGAAGATCAGGTCCGTCGAGGGGTGTTGACCGCCTGATGAGCGCGCGAGCCTCGCGCAAGGCGCGGGGCTCGGCTGTTTTTGCTCAAAATGTCGCGAAGCCAAGTGTCTGTTTCTGTTGTCGCTTTTTCTCTTGTTAGGAATTTGTCTGAAAAAAGGCGGCGAAAAGCTTGACGGAGCAGGGAGCCTCTGGTTAAATGGCGACCTCTGACGACGCAGCAGCGCCGCCAAGAAGGCCAGTTAGCTCAGTTGGTAGAGCAGCGGATTGAAAATCCGCGTGTCCGTGGTTCGATTCCGCGACTGGCCACCAGAATTACCAAAAAAGCCACTCTGAAAAGGGTGGCTTTTTTGCATTTCATCCTTCCGCTTGCTTTGTCCGCCGCCACCAGGGGACGCTCTGAGCCAGTTCTTCGTCCGGCCTTCAAACCCCACGCGGCCATGCCCGCCGCCTCCCTGGCAGTGATGCTTAAAAAACACAGGCCTTTGATCTCGGGCAGTGCACACTGATTATGCTTGGAGAATTTTTATTTGAAGATGCTAAGATCTTTAGTCATTCAATGATTGGCGCCGCTGTCTGATCCTGTTGTGGCGACGCCGTCTCAATGTGGTGGCGGAGGCCTGCTCCGCGACACAACGGAGATCGATACCATGGGGCATGCTGCCCGTTTCTTCGCGCTGCGGCTGTTGCCAGGCGATGAGCTGCTGAGCGCATTGAATGCTTTCCTTGTTCAAAATGATATCCGTGCCGGCTGGATTGCCGGGGTCGTCGGCAGTCTGAGCCAGGCATCGCTGCGCTTTGCCGGCGAACCGGACAGTACCGTGCTGCACGGTGCATTCGAGATCATTGCCTTATCCGGCACGCTGGATCAGCAGGGCGGGCATTTGCACATGTCCGTGTCGGATGCCTGTGGTCAGATGCGTGGCGGGCATGTCATGCCAGGATGTCTGGTGCGTACCACATGCGAACTGGTAATCGGCGAGCTGCAGGGACTCGTGTTTTCGCGCGAGCCGTGTGCACGGTCCGGTTACGACGAGTTGGTCATTACTGATAGTCACTCTTGAAACCGAGGCTAACCATGAAAAACCTGTTTTCGACGCGTACTTTGGCACTGATGTCGGCGGCGATTGCCATCAATATGGCCTTCGGCCAACTGGTGAGCATGCTCAAGTTGCCGATTTTCCTTGATTCGATCGGTACGGTGGTGGTGGCGATGATGGCCGGCCCGCTGGCCGCGGTGGTCGCCGGCGTGGTGACTAACCTGCTCTGGGGTTTGATCACCGACCCGGTGGCCGCTGCCTTCGCGCCCGTTGCGGCGGTCATTGGTCTGGTTGCCGGCCTGTGCGCCCGCTCGGGGGGCTACCGCACTCTGCCCAGAGCACTGCTGTCCAGTCTGTTGATCACGCTGGGGCTGATGGTGGTGGCGACGCCGATTCGCACCTATCTGTTTGGCGGGGTGACCGGCAGCGGTGCCGACTTCGCTGTGGCCTATCTGCACGCCATGGGAAAAGATCTGCTGGAGTCGGTGGCACTGACGGTCTTTGCCGCCAATCTGGCCGACAAGGTCATCACCGTGCTGGTGGCCTGGTATGTGGTGCGTCGTCTGCCTGAACGGGTTCTGGTCGAATTCCCCGACGCGACGGCTGTGCGTTGATGCATCCGTTTACCGGCCTGGCCTGGGTGCTGCCGCTTGCTTTGCTGGTGCTACAGCTTGAACAACCGGGCCACGGACTGGGGCTGCTGGTTCTGCTGGTCGTGTTGTTGGGGCTACGCCCGGACGGTAGTGCGCGCCTGCGTCGCTGGGCGCTGGTCATGGTGCCGCTGGCGCTGGGTTTGTTGCTGGTGCACGGCCGCTGGCTCTCCGTCTGGCTGGGGGCCGATCTGCGCCAGGCCGATGTGGCGCTCAAGCCGGTGATGATGCTGTGGCTGCGGGTGGGGACCGTGCTGGCCGCCGCCCTGCTGTGGTTATCCACGCTGACGCCGGAGCGTCTGATCCGAGCCTTGTTTGCCAGTCGCCTGCCGCCAGGCGCTGCCTATTTGCTGGCCAACCCGATGTTGCTGGTGTCGCAGATCAAGACCCGGCTGGCGGCCATTGCGCAGGCTCAGGCGGCGCGCGGGGTGGATGTGCAGGCTTCACGCTTCCGGCGTTGGCGACATTTGCTGGCGCTGACTTTCCCTCTGCTGGTCTGGACGCTCTCCGATGTGACCGCCCGTGCGGCCGCGCTGGATGGGCGGGCCTTTCGCAGCCGGCCGCGGCGCACGACCCTCGATGCACCATCCATGGCCTTCTGGGAGCGAGGCGTGATCGCTCTGGGGCTGTCTTTGTCTGCCCTGCTGACGGGGGTCGCTTTATGGCACTGATTCATTTCGAACAGGCCAGCCTGACGCGTCGAGGTGCCTCGGCGCCGGTGTTGTCCGGTCTCGATTTTACGCTCGCCGCAGGCGAGTCCCTGGCGGTTCTGGGGGGCTGTGGCAGCGGCAAGACCACTCTGGCCAACTGGCTGGCCGGCTGGGTGCCTCATGCCCTGCCGGCGACCACGGCCGGCCTGGCGATGATCGATGGTGCACCGCTGGCCGGGCAACACCCGGCCAGGCTGGCCGAACGGGTGCAACTGGTGCAGGCCAGTCCCTACGTTGGATTGAGCGGCTGTGCCTTCACCGTCGAGGCCGAGGTGGCTTTCGGCCCGGAGAATCTCGGCCTGGCCGAGTCGGAGATCCGGCTGCGTGTCGCAGAGGCATTGGCCTTGTGTGAGGCCGAAGACCTTGCCGGGCGCCATCCTGCCACCTTGTCAGGCGGCGAGGCGCAGCGGGTGGCTGTGGCGGCGGCCCTGGTCATGCGTCCGCAAATCTTGTTACTGGATGAAGCCTTTAGCCGTCTGACGCCCTTGGCCGCCAGCCGCATTCTGGCGCGTTTGTCAGGGCTGACGCGGGAGGGCATGGCGCTGGTGTTGTTCGAAAAGCGCTTTGACCTGGCCGCCAGCATGGCGCAGCGGGTTGTCCTGTTGCAGGAGGGCCGCCAGCTTGCCTGCGATTCCCCGGCGGTGGTGTTTGATCAGGCGCTGACGCATGTTTGTGCCAGTGATGCACTGCGCGCGGCGCATCAGGCCAGAAGCGAAGGGTTGTGGCGCGCCTCGGTGACGGCGCCCCTGAGTGCGGCGGCTGCCCCGGCACAGTTCATGGCGGTGCTGCATGGCTGAACCGCTGCTGAAATTTGAAGAAGTGTCGTTCGCCTGGGCAGAGGCTTCGCCGCTGCTGCAGTGCATGACGCTGCAGATTGCGCCCAATGAGTGTGTGGCACTGGTAGGGCGCAACGGCGCCGGCAAGTCTACCCTGTTCCAGTTGGCCTGCGGCCTGCTCAGGCCCGCCAGCGGCAAGGTCTGGCTGGGGTCGCTGGATACGGCTCAGGCGCGTCCTCCGCAGCTGGCTCGTCAGGTATCGCTGATGTTTCAGGAAGCCGAGCGACAGATCTGCCGCGAGCGGGTGGATGCCGAGGTCGGATTTGCGCCATCACTGGCCGGGCTGTCGGCCGAAGAAGTCGAACAGCGCGTGTCGATGGCGCTGAGTTTGACCGGATTGACCGGGCTGGCAGCGCGCCATCCAATGGATCTGAATGCCGGCGAGCGCCGCATGCTCAGTCTGGCGTCGCTGATTGCGCAGGATACACCGCTGATCTTGCTGGATGAGCCGACGCGTGACTTTGATGCGCCCTTGCTGGCCCGGTTCGAGGCCTGGATGAACATGGCCCGGGAGCAGGGGCGCGCAGTCCTGTTCATCAGTCATGATCTGGATTTCATTGCCCGTCATGCCAGTCGCGTCCTGCACCTCAAGGCGGGGCGAATCGAGGCCAATGGTCCGGCCGGACAAGTGTTGCTGCATCCCGATCTGCAAGAGACAGGCCGCATGGCGGCACCAACCTTGCCGGCATTGTGCCGGTCCCTGAACCTGCCGGAGTGCAGGCAGCTGGATGCCTTTGCCGCCCTCTGGCGATCACATGTCGCGGCCTTTCCGGACGGAAAGCCTTGACTGGCCAGGGTTTGCCAGGAGTCAGTCGCCGTCGGGAGCGATCTTTGCTAAGGTAGCACCATTCCCTTTTAAGCGAGTGGTGTCATGAAGATCAAGCAAGCTGTCTGGATGCTTTCCTTTACCGTACTGGCTTCCGCCTGGGCTCAGGCCGGGGAGAATGCTTCGGCGCCAGCCAAAACGGGTGTCATCTCCAGCATCAAGCAGGATGCCGTGACCGTCGGGCATGTCGTGGCCAAGGATGCCAAACATGCCGGCCACAGCATTGCCAAAGGCGCGAGCTCGGTCGGCCATGCTGCCGTCAAGGGCGGCAAGGAGGTCGGTCATGCCTTCAAGGACGGGGCGCTGGCCGTGGGCAAGGCGGTCAGCGAAGGCGTCGAGTCGATCAAGGATGCCGTCGACCCCCAATCCAAGGGGGCGCCGGCACCGATCGAGCAGGGCAGTCACTGAGCGGTCATTCGTCGATCCAGGTTTCCTGCAGGTGGCGCAGCAGGGGTTCGCCATCTGCGCCGCGGGTGAACGTGGCGGTCGAGATGCGGCGGTGGAAACCCTTTGGGGTTCGCCGCTGTTCTTCATAGGTAAAAATGGCCACGTCGCTGGTGGCATGGACCAGCTCCAGGTCGACGATGTTGATGTCCAGTTCGCTGCGGCGGTCGATGGCCTCGAGGATGGTTCTCACCAGCGCCTCGCGCCCCTGGCGTTTTCCTGCCGGGGCAATCATGACAAATTCCGGATGAAAGTGGGCGAGAAAGCCCGCCATGTCGACCGGCGGCGCATCGGCCCCGCCCCGGACCCATGCCTCGACCAATTCATGCAGATCCAGAATGTCGCGCGCGGCGGCATCAATGAAACGATTCATGTTTTCACTCCGGCAGGCAACCCAGCTGGTTTAACTATAGCTTTGTTCTGTGGCTTTGGACGGGGATGCAGAGCAGGCGGGTTATCCGCTAGAATGACCCATTCATTTGATGTCCCGACTTAGCGTAAGGAAGTAAGACATGTCTCAGCAGAATCTGATCAGCCAGCTGGAAGAACGAGGTCTCCTCGCCCAGGTATCCGACCGTGAAGCGCTGGAAGCGCAGTTGTCCGAGGGTATGGTGACCTTGTATTGCGGCTTTGATCCGACCGCTGACAGTCTGCATATCGGCCATCTGGTGCCGCTGTTGACGCTGAAGCGCTTTCAGCAGGCCGGTCACCGCCCGGTCGCGCTGGTCGGCGGTGCCACCGGCATGATCGGTGACCCCAGCTTCAAGGCTGCCGAGCGCAAGCTCAACACCCCGGATGTCACGGCCAGCTGGAGCGAGCGTATCCGCCAGCAGGTGTCGCCTTTCCTCGATTTTGACCGCGGCGCCAACAGCGCCATCGTCAGCAACAACTTCAACTGGTTCGGCAGCATGAACGTGCTGGATTTCCTGCGCGACATCGGCAAGCACTTTTCGGTCAATGCCATGATCAACAAGGAATCGGTCAAGCAGCGCATCAACCGCGATGAGGTGGGCATTTCCTTCACCGAGTTTTCCTACAGCCTGCTGCAGGGTTACGACTTCGTCGAGCTGAACCGTCTGCATCAGTGTCGCCTGCAGATCGGCGGCTCTGACCAGTGGGGCAATATCGCCTCCGGTATCGACCTGACCCGCCGTCTGAATCGCGAGCATGTTTTCGGTCTGACCCTGCCGTTGATCACCAAGTCCGATGGCACCAAATTCGGCAAGACCGAAACCGGGACCGTGTGGCTGGATCCGAAAAAGACCTCGCCCTACAAGTTCTACCAGTTCTGGCTCGGGACGGCTGATGCCGATGTTTACCGCTTCCTGGCGTTCTACACCTTCATGCCGATGAGCGAGATTCAGGCCATCGAGGCGGCCGACAAGGCGCGTGAGGGGGCCCCGGAGGCGCAGCGCATTCTGGCCGAACAGGTCACCACGCTGGTACACGGTGCCAGTGCACTGGAGGCCGCCAAGCGCATCAGCCAGAGCCTGTTCTCCGAAGACCAGCAATCGCTGACCGAGGATGACTTCGAGCAACTGGCGCTGGATGGCCTGCCGACCGTGCAACTGACCCTGGGCGAAGGCAATCTGATCGACGCGGTGGTGGCTGGTGGTCTGGCAACTTCGAAGAGCCAGGCACGAGGCTTTATCGAGAGCGGTGCCGTGGTGGTCAATGGGGCCAAGGTGACCGATCTGAGCTATGTCCTGCAGGCAGCCGATCAGCGCTTTGGTCGTTACACCCTGCTGCGTCGCGGCAAGAAGAACCACTGCCTGGTGGTCTGGGCCTGAGGTTTTGCCCGACAAAACGGAAAAAGCCCGGTACATTGCCGGGCTTTTTTGTCTGTGTGTCATTACCCCAGCACATACGTGCCCGGAGCGGGACCAAGTTGAGGGTAGTGCTTGCTGTCCAGCTTGAACGGGACCATGTCGCCGCTGCGAGGTGTCAGCCACTCCACCCAGCTGGGCCACCAGGAGCCTGCATGCGCTTCATGATGGGCCAGCCAGTAATCCGCGCTCTGTCCTTGCTGCGGCGTCCCCTGCCAGTATTGGCGCTTGGAGCCCGGTGACGGCGGATTGACGATGCCCAGGATGTGGCCCGAGGACGACAGGGTGAAGGTGATCGGTCCGCTGACATGCTGGGTCAGCTTCCAGGTCTGTTTCCACGGGGCGATGTGGTCCTCTTCGGTCGACACCATGAATAGTGGCGTTTCGATGCGTTGCAGATCAATCGGCTCACCGGCAATGACCAGGGCATCTGGCTGGCACAGCTTGTTGTGGTAGTAAAACTCGCGCAGATAAAAACTGTGCATCTGCTGCGGCATGCGCGTGGTATCCATGTTCCAGTAGAGAATGTCGAAGGCCCGCGGGGTTTCTCCCAGCAGATAATTGCCCACCCAGTAGTTCCAGACCAGACTGTTGGCCCGCAGCATGCGGAAACTGGACGCCATGTCCTTGCCGTCCAGATAACCACGTTGCGCCATCTTGCGCTCGACAAAATCCAGCCCCTCTTCGCCCAGGAATACCTCGATGTCGCCCGGGCGGGCGAAATCGGTCAGCGTGGTCAGCAGGGTGGCAGAGGCGACCTTGCCGGCCTGTTTGCGGGCGGCCAGCCAGGCCAGATAAGTGGCGGTCAGGGTACCGCCGATGCAATAGCCGGTGAGGTGGACCTGCTCGCTGCCGCTGATTTTGCGCGCCACTTCCACGATGCGGTCAATGCCGTCGTGGATGTAGTCGTCAAAGGCCAGGTCACGGGCTTCCTCACGCGGGTTTTTCCAGCTGGTGATGAAGACCGAGAAGCCCTGGCTGACCAGCCAGCTCACCATGCTCTTTTTGGCGTCCAGATCCAGAACGTAATATTTGTTGATCCACGGCGAGACGATGACGATCGGGACGGCGCGGACCTTTTCTGTGGTCGCCTGATAGTGCAGCACTTCCAGCAACGGGCCACGGTACACCACGGCGCCGGGGGTGGTGGCCAGATTGACGCCGACCTGGAAGGCGTCGCGGTCCGTCATGGCAATATCGCCGTGCTCCATATCGCGCAGGAAATTGCGCAGGCCGTTGAGCAGGCTCTCTCCCCCGGTTTCACGGGCTTTCTCCAGCGCTCGCGGATTGAAGGGCAGGTAGTTGGTCGGGGCCAGGGCGTTGAGGTATTGCCGCAGCCAGAAGGCACTGAGGTTACGCTCCTTGTCGCTCAGCTCCGGCGTGGCATACAGGGTGTCTTGCAGCCAGCGGGTATTGAACAGATACCATTCCTTGAGCATGTCCCAGCCGGGCTGGCTGCGCCAGGCTTCGTCGGCAAAGCGATCGTCGCTGGGGTTGGCCGGAAATTCGTCTTCGTCCCCCTCGCCCAGCAAGCGGCGCCAGGCCTGAGCCTGCCAGCGCAGGGCATCACTTTGCCAGTTGCCGATGGCATTCATCATGTCCTTGGGGTGCGACCACCAGGCCAGTTGTGCCTTGCCGATGATCGGGCCCAGTTCAAATGGGTCGATGGCCCGGTAGAGCTCTTCTGCCAGTGGGGGATGCCAATCCTCTTGCTGCACGCGCTCATGCTTGCCCATGTCGACCTCCTTTATTAAGTCTTCTCAATAAGTGTAGTAGCCATCTGGCAAATCACAGAGGATGTTGCGGTGCAAAATTGATTTGGGGCAAAAACAAACCCGCCCGTCGGCAGGCCGGCGGGCGGGCAGGATGAGGCAAGGCGGGATCAGGCGCCGGCGCGGTCGGACGGCTTGCCATTCCCCAGGAAGAACAGGGCGATCGAGGCGGCGATCAGGAAAGCTGAATACTCCCAGCCACCCCCCGGATTGGCGAACATCCAGCCATTGGCGCCATGAACCAGGACGATGGTGCCCAGCAGCAAGGGAACCAGGGCAATCGCCGCCCAGCGGGCCATGAAGCCGGACAACAGCAAGGCGGCACCGCCCAGCTCAGCCACGATGGCCAGGTAACCGACAAAGCCGGGAACCCCCAGGCTGGCAAAGAACTTGGCCGTACCGGCCGGGGTGAAGACAAACAGTTTGGTGGCGCCATGCGCCAGATACATCAGGCCCAGCGCAAGACGCAAACTCAGGCTGGCCAGTCTCGGGTTGGTGTTCATCTGTAACTCCTTGAAAGCAATCCATAAAAGGGCACGTGTTTTGGTGCATCCGGCAGGATGCTCGATGCCGTGCTGTTACCCCTATTAAAGCGGGTTTGCTTTGTTGAATAAATAGTTGTTCAATAAAAGCATTGTTTACCTGGAGGAAATTATGGATCGCTTCTCGGAAATTACGGCGTTTGTCACGGTGGCCGAGCAGGGTAGCTTTGTAGCGGCGGCTGAGCGCATGGGCTTATCACGTGCCATGGTGACCAAGCTGGTGTCTGCACTGGAGGCCCGACTCGGGGTGCGGCTGATGCATCGCACGACGCGGCGCCTGTCGCTGACGTCGGAAGGGGAGGCGTATCTGGCAGAGGCCGGCATGTTGCTGGGTGAGCTGGCAGCGCTGGAGGCGCGGCTGTCGCAAGGGGCGGCACAACCGGCAGGCCGCTTGCGCCTGACGGCGCCGGTGTCGCTTGGCGAGCGTTTTCTCGGCGCTGCATTGACCGAATTTTGCCGGCTGTATCCGCAGATCGAGATCGATCTGTCGCTGAATGACCGCCGTGTCGACCTGGTGGAGGATGGCTATGACCTGGCACTGCGCATCACCCGCCCTGGCGACTCCACGCTGATCGCGCGTCGACTGGTCAAGGTCAACGGGGCCATTGCCGCTTCGCCTGCCTATCTGGCCGAGCACGGCACCCCGCAACGCAAGGAGGATCTGGTCGACCACAATTGTCTGGTCTATACCCTGACGGATCAGGCCGGTTACTGGACCTTTGTCGATGCCGATGGCACCGAACGCCGGATCAAGGTGCAGGGCAGTCTGCGCGCCAATAACGGAGACTTGCTGATCGATGCCGCCGTCAATGGCATGGGCATCACGGTGCAGCCGCGCTTCCTGCTGGCCCGTGCGCTGGAGAGTGGGCAACTGGTCGAGATTCTGACGGAGTATGGACGTCTGCCGCTGGACCTGTATGCGGTGTACCCGGTACGGCGCCATGTGCCCGGCAAGGTGCGGGCCCTGGTCGAGTTTCTCCAGCAGTTTTTCCAGGAACGGCAGGCATTCTTCTGATTGAATTGTAATAATTAAATAGTTATGTTAAAGTAACTAAAGTTCAACAAGGAGAACACCATGAATACCGCGTTCATCGGGCTGGATTACATCGTCGACATCATGCATCCGAGTGGCAAGATTGCCGGTTCGGCTGCCCATGCCGCCGAGCGTGACGTGATTGGCAAGGCCAATCGTTTGCTGACGTTGGCCAGGGAGAAAAACTGGCTGTCGATTCTGGTCAAGGTCGGCTTTGCCGCCGGTTACCCGGATCAGCCCAAGCATTCGGCCATGTTCGGCCGGGCACATGAATTCGGCGCCTTGGAGCATGGCTCCGCCGGCATGCATTTCCACCCGGATCTGCACGCCGAACTGGCAGACATGGTGATCGTCAAGCCGCGTGTCAGTGCTTTCTACAGCACCAATCTCGAGGCTGCCCTGCGTGCCCGTCGCATCGAGCGCGTGGTGATTGCCGGTGTGAGCAGCTCCTGGGCGGTGCAGGCGGCGGCACGCGATGCGCATGACCGCGATTATCAGGTCGTGGTGGTGGAAGATGCCTGTGCAGCGGTCAATGATGAAGAGCACAAAGTGTCCATGGCCATGCTGTCGCGCATTGCCCGCATCATCACGACCGACGAGGTGGCATCGTTGTGAACTGGCTGGCTGAAATCCACCTCAGGCAGGCCGGGCGCTGTCTGATGGTGTTGATGCCGGTGTTATTGCTGTGGGTGATCAGCGGCGATGCGCTCTGGTTGCGCGCTGCCGTCATGGCCGTGGCGACGCTGATCGGGGTCGAGCGTGTACATCTGGCCCCGGCCGGAGTGTTACTGCAGGCACTTGCGGTCACAATGGGCTTCTTGCTGCTGTTCTTTGCCCTGCAGCAGCCGGTGCTGTTTGTATTGGGCTGCGGGCTGATGGCTGCGGCGGCCATCGGTCTTTCGGCGTTTGGGCGCAAATTGCGCTCGCTGGGAAATTTTGTCTTTATTCCTGCCTTGTACCTGGCCTGTGAAACCGCCGAAGGGCTGGTACCGGCACAGTTCGCCGCGCACGCGTGGCATTTCCTGCCTTATATGCTGATCAGCATGCTTCCGGTGTTGCTGCTGTCTCTGATTGAGCATCACCGGCGTGGCCGTCAGCAAGCCGCAGGGATGTGGCGCCACTATTTGTGCTGGCGCCACCAGCGCGATGCCGGAGAGGCCATGCCGGTTGCGGCGGCCATGCTGGCCGTCGGCCTGGCCGTGGCTTGTGCGGCTGCGCTAGTGGAATGGCAACAGCTGGGACATGGGCAGTGGGTGGTTTGGTCGGCCGCCAGCGTGGTGACCGGTGATGTTCTGTCATCGCGCCGCAAGCTGAGAGATCGTGGCCTTGGCGCACTGATTGGCGTGCCGCTGGGCATCGGCATCGGCAGCCTGTTACCGCACACCCCGGTGATGTATGCCCTGGTCGCTTTGGCCTCGGTGACGACGCTGGTGTCCTTTCACCGCTACATCGTTGGCTTTGCCGCGCGCTGTACTTGCGTGGCGTGTGCCCTGATTCTGCTGAATGAATCTGCCATGGTGGCATCGGAACGGCTGGTGAATGTGTTGCTGGGCGGCGTGATCGGGCTGGGATTTGTGCTGCTGGTCGACAGGCTGCTGCCTGCACCACGTATCCGTGTGGCCTGAAACAACCAGAAAAAGACCGGGGTCAGGTCTTGTTTTTTGCTGCAAAAAACAAGACCTGACCCCGGGTTGTGCGGTTGATGCTTACTTGCGGGCGCTGCCGGCGATCAGGGGCAGGACAAAGATGCGGCATTCCAGCGCGCCGTTATACAGCGGTACACGACGCTTGATGGTCAGCCGGATCAGTTTCTGCAGTCGCAGGTCACCGGTGAACAGATGGGCGGTCCAGCCGGCAAAATGCTGTTTCAGCCAGTCTCCTAATTTCGGGTACATCTCGGCCAGGGTGTCCTGTTCTTCCAGACGAACACCGTAGGGCGGGTTGGTGACGATCAGCCCTTGTTCAGCGTGGGGACGGGTGTCAAACACGTCCTTGACCTCGACCTCAACCAGTCCGCGCAAACCGGCGCGTTCCAGATTGGCCCGGGCGATGCTGACCATCTTGCGGTCGGCGTCGCTGCCGCGGATCGGCAGCGCCGTGGAGGGTTTCTCGGCCAGCCGGGCCTGTTCTCTCAACTGCTGCCAGGCGGCGGCATCAAAGGACTTCCACTTTTCGAAGGCAAAGTTGCGGGCACGGCCCGGTGCGCGATTCAGGGCGATATCGGCGGCTTCCACCAGGAAGGTGCCGCTGCCGCTCATCGGGTCCAGCAAGGGCTGGCTGCCATCGTAGCCTGCCAGCAGCAGGATGCCGGCCGCCAGGTTCTCGCGCAGCGGCGCTTCACCACTTTCTTTGCGCCAGCCTCGCTTAAACAGGGCGTCACCACTGCTGTCGAGATAGATCGAGGCCTCGGTCGGGCTGAGGAAGACCTGGATGCGCACGTCCGGCGCGCGGGTGTCAACGCTTGGCCGGCCCAGCTGCGCCTGACGGAAGCGGTCACATACCGCATCCTTGACGGTCAGCGAGACGTATTCCAGGCTCTTGACCCGGGCGCCGACGCCATCGGTCTTGACCTTGATGGTCCGGCTGACATCGAACTGTGCCGGCCAGTCGACCTGCATGGCCAGCGCATTGATGTCGCGCTCGTTCTGATAAGCGCCCTGTGCCAGGCGCAGCAGCACCCGGCTGGCCACCCGGCTGTGCAGGTTGAGCTGCATCATGGTGTGCAGTGAACCGCTGAAGCCGACGCCGCCATCGGCGACCTGGATGTTCTCGGCCCCCAGTTTTTGCAGTTCATGCTGCAGTACCGGCTCGAGGCCGCGCGGGCAGGGGGCAAAGAGGGCCAGGGCCGGGACAGGCTCGCCACGACGGCGTGTCTCGGCACTGCGGCGTTCGAATACCGGACGCTCGGTCGGCAGGGTATCGGTGGCGGGCAGTCCGCGGCGGGCGCTCGGGGCATGCCGGCTCGGCTGGCGCAGGCGTACCGGTGCATCAGACTGCGGTGCTTCAGTCGTCTCTGGTGCAGCCGGTGCGGGCGCGGCGGCCGGGACGTGGCCTTCTGCCGGTTTGATGAAGCGTCGGCGCGGTGCCGGGGTGGCGGCATCGGTGGCCTCTGCGCGCGCCGGGGCGGGTTCCTGAGCGGGCGGGGCGACGGCAGGGACGTGATCGGCGGCTGGCTTGATCAGCGAGCGGCGCGGCTTGCTTTGCGCCGGCGCGGGCGCAGGTGCCTCACGCGCCGGGCGGGGGGGCGGCGATGCCGTGACAGGCGGCGCAGCCTCATCCGCCGGTTTGATAAAGCGCCGACGTGTTGCCGGGGCTGGCTGTTCGACCGGCACCTCAACCGGGCGTGCCGCCTTGGCTTCTGGCGCCGGTTTGGTCTCGCGTTGCGGCGTTGTGCGACGGTTGTCCGCTTTGGCAAAGTGCGGCTTGCCGGCCTGTTCGGGCTGGCGGCGACGTGCTCCGGGGGGCGTTTCGGCTGCCGGTGCCGGCTTGGGCGTCGGTGCGGCGGGCGCGTGTCGTTCGTCGCGCTTGCCGTCGCGGCGCTGGCTGGCGCGCTGGCGTGAGCGGAAGGTGGCCATAAAAAATCCCCGGAATGTTTAAAGCAGTATTTTAGCGGATTTTTATCTTCCCTTCTTGGTGCTGTTTTGCGATTGCGCTAACATAACCGGTTAAATTTTCATTTTTGGGCATTCATGGAGCAGCAGCAATTTGCCAGTCGGCTGATTCAGTGGCAGCAGCGCCATGGGCGCCATGATTTGCCTTGGCAGGTGCGGGACCCTTATCGCGTCTGGCTGTCGGAAATCATGCTGCAGCAGACCCAGGTGGCCTCGGTGCTGCAGTATTACGCTCGCTTCCTGCAGGCTTTTCCAACGGTCGACGCGCTGGCAGCGGCGCCTCAGGACGAGGTTCTGGCGTTGTGGAGTGGCCTGGGGTATTACAGTCGGGCGCGCAATCTGCACCGTGCGGCACGCATGGTGATGGACGAGTTCGGCGGCGCGTTTCCTGCCTCGCGCAGCGAGCTGGAGCGTCTGCCGGGCGTGGGGCGTTCGACGGCGGCGGCGATTGCCGCCTTTGCCTTCGACCGCCGCGAGGCGATTCTGGACGGCAACGTCAAACGCGTGTTGACGCGGGTGTTCGGCATAGAGGGTTTTCCTGGTGACAAGCCGGTCGAGAATCGTCTGTGGGCGCTGGCGGAGCGTCTCCTGCCCGAGCAGGGGATGGTTGCCTATACCCAGGGTCTGATGGATCTCGGCGCCACCGTCTGTCTGCGCGGCAAGCCGCAATGTGTGGCGTGCCCGATGGCGGATTTCTGTGTGGCCAATGCCCAGGGCCGGCAGGCCGAGTTGCCGGTGCGCAAGGCCAAAAAGGCGCAGCCGCTGCGTCAGGTGATGATGGTGCTGGCGGTTTGCCAGGGACGGGTGTATCTGCAGCGTCGGCCGGATAGCGGTATCTGGGGCGGTTTGCTGTCCTTGCCCGAGTGTGCTGACAGCAGTGAGGCCGAAGCCTGGCTGGCGCGGCATGGTGAGGGGGATTTGCTGCCTTCCTGGCCGGAAATGACGCATGTGTTTACCCATTTTCGCCTGCAGATCACGCCGCAGCCGATCCGGCTGTCGCGCTGCTGGCCCGGGGTGGAGCCGGAAGCCGGTGCCTGCTGGCTTCCGGTCGATGAGGCGTTGGCCGCGGGTGTGCCGACGCCGGTCGGCAAGCTGCTGAAGCAGTGGCTGGCCGGGTTGAACTGAAAGTAAAGAGAATATGGTTTCTGTCGTCCGATCTGTCGCTGATACGCTGGCGGATGCTGCCAATCCGGAGCGTTGGCTGGAACAGCTGTCGTCGTCCCTGACGGATGCCGATCGCGCCATGCTGGCGCGGGCCTTTGCCGAGGCGCGCACCTTGTATGCCGATCGTTGTCTGCCATCGACGGGTGAGGATGTCTTCAGCCATGCGGTTTCCGCTGCCGCCATTGTGGCGGATCTGAATTTGCTGCCGGATGCCATTGCCGCGACCCTGCTGTTTTGTGTGCCGGACTTTATGCCCGACTGGCAGGTCTGGCTCAACGAGCAATTCAATCCCACGGTGGCCATCCTGGTGGAAGGGGCCAGCCGTGTGCGCCGCCTGACCGAGCTGGCTCATATCGATCATCTGGATACCCCGGAGGAGCGTGCGCGCCAGGCAGAGACCATGCGCAAGATGCTGCTGGCGATGGTGGCCGATATCCGCGTGGTGTTGATCAAGCTGGCATGGCGTACCCAGACCATGCATTACCTGGTGCATTGTGACGAGCCGGTCAGACGGCGCATTGCCCAGGAAACCATGGATGTGTTTGCGCCGCTGGCCAACCGCCTGGGCGTCTGGCAGATCAAGTGGGAGCTGGAGGATCTGGGGTTCCGCCATCAGGACCCGGATAACTACAAGAAGATTGCCCGCCTGCTGGATGAACGCCGGCTGGAGCGTATCGACTATATCGAGCGCGTGCTGGAAGCCCTGCGCCAGGAGCTGAAGAAGGCCGGGATCCACGGTGAGGTGGCCGGCCGTCCGAAGCATATCTACAGCATCTGGCGCAAGATGCGCAAAAAGAATCTGGATTTCAATGAGTTGTACGATATCCGGGCGGTGCGGGTGCTGGTGGATACGGTACAGGATTGCTATACCGTATTAGGCCTGATGCACAGTATGTGGCAGCCGATTCCGGGTGAGTTCGACGATTATATTTCCCACCCCAAGGCCAATGATTATCGCAGTCTGCACACGGCGGTGATCGGGCCGGAAGACCGTGGCATCGAGGTGCAGATCCGTACCTTCCAGATGCACGAGCATGCCGAGTTCGGCGTGGCGGCCCACTGGCGCTACAAGGAAGGCGGCAAGGGGGATGCACAGTATGAGGAGAAGATTTCCTGGTTGCGTCAGCTGCTCGACTGGCGCGAGGAGATCTCCGACCGTTCCGGACTGGCTGACGCCTTCAAGACTGAGCTGTTTGCCGACACCATCTACGTGCTGACACCTGCCGGTCGCGTGCTGGCTCTGCCCACGGGCGCGACGCCGATCGACTTTGCGTATGCGGTGCACAGTAATGTGGGTGATCGTTGCCGCGGCGCCAAGGTGGATGGCCAGATCGTGCCGCTGTCGACGCCGCTGCAAAATGGGCAGCGCGTCGAGATCCTCACTGCCAAGGAAGGCGGGCCGAGTGTCAACTGGCTGCATGAAGGCTGGGTCAAGAGTCACAGGGCCATTGCCAAGATCCGGCAGTATATTCGTCTGCAGAACGCAGACGTGGTGCGCGAAACCGGCCGCCAGCTGTTTGAGAAGGAGCTGGTGCGCCATGCCCATGCCCGGCCGAATCTGACGCAACTGGCCGAGAAGCTGGGGTTTGAAAAGCTGGATGATCTGTATGCCGCGCTGGGACATGGCGAACTGACGCTGCGGCTGGTGGCTCAGGCGCTGGAAAGCTTTGCCCCGCCGCCCGCCCCGAAGGAAGTGGCGCCGGAAGATCTGGTCAAGGCCAGCAAGGGCAGTCACGATGCCGGCGGGATCCTGATTGAGGGGGTGAACAACCTGATGACGGTGCTGGCGGGCTGCTGCAAGCCGGCGCCGCCCGATGCGGTGATGGGCTTTGTGACGAAGGGCCGAGGCATTTCGATCCACCGTGCCGGTTGTCAGACACTCAAGCGTTTGTCGGCTCAGGCGCCGGAGCGGCTGATCGCCGCCGACTGGGGCGAGCAGAAGAACAGTATTTTCCCGATCGACATCGAGGTGGTCGCGCAAGACCGGCACGGTCTGTTGCGCGATATCTCGGATGTGTTGTCACGGGAGAAGCTGAATGTGATTGGCGTGCACACCCAGAGCAAGGATCTCAAGGCGCTGATGCGCTTCACCGTCGAAGTGCGACAGGTGAGCGAGATCAACCGGGTGCTGGCGCATGTGATGGATGTCACTGGCGTTATCGAGGCCCGGCGCTGCTAGGGCCCCTCTGAACCAGCTATTTTTCGTGATGCCCGGGCTGTGGGGCATTTGCCCCAGGCCCGGCTTTTCCCGTTGCTTTATTCAAATAGCAATTGATTTCACGTGAAGATAAAGTCCATAATTTCTTCTTGTTGTTTTACTCATTGCTAGTATCCATTTTTCGTTAGAAAAGAGAGGGACGAAATGTCCGATTTGGTTTTGGCCGCCCGGCGCGCCTTGTCTTTGATGGATTTGACGACCCTGAATGACGACGATACCGATGGCAAGGTCGCCGATCTGAGCCGCAAGGCGGCGGGTCCGGCCGGCAAGGTCGCCGCAGTATGCGTCTTTCCGCGTTTTGTCCCGATCGCCAAAAAGACGCTGCGTGAGCAGGGGACGCCCGATGTGCTGGTCGCCACGGTGACCAATTTCCCGCACGGTAACCCGGATGTGGCCGTGGCGGTGGAAGAAACCCGCGAGGCGGTTGCGCTGGGGGCCGACGAAGTGGACG
This sequence comes from Paludibacterium sp. B53371, assembly GCF_018802765.1. NCBI lineage: Bacteria > Pseudomonadati > Pseudomonadota > Betaproteobacteria > Neisseriales > Chromobacteriaceae > Paludibacterium > Paludibacterium sp. B53371. The sequence goes on from NZ_CP069163.1 coordinate 551,777, forward strand.
TGGTGTTCCCGTACCGGGCCCTGATGGAAGGCAATGCCGATCTGGGCGCCCGCCTGGTGGCGGCCTGCAAGCAAGCTTGCGGCAGCGCGGCTCAGCTCAAAGTGATCATCGAGAGCGGCGAGCTGAAAGACCCGGCACTGATTCGCCAGGCCAGCCTGATTTCGATTGAGGCCGGTGCCGATTTCATCAAGACTTCGACCGGCAAGGTTCCGGTCAATGCCACGCTGGAGGCCGCCGAGATCATGTTGCAGGCCATCAAGGACAGCGGGCGTGATTGTGGTTTCAAGGCGGCTGGCGGCGTGCGCAGTGCCGCCGAGGCCGCTGAGTACCTGGCGCTGGCCGAACGCATCATGGGGAAAGACTGGGTCAGCCCGGCCCACTTCCGCTTCGGTGCCTCCAGCCTGCTGGCCAGCCTGGAAAGTACGCTGGGTGTCGGAAGTGCCCAGCAACAAAACAACGCAGCATATTGATGACAGGCGCCCCTCGCGGGCGCTTTCTGGTTGAAGGAGCAGGGAATGTTTCTGCCGCAGGAGTTCATTGTCAAAAAGCGCGACAACAAGGCGTTGTCGTTGAGCGAAATTCAGCAGTTCGTCCAGGGGATTACCGATGGTTCGGTCGCCGACAGCCAGATTTCGGCTTTCGCGATGGCGGTTTTCTTCAACGACCTGACGCTGGATGAAAACGTCGGCCTGACCATGGCCATGCGTGACTCGGGTCGCCGCATGCAATGGTCGGATCTGCATTTGCCGGGCCCGGTGCTGGACAAGCACTCGACCGGCGGGGTGGGCGACGTGGTGTCGCTGATGCTCGGGCCGATGATTGCTGCCTGCGGTGGCTTCGTGCCGATGATTTCCGGCCGTGGTCTGGGCCATACCGGCGGTACGCTGGACAAGCTGTCGGCCATTCCGGGTTATGACCCGTTCCCGACTGCCGAGAATTTCCGTCGCATCGTCAAGGAGGTCGGTGTGTCGATCATTGGTCAGACCAATGACCTGGCACCGGCCGATCGCCGTTTCTACGCCACCCGTGATGTGACCGGTACGGTGGAGTCGATTGCGCTGATTACCGCTTCGATCCTGTCGAAGAAGCTGGCTGCCGGACTGGATGTGCTGGTGATGGACGTCAAGACCGGGACCGGCGCTTTCATGCCGACCTTCGAGTTGTCGAAGGCGCTGGCCGAGCGGATCGTCCGTGTCGGCAATGGTGCGGGCGTCAAGACCAGTGCCCTGGTGACCGATATGAACCAGTCGCTGGCGACCTGTGCCGGTAACTCGATCGAAACCGCCGAGGCTGTGCGCTACCTGACCGGCGAAGTCCGTTCTGATCGTCTGCATGAAGTGACCATGGCGCTGTGTGCCGAGATGCTGATTGCCGGTGGCCTGGCGCGTGATGTGGCCGAGGCCAGTGCCCGTCTGCAGCAGGCGCTGGACAGCGGCCGTGCGGCCGAGATCTTCGGCAAGATGGTGGCCACCATGGGGGGGCCGGCCGATTTCGTCGAAAACTATGCCAAGTATCTGGCGCCGGCACCGCTGGTACGCCCGGTGTTCGCACCCGAAGCCGGATTTGTGTCGGCGACCGATACCCGCGGTCTGGGCATGGCCGTGTGTGCGCTGGGTGGTGGCCGTCGTCAGGCTGCCGATGTGCTGGATTATCGTGTCGGCCTGACCGATCTGGTGGCCCTGGGACAAAAGGTCGACAGCCAGACCCCGCTGGCGGTGGTGCATGCCGCCGACGAGGCCGGTTTCGAAGAGGCCAAGCGCCGTGTGCTGGCAGCCGTCAGCATTGGTGCGACGCCGGTCGCCCGTCCCGAGCAGGTGCATTGCATCCTGCGCGAGGGTGATCTGAAGAACTGATGGAGGAGTGCGTCATGAAACGAGCCATTATTTTGATTCTGGATTCGCTGGGCATTGGTGCCGCGGCGGATGCCGATCGCTTTGGCGATGTCGGCAGCAATACGCTGGGGCATATCGCCCGTGATGCCGCCGCTGGTCTGCTCGACCGGGGCGGTCGCAGCGGTCCGCTGAACATGCCGAATCTGACCCGGCTCGGCCTGGCGCACGCCTGCGAGCTGTCATGCGGCGAGTTCCCGGCGGGCGTCGAGCGTCTCGAACCGATCGCGGCTTACGGTTTTGCCCGTGAGCTGTCGTCCGGCAAGGATACGCCGTCCGGTCACTGGGAAATCGCCGGGGTGCCGGTGCTGTTTGACTGGGGTTACTTCACCGACAAGGAAAATGCATTCCCGGCGGCGCTGCTGGATGCCATCGTCGAACGTGCCGGCCTGCCGGGCTATCTGGGTAATTGCCATGCCTCCGGCACGGAAATCCTCGATCGCCTGGGCGAAGAGCATATGCGCACCGGCAAGCCGATCTTCTATACTTCGGCCGACTCGGTGTTCCAGATTGCCTGCCATGAAGAAACTTTCGGGCTGGAGCGTCTGTACCAGCTGTGCAAGATCACCCGTGAGCTGCTCGAGCCCTACAATATCGGCCGGGTGATTGCCCGTCCGTTCCTGGGCAGCGGCAAGGGCCAGTTTGCCCGTACCGGCAACCGCAAGGATCTGGCCGTCGAACCGCCGGCGCCTACCGTGCTGAAGAAGCTGGCGGATGCCGGCGGGCAGGTGGTGTCGGTCGGCAAGATTTCCGATATCTATGCGCATGTCGGCATCACGCGTGCCGTCAAGGCGACCGGTCTTGACCAGCTGTGGGACGTGACGCTTGAGGAAGTGCGCCAGGCGCCTGATCGCAGCATCGTAATGACGAACTTCGTCGATTTCGACTCCAGCTACGGTCATCGTCGCGATACGGCCGGCTATGCAGCCGCGCTGGAGGCGTTTGATCGCCGGCTGCCGGAGATTCTGGCGCTGCTGGGCGAGGACGACATTCTGATTCTTTCCGCCGACCACGGTTGTGATCCGACCTGGCCCGGCTCCGACCATACGCGCGAGCACATTCCGGTGCTGTGCTATGGCAAGAAGGTGCCGGCCGGTTCACTGGGTGGTCGCGATACTTTTGCCGATATTGGCCAATCGGTCGCGCGTCATCTTGACCTGCCGCCGATGGACTACGGTACTTCATTTCTTGGCTAATTTTTAAAGGACTGCCATGGCTACTCCGCATATCAGCGCCCAACCGGGTGACTTCGCCGACATCGTTCTGATGCCGGGAGATCCGCTGCGCGCGCAGATGATTGCCGAAACCTACCTCGAGAACCCGCGTCAGGTGACGGCGGTGCGTAATATGTTCGGCTACACCGGTACCTACAAGGGCCGCCGGTTGTCGGTGATGGCGCACGGCATGGGCATCCCCTCCTGCAGCATCTACGCGACCGAGCTGATCAAGGATTACGGCGTCAAGACCATCATTCGCGTCGGCTCCTGCGGCGCGACCACCAGCAAGCTGAAGCTGCGTGATCTGGTCATCGCCATGGGTGCCTCGACCGACAGCAAGGTCAACCGCATGCGCCTGATGGATCACGACTTCGCCGCGATTGCCGACTATGACGTCCTGCGTACCGCCGTGGATACCGCCAAGCGCCTGAATAAGCCGGTGCATGTCGGCAATGTGTTCTCGGCCGATCTGTTCTACTCGGTGCAGCCGGGCATGCTCGATGCGCTGGCAGCCATGAATGTTCAGGCGATCGAAATGGAACTGGCCGGCATTTACGGTGTTGCGGCGCAATATGGCGCACGTGCCCTGGGCATCCTGACCGTGTCGGATGTGATCCCGACCGGCGAGGCAACCAGTGCCGAAGATCGTCAGAAGAGCTTCAATGACATGATCGAGATCGCGCTGGAAACCGCTCTGGCGCTGTAATTCGGTATGTTTCCCCCAGCCCGGCCCTGTGCCGGGCTTTTGTTTTGTTGTGCAGATGCATATCGCATAGTGCAGTGCACAAAAAATCCTTGCCATCCTGCCGGGCTCTGCCAATAATGGATTTACATCAGACGCTTGTGCGTTTTGGTGTTGTCTCCTCCATCCTCCTTTCAAAGGTGGAACTTGGCGCGATCACAACCGGGTTGCGCTTTTTTTTGGCCAAAAAAACGACTTTTCCCGCGCCGGATTTCTTCTTGTCTCACAATGGTTTGACAGGGTAGTCGGCCTTGTAATAGAATCCGTAACTTTCAAGAATTACGATGAGAAGAGTTCCATGAAGACCTTTTCTGCCAAGCCGCATGAGGTAAAGCGCGAGTGGTTCGTGGTCGACGCCTCCGACAAGGTGCTGGGTCGTCTGGCTGCTGAAATCGCGCACCTGTTGCGCGGCAAGCATAAGCCGGAATACACCCCGCACGTTGATACCGGCGACTACATTGTCGTCGTTAACGTCGACAAACTCCGCGTTACCGGTGCCAAGGCACAGGACAAGATTTACTACCGTCATACCACCTACCCGGGCGGTATCCGCGAGCGTACCTTCACCGAACTGCAAAACCAGTTCCCGGAGCGCGTTCTGGAGAAAGCCGTTAAGGGTATGCTGCCGAAGGGTCCGCTGGGCTACGCGATGATCAAGAAGCTCAAGGTATACGCTGGTAGCGAGCACCCGCACTCGGCCCAACAGCCGAAAGTGCTGGAAATCAGTTTTTGAGGCTAAAAGATGAACGGTAAATACTACTACGGTACCGGCCGTCGCAAGAGTTCGGTTGCGCGCGTTTTCATGCAAAAGGGTAACGGCCAGATCATCGTCAACGGCAAGCCGGTTGACGAGTACTTCGCCCGTGAAACCGGCCGCATGGTGATTCGCCAGCCGCTGGCGCTGACCGAAAATCTCGAATCCTTCGACATCAAGGTCAACGTTGTTGGCGGCGGTGAAACCGGCCAGGCCGGCGCGATCCGTCACGGCATCACCCGCGCTCTGATCGACTACAACGCCGATCTGAAGGCTGCCCTGTCCAACGCCGGCTTCGTTACCCGCGATGCCCGTGAAGTTGAACGTAAGAAGGTCGGTCTGCGCAAGGCCCGTCGTGCCAAGCAGTTCTCCAAGCGTTAATCGCCGGATTACCTGTTTTACAAAAAAAGCCGCCCTCGGGCGGCTTTTTTATTGCCCTTTTCACGGACGGCTTGTTGCATTGCAAGAGGCTTGAACGGGATAATGTCGCCTTTGCGACATGAATTTACGTTTGGGTGACGGCATGATCAAGGTAGGCATCGTAGGCGGGACCGGGTATACCGGCGTTGAACTTTTGCGGCTGCTGGCGGGGCACCCGTCGGTCAGTGTGGTGAGCGTGACATCCCGCAAGGAAGCCGGTATGCGCATCGACCATATGTTTCCCAGTCTGCGCGGCCATGTGGATCTGGCCTTTTCTTCACCGGATGAGGCATCGCTGAGCGACTGTGATGTGGTGTTTTTCGCCACGCCGAATGGTGTCGCCATGCAGGATGCCCGCCGCCTGCTGGAGGCCGGGGTGCGTGTCATCGATCTGTCGGCAGATTTTCGCCTGCGCGATGTCGAGCAATGGCAACAGTGGTACGGCATGACGCATGCCTGTCCGGATCTGATTGCCGACGCGGTCTATGGCCTGCCGGAGGTGAATCGCGAGGCGATTGCCTCTGCCCGTCTGGTGGCCAATCCGGGGTGTTATCCCACGGCGGTGCAGTTGGGCTTCCTGCCGCTGATCGAGGCGGGAGTGGTCGACGCGTCTTCGCTGATCGCCGATTGCAAGTCGGGCGTTTCCGGTGCCGGTCGCAAGGCCGAGGTGGGGGCGCTGTTCTGCGAGACCGGCGATTCCTTCAAGGCTTATGGTGTGGCTGGCCATCGTCACTTGCCGGAAATTCGCCAGGGCCTGTCGCGCCTGTCCCGGAATGCCGTCGGTCTGACCTTTGTACCGCACCTCACGCCGATGATCCGTGGTATTCATGCGACGCTCTATGCGCGCCTGACGACCGAGGTGGATCTGCAGTCTTTGTATGAATCGCGTTATGCCGATGAGCCATTTGTGGATGTCATGCCGGCAGGCAGTCAGCCGGAAACCCGCTCGGTACGAGGGGCCAATCTGTGCCGTATGGCGGTGTATCGGCCGCAGGGCGGTGACATGGTGGTGGTGCTGTCGGTGATCGACAATCTGGTCAAGGGGGCGGCCGGTCAGGCGGTGCAGAACATGAACCTGATGTTCGGCTTGCCGGAGTCTGCCGGGCTGGCGGTCGTACCCTTGCTGCCCTGATGTTGAATTTCTCGCCAGACGCCACCATATCCTACTAAAATAGTAGGAAAGCCGCTGTCCGGCTCAACGCTTTAGAGGCTAATCATGACTGAAACGACTGAAGTGCTGTCCCCGATCAATTTCACCGACAGCGCATGCAGCAAGGTGCGCGAACTGATCGCTGAAGAAGGTAACCCCGATCTGAAACTGCGGGTGTTCGTCACCGGTGGTGGTTGTTCCGGCTTCCAGTACGGCTTCACCTTCGATGAGCTGGTGAATGAAGATGATACCCAGATCGCCCGCGAAGGCGTGACCTTCCTGGTGGATCCGATGAGCTACCAGTATCTGGTCGGCGCGGAAATCGATTATCAGGAAAGCCTGGAAGGCTCCCAGTTCGTCATCAAGAATCCGAATGCCACTACCACCTGCGGTTGTGGATCTTCGTTCTCGGTGTAAGGTTTTTTGCGATAAGATAAAAGCCTGGGGTATTCCCAGGCTTTTTTATTTGGATCGACATGGACAAGCAGCCACCTCTGACGATGCCCAAGGTTGAATTCAGCCGCGAATTCAATTTCACCGACGCCGACTTTGAACGTATCCGCAAGCTGATATACAAAGAGGCCGGGATTTCGCTGAATACCTCCAAGAAGGACATGGTTTACGGTCGCCTGGTGCGCCGTATTCGCGAACTGAAACTGGCAGGTTTTGCGGCCTACCTGGACTTGCTGGAATCAATCCAGGGCAAGCGCGAGTTCGAACAGTTCGTCAATGCCCTGACCACCAACCTGACTTTCTTCTTCCGCGAGGAGCATCATTTTCCGCTGCTGGCGGAACATTTGAAGAAGCGGGTGGCGGCAGGGGCGACCGAGATCAATATCTGGTGTGCCGCTTCGTCGACAGGCGAAGAACCTTATTCCCTGGCCATGACCGCACTGGAAACGCTGCGCGGCACCGGTCCGAAGGTCAATATTGTCGCCACGGACCTGGATACGCTGGTGCTGGAAACCGGTCGCAAGGGGATCTATCCCGCCGACAAGGTGGCCAGGCTGCCCACGGGGCATGCCAGCAAGTATTTCGACAAATTGCCGGATGGTACCTATCAGGCGAAATCCCAGCTGCGCAATATGATCACCTTCTCCCGGCTGAATCTGATCGAGCCGCAGTGGTCGGTGCACAAGCAGTTTGACGCGATCTTCTGCCGCAATGTGATGATCTACTTTGATCGCGATACGCAGTTCGCGATCCTCAAGCGCTTTGCCCCCTTGCTGCGTCCCGATGGTTTGTTGTTTGTCGGTCACTCCGAGAATTTCTATTTTGCTTCGGATTATTTCCGCCTGCGCGGCAAGACCGTGTATGAGCATGCCCCCAGGGGCGATGCCGGGCATAAACCGGGCGAGCTGGCCAAGGGACGTTAAGGAGCACCATGAAGGTAGCGGTACTGGGGGCAGGAGTAGTGGGGGTCAGCACCGCCTGGTTTCTGGCGTGTGATGGTCATGAGGTGGAAGTGATCGATCGTGCCTGCGGGCCGGCGCGCGAGACCAGTTTCGCCAATGGTGGACAGATTTCGGTCAGTCAGTCGGAGCCCTGGGCTTATCCGGGGGCGCCGCTGCAGATCCTGCGCTGGCTCGGGCGGGAGGATTCTCCGCTGTTGTTCCGCCCCCGGCTGGATCCCGCTCAGTGGCGCTGGATGGCCGGCTTCCTGCGCGAGTGCCTGCCCGGCCGTTTCGATCGCAACATGCGGCAGATGCTGGCACTGGGCAAATACAGCCGCGACACGTTTGCCGAGTTGCGCCAGACTCTGGGCCTGCGTTACGACAATCTGGAACGCGGCATCGTGACCCTGATTGCCTCGCAGCAGGGCCTGGACGAAGCGGCGGCGACCTGTCGGGTCATGCAGGGTTACGGTGTGCAGAAGCGGGTGGTGTCGCGCGAGGAGTTGCTGGACATCGAGCCTGCGCTATCTCCGGTGGCCGGCCAGCTGGCCGGCGGGACCTACTGTCCGGATGACGAGTCAGGCTGTGTGCATTTGTTCACGGCCCAGTTGGCGCAGCATGCGGCGGCACGTGGCGTGCGCTTCCGTTTCAATACCCGCATCAATGCCCTGGAGGCTGATGGCGACCGTGTCAGCGGTGTCTCGGTGACCGATGAGGATGGCCAGTACCGTACCGTCAGGGCGGATGCCTACGTCCTGGCGCTTGGCAGCTATTCCCCGCTGCTGGCGCGGACAGTTGGCCTGTCCTTGCCGGTCTATCCTACCAAGGGCTATTCGGCCACGGTGCCGCTGGCCGATGAGGCGCAGGCGCCGCTGGTGAGCATTACCGACGAGGATTACAAGATCGTGCTGACACGGCTGGGTTCGACGCTGCGCATTGCCGGGACGGCCGAGCTGGCGGGCTACTCCACCCATCTGAATCCGGCGCGTTGTCAGGCGCTGATCCGCCGTGCCCGTGTCCTGGTGCCCGAAGCCTGTGCACATTGGGATCAGGCCAGCTTCTGGAGCGGCCTGCGTCCCAGTACGCCGGGCAATGTGCCTCTGATCGGCCGTTCGCGACTGGCCAACCTGTATCTGAATACCGGACACGGTACCCTGGGGCTGACCGAAGGGCCAGGCTCCGGCAAGGCGCTGGCCGAGCGTATGGCCGGCCGCCAGCTGCCGTTTGCGTTCGGCTTTACCGGTTAAGGAGGCTCAGCGTGGCCGATGGCCGCGCTCGATGCAGACGCCGACCCGCTTCACGCCAGGCAGGATGCCGAGCTTGCTGACGGATACCTTGACCCAGGGCGAGCCGAAATCTTCGCGCACGACCTTGGCAATGTATTCCGCCAGGGCTTCGATCAGCAGAAAGTGCCTTTCGGCCAGGGCATGGCGCAGACGATCGACCACCACACCGTAATGGATGGTGTCGCTGATGTCATCGCTGTGACAGGGTGCTTCGCTGGGAATGCCGATTTCCATATCGATTTCGATGGTCTGCGGCGTGGTTTTTTCCCAGTCGTATATGCCGATAATGGTCTCGGCGCGCATTTCGCGCAAAAAAATGATGTCCATCCGATGGCGGCTGTTGGGGAATGCCGCTTGATACCGTAGAATCTGAGACTTTGCATTCTAGTGGATATAACATGTCTCCGACAGTCCATGCCCTGATGTCCCCCATTGATTTTGTCTTTACTTGCGCTGCCTACATCATCGGCTCGCTGTCCTTTGCCGTGATCGTCAGCAAGGTCATGGGCATTCAGGATCCCCGCAGCTATGGCTCCAAGAATCCGGGGGCGACCAATGTGCTGCGCAGCGGCAACAAAGCGGCCGCGGCGCTGACCCTGCTGGGTGACGCCATCAAGGGGCTGGTTGCCGTGCTGCTTGCCCGCTGGCTTGGCCCGCAATATGGCGTTGATGCAGCCGGTGTGGCCTGGGTCGCCCTGGCCGTGGTGATCGGCCACATGTGGCCGATGTTCTTCAACTTCAAGGGCGGCAAGGGCGTGGCCACCGCCATTGGCGTGATGTTCGGCCTGAATTTGCTGCTTGGTCTGACCGTCGTGGTGACCTGGTTGCTGGTGGCCTTTATCTGGCGCTACTCCTCGCTGGCCGCCATGCTGTCGCTGGGCCTGTCCCCGCTGTTCGCCACCTTCCTCATGCCGCGTGGCACGCCGGAAATGGGTATCACCCTGGTGATCGGGCTGCTGGTGTTCTACCGCCACCGCGACAATCTGCTCAAGCTGCTGACCCGCCAGGAAAAGAAGATCGGCGAAAAGGCCCGGGCGCCGGCCGATCCGCATCAGTAATCACGTCGCCAGTGCCCACTCGACGGCTGCCTCGGCGTGCAGGACGGTGGTATCAAATACGGGTAATGCCGAGTCGGCCTGCTTGATCAGCAGGCCGATTTCCGTACAGCCCAGCACAATGGCCTGTGCCCCTTGTTGTTGCAGGCGGGCCATGATTTGGCCATACAGCTGGCGTGAGTCCTCACGCAAAATCCCCTGGCAAAGTTCCTCATAGATAATGCGGTGCACGTCTTCGCGGTCGTGTACCTGGGGTATCAGTACATCGATCCCGTGCCCTGATGTCAGTCGCTGGCGATAAAAGTCCTGCTCCATGGTATAGCGCGTTCCCAGCAGCCCGACCTTGTCGATACCGGCCTGGCGCAGTGCTTTGCCAGTGGCATCGGCGATGTGCAGCAAAGGCAGGGGACTGGCTGCCTCAATGACCGGAGCCAGTTTGTGCATGGTGTTGGTACACAGCACGATGCCATCTGCGCCCCCGGCCGCCAGCTGGCGTGCGGCGCAGGCCATCTTGTCCGCCAGCGCCTGCCAGTCACCCTGTACCTGCAGGGTTTCAATCTCGGCAAAATCCACGGTCAGCAGCAGGCTGCGTGCATTGTGCTGACCGCCCAGTCTGGCCTTCACGGACTGGTTGATCAGTTGGTAATAATGGGCTGAGGACTCCCAGCTCATGCCGCCGATTAGTCCGATGGTTTTCATCTCCAGTCCTTCTCTGTTTGCAGATAGGCTTAGTATGTCTTCATTTCTGACAGGATTGTCTTCATGACAAACTGGCTGCCACGTTTGCGTCCCGGACAAGGGCCGATGTTTTTGCAGATAGCAGAGGCCATCCGCCATGACATCCGCGCCGGGCGATTGCAGGCGGGAGAGGTGTTGCCACCGCAACGGTTGCTGGCGGATTTGCTAGGTATCCATCTCAGCACGGTGACGCGTGCCTATGGCCTCGCTGAACAGCGCGGGTTGATTGTCGGCCAGGGGCGGCGCGGCACCGTTGTCCGGGATCGGGTGCTTGCCTCTGGTCTGTTCGCGCCTCAGCGTGACTTGACTGACGAACGCATCGATTTGTCCAGCAACGTACCGGCGCAGGATCTGCGGGATCGGACCGTCGAGAAGATGTTGATGGCCATGTTGCAGGAGCAGGGGGCCGAAGCGTGGATGCGATACTGCACGGCGAGCGAGTGGCTGGACGCGCAGGCGGATGTGGCCGACTGGCTGGGGTTGTGCGGCCTGGACACCGGGCAGTTTGCCATCCTGCTGTGCGCTGGCGCACAACATGCGCTGGATCAGGCATTGGCCATGGCGCATGGCGGACGTGACGTGGCGGTGGAGTGTCTGACCTACCCGGGGGTACAGGCGCTGGCTGCCATGCGGGGACTGCAGTTGCATGGTTTGGCGATGGATGCCGAGGGCGTGCGGCCGGACAGCCTGGATACCGTGGCGCAGCGTGGCGTGCGCGTGGCGATTGTGTCGTCGAACCTGCAAAATCCGACAGGGGCGACGATGGGGCTGGCTCGTCGTCTGGCGCTAGTTGAGGTGGCCCGGCGCCGCGGGGTGACGCTGATTGAAGAGGATGTCTATGGACTGCTGACAGCAACGCGCTTGCCGCCACTGGCCATGTTGGCCCCGGAGCGTACTCTTTATCTGACCTCCCTGTCCAAAACCGTGGCCCCCGGATTGCGTCTGGGCATGCTGGCTGCACCGCCCACGCTGGCACCGCGTGCCGAGGATGCCTTGCACCTTACCGGTTGGCAGCTCAGTCCCCTGATGCTTGCGCTTGGCTGCCGGCTGATTCGTACTGGTGAAGCAAGCCGTCGGCTGAACTGGCAGCGCCAGGAGCTGGCCGCACGGCATCGATTGCTGGATCGTGCGCTCGGTCTGGCCAACAGGCCAGTCTGCCATTGTCCCCACCGCTGGCTGCCCGTCGAGGGCCATTCGACGGCACTGATTTCCCGATTGCGCGAGGCGGGAATCTGGTTGGTGGATGGGCAGGACCTGGCGGTGGGAAGAGCGGCGCCAGAGGGGGTGCGGCTGGCCTTGGGGGCCGCCGTGAGCCGACGCCAGCTTGAACGTGCGGCACGGCAGCTGGCCGTCTTGTTGCCTGGTGAGACTTAACCGTCCGACAGCACGCGAATGTGAGCGGTCACGCTGCGTCCGAGCGAGGAGAGGTCATAGCCGCCTTCCAGAACCGACACAATCCTTCCCTGACAGTACAGGTCGGCAATCTGCACCAGATGCCGCGTCACCCATTCGTAATCGGCTTCGACCAGGCCGAGCGAGCCCATATCGTCTTCGCGATGGGCATCGAAACCGGCTGAAATGAAGATCATCTCGGGCTGGAAGTTGTGCAGCTCAGGCAGCCAGACATTCTCCACCACCTCACGGAAGGCGGCGCCGCTGCTGCCAGCGCGCAGCGGCACATTGTGCATGTTGGGGCCCTGTGGCTTGTCGCCACAGTAGGGGTAGAAGGGGTGCTGGAAAATCGACACCATCATCACGCGCGGATCGTTGTGGAAAATTTCTTCCGTGCCATTGCCGTGATGGACATCGAAATCAATGATGGCCACGCGCTCCAGCTTGTAGGCCGACAGGGCGTGCGCGACACCGATGGCAATATTGTTGAAAAAACAGAAGCCCATGGATTTGGCGCTTTCCGCATGGTGTCCCGGCGGGCGGATGGCACAGAAAGCGTTCGGTACCTTCTCTTCACACACCAGATCGACAGCCTTGACCACGGCTCCGGCGGCCCGGCGCGCCGCTTTCAGTGTCCCGGGTGACATGGCGGTATCCGGATCGACACGGAAGGTGCCGACGGTCGGCACACTGGCTTCAATGTATTCCACATAGCGCGGCGGATGGATGCGCGCCAGTTGTTGTTCGGTCACTTCGGGGGCTTCGACTTCCTGCAGGGTGTCGAAGATCTGGGAGGCCATCAGTTGATCACGGATGGCGATCAGGCGCTCCGGACATTCGGGGTGACCCACGCCCATATTGTGCTGGAGACAGTCCGGGTGGGTGACATACGCCGTCAGACCGGTACGGTGCCATTGGGTCTTCAACCAGGTAAACACGATCTCCCCTCTGTCGCTCTTGTGCGCGAGCATATGTATTTTCAATAAATATTGGTCGAAATTCCCCCGGAAATCAATAACAAGAAAGCATTGGCTGAATCAGCTTTGCCGGGAAAGTGGCGGCGATATGGCGGGGAATTGGCGGCGTCCAGTAAAGAACTATCTGCCTGATGCCTGTGTCTGAGTGCCCGTTGCCCATTGCTGCGAGCATGACATATACATGAAATATAGAATGGTTGCGTTTTGGCGAAAAGCCAGCAGGATGAAGCGTATTGGATGGATTATCCTGCTGTCGGCATTGTGCAGCTCCGGGGCCTGGTGGTTGTGGCACAGAACCGTCCGTAGCCCGGCGCCGGCACCACTGACCGAGACCATCGTGCGCAGCGACATTGTCAGCGCGGTGCAAGCCAGTGGCCAATTACAACCGATCCGGACCGTCGATGTGGGCGCCCAGGTCAGCGGGCAACTGAAGCATCTGTATGTGGTCGCCGGTCAGCGGGTGCGCAAAGGCCAGCTGCTGGCCGAGATTGATCCGCGCCTGGCCCGGAGCGAGCTGCAGATCGCCCTGGCGGAGCTGGCCGTGTTGCAGTCCGAGGCGCGCGGGCTGAGCGTGCGTTACCACTATGCCGACCGTGAGCTGCATCGTCAGCAACAGTTACATGCCGGCGGGGTCAGCGCGGAGCGCGAGCTGCAGCAGGCGCATAGCCAGCGGGCGCAGCTCGCGGCGGATCTGGCGGGGGTCAGGGCGCGCATCCGCCGTGCCGGACTGATGGTTGAGCAGCAGCGTACCCGATTGGCCTATACCCGCATTGAGGCGCCCATGGATGGCGAGGTGCTGGCGATCGAAACCCGTGAAGGGCAGACGGTGATTGCGGCACAGCAGGCGCCGACCATTCTCAAGCTGGGGGATCTGTCCCGTCTCCGCGTCAGGGCCAATGTCTCCGAGGCCGATATCCTGCGCATTCACCCGGGACAGAAGGCCTGGTTTTCGCTGCTGGGTCATCCGGCTCAGCGCTATGAGGGCCGGGTGGGTGAAGTGCTGCCGACGCCGCAGCGCATCAATAACGCGCTGTACTTTTATGTGCAGTTTGATGTCGATAATCCGCAGCAGCTGCGAACCGAGATGACGGCTCAGGTCAGCATCGTGTTGGCCGAGGCACGCCAGGTGGTGGCCGTCCCGCTGATGGCCCTGGACGATGAGGCCGAAGAGGGCAACTGGCACTCGGTACGGGTGCTGGGCAAGGATGGCAGCGTTCGTCCGCAGCGGGTACGCATCGGCTTGCGTGGACGTACCCAGGCGGAGGTACTGGAGGGACTGCAGCCCGGTGAGCAGGTGGTGATCAGTGATGCGCGGCTGCCGTTGCAGGAGGGGCGTCATGGCTGAGCCCCTGCTCTGGCTGGAGCGCGTTTCGCGCCACTTTGCCTCGCCGGCCGGCGAGGTGGCGGTGCTGGATGAGGTCAGCCTGCAGATCGAGGCCGGCGACATGGTCGCCATCATCGGCGCCTCGGGGTCGGGCAAGTCCACCCTGATGAATCTGCTCGGCTGCCTGGACCGGCCCAGCCGTGGTTGCTACCGGGTTGCCGGCCGGGATACCGCGCGGCTAGACAGCGATGCACTGGCCGCCTTGCGGCGCGAGCGCTTTGGTTTTGTCTTTCAGCGCTACCATCTGTTGCCGCATCTGGATGCCGCCGACAATGTCGCCATGCCGGCCATCTATGCGGGTCTGGGACAGACACCACGCCGGCAGCGGGCGCTGGCCTTGCTCGGGAGGCTGGGCCTGTCGACCCATGCCGACAAACCTGGATGCCTGCTGTCGGGCGGGCAGCAGCAGCGGGTCAGCATCGCCCGGGCGCTGATGAATGGCGGCGAGGTGATTCTGGCCGATGAGCCGACCGGGGCGCTGGACAGTCAGAGCGGGCGCGAGGTGATGGCGATCCTGCATCAGCTCCATCAGGCCGGTCACACCATCATCATCGTGACACACGACCCGTCGATTGCCGCCCAGGCCTGCCGCATCATCGAATTGTCGGATGGCCGGGTGGTGCGTGATCAGCGAGGCAGCGGCCCGGCCGGTGCCGGCGCGCAGGCCACCGTATCCTGCCCGGAGCGGCCAGCCCCACCGGCGCGCCGTGCAGGCCATCTCGCCGATGCATTCAACATGGCCCTGTTTGCCCTGCGAGCCAATCGACTGCGCACCTGTCTGACCATGCTGGGCATCATGATCGGTATCGCGGCGGTCGTTACGGTGGTGGCCCTGGGACAGGGGGCCAGCGATGCGGTGCTCAAGGATATCCGCCAGATCGGGACCAATGCCATCTACGTCTACCGTGGCAGCGACTGGGCGGATGACAGGGCGTCATCGATCGACACGCTGGGACCGGAGGATTTGTCTGCCTTGTCGGCCGCCTCCTATGTCGACAGCGTGTCGCCGCTGGGCGGCGCGAAGATGCGTGCCCAGTGGCGTCACGCCGATGCCGATGTCCAGGTGTTTGGCGGGGGCGCGGATGTGTTCCGCGTGATGGGGCGGCAAGTGGTCGAAGGGCGCGGGATCAGCGCGGAGGATATCCGCCAGCAAAACCAGGTGGTGGTGCTGGACCCGAATACCCGGCGCAAATTGTTCGGTGATCGGCGCGAGGTGCTGGGCGAGGTGGTGCAGCTGGGGCCGCTGCCGGCGACGGTGATCGGTGTCACCGATCGCGACCGCTACAACGAGGGATCCAGCCAGTTGCTGGTCTGGACCCCCTACAGCACGGCGGCCAGCCGTCTGTTCGGCTATGCCCACTTCGACATGCTGATCGTGCGCATCCGCGATGGTGTCCCGATGGCATTGGCCGAGGCTCAGGTCACCCGCCAGCTGACGCGCCTGCATGGCCGCAAGGATTTCTTTACCAGCAACCTCGATGCCATCTATCAGTCGATGAAGCGCGTCAATGACACCATGTCGCTGCAGTTGTCGGTGGTGGCGCTGATTGCCCTGCTGGTGGGCGGCATCGGGGTGATGAACATCATGCTGGTGTCCGTGGCCGAGCGCACGCGTGAAATCGGCATCCGCATGGCCGTCGGCGCCCGTCAGCGCGATGTGCTGCTGCAGTTTCTGATTGAGGCGGTCATGGTGTGCCTGCTCGGGGGCATGGTCGGCATCGGCCTTGCCCTGGCGTTTGGTCTGGTGTTCCCGTTGCTGAGTGACAGCATCCAGTTGCGCTACTCCTGGCCCTCGGTGGTGGTGGCACTTGGCTGCTCGATGCTGGTCGGTGTCGGGTTCGGTTATTTCCCCGCGCGCAAGGCGGCCAGACTGGATCCCGTCGTGGCACTGGCCAGGGAGTGAAAACATGAAAGCATGGCTGTCAGGCTTGCTGGCACTGGGGTGTGTCGGCTGTGCCATGAGTCCGCCGCCCGCCGTGACGGTGTGCGATACCCGGTCAGAACAAACGCTGGCATGGTGGCAGGGCTTTGCCGATCCGCGCCTGCTCGGCTATCTGGCGGAAGCCGGCCGCTGCAATCTGGAGCTGGCCCAGAAAGCCCGCCTGATTGCCCGCCAGCGGCAGTCGCTCGCCGAGGGGGACTGGCGGCCCCGGGGCAGGATGTCGGCGGATGTCGGCCAGTCACTGGACGGCGGTGAGCTGCGCCATGGCCACACTCTGGATCTGGCCGTGGGCTATGAGCTGGATGTCTGGCAGCGCCTGCGTCTGGGCAAGCAGGCAGAAGCGCATGCCGTCGAAGCGGCTGAGCTCGACCGGCAGGCCCTGTGGCTGTCGCTGCAGGCGGAGGTGGCCATGCGCTACTGGGACTGGGTGGCCCTGCGCCGGCAACAGGTGTTGGCCGGGCAGGTGGTCGAGGTCCGTCAGGCCTTGCGCGAGCTCGATCAGCTGGCTGTACGGCATGGCAGTCTGGCACCGCGTCAGCGGCATGAGAGCGAGATGGCCTGGCTGCAGGCCCGGGAACGGCAGTCGCAGCTGAGTCATCAGGTCGAGCAGGCCGCCGAGCGGCTGGCCGCGCTGCTCGACCGGCCTGGACTGTCTGATTTGCCGGGGGCGGATACCTTGCCGGCGCAGTGGCCGGCGCTGCCGGCGGATCAGCCTGCCGCGGTGCTGGCTCGCCGGCCGGATGTGGCGGCTCAGTCCGCCCGTGTTGCGGCGGCCTGGGCAAAGCTGGTGCAGGCGCGTCAGGCCCTGATGCCGACCGTCACCCTGTCCGCCACGCTGGGCGCAGCCAGTCCGACCCTGAAAGGCTTGCTGGCTCAGAGCGCGGCCGGTGGGGTTCTGCAGCTGGGATTGCCATTTCTGGACTGGTCGGGCATGGGGATTCAGCGCGAGCAACTTCGCCTGGCGTGGGAGCAGGCCACACTGGCCTATGAGCAAACCCTGCGACGGGCCTTGCGCGAACTGGCGCTGGCCCTGCGTCATCAGCCGTTGCTTGAACAGGATGTGCAGCGGGTCGAGGCTCGGCTGGCGCTGCAGCGCCAGCAGGAGCGTCGAGCCGAGCTGGCGGTCTCTGCCGGCGCCAGTGCACAGACCGAGCGTTTGCTGGTGCGTTTGCAGGGCTTGCAGCTGGCTTCGGCGCAGGTCGATCTGCTGCATGCGCGTGCCAGCCATCTGGCGCTGCTGTACAAGGTGCTGGGCGGGCCGCCGCAAGCGCTGGTTTCACCCGGGGCAGGGGAATGAAAAACGCCGACCCCGCTTGAGACGATGGTCGGCGCCAACGATTGATCCGGGCTTGTCAGAGCAAAAAGTCTTTCGAGATGCCTTTGCGGCGCAGGATGCGTCGCAGTTGTTCCAGGCCCTCGATCTGAATCTGGCGCACACGTTCCCGTGTCAGGTTCAGCGCAGCAGCCAGTTCTTCCAGCGTACAGATCTCATGGCCGTTGAGGCCATAACGTCTTTCGATCACCATGCGCTGTTTTTCGTTGAGCTGCGCCATCCACTCGTGCACAAAGCGCTCCAGCTGGGTGTTATGCAGCTGCATTTCCGGCTCTTCATGCTGTTCGTCCGGGATGGACTCGCCGATCGACAGCATCGGATCGATATCCAGCGGTGCATCCAGCGAGGCCATGCGCTCATTGAGGTTCATCACGCGGCGCACATCGCTGACCGGGCGATCGACCAGATGGGCGATCTCCTCCAGGGTTGGCTCGCGCCCGACCTGGCTCTCCAGATGGCGCGACGCACGCAGGTAGACGTTGAGTTCCTTGATGACATGAACCGGCAGCCGGATGGTGCGCGACTGGTTCATGATGGCGCGTTCGATGCTTTGACGGATCCACCAGGTAGCGTAGGTCGAGAAACGGAAACCACGTTCGGGATCAAATTTTTCCAGGGCGTGCATCAGGCCGATATTGCCTTCCTCGATCAGATCGAGCAGGGCAAGACCCCGGTTGATGTAGTGCTTGGCGATGTTCACAACCAGACGCAGGTTGTGTTCGATCATCTTTTGCCGGGCTTCAAACTCGCCTTGTACAACACGGCGGGCCAGTTCCAGTTCTTCTTTGGGTGTCAGGAGGGCGTTGTTGCCGATGTCGTTGAGATAAATCTGGGTGACATCGGCGGTTTCGTCGTGGGCCAGTGGCGCCTCGGATCCTTCTTCGCTTTCAGCTTGTTCAGCTACAGCTTCCTCGGCGCCCGCATCTTCTACTGTTTCCTCGTCTTCGAGGAGATCGAGTTCGTTATTCATGCTTCCCCCGCCTAGAGATGACCCTGGCTGGGGATAGCCCCCGTTCAGGGTTTGCTGTTCAGGTACTGCGTCGGATCAACCGGCTTGCCGAATTTGCGGATCTCGAAATGCAGCTTGACCTGATCTGCATCCGTATTACCCATTTCGGCAATTTTTTGTCCTTTCTTTACGGCCTGGCCTTCCTTGACCAGTAGCTGGCTGTTGTGAGCGTAGGCCGATAGAAATGTCTTGTTATGTTTGATGATGATGAGTTTGCCGTAACCTCTCAGTCCATTACCGCTGTACACCACCTTGCCGTCACCGGCCGCCAGGACAGCCTGTCCCATGCGACCACCCAGGTCGATACCCTTGTTGTTGTCGGAGAAACCGCGCAACAACTTGCCATTCACCGGCCAGATCCAGCCGACATTGTCATCGCCCGCACTTGCCGCCGGGGCGGATGCCGCATGATCGGGCGCTGTCGGGCCGGCCACAGGGGCAGAGGCCACGGCAGGCGCACTGGCTGCCGGTTTGCTGCTCTTGCTGGCGGTCTGGTTGCTGCCTTCGCTTTCTGCACCAATTGCATGCAGAGCAGCATCAGAATATGCCAACTTCAAAGCCTTCGGATATGTCTTGACGGGGGACTGTCTGACAGATCCGTTAATTTGTGTTGCTGGCGGCGTACTGGCCTTTGGCGCCGGCGTTTCGCTGCCGGGAGGCGTCAGTCGCAGCACCTGCCCGACCTTGATGCTGAAGTCCGGCAGATTGTTCCAGGTGGCAACCTGTTGATACTTCAGCCCATGAGCCAGCGAGATCCGGAACAGGTTCTCGCCCGGTGCCACCACGTGTGTCTTGCCATCATCGGCGCTCACCGCGACCGGTCTGGCGGATGCCGGGCCGGCACTGCCCATCGGCGCATCGGCCTTGTAGGGCGTGGTTTGCGCACTATCCACACTGCGCGAAACGCTGTTTGGCGCCGTGCTGCGTACCGTGGTCGGCGAAGCCGTGCTGCCGGATTCGACCGGAGCCGGTTGCTGGACAAAACTGCTGCAACCACACAGCCCGACAAGGGCCAGGGTAGTCAGCAGACTGGTACGACGGGATGGCAAAATCATCATTCTGGTTTTTTATATGCTAACGGATATGAATTGTAAATTGTCAAACAATACCGTTGTGGTATTTTTGCTCTATTCATGACTGTTTAAAACGCGTCAGTCGCGTCCCGGGAGCAGCGGAACGAATTTCACCGCATCCAGCTTGGTCTTCTGCAAACCCTTGGCGGTCTTCTCGATGTGCCACAGGTGCTGTTCACCGTCGCCGAGCGGCATGATCAGGCGCCCGCCCTCGGCCAGCTGGCTGATCAGTGCCTCCGGCACGGCCTTGGCCGCCGCGGTCATGATGATGCCGTCAAACGGAGCTGCCTCGGGCAGACCGAAGTGGCCGTCTCCGTGGACCAGACGGGCATGGACCAGCTTGGCTGCGCGCAGGTTCTTTCTGGCTTTGTCCAGCAGCGCGCCGATACGTTCAATCGAAAATACTGTTGCACCCATTTTGAGTAGCACAGCGGTTTGATAACCGCAGCCGGTGCCGATCTCCAGAACCTTGCCCATCGGGCGGTCGGCAAACAGCAGTTCGGACATGCGGGCCACCGTCAGGGGCTGGGAGATGGTCTGCTGCATGCCGATAGGCAGCGAGACATCATCGTAGGCGCGGGTGGCCAGGGCCTGGTCGACAAACAGGTGGCGTTGAACTTCGTACATGGCCGCCAGCACCCGCTCGTCGCGGATGCCCGCCTGGCGCAGTCGTTCGACCATGCGCATGCGTGTCCGGTCGGACAGCATGCCGTAATCCTGACGCTGCGAAGTCAGCTGCATAGCCATGTATTGATCCCGTCCAGTTGGTCATAGGCCGTCAGATCGATCATCAGTGGGGTGACCGAAATCCGGCGATTGGCGATGGCGTGAAAGTCGGTGCCGGCTCCGGCGTCCTGAACGCTGCCGGGCGGGCCGACCCAGTATACGGTTTCTCCGCGCGGCGTGTCGGTCTTGATCACCGGTTCGGCCATATGACGGCGGCCGAGGCGGGTGATGCTCAGGCCGCCGAGCTGTTCGGGCAGGACGTCCGGTACATTGACGTTGAGCAGGACTGGTTGGCCGAAAGGCTGCTGCAGGCAGCGCTCGATCAGGCGCCCGACGGCCTGGCAGGCGGTCGGCATGTTGTCGGTGGCATGGCTGGCCAGCGAGACCGCGATCGACGGAATGCCCAGCAGGTAGCCTTCGGTGGCGGCGGCCACCGTGCCGGAGTAGAGCGTGTCATCACCCATGTTGGCACCGTGGTTGATGCCGGAGATGACCATGTCGGGGCGGAAGTCGAGCAGGCCGGTCACCGCCAGGTGCACGCAATCGGTCGGGGTGCCGTTGACGAAGAAGAAGCCGTTGGATGCCTTGCGTACCGACAGCGGTCGATCCAGCGTGAGCGAATTGCTGGCGCCGGAGCGGTTGCGTTCCGGGGCGACGACGACCACTTCGCCGTAGTGTGCCAGTGTCTCGGCCAGGGCGTGGATGCCCGGCGCGAGATAACCATCGTCATTGCTGATCAGAAACTTCATGCCGTATTTCCTCGGGAGACCCGCTGATTGTATCGCTCCGGACGGGGGTAAGAAAACCGTCGGATCATGGCCGTGTGATGCAAAAACCCGCCACGGGGCGGGTTTCGGGTCAGGCCAGGTAGCGCTGGCTGAAGGCCAGCATGCGTTCGATCGGTACGCGGGCGGCGTCCATCTGCGCCTCGCTGAGATAGTCGATTTCCAGACCGATGCCATCCTGGGCGCGTTTGACTGCCTCGACGCTGTTGAGCTTCATGTACGGACAGGAGTTGCACTGGCAGCCGGCATAGATCGGCGCCTGGCGCAGGTCGAGATCCGGACGGGCCAGCCGCATGTTGTACAGGATGCCGTCTTCGGTGGCGACGAAGATCACGTCCTTGGCATCGCCCTGATAGTTTTTCACCCAATTGAGCATGCCGGAGGTCGATCCGACGTATTCGGCGCGCTGCAGGACCGGCAGCGGGCTTTCCGGGTGGGCGATCAGGTGGGCCGCGTCCACCGCGCTGATGGCTTCGTTGAGTGCGGTTTCATTGAACTTGTCGTGGACTTCGCACACGGCCGACCACAGCGGCATATCGTAGCCATACTGGAAGTTCAGGTAGGCGCCCATGTTGCGGTCCGGCGAGAAGATGACCTTCTTGCCCTGACTGTAAAGGTCGGCAATCACGTCATCCACGTTGCGGCTGGTGACAATCCAGTCGGACAGCGCCTTGTGTTCGGCGCTGGAGTTGATGTACGACACATGGACATGGTCCGGGTAGCTGTTGCGCCACTTGGCCAGGGCACTGACATCGGTCTGGGTGACCAGCGAACAGGTGGAACCGGCATCCGGCAGGATGACCCGTGCATTCGGGTTGAGGATCTTGGCGGTTTCCGCCATGAAGCGCACGCCGGCAAACACGATGATGTCCGCCTGCGCTTCACGGGCGTACAGCGAGAGCTCCAGACTGTCGCCGACCTTGTCGGCCATCTGCTGGACTTCGGGCTGGGTGTAATAGTGGGCTAGGGTGACGACACGTTTCGTCATGATACTTTCATCTCTTCCTGACAACTTGGGCAGGTTTGGGCCAATAGCGTAGGTTATCAAGTCTGTGACCGGATTGCCACTTTGCCGCTGATTTGACTGTCGGACGATACTGAATCAGAGGGCGGTGATATTCTTGTCGAATAAAGTGGCCAGTTGCCATCCTGCAGGCTGGCCGTGCATTGCATGCGAATGTGGATGACGCCGATGAAACCGCATTATCTGACCTCCTTGTTTTCGCCTCGCAACGTCGCCGTCGTGGGCGCGAGCGATACGCCGGGCTCCATTGGCCAGGCTGTGTTCGCCAATCTTCTGACAGGCAACTTTCAGGGCAAATTGTTCCCGGTCAACCTCAATCACAAGGTGGTCGGCGGCGTGCCGGCACACCAGTCCGTGCGTCAGATCGAAGCACCGCTGGACATGGCGGTGGTGACCACGGCGCTGCGTACCCTGCCGGCGATCATGCGCGATTGTGGCAAAAAGGGGATCAAGGCGGTCCTTCTGGCCAAGGAGTTCTCGGACGCCGAGCAGCTGGAGCGGGAAATTCTCAATGAGTCGGTCGGCATTGCGCGGCATTACGGCATCCGGGTGCTGGGTCCCAATGTGCTGGGACTGATGCGCCCGGTGGCCGGCTTCAATGCCAGCAATTACACCAGTAAGGTGCGCCCGGGCAATCTGGCGCTGGTATCGCAGTCGAGTGCGCTGTGTACCGCCATGCTCGACTGGGCGGACAGCAAGGGGATCGGCTTCTCCAGCGTGGTGTCGGTGGGGGAGGCGGTCGACGTCGACTTTGGTGAAATTCTCGATTATTTGGTGGCCGACAACTTTACGCAGGGTATTTTGTTGCACGTGCACCACATTCATGATGCGCGTCGTTTCATGAGCGCCCTGCGGGCGGCGGCCCGAACCAAGCCGGTGGTGGTGATCAAGTCCGGCCGCTACGAAGACGGGGTAACCGGCCTGACGCATTCGAGCAATCTGATCGCCAGCGCCGATGTCTTTGATGCCGCCCTGTCGCGCGCCGGGGTGCTGCGCGTCGATACCATTGCCCAGCTGTTTACTGCCGCCAAGGTGCTGGCAGCCAATTTCCGTGTACAGGGCAATCGTCTGGCGATCGTGACCAACGGTATCGGTCCGGGAGTGCTGGCCGCCGACAGTGTCGCCAGTTACGGCGTCGAACTGGCCCAACTGACACCGGAGACCCTGGCGCTGCTCAATCAGGTGCTGCCGCGTAACTGGTCCGGCGGCAATCCGCTCGACATCATCGGCGATGCCAGTCCGATGCGCTTTCGCACCGCGGTCAAAGCCTGTCTCGATGATGCCAATGTCGATGGCGTGCTGGTGCTCTTTACCCCGCAGGCGGGTACCGATCAGCTGACCACGGCCCAACTGATGATCGGCCTGCAGCGCGAGGCCAGCAAGCCGATCTTCCTGTCCTGGCTCGGCGAGGCCAAGGTGGCCGAAAGCCGCGAGCTGTTCAGCAAGGCCAAGTGCGCCCACTTCCGTGCGCCGGAGTACGCCATCGAGGTATTCCGCAATCTGGCCAATTACCATCAGAACCAGAAAATGCTGCTGCAGACGCCGGGGCCGCTGGAGGGCAAGCGTGAGGCGCCGGATGTCACCACGGCGCGGGCCGTGATCAATCTGGCGCTGGCTGATGGCCGTACCCTGCTCTCCGAGTATGAGTCCAAGCAGGTGCTGGCGGCCTTTCATGTGCCGGTCAATCAGACCCTGCTGGCGCGTACGGAAGACGAAGCGGTGGCCTGTGCGGCGGAAATCGGCTATCCGGTGGTGCTGAAAATCGATTCGCCGGACATCTTCTACAAGTCGGATGTCGGCGGTGTGGAGCTGAATATCACCAATGAGGCCACGCTGCGGGCGGCCTTTGTCGGCATCATCGACCGCACCCGCTCGGCGCGTCCCGATGCCCGCATCGACGGGATTTCCGTGCAGCCCATGCGTCGCCGGCGTTTTGCCCGCGAGACCATGGTCGGCGTCAGTCATGATGCCCAGTTCGGTCCGGTGATGACGTTCGGTGCCGGCGGCATTGCCGTTGAGGTCATGAACGACCGGGCGCTGGCCCTGCCGCCACTGAATGACTATCTGGTCAACCGCATGATCGACAAGACGCGCATCGGTCAGTTGCTGGGGGCCTTCAAGAACATGCCGCCGGTGGACCGCGATCAGCTGGCGCAGGTGCTGTTGCACGTCTCCGAGCTGGTATGCGAGCTGCCGCAGGTGCGCGAGCTGGATATCAACCCGCTGGTGGCCGATGACCTGGGGGTCATTGCGCTGGATGCGCGCATCGTGGTGGCCGCCGTGCGTGAAGACCGCAAGCGTTACAGCCACATGGCCATCATGCCGTACCCGACGCGGCAGATCCGCCAGGCGCAGCTGGCCGATGGCACCCCGGTGACCATCCGCCCGGTGCGGCCGGAGGATGCCGAGATGCAGCAGGCCTTCGTGCGCAATTTGTCGGAAGAGAGCCGCTATAACCGCTATATGTCCAGCATCAAGCAGCTGTCGCAGACCATGTTGGTGCGCTTTACTCAGCTCGATTACGACCGGGAAATGGCGCTGGCACTGGTGCGTGATGACGGCCAGGGGGCGGAGGAGCAACTGGCTGTGGCGCGCTTCATTACTGATCCGGATAACGAAGGCTGCGAGTTTGCGCTCGAGGTGGCCGATCACTGGCAGGGGCACGGCATTGGTGCCTTGCTGATGAATGCCTTGTTCGACGCGGCGCGCGAGCAGGGCCTCAAGGTCATGCGCGGCGAGGTGCTGGCCAGCAACAAGGGCATGCTGAAACTGATGCGCAAGCTGGGTTTCAGCGTGGAACCACACCCGGAAGACAGCTCGCTGACCAACGT
Organism: Paludibacterium sp. B53371; assembly: GCF_018802765.1. NCBI lineage: Bacteria > Pseudomonadati > Pseudomonadota > Betaproteobacteria > Neisseriales > Chromobacteriaceae > Paludibacterium > Paludibacterium sp. B53371. The sequence continues at coordinate 576,898 of NZ_CP069163.1, forward strand.
GACCCGGGCGCTCTGAACCGCGCAGAGTGTCGGGTTTTCCGCCCCCGGACAGGCCCGTTGGCAGGCTTGACAGAATAAGCGCTTGCCAGATAAGGGAAAACTGACCTAGAATCATGGGCTTTTCTATTGATCCGTTTTCATTAAGGACATCGACAATGGTAGTCATTCGTTTGGCTCGTGGCGGCTCCAAGAACCGTCCGTTCTACAACATCGTTGTGACCGATTCCCGCAATCGTCGTGACGGTCGCTTCATCGAGCGCCTGGGTTTCTACAATCCGGTTGCCAACGAGAAGGAAGAACGCGCACGTTTCACCATGGACCGTGTGAACTACTGGATCGGCGTTGGCGCGCAAGTATCCGATAGCGTTGCCCGTCTGCTGAAAGAACAGGCAGCAGCCTGATCGATCTTCTGATCCCGAATACGGAAGCAGGGCGCATGCGCGACAACGATCTGGTCATCATGGGTTTTGTGCGCGGCGCCTTTGGCGTGCGTGGCGGTATCAAGGTGCACGCCGATACCGAATTCGTCGACAGCCTGTTCGATTACCCGGTGTGGTGGTTGGGCAGGAATGGCGACTGGAAGCCGTACAACTTCGTCGACGGGCAGGTCCAGCCCAAGGCGTTGGTGGCACAGCTGGAAGGGGTGACTGATCGCGATGTGGCCGAGGCCATGCGCGGCATGCAGATCGCCGTTCCCCGCAGTGAGCTTCCCGAAGCCGAGGAAGATGAGTATTACTGGAACGACCTGATCGGCCTGAAGGTGAACAACCTTGAGGGCGAGTCGTTCGGCAGTGTGACGGAACTGATGGAAACCGGTGCCAATGACGTGCTGGTGGTAGATGACGGCCCCAAACGCCGTCTGATCCCGTTTGTAGATGCGGTGATTGACCGTGTCGACCTTGAGGCAGGCCTCATCGTGGTCGACTGGGGTGCCGACTACTGATGCAGATCGATGCCATCACGCTGTTCCCGGAGATGTTCGATGCCATTTGCGCCAGCGGGATAACCAGTCGCGCTCTGCAGCAGGACATCTGGGGCTTCAAGGCCTGGAATCCGCGTGATTTTACCGACGACAATTACCGTCGCGTCGATGACCGCCCCTATGGGGGAGGTCCCGGCATGGTGATGTTGCCGGAACCGCTGGAAATGGCCATCGAGGCCGCGCGTGCCCGTCAGCAGGCGCTGGGTATCGACAGCCATGTGGTGTATTTGTCGCCACAGGGACGCAGGCTTGACCACGACAAGGTGGTCGAACTGGCCGCGCGTCCCGGCATGATCCTGTTGTGCGGTCGTTATGAAGGGATTGACGAGCGCCTGATCGAACGCCAGGTCGATGAAGAAGTCTCCATCGGCGATTATGTCCTGTCCGGTGGCGAGCTGCCGGCCATGGTGCTGGTCGATTCGGTGGTCCGTCAGTTGCCCGGTGCGCTCAATGATGCGCTGTCGGCGGATGAAGATTCTTTCGCCACCGGCCTGCTCGATTGCCCGCACTACACCCGACCGGAAGAATACCGGGGCATGCGGGTACCGGACGTCTTGATGTCCGGTAATCATGCCCTGATTGCCGCCTGGCGGCTCAAGCAGGCGCTTGGCAGAACCTGGCTTCGCCGCCCGGATTTGCTGGCCGCCCGCAAGTTGTCAAAACAGGAGTCTCGGCTGCTGGCTGAGTATCAGCAGGAACAAGCCTCCGTAAAAAATCAGGAGTTGTAACATGGATCTGATCCAAATTCTGGAACAAGAAGAAATCGCCCGTCTGGGCAAGACCATCCCGTCCTTCAACCCGGGCGACACCGTTGTCGTTCAGGTCAAGGTAAAGGAAGGTAACCGTGAGCGTCTGCAGGCTTACGAAGGCGTTGTCATCGCCAAGAAGAACCGCGGTCTGAACAGCTCGTTCATCGTGCGCAAGATTTCCGCTGGTGAAGGCGTTGAGCGTACCTTCCAGACCTACTCCCCGCTGGTGGCTTCCATTGAAGTGAAGCGCCGTGGTGACGTGCGTCGCGCCAAGCTGTACTACCTGCGCGGTCGTACCGGCAAGTCCGCACGCATCAAGGAAAAGCTGTCGTTCAAGAAAGAAGCTTGATCGACCGGGTTTTCGCTATGATGAAGCGCAAGGCTTACGCCTTGCGCTTTTTTTCTGCCTGTCGTCTGGACATCACAAGGACTGGCACATGAATGAGTCGGTGGTGATCACGGTACCCTTCGGTTGTCTCGCGATCGAGACGTACGAAGACCGCCTGGCAAGTATCCGTTTTCTGCCGGGCGATCATCCCTTGTCGGCGCCGCAGCGCGGCGGGCTGGCGGAAGAGGCCGTGCGTCAGGTGCAGGCCTGGCTGGTGGATCCGCACTTTGTCTTCTCCCTGCCTTTCCTGCTCCAGGGCAGTGATTTTCAGCGGCGCGTCTGGCAGCGCATTGCCGCGATCCCGCTGGCGCAGACCTTGAGTTATGGTGCCCTGGCGCAAGAACTGGGCAGTGTGGCCCGTGCCGTCGGCGGTGCCTGTGGCCGTAATCCGCTGCCGCTGGTCATTCCCTGTCACCGGGTGGTCGCGGCAAGCGGCAGCGGGGGCTTCAATCAGTCGGCGGGACGGGAGACGGTCAGTATCAAGGAGTGGTTGCTCGCTCATGAACGACGTGCTTGATGTACTCGATACCTTTCTGGACCATCTCTGGCTCAGCGATGGTCTGTCGCGCAACACCCTGGCGGCCTACCGGCGCGACCTGAACAAGCTGGCGCTCAGGCTGGAGCAGGTGGGCGGCAATCTGGTCACGGCCGATGGCCAGGCCCTGGCTTCGGCCTTGCTGTTGTGCGCTGATCAGGAGAAACCGGCGACGCGCGCCAGACTGCTCAGTGCCGCCAAGCGTTTCTATCAATACCTGCAGCAGAACGGCATGCGCGGCGATGATCCCGTGGCTCGCATGGCGACCCCCAAGCAGGGTCTGCGTCTGCCCAAGACCCTGTCCGAGGCCCATGTCGAGGCCTTGCTGGCGGCACCGGATACCGGCACCCTGCTTGGACTGCGTGACCGCTGCCTGTTTGAAGTGCTCTATGCCACCGGCCTGCGGGTTTCGGAGCTGGTCGGGCTGACGCTGCAGCAGATCGATCTGGTCAGCGGGGTGCTCAAGACGGTCGGGAAGGGGAACAAAGAGCGACTGGTGCCGCTGGGGGAAATCGCCGTGGAGTGGCTGCAGCGCTATCTGAGCGAGGCGCGTCCCCATCTGCTGTCCGGCGTGCAATGCGACGCGGTCTTTATCACCCGTCTCAAGGGGCCGATGACCCGTCAGATGGCCTGGTACCTGATCGTGCGCTATGCCGAGCGCCAGGGCTTGCCAAAGCTGAGCCCGCATACGTTGCGCCATGCCTTTGCCACGCATCTGGTCAACCACGGTGCCGACTTGCGCGTGGTGCAACTGCTGCTGGGTCATGCGGACATCTCCTCCACCCAGATCTATACCCATGTGGCGCGCGAGCGGCTCAGGCAACTGCATGCCGAGCACCATCCCCGCGGCTGAGACAAGACATGAAAAAGCCGGTGGCGAATGCCACCGGCTTTCAGTTGGCTGCGGACTGCTTACAGCGCCTCGGCCAGCTTCTCTTCCTTGAATTGCAGTTCGACCTTGCCTTCTTCGTTGACGCTGACCGTCACCTCGCCACCATCGGCCAGTCGGCCGAACAGCAATTCGTCGGCCAGCGCCTTGCGGATGGTGTCCTGGATCAGGCGGGCCATCGGGCGGGCGCCCATCTGCGGGTCGAAGCCATGCTTGGCCAGGTAGCTGCGCAGCTCGTCGGTGAAGTGGATCTCGACGTGCTTGTCGGCCAGCTGGTGTTCCAGCTGCATCAGGAACTTGTCCACCACCTGCAGGATGATCTGCTCGTCCAGCGTGCTGAACGAGATGATGGCATCCAGCCGGTTGCGGAACTCGGGACTGAACAGCCGCTTGATGTCGGCCATCTCGTCGCCGAGGGCGCGTTCGTTGGTAAAGCCCATGGTCGGCTTGGACAACGATTCTGCCCCGGCATTGGTGGTCAGAATCAGGATCACGTTGCGGAAATCCGCTTTGCGACCGTTGTTGTCAGTCAGCGTGCCATGGTCCATCACCTGCAGCAGCACGTTGTAGATGTCCGGATGCGCCTTCTCAATTTCATCCAGCAGCAACACCGAATAGGGGTGCTTGGTGATCGATTCGGTCAGCTGTCCGCCCTGTTCGAAGCCGACATATCCCGGCGGCGCGCCGATCAGTCTTGAAACGGCATGACGCTCCATGTATTCGGACATGTCGAAGCGCACCAGCTCGACGCCGAGCGCATAGGCCAGCTGGCGGGCCACTTCCGTCTTGCCGACCCCGGTCGGACCGGAGAACAGGAAGGAACCGATCGGCTTTTGCGGATTGCCCAGGCCGGAACGCGACATCTTGATGGCGGTGGCCAGGGCTTCGATGGCCTTGTCCTGACCGAACACCACGTTCTTGAGGTCGCGGTCCAGGTTACGCAGCACGTTCTTGTCGCTGCTCGACACCGTCTTGGCCGGGATGCGGGCAATCTTGGCCACGATTTCCTCGATCTCGGACTTGTTGATGACCTTCTTCTGGCGCGACTTGGGCAGGATCTTCTGCGCAGCCCCGGCCTCGTCGATCACGTCAATCGCCTTGTCCGGCAGATGGCGGTCATTGATGTAGCGTGCCGACAGCTCTGCTGCCGTGGCCAGCGCACCGGCGGTATAGCGAACGCCGTGATGCGACTCGAAGCGCGACTTCAGTCCCTTGAGAATTTCCACCGTCTGCTCGACCGTCGGCTCGGCAATGTCGATCTTCTGGAAACGACGCGACAGGGCGTTGTCCTTCTCGAAGATGCCGCGGAACTCGTTGTAGGTGGTGGCCCCGATGCACCGCAGATTCCCGTTGGACAGTGCCGGCTTGAGCAGGTTGGACGCATCCAGCGTGCCACCGGAGGCCGCGCCCGCACCGATCAGGGTGTGGATTTCGTCAATGAACAGGATGGCATGCGGATCATCCGTCAGCTGCTTGATGACCGCCTTGAGCCGCTGCTCGAAGTCACCACGATACTTGGTGCCGGCCAGCAGGGCGCCCATGTCCAGCGCGTAGACCGTGGCGCCTTCCAGTACCTCCGGGACCTCCTTGTTGACGATACGGCGTGCCAGCCCCTCGGCGATGGCGGTTTTGCCCACACCGGCCTCACCGACCAGCAAGGGGTTGTTCTTGCGGCGACGGCACAGGGTCTGCACCGTACGTTCCAGTTCCTGTTCGCGCCCGATCAGCGGGTCGATCTTGCCGTCGCGCGCCAGGGCATTGAGGTTCAGGGTGTAGTTTTCCAGCGCCCCGCCCGCGGACGGAGACTGCTCTTCACCATCGGCCTCGCTGCCTTCACTGCGCGACTCGGACGGCTGTTGCTGCGAGCGCTGCTTGGTGATGCCGTGGGAAATGAAATTCACCACGTCCAGACGGGAAATGCCCTGCTGGTGCAGGTAGTACACCGCATGCGAATCCTTTTCGCCAAAAATGGCGACCAGGATATTCGCGCCGGTGACTTCCTTCTTGCCGGACGACTGGACATGCAGGATCGCGCGCTGAATCACGCGCTGAAAACCGAGGGTCGGCTGGGTTTCCACTTCGGATTCGCCAGGGACGGTCGGGGTATGTTCATCGATGAAATCAGTCAGCTGTTTCTTCAGCTGATCCAGATTGGCACCGCACGCTCGCAAAACATCCGCGGCGGACGGGTTGTCAATCATGGCCAGCAGCAGGTGTTCGACGCTGATGAATTCATGCCGCTTGCGTCTGGCATCCATAAACGCCATATGCAGGCTCACTTCAAGCTCTTGGGCAATCATCAGTTTTCCTCCATCACGCATTGGAGCGGATGCTGATGCACTTTCGCGAAGTGCAACACCTGCTCAACCTTTGTTGCAGCCACATCTTTGGTATAAATGCCACACACGCCGTGGCCCTGCGTATGTACCTGAAGCATGATCACGGTCGCCTGCTCGCGATCCTTGTGAAAGAAGCGCTGCAGAATCTGTACGACAAAATCCATGGGTGTGTAATCGTCATTCAATAACAACACCTTATACATGGGTGGCGGGGTAGTGCGCACTGTTGATGCCAGGTTCTCGGCATCTTCCTTGTACTGCGTAGACATGTCGGCTTTCGGCAAAATCGCTGCTTACTACAATTTTGGTTCCAGTATTAATTTTTTCAAGTGCATTCAATTCGATTACTTATGACTTGACGCTGTGGCAATGGTTGCGTAGAAATGCACTCAGGTGCTTGGCTTAATTGAAATCTATGCGAATTAGTTAAGCTTTTGTTGTTCGGCCTCACCAGCCTGTTTATGCAAGGAAGTGAAATGGCAACTGGTATCGTCAAATGGTTCAACGACGCTAAGGGCTTCGGCTTTATTACCCCGGATGAGGGTGGTGAAGATCTGTTCGCCCACTTCTCGGCCATCAACATGCAAGGCTTCAAGTCCCTGAAGGAAGGGCAACGTGTAAGCTTTGACATCGTCAATGGTCCGAAAGGCAAGCAAGCGTCGAACATCCAGACTGCTTAACCTCGTTACAGGTTTAGGGAGGGTCGACCTCAATCGACCACTGGATCTAGATGAACCCGCCACAAGCGGGTTTTTTCTTGCCCGAAAAGTTTGTTCCAGATCAAGTCCATCCGCATTTGTTTTTCAGCCCATACCTCATATCCCCTTTGAATTTTCAATGCCCTATAGATGGCGCCCCCACTTGCCAGAACCCTCTTTCGATCCCTGTAAAGACGTCATGGTTGCTTTTGTCATATTTGTAAAAACAAAAAATCTTCAATAAAACAATGATTTGTCTTGTGTTGTTGCGCTGCAAGAGCGAATGGCAAAAGAGGTTCTTGGCTTTGGCTAATGCAGGCAGGCAGTGAGAAAGGGGCGTTTGCCCGGGTAAGTTTCGCTTAATTAGAGATTCATTATTAGTTAATTTTTTGTTATTCGGACTAGTCCTACACTTGCCTCGTGCTCAAGTAAGCACTCCTCGAATGAAAAGCAAACATACAGGTCGACCGCAGCAAGGCCAGGCCAGTATCCGCAGCTTGATCTCTTTCGTGAGAAACACAGAAAAGGCAACAGACCAGGTCATCCCGCCGGGAACCGGTACTGACAAGCCTAAACCCTGAGGTACTTGAAGACTATGACTACGACACCTAAGAAAATCGGTTTGCTCGCCTGCATCGGCGTGGTCGCCGGCAACATGATGGGCAGCGGTATCGCTCTCTTGCCAGCCAACCTGGCTCGCATTGGCTCGGTATCTATTCTGAGCTGGATTATTTGTATGTTTGGCGCCATGTGCCTGGCGTATGTCTATGCCCGCCTGGGCACGGTCAACCCGCAACAGGGTGGTCCGATCGCTTACGCCGGTGAAGTGTCGCCGGCCTTCGGTTTCCAGACCGGCGTGCTGTACTACCACGCCAACTGGATCGGCAACCTGGCCATCGCCATTACCGGTGTTGCCTACATGTCGACCTTCTTCCCGATCCTGAACCAACCGTGGCCGGCAACGATCGCCTCGGTGGCCATCGTCTGGATCTTCACTTTCGTCAACCTGATGGGTGGTGCCTGGGTCAGCCGTCTGACCTCGTTCGGCCTGATCCTGATCCTGATCCCGGTCGTTCTGACCGCGACCGTGGGCTGGGGCTGGTTTGATGCGCACACCTACATGGCCAACTGGAACACCTCGGGCAAGACCGATGGCTCCGCCATGGTCAGCGCTGTGATCCTGTGCCTGTGGGCCTTCGTTGGTGTCGAGTCCGCTTCCGTGTCCACCGGTCTGGTCGACAATCCGAAGCGTACCGTGCCGCTGGCTACCATGCTGGGTACCGGTCTGGCCGGCCTGGTGTACATCTCCTCGACCCAAGCCATCAGCGGCATGTTCCCGGCCAAGGAAATGGCTGCTGCAGGTGCGCCGTTCGCGCTGGCTACCAGCCACATGTTCGGTAGCTGGGCTGCACCGCTGGTTTCGCTGTTTGCGGCTTTCGCCTGCTTCACCTCGCTGGGTTCCTGGATGATGCTGGTAGGCGAAGCTGGTCGTCGTGCTGCCAATGACGGCAACTTCCCGGCCATCTACGGCAAGACCGACAAGCATGGCGTGGCCCGTTTCGGTCTGCTGCTGGCTTCGATCAAGATGACTGTCCTGCTGATTCTGCTGAACCTGTTCGCTGGTTCGGGCAATGCTTCCGGTCTGTTCAATCAGCTGACCTCGATCGCCGTGCTGCTGACCCTGCTGCCGTACTTCTACAGCTGCATCAACCTGATCCGTTTCGAAGGCATGACCACCAAGAGTGCTGTCAGCCTGGTGGCCTGCGTGGTCGGTAGCGGTTTCTGCATGGTCGGTCTGGCCGGTGCGGATGCTACCCCGCTGATGGGCACCTTCATTGTTTCGCTGATCATCCTGATGTTCTACGCCCGCAAGATGGGTGCCCGTCAGGCTGCCGGCGCCGCGATCGACGCCTGATCCGGCAAAGAATCTGTCGCCAGCCGGAGGGCTCCGGCTGGTGGCTGTAAACCCCAAGAAAGGGAAGTTTCTATGAAAACCATTCTGATTCTGACGAGTAACGATGCACCGCAGTTCAAGACCGAACCGATGCAGGAACTGCACGCAGTAATGGCAGATTCCGGCTACGAGGTGGTTTACCCGGACAGCAAGGAAGACTTGCTGAAGCTGATCGCGCAAAACCCGCGTATCGCAGCCGTACTGTTTGACTGGGATGACTTCGGTCTGGACCTGTGCAGCGAAATCAGCAATCTGAATGAAAAGCTGCCGCTGTTCGGCTTCGCCAACCACAATACCGTTCTGGACGTGTCGCTGACCGAACTGCGTCTGAACCTGAATTTCTTCGAATACCACATGGATCAGGCCGAAGATGTCTTCGTGACCATCGAGCAAGGTATCGAAGCCTACGTTGACGACATCGTTCCGCCGTTCACCAAGGCACTGTTCAAGTACGTTGAATCCAACAAGTACACCTTCTGCACCCCGGGTCACCTGGGCGGTTCGGCCTTCCTGAAGAGCCCGGTCGGCAGCGTGTTCTATGATTTCTACGGCCCGAACGTATTCAAGGCCGACGTTTCGGTGTCCATGCCGGAACTGGGCTCCCTGCTGGACCACTCCGGCCCGCACAAGGAAGCCGAAGAGTACATCGCCAAGGTCTTCAACGCGACCAACAGCTACATCGTGACCAACGGTACCTCGACCGCCAACAAGATCGTCGGCATGTTCGCGGCACCGGCCGGTTCGACCATCATGGTTGACCGCAACTGCCACAAGTCGCTCACCCATCTGATGATGATGAGCAATGTGACCCCGATCTACTTCCGTCCGACCCGTAACGCCTACGGTATCCTCGGTGGCATCCCGAAGAGCGAATTCACCCGCGAAGTGATCGAAGAGAAGATCGCCGAAACCCCGAATGCTACCTGGCCGACCTATGCCGTGGTGACCAACTCCACCTACGACGGCCTGCTGTACAACACCGAGTGGATCAAGAAGACCCTCGACGTGAAGCACATGCACTTCGACAGCGCCTGGGTGCCGTACACCAACTTCCACCCGATGTACAAGGGCAAGTATGGTATGAGCGGTGAAACCGTTCCGGGCAAGGTGGTTTATGAAACCCAGTCGACCCACAAGCTGCTGGCTGCCTTCTCGCAAGCTTCGATGATTCACATCAAGGGCGAAGTGGACCATGAAACGTTCAACGAATCGTTCATGATGCACACCTCGACCTCGCCGCAATACGGTATCGTTGCCTCGACCGAAGTGGCTGCCGCCATGATGAAGGGTAACGCTGGTCGTCGCCTGATCGAGAACTCGGTTGAGCGCGCCCTGAACTTCCGCAAGGAAGTGAAGAAGCTGCGTGAAGAAAGCAAGGGCTGGTTCTTCGACGTATGGCAACCGGAAGCGATTGACGGTGCGGATTGCTGGCCGCTCAAGCCGAGCGACAACTGGCACGGTTTCAAGAACATTGATGCCGACCACATGTACCTCGACCCGATCAAGGTCACCATCCTGACCCCGGGCATGAGCAAGCAAGGTACCCTGGAAGACACCGGTATCCCGGCTTCCATCGTGTCCAAGTACCTGGACGACCACGGCATCGTGGTTGAAAAGACCGGCCCGTACAACCTGCTGTTCCTGTTCTCGATCGGTATCGACAAGTCCAAGTCGCTGAAGCTGCTGCGTACCCTGACCGAGTTCAAGCGTGGCTACGACCTGAACCTGAAGGTCAAGAGCATGCTGCCGAGCCTGTACAATGAGCATCCGTCCTTCTACGAAGACATGCGCATCCAGGATCTGGCACAAGGCATCCACAAGCTGATGCGCAAGTTCAACCTGCCGGAAATGATGTACCACGCCTTCGAAGTGCTGCCGCAACAAGAACTGACCCCGCACAAGGCATTCCAGCTGGTGCTGAAGGATCAGACCGAAGAAGTTTACGTGGAAGAGCTGGTTGGTCAGGTCAACGCCAACATGATCCTGCCGTATCCTCCGGGCGTACCGCTGGTTCTGCCGGGTGAAGTGATCACCGAGGAAAGCGTTGCCGTTCTGGACTTCCTGCTGATGCTGATCGAAGTGGGCAAGCACTACCCGGGCTTCGACACCGACATCCACGGTGCTTACAAGCAAGAAGACGGCCGTTACAAGGTCAAGGTCATCAAGCGCAGCTAATCGCGTCTTGCTGATGAAACAAAACCGCCAGGCAGCGATGCCTGGCGGTTTTTTTGTCTGGCAGGGCAACAAAAAACCGCCTTGCGGCGGTGCGATTCAGCGATTGTGCTGGTCTTTGTAATGCTCGAGATAATCGAGCAGCGCCTGCAATTCCGGCCCGACATACTTCTCGCTGTAGGTGGCGATGCAGAACTCGCGATGGAAAAACTCCGGCATCGGCAAGGCCCGCACCAGACCGTGCGCCACAGCCTGAGTGACGGCGATGCGCGAAACAAAGGCTAGCCCGACACCATGAATCACGGCGTTGATGATGGCTTCCGTGGCGTTGATCTCCAGCGCGATACGCGGATGCTTGAGGCGGCGGCCGATATGGAAGTCGAACTGCTCGCGGCTGCCCGAGCCTTGTTCGCGCAGCACCCATGCCTGCTTTTCCAGTTCGGCCATCTGCAGTTTGCCCTCCAGCCCGAGGGTCGAATCGGGCGGGGCAATCACGATCATTTCATCGCGAATCCACGGCCGCTTGGTCAGGGTGGCGTCCTGTACGGTGCGTTCAATGATGGCTACATCCAGCTCGGTGGTTTGCAGCTTGTTACACAAATCACCGGTACTGCCGATGAACAGTGTCGGGTAGCCGCCGCCCTCGGTCTGGTGGTAGTCCTGCAGAATGCCGGGCAAGAGATAGTTGCCGATGGTCTTGGTGGTGCCCACCTTGATGCGCTTGAAGCTCTCGAACTCACCGGTGAAAAAATTCTCGATCTGATTGATGCGCTGGATCAGCTCGTCGATGTAAGGCAGCAACTGCTTGCCTTCCGAATTGAGAATCAGGCGGTTGCTCACCCGGTGAAACAGCTTGCGGCCAAACTGGCGTTCCAGTTCCTGCAGCGTCTGTGATACGGCAGGACGCGTCAGGCAGAGTTTTTCAGAGGCATTGGCAATCGAGCCTTCCTGCGCCACGGCCAGTAGGGCACGCAATTGTCGAATGGTGATGTTCATAACGCTCCGGCTGTGTTGGGTCGTACGTCTTCTACGGCCTGTGCAACGGCAATGGGGATGCTGTGGCGTGGCGTGCCGGGGGTAGTCGGACGGAAGCCATGCGCCTGATTTTTATTTTCCTTATATTATAACATTTTGCCATGGAATATGCCGTTGCCCGGACGGTCGTCCGGCGGGCAAGAAAAAAGCCGCGGGCCATGCCGCGGCTTTTTGACGACTGCCTGCTGGCTTACATGCGAGCGATCATCGCGTCGCCGAAGGCCGAGCAGCTGACTTCGGTGGCACCATCCATCAGACGGGCGAAGTCATAGGTGACCTGCTTGTCGTTGATCGACTTCTCCATGCCCTTGATCACCAGATCGGCCGCTTCGGTCCAGCCCAGGTGACGCAGCATCATTTCGGCCGACAGGATCAGCGAACCCGGGTTGACCTTATCCAGGCCGGCATACTTCGGGGCCGTGCCGTGGGTGGCTTCGAACACGGCGTACTGATCCGAGATGTTGGCGCCCGGGGCGATCCCGATCCCGCCCACTTGTGCGGCCAGCGCATCGGAGATGTAGTCGCCGTTCAGGTTCAGCGTCGCAATCACGTCGTACTCGGCCGGACGCAGCAGGATCTGCTGCAGGAAAGCGTCGGCAATCGCATCCTTGACGATGATCTCGCGACCGGTCTTCGGGTTCTTGAACTTGCACCACGGACCGCCGTCGATGAGCTCGGCACCGAACTCGTTCTTGGCCAGTGCATAGGCCCAATCACGGAAGCCACCTTCGGTGAACTTCATGATGTTGCCCTTGTGGACGAAGGTCACGCTCTTGCGATCGTTGTCGATGGCATAGCGGATGGCCGCACGGACCAGACGCTCGGTACCCTGGCGCGAAACCGGCTTGATGCCGATGCCGGAGGTTTCCGGGAAGCGGATCTTCTTGACGCCCATTTCGGTTTGCAGGAACTGGATCAGCTTCTTGGCGCCTTCCGTTTCGGCCTGCCACTCGATGCCGGCGTAGATGTCTTCGGTGTTTTCGCGGAAGATCACCATATCAGTCAGCTCAGGCTGCTTGAGCGGGCTGGGCACCCCCTTGAAGTAACGTACCGGGCGGACGCACTGATACAGATCCAGCTCCTGGCGCAGTGCGACGTTGAGCGAGCGGATGCCGCCGCCAACCGGCGTGGTCATCGGCCCCTTGATCGATACCGAGTATTCTTTCAGGGCGGCAAAGGTTTCTGCCGGCAGCCACTCGTCCGGGCCATACAGGCGGGTCGATTTTTCACCGGCATACACTTCCATCCAGTGAATCTTGCGGGCGCCGCCATAGGCTTTTTCCACCGCCGCGTCGATGACCTTGATCATCACCGGGGTGATGTCGACGCCAATGCCGTCGCCTTCGATGAACGGAATGATCGGGTTGTTCGGAATCGGTTGCCCCGGGACGATCTTTTGTCCGCCGGCAGGCACTTTGATGAGGGATTGAACGCTCATGCCTTCTCCATTGTTGGTGGGTGCTGTTGGCTACCAGGAATCACGCCCCCGCCGGGTCGGCCGGGGTGTTCGTGGTGTCCGGTGGTGCGCGCGGGCAATGTGCGATCGTTTCGAGAAGCGGTCGCGCGACCGCGCAGGAGATGCCGGATGATGACCAAAGCTTATTGTTATGCCGCTCTCCTTAACCTTGCTATTATCGTGTAAATCATTCGTATTCGCCAGACCCATGCCTGAACTGATCCTGTTAAATAAACCATATGGCGTAATAAGCCAGTTTTCGCAACATGAATTGCATAAAACCCTGAAGGACTTTGTGCAGGTGCCGGGCTTTTATCCGGCCGGCCGGCTGGATACCGATAGTGAAGGATTGTTGTTACTGACCAATGACGGCACGCTGCAGCATCGCATCAGCGATCCGCGCTGGAAGCAGCCCAAGACTTACTGGGTGCAGGTCGAGGGCGTCCCGGGCGATGAGCAACTGGCGGCCCTGCGTCAGGGCGTGGATCTGGGGGACTTTATCACCTTGCCCGCAGAAGCCGAGCGCCTGGATGCCCCCGAGATCTGGCCGCGCGTGCCGCCGATCCGGGTGCGCAAGACCGTGCCGGACAGCTGGATTGCGCTGACGATTCACGAGGGGAAGAACCGCCAGGTCAGACGCATGACCGCCAAAGTCGGTTTGCCCACCCTGCGTCTGGTGCGGGTGGCCATTGGCCCCTGGCGTGTGGACGGGCTGGCGCCGGGCGAAATGCGCCGGCTGGAAATCCGCCTTGAAGATTTGCCGCGAGTCAAGCATGCTGGTGGCATTGGCAAATCGGCCGGCACGATGACAGGTGCCGCCAGATTCGGCCGGGGGAGCGGCAGACGCTGAGAACCGTCGGTCGCCGCCCGGTAGGGGGCGAAACGATGCAGATTCCCGAGTATTACAACCCGGTGGCGCGAGATATCGCGCTGGCCTTGATCGCCGGCTTCGACAAGCATTACCGCTTGTTCCGCGAATGCACGCAGAGCGCCAAGACGCGCTTTGACGAGGCGGACTGGCCGGGGATCCAGAAAGCGATCCGCGATCGCATCCAGTTTTATGACCAGCGTGTGAGCGAGACGGTCGAGCTGCTGCATCGCGATTTTCATGCCGAGCTGCTGGACAACGAGATCTGGCAGCAGGCCAAGCTGTATTACATCGGCCTGCTGTGCAACCACAAGCAACCCGAGCTGGCGGAAACCTTCTTCAACTCGGTGTTCACCCGCATTCTGCATCGCGACTATTTCAACAACGATTTCATTTTCCTGCGCCCGGCGATTTCCACCGAGTACATCGAATCCAATCCACCGTCCTACCGCAGCTACTATCCCGCTTCGGTCGGCTTGCTGGCGACCCTGCAGCAGATCATCGCCGACTTCGGCTGGACAAGACCGTTTGCCAATCTGCGCCGCGATCTGACGCTGGTATTGCGCACGGTGAATCAGTATCTGGAGGGACGCGTTCCGCGGCGCGAGGCCAATCTGCAGATTCAGGTGCTGTCTTCGGCGTTTTATCGCAACAAGACTGCCTATCTGTTCGGCAAGGTGATCAACGGCTATGCCTCGTATCCCTTTGCCGTGCCGGTGCTGCATGATGCCGACGGCAATCTTTACCTGGACACTATCCTGCTCGAGCCCTGGCGCATCGGCGTGCTGTTTTCCTTCAGCCATGCCTATTTCCTGGTCGACATGGAGGTGCCCTCCGGCTATGTGCAGTTCCTGCGCAGCATGCTGCCGACCAAGAGCAAGGCCGAGCTCTATACCATGATCGGACTGCAGAAGCAGGGGAAGAACATCTTCTATCGCGATTTCATCCAGCATCTGCAGCACTCCAACGACCTGTTTACCATCGCACCCGGTATCCGCGGGCTGGTGATGCTGGTGTTCACGCTGCCGTCGTTTCCTTATGTGTTCAAGCTGATCAAGGATGTGTTCGGCGCCACCAAGGAGCTGGATCGTCACACTGTGCGTGCCAAATACCGGCTGGTCAAACGCCATGACCGGGTTGGCCGCATGGCGGATACGCTGGAGTTTTCCAACGTAGCCTTTCCCAAGGCGCGCTTTACCGAGGAGTTGCTGGAAGAATTGCGTCGTCTGGCTCCGTCGATGATCGAGGAGAGCGAGCACACCATCGTGATTCATCACCTGTATATCGAGCGGCGCATGAAACCGCTCAATCTGTACCTGCAGTCGGCGACGCCGGAAGAGCGCGAACAGGCGGTGATCGAATACGGCAATGCCATCAAGGAGCTGGCGACGGCCAATATTTTCCCTGGCGACATGTTGTTCAAGAACTTCGGGGTGACACGTTACGGGCGGGTGATTTTCTACGACTATGACGAGATCGAGTACATGACGGATTGTCAGTTCCGTCGTATTCCGCCGGCACCGAATCCCGAGATGGAGATGTCCGGCGAGGTCTGGTATCCGGTGGCGCGCAATGATGTGTTCCCGGAGGAGTTTGCCACCTTCCTGCTGGCGGACGCCGATGTGCGCAAAGTGTTCCTGCAGCACCATCGGGATTTGCTGGATCCGTCATTCTGGCAGGAAAAACAGCAGCGCATCCGTGCCGGCAATATCGAGGATTTCTACCCCTATCCGGAGAGCATGCGCTTCGTTCATCGCTACCCGACCCGTTTTGCCCCATGACAAAGGCCGGGACACCCAGGTGTCCCGGCCTTTGTCATCCCTCACCTCAGGCCGATACCACCGGACAGACGTGATCCTGGAAGTAGGCCACCGGCCCGGCGCTGGTCAGGCCGATATGAAAGCAGCTCTGACTGGCGAAGGTCTCGCCCGGGTTTTCCAGTGCGCGCAGCATCTCGAACAGCACTTCCACTTCCTTGAAGTTTTTCGCCATCTTGACGTTGCCCTCGATCCACGCCTGCAGCAGATCGGCCTGCGGGTGTTCGCCATCCAGCCGCAAGGCGCAGTTGGGGCAACTGACCAGGCCAATGCCCGGTGGCATGGTGATGCCGCGTTGCTGCAGCTGCTCGCGGGCGAACTGATCGAACTTGCTCAGTTGACGTTGCGCACGACGGCGGATGGCGGTCAGCGACACGCCTTCCTTTTCCGCTGCCGCACCAAAAATCTTCTTCAGGCCGGGATTGTCGCCGGCATGGCTGGTTGGCATGGTTTCATCCTCGAATCAATATCTGGTGTTTCATTCTAGGCAATGCCGTACAGATTGCCGGGGTTTAATTCATAATTTGTTTGAGGTCGAACAATAAATCCAGCGCCTGCCTGGGCGTCAGCGCGTTGGGGTCGATGTCGGCCAGGCGCTCCAGGACCGGATCGGGCTCCGGCTCGGACGCCTGCGGCATCGCCACGGCGAACAGATCCGGTTGCTGGCTGGCGGCCTGATTTTCCAGTTCGACCAGGTAACGACGCGCCTCGCGGATCACCTTGCCCGGTACCCCGGCCAGCTGGGCGACCGCCAGACCGTAACTCTGACTGGCCGGCCCTTCTTCCACATGGTGCAGGAAGACAATGCGGTCCTTGTGCTCGACCGCCGACAGGTGAACATTGGCCACGCTCGGATAGTCGCTGGCCAGCCGCGTCAGCTCGAAATAGTGGGTGGCGAACAGGGTATAGGCACGATTCTTCTCGATCAGTGCCTTGGCAATCGCCCAGGCCAGCGCCAGGCCGTCAAAGGTCGAGGTGCCGCGGCCCACCTCATCCATCAGCACCAGACTCTGCTCGCTGGCGTTGTTGAGGATGTTGGCGGTTTCGGTCATCTCGACCATGAAGGTCGAACGCCCGCCGGCCAGATCGTCCGAGGCGCCGATGCGGGTGAAGATGCGGTCGATCGGGCCGATGGTGACGCCCTCGGCCGGGACGAAACTGCCGATGTGTGCCAGCAGGGTGATCAGCGCAGTCTGTCGCATATAGGTTGACTTACCGCCCATGTTCGGACCGGTGATCAGCAGCAGCTTGCGGGCTGCGCCCAGGCTGGTGTCATTGGCGATGAAGCTGTCTACCTGGCTTTCGACCACCGGGTGGCGTCCGCCGCGGATGTCGAGCACAGGTTGTGAGACAAACACGGGCTCGACATAGCCGCCCGTTTCGGCGCTTTGGGCAAACGCCGCCAGCACATCCAGCGTGGCCACGGCGGCCGCCACCTGCTTCAGCGTGCCGATCCCCGCTGCCAGCGTTTCGAGCAGGGCTTCGTAGAGCTGCTTTTCCAGTGCCAGCGACCGATCCTGGGCCGACAGCGCCTTGTCTTCGAACTCTTTCAGCTCGGGCGTGATGTAGCGTTCGGCATTTTTCAGGGTCTGGCGGCGGCGATAATCGTCCGGCACATTTTCCGATTGTGCCTTGCTGACTTCGATATAGAAGCCATGCACCCGGTTGAACTCCACCTTGAGGGTGGCGATGCCGCTGCGTTCGCGTTCCCGTGCCTCCAGCGCCAGCAGGAATTCGCCGCAATTGGTCTGGATGGCGCGCAGTTCGTCCAGCTCGGCCGAATAGCCATGATTGATCACGCCGCCATCACGCAGAAAGGTTGCCGGCTCCGGCAGCACTGCCTGCTGCAGGGTCTCGATCAGACCGGCTGCACCGGGCAGCGCCGCGGCCAGCTCGGCCAGCAGTCCGCTCTCGTCCTGGGGCAGCAGCGGCGTGATGTCGCCCAGCTTGATCAGCGAATCACGCAGGGCCGACAGGTCGCGCGGGCGCGCCGAGCGCAGCGCGATGCGCGCACAGATACGCTCGATATCCGCCACTTCGCGCAACTCGGCCAGCAAGGTGGCATGACCCGGCAGCAGGGCACGCACGGCGCTCAGACGTTCAGCGATCTTGCCCTGCTGGCGCAGGGGGTGATGCAGCCAGTGGCGCAGCAGACGGCTGCCCATGGTGGTGGCACAGCGATCCAGCAGGGAAAACAGCGTCGGCGAGGGCTCGCCGCGGATGGTTTCGGTCAGCTCCAGATTGCGCCGGGTCGCCGCATCCATGCGGATCAGTTCGCGGCTGTCCTCGACCGCCAGCGACATCAGGTGTGCCGGATTGGCACCCTGGGTGGTCTTGACGTATTCCAGCAGGGCGCCGGCCGCGCCGACGGCCACTTTCAGTTCCTCGGCACCAAAGCCCGACAGGTCGCGCGTGCCGAAATGCCGCGTCAGGGCCTGATGGCTGGACTGCGGGTCAAACTGCCAGGCCGGCAGTTTTTTCTTCGGCAGGTTCAGTTCCTGCAGCAAAGCCAGATCGCAGTCATCGGGCAGGATCAGCTCGGAAGGGCGCAGCCGTTCCAGCTCACTCGCCAGCTCCTCGCTGGCGGTCTCCATCACCTTGAACTCGCCGCTGGCCAGCGACAGCCAGGCCAGTCCCAGCTTTCCCTTGATGGTTTGCAGGGCCAGCACCAGGACATCGCGCTTTTCATCGAGAAAGGCCGCATCCGTAACGGTACCGGGCGTGACAATGCGTGCCACGCGTCGCTCGACCGGTCCCTTGCTGGTGGCCGGGTCGCCGAACTGTTCGGCAATCGCGACCGATTCACCGAGGCGAATCAGCTTGGCCAGATATTGCTCGGCGGCATGGTAGGGCACCCCGGCCATCTTGATCGGATTGCCGGCACTGGCCCCGCGGGTGGTCAGCGTGATATCCAGCAGGCGGGCGGCTTTTTCGGCGTCTTCGTAGAACAGCTCGTAGAAGTCGCCCATGCGATAGAACACCAGTTTGTCCTGATGCTCGCGCTTGATGGCGAGGTATTGCTGCATGACAGGGGTGTGTTTGGCTGCGGCGTCTGTCATTGGTGGTGACCCTGATTCCTGGCGGCTGAGCCCGGCAACAGGCCGGGCAGAATGAAAAGAAAAGGGCGAGGGGTGGGACCTCGCCTCATTGGCGCCGCGTCTCGGCGGCATCCGGATGGATTTTCTCACAGCCGGGCGGCCCGGGCTATATGCCGGGCTGCCCTGGCGCTCAGAACTTGTGGCTCAGACTCAGGCTGGTGCTGGTCAGGGTGGTGGCACGCGCGGCCACAGCGGCCCCCGCCTGGGGGGCGAAGATCAGCCGGCCATGAGCGATACCGGCCTGCGTGCGTTTGGAGAGCTGGTAATCGGCCCCGATGATCCACTGACGATAGCCGGTCTGCGGCAGGCGTTCTCCGTTCGTGCGCTGGTCCCAGCCATGTGCCAGTGTCAGTTTTGCTGTGATGGCGCCACGGGTGTGTGCCAGCGAGAGCGCCGCCTGCCGGGTTTGCAGCCGGCTCTCGGCGGCTGACTTCATGCCCCCCGTTGTCCCCTGGGGGTGCTGGCTGTCGCCGGAAAAGCCATCGGTCCAGTCATAGCCCCGCGCCTGCTGCCAGGCCAGAGCCAGCAGCCACTGGTCATTGCGATAGCCGGCCTCGAAATAGTGCAGATGAGCGGGCTCCAGTTCGCCGCCCGCCTGGGGACGACACTCTTTCTTGTCTCCGGTCCGGCGCAGACTGCAGGGATTGGCTTCGCGTTGAAAGGCATAGGCGGCAAACCATCCCTGAGCGGCATAGCTCAGGCCCAGCGAAAAAATGTCGGACGGCCGTTCGATCTCCGCCTGCCCTGTGCTGTCACGCGTGGCGTTTTCGCCAAAGCCGTAGCTGAGGCTGGTTTGAAAGCCCGCCACGACCGGAGAGTCATAGGCAATGGCGTTTTTCAGCCGTTTGCCCGGATTGGTGAAGACCTTGAGGGCATCGGCGCCGAAATTCCTCATGCCTTCATGCCCCTGATGACGGTGATGGGCAATGCTGCCGCCCGAGCGCCACTGATTGACCGTGTACAGCCCCTTGAGCGCACTGTTCAGATGTCCCAGGCGCAGGGTGCCCAGCGAGGCATCGCTCAGTCCGGCAAAGGTCTGTCCCGGAGACGGGGCCTTGCTGCCATCCAGCTCGGCCTCCAGCTCGATCTGCCAGAGGGTTTTCAATCCATTGCCCAGCGACTCACTGCCCTTGATGCCGAAATGTGTACCGGCATTGTCCAGCCGGTTCTGGTTCGGCCCCCGCGACAGGGTGTGGCGGCCAAGGCTGCCGTGCAGTTCGCCATACAGCGTGACATCGGCCCAGAGCGGGGCGGACAGCGGGCAGGCCAGCAGGGGGATCCAGCGTAGATGCATGGTATGACTCCTGAATGTGAGTAAAAGGAGTCATACAATTTAAACAGTCTTTTTAAGATTGATAGGGTGCATGGCGGCCGAAGTTTCATGAATTGTCTGATTGCTATATGTCTCAATAAATGGGTTGAGCCAAAATCATGAATAACGACAATTTCATGATCTGTCGCAAGAATGTGTCGTGATATGACCACAGTGCGGCATGCCCGGGGCAGATCGGACATGCTAGAATCATTAGCTTAAACATAATTAGTTTGCTAATGATATGCCGACCCAAAACGATCGCTTCAGCGAAGCCCTGGTGCATCTGATGAAAAACTGGCGCAGTGCCCTCGATGCCCGGTTCCGGCCTTTCGGTCTGTCTCAGGCGCGCTGGCAGGTGCTGCTGAAACTGTTACGTGCCGGTCAGCCGCTGGCGCAATGTGATCTGGCCCAGCGCATCGGTATCGAACCGGCTTCGCTGGTGCGGCTGCTGGATGCCTTGCAGAGCGAGGGACTGGTCAGTCGTACGGCCGATCCGCATGACCGGCGCAGCAAACTGGTGTCGCTGACCGGGCAGGGGAGCGCGCTAGGACAGCAGCTGGCGCTGATTGCCGACGAGATGAAAACTGAATTGCTCGGCAGCGTACCTGCCGAGGCCCTGGCCCAAACCATCGAGGTGCTGGAGCAGCTGGAGCAGCTGGCTGCCGCCATGCTGGCGGCGCACACGGCGTCGGATTGTGCACCGGAGTAGGTTTTGAGCCAGGCTCCGGCAAATCGGATGTTGATCATGGTGGCGGTCATGTCCGCCACCATCATGCAGGCGCTCGATACCACGATTGTCAATGTGGCCCTGCCGCAGATGCAGGGCAATCTCGGTACGACCGCTGATCAGATCAGCTGGGTCTTGACCAGCTATCTGGTGGCCTCGGCGATCTTCATGCCGCTGACCGGCTATCTGACCGATCTCCTCGGTCGGCGTCGGTACCTGCTGTATTCGATTGCCGGCTTCGTGCTGGCCTCCATGCTGTGCGGCGTGGCGCAGAATCTGGCGCAAATTGTGCTGTTTCGCCTGCTGCAGGGGGTCTTCGGCGCCGCACTGGTTCCCTTGTCCCAGGCCATCATGGCGGATACGTTTCCGTTGGCCGAGCGCGGCCGGGCGATGGCCATCTGGGGCATGGGGGTCATGATCGGCCCGATTGGCGGCCCGACGCTGGGGGGCTGGTTGACCGATGTGCTTGACTGGCGCTGGACGTTCTATATCAATGTGCCGGTTGGCCTGATCTCCCTGTGGCTGGCCCGGCAGGTGCCGGATACGCCGCGCAGGCAGCGCGACATGGACTGGCTCGGCCTGTTGCTGCTGACCCTGGGCATTGGCGGGCTGCAATTCGTGCTGGACCGGGGGAATACCGAGGACTGGTTTTCCAGTCAGGCCATTGTGGCGGCCACCTTTGCCAGTGTGATCGGCATGGCCGGCTTTGGTTTGCGAGGCCTGCTCTCGCGCCAGAAGCCGCTGTTTGATCTGCATATTTTCCGCGACGGCAATTTTGCGGCCTCCAGCTTCGTGATCACCGCACTCGGGCTGGCCATGTATGGCGCCATGGTGATTCAGCCGATCATGCTGGAAGGCCTGTTCCATTACCCGACCCTGTCGACCGGGCTGGTCATGGCGCCACGCGGCATTGCCAGCATGATCAGCATGATGATGATCGGCCGGCTGGTGTCGAAAGTGGACGTCCGCTATCTGATCGGCACCGGCATCCTGATCGGCGCCTGTGGTACCTGGGTCTGCACGCACTACACGCTGGAGACCAGCACGGCCTGGTTTATCTGGCCGGTACTGCTGCAAGGTTTCGGGTTAGGGATGATCTGGGTGCCGCTGTCGACGCTGGCCCTGTCAACCTTGCCGGCGGCGCTGACCGCCGAGGCAGCAGGTCTGTTCAGCTTGTTGCGTACCATCGGCTCCTCGGTGGGGATTGCCGTGATCACTACCTTCTACACCCGGGACACGCAGGCTGCCTGGAATCATCTGGTTGGGTATTTCAATATCAATAATCCGGCACTGTGGTCTTATCTGAATCTGAGCGGGCGCACCGTGCTGGATGAGACCTCGGCCAGCATGCTGGCCAGCGAGCTGGACCGCCAGGCGCACATGGTGGCGATTGTCGATGTTTACTGGCTGATTACCTTCAGCTTCCTGCTGATGCTGCCGCTGGTGCTGATGCTGCGTCAGCGCAAGGGGGTGGTGCACAAGGTAGAGATCGTGGCGGATTGATCCGCCGCCGAGCGCCATGAAAAAAAGCGCCCGTGGGCGCTTTTTGGCTTACTTCACGTGCGGCGACAGGATGTGCAGCAGTTGGGCCAGAACCTTCGGGCTGGCTGCCACGATATCACCGGATTCGAACCATTCCTGCTCGCCCTTCATGTCGGTGACGATGCCACCGGCCTCCTGGATGATCAGGCTGCCGGCCGCGATATCCCACGGCTTGAGGTTGAACTCCCAGAAACCGTCCACCCGACCGCAGGCCACATTGCACAGGTCGATGGCGGCGGCACCTTCGCGACGTACGCCGGCGGTACGGCCGATCACGTCCTTGAGCATGCCGAGATAGGTGTCGATATAAGACTGATCCACCACCGGGAAGCCGGTGGAGATGACGCATTCATTGAGGTTGGTACGCTTGCCGACGCGGATGCGGCGGTCATTGAGGAAGGCGCCCACGCCACGCGAGGCGGTGAACAGGTCGTTGCGGTTCGGGTCGTAGACCACGCCCTGCTGAATCTGGCCCTTGTGCGCCAGCGCGATGGAAACCGCGTACTGGGTATGGCCGTGGATGAAGTTGGTGGTGCCGTCGATCGGGTCGATGATCCATTCGTATTCGGCTTGTCCCACACCCTTGGCGCCCGATTCTTCCGCCAGGATGGCGTGCTTCGGATAGGCCTCGAGAATGGTTTCAATGATGGTTTGTTCCGCGGCGCGATCGACCTCGGAAACGAAGTCGTTGTGCTTCTTGCGTTCGACACGGATGGTATCGACATTCATGGAAGCGCGTTGAATCACATTGCCTGCGCGGCGTGCGGCCTTGATGGCCACATTGAGCATCGGGTGCATGGACAGCCTCTAAACTGACAGGGACGGCTCGCGCATGGGCGGGCCGCCGACTGGTATCATCTGGGTTAAGGAACAGGAAAGGCGGCGCATGTGAAGGCCGCATTTCAAAATTATGTCCGCTATTTTAATGTGAAACGGTCAATGAATAAACCCGAAGTCCCTGATTTTTTGAGAAACATCCGAATTGTGCTGGCCAGACCGAGTCATCCGGGCAACATCGGCTCGGCGGCACGGGCCATGAAAACCATGGGTTTGTCGCAATTATGGCTGGTGTCACCGAAAGCTTTTCCCAGTGGTGAGGCCGATGCGCTGGCCTCGGGAGCGGTGGATCTGCTGCAGTCGGCGCAAGTGGTCGATACCCTGGCAGAGGCGCTGAATGGGGTGACGGTTGCCGCGGCGCTGACCAGTCGCCGTCGGGAGCTGACCACCCCGCTGGCCGTGCCGCGCGAGCTGACGCCCGAGCTTCTGGGGCGGGCACAGGCCGGCGAGCAGGTGGCCCTGGTGTTCGGTAACGAGACCTTCGGGCTGTCGATCGAAGAGGTCGAGCTGTGCAATCGCCTGGTGACCATTCCGGGCAATCCGGATTATTTTTCCCTCAATCTGGCCATGGCGGTGCAGGTGATGACCTACGAGCTGTTCAGCCACGTGGGTGTCGGCGTCGATTATCTCAAGCCGAGCGGCCTGGCCGCGACCGCTGACGAGGTGGAAGGCATGTGCGCCCATCTGGATCAGACCATGGCACATATCGGCTACTACGAGCGCCGCAATGGCGAACGGCTGATGCGCCGCATGCGCACCCTGTTCCATCGGGCCGGCGTTCTGCGCGAAGAGGTCGACATCCTGCGCGGCTTCTTCAAGCAGGTGATGCGTGCGGCTGACGGGCATGTTCCTCCCGACAAGTCCTGAGCTGCCCTGGCGCCAGCCTGCGGTGCGTGATCTGGCCTGTCTGCTGACCGGCCGCGCACCCTGGCTCACGCCAGACGACCTGCCCGATGCGCTGCTGCTGGGGGCCGACGGGATGAGGCGCCTGGCGATGCTGGACAACGATCCGGCGCCACTGCGCCGCTGGCTGGCGGCTCGTCCCGTCAGGCGGCTTGGCCACTATGCCGAGCAACTGCTGGCTTTCTGGTTTGACCATTCCCCCCATATCGAGCTGGTTGCGCACAATCTGGTGCTGCGCGACAAAGGGCTGACGCTGGGTGAGTTCGACTTCCTGCTGCGTATTGATGGCCAGCCCTGGCATCTGGAAACCTGCAGCAAATTCTATCTGCAGTGCGGGAAGGGGGCATCAGGCCTGGTGGGCCCCAGTCTGCGCGATGCCTGGCTGCTGAAACAGGACAAGCTGGCTCAGCAATTGAGGCTGAGTCGCCATGCGCTGGCCCGACAAGTCCTGCCGCCGGGGTTTGAGGCACCGCGCACCGGGGCACTGGTGCGTGGCTGCTTTTTTTACCGTCAGGCGCCTGACGAGGCGGCATTCGCGCCGGCAACCCAATGGCAAGGCTGGATGGCTGACTGCGAACAGCCCTGGCCCTGTCGCGACGCCTCCAGTCGCTGGCTGTGGCTGCCGCGCATGCGCTGGCTGTCGCCGGCGCTGGCCGCCAGCGGCGAGGTAGGGTCGGCACAGGCCCTGCGTGTGCAGATGACACAAGCCGAGGCGCCCCAAATGGTGGCGGAAATGGTGGCAGAGGAGGGGGGATGGCGCGAATTGCGGCGCGGCTTTGTTCTGCCGTCGCGCTGGCCGGATGCCGGGCGGCTGGTGCAGCTGCAGCAGCAAATGCCAACGGGCGCCTGCTGAGCGGCGCCCGTTGTCGGGACTGGCAAGTTACTCCGCGTTGTTGGAGTGGATGCAGCCGGCGATCAGTTGCTTGAGTTCTTCCGGTTTCACCAGCTGAATGTGCTTGTGATCGACGCTGATCCAGCCCTGTTGCTGGAACTTCGACAGCGTGCGGCTGACGGTTTCCAGTTTCAGGCCGAGGAAGCTGCCGATTTCCTCGCGGCTCATGCGCAGAATGAAGTCATTGGCGGCGAAGCCACGGATGGCCAGACGCTGGGACAGGTTGAGCAGGAACGCGGCCAGACGCTCTTCTGCCTTCATGTTGCCAAGAAGCAACATGACGTTCTGATCGCGGACAATCTCGCGGCTCATCAGGCGGAAGAAATGGTGCTGCAGGCTGGGGATGTCGCGACCAAGGCTCTCGATTCGATTGAACGGCAGTTCGCAGACTTCGCTGTCTTCCAGGGCGATGGCATCGCAGCCATGGATGTTGGAGGACACGCCATCCAGCCCCATCAGCTCGCCGGACATCAGGAAGCCCGTGACCTGCTCGCGGCCATCCTGGCTGGAGACGCAGGTCTTGAAGAAGCCGGTGCGCACGGCGAACAGCGACTTGAAGCCCTCACCGCTGCGGAACAGATACTCGCCCCGTTTGATGCGACGGCTCTGGCGGATGACGGCATCAAGCTGCGTCATCTCTTCGCGATTCAGTCCGACGGGCAGGCAGAGTTCGCGCAAGCTGCAGTTGGAGCAGGAGAGCTTGAGCGCATGCAATTGGATGGTGGTCTGGTCAGTCATGCCGTTTTTTGAGCAACCTTTAATTGAACCTTGACTCTTGTCAAAGCGGAATTCAAATGTTTTCCGCAAATTTACCAGCCCACCACCGGTTTTTCCATCAAATACCGACATGACCACCATCCATTCGTTTTCTCCGGAGCATTTCGAGTTCGATCGACAACTGATCGAACGGCTGGAAGGCTCCGGCCCGAGATACACCTCATACCCGACTGCAGACCGCTTTCATGCGGATTTCGGCGAGGCCGATTATCGTCATTGGCTCAAACAGCGTCGCATCGGGGCGAACAGTAAAGCTGTATCATTATATGCTCATTTACCATTTTGCAATACTGTTTGCTATTACTGTGCCTGTAACAAGATCATCACCAAGGACAAGAGCAAGGCAGATATCTACCTCGACTACCTGGAAAAAGAGGTAGAAATGGTGGCAAATGCCGTCGGTGAGCGAGAAAAAGTCATTCAGTTGCATTTTGGTGGCGGTACGCCGACCTTCTTGTCGGATGCGCAACTCGAACGACTGATGAATATCCTGCGCGGGCATTTCGACTTTTTGCCGGAAGGTGAATATTCCATCGAGATTGATCCGCGCAAGGTGGGGCGCGAGACGATCTTCAAACTGGCGTCATTCGGTTTCAACCGCATCAGTGTCGGGGTGCAGGATCTGGAACCGCGCGTGCAGGAGGCCGTCAACCGGGTGCAGAGCCTGGACGAGACACTGGAAGTGATTCAGGCGGCGCGCGAGGCAGGTTTCAAATCGGTCAGTATCGACCTGATCTACGGGCTGCCGTTTCAGACGCAAAGCTCCGTGGCGCGGACCATTGAGCAGGTCATCGCCATCAGTCCGGACCGCATTGCGCTATACAATTACGCCCACTTGCCAACGCTGTTCATGCCGCAACGGCGTATCGACGAAGCCGACCTGCCGTCGTCTTCAGTGAAATTGGATATTTTACAACACTCGGTGCGTCAACTGACCGAGGCGGGCTATGTGTTCATCGGCATGGATCACTTCGCCAAGCCCGATGATGACCTGGCGGTTGCCTTGCGTCAGGGGCGTCTGCAGCGCAATTTTCAGGGCTATTCCACCTACGCCGACTGCGACATGCTGGCCTTCGGGGTGTCCTCGATCGGCAAGGTGGGACCTTGCTATAGCCAGAACGAGAAAGAGCTGGATGCCTACTATGCGGCGCTGGACGCCGGCCGCCTGCCGGTGATGCGTGGACTGGTGCTGGACAGTGACGACATTCTGCGCCGCTCGATCATCCAGGCGCTGATGTGCCGTTTCTCTTTGTCGTTCGAGGCCATCGAGGAAATCTTCAATATCAATTTCGCCCATTACTTTGCGGAAGAGATCCCGAAGCTGCGCGAGATGCAGCAGATGGGCCTGCTGCATTTTGACGGCGACTTCCTGACCGTTGAACCGAAGGGGCGATTCCTGATCCGCAATGTGGCCATGCTGTTCGATCGCCATCTGCGCGAGCGCCAGACCAAGGCCCGTTACTCCAAGGTGATCTGAGCGGTGTCCCGTCTGCTTAACGGGGTACTGCTGGCCCTGGTGGCTGTCGCCTACGGCCTGTGGTTTGGCCTGCGACTCCTGGGCTGGCCGTTCGCCTGGCTGTGGCAGCAGCGACCACGCAGCAAATGAAAAAGCCGGCGGATGCCGGCTTTTTTTGCATGCATACGGCCATGGGCGTGTGTTACACCACCAGGCTTTCGATGCGGGCGATGATCATGTCGATGGCCGGGTCATTGCTGCCATGCGGCAGGATCACGTCGGCAAAGCGCTTGGTCGGCTCGATGAACTGGTTATGCATCGGTCGCACCGTCGACATGTACTGATCGATGACGTGCTGCATCGAGCGGGCACGTTCGACGATGTCGCGCTGCAGCCGGCGGATGAAACGCACATCCGGGTCGGTGTCGACAAAGATTTTCAGCGACATCATGTCGCGCAGCGCCGCATCGTACAGAGAGTAGAAGCCTTCGATCAGAATCACCGGTGCCGGCACGACGGTACGGGTTTCATGGCTGCGGGTGTGGATCGAGAAATCATAAATCGGCATGTCGATCGGCACGCCGTTGCGCAGGTCATCGATGTGCGACATCAGCAGCGGCCAGTCGAAGGCATGCGGATGGTCGTAGTTGGTCAGCAGCCGCTGCTCGAAGGTCAGCGCACTCTGATCACGATAGTAGTTGTCCTGGATGATGACCGCTGCCTTGTCGGTGCCGATGGTTTCGACCAGTTGGCGAGTTACGGTGGTCTTGCCGCTGCCGCTGCCGCCGGCGATGCCGATGATGAAAGGTGTGGTCATGATGTGCTGTCGGAAAAGGCCGATATTTTAATGAAAAGGTAATCAGCGCGCCAGTGCTGTTTCTGCCTCGGCCTCGCGAATCCATTGCTGCATGGCCGGCAGAGACAGCATGTGTTCGGCGTACTGTTCGGCCAGACCGGTCAAGACATAATCATAGCTGACGAAGCGGGTGACGACCGGCGCAAAGAAGGCATCCGCCAGGGTGAAGTGGCCGAACAGGAAGGGGCCATCGGCTTCATGTTGCTGGCGCAGACTTTGCCAGATCTCGAGCACGCGGTGGATGTCGCGTTGCAGTTCCGCGGTCAGCGGCGGGGTGGCGTGGCGCCCGCAAATATCAAACGGCATTGCCTGACGCAGTGTGGGGAAGCCGCTGTGCATCTCGGCCACCACCGAGCGTGCCTGAGCCCGTTCGGCACTGCCTTGTGGCCACAGGCGGGCATGAGGAAAGCACTCCGCCAGGTATTCGCAAATGGCCAGTGAGTCGCCGATCCGCAAGTTGCGGTCGTACAACAGCGGGACCTTGCCGGCCGGGTTGAATACCCGGATTTGTTCTGCTGCGTCGGCCGCTCGCAAATCTATCTTCTGCTCTTCGAAGGGCTCGTCGAGCATCTTCAGTACCAGCCAGGGGCGCAGGGACCAGGAAGACAGGTTTTTGTTGCCGATCAGCAAAGTAAACATGAGCCACTCCGGGAATGGGGGTGATTCATCTTACAACGCGGCAGAAGTGCATGGGATGGTTAGATTGCTCATGACAAAAAAATACCACCGTCCTGTGGTGCAAGACGGTGGTGCGGGGCGGGAGGGGCTCAGGCGCCGACTTCGTCGATCCAGGCCTGCTGAATGGCCTCCAGCACCTTTTCGCCGCCACGGCCGTGGTCGTCGTCAAACCCCGGCAGGGAGACGACCCAGTTGTGCAGGTCAGTGAAGCGGATATGACGCGGGTCGGTATCCGGCATGCTGTCCGCCAGCTCGGCGGCAATATCGTAAATGTCGCTCCATTTCATGATCGGCCTCCTCAGTGGTTCTCGCGTGCGTGGTTGATGGTGTAGCGCGGAATTTCGACGGTCAGGTCGTCCTGACCGATCACCGCCTGGCAGGACAGGCGCGACGTGGCTTCCAGTCCCCAGGCACGATCCAGCAGGTCGTCTTCCAGCTCGTCCGAAGGCGGCAGGGAGTTGAAGCCCTCGCGGACGACCACATGACAGGTGGTGCAGGCGCAGGACATCTCGCAGGCGTGTTCGATTTCGATGCCGTTTTTCAGCAAGACCTCACACAGACTGCTGCCGCTTTCGGCATCTTCGATTACCGCGCCTTCCGGGCACAGTTCGTTATGGGGCAAAACAATGATTCTGGGCATGGGATCTCACAATTCGCCAATTTTCTGGCCCTTGAG
This sequence comes from Paludibacterium sp. B53371, assembly GCF_018802765.1. Taxonomy (NCBI): domain Bacteria; kingdom Pseudomonadati; phylum Pseudomonadota; class Betaproteobacteria; order Neisseriales; family Chromobacteriaceae; genus Paludibacterium; species Paludibacterium sp. B53371. The sequence goes on from NZ_CP069163.1 coordinate 606,537, forward strand.
CGCGCGCTGGATGTTGCGATCCATGCGTCGCGCGGCAAAGGTCTCGGTGATCTGGTTCAGCAGACCGACCGCTTCGTTGATGTCGCGGGTCTCGTTGCCGGCGCAGGCCTGCTGGCAGGCGGCAATGGCCGACTCGATGGCCTGACGCTCGCTCTCCTGCAACAGGTCGCCATCGGCCAGGATGGCCGCCTGCGTGGCTTCGACCAGCCCCTGGGCATTGACCTGGGCCTCGCGCAGCTTGCGGGCCTCGATGTCTTCACGTACGTGCTGCAGTGAATCGCTGAGCATGCGGCTGATATCGTCGTCATTGAGCCCATAGGAGGGTTTGACCTCAATGCTGGCCGCCACGCCGGAAGTCTGTTCGCGCGCCGAGACCGACAGCAGGCCGTCGGCATCCACCTGGAAGGTGATGCGGATGCGGGCGGCTCCGGCCACCATCGGCGGAATGCCGCGCAGCGTGAAGCGTGCCAGCGAGCGACAGTCGGCCACCAGCTCGCGTTCCCCCTGCAGTACATGGATGGACATGGCGGTCTGGCCATCCTTGAATGTGGTGAACTCCTGGGCACGCGCCACCGGGATGGTGCTGTTGCGCGGAATGATCTTCTCGGTCAGGCCGCCCATGGTTTCGATGCCCAGCGACAGGGGAATCACGTCCAGCAACAACCAGTCATCTTCCTGCTTGTTGCCGGCCAGCAGATTGGCCTGAATCGCCGCGCCCAGCGCCACGACCTTGTCCGGGTCGAGGTTGTTGAGCGGCGCCTGGCCAAAGAATTCGGCGACTGCCTGCTGGATCTGCGGCATGCGGGTAGCGCCCCCTACCATGACCACACCCTGCACCTCGTCGATGCCGATACCGGCATCGCGCAGCGCCTTTCTGACCGGCAGCAGGGTTTTTTGCACCAGATTGCGGCAGATGTCACGCAAGGTATCGCGTGCCAGTGTCAGCTCGACCTGTTGTCCGTCTTGCAGCTCCGCCGACAGACGGGTTTCGGTATGTTCGGACAAGGCTTCCTTGGCCTGGCGCGCTGCGCTGTGCAATGTGCGGGCGTCGGAAGGGGACAGGCCGGAGAGTTGGGCCTCTTCCAGGGCCCAGCAATAGATCCGGTGGTCGAAATCATCGCCGCCCAGCGCCGAGTCGCCACTGGTGGCCAGCACTTCGAACACCCCCTTGCTCAGTCGCAGGACCGAGACGTCGAAGGTGCCGCCGCCGAGGTCGTAGACCACGTAGACCCCTTCCGAACCATTGTCCAGGCCGTAAGCGATGGCGGCCGCAGTCGGCTCGTTCAGCAGGCGCAGCACATTGATACCTGCCAGCTGTGCCGCATCCTTGGTGGCCTGACGCTGGGCATCGTCGAAATAGGCGGGCACGGTGATGACCGCGCCGAGCAGATCGCCCGTGATGCTGGCTTCGGCGCGGGCTTTCAGCGCGCGCAGGATTTCCGCCGAGACTTCCACCGGGCTCTTGATCCCGGCGCGGGTCTGCAACTGGGCCATGCCCGGTGCATCGACAAAGCGGTAGGGCAGGTCATTCAGGTCGCCGATATCGGCCAGACCACGGCCCATGAGCCGCTTGACCGAGGCAATGGTATTGACCGGATCCTGGCTGATGGCCTGCATGGCACCGTGGCCGACGGTGACTTGCCCGTCCTGGTCGAGGTAACGGACCACCGAGGGCAGCAGCGTGTTGCCTTCATCATCGGGCAGCACGGTGGCTGTGCCGCTGCGCACGATGGCAACCAGCGAGTTGGTGGTGCCCAGATCGATGCCGATCGCATTGCGATGCTGATGTGGGGCGGCGGACAAGCCGGGTTCGGCGATTTGCAAAAGGGCCATGGCAAACGATCAGTAAGGGGTGAGGGGGTCAGGACAGCGCCTGTTCGAGGGCGTCATCGACTTCCTGACCAAGTTTTTCCAGAAAACGCCACTTGCGTACCAGCAGTGCAGCCTGGTCGTCGTCGCGTTCGATATCCAGTGTGTGAACCAGTTGCTGCTCCAGCTGGCGGGTTTCGTCCCGCAGCTCGGCCGCCAGACGGTCCAGGGTGGCGCTGTCGCGGGCACGGCGGGCATCCTCGATGGTTTCGCGCCAGGTCATCTGCTGCATCAGAAACGCACCGGGCATGCTGGTATTGGTTTCTTCCTGCGTGTCGGTGCCGGCCAGCGTGAGCAGGTAGCGAGCCCGGGCCAGCGGGGACTTCAGGGTGCGGTAGGCTTCATTGACGCGGGTGGCCATCATCAGGGCGACGCGCTTTTCGGCGTCACCGGCATGGGCGTAGCGGTCGGGATGGACTTCGGCAGCCACGGCACGCCAGGCCTGATCGAGCTGAGCGCTGTCCAGCGCAAAGCGTTCGGGCAGGCCGAAAAGCGCAAAGTGACTCTGTTGGAAATCAGGGTTCATCAACACTCCAGCAGGCCCCGGCAGCTGGATGCCGGGGCGCAACGTGCACCGTTCAGACGTTGAAGCTTTCGCCGCAACCGCATTCGTTCTTCACGTTCGGATTGTTGAACTTGAACCCTTCGTTCAAGCCTTCCTTGACGTAGTCGAGCTCGGTGCCGTCGATGTAGCTCAGACTCTTCTCGTCGGTGTAGACCCGCAGGCCGTGACTTTCGAAGAAGATGTCTTCCGGGTTTTCGACATCGACGAATTCCAGCTTGTACGCCATGCCGGAGCAGCCGGAGGTCTTGACACCCAGGCGGATGCCGAGACCTTTGCCGCGCTTGGCAATGAAGTTGCTGACATGCGCCGCAGCGCTTTCGGAAAGGGTGATGGCCATAGTGTTACCTGTCGCCGCTTATTTGCCGTGTTTTTGCTTGTAATCGCTGACCGCTGCCTTGATGGCATCTTCCGCCAGAATCGAGCAGTGGATCTTGACCGGCGGCAACTCCAGCTCTTCGGCGATTTCGGTATTGCGGATGTTCAGGGCTTCGTCCAGGGTCTTGCCCTTGACCCATTCGGTCACCAGCGAGGAAGAGGCGATGGCCGAGCCGCAACCATAGGTCTTGAAGCGTGCGTCTTCGATGACGCCGTCCTCACTGACCTTGATCTGCAGTTTCATGACATCGCCACATGCCGGTGCGCCGACCATGCCGGTACCGACCTGGCCGTCGTCCTTGTCGAAGGCACCGACGTTGCGCGGATTCTCGTAGTGATCCAGTACTTTGTTGCTGTAAGCCATGATGTAACCTCTTGCTGCCAAGGGGCGGCGGCTGCCGCCCGGTTTCAGTTCAGTGTGCAGCCCACTGCACGCTATTCAGGTCCACGCCGTCCTTGTACATCTCCCACAGGGGCGACAGTTCGCGCAGCTTGCCGATCTTCTCGCGCAGCAGGGCGACGGCAAAGTCGATCTGCTCGACCGTGGTGAAACGACCGATGGTGAAGCGGATCGAGCTGTGTGCCAGTTCGTCGTTGCGTCCCAGCGCGCGCAGCACATAAGACGGCTCCAGGCTGGCCGAGGTGCAGGCCGAGCCACTGGAGACGGCCAGTTCCTTGATGGCCATGATCAGCGACTCACCTTCGACGAAGTTGAAGCTGATGTTCAGGTTGTGCGGCACGCGCTGATCCATGTCGCCGTTGAGGTAAACCTCTTCCATGCCCTTGACGCCATTCCACAGGCGGTCGCGCAGCATGCGGATGCGCTCGTTTTCGTGTGCCATCTCTTCGCGCGCCAGGCGGAAGCTTTCCCCCATGCCGACGATCTGGTGCGTGGCCAGGGTGCCGGAACGGAAGCCACGCTCGTGACCGCCGCCATGCATCTGCGCTTCCAGACGGACGCGCGGCTTGCGGCGGATGTACAGGGCGCCGATGCCCTTGGGACCATAGGTCTTGTGAGCCGAGAAGCTCATCAGGTCAACCGGCTGCTTTTCCAGATCGATGGCGACCTTGCCGGTGGCCTGGGCGGCGTCCACATGGAAGATCACACCCTTTTCGCGGCACAGCGCTCCCAGCGTATCGATATCCTGAATCACGCCGATCTCGTTGTTGACCAGCATGACTGACGCCAGAATGGTATCCGGGCGCATGGCGGCCTTGAACTGATCAAGATCAATCAGGCCGTCCGGCTTGACCGGCAGGTAGGTGACTTCGAAGCCTTCGCGTTCCAGCTCGCGGCAGGTATCCAGCACGGCCTTGTGTTCGGTGCGCACGGTGATGATGTGCTTGCCGCGGGTCTGGTAGAACTGCGCCGCGCCCTTGATGGCGAGGTTGTCGGACTCGGTGGCACCCGAGGTCCAGATGATTTCTTTCGGGTCGCAGTTGACCAGGCGAGCCACTTCCGCCCGGGCGTTTTCAACCGCATCTTCGGCCTCCCAGCCGAAACTGTGACTGCGTGAAGCCGGGTTGCCGAAGTGCTCGGTCAGCCAGGGGATCATCTTCTCTGCCACGCGCGGATCAACCGGGGTGGTGGCCGAGTAGTCAAGATAGATCGGAAGCTTCATCTGGGACATTTAAACGTTCTCCACAAAGTGTTTCCGCAGTCACAAGGCGCCGCCGGCCGAGGCTGGCTGCGATCGATGTGCGGGGGCCGCTTCGCGCTTGTCCTGCAGCACGGCCGTATCTTTGGCCAGCTGCTCGTCGACAAGGTTGCCGAGGCTCACCTGCGATAGATAATTGAAGATGGTGGCATTCAGGTTGGTCCACAAGTCATGGGTCATGCACCGCTGGTTCTGACCGCGACAATTTTCGCGGCCACCGCACTGCGTGGCATCCACCGGCTCGTCAACCGCGGTAATGATATGAGCCACCGAGATATCCTCGGGGGCGCGTGCCAGGGTGTATCCGCCGCCCGGTCCGCGAACGCTGTCGACCAGTTCGGCCCGGCGCAGCTTGCCGAACAGCTGCTCCAGATAGGAGAGCGAGATGTTCTGTCTTTCGCTGATGCCGGCCAGCGTGACGGGACCCTTGTCCTGGCGCAGTGCCAGGTCCAGCATGGCCGTGACGGCAAATCGGCCTTTAGTGGTCAGGCGCATGGTAGGAAGCTCCCAAAAAGAAAGTGGTCGAGCTGATTATACGCAAATCCCGAGTAATTTGGTCAACTAATTTTTGACGGGAGCATGCCCACCAAAGTTGATAGTTGATCATTTTACTGGGAAATGGCGGATTTGTGATCGTTTTCTGACAATCGTGTCATCCTCTTGGTATATTTGCTGCACTTCAACAGAACAAAATGGCGGCAGTGACGCGGCTTGTGGCATGACAAGGCGAGCCCGTGGCTGTCGAGGCGAGGAGATTCTTCATGTATCAGGCAGTCATCAGCGGTACCGGCTTGTTCACGCCGCCGCATGCGGTCAGCAATGACGAGCTGGTCGCAGCATTCAATACCTATGTGGCGCAGTACAACCAGCAGCATGCCGCAGAGATTGCGGCCGGCAGCCGCGAGGCCCTGGCCGAGTCCAGCAGCGATTTCATCGTCAAGGCCTCGGGCATCCGCCAGCGCTATCTGATGGACAAGTCCGGCGTGCTGGATCCGCAGCGCATGCGCCCCTTCCTGCCCGAGCGCGATAACGAGGCATTGTCGCTGCAGGCCGAAATGGCGGTGGCAGCGGCCCGCCAGGCGCTGGAGAACGCCGGGCGCGTCCCGGCAGACATCGATATGGTGATTGTCGCCTGCTCCAATATGCAACGCGCCTATCCGGCCATGGCGGTCGAGGTGCAGCAGGCGCTCGGCATCAGCGGCTTTGCCTTCGACATGAATGTGGCTTGCTCCTCGGCCACCTTCGGTATCCAGAATGCGGTGAATGCCGTCGCCACCGGCCAGGCGCGCGCGGCCCTGGTGATCAGCCCCGAGATTTGCTCGGCCCACCTGAATTTCCGCGATCGGGACAGCCATTTCATCTTTGGTGACGCGGCCAGTGCCGTGCTGGTGGAGCGAGCCGAGGATGCCCGGGCCGCTCAGGTGTTCGAGGTGTTGGGCACCAGGCTGGCCACCCTGTTCTCCAATGCCATCCGCAATAATTTCGGCTTTCTCAATGCGTGTGACGAGCGGGGAATTGGCCAGCCGGACAAATTGTTCGTCCAGCAGGGGCGCAAGGTCTTCAAGGAGGTCTGCCCGATGGTCGGCGAGCATATTGTCGGCCACCTGGATCAGTTGTCGATTGCCCCGGACAGCGTCAAGCGCTTCTGGCTACATCAGGCCAATCTGTCCATGAACCAGCTGATTGCCCGCCGTGTGTTGGGTCGGGATGCCAGCGAGATCGAGGCGCCGGTGATTCTCGACCGCTATGCCAACACCAGTTCGGCTGGCTCGATTATCGCCTTTCACTTATATAAGGATGATCTCGTTTCTGGCGACGTGGGGGTCATTTCTTCGTTCGGCGCCGGCTACTCGGTCGGCAGTGTGGTGCTGAGGGTACGCTGAGACAGGCCGACCGCCATTCCGTCATCGCCAGTATTTCCACAAGGCGCAGCGATACTCGTTGCGCCTTTTTTGACATTTAATTCTGCCCGGCTACGCTTTTCGCATCATTATCGGTTTGATGCTTGTCAAATACGATACAAATGCATAATGTATACCGCATGGCCCTTGATGGCCTAATCAAAATAAATACAGAGGAATAGAGAGATTATGCGAGATGCAAAGAAAGTACTGCTGGCAGCTGGTCTGCTGGCCGCTGCGTCGTACGTGTCCGCTGGCGGCACCCTGATTTACTGCTCCGAAGGCAGCCCGGCGGGTTTTGATCCGGGCCAGTACACCTCCGGTACCGACTTCGACGCTTCTGCCGAAACCGTCTTCAACCGTCTGGTGCAATTCGAACGTGGCAGTACCAAGCTGATCCCCGGTCTGGCCACCAGCTGGGACGTGTCTGCCGACGGCCTGAACTACACCTTCAAGCTGCGTCCGGGCGTGAAGTTCCACAGCACCGACTACTTCAAGCCGACCCGCACCTTCAACGCCGATGACGTGGTCTTTACCTTCGACCGCATGCTGAACAAGGACCATCCGTTCCGCAAGGCCTACCCGACCGACTTCCCGTACTTCTCCGACATGGGCATGCCGGACAACATCGTCAAGGTCGAAAAGGTCGATCCGATGACCGTGCGCTTTGTGCTGAAGAGCGTCGATGCCTCCTTCCTGGCCGACCTGGCCATGAGCTTCGCCTCGATCCAGTCGGCCGAATACGCCGACAAGCTGCTCAAGGCCGGCCATCCGGAGCAGATCAACAGCCAGCCGATCGGTACCGGTCCGTTCATCTTCAAGCGCTATCAGAAAGATGCCCAGATCCGTTTCGTCGGCAACAAGGAATACTGGAACAAGGGCGACGTCAAGCTGGATAACCTGATTTTCGCCATCACCACCGACCCGTCGGTGCGCTACCAGAAGCTGAAGGCCGGTGAGTGCCAGGTTGCCGCCTACCCGCGTCCGGCCGATGTCGCCGCCATGAAGGCCGATCCCAAGCTGCATGTGCTGACCCAGTCCGGCTTCAACGTCGGCTACCTGGGCTACAACGTGCTGCATGCCCCGCTGAACAAGCTGGAAGTGCGCCAGGCGCTGGATATGTCCATCAACAAGCCGGCCATCCTGAAGGCCGTCTACCAGGGGCAGGGCCAACCGGCCGTCAACCCGATGCCGCCGACCCAGTGGTCCTACAACAAGAGCGTGAAGGATGCGCCGTTTGACCCGTCCAAGGCCAAGGCACTGCTGAGCAAGGCCGGTTTCCCGAACGGTTTCGACCTCACCCTGTGGGCGATGCCGGTACAGCGTCCGTATAACCCCAATGCCAAGCTGATGGCCGAGATGATCCAGTCCGACTGGGCCAAGATCGGTGTGCGCGCCAAGATCGTCACCTACGAATGGGGTGAATACCTGAAGCGTGCCAAGAATGGCGAGCACGATGCCATTCTGGTCGGCTGGACCGGCGACAACGGTGATCCGGACAACTGGCTCAATGCCCTGCTGGGTTGCGAAGCCGTCAACGGCAACAACTACACCAAGTGGTGCTACAAGCCGTTCGATGATCTGATCCAGCGTGGCAAGCGCACCACCAATGTGGCCGAGCGCACCAAGGACTACTCGAAGGCCCAGGTGATTGCCAAGCAACAGCTGCCGCTGACCACCATTGCCCACAGCACGGTCAACGAACCGACGACCGCCAATGTGGTGGGCTTCAAGGTCAGCCCGTTCGGTCTTAACTCCTTCTATGGTGTAAGCGTCAAGTAATGACACGGTAGTAGCGCCCGGGGCCCGGCCCCGGGCGTGTGGTCGAAATCAGAGAGGCGAGACAACGCCCGGATTGCTGGTCAAAGGGGCAACAGAGAGCTGGTCAGTCAACGATGTCCGGCCCATCCGACGATGGGGCGGCGTTTATCGTGCGCGCTGTCTGCCTGCGTCCCCGCGCCGGCCCGTCCTCCCCGGTTTCCTCCCTGCCAGATAAAAGCAAATGCGCGGCAGTCGCAGCTGGAAGTGCCGCGCGGAGGTGACACGCATGTTTTCATTCATTCTCAGACGCTTGTGGTTGCTGGCCCCTTCGGTCATCGGCATTACCCTGCTGACCTTCGGCCTGATCCGCATGATCCCGGGCGATCCCATTGAAGTGATGGTGGGCGAACGGACCCTCGACCCGGCCCTGCACGCCGCTGCGCTGCATCGCCTCGGGCTGGACAAACCGTTGTACCAACAATATTTCGACTATGTCGGCAATCTGCTGCATGGCAACCTCGGCCAGTCGCTGATCACCCGTGACAATGTCTGGAACGAGTTCACGACCCTGTTCCCGGCCACGCTGGAGCTGGCGGCATCGGCCATGCTGTTTGCCGTGGTGGTCGGCCTGCTGGCTGGCGTGATTGCCGCCATCAAGCGTGGTTCCCTGTTTGATCACGGGGTCATGGGCCTGTCGCTGACCGGCTTCTCCATGCCGATCTTCTGGCTGGGCCTGCTGCTGATCATGCTGTTCTCGGTCAAACTCGGCTGGACGCCGGTATCCGGTCGTATCGACCTGGCATTTGATATCCCTGCCCGCACCGGCTTCATGACCATCGACGCCTGGATTGCCGAACACAATGATCCGGCCAACTACGCCGGGGCGCTGCGCGATGCGCTGGCGCATCTGATCCTGCCGTCGATTGCACTGGGCACCATTCCGATGGCGGTGATTGCCCGGATGACCCGCTCGTCCATGCTGGAAGTGCTGCGCGAAGACTATGTGCGCACCGCGCGCGCCAAGGGGCTGTCGCCGGCCCGGGTGATCTTCATCCATACCCTGCGTAACGCGCTGATCCCGGTGCTGACCGTGGTCGGTCTGCAGGTGGGTACCCTGATGGGCGGCGCCGTGCTGACCGAAACCATTTTCTCCTGGCCCGGTATCGGTAAATGGCTGATCGACGCCATCCAGCGCCGTGACTACCCGGTCGTGCAAAACGGCATTCTGCTGGTGGCGCTGCTGGTGATTCTGGTCAACTTCATTGTCGACATCCTGTACGGCATCGCCAATCCGCGCATTCGCCATGCCAAATAACAGGGGAGTAGCAAGCATGACAACCCAAGTACAAAGCAGTGCCGAAGACAAGGCACTGGCCTACCCCTCGCCGCTGAAAGAGTTCTGGCAGGGTTTCAGTTTCAACAAGGGGGCCGTGATCGGACTGGTGTTCCTGACCGTGGTGGTGCTGGCGGCGCTGTTTGCGCCCTGGGTGGCGCCCTATAACCCGGTGGAACAGTACCGCGACTTCATGCTGACGCCGCCCAGCTGGGCCGATGGCGGCAGCAGCCGCTTCCTGCTCGGCACCGATGAGATCGGCCGCGACATGTTGTCGCGTCTGATCTACGGCTCGCGCCTGTCGCTGCTGATCGGCCTGTCCGCCGTATTGTCCTCGCTGATCCCGGGCATCATTCTCGGCCTGCTGGCGGCCTTCTTCCCCAAGGTACTGGGGCCGCTGATCATGCGCGTCATGGACGTGATGATGGCCCTGCCGTCGCTGCTGCTGGCGATTGCCATCGTGGCGATCCTCGGGCCGAGCATGGTCAACACCATCATTGCCATTTCCGTGGTATCGCTGCCGGGCTATGTGCGCCTGGTGCGCGCGTCGGCCATGACCGAGCTGAACCGCGACTATGTCACGGCGGCTCGCGTGGCCGGTGCCGGCACGGTCCGTCTGATGTTCGTCACCGTGCTGCCCAACTGCATGGCACCGCTGATCGTGCACGCCACCATGAGTTTCTCCTCTGCGATTCTGGATGCTGCTGCCCTGGGCTTCCTCGGCATGGGGGTGCAGCCGCCTTCTGCCGAATGGGGCGCCATGCTCTCCAGCGCGCGTGACTACATCGAACGCGCCTGGTGGGTGGTGTCCTGGCCCGGTCTGACCATTCTGCTGTCGGTGCTGGCGATCAATCTGATCGGTGACGGTCTGCGCGATGCGCTGGATCCGAAACTGAAACGCGCGGCGTGAGAGGAATAACATGAGTCTGCTGGAAATCAACAATCTGTCCGTGCTGTTCGGTGCCGAAGCCAATCCCTTCGCTGCCGTCGAAGGGCTGGACCTGAGCGTCAAGCAGGGCGAGATCGTCGGGATTGTCGGTGAGTCCGGCTCCGGCAAATCGGTCACCATGATGGCCATGATGGGCCTGCTGGAAGGCCAGGGTCGCATTGTGGCTGACAAGCTGCAGTTCGATGGCAAGGATCTGCTGACCCTGCCGGCACGCGAGCGGCGCAAGATCGTCGGCAAAGATATTTCGATGATCTTTCAGGATCCGATGACGGCCCTGAATCCGAGCTTTACCGTCGGTTATCAGATCATGGAAGTGCTCAAGGTGCATCAGGGGCTGCGTGGTGCTGCGCTGAAGCAGCGCGCCATCGAATTGATGGAAATGGTCGAGATTCCGGCCGCCGCGACCCGGCTGGATGCCTATCCGCACCAGCTGTCCGGCGGGATGAGCCAGCGTGTGGCGATTGCCATGGCGATTGCCTGTAACCCGAAACTGCTGATTGCCGACGAACCGACCACGGCGCTGGATGTGACCATTCAGGCGCAGATCATGTCGCTGCTGGTCAATCTGCAGAAGAGCCACAATATGGCGCTGATCCTCATTACCCACGATCTGGCGGTCGTGGCCGAGGTGGCGCACCGGCTGGCGGTGATGTATGCCGGCCAGGTGGTGGAGGAGGGGGCCGTCCCGGGCATCTTCCGTCATCCGCAGCATCCCTACACCGAGGCGCTGCTGTCGTCGATTCCCGAGCACAGCAAGGGGGCGCGCCGACTGAACACCCTGCCGGGTATCGTCCCCGGGCATTACGACCGACCCAAGGGTTGCCTGCTGTCGCCTCGCTGCCCCTATGTGACCGACCGCTGCCGCGGTGAGCGTCCGGTGCTCGAGCATAACGCCGCCGGCGCCGTGCGCTGCTATTTCCCTCTTTCGGCCAAGGACACGCAATGACTGAACATGTTTTGCAGGCACGGGATCTGACCCGTCACTATCAGGTGTCGCAAGGCTTTCTCAAGGGCCATGCCACGGTCAAAGCCCTCAACGGCGTCTCGTTCGACCTGCAGGCCGGTCGTACCCTGGCGGTGGTGGGGGAGTCCGGCTGTGGCAAGTCGACACTGGCACGCCAGCTCACCCTGATCGAGCCGCCGACCTCCGGGTCTCTGCTGCTCGACGGCCAGGATGCGGCCAAGGCCTCGAAGGCGGAACTGAAGGCCATGCGCACCAAGGTGCAGATGGTGTTCCAGAACCCCTATGCCTCGCTCAATCCGCGACAGAAGATTGGGACGCAACTGTCCGAACCGTTGGTGATCAACAGCCAGTTGTCGGCGGCGGAGCGCCTGGAGCGTGTGCAGTCGATGATGAAGCTGGTCGGCCTGCGTCCGGAGCACTATTACCGCTACCCGCACATGTTCTCCGGTGGCCAGCGCCAGCGTATCGCCATTGCGCGTGCCATGATGCTCAACCCGAAGATCGTGGTGGCCGACGAACCGACCAGTGCGCTGGATGTCTCGATTCAGGCGCAGGTGCTCAATCTGTTCATGGATCTGCAGGAGTCGTTCAACACCACCTATGTGTTCGTCTCGCACAATCTGGCGGTGGTGGAGCATGTGGCCAACGACGTGATGGTGATGTATCTGGGGCGGGTGGTGGAAATCGGCGCCAAGGAAACCCTCTACGCCCGTCCGCTGCATCCTTATACCCAGGCGCTGCTGTCGGCCACGCCGTCGATCCACCCGGAAGATCGCCGTATTCAGATCAAGATCCAGGGCGAGTTGCCCAGTCCGCTCAAACCGCCCACGGGGTGCGCCTTCCACAAGCGCTGCCCGTTTGCCGTCGAGCGTTGCAAACAGGAGACCCCTGAGTTGCGCGAACTGGATCAGCGCCAGGTGGCTTGCCATCGTGCCGAGGAGATCAACAGCTGATTCACGGAGTCAGATCACAAGGATGCCCCGCCGAGCGGGGCATTTTTTTGTCCTGACCTGTCCGGGCCGCGAGGGCGTCAATCCGGCACCGGATAGTGGGTGCCTTGTTTCATCGCCAGCCAGCTTGGCCAGGGGAAGGTGGTCGGCCATTGCTGCCAGTGCAGGCGGTAGTGCGCCAGTTGTGCTTCCGGCACCCAGTGCAAGACGCCGTCGTCACCAATGCGGTCAGGAAAGCGCACACCATGCAGGTGATCGATTTCGTGCAGGAAAATGCGCGCGGTCAGCCCTTCGGCCGTCCGCTCTACCCGCTCGCCATGCCGGTCCAGCGCCTCGATGCGAATTTCACGTGCTCTGCTCACCAGACCACGCACCTGACCGTGGACGGAGTAGCATCCTTCTGGCCCGGTCTGTTGCGCCTCCGATTGCCAGATGACGCGTGGATTGATGAACACCTCCAGCTCACCCCAGCCGGTCCGGTCCTCCCGTACCGAGGTATCGACCAGGATGATGGCGCGGTCGATGCCGATCTGCGGAGCCGCCAGGCCCAGCATGCGCGGATTGTCTGCGTCGCGCTCCGGCGCGGCCGCGACCAGCATGCGCTCAATCAGCGCCTGAATCTCGGCGGAGGGTATGGTCTCGGGGGCAATCCGTGCCACCGCTTGTTGCAACAACGGGGCCCCGGGGGGCAGAAAGTCGGTCATCGGAGAAATGTCCTTGTCGGCGGGGGGGCGAGGGGACCATGCTGTCGCCATCCTCCGGTGTGCGTTGCACAAAAAAGCTTTACCTCAACGGCTGACTGGCGATACAGTCGCCATAACCTAGCTTACTGACGGGATAATGTCGTGAAAAGAGCGGTGTATGCCGGAAGTTTCGATCCGGTAACCAACGGTCACCTGTGGATGATCCGTGAGGCGGTCGAGCTGTTTGACGAGCTGGTGGTGGCTGTCGGCGTCAACCCGGACAAGCACTGTACCTTCACGGTTGAAGAGCGTGTCGAAATGCTCAACGCCGTGACTCAGGGCTTCAACAAGCTGCGGGTCGAAGTGTTCAGCAACCAGTTTCTGGTCAACTATGCCCAGACGGTCGATGCCAACTACATCGTGCGCGGCATTCGCACCGCCAGCGATTACGAATACGAGCGCACGATGCGCTACATCAACACCGACCTGCATCCGGATATCACCACGATCTTCCTGCTGCCGCCGCGTGAATATGCCGAAGTCTCCTCGACCATGGTCAAGGGGCTGGTCGGTCCGCGAGGCTGGGAAACCGTGATCCGCCAGTATGTGCCGGATCCGGTCTATCGCAAGCTGATGGCCATGTATACGCTCAGCGGCAGCTGAGCCGGAACGGAATTTGACAGTGACGCGCGTCGGCATCAAGCTGACGCGCGTCATGTTTTTTGTGCCCGGCAGGACCGGGCAGTAGGGAGCCAATCATGTCGGACATCAACGCCTTTGCCAATCGCCTCGGCAAGAACTTCAAGCATTTCGGCAAATGGGCGAAGCGGCAGGGTATCGAGGCCTGGCGAGCTTATGATCGCGATATCCCCCAGTTTCCTGTCGCCGTCGATATCTATGGCAGCCATTGCCATCTGCAGGAGTACGACACCGGCTGGGTGATGAGCGATGAGGAACATGATGGCTGGTTGCAGGCGGTCTGCCAGTCGGTGGCGGACGTCACCGGGATCGAGCTGTCGCATATTGGTGTCAAGACGCGTCGTCGGCAAAAGGGGACAAGTCAGTACGAAAAGACCGGCAGCCAGGGCGAGGACTTTGTCGTCGAGGAGTTCGGTCAGCGCTTCTGGGTCAACATGGATGCCTATCTGGATACCGGCCTGTTCCTGGATCACCGCAATACCCGCAAGCGGGTGCGTGAAGAGGCCGCCGGCAAGCGCTTCCTTAATCTGTTTGCCTATACCGGCAGTTTCTCCGTCTATGCCGCCAGTGGCGGTGCCGTGCTGTCCGAGACGGTTGATCTCTCCAATACTTATCTGGATTGGGCAGGGCGCAATTTCGATCTCAACGGCCTGGATCGTGCGCGCCATCAGCTGGTGCGCAGCGATGTGTTCCAGTATCTGGTCATGGCCATTGCCGAGCGCAAGCAGTTCGATCTGATCGTGATGGATCCGCCGAGTTTTTCCAATTCCAAAAAGATGAGCGATACCCTGGATGTGCAGCGCGATCACCCCTGGCTGATCGAACAGGCGATGAAACTACTCAGTCCGGACGGAACGCTATATTTCTCCAATAACCTGCGCAGCTTCGAACTCGATGGCAAATTGCCCATCCTTTATCAGGTCAAGGATCTCAGTGCCCAGTCGGTCCCGGAGGATTTTCGCAACAAGAAAATCCATCAGTGTTATCAGTTGCGCCATCTGCCTTGAGCCGGGGCTATCGGTACTGTTGATAAATTCAATCGATTAACTGTCTTGTGGAATATATAAGGCGACCCTATTCTCCAGTGTAACGTTGAGACTGAAGGGGAGGGCGCCATGGCTGTACTTGAACTGACTGCGGAAAACTTTAACGAGACGGTCGATCGTGATGGCATCGTCCTGCTGGATTTCTGGGCGCCGTGGTGTGGACCATGCAAAATGTTCGGACCGGTCTTTACGGCAGCGGCCGAAAAACATCCTGATATTCTGTTTGCCAAGATCAATACCGAAGATCAGCCGGCTTTGGCGCAGCACTTCAATATCCGCTCTATCCCGACACTGATGGCGCTGCGCGACCGAACGCTGGTGTTCAACCAGGCGGGGGCGATGATGAGCGCTCAATTCGAACAATTGATTCAGGCCGTGCGTGATCTGGACATGAAAGAAGTGCGCCAGCAGGCACAGGGATAGGCAGATGGTGCAATGCAAAAACGGCGGGCGCAGCCCGCCGTTTTTTTTATTGCCTTTTTCTTCAGTGGCTTAGCGTAAAGTTACCGTTTTTTGTCAGAAAGGGTGTTGACGACCCTGCGTCCGGCCGGTATAGTTCGCCTCCTCGCTGCAGCAACAACGCAGCACCGCTCTTTAACAAAACGAACAACCGATAGGTGTGAGTGCCGGGAAAGACCGACACTTGCACTGCAAGAGACAGAAAAAAACCTTACGGGGTTCTTTTGAAGTCCTTGCGTGCCAGATAGTACGAAAAGCATAGAGATTGAACTGAAGAGTTTGATCCTGGCTCAGATTGAACGCTGGCGGCATGCTTTACACATGCAAGTCGAACGGCAGCACGGGAGCTTGCTCCTGGTGGCGAGTGGCGAACGGGTGAGTAATGCGTCGGAACGTGCCGAGTAATGGGGGATAACGCAGCGAAAGTTGTGCTAATACCGCATACGCTCTGAGGAGGAAAGCGGGGGACCTTCGGGCCTCGCGTTATTCGAGCGGCCGACGTCTGATTAGCTAGTTGGTGGGGTAAAGGCCCACCAAGGCGACGATCAGTAGCGGGTCTGAGAGGATGATCCGCCACACTGGGACTGAGACACGGCCCAGACTCCTACGGGAGGCAGCAGTGGGGAATTTTGGACAATGGGGGCAACCCTGATCCAGCCATGCCGCGTGTCTGAAGAAGGCCTTCGGGTTGTAAAGGACTTTTGTCAGGGAGCAAATCCTGCTTGTGAATAATGAGCGGGGATGAGAGTACCTGAAGAATAAGCACCGGCTAACTACGTGCCAGCAGCCGCGGTAATACGTAGGGTGCAAGCGTTAATCGGAATTACTGGGCGTAAAGCGTGCGCAGGCGGTTTTGCAAGTCTGATGTGAAAGCCCCGGGCTTAACCTGGGAACGGCATTGGAGACTGCAAGGCTAGAGTGCGTCAGAGGGGGGTAGAATTCCACGTGTAGCAGTGAAATGCGTAGAGATGTGGAGGAATACCGATGGCGAAGGCAGCCCCCTGGGATGACACTGACGCTCATGCACGAAAGCGTGGGGAGCAAACAGGATTAGATACCCTGGTAGTCCACGCCCTAAACGATGTCAACTAGCTGTTGGGGGTTTGAATCCTTGGTAGCGTAGCTAACGCGAGAAGTTGACCGCCTGGGGAGTACGGCCGCAAGGTTAAAACTCAAAGGAATTGACGGGGACCCGCACAAGCGGTGGATGATGTGGATTAATTCGATGCAACGCGAAAAACCTTACCTGCTCTTGACATGTACCGAAGCCCGAAGAGATTTGGGTGTGCCCGAAAGGGAGCGGTAACACAGGTGCTGCATGGCTGTCGTCAGCTCGTGTCGTGAGATGTTGGGTTAAGTCCCGCAACGAGCGCAACCCTTGTCATTAGTTGCCATCATTAAGTTGGGCACTCTAATGAGACTGCCGGTGACAAACCGGAGGAAGGTGGGGATGACGTCAAGTCCTCATGGCCCTTATGAGCAGGGCTTCACACGTCATACAATGGTCGGTACAGAGGGTCGCGAAGCCGCGAGGTGGAGCCAATCTCAAAAAACCGATCGTAGTCCGGATCGCACTCTGCAACTCGAGTGCGTGAAGTCGGAATCGCTAGTAATCGCAGATCAGCATGCTGCGGTGAATACGTTCCCGGGTCTTGTACACACCGCCCGTCACACCATGGGAGTGGGGGATACCAGAAGTGGGTAGGCTAACCGCAAGGAGGCCGCTTACCACGGTATGCTTCATGACTGGGGTGAAGTCGTAACAAGGTAGCCGTAGGGGAACCTGCGGCTGGATCACCTCCTTTCTAGAGAAAGTCGATCCTGGTACTCACAGCCTATCGGTTGTTCAGCGAGTGGAATGGTAATCAGAGGGCCTGAGGGGTCTTGTGATTAGCGTTTCAAACGCATTGATCTTTAACAAACTGAAGAAGCCGAATACAAAATTGATTCTGAGCCAGGATGGTTTCATCCTCGTTTGGATTCAACTTTGGGTAATTGTATGTATCGACGTTTTGCCGGTAGAGGTATCGGCAAGGCGAGTGCGCAAGGCCCTTGAAATGATAGGGTCAAGCGAGTAAGTGCATCTGGTGGATGCCTTGGCGATCATAGGCGATGAAGGACGTGTAAGCCTGCGAAAAGCGCGGGGGAGCTGGCAATAGAGCTTTGATCCCGCGATGTCCGAATGGGGAAACCCGGCCCTTAGGGGTCACTCCCACCTGAACACATAGGGTGGGTAGAGCGAACGCGGAGAACTGAAACATCTAAGTACCCGCAGGAAAAGAAATCAACCGAGATTCCGTGAGTAGTGGTGAGCGAAAATGGAAGAGCCTGTACGTTTTAGCCGTTGAGTTAGTGGAAGAGTCTGGAAAGGCTCGCCATAGTGGGTGATAGCCCCGTACACGAAAACTGAATGGTGGCACTGAGCGTACGACAAGTAGGGCGGGACACGAGAAATCCTGTCTGAAGATGGGGGGACCATCCTCCAAGGCTAAATACTCATGATCGACCGATAGTGAACCAGTACCGTGAGGGAAAGGCGAAAAGAACCCCGGGAGGGGAGTGAAATAGAACCTGAAACCGGATGCATACAAACAGTGGGAGCCTCGCAAGGGGTGACTGCGTACCTTTTGTATAATGGGTCAGCGACTTACGTTCAGTAGCGAGCTTAACCGAATAGGGGAGGCGTAGCGAAAGCGAGTCCGAATAGGGCGCTTCAGTTGCTGGGCGTAGACCCGAAACCGAGTGATCTATCCATGGCCAGGATGAAGGTGCGGTAACACGCACTGGAGGTCCGAACCCACTAATGTTGCAAAATTAGGGGATGAGCTGTGGATAGGGGTGAAAGGCTAAACAAACTCGGAGATAGCTGGTTCTCCCCGAAAACTATTTAGGTAGTGCCTCATGTATCACTTCCGGGGGTAAAGCACTGTTATGGCTAGGGGGTCATTGCGACTTACCAACCCATGGCAAACTCTGAATACCGGAAAGTGCAAGCATGGGAGACAGACGGTGGGTGCTAACGTCCATCGTCAAGAGGGAAACAACCCAGACCGCCAGCTAAGGTCCCAAATGATCAGTTAAGTGGTAAACGAAGTGGGAAGGCCCAGACAGCCAGGATGTTGGCTTAGAAGCAGCCATCATTTAAAGAAAGCGTAATAGCTCACTGGTCGAGTCGTCCTGCGCGGAAGATGTAACGGGGCTCAAACTGATAACCGAAGCTGCGGATTTGCACGCGAGTGCAAGTGGTAGGGGAGCGTTCTGTAGGTCTGTGAAGGTGTGTCGAAAGGCATGCTGGAGATATCAGAAGTGCGAATGCTGACATGAGTAGCGATAAAGCGGGTGAAAAGCCCGCTCACCGAAAGCCCAAGGTTTCCTACGCAACGTTCATCGGCGTAGGGTGAGTCGGCCCCTAAGGCGAGGCAGAAATGCGTAGTCGATGGGAAACTGGTTAACATTCCAGTACTTTCATACAGTGCGATGGGGGGACGGAGAAGGTTAGGTCAGCCAACTGTTGGAATAGTTGGTTCAAGCTGGTAGGCGGGACACGCAGGCAAATCCACGTGTTCGTTAACGCCGAGAAGTGATAACGAGGGTCTACGGACCTGAAGTGACTGATACCCTGCTTCCAGGAAAAGCCTCTAAGCTTCAGCTGTATGAGAACCGTACCGCAAACCGACACAGGTGGGCAGGAAGAAAATTCTAAGGTGCTTGAGAGAACTCAGGAGAAGGAACTCGGCAAATTGATACCGTAACTTCGGGAGAAGGTATGCCTCTTAGGGTGTAGGACTTCGCGTCCGAAGCTTTGAGAGGTCGCAGAGAATCGGTGGCTGCGACTGTTTATCAAAAACACAGCACTGTGCCAACACGAAAGTGGACGTATACGGTGTGACGCCTGCCCGGTGCCGGAAGGTTAAGTGATGGGGTGCAAGCTCTTGATCGAAGCCCCGGTAAACGGCGGCCGTAACTATAACGGTCCTAAGGTAGCGAAATTCCTTGTCGGGTAAGTTCCGACCCGCACGAATGGCGTAACGATGGCCACACTGTCTCCTCCTGAGACTCAGCGAAGTTGAAATGTTTGTGAAGATGCAATCTACCCGCTGCTAGACGGAAAGACCCCGTGAACCTTTACTGTAGCTTTGCATGGGACTTTGAACAGACTTGTGTAGGATAGGTGGGAGGCTATGAAGCGTGAACGCTAGTTTGCGTGGAGCCGTCCTTGAAATACCACCCTGGTGTGTTTGAGGTTCTAACCTAGGTCCGTGATCCGGATCGGGGACAGTGCATGGTAGGCAGTTTGACTGGGGCGGTCTCCTCCCAAAGTGTAACGGAGGAGTTCGAAGGTCACCTAGGTACGGTCGGAAATCGTGCTGATAGTGCAATGGCAAAAGGTGGCTTAACTGCGAGACCGACAAGTCGAGCAGGTGCGAAAGCAGGACATAGTGATCCGGTGGTTCTGAATGGAAGGGCCATCGCTCAACGGATAAAAGGTACTCCGGGGATAACAGGCTGATTCCGCCCAAGAGTTCACATCGACGGCGGAGTTTGGCACCTCGATGTCGGCTCATCACATCCTGGGGCTGTAGCCGGTCCCAAGGGTATGGCTGTTCGCCATTTAAAGTGGTACGCGAGCTGGGTTCAAAACGTCGTGAGACAGTTTGGTCCCTATCTGCAGTGGGCGTTGGAAGTTTGACGGGGGCTGCTCCTAGTACGAGAGGACCGGAGTGGACGAACCTCTGGTGTACCGGTTGTCACGCCAGTGGCATCGCCGGGTAGCTAAGTTCGGAAGAGATAACCGCTGAAAGCATCTAAGCGGGAAACTCGCCTGAAGATGAGACTTCCCTGAGGGCTAGACCCTCCTGAAGAGTCGTTCGAGACCAGGACGTTGATAGGTCGGGTGTGGAAGCGCTGTGAGGCGTGAAGCTAACCGATACTAATGGCTCGTGAGGCTTGATCCTATCATTTGATGGGCTTTGTGCCCGATACATACGAATTCAAACCAAACGGCTTCTGCAGTTTGTAGACAGTTTATGTCTGGCGGCCATAGCGAGGTGGTCCCACGCCTTCCCATCCCGAACAGGACCGTGAAACGCCTTAGCGCCGATGATAGTGCGGCATTCGCCGTGTGAAAGTAGGACACTGCCAGACTCCCCATGCAAAGCCCAGACCTTCAGGTCTGGGCTTTTTGCTTTGTGGTGCCGCAGGAGGCGCGATAAGCAAAAGCCCGGATCGATGATCCGGGCTTTGTGGTGTGTCGCTTCCCGACGGGACAGAAGGCTGTGGGCCTACTGCTTGGCGCCCGGCAACGTCTGCGCAAGCCGCACGGCGACATCCTTGCTCCAGCTGTCCAGCCAGTCCTGGAAGTGACTCATCGAAACGGCCTCAGAGCCGTTCTTGTTCTCATGGCGCAGGCCATAGCCCCCCGCCACCATTTGTCCGGTCTGGGCATCATCCAGCTGACCCACGGTCGAGAGCTTGACGATATATTTCTGCAAACCCGTTGCCCGCCGAGCCAGGTTAAAGACCATTTTGATCGGCAAAACATCGGAGACTTCAAACCCTTGAGGACTCTGCTCAATGTGCGTGACGGCGATGCGCAGGATGATCACTCCCGGGCCTGGCTGGTCGGTCACTTTCAGGCCCTGTGCCTGCAAGGCCTTGGTCATGGTTTGCTGGAACAGCTGGGCAGCCTGGCCCGTTTCGTCACTGACCAGTGCCTGCCACTGTTTGTCCTGCTTCTGCTCCAGAATGACCAGCGGCGCTACCATGATCTGGTTGTATTGCAGCAGGTCCGCCCCGGGTTTGAGGTAGTAAAACTGCCCCGGATAGCCTTTCAATGGCTTGAATTGGGACTTGGGGATATTGAACAGCAACTCCGGCTGAATCGTGGACGGCGCAGGGTCAGCCGCCATGGCCAACTGACAGGACAGTGCCAGCAGCGTGCTGGCACACAGGCATTTGAGGCTTCGCTTCATGATCACCCTTATACAGGTAGCGCTGCGGGGTTGTCGGATGACTTCGGTTGGGTTGTTGGGTGGAATGTCCCACAACATCATCATATTTTAGACAGTAGGTATCATCAAATGTCCCGATATGAACATGAAAAATGACGTTCAGGCGGGGCGCCAGATGAAGGGCTCGCTCATGACCTGGAGCTGATCTTCTTTCGGGCCGGCTTCCAGCAGGCGCAGGCGCAGGTCACGCTGGGAGGCATCCAGCAGCGTATTCAGATGGATGCGCAGTTTACGGATTTGCGTGTCATCGGTCAGATGATCGATCTGGCAATAGACTGAAGCGGTGGCCTGGGAGCTCTGCTGACGGATGGCCGAAGCCCGTTCGACCAACTCTTTCTGTTCGGCAATACGAGCCTGAATCTGCTGATTGATTGCCGCCGCGGCCGTCAGTGATGGCGTGATTCGTGCCTTGATCTTCAGCAGATTGGCCTTCTGCTCCTCATTGAGTACCAGTTCCTTGCGTTGCACCTTGCCGGCAATCGCCAGATAGTTGCGCACATCCGGGTCGGCGACCAGTGCGTCATACTTCTTGCGCATCTCCTCGATTTCACCGGTGATTTCGCTGCTGCGAAAGCGCATTTCATTGATGCGGGCATTGAGCAGGCTGAGATCTGGCAACACCACCGAGACCATGGTCGGCGTATTGCGCCGGCTGTGCGCCTGCTCGATATGAACCTGACGACCGGCCATCTGGCTGCCGTGTGCCGCCTTGATCCGGATTTCTTCGCCGACAATGCAACAATTCACGGCAGACTCGATCTCGATGTGCTGACCGATCACAAACACATTCTCGGCCCGGCTCAGGGTAATCGTGCCCTTTTTGGCGATGACCGTTGCATTGCTGGTCAGTCCGTCGATGTGGATGTCGCCATCCTCATTGATGGCCGAGCCGCCGACCAGGTTCTGCTTCAGCTGAATGGTGCCGCCCTCGGAGATCACTTCGCCGAAGACATCGGCCATCACGGTAATGCTCTTGCCTCGGACGACCCGTTTTTCCTGGATCTCGCCATGCTCCTCAAAGTGCTCGCCCTTGAGCGCGATGTCACCGGTGGTTTTCAGACTGACGCCGGAGTAATTGATGATTTTTTCCGTGACGGCGATGCGATTGCTGGCAGTGTCGATATTCAGGAAACCGTTGATACGGGCGACGATGAATTCCCCTTCCGCGGTCTGTTCGATCGCCGTCCCTTCCCCCGCCAGCACCCGCAGGTCGAAGTCATCCGGCAGTGGTGGCTCGACGGGTTTGCCTGACAGGCTGAAGCCCGGCAGACCAAGTTCACGCGGGGACTTCTGCATCAGCCGATCGCCCGCTTTGACCTGGGGGAAGCGATTACCGAAGTGGCGCAGATCGATGGCGCCATTGGGAAGTTTGAGCGGTGCGTCATCGCGGCGCATCTGGCTGCCGACTTCGACCAGGTTGGCATCCTTGCCCGGTGTGACCGGCAGGGCATGGGCAACGGCGATACGGGCATATTTGTTGCTGCCGATGGTCGCGCGTACCACGGCCTCATCAATGCCATAGCGGATCCCCTTGACCCACATGGCGGCGACAAACTCGTCAAAATCCAGCGTCGCTTTAACCTGAACAACTTTCTGGTCGAGGCCGATGACATCCTGTGTGCCGTCTTCGAGTTCTTCATAGATCGGCACCGAGATAGTCTTGTCCATCATCACCGGTTCGAACAGGTATTCGGCGCTGTCATCCGCGAGAAAGGGATTGCGATACAGCGCCTGCCGATTGGCGGGAAAGGGCTGGATACCTGTTGCAATGCGAACCTTGCCGACCTTGCTGATGCTGGCCGCCGCCCGGGTCGCCAGCATTTCCGGCGTGTACTGGCTGATGAGGCGGAGAAAGGCAGGATAGTCGAGGTTTTGCAGGCAATAACCGGCGGCAAACATGCGGTCGACGAATTCACAGAACAGCGCGGAAGAGTCCATCCTGCCCAGATCGACCCACACGCCCTGCTCATTGAGCTCAATGAAAGGGGGATCGCCGAATTCGCGAAGAAGGGAAGGCTGACTCGTCTGCATGATGTGACGCTTGATCCGGGAAATTTATGACAAAGGGAAATGCTGATTATGCCTGAATTGGCTTCTTCAGCATGGCTTTTTGTCATCAAATTTCAAGGAGCGATTTGCGTCACAAGATCCGGTAGATCAGACGGTCGATCCGGACGCGGCTCAGTCGTGTCAGTAGCTTGCGGACACGCTCCGGATACTGGCGCAGGGTCTCCAGTTCGCGATGTTGCTGGATGGTGCGGGTGTGGCGGTGAATGGCATCCAGCTCCTGCTGCTTCAGCGCCTGCAGCTCCCCGTGTGGATCATGGATCAACAGGGCATTTTCCAGATCGAGACTGAACGCGCGCGGGTTGAGATTGTTACCGGTGAGCAAGTGGTAGTGATCGTCGACCCAGATGCCCTTGAGGTGGAAGCTGTTGGTGCCGTCCTTCCACAAGTGCAGCTTCAACTGGCCATTGAGCAGGGCTTTGCGGTGCTGTTTGGCAAAACGGCGCAGATTGACCTCATACAGATAGGGCAGTGCGCCGATGGCCTTGAAGGACTCATGTGGCGGGATGAAGAAATCGTTGGCGGTCTTGTCGCCGACGATGATCTCCAGCTGGACGCCGCGCTGGATCAGACGGTTGATTTCGCGGGTGACCGGCTTGGGAAAGTTGAAATACGGGGTACAGATGATGACCCGTTCGCGGGCACTGGACAGCAGGTCGAGCACATGGCGATTGAGCGGGTTGTTGCGGCCAATGCCGATCAGCGGCGTCACCGCCAGACCGTTCTGCGCCTCCAGGCTGGCATGCGAGACATCATAGCGTGCCATGGCCAGTTGTCGGCGCAGCAGGCGGATCTCCCGCCGCAACAGGCGTGTCGGCGGACAGTCCGCCTGATCCAGACGGTGCACGGCCGGCGAGGACAGCAGATACTGGCGGGTAAAGTTGACCAGGGCATCGGCCAGTTCACGACAATGCAGCAGGTGGTAGCGGTCGTGGCGGTATTTGTCCTGATACTGCAGATAAACCTCGTTCAGGCTGGCACCGCTGTACAGCACGGTATCATCGAAGACGAAGCCCTTCAGGTGCAGCACGCCGAACAACTCGCGGGTTTGTACCGGGACACCGTAGACCGGAATGGCACCGTCGTGCGCGTCACTGCTGGCCCGGTACCAGGCTGCATTGCCGGCCTGCTTGCCCGCGCCGATCAGTCCGCGCTGGGCTCTGTGCCAGTCGACCAGTACCCGCACATCCAGCTCCGGGTGGGCGCGGCGGGCCGCCAGCAGGGCCTCCATGACTTCATGGCCGGCGTCATCGTCCTGTAAATAGAGCGCCGTCAGATAGATGCGCTGGCGCGCACGGGCAATCTGCTGCAGCAGCACCTGGCGAAAGTCGGCGGCGCTGGTCAGGGTTTCCACCTCGGCGGCGGTCAGAGGAAAGCGCGGTAATTGTTGCAGTGTCGGACGTGGATAGAGAAGCGCCATGATTTATTAGTATGCCAGCGTGCAAGCAGAACTCAGTATCTTACCACCATGGTTATCAGCAGCCCAGCCGGTCCCGCAAGCGGTAGAACGCTACGCCCATCCGGATCAAGGCATTGTCAGCCAGTCCGCGCAGGGGGATCGGCGCAACAGGCAGGCCCGATAGCAGGTCGAAGCCGCTCGTGTCCTGCTCGATACTGCGGGCCATCAATTCGCCGGCCAGACCGGTCAGGGCGACGCCGTGGCCGGCAAAGCCCTGCGCGTACAGAATGCGCTCGGATAGGCGTCCGAACTGGGGGGCCTTGTTCAGGCCCATGTCGATCAGGCCGCCCCAGCTGTATTCGATGGGGGTGCCGGCCAGTTGTGGGAAAATGCGTACCAGCTCTGCCTGACGCTCGGCACGAATGCTGGCCTGATCGCCCTGCGGCCGTTTCAGTCGGCCGCCAAACAGCATGCGGCCATCGTCGGACAGGCGGAAATAGTTGAGCACATGCCGGCTGTCGCAGATCGCCGCATGGCGGGGTAGCAGGCTGGCGTGCAGCTCGGGTGCCAGGGGGGCGGTGGCAATGATGTGGGATTGCACCGGCAGGAAGCGTCGCGCCAGGTCGGGGCGCAGTGCGCCAACGTCGACATTAGTGGCCAGGATCAGATGCTCGGCCCGCACTGTACCGCCCTGCGCGGTCTGGACTTGTACGCCCCTGGCGTCGGTCACGATCTGCGTGACCCGGCTGCGCTCGAACAGCCTGGCGCCCTGTGTGCTGGCGGCTCTGGCCAGTCCCTGTGTGTAGCGCAAGGGGTGCAGATGGCCGCAACCGGGGTCGTACAGACCGCCAAGATAGGCCGGAGAGTCGATCTGCTCGCGCAGTGCGGCGCCTTGCAGCAGCTCGGTCCGGCCATAGTCGAGCTGTTGCAGCAACTGTTGCCAGTCAGCCAGCCCCTTCAGTTGGCGCCGGGTCTCTGCCACGGTGACATAGCCCCAGTGCAGCTGGCAATCAATCTGATGGCGTTCAATGCGGGACTTGAGCAGTGCGACCCCCTGCAAGGAAAGATCCCAGCTCAGGCGAGCCCCGGCTGCCCCGAGGTGCCGGACCAGCAGGGCATGCGGACAGGCGTAGCCGTGCAGGACCTGACCGCCGCTGCGGCCGGAGGCGCCGAATCCGACCAGCCCCCCTTCCAGCAAGACGCAGGGAATGCCTCGTTCTGCCAGCGACAGGGCGGCGCTGACCCCGGTGAGTCCGGCGCCGATAATGCAGACCGCGGTATCCAGCGTGTGGTTTTCCAGGGCAGGGTAGCTCGCCGGCGTGCCGGCGCTGTGGGCATACCAGGAGTCGATATGCTGTCCCTGAAAGGTGTCGAGGTGTGGAGCCTGGCGCATGAGCGGTTTCCGTGGCGGCATGGGTGGATCCATCTTCGCGGTGAGTCTGGCCGGATGTCAATTGTCTGACTGCCTGTGGCTGGTAATCTGACATCAGGACGGGAAACGCGCCGAATCACGCATGGCATGGATGGTGGAAATGTGCAAAAATTCAGCTAACTTGACGAATTGTAGGTTTTTCCATGCTGGACCGGGACGGATACCGCCCCAATGTCGGAATTGTCATCATCAATGCCCGGAATGAAGTCTTCTGGGGCAAGCGTGTGCGCGAGCACTCATGGCAGTTCCCGCAGGGGGGCATCAAACCGGGCGAAAGCCCTGAGGCAGCGATGTATCGCGAGCTGCTGGAAGAGGTCGGGCTGTTGCCGCAACACGTGAAGATTCTCGGCCGAACCCGTGACTGGCTGCGTTACGAGGTGCCGTCCAACTGGGTTCGACGTGAATGGCGTGGCAGCTACAAGGGACAGAAACAGATCTGGTTCCTGTTGCGCCTGACCGGGCGCGACTGCGATGTCTGCCTGCGCGCCACGAATCATCCCGAGTTCGACGGCTGGCGCTGGAGCCCCTACTGGGCGCCGGTGGATGCCGTGATCGAATTCAAGCGGGACGTCTATGAGCGCGCCCTGCGCGAACTGTCCCGTTTTACCAAAGGCCTGGAGACGCGCGAAGAATTCCTGACGCGTCAGCCTCCGGCGGCGGTGCCGGACCGTCAGGCCTGATTTCCCGTTGATGTGGCAGGCGCCTCCTGGTGGGGCGCCTGCTTTTGTTTGATCGATCATTCGTGACTCAATGCCATGACTCAACAATACGACGAATCCTCGGTACGCGTTCTCAAAGGGCTGGAACCAGTCAAAGAGCGGCCGGGGATGTACACCCGCACGGTCGACCCGACGCATATCTGCCAGGAGGTGATCGACAACGCGGCTGACGAGGCGCTGGGTGGGTTTGCCCGCAAGATCGCGGTCACCCTGCACCAGGATGGCTCGCTGTCGGTCGAAGATGACGGGCGCGGCATTCCGGTGGGCGAACATCCGACCGAGAAGCTGCCGGTGGTCGAACTGGTGTATACCCGGCTGCACGCCGGCGGCAAGTTCGACAAGAAGGATGGCGGTGCTTATGCCTTTTCCGGTGGTTTGCACGGGGTCGGTGTCTCGGTGACCAATGCCTTGTCGACCCGGCTGGAGGTGGAGGTCAAGCGCGAGGGCGGCGTGTGGCGCATCGTGTTTGCCGGCGGCGACGTGATTGAGCCGCTGGCCCGCATCGGCGACTGCGGTGCCCGCACCAGCGGGACCCGGGTTCGTGTCTGGCCTGACAGCAAATACTTTGAGTCCCCGCGCTACTCCATGACGGAGCTGGAGCGCATGCTGCGCGCCAAGGCCGTGCTGCTGCCCGGGGTGGCCGTGAGTCTGACCATCGAGCGTGCGGGGGGCGACGAGATCAAGTCCTGGCACTATCCCGATGGTCTGAAGGGCTACCTGGCCGAGCTGTGCAACGGCGACGAGCCGGTGGCGCCGTTTTTCGCCGGCGAGAACTTCATTGGTGCCGAGCACGAACAGTTTGCGCCGGGTGAAGGCGTGCAGTGGGCGCTGGCCTGGTTCGAGGACGGGGCTGGCGGCGAAAGCTATGTCAACCTGATTCCTACGCCTGCCGGCGGTACCCATGAAGCCGGCATGCGTGCCGGGATCTTCGAGGCGGTGAAGAGCTTCATTGATCACCACAATCTCTTGCCCCGCGGTGTCAAGGTCATGGCGGAAGACGTCTGGAGCCGGGTGCGCTTCGTGCTGTCTGCCCGGGTGCTTGACCCGCAGTTCCAGGGGCAGACCAAGGAAAAGCTGACCAGCCGCGATGCCCTCAAGCTGATTGCTGCGCTGACGCGCGACCCGACCGAGCTGTGGCTCAACCAGCATGTGGAAGCCGGTAAAAAAATTGCCGAGCTGGCGATCCGTCAGGCGCAGAGCCGTCTGAAATCGGTCAAGAAGGTGGAGAAGAAAAAGGGCTCCGGCGTGGCCGTGCTGCCGGGCAAGCTGACCGATTGCGAGAGCGAGGATATCGAGCGCAACGAACTGTTTCTGGTCGAAGGCGATTCGGCCGGCGGCTCGGCCAAGCTGGCGCGTGACAAGGAATTCCAGGCCATCCTGCCGCTGCGCGGCAAGGTGCTCAACAGCTGGGAAACCGACAAGGATCAGCTGTTTTCCAATGCCGAAATCCACGATATCGCCGTTGCCATCGGGGTCGACCCGCATCTGCCGGGTGAAAGTGCCGATCTGTCCGGTCTGCGCTATGGCAAGATCGCCATCCTGTCCGATGCCGATGTCGACGGCTCGCATATCCAGGTGCTGTTGCTGACCTTGTTCTACCGCCATTTCTCTGCGCTGATGGGTGCCGGTCACATCTTTATTGCCCAGCCGCCGCTGTTCCGGGTCGATGTCCCGGGACAGGGCAAACATCGTCCGCCGAAGAAGCTGTATGCGCTGGATGCCGACGAGCTGGAGGCGATTCTGGAACGGTTGCGCAGTGAAGGGGTGCGCGAGGGCAACTGGAGCATCAGCCGCTTCAAAGGCCTGGGCGAAATGAATCCCGAGCAGCTCAAGGACACCACCATGCACCCGGATACCCGTCGGCTGGTGTGTGTGCGCATGCGTCCGGACAGCAGCGAGGAAACCCGCCGCATGTTCACCATGCTGATGGGCAAGGGGGAGGCGGCCAGCCGGCGCAGCTGGATGGAGGCGCGTGGTAACGAGGTGGAAGCCGATATTTGACCGGTGCAAGCCCCGGTTGCGGCGATATAATGCTGGCTGAATAAATGACGAGCTGATCATGACACAACTGAAAAACGATCTTTTTTTGCGCGCTTTGCTCAAACAACCGGTCGAGCATACCCCAGTCTGGATGATGCGCCAGGCAGGGCGCTATCTGCCGGAGTACCGCGCCACCCGGGCCCGCGCCGGCAGTTTTCTCGATCTGTGCAAAAACCCCGAGCTGGCTTGTGAGGTGACCTTGCAGCCGCTGGATCGTTTTCCGCTCGATGCCGCCATTTTGTTCTCTGACATCCTGACTGTGCCGGATGCCATGGGGCTGGGGCTGTATTTTGCCGAGGGCGAGGGCCCGAAGTTCGAGCGCCCGCTGCGTGACGAAGCGGCGATCCGCCAGTTGGCGGTGCCCGATCCGGAAGAGGAGCTGGGCTATGTGATGGCGGCTGTCCGTACTATTCGTCGCGCGCTGGATGGCCGTGTGCCCTTGATCGGCTTTTCCGGCAGTCCGTTCACCCTGGCCTGCTACATGATCGAAGGCGGCGGCAGCGACGACTTCCGCCACACCAAGGCGATGCTGTATTCGCGTCCCGAGTTGCTGCATCACATTCTGTCGGTCAATGCCGAGGCGGTGACGCGCTATCTCAACGCCCAGATCCTGGCCGGTGCTCAGGCCGTGCAGATCTTCGATACCTGGGGAGGGGCGCTGTCCCGTGCCGCCTACCTGGAATTCTCCCTGCCTTACATGCAACGCATCGTGCAGGGCCTGATTCGCGAGCACGAAGGGCGGCGCGTGCCCTGCATCCTGTTTACCAAGGGCGGCGGCCAGTGGCTGGAAGCCATGGCAGATAGCGGCGCGGATGCCCTGGGGCTGGACTGGAGTACCGATATCGCCGACGCCCGTCGCCGGGTCGGCGATCGGGTGGCCCTGCAGGGAAATCTTGATCCTTGCGTGCTTTTTGCCTCTGCGCCGGCGATTGAGGCCGAAGTGGCAAGAATTCTCCAGGCCTACGGCCCGGGCAGCGGCCACGTTTTCAATCTGGGTCATGGCATTTCCCAGCACGTCGATCCTGAACATGCGGCGGTGCTGGTTGAGGCGGTTCACCGCCTGTCTGCGCACTGATATAGCCTCAGTACCGCCGTGGTTTTGTCCGCCGCGGCGGTTTGTCGGTCCGCTGGCCGGCCATGGGGTAGTGACTGTTTTTGTCCTGCCCCAATTTACGGATTGACATCTGCCCGGTCTGTTGTTCTAAGAGTTATGCACACGAGCTAGTCTTTTGCCGTATGCTTGTCAAGCCCCCGGTCGGTCAAAAAACTGCTGTTTGTAAGTCATTGAAAAATAAAGCCTTTAACATTTGATTAATTTTTGTGCAATCTGTTGGTCGTGTGTCTGACCCTCGGTTTTGAGCCCTGGCGCAAGGGTTATGCACAAAGTTGTCCACAGAGGCTGTGCACAGGAAAGGCAAAGCCTTGTCGGAGCTAGATTTGCAGCCGGACAGCCCGCCTGCGTCCCCATCGCTTTCGGTAGAGGTAGCACTGGACGTCCCTTTGTGGACCACCTTCCATTACCTGACCGAACAGCCCCTTTTGCGTGGTCAGCGCGTTCAGG
Organism: Paludibacterium sp. B53371; assembly: GCF_018802765.1. Lineage (NCBI taxonomy): Bacteria > Pseudomonadati > Pseudomonadota > Betaproteobacteria > Neisseriales > Chromobacteriaceae > Paludibacterium > Paludibacterium sp. B53371. Next base: position 636,978 of record NZ_CP069163.1, read on the forward strand.
TTTCCTTCGGTTCGCGACGCATGTGTGGCGTCGTCACAAATAGTTTCAACGAAAACAAAGATTATGCCTTTCGCATGAAACATGTCGGGGAGGCGTTTGATGAATTGCCGCCCTTGCCGGAAGACTTCCTGGCGCTGGTGAACTTCGCCGCCAGTTACTATCACCACCCCTTCGGTCAGACGCTGTTTACCGCTTTGCCGACGGCCTTGCGCGAGCCGCGCGCCGTGCGCCTGGCCGATCGCCAGGTCTGGCAATTGACACCTGCCGGGCGCGCCGCAGTGATCCCGCCGCGCCACAAAGTACGCTTTGCCCTGTGGCAGGCGCTGTCTCAGGGGGATTTGACCCCCGAGGCTGTACGTGAGCTGGCGCCCGGGGGCGCGGCCATCCTGAGGCAATGGCAGCAGGACGGCTGGGTTCGGCGTGCGACACCTGCGGCCGGGGCGGCGCAGGTTCAGGGTGCCATGCCGCTGACGGCTGAACAGCAGGCCGCATTCGACACCATCCAGTCAGCTAAGGCGCCCTGCAAGCCCTGGGTACTGCATGGCGTCACCGGTAGTGGCAAGACCGAGGTCTACCTGCATTTGATCGAGCAGCAATTGCGTGCCGGTCGTCAGGTGCTGGTGCTGGTGCCGGAAATCAACCTGACGCCACAGCTGATTGGCCGCTTCGTGCAGCGCTTCCCTCAGACGCCGCTGGCGCTGTTGCACAGCAATGTGGCCGATGGCGAACGGCTCAATGCCTGGGTGGACGCCTGGCAGGGGCGGGCACGCATTGTCATCGGCACCCGTCTGGCTGTGTTCACCCCCCTGCCGGAGCTGGGCATGGTGATCGTCGACGAGGAGCATGACGGCTCGTTCAAGCAGCAGGATGGTCTGCGCTACCATGCACGTGATCTGGCTGTCTGGCGTGCCCACCGTGCGGGTGTGCCGATCGTGCTGGGCAGTGCCACGCCCTGCCTGGAAACCCTGGCCAATGTCGAGGCGGGTCGCTATCGCCGTCTGGTGCTGGCGGAGCGGGCGCATCGATCGGCCAGTCTGCCCCAGGTGCGCCTGCTGGATGTGCGCCGTGTCCGGCGCAGCGAGGGCATGTGCGACGAGGTCATGGCGGCGCTGGCCGAACGGGTGCGCAAGCGGGAGCTGAGTCTGGTGTATATCAACCGCCGGGGCTTTGCCCCGGTCGTGGCCTGCACCGAGTGCGGCTGGATTTCCGGCTGCCCGCGCTGTAGTGCCAAGCTGGTGGTCCATCTGCTGGAACGCAAGCTGCGCTGCCACCATTGTGGCTGGGAGGAGCCGGTGCCTCATGTCTGTCCGGAGTGCGGCAACACGGACATCAAGCCGCTGGGTGAGGGGACGCAGCGTCTGGAGGCGGCGCTGGCGCGTGCCTTGCCCGGGGCCCGCATCTTGCGCATCGATCGCGACACCACGCAGCGACGCGAGGCCTGGCACGAGATTTACCGTCAGGTTCAATCCGGTGAAGTGGATATTCTGGTCGGTACGCAAATGCTGGCCAAGGGGCACGACTTCGGTGCCTTGAGCCTGGTGGTGATTCTGAATGCGGACGGCGCGCTGTATTCGGCCGACTTCCGTGCCTCGGAGCGCTTGTTTGCCCAGTTGATGCAGGTCGCCGGTCGTGCGGGGCGGGCGGACCGTCCGGGCGAGGTCTTGCTGCAGACGCAGTGGCCTGAGCATCCGCTGTATCAGGCACTGGTGGCGCATGATTTTGACCACTATGCCCGGGTTCTGCTGGATGAACGGCGCCAGGCCGGCTTTCCGCCCGCCACGTTTCAGGCGCAGCTGCGTGCCGATGCCCCGACGCTGGCCGAGGCGACCGCCTTTTTGCAGGATATTCGCGCCCGGCTGGCGCCGCAGGCGCAACAGGCCGGCGTCATGCTGTGCGGGCCGGCACCGGCCCTGATGGTGCGTCTGGCCAATCGCGAAAGGGCACAGCTGGTGCTGGAGTCTGCCGAGCGCAGCGGCTTGCATCAGTTATTGAATCATTTGACGGTCTGGTTGCCGGAGCAGGCCAGTGGACGAGGTTTGCGCTGGTCTCTGGACGTCGATCCACAGGAAACATGATGAGAAAACCGAAGATGCGCCAGAAATTGATCATGCTCGCCAGCGGAATGCTGATTAGTCTGTCAGCCCATGCGCTGGATCTGCACGGTCTGCCCGCTCAGAGCCTGGCCTTGTGGGTCGCCCCGGTGGCCTCCGCCGACGTACAGACGGCCTATCGCGCCGATGTGCCAGTCAATCCGGCTTCTACCATGAAACTGTTGACCAGCTGGGTGGCGCTGGAGCGGCTGGGGCCGGACTTTACCTGGCAGACGCGTCTGATGGCCAGTGCCCCGGTGAAGGACGGCGTGCTGCAGGGCGATCTCTGGTGGGTGGGTGAGGGGGATCCCCGCTTTTATGCCAGTCGGCTGAGCGAGTTGCTGACGGGCCTGCGCCAACGCGGCATTGTCGGGGTCGCCGGTCGTCTGATGCAGGATCGCACGGCCTACAGCCGGCTGTCGCAAGCTGATGGCTTTGATCCGGACGGCGGTGAAAGCTTCATGGCGCCGCCAGATCCGCTGTTGACCAATCTCAATGTGGTCTGGCTGCGATTCTTCAATGATGCGCAAGGGCCGCGCGTGGTTCTGGATCCGCCGCTGGCCGGCGTGCATGTCCAGGCCAGTCTGACGCGCGGTGGCGACGAGGCTTGCCCGGATGTACGACGCTACGTACGCATGGCCGTCACGGGCAGTGATATCCGCGTCAGCGGTGCGCTGCCGCCGGCCTGCGATGGCCGCATGGCCTATCTGCAGCCTCTGGCGCCGGAAACCTTTGCCGCCGCGGCCTTCCGGGGTCTGTGGCAGGCGCAGGACGGCCGCGGGCTGCAGGGAGATGGCAGTGGCAAGGTGCCGGAGGATGCCCGCGTGCTGGCCGAGGTGAGTTCCGAACCGCTGGCACGCATCCTGCCGGACATGAACAAATTCAGCAGCAACCCGATGGCGCGTTCGTTGTTCCTGACGTTGGGGCGGCAGTCGGCGCAGCGTGGCGACACGGTGGCGGATGCCGAGCGTGCCGTCAGACAGACGCTGGCGGCGCACCAGATTCCGGACCAGGGCCTGGTCCTGGAGAATGGTGCCGGACTGTCGCGTGTCGAGCGCCTGCCGGTCAGTTTGCTGGGCGAGGTATTGCGCACGGCCGCACGTGGCCCGTATGCCTGTGAACTGATGGCCAGCCTGCCGCTGGCCGGTCAGATGGGCACCCTCAGGCGGCGTTTTGTCGATCTGGGGCCGGCGCTGCGGCTGAAAACGGGAACGCTGAAAGATGTGGTGGCGCTGGCGGGGTATTGGCAGCGCCGGGATGGTCAGCGTCTGGTGATTGTGGCGGTGGTGAATCATCCGGAGGCCGCCAGTCTCAAGCCGTCGCTGGACGCCGTGGTACGTGATGCAATTCGGCAGTTTGAGCCAGGCGGGATATAATGATTGATTGTTAATGGCTTGCCCCAATCTGAGAGGGATCAGCCACGTTGCAAGGAAACCTCATGAGTCCCGTTGTCATGTATACCACGGCGGTTTGCCCCTATTGCCAGCGCGCCAAGATGCTCCTGGCCAGCAAGGGCGTGACCGATATCCGTGAAATTCGCGTTGACCTGGATCCGGCCGAGCGCGAAAAGATGATGACCCTGACCGGTCGTCGTACCGTGCCGCAGATTTTCATCGGTGAGACCCATGTGGGGGGCTGTGATGATCTGATGGCGCTGAACAATGCCGGCAAGCTGGATGTCTTGCTGGGGCAGTCGGCCTGACGTCGGTGACGCTGGCCGGTCTGGTTTGCCGTCATCATTCGTGCGATGATGCCGGCCAGCGAAATAATGCAGTATTCCTACGACAGTTTCCCATCGTTTTGGGCTGTCATTTTTGACCAAACCAGCAGGTGAGATTCTCAGTATGAGCGAACAGCAAGCGCAGCAAGAGCAACAACAACCGGTCTTCTCCATCGACAAGATCTACGTCAAGGACATGTCGCTGGAAGTGCCGAATGCACCGGAAGTTTTCCTGGTGCAAGTGCAGCCGGAGATCGACATGCAACTGGCTTCCGAAGCCAAGCAGATCGAAGACGGTTATTTCGATTGCTGCCTGACCGTGACCGTCACGGCCAAGGTGGATGACAAGACGCTGTTCCTGGCCGAAGTGGCCCAGTCCGGTATCTTCCAGATTCGCAATATTCCGGTTGAAGACATCGATCCGATCCTCGGCGTGGCCTGCCCGAACATCCTGTTCCCGTACGCACGTGAAACCGTGTCGAACATCGTCAATCGCGCGGGCTTCCCGCCGGTTCTGCTGTCGCCGATCAACTTCGAAGCCCTGTACATGCAGCAGCGTGCTGCACAGGCCGAAGCCGGGAACGCCTGATGACCAGCCGGCGTCTTGCATGGCTTGTGGCCCTCCTGGCAATGGCCAGTGCGCCCCTGGCGGGCGCACTGGAGTTCCGTTCAGTCAAGGAAACCGGCTCCGTGCTGTACGAGGCGCCGGCATTGTCGGCTAAAAAGCTGTTTGTCGTCAGCCGCTACTATCCGGTCGAGGTGCTGAATACCCAGGATGCCTGGTCGCGGGTGCGTGATGCGACTGGCGGCATTGCCTGGTTGCCCAGCGCCGCCTTGTCTGCTCAGCGGACCCTGTTGGTGGTGAATGAGCGGGCCGATGTCCGCGCCAGTGCGGCGTCTAACGCCCAGGTGGTGTTTTCGGTGCCAAAGAATGGCGTGCTGCAGCTGATTGATCCGCCGGTGAACGGCTGGGTGCATGTCCGCCATCGCGACGGCAGCAGTGGTTACGCCAATATTTCCGATCTGTGGGGCCTCTAGCATGAAGCTTGCCGTTCTTGGTGCCGGTGCCTGGGGTACGGCCCTGGCGATCTCCTTTGCCCGTCATCATGATGTCGTGCTGTGGTCGCGCAATGGGGCGCAAGTGGCCGAGCTGGCTGCCAGCCGGGTCAATCAGCGCTACCTGCCCGATGCCCCGTTTCCGGAGCGTCTGACGCTCAGTGCGGACTTGCCTCGTGCCATTGCCGATGCCGATTTGCTGTTGATTGCCACGCCGATCGCCGGCCTGCGCCCGGTGTTGCGGGCGCTCAAGGCCTGTGCGGGGACGCTGGCACCGGTACTCTGGGCCTGCAAGGGCTTCGAGGCGGGTTCCAGCCTGCTGCCGCACCAGGTGGTAGCGGAAGAGTTGCCGCCGCAGCATCCCTGCGGAGTGCTGTCCGGACCGAGCTTTGCCCGCGAAGTCGCGGCCGGCCTGCCGGCGGCGGTGACCATTGCCTCGGATGACGCGGCCTTTGCCGAGCGCATTGTGCGAGAGTGGCACAGTCCGCTGCTGCGTCTCTATGCCAATGATGACCTGATCGGGGTAGAGGTTGGCGGCGCAGTCAAGAATGTCATGGCGATTGCCACCGGGGTGGCCGATGGTCTGGGATTTGGCCTGAATACCCGTGCGGCACTGATTACCCGCGGGCTGGCCGAGATTACCCGCCTGGCCATGGCGCTGGGGGCCAGCCAGAAAACCATGATGGGGCTGGCTGGCATGGGGGATCTGATCCTCACCTGTACCGGTGCCCTGTCGCGCAACCGTCAGGTTGGCCTGCGTCTGGCCGAAGGTTTGCCGCTGAGCCAGATTCTCGATGAGCTTGGCCATGTGGCCGAAGGGGTGCCCACCGCCCGCGAGGTGCTGACTATGGCCGAAAGGCTGGAGGTGGACATGCCGATCACGGCCGCGGTCTGCGGCCTGCTGTATTACGGCGCCGAGCCGGCACAAGTGGTGGATGAGTTGTTGAGCCGTTCGCCCAAGTCCGAATCCTGATCCTGAATTCATGCCCGCCGTGTTGCGGCGGGCATGTCTTGTTTTGCCTCCCTTTTTGTCCAGTCTCAGGGCTTTGCCGCCGTCGCGGCGGGACGAGCCATGCGCAGCAGCAGCCAGGAGAGTAGCGGCGCTGTCAGCATGAGAAGCTGCAGTGGCCATAATCTGTCGTGGGGCAGCAGGCTGATCAGTTGTGTGACGCAGGCTGCCCCGCCCAGCTGCAGGCAGCCATACAGAGCCGCCGCTGAGCCGGCGATATGTCCGACGGACGAGAAGGCCAGCGCATTGGTATTGGGCCAGACCAGTGCCGCGCCGAACCAGTACACCATCAAGGCCAGCACCAGGCCACCCAGACCCAGCGGCAGCCAGGACAGCGCCAGCATCAGCAGGGCGCCTGCCAGCATGCAGGCGAGGGCCAGCTGCAGCATGCCTGTCAGTCCCCGTTGCTTGACCAGCCTGCCGTTGCACCAGGCGGCCAGCCCATAACACAGTCCGCCCCCTGCGCCGGTCAGCCAGCCAAAGAACACACCAGATTGCCCGTATTGGCTGGTCAGCAGTACCGGACCCATGCTGAACCAGGCGAAATAACTGCCATAACAAACAAACGTCATCAGTGCCACCCGCAGAAATGCCCGGGTGCGCAGCAGTTCGGCATAGCCTTGCCACAGTCCTGACAGACTCAGCGCCTGCCGATGGTGGCTGGCCTGGGTTTCCTGAAAGGCAAAGTGCAAAACAGCCAGCGCCAGCAGGGCATAGCCCAGTAAAAAAACAAAATTGGCCCGCCAACTGATCAGGTGGCTCAGATAGGCACCGATCAGCGGCGCTGCCGGCATGATGAACAGGATCAGGACGACAAAATAGGAGGCGTAGCGCGACAAGGCTTCGCCACTGAACAGGTCGCGGAACACCGCGCGCCAGATGGCGGCACAGGCGCCGGCCCCGGCCCCCTGGATGGCTCTGGCCAGCAGCAGAGCGTCGATGGATGGGGCCAGCGCCGCCAGCAAACTGCCTGCCATGGCGATCAGGCAGCCCAGGGCCAGCACCCGGCGACGTCCAAGCATGTCGGACAGCGGGCCATAGCCCAGCTGCGACAAGGACAGGGTGGCCATGTACACCGCCATGCTGAGCTGCACTTGCCCGATGCTGACGCGGAAGTCACGGGCGATGGCCGGCAGGGCCGGGGCATAGACATCGGCGGCCAATTGCGCAAAGCAGGCAATCAGCACGATGGCGGCTAACTGGCGCCACTGAATGGGAGGGGCAGACTTCATGTTCTTGGCCTTCATCAAAAAATTGACTGATCAGTCAATCAATGTTGTGCGCACTTTACGCATGATTGACCGATCAGTCAATAACGATACAATGACGGATTCTGATGGCGGACAGGCAGCATGAAAGCAGATAACAAACGGGAACGGATTCTGGCGGCCGCGCGCGCGCTGTTCGTCGAGCATGGCTTCGCCGGTACCTCCATGGGCAATATCGCCAGGCAGGCGGGGGTCAATCACAGTCTGGTATTCCACTATTTTGACAACAAGGACACGCTCTGGCGGGCGGTGAAACAGGCGATTGTGCAAGAAGAGCCGCAGGGCATCCTGCCGGATACCGGCCTGGCGTTTGCCGATTTCATGCAGGCGCTGGTGCGTAACAATGTGCGCTTTTACAGCGATAACCGCGATATTGCGCGCATGATCCACTGGCAACGCCTGCAGCAGTCTTCGTCCGCCCGCATCGGGGTAACCCAGTCGGAGTCGGCCGGGCAATGGCTGGCGGCCATTGCGCATTATCAGCAGACTGGCGATATCGATCCTGGCCTGCGTCCGGCGTTTGTGCTGACCCTGATCCTGTCGGCGACCAGCAGCTTCGCCCTGGATCAAAACAGCATGGTGGAAACGCCGGAAGACCGGGCTGCCTGGCTGTCATTCTGTGCCGAACGTCTGGTGCAGGCCTTGCGCCCGCCGCCCGCCAGCGGACAGTAAGCTTCGTCCCTTATTTGGCGACGCTGTTGCGCACCGTGTCGATCATGGCGCGTTCCTGTCTTTCTCTTTCTTCGGCCTCTGCCTGAGCGCGGGCGGCTTCTTCGGCGGCTTGCTGGCGCAGTGCCGCCTCTGCTGCCTCGATGGCCTGCATGACCGGCAACATCTGATCGAAGCGAAAATCATCCAGGGTGTCGCGCAGCCGCTCGGCATACAGCACATTATTGTCGGCATCGGCAATGATGATGGATGGCGCGGTGTAGCCGGACAGTGGGTATTCAGTGATCAGCACGCCAAAGTGCTTGTGGAAGTCACGACCGCGCAGGGTGGAGAGCAGGGTGACGCCGGGCAGCCCGCGCTCCTTGCGTACCCGACGCAGTGTCGAGGGGGAGTCGACCGTGACCACCACCACCTGAACCGTGGGCCAGCGCTCGAGAAAGCGCAGGGATTCCCGCAGCAGACGCATGCCGCCGTGTTCATCTTCATCCAGGGAAAGCAGGGTGATGATGGCCTTGGGCTGGCCGGAAAACTGGCCCAGTGCCACGTCATTGAATTGACCATCGACCAGCATGAAGCTCGGCAGATGAGAGCCCTGCGTCGGAAAGTCGCCGATCAGCGGCAGGATTTCCTCGCCATACAGCAGTCTGAACTGGTTCATCGCAAACTTCCTCCATGTTTCTTTCATGGTGGAAGCCGGACGGCGAAAAAACAAGGAAAGGTTCAGCGCGCAGCGTGATGCTGCGCCCGTCGGTCAGGGATAGAACCAGTACAGGCTGTAACCCTGGGCGTGGACCTTGCCGACATCGAAGCGCATCACGATCTTTTCTTCGCTGTTGGCGGCAAAGCTCTTGAGCTTCTGGCTGTCAGGCTTGAGATAGTCGCGCGGAGTGAAAACCTTGCGGATCAGGACCTGATTGTCGGCATCCTTCAGCGTGACTTCCAGCATGGGGAAGGCCTGGGGATAGCGGGCATGATTCTTCAGCGTTGCCGACAGCTGCACCAGGTTGGTGTGCTCGGGGACAAAGGACAGCTCGGACCATTCAGTACGGATGAACTCCGGATCGGTCGGGTAGGGGACGTTGCAGCCCAGCTTTTTGCACAGGCGCTCGAAGACCGGGCGGGTGTCCGGTGCCTGCGCCGCGATGGCCGTACGGTTGATGTAGACCAGCTGGGCGGCCAGCAGCAACAGGCCGATGAACGAGCCGAACAGGATCAGGATGGTCAGCCAGGGGTTGCTGCGTTTGCGGGCGGGTGTCTCGTCGCCGGCCGGGTCGAAGGCCGGCGCCTCGGCAATCATGGTCTCTTGCGGCAGCGGCGCGGTCTCGGCCAGTTCGGGTTCGATGGGGGCGGGAGCGCTGCGCCGGGTATCAAGTACCGCCGGCAGATCCTCTTCGTCAATCGGTGTCACCGGTGTTTCGGGGGCCGGCTGACGCGGTTCGGGGTCAAGCGCCATCTCGGCAAAGGGATTGCCGATCGGAGCGCTGGCCACCGGGTGTTGGTGCAGGGCTTCGTTGAGTGCCTGCTGGAAGGCCTCGACATCTGCCAGCGACGGTGCGCTGCTGTCAGGCTGTTCACTTGCCGGGGTTTCCGGCAGGCTGGCCGTCATGGGGTCGAAGTCCGGGACTTCCAGCTCGAAGTCGTCGATGTCCGGCGCGCTGTACGCTGCTGCCGGCGCTTGTGGTGCGGGGGCTGCCGGGGCGGCGGCAGGCGGGGGCTGGGCTGGTGCCGGCTGAGCCGGCGTCGTGACTGCGGCGGGGACCGGCGCAATCAGGTAATCGAGCGCATTGAAGACATGGGCACAGCGCCCGCAGCGCACCAAGCCTTTGGCGGCGGACAGTTGAACGTCACTAACCTTGAAGCGAGTCTGGCAAGCGGGGCACTGTGTTGTTTTGGTCATACCGTTTGTCGTCGGGTTCCGGTGAGTCGGGTCCATCCCTCGTCGAACACCGGCGGATCCATATCGAACCAGCCGGCATAAATCGCCGAGAGCTCATCAGCCTGTTCGGCAAGAATGCCGGACAGGACGATTCTACCACCGGTTTTGACATGGTTGGCTAGCATCCCGCCAAGCATGCGCAGCGGGTTGGCCAGAATATTGGCCAGCAAGACGTCAACCTGTACCGCCGGGGTATCGTCCGGCAGGCAGAACCGGGCGGAAACACCGTTCTGCGCGGCATTGTCCCGGCTGGAACGGACTGCCTGCGGGTCGATGTCGACACCGATGGTATCGCCGGCGCCCAGCTTGAGGGCTGCAATCGCCAGAATGCCCGAGCCGCAGCCGTAATCGAGGACCGTGGCACCCGGTGTCAGGTGGGCATCGATCCACTGCAGGCACAGTCGTGTGGTCGGATGGCTGCCGGTACCGAAGGCGAGGCCGGGGTCCAGCTGCAGGTTGACGGCATTCGGCGCCGGCGCCTCATGCCAGGTCGGGGTGATCCACAGCCGGTCCGAAATCCGGATCGGTTCGAACTGCGACTGGGTCAGACGCACCCAGTCCTGTTCTTCGATCCGTTCGGTCGTGAAGCCCGGCATCGCCAGCTGGCAGGCGTTGGCAGCGGCGGCGATCAGCAGGCCGACTTCGGCATCATGGGCAAACAGCGCAATAATGCGGCTTTGTGCCCACAGCCGGTCAACCGGCTCGCCCGGTTCGCCGAAGATCGGTTCTTCCTGCGCCGTACCGGCCCAGGCGTCCTCGATGGCGGCCGACAGGGCGCCGGCCTCCATCAGGGCATCCGCCAGCTTCTCCGCCACCTTGGAGTCGGTATCGATAGTGGCCTGGATCCACGCCATCAGATCGAGCCTTTCTTCATGTTGGCCAGACGTTCTTCCAGATAATGGATGCTGGTGCCGCCGCGGATGAAGGTGCTGTCCATGAACAGCTCCTGATGCAGCGGGATGTTGGTCTTGATGCCGGAAATCGCCATCTCGGACAACGCGACGCGCATACGGGCGATTGCCTGGTCGCGCGTGTCGCCGTAGGCGATCAGCTTGCCGATCATCGAGTCGTAATGCGAAGGCACGGTATAGCCCTGGTAGATATGCGAATCGATGCGGATGCCCGGGCCGCCGGCCGGGTGATAGCCGTCGATCTTGCCCGGAGAGGGCACGAAGGTGAACGGGTCTTCAGCGTTGATACGGCATTCCATGGCATGGCCGCGAATTACGATGTCCTTTTGCTTATAGCGCAACTTTTCACCGGCGGCGATGCGGATCTGCTCCTGGACGATGTCTACGCCGGTAATCATTTCGGTCACCGGGTGCTCGACCTGAACACGGGTATTCATTTCGATGAAGTAGAAGCCGCCATTTTCATACAGGAATTCGAAAGTGCCGGCGCCACGGTAGCCGATACGGCTGCAGGCATCGGCGCATACGGCACCGATCTGCTGGCGCTGCTTGTCGGTGATGCCCGGAGCAGGGGCTTCTTCGATGATCTTCTGGTGGCGACGTTGCATCGAGCAGTCACGTTCGCCGAGGAAGATGGCATTGCCGTACTCGTCGGCCAGCACCTGGATTTCGATATGGCGCGGCTGCTCGAGGAATTTCTCCATGTAGACCACCGGATTGCCGAAGGCGGCTTCGGCTTCGGCGCGGGTCATGCCCACGGCAGTGATCAGGGCGGCTTCGCTGTGGACGACGCGCATGCCGCGGCCACCGCCGCCGCCGGCGGCCTTGATGATGACCGGGAAGCCGACCTTGCGGGCGATACGGATGATTTCTTCCGGATCATCCGGCAGGGCACCATCGGAGCCGGGAACGCAGGGAACCTTGGCGGCCAGCATGGCATCCTTGGCCGATACCTTGTCGCCCATCAGGCGAATGGTTTCCGGGCGCGGGCCGATGAAGACGAAGCCGGATTGTTCGACGCGCTCGGCGAAGTCGGCATTTTCAGACAGGAAACCGTAACCGGGGTGGATGGCCTGGGCATCCGTGACTTCTGCCGCGGCGATGATGGCCGGGATGTTCAGATAGCTCTTGCCGGAAGGGGCGGGGCCGATGCAGACGGATTCGTCTGCCAGCTTGACGTATTTGGCTTCGCGGTCGGCCTCGGAGTGCACGACGACGGTCTTGATGCCCATTTCACGGCAAGCGCGCTGGATTCGAAGTGCGATTTCCCCGCGGTTGGCGATCAGGATCTTTTCAAACATGATTTGGCGTGTCCGTAGAAAGTCGGAACAAACAACAAGGGCACGGATGGTCGTGCCCTGTCATCTCTCGGGGTGCTCGTCGGCGATTACTCGATGACGAACAGCGCTTCGCCGTACTCGACCGGCTGGCCCTCTTCGACCAGGATCTTGGTCACGGTGCCGGCGCGATCGGATTCGATTTCGTTCATCAGCTTCATGGCTTCGATGATGCACAGGGTGCTGCCGACTTCCACCTTGTCGCCCACTTCAACGAACTTCTTCGCGCCCGGGCTCGGTGCGCGGTAGAAAGTGCCCACCATCGGCGACTTGACCAGCTTGCTGTCGTCGAGGGCGGCGCTGGCTGCCGGGGCGGCAGCGGCAGGTGCAGCGGCCGGTGCTGCCTGCTGGACGGGTGGCAACTGCACGGCATTGACCGGTTGTGCGTAGGCAATCTGGGCATTGGCCGAGACGCGGGTGATCCGCACTTTTTCCTCGCCTTCGGTGACTTCCAGCTCTGCAATGCCGGATTCTTCGACGAGGTCGATCAGTTTCTTGAGTTTACGCAGGTCCATTGAGTTGTCCTTCGGATGTTTTTATGTGGATACGTCAGGCCTGCACGGCCAGCCGGGTGATGGCATGCGCCAGCGCCAGCTCGTATCCATGAGCGCCAAGCCCGCAGATGACACCAACCGCCAGATCCGAGAAATAGGAATGTTGGCGGAACGGCTCACGGGCGTGCACGTTGGAAAGATGAACTTCGATAAAAGGCACCTTGACGCCTGCCAGCGCGTCGCGAATGGCCACGCTGGTATGGGTGAAGGCCGCCGGATTAATGATGACGAATTCGGTCTTGTCCGAGGCACAGGCGTGGATGCGCTCAATCAGCACATATTCGGCATTGCTCTGCAAAGCCTCAAGTTCGAAACCGGCCTGTCTGGCCTGTTCCTTGAGGCGCTGATTGATGGTATCCAGCGTGTCCCGTCCGTAGTGCTGCGGTTCTCTGGCGCCCAGAAGATTCAGGTTCGGGCCGTGCAGCACGAGGATTTTTCGGGTCAAGATGTTCGGTCCTTGGTTCAAATATTGGCCGCAAGTTTGCCGCACATGTCGGCAAAATGTCCAGCTTTGACTGCAAATCACCAGGGAATTTTCACCTGTCATTCAGCGGAGTTGCCGATGAAATGGAGCGAAAGCACTAGTTTGGCGCCTTTCGCTCGGGTGTGGCTATTGTGCGCCAACCGCACTGACCGGGGTTGATCTGAACCAAATTATGTTGATGCAAACGGAATAGATCAAACCTGTGCCGGGTCATTGAACCACAGGTATAATCGCTGCGTTTAAAGCTTCATGGATTGCCATGCACATTTCGCAATTTGACTATCACCTGCCGGAGCACCTGATCGCCCAGCACCCGCCGGCCGAACGCGGCGCCAGCCGTCTGCTGCACGTCGACGGTGCGACCCGTCACGACCGGATGTTTGCCGATTTCCTCGAGCTGATCCAGCCGGGGGATGTGATGGTATTCAATGATACCCGGGTCATCAAGGCCCGGCTGTTCGGCGAGAAGGCCAGCGGTGGCCAGGTCGAGGCGCTGATCGAGCGAGTCCTTGACGATCACACCGCGCTGGCGCATGTGCGTGCCTCCAAGTCCCCCAAGCCGGGCAGCCTGCTGACCTTCGGCGGGCAATGGCAGGCCGAGATGGTCGAGCGGGTCGGTGACCTTTTCAAATTACGCTTCCTGGCGTCCGAGCACCTGTTCGACATTCTGGAGCAGTCCGGCAAGCTGCCGCTGCCGCCTTATATCGAACGCAGCGCCGGCAACGAGGATGACGAGCGTTACCAGACGGTCTATGCCCGCGAAAAGGGCGCGGTGGCCGCGCCGACCGCCGGGCTGCATTTTACCGAGCGCATGCTGACCGCCCTTGAGGCGCGCGGCGTCAGGCTGTGCCGCGTGACCCTGCATGTCGGTGCCGGCACGTTCCAGCCGGTGCGGGTGGAGGATATCCGCGAGCACAAGATGCACAGCGAGATTTACGAGATTCCGCAGGAGACCCGCGACACCATTCTCGCGGCACACGCTGCCGGGCATCGTGTACTGGCCGTCGGTACCACCAGCCTGCGCGCGCTGGAGTCGGCGGCGCAGAGCGGGACGCTGACGGCCGGCCGGGGTGAGACCGATATTTTCATCACGCCGGGCTACCAGTTCCGCGTGGTGGATCGTCTGCTGACCAATTTCCACCTGCCCAAGTCGACACTCATGATGCTAGTGTCGGCGTTTGCCGGCATGGAGACCATCCGCGCAGCCTACCAGCACGCCGTGGATCACGAATACCGTTTCTTCAGCTATGGCGATGCCATGCTGCTGGAAAAGCACAAACCCTGACGGAGAACGCCAGCATGGCCGGACTGAAAAAAGGGGGCGCTCAACCGCTCGAACTGTGCCTGCATACCCGGACCCGGGTGCTGGAAATCAGTTTTGATGACGGCAAGCGTTTCGAATTGCCCAGCGAGTACCTGCGGGTCTACTCGCCGTCTGCCGAAGTGCGCGGTCATGGTGCTGGGCAGGAGGTGCTGCAGACCGGCAAGCGCCATGTGGCGATCACAGCCGTCGAGCCGGTGGGGCAATATGCCGTCAAGCTGGTGTTCGACGACGGCCACGACTCCGGGCTCTACAGCTGGGATTATCTGTATGAATTGGGGCAGGGCCAGGCGGACAACTGGCAGGCCTATCTGGACCGGCTCGAGGCAGCCGGTGCCAGTCGCGATCAATAACCACCGGCCCCCGGCAGGGGCCCGGCTCCGATACGCATCGGGCACGGCACAGCACGTGCGGACGACACAATAGGGAAGGCGGCATATGGACAAAACCACGCATTTCGGCTTCAAGACGGTCGCTGAAAGCGACAAGGCGCAGAAAGTCGCCGAGGTCTTTCATTCCGTTGCGCAGAAGTACGACGTGATGAACGACCTGATGTCCGGCGGCATGCATCGCATCTGGAAACACTTCACCCTGACCACCTCCGGCGTGCGTCGTGGCGACCGGGTTCTGGATATCGCCGGCGGGACCGGCGACCTGGCGCGCGGCTGGGCCGAACGGGTCGGCAAGGAAGGCGAGGTCTGGCTGACCGACATCAACAGCTCCATGCTGACCGTTGGCCGCGATCGCCTGCTGGATGCCGGCATGGTGCTGCCGGTGGCGCTGGCCGATGCCGAGAAACTGCCGTTCCCAGACCATTATTTCGACTGCGTGTCGGTGGCTTTCGGCCTGCGCAACATGACCCACAAGGATCTGGCGCTGGCGGAAATGTGCCGCGTGCTCAAACCGGGCGGCAAGCTGCTGGTGCTGGAGTTTTCCAAGGTCTGGAAGCCGCTGTCGCCGCTGTATGACCTTTATTCCTTCAAGGCCCTGCCGCTGATGGGCAAGCTGGTGGCCAACGATGCCGACAGCTATCGCTATCTGGCCGAATCGATCCGCATGCATCCCGACCAGGATACCTTGCGCCAGATGATGCTGGATGCCGGCTTCGGCAAGGTCGACTACCACAACATGACCGGTGGTGTCGTTGCCCTGCACAAGGGCTACAAGTTCTGATCCACGGGGAGACGGCATGAGTTCCAACCTGAGCAGCTGGCTGATGCTGGCCGGCGCCATCGCCGCGGAAGTCACGGCCACCAGTTCGCTCAAGATGGCGCAGGGCTTCACGCGCTTCTGGCCCTCGCTGGTGGTGGTGATCGGTTATGCCCTGTCTTTCTGGCTGCTGGCACGCGTCATGCAGCGGCTGGAGCTCGGTCTGGTGTATGCCGTCTGGTGCGGTGTCGGCATGGCGGTCGTCGCGGCCGTCGGGGTGATCGCCTATGGCGAAAGCCTGACCTTGCTGAAAGTGGCCGGCATCGTGTTTGTGACGATCGGTGTGATCATGCTCAGTTTTGCCGTCAAGTCGGCAGCCTGAGCGCGGAGGCGTTTTCATGCAACCTGCACTGGCCCTGTTCAATCACGTCCTCAACCAGCACCCGGCGGTGCGTGCGCAACTGGCCGAACTGGCCGGCCGGCGCGTGGCTCTGCAGCTGCCGCCGCTGAGCGTGGCCGGGGTCATCACCGACGAAGGCTGGCTGGCCGCCAGCGAAGGCGAACCGGAGGCCATCGTTGCGGTCAGGCCACTGGCGGCACTGGTAGCGCAGTGGCGCGGGCGAACTCCGGATTTTGCGGATCTGCAGCTGCATGGCGATGCCCAGCTGGCTCAGCGTTTCGGCCATCTGATCGGCAGTCTGCGCTGGTTGCCGGTCGAAGACCTGTCTCGCGTGGTCGGCGATGTGGCGGCACACCGGCTGGAGGGCTGGGCGCTGCAGGCCGCGGACTTCAGCCAGCAGGTCGGCTCGCGCCTGCTGGAGAGCTGGGTGGAACAGTTGCGCGAGGAAGCGCCCCTGCTGGCCCGTCGGCGTGATGTGGAACAATTTGTGACGGCCGTCGATACCTTGCGCGACGATGCCGCCCGTCTGGAAAAACGTCTGGCCCGGCTGGAAGCCGCAAGCCTGTCTCGGAGCGAGCCGGCGCAGCCGGCCTGAACAACATGCGGATAGCGCGCGCCTACAAGATTTTTGCCACCTTTTACCGTTTCGGACTCGACGATTTCTTTCGCGGCCACTCGCGGCTGAAATGGCTGCATGCACTTTGCCGCGTTCTGCCCTTGCCGCGTCAGCGCGGTCAGACCCTGCCGGTGCGGCTGCGTCTGGCGCTGGAGAGCCTGGGACCGGTGTTCGTCAAGTTCGGGCAGGTGCTGTCGACGCGGCGGGATCTGCTGCCAGCGGACTTCGCCGACGAACTGGCCAAGCTGCAGGACAAGGTGCCGCCTTTTGACGGCGCGCTGGCGCGTCAGGTCATCGAGCGCAGCCTGGGGCGACCGCTGGAAGCGGTTTATTTGGCGTTTGACGATGTGCCGGTGGCCAGTGCCTCGGTGGCGCAGGTGCACCATGCCTGGCTGCGCGAGGCCGATGGCCGTCGCGGGCGCGAAGTGGCCATCAAGGTGCTGCGTCCTGGCATCCAGCCGGTGATCGAACAAGACCTGGCCCTGATGCGTACCCTGGCGCGCATCGTTGAGGCTGGCTTCCCCGATGGCAAGCGCCTCAAGCCGGGCGAGGTGGTGGCCGAGTTCGACAAATACCTGCATGACGAACTGGACATGATGCACGAGGCGGCCAATGCCTCGCAGCTGCGGCGCAATTTCCAGGATTCGGACAAGCTGCTGGTGCCTGAAGTGTTCTATGACTACACCGCGCGCGATGTCCTGACGCTGGAATGGATGCGCGGCACGCCCATCGGTCAGATCGACAGGTTGCGTGCCGATGGTGTTGATCTGAAAAAACTGTCGCGCTTCGGGGTGGAGATCTTCTTTACCCAGGTGTTCCGTCACGGGTTTTTTCATGCCGACATGCATCCCGGCAATATCTTTGTCGCCGCGGACGGGCGCTATATCGCGCTGGATTTCGGTATCGTCGGCAGTCTGACCGAAGTCGACAAGCACTATCTGGCGATCAACTTCCTGGCGTTCTTCAATCGTGACTATCACCGGGTGGCGACGGCGCATATCGAGTCCGGCTGGGTGCCGGCCGATACCCGTCCGGAAGAACTGGAGGCGGCAGTGCGCACGGTCTGCGAGCCCTTCTTCGAGAAGCCGCTGTCGCAGATTTCCTTCGGCCTGGTGCTGCTGCGGCTGTTCGAAACCAGCCGGCGCTTCAATGTCGAAATCCAGCCGCAGCTGGTGTTGCTGCAAAAGACCCTGCTGAATATCGAGGGGCTGGGGCGTCAGCTTGATCCCGATCTCAATCTGTGGGATACCGCCAAGCCCTTCCTCACCAAGTGGATGAACGAGCAGATCGGCTGGCGTGGTTTTGTCCGGGCGCTGAAGAATGAGGCCCCGCAATGGGCGACCACCCTCCCGGCCTTGCCGCGCAGGCTGAACGACGCCCTCGGCGGCCGGACCCAGGATCTGCTGGTGCAAAGCTATGTCCTGCTGATGAAAGAGCAGAAGCGGCAGAACTTCCTGCTGACGCTGATTGCCATCCTGCTGGTGGCCTTGCTGCTCAAGGGCTTTCTCTAAGGCCCCCTCTGCGGTGTGCGCCCGGTATCTCCGTCTCCGGGCGCCCGCTTACCCCAATACCGCCATCACCACCCGGCGGTCTTCCGCCATCAGAATGTTGAAGCTGCGGCAAGCCGCCTGGGTGTCCATCACCTCCATGCCGATGCGGGCCTCCGCCAGGGCGGCAGACAGCCGCGGATGCGGAAAGCGCAGCTTTTCGCCGCTGCCGAACAATACCACTTCCGGCTCGAAGGCCAGCAGCGCCTCGAAGTCTGCCGGGCTCAGCGATTCAAAGCTGTCGGCCTGCCAGGGCACGATGCTGTCCGGGGTGATGATCAGATTGCCGCTGAAGTAATCCTGATTGATGCGGATGCGACCGGTCTCGTAGGCCGTGATCAAATTGCGGCCCGGCGCCGCTGCCTGATGCAGTTTCATGCTGATTTTCCGTCAGAAAATTAATGTGCCCGCGCTTGCGCGTTTAGGATAGGATTATAACTCGACCCCGGGCGCTGGCTAGCCGGATGCCGGGGGACAAAGAGACTATCAGGACCAAGCGCTCGGCAGGAGAGAAGCGCGCAAAAACAAGTAGATCGCCATGCAGCCAGTCAAAAAATCGCAGAAACTCGCCAACGTCTGTTACGACATTCGCGGCCCGGTGCTTGACCATGCCAAGCGGATGGAAGATGAAGGCCATCGCATTCTCAAGCTGAATATCGGCAATCCGGCCCCGTTCGGGTTTTTCGCGCCGGACGAGATCATCGAGGACGTCATTGCCAACCTGCAGGATGCGTCCGGCTATTCCGATTCGCGCGGCCTGTTCGCCGCGCGCAAGGCGATCATGCACTACGCCCAGGAAAAGCAATTGCCGAATGTCAGCATGGATGACATCTATATCGGCAATGGCGTGTCCGAACTGATCGTGATGGCCATGCAGGGTCTGCTGGACGCTGGCGACGAAGTGCTGGTGCCGGCGCCGGACTATCCGTTGTGGACCGCGGCCATCAGCCTGGCGGGCGGTCGCGCCGTGCACTATCTGTGCGACGAGCAGGCCGGCTGGTTCCCCGATATCGAGGACATGCGCGCCAAGATCACGCCCAATACCCGCGCCATCGTGGTCATCAATCCCAACAACCCCACCGGGGCGGTGTATCCGCCTGCGCTGCTGGCGCAGATCGTCGAGCTGGCACGACAGCACCAGCTGATCATCTATGCCGATGAAATCTACGACAAGGTGCTGTATGACGAGGCCTCGCATACCTCGATCGCCTCGCTGGCACCGGATGTGCTGTGCATCACCCTGAACGGCTTGTCGAAGAACTACCGGGCTGCCGGTTTCCGTGTCGGCTGGATGGTGGTGTCGGGCGAGAAGCAGGCGGCGCGCGACTATATCGAGGGGCTGAACATGCTGGCCTCGATGCGTCTGTGTTCGAACGTCCAGGGGCAATATGCCATTCAGACCGCGCTGGGCGGCTATCAGAGCATCAATGATCTGGTTCTGCCGACCGGGCGCCTGTGTCGTCAGCGCGATCTGGCCTGGGAGCGTCTGACCGCCATCCCGGGGGTGAGCTGCGTCAAGCCGAAAGGAGCGCTGTACCTGTTCCCGCGCCTCGATCCCAAGCTGTATCCGATTGCCGATGACCAGCAGTTCATCCTGGAGCTGCTGCGCGAGCAGCATGTACTGCTGGTGCAGGGTACCGGCTTCAACTGGATCAACCCGGATCACTTCCGTGTGGTGTTCCTGCCCAATACGGATGACCTGAATCAGGCCATGGACCGCATCGAGCGCTTCCTGGACGGCTATCGCATGCGCCACGCCTGACATCGCTTTGTCTCAACGCCTTGACCACGGGACGCGCAAGCGTCCCGTCATATAAAAAATAACGGACGATCGAGATCACTACTGTGGAGAAGCAAGGAATGAAACCAATCAATATCGGCCTGATGGGGGTGGGCACGGTGGGCGGCGGTACCGCCACCGTTCTCAAACGCAACGCCGAAGAAATCAGCCGTCGGGCCGGCCGGCGCATCCGCCTGTTCATGGCGGCCAACCGCGACACCCAGCGTGCGCGTGACCATGTTGGTCCCGAGGTCATCGTGGTCGACGATGCCTTCCAGATCGTCAACCATCCGGACGTCGACATCGTGGTCGAGCTGATCGGTGGCACCACCATCGCCCGCGAACTGGTGTTCAAGGCCATTGATAACGGCAAACATGTAGTGACCGCCAACAAGAAGCTGATCGCCGAGTATGGCAACGAGATCTTCGCCCGCGCCCAGGAGAAAGGCGTCATCGTGGCCTTCGAGGCCGCTGTGGCCGGGGGCGTGCCCATCATCAAGGCGCTGCGCGAGAGCCTGGCAGCCAACCGGGTCGAGTGGATCGCCGGCATCATCAACGGCACCGCCAACTACATCCTGAGCGAAATGCGCGAGAAGGGCACCAGCTTCGCCGATGCGCTGGCCGATGCCCAGCGGCTGGGCTATGCCGAGGCCGATCCGACCTTCGATATCGAAGGACATGATGCCGGTCACAAGCTGACCATCATGGCCTCGATCGCCTTCGGTATTCCGATGCAGTTCAGCAAGTGCTACCTCGAGGGCATCAGCCAGCTGACCGCCAAAGACATCAGCTATGCCGAGGAGCTGGGCTACCGCGTCAAGCTGCTGGGGCTGACCCGCCGCACCGACGATGGCATCGAGCTGCGCGTGCATCCGACGCTGATTCCGGAAAGTCGGCTGATCGCCAACGTCAACGGCGTCAAGAATGCCGTGCTGGTCAATTGTGATGCCGCCGGTCCGACGCTGTACTACGGTGCCGGTGCCGGCGCGCTGCCGACGGCCTCGGCCGTGGTGGCCGATATTGTTGACGTGACCCGTCTGCTGGCCGCCGATCCGGAGCACCATGTACCGCTGATGGCCTTCCAGCCGGATCAGCTGCATGATCTGCCCATCCTGCCGATCGATGAGGTGGTCAGCTCGTACTATCTGCGTATCCAGGCCATCGACCGTGCCGGGGTGCTGGCCAACATTACCCGCATCCTGGCCGAGGATGCGATTTCGATCGAGGCGGTGATCCAGAAGGGCTGCAGCCATGATGGCGCGGCTGAAGTGGTGATCCTGACTCATCGCGTCAAGGAAAAGTACGTCAATCACGCGATTGCCGCCATCGAGGATCTGGATAGCGTAGCGGGCCCGGTGGTGCGGCTGCGCATGGAAGAACTGACAGCCGGACAGGAGTAAGCGATGGACTATATCAGCACCCGTGGCGGCCTGGCACCCTCGCGCTTCTGCGACATCCTGCTGATGGGGCTGGCGCCGGATGGCGGACTGGTGATGCCTTCGCATTATCCGCGCATCGATCTGGCCACGCTGGCCGCCTGGCGCGAGTTGTCCTATGCCGAGCTGGCGTTCGAGATCATTCGCCTGTTCGCCGACGACATCCCGAGCGATGACCTGCGTGCCATCGTTCATCGTACCTACCGGCCGGAGGTGTTTGGCAGCGACGAGATCACCCCGCTGCGGCAGCTGTCGGACGGGCTGTGGGTGCAGGGGCTGTCCAACGGGCCGACGCTGGCCTTCAAGGACATGGCCATGCAGTTGCTGGGCAACCTGTTCGAGTACGTGCTGGTGCAGCGCGGTCAGCAGCTGAACATTCTGGGGGCTACCTCCGGCGACACCGGCAGTGCAGCCGAATATGCCATGCGCGGCCGGCAGAACATCCAGGTGTTCATGCTGTCGCCGCACGGCAAAATGAGTGCCTTCCAGCGCGCGCAGATGTTCTCGCTGCAGGATGAGAACATCCATAACCTGGCGATCGAGGGCATGTTTGACGACTGTCAGGACATCGTCAAGGCGGTTTCCAACGACGCGGCCTTCAAGTCGGCCCATGCCATCGGCACGGTCAACTCGATCAACTGGGCGCGGGTGGTGGCCCAGGTGGTGTACTACTTCAAGGGCTATTTCGCGGCAGCGGGCCAGATCGGCGAACGGGTCAGCTTCTGCGTGCCCTCGGGCAACTTCGGCAATGTCTGCGCCGGTCATATCGCGCGCCAGATGGGTTTGCCGATTGGTCGTCTGCTGGTGGCCACCAATGAAAACGACGTGCTGGACGAGTTCTTCCGCACCGGTCGCTACCGTCCGCGCGGCAGTGCCGAAACCCGGGTGACTTCCAGCCCGTCGATGGATATTTCCAAGGCCTCCAACTTCGAACGCTTCGTGTTCGAACTGGTTGGGCGCAACCCGGCCATGCTCAAGTCACTGTGGGCCAAGGTCGACAACGGCCGCGGTTTCGACCTGGGCGATGATCCGCTGTTCTCCGAAGTGGCGACCCGCTTCGGTTTCGCCTCGGGTCACAGCACACATGACGACCGGCTGGCGACGATTCGCCAGGTGGCCGGGCAGGATGGTCAGGTGCTGGATCCGCATACAGCCGACGGGGTCAAGGTGGCGCGCGAACTGCGCCGTACCGGCGAGACCGTGGTCTGCCTGGAAACGGCCTTGCCGGCCAAGTTTGCCGAAACCATCCGTGAGGCACTCGATCAGGATCCGCCGCGTCCGGCCGGGTTCGAGGGGCTGGAGGATCTGCCGCAGCGCTTCACCGTGCTGCCGGCCGATGTCGCCGCCG
Organism: Paludibacterium sp. B53371; assembly: GCF_018802765.1. Classification (NCBI taxonomy): domain Bacteria; kingdom Pseudomonadati; phylum Pseudomonadota; class Betaproteobacteria; order Neisseriales; family Chromobacteriaceae; genus Paludibacterium; species Paludibacterium sp. B53371. The sequence goes on from NZ_CP069163.1 coordinate 659,609, forward strand.
TCAAGCAGGTGATCGAAGCGCATTCCTGATCGGATCGTCGAATAGCCGATGAGCCAGCCCCGCCCGGGCTGGCTCTTTTTTTGTCAGATCACCGGATATTTGCTGACGGCGCTTGTTGATACATCACCATTCCGCGCTTTTCTCTGACCGTGCCCTTTTGACCAGGACTGTGGACGTGGATTTAATGGGCCGTTTCCTAACCGGAGTACAGGCCATGTCGCAGCAGAAGCCCCTCGGTCACGACACCCCTCTGACCGACTCACAAACCGATCGGAATGACCCGGCGACGGGACGTCTACCGTTTGCCTGCACACCCGGGCAGCTGGAGGAGGCCATGGCGTGGCTGGAGAGCACTTGTCCCGGTACACTGGCCAGCTTTCGTGCGCTGATGAGTGAGGCCATGCAGAGGGGAGAAAAGCATTTCCGCGAGATTCCGTACGATGAGATCGGCGCCTGCATCTTTGCCTTCTCCCAGTTGTCGTTCGTGACCAGCGCGGCGAAGCCCGATCAGGCCATGAACGAGCTGATCCTCGCCATGCTGGATCATCTCTGGGTCGGCCTGAGTCACTAGTCACGTCCGAATCCTCGCGCCAATCCGGGGCCAGTCTGCCCCGGATATCATGCCGCCCGCCCGGTAGACAGACTTACAAGCCCAGTTCCTGGATTTTGCGCGTCAGGGTATTACGTCCCCAGCCGAGCAACTGGGCGGCCTCGATCTTGCGCCCGGCGGTGTGTCCCAGTGCAGAAAGAATGCAGCAGGCTTCGAAACGACTGGTCAGGTCATCGATGATGCCGGTTTCCCCTGCTGCCAGACGGCGGCTGATTTCCGCCGACAGTCCCTTGAGCCAGTCCGCCTCCTGGGCGGACTGGCTGGCGGCCGGCAGCTCGGGCATGTCTGCCGTGGCGACCGTCGAGGCCGGATTCTTTAGCTCTGGCGGCAGATCCGAGACTTCAACGGTCTGGCCGGGAGCCATGACGGTGATCCACTGACAGAGGTTTTCCAGCTGGCGCACATTGCCCGGGAAGTCGTAATCGACGATGCACTGCATGGCCGCCGGGCTCAGCCGCTTGCTTTCCACGCCCAGGCTGGCTGCGCTGCGCGCCAGAAAGTGCTGCGTCAGCAGCGGGATATCCTCGCTGCGTTCGCGCAAGGGCGGCAGACGCAGGCGGATCACGTTGAGACGGTGGAACAGGTCTTCGCGGAACTGGCCATTGCGCACCCGTTCCTCCAGGTGCTGGTGTGTGGCCGCAATCACGCGCACATTGGCTTTGATCGGGGTGTGGCCCCCCACCCGGTAGAAGTGGCCGTCGGACAGGACGCGCAGCAGGCGGGTCTGCAATTCGGTCGGCATGTCGCCGATTTCGTCGAGAAACAGCGTGCCGCCCTCCGCCTCTTCGAAACGTCCGCGACGGGTGGCCTGGGCGCCGGTGAAGGCCCCCTTCTCGTGGCCGAACAGTTCGCTTTCCAGCAGATCCTTCGGGATGGCGGCGGTATTCAGGGCGATGAACGGGCGACCGGCACGCACCGAGTGCAGGTGCAGGGCCTCGGCAACCCGTTCCTTGCCCGTCCCGGACTCGCCGGTAATCAACACCGTGACGGTGGATTGCGACAGGCGGCCGATGGCGCGGAAAACATCCTGCATGGCCGGTGCCTGACCCAGTAGTACCGGCAGCGCGGCTTGCGGGGCAGGGGTGTCGTCATGCTGGCCCGACTCGGCCAGCGCGCGTTCGATCAGTTCGACCGCCTGATCGATGTCAAAGGGTTTGGGCAGGTACTCAAAGGCCCCCCCCTGGAATGCGGAAACCGCCGAGTCGAGGTCGGCATGTGCGGTCATGATGATGACCGGCAGTTGCGGATGGCGCTCCTTGACCCGGGTGAGAAATTTCAGCCCGTCGGTGCCGGGCATGCGGATATCGGAGATGATGACGCGCGGCTGTTCGTCCTCCAGGGCATTGAGCGCGTCGTCGGCGCTGGCAAAGCTGCGGTAGTCGATGGCGCTGCGGGCCAGGGCTTTTTCCAGGACCCAGCGAATGGCTTTGTCGTCGTCGATGATCCAGACCGGCATCGTTCAGTCTCCTTGCGCGCCAGGTGCGTTGGCGAGTGTTTGTTCTTGTTTGAAGGGCAGCATGACGGTAAAGCAGGTTTGTCCCGGCCGTGAATCGAACTCGATGCTGCCACCGTGCTGGTGCACATAGGCCTGAGCCAGGGTCAGCCCCAGGCCGGTGCCTTCGGCACGACCGGTCACTAGCGGGTAGAACAGGTGGTCGCGGATGTCTTCCGGAATGCCGGGGCCGTCATCGATGATTTGCAATTTCAGTGCCAGGTGGTGCCGCTTGCGTGCCAGGGTGGCCTGGCGTGCCACGCGGGTGCGCAGGATGACCCGGCCCTGACCCTTCATGGCCTGGATGGCGTTCTTGACGATATTCAGCACCACCTGGATCAATTGTTCCTTGTCGGCCACCAGCATCGGCAGGCTGACATCGTAGTCGCGCTGCATGGTCAGGCCTTGTGGATACTCGGCCAGGGCGATGCTGCGCACGCGCTCCAGGACCTCGTGAATGTTGACCTCGCTGACAACATGGCGCCGATGCGGCGCCAGCATGCGGTCAACCAGAGATTGCAGCCGCAGGGCCTCTTCCTTGATGACTTCGGTGTATTCCTTCAGTTCTGGCCGGTCCTGCAGCTCGTGTTCCAGCAGTTGCGCCGCGCCGCGGATGCCGCCGAGCGGGTTCTTGATCTCGTGCGCCAGGTTGCGGATCAGCTCGCGGTTGGCCTGATGCTGCAGCAGACGCCGTTCTTCATTGACGATGCGCAGCTGCTGGTCGAGCGAGCGCAGCTCGATCAGCGCCAGTCCCTCTCCCTGATCGATTGGCGTCACCGACAGGGCCAGATGCAGAGGCTGGGCGCCTTGCGCCGTGACCAGCTCCAGGTCGTGTTCGATATAGCTGGCATTGTGGGCAAAGGCGGTGGCCAGTGCCTGCTGCAGTGCCTCACAGGGCAGGAACAGCTCGGCGAGGTGATGACGCATGAGTTCGCGCCGTCCCAGACCGAGCAGGTTTTCACTGGCCGGATTGGCAAACACCAATTCACCATCGCGGCGCACGATCAGCACCGGGGTGTCGAGTAGTTCGAGTCCGGCAAAGCCGGGCGGCGTGTTTTCTGTTCCGGTCATGACAGGCTCTTGTCAGCTTGGGGCACGAAATCCATTGGCATGATTCAGTATGCACTGTTTTGGTGCGCTCTGGCGGGGGCCCGGAAAAAAACCCGCTTCCCTCACGGGAGAGCGGGTTTTCCAGACCGCACCCCGGGCGCGGTTCGGCACAATTACAGGCTGTAGTACATCGAGAATTCAACCGGGTGCGTGGTCATGCGCGCCAGGTTGACTTCCTGCATCTTCAGCTCGATGTAGGCATCAATCCACTCGTTGCTGAATACGCCGCCGCGGGTCAGGAACTCGCGATCCTTGTCCAGGGCATCCAGCGCTTCGTCCAGCGAGGCGCAGACGGTCGGGATCAGCTTGTCTTCTTCCGGCGGCAGATCGTACAGGTTCTTGTCGGCCGGGTCGCCCGGGTGGATCTTGTTCTGGATGCCGTCCAGACCGGCCATCAGCAGTGCCGAGAACAGCAGGTACGGGTTGGCCAGCGGATCCGGGAAACGGGCTTCGATACGACGGGCCTTGGGGCTGGCCACGTGCGGAATGCGGATCGAGGCCGAGCGGTTCTTGGCCGAGTAGGCCAGCTTCACCGGGGCTTCGTAGTGCGGAACCAGACGCTTGTACGAGTTGGTGCCCGGGTTGGCGATGGCGTTCAGTGCCTTGGCGTGCTTGATGATGCCGCCGATGTAGTACAGGGCGGTATCGGACAGGCCGGCATAACCGTCACCGGCGAAGGTGTTCTGACCGTCTTTCCAGATCGACTGATGCACGTGCATGCCCGAGCCATTGTCGCCGACGATCGGCTTCGGCATGAAGGTGGCGGTCTTGCCGTAGCTGTGCGCCACGTTATGCACCACATATTTGAGGATCTGGGTCCAGTCGGCGCGCTGGGTCAGCGTGGAGAACTTGGTCCCGATTTCGTTCTGGCCGCCGGTGGCCACTTCGTGGTGGTGGACTTCGACCGGTACGCCCAGCTCTTCCAGCAGCAGCACCATGGCCGAACGGATGTCCTGAGCGGAGTCGACCGGCGGTACCGGGAAGTAGCCGCCCTTGATGCCCGGGCGGTGGCCGGTGTTGCCACCTTCGAACTGCTGGGCCGAGGCCCAGGCACCTTCTTCCGACTCGATCTTGACGAAGCAGCCGGACATGTCGGCACCCCAGGTGACCGAGTCGAAAATGAAGAATTCCGGTTCCGGGCCGAAGTAGGCGGTATCGCCAATGCCGGTGGCCTTCAGGTAGGCTTCGGCGCGCTTGGCGATGGAACGCGGACAGCGGTCATAGCCCTTGCCATCGGCCGGGTCGACCACGTCGCAGCTCATGATGACGGTGGCTTCGTCGAAGAACGGATCGATCTTGGCAGTGGCCGGATCGGCCATCAGCAGCATGTCGGAGGCCTGAATGCCCTTCCAGCCGGCGATCGACGAGCCGTCGAACGCATGGCCGCGTTCAAACCAGGCTTCAGCATCTTCGGTCAGGACATGTGCCGGAATGGATACGTGTTGTTCCTTGCCGCGCGTGTCGGTAAAGCGCAGGTCAACAAACTTCACGTCGTTTTCCTGGATCAGTTTCACTACGTCTGCTACCGCCATGTTGATCTCCTAAATTGGGCTACTTGCTTCAAGGTGATGCCTGAAATGGTTGCTGGACACTGTCTAGCATGAAGCGTGCCAACCCTTTTCCGGACGGTAAATCCTTGTAGGGCGTGCTGGATACGCGTACGTCATGATACTGGCCGACCCATTTTAGTGCTGTCCCCGATTTTATGCACCAAAATGATGCATATCCGGCCCGAGTGAACAGGCATTGCCTTGTCTGCGCCTGCAACGGATAATCAAGACGTCATATTTTTGACCGCTGAGCGGGGAGTCTGTGATGGATCAGGTTCAGACAATTTTGCAACAGGCCGCCGGGCGAGCCGCCGCCATGGGGGCGCCGTATCAGGGGGCGCTGCTGCCGGAGGAAGCCTGGTACCTGATGCAGCACTTGCCGGGTGCGGTGTTGGTGGATGTGCGCAGTGCTGCCGAGTGGCAGTTTGTCGGCATGGTGCCGAATGCCGTCTGTGTCGAGTGGCGCAGTTATCCCGGCATGCAGCTCAACGGCCAGTTTCTCGCCCAGTTGCAGGCCCGTGTCGCACCGGAGGCGACGGTGATGCTGATGTGCCGCAGCGGTGCGCGCTCGGATGAGGCCGCACGTGTGGTGCAGGGGACCGGGTTCGCCGCGGTCTATAACGTGCTGGAAGGCTTTGAGGGGGATAAGGATGGCATGAGCCAGCGTGGCCACCTCAATGGCTGGAAAAAGCATGGCTTGCCCTGGGTACAGGGTTGAATGTGTTGATGCATGAGGCTGTCGCGGCTAAAGTAGCGGACAACCGCAGTAAACGGATTTCCAGAAAGCAGATCATGACCGAACGTTACGCCGTCATCGGTAACCCCGTAGACCATAGCCAGTCGCCTTTCATTCATGCCGAATTCGCCCGGGCCGAAAACCGGTCGATACGCTATGAGCGCTTGCAGGCTGCCACCGACCGTTTTGCCGATGTGGTCGCTGCCTTCGTCAAAACCGGGGGCTGTGGTCTGAATGTGACCTTGCCGTTCAAGGGGGACGCCTATCGTCTGGCGACCGAGCTGTCCGAGCGTGCGCGTGCCGCCGAGGCTGTCAACACCCTGACCTTCCGCGACGGCAAGGTGTTCGGCGACAACACCGATGGCGTGGGGCTGGTGCGGGACATCGTGGAAAACCTGGATTTCCCCATCGCAGGCAAGCGCGTGCTGATTCTTGGTGCCGGTGGTGCCGTGCGCGGCGTGCTCGGGCCTGTCCTGCAGGAAAAACCGGCCTCGGTCACCATTGCCAATCGTACCCTGATCAAGGCCGAGGCACTGGTGCACCATTTCGAGGCGCTCGGTCTGGGGCGCTGTGCCGCCTCCGCCTATGAGCAACTGGCCGGGCAGCATTTCGACATTGTGATCAATGGCACCTCCACCAGCCTGCACAACGAGCTGCCGCCGATCCCGCACGGTATTTTCACCACCCGCTCGCTGGCCTATGACATGGTATACAGCAGTGGTCTGACGCTGTTCCTGCAGCGCGCCCAGTCGGAAAATGCCGGCATGCTGGCCGATGGCCTGGGCATGCTGGTCGAGCAGGCCGCGGAATCCTTCCATATCTGGCATGGCGTCAAGCCGGAAACGCGCAAGGTGACGAATATGCTGCGCGAATTGCTGGCCTGACGATGCGCTGGTTCAGCAAGCTGCTGGCGGTCCTGGTGACCGCCTTTGCCTTATATAACCTGTGGATCTTCGGCCATATCGTTTACTGGCGCAGCCATAACCCGTCGGCCAGCGCCTTCATGAACGAGCAGCTGGCCAAGCTGCAGGAAGACGATCCCGAGGCCGAGCTGCGTCAGCAGTGGGTGGCCTACGAACAGATCTCGCCCAACCTCAAACGTGCCCTGATTGCCGCGGAAGACGCCAATTTTGTCGATCACGTCGGTTTCGACTGGGATGGCATCGAAACGGCCTTCGAGAAAAACCTGAAAAAGGGGCGTATTGTGGCCGGTGGCTCGACCATTAGCCAGCAACTGGCGAAGAATCTGTTTCTCTCCGACAAGCGCACGCCCTGGCGCAAGGCCGAGGAGGCGCTGATCACGGTGATGCTGGAGGCCGTGATGGACAAGCGCCGTATCTTCGAGATCTACCTGAATGTGATTGAATGGGGCAATGGCGTGTTTGGTGCCCAGGCGGCTGCGCGCTATTACTTCCATACTTCGGCGGCACGGCTCAGCGCTGGCCAGGCCGCCAAGCTGGCGGCCATGGTACCCAACCCGCGTTACTACGACGAGCACCGCAATGCGCCCGGACTGGGGCGCAAGACGCGCATTATTCTGCGGCGCATGCCGTACGCCGATCTGCCGGAATGACCCTGATGACGCCTACCATTGCTTCGGCGCTGCGCGCTTTTGCGCTGCCGCGCCTTGAGTCCCGTCTGTTGTTGATGCATGTCGTGCCGGATCTGACCCATGCCCGCATCGTCGCTTATCCGGAGCATGAGCTGCAGTCGGGCGTCTATGCGGCATTCTGCCGGCTGGCGCAGCGGCGTGTGGACGGGGAGCCGCTGGCCTATCTGCTGGGGCAGCGCGAGTTTTACGGTCGACCTTTTGCGGTTTCGCCGTCCGTGCTGATCCCGCGTCCGGAAACCGAACATCTGGTGGAGGCAGCGCTGGCGCGTCAGGGGCGCGGCCCGGCGCAGGTGCTGGATCTTGGCTGTGGCAGCGGCGCGATTGCCGTGACCCTGGCTCTGGAGGCCCCGCAATGGCAGGTGACGGCGGTAGATCTGTCGCCGGACGCCCTGGCGGTGGCACGGGGAAATGCCGAGCGCCTGCAGGCGACGGTCCGTTTTCATCAGGGCTCCTGGTTTGAGCCGCTGGCGTCGTCAGCGTGTTTTGACTTGATCGTGTCCAATCCGCCCTATATTGCGGCACAGGATCATCACCTGGGCGAGGGCGATGTGCGCTTCGAGCCGCGTATGGCGCTGACGGATGGTGCCGATGGACTGTCTTGTCTGCGCGCCATTGCTGCCGGGGCTCCCTCCCGCCTGCAGCCGGGGGGATGGCTGATGGTCGAGCATGGCTATGATCAGGGCGAGGCGGTCAGGGCCCTGTTTCTTGCGCAGGGGCTGCAGCAGGTTGAAACCTTGCCGGATCTGGCCGGCCTGGACCGGGTTACCCTCGGTCGTCGCTGCTGAAACAAAAAACCCGCCGTTAGGCGGGTTTTTTTACGTCGACGGCCTGTGCGGCTTAGTGCTCGTGGTGATGACCGTGCGCGCCATGGGCGTGGCCATGACCGATTTCGTCTTCGGTGGCCGGGCGGACTTCAACCACCTTGGCGGCGAAGCGAATGGTCATGCCGGCCAGCGGGTGGTTGGCATCTACCACGGCCTTGCCGTCAGCGATGTCGGTGACACGGAACAGCAGGATTTCGCCGCTTTCCGGATCATCGGCTTCGAACATCATGCCGACTTCGACGTCGGTCGGGAACACGTCGAGGGCTTCGACGCGGATCAATTCTTCTTCCGGTTCGCCGAAGGCATCATCCGGCGCCAGCTTCACATCAACCGATTCGCCGACGTCCTTGCCATGCAGCGCTTCCTCAACCAGCGGGAAAATACCGTCATAGCCACCGTGCAGATAGCTGATCGGCTCTTCGGTCTTGTCGAGCAGGTTGTTGTCGGCGTCGAACATCTCGTAATGGATGGTCACGACAGTATTTTTGGCGATTTGCATGAAAGTGATCCGTGCAGGAGGTAAAAAGGCTTGACGGTGAGATGGCGGTCATCGGCCGACAAGATAGTGGCGCAAGTGTAGCGCGTTTGTCGGCATTGTAAACCATTCGGTGCGGGAAGCCGAATGACGTGCCGATTCTGACTTTATTGATTGGTTTCATTCCACCCGGAAGAGGGCAACACCAAGTTTGATTTCTGTCCGCCAGCGAATCCATCGTGAGCTTATTAGAAGGCGCTCACCCTTGCGGTGTCGCCTGATGGCAACACTTTGCGTGGATCGCGCTTTTCCAAAATACCACCGGCTATCGGGTGGGTTTTATGCCGAGGAAAAGGATTTACGCATATTTGGTCTTGGCATTCTCGTGAATTTGTAGCACAATAACAACAAAATCTGTTCGTAATTGCGCACGTCGGCGGTTCGAAAACGTTACGAAGGACCTCGTGTCCTCCGTTTTGACTGTATTGTTGCTTTGCAATAAACTTTAGTCGCATTCGTTGTATTTTTGGACGTATTGCACTCTATGCAGTCTTTTTTTTCGTGCTACAATTTGCGCACTGAAGGATTTTCAGCCGTTCCCATCGTTTAGATGGCTGCGATTAAACTGACGTCTTGTTCAACTTATCTTCAAAGGTAAAGAAAAAATGAAACAGTCGCTCCTCGTTGCTGCCCTGCTGGCTGTAGCTCTGACCGCTTGCGGTAAGAAAGACGAAGCTCCTGCTGCTGACGCATCCGCTCCGGCTGCTGCCTCCGCTCCGGCCGCTTCCGCTCCGGCTGCTTCCGCTCCGGAAGCCTCTGCACCGGCTGCTTCCGCTCCGGCTGCTTCCGCTGCTAAGTAAGCGGAACTTGAGTAGTAATAAAAAACCGGCTTCGAGCCGGTTTTTTATTTGCCTGGTGAAATCATCGGGTAAATAAAAAAGCCCACGAATTGTTCGTGGGCTTTTTTTTGTGCCGACCGTCTTATTGCAGTTCGGCCTGCAGCTTGAGCAGCGCCGACTTGGCCGCGGCATCTTCCAGTACCTTGCCCTGCTTGTCGGTAATGGTGATGCTGGTGCTGCCCGGCGTGCTTTCCTTGACCCGGACCTGCATGTTGCCGTCGTCGCTGAGCAGCGGCTGCGGGGTGCTGCTGTGCCAGAAGGCCAGGCCGGACCAGAAGCCACCGCTGCTGTCCTTGTCCTTCTGATCCAGATCGCTCTTGGCCGGTTTGACGAAGTAGATGCCTTGCGAGCGGTCGCGGTCAGCGACCACCATGCCGACGCGGTCCAGGGCCAGGCCGACACGGCGCCAGGCGCGGTCGAAGCTGTCGCCGATGGTCAGGGTGCCATTGCTGATCGGATTGGTTTGCGCCTGAACCGGTGCAGTGACCTGCTTCAGTGTTGCCTTGGCCTGCTCTTCAGTCATGCCGAGGCGCATCATGAAGCGGCCGAGCATTTCGGCTTCCAGCTCCGGATCGACGGGGCGCGGCTGCCAGACGGTCTGGGTCTTGTCCTTGTCGGAGTAGACCTCGTCCAGCCCGCGATGCGAGAAGTACACCTCGGTGCTGCCATTTTCGCCCTTTTCCAGGCGAATGCGGAACATGTCGCGTTGCGAGGTGGAGTAGATGCCGCCCAGGCCGACTTTGTCGAGCAGGACGCGGATGCCGTCGTTCGGCAGCTTGGCGCGGTTTTCCGCCCAGTCGGTTTCCATCACGCCGATATCCGGCTCTTCCGTCTTGATCGTAAAGCCGCTGTCTTGCCAGAAGGCCTTGAGCAAGGGCCACAGCTGTGCCGGCGTCTTGTCGCCGACCACCAGCCAGCGCTGCGTGCCGGCGCGCATCATGCGGACCTTGTCGACGCTGACCGCAACCGTGTTGTCGCTGGCCGTGCTGGCGGTGACGCCGGCCGGTGCCGCGGGTTTGGGCATCTGGCTGGCCGAGGCCGAGCCGCTGCCCGGGATCGAATACTTGTCCTGGGCTTGCGGCGCAGTCAGATCCGGCGGGACTTCCAGCCCGCTGTCGGCTGCTTTTGCGGGGACGACTGACTCGAAGTTGGCTTTCTGGCTAAGCGGTTCACTGGTGCTGCAACCTGCGATCAGGCCGGTTGCCAGCAGAATCGCGGCAGGCGCGGTTCGTTTCATGCGAGCTCCCATCTTGGGGTTAGATGACTTCAGCTTGTTTCATGGCGGCCTCGACCAGCACCTGGCTGGCTTCGGTCAGTGGCATCAGCGGCAGGCGGATGCCGTTTTCTATCAGTCCCAGCCTGCTCAGTGCCCATTTGCTGGGCGCCGGACTGGGCTCGATAAATAATCGGTGATGCAAGCCCTGCAGCATATCATTAGAGCTGCGCGCCAGGGGAATATCTCCAGCGATGGCGGCCTGTGTCATGCGACTCATCAGCGCCGGCGCCACATTGGCCGTGACGGAAATCACGCCGTGACCGCCGCACAGCAGATAGGCCAGCGAGGTGCTGTCCTCGCCGGAGTACAGGGCAAAGTCCTGCGGCGCGCGCCGTGTCAGGTCGCAGTGACGGGCAATGTTGCCGGTGGCGTCTTTGAGCCCGACGATATTGTCGATCTCGGCCAGCCGCAGCACCGTGTCATTGGCCAGGTCGGCCACCGTGCGTCCCGGAACGTTATAGAGCAGGACCGGGATGGAGACGGCTTCGGCCAGGGTGCGGAAGTGCTGGTACAGTCCTTCCTGCGAGGGCTTGTTGTAATAGGGCGCAACGGAAAGCAGCATGTCGGCACCGGTCTGCTGCATGGTGCGCGCCAGTTCCACGGCGTGGGCGGTGGCATTGCCCCCAGCGCCGGCAATGACGCTGACCCGGCCCGCCGCCTGCCGGACGACGGTTTCGACGACGGCGCGATGCTCGTCTGGCGTCAGGGTGGGGGATTCTCCGGTGGTGCCGACAGCCACGATGCCCGTGGTGCCATTTTCAATCTGAAACTCGACCAGGCGTTTCAGGGCCTCGAAATCGACCTGACCATCCTCCCGCATCGGGGTGACCAGCGCGACCAGACTACCAGTGAGCATAAATCTGCCTATATAGGTCTAGAAAGGTTAGTGCCCGATTGTAGCGGAATTCCCGTCGGCGTCGAAGGGCTGATTCTGAATTGTTATTTGCCCGGAAAGTGGGGCAAATGTGCTAGAATCCCACGTTTTTCCCGATACTTACGGCTAACAGGCTGAAGGATCCAAGCGTGATTACCACACAGAACATTACCATGCAGTTTGGCGCGAAACCGTTGTTCGAGAAGGTTTCGGTCAAATTTGGTGAAGGCAACCGTTATGGCCTCATTGGCGCCAACGGTAGCGGCAAGTCGACTTTCATGAAAATCCTCGGTGGCGATCTGGAGCAGACCAGCGGCGAAGTCGCCATCGAAACCGGGCTGCGTCTGGGCAAGCTGCGCCAGGACCAGTTTGCCTATGAAGACCAGCGCGTGATCGATGTGGTCATGATGGGGCATACCGAAATGTGGGCTGCGATGAGCGAACGTGACGCCATCTATGCCAATCTCGAGGCCACAGACGAAGACTACATGCATGCCGCCGAGCTGGAGGCGAAGTTTGCCGAGTATGGCGGCTATACCGCCGAAGCCCGTGCCGGCGAGCTGCTGATGGGGGTGGGCATTCCGGTTGAGCAACATACCGGTCCGATGAGCGAAGTGGCGCCGGGCTGGAAGCTGCGCGTGCTGCTGGCGCAGGCCCTGTTTGCCGATCCGGACATCCTGCTGCTCGACGAACCGACCAACAACCTGGACATCAACACCATTCGTTGGCTGGAGCATGTGCTCAACGAGCGCAACTCGACCATGATCATCATTTCGCACGACCGACACTTCCTGAACTCGGTCTGCACCCACATGGCCGACCTGGACTACAACACCATCCGCATCTATCCGGGCAATTACGATGACTACATGATCGCCTCGACCCAGGCGCGCGAACGTCAGCTGTCGTCCAATGCCAAGGCCAAGGAGCGTATCCAGGAGCTGCAGGAATTCGTGGCCCGCTTCTCGGCCAACAAGTCCAAGGCTCGTCAGGCAACTTCGCGGTTGAAACAGGTCGACAAGCTCAAGGCCGACATGGTCGAAGTCAAGCCGTCTTCGCGCCAGAGCCCGTTCATCCGCTTCGAGGTCGAGGACAAGAACAAGCTGCACCGTCAGGCCGTGGAGCTGAGCGAAGTGTCGAAGTCCTTCGACAAGCCGCTGATCAACAAGCTCGACCTGATTCTGGAAGCCGGCCAGCGCCTGGCGATCATCGGCCCGAACGGCGCCGGCAAGTCGACGCTGGTCAAGATGCTGGCCAATGCCTTTGATGCTTCGCTGAGCGATGTGACCCCCGATCAGGGCAGCATCAAGTGGGCGGAAAAGGCGCAGATCGGCTACTACCCGCAGGATCACGAGAACGATTTCGACTCGGATCGCACCCTGTCCGAATGGATGCGCGACTGGGGCCAGGAGGGCGACGACGAGCAGGTGATCCGCGGGACGCTGGGGCGTCTGCTGTTCTCGGGCGATGACGTGACCAAGGCGGTCAAGGTGCTGTCCGGTGGTGAGAAAGGCCGCATGCTGTATGGCAAGATGATCCTGACCAAGCCGAATGTGCTGATCATGGACGAGCCGACCAACCACATGGACATGGAAACCATCGAGGCGCTCAACATGGCGCTGGAAAAATACAAGGGCACGCTGATTTTCGTGTCGCACGACCGTCAGTTCGTCGGCTCGCTGGCCACGCAGATTCTCGAGCTGGATGGCAATGGCGGGTATCAGCATTACATCGGTGAGTACGAAGACTACCTGGCCAGCCGCGGTCTGGAGTAAGCTTCATGCTTTGCAAAAACGGCCGCGCAAGCGGCCGTTTCTTTGTGCGCAATGCATCATTTTTGGTGACAGAATTAGGCTTTACCGTCCCAAAAGGCTGGTCTATAGTCAGTCTAGCGCTTTGTGCACTGCAATATCGTGGTTGCCACACCTGAGCAAATCAGGACCCAATAACAATAACGCTTTACTGGGAAACGACAGGTTTTGTGCCTGACGTTCGGAGAACACAGCCAAAGAAGGATGCACCATGAAATTACAAGGGAAAGTATCGATCATTACCGGCGCCGCCAGCGGCATCGGCAAGGCGACCGCGGAGAAATTCGTGCAGGAAGGCTCGATTGTCGCCGTCTGTGACGTCAATCTCGAAGCCGTTCAGGCGGTCGCCGAGTCGCTCAAGGCGGCCGGTGGTCAGGCCGTCGCCTACCGGGTCAATGTGACCGACAAGGCAGAAATCGCCAGCATGGTTGCCGACGTCAAGCAGCGCTTCGGTCGTATCGACGTGCTGGTGAATAATGCCGGTATCGTCAAGGATGCCCAACTGACCAAAATGACCGATGATCAGTTTGATCAGGTCATCGACATCAACCTCAAGGGAGTCTACAACTGCACCCGCGCCGTGGTGGACACCATGGTGGAGCAGGGCAGCGGGGTGATCCTCAATGCCTCGTCGGTGGTGGGCCTGTATGGCAACTTCGGCCAGACCAATTATGCCGCCACCAAGTTCGGTGTGATTGGCTTCGTCAAGACCTGGGCCAAGGAGCTGGGCAAGAAGGGCATTCGTGCCAACGCCGTATGCCCTGGCTTCGTCGCCACCCCCATCCTCAACGCCATGCCGGAAAAGGTCATCCAGGCCATGGAGGAGCGCGTGCCGATGCGCCGTCTGGCTCAGCCGTCCGAGATCGCCAATGTGTACGCCTTCCTGGCTTCCGATGACGCCAGCTACATCAACGGCGCAGCCATCGAGGTGACGGGCGGCCTGACGCTGTAAGCCATGGCATGAGAAAAAGGCGTGGAAGCGGGCTTCCACGCCTTTTGGGTTTTCGCTGCCGCAGCATCAGACCTCTTCGTCGTCCAGCTCATCCTCATGGGCGCTGGCCAGCAGGGCCGCTTCGACCTCGCGCCGGTGCAGGTGGGGGGCAAACAGCTCGATGAAGGTATAGGCAAAGCCGCGCAGGTAAGCGTCGCGGCGGATGCCCACCTTGGTGGTGGACGGTTCGAACAGATGGCTGGCATCAATGATGCGCAAGCCGGTATCGCGCTCCGGCTCGAAAGCCATATTGGCAATAATGCCGATCCCCAGCCCCAATCCGACATAGGTCTTGATCACGTCGGTGTCGATGGCGGTCAGTACCACCGTCGGCGTCAGCGACTGACTGGCAAAGGCCTTGTTGATTTTCGAGCGGCCGGTGAAGGCAAAGTCGTAGGTGATGATCGGATAGCGTGCAATGTCCTGCAGCGTGATCGGATGATCCAGCGCCAGCAGGGGATGGCCTTCAGGGACCACCACACCACGATTCCATTCGTAGCAGGGCAGCATCGCCAGTTCCTTGTACAGCGCGATCCCTTCGGTGGCGAGCGCCAGGTCGGCTTCGCCGCTGATGACCATGTCGCAGATCTGGGTCGGGCTGCCTTGCTTGATCGACAGACGCACGGCCGGATAGCGCTGCATGAAGGCGGTGATGGTTGCCGGCAGGGCGTAGCGCGCCTGGGTGTGGGTCGTCGCCACGGTGAGTGAGCCTTCGGCCTCGCGCGAGAATTCATCGCCGACGCGTTTGAGGTTCTGGGCTTCGCGCAAAATGCGCTCGGAGATCTTCAGCACCTCCTTGCCAGGGTCGGAGACCGCGACTACCCGTTTGCCGTTGCGGATGAAGATCTGAATACCGAGTTCATCCTCCAGCAAGCGGATTTGTTTGCTGATGCCAGGTTGCGAGGTATGCAGTTTTTCTGCCGCCTCCGACACATTCAGACCCTGTTTGGCCACTTCCACCAGATAACGCAACTGCTGCAGCTTCATGCGGGAACCTTGTTGTTAAAACCAGGAGTAATTAAATACTAACACAATATTCTTTTAAGTTTATAGGTCGTTTGGGTAGCATGCATTGACTATAAAAGGTGAGAAAAACCGATGAGTTATCAGCAACGTCTGGCGGCGACCACGGCACGCCTGCAGGCCATCCAGGGCGCCCATGCGGCCGTGGTGCTGGCCAACAGTCTGGGGGCGGAGGATATGGTGCTGACCGATCTGATCGCCCGTCTGAATCTGCCTTTCGCCGTTTTCTGCCTGGATACCGGACGTTTGCCGGCCGAAACCTATCAGTTGCTGGATCGTTTGCCGCAGCACTACCCCGGGTTGCGTCTCAGGGTCTATTACCCGGATGCCGCTGCGCTGGGCGCGTGGGTCAGCGAGCATGGTGTCGATGCCTTCTATCGCAGCGTCGAACTGCGCAAGGCCTGCTGTGCCCTGCGCAAGGTCGAACCGCTCGGGCGGGCGCTGGCCGGCCAGCAGGCATGGATCACCGGCATGCGCCAGGCACAGTCAACGACTCGCAGCGATCTGCCGTTCGAGGCCTTCGACGAAGATCACGGGCTGATGAAGTACAACCCGCTGGCCGACTGGCAGGAAGCCGATGTCTGGCAATACCTGCGTGAGCATCAGGTGCCCTACAATCGCCTGCACGATCAGCACTATCCCTCCATTGGCTGTGCGCCCTGTACCCGGCCGATTGCCGTCGGCGAGGACCTGCGTGCCGGACGCTGGTGGTGGGAAAACCCCGAAACCAAAGAGTGCGGCCTGCATGTGCGCATCAAGCAGGTCTGACCATGTATCAATACAATGAAATCGATCAGCGCATCGTTGACGAGCGTGTGGCCCAGTTCCGCGACCAGACCGAGCGCTTTCTGGCCGGCGGGCTGAGCGAAGACGAATTCCGTCCGCTGCGATTGATGAACGGGCTGTACATCCAGCGCCATGCCCCCATGCTGCGGGTGGCGATTCCCTACGGCATCCTCTCGTCCAGGCAGTTGCGCAAACTGGCCGAGATTGCCCGTCGTTACGATCGTGGTTACGGCCATTTCACCACGCGGCAGAATATCCAGTTCAACTGGGTCGAGCTGGCTCAGGTGCCAGATATCCTGGCCGAACTGGCAACCGTGCAAATGCATGCGATCCAGACTTCCGGCAACTGCGTGCGCAACACCACGACCGATGCTTTCGCCGGCGTGGCGGCAGACGAAATCATTGATCCGCGTCCCTGGTGCGAGATCATCCGCCAGTGGAGCACCCTGCATCCCGAGTTCGCCTTCCTGCCGCGCAAATTCAAGATTGCCGTTTCCGGCAGCGTCGAAGACCGCGCCGCGACCCTGGTGCACGATATTGGTCTGACCGCCTGCCACGGCCCGGCCGGGGAGGTCGGTTTTCAGGTCGCTATCGGCGGCGGTCTGGGGCGTACGCCGATCATCGGCGATGTCATCAAGTCCTTTTTGCCCGCCCGGCATCTGCTGACCTATCTGGACGCTGTGCTGCGGGTGTACAACCGCTTTGGTCGTCGTGACAACAAGTACAAGGCGCGCATCAAGATCCTGGTCAAGGCCATGACGCCGGAGGGCTTTGCCGCCAAGGTGGAAGATGAGTGGCTGCACCTCAAAGAGGGGCCGGCGACGCTGACGCCGGAGCATGTCGCGCACTACGCTGCGTTTTTCACGGCACCGTCTTACGGCACGCCGCAGACGGGGGCATTCGATGCGGCACGCCAGGCAGACCCGGCCTTTGCCCGCTGGGTTGAGCGCAATACCCGTCCCCAGCGCCAGCCAGGCTACCGCAGCGTGATCCTGTCATTGAAAAAAACCGGCGTACCGCCGGGGGATATCACGGCCGGCCAGATGGAGGCCGTGGCGGATTGGGTCGATCGCTTTGCCTTCGGCGAAATCCGTGTGGCTCATGAGCAGAACCTGATTCTGCCGGACATGGCGGAAAGTCATCTGTACGAACTCTGGCAATTGGCACGCCAGCAAGGCTTTGCCACCCCCAATATCGGCTTGCTGACCGACATCATCTGCTGTCCCGGGGGCGATTTCTGCTCGTTGGCCAATGCCAAGTCCATCCCGATTGCTGCCGCCATCCAGGAGCGCTTTGATGACCTGGACTACCTGCATGATCTGGGGCCGCTGCAGCTGAACATGTCGGGGTGTATGAATGCCTGTGGCCATCACCACATCGGCAATATCGGGATCCTCGGTGTCGATAAGAATGGCGAGGAGTGGTACCAGATTCAGCTGGGGGGCAGCCAGGGCAAACAGGCCGCCATCGGCAAGGTGATTGGTCCTTCCTTTGCACGCGAGGCCATTCCGGATGTCATCGACAAGATCCTGCAAGTCTACGTCGAGCGGCGTCAGCCCGACGAAACCTTCCTCGAGGTCGTGCAGCGACTCGGGGCCGAGCCGTTCAAGGAGCGCGTGTATGCAAAACATCATTGATCGGCACGGTCTGCGTGAGGACCGCTGGGTCTTGCTGCGCCAGGAGGAGGACGGGCAGCTGCCGTCATCTGCGCCGGACGATGACATCATCGTGCCTTTGCCGGCCTGGCTATCGATGCAGAGTGAGCTGCTGGACCGTCCCGGACGGACCGCGGTCTGGCTCGCGCCCGATCATGAACCGGGGCAGCTTCAACCTTCTCTCAATCTGTTAACGCTTATTGCCATTGACTTTCCCAGCTTTACCGATGGGCGCGGCTATAGCATTGCGCGCTTGTTGCGCGAACGATACAACTATGCAGGGGAACTTCGGGCGCTGGGCGATGTCTGGCAGGATCAGGTCCAGGCGTTGTGGCTGGTCGGCTTTGATAGCTTCGAAATCAAGCCAGGCAAGCCTTTGCCACAGGGTGGACTGGCAGGTGCGGCCTTCTCGGAGCATTACCAGACTAGCTTTCGGCAGCCGCAACCACTGTTTCGCAGATGCATCAGTCATGACTGATGTGTTGTAAATTTGTTACAATACTTGTGCGACATCTGGATAAGAAGTAGGTTCTAGCGCAACAGCTTGGCTTTTTTGCCTCAGCTGTGCTGTTGACATGGGATAGCCTGATTCCTATAGTGCCGATTAACTGCACAAACACAGCCGAAAGCAAGAGCCTGTTGTTTGCAGCCAAGCTTTACCTTGTGGGTCCCTGTACCTCACGCATGGGCCTGTAATTCAGATAAGAAAGAGGGAAAAACATGACTAAACAGCTGAAACTGAGCGCGCTGGTCGCTGCTCTGCTGGTTTCTGCAAGCGCCTTCGCTGCCAAGCCGGGCTATGCCGTTGACCAATCGACCGATGCCGTTGCCCGCAACAGCTACAACGAATGCTGGCACACCAACTACTTCGACAAGGCGACCGAAGGCCTGGTTGAGTGCGGCGACAAGGCTCCGGCTGCAGCCGTAGCTGCTGCTCCGGCTGCTGCGCCTGCCGTGACCCATGAAAAGGTGACCCTGTCCGCCAAGGTGCTGTTCGCCTTCGACAAGGCCGTGCTGCGTCCGGAAGCCAAGGATGTTCTGGACCCGCTGGTTAACCGCCTGAAGGGCGATGCCAACCTGAAGGGTGTTGCCGTCAATGGTTACACCGACTTCCTGGGCTCGGAAAAGTACAACCTGACCCTGTCGCAAAAGCGTGCTGACGCCGTCAAGGACTACTTCGTAGCCGGTGGCGTGCCGACCGACAAGGTTGTTGCCGTCGGCCAAGGCCCGGCCAACGCCTCGATGACCGAAGAGTGCTCGACCAAGTTCAAGTACAAGAAGGGTCATCGCGCTTCTGCCGCGCTGAAGGAATGCCTGGAAGCTGACCGTCGCGTTGAACTGGTGATCGACACCGTACAAACCGTCGGCAAGTAAGCACTGCCCGGTTTTGTCCGAACCGCCTGCCACCCTGTGGCCGGCGGTTTTGTTTTTTGTTGCACCATGCCAGGGTTCGTGGCTGGACGCTCGCTAGTACTGGCGGCTACAATCGGACGTTTCGGTATGCAATCAGAGCCCGCACATGCAGGTATTTTTCGGAGATCCGCGACGCTTCTCCCTGTCGCCATGTGCGTTGACCATCGGCAATTTCGACGGTGTGCACCATGGGCATCAGAAGATGCTGCAACGCCTGCGCCTTGAGGCCGATGCCCGTCATCTGCCCACGGCGCTCCTGACGTTTGAACCGCACCCGCGCGAATTTTTTGCCCGTGGCGAGCCGACCGCGCGCCTGTCGACCATGCGCGACAAGCTGCGCCGTCTGCGTGAGCTGGGTTTGCTCGACTATGTGTTCGTATTCCGCTTCAATCACGGGTTTTCGCGCATGCCGGCGCAGGACTTCGTTCAGCATGTGCTGCACGAGCAACTCAAGGCGCGTTATCTGCTGATTGGCGATGATTTCCAGTTCGGTGCCGATCGGCGCGGCGATTTTGCCCTGCTGTCGTCGACCCCGGGCCTGGTCACCGAGGCGATGCCCTCGGTGCTGGTGGAGGGGGAGCGTGCCTCCAGCTCGCTGGTCAGGCAGCGCCTGGCCGCCGGCGACCTGACCGGCGCCGAGGCCCTGCTGGGACATCCTTACCAGCTGTCCGGCCGGGTGATCCACGGCAAGAAGCTGGGGCGTACCATTGGTTTTCCGACCGCCAACGTGCATTTGCCGCATCGCCGCCCAGCCCTGGAAGGCGTGTTCGTGGTCGAGGTGGAGACCGAAGCCGGGCGCCTGGGCGGGGTGGCCAGTCTGGGCAAGAACCCGACGGTGACCACCAGCCAGAACTACAAGCTGGAAGTCCATCTGTTTGATTTCAGCGGTGATCTGTATGGTCGCCGCATCGTGGTACGTTTTCTGAAAAAATTGCGCGATGAAGCGCGCTATGACGATCTTTCCGCACTGGTGGCCCAGATTGAACGGGATGCCAGCAGTGCCAAAGCCTATTTGACCAGTTTGCAACGAGAGCAGGCATGAGCATCGATTACCGTAAAACCGTCAATCTTCTGGACACCCCCTTTGCCATGCGTGGTGACCTGGCCAAACGCGAGCCGGCCTGGGTCAAGCGCTGGCAGGACAGCCGCCGTTATGAAAAGCTGCGCCAGCTGTGTGCCGGCCGGCCGAAGTTCATCCTGCATGACGGCCCTCCCTATGCCAACAATGACATTCACCTGGGGCATGCGGTCAACAAGGTGCTCAAGGACCTGATCATCCGTTCACGTACCCTGGCCGGTTTCGACGCCCCCTATGTGCCCGGCTGGGACTGCCACGGCCTGCCGATCGAACTGATGGTGGAAAAGCTGCATGGCAAGGCCATCCCGGCCGCCAAGTTCCGCGAACTGTGCCGCGAGTACGCCAAGGAGCAGGTGGCGCGCCAGAAGAAGGGCTTCATCCGCCTGGGCATCCTCGGTGACTGGGAGAATCCCTACCTGACGATGGACTTCAAGACCGAAGCCGACATCGTGCGCACCCTGGGCAAGATTCACGACAACGGCTTCCTCAACAAGGGCGAGAAGCCGGTGCACTGGTGTATCGAGTGCGGCTCGTCGCTGGCCGAAGCCGAGGTCGAGTACGAAGACAAGGTCTCGCCGGCCATTGATGTCGGCTTCAAGGTACTGGACAGCGACAGGCTGGCCAGCATTTTCGGCCTGAACGCCCCGGTCGGACAGGCCATGGCCGTCATCTGGACCACCACGCCGTGGACCTTGCCGGCCAACCTGGCGGTGTCGGTCAATCCCACGCTCACCTACCAGTTGCTGGATACCCCGAAGGGCTTGCTGATCCTGGCCAAGGAGCTGGCCGAGTCCACGCTGCAGCGCTATGGCGTCGACAGCCACCGCGTGCTGGGCGAGGCACAGGGCGAGGCGCTTGAGCTGCTGCCCCTGCAGCACCCGTTCTATGACCGTCAGGTGCCGGTGATCTGCGGCAACCACGTGACCACCGAGGCGGGTACCGGTCTGGTACATACCGCCCCGGCGCATGGTCTGGATGACTATATCGTCGGTCAGGCTTACAAGCTGGGCATCGACAACCCGGTGGCCGACGATGGCCGCTATAAGTCGACCACCGAGCTGTTTGCCGGTCTGCTGGTGTGGGATGCCAACCCGAAGGTCATCGAAGTGCTGGCCGAGCGCGGCGCACTGATCCATCAGGCCAAGCTGTCGCACAGCTACCCGCACTGCTGGCGCCACAAGACGCCGATCATCTTCCGTGCCACGCCGCAATGGTTCATCAGCATGGACCGCCCCGGCCACGGCGGCGAAACCCTGCGCGACATCAGCCAGCGTGCGGTCGATGCCACCGAGTTCTTCCCGGCCTGGGGCCGCGCACGGCTGGATGCCATGATCAAGAACAGCCCGGACTGGTGTGTCTCGCGTCAGCGTAACTGGGGCGTGCCGATGACCTTCTTCGTGCACAAGGAAAGTGGCGAGCTGCATCCGCGTTCGGCCCAGCTGCTGGAAGAGGTGGCGCTGCGCATCGAGCAGCAGGGTATCGAGGCCTGGTTCAGCCTGGATGCACGCGAGCTGCTGGGTGAAGAGGCCGACCAGTATCGCAAGCTCAGCGACACGCTGGACGTCTGGTTTGACTCCGGTTCGACCCATTTCGCCGTGCTCAAGCAGCGCCCCGAGCTCGCCTGGCCCGCCGACCTGTATCTGGAAGGCTCGGACCAGCATCGCGGCTGGTTCCAGTCTTCGCTCAAGACCGGTTGCGCCACCATCGGTCGTGCGCCGTACAAGCAGCTGCTGACCCATGGCTTCACCGTCGACGACAAGGGCTACAAGATGTCCAAGTCGCGCGGCAACGGCATTGCGCCGGAAGAAATCTGCAGCTCCCTGGGCGCCGACATCCTGCGTCTGTGGATTGCCAGTGCCGACTATTCCGGCGACATGGCCCTGTCGCAGGAGATTCTCAAGCGCACCACGGAAAGCTACCGCCGCCTGCGCAATACCCTGCGCTTCCTGCTGGCCAACCTGTCCGACTTCGATCCGATCGACCACGCCGTGCCGTTCGAACGCATGCTGGAACTGGACCGCTACGCACTGGTGATGGCCAAGGAACTGCAGGAGAAGGTTGCCGGCGAGCATTACGCCCGCTATGCCTTCCACCATGCCATGCAGGAGATCGTGGTCTATTGCGCCGAAGATCTGGGCGCCTTCTACCTCGACGTGCTGAAAGACCGTCTGTATACCACGGCCGCCGATTCGCCGGCTCGTCGCTCGGCCCAGACGGCGCTGTATCACATCACCCGCTCGCTGCTGTTGCTACTGTCGCCGGTGCTGTGCTTTACCGCCGACGAGGCCTGGGAAGTCTTTACCGGTAACGAGGAAGACTCGACCCTGTTCCACACCTGGCACGAGTTCCCGTTGCCGGACGCCGAGACCGAGGCTGCGCTGGCGGCCAAGTGGCAGGTGATCCGCAACCTGCGCGCCGAAGTGAACAAGGAAATCGAAGTGCTGCGTGCCGGTGAGCAGCTGGGCTCCTCGCTGCAGGCCGAAATCGATATCGAAGCCGACGACAGCCTGTTCCCGCTCCTGGCCAGCCTGGGCGACGACCTGAAGTACGTGCTGATCGTGTCGCGCGTCGGTGTCAGCCAGGGCGATGCCACGCGTATCCGCGTGACGCCGTCCACCCATGGCAAGTGCGAGCGCTGCTGGCACTATCGTGCCGATGTCGGCAGCCATGGCGAGCACCCCACCCTGTGCGGTCGCTGCGTCAGCAATCTGGCGGGGCAGGGCGAGGGCCGGCAGCATGCATGAGTCTCGTCGCTGGCCATGGTTCGCCATGGCCCTGCTGATCATTGTGCTCGATCAGCTGGCCAAGCTGTATTTCAACGGGACCTACCAATACGGTGAGAGCCGTGCGGTGATCCCGGGCTTGTTCAGCTTCACGCTGATCTACAATCCCGGTGCGGCCTTCAGCTTTCTGGCCGATGCCGGCGGCTGGCAAAAGCATTTGTTCAGCGTGCTGGCCTTTGCCGTGTCCGGCTGGCTGGGCTGGAACCTCTTGCAGGGGCGTTTCTCCTGTCTGATGCGCTGGGCCGCCGCCTTCATCATGGGCGGGGCACTGGGGAATGTGATCGATCGCATGGTCTACGGCCATGTGGTCGACTTCATCCAGATTTACTATCGTCACTGGTACTATCCGGCCTTCAATCTGGCGGACTCCTTCATTTGCGTCGGTGCGGCGCTGATGGTGCTCGACAGCCTGAAAAAGCCGGCCCGCTGATCCTGCCGGTTCGCCACGGCGAACCGGACTGGCCGTTTTCTCCGTTTACCTGAAGGACAAGACCCGATGAACAAGACCATCATGCTGGCCAACCCGCGCGGCTTCTGCGCCGGGGTCGATCGGGCCATTGCCATTGTCGAGCGCGCCATCGAGCTGTATGGCGCACCGATCTACGTGCGCCATGAAGTGGTGCACAACCGCTTTGTGGTGGAGCAGCTGCGCGACAAGGGGGCCATCTTCATCGAGGCGCTGGACGATGTGCCGCAGGGGGCCATTCTGATCTACTCGGCGCATGGCGTGCCGCAGTCGGTGCGGCAACAGGCCGAGGCTCGCGGGCTGCAGGTTTACGATGCCACCTGCCCGCTGGTGACCAAGGTCCATGTCGAGGTCAAGCGCATGCACAAGGCCGGTATGGAGATCATCATGATCGGTCACGCCGGTCATCCGGAGGTGGAGGGCACCATGGGCCAGGTCGAGGATCGCATGTATCTGGTGGAGAGCCTGGAGGATGTCGGCAAGCTGGTGGTGAACAACCCGGAACAGCTGGCCTTCGTCTCGCAGACCACACTGTCGGTGGATGAAACCCGCGACATCATTGCCGCCCTGCAGGCCCGTTTCCCTGCCATTGCCAGCCCGAAGAAGGATGATATCTGCTATGCCACGCAGAACCGGCAGGATGCGGTCAAGAGCCTGGCGGACAGCTGTGATCTGGTGATCGTGGTCGGTTCGCCCAACAGCTCCAACTCCAATCGCCTGCGTGAAGTGGCTGCCCTCAAGGGGGTGGATGCCTGGATGGTGGACAATGCCTCCCAGTTGCAGGAAAGCTGGTTCGCGGGCAAGCAGCGCATTGGTGTGACGGCTGGTGCTTCTGCACCGGAGGTGCTGGTTCAGGCGGTCATTGAGCGCATCCGCGAGCTGGGCGCCAGCGAGGTCGCCGAGCTGCCCGGTGTCGAGGAGCACACCACCTTCGCTTTGCCGCCTGGGCTGCGCGTCGCCCAGTCCTGAGCATGCCGTTTCGGCATTCATCAAGCCCGGCCCCGGCCGGGCTTGATTGTCTTCATGTTGTGCTATTTCTCGCCTGAAGGCATGATGTGATCACTACCCGTATATTGTTGAACAATCCCCTTCGGGGGCCAGACACTCTCGCGGAATAATGCAATGCCAAGCCCAGCCTCCTATCACGTCAGCCCGTCTGAATCCTTGATCATCCGTCAGGCCTCGCCTTATGAGTTTGCCTCGGTCGTGCGACTGTACGACGAGGGTGGCTACGATGGCCGTTATCAGGCCTCCGATTTCCTCCTGCTGGCCATCATGGGGCATGAAACCGTCGGGGTGGTGCGACTGGTGAAAGAGCAGGGCTATACCCTGCTGCGCGGCCTGTATATCGGCAAACACTGGCGCGGTCGCGGCATTGGCCGCCAGCTGCTGGCGGCGGCCACCGGCTATCTGACCGACCCCTGTTACTGCCTGACCCAGAGTACGCTGATTCCCCTGTTTGCTGCGCAAGGCTTCATCCCGTGCAGCGACGACATCGTACCGCCCTTTCTGCTGGAGCGGCGCCATCGCTATGGCTGGACCGGCAAGACCTACCACATTCTTTACCGCCCCGACTGATGGCCTGCTGACGGGGAGCCGTCCGGCTCCCTATTGAAAACCCGCCCGCACGCCCCTATCTGCGCTCTATCGTTGACCAACCCTGAATAACCGATATGAGCGCACAGAAAGAAACCCTGGGCTTTCAGACTGAAGTCAAGCAACTGCTCCATCTGATGATCCACTCCTTGTATTCCAACAAGGAGATCTTCCTGCGAGAACTCATCTCCAATGCCTCCGATGCCGCCGACAAGCTGCGCTTCGAGTCGATGAGCCATCCAGAGCTGCTGGAAGACGATGGCGAGCTGAAGATTCGCGTTACCTTCGACCCGGCTGCCCGTACCCTTACCATTACCGACAACGGTATCGGTATGAGCCGTGATGAAGTGATCGAAAACATTGGCACCATTGCCCGCTCCGGCACGCGCAAGTTCTTCGATGCCCTGACCGGCGATGCGCAAAAGGATGCCAATCTGATCGGCCAGTTCGGCGTCGGCTTCTATTCGGCTTTCATCGTGGCGGACAAGGTCACGCTCAGCACCCGGCGCGCAGGTGCCGCCAGTGGCGAAGGCGTTCGCTGGGAGTCCACCGGCCAGGGCGATTACACACTGGAAACCATCGAGCGCACCGCGCGCGGTACCGAGGTGGTGCTGCATCTGAAGGAGGGTGAGGACGAGTTCCTCAACGACTGGCGCCTGCGTCATATCGTGCGCACCTACTCCGATCACATCTCGCTGCCGATTGAGATGAAAACCGTCAGCGAAGCCGAAGAGGGGGCCGAAGCCGCCGAACCGGCCTTCGAGGCGGTCAATCAGGCTTCCGCCCTGTGGGCACGCGCCAAGAGCGAGATCAGCGACGAGCAATACAAAGAGTTTTACAAGCACATTGCCCATGATTTCACCGACCCGCTGGCCTGGAGCCACGCCCGGGTCGAAGGCCGTCAGGAATACACCGAGCTGCTCTACATCCCGTCACGGGCTCCGTTTGACCTGTATGACCGCGAGCGCAAGCAGGGTGTGAAGCTGTATGTGCGCCGTGTGTTCATCATGGAAGATACCGAAAAGCTGATGCCGCATTACCTGCGCTTCGTGCGCGGGGTGATCGACTCCAGCGATCTGCCGCTCAATGTGTCGCGGGAAATCCTCCAGCAGTCGCGTGATATCGACGCCATTCGTGCCGGCTGCGTCAAGAAGGTGCTCGGCATGCTGGAAGACCTGGCGCAGAACGACGCCGTTAAATATGCCAGCTTCTGGCAGGAATTCGGCCAGGTGCTGAAAGAGGGTGTGGGCGAAGATTTTGCCAACAAGGATCGTCTGGCCAAGCTGCTGCGCTTCCACTCCACGGCCAGCGAGGGCGATACCGCCAGTGTTTCGCTGGCGGACTACGTAGGCCGCATGAAGGAAGGTCAGGAGAAGATCTACTTCATTACCGCTGAAAGCCTGGCTGCCGCCAGGAACAGCCCGCACCTCGAAGTGTTCCGCAAGAAGGGTATTGAAGTCCTGCTGCTGGCGGATCGTGTGGATGAGTGGGTCAGCAGCAATCTGCATGAATTCGAAGGCAAGAAGCTGCAGTCGGTCGCCAAGGGCGAACTCGACCTTGGCGCGCTGGAAGATGATGCCGACAAGGCCGCACAGCAGAAGGCCGAAGAGAGCGCCAAACCGGTGCTGGGCCGCATTACCGCCGCGCTGGGCGACAAGGTCAGGGAAGTCCGTGCCACCGCACGTCTGACCGACAGCCCGGCCTGCCTGGTGGTTGGCGAGCATGACATGAGCGCCCACCTGGAGCGTTTGCTGAAGTCGGTTGGCCAGAATGTACCGGAGAACAAGCCAGTGCTGGAGATCAACCCGGAGCACATGCTGGTGCGGCGGCTGAATGCCGAGCAGGATGAGGCGCGTGCCGCCGATCTGGCGCATGTGCTGTACGACCAGGCGCTGCTGGCCGAAGGCGGCAAGCTGGACGATCCGGCCAGCTTCGTCAAGCGCATCAACCGGCTGATGCTGGAGTTGTCTGCCTGATTACCCCAAGGACCTCGACAAGACGTCCCCCTGTGCCCCCTGAATTCAGGGGGCACTTTTTTTGCGCCGGGAACGGACCAAAAAAAGACGACGCCGAAGGCGTCGTCTCTGTCTGTTGCGGGCCGACGTTGTCGGGCAATGATGGTTCAGACCGTCGGGGGCTGGGTGTCGATGAAGGACTGGCGGGCTTCCAGCTTCTGGTGCAGGGCATCCAGATTGGGGTAGTCCTGTTTCCAGCTGATCTGCGGGAAACGGAAGGCCAGGTAGGCCAGGCAGCAGCCGACGGCAATATCGGCCAGGCTATAGCCATCGCCATGGCACCAGGGACGTTCACCCAGATCGGTCGACAGCGCCTGCAGACCACGGGCAATCTTGCCGTACTGGCGTTCGATCCATTCCGGGCTCTGCTGGGCTGCCGGGCGTTTTTGCTCCAGGAAGACCGTCACAGCGGCATCGATGATGCCATCGGCCAGTGCTTCCCAGCGCTTGGCCAGGATCAGCTGACGATGACCGTCCGGCAGCAGGCGCTGAACCGGCGAGACATTGTCCAGGTATTCGACGATGACGCGGGAGTCATACAGCGCCATGCCGTCATCCAGCTCCAGCACCGGTACTTTGCCCAGCGGGTTGTAGTCCGGGACCTTGCTGTCGGCCTCCCAGGGGATGTCGACTTCCAGGGGACAGTCGATCTTCTTTTC
Source organism: Paludibacterium sp. B53371 (assembly GCF_018802765.1). NCBI lineage: Bacteria > Pseudomonadati > Pseudomonadota > Betaproteobacteria > Neisseriales > Chromobacteriaceae > Paludibacterium > Paludibacterium sp. B53371. Next base: position 687,343 of record NZ_CP069163.1, read on the forward strand.
TGCCAGAACGATGCGCACCTTGCGGGCGTAGGGGCTGGTGAGCGAAGCAATCAGTTTCATAGGATGGTTCAAACCGGGTTGGTGATCCGTCTGGAGTAGCGGAGCGTGGCCATCACTTTAGCGCATGCGCCGCTGCTCCGGAAGAGCCCGCCTCTCGGCTTACTTCAAATCCAGCTTGCCGCTGACCTGCAATTGCAGCATGGACGTACCTGCCTGCCAGTCCGGGGCGGCGACGGATTCGGGGCCGATATTGGCACGCTTGGCCATCATGGCCATCATCGGACGCGGGGCGTTGCCGTTATTACCGATGCTCAGCTCTCGCACGCTGACATGGCTCTTGCCCAGCGCACCGGCGGCGACTTTGGCCGTCGCCTGCAACTGGGCGATGGCCTCGGGCAGCATTTGCTGCTCGATGCGCTTGCGTGCCTGTTCCGAGACACTGAAATCGACATTGCCCAGCAGCATGGATTGCTGCAGGCGTGCCACCAACTGGGCAGTCTGTACGAAGTCGCCGCTACGCAGATGGATCTCCGACCGGCCTTGCCAGCCCTTGATCTGGTTGTTCTTGTCGTACTGCGGCCAGGTGCTGTAGTTGCCGCTGCTGGCCTGAACGGCGCCATAGCTGCGCGCCACCGCCATGGCGGCGGCGGTCTTGCGGTTCAGGCTGTCGGCGAGAGCCGCCGGCTGGGCCTGGCTTTCCTGCACGTACAGCGTGACATCCAGCTGGTCGTTGGCGACTTCGCGCTGGCTGGACGCCGTCAGCTCGAGCTGGGTGGTATTGTCCTCGGCCAGTGCCGGCAGGGTGGCCGCCAGCAGCAGGGTTCCGCCAATCAGGGCATGCATGGGTTTCATGGTCTCTCGCAATGACAGGAATAAACTGCATGGACAAAAAAATGACGGGATCGTTCATTCGATCCCGTCCTTAATTTAACTGCATGGTGTGCGGCGGATCAAGCCAGGTATTCGTAGCCCGGCAGGGTCAGGAATTCGACGAAGTTGTCCGAGGTGGTCAGCATGTCGAACATATTGACCGCATCTTCGTACTGGCGTGTCCAGCGGCTACCGTATTCGCTCTTGAGTTTGGCCACTTCATCAGCCTGCAGCTGGCGGAACAGTTCGACCGTCACCTTGCGGCCATCCTCCAGAACCCCCTTGGGCGAGCGGATCCACTGCCAGATCTGCGAACGCGAGATCTCGGCGGTGGCCGCGTCTTCCATCAGGTTGTGAATCGGCACGCAACCATTGCCGGAAATCCACGAGCCCAGATACTGGATGCCGACATTGATGTTCATGCGCAGGCCGGCCTCGGTAATCGGGGTTTCCGGCTGGAAGTTGATCAGGTCGGCCGCGCTGACCTCGACGTCCGGACGTTGCTTGTCGATCTGGTTCGGGCGATCCCCCAATACTGCGGTGAAGGCCTCCAGCGCGATCGGTACCAGACCCGGGTGGGCAATCCAGCCACCATCGTAGCCGTCACTGGCATCCCGGTCTTTGTCCGCCTTCACCCCCGCCAGGGCCTTTTCATTGGCCACCGGATCATTCTTGATCGGAATCAGCGCCGCCATGCCCCCGATGGCCGGCGCGTTGCGGCGATGGCAGGTCTTGAGCAGCAACAGGCTGTAGGCCCGCATGAACGGCACGGTCATGGTGATCTGACCGCGGTTGGCCAGGCAGAAGTCGCGATTGTTCTTGAACTTCTTGATGCAGCTGAAAATGTAGTCCCAGCGTCCGGCATTCAGCCCCGAACTGTGTTCGCGCAGCTCATACAGGATTTCATCCATCTCGAAGGCGGCCAGGATGGTTTCGATCAGCACCGTGGCCTTGATGGTGCCTTGCGGGACGCCGAGGGCCTTCTGCGCCACGACAAAGATGTCGTTCCACAGACGGGCTTCCAGATGGCTCTCCATCTTCGGCAGATAGTAGTACGTGGCCGAGCCGTTGGCTGTCAGGTAGTGAATGTTGTGGAAGAAGGACAGGGCAAAGTCGAAGATCGCCCCGCTCACCTGCTGACCATCCACCGTGACGTGCTTTTCCATCAGATGCCAGCCGCGCGGCCGCAGGATCAGCGTCGCGATCGTGTCGTTGAGGCGATAGGCCTTGCCTTCCGGGCTGGTCCAGGCAATGGTCTTGCGATAGGCATCACGCACATTGATCTGGCCGCGGATCTGGTTTTCCCAGCTCGGGCAGTTCGAATCTTCGAAGTCGGCCATGAAGCTCTTGGCGCCCGAATTGAGCGCATTGATCATCATCTTGCGCTCGACCGGACCGGTGATTTCCGCGCGACGATCCAGCAGGTCCTTGGGCAGCGGCGCAATTTTCCAGTCCCCGGCACGCACGGCGGCCGTTTCCGGCAGGAAGTCCGGCAGGCGGCCCGCGTCCAGCTCGGCCTGGCGAGTCACACGCGCGGCCATCAACTCGCGGCGTCGCGGCTCGAACTGACGGTGCAGGGCGGCGACCAGAGCGAGCGCGTCTTCGCTCAGGATGGTTTCGAACTCGTCCAGGATGGGTGCGCTGATGGCGACACCCTGCGGCAATTGAATCGACATGATGTTTCTTCCCCGTGTGTGTACTGATTATGCCAAACAGTTTAGTGACGACAACATGAGTTAAAAAGACCTAAAATGACATAACATCTTTTACTTTTTGGTAGGTAATGGACCGGGCGACTCAGGGAATCTGATTGATCTCCAGCTCGAAATCCGGCCAGGGGGCGGTGGCCGGATCCTGTGCCGGCGAATCGGCCAGGCAGAGGAGGAGCAATAATGCGGCAACCATGATCATGACTCCTGAGTGATGAGTTCCTCATCATTGATCCGTCCGGTACAAACGCCAACCCGTCAGACAGGCAGTGAGTGCGATGGATAATCTCAAGCAGCTGGAAAGTTTTGTGGCGGTGGTCAAGCACGGCAGCCTGTCGGCCGCAGCGCGCAGTGAGGGCGTGGTGCCTGCTGTGATGGGGCGCCGGCTGGATGCGCTGGAAGAGCGGCTGGGGGCGCGCCTGCTGGTACGCACGACCCGCAGCCTGTCGCTGACCCAGGAGGGGAGTGCTTTTTACGAGGATTGCCTGCGCATCCTCGCCGAGTTGAACGAGGCCGAGGCGGCCGTGGCCTCCGGCAGTGCCCGGGCGCGCGGCCATCTGCGCATCAGCGCCCCGGCCGGCTTTGGACGCCGTCATGTGGCACCCCATGCCGCGGCGTTTCAGCAGGCCAACCCCGACATCAAGCTGACGCTGGATCTTTCCGATAGAATCGTCGACCTGTTGCGTGACCCCATCGACTGTGCCATCCGCATCAGCGATCTGTCCGACTCCAGTCTGGTGGCGCTGCGGCTGGCGCAGAACCGCCGCGTGGTGGTGGCCGCGCCGGCCTATCTGGCTCAGCATGGTATTCCGCGCTCTCTGGAGGATCTGTCACGGCATGCCTGCCTGACGCTGGGCGAGAGTCAGAGCCGTGGCTGGCGCTTCGTGGTCGAGGGCGAAATGATCAACCTGCGCGTTTCCGGCATGCTGGAGTGCAACGATGGTGCGGTCCTGCATGACTGGGCGCTGCAGGGGCGAGGGCTGGCCTGGCGTTCGCTGTGGGAGGTCAAGGATGACCTGTCGGAGGGACGTCTGGTCAGTGTGCTGGATCATTTTTCTTCGCCGGATTACCCGGTGTATGCCGTGGTGCCGCAACGCAAGTTTCTGCCCCAGCGGGTGCGCCATTTCATCGACTATCTCAAAGCTGTCTATGCCCGGACCGGCTACTGGGATTAAGTCTGCCGGCTGGTCGGCGGGCCGTCCGCCGCGACATCCATCTTCTACAAGGAGTGAACGTTTGAAACGATATGCACTATTTGTCGTGCTGGCCTTGCTGGCCGGCCGGATCTTTGCCGCCGAACCGGGCTACCGGCTCGACTGTCTGCCGGACAATGCACCGCCCGGTCTGGCAGACAATATTCGCATGCGACTGGATCTGCATGGCTGGCGCGAGGTGAAGCAGGGCAGTGACTACCAGCTGTGTTTCAGGCTGGAGGAGCGGCAGCAGATCATCACCGAACCCGGGCCTGCCTACGGACCGTACTGGGCGCCGCCGGTTTCGCGCGTTGTGCGCATTCCGGTCCTGGTCCTGCGTGCCGGCAGCCATACCCAGCCAGGCTGGCAAGGTCGGCAGGATCTGGACGGAGACGTGGATATGGAGGAGGCGGTACGACGGCTGATCGACCAGTTGCCGCTGTAAATCTGTCGCCTGACGGGCCTTGGCGGGTGAATTGTCTTTTGCAGTGCATGAAACTATTCTTATGACGAATTGGTCGATGCATTATTTGCATTAAGTCAAGTCGTGCCGGTTGTCGCGCGCGTAGACTGAGTGCAATCAAAATTTTAGGCTCATCGAGGATTCATCATGCGTTTGCGACCCTACCAACCCGGAGAGGAACCCAAGCTCTGGGACCTTTATCAGCGCCTGGGCAAGACCGGGCAAACCGAGCAGCAATGGCTGGCCAGACTGCGCGTCAGCGAGCCGTTCGTCGTCGAGTACGGTGATCAGGTGATTGGCTATGCCAACCTGGATGGCGAAGGGGTGATCGACCACTTCTTCGTGCGTGAAAGCTGGCAGGGCCGGGGTATCGGCACCCTGCTGATGGAGCGGGTTCATCGCCATGCCGCCAGCCATGGCCTGCGTACCCTGACTGCGCTGGTTTGCCGTGAATCACAACCGTTCTTTGCCCGTTGGGGCTTCCTGCCCGAGCCCGGCCCGGATCTGGGTGAAAACCACTTCATGCGCAAGACGCTATCGTGATGACAACGGCCCGCAACTGCGGGCCGCTTGTTCTGGTGCTTCAGCTTGCACCGTGAAAAGCGGCGGGTGTCGGCTGCTGGATCAACTGGCGCATCAAGTCTCGCAGCCAGCACAGCCCGGGTTGCTTGTCCTGCACCGGGTGCCAGACACAGTTCAAGTGATACACCGGGAAATCCTGTGGCAGCTCGACCATTCGCAGCGGCCAGAAGCCGGCCATCATGGCCGCCACCCGCTGCGGCAGGATGAACAGATGATCGGTGTGGCTGACAATCGCCGCCGCAGACATATAACTCTGACTTTGCACCGAAATGCGCCGCTGCAGGCCGCGCTCGGCCAGGTAGTCGTCCAGGGGCGAGCCGCGGTGTCCGAGGGGGGAATGAAACACATGTGGCAGTTCGATGCTCTGTGCCAGCGTCAGGGTATCGCCGACACGAGCATGCTGCTGGCTGACCAGTCCGCTCAGCGGTTCGGTCAGCCAGGTCTCACGGCACAGATAGCCCGGGATCGCCATGTACTCGTCAAACCCCAGCAGCAGGTCGATCTCCCCATTCGCCAGCGCGCTCTCCGGAATCTCTTCGCGCAGGATCTGGATATCCAGATGGATGCCGGGGGCCTCTTCAGCCAGCCGCTGGACCAGCGGGGGGATCAGAACACACTCGACATAGTCGGTCGTGCTGATGGTGAAGCGGCGCTGCGAGGTGCGCGGGTCAAAGGCCTCCGGCTGGTTCAGATGGTTTTCCAGCAGGCTCAGCACCTGATGCACCCCCCGCTGCAGATAGAGTGCGCGTTCGGTGGGCTGCATGCCCTGTGGTGTGCGGACCAGCAACGGGTCGTTGAAGAAATCGCGCAGCCGGTTGAGCGAGTGGCTCATGGCGGGCTGGCTGACAAACAGTTTCTCTGCGGCTCGGGTGACACTGCGCAGACTGATCAGGGCATCCAGCGCCAGCAGCAGATTCAGATCCAGTTGGTGCAGTTTCATGTATTCACCTCATTGATGGTGCCATCTATATTATTCATTTGATGAATGATTTGACGCTCCCTAGACTGGTGCTGTCAATGATTCATTCAGTGAAAGCGAGAGAGCATCATGGTCAAGATGGTGACGGTGGCCGCAACACAAATGGCTTGCAGCTGGGATAGCAGTGCCAATATCGCCAATGCGGAAAAACTGGTGCGGCAGGCTGCTGCGCAGGGCGCGCAGGTCATCCTGCTGCAAGAATTGTTCGAAGCGCCGTACTTTTGCATCGAACAGAACCCCGAACATTTCGCGCTGGCCAGCACGGTCGGCGAAAGCCGGATCGTGGCCCATTTCAGCCAGCTGGCACGCGAACTGCAAGTGGTGCTGCCGATCAGCTGGTTCGAACGCTGCCACAATGCCTACTACAATTCGCTGGTGGTCATCGATGCCGACGGCAAGGTGCTGGATACCTATCGCAAGACCCACATTCCCAATGGCCCGGCCTATCAGGAAAAGCAGTACTTCACCCCGGGTGACAGCGGTTTCAAGGTGTGGGATACCCGCTATGCCCGGATCGGTGTCGGCATCTGCTGGGATCAGTGGTTCCCGGAAACCGCACGCACGCTGGCACTGATGGGCGCCGAGCTGATCTTCTTCCCGACCGCCATCGGCAGCGAGCCGGATTATCCGGAGATCGACAGCCAGCCGCACTGGACCCGTGTCCAGCAAGGTCATGCCGGTGCCAATCTGACGCCGGTGATTGCTTCCAACCGCATTGGTACCGAGGCCAGCGTGCTGCATCCGGATTATCAAATGACCTTCTACGGTTCGTCCTTCATTGCCGACGAGACCGGTGAACTGGTCAAGCAGGCCGACAAAACGAGCGAATGTGTGCTGGTACATACCTTCGATCTGGATGCCATCAGAAAGCGCCGTGTGGCCTGGGGTGTGTTCCGCGATCGCCGACCGCAGATGTACGATGTGCTGAAAACATCCGATGGTGTTCACCAGGCAGAGTGAGGTCAACCATGAGTCATCATGTCATGAACAGTGTGCCGCAGCAGGATGGGTTTGCCATGCCTGCCGAATGGGCACCCCAGCAGGCCGTCTGGATGATCTGGCCGCAGCGCCCGGATAACTGGCGCGAGCAGGGCGTCCCGGCACAGCGGACCTTCGCGGCCATTGCCGCCGCCATCGCGGCCTCTACCCCGGTGTTCATGGGGGTGCCGTCGCGCTGCATGCAGGCCGCCCGCGCGGTGATGCCGGCAGCCGTGACGCTGGTCGAGATGGAAAGCGATGATTGCTGGATGCGCGATACCGGTCCGACGATGGTGGTGAATGCCGGCGGCGATCTGCGCGGCGTGGACTGGCAGTTTAATGCCTGGGGCGGGCTGAACGGCGGTTTGTATCATCCCTGGGACCAGGACAGCGATGTTGCCGGCAAGGTGCTGGCACAGCATGGCTTCGCCGGCTATCAGGCGCCGCTGGTGCTGGAGGGTGGTTCGATTCACGTCGACGGTGAAGGCACCCTGCTGACCACGGCGGAGTGCCTGTTGCATCCCAACCGCAACCCGCATCTCGATCAGCCGCAGATCGAGGCCCTGCTGAGCCAGTACCTCGGCGTCAGCCACTTCATCTGGCTGCCGGAGGGGGTCTTCATGGATGAGACTGACGGCCACATCGACAATATGTGCTGCTTTGCCCGGCCGGGTGAGGTGATCCTGCACTGGGTGGAGGATCCGGAAGATCCGCAGTATGCCCGGTCGCAAGCCGCGTATGCGGTACTGAGCAAGGCGGTCGATGCCAAAGGACGCCGGATCAGGGTGCACAAGATGATTGCTCCGGGGCCGCTGTACTACACGCCGCAGGAAGTGGCCGGTGTCGAGACGGGAGATGCCGTACCCCGGCTGGCAGGGGAGAGAATGGCCGCCTCCTATGTCAACTTCCTGATCAGCAATGGCCAGGTCATCTTCCCTCTGCTGGATGAGCGTACCGATGCCCAGGCTGCCAGCCAGCTGCAGGGGATTTTCCCCGACTACCGTATCGTCGGCGTCCCCGCCCGCGAGGTGCTGCTCGGCGGTGGCAACATCCACTGCATCACTCAGCAAATCCCTGCCTGAGTCCTTGCTTGCTGACGCGCCGTGTCCTTTTGGCCACGGCGCGTTTTTATTTGTGCGTCGGTTACCGACAGGATTGCGTCGTGAACCGGACACGTCATCAACAACATCACGATCTTGTGATCTTCACTTGATCTATTGCAACGAGTGTAGCGCGGAGCAGGCGCACGATGCAGCCACAATAAGAAATACCCATTTTTGTACTAATAGGAAATCGTTACATGACTACCCCAATCATGCCGATTAACGTCGGAAATACTGGCTTTATGCTATTGTGTTCCAGCCTGGTGATGCTGATGACACCGGGTTTGGCTTTCTTCTATGGTGGTCTGGTCGGCCGCAAGAACGTGCTGACCATCATGGCCCAGAGTTTCATGTCACTGGGCTGGACCACGGTGCTGTGGTTTGCCTTCGGTTACTCGATGTGCTTCGGTCCGACCTGGCACGGCATCATCGGTGACCCCACCTACTATGCCTTCATGCGCGGCGTGACGCTGCACACCATGTTTGCCGGCAACGATGCCGGTATTCCACTGATCGTGCATGTGGCCTATCAGATGATGTTCGCCATCATCACCCCGGCACTGATCACCGGTGCTTTTGCCAACCGCGTGACGGTCAAAGCCTACTTCCTGTTCCTGACCGCCTGGCTGATCTTCGTCTACTTCCCGTTCGTCCACATGGTGTGGAGCCCGAACGGCCTGCTGGCGCAGTGGGGCGTACTCGACTTCGCCGGTGGTATCGTGGTGCATAACACCGCTGGCTTCGCCGCCCTGGCCTCGATTCTCTATGTCGGTCGCCGTGCCTACGTGGAAAACAAGCCGCACAATGTGCCGCTGATCGCCCTGGGTACCGGTCTGCTGTGGTTTGGCTGGTATGGCTTCAACGCCGGTTCCGAACTGAAGGTTGACTATGTCACCTGCTCGGCCTTCCTGAATACCGACGTGGCGGCCTCCTTTGCCGGCACCACCTGGTTCTTCCTCGAGTGGTCGCACTCCAAGCAGCCCAAGCTGATCGGTCTGCTGACCGGTGCCGTCGCCGGTCTGGCCACGGTCACGCCGGCCGCCGGTTACATCTCGCTGGGTTCCGCTGCACTCATCGGTGTGATCGCCGCTGTAGTCTGCTACCTGGCCGTGATGGTGAAGAATCGTTTGGGCTGGGATGATGCGCTCGACGTCTGGGGCGTACACGGTGTGGGCGGTCTGCTGGGCACCATCCTGCTGGGCGTGTTTGCCGACAAGGCCTGGAATGCGGCCGGCGCCAATGGTCTGCTGTCGGGCGATGCTTCCTTCCTGTGGAAGCAGATCGTTGCCGCCGTGGTTTCCGGTGTCTGGGCCTTTGTCTTCACCTACGGCATGTTGTGGGTGATCGACCGCTTTACCGCCGTCAAGGTGGATCCGAAGACCCAGGAAACCGGTCTGGATGCTGCCCTGCACGGTGAAGAGGCTTATACCCAGGGTCTGTGATCCGGGGCCTCATGCCTGCTCAATATTGAAAGCCGCGACGCAGGTCGCGGCTTCTTTTTTGCCTGCAGCGCAGCACAGAAAAAAAGCCCTCCCAGTGAGAGGCTTCTTTTTTGCCTGCTACAAAGAAAAACCGCCCCGGTGCGGGGCGGCGAGTGAGACGGTCTGCGAAGCTCAGTGGAACTGCTCTTCTTCGGTCGAGCCGGTCAGGGCGGTGGTCGAAGACTGGCCACCCTGAATGGTCTGGGTCACGGCGTCGAAGTAGCCGGTACCGACTTCGCGCTGGTGCTTGACGGCAGTGAAGCCCTTTTCGGCCGCAGCGAATTCGTTCTGCTGCAGTTCGACGAAGGCCGTCATCTGCTGGCGGGCATAACCGTAAGCCAGGTTGAACATCGAGTAGTTCAGGCTGTGGAAGCCGGCCAGGGTGATGAACTGGAACTTGTAACCCATGGCGCCGAGTTCCTTCTGGAATTTGGCGATGGTGGCATCGTCCAGGTTCTTCTTCCAGTTGAAGGACGGCGAGCAGTTGTAGGCCAGCAGCTTGCCCGGGAACTTGGCATGGATCGCTTCGGCGAACTTGCGCGCGTACTCCAGATCCGGCTTGCCGGTCTCACACCAGATCAGATCGGCGTACGGCGCGTAGGCCAGACCGCGCGAAATGGCTTGTTCCAGACCCGGCTTGGTGCGATAGAAGCCTTCCACGGTGCGCTCACCAGTGCAGAACGGACGGTCGCGCTCATCCACATCCGAGGTCAGCAGGTCGGCGGCTTCGGCATCGGTACGGGCGACCAGAATGGTCGGCACACCGTAGATGTCGGCGGCCAGACGGGCTGCGATCAGCTTTTCAACTGCTTCGCGGCTCGGTACCAGCACCTTGCCACCCATGTGACCACACTTCTTCACCGAGGCGAGCTGGTCTTCGAAGTGCACGCCGGCGGCACCGGCTTCGATCATGCTCTTCATCAGTTCGTGGGCGTTCAGCACGCCACCGAAACCGGCTTCGGCATCGGCCACGATCGGGGCGAAGAAGTCGATCTCGTCATTGCCTTCGGCATGATGCAGCTGGTCGGCACGCTGGAAGGTGTTGTTGATGCGCTTGACCACGGCCGGGACGGAATTGGCCGGGTACAGCGACTGGTCCGGGTACATTTCGCTGCCAAGGTTGGCATCGGCAGCGACTTGCCAGCCGGACAGATAGATGGCCTTCAGGCCGGCCTTGACCTGCTGCATGGCCTGGTTGCCGGTCAGCGCGCCCAGGGCATTGACGAACGGCTCTTCGTTGATCAGTTTCCACAGCTTTTCGGCACCACGGCGTGCCAGGGTATGTTCGATCTGCACAGTGCCGCGCAGGCGTTCCACATCGGCGGCGCTGTAACCGCGGGTGATGCCCTTCCAGCGCGGATTCTCGTCCCAGTCTTTCTGAATGGCGGCAATGCGTTGTTCGCGAGTAGTCATACGTTACCCTTCATCGATAGGTTTCTTCCAAGTCGCCAGGCGACTTTCCTCGTGGAGGCCACCGGCAGGGGATGCTTGACTTCGGTGGCAAAGCAGTCCGGGTTCGCCGGGGCCGTTCTCTCTTTGTGGCGCCCCGCTGCGATGGGGGAGGGGCGCTGTAAACGTCATATGACGCTTTTGTTGTGGAGCCATTTAAGCATAAATAATCTGTTTTGTGTGCGGCGCAGCACAAAAAAATCTTTTGTTTTCAATTACTAACAAAATTGTCCGAAAACGAAACCTGATTGGGCTATTTATTTTGCATTTCCGAACGAGCGAGGCCAAAAGCGCACATGGGCGTGGTTGCGACGCAAAATTCACTTTCCATGGAGATTTTGCAGAATTCGTCATCGACCTCTTGAATTCGCCGCCAAAGACCCTACTTTGCTCAGAGTTAACATTTGTCACAGCCGTGCCATTGAGGACCCACCATGCAGGAAAAACCGGAAAACGTCAGCGCAGAAGCCGCTGATGCCGTCGAATCGACTGAAACGCATACTGACATCATCAGTGAAGCCACGGCCGAAGAGCGCATTGGGGTGCTGGAGGCCGAGCTGGCGCAGGTCAAGGATCAGTATCTGCGCAGCAAGGCCGATATGGAGAACCTGCGCCGCCGCCATCAGGAAGAGCTGGCCAGTGCGCACAAGTACGCCATCAACAAGTTCGCCATGGAGCTGCTGAGCGTCAAGGACAGCCTGGAAATGGCACTGGCCGACCAAAGCGGCCAGTTCGACAACCTCAAGTTCGGTGTCGACCTGACCCTGAAGCAGCTGGCCGGTGCCTTTGAAAAAGTGCAGATCGAAGAGATCAATCCGCTGGGCCAGCCGCTCGACCCGCACAAGCACCAGGCCATCAGCAGCGAAGATGCGGAAGCCGAGACCAATACCGTCGTGCGCGTGATGCAAAAGGGCTATGCCATTGCAGATCGTCTGCTGCGACCGGCCATGGTGGTGGTGGCAAAGTAAGACACTGAATCTGCTGGCAAAGCCCTCTTGAAAAAGCCGGACTTCGCCACGACTTGCAAAACATGATCAAGGAAGCCGCTGAATCCACGCGGTTTCACAGAGCAAAGGAATAATGAATATGGGCAAAATCATTGGTATTGACCTCGGCACCACCAACTCCTGTGTCGCCGTGGTAGAAAACGGTAATCCGAAAGTGGTCGAAAACGCCGAAGGCAACCGCACCACGCCGTCGATCATCGCCTACATGGAAGATGGTGAAATCCTGGTCGGTGCCCCGGCCAAGCGTCAGGCCGTCACCAACCCGAAGAACACCCTGTACGCCATCAAGCGCCTGATCGGCCGCCGCTTCGAAGACAAGGAAGTCCAGAAGGACATCGACCTGATGCCTTTCCAGATCACCAAGGCCAAGAACGGTGATGCCTGGGTCAATGTGCGCGACAACGAACTGGCACCGCCGCAAATCTCCGCCGAAGTGCTGCGCAAGATGAAGAAGGCTGCCGAAGACTATCTGGGCGAGGAAGTGACCGAAGCGGTGATCACCGTACCGGCCTACTTCAACGACAGCCAGCGCCAGGCAACCAAGGACGCCGGCCGCATCGCCGGTCTGGAAGTCAAGCGCATCATCAACGAGCCGACCGCCGCCGCACTGGCCTTCGGTCTGGCCAAGCAGGAAGGCGACCGCAAGATTGCCGTCTATGACCTGGGTGGCGGTACCTTCGACATCTCGATCATCGAAATCGCCGATGTGGATGGCGAGCACCAGTTCGAAGTACTGTCGACCAACGGTGATACCTTCCTGGGCGGCGAAGACTTCGACCAGCGCCTGATTGACTACATCATCGCCGAGTTCAAGCGCGACCAGGGCGTGGACCTGAAGCAGGACGTGATGGCGCTGCAACGCCTGAAGGAAGCCGCCGAAAAGGCCAAGATCGAGCTGTCCTCCAGCCAGCAGACCGAAGTCAATCTGCCGTACATCACCATGGATGCCACCGGTCCGAAGCACCTGGCGATGAAGATCACCCGTGCCAAGTTCGAATCGCTGGTGGAAGACCTGATCGAGCGTTCGATCGAACCTTGCCGCGTGGCCCTGAAGGATGCCGGCCTGTCGATCAACGAGATCAGCGACGTGATCCTGGTCGGCGGTCAGACCCGGATGCCCAAGGTCCTGGACAAGGTCAAGGAATTCTTCGGCAAGGAACCGCGCCGTGACGTGAACCCGGACGAAGCCGTGGCCGTCGGTGCCGCGATCCAGGGTTCGGTGCTGTCCGGTGAGCGCAAGGACGTGCTGCTGCTCGACGTGACCCCGCTGTCGCTGGGTATCGAGACCATGGGCAGCATCATGACCAAGCTGATCCAGAAGAACACCACGATCCCGACCAAGGCCACCCAGACCTTCTCGACCGCGGAAGATAACCAGACTGCCGTGACCATTCACGTGCTGCAGGGTGAGCGCGAACGCGCTTCCGCCAACAAGAGCCTGGGTCAGTTCAACCTGTCGGACATCCCGCCGGCACCGCGCGGCATGCCGCAGATCGAAGTGACCTTCGACATCGACGCCAACGGCATTCTGCATGTCAGCGCCAAGGACAAGGCGACCGGCAAGCAGGCCAACATCACCATCCAGGCTTCCAGCGGTCTGTCCGAAGCGGAAATCCAGGCCATGGTGAAGGATGCCGAAGCCAATGCCGAAGAAGACCGCAAGCTGCATGAGCTGGTCACCGCCCGCAACCAGGGCGAATCGCTGGTTCACTCGGTGAAGAAGTCGCTGGTTGATTTCGGCGACAAGGTCTCCGCCGAAGAAAAGAGTGCCATCGAGGCGGCCATCAAGGAAGCCGAAGAAGTGCTCAAGGGCGAGGACAAGGAAGCCATCGATGCCAAGGTCGAAGCACTGATGAAGGTGTCGCACAAGCTGGCCGAGCAAATGTATGCTGCCCAGGCCGGTGAGGGCGAACAGCCATCTGCTGCGGCAGCGGGTGCCAAGGACGAAGGCAACGTCGTCGATGCCGAGTTCGAAGAAGTTAAAGACAAGAAGTAAGCGTAGTCAATCGTTCCACTGAAAACACAAAGCTCCCGCACGGGGGCTTTGTGCAATGGTCAAGCACATGTCAAAACGAGATTACTACGACGTACTGGGCGTGAATCGCGATGCCTCCGACGAGGACATCAAGAAAGCCTATCGCAAACTGGCGATGAAGTACCACCCGGACCGCAACCCGGACAGCAAGGAAGCCGAAGACAAGTTCAAGCAGGTGAAGGAAGCCTACGAGATCCTGTCTGACAGCCAGAAGCGTGCCGCCTATGACCAGTTCGGCCATGCCGGCGTGGATCAGAATGCCGGTGCCGGTGGCTTCCGTGGCGGCCAGGGTTTTGGTGACTTCTCCGACGCCTTCTCGGATATCTTCGGCGATATCTTCGGTGGCGGACGTGCCGGTGGCGGTCGTTCCCAGGTGTTCCGTGGCGCAGACCTGCGCTACAACATGGAGATCACCCTGGAAGAAGCCGCTCGCGGTTGCGAGCGGCAGATCCGCATCCCGGCGCACGAACACTGCGATACCTGCCATGGCTCCGGCGCCAAGCCGGGCACCCAGCCCAAGACCTGCGCCACCTGCGGCGGCCATGGTCAGGTGCGGATGAGCCAGGGCTTCTTCTCGGTGCAGCAGACCTGCCCGACCTGCCATGGCAGCGGCAAGCAGATCACCGACCCGTGTCCCAAGTGCCACGGTGCCGGTCAGGTCAAGACCACCAAGACGCTCAACGTCAAGATTCCGGCCGGCGTGGATGAGGGGGACCGCATCCGTCTGGCAGGCGAGGGCGAACCGGGCGAAAACGGCGGACCGAACGGCGACCTGTATGTGGTGACCCACATCAAGCCGCACCAGGTCTTCCAGCGCGAAGGCATGGATCTGCATTGCGAAATGCCGATCAGCTTTGCCACTGCCGCCCTGGGCGGTGAGGTCGAAATTCCGACGCTGGACGGTATGGCCAAGGTCAAGATCAGCGCCGAAACCCAGAGCGGCAAGGTCTATCGCCTGCGCGGCAAGGGTATCAAGGCCGTGCGTGGCAATACCTATGGCGACCTGATGTGCCATGTGGTGGTGGAAACCCCGGTCAACCTGAACGAACGCCAGAAAGAACTGCTGCGCGAGTTCGAAGAGCTCAGCCAGAACGACGACACCGTGCATAATCCGCGCGCCAAGTCGTTTATGGACAAGCTGAAAGACTTCTTCGCCTGAGCGTCGGCCTTGTCGACAGCCAAACGGCCCCTGCCTTGCAAGGGCCGTTTTTGTTTGCGGACGTCATCGCCTTTATCTGCCAGCTTTTTGACCTATATCGGCCAAAACTGATGCGCATCATGTCAATCGGCGTACAATAGCCTTGTCATTATTTAAGCCATGGAATAATGAATCTGCTGCATGCCACCTGGTTCTGGGTTCTGATCATCGCCGGACCGATCGCCACCGTCGCGGGCATCCTCGCGCGGCTGGCGCGTCTTGAGCCGCCGCCACAGATCCCCGGCCGGATGGCCGTACCTCCTGCGGATGGCGCCGATGAAGCCCCTTCGCCTTCCCCTCATTCTCCAGAAAAAGACCAGAAATGATTTTTGCCAATCGCGATTTTCCTTTTGCGCGCATGCGTCGCATGCGCCGTGATGATTTCTCCCGCCGCCTGATGCGCGAAAACGTGCTGACGGCCAACGATCTGATCTACCCGGTATTCGTGCTGGAAGGCGAAAAGCGCAGCCAGCCGGTGGTCTCGATGCCGGGCGTCGAGCGCCAGAGCCTGGATCTGCTGCTGCATACCGCAGAAGAAATGCTCGAGCTGGGCATTCCGCTGATTTCGCTGTTCCCGGTGATCGAAGGTGGCAAGAGCAATCAGGCGGAAGAGGCTTATAACGACGAGGGACTGGTACCGACCGTGGTGCGCGCCCTGAAGGCCCGCTTCCCCGAACTGGGGGTCATGACCGATCTGGCGCTCGATCCCTACACCATCCACGGTCAGGATGGCGTGATCGACGACAATGGCTATGTGCTCAATGACGAGACGGTGGAAATCCTCATCAAGCAGGGGCTGTGCCATGCGGCGGCCGGCGTTGATGTCCTCGGCCCGTCCGACATGATGGATGGTCGCATCGGCTACCTGCGTGAAGAGCTGGAAGGCCACGGCCACATTCACACCAAGATTCTGGCTTACTCGGCCAAGTACGCCTCCAGCTTCTACGGTCCGTTCCGCGATGCCGTGGGATCGAGCGGCAATCTGGGCAAGGGCAACAAATACACCTACCAGATGGACCCGGCCAACAGCGACGAAGCCCTGCAGGAAGTGGCGATGGATCTGCAGGAAGGTGCCGACATGGTGATGATCAAGCCGGGCATGCCTTATCTGGATGTGATCCGCCGCGTCAAGGATACCTTCGGCGTGCCGACCTATGCTTATCAGGTCTCCGGTGAATACGCCATGCTCAAGGCGGCTTTTGCCAACGGCTGGCTGAACGAAGAAGCCTGCATGATGGAAAGTCTGCTGGCCTTCAAGCGCGCCGGTGCGGACGGTATCCTGACGTATTTCGCCATGGATGCCGCGCGTCTGCTCAAGCGCGGCTAAAAAAGAGAACAGCATTTTATGCGGCACAGTGGCAGCCTATTGCGGCCGGCAACGGTCCAACTCCATCGCGCAGCAACAAGCGCGAGTGAGCGGCCACGTGCCTTTTTTCCCTCAAATCATGAGTCAATGCCATGAACCACACCTATCTCGCCCATTTGGATGCAACCCTGGCGCAAATCCGCGCTGACGGGTTCGAAAAGCCGGAACGCGTGATTGCCACACCGCAAGGGCCTGACGTTGCCCTGGGCAACGGCAAGCACGTGCTGAACTTCTGCGCCAACAACTATCTTGGCCTGGCCGATGACCCGCGCCTGATCGAGGCAGCCAAGGCCGGTCTGGACAAGTACGGCTACGGCTGTGCCTCGGTACGCTTTATCTGCGGTACCCAACAGGTACACAAGGATTTGGAAGCCGCCATCTCGCGCTTTCTCAAGACCGACGACACCATCCTCTATTCCAGCTGCTTCGACGCCAATGGCGGCGTGTTCGAAACCCTGCTGGGCGAAGAGGATGCGGTCATCTCCGACGAACTGAACCATGCGTCGATCATCGATGGCGTGCGCCTGTGCAAGGCCAAGCGCTATCGCTACAAGAACAACGACATGAGCGATCTGGAAACCCAGCTCAAGGCCGCCGACGAAGCCGGGGCCCGTTTCAAGCTGGTGGTGACCGATGGGGTGTTCTCCATGGACGGCATCATCGCCGACCTCAAGTCGCTGTGCGAAGTGGCTGACCGCTATGGTGCCCTGGTGATGGTCGATGACTCGCATGCCGTCGGCTTCATCGGCGAGACCGGCGCCGGCACGCCGGAACTGTGCGGCGTTGCCGATCGCATCGACATTTACACCGGCACCCTGGGCAAGGCCCTGGGGGGCGCCTCCGGTGGCTATGTGTCCGGCCGCAAGGCGATTGTCGAGCTGCTGCGCCAGCGCTCGCGCCCCTATCTGTTCTCCAATAGCCTGGCACCGGCCATCACCGCCGCCAGCCTCAAGGTGCTGGAAATCATTGAGCAGGATGGTGCCAAACTGCGTGCCAATCTCAAGCGCAATGCCGAACTGTTCCGCCAGAAAATGACTGCTGCCGGCTTTACCCTGGTACCGGGCCAGCATCCGATCATTCCGGTCATGCTGGGCGATGCCCGCCTGGCGGGTGAAATGGCTGCCGCTCTGCTGTCGGAAGGGGTGTACGTCATTGGCTTCTCCTTCCCGGTTGTGCCCAAGGGCAAGGCACGCATCCGTACGCAAATGTCGGCCGCCCACACACCGGAACAGGTCGAGCACACGGTCAATGCCTTCATCCGTGTCGGCCGCGAACTGGGCGTGATCGCCTGATGCAGGGACCGGGGAAGGGGGTCTTCCCCGGGCAATGAACACAACCGGCGCGGCTCGATCCGCGCCAGGGAGAGAAAAAATGAAAGCGTTGGCAAAACTCAAGTCTGAACGCGGTCTGTGGCTGACCGACGTGCAAAAACCCGAAGTCGGTCATAACGACCTGCTGATCAAGATCGTCAAGACCGCCATCTGCGGCACCGACATCCATATCTACAACTGGGACGAGTGGGCACAAAAGACCATCCCGGTACCGATGCATGTCGGCCATGAATATGTCGGCGTGGTCGCCGGCATGGGCTCGGAGGTGAAGGGCTTCGAAATTGGTGACCGCGTCTCCGGCGAAGGCCACATCACCTGTGGCTATTGCCGTAACTGCCGTGCCGGTCGTCGCCACCTGTGCCGCAATACCGTCGGCGTGGGCGTCAACCGCGAAGGCGCCTTTGCCGAATACCTGGTCATCCCGGCTTTCAACGCCTTCAAGCTGCCGCCGGACATCACGGACGATCTGGCCTCGATCTTCGACCCGTTCGGCAATGCCGTGCATACCGCCCTGTCGTTCAATCTGGTCGGTGAAGACGTCCTGATTACCGGTGCCGGTCCGATCGGCATCATGGCCGTGGCCATTGCCAAACATGTCGGCGCCCGCCATGTGGTGATCACCGACGTCAATGAATATCGCCTGGAACTGGCGCGCAAGATGGGCGCCAGCCGCGCCGTCAATGTGGCCAAGGAAGACCTGCGCGAGGTGATGGGCGAGCTGCATATGTGCGAAGGCTTCGATGTCGGTCTGGAAATGTCCGGCAACCCGCAGGCCTTCCGCCAGATGCTGGAAACCATGAACCATGGCGGCAAGATTGCGCTGCTGGGCATTCCGCCGGCCAATACCGCCATCGACTGGAACCAGGTGATCTTCAAGGGTCTGGAAATCAAGGGCATCTATGGTCGGGAAATGTTCGAGACCTGGTACAAGATGGTGGCGCTGATCCAGTCGGGTCTGGATATCACCCCGATCATCACCCACCACTACAAGATCGATGATTTCCAGCAAGGCTTCGACGCCATGCTGTCCGGCCAGTCCGGCAAGGTGATCCTCGACTGGGCATAAGTCCGTCCTTGGTGTCTGCCAGCCCCTGCCTGCTTCGTCAGGCAGGGGCTTTTTGCTGGTTTGCCTGTCTGGTCCGGCAAAATGGCGCAGAACAGCGCCGAAAGGCGTCGATTCACCACAAGGCAGTGGGCATTGCTTTCCCAGCGCGTGACTAAACGGTAGAATCGACGTTTAATTTTCTCTTTGCTGAACGGCGTTATGCTTACTTTTCAGGAAATTATCCTTACGCTGCAGAACTACTGGAACCGCCAGGGGTGTGCACTGCTGCAGCCTTACGATATGGAAATGGGCGCGGGTACCTCGCATACCGCGACCTTCCTGCGCTCGATCGGGCCCGAGCCGTGGAATGCGGCCTACGTGCAACCGTCGCGCCGTCCGAAAGATGGCCGTTATGGCGAAAACCCCAACCGCCTGCAGCATTACTACCAGTTCCAGGTGGTGCTGAAGCCGTCGCCGTCCAATATCCAGGAGCTGTACCTGGGCTCGCTGCGCGAGCTGGGCATCGACCCGACCATCCATGACATCCGTTTTGTCGAGGATGACTGGGAAAACCCGACCCTGGGCGCCTGGGGCCTGGGCTGGGAAGTCTGGCTCAACGGCATGGAAGTGACGCAGTTCACCTACTTCCAGCAGGTTGGCGGTCTGGATTGTCGTCCGGTGCTGGGGGAAATCACCTATGGCCTGGAGCGTCTGGCGATGTACCTGCAGGGCGTGGAAAACGTCTACGACCTCACCTGGACCGTCTACCCGAACGGTCAGAAGGTCAGCTACGGCGACGTATTCCATCAGAACGAAGTCGAGCAGTCGCGCTACAACTTCGAGCACTCCAACGTGCCGTTCCTGTTCGAGCAGTTCAACCACTTCGAGAGCGAGGCCAAACGTCTGCTGGACGCCGGCCTGCCGCTGCCGGGCTACGAGATGATCCTCAAGGCCGCGCACAACTTCAACCTGCTGGATGCCCGTGGCGCCATCTCGGTGACCGAACGCGCCGCCTATATCGGCCGCATTCGTGCGCTGGCACGTCAGGTGGCACAAGCCTACTACGACTCGCGTGAAGCCCTGGGCTTCCCGATGTGTCCGAAGGATGCCGGATGAAACACGCTCTCTGGCTGACCCTGTGCCTCGCTGCCAGCGCCATGCCGGCAGCGGCCGAACGCATTGCCGACTGGCAGGTGTATCAGCGCGGCAGCGCGCTGGAACTGTCGCTCGACCGCAATTCGATCTGGCAGGAGCCGGATGGCCTGGCGCACTTCGTCAACCAGGAGCGCTTCACCCAGCGTCAGCACGACAAGAACTATCAGGTCGATTACTGGATTCGCCGCACCACCGGTTATGTCGACTGCAAGAAGTACCAGTATGTGCTGGTGAGCACCGACTTTTATACCGACACCAACCGGCATGTCTGGTCGACCATGTATCCGCTGCCCCGTTATGCCTGGAAATGGCTTCCGGTCTACCAGGACACCCTGGCGGCAGCGATGATCGACCTGGTGTGCAGCAACCCTGCCTCTCGCAAGAAACCCGAATAAGCCATGAACGCTACCCTGTTGATCGAACTCCTCACCGAGGAATTGCCGCCCAAGGCTCTGCCCAGGCTGGCGGCCAGCTTTGCTGACACCATCAGCGAAGAACTGAAGAAAATGCAGTTTGTTGCTGCCGATGCAGCGGCCACCGTCTATGCCAGCCCGCGCCGTCTGGCGGTCACCTTGCCGCAAGTGCTGCCGGTTCAGCCGGAGCAGCATATCGTGCGCAAGGGCCCGGCCGTATCGGCCGGCATGAAGAATGGTGCTCCGACCCCGGCGCTGGCCGGCTTTGCCCGCTCCTGCGGCGTCGAGGTCGCCGACCTGACCACGCTGCATGACGGCAAGCAGGATGTCTATGCCTTCCAGACCGTCAAGGCCGGCCAGGCCCTGAGCGAGGTGCTGTCGGCCATCGTGGCCACGGCGCTGAAGAAGCTGCCGGCGCCCAAACTGATGCGCTGGGGCGACTCCGAGCACCAGTTCGTGCGCCCGGTGCATGGCCTGGTCATGCTGCATGGCGCCGACGTCATTGACGGCGAAGTACTGGGGCTGAAGAGCGGTCGCGAGACCCTGGGGCACCGCTTCCTGTGCAGCGGTCCGGTCAGCCTGCCGGATGCCGATACCTATGCCCGGGTGATGTTCGAGCGTGGCCGTGTGGTGGCCAGCTTCGATTCGCGCCGCGAGCTGATTCACCATCGCCTGACAGAGGCTGCCGCCCAGCAGGGCGCCACCATCGCTGCCGACGAGTCGCTGTTTGACGAAGTGGCGGCGCTGGTCGAGTGGCCGGTGGTGCTGGAAGCCGGCTTCGATGCCGACTTCCTCAAGGTGCCGCAAGAGTGTCTGATTCTGACCATGCAGCAGAACCAGAAGTATTTCCCGCTGCTGGACGCCACCGGCAAGCTGAAGAACCGCTTCCTGCTGGTCTCCAACCTCGAGGCACGCGACCCCACGGCCATCATTGGCGGTAACGAGCGCGTGCTGCGTGCCCGCCTGTCCGACGCCAAGTTCTTCTTCGAGCAGGACCAGAAGGTGCGGCTGGAGTCGCGCCTGTCGCGTCTGGCCGACGTGGTCTATCACAACAAGATCGGCAGCCAGTGGCAGCGTGTCGAGCGCCTGCAGCTGATTGCCGGCGGCATTGCCGGCCGCCTGGGCGCCGATGCCGCGCTGGCGGAACGTGCCGCACAGCTGGCCAAGGCCGACCTGGTGTCCGACATGGTCGGCGAGTTCCCCGAACTGCAGGGCATCATGGGGATGTACTACGCCGAAATCGACGGCGAGCACCCGGAAGTCGCCGCTGCCATCGAGGGGCATTACCATCCGCGCTTCGCCGGTGACAGCCTGCCGCAAAGCCCGGTGGCCACTGCCGTGGCGCTGGCCGACAAGCTGGAAACCCTGGTCGGTATCTGGGGGATCGGCCTGATCCCGTCCGGCGACAAGGATCCGTTCGCCCTGCGCCGTGCCGCCCTGGGCGTGCTGCGCATGTTGCTGGCCAACCCGCTCGACCTGCGCGACCTGCTGCAGCTGACCGCCGGTGCCTTCGCCCCCGGTCTGCTGTCGCCGTCCGTGGTTGAAGAGGTGTTCGGCTTCTGCCAGGACCGCCTGAAGAACTATCTGGTGGCCGAGTATCAGGGCGATGAAGTCGAGGCCGTGCTGGCACTGGCGCCGTCGGCCATCCACGAGGTGCCGGCTGTCCTGGCGGCCGTGGCCCAGTTCAAGCGTCTGCCTGCCGCCGCCACCCTGGCCGCGGCCAACAAGCGCGTGAAGAACCTGCTGAAGAAAACCAGCGGCGAAGAGGGCCGGATCGATGTCGCGCTGTTCCAGCACGATGCGGAGAAGTCCCTGTTTGCCGCCCTGGAGGCGCTGTCGCCGACGGTCGAGGCCCAGTTTGCCGCACATGACTTTGCCGCCGCGCTGGCCGCCCTGTCGAGCCTGAAGGAGCCGGTGGACGCCTTCTTCGATGGCGTCATGGTCATGGCGGAAGACCTGGCTGTGCGTGCCAACCGCCTGGCGCTGCTGGCCCGTCTGTCTGCGCTGTTCAACCGCGTGGCCGACATCTCGCTGCTGGCCGAGTAAGTCTTCGCCAGTCACTCTGCCGGGGCGCCCAGCGCCCCGGTTTTTGCCATCTGGAGGTAAGCATGAAACTGGTGATTCTCGACCGTGATGGCGTCATCAACGAAGATCGTGACGACTTCGTCAAGACGCCGGCCGAATGGGTACCGATTACCGACAGCCTGGAGGCGATTGCCAATCTGACCCAGGCAGGATGGCGTGTCGTCGTCGCCACCAACCAGTCGGGTCTCGGTCGCGGCCTGTTCGACATGCATGCCTTCAATGCCATGCACGAGAAGATGCACCGTCTGGTCAATCAGGCGGGCGGGCGCATCGATGCCGTGGTGTTCTGCCCGCATACCAACAACGACCAGTGCAAGTGCCGCAAGCCCGAGCCGGGCATGGTGCTGGAAATTACCGAGCGTTTCCATGTCCGTCCGGAAGAGACGCCGATGATCGGCGACAGCCTGCGTGACCTGCAGGCCATCGACGCCGCCGGCGGTCAGCCCATCCTGGTCAAGACCGGAAAGGGGCACAAGACCCTGGCCAATGGTGGCCTGCCGGAACACACCAAGGTCTTCGACAACCTCTATGATGCGGCCGAATACCTGATTCATTCCCCCGATTACCAATAAGCACAAAGGGCCCCGATGCAGCTCTGGATCCGCAACCTTCTCTATTGGGTGGTGCTGGCGATCACCACCACCCTGTTTTTCCTGTTCCTGCTCTTGCTGGCACCGCTGCCGCGCCGTCGGCGTCATTTCCTTGGTGTGGCCTGGACCAAGGTATTGATGTGGATGCTGGAAAACGTGATCGGCCTGAAGTATCAGGTCATCGGTCGCGAGCATATTCCGGACACGCCCTCGATTATTTGCGCCAAGCACCAGTCCGGCTGGGAGACGCTGTCGCTGCAGACCATCTTTCCGTACCAGATCTACGTCGCCAAGCGCGAACTGCTGTGGATTCCGATCTTCGGCTGGGGACTGGCTCTGATGAACGCCATCATGATCAACCGCTCCGATCGTGCCCGCGCCAATCAGCAGATCCTCGAGCAGGGCCGTGAACGACTCTCGCATGGCTTCTGGATCACCGTGTTTCCGGAAGGGACGCGGGTCAAGCCGGGGGTACGCGGCAAGTACAAGCTGGGAGCCGCACGCATGGCGATCGACCTGCAGATTCCGCTGGTGCCGGTGGCGCATAATGCCGGCGAATTCTGGCCGCGCAATTCCTTCCTGAAATATCCGGGGATGATTACCCTGGTCATCGGGCCGGCGATTGTCCCGGCGCCCGGCAAGCATGCCGAAGACCTGATGGCCGAGGCCGCCGACTGGATCGAAGCCCGTCAGCAGGAAATCGGGGGCGTGGGCCCCTGCGCCGGCCGTGCCAAGCAACATGCCGACACTCGCGCTGCCTGAGGGGATTGACGCCGAGGTTGTGGTGACGCGCCGGGTGCGCAAAACCATCGGGATACGCATTGCGGACGGTCGCATCGAATTGGCGGCCCATCCGCGCGTCCCCCTGGCGACACTGCAACGGGTTTTGGATGACAAGCGCGACTGGATTCGCGCCCACTGGCAGCGGCAGCAAGCTGTTCACGTGCGGCGCAGTGCGCCGCCCGGGCAACTGCTGCTGCAGGGGAGGGTGCTCTCGTTGCAGCACGATCCCTGTGGCCCCGCCACGGTCAGGCAGGAGGGCGACACGCTGTGGGTCGGTGGCCAGCCGTCGGCGGTGCGCGAGCAGGTAGCGCATTTCCTGTTTTGCCAGGCGGCCGAGCAGTTTCCGCGCCAGTGGCGCCGACTGGCACCTCTGGCGGCACGCGAGCCAGGTCCCTTGCTGCTGAGCTCTGCACGTACCCGCTGGGGCTCCTGCCATCAGGATGGGCGGATACGGCTCAACTGGCGCCTGATCCAGGCCCCCGCTGACATTCTGGACTATGTGATTGCCCATGAATTGGCCCATCTGCGCCACATGAATCATTCACCGGCCTTCTGGCAGGAAACCGGGCGGCTGTTTCCGGCATGGCGCGAAGCACGCAGCTGGCTGCGCCAGTATGGTGAGCAGTTGTTTGATTTCGGATAAATATGCTGCCCGTGCCGGGTGAAACCGGTGGAAAATTGTCATTGAAAGGAGAATTTCAGATGAGAATGTTGCATACCATGCTGCGCGTGGGGAACCTTGAGCGCTCTTTGGCTTTCTATCAAGAGGTGCTCGGAATGCGCCTTCTGCGTCGTCAGGATTTTCCGGAGGGAAAATTCACCCTGGCCTTCGTCGGTTACGGTGACGAAGCCGCGCATACGGTGCTGGAGCTGACCCATAACTGGGATACCAGCAGCTACGAGCTGGGCAATGCCTACGGGCACATTGCCATCGAAGTCGATGATGCCGCTGCCGCCTGTGAGGCAGTGCGCGCCAAGGGTGGACGGGTCGTTCGCGAGGCCGGGCCGATGAAGCATGGCACCACGGTGATTGCCTTCGTCGAAGACCCGGATGGCTACAAGATCGAATTCATCCAGAAGGGCAGCCGTTAAGCCTCCGCACCCGGCCAGGTGCCGGAGACTTCCTGCCTGCCGGACAAACCAGAAAGTGTAGGGAGTCTACCATGCAACAAAAACTGCTGGCCGGTCTGCTGTTCCTTGTGCCGGTGGCCGCGCAGGCCGCCGGCCTGGATGGGGCAGGACTGAGCCTGCTGTGGGGTGTGCCGTTCGCCGCCATCCTGCTGTCCATCGCGCTGTTTCCCATCGTGGCAGAGGCGTTCTGGCATCACCATTTCGGCAAGATCGTCGCCTTCTTCACGGCGGCCTTCCTCTTGCCTTTCCTGTCCTGGTTCGGCATGCCGGCCACGCTGGAACTGGTGGCCCATGCGCTGCTGACCGAGTATTTCCCCTTCCTGATCTTGCTGCTGACGCTTTATACCCTGTCGGGCGGCATTCTGCTGACCGGCCGCCTGCACGCCACACCGGGGCTCAATACCCGCATTCTCGGCCTCGGTGCGCTGCTTGCCCCGGTGATGGGGACCACCGGGGCCGCCATGCTGCTGATCCGTCCGCTGCTGCGCGCCAACAAGGGGCGCCAGCACAAGGTGCATGTGGTGGTGTTCTTCATTTTCCTGGTGGCCAATATCGGCGGTGGCCTGACGCCGCTGGGCGATCCGCCGCTGTTTCTGGGTTTCCTCAACGGCGTGACCTTCCGCTGGACTTTCTGGCACATGCTGGCGCCGGTGCTGCTGGCCGTTGCCGTCCTGTTGCTGGTGTTCTACTGCCTCGACCGCTACTACTTCAGCAAGGAAAAGCCACAGGCTCCCCATGCGCCGGATGCGCCACTGCGGCTCTCCGGCCGCCTGAATCTGCTGCTGCTGATGCTGGCGATCGCCGCGGTGCTGATGTCCGGGGTGTGGAAGCCTCATGTCGAGCTGACGCTGTCGGGGGTGCATCTGCAACTGCAGGATCTGGTGCGTGACGGCTTGCTGCTGGTACTGACGGCGCTGTCGCTCTGGCTGACGCCGCGCTCGGTGCGTGCCGGCAACGAGTTCAACTGGCATCCGATCGCCGAGGTCGCCAAGCTGTTCATCGGCATTTTCATCACCATCGCGCCGGTGATTGCCATGCTGCGTGCCGGCGAGGCCGGTCCGCTGGCCAGTCTGGCGCGTCTGGTGACCGACCCGTCCGGACAACCGCTTGATCCGGCCTACTTCTGGGTGACCGGCCTGCTGTCCAGCTTCCTGGATAATGCCCCGACCTATCTGGTGTTCTTCAACATGGCTTCCGGTGATGCGCACACCATGATGGGCAGTCTGTCCTCGACTTTGCAGGCCATTTCCATGGGGGCCGTGTTCATGGGGGCCATGACCTACATCGGTAACGCGCCCAACTTCATGGTCAAGAGCATCGCCACGCATCACCACGTCAAGATGCCGAGTTTCTTCGGCTATCTCGGCTGGTCATGCGTTTTCCTGCTGCCCCTGTTTGTGTTGCTGTCGCTGGTCTTTTTCTGATTCCGGGTGGAGCGTGTTCGCCGTTGTTCATGACGGCAGACACGCCCCGCAACCCTTGAGAGCCCCGCCATTCGCGCGTAAGCTACCGGCTTTGATTTCTTTAGTAGTTCATCTTATGCATATTCACATTCTCGGTATCTGTGGCACCTTCATGGGGGGGGTGGCTGCCCTGGCGCGCGAGGCCGGTCACAAGGTCACTGGTTGCGATGCCAACGTCTATCCGCCGATGAGCACGCAGCTGGAAGCCATGGGCATCGATCTGATCCAGGGCTTTGGTGCCGAGCAGGCGGATATCGGGGCCGACATATTCGTGGTGGGCAATGTGGTCACCCGTGGCAAGCCGCTGATGGAGGAGATCCTCAACCGCGGTCTGCCGTATTGCTCCGGGCCGCAGTGGCTGGCCGAGAATGTATTGCACGAGCGCTGGGTCCTGGCGGTAGCCGGCACCCATGGCAAGACCACCACCAGCTCGATGCTGGCCTGGATTCTGGAAGAGGCGGGCCTGGCCCCGGGCTTCCTGATTGGCGGCATTCCGCAGAACTTCGGCGTGTCGGCGCGCCTGCCCGGTCATCCTGTGCAGGATCCGGACAGTCTGAGCCCCTTCTTCGTCATCGAGGCCGATGAGTACGATACCGCCTTCTTCGACAAGCGCTCCAAGTTCGTCCACTACCGTCCGCGCACCGCCATCCTCAACAACCTCGAGTACGACCACGCCGACATCTTTGCCGATCTGGCGGCCATCGAGACCCAGTTCCATCATCTGGTGCGTACCATTCCGGGACAGGGGCGCATTGTGGTCAATGGTCGGGAGGACAGCCTGCAGCGCGTGCTGGATCGTGGCTGCTGGACGCCGGTCGAGTGGTTCGGCAAGGCGGCATCGGGCTGGCAGATCGACGCCGCCGATGACAACGGTCATTTCGATGTCTTGCTGGACGGTGAGAAGCAGGGGCGGGTCTGCTGGACGCTGCTGGGCGAGCATAACCAGCTCAATGCCCTGGCGGCCATGGCCGCAGCACGCCATGTCGGTGTTGCCGTACCGGTGGCCATCGAGGCGCTGACGCGCTTCCAGAACGTCAAGCGTCGTATGGAGATCCGCGGTGTGGCCCGGGAGGTGACGGTTTACGATGACTTTGCGCATCATCCGACCGCCATTGCCACCACGCTGGAAGGGCTGCGGCGCAAGGTCGGCAAGGCGCGCATCCTGGCCGTACTCGAACCGCGCTCCAATACCATGAAACTGGGCACGATGAAGGCCCAGCTGCCGGGGGCGCTGACTGATGCCGATCTGGTGTTCTGCTCTGCGGTGAATCTGGGCTGGGATCCGGCCGAGGCCCTGGCTCCGCTGGGGGCGCGTGCCTGCACCTATGATGATTTCCAGCAATTGCTGGCCGCGGTGCTGAACGAAGCCCGTCCGGGTGATCACGTGCTGGTGATGAGCAACGGTGGCTTCAATGGCATTCATCAGAAGTTGCTGGATGGACTGAACGCCCGCGCCGACTGATGTTTGTCAGCAAAACGCCCGTTGCTGCCTGTGCAGCAACGGGCGTTTTGCATTTCCTCCCGGCGTTTACAGTCGCGTGCCCAGCCAGTAGCT
The DNA here is from genome assembly GCF_018802765.1 of Paludibacterium sp. B53371. Taxonomy (NCBI): domain Bacteria; kingdom Pseudomonadati; phylum Pseudomonadota; class Betaproteobacteria; order Neisseriales; family Chromobacteriaceae; genus Paludibacterium; species Paludibacterium sp. B53371. The sequence goes on from NZ_CP069163.1 coordinate 715,307, forward strand.
CACCATCACCAGCAGTCCCGCCAGCAGTACCAGCACGCTGGCGCGTTCGCGGTAGATCGCCAGTCTCGGTACCCGGCGGAACACGTACACCGGCATCACATAGCACACCAGGGCAATGATCGGTGCCGCGATCATACCAATCAGGGTCAGGATCGACGGGTCGCTCAGGGCAAATGCCCACAGCGGCAGCGCCACCAGCAAGGTGGTAATCCACTCCAGCGGGTGGTGCCCTTCCGGATGATGTTGGTGTCGTTTCCATTGCCCCATCAGGCCGATCAGTCCGCTGCGCGCGCCGAGAAAGGCGGCGAAGTACGAGTGCAGGATGGTGGCAAAAGCCAAAAGCGGCAGGGCAAACTGTAACAGGTGCGGTTTGACATGCAGCGACATCAGGGTCAGCGCGTCGATATTGTGTTGCAGGGCATAGCTCAGATCTTGCGGCTGGATCGCCATGACGCAGGAGAAGGCGAAGAACAGGACGAAGACCAGCAGCATCAGGCTGCTCCAGTAGACGGCGCGATCGCTGCGCCGCATGGCAACGCGGGCGTCCGGGTAGTGCCGGCGATAGGAAGCGGCCAGCATGGCGCAGACGGCGGAAAAGTCCATGCTGAAAAACAGGACGGGCACGATCAGCAACAAATGCTTGCCCAGCGACCAGGCATCCGGCATGGCGGTCAGCATACTGCTGTGCCAGCCGGGGATCAGATAGATCGACAGGAACAGCAGGGCGGCAATCAGCGGGAAAGCGATGGTCGAGGTGATGCGCAGGATGGCCTGTTCGCCCGCCGTGAGCATCACCGCCGACAGGCCAAGGGCGATCAGCAGGCAGAGAATCGGGCGTGGAATGGCCTCCAGCCCCAGCTGGAATTCGATATAGGTGGCGGCGATATTGATCATGCCGGTGGCAAAGGCCACCACCAGTGCCAGATAGAAGGCCAGGTACAGCAGGCTGACCGCCAGGCCGGCCGCCGGGCCGAGGTCCTCCTCCACGACCTGTGGCAGCTCGCAGGGCTGCTTGTGGGTGACCACCAGATGGGTCAGGGTGCGGTGCGACAGCCAGACCACCGGAAAACTCACGCAGGCCAGGATCAGGATCGGCCAAATGCCGCCCAGTCCGGCCTGGACGGGCAAATAAAGAATGCCGGCACCGACGGCGGTACCAAACAGGGTCAGCACCCACTCGACATCGTGTTGGGTCGTGCCGGCGTGTATTCCTGGTTGTTGATTCATCATGCTTTCTGTTTGTCAGGATCGAGGCTTCCCACCCCGGCCGGGGCAGGAAGCCTGACATTTTACATGGCCGAATGGAATGTCCGGTTGATTACATCCAACTGCTGCTCGCGCGACAGCTTGACGAAATTCACCGCATAGCCAGAAACGCGGATGGTCAATTGCGGATACTTTTCCGGATGCGCCATGGCATCTTCCAGCTGGGCACGGTCCAGGACGTTCACATTGACGTGGAAGCCCCCGGCGCAGCAGTAGCCATCCAGGCAGGCGGAGAGGTTGGCGATCCGTTCTCCCAGTGTATGCCCCAGGGCATCCGGCGTCGCCGACGCGGTCCAGCTGATGCCGTCCTGGGCATCGTCATAAGGCAGCTTGGCCACCGAAGCGCCGGCGGCGACAAAGCCAAGATGGTCTCGTCCGTTCATCGGGTTGGCACCGGGCGCAAACGGCTCGCCGGCGCGACGGCCATCCGGCGTATTGCCGGTTTTCTTGCCGTAGACCACATTCGAGGTGATGGTCAGCACCGACTGGGTGGGCATGGCATTGCGGTACGTCTTCTGGCGCCGCACTTTGTCCATGAAGCGCTTGACCAGATCCACAGCGAGCTGGTCAACCCGGTCATCGTTGTTGCCGAAGGCCGGGTAGCTGCCCTCGACACGGAAATCGACCGCCAGTCCCTGCTCATTGCGGATGACATGGACTTTGGCGTGCTTGATGGCCGACAGAGAGTCGGCGGCCACCGATAACCCGGCGATGCCGCAGGCCATGGTACGCAGGATGTCGCGGTCGTGCAGCGCCATCTCGATACGCTCGTAAGCGTACTTGTCATGCATGTAGTGAATGCAGTTGAGTGCCTTGACATAGGTGCGGGCCAGCCAGTCCAGCAGCAGGTCGTACTTGATCATGACCTCGTTGAAATCCAGGACGTCACCCTCAATGGCCTGGAAGCCGCGGGCAACGCGGGCACCGGATTTTTCGTCCACGCCGCCGTTGATGGCATACAACAGCGCCTTGGCCAGATTGGCACGGGCGCCGAAGAACTGCATTTGCTTGCCGATGCGCATGGCCGACACGCAGCAGGCAATGCCGTAATCGTCGCCCCAGTTCGGGCGCATGACATCATCGCTCTCGTACTGGATCGAGCTGGTCTCGATGGAGACTTTGGCACAAAACGACTTGAAGCCCTGCGGCAACTGTTCCGACCACAGTACGGTGAGGTTGGGCTCCGGTGCCGGGCCGAGGTTGTTCAGCGTGTGCAGGAAGCGGAAGCTGGACTTGGTGACCAGCGTGCGGCCATCCAGCGCCATGCCGCCGATACTTTCGGTGACCCAGGTCGGATCACCGGAAAACAGTTCGTTGTACTCCGGGGTGCGCAGGAAGCGCACGATGCGCAGCTTGATCACCAGGTCATCGATGAGTTCCTGGGCGCGCTCTTCGCTGATCAGGCCGGCCTTCAGGTCGCGCTCGAGATAAATGTCGAGGAAGGTGGAGACCCGTCCCAGTGACATTGCCGCACCATTTTGCTCCTTGATTGCCGCCAGATAGCCGAAATACACCCATTGCACGGCCTCCTGCGCTGTGGCGGCGGGACGTCCGATGTCAAAGCCGTAAGTCGCGGCCATCTGCTTGAGCTCCTGCAGGGCACGGAACTGCTCTGACAGCTCTTCCCGCAGCCGGATCACGTCTTCGGTAAAGTCCTGATCGTCCAGCTCGTCATACAGCGTCTGGCGTTCGGCCGCCAGACGGTCGACGCCGTACAGCGCCACCCGGCGGTAGTCGCCGATGATGCGCCCGCGTCCGTAGGCATCCGGCAGCCCGGTGATGATGCCCGATTTGCGCGCGGCACGGATTTCCGCGCTGTAGGCATCGAAAGTGCCCTGATTGTGGTCTTTGCGGTAGCGGCTGAAGACCTCCTTGAGTACCGGGTCGAGCTGGTAGCCATAGGCCTCCAGGCCGGTTTCCACCATGCGGATGCCGGAGAAGGGCATGATGGCGCGCTTGAGCGGCTTGTCGGTCTGCAGGCCGACAATCAGCTCCTGATCCTTGAGAATGTAACCCGGACCGTGTGCGGTGATGCTGGCACCGATATCGGTACTGACGTCGAGAATGCCTTTTTCGCGCTCCTCGCGCAGCAGGGGCGTCAGGGCATCCCAGATGGCGCGGGTTCGCGGTGTGGCCGTGGTCAGGAATTGATCGTCGCCCAGATAGGGCGTGACATTTTGCAGGATGAAGTCGCGCACATCGACGGCTTGCTGCCAGTGACCTTGTTGAAAGCCGACCCACGGGTCAGGGGAGGGCGCTGCTCGTTCCGGTGCATTCATGGTGAACCTCCAAGCTAGTCGGACAATGGGCTGCGGGCCAGCCTTCTCAGCGGTCAAGGATGGCGCGGCGATGACGCCGGAACACCCACTTCTCCCACAGTTGCAACGTGTATTCGTTAAAAGCCGGCTGAATGTCGACGGTAATCTGGTGACCGCCTGCCACCGGCACACTGGCCGTCACCGATGCGGCCAGATACAGCACCAGGGCCGAATCGGCATGCGGGAACATTTCGATGCGCAGCGCCTCGCCCAGCGTATAGGGATGCAGCGACAGCCAGCCGATGGCATCCAGTCCGACCCGACAGGGGGTCAGGGGCGGACGCTCCGGGTAGCGCGACAGCAGGCTGACCTCGAGCGCCAGATCCAGCTTGGCCTCCAGCCGTTGCAGCAAGGGGTCGATGTTCTCATTGCTGTCGACCGGGGCGGCCAGCACTTTCAGCGCCAGCCGGGTTTCACGGACCTGCTGCGGCGAGCAGGCACCATGCTGCAGCGGGGCGACGGCAAAGGGCAACTCGTCGTCAAAGCTGGCAGTGGCCAGCATGGGCAATGGTGACATCATGGACCTCAAACCCGTTCAACCTCTATTGAAGCACAAGCGTGCCGACTTGGCGGCACAAAGACCCCGAACCTATTCGAACAGGCCGACAATGCCTTCCAGTCCGCAGGCGTTCAAGGCGACATCGGCCTGAGCCCGTACCACCGGTTTGGCATGAAAGGCAACGCCGATGCCGGCCTCGGCCAGCATCATCAGATCATTGGCGCCATCGCCGACGGCCAGTACCTGATGGGCCTGCAAGCCAAGGCGCTCGCGCATGGCAACCAGCAGGTCCCGTTTGGCACGGGCATCGACAATCGTGCCGGTCAGCCTGCCGCTGAGCTTGCCATCGACGATTTCCAGCTGATTGGCAAAGGTATAGTCCAGCCCCAAACGCTGCTGCAGACGGTCGGTAAAGTAGGTAAAACCACCGGAAACCAGCATGAAACGCACGCCGTCGCGCTTGCAGGCGGCAATCAGGGTTTCTGCGCCGGGTGTCAACTTCAGGCGCGTCTGATAAACCTGCTCCAGAGCGGAGGCATCCAGCCCGGCCAGCAAGGCCACCCGTTCGTTCAGTGAGGCGGAGAAATCCAGTTCGCCACGCATGGAGCGCTCGGTGATGGCCGCCACTTGTGCCTTGAGGCCACACATGTCGGCAATTTCATCAATGCACTCGATGGTGATGAGCGTCGAATCCATGTCGGACACGATCAGCCCCAGATCCGCAAAGCGCATGCCGGACGGCAGCCAGGCGGCATCCCAGCCCTGCGTTTCGCACCAGGCCAGCACCGCCTGGCGCCGGGCTGGATCGGCCTGCAACAACCGCGCCCGCCCGGGCGCCGTGCGCTGTACGGAAGCGGTGCCGCTCAGCGTGGCCAGGTGCGTCAGCCCCGGCTCGTCCAGCGCCGCCGGAGATTGAATCACCAGTGTCAAAGTGTCAGCAGTCATCGCGAGGCTTATCGGAATTGTTCTTTGTTAACCGATGATTATTGCATAGCCTGTTGGGGTGGCGGCGAGAAAAATCACCGAATCCGGGTCAGTTTGTGGGTCTGCAGTGACAGCCGCCAGCGCGGATGCGCCAGGCAATAGTCGATGGCGGCCTGCAGGTTGGCGGCAGCCTCCGGCCCATCCATCGGTTGCAGGTACCAGAACTGGAAGTCGAGCTGCTCGAATTCAGTCGGCATGGCCGCGGGCTGCGGGAAGACCAGTTTCAGCTCGCTGCCGCTCGTCTGCTTCAACGGGGCTCCCGCCTTGGGGCTGACACAGATCCAGTCGATGCCGGCGGGGGCAGCAACCGTGCCATTGGTTTCAACGGCGATTTCGAAACCCTGTGCATGCAGGGCGTCGATCAGTGCGGTATCGAGCTGCAGCAGCGGTTCGCCGCCGGTACAGACCACATAGGGACGACCCTGTCCGTGGTCGGGCCAGGTGGCTGCAATGCGTTCGGCCAGCGCCCCGGCCGTGGCAAACTTGCCGCCATCCGGCCCGGTGCCGACAAAGTCAGTATCACAGAACTGGCAGATGGCCTGGCTGCGATGCCGTTCCTTGCCACTCCAGAGGTTGCAGCCGGAGAAGCGGCAGAACACGGCCGGACGACCTGCCTGTCCTCCTTCGCCCTGCAGGGTGTAGAAGATTTCCTTCACGGTATACATGCCAGTCATCCTTACAGCAGCGGCCAGCGCATGTCGTGATGGAAGGTGAGCGAGACCCCGCGTTCGGCCGTATCGTACAGATCGATACGCGCCAGCTCCGGCACCAGCGGGGCCAGGTGGACATGCACCCACTCGGCGACCGAGGCGCTCTTGCCGTTGCGGATGCCCGACAGGCGGTCCAGCGGGTTGTGGTCGAGCTGGCGGTAAACCGGCTTGAAGCGGTCCTTGACGTCACCGAAGTCCAGCACCCATCCCATGGTACGGTCCAGGTCGCCGGTCAGCATCAGCCGGATCAGGTAGCTGTGGCCGGTATAGCTGCCGTCGCCGTTGAAGGGCACGGCACTTTCGAAGCGCTGCTCCTTCCAGATATTGAAGCGGTGACCATCATACTGACTGCCGGCGCTGTGGGTTTCGCGCACTTCGACCCAGGCCAGGCCCGGCAGCGTGTCACGCAGGCGCTCGAACAGCCATTTGGCCAGGACTTCGCTGGTCGGGTTGTCCAGTCCCTCGATCTCGTTCAGGTAGTGATGCTGCAGGCGGGCGTACAAAGGTTGCCAGGCGGCTTCCATGCCGGCGTGGTCGCAGGTTCGGGCATCGGCAAACAGGCGGACGCCGAATTGATGGCCGTGCAGGCGGCCACATTTGTGGCCAGCCGGGACCTGGGGCAACTGGTGTGCCGCTTCGAAGGCGACGTTCAGACTGAGCAGGGCCTGGCCATTATCGACCAGGGCACCGCAGCGGGCCGAGCTCTGCAGCGCCAGCGTAACCGGGCTGGAAATGCTGTCGGCCAGATACTGGGCGATACCCAGATCGTCCGGTGCCGCAAGGGTCTCGTTGATCTGGGCGTAGTTGAGCGGGGCGACGGCATTGGCCAGTGCCGCTTCCAGCGTGGCCTGATCGGTATGGGTGGCATCGGCGCGCGCCAGGGCGCGGAAGCTGTGGCCATGCGGATTGGTCAGGCGCGGGTCGCTGGCACCGGGGATGCGGCGTGCGGCCTCGAAGCCGGTGGCTGCAAGCAGGAATGTGGTATGCATATCAGTGCTGTCCCGTGCGTTCGACCAGCGGGTCGGCGATGCCGGCTTCGGCAAAGCCGCGGGCACGCAGGCGGCAGGCGTCGCAGACGCCGCAGGGCGGTACGCTGCCGTTGTAGCAGGTATGGCTCCAGGCCATGGCTTCCATGGCACCGACTTCCTGCGCCAGATGCACGGTTTCAGCCTTGGTCAGGTACATCAGCGGGGCATGCAGGCTCAACGGGGCATCCATGCCGAGGCGAATCGCCAGTTCCAGCGCCTTGAGCGTGTTCTCGCGACAGTCCGGATAGCCGGAGTAGTCGGTCTGAGCCACGCCGGTCACGATGTGCTGCATGCCGCGGGTATAGGCCAGGGCGGCGGCAAAGGTCAGGAAGATCAGATTGCGACCCGGCACGAAGGTGTTGGGCAGCGCAGCCTGCTGCGGCGCGTCGTCCGTTTGCGGCACGATGCTGTCATCGGTCAGGGCATTGCCGCCGATGGCGCCGAAGGTGTCGATCGGCAGGACGAACTGCTCGACGCCGGCCATGCCCGCAATCTTGCGGGCACAGTCCAGTTCGATGCGATGACGCTGGCCATAGTCGAAGGTGACGGCAGCGACGTTGTCCTGGCCGAAACGGCGAATGGCCCAAAACAGGCAGGTGGTGGAGTCCTGGCCGCCGGAAAGGACGACCAGTGCTTTTTCATTGTTTGGTTTCATGCTGGTTCCATCGATAAACAGTCGAGGTCGCGGCACACGGGATCGGTCTCACCCGGCGCGGCATTCGGACGCGCCGTTGCGCGCCCACAGGGCCCCGCAGGGGCCTCAGGCAACCGCGTATTGTAGCTGTTTTCGCATGAAGCGACCAGAAACGGGCGGCAGGAAGCGTCTGATGCCCGCACTGGAGGGCAAACATGCTACTTGCATCATGCCGACGGCTGCCCGTACCCTCTATTTATGGATCAACCTCACATTTGTTTCATCCTGCACGGACGCCGCAGTCCGGCACATCTGCCCGATCGCTTGCTGCGCCAGTTCTCGCGCCACTTCGTGGTGCACATCCACATCACGACCTCCGGCCTGCGCGCCGAAGAAGTGGCTTGCCTGGCGGTGACGCAAGGGTGCCATTATGTGGTGGCGGTGGGGGGCGACGGGACGGTGCACGAGATGGTCAATGGTGTCATGCGTGCACCGGAGGCGCTGCGGCAGCAGGTGACACTGGCCATTCTGCCTTTCGGTACCGGCAACGATTTTGCCCGTTCGCTGGGCATGAATGCCTCCGTCTCGCGTCTGTATCGGCTGATCCGCCGTGACAGCACGCGCCGCCTGGATCTCGGGCGCATCGTGATGCCGACCGGCGAGGCGGGCAGTCGCTACTTTGCCAATATTGCCTCGCTGGGCATCAGTTCTGCCGTGGTAGATCGCGTCGCCCGTTTTCCGCGCTGGCTGCCGGCCGGGCTCGCCTATGGACTGGGCACCATGCTGGCGCTGCTGACCTGGCGCCCGGCACGCATGCGGCTGGTACTGGCGGATGGTTCGGTGCATGAAGAGGCCATGATCAACCTGTGTCTGGCCAATGGCCGCTATTTCGGTGGCGGGCTGGGCGTGGCGCCGACCGCACAACTGGATGATGGCGTGCTGGAGATCGTCATGATCCGCAATGCCTCGGTGGCGGCCTTCCTGCGCTTCATGCCGGTGCTGCACAAGGCTCAGCGGATCGATGATCCCCGGGTGTGTTATCTGCAAAGCAGCCGGGTCGAGGTGCGTACCGATCCGCCTGGTTGTCCGCTGGAGGCCGATGGGGAAAAAATCGGTCGCGAGCCGGTGACCATTGACCTGCTGCCCGGCGCCTTGTGCTGGGTGGTGCACGACCGTCCGCGCTGATCAGTCGGCTTTTTGTGCACTGGACAGGGTCAATTGCAACAGCCGCTGCTGTTGCGCCAGAAAACCCTGCTGACGCAGTTTTTCCAGTGTCAGGGCATAGCGGCTGACCAGCTTGCGATCGCTGCCGGGCGAAAAGGCGATACCCAGTGGCGAGGCCAGCTCGGGCAGCGGCAGTGCCTGCCTCAGCATCTGGGGGTTGAGTCCATTGCTGCGTGCCAGATGAATCAGCACATCACTATTGTTGGCGGGTAGCAGGTCCAGCCGGCCGGCCAGCAGTTTGCGCAGATTCAGCAAATCATCGCTGCCATATTGCAGTTCGCTGCCCTCCTGAAATCCCCTGAGCAGCAGATAACGGGTCTTGAAGTCATCCCGCAACACGCCGATCTGCCGATGGCGTGCATCGTCCAGCGTTTTCAGTTGCAGATCGCGACGGCTTTTCAATTGCCACAGGGCCACGTTATTGCTGGCGATCGCGCCGACCCAGGCAAAATTGCCGGCGTGGGCATCGATCTCGCTGAGCGAAAACAACAAGACCCCCGGTGTTTGTCTGGCCAATTGATAGCTGCGAGCCCACGGCAGGAAATGGAACACCAGTTTGTCGCCGTTCTGGCGAGCCAGCTCTTTCGCCACATCGACGGCATAGCCGCCAGGCAGCCCCAGGCGCGCGGACTGGAACGGCGGCGATTCCGTAGTGTAGGCGTCGATGGTTTGACCGTAACAGGCCGTGAACCAGCTCGCCAGCAGTAAACCGTGCCAGAAAGAGCGCATCAGCAGGGAGACCTTCCGAATAGGAGGTGGCTGGTGTTTCCAGTCTAGCGCGAGTTATCGTCGATGCCGAAAAAGTCTTCAGGCGACCTGCAGGACCTGCGTGGTCAGTGTTTGTGGCATCTGCGAGCAGTGAAACGCGGCCATATCGAGCAGTTCGCGCGCCAGCAAATCGCCAGCCTTGTCCTGATCGTAGCTGCCAGAGGCCAGTAGTGCGCCACCAAACACCTTGCGCAAGCCGGTGCGCAGCGCATCGGGCACCTGGTGGCCATAGCGCCACTCCGGTTCGACCAGACGCAGATAGGCCAGGCCACGTGCCTGGGCGGCCGCTGCCAGCTGCAGAATCGCATCACTCATGTCGATGCTTTCCAGTCCCCTGAATACGCCGACAGGAGACAGTGCCAGACCCAGCCGGGCTGCCGGGCACACCTGCAGTACCGCATCCATGACCTCCAGCACCAGGCGCACACGGTTTTCCACGCTGCCGCCATACATATCCTGACGTTGATTGCTCTCGGCAGACAGGAATTGATGCAGCAGATAGCCCTGCGCAGCATCGATTTCGACCAGATCGGCACCGGCTTCGAGCGCCATGGCGGCGGCGCGGCGGAAGTCATTCGGCAAGTCGGCGATTTCGGCCAGCAGCATGGTGCGTGCCTCGCTGCACAGGGTTCTCAGGATGTGGCCCTGGCTGTTCTCGATCGAGGTGAAGCTGGCAGCCTGTCCTGCAGTCGGCGCGATCGGCGCGACGCCATTCGGCTGCAGGCTTCGGTGTGATACCCGTCCGGCATGGGTCAGTGGTAACGCCAGCAGGCAACCCTGCTGATGTACACGCTGAATGAGGGCTTGCCAGGCTTTTTGTTGTGTCGGGTCATACAGACCTGGCATGCCACTGCGGGCATAGCCGGTCAGATTGACGGTGGCACTGCTGGCCAGCACCAGGCTGGCCGGGGCAAAGGCGGGGCCTTCGCCGTTTGGTACGCCACGCGCATCGGCGCGGAAGGCTGGGTGCCCCGAGTTGAGGGCAATGCGATTGGCTGCACGGACGGCACCAATGTGCAGGGGGGTATTCAGACTGATCGACTGCATGACTGACTCCTTCGGACGGGATGCGTGACGCATCATTCAAGATGGATGTCAGTCTAGGAATTCAGGCAGTGTTGCAGGATCAGACAAATCCCAATTGATTGAAAATGATCAACAATTGACGAGGCGGGGTAGCAGGGGCGGCGGTGCCGCCCCCTTGAGGATTACAGGGTCGGGTAGTCGGTGTAGCCTGCGGCACCGCCACCGTAGAAGGTGGAAGCGTCCGGGGCATTCAGCGCCGCGCCTTGCTGCAGGCGTTCGGCCAGATCCGGATTGGCGATGTAGCTGCGGCCGAAGGCCACGGCATCCACATAACCCTTGCCGATCATGGTTTCAGCCTTGCTGCCATCATAGCCGCCGGCAGCGATGATGACCCCCGGGTATTCGGCACGGACGGCCGCGCGGAAGGCTTCGGTCAGTGCCGGACCACCGGCCCAGTCGGGCTCGGACAGATGCAGGAAGGCCAGCTTGCGCTTGGCCAGTTCCTTGACCAGGTAATGCGCCATTTCTTCCTGGCCGACATCGGACAGACCATTGAAGATACCCAGCGGGGAGATGCGGATGCCAACCCGGTCTGCCGACCATTCGTCCACCACCGCATCGACGACTTGCAGTACCAGGCGGGCACGGTTTTCGATGCTGCCGCCATAGTCATCCGTGCGCTGGTTGGCTTGCGGCGACAGGAACTGTTGCAGCAGATAGCCGTGGGCGGCATGAATTTCCACCAGATCGAAGCCTGCGCGGCGCGCGTTGTCGGTGGCGCGGCGATAATCTTCCAGCAGATCTTCGATTTCCGAACGTTCCATGGCGCGCGGTTCGTCGCAAGGGACGCGTGCCAGTCCGCCATCGGCCGTGCGGATATTGGTGTTACTGTCGGCACGCAGTGCCGAGGGCGCCAGCGGCGCTTCGTTGTCCGGCTGCAGCGAGCGATGCGAGATTCGCCCCGTATGCCACAGTTGCAGCGCGATCAGCCCGCCTGACTGGTGGACGGCCGCGGTGACCGGCTGCCAGGCCTGTACCTGGGCTTCGCTGTAGATCCCCGGCGCACCGGCATAGCCTTTGGCGGTCGGGGAAATATGGGTCCCCTCGGCGATCAGCAGGCCGCCGCTGGCACGCTGGCGGTAATAGTCGACCGCCAGCGCGGTCGGCGTGTCACCCGGCTCGGTGTTGCGCAGGCGGGTCAGCGGCGCCATGACGACACGATTTTTCAGGGTGACGGCACCGACTTGCAGCGGTGTGAACAGCTTGTCAAAACTCATGCCATTTCCTTTCGGATTATTGATCGAAACCGAAACCCTGCTGGCGCGCCACCACGGCGGTCAGCGGGAAGTAAACCGTTTTGTAGGTCTGGGCGGTGTTGACCGACCAAGGTTGTCCATCCAGACGGCCCTGCGATTGCCAATACTGTTGCAATGTCTCGTCATAGGCGCGGATCGACGGGGCAATCACGCTGCTGTCGTAACGTTCGTGGTGGACGAAGCTGACACGCGGCAGGCGCGGCTTGACGCTGCCATCCTGCTCGACATGGCCGATCACCACCCCCGCAATGGCCAGGGTGCGCGGCGGCAGATCCAGCAATTCGATCATGGCCTGCGGATCGCGGCGAATACCGCCAATCGGCACCACGCCCAGGCCGGCCGAACGGGCCGCGGTCATCAGGTTGCCCAGCGCAATGCCGGCATCGACGGCGCCGACGGCAAAACCTTCCACGCTGTTGTGGATGGCCTGGGATTCACCCGCCAGCTCGGCGCCAACGGCGGTCTTGTGGAAGTCCATCACGACGGCGACAAAGACCGGGGCCCGGGCAATCCAAGGCTGGCCACCGGCAATGTCGGCAATTCTGGCGCGCCGTGCGGCATCCTGTACGACCACCAGCGAGACTTGCTGGCCATTGATTGATGTCGGCCCATGCCAGGCCGCGTCGAGAATGGCATCCAGCAACGCCGGATCGATGGGTTTGTCCTGATAGCTGCGCACGCTGTGGTGCTGGTGCATTTGTGCAAGTGTCGGGTTCATGCAGGCTCCGGAAGTATTTGATTAGACTGGTCGTCTAGAGATGGAGGCTAATGTACTAGACCGGTCGTCTAGTTGCAAGTGATTTGTTGGTCTGTGCTTAGAACGGCCCGTTTCTTGTGTTGGCGCAAGTCTCAATCTATCTAAACCGATCATATTCAAAGGGTGCAAGCAGCAGTGCGGCACAGAACAACCTATATAGAAAACAGCCCCTGTCTGTATCCGTCTCTACCATTCCACCCCTGGAGGGGAGTTCATGAGCCGACTCGATCACATGAATGTCCGGACACGTCTTGGTCTGGCGTTGATGACTGCCTTTGTCTGTTTGCTGGCTTTCGCCGCCTTCGCCCTGATGAATATGCGTGAATCGCAGCTGAATGCTCATCACGTGCGTATCCGCAATATTGTCGATGGTGCCGCCGGGATCACCAATTTCTATGTCAAGCAGGCTCAAGCCGGCAAGATGACTCAGGCCGAGGCTCAGCGCCAGGCACGCGAAGCCCTGCGTGACCTGCACTACGATGGCAACAACTACGTGTTTATTTACGACTTTGACGGGCGTGCCGTCATGGTGTCCGGCAATCCCAAGCTGGAAGGCAAGGTCATGCTCGGCAAGACCGACGTCAAGGGGTTCAAGCTCTGGGATGCCATTGTCTCCACGGCGACCGGGCCGGGCTCCGGTTATCTGTCCTACTGGTTCCCTCGTGCCGGCAGCGATGTGCCGCTGGAAAAACTGGGGTATATCCAGGCCGTGCCGGAGTGGCACTGGGCCATCGGCACCGGGGTGTATGTTGATGATGTCAACGCGATGCTGTATGCCGAAGCCACGCGCTACGGTATCGGTATCCTGATCAGTCTGTTGCTGGCCGGTACCGCCGGGGTGGTGGCGTCGCGCAGCATCGTTCGCCAGCTGGGGGGCGAGCCCCTGGCACTGATGGGCATCATGCGCCGTGCCGCAGCGGGAGATTTGTCGACCGACTTCGAGGTGAAGGGCGGAGACCAAAGTGTGCTGGGTAATCTCAAGTTGATGCTGCAGGGGCTGGCATCGCTGGTGCGTGAACTGGGGCAGGTTTCGGCTGGCCTGGAACAGAGTGCGTCCACGGTGGCCACCGAAACCAACCGGGTCCTGGCCATGGCCGGGCATCAGGCCGATAGCGTCAGTTCGATGGCTGCCGCGATGGAGCAGATGACGGTTGCCGTCAATCATATTGCCGACAATGCCCGGGACAGCGAAGGGGACTCCCAGGCAGCCGCCGAGCAGGCAAAAAGTGGTGAGGAACGCGCCCTGTCGGTGGTCAGCAAGATTCAGGAAGTGCTGACGACCTCGCGGGGCGCCACCGAGAGCGTCAGTGGTCTGGTCTCCCGGGCCGATCAGATTGGCACCATTACCGCCGTGATCAAGGAGATTGCTGCCCAGACTAATCTGTTGGCGCTCAATGCCTCCATTGAGGCGGCACGGGCCGGCGAGCAGGGGCGTGGCTTTGCGGTTGTGGCCGACGAGGTGCGCGGTCTGGCTGAACGCACCGCACGCGCCACGGTGGAAATCGAGCAAATGATTCACGGCATCCAGCAGGAAACCCAGACGGCAGTGGTCATGCTGCAAGGTTCGGTACCGCAGGCGGATGAGGGGGTTGAGCTGTCGAACGGCACGGCCCAGCTGCTGCAGCAGATCCGCAGTGGCATGCAGCTGGCCCTGGCCCGAGTGCAGGATGTGGCGGCTTCTACCCGGGAGCAAAGTCTGGCCAGCTCCAGCATCGCCCAGCAGGTCGAGATGATTGCTTCGGGGGTCGAAGAGACCCGGGCATCCATGGCGCGCACTGCCGACCAGGTCGCCAGTCTGGAGCAACTGTCTCATACCCTGCAGGAGAGCGTATCGCGTTTCCGCTTGTAGTCGGGTAGGGTGGGTTTGCAATGTTGTTGTCATGTGATAGCTTGCCTGCATGACTGATCAAACGTTGCTGAGCCTGCTCTCCTCTCTGGAGTGTGCCTTGCATCGGCCAGAGGATCCGGCGCAGCCGGGGGTGCTGGCCGCCTTGCTGCATGGCGATTTTCTCGAGTTTGGCCGCTCCGGCGGCCTGGTGCGGCGAGTTGAGGCCTTGCCCTGGCTGTCGGGGGCCTCTGTCCGCCGAGAGATCGTGGCCTGTGATTTTGCCCTGCAGTGGGCGACCGAAACCGCTGCGCTGCTGACCTACCGTTCCAGTGAGCGGGATGAGCAGGGGCATGTGGGGCGTCATACCCTGCGCAGCTCTTTGTGGCTCAAGGGGCCGCAAGGCTGGCAAATGCGTTTTCATCAGGGCACGCCGACCAGCGCCGGGGGGGGAAATGCTGATTCATGAGCCTCCCGTGCCAGTCTGTGATGCGCTGTGTCTGCGGCAGCTGGATCGATGCCTGGTTCCGTCTGCTGTCGGACGAGCGAGTGACCAGGCACACCAGTTGAGCCCTGGCCTCGAGTCGCGATCTCGATCCTCTGGTGCAGGATTGCCTGGCCACCACGCCGGATTCTCCGATCCGTTTTGCCGTGCTGCGGCAAGCCGACCAGGCGCTGGTCGGCACCATCGGCTTTCACACGATTTCCTCGCACCATGGCACGGCGGAAATTGCCTATGAGTTCGCAGCAGAGGCCTGGGGGAAAGGCTGGGCGAGCGCCTGCTGCCAGGCCGTGACTGAGTGGGGGTTCCGGCTGCGCGGCTATGGGCGCATCCAGGGTACCGCGCTGGAGAGCAATCCGGCATCCGCCCGTGTTCTGCAAAAATGCGGTTTTGTCCTGGAAGGCCGGTTGCGCCATTTCCGCCGGGTGCGCGGTGTCCCCCGCGACTATCTGCTTTACGCCCGTCTTGCTGATTCCCCGATCATTTGAGTACCGTCTTGGTCGCCGCATCTGGCCTGCACGGGTCATGATGAATGTTTTATTTCGACGGTATTCAATATTTAATTAGAGTTTTTGCTTTTTTTTCGATTTCTTGTCTTTACTGAACTGTCTTCCAGCTAAGTATTCTCGCGGAGGCGAAATTTACATGCAAATGGTATGGTCTATGCCCGGCCATGCCTCTGCCTGGCCGGTTTCTCAGAATCTGGAGCAGGATGTTGCATGAAGGTCGCTATCCTTGGCGGCAGCGTGTTTCTCGGCAAACGCATTGCCCGATATTTTTCGCAAAGAGGGCATGAGGTCACGCTGGTCAACCGTGGCCGACGCCCGCAGGACAAATGTCGTCAACTGGTGGCGGATCGCCATGATCCGCACGCACTCCAGGCCGTGGCCCCCCAGCTGGCCGATACCGATCTGCTCATTGATACCTGCTGCTATACCCTGAGGCAGGCGCGTCTGGCCTGGGAAATCCTGGCGCCCCATGTCGGGCACTGGGTGCATATCAGTTCCGCCTCGGTCTATGCCGATGAAGCCCGGGCCCCGTACCGGGAGGTCATGCTGCGCAATGGTGGCAGCGCCTGGGGCAGCTACGGCAGGGAAAAGGCAGAGATTGATGCCTATTATCAGGTACAGGCCCATCGCAGCAGCCGTCGGGTCAGCGTGCTGATCCCGCCCTATCTCTATGGTCAGGGCAATCCGCTGGAGCGGGAAACCCTGTTATGGGGCCGCATGCATGCCGGCAAGCCGATCTACATGCCCAACGAAGGCAATACCTGGCTGCATTTCATTGAGGTAGGCGAGGTTGCGCGCATCATTGATCAGCTGCACAAGTTGCCGACCGGGTTCCTGGTGCTCAATTGCGGTTCGCAGCAGGGAATGATGCGCATCATCGACTATGTGGCGCTGCTGGCTGGTGTGGCGGATCTGCAGCCCGAGGTGATCATGGTCGATACCGCGCGGCGCAAGCTGCAGGCGCGCGAATTCTTTCCCTTTCGCGATCTGGACTTGCGGCTGGATCTGTCGCGCATGCAGCAGTTTCTGCCCGACTTTGTCGGCGCCTCGCTGGCCCTGACGCTGCCGGCCATTCACGATGCGCTCAGCCCGCGGCTATTGATGCAGATGTGGCAGGGGCACCCGCTGTTCGAGTTCAAGTAGCACGGCAGCCCATGGCGTTCAGGGATGGCCGGCGGACAGCGCGATCAGATGCACCAGCCAGCCTTCCGCCCTGCCTTGCAGGATGGCCGGGCCCTGTCCCCACAGCAGCTCACCCTGCCCAATGGTCTGTGGCGGCGCTCCGGCACACAGGCAGCCATCAGTCAGATACACCATCCAGGAGGTCTCGCTCAGCGACAGGCTGCCATCCAGTTGCAGTTTCTGCAGCTGGTGCCGGTAGCGATCGCGGCGGGTCATGACGTTGAAGTCGGTCAGCAGGCGGCCTTGCCGGCGCTGGCTGACAATCGGTACTTCGCCGGCAAACTGGTCAAGTTGCTCGCCGGGGTGCAGCAGGACACGCTGCGGCAGACGCCCTGCCGGGTCGGTGATGTTCAGCAGCAAGTCTCCGCCGGCCAGTACCGCCAGCGAGCGGTCGATGCCGACGAAAGTCGAAAACGGACCGTCGCTGCTGACGCTGGCGCTGGTGATGCGCCAGTCGAAGTCCTCCAGATCGGCTTCTGGCGGCCAGATCGCCAGTTGCAGGGTTTCGCCGCCGCCGTTCTTCCAGGGCATGCGGCGAAAATCGGCTGGCCCGAACCGGCGCAGTGTCATGAGGCTGGCCGCAAGGTGCCATCGGCCCAGCAGGCGCGCAATGGTCGCTGGCCGAGGTGGTAGACCAGGTCCACCGGCGACTGGATATCCCAGAGTGCCAGATCGGCCCGCATGCCGACGGCCAGTCGCCCTCGGTCTGTCAGTCCCAGCGCGTGCGCGGCATGGCGGGTAATGCCGGCCAGCGCCTGCTGGGGTGTCAGCCGGAACAGCACGGCCCCCATGTTGGCGGTGGTGAGCAGGGAGGTCAGTGGCGAGGTACCAGGATTGCAGTCGGTCGACAGCGCAATCGGCACGCCGGCTGCCAGCAGCGCCTCGACAGGCGGCAGGCGGGTTTCGCGCAGGAAGTAGAAGGCCCCAGGCAGCAGTACGGCCACAGTCCCTGCCTCGCGCATGGCGGCGATTCCGTCTGCATCGAGCCATTCCAGATGGTCGGCTGACAATCCCTGGTGCCGGGCGACCAGGGCCGCGCCGCCCTGATTGGTCAGTTGTTCGGCATGCAGCTTGACCGGCAGGCCAAGCTGGCGTGCCGTGCTGAACAGGCGCTCGACCTGAGCTGGCGAGAAGGCGATGTTTTCACAGAAGGCGTCGACCGCGTCGATCAGCTTTTCGGCCGCGAGGGCCGGCAGCATGGTCTGACACAGATGATCGATGTAGTCGTCGGCGCGACCGGCGAATTCCGGTGGCAGGGCATGCGCGCCGAGAAAGGTGGTCCGGATGCTGACCGGCCGTTCTTCGCCGATCCGTCGTGCCACCCGCAGCATGCGCCGCTCACTGGCCAGATCCAGCCCGTAACCCGATTTGATTTCCAGTGTACAGACGCCCTCGGACAGCAGGGCATCGACGCGGGGCAGGCTCTGTGCCAGCAATTGTTCCTCACTGGCGGCCCGGGTGGCACGCACACTGGCAGCAATCCCGCCGCCGCGCAGCGCAATTTCCTGATAGCTGGCGCCATGCAGCCGTGCTTCGAACTCGCCGGCGCGGTTGCCAGCGTAGACGATATGGGTGTGGCAATCGATCAGCCCGGGCGTCAGCCAGCCCGACTGGCCGTGGTAATGCGGCAGGTCCATGAACTCGCCCGGCAGTTCGACCTGTGGCCCGAGCCAGGCAATGCGGCCATCCCGCCAGGCGATGGCCGCTTCCTTCATTTCTCCGTAACCTGCCGCATCGAAGGTGGCCAGATTGACATTGTCGATGACTCCGTCACGCGTCATGGTGGCTCCAGCCCTCCATGACCCTGGCCGCCAGGCGGGCGGCAATCCGCGCGGTACGCATGTCCTGATCCAGCTCCGGATTCAGCTCGGCCAGATCGAACAGCTTGAGCTTGCCGCTGGCCACCGCCGTGTCCAGCAGCGGCTCCAGTACCGCCAGTTCGACGCCGCGAGCGGCCGGTGCCGAGACGCCGGGCGCCAGCGCCGGCGGCAGCACGTCCAGACAAATGGTCAGGTAGAGATGGTCGACCGAGGCGGCGAACGCCTGCAATTCTGCCTGTGCCGCCGGCAGGTCCAGCAGGGTCAGCTGTTCGTCCTCGCGCCACTGCACCCCCAGTTCGCGCGCCCGTGCAAACAGCGCCGCGGTATTGGCAAAGCGGGAAATGCCGAAGCAGTGGTAGTTGAAGTCGACGCCATCCCGGGCGCAGCGCTCGCTGATCTGCCGGAAGGGCGTGCCGGAACTGCCCCGTGCTCCGGCGCGCAGGTCGAAGTGGGCGTCGAAATTGACGATGCCGATTTTCGGTCTGGCTTCGCCGCCTTGCTGGCAGGCATTGAGCAGGCCGGAGAAGCTGGCCAGGGCAATTTCATGCCCGCCGCCCAGCCCGATGACACGGTGGCCGTTGACCAGCAGGTGGCTGACACTATGGGCAAAGGCTTCCTGCGCGGCTTCCAGCTGGTCGCCGTGACAAAAGACGTCGCCGGCATCGTACAGTGCGCAGGGGCCGCTGAGCGGTACATTGGACAGTGCCCGGCGCAGGGCGCGCGGGCCGGCCTCGGCCCCGGCGCGTCCGTGGTTGCGAACGACGCCGGCATGGCAGGCAAAGCCGACCAGCGCGACACCCGGACGGGTGTCGTTCACTTCGCTGATTTCTTCATGCCAGCGGCGGGCAAAGCCGGACTCTTCCTGATCACAGCGTCCGTGCCAGTGGTCCCGGTTGAAGCCGCTGCAGGCAAGTTTCGGTTTGGGGTTCATGGCGCTCCACTATTCGATTGAGGGCAGCAGGTGGTGGGCGGCGAAATCGAACTTGCCCGACAGCACCATCTGTTGCGCCGCGTTGAGATCGGGGGCCAGATAGCGGTCCTCACTGTAGAACGGTACTTCGGCACGCAACTGCGCATGCACTGCTTCCAGTTTATCCGAGCTCTTGAGCGGGCGCTGGAAATCAATGCCCTGGGCTGCTGCCAGCAGCTCGATGCCGACGATGTGGGCGGTGTTCTGCGCCATGTCGGTCAGCCGGCGTCCGGCAAAGGTGGCCATGCTGACATGGTCTTCCTGGTTGGCTGAGGTCGGCAGGCTGTCGACGCTGGCCGGGTGCGCCAGTGACTTGTTTTCCGAGGCCAGTGCCGCGGCAGTGACGTGGGCGATCATGAAGCCGGAGTTGAGGCCCGGGTTCGGCACCAGGAAGGCCGGCAGCTTGGACAGGCTGGCATCGATCAGCAGCGCAATGCGACGCTCCGACAGCGCACCGATTTCGGCGATGGCCAGGGCCAGGGTATCGGCGGCGAAGGCGACCGGTTCGGCATGGAAGTTACCGCCGGACACCACGATGTGGCCGTTCTGCTCTTCGAAGATCAGCGGGTTGTCCGAGACGGCATTGGCTTCGATTTCCAGCGTGCGGGCAGCCTGGCGCATCAGGTCGAGGCAAGCACCCATCACCTGGGGCTGGCAACGCAGGGAATACGGATCCTGCACCCGGTCATCACCGACCAGATGCGACTGGCGGATGGCCGAGCCGGCGAGTAACTCGCGATAGTGCTCCGCCACGGCCATCTGGCCCGGCTGGCCACGCACGGCGTGGATACGGGCGTCAAACGGCGCATCCGATCCTTTGGCCGCGTCGACGGTCAGGGCGCCGGCGGCAATGGCCGAGGCAAAGACTCGTTCAGCCAGGAACAGGCCCTGCAGCGCCAGCGCCGTCGAAGCCTGAGTGCCATTGATCAGCGCCAGACCTTCCTTGGCCGCCAGCGCAATCGGGGTGATGCCGGCGGCCTTGAGCGCGGCGTCGGCGGGCATTTCTTCGCCGTTGACCCGCACCCGGCCTTCGCCCATCAGCGCCAGGGTCATGTGAGACAGCGGTGCCAGGTCGCCGGAGGCGCCGACCGATCCCTTGGACGGAATCAGCGGCACAATGCCGGCGTTATAGGCGGCCAGCATGCTCTCCAGCACCGAACGACGGATGCCGGAGACGCCGCGGGCCAGGCTGGCAATCTTGGTGGCCAGAATCAGCCGTACCACCCGGTCTTCCATCGGTGCACCGACCCCCACCGAATGCGAGCGGATCAGGTTGGTCTGCAGTTGGGCCAGCTGGGCATTTTCGATCTGGGTACTGGCCAGCTTGCCGAAGCCGGTATTGATGCCATATGCCGGCGCGCCGCGCGCCACGATGGCCGCCACGGCGGCATGCGAGGCCTCCACGGCCGGCCAGGCGGCCGGGTCCAGCGCCAGTTGTACTTCTCCCTGCCAGATGGCACGAAGGTCTTTGAGGGTCAGTTGTTGCGGTTTCAGAGTCAGGGTACGCATTACTTGTCTCCCTGCATCGGCAGATCGAGATGCATCTTGCGCGCGCAGTCTTGGGCGATGTCATAGCCGGCATCCGCGTGACGCATCACGCCGGTGCCGGGGTCGTTCCACAATACACGTTCCAGGCGTTGGGCGGCGGCCTGACTGCCATCCGCGACAATCACCACCCCCGAATGTTGCGAGAAGCCCATGCCGACGCCGCCGCCATGGTGCAACGAGACCCAGGTGGCGCCACCGGCGGTGTTGAGCAGGGCATTGAGCAGCGGCCAGTCGGAGACGGCGTCCGAGCCATCGCGCATGGATTCGGTCTCGCGGTTCGGGCTGGCTACCGAGCCGGTGTCCAGATGGTCGCGGCCGATCACGATCGGTGCTTTGAGCTCGCCTCGTGCCACCATCTCGTTGAAGGCCAGACCGGCTTTGTGGCGCTCACCCAGTCCGAGCCAGCAGATACGGGAAGGCAAGCCCTGGAAGGCAATGCGTTCTTCTGCCATATCCAGCCAGCGATGCAGGGCCTTGTTCTCCGGGAACAGTTCGCGCAGCTTGTCGTCGGTTTTCTTGATGTCTTCCGGATCGCCGGACAGGGCCACCCAGCGGAACGGGCCCTTGCCCTCGCAGAACAAGGGGCGGATATATGCGGGGACAAAACCCGGGAAATCAAAGGCGTTCTTTACCCCCTGGTCGAAGGCGACCTGGCGGATGTTGTTGCCATAGTCGGTGACCGGAATGCCCATGGTCTGGAAGTCCAGCATGGCCTGAACATGGGCGGCGCAGGACTGGGCTGCAGCCTGGCGCAGGCTGTCGTGACGCGCCGGATCCTTTTGTGCTTCCAGCCACTGCTCGACCGTCCAGCCGGCCGGCAGATAGCCGTGAATCAGGTCATGGGCCGAGGTCTGGTCGGTCACCAGGTCCGGCTTCAGGCCGCCTTCTCTGGCGCGGCGAACCAGCTCAGGCAGTATTTCGGCGGCATTGCCCAGCAGGCCGATGGAAATGGCCTCGCCACGGCTGGTGTGGTGCGCGATCAGTTCCAGCGCGTGCTCAAGATCGCGTGCCTGTTTGTCCAGATAGCGGGTGCGCAGGCGGAAATCGATGCGCGACTGCTGGCACTCGATCATCAGCGACGTGGCGCCGGCGAAGCTGGCGGCCAGTGGCTGGGCGCCCCCCATGCCACCCAGGCCGGCGGACAGGATCCAGCGGCCCTGCCACGGGTTGCCATCGCCGCCATAGTGTTGCCGGCCGGCTTCGGCAAAGGTTTCGTAAGTACCCTGCACAATGCCCTGGGTACCGATATAGATCCAGCTGCCGGCCGTCATCTGGCCATACATCATCAGCCCCTTGCGATCCAGCTCGTTGAAATGCTCCCAGTTGGCCCAGTGCGGCACCAGATTGGAGTTGGCGATCAGCACCCGCGGTGCATCGGCATGGGTGCGGAAGACCCCGACCGGTTTGCCGGACTGCACCAGCAGGGTTTCGTCATCATTCAGACGGCGCAGTGTGGCCAGAATCTGGTCATAGCACTCCCAGTTGCGTGCAGCACGGCCAATGCCGCCATACACCACCAGCGCTTGCGAGTTTTCCGCCACCTCGGGGTCCAGATTGTTCTGTATCATTCGATAGGCGGCTTCGGTCAGCCAGCTTTTGCAGGACAGTTCGCTGCCACGCGGGGCGCGGATCTGGCGCGACGGGTCGAAACGGGAATCGGTGCGGGACATTGGTTCTCCTCCATGTCGTGATTTGTATAGACTAATATAGGTGAGTCGGTCCGACTTGAGAAGCTGTATAGACAAATTTGGTTCAAGACAATGACATCCGCTGACAAAAATGCTACGCCCCGCTATCAGCAGATCAAACAGGATCTGCTGGAGCGCATTGCCGCCGGCGAGTGGGGAGTGGGGGAGGCGATTCCGCCCGAGCAGACCCTGGCCCGTGATTTTGGTGTGGCGCGCATGACGGTCAATCGCGCCCTGCAGGACCTGACCCAGGCCGGCGTGCTGGTCCGCCGGCGCGGCTCCGGCACCTATGTGGCGCCCCCCCGCGTCCATACCTCGCTGCTCGAAATCCGCAATATTGCCGACGAAATCGCCGAGCGCGGTCACCACCACGACAGTGAGCTGCTGTTGCTCGAGGCGGTGACGGCGACGGCTGAACAGGCGGCCCTGTTCGGCATCGAACCCGGCGAACCCTTGTTCCGCTCCCTGATTGTCCATCGCGAGAACGCGGTGCCGATTCAGGTCGAAGACCGTCTGGTCAATCCCTCCGTCGCGCCACATTATCTTGAGCAAAGTTTCAGGCAGCAGACCCCGAGCGCCTATCTGTCGATGGTGGCGCCGCTGATCGGGGCGCAATATGCGGTCGAGGCACGTCTGCCCGGCAAGGACATCGCCTCTCGGCTGTCCATCAGTACCAGAGAGCCCTGTCTGGTGGTGTTTCGTACCACGCGTACCGAACGGCAGGTGGCATCGCTGGCCGTGCTGTGGCATCCGGGACAGATGTATCAGCTTACCGGCGGGATCTGAGCGTCGGTCGTGTCGGCCGGCATGTCCACCCCGAGCATCACGTGCCGATCGGCCGAAGCGATGGTTTCCGGTCGGTGTGCCACGATCAGCCGGGTCAACTTCAGGGTGGCCACCGCCTGGTTGACCTGCTGTTCCAGTGGGGTGTCCAGACTGCTGGTTGCTTCGTCCAGCAACAGGATGCGCGGTTGCTTGTAGAGGGCCCGCGCCAGCAACAGGCGCTGTTTCTGTCCGCCTGACAGCACCGACCCCATGTCGCCGCACAGCGTGTGATAGCCCATCGGCATCGCCGCCAGGGTATCGTGGATGGCCGCCAGCCGGGCGCAGTGTTCCGCCCGCGCGATATCCGGACTCGGGTCGAAGAAGGTGATGTTGTCGAGCAACGAGCCGGCAAACAGCTGATCATCCTGCATTACCGTGCCACACAGCGTGCGTACGCCGTGAGTGCCGATCTGCGTCCAGGGCACCCCGCCGATCAGCATTTCGCCACGTGTTGGTGTCAGCATGCCGAGCAGCAATTTCAGCAGGGTACTTTTCCCGCAGCCGCTCGGGCCGGTCAGTGCGACGGACTCGCCATCGGCAATCCTCAGATTCACCCCCTGCAAAATCCACGGTGACTGCTCATCATGTCGGAACCAGACATCGCGCAACTCGATGCTGGTACTGGCGGGCAGGGAAGATCCCGGCAGTGTTTCAGCTTCGGGCGTGCAAAGGATGATATCGGCCAGTCTTTCGCCTTGCAGGCGCAGCATGGCCAGCGCCGCCCCCTTGTCGATCAATCCCTTGGTACGCTGCGAAAACTGGGCGGCATAGGCGGCAAAGGCCATGAACATGCCGACGGAAAACTGCTGGGTGAGCACCAGTCCGGCGCCAAACCACAGCAGGGCGGCGTACTCCAGCCCGCTGAGCAGGCGCTGCAGGCTGCGGTAGAGAATGTCTGCGCGATCGGTCTGCATCGCGGCATGGATTTGCTCGACCAGCAGATTACTCCACACCGATTGCCGTTCTGCCTGGCGCTGAAACAGCTTGATCGCCTGCATGCCGCGCAGGCTCTCCAGAAAATGTCCTTCCTGCCGGGCCTGGCGTACGATTTCTCGTTCGTGACGTTCGCGCAGCGGGCGCTGGCCCAGGAAGCGTAGCAGTGCATAGCCGCCCAGGCTGGCCAGCGAAATCAGCGCGAGGGGCGGGCTATAGAGCAGCATCAGGGTGCCGGTGCCGAGGGCCAGCAGTCCGTCCAGTACCGCCTCGATGCACTGGCTGGTCAGGGTTTTCTGGATGGCGGCGATACTGCCGAACCGAGCGCTGATATCACCGATGAAACGCTTCTCGAAGTAGGACAGCGGCAGGCGCAACAGATGGTGGAATACTCTCAGATGCCAGTGCAGACCCAGGGTGTGGCTGATGTGCAGCACGCTCCAGGCGCGCAATGCCGCGATACCGACCTCGCCCAGCAGCACCAGCAGAAAACCGCTGACCAGCACGTGCAGCATCTCCTGATCGGCACTGAGCAGCACGCCGTCGATCAGCCACTGGGTGAATTGCGGCGCCAGCAGCCCGAGCAACTCCAGCAGCAAGGCCAGCACGAACACCTGCAGCACGGCATGCGCGAGTCCGTCGAAACCCGACAGCCACTGTCGCCAGGGAAAGCGCTGCGCTTGCACCAGGGGGCGGAACGTCTCGGTCGGGGTCAGACTCAGCGCCACACCGCTGAAGCTGCGGTCGACCTCCTGCCAGTTCAGCCGGCGCCTGCCCTGTGCCGGATCGTGCAGCCATACCCCGTGCCGGTCGACCCCGGCCAGCACCACGAAATGATTCATTTCCCAGTGCAGGATGCAGGGTAAGGGCAACTGAGCCATTTCGGCCGGCTCCAGCCGCAAGGCGCGTGCCGCCAGCCCGATCTGGTCGGCCATGCGGATCAGATCGGCCAGGGTCGCGCCCTTGAGCGAAGTGGTGAAACGCTGCCGCCAGGAAGGCAGGTCGGCGCGATGACCATGATAGGCGGCAATCATGCCCAGACAGGCCAGCCCGCATTCGGCCGCCTCGCTTTGCAGATAGAGTGGCAGACGCGCCTGCCTGAGTAAGTCGCGAGGCAGGCTCACCATTTGCCACTCACGCTGTAGAGGGGTTCCAGCGCCCATTCGTACAGGCGACGGGTATCCAGCAACAGATCGGCCTCCAGACGCATGGCCGGCAACAGCGGCATGGGCTGGCCATAGGCGCGGATGGTATTGCCTTGCAGCCGGACACGGATGCGGTACAGCGCTTCGCGGCTTTGGCCCTGCCCCTCGATTTCCTGTGGTTGCAGCGCCGACTGGGCCACCGTCAGCACCGTGCCGTGGACATGGCCGAATTTCTGGTAGGGAAAGGCATCCAGCCGCAACTTGACCGCGGTGCCGGGCCGAATAAAGCCGATGGCCCGACTGGGGGCATACAGATGGGCCTCCAGGCCGGCATCGGCCGGCACCAGCAGGCCCAGCGGCAGGGAGGGACTGACTGGTGCGCCCTGCGTGGCATTGATGGCGGCCAGTACCCCGGCTCGCGGTGCCAGGACTTGCCATCGATGCCCGGCCTGATGCTGGGCCAGTTCCTGTGCCAGCGCCTCTGCCGCCCGGCCCAGGCTCAGCTGTTGATCCAGCTCGCGCAGGGGGTGGGCATGCAGTTCGGCCAGCAGGGCGGCCCGATCCCGCTGCAGGGTAGTCAACAGTCGCTGTTGCGCCTGCCATTGGCGCTCGGCCTCCAGTCGCTCGCGCTCTTTTTGTTGTTGTTGCACGGTCGAGACAAAGCCGGCGCTGGCCAGTTGTGCAAAGCGTTGCTGAGTCTGGCGCGCCAGCTCGAGCTGCTGCCTGAGCAGGGCGCTCTCCTGTTCGGCGCGGCTGGCTTCCGCGCCCAGCAGTGTCAGACGGCGCTGCAGGTCGGATAGCTGCAGTGCGCCCAGACGCTTGCCGGCGGCCATGCTGGCGTGCAGCGATTGCAGCCGTGCCTGCAGGGCGGCACTGATACGCTGTTGGGTCGGGCTGCCGTCACTGTGGCGCTCTGCACTCAGGGTGAACAGCAACTGACCGGCCTGCACGCGTTCGCCCTGCTGTACGTGACGTTGCAGCACCACCCCCGATTGTGCCGGATAGAGCCGCAAGACCTGATCCCCCGGCTGGATATCGCCGCTGACGGTCACGCGCCGGGTATAACTGCTGGCGTACAGCCAGGCCAGGGTCAGGGTGGCCAATGCCGCCAGCAGGTAGACCAGAAGGGTTGTGCGAACCGGCAACAGGCCACTCGGACGGCCGAGCAACTGTTCCGCCTGTGCCGCCACGGCCTGCGGGCGAAAGAGAGGAGAATCGGGTACTGGCATGGTGTCATGGCCGTGATCCGAACCGGCCGGCATCATGCTGGCCGCGTTCTTTCAACAGGCTCGGGAAATGGCCCGTTCGGGCCGATCAGGGGATGACTGCCCCGAAACGGGAAAAGTTTGGCGATGCAGCCGAGAGTCAGCACAATCTGGCGTGAACAGCAGAATCGACTCAGCCGGCTCCGCGCTGGCGTAGTGCCAGGTAAAGCATGGCGACACTGATGGCATCATTCAGGGCGTCGTGGCGCGGCCATTGCGGCACGCCCAGTTCGGCATGCAGTTGTGCCTGCCGCAGGTCAATATAGCCTTCCGGATGCTGCCGCAGCTTGTAGTCGTAGTACAGGCCGGAGACCTCAATCTGTCGCTGCGGCAGCGTGCAGCCGATCAGGGGCTTCACCACCTTGTTGAGGACGGCCACATCGTATTCGAGGTAATAGCCCAGCAGCGGGCGACCCCCGATGAAGTCCAGCAGCCGCAGCACGGCTTCTTCTGCCGGAAAGCCCTGATCGACATCGCAGGGCCGCAGGCCGTGCACCTGGATGTTTTCCTTGCCCGGCGGTTGTTGCGGCCGTACCAGCAGCGACAGCGACTCGCTGCACAGAATGCGGTTGCCGCGTACCCTGACGGCACCGATCGACAGCAACTCCGCCTCTGCCACATTGAGACTGGTGGTCTCGCAGTCAAGGCTGACACATTCGCTGTCATGTTCCTCGAACAGGCGCAGCCAGGCCGGATCATTCACTTGCCGCCTGCGCCATGCCTGTTGCAGGGCGCGCAGCATCACAGACTCCCCAGCCGGTAGTGGTGACGCAGATGGGTCTTGAAGCGCTTGACCACCGCCAGCGCATCCTTGAGCAAGTCGCGCTCCAGGGTCGACAGGGCTGCGGGCTCGATCAGGTTGTCGACCGGCATTTGACGCTCCAGCTGTTGCAGACCATGTTGCAGTCGCAGTTGCAGCAGGAAAGACAGGGCCTCCTGAATGTCGCTGGCCAGTGTCGGGTCCAGATGTCCGGCGGCTGCCAGACGGGTGGCACGCGCCTGACTCGAAGGCTCCTCGATGCCGTGCTCCAGCGCCAGGGCCCGCAGGCCGTGTACCAGGGGGAAAATCCCGCCCTTTTTCAAATCCAGCCATTCCCGCCCATCGCGCTCACGGGTCTGCAGTTTGGCAAACAGACCGAGCGGGGTATCGAACTGCTCGATTGCCAGGGCAAAACGGGCATGGAAGCCGGCGTCATCCTTCAGCAGGCGCTGCAGATAGTGACGCCCTTCCTGCAGCAGGTGGCTGTCGCCGCAGATCGCCTCGGCGTCGACAAAGATCGCCAGCTGCAACATGCCCTCGCCACTGGGCTGATTGATCCACTGACGGATGCGCTCGCGCAGCGCCTGGCGCGTCAGGCGCCAGTCCGGGTTGTTGACCATGATCTTGCCGGGGCAGGGCGGGTAGCCAAAGCGGGCCAGCGCTGCCGAGAAGGCCTCGCAGACCGCTTCCAGCATGGGAAAATCGGTCTCATCCGGCAGCAGCAGCGCATTGTCCTGGTCGGTCTTGAGAATCTGCTCGCCACGGCCCTCCGACCCCATCACCAGCAGGCAGCTGGCCTGAAACAGCTCGGCCGGCGCCAGCAGTTGCCAGGTCCGGCTGAACAGGCGGCTGTTGAGCGTTTGTACCAACCGCCCCAGTTGCGGCGGGCGGACCCCGTGACCGGAGAGGATCTGCACCAGGCGCGTGATCTGGCCGGCGGCCTGGGCCAGCTCTTCCAGATTGCCGGCACGCTCCAGCCGCTGGGCGATCAGGTGCGAGTGGTTGGAAAAATAGGACAACACGTCGACCTGGGACAGCAGGCCGACCGGTTCGCCCTGCTCCCGGACGACCAGGCGCCGCAGATTGCGGCGCGTCATCAGCAGCAGCGCGTCAAACAGGAAATCATCAATGTCGATACACAGCAGCTCGAACTGGCAATGCTCGGCCACCGCAGCTTCGACCGGCACGCCCTCCAGAATGATGTCGCGAAAATCGGTGGTCGTGAAAATCCCCAGCCGGCTGCCTTCCCGCACCAGGACCGATTTGCTGCGTTGCTGCTTCATGGTGGCGGCGACATCGCGAATGCTCTGGCTGCCCTCGACAAACACCGGCGACCGGCAGCCGACATCGCGCACGGTGGCGGTCAGCAGGGTCTGCAACTCGCGCGTTCCGGTACGCTGGGCCAGTGCGCCCATTTTTTTCGACACGCTGGAGTAAAAATAGGCACCAAAAGCCGGATTGCGCTCGGTCAGCGAGAGCACCTGTTCACGGGGCAGGGCAAACAGCAGGCACTCCTCTTCGGCGACAAAGCGATGCGGTCCCTGACCCGCCACCATGGCTCGGGCATCAAAGCTGTCCTGCTGCCGATAACGCGACAACACCTCTTCGTCGGCCAGCTCGCAGACCACGCCCTTGATCACCACATACAGGGCATCAATAGACTGTCCGGGACCCATGATCAGGCTGTCCGCGGCGAAATAGACGATATCCGCGCTCTGTTCGAGCTCCTGACGCTCGGCCGGCGTGAGGCTGTCAAAGGGCGGGGCGGTGAAATCAAAGCGGTTCATACCACATCCATCAGAGGAGGATGCTTCCAGCATAGCGGGCTTTTGCCCTCACCGTGAACGGCATGCCATTCTCTTGGCATGAATGCGCGTATCCCTGAATGCAAAAAACGCATGACGAACGCAAGACGAAGCGGCGCCGTGCCTGGCGCATGGTGCTACAATCCGGGATTGACCGGCCACGCGCCAGCTGCCGTGCGGCCTCATTTCAAGTCTATCTGAACTGCGAGAAAGCCCCATGACCCTTATCCGCCAGGATGACTTTATCCAGAGCATCGCCGATGCCTTCCAGTACATCAGCTACTACCACCCCGTTGACTACATCAAGGCCCTGACCGAAGCCTACGAGCGCGAAGAAAGCCCCGCCGCGCGCGATGCCATGGCACAGATCCTGATCAACAGCCGTATGTGTGCCGAAGGTCACCGGCCGCTGTGCCAGGATACCGGCATTGCCCTGGTCTTCCTCAAGGTCGGCATGAATGTCCAGTGGGATGCCACCCTGAGCGTGCAGGAGATGGTCAACGAAGGGGTGCGTCGTGCCTATACCGACGCGGACAACAAGCTGCGGGCCTCGGTGCTGTCCGATCCGGCCGGCGCGCGCAAGAACACCCGTGATAACACCCCGGCGGTGGTTCACATGGAAATCGTCGCCGGTGACGGCATCGAAGTGACCTGTGCGGCCAAGGGCGGTGGCTCGGAGAACAAGGCCAAGTTCGTCATGCTCAATCCGTCGGACTCGCTGGTCGACTGGATCATCAAGACCGTGCCGACCATGGGTGCCGGCTGGTGTCCGCCCGGCATTCTGGGCATCGGTATCGGCGGCACGCCGGAAAAGGCCATGCTGATGGCCAAGGAGTCGCTGATGGCACCGGTGAACATCGCCGAGCTGCGCGACAAGGCCGCCAGCGGCGCGACCCTGACCCGCGTCGAAGAGCTGCGGCTGGAGCTGATGGAGAAGGTCAATGCGCTGGGCATCGGCGCCCAGGGGCTGGGTGGTCTGACCACGGTGCTGGACGTCAAGATCATGGATTACCCGACCCATGCCGCCTCGCTGCCGGTCGCCATGATCCCCAACTGCGCCGCCACCCGCCACGTGCACTTCCATCTGGATGGCAGCGGCCCGGCAAAACTGGCGGCGCCGTCACTGGAAGACTGGCCTTCGCTGACCTTCGATGCCTCCAAAGGCCGTCGCGTCAATCTGGATACCATCACCCGCGAAGAAGTGGCCTCCTGGCAGCCGGGCGAAACCCTGTTGCTCAACGGCAAGCTGCTGACCGGTCGCGATGCCGCCCACAAGCGCATGACCGATATGCTCAACCGTGGCGAAAAACTGCCGGTGGACTTCACCAATCGCTTCATCTATTACGTCGGCCCGGTCGACCCGGTTCGTGATGAAGTCGTTGGTCCGGCCGGCCCGACCACCGCCACCCGCATGGACAAGTTCACGCGCCAGATGCTGGAGCAAACCGGCCTGCTGGGCATGGTAGGCAAGTCCGAGCGCGGCCCGGCAGCCATCGAGGCCATCCGCGACAACAAGGCGGTCTATCTGATGGCGGTCGGCGGTGCCGCCTACCTGGTTTCCAAGGCTATCAAGGCCTCGAAGGTGCTGGCCTTCCCGGAACTGGGCATGGAGGCAGTGTACGAGTTCGAGGTCAAGGACATGCCGGTCACGGTGGCTGTCGATTCCTGTGGCCAGGCCGTGCACCAGACCGGTCCGGCCGAATGGCGTGCCCGCATCGGCAAGATCCCGGTCGTTGAAGCCTGATCAAATAATATAAGCTTAAGACGGTCGGGCTATGCTCGGCCGTCTTCACATGCAAAGGGGAGATTATGGTCCGTCAAAACTATCATCCGGCATCCATCGTGCTGCACTGGCTGATGTTCCTGCTGTTCGCCGCTGCACTGCTGTTCATCGAAATGCGCGACTGGTGGCCGAAGGGTACGCCGATGCGTGATCTGCTGCGCAGCAGTCACATTGATGCCGGTCTGTTGGTGTTGCTGTTTGCCGTGGTGCGCGTCGCTTCGCGCATCAGCCTTGGTGGCCCGGCGCCGATTGGTCCTCGTCTCCAGACGGCCGCCGCCAGTGCCCTGCACGGCCTGCTTTATCTGGTGATGTTCCTGTTGCCCATCACGGGCGTGGTGTTTTCTCAGGCGGGTGGACGCGAAGTCGCGTTGTTTGGCTGGGCACTGCCCCATCTGGTCAATCCTGATCCGGCCCTGCGCGGCACGGTGAAGGAGGTGCACGAGTTTCTCGGCAATGCGGTTTATTTCCTGGTGGGCGTGCATGCGCTCGCGGCACTCTGGCACCATGTGGTGCTCAAGGATGAAACCCTGCTGCGCATGACCTTCCGTCGTCGTTAATGCATACCGGGAGGCCTCTACCTCCCGGTCATTGCTCAATCACCACATCCATCCCCAGCGGTACCTGGTCGTACAGCTGCACCACATCTCCGACCGCCATGCGCACGCAACCGCGTGAAGTGGGGGTACCGAAGGCGACATGCGAGCCGGCGCCATGGATATAGATGGCGCGATCATGACTGTCGACATCGCCCCCCTGATTCTTGCCGGGCTCCATGCCACACAGCCACAGAATGCGCGCCAGGATCCAGTCCTTGTCCGGGTAGGCAGCATGCAGCTCGGCGCTGTAACGCCAGGGCGTCACTTCCCGGTGGTAAATGATGGCATCTGCCGGTGCCCCGTCCCCGATCTTGCTGCAGACCTGATGCCAGCCCAGTGGGGTCTGATAGCTGCCCACTTTTGCCCCCGTGCCGAGGGTGGCGGTGGAAACACGATAGACCTGCCGGGTGAAACCCATGGCGTCATAGGCGGTCAGCGTCTGCTCTGCCACGCTGACGCGCAGCCACGGCTCACCATGCCGGTGAGGATTCGGGTGCAGCACGGTAAACGGTGTGGCCTGCTGCTCCTGCAGGATGTAGTCGGGGTCCGGTGTCGCCGCTTGCGCGATCCCCAGTACCAGCGTGCAAAGGCACAACCAGCCTGGCTTCATTGTTCAGCCTCCCGCCGCGTACGGAAGAAGTCCGACAGCATGGCACCAGCTTCCTCCGCCAGCATCCCGCCAAAGCAGTCGGTATGGGCGTTGAGGCGCCGTTCGGCAAACAGATTGACCACACTGCCGGCGGCACCGGTACGCGGATCGGGTGTGGCAAACATGACCCGGTCGACCCGGGCATGCAGTAGTGCGCCGCTGCACATGGGGCAGGGCTCCAGCGTGACATACAGATCGCAGCCGGCCATGCGGTAGTTGCCCAGCCGGGCAGCGGCCTGGCGCAGGGCCAGCATTTCTGCATGTGCCGAGGGATCGGAACGGCCGATCGGCTGATTGAATCCCTCTCCGATCACCTCGCCCTGATACACCACCACGGCCCCCACCGGCACTTCTCCCTCGTCGGCTGCTCGCGCCGCCAGCGCCAGCGCCTGGCGCATGAAACCTTCCGCCTCGTGCGCCTCCGGTGGCAGTCGTACCGGCGGGTGCGTGGCCAGACTGTCCTGCAGTTGCCGGCGGTCCTGATCGCTGAGCTGATCCCAGTGCACGCCGCGGGCGGCGGCCTCCAGCGCGAACAGCAGGCGCTTGCCGGCCGGCAGGCCGGCCGCCTTGAACAGCAGGAACGTACGCACCACGCCCTGCTGCAACAGGTCAGCACGGGTCGCAATGCCATGGCTGGCCAGCCAGGAGACCGCCTTGGGGGGGAGGGGGGGGGAAGTCAGCTGCACATCAAGCCCTATTTGTCTGTTCCGCGCAAATTATAGTCGAGCCAATGCATCGCCTGCGCCTTGTAATTACGCCCATATGGAGTACACAGAAATCATGATGTACCCCGGGATGTCTCTGTCCTTTTACTGGAGTGTGACATCCTTACCACGCCTCTTGCGTAAAGCGGCAGATTGTTTGAATGAAGTGCCTGCTACCTTTAGGATTTTGTCATTAATGCTTTTGTCATTGGCAACATTTGTATTTAAATTGTTTGTTGCTTTCTTTTGAAATACTTTATTACTATATCGTAAATTAATATTCATTTTAAACAAAAAATAATAAGAATTGGCGCTGAGAGAGAGCCGTGAGTAAAAAAACGAAGGGGTGGTTAAGCCGCTATGTGCGGCCATTGGTGTTGGCTTTGTCGGGGGCGCTGCTGCTGCTGCGCCCCGCATCCGCGACCGCGACGGCGCCCGGGCCGTCTGCCCAGCCTTCCTATGCTTTCTATTACGGGCCGGCTCCCTTGCCGCTCGAGGCCCTGACGGCTTTTGACCATGTCGTCGTCGAGCCGGACAGCGGTTTCAATCCCCGTCAGGTCCGTACCCCGCACACCGACTGGCTGGCCTATACCAGCGTCGGCGAAGTCACGCGCCAGCGTGACTACTTCGCACGCATGCCCAAGAGCTGGCTCAAAGGCGGCAATCACGCCTGGGACTCGCTGGTCATCGATCAGTCTGCCGCCGGCTGGCCGGCTTTCTTTGTCGAGCAGGTGATTACCCCGCTGTGGCAACGCGGCTATCGCGGCTTCTTCCTCGATACCCTGGATGCCTTCCAGCTCATCGCCAAAAACGACCGCGAGCGCCAGTTGCAGATTGATGGGCTGGTACGGGTCATTCGTGCCGTCAAGCAGCGCTATCCCGAGGCACGGCTGGTCTTCAATCGCGGATTCGAAATTCTGCCGCAGGTTCATCAACTGGCCGACGCCGTGGCCTTTGAGTCCTTGTACAAGGGCTGGGATCAGGGCGCCAAACGATTCACCGATGTTCCCCAGGCGGATCGCGACTGGCTCATGGCGCAGGTGAAACCGCTGCGCGAGCAATATCACCTGCCGGTGATCGCGATTGACTATTGTCCGGATCAGGATGCTGCCTGCGCGCGCGATACGGTTGCCCGCATCCAGTCCCAGGGGCTGATTCCCTATGTCACCGACCCCGGATTGCAGCGTGTCGGCATCGGCGCCCGACAGGCCATGCCGCGCCGTGTCCTGGTGCTGCAAGACCCGCCGCCCGGGGTCAGCCTGAATGTCTCGGACGGTGTGCTTTATTTGTCGACCCCCCTCAATTACATGGGCTATCGCCTTGATTATCTCGATATCAACCGCGATACCCTGCCCGAGGGCCCGCTGCAGGATCGCTATGCCGGGGTGGTGCTGTGGCTGAATAATCCGGTCGAACATCCCGAAAAGCTGCGAGCCTGGGTCACGCAGCAGATCGATCGTGGTGTGCGCGTGGTGTTCATCGGCACCTTTGGCATGCCGATCGCCGGCCAGTTTGCCCGCACGCTCGGCCTGACGCCTGCCGGCGCCGCCATGGATGGTCCGCTGCAGGTGACCCATGCCGATCCGTCGCTGATCGGCTATGAAATGCCGCCCCTGCCCAATCCGCGAGACTTCACGCCGGTACGTGTCGGTGCCGGCGGGCGCTCGCTGTTGCATCTGCAATCCGGCGAACTGTCGATGGATGCCGCCGCCCTGATGCCTTGGGGCGGTTATGTCATGCGGCCCTTCGCCGTCTACGCCATGGATGCGGTCGGCCAAACCCGCTGGGTGCTGCAGCCATTCGCATTTCTGCGCCAGGCGCTGAAGCTGCCGGACATGCCTGTCCCCGATCCGACGACCGAAAATGGTTTGCGCCTGTTCATGTCGCACATCGATGGTGACGGGTTTGCCTCCCGGGTGGAGTTTCACGCCGCTAACGGCGATACCTATTCGGGTGAAGCGCTCTACCGGGTGCTGAAACAATATGGGCTGCCGGTGACGGTCTCGGTCATCGAGGGGGAGGTGAGTGATGAAGGACCCAATGCGGCCATTGCCCCGCAGCTGCGCGACATTGCCCGGCGCATCTTTGACTTGCCCAATGTCGAGATGGCCAGCCATACCTATACCCACCCCTTGCCCTGGATGCAGGTGACCGGCCAGGGGGTGTCGACGACAGACTATGACAAGGCGGAAGGGGCGGGCGTGCCCTCGGTGAACGGTCTGTCCATCAATGTACCCGGCTACCGCTTTAATCTGACGCGAGAAATCGATGGCTCGGTGGCCGGCATCAACCGTCTGATGGCGCCACCCGGTAAACAGGTCAAGGTGGTGCTGTGGAGCGGGGATTGTCAGGTGCCGGCCGTGGCGCTCAAGCAGGCCGAGCAGGCGGGGGTGTTCAATATGAACGGTGGTGACACCCTGATGACCCACAGCAATCCCAGCCTGACTGCCGTGGCGCCGCACGGGGTCTGGAAAGACGGCTATTTTCAGCTGTTTGCCCCGAATCAGAACGAAGAGGTCTATACCAACCTCTGGCAGGGGCCGTATTACGGATACCGCCGGGTGCTGGAAACCTTCGAACTGACCGAGCGCCCGCGCCGGCTCAAGCCCATCGATATTTACTACCACATGTTTACCGGCACCAAGCAGGCCTCGCTGGTGGCACTCAACAGCGTCCTGCAAGGCGTGGCCCGCCAGCCGATCCACCCGGTTTTCGTCTCCGAGTATGCACAGACCATGCTCGATACGCAGCAGACCAGTGTGGCGCAAGAAGGGGAAGACTGGCTGATCCGCTCTGCCGGCGAACTGCGTACCGTGCGGCTGTCCCCAGACCAGGCCCCCGACCTGCAGACTGCCCAGGGGGTGGCCGGATTTCTTCCCGGTCCGGATGGCGTGTATGTCCATCTGACCGGCAGTGAAGCCCGGTTCCGTCTTTTGCCTCTGGCGCAGGCCCAGGCCGCCAGGATGGTCTGGCTGGCCAGTGCCAACGGGCGTATCAAGGATTTCCGTCGTACCCCCACCGGAGTGTCATTCGAGCTGGTCTCGCATGTGGCGCCACAATTCACCCTGGCCGGCCTGAGCACTTGCCAGGTCAGGGTCAACGATCGGCCTGTCAGTGGCCAGGCCACGGCTGACGGTCGTTTGTTCCGTCTGGGGGAGGTCGGTGTCGAGGTGACCCAGACCCTGCAGAGCGTGCATGTCGATGTCTCCTGTCAAGCCTGAGCGACTGCGGCTGCTGCCGCCCTATCAGTTGGCCGGACTGGCCTTGTTGCTGGTATTGCTGCTGGCACTGGTCTTCCCGCGTACCTCGCTGCAGGGGCGCTTGCTCGGGCAACCGCAATCCGACCAGCTGGCCATTGCCTATCTGGAGGCCTGGCAGCGCGTTGAGCCGGATAATCCCGACGTCCTGGGCACCTTGACCCGTGAATACCTGAAAGGGCAGCGGGCCGGCGATGCCCATCGCCTGATCGCCCGCCTCAAGGCCTCGCGTGACCCGGCGACGCGTCAGGATGCGCTGCTGATCGAGATCGGCCTGGCGCAAACCGCCGTTTTCTCCGCGCGCGATGCCGAGTTGCGCGCCTTGCGCAGCGATGAACTGGCGCTGTTGTTACAGCAAGCCCTGCCGCTGCCATGGCAGAACAGTCAGCTGGAGGCGCTGGCCGAGACGGCCCGTCAGGGGGGTGTTCAGCATCTGACGCCACGCTTCTATGCACAACTGGCGCAACGTGAACCTGCACGGGCCGCCCACTGGTGGCGCAAGACCGGCGAGGTGCTGCTTGCTCAGCGGCAATACCTTGCTGCAGCCCGTGCCTGCTTTGCTGCCCAGCAACATGAAACCGACAGCGCCCGGCAGCGGCAGGATTTCCTGGCCGGCTTGCGCGCCCTGCAGATGGGCAACCTGCTGCCCGAGGCCATGCAGGCCGCCGAACAGCATGCCGGCAAGTTGCTGGATGATGCCGAGACGCTGCGTTTTCTGACCCGACTGGCTCTGGCCAGCGGCCGGCCGGATTTGGCCGAGGATTATGTTCGTCGCTTGCTGAAAGCGGCGCCGCCCGCCCTGCCAGATCCCCAGCCTCAGCCGCGAGCCGGCTTTGTTTCCCGTTTGCCGGGAGAGCCGGTGCCGCAGCGCGCCCAGGCGGCGCGCGTCGAGCCGGCGCGAGCCGAGGCGCCCAGCGTGCGCCGCCTGGATCAAAGCGGGGTGCACAGCGCCCAGGATCTGGATCTGGCCTATCAGGTCTTCATGGCCAATGGCAATGTCGGCGATGCACAGAAAATTGCCCGC
The DNA here is from genome assembly GCF_018802765.1 of Paludibacterium sp. B53371. Classification (NCBI taxonomy): domain Bacteria; kingdom Pseudomonadati; phylum Pseudomonadota; class Betaproteobacteria; order Neisseriales; family Chromobacteriaceae; genus Paludibacterium; species Paludibacterium sp. B53371. The sequence goes on from NZ_CP069163.1 coordinate 752,627, forward strand.
CTGGCCATGGACAGTCACCTGGATCCGGCGCTGTGGCAGCCGCGTCTGGCCCAGGCCGCGCTGTGGAACCGCGATCCGGCCACGGCACTGGCGCAGTTCCTGCAGCTGGCGCAACAGCATGGCGATGAAGCGATGTGGCGCCAGGTGGAAACCCTGGCCAAGGGCCTGAATGACACCGAGGCGCAGTTGCAGCTCTACCGGCACCAACTGGGGCAGCGTCCGGGTGATCTGAGCCTGGTCGACAAGATTGTGCGGGCTGAGGAAATGGCGGGTCGGCCGGAACAGGCCCTGAGCTTCCTGCAGGCCAGAAGCAATGGCCCGCAACGCATCGAGATCCTGCGCCGTGTGGCCGACCTGGCCTGGCGCAGCGGCCACGATGCCCTGGCGCTGCAAACCTGGCAGCTGCTGATGCAGATTGATGCGCCCCGGCCAGCCTATGCCTTGCCCCTGGCCAAGGGGCAATTCCGCCAGCAACAGTATGCCGCCAGTCTGGCTACACTCGATGCTGCCCGGCCCCTGGCCACCGGGGCCGATGTGGAGTATTGGCAAGCCTATAGCGTGATGGCCAGTCAGTTGCAGGACCGCGAGGCGGCACTGCGGGCAGACCGGCAACTGCTGAACGATGCGGACTCACGGATCGGCAGTGGTGAGCACCTGCTGGAGGCGATGGCGGCCAGCCCGCGCGAGAGTGCGCCGCTGGCGCTGCGGCTGTATCGGCAAACCGGCCATATCCCGTTTCTGGCCCGGTCCATTTCTGCCTATGTCAGCCTGGGGGATCTGGCTGCCGTCGATACGCTGTTGAACAGTCTGAGTCCCGAGGCACTGCATCAGGCAGAGCGCAGTGCCGATTTTCTGCTGGCGCGCTCCGATTACGCTTTGCAAAGCGGACAGCCGGTCGCCGGACTGGCTGACCTGTCGCATGCCGCCCGGCTGGCCCCGCGCAGCAGTGACGTGCAGGCGGCCTGGATCTGGGGCCTGATTGCTCAGGGACAGGACACCATGTTGCGGCAACTGCTGCCCCGGTTTGCGGCGCGGGCCGAGAGTGATGCCAGTCTGATCGGGGCTTATGCGGCCGCCTGGCTCTCCCTCGGCGAACCGCACAAGGCGCTGCATTACTTTGCCCTGGCCCGGCGTGGTCGCGAGCGAGATCCGCTCTGGTTGCTGGCCTATGCCGAGGCCATGGATCTGGCACAGCGCCCCGGTGCGGCCTGGCAGTTGCGTCAGCATGTCTGGCGCGATCTGCTGCCTGCCCGGTTGACCCGGTCCAGAACCGCCGCCGCACGCCAGACCCTGTTGCCGGCCCTGGTCGCGCTGTCCGGCCAGTTTACCGACGCCGACCATGGCCTGGCGCTGCTGCGTCAGGCCATGCAGCAGGCGGGCGAACCTCTGCCACCTGCGGTGAACGATGCGGCGCTGGCCTGGGCGCAATCGCACGAAGCGCATGCCCTGGTGAAGTCCTGGCTGACCCGGCGCTATCTCAACTGGCTGGCACAACCGGCACAGGCGCAGGTGGCACTGGCCCTGCAGGCCCGGGACACCGTGGCATTGAACCGCCTGCTCACAGAAAAACGGGGGCAGTTACCTCAGGAAAACCGCATCGAAGCCATGGTGCAGACCGGACGTCTGGCCGAGGCCCAGTCATCTGCCTTCGCAGCCATGCAGCACCAGCCTGACAATGACAGCCTGCAAACCACGCTGCGCGAGCAGTTGCAGGCCAATGCCCAGTCAGTCACGCCGTTCTGGCGCAGTGTGCGCCAGAACGCACTGCGTTATGACCAGTTCGGGCTGAGTGCCGGACTGCGACTGGACGAGCGTCAGTCCCTGCAGCTGGGATTTCTCCAGCGCAACCAGCGAAGCGATGCGGCGGTGCTGCCCGGTGCCCCTGGACAGGATCATACGGTCTCGCTCGGCTACCGCTGGCAGGGGATCGATACTGACCAGACCGTGACGGTGGCCTCGCGCCAGGGGTGGCGTGGCATCACCCAGGTGCGCCTGGAGGGCAGTATCCGCGGCGGTGCTCTGAACTATGCGCTGGGAAGTGCGCAAAACGCCGAAGAGACCAGTGTCTTGCTGCTGGGCGGGATGAAGAACCTCGCCGCCCTGGGGGGCAGCTGGCAGCAGGGGCGCTGGTTTGCCAGCGGTCGTGTTGAATACGACCGTTTTTACCTGCAGGATCGCAGCTTCCTGGGGGAGGGGTATCAGGCCAGCCTGGATGCCGGCTACAAATTCCGCTTTGGCTATCCGGACTTTACCGCCCACCTGGTCGCCAATCATGGTCAGTACAGTCCGTATGGCAGCGTGACGCCGTCGGGACTCACGCTGTTGCCGAATCCCGGCACCAGCGCCGCTGCCGAGATCATGCCGCAGACCTTTACCCAGAGCGGGCTGCTGCTGAGTTTCGGGACCGATCTGCCGGGGGGCTACAGCCATGCGTTCCGCCCTTACCTGGAGGCCGGACCGGTCTACGACAGTCATGCCGGCTGGGGGGCTAGCATCAATCTGGGGGTGGTGGGCTCGGTGTTTGGCCGTGATCGCTTGTCGCTCTTTTACCAGCACCAGGACATGGCGGCCCAGGGGTCTTCCCCGGTGACCGAAGTCGGGGTGCGCTATAGCTGGTTTTATTAGGAATCGGTTTTGAGGAGTCAAAAATGAGAAGCATCAAACAGTTGCTGTTGCTGGCTGTGGTGGCACTCGGGCTGAGTGCCTGTGCCGGCATCGAGGTTGCGCCGCCGCCTGCGGCGCTGTCCGGCGCACAACCCTGGGCCGTCCTGCCGCTGGAAAATCTGACCGATACGCCGATGGCAGGACAGCGGGCTGCCGAACTGGCGGCCACGGTCCTGAGTACGCGCGGGGTATCCGATGTACAGCGCTATGTGGCGGACAACGGCGAAGAAACCTTGTTCGAACCGGCTGCGGCCGATCAGCGTGCGCGCGGCCTGGCCTGGGCCCGCAGCATTCATGCCCGTTATGCCCTGACCGGTTCGGTCATCGAGTGGCGCTACAAGGTGGGCGTGGATGGTGAACCCGTGGTGGGTTTGACCTTGCAGCTGATCGACCTGGAGAGTGGCAAAGTCATCTGGCGCGGCGCCGGTCATCAGGAAGGGTGGGGCAACAATTCGCTGGCCGGCGTGGCCGCGGCGCTGTCGCGCAAATTGCTGTCACCACTGACCAGTGCCATCGTGGACTAAGCCGGGAGTCGCTGACTTGTCTGAAGCCAAAACCAAGGGTCGCAAAACCGAGCAAGCCTTCAAGTTGCGCCGTGGCCATGCCGCACAGGGGGGCTCGCGCTGGGTATCGCTGATTGCCTCCGAGCGCCTGCGTCAGCGGGCGCCGGCACTGATTGCCATGGAGACTGTGCTGGTGTCCCTGGCTATCTTGTTATTGCTGCACCTGGCCAACCCGGCCGATCCGCTGCTGATTGATGCCGGCTTCGGCTGGATCTGGCTGGTGCCGCTGATCTGTGCCTTGCGCTATGGCTTGATGCAGGGGGTGTTGTCCAGCCTGCTGCTGTTGCTGGCTTACAGCCTGCAACGTTCGGCAGAGCAGCCCTTCCCGCTGCCGTTTTTCCTGGGCGGGTTCACCCTGGTGCTGATCGGCGGCCAGTTCGGCGATACCTGGGGCAGCAAACTGCGTCACATGCGTACCGTCACCGACTACCTGAACGAGCGCCTGGGGGTGCTGACCAAGACCCACTTCCTGCTGCGGCTGTCACACGAACGGCTCGAACATGACTTGTTGTCGCGGCCGGCGACCCTGCGTGATTCCCTGTCGCAGTTGCGCGCCCTGTCACTGCAACTGGAAGGGCTGAATCCGGATCAGGAGCCGGATCTGCAGCAGCGACATGCGCGTCGCTTTGTCGAGATTGCCGCCCATGCCTGCCAGCTGGAGCGGGCACAGCTGCATGTCTGTCACCGGGGCGTGCCGGATGAGGAGCCTGCTGCCACCGTGGGGGCACCCTTCCATCTCGATCGTCAGGATATTCTGGTGCGCTATGCGCTGGCACATCGCACGCTGGCCCATGTCCAGAGCAAGCAGCTGGCCCCCGGCATCAAGACCGACTACATTGCCGTGGTGCCGCTGGTCGATGCCGTGGATGAGATTTTGGGCGTGCTGGTGGTACGGCACATGCCTTTCATGGCGCTGAGCGAAGAGAACCTGCAATTCCTGCTGGTGTTGAGTGGCTATTACGCCGACGGCGTGCGGCAAGGTGCCGTGGCCGGCCTGCTGCTCTCGGTCTATCCGAGCTGTCCGGCAGACTTTGCCCTGGATTTCTCGCGCCTGGTCCGGCTGGCGCACCAGTCCGGCATCGACTCCTCTCTGGTCGCCCTGAGCTTTGCCAAGACCGATATGGGCAAAACCCTGTTCGACCATCTGCAGATGAGCCGTCGTGCCCTGGATGTGCAGTGGGTGATCCCCGGGCCGGAACGTGATGCCATCGTGGTGCTGATGCCATTGTCTGGCGAGAGCGCCGTCGAGGGATTCCTGCTGCGTATCGAGGAGAGCATGCGCGCCCAGTTCGGTGTGGATTTCGAGACTGGCCGCGTGTCGGTCAATACCATGCCCCTGCCCACCGAGGCGCCGGCACGCGAGCTGGCTGCCTTCTTCCGCCGGTGCCAGATCGATGTCTGAGCTGCTGATCGCCGCGCGTCTGCGCCGCGCCATTCCGCTGCTGATGCCCGGCATCCTGCTGCAAAGCTATGTCCTGTACCGTCTGCTGACGGCACCCATGCAGACCGCCAGCAGCAGCTGGGTGGTGTGCATGTTGCTGTTGCAGGCACTGGCGGCCTTGCTGGCCACCCCGGCCACGCTGACCTTGCTGCCGCGGCGGTTCAAGCATCGCCAGGCACTCACCGGGCTGTTTCTCTGGTGCTATCTGTTTGCCGTGCCGATCGGCGGCCTGTTGCTGACCTGTGGCGCCATCGCCCTCGCTTCGCGCCTGCCGGCCGAACCCGAGGATTTGCCGATCGAGCTGACCTGGGCACCCACCTTCCTGGCACCGCAGGCATCGACCTCTTTCGGCCGGGGGGCGCACCTCAAATCGGTGCTGCAAAGCCAGGGGGCGGCCTCGTCGTTTCGCATGACCGCCCTGATGGCCATGCAGGCCATGCCGATGCGCACCGTGTCCCCCTTGCTGCGCACCATGCTGGACGATCAGTTTGAAGATATCCGGCTGCTGGCTTTCTGGATGCTGGATCGCCAGGAGAAAGAGCTGACCCAGAAAATTCTCGACCAATTACCCCGACTCAAGCTGACGCTCAGCAAGAGCGAGCGCTATCGCGTCAACAAGGAGCTGGCCCTGCTGTACAACGAACTGGTGTATTCCTATCTGGTGCAGGGTGATGTGTATCGCCATGCCGCACGCGAGGCCGATCGTTATGCGGCCGAAGCGCTGGCGCTGATGCCGGGCGATGCCTCTTTGTGGCGCCTGCGCGGCCGGCTGGCCCTGGACCGGGGCGATACCGCCTCGGCGACGACCATGCTGGATCTGGCCATGGTGCATGGCTTTGAGCGTTTGCGCCTCCTGCCCTACCTGGCGGAGGTCGCCTATCTGGATAAAGACTATGCCCAGGTCAAGGCGCTGCTGGCTGCTCAGCCGCTTTCCAGTGCCTTGCCGGTCATGCAGCCGGTGATCCGTTACTGGAGTGATCAGCCATGAGTCCCCTTCTGCCCAAGGCCGAACAGGCCGATATCGCCCTGCTGCTGGAGGGAACATTCCCCTATGTGCGCGGCGGGGTCTCCAGCTGGATCAACCAGATGATCCGTGCCTTTCCCGATCTGCGCTTTGCCATCGTATTCATCGGCAGCAGCCCCGACAGCTATGGCGAGATGGCCTATGCCTTGCCGGACAACGTGGTGCACATGGAGTGTCACTATCTGTTCGATTTCGCCGTTGACCCGCAGCGCCAGCCTGTCAAACCCAGTCTGCGGGGTGACCCCGAGGTGTTCCGCCAGGTGGCGTCGCTGCACGGCAAACTGCGCAGCCCGCAGGGCAAACATCAGGCCAGCAGCATGTTGCGCCAGCTGATGCCCCTGATGCAGCCCGGGGGTAAGTTGTCCGCCGAGGTGTTCGCCCATTCCGAACAAGCCTGGCAGTTTCTGACCGACAACTATCGCGAGTACTGCACCGATCCGTCGTTTACCGACTACTTCTGGACGGTACGCATCATGCACCAGTCGATCTGGAAGCTGGCCGCCGTGGCGGAGCAACTGATCCCGGTGCGGGTATTCCATACCGTCTCGACCGGTTATGCCGGCCTGCTCGGTACCATGCTGCAGCAGCGGCGCGGCCAGCCTTTGCTGGTGTCGGAGCACGGCATCTATACCAAGGAACGCAAGATCGACCTGTTTCAGAGTCAGTGGATTCGCGATAATCGCAGCGTGTTCGAGCGCGATGCTGCACAGATCGGCTATTTCCGCGATCTCTGGATGCGTTTTTTCATGGCGCTGGGACAGATGTGTTACGACTCGGCCAGCGATATCGTCGCCCTGTACGAGGGCAACCGCCAGCGCCAGATCGGCGACGGTGCGCCCGAGGAAAAGACCTGCACCATTCCCAATGGCATTCAGCTCGAACGGTTTGCCCGGTTGCGCGATCTGCGACCGGCCGCCATTCCCCCCGTGCTGTGCCTGATCGGCCGGGTGGTGCCGATCAAAGACGTGAAAACCTTCATCCGTTCGATGCTGACGATTCTGGACACCATGCCCGAGGCCGAGGCCTGGGTGGCGGGTCCGGATGATGAAGACGAAGACTATGCCAATGAGTGCCACCGTCTGGTCGCCAGTCTCGGCCTGAGCGAGAAAGTGCGCTTTCTCGGCATGCAGCAGGTAGAGGATTTGTTGCCGCGGGTGGGACTGGTGGTGCTCAGCTCGATTTCGGAGGCCCTGCCGCTGGTGGTGCTGGAAGGCTTTGCCGCCGGCGTACCGGCCGTCACCACCGAGGTCGGTGCCTGTCGCGAGCTGATTGACGGCCGCCCCGGTGAGGATGCCGCACTGGGCCGCGCCGGCGAAGTGGTGCCGATTGCCAACCCCGGAGCCCTGGCCGGTGCCGTGTTGTCCCTGCTGCAGCACCCGGCGCGCTGGCAGGCAGCGCAACGTGCGGGCATCGCCCGGGTGGAGCGCTATTACACGCAGGCGCAGATGATTGGCAGCTATCGTGAACGCTATGAACGCTTGCTGGCGATGCCGCCGGATGGCGGGGAGGGGCGCTGATGGCCGGTATCGGATTTGAATTGCGCAAGATGCTGCGGCGTAATTCGCTGGCAGGCCTGTTGCAGGCGTATACCTATGCCGGCCTGATCAGTGCCGGTCCGTGGATGCTGTCCATCGTGGGCATCCTGCTGATCGGTGTGCTCAGCCTGCCGTTTGTGGTCCCGACCTTTCTGATTGCCCAGTTCCAGGTGTCCGTCACCTATCTGATCGCCGGCAGTCTGGTGCTGACCGGTCCGTTCCAGCTGGCCTATACCCGCTTTACCGCCGACCGCCTGTTCGAGAAGCGGCAAGATCTGGTGCTGTCGAATTTTCACGGCGTCGTGCTGCTGATCAATCTGGGCGCGTTGCTGTTTGGCGTGCCGACCATTCTGTGGCTGTTCCACGGTACATCCGGGGTGTATCGCCTGTTCATGCTCAGCGGCTTCGTGATCCTGGCCAATATCTGGATCGCCGCCATTTTCCTTTCCGGTCAGAAACGGTACATGCATATCCTGCTGGTATTCCTGATCGGTTACGGCGCCACCGTCGTGGGCTCGCTGCTGCTGAATACCCATGGTCTGGAGGGGCTGCTGGCCGGCTTCGTGCTCGGTCAGTGCGTGCTGCTGTTCGGTCTGCTGTTGCTGATCTACCGTGAGTTTCCCGGCCGTCTGTTCATTTCGTTTGAAATGTTCCACAAGGCCCATCGCCATACCGCGCTGATGTGGATCGGTCTGCTGTACAACCTGGGTATCTGGGTGGACAAGCTGATGTTCTGGTATGCCCCGGCCACCGGTCAGGCGGTGATCGGCCCGCTGCATGCCTCGATCATTTACGATATGCCGGTCTTTCTGGCCTATCTGGCGATCATTCCCGGCATGGCGGTGTTCCTGATGCGCATCGAAACCGATTTCGTCGAGTATTACGATGCCTTCTATAGCGCGGTCCGGGAAGGCGCTTCGCTGCAGCATATCGAGAATGTCCGCAACGGCATGGTCGATGCCCTGCGTACCGGGCTGTACGAGATCGTCAAGGTGCAGTCGATTGCGGCCATCCTGTTGTTTGCCAGCGGCGCCGAGCTGTTGCGCTGGCTGGGGATCTCGGTCCTGTACCTGCCGCTGTTGCAGGTCGATGTGATTGCCGCCAGCCTGCAGGTGGTGTTCCTCGGCATCATCAACATTTTTTTCTACCTCGACAAACGTCGCGTGGTGCTGGCGGCGACCAGCGGTTTTTTGTTGCTCAACATGCTGCTGACGGGAATCACCTTGCAACTCAACCCCGCCTGGTATGGCTATGGGTTTGCCGGAGCCATGCTGATTGCGGTGGTGATCGGGCTGGCGGCGCTGGATCGCAAGCTGGAGCGGCTTGAGTACGAAACCTACATGCTGCAGTAAGCGCAACTGGCTACATTTGTGCGTTGGACTTGACCTGACTCCGCGCGGCTTGTTTGACAAAGGGGTATACTGCGAAGCTATTTTATGTCGGACGACACGTCGTCCTGACATGACAATTGATCCAGGTGCTCTGACCCATGTCCATGGGAGGAGTGAAACGGGAAGCCGGTGACGCTGCCATGCAGCCAGTCCGGCGCAGCCCCCGCTGCTGTAGGCCTGACGAATCTGCCACATGCCACTGTGCCGCTTTGCGGTGCGGGAAGGCCGGCCGAGGAGGATGAAGGCGAGCCAGAAGACCGGCCTGGGTCATCGGTAGTGCCAATCTCTGGGGTGGGGAACGGTTCTGCGGTTGTGCGCCTGCGACTTCGGTGTGTGGCTCCGGATCGGATTTCCCTTGGTGATTGGCCGGCTTGGATCCGCCGGATCCGTTCTTCGCAAGGGAGAGCAGTTCATGCACATTGAAGATGGCATCCTGTCACCACAGGCATGCGCAGTCTGGTACGCGGCGACCGCCGTGTTCGTCGTTCCCGGGATTTATCAGATCAAACGCAAGGTACAGGAAAACCTGTCCTATAAGCCGTTCCTGGCCATGATCGGCGTGGCGGTCTTCGTCATTTCCGCCATGCACTTGCCGGTGCCGGTGACCGGATCATGCTCGCATCCTTGCGCCACGGCGCTGGCGGCGATTCTGGTCGGGCCCTGGGCGTCCGCGGTCATCTCCACCATCGTGCTGTTCTTCCAGGCAATTTTCCTTGGTCATGGCGGTATCACCACGATTGGCGCAAATACTTTCTCGATGGGGATCGCCGGCGCCCTGTCCGGCTATGTGCTGTGGAAAAGCCTGCGCGCGCTGAATTGCCCGCTGTGGCTGGCCGCCGGCCTGGCCGGGGTGGTCGGTGACCTGATGACTTATCTGGTCAGTGCCTTCGAGCTGGCCTGGAGTCTGCACGGCAATATGCCGCTGCTGACCCAGTGGATGATTTTCTTCATGGGTTATGCCCCGACCCAGTTGCCCCTGGCCCTGGCCGAGGGGGTGTTTACCGCCGTCGTGCTGCAGGCGATGGCCAGCCGCCGGCCCGATCTGTTGCCCGGCATCCTCGTCAGCAAAGGAGCCTGAGATGTCACATCCCGCACGCGATCTGTCGCAGAACCGTTTCTTCGATGGCTTTACCCGCTGCATGCTGGCCGTGATGTGTGCCTTGCTGCTGTTCATCTTTGTCTCGGCACGCTATATGAGTGCACACCAGATGGAAGCCGCCGGCACGGATGATCATGTGAATAACCTGGCGACCCAGGTCACGCAGCGCGATCATCATCCCTTCCTTGAGCTGCCGGGCGATGCCCAGGTCGGCGCTTTCTCGGTTGCCAACTTCTTTGCCGGTCTGATTGTCGGCTATCACTGGCTGCGGCTTTTCGGGCGGCGTGAAGGTCAGTGCCGTTGTCAGCAGGAAGACTGAGTGGTCAGCCTGGCACGCCATGATGCCGTCGCTGCCTCGGCCGCGGCCGGGGCAGATGGCCGCATCAAGACCCTGTTGTTGCTGGCGGCGGTCGTCGTGGCCTCGACTTTGCGGCATGGTGTGCTGGCGCTCGCGCTGTGGCTGGGGGCGCTGGCGCTGTTCGCGCTGCTGGGGCTCAACGGGCGCGATTTGTGTCGTCGTCTGCTGATGCCGCTGGGTATTGCCTGGGTGGTGCTGCTCAGTGTCATGCTGACGCGCGGCAGTCAGGTGCTGTGGCAAGTCCCGCTCTGGGGCTGGACGCTCAGGGTGTATGCCGAGGGGCTACAATACGGCGGCTTGCTGTTCCTGCGCATCATGGCTGCCGTGACCCTGGCGGCGCTGCTGGCGATGACGACCCCGATGGTGGAGATTCTGGCGACCCTGCGGCTTTGTCGAGTGCCGCTCATCATGATCGAGCTGGCTGAGATGATGTACCGCTACCTGTTCATTCTGCAGGACACCGCACAGACCATGCGGCGGGCGCAATTGAGCCGCCTGGGGGCCGAGGCCGGCTGGCTTGGGCGTGTGGCCGATGTCGGCCGGCTGGCGGCCAGCATTCTCATCAAGTCGCTGGATCGCAGCACGCGCATCTATCAGGCCATGCTGGCGCGCGGCTATGACGAGAACAGTCCGGTCATGACGCACTTCCGTTCGGCCATCTCCCGGCGGGATTACTATGTCGGCCTGCTTGGCCTGTGCGCACTGAGCTTGCTGGCTTTTTTCAATTACTGGCTGGGTTGACCACCGATGACACACCCCATGATCGAGCTGAATCAGGTCAGCTACACCTATCCCGATGGCTGTCAGGCCCTGCATCAGCTGGATCTGTCGATTGCTGCCGGTGAACGGGTGGCGGTGCTTGGCCCCAACGGCGCCGGCAAGTCGACCCTGTTCCAGTTGTTCAACGGTCTGTTGCTGCCGAGCTCGGGACAGGTGACCGTGGCAGGCCTGCCCGTCTGTCGTGCCAATCTGCCGGCCTTGCGCCGTCAGGTCGGCATGGTGTTTCAGGATGCCGACGACCAGTTGTTCAATGCCACGGTGTACCGTGAAGTGGCCTATGGGCCGATGAATATGGGACAGCGCGGCGAGACGCTGGACGCGACGGTGAAATGGGCGCTGGAGGTTGTCGGGATGAGCGATTACCTCAGTCGCAACCCCTTCAATCTCAGCGGGGGGGAAAAGAAGCGCCTGTCTCTGGCCTGCGTGCTGGCCATGCGTCCCAAGGTGCTGGTGCTCGACGAGCCGACCAATGCGCTGGACCCGAAGGCCGCCGGGATGCTGGTGTCGCTGCTGAATCAGATCAACCGTGAGCTGGGTGTGACCCTGCTGTTTGCCACCCATGATGTGGATATCGTGCCCTTGCTGGCCGATCGGGTGTTTCTGCTGGATCGCGGCAGAATGCTGCTGGGCGGCAGTCCGGCTGAAGTGTTCAACCAGCGCGAGGTGGTCCGGGCGATCGATCTGCGGTTGCCGCGGGTCGCTCATCTGGCCGAAATCCTGATGCGCGACGGCCTGATCCCGGAAGGTCCGCTGCCGCTGAGCATCGGTCAGGCCCGTACCCTGCTGCGACAGGTGCTGGCGGCCGAGGAGGCGGATAGGCCGCTGACTTTCTCCTCCCCGGCGCCGCGTACCTGCCAGGGGTAATCTCTCTGTTCCCGGGGCGGGCGTTGCCTGGCCCTCGCATCATCAAGCCGCCGGCAGCCACACTGCCTGACCACTGTCGGTGTGCGCCCGGCTGAATGGCAATCCGTACAGGGCCTGCAGCAGGGTCTGGTCCAGCGCTCGGGTCGGCACATCGCCCACCAGTTGCCCGGCACGCAACAACAGCAAACGGTCGAAATGACGAACGGCATGATTCAGGTCATGCAGTACCGCCAGCAGGGCATGGCCGCGTTCGCGGGCAAAGCGGTCGAGCTGGCGTGACAGCAGGTGTTGCAGGCCGGGGTCCAGGGCACTGAGCGGCTCGTCCACCAGAATCAGCCCCTGGCGAATATCCCATAGCTGGGCAAACAGCCGGGCCAGATGCACCCGCGCCGCTTCGCCGCCGGACAGGCTGTCGATGCTGCGTCCGAGCAGATGGCCGCAGGCGGCGAGGGCCGCGGCCGCGGCCACGAACTGGCCGGTCAGGCCATCCTCTCGGCCCAGGCGTCCCAGGGCGATGACTTGCTCGACGGTCAACGCGAAAGCGACCCGGGTGGATTGCGGCAGGACGGCCCGGCGGCGGCTCAGGGCGGGGAGCGACCAGGATGCCAGCGGCCGACCGGCCAGCAGGATGCTGCCCGACTGAGGGGGAAGATCACCGGCCATGGCATGCAGCAAGGTGGATTTGCCCGCGCCGCTGGGGCCGAGGATGGCGACCCGTTCACCCGGGCCAATGGCCAGGCTGAAGGGGCCGAAAGATTGCTGGCCCTGGGCCAGCCGGCAGTGTTGTAGTTGCAGCAAGGTATCCATGCTAGCTCCGGGACAGGGAATGGCTGCGCAGCAGCGAGAGGAAAAAAGGCACGCCGAGCAGGGCCGTGAAGATACCGACCGGCATTTCCGCCGGCACGGCCAGCGAGCGAGCCAGGGTATCGGCCAATAACAGCAGCAGGGCGCCGATCAGCATGGAGAGCGGGGCACTGCTGACTTGATCTGCCTGCCCCAGACGGCGGGCAATGTGCGGGGCGATCAGCCCGATGAAGCCGATCATGCCGCACCAGGCGACGGTGATGCCGGCCAGCAGCGCCACGCGCCAGGTCACCGCACTGCGCAGGCGCAGGACCGAGATACCCAGGTGACCTGCCGTGGCCTCTCCCAGCGCCAGCGCATTGAGCTGGCGACACAGCGCCGGCAGGCGCCAGAGTGTCAGCACCATCAGAACCAACAGCAGGCCGGCCAGCAACCAGTTGGCGGCTGCGAGCGAGCCCAGCGTCCAGAATGACAGGCTGCGCAGCTGTTCATCATTGGCCAGATAGGTACACAGTCCGATCAGGGCACCGGCCAGGGCGTTGAGGGCAATCCCGCACAGCAGCAGACCGCTGATCGAGCCGGGCGCCAGCCAGCGGGCCAGACGATCCAGTCCGATGCAGACCGCGAAGGCGCCGGCAAAGGCCGCCAGCGGCAGCAGCCACTGACGCAGTGGCTCGGCCAGGTTCAGACTGTGTCCCAGCACGATGCACAGTGCAGCGGCGCAGGCCGCTCCGCTGCTGACGCCCAACAGACCCGGGTCGGCCAGCGGGTTGCGGAACAGCCCCTGCGTCAGCGAGCCGGCCAGCCCCAGCGCCGCCCCCACCAGCAAGGCCAGCAGCAGGCGCGGCAGCCGCAATTGCCACAGCACCCAGCCACTGCCGTTCAGCGGCCCCTGCCACGGCGCCAGCCAGTCATGCCAGCCAATGGCCACGGCGCCAAACTGGGCGCACAGGGCGAGCAGTCCCAGACCGACCAGCGCCAGCCACAAGGCAGATTGGCGCGCACTCATGAGTTTTGTCCTGCAGGCAGGGTCTGCACCAGCCAGTCGACCGCCTGCGGCAGGCGCGGGCCGAAGCCGAGCAGCAGCAGGGCATCCTGCGACAAGATACGCCGCTGCTGGCCGGCGGGTGTCTGTGCCACGCCAGGCAGCCGCAACACGCCTTCCACGCCACCAGCTGCCGCCAGTCCGTCACCGGAGAGCAACAGGGCATCCGGTCGGGCGGCGACCACCGCTTCGGCGGTCATGGGGCGATAGCCATTGAAACCTTGCAGGGCATTGCGCGCGCCGGCATAGCGCAGCATGGCATCGGCCGCCGTGCCGTTGCCGGCCACCAGCAGTTGGCCCGGGGCGGCGTTGAGCATGAACAGCACTCGTGCCGGTGGCGAATGTCGTGCCGCCACCTTGCCCTGCACCTTCTGCCAATCGCGCTGCAGCCGGGTTTGCAGCTGGGCTGCCTGCGTGGTGCGTCCGGTCAGCTCGCCGACGCGGGTGATGCGGCTCAGCACGCCTTCGAAGCGGTGGTTGCCAGGCAGGATGTGCACCGGCACACCGGCTGCGCTGATCTGGCGCAGTACGGCAGGCGGACCGGCATCCTCGCTGGCCAGCACCGCTCCGGGGGCCAGCGACAAGATGCCTTCGGCCGACAGGGTGCGGGCATAGCCGACGCCGGGCAGGCTCTGTGCAGCGGCCGGGAAGCGCGAGGTGCTGTCGACGCCGACCAGCTGCCGTTCGGCCCCGAGGGCATAGATGATCTCGGTCAGCGCCCCGCCGACGCAGACCAGCCTGGCGTTGTCAGGACGGGAGGCGGCCCGCAGCAGGGGCGACAGCATGCCCAGTCCGAGCGCTGCCGCCCCTTGCAGCAGCGCCCGGCGCGGCAGGATCAGACCGTGCATGCCGTGGCCTCGTCTTGCAGCCAGTCCAGCAGGGCGCGCCAGTCGCTGCGTTCCGGCAACCCCGGCTTGCGCGCGCCAAACAGCATGGCAATGGTTTCGCCCGCTGCGTCAAACAGCTCCAGCGAGCACACCAGGCCGTCACGGGTTGGCTTTTTCACCAGCCAGGCTTCGGCGACCCGATCCTGGCGCAGATGCAGGTTGAACCCCTCATCCATGACGTTGATCCACGGACCTTGCTCGACGATATGCTGTACCGGGCCGGTATGGATCTGAATCATGCCGGGATTGCCGGTGAAGACCATGATCGGTACGGCACGCAGGGCGGCCTCGCGCAGCAGCAGGCTGATGGCCGTGGGCTCCAGCGGTCGGGCGAAGCGCGCTTCGGCCAGTCGCAGTCCCTGGCGGCGCGAGACGCCGTACTGCTTCAGCAGGGCAAAGAAGTCATGGGTATCGCGCAGGTCCGCCCATCCCTGGTGCAGTCCCTGGACATCAATGGCACTGTCCGGCGATTCCGCCTCGGGTGGCGGGGCGGGCGGCAGGGTGCCCAGCGGCGCCGGTGCAGCCACCTCGAATCGCTGGCACAGCGCCTGCCAGGCCGCCTGATCGCTGTCTGGGCGCAGATAGATTTTGTGGATGGCCCGGCCATGGTGGTCGTAGAACTGCAGGCTGTGCTGCGCACTGCTGCCGTGAAGGTCCGATACCCGGTAGCCATAGGCCCAGTGCTCGAAGAAGATGCGCAGGTCGATGGCCTCATCCAGCACCAGACCGATGCGCTCGCCATGGCTGAATGGGCGGTACACGCCGGTCTTCTCATGGACGCAATCTTCATTGCGGGTCAGGGCCATGACCTGGCCCAGCGTGGCCAGCTGGCTGAATATGGCCGGCCAGTCGCTGTCAAGGCGTCGGGCCTGCAGCAGCGCGTCTTGCGGTGCGCCGGTATGGGCATCGATCAGATGGGCCTCCGTGACGCCCAGTGTGGCGGCGATATCGCGCTGACGGCGTCCCTGTTGGCGTTGTTCGGCAACCTGTTGCCGCAAAGTGTTCAGATCCATGATGTTCCTCAGAAGTTATAGCGGGC
The DNA here is from genome assembly GCF_018802765.1 of Paludibacterium sp. B53371. Lineage (NCBI taxonomy): Bacteria > Pseudomonadati > Pseudomonadota > Betaproteobacteria > Neisseriales > Chromobacteriaceae > Paludibacterium > Paludibacterium sp. B53371. The sequence continues at coordinate 768,121 of NZ_CP069163.1, forward strand.
GTTGAGATAGGCATTGCGGCCCGGCGCGCTCCAGGCATCGGCGGTGCCGGTGTTGTTGGCCAGTCCACGGACATCGGACCAGTTCCAGTATTTCTGGTTGAACACGTTGTTGATGCCGGCGTTGAGGGTCAGCGCCTTGAGCGGCTTCCAGAACATGCCGAGATCCAGCGTGTTCCAGGCCGCCGGGGCGAACTGGCTGCTGTTCTGTGGCTGTGCAATGTCGCTGGCCGCCTTGCCGTTGGCATGCTGCAGGGTGGCGTTGGCGCCCCATCTTTCCTGTTCATAGGCCAGGGTCAGTACAGCCTTGAGTGGCTGGATGGTATTGATCGGCTGGCTGACGCCGTTCGCCTGGCTGTCGCCCTGTGCGGCCGCGACGCCGCCTTTCAGCCGCCAGCGCTCATCCAGCCACCATTCGGCACGGACTTCCCAGCCATGGATCCGGGCATCATGCAGGTTGATGTACTGGTAAACCGCCGGATTGGACGGTGTGCCGGCACCACTGACGACTTGTTGCGAGATCAGGTTGTCGTAGCGGCTGTCGTAATAGGCCAGCGAGTAACGCAGGCGGTCGTGTTTGCCGCGCAGGCCGACTTCGACGCTGTTCGCACGCTCCGCCTGCAGGTTGGCATTGCCGATGCTGGTATAGCCGAAGGCCGGGTTGCTGAAGTTGCTGTTGACCTGATCCGGTGTCGGGGCGCGGAAACCCCGTGCCCACTGGGCATAGGGCGCCAGTTCCGGCATCAGTCGCCAGACCAGGCCCAGGCGCGGTGACCAGGCCTGGTCGGACAGCGTCACGATGCTGCCGCTGTAGCCGGCACTCGACGGACTGAGGCGGTACTGGTCATAGCGCAGACCGGGAATCAGGCTGACGCTGCCCAGCTCGATTTCATCCTGCAGATACAGACCGGTCTGGGTATAGCGGGTGTCCGGAAAGCTCTTGCTCGGGAAGGTTGTGCCGGCCGGAGGCACCGTGCCGTTCTGCGGACTTTGTACCTGGCTGCGACTCCAGTCGAAGCCGTAACTCAGACGCTGGATCAGCGCGCCCGGCAACTGGCTCTCGAATTGACTGGAGAGGCCGACCGTATTGCTGATGTAGCTGTTGTCACGCGTGCGGTCGGCGGCGGTATAGCGGTCTTCGACCGTGCCTTGCACGACTTTGGCATTCTGCAGGTAGATCTGGCTTTCCACCTTCTGCCACAGCGGATTGGTCGGGTCGGCATAGCTGTACTTCAGTGATACCCGGTCGCGCTCGATGCGGTCGTCGGTCTGAAAATCCATCGTACTGCTGGCGCTGTAGGGGGGAAGGGCCCGTGCCGAGTACACCTCGGTTTGCTCGCGGCGACGCAGTGATTCGACGGTCAGTCCGAGCTGGCTGGCGGCATCCAGGCGGCGGATCAGTTTGCCCAGCACATAGCTGTTATGGGTATCGGCAGGGTTGGGGGTCGTCCGGTTGCTGTCCAGTGAGCCGTTGCTGCCCATATTCTTCTGTTCATGTCCCTGCTGATAGCTGACTTGCAGCAGCGATTGCCAGTCCTCCTGACGGCTGGCAAACGCCAGGCTGTTGGACCAACTGTTGTTGACACTGTTGTACCCGGCGCGGGCGAAGCCGCCGAGGGTCTGGCCGGCTTGCAGTACATCCTGCGGATCCAGGGTCTGGAAGCTCACCGCCCCGGCCAGACCATCACTGCCGTACTGGGTGGAGGCCGGACCGCGCAATACGTCCACGCGCTTGAAACCGTCCAGCGCCAGATAGTCGTCACGTCCGGTGGCGAAGGTCCCGAAGGAGAAGCTGGCCGGCACGCGGATGCCATCGACCATCATCAGCACCTGATTGCCTTCCAGACCACGGATATTGATGCTTTCGTTGCCGGCGCGCGCGGTGCTCGAACCGCCGATGCTGTAACGGTTGGGGCCTTGCGGGACGGAGACGTCCAGCTCGTCGCTGAACAGCTCCTTGATGTTGCGTGCCCCGGATTGTTCGATCTGCTGCCAGGTCTTGACGGTCACGCTGGCCGGTACATTGTCCACACGGCGTTCGGTGCGGGTGGCGCTGACGGTCACCTCTTGCAGTGACGGCGCCTGCTCGGGCGCCTGTCCGGCATGGGCCAGCGGGATGAGGCCGGCCATCAGGCTCATCGTCAGGGCGGTGTGTCGGGTTCGCGGCGCCGTGGCACGGCACAGGGCAAGCTGCTTGGGTGGCATGGTTCTCTCTGTTTTTTGTTGGAAAACCAAATAGTAAATGAGAATCATTCGCATTAAAAGAGGGAGGAACAGAATTGCCCCTTGTCGGCGCGCAAGCCGCCTATAATGACGCCCGGTTCAATCTGACAAGAAATGGCCTGACATGAATGCTGGGGCAGAAAAAGACCCGCTGCATGGACGCACGCTGGCGGCCATCCTGGAAGAGCTGGTGAAGTTTTATGGTTGGGAACGGTTGGGGCAGATGATCGACATCCGCTGCTTTACCCATGACCCCAGTATTGCTTCCAGCCTGAAATTTTTACGGCGAACACCCTGGGCGCGGGCCAGGGTCGAGGACGTGTATCGGGTGATGTTGCGCGAAAAGCCGGTCGTGCTGACGTTCGGCAAGCGCCCGGGCAGCGCTGAATAAGAGAGGTTGCCGGCGGCCAGCGGCCGCCGGAGTGTCAGAAACGTTCCCAGCCGAGCTGGTAGCGCCACTGGTTTTCCGGCAGCTTGCCCAGCGCCAGCCGGCCGACACGGATGCAGCGGATACTCAGTGCCGGGCAGTCCAGCTGCTGACACAGTTCGCCAATCTGTCCGCTGGCGGGTTGTGGCATGACGATGCGCAACTGCCGGTCGCTCTGCCGATTGATCTTGCCACTGAAGCCTTCGATTTTCAGTGCCGCCAGCGCCGGTGCCTGCGCTACCGCAACCAGAAACTCCATTTCGCATTCGGCCAGTTTTTTCAGCAGGCGCCGATCCTGCGTCAGCACGATCAGTCCGCTGCTGGCCGGGTCGGTGGCGCCAAAGGCGCTCAGTTGCCGGGTATGGCGCGGCAAGAAGACTTGCTCGGCCTGGTCGGCTTCCCAGCGATTGTCCTGGCTGAGCCGCTTGCTCCAGGGGGCATCGATCCAGGCCCCCTGATGAAACAGCAGGGTGACCGGGGCGTCCGATAGCGGGGTGGCCGGACGCGTCAGTTCAATCTGTTGCTCCGGACGTACCCGGCTGCCGAGTACCCGCACGACCTGGCCATCGACCTTCACCAGACCCTGCTCGATATATTCATCCGCTTCGCGACGCGAGCACATGCCGAGTTCGACCATACGCTTGGCCAGGCGGATGCCTTGAGGTTCGTCCATGGCGCGGTTTCCTTGTCTCTGAAGGGGGGCGATTATCCGCCCCTTGGTCTGTCTGCACAACTGTCGTCCCATTCATGGTGTTCATGCAATGGATATAAAAAGATACCTTGTAATGCAAGGTAGTGTGGATTAGGATAAAACGGTCTGATGAACCGGTAGGGACGCATGAAGACACAATTACGCAAGGGCACACTGGAAATGTGCGTGCTGGCTGTTCTGGCTCGTCAGGACAGCTATGTCTACGAGATTGTCAGTCGCCTGGCGCAGAGCATGGATATCAGTGAGGGCACCATCTACCCCTTGATGCGTCGCCTGCAGGCGGATGCCTGGGTGACCACTTATCTGAGCGAGTCCAGCAATGGCCCGGCACGCAAGTACTACACCCTGACACGCTCCGGCCGCGAGGCGCTGGCCGCCATGCGGCGCGAATGGGCGGGCTTTGTGGCAGAAATCAACGATGTGCTGGATGACACGGCACATGGCAATCAGGAGAAAGAACATGAAGCGTGATGATTTTCTCGAGCGCCTGGCACGTGCGCTCCATGGCCTCCCCCCTGCCGAGCGGGAGGAGATTCTCGCGGACTATCGCAGCTACTTTGCCGATGCCCTGGCGGATGGCCGCCAGGAAGAGGAGGTCGCCCGGGCATTGGGTGAACCGGAGCGGCTGGCCCGCGAGCTGACGGCTGAACGCCATCTCAAGCAATGGGAAGCCCACAAGACCCCCGCCAATCTGGGGCGGGTGCTGTCGGCGCTGGCGGGGCTCAGCGTGCTGAACCTGCTGCTGGCCATGCCCTATCTGGTGGTGATGACGGTGCTGGGCAGCCTGTGGCTTGGTGCCCTGATGATGTTGCTGGGTGGCTTCCTGATGGCAGGCAGCTGGGCCACGCACGCGCTGATTGGCTGGCCGCAGCTGGGGTATGGGCACGCCATGCGGCAGTTCACGCTGTACGGCCATCAGGAAGGGCGCGAGTCCAGTGTCCAGATCCATACCGATGCGTCGAGCGGTGCGATGCAGATTCTGGTGCAGGATGACCATAGCAGCGTCAGCATTCGCAATGCCTCGGACGGCAGCCTGAAGCAGCTGGCGATTCAGGATCCGGATGGGCAGGTCGTGATCAACGGCATGATGGGCATGCCGCGTGCCGGCATGCTGGTCACCGGGCTGGTGATGATGCTGATCGGCGGGTTGGGCAGCGTGCTGGGCTGGAAGGTGATCAGTGCCCTGTGGCGGGGAACCGGGCTGTGGTTGCGCTGGCAATGGCGCTTGTTGCATGAGGAAAGCCGACCATAATCAAAGAGATGTGTCGGTGTTGCCCTTGAGTAACTGTTAAAGTCAATATATTTTGAAGTAAAGATATTATTGGTTTATGATGGTCGGCAGAAATATCACCATTATCTGATTTTGACAGTGGCCGCCTCCGGCAGCCAACCGGGTAATACGCACATGACTCAAGCTTCTCATTCCGCCACCGTGCCGGGATATCGCATCGCGCTGATCATTCTCGGCATTGCCGTGTCGCCAGTGCTGCTCGCCGCCTCGGCGCTGGGCAGTCATCTGGTGTTGGGCGACGCCCTGCGCGCCATTGTTACCGGTTCGCTGGTGCTGTGTAGCATCGCCTGCCTGACGGGCTGGATCGGCGTTACGGCACGGATGAATACCTATCAGATTGTGCGATACGCATTCGGCACCCAGGGCAGCCGTGCCATCAATGTGTTGTTTGCCATCGCCCTGTTTGGCTGGACCTGCGTGACCGCCAACAGTTGCGGGCATGCGCTGCAGGATCTGCTGGCCATGTTTGGCTGGCAGGTGCCCATGCTGCCGCTGGTCTGCCTGGGCGGGGTGCTGTTCATCGGCGCTACGGCCTTTGGTTTCGAGGTACTGGACAAAATTGCCCTGGTTGCCATTCCGATCCTGCTGGGGCTGCTGGCCTGGAATCTGTCGCGTTTCTTTGGTGTGGCGCCGTTCTCGGCGCATAGCCAGGTCAATACCATGAGTATGGGCGTGGCCACGTCATCGGTCGCCGGCACCTTCATGATTCTGGTGACCACCATGCCCGATTTTTCCAGCATGGTGCACAACCGGCGTCATGCGCTGATCGGCGCCGTGCTGTCGATGGGCATTGCCTATCCGGCCCTGTTCGTCGCCGGCGCCGTGCCCTGCGCCCTGAGCGGCAAGGTCACGCTGGTCGCGGCCATGGCACTGGCGGGGGCCGCCCTGCCGACAGTGGTCATGCTGCTGATTGCCACCGTGACCGGCAATGCCGGCAACCTGTTCCAGGCGACGCTGGCGACTTCGACCTTCGTGCGGGTGATGCCGCGGCCGCGCATTACCCTGCTGCTTGGCGTGCTGGCTTGCCTGATTGGCAGCCAGGACATCCTGGATCTGTTCATTCCCTTCCTGGTGTTTTTGGGGATTTCGGTACCGCCGATTGCCGGCATTTACATCACCGACTTCTTCCTGCATCGCCGCAAGGGCTATCACCCGGCGGATCTGGCGCTGCAACCTGCTGTTCCACTGCCGACGTTTGTCATCTGGGGGCTGGCGACGGTGGTCGGTCTGCTGGCTTCGCGCCAGATGATTACCCTGACGGACATTCCGGCACTGGATGCCCTGCTGGTGGCGGCGGGTCTGTATGCCTTCACCAGCAAGGTACTGTCGCGCGGCAAGGGGCGTCAGTTGCGCCATGCTTCGGGCGATGCCTGTGAGGGTAGTCGCGCTTCCTGATCTTGCTGAATCCACGAGCGGCCCGGCCGGCAGGGGAAACCCGCCGGCCGGGCCGCTTTGTCATTCGGGGCTGGCTGGTGTGGCAGCCTGCAGGATGGCGCTCAGCAGCCAGGTCCCGGCGGGGCCGAGCGGACGTTCCCGGCTCCAGATGGCCTCGACCGTCACTTGCCGTGGCCAGCCGGGCAGCGGCAGGGGGACCAGGCCTGCGCCATAGCGGCGCACCAGCCAGCACGGCAATTCAGCCCAGCCCAGCCCCGCCTGGGTCATTTCCAGCAACATCAGATAGCTCGGGGCCGACCAGCAGTGTCCGCCGGATGGCCCCGGACGATCGCCGTGGATGGTGCTGAGGCGCAGGGCGCGGATCGTCGCCAGTTGAGCGCTGCTCTGTATGCCGGATTGGGCCAGAGGATGGCTCTGCGCCAGATACAGCGCCATCTCGTTGGGCGTTGGCAAGGGCTGCGACACCATGCCGACCGGATAGGCGGCTTGTCGCTCGACAAAGCCAAGATGGGCCCGCCCGCTATCGACCAGCCGGATCAGGTCCTCGCACTCGGCAATCAGACATTCCAGCTCAATCTCCGGGTATTGCCGGGCAAAATGCTGTTCGACGGCTTCCAGCCGGTCTGGCTGCCAGGTATCGGACATGGCAATGCTCAGCCTGGGTTCGTGGCCAGCCTGCAGACCGGCGGCGGTGCGCAACAGCCGGTCGTTGGCCATCAGTACCTGTTCGGCCTGGGCCAGCAGATGCCGACCCGCCCGGGTCAGGGTCGGAAACTTGCTCTGACGATCAAACAGTGTGACCCCCAGATCGATTTCCAGATTGGCAATGCAGGCACTGATGGTGGACTGACTTTTGCCCAGGCGGCGTGCCGTGGCGGAAAAGGAGCCGCAGGACGCCGCTGTGGCAAACACTTGCAGCGTTTCCAGATTGGGCATGACCTATCGCCTTTGTCGATGGATATCAACTTTGGAGCATCGACTATTTTGCGCATCATGCCAAGTATCCGAAGATGAAAAGGAGGTTTGCCATGCTGGCTGACAAATCCCCGCTGGAACGCGCTTTGCAGGCCATCGGCTTTGAGGTGCTGGCCATTGTGCTGGTGACGCCGCTGTTTGCCTGGTGGATGCAGACACCTCTGCTGGCCATGGGCGGGCTGGCCGTGGCCAACTGCCTGATCGCCTTGTTGTGGAATGTTCTGTTCAATCGGCATTTTGATCGCTGGTTGCGTGCACGCGGTTTGGCCAAGGCCTGGAGAGTCCGCGCCATGCATGCCCTGCTGTTCGAGGGCGGGCTGATGCTGGTGTGTCTGCCGCTGGCCATGTGGTGGCTGGATCTGGCGTTGTGGCCGGCATTGAAGCTGGATATCGGGCTGAATCTGTTTTTCCTGCCGTATACCTATCTCTATCACTGGGGTTATGACCAGTTGCGCCTGCGTCTGGTCGGGGCGATCTGACAAACAAAGCGCCGGGGTTTCCCCCGGCGCTTGTCTGTGCCTGGCGCTCAGAAGAAGCCCAGCTTGTCCTCGGAGTAGCTGACCAGCAGGTTCTTGGTCTGCTGGTAGTGCTCCAGCATCATCTTGTGGGTCTCGCGCCCGATGCCCGACTGTTTGTAGCCGCCAAAGGCCGCATGAGCCGGGTAGGCGTGGTAGCAGTTGGTCCAGACACGGCCGGCTTCAATGTGACGACCCATGAAGAAGGCAGTGTTGATGTTGCGGGTCCACACACCTGAACCCAGTCCGAAGAGGGTGTCATTGGCGATGTGCAGTGCTTCTTCGGTGTCTTTGAACGTGGTCACCGAGACCACCGGGCCGAAGATTTCTTCCTGGAAGATGCGCATCTTGTTGTTGCCATGGAACACCGTCGGCTGGATGTAATAGCCGTCTTCCAGCCCGCCACCCAGATGGGCGCGGCTGCCACCGGCCAGCACCTGTGCGCCTTCGTCGCGCCCGATCTGCAGATAGCTCTGGATCTTGTCCATCTGCTCCAGCGAGGCCTGGGCGCCGATCATGGTCTGCGGATCGAGCGGATTGCCCTGCTTGATGGCGGCAACGCGCTTGAGTGCGCGCTCCATGAAGCGGTCGTAGATCGACTCGGCAATCAGCGCTCGACTCGGGCAGGTGCAGACTTCGCCCTGGTTGAGCGCAAACATCACGAAGCCTTCGATGGCCTTGTCGAAGAAGGCATCATCCTTTTCCGCTACATCGGCAAAGAAGATGTTGGGCGACTTGCCGCCCAGCTCCAGCGTGACCGGGATCAGGTTCTGGCTGGCGTACTGCATGATCAGCCGGCCAGTACCGGTTTCGCCGGTAAAGGCGATTTTGGCGATGCGCTTGGAGCTGGCCAGCGGCTTGCCGGCTTCCAGACCGAAGCCGTTGACGATGTTCAGCACCCCGGGTGGCAACAGGTCGCCCACCAGTTCGGCGAACACCAGAATCGACATCGGGGTCTGCTCGGCCGGTTTCAGGACCACGCAGTTACCCGCCGCCAGTGCGGGCGCCAGTTTCCAGGCGGCCATCAGGATCGGGAAGTTCCACGGAATGATTTGCCCCACCACGCCCAGCGGTTCGTGGAAGTGATAGGACATGGTGTTCTGGTCGATTTCACCCAGCGTGCCTTCCTGGGCGCGGATGCAGGAGGCGAAGTAGCGGAAGTGATCAATGGCCAGCGGGATGTCGGCCGCGCGGGTTTCACGGATTGGCTTGCCGTTGTCCCAGGTCTCCACTTCGGCCAGCAGGGCCAGATTGGCCTCCATGCGGTCGGCAATCTGGTTGAGCAGGATGGCCCGCTCGGTCACCGGCGTATGACCCCACTTGAAGCGGGCGGCGTGGGCCGCATCCAGTGCCAGCTCCACATCCTGCTCATCGGAACGCGCCACTTCGCACAGCACCTTGCCGGTCACCGGGGTCAGATTCTCGAAGTAGCGGCCATTGACCGGAGGTACCCACTTGCCGCCGATATAGTTGTCGTAGCGTGGCTTGATGGCGATACCTGGCTTCAGTTGTGTCATCTCTTTCTCCTTGTGTCGCTTGTTGTGGTCGTTCCCGTCGGGACGTACAGCCAGTACAGCACACGCCGTGCCAGGAAATTTCGATCGTGCGCTGCAGCAAGCGGCATGTGCCGTTTTGCAAGCATTTACTCTAATTTCTTTTGCGCAGCAGCATGACTGACCCTTGGGATGGGCCTTGCAGCCGAGTTCGCAACAACCATAATCAGTGCATTGAAGCGACGATGGCTGTGTCAGGCTGCGACACCTGTCGCAGTGTCATGACACAGTGGAGGACGGCATGACCGATACCCATTCCCTGACCTTGCACGAGGCGCGCAAGCGCTTCTTCGATGGCTCGCCGTTGCCGGACGGCAGCGTACCGCCCTCCATCCTGTCGTCCTGGCGGCGTTGTCTCGGCCTGGGCCTGCCGGTGGATGCGCGAGGCAGCGAGCGGCTTGAGCAAACCGTGTTGCGCGAGCGACTGGACGCCAACGCCGACTGGTTGCAGTGGGCCAGACCGCAGATCGATACCTTGTTTGAAAGTGTGGTTGATGATGGCCATGTGGTGATTGTGGCCGATCGTCACGGCGTGATCCTGGAGGAGATGGGCCATCCTGCCTTTCTCGATAAGGCCGAGCGGGTGGCGCTGACCCCGGGCATGGACTGGAGCGAGCAGCACCGAGGGACCAATGCCATCGGCACGGCGCTGCTGGCCGGGCAGGTGACCCGGGTGCGTGGCAGCGAACATTATCTGGAGCGCAACCGGCTGCTGTCCTGTCAGGCCTCGCCGCTGTTTGATCCCTTCGGCCAGCTGCTGGGGGTGCTGGATGTTTCCGGCCTGCCGCGCAAGCTGGGTCCGATGCATGGTCAAAGGGTCGAGTCGGCCGCCCGCCTGATCGAGCAGCGCCTGTTTGCCCAGGCAACCCGTCAGGCGCGCACCTTGCTGTTCCATGTCGATCCGGCGCAACTGGCCACGCCGCGGGCGGCGCGGCTGGCCTTCGATGGCGAGGAGCGCCTGCTGGCGGCTGATCGTAGTGCCTTGCAGGCACTGCAGCTCGACTGGTCGGCACTGGGGCGGCTGCAGTTTGCCGATCTGTTTGGCGAGACGCTGGCGCACTGGCAGTCACGTGCCGGCGAGCATCGCGCTTTGCTGGCGCATGGCGAGCGTCTGTTCAGTGGTCGTTTACTATTGCCGCATCCGGTGGCCCAGGCCACGCCAGTATTGCGTACGGCCCGGCCAGACCGGCGTGCGGAGGTGAGCAGCCCGGCGGAGGCGGCGGCGTCCGGCCTGCCGCCCGCCCTGATGCAGACAGCCCTCAAGCTGCTGCAGGCCGATATTCCGGTGCTGATCCTCGGTGAAACGGGTACCGGCAAAGATAAGTTTGCCCGTGCGCTGCACGAGCAAAGTCATCGGCGTGCCGCCCCCTTCGTGGCGGTCAATTGTGCCGCGATTCCGGAAGGGCTGATCGAGGCCGAGTTGTTTGGCTATGAGGAGGGCGCGTTTACCGGTGCCCGGCGTCAGGGCAGCAAGGGGCGATTGCGCGAGGCGCAGGGCGGTGTGCTGTTTCTGGATGAAATTGGCGACATGCCGCTGTCGATGCAGGCGCGGCTGTTGCGGGTGCTGCAGGATCGTACCGTGACGCCTTTGGGCGGCGGCGGCAGCCATGCGGTCGATTTCCGCCTGGTGTGCGCCACACACCGCGACTTGCGTGCCATGGTGCAGGCCGGCACGTTCCGCGCCGATCTGTACTATCGGCTGTGTCACTATCCGCTGTGTCTGCCTCCGCTGCGTGAGCGTGGCGATGTGGCCCGGGTGGCGCAGCAGCTGCTGGATCAGGGCGGCGCCGCGCGGCGTGGCATCGTGCTGTCTCCGCAACTGGCTACCGCGCTGCGACGCTATCGCTGGCCGGGCAATTTGCGCGAGCTGGCCAATCTGCTGCAAACCCTGCTGGCGCTGGTCGATGATGGGACGGTGCTGACGCTGGCGCATCTGCCGCTCACACTGCAGGAAGAGATGCAGCTGGCCGGTGCCGAGCCGGCCACCCCGGGCATGGTCGCCGGCATGCTGGCCCAGTTCGGTGGCAATGCCAGTGCGGCGGCGCGCGCGCTGGGTATCAGTCGCAGCACGCTATATCGCAAGCTGCGGCAGGAGGGCGGGAACGGCCGTTGAGCGTTGCGGTGCGTCCGGGCTTCAGGCGGCTTGATAACGTCCGGGGCGGTGATTCATGGTGATTACCAGGTTGAGTGCTACTGCGCCAATCAGCGAGGCCAGCAGTGCCAGCGGACTGACCACCAGCAGGGAGGCCGCGACGATCAGCACATCGACCGCCATCTGTAGCTTGCCGGCGCGTATTCCGCTTTTCTCCTGCAGGTACAGCGCCAGAATGTTCACCCCGCCCAGGCTGGCCTGGTGGCGGAACAGTACGATCAGCCCCACCCCCATCAGCAGTCCCCCGGTCAGTGCCGTGTAGAAGCCGTTGAGGGCCCCGAAGTGAACGAAGTGGCCGTGCAGTCCGGAGAACAGCGATACCAGGGCCACGGCGCAGAAGGTCTTGAGGGTGAATTCGCTGCCCTTGCCCTTGAGCGCCAGATAGTAGAACGGCAGATTGATGACGAAGAACACCAGCCCGAATGACCAGCCGGTCAGGTAGTGAATCAGGAAGGCCATCCCCGCCGTCCCGCCGATCAGCAGGCCGGCCTGCTTGAACATGGCAATGCCGAAAGAGACCAGCAGGGTACCGATCAGGATGGACAGAATGTCTTCCGTCAGGCTGTGGGCGGGGGTGGGGGCGGCGATGGCGTGCATGATCTTGGTGCGCGAAGTAGGCAATGTCTACTTATTTGCAAAATGTATGCCATTGCCGCGCCGGCCCAGCGTCACCTGGCGACAATTGGCACATCTGTGCCGTCCTAGGGTGCGCCATGATTCTTCGATTTGAGCTGTAATTTTGGCGTGTTCTGCCGAGATGTGGCGGTGAGCTTTGTGCCAGCGTTGGCGGTCTTTGTGGCACAAAGCGCGGAGAGAGCGTGAATTTGCACTGTTTTGGTGCGCATTGGCCGGTGAGGTCTTGCAGGCAGGCAGCCCCTGCTGCCCGCCGTGATGGCCTCAGAGCTCTGCCAGCAGATGAACCGGCACACCATAAAAGCCCTGCAGGCTGTCGCTGCGCTGATGGGCGATCCAGCCCAGCCGCAGGCCGAAGCGTTGCCGCCCGGCCAAGGCTTCGGCCAGCTGTGGCAGCTGGTTCAGGTTCTCGATCACGTAGCAGCCATGGTCCTCACAATAGCTGTCCACTTCGTGATGAGGCTGCTCACCGCGCCGCAAGCCCAATGCATCGATGCCAATGAACGCGGGTTGGCGGGCGATCAGGTATTCCACGGCCTCCCAGCTCAACTGGGGATGGTCAGCAAAATATTCCCGGCTGGTATAGGGAAAACGCTGCATGTGTCCGGTGTAAAGAATGATGGCATCGTTCTGGCGGATGTCGGCCTGGCGCAATGCCTCGACCCCGATGTCGCGGCCCGCCTGGCTGACATCAATCAGCACGGCGGCACAATGGCTGCGGTTCAGCGGAATCGGTTGCAACAGCCGGCTGTCCAGGTGGGTGCCGACATGGCCGGCATCGATGGGGCCGGGGCGCGTGATGCGCATTTCGGCAAACAGCGGGTGGTCGAAAGACAGCGACAGGGACAGATCAATCAGCATGGTGGGCTCCTTGTGTGATGGGATGTCCGGGTGGACCAGCATGATTGTGCTAATCTGTGCATTGGCTTGCTAACGATGTAACGCCAATCAATTTGGAAATCTGGCCAATGATGATCCCTGTCGAAACCCGGCTGAGCGATGGCCGACCGATGCTGATCCGCAATCAAGCGCATCCGGTTGGCGCTGACATGTATTTGCACTGCCACCCTGAAGGGCAGCTTTGGGCGCTGTGGCAAGGCGGCGTGACCATCGAGCTGCAGGGGTGCCAGTGGGTGCTGCCGCAAGGTCAGATTGGCTGGCTGCCGCCCGGCACGCCCCATGCCTCCTCGGTGTTTCGTCAGGCCGTTGGCTGGCATGCCTATTTGCAGCCTGCCTTGTGCGAGGTGTTTCCGCCGACTCCAACGGTGTTTCGTGCCAGCCCGCTGATTCGTGCCATGCTGGCGCAGATCGCTGACTGGCAGATTGCCGCCGCCGGCTTGAGCGAGCGCCAGCAGCGCTTTTTTGCCGTGTTGCTGGACGAGTTGCTGCAGGCCGGAACTCAGCCGCTGATGTTGCCGATGCCCAGTCATCCCGGGCTGCTGCACCTTGCCCGGGGATTGCTGGAGGATCCGGCACAGGCGCACCCGCTCGATACCCTGGCGCGTGAGGCCGGCTTGTCACCGCGCAGTCTGACCCGCCACTTCAGGCAGCAGACCGGGATGACGCTGGTGCAATGGCGCACGGCGGCGCGCATGAAAAAAGCCCTGGAAGGGTTGGCTGCTGGCGGCAGCGTGACACGTGTGGCCTTCGAGACCGGTTACGACAGTGTCAGCAGCTTCATTACCGCATTCCGGCAGCGCTTTGGGGTGACACCGGCGCGCTATGTGCAGGGGATGGGCAAGTAGGCGATCTTGATTTCCCGGGCGCGCAAAAAAGCCGACGTGAGCCGTCGGCTTTTTGGCGTACCCAGCCGGGCTGGCGTGCCGCCCGGTCGGTGGTCGCTTATTCCCACTCAATCGTCGCCGGCGGCTTGCCCGATACATCGTAGACCACGCGGTTGATGCCGCGCACTTCGTTGATGATGCGGTTGGAGGCGCGGCCGAGCAGGGAGTAGGGCAGTTCGGCCCAGTGTGCAGTCATGAAGTCGGAGGTGACCACGGCACGCAGTGCCACGACGTAGTCGTAGGTGCGGCCATCGCCCATCACGCCGACCGACTTGACCGGCAGGAAGACGGCAAAGGCCTGGCTGGTCTTGTCGTACCAGGACAGACCGTCTTCGTCGACGGTGTTGCGCAGTTCTTCAATGAAGATGGCGTCGGCACGACGCAGCAGGTCGGCGTATTCGGTCTTGACCTCACCCAGGATGCGCACGCCCAGGCCCGGACCCGGGAAGGGGTGGCGATAGACCATGTCGTGCGGCAGGCCGAGTGCCACGCCCAGTTCGCGCACTTCGTCCTTGAACAGTTCGCGCAGCGGCTCCAGCAGCTTGAGATTCAGGGTTTCCGGCAGACCACCGACGTTGTGGTGGCTCTTGATGGTGTGGGCCTTCTTGGTCTTGGCGCCGGCCGATTCGATCACGTCCGGGTAGATGGTGCCCTGTGCCAGCCAGCGGGCATTGCTGAGCTTCTTGGCTTCCCGCTGGAAGACTTCAACGAATTCGGCGCCGATGATCTTGCGCTTCTTCTCCGGATCGGTTTCGCCAGCCAGCTTGCCCATGAAGTCGGCGGCGGCATCGACGTGCACGACCTTGACGCCCAGGTTGCGGGCGAACATGTCCATGACCATCTGGCCTTCGTTCAGGCGCAGCAGGCCGTGGTCGACAAAGACGCAGGTCAGCTGGTCACCGATGGCGCGATGGATCAGCGCAGCGGCCACGGAGGAGTCGACCCCGCCGGACAGGCCGAGGATGACTTCTTCCTGGCCGACCTGGGCACGGATTCTGGCGACGGCTTCGTCGATGTAGTTGGGCATGGTCCAGGACGGGGTGGCCGCGCAGATGCCGAGCACGAAGCGGTGCAGCATGTCCTTGCCGTGCTTGGTGTGGGTGACTTCCGGATGGAACTGGACGGCGTAGAAGCCGCGGTGTTCATCGGCCATGGCGGCGATCGGGCAGGAACGGTTGCTGCCGATGACGTTGAAGCCGGCCGGCAGGGCGGTGACCTTGTCGCCATGGCTCATCCACACTTCCTGCACGCGTTCGCCGTTGGGCAGGACCTTGCCCGGCAGGTTGTCGAACAGCTTGCTGGCCACGGTGGTGACTTCGGCATAGCCGAACTCGCGCACATGACCCGACTCGACCTTGCCGCCCAGGGTCTGGGCCATCCATTGCATGCCGTAGCAGATGCCCAAAACCGGGACGCCGAGCTGGAACAGCTCGGCGTCGGCCTGGTAGTCGCTTTCGTAGACCGAGTTCGGTCCGCCGGACAGGATGATGCCCTTGGGGCCGAAGGCGCGGATCTCGTCGATCGGCATGTCGAACGGATGCAGTTCACAGTAGACATGCGCTTCGCGCACGCGGCGCGCGATCAGTTGGGAGACCTGGGAGCCGAAGTCGAGAATGAGGATTTTGTCCATGCTGTTCCTTGAAATGTGGCCCGCCGCCATATACGTGTGGGTGCGGCGGGTGTGTCTGAATGCTGTTTAGCCCTTGTCGCGCATCAGTCGCTGCTTTTCCCGGGCCCATTCGCGGTCTTTTTCGGTGGCACGCTTGTCGTGCTGCTTCTTGCCCTTGGCCAGGCCGATTTCCGCCTTGATGCGACCGCGGGTGTAGTGCAGGTCGAGGGCGACCAGGGTGTAGCCTGCGCGTTCGACCTTGCCGATCAGTTTGTTGATTTCGCTCTGGTTCAACAGCAGCTTGCGGCTGCGCACCGGATCGGGGTGAATGTGGGTCGAGGCGGATTGCAGCGGCGAAATGTGCGCGCCGATCAGCCAGAAGGCGCCACGCTGCCAGACGACATAGCTTTCTTTCAGCTGGGCGCGGCCGGCGCGGATGGCCTTGACTTCCCAGCCCTCGAGCACGAGGCCGGCCTCGTGTTTCTCTTCGATGAAGTACTCGTGAAAGGCTTTGCGGTTGTCGATGATGCTCATTTTGATGGCATGGCTGCAATGGTGAATCCGCTATTTTAGCAGACTCCGGGCTTTCGCTGAATCCCTCGAAAATTCAGCAGCTTCTGGCCTACCTCATGGCGTGATTCTTGTCGGTTGCCGGTTAAACGGGTAACGTTCTGTTTTTTTGCTGTGCGTGCGCGATGAAGGTGGTTGAAAAGAATGTGCTGGTCGGGCATACCCCGGACCAGATGTATGCGCTGGTGAATGACTTCGAGCGCTACCCGGCTTTCCTGCCGTGGTGTGGTCGCGCCGAGGTCTTGTCGCGCGAGGGCGAGCAGGTCCATGCCCGGCTGCATATCGATTATTTCAAGGTGCGGCAGCATTTCTCGACCCGCAATGTCTGCGTGGCGGGCCAGTCGATCACCATGACGCTGGACGAGGGGCCTTTCGAATCGCTGTCCGGCAGCTGGCAGTTCCGCCCGCTGGGTGACCTGGGCTGCAAGATCGAGTTTCGTCTGAGTTACCAGTTCTCCAGCAAGATTCTGGAAAAGCTGATCGGCCCGGTGTTCGATCATATTTCAGCCTCGCTGGTCGATGCGTTCATCAAGGAAGCCGACAGGGTTTATGGTCATGACTGAGCCGATTGCCATCGAGGTGGCTTACGCCGCGCCAGCGGCACAGAAGATCGTGGCTTTGCAGGTTGCCGCCGGCACCACCGCGCTGCAGGCGGCCGAGCAATCCGGTTTGCTGACGGCGTTTGCCGTGGATGTCGCGACGCTGAAGCTGGGCGTGTTCGGCAAAGCCGTGCCGCCGGGGCAGGTGCTGCGTGCCGGCGACCGGGTCGAGATTTACCGCCCCTTGCTGGCGGATCCGAAGGAGGTGCGCCGCCGCCGTGCCAAAGCCGGCAAGGCGTGAGGGGATGGCGATAAAAAAAGCCAGTGCGCATTGCACTGGCTTTTTTCATGGGCTGTACGCGGATTTCAGCCGAGGTGAACCGGACCTTCTTCTGCGCTGCAGACACGGTTCTTGCCCGCCAGCTTGGCCTGGTACATGGCCTGGTCGGCGCGCTCGATGACGTCGATATCGCGTTCGCCCAGATGCCATTGGGCAACGCCGGCGCTGAAGGTGATGACCAGGCGGTCGTTGTTGGCCAGGAAGAAGGTCTTGGTCAGCTCGCGCTGCAGGCGGCGGATGGTTTCCAGTGCCTCTTCCAGCGAGGTGTCCGGCATCAGCAGCACGAACTCTTCGCCACCGAAGCGTGCGACCACATCGGCAGGGCGGATATTGTTGCGGATGACGTCCACCAGGTAGATCAGTGCGTCGTCACCGGTCAGGTGGCCGTAGTGGTCGTTCAGTTGCTTGAAGTTGTCGACGTCGATCAGGGCGACGCACAGCGGGCTGTGGGTGCGCTCGGTACGTCCGATCTCCCGCTGGAAGTGCTCGGCCAGACCCCGGCGGTTGTAGGCGCCGGTGAGCTGGTCTTCCTTGACCTTGGCACTGGCGGTTTCCAGTGCCTGTTCCAGCTCCTTGATGCGCTGTTCCGCGGCCTCGACCTCGTTGCGTGCGGTGATCAGTTCGTCGTGGGAGTGGCTCAGTCCCTGCTGCATTTCGACCGTGTCTTCCACCAGGTCGGCAATGATGCTGTTCAGCTCACCGACATCCGTGGTCTCCTTGATGCGCTGGCTATGAACGGTGATCTTCTGCTGGAAGTCATCGGTGCTGTCGGTGATGGCCGACAGGCGGGTGATGAAGCTGTCGAGCAGGGTGCGCAGTGAGTTGGCGGCTTCGTCCAGCGACTGTTTCAGGCTGCCCTGCTTGCGGATGACCTCGCGCAGGCTGGTTTCCAGCTGGTAGAGCTGCTGCATGGACAGGGGCTGTTGCGACAGCACTTCCTGCAGGCTGGCGACCTGGCCGACCAGAAAACCATCGGACTGGTTGAGCTGGGCAATGTTGTCCAGCATCAGTTTCAGCATGTTGGCCAGGCCGTTGACCAGACGTCCTTCCTGTTGCGACTGCAGCTCGAGCTTGATCATGAAGGCTCGCAGGCGCGGCAGGTACATGTCGAGGGCGGCGGCGTCCTGCAGGTTTTCCAGTTCGGTGATCAGGACCTCGAGGTCCAGTTGCAGGTCCGGGTTGTCCAGCAGTCGTGGTTCCAGCCCATGCTTCAGGGCATAGGCCAGAGTACGCTGCCAGGTGCCCCAGCTGTCATCGGCACTGTGCGGCGCCTGGGCGATGACCACTGCCTCCTCTTCCGGCACAACGGGTTCTTCGCCCCAGCTGGCAGGGTCCCGCTGGCTCGGCGGCAGGCCCCAGTTGTTGATGAGGGCGTTGAGTTTCTGGTTGAGTTCTTCCGGCTGGTTGCCGTAGTTGATCAGTACGCGCTCGAGAGCGGTCTGCTTGAAGTGTTGCGGCAGATCGGGGATGCGCATTTCCCAGCCGCGGATCAGGTCGTTGATCAGCGAGCCCCATGACTGGGTGAGCTCACAGTCCTTGAGGGCTTCGCGCATGCAGTCGACGGCCAGCTGCGGGATCTGCTCCCAGCGCTCGTCGTCGGCAGCCTGTTGCAGTTTGGACAGCAGCAGGCGTGATTGTACGGAGTTGGTGGCTTGTGATTCGATGGCGCGGACCAGCTGGCCGGCCAGCCGCCCTTCGCGGGTCAGCGGATTCTGGCAAAGTTCGTTGAAAACGCGTTCGAAGTTTTCCGGAGTGGGTAACAGTTTGCGTGCAGACAGCTGCTTGAGTGTTTCTCGCGCGACTTCAATCGGATTATTGGTCGTCATGGCCCATACCCTGGAGGACTTGTTGCCACGCATGCTCTCGGATCTTTCGCAGTGAAAGTCAGCCGGGCAAGGTGATTATTGTCTGTTTGCGCTTGCCGGGGCCAGCAATTGGAAAAATACTTCGCCGTTGCGAATCAGCCCAAGCTCATTGCGGGCGCGTTCTTCAATGGCATCGGTCCCTTGTTTCAAATCCCGTACTTCGGCATCCAGTGCAGCATTGCGGGCGATCAGCTGTTGGTTGACCACCCGCTGCTGCTGGAGCTGCTTGTCCAGCTGCCAGACCCTGAACCAGCTGCCCTTGCCAAGCCAAAGCGGCCATTGCAGGGCAACGAGTAGAGCGATCAGGGTCACGGTCAGCCAGCGCATGTTCTAGTTATATTATTTAAGTTGATAAAAAGCAGCACGGCCCGGGTAGGTCGCGGCATCGCCCAGCTCTTCTTCGATACGCAGAAGCTGGTTGTACTTGGCCATGCGGTCGGAACGCGACAGCGAACCGGTCTTGATCTGCATGCAGTTGGTGGCAACGGCCAGGTCGGCGATGGTGCTGTCTTCGGTTTCGCCAGAGCGGTGGCTCATTACGCTGGTATAGCCCGAGCGCTTGGCCAGATCAACAGCCTTCAGGGTTTCCGACAGGGTACCGATCTGGTTGACCTTGACCAGCAGCGAGTTGGCGATGCCCTGACGGATGCCTTCTGCCAGGATGGCCGGGTTGGTGACATAGATGTCGTCACCCACCAGCTGCACGCGCTTGCCCAGACGGTCGGTCAGAGCCTTCCAGCCTGCCCAGTCGTGCTCGCTCATGCCGTCTTCGATCGAGATGATCGGGTACTGGTCGACCAGCTTTTCCAGGTAGTCGACGAATTGTTCCGACGACAGGGCCAGACCTTCGGCGGTCAGGTGGTAGCGGCCGTCCTTGTAGAACTCGCTGGAAGCGCAGTCCAGGGCCAGCATCACGTCCTGGCCGGCAACGTAATCGGCTGCGTCCACTGCTTCGAGGATCAGCTGGATGGCTTCTTCGTGCGAGGCCAGGTTCGGTGCGAAGCCGCCTTCGTCACCCACGGTGGTGGCGAAACCCTTGTCGTTGCAGATCTTCTTCAGGTGATGGAAGATCTCGGCGCCGCAGCGCAGGGCTTCACGGAAGCTTTGCGCGCCCACCGGCATGATCATGAACTCCTGGATGTCCAGGGTGTTGTTGGCATGTGCGCCACCGTTGATGACGTTCATCATCGGCACCGGCAGCGACATCGGGCCGGCACCACCCAGGTAGCGGTACAGCGGCAGACCGGCATCTTCTGCGGCGGCACGCGCCACGGCCATCGACACGGCCAGGGTGGCGTTGGCGCCCAGGCGGCCCTTGTTGTCGGTGCCGTCGAGCTCGATCATGGTCTTGTCGATGAAGGCCTGATCATTGGCGTCCAGGCCAATGATGGCTTCGCAGATCTCGGTGTTGATGTGCTCAACGGCCTTGAGCACGCCCTTGCCCAGGTAACGGCTCTTGTCGCCGTCACGCAGCTCCAGGGCTTCTTTCTCGCCGGTCGAGGCGCCGGACGGCACGGCCGCACGACCCATCACGCCCGATTCGAGCAATACATCGGCTTCTACTGTCGGATTGCCGCGGGAGTCGAGAATTTCCCGGGCTACCACATCAATGATCGAACTCATAGCTATACACCTATCCTGGTTTGGTTGATTTTATTGCCCCCGAAGAGGCGCTTCATGCAAGACAGCAGAGACAAAATCAGTGGTCGTACACAGGGAAGGGCCGGCCGGAGCCGGCGAACCGAGATCGGTCTGCGTGGCGGGCCCGCAGGACGGGCAGGCCCGCTTTCGCCTTATCCCTTTTGCCCGATCTTTTCCGCCTTGTAGTTCAGGGCGGCCTGGATATAGGCAGTAAACAGCGGGTGGCCATCACGCGGCGTGGAAGTGAATTCCGGATGGAACTGACAGCCGAAGAACCAGCGATGATTGCTCAGTTCAACGGTTTCAACCAGCTTTTCATGGCCGGCAGACAACCCGCTGATCTTCAGACCGGCCGCTTCGAGGCGCGGTACATAGTAATTGTTGACTTCATAGCGGTGGCGGTGGCGCTCGACGATCTGCTCCGAGCCATAGACCCGTGCCGCCAGCGAACCGGCTGCCAGGTCGCATTGCTGGCCGCCGAGGCGCATGGTGCCGCCCAGGTTGGAGTTCTCGTCGCGGGTTTCCACCTTGCCATCGTGGTTGACCCATTCGTCGATCAGGGCCACGACCGGGTACTCGGTATCGGGGTTGAATTCGGTCGAGTTGGCGTCGGTCATGCCGGCCACGTCGCGGGCATATTCGATCAGCGCGATCTGCATCCCCAGGCAGATGCCGAGATAGGGGATGTTGTTCTCGCGGGCAAAGCGTACAGCCTTGATCTTGCCTTCAACGCCGCGCTTGCCGAAGCCGCCCGGAACCAGGATGGCATCCATGTCGCGCAGCGATTCGGCGCCATCACGCTCGATTTCTTCCGAATCGACGTAGTGGATGTTGACCTGGCTGCGGGTATGGATGCCGGCATGCTTCAGGGCTTCGGACAGGGACTTGTAGGACTCTGTCAGGTCGACGTACTTGCCGACCATGGCGATGTTGACGCTCTCGGCCGGATGCTCGATGGCATCGATGATGCGATCCCAGGCGGAAAGATCTGCCTTGGGCAGGTCGAGCTGCAGCTGTTCGCTGATGATGTTGTCGATGCCCTGTGCATGCAGCATGGCAGGCACTTTGTAGATCGAATCGGCATCGTAGCAGCCGATCACGGCCTGTTCTTCCACATTGCAGAACAGGGCGATCTTGCGCTTCTCGTCATCCGGCAGCTCGCGGTCCATGCGGCACAGCAGGATGTCGGGCTGAATGCCGATCTCGCGCAGTTCCTTGACCGAGTGCTGGGTCGGCTTGGTCTTGATCTCGCCGGCCGCGGCAATGTACGGCACATAGGAGAGATGGACGTACAGGGTGTTCTTGCGGCCCAGTTGGGTGCGCATCTGGCGGATGGCTTCCAGAAAGGGCAGGGACTCGATGTCGCCGACCGTACCGCCGATTTCGACGATGGCCACTTCGGCTTCGCCGGCACCTTCATTCACCTTGAGCTTGATTTCGTCGGTGATGTGCGGGATGACCTGAACGGTGCCACCCAGGTAGTCGCCGCGGCGCTCCTTGGTGATGACCGATTCGTAGATCTGGCCGGTGGTGAAGTTGTTGCTCTTCTTCATCCGTGCGTGGATGAAGCGCTCGTAGTGCCCCAGGTCGAGGTCGGTCTCGGCGCCGTCCTCGGTGACGAATACTTCGCCATGCTGGAACGGGCTCATGGTGCCCGGGTCGACGTTGATATAGGGGTCGAGCTTCAGCATGGTGACTTTCAGCCCGCGCGACTCAAGAATGGCGGCGATGGACGCAGCAGCGATACCCTTGCCAAGGGAAGAGACCACGCCGCCGGTAACGAAGATGAACTTGGTCATGGATCTGCGACTCTGTTGGAATCCGGGATTCTACCCTGAAAACGGGGAAAATTTGAACCGTTTCCCCCCCTGCTGTCGCATGACCGACAGAAAATCCAGCCATACATGCGACACTTGCGGTCTGTTGGCGTGGGAAAATTCGACTTGCCTGCGGGTTTGGGGTTATACTGCGAAATTCATTCACTAACTTACGCGACGCTGCATTGCCCCGAATACGGGCACAAGGCGTGCACTGGCTTGAATATAACGCAATTTTTGTGGTATAAAGCCAGTTTTACCGGTTTTGGGAGTCCAACATGGCGCGTGTTTGCAAAGTCACCGGCAAGCGTCCGATGACCGGGAACAACGTTTCCCACGCCAACAACAAAACGAAACGACGTTTCCTGCCGAACCTGCAATATCGCAAGTTCTGGGTAGAGAGCGAAAACCGCTGGATTCGCCTGCGCATCTCCAATGCTGCGCTGCGCACCATCGACAAGCTGGGCATCGACGTTGTCCTGGCCGATCTGCGCGCTCGCGGCGAGATCTGATTCAGCGACAACACGGATAGCGACTGAGGTATACCATGCGCGACAAGATTAAGCTGGAATCGACTGCCGGCACTGGCCATTTCTACACCACCTCCAAGAACAAGCGCACCATGCCGGAAAAGATGGAGATCAAGAAGTTTGATCCCGTTGCCCGCAAGCATGTTCTGTACAAGGAAACCAAGCTGAAGTAAGCCTGGTTCCGGTGACATGGCATTCATAAAAACCCTTCGGTACGCCGAAGGGTTTTTTGTTTTGTCCGGCTGAGGCGTGTCGTGTGCTGACAGCCCAAAGAAAAAGGATCGCTGTGCGATCCTTTTTCTTTGCCGGCTCAGGGCTGCCCGTCCAGGGTACGCTTTGCCAGAACCCAATCCTGCCATGCTTTGGCCTTGTCGGGCGGATTGCGCAGCAAATAGGCGGGATGATAGCTGACAATCAGGCGGCGCCCGCGGAAATCATGCACCTGACCGCGCAGGCGGCTGATGCTTTGTTCGGTCTGCAGCAGCGTTTGTGCGGCAAACCGGCCCAGCGCCAGGATGATGTCGGGTTGGATGTGATCGATCTGTTGCCACAGGAAATGCTGGCAGGCGGCAATTTCATCGCCGGCCGGATTGCGGTTGCCCGGGGGGCGGCACTTGAGAACGTTGGCGATGAACACATCGTCCTGGGCCGAGAGGCCGGCTGCCGCCAGCATATTGTCCAGCAACTGGCCGGCACGGCCGACAAAAGGTTCGCCCTGCCGGTCCTCATGCTCGCCCGGCGCTTCGCCGACCAGCAGCCAGCGTGCCTGCGGATTGCCGCGACCAAACACGGCCTGCGTGCGGGTGTCGCACAGACGGCATTGCTGGCAGTGCTGTACCGCCTGCTGCAGGGCGGGCCAGCTCAGCCGTTCGCTGCTGACCGCCGGCCGCTCGATCTCTGTCGGTGCCACCGGGCTCGGCGCCGTCGCGGGCGGGGGTGTCTCGTTGACGATGCGGAGCGGTTCGGTCTGCGCCGCCAGGGGCAGATCGATGGCTTCGGGTGCGGGCAGGGGCGCTGCCACGGGCTGCTGCAGCCAGCTCAGTCCGGCATGTTCCGGGTGGGCGCCGGGGCGCGCCTGCCAGATCGGCCCCAGTCCCATGGCCTCGACAAGCTGTGCTTTGCGGCTCACAGTGCGGCCTCCATCAGAATGGCGTGTTCACGACCCTCTGCACAGGGGTAGTAATGCTTGCGCAGGCCGCATTCGACAAAACCGCAACGGGTGTAAAGCTGTTGCGCGATGTGGTTGCTGGCGCGGACTTCAAGAAAGACGCGACGAATCTGCTGTGCACGCAGGCGGCTCAGCATGGCCTCCAGCAGGTGGCGCCCCAGTCCCTGACCCTGACAGTCCGGGGCGATGGCAATGTTCAGCAGCTCGGCTTCATCAGGCACCAGCATGGCAATGGCCTGACCGCAGTGCAGACCCCCGCGGCACAGCAACAGGCTGAGGTGACCGGCCTGCATCGATTCGAGGTACTGGTTGGCACGCCATGGATGACTGGCGGCTCGCGCCTCCAGGCTGGCCATGGCCTCGGCATCCTCCGGCAAGGCGTCACGCAGGGAGATCATTTGCGCAGCGCCTGCTGTTCGCTACTGGTCAGTGCCACCTTGTCGCGCACATACAGCAGGCCGGCCTCACGGGCGGGGGCCGGCGGATAGCGACCGCTGTCTGCCAGCCTGATCAGACTGGTGGCATTGGGGGTGATGTCGGCTTCCACCCGTCTCAGGCGGCCGGCCAGGCGCTCGGTCAACAGGGCGGGGTAGTGACGAAAGCCGGAACCGGCGGCCAGCCAGCCGTCCGCGGTGTCCGGCAGCGTGACGTCCTGCGGGTCGCGCAGGCTGATCGGTGTCAGGCGCTGCCAGTGCTGCGTATCGTAGCAGGCGGTATACACCTGGTTCATGCGGGCATCCAGGCAAACCAGCACCGGGCCGTCGAGCTGAACGGCCATACTATCCAGTGTCGGGATGGCAATGACCGGCAGATCGGCGGAGAACGCCAGGCCCTGAGCCAGCCCGCAGGCAATGCGCAGACCGGTAAAGGAGCCGGGGCCCTGGCCGAAGAGGATGCTATCGAGCTGGCGCAATTCGATGCCGGCCTGATCCAGCAAGGCGCGGATGCCCGGCAGTGCGCGTTCGGCATGTGCCTGACCGGCCGGTTCATGCTGTACCAGTACCTGTCCCTGCCAGCGCAGCGCCAGAGACAGGTAGTCGGTGGAAGTATCGATGGCCAGGCAGTTCATGGGCGAGCTCGAGTCAGGTCAAAACCCGGCATTATAGGCCCAGGCCTTCTATCCAGGCCAGCGCCGAGGTGTGAGCCAGATTGAAGCGGTCACTGTCCAGACCCAGCTGGCGACAAAGTTCCGGAACCTGTTCCAGCGACAGATCCTCGCAGGCGCGAGCCAGTTGCAGATAAGGGGTGAAATCACCGCTCTGACCCAGCAGGGCAGTCTTGATCGATTCCGGCAGCTGCATATGGGCAAGGATGCTGTTCATCGGCATGTCGAACAGCACATCCAGCAGACTGAACATACCGGTGATGAACAGGTTGTCGCATTGCTCCTGGGGCAGCTTTTTGTCCTGACCGATCAGCTCCATCAGCCTGCCTCGGGTGATCACGGTTTTCTGCAGCGCCGGCGGCACGGTACCGCCATCATCCGCGGTAATCAGCAGCAGGGTCAGCCAGCGGTACAGTTTCTTGTACCCCAGCACGGTCACGGCATGGCTGAAAGAGGTGATGGTGGTATTGAGCCCCGCGGCGGCCGAGTTGACGTAGCGCAGCAGCTTGAAGGACAGCGCCACGTCGCGCTTGAGCACATCTTCCAGCTGACGAATGTCGGCATCCTGGCGCAGCAGGTTGAGCAGCGTCAGCGTGTTGGAGAAGGTGGCGTTGATCACCTTGGCCGACAGGGTCTCCGGCCGGGCGAAATAATAGCCCTGAAAGCCATCTAGGCCGAGGTCGTGACATTGCTTGAACTGCTCGCGGGTCTCGACGCGTTCGGCGATGCGGCTGACCGGGAAGCTGCGCAGGCGGGCGGCATTGGCCTGGAAGTGGCCCAGATCGCTGCCCTGGATATCCAGCTTGACGTAGCTGGCCTGATCCAGAAACACCGAGGAGGGGGCCTCGAAATGGAACTTGTCGAGCGCAATGCTGAAGCCCATCGAGCGCAGATGGCGTACCCGTGACTGCAGTTCGGCGCTCAGCGTGATCTCCGGCGGGATTTCCAGAATGATGCGGCGCGGCGGCAGCAATTCCAGGAAGTCGCTGGTCAGCATTTCTTCCCCGACATTGATGAACGCCAGTTTGTTGCCGACCAGCCAGCTGGTCCCCATATGGTTCAGGGTGTTGACCAGGACCTGGGTGTCCGCCTCAAGAACGGCGGTAAGACCGGCGGCATCTGCCTGGGCTGAAGGACGAAAAAGCAGCTCATAACCTATGAGCTGCTGATTTCGATTCAAGACAGGTTGTCTACCGATAAAAGCGTTTTTTGTTGTCATGCCTGCTTAGAAGGTTATCAATTCGGACATTCGGGTACCGCCGCCGGCCTCATTGGCGGACAGGAGGTCTTCCATGTCCAGCACCAGCACGACCGAGCCGTCGCCAGACAGCGTGGCACCGGCAACACCCTTCGGACGGATGTTCTGCAGCGGCTTGATCACCACGTCATCACGGCCGATGAAGGAGTCGATCGCCAGGATAAAGGCCTTTTCCGCCGACTGCATCAGCACACCAAAGCAGGGCTTCTGTGTCGGTTCCCAGCCCAGCAGGCCGGCCAGCGTCTTGAGCGGCAGGATTTCATCGCGCACCACGATGGTCGGCTTGCCGGAAACTTCCTGGATGGCATCCGGATCGATGGTGATGATTTCGCGCACCATGGCCAGCGGCACGGCAAACGCCTGGTTGCAGACGCGCACCACCAGCACCGGCAGAATCGCCAGCGTCAGCGGCAGCGAAATGCTCATGCGCGTACCTTCGCCCGGCACCGAGCTGATGTCGATGCGGCCATTCAGCTTCTGAATGTTGGTACGGACCACGTCCATGCCGACGCCACGGCCCGACACGCTGGAGATCTGATCCTTGGTCGAGAAGCCAGGCAGGAAGATCAGCTGCAGACACTGCTTCTCGTCCAGCGAGTTGGCCGTTTCGACATCGATCAGGCCCTTCTCGATCGCCTTGCGACGCAGTGCATCGGCATTCATGCCGCGCCCGTCGTCGGTAATCTCGATCAGGATGTGGTCACCCACCTGCTCGGCGGTCAGCTGTACAGTGGCCTGCGGCTTCTTGCCGGCGGCAATCCGCTCGTTCGGCAGTTCGGCGCCATGATCGACCGAATTGCGCACCAAGTGCACCAGCGGGTCGTTCAGGTCTTCGATCATGGTCTTGTCGAGTTCGGTCTCTTCACCGCTCAACACCAGTTCGACTTCCTTGCCCAGCTGGCGGGCCAGGTCACGCGCCAAGCGCGGGTATTTCTGGAACAGACGCCCGATCGGCTGCATGCGGGTCTTCATGACCGCGTTTTGCAGGTCGCCGACCAGCAGGTCGAGCTGGCTGATCGACTCATCGAGCGAGCGCAGGGTATTGGTATCGTGGTTGCCCTGCAGGATTTCGGTACGCAGCGTGGTCAGACGGTTCTTGGTCAGACCGATTTCGCCCGACAGGTTCAGCACCATATCCAGACGAACGGTATCGATACGGATGGTGTTTTCCTGCGGGCCGCTGACACTGCCCCCGGCCTTGGCCTGGGCCACGGTCGGCTGGGTCTTGGCGGGCGAGGGCGGCGGTACCACCGCCGGTGCCGCGGCTACCGGGGCTGGCGCGGCGGCTACCGGGGCAGCCGGTGCCGCTGCCGGCGCAGGGGCCGGTTCGGCTGCAGCCGGGGTTGCTCCGGTCACGGATTGATGCAGGGCGTTCCAGTCAGGGCCACCATCGGCCGCTGCCGCTGCCGGTGCGGCTGCCGGCGCTTCGGCGGCCGGCGCAGCTGCGGGGGCTGGTGCGGCAGCCGCACCAATGCTCTCGCCGGCCAGCACGGCGTCCAGTGTAGCCAGCAAGCCCGGATCCGCCGGCTGAGGCATCAGACCCTGACCCAGGGTGCCGAACATTTCCTGTACCACACTGGTGGCGCTCAGGATCACGTCCATGACTTCCGGGTTGAGGGTCAGCTCGCCGTTGCGCAGCTTGTCGAACAGGTTTTCCGTCCGGTGGCACAAGGTGACCATCGGTGTCACGTTGAGGAAGCCGGCGCCCCCCTTGATGGTGTGGAAACCCCGAAAGATATCGTTCAGCAGGGCCTTGTCATCCGGACGCTTTTCCAGCTCGACCAGCTTGTTGTCGACATCCGACAGCAAGTCGTTCGATTCCATCAGAAAGTCCTGCAACAGCTCTTCCATTCCGCCGAATTCACTCATGGTGACATCCTCGTACTCAATGACTTACGACTCTTGTTCAGAAGCCCAGACTTTCCAGCAGGTCGTCGACCTGTTGCTGGTTGGTCACCACGTCGCTGCGACCTTCCGGATTGACCACCGGGCCATTCAGCAGGCTGGCGTCCACATCCACCTTCTTCAGTGTAGGCGAATAGGCAATCAGGAAGGAGACCAGTTCGTGCTCGATACCCTTGAACATATCCATCATCTTCTTGATGACCTGGCCGGTCAGATCCTGAAAATCCTGGGCCATGACGATTTCCAGCAGCTGGGTGCTGGTCGCCTGGGTCTGTTCGGGTACCGAAGCCAGATAGCTGCGGGTTTCTTCTGCCAGTTGCCTGAATTCGGCGACGGACAGCTGGTTGTTGAAGACCATATCCCAGCGCTTGGACAGCGAGTCCGCGCCCTTTTCGATGCCATCCTGAATCGGCTTGGCGATATCGGTGGCATTGAGCACGCGCTCGGCGGCGCTCTGGGTCAGATTGGCGATATAGGTCAGGCGATCCTTGGCATCAGGAATCACTTCGGCCATGCTTTCCAGCGACTTGTCATAGCCCATCGACTGCATGGCATCGTGCAGCTTGCGCGTCAGCTGACCGATCTGCTCGTACATCACGCTCGGGTCGACCAGGCTCGGGTCGGTGATCAGTTCCGGCGAGACAATGGCGGCCTCCTGTGCCTGTTCGGCCGCGGGTGCTTCTTCCGTAACCTGATGCGCGATGGAGTCAAAAAGCTCCTCGAGCTCTGGCGAATCGCCGTTTTCCAAGATGTGATCCGGCACGATCATTCCTCCTGATACAGGCCCCTGTCGGGTCCGTTTTTATTTGTTCATGGTCTGGAAGATCTTGTTCATCTTCTCTTCCAGCGTCGCAGCGGTAAAAGGTTTGACAATGTAACCGCTGGCGCCTGCCATGGCCGCTTCAATGATGTTTTCCCGCTTGGCTTCCGCAGTAATCATCATGAACGGCAGGCCCTTGAGGGTGGGCTCGGACCGAACCGCTTTGAGAAGCTCAATCCCGGTCATGTTGGGCATATTCCAGTCCGACACGACGAAATCGTAGTGCTGGGTCTTGAGCTTGTGCAGCGCGACCTGACCATCCTCGGCTTCATCCACATTGGTGAAGCCGAGTTCTTTCAGCAGGTTGCGCACAATTCGGCGCATCGTGGAAAAGTCATCCACCACGAGAAAGCGCATATTCTTGTCTGGCATCGAGGTACATCCCGAAATTATTCAGTCAATCCAAAAGGGCTAATTCTAACCATTACCTTTGCAAGAAAGGAATCAAAGTTTCAGCCAGTGCCACCGGATCGAACTTGG
Source organism: Paludibacterium sp. B53371 (assembly GCF_018802765.1). Taxonomy (NCBI): domain Bacteria; kingdom Pseudomonadati; phylum Pseudomonadota; class Betaproteobacteria; order Neisseriales; family Chromobacteriaceae; genus Paludibacterium; species Paludibacterium sp. B53371. Next base: position 797,425 of record NZ_CP069163.1, read on the forward strand.
CCACATAGGCATCCACCCCGACGCTCGAACCCATCGCGCGGTTGGCGTTGGAGGAGAGCGACGAGTGCATGATGACCGGAATGCCATTGAAGCGGTGGTCCGATTTGATCAGGCGGGTCAAGACATAGCCATCCATTTCCGGCATTTCGGCATCGACCAGGATCACCTTCAGATAATCGTGCAGGGCTTCGCCTTCAGGCCAGTTGCGCGAGGCGAACATCTGCAGGCGCTCCCAGGCTTCGCGACCATTGGTCGCCTGCTGGAACTTGACGCCCATCTTCTCCAGTACACCGGTGATTTCCTTGCGGGCCACTGCCGAATCGTCGACGAAGAACATGTACTGGTCGGTGCCCAGCTGTGCCTGCGGCACATCCGGTACACGCGCCTCGCCGACCACGCTGGCAAGAATCTGTTCCACGTCCAGAATCGACACCAGCTTGCCGTCTTCCAGCTCGGTGATGGCGGTAATCAGGTTGTTCTGGATGGCAGAACTGGTGATCACCATATTGTCCGGTGCCCGGACCTTGTCCCAGTCGACACGGATGATGCGATCCACCGAGTCCACCAGGAAGGCCTGGGTACTCTTGTTGAATTCGGTCACGATCATGGTGTCGAAACGGCGCGCCGCATTGTCCGGACAAATGAATTTGGCCAGCGAAATGACCGGAATGATATTGCCGCGCAGCGAGAGCACACCCACCACACCGATCGGCATGTTGGGCGACTTGGTAATGGCCGGGGTTTGCGATACTTCGCGAACCTTGAATACGTTGATGCCGAATGTTTCCCGCGTACCCAGCGAGAACAGCAGGATTTCCATCTTGTTGGAGCCTGCCAGCTTGGTACGAGCATCGACCGTCGCCAGCAAGGAAGCGTCATTGGCTGCCATCTTCTGTCCCTTCCCGAGTCTGTACGATTTTTATTCTTCAATATGCAGCATTTCGCGCAGTTTCATCGACAGCTTCTGCGGCTCGAACTTTGACACATAAGCATCGACGCCTACCGATTCGCCGAGCTTCTGGTTGGATGCGCCGGACAGGGAGGAGTGCATCAGCACCGGGATGCCCTGGAAGCGCGGGTCGCTCTTGATCATCTTGGTCAACATATAGCCGTCCATTTCCGGCATTTCCACATCGGTCAGCACAAGGTGCAGGATGTCGGACAATTTCCGGCTGGCCAGGTCGGCCTGCATCGCCATGCGTTGCAGTTCTTCCCATGCCTTGGCGCCATTGATCGCCTGGGCATATTTGATGTTCATCGCGTCCAGCGTGCGCTCAATCTGCTTGCGCGCCACTACCGAGTCGTCAGCGAAGAAAATCATGCGTTCTTCATGAATCGGCTTGACGTTGATGTACAGGTGGGCGTCATCACTGAGGGTGGTTTCGGCCAGCACCTTTTCCACGTCCATCATCATCACCAGCGTATTGTTTTCCAGCTCGGTGACCGCGGTCACCAGGCCTGCCATACGGTTGGTGATCATGTCCGGCGGCATGCGCATCGCCGACCAGTCCAGGCGCAGAATGGTGTCCACCGACTCAACCAGGAACCCCTGGGTATGACCGTTGTACTCGGTAACAATCATGATTTCGGGCTTGCTGCTGGTCACGATGCCGGAATACTTCGCCAGATCGATCACAGGGACCAGCGCACCGCGCAGACTGACCATGCCTTCCACGGAGGAGGGCATTTCAGGTGCGGTGGTAATTTCCGGCGTACGCATGACTTCGCGTACCTTGAAGACGTTGATACCAAAGACTTCCTTGCGGTTGGTTCGCTGATCATGGCCCAGCGAGAACAGCAGGATCTCCAGTTTGTTGGTACCAGCCAGCTTGGTTCGGGCATCGATTTTTTTTAGAAGCTCTGACACAGCAACCTCCGCAGCATCTTGTTGTGTGGCGTATACACTCCCTTTATACGCCAGTTATGGGGAGTTCCCGATATTTTTTAACGAATGCACTATGGCATGCGTCTAGTATACCCAGATTACGTGGTCTCATTATCATACTGATTAACTGCTTTTTACAAATACCGCAAAGCAAATGCCAAAAAATGTTTCAAAGTTACCTGACCAACAACAACTCGAAGCGGCTTTCGAGCAGTTCAACGCCGTCTCCGATCAGCTGATTGGTGCCTATAGCCAGCTGGAAAGCCAGGTCAACGTCCTCAATCAGCAGCTGGACGAAGCCAACAACGCCCTGCGCCGGCAGGTCGAGGCCAATGCCGAGCTGGCCGAGCGCCTTGGCATGTTGCTGGAAGCCTTGCCAGCCGGGGTGATCGAACTGTCCGAGGACGGACGGGTCATTTCCGAAAACCCGACCGCCATCCAGATGCTTGGCAGACACATCCTGGGCGAGAACTGGCAGGACATCCTGCCGTTATTGCAGCCGACCGAACTGGACCAATCCTACCGCCTGGCCAGTGGCTGCCACCTGACCCTGCAATACAAAGACCTGCCTGCTTCAGGCGGACGCATCGCCCTGTTACACGATGTCACGCGGCTGAACCAGCTGTCCGGTGAACTGGCACGCCAGGAAAAACTGGCCGCCATGGGCAGCATGGCCGCGTCGCTGGCCCATCAGTTGCGAACGCCATTGTCTACGGCATTGCTTTACGCCGCTAATCTTAAAAAAACCGATTTGAAAGAGGAAGACCGTAACCGGTTTATTGACAAGATATTGACGCGGCTCAAGGCTCTGGAGGGGTTGATCCAGAATATGCTGGGCTTTGTCCGGGGGCAGGTCACCGAACGCGAACCGCTTGACATGGCGCTGGTCCTGGATGATCTAAATGCGGTATTTTTGCCGCAATGCCAGTCACGTGGCATTAATTTCGTTTGCGCTTCAGTGCCTGCGTCTGCCATAACGGTGATGGGGGACCGGAAAGCATTGGTCGGTGCCATGACCAATCTGCTGGAAAATGCCGTATTTTTTTCCCCGCAAGGCAGTACCATCGAACTGAACCTGACACAGACGGCCGACAGTCTGTGCCTGCAGGTGTGTGACGCCGGTCCGGGCATCCCGCAGGCGGAACAGGAGCGGCTCTTCGAACCGTTCTACACCACCCGCTCCGGCGGAACGGGGCTGGGGCTGGCGATCGTCAAGAAGGTGGCGGAAGAACTCGGCGGGCGCGTCAGTTGCAGCAATCGCCCTCAAGGGGGGGCAGCGTTCGAATTTTGTCTGCCAGTCGCGCGACAGTAAACAGCAACACCAACGGAGAATGCGATGAAGCCGGTAGTGAAAGTCGAAGGGAATATCGGCAGACTGGTTTTGCTTGGCCAGTTTGACTTCAACATGCACAAGGATTTTCGTCAGGCAAGCCAGGAGCTGCTCGACGCCAACCAGGTGACCGAAATCCAGGTCGATTTCGATCAGGTGCCGTTTCTCGACAGCTCGGCGCTGGGCATGTTGCTGCTGCTGAAAGAGCGTGCCGCCCTGCAAAAGAAATCCCTGGCCCTGGTCAACTGCCACGATACCGTGCAGCAAGTCCTGGAAATCGCCTGCTTCAACAAGATGTTCAACATCCAGTAATGCCGCACAGGCGCGCGCTGCCGGCATGCGCAGACGAGTGATGACCTCACTCGTCTGCGCATGCCGGCGGTCGTCCCGCCTGCCTCCCTCCGCCGGGCTGAGCCCCGACAACCCTTTTCCCTGTTCTTAAGCCACCGGCATGTCCTGCCCGCAGAATGCCTGATCCAGGCTTCAGCCGCGGATTTCCTGCGTTTCCCCTGTCTGTTACCCAATCCGTCATGGCGTGTTGTGCTTGATGTTGATCAGCTACTGATCAAGAGAACAGGGATACCCCCATTCGGGTGAATTCGCTGGACAAATCCAGTGGACAGTCGCCGATTACGAGAGAAAATAGAAATAAAACACATTAATTTGGTGGAAATCACTGCCATGGCCGCTTGGACAGCGGATTGTTGTTGGAATGCTATTAAGCATAAAAAAAGCAATTTGATTAAACATCTTGCATTAGACCGCTTTATGTATGATCAAGAGAGAGTGCTGAAAACAAACTCTCAACTCATCAACAAATAGGACATGCAAATGTCTTCAGGCAGCGTATTTGTGCAGATCCGCTCGGTTTTGCCGCTGCTGGCGGGCTGTGTGCTGGTATTGCTGGCACCCTTGTGGATAGCCTCAACCTGGCTGGTGGCCAGTCTGGCCTGCCTGCTGCTCCTTGTCGTCTGGCTCTGGGGACGGCGGCAGTCAGGCTCCGGCGAGGCCGGCCCGGCTCCGGAGGCGGGACAAACGGTCATGCCCGCTGAGGGCGTGCTGGCACCGCGACAGTTCGCCAGCGAGCAGGCCCGCGAGGCACTCTCCGAGCTGGAACGCACCCGCACCCTGATCAGCGAAGCGGTTGCCACCCTGGTTCAGAGTTTTGCCGGGCTGGCCGATGAGGCGCAGGCGCAGCTGGTGCTGGCCCAGTCACTGGCCAAGGGCGAGACCGATACCCATCACACCGGTGTCTATGGCATTTCCTTCAAACAATTTGTCGATGAAATCTCGCAGACCATGGAGACCTTCGTCGAGAAGACAGTCGAGAACAGCAAATCCGCCATTCTGCTGGTCGAGCAGATGGAACGCATCGTGACAGAGGTCAATTCGGTCAATGCGCTGCTGGATGAAATCGGTGGCATCAACAACCAGACCAATATGCTGGCCCTGAATGCCGCGATCGAGGCCGCACGCGCCGGCGAGCTCGGCCGTGGCTTCGCGGTGGTGGCGGACGAAGTGCGCAACCTGTCCGGCCGGACCGAGTCCTTCAGCGGGCAGATTCGCGAGCTGATCGCCAAAGTCGGGCACTCGGTGCAGGATGCCGAAACCCTGATTCACCAGGTGGCCTCGCAGGACATGATGTTCACCTTGCAGGCCAAGCAGCGCCTGTCCGAAACCTCTTCACGCATCGCCCTGCTGGATGAGCGCATGGCCGATTCCCTGCAGGAGCTGCAAACCGGCGTGGCCCAGCTATCCAATGACGTTGGCGATGCCGTGCGCTGCCTGCAGTTCCAGGACATGACCTCGCAGTTGCTGGACCACATCCGCCGTCGGCTCGGCGGCATCGAAGAAGCATTGACACTGCTGGGAGAGGCACCGCCGGCAGATGTCCAGGCGCAGTTGCGTGCCATCGGGGAGAAACTGTCGCACTCCCCGGTATTACAGACCGCGATGGGCAGCGGCAGCATTGATCTTTTCTGACGGGGAACATCATGGCAAAGAAGATTCTGACGGTCGATGACTCGGCCTCCATTCGCCAAATGGTCAGCTTCACCCTGAAAAGCGCCGGTTACGACGTGAGTGAAGCGGTGGATGGCCAGGCCGGCCTGACGACTGCACAGAGCGCACATTTCGACCTGGTGCTGACCGACCAGAACATGCCGGGCATGGATGGCCTGTCCCTGGTGCGGGCACTGCGCAAACTGCCCGCCTATGGCAGCACGCCGATCCTGATGCTGACCACCGAGTCCAGCGAACAAATGAAAACCATGGGACGGGCGGCCGGCGCAACCGGCTGGCTGGTCAAGCCGTTTGATCCGCAAAAACTGCTGGACGTCGTCAAGCGCCTGGTCGGCTAGCCGACCCCGGCCGGCGGCGTCTGCACCGGCGGGCAAGTCTTGATGTCGCGCCTTACTGGAGGGGGATCAAGTGTCGATTGATATGACGCAGTTTCATCAAGTGTTTTTCGATGAGACCGACGAACACCTGGCGTCGATGGAGTCCCTGTTGCTGGAACTGGACATCCATGCCCCGGACCAGGAGGCCCTGAACGCCATTTTCCGTGCCGCACACTCCATCAAGGGCGGCAGCGCCACCTTTGGCTTCAGCGACCTGGCCGAACTGACCCATGTACTGGAAAACCTGCTGGACCGCATCCGCAAAGGGACCCTGGACCTGACCGCGCCGATGGTCGATGCCTTCCTGCATGCCAAGGATGTACTGGCCGCTCTGCTGGCCAGCCACCGCGGCGGCGAGCCGGTCGAAGAAGCGGAGGTCGAGCAGGTCAAGCAAACCCTGGACGCCCTCGGTCAGGGGCAGCAGGAAGTCGTCAGCGCGCCGCAGGCAGCACCCGCGCCGCCTGCATGGCACGATCTGTTCATCGAAATCGATCCGCTGGAATCCGTGGATGTCGCTGCGCTGATCGATGACCTTTCCCGCCACGGCGAGTTGCAGACCGTGCAGCAGGGCAGTGCCGAACCGGCCCTGCCCTGGGTACTCAAGCTGCATTCCGCCATGGACCTGCCCGAAGTCTGTGAAACCCTGGCTTTTGCACTGGACCCGTCGGTGTTCAGAGTCACGCGCGATCTCGGTGCCGAAGAAACCGAAGGCTTCGGCCTGTTTCTGGGTGCCCCGGCCGCGCCCAGCCCGGATGTGATGCTGGAAGAGGACGGCTTCGGTCTGTTCACGCCGGTCGATGCACCGCACGAAGCCATCGAGGACGAGGGCTTCGGCCTGTTCCACCCCGTCCCGCCGCCCCCGGCTGCCGAGCCGGCACAGGCTTCACCACACGCCGCGCCGCCCCACCCTCCGACACCGGGCGAACGCAGCGAACGAGCGGCACCAGCTGCCAGCAGCGCGGCCTCGGCGGAAAACTCCATCCGCGTCAATATCGAAAAAGTGGATCTGTTGCTCAACCTGGTCGGCGAACTGGTCATCACCCAGTCCATGCTGATGCAGTCCGGCAATGCGCTGGACTCGGTCGAGCATGAAAGACTGATCAACGGCATCAACCTGCTGCAGCGCAACTCGCGCGAATTGCAGGAAGCCGTGATGTCGATCCGCATGACGCCGGTCGCCTTTGTTTTCAACCGCTTCCCGCGCGTGGTGCGCGACATGGCGCAAAAACTCGACAAGCAAGTCGAGCTGAAGATGGTGGGCGAAAACACCGAACTGGACAAAAGCTTCATCGAGAAGCTGGCCGACCCGCTGACCCACCTGGTGCGCAACAGCCTCGATCACGGCATCGAGTCACCGGAAGAACGCATCCGCAAGGGCAAGTCGCCTCAGGGGCAGTTGACCCTGCGCGCCTTCCATCAGGGGGGCAGCATCGTCATCGAAGTCACCGATGACGGCGCCGGCCTCGATCGCGAACGCATCCTGGCCAAGGCCCGTGAACGCGGCATGGCCGTGTCCGACAGCATGAGCGATGTGGAAGTCTGGAACCTGATCTTCGAGCCGGGCTTTTCCACGGCGGCGCAGATCACCGATGTCTCCGGTCGCGGTGTCGGCATGGACGTGGTCAAGCGCAACATCCAGACCCTCGGCGGCCGGGTGGAGATTGAATCCCTGCGCGACTACGGCACCACCATCGGCATCCATCTGCCGCTGACCCTGGCCATCATGGACGGCATGTCGGTGCGCATCGGTCAGGAGACCTACATCCTGCCGCTGTCCTTCATTCTCGAATCCCTGCAGCCGCAGCCCCAGGACGTGCGCACCGTGTCCGGCCGCGGCAGGGTGGTCAATGTGCGCGGCGAATACCTGCCGATCGTGGCGCTGGGCAAGATGTTCCATGTGCCCGATGCCCGCCATGAACCGACCGAGGCCATCCTGATCATCGTCGAGAGCGACGACACCCGGGTGGCGCTGCTGGTCGATGACCTGATCGGCCAGCAGCAGTTCGTGGTGAAGAACCTGGAAACCAATTACCACAAAGTCGAAGGCCTGTCCGGGGCCACCATCATGGGCGACGGGCATGTGGCGCTGATTCTGGACGTCACCACCATCGTGCGCCGCAATCAGAAAGCCGCCCAGGCGCTGAGCATGAATCTGGCGAGTACCGAATAAGGCCTTATCAGGGGGAACGGGAACATGACACAAACCGATATGGAAGATCCGGCGCTGGCGGCAGCCAGAGAACTGCTGGTATTCACACTCGGCGCCGAACAATACGCCATCGACATCCTCAAGGTGCAGGAAATCCGTGGCTATGAGTCCGTGACGCGCATCGCCGGTGCGCCGAACTTTATCAAGGGGGTAGTCAATCTGCGCGGCAGCATCGTGCCGATTGTCGACATGCGACTCAAATTCGACCTGGGCGACGCCAGTTACACCCCCTTCACCGTGGTGATCATTCTCAACGTGCTGTCACGCACGGTCGGCATCGTGGTCGACGGCGTGTCGGACGTGATCCAGCTCAAGCCGGAGGCCATCCGACCGGCGCCGGAATTCGGTGCCGCTGTCGACACCGCCTATATCGAAGGCCTGACGCCGGTCGGCGACAGCATGGTGATTGTGATGGATATCGAACGATTGATGAGTAGCGCGGAAATGAGCTTGATGGAAGTCGAGCGTCATGCCCAAAGCGGCCAACAACTGGGAGGTGTGTCAAATGGCTAGCATGAAAGTAAAGCACCGGCTGACGCTCGGCTTCGGTCTGGTGATTGTGGTGATCGCAGCCAGTATGGGGATCGCCGTTTCTCAGATCAGCAGCTTGCGGGCCAGCGTCGAAGAAACGTCGTCGGTTCACGTGCCCCGGGCCAAGGCCGCCAACGATATTATCGATGCGGTCAATGCGCATGCCCGCTCTGTCCGGACCATGTTGCTGGCCGACAGTCAGGACATGATCGACGGGCAGATCAAGCAGGCCGAAGCATCCAGCCGGGAGGTGACGGCTGCCTTTGAGGTCCTGACCAACACGCCCGGCAGCGCGGAAAGCATGCAGCTACAGCAGGAGGCGCAGACATCGCGCACCGGCTATCGCAACGACTATGCGACTTTTATCCAGCTGTTCAAGGAAGGCAAAAAAGAGGAAGCACGCAAGTTCCTGCTCAGCCAGATGCGGAATACTCAGTTGGTCTACATGGATCAGGTCAACAAGCTGATCAAGCTGGAGCAGGATCAGTCCCAGCAACTGGCCAACCAGTCTTCCAGTCAGGCGAGCCGTACGGAATGGGTGCTGATGATATCGGCGGGCGTGACGCTGCTGCTGGCCATCATTGCCGGCTGGCTGATCTCCCGTTCGCTGATGAGCGAGCTGGGCGGCGAGCCGGCAGAAGCCCGCAAGCTGATGGAGGAACTGGCCGAAGGTGAGGTCACCACCACGCTGAACCTGAAAAAGGGCGATGACAGCAGCCTGTTTGCCTATATGAGCAAGGCGGCGCAGCAAGCCATCGAGAACATCCGCGTACGCAAGGCGCTGGATGCGGCCGGCACCAATGTGATGATCGCCGATGCCAGCAACCGCATCATCTATATGAATGAAGCGGTACTCAACCTGTTCCGCGCTGCCGAGGCCGATATCCGCAAGGAAATCCCCAGCTTCAGTGCCAACAACATTCTTGGCAGCAGCATGGATACCTTCCACCGCAATCCGTCACACCAGCAACGTCTGATCAAGGACCTGCGCCAGACCCACAACGGCACCATCAAGATCGGCGGACGGACCCTGACCATCAGTGCCACGCCGGTATTTGGCAAGAGCGGTGCCGTACTCGGCACCACGGTCGAGTGGCAGGACAAGACCGCCGAACTGGCAATGCAGGAGCGCGAACAGGAGCGTCTGGCCGAAGAGCGCAAGCTGTCGGAAGAAAATGCCCGTATCCGCAGCGCCCTGGACAATGTCAGCACCAGCGTGATGATTGCCGACCCCAACGGCAACATCATCTATATGAACCGCAGTGTGCAGGAACTGATGCAGAACGCCGAGTCGGACATCCGCAAGGACCTGCCGAATTTCGAAGCACGCGGCCTGCTCGGGCGCTCGTTTGACGGCTTCCACAAGACGCCTTCGCATCAGCGCGACATGCTGGCCAACCTGCGCGGTACCCACCGCACCCAGATCAAGGTTGGTGGCCGGACCTTCTCGCTGGCCGCCAGCCCGGTCTTCACCGCCGGTGGCGATCGCCTCGGGACCGCGGTGGAATGGCGCGACCGCACCCTGGAAGTGCAGGTGGAGGAAGAGGTCTCGGCGATTGTCAGCGCCGCCTCGCGGGGTGACTTTGAACACCGCGTGCGCATGGAGGGCAAGGAAGGCTTCTTCAAGATGCTGGGTGAAGCGCTCAACTCGCTGCTGGATGTCACCAGTAATGGCCTGCAGGATATTGCCAACGTGCTGAGTGCCGTCGCCAAGGGCGATCTGACCCATACCATCCACAGCGACTATCAGGGCCTGTTTGGTACCCTCAAGCAAGATACCAACACCACGGTCGAGCGCCTGCGCGAAATCGTCACCAACATCAAGGAGTCGACCGACTCGATCAATACCGCCTCGCGCGAAATTGCCGCCGGTAACGCCAACCTGTCCAGCCGTACCGAACAGCAGGCAGCCAGCCTGGAAGAAACCGCTTCCAGCATGGAAGAGATCACCAGTACCGTGCGTCAGAACGCCGACAATGCCAAGAAAGCCAATCAACTGGCCATCGGCTCGTCCGACATCGCATCGCGCGGAGGCCAGGTCGTCGGTCAGGTGGTGTCGACCATGAGCGAGATCAACGAAAGCGCCCGCAAGATCGTCGACATCATCAGCGTCATCGACGGCATTGCCTTCCAGACCAATATCCTGGCCCTCAACGCGGCGGTGGAAGCTGCGCGCGCCGGCGAGCAGGGCCGCGGCTTTGCCGTGGTGGCCAGCGAGGTGCGCAACCTGGCCCAGCGTTCTGCCGGTGCCGCCAAGGAAATCAAGGGCCTGATCGGCGACTCGGTGGAAAAAGTCGAGTCCGGTTCGCGGCTGGTGGATGAGGCCGGTCGTACCATGCAGGAAATCGTCTCGGCGATTACCCGTGTCACCGACATCATGAGCGAAATCTCGGCCGCCTCGGTCGAGCAGAGCTCCGGCATCGAACAGGTGAATCTGGCCGTCACGCAGATGGACGAAAACACCCAGAAAAACGCGGCATTGGTGGAAGAGGCCGCGGCAGCCGCCGAATCGCTGGAAGAGCAGGCGCGCAACCTGGCCGAGGCCGTCGCCTTGTTCAAGTTGAAAGAGGGTGACAAGAGCGTCCGCCGCGATGCCCCGGCACAGGTCGTCAAGCCGGTGGCGACCCCGGTCAAGCCGGCCTCGGTGGCCCAGATCGGCCGGGCGCCGGCCGGAGAGAGGGTACTGCCCAAGCCGGAAAGCCATGCGGCCGCTACCCCGGCGCCACGCATTGCCCAGGTGTCGGCGACACGTGAGGGCGAAGGGGAGTGGGAAGAATTCTGATGGGGGCGGAGATCCGGGGGGCGTGGCCAGCAAGAGCCTTCACCCCCGGTCTTCTTTGCAGCGTGCAGCGGGAATGCCATGTCGATTGATGATCGTGACCTGACCTTTACCGCGGCGGACTTCCGCCGCGTGCGTGACATGGTCTACCGCCATGCCGGTATCTCCTTGTCCGATGCCAAAAGCGATATGGCCTATGCCCGCCTGGCCCGCCGGGTTCGTGCCATGGGGGAAAAGCGCTTCAGCGTCTATCTCGATGTCCTGTCCGCCGATCCGGCACACCCCGAATGGCAGTCATTCATCAATGCCCTGACCACCAATCTGACCGCTTTCTTTCGCGAGCCGCATCACTTCGAGATGCTGGCCAAACATTACAGCCACCACGCCGAACGAGAGGTCTACCGTGTGTGGAGCTCGGCCTCGTCAACGGGCGAAGAGGCTTATTCGGCCGCCATGACCCTGGCCGAAACCCGGCCCAAAGTGCCGTGCCGCTTTGAATTGCTGGCCACCGACATCGATACCAACGTGCTCAAGACGGCAGCCAACGGGGTGTATCCGGAGGAGCGCATCGCCCTGTTGAAAGAGCGACAGCTCAAGACACACTTCCTGCGCGGCAAGGGCAGCAACGAAGGCAAGGTGCGCATCAAACCGGCGTTGCGCGCAGTGATCGAATTTGCCCAGCTCAATCTGATTGCCGAACGCTGGCCGGACATCGGGCTGTTTGATGCCGTGTTTTGTCGCAATGTGCTGATCTATTTCGACAGCGAGACACAGCGCAACATCCTGCATCATCTGGCCGAACACATGCAGCCGCATGCCCTGCTCTTCCTCGGGCATTCGGAGAATATTCAACTGATTACCGATATTTTTACGCCCTGCGGCAGAACGACGTACCGCAAGGCCGGGTAGACGCCTATGTCGCCTTCTGTGAACAAGATCCGGGTAGTGGTGGTCGATGACTCGGCCCTGATCCGCAGCCTGCTGACCAGCATCATCGATGGTGCGCCCGACATGGAGGTGGTGGCGACGGCCGCCGATCCGCTGGTGGCGCGCGAACGCATCCGTGAAACCGACCCCGATGTGATTACCCTCGATGTCGAAATGCCGCGCATGGACGGCATCGAATTCCTGCGGCGCCTGATGCGCCTGCGCCCCACACCGGTACTGATGATCTCCACGCTGACACAGCAGGGTTCGGAAACCGCACTGACCGCCCTCGAACTGGGCGCGGTGGATTTCATCCCCAAACCGAGCACCAATGTCAATGCCGGCATGCAGGCCTACGCCGAAGAGATCCGCGAGAAAATCCGTATGGCCGCCGCGGCACGCAAGCGCCTGCCGACCCGGCCCCCCGTTGCGCCGGCGCCCCCCGTGGCAGGCAGACCCATGCGGCTGAATCCGAACAAGCTGGTATTCGTTGGGGCCTCGACCGGCGGGACCGAAGCCATCCGCACTTTTCTCGGAGGTATGCCCGGCGAGTGTCCGCCGATCCTGATCGTGCAGCACATGCCCGAGAACTTTACGTTTTCATTCGCCAATCGACTCGACACGCTTTGCGCCATGCACGTCAAGGAAGCCGAAGACGGCGAGGCCGTATGCCGCAACACCGCCTATATCGCCCCGGGCCATTCGCACATGCGTATCTGCCGGCGGCAGTCCGGCTGGTATATCGGCCTTGACCAGAGCGAACCGGTCAACCGTCATCGCCCGGCGGTGGATGTCCTGTTTGATTCGGCCGCCGAGCGGGTAGGGCGCGACGCCGTGGCCGTGATCATGACCGGCATGGGCAAGGATGGTGCCCGCGGCATGCTGGCCATGCACCAGGCCGGGGCCTATACCCTGGCGCAGGACGAGGCCAGCAGCATTGTTTACGGCATGCCGAAAGAGGCGGTGGCAGTCGGCGGGGTGGACGAGATCTGCCCTCTGGACCGTCTGGCACCCAGGGTGCTGGAACAATTGCGGATCGGGTGAGCGTCATGTCCCATAACGGGCACGGCCTAGACTACTTCGACCAGCAGTTCCGGCTGCCGGCGATCAAGCTGTTGCCCGGCGATTATGTCGCCACCCAGGATGACCGCCTGCTGGTGACCGTGCTCGGATCCTGTGTCGCTGCCTGTCTGCGAGACCCGGCGTCCGGTGTCTGCGGCATGAATCACTTCATGCTGCCGGAAAGCCGCAGCGTGTCCGCCGCCGACAGCCTGTCCTCGCGCTTCGGCATTCAGGCCATGGAGCTGCTGATTACCGACATGCAAAAACGCGGCGCCCGGCGCGACCGGCTGCAAGCCAAGGTCTTTGGTGCCGGCAAAGTGCTGGACGGCATGAATGTCGTCAACGTCGGCGAACTCAATGCCGCCTTCGTGCGCAGCTACCTCGACCTGGAGCGCATCCCCATCGTCGCCAGCGACCTGCTGGGCGAAACCGCGCGCAAAGTCTACTTCTTCACCGATAGCGGCAAAGTGATGATCCGCCGCCTGAACACCGAGAAAGTGGCCAAACTGGCCGTACGCGAAAAGCAATACCGCGACAGCATCGTGCAGGAAGAAAGCCAGAGCGGCAGCATCGACCTGTTCGATTAAGACGGCGATTAAGACGGGGTCAGGTCTTGCATTTTGCGTCCGGACGCAAAATGCAAGACCTGACCCCCGGGTGATTATTTTTCCAGCTGGTCGAGTTTGCCTTTGACGGCTGCCCATTGCTCATGATCCGGCAACGGATCTTTTTTCTGTATAATCAGCGGCCATTTTTTTGCCAGTTCCGCATTCAGCGAAACAAAGACCTGCTGGCCGGCCGGAATATCATCTTCGGCATAAATGGCTTCCACCGGGCATTCGGCGACGCACAGCGTGCAGTCGATGCATTCATCCGGATCGATGGCGAGAAAATTCGGCCCTTCGTGGAAGCAGTCGACCGGGCAGACATCCACGCAGTCGGTGTATTTGCATTTGATACAGGCATCCGTTACAACGTAGGCCATTGGAAAATCCCTTTTTATTGACTGATTCAGAGTGTCATTTTAATCGATGTCGTCCATTTGCGATTCCCACACTTATTGTGGGCGTTTTGCGCCCAGTCCGACCGGCTTGCTGCATGCCGGTTCCCTGATGACCGCGGTCGGCAGTTATCTGGAGGCCAGGACCCGGGGCGGGCGCTGGCTGGTGCGCATCGAAGATCTCGATACTCCGCGCATGGTGCCCGGTGCCGCTGACGAAATCCTGCGCACGCTGGCGCGTCTGGGGTTCGCCTGGGATGGCGAGGTGGTCTATCAAAGCCGGCGCCATGAGCGGTATCGTGCCGCACTCGACGCCCTGATCAATCAGGATCTGGCCTATGCCTGCCGCTGTTCGCGACGCGAGATCCAGGCGGTGGCCGCCAGAGGGCTCGACGGGGTCGTGTATCCCGGTACCTGCCGTGCGCTGCAACTGAAACCGCAGCCAGGCCTGGCCTGGCGTCTGCGGGTTGACCTCGCCGGCGAGCAGGCCTTTGGCGATCGTCTGCAAGGTCGCTATGCCCAGAACCTGCCGCGTGACATCGGTGACTTCGTCCTGCTGCGGGCCGATGGTTACTGGGCCTATCAACTGGCCGTGGTCGTGGATGATGCCGATCAGGGCGTCACCGACGTGGTGCGCGGAGCGGATCTGCTGGTGTCGACCCCGCGCCAGATCTGGCTGCAACAGCGGCTGGGCCTGACGACGCCGGGATATTGCCATCTGCCGCTGCTGGTCAATGCGGCGGGCGAGAAGTTATCGAAACAGACGCTGGCACCCTCAATCAGTGCCGATGCCGCACTGGATGAGCTGGCCCTGGCACTGACCCGGCTGGGTCATCGCCCGCCGGCCGGACTGATTTCGCTCTCCGAGCTGTGGTCATGGGCCCACAATCACTGGTGTCTGGAGAATGTGCCAAAAGGTCCGGTTTTTGATGTGAATATGTCGTGGATATAAACCCACTTGCGTTAATGCGACGTGAATTTTCGCCTAATACCGCTTGCAAGAAACTTTGTCAATAAAACGCAATATAGATAAGTTGACCTTTATCAATTATTACATCAATCTTCTTTGCCCGAATGCCATGTCCTTACTATGATTGCAGCTCAGCAAATCGGAATGTTAATATTCAAGAGTTTTAGAATATTCTAATTCTTGTTATTGATGGCAGGTTCGAGGCTGAGAATCAGGGCTCCTGAATCAGTTTCCACTCGTGTGCCGTGTCTGCGGCACATGCGGCAAATCGGGTTTCGCCTTTCCGCGTATCAAACGGGTTCAATCTGGTCTGGATGACCGGCTTGAGCCGTTGCCGATGAGCCATGCGCAGTCGTTGCGACCGTAGCGGTTGCGAACAATTTCACAATGATGGCGATATTGAAGGAAGCAAGATGACCAAGTTTGGTGTCCACTCTGAATGCGGCAAGCTCCATAGCGTGATGGTTGCCCGTCCTGGCCTGGCTCACAAGCGTTTGACCCCGGGCAACTGTGACAGCATGTTGTTTGATGATGTGATCTGGGTAGAACGCGCGCAGAAAGACCACGACTACATGGTGGAACAAATGCGCGCTCGCGGCGTGCATGTCATCGAGCTGACCGAAGCGCTGGCCAAGGTGCTGGAAGACAAGGCCGGTCGTGCCTGGGTACTGGATCGCAAGATCAAGGCCGATAACGTCGGCATCGGCATGCTGGGTGACCTGCGTGCCTGGCTGGATGAAATGCCGGCCTTCCAGCTGGCCGAACACATGATTGGCGGTATCGCCAAGTTCGAACTGCCGTTCGACGCCAAGGGCCTGTTCGGTGGCTATCTGGAACACTCCGATTTCGTGCTGCCGGCTGTGCCGAACATTCTGTTCCAGCGCGACCCGAGCTGCTGGATGTACGAAGGCGTCACCCTGAACCCGATGTACTGGCCGGCTCGCCGCCAGGAAACCCTGCTGCAGCAGGCGGTTTACCAGTTCCACCCGTACTTCGCCGGCAAGGTGAAGGTATGGTGGGGTGACAGCGACAAGGATTATGGCCTGGCCACCCTGGAAGGCGGCGACGTGATGCCGATCGGCAACGGCGTGGTCCTGATCGGCATGGGCGAACGCACCAGCCCGCAGGCTGTGGTACAAGTGGCCCGCAACATTCTGGGCAAGGAAGGCGGCGCGACCCGCGTCATCGCCTGTGAAATGCCGAAGACCCGTGCCGCCATGCACCTGGATACCGTGTTCAGCTTCCTCGACATCGACCTGCTGTCGGTCTTCCCGGACGTGGTCGACGAGATCACCTGCACCAGCATGTACCAGGGCGACAAGGAAGGCGAAGTCCGCTTCGAACGTCACGAAGGCAAGCACCTGACCGAAGTGGTGCGCGAAGCCCTGGGTCTGAAGGAAATCAACATGATTCAGACCGGTGGTGATGCCTACCAGCGCGAACGCGAACAGTGGGATGACGGCAATAACGTCGTGGCCCTGGACCGCCGCGTGGTGGTGGCTTACGACCGCAATACCTATACCAACCGCCTGATGCGCGAGCATGGTGTGGAAGTGATCGAGATCCCGGCCGCCGAACTGGGCCGTGGCCGTGGTGGTGGTCACTGCATGACCTGCCCGCTGATCCGCGACGCTGTATCGATCTGATCTGACGGCGCCCGGCCTGTTGCGGACGGGCGCCAATAATACCCGTTTAACGGTAATTCATTTTCTGGCAGTAACCCCTTATTCATCAGGAGTTAGACATGGCTTTCAATCTGCGCAACCGTCATTTTCTGAAGATGCTGGACTTCACCCCGCGTGAAATCCGCTACATGCTGGACCTGGCCCGTGATCTGAAGCGTGCCAAGTACAACGGCACCGAGCAGCAGCACCTGAAGGGCAAAAATGTCGCTCTGATCTTCGAAAAGACCTCGACCCGTACCCGCTGTGCGTTCGAAGTGGCCTGCTATGACCAGGGCGCGCACGTGACCTACCTCGGCCCGTCCGGCTCGCAGATCGGTCACAAGGAATCGATGAAGGATACCGCCCGCGTTCTGGGCCGCATGTACGATGCCATCGAATACCGTGGCTTCAGCCAGGAAATGGTTGAGAAGGAACTGGCTGCCTACGCTGGTGTGCCGGTGTACAACGGTCTGACCGACGAATTCCACCCGACCCAGATGCTGGCCGACGTGCTGACCATGTGGGAAAACAGCGACAAGCCGCTGTCCCAGATCAGCTACACCTACATGGGTGACGCCCGCAACAACATGGGTAACTCGCTGCTGGTGATCGGTTGCAAACTGGGTATGCACGTACGCATCGGTGCGCCGAAGCACCTGTGGCCGACCGACGAACTGGTTGCCGAGTGCAAGAAGATCGCCGCTGAAACCGGCGCCCGCATCACGCTGACCGAAGATCCGGTCGAAGCCGTGAAGGGTACCGACTTCGTTCACACCGACGTCTGGGTGTCGATGGGCGAGCCGGAATCGGCCTGGAAGGAACGTATCGACCTGCTGAAGCCGTATCAGGTCAACATGGCGCTGATGAAGGCCAGCGGCAACCCGAACGTGAAGTTCATGCACTGCCTGCCGGCGTACCACAACAAGGAAACCAAGATCGGTCAGTGGGTCTTCGAGACCTTCGGTCTGGACGGCGTGGAAGTGACCGAAGACGTCTTCGAGTCGCCGATGGCCCTGCAGTTCGAACAAGCTGAAAACCGCATGCACACCATCAAGGCGATCCTGGTCGCCACCCTGGGTGACTGATCTGCCGTAATGGTCGGACCGGGCGTCGTGCCCATCGTGACGACGCCCTCTATTGACGAATGAAACAAGTTTTGAGGTAAGCAACATGCGAGTAGTCGTAGCTCTGGGTGGTAACGCCCTGCAACGCCGCGGTGAAGTGATGACCGCCGAAAACCAGCGCAACAACGTCAAGATCGCCGCCAAGCAACTGGCGACCGTCGCCAACAAGCACCAACTGGTCGTGGCTCACGGTAACGGCCCGCAAGTTGGCCTGCTGGGTCTGCAGAATGATGCCTATGCCCGTCACGTTGACGGCAAGGTGACCCCGTACCCGCTGGACGTGCTGGGCGCCCAGACCGAAGGCATGATCGGCTACATGATCGAACAAGAGCTGGGTAACGAGCTGCCGTTCGAAGTGCCGCTGGCCACCATCCTGTGTCAGACCGAAGTCGATGCCAATGACCCGGCATTCAAGAACCCGACCAAGTTCGTCGGCCCGGTCTACACCAAGGAAGACGCTGAAAAGATGGCCGCCGAAAAGGGCTGGACCGTCAAGGCCGATGGCGAGTACTACCGTCGTGTGGTACCGAGCCCGAAGCCGAAGCGCATTTTCGAAATGCGTCCGATCAAGTGGATGATGGAAAAGGGCACCGTGGTGATCGCTGCCGGCGGTGGCGGCATCCCGACCATGTACGATGCCAGCGGCAAGCGCCTGGGTGGTGTCGAAGCCGTCATCGACAAGGACCTGTCCTCCTCCCTGCTGGCGCGTGAAGTCGAAGCCGATTACTTCGTGATCGCCACCGACGTGAAGAGCGTGTTCGTTGGCTGGGGTACCCCGGAAGCCAAGGCCATCCGCATGGCTCACCCGGACGAAATGGACAAGCTGGGCTTTGCGGCCGGCTCCATGGGCCCGAAGGTCGAAGCGGCTTGCGAATTTGCCCGTCTGACCGGCAAGCGTGCCGTGATCGGCGCGCTGGAAGACATCGAAATGATCGTCGAAGGCAAGGCCGGCACCATCATCTCGACCGAAAAGGCCGGGATCGAATGGTACTGATCGCCTGATTGTCACGCCGCGCGCGTGACACGGTGACAAGAAAACGGGGCCGATGGCCCCGTTTCTGTTTGATTGCCCCCGAGACGTCAGTTGTCCGGCAGCATCGCCAGATAGGGCGCGGCTGACACCACGTCCTGCAGCCCGGCCGCCATGAATTGTTCGGCGTAGCTGCGCCAGATATCGTCTTGCAGGAAGACCCGCAGCAGCGCGACGTCCAGATGCCCGCCGCAGGCCATTTGCACCATGATTTTCAACACCTCGCTCATCGGCTTGGCTTCTTTATAGGGCCGGTCCGAGGCGGTGAGCGCCTCAAACACATCCGCAATCGCCATGACCCGTGCCAGTACGCTCATCTGCGCACCCTTCAACCCGCGCGGATAGCCCTTGCCGTCGATCCGCTCATGATGACCGCCGGCAATTTCCGGCACCTGCTGCAGGTGCGCCGGCAACGGCAGCGTGCCGAGCATCTTGATGGTCTCCATGATGTGCTCGTTGATCTTGTAACGCTCCTCTTCGTTGAGCGTGCCGCGCCGGATGGACAGGTTGTAGTACTCGCCGAGATTGGCGCGCCAGGCCGGTCGCTGCAGGGTAAAGCCCCAGCGCAGATCCTCCTGCCGGCTGTCCGCCGGCCAGGGATAGCGGTGAATCGCCTTGTCGTCGAGCAGCTTCTCCTCGACCGGCAAGGATGCAGCCGCTGTTTGTGCCACATGTTGCGATTCGAGGTGCCCCAGCCCCAGACGGTCGCTGAGTGTGCGCTGCCAGCGCCGCTCGGCGATCTGCTGCAGGCGCGCCAGATCCGCATCGGACATGGCTTCACTGCCGATATTGCAGTGCGCGACAAAGGCAAAATCCGCATCCAGCTGTGAGTGCGCCTCGGTCCGTTGCTGCTGCAGTAAATGAGGGTCGCCGCCCGCACACAGGCCCTGCCAGTAACGAATGTCGGCATCGCGTTTGAGGACCTCGAAGCGCATGCGGATTTCGTGGATGCGGTTGTAGAGGGTTTCCAGTTTGGTGGCCTTGTCGACGATGTATTCCGGCGTGGTGACCTTGCCGCAATCATGCAGCCAGCTGGCGAAAAAGAGGGCCTGGCGATCCTCTTCACGCATGCTGAAATCCGCCAGGCTGCCGTGGCGGCATTGCTCCGCCGCCTCTGCCAGCGCCTGGGCAATGTGCGGCACACGCTTGCAGTGTCCGCCGGTATAAGGCGATTTGGTATCAATCGCACTGGCAATCAGCTCGACCAGCGCATTCATCAGCGTCTGCAGCGAGTTGGCCAGTTGCCGGTTGTGCAGGGCGATGGCAGCAAAGCTGACCAGCGCTTTCAGGTAGTTCAGGCGGCCCCAGTTCGGTGCAATGGGTCCCTGTGCCGGATCCGCCAGCACCAGCAGTCCGTTCATCGCCTGATTCTCCAGCCGCAAGACAAACACCGTCAGGCGGGCTGTCTGTCCGGGACACAGCGCCTGCATACCCTGCGGGAGCCATGCCGTGCGGACACTCAGCATGGCCGCCTCGCCACCCGTGCCGCTCAGTGCCGCCAGCAGGGCATCGTCCACCGGCAGAGTGCCGATGGCCAGGGTCTCCGCCTGCTGTGTCTGTCCGCAACTGGGCACGAGCTGATCGTCCTGCCGCAACCAGATGGCGGCCCGCTCGGCGTCCATCGCCTGCCGGGTGGTTTGCAGCAACATTTGCATCAATTGCCCGGTCTCGGTTTCGGCGACGATTTGCCGGCTCAGACCAATGAAGTCGCGGATGGTGATCTTCATCGATTCGGTCGCCGTCATGAGGGCGTTCATCTCCCGTACCGGCGTGCGTTGCAGTGGCGGGGTATCGAAATCCATGGCCTGGATGCGCAGCGTGGTTTCCACCAGATGCTGAATCGGCCGGCTGATCCAGTTGGCCAGCAGCCAGCCCAGCGGCAACAGTACCAGCAGAAGCAGAAGGGGAATGCGCACTGCATCGCGGCTGATGGCCACCCCTTCGGCAAATACCTCGTGCTCCGGTACCAGCATCAGCAATTGCAAGGGGGCGGCGCCCTGACTGGCCACCTGACTCAGGGCCACCCGCCAGCTTTCATTTTCTGCCTGCCAGGTCGCCGACAGCGACTGAGGGGACTGCTGCTGCCAGGCCTGCAGCGCGGCGTCTGCCAGGCGGGCATCCTGTGTCGTGCCGACCAGCAGATTGCGCTGGGCATCCAGCAAGATCAGCCGGGCATGCGGGCTGGGCCGCTGTTGCAGCAGCAAGCTGTGCAGCCGCGAGAGCTGGGTGTCGACACCGTAGATCACCTTGCCGTCATGGCTGCGGCGCGCATGGGTGATGCCCAGTTCCTCGGTGGTGGCAAAGCGATACAGGCCGGTGTGCACCACGCCGGTCGCTGTCTGAGCCATTTGAAACCAGGGCCGCTGCGCCGGGTGGTAGGACCGGATGACATAGAAAGGGGCGGCGAGCGCCCGTCCCTCGTGATTCAGGAACTGGAACTGCTGCCGGGCCGGACCGGCGGCGTGAGGCGGAATCTGCTGCAGCAGCCAGCGGGTACCGGGCGGGGCATGGGCAAAGCGCTGGCGGATGGCGCCGTCCAGGCGGCGCACCAGCAAGAAAGCGCCATCCTGCTGACCACAGAATACGGCCTGCAAGTCAGGATTGTTCTGCAGACTGGCAATGAACAGTCCGATCTGCTGGGCGGCTTGTGCCGGTGCTGGTGTCGGCAGGCTGGCGAGCAGCGCGACTGCCGTTTCCGCCCGGCTTCCGGCCTGACTGACCTCCTGGCTGACCGCATGCACGCTTTGCCGGAACAGGCGGTTTTGTGCAATGAGCTGCTGCTGTTGCAATTGCTGGTAATAAAACAGCATCAGCGGTATGGCGGTGAGCAGTACCAGGCCGGCAATCAGCAGACACAGCAGGACCCTGACCGAGCTGCCGACGATGAAGGGATGATCCGCGGGAGGATGGGATTCGGCCATGGCTCGCGCTCCCTGCACAGGCGTTTGGCGATTATGGATTGTTATTCATACCTGATAGTCAGCATCGGCAGGAATGGCAAGAAATAATACCGCCCCCGGGCCAGATGGCCGGGGGGCGGCAAACCACCCGGGGGGCAGGCTGGATCAGTCGGCCAGCAACCCCTGGCTGCCGTTGGCGCGGATCACGCGCTGATACCAGAAGAAGCTGTCCTTGCGGATGCGCGCCAGATCGCGCGGGTCGGTCTCGTCACGGTTGATGTACACGAAGCCGTAACGCTTCTGATAACCGTTGAGCCAGCTGAGCAGATCGGTAAACGACCAGGCGCAGTAGCCGAGCAGCTCGGTGCCGTCGCTGATGGCCTGCTGGCAGGCGAGCAGATGACGGCGCAGGAAATCAATGCGGTAGTCGTCATGCACCTTGCCGTCATCGGTCAGGGTATCGAACTCGCCCAGGCCGTTTTCGGTAATCAGGATCGGCAGCCGGTAGCGGCTGGTGACCCGGCGCAGGGTAATGCGCAGACCATCCGGATCAATCGCCCAGTCCCAGTTGGACGTCGGCAGATGCGGGTTGGCCACGGTCTTGAACAAGCCGGGAACGCCGCTGTCCGGCGTACTGCCTTTCTGGCCACTGGTATTGAAGTCGGCGGCACCGACACCGTCCAGTCCGTTGTCTTCGAAGGTTTGCGAGAAATAGTAATTGATGCCGAGGAAATCCGGCCGGGCACTGGCCAGCAGCTCGGCATCGCCGGCCTCTGTCTGCGGCGCCTCGCCCTGGGCCTCCAGCCAGCGCCAGGCTGAGCGCGGATATTGCCCGGTGACATACACATCCAGCCACCAGTGATTATTGAACTCTTCGGCACTCTCTGCCGCGATGATGTCGGCAGGCTGGCTGCTGGCGGCATACGCCGGGCAATAGCTGAACGTCGGCCCGATGCGACCCTGCGGCACCAGCTCGCGGAAAGAACGGATGGCGCGCGCATTGGCCAGGAAGGCGTGATGATTGGCCTGATAGAAGCGACGACGGTCCTGCACGGCGGGCGGGTGCTTGGCCAGCAGGTAGCTGCGGATGGTGTCGATGTTCTGCTCGTTGAGCGTGATCCAGGTGCGCACCTTGTGGCCGAAACGCTGGAACAGGGTGCGGCAGTAATGATCAAAGTCGTCGACAATGCGCCGCGACTCCCAGGCCCCATACTCATCCATCAGACATTGCGGGGCATCCCAGTGATACAGCGTCACCACCGGCTCGATCCCGTGTGCCAGCAAGGCATCGATCAGCCGCTCATAGAAAGCCAGACCGCCTTCGTTCGGCTCGCCCCGGCCCTGCGGGAAAATGCGTGGCCAGCTGATCGAGAAGCGATACGCCTTCAGCCCCATCTCGGCCATCAGGGCGACATCTTCGGCATAGCGATGGTAATGATCGACCGCCACATCACCGTTGCTGCCCTTGAAGGTCCGCCCCGGCTGCTTGCTGAACACATCCCATACCGACGGCCCCTTGCCGTCTGCCTGCCACCCGCCCTCGATCTGATAGGCTGCCGAGGCGGCACCCCAGAGGAAATCGCTCGGGAAAGGCTGCCATTGACGATGATGCATGTGCTGACTCCTGGTTACGCTGTTTTGATCAGTATTTTTGCTTTTGCAAACGTTGTCAATAAAAATGACAACGTTTGCATGATTGAAATGCGCTAAGATGTCGGCAAAGCAATCACTCAGGATGCTCATGTCTGTTTCTGCGCCTCATTCCCCGGCGACGCTGATGGCGGTCGCCCAACGCGCCGGCGTTTCCGCCAGCACCGTCTCGCGTTTCCTCAGCGGCAAAGCCCGCCTGTCCGCCGCGGCCCGCCAGGCCGTGGAAGAGGCCATCGCCGCACTGGACTACCGCCCCAATGCGCTGGCGCAAAGCCTGAAGCGCGGCGCCTCCATGACCATCGGCGTGCTGACGCCGGCCGTGGACAGCCCGCTGCTGAGTGCCGCCTTGCTCGGCATTGACCAGACGCTGAGCGCCCAGGGCTATGTCCCGCTGATGGCCTGTGGTCACTGGCTGGCGCAAGAAGAACAGAAGCGCATCGATCTGCTGCTGTCGCAGCGGGTCGACGGCCTGATCATCCTGTCGAGCGCCCTGCCGGACGAGGCCCTGGCGCGGCTGGCCGCCCGGCTGCCACTGATGGTCATCGGCGCCGGTGCGCCGGCCGCATGGCGTCTCGGCGTCGACA
Source organism: Paludibacterium sp. B53371 (assembly GCF_018802765.1). Classification (NCBI taxonomy): domain Bacteria; kingdom Pseudomonadati; phylum Pseudomonadota; class Betaproteobacteria; order Neisseriales; family Chromobacteriaceae; genus Paludibacterium; species Paludibacterium sp. B53371. The sequence goes on from NZ_CP069163.1 coordinate 821,469, forward strand.
ATCAGCAGGGGGCCTGGCAGGCCACGCAACATCTGTTATCGCTGGGACATCGGCGCATCGCCCATATTGCCGGACCCGCAGACCGCGCCAGTGCCCGGGCCCGGCTGGCAGGTTACCGGCAGGCCATGCAGGAGGCCGGTCTGGCGCCGGAGCCGGCGCTGATCCGCGAGGGTGACTGGCTGCCGGCCAGCGGCGAGCAGGCGGTCGAGCACTGGTTGTCACAGGGGCAGTCCTTCACCGCCATTTTTGCCGCCAACGACCAGATGGCCGCCGGTGCCCGTCTGGCCTTGTACCGTCACGGTCTGGCCGTACCCGGGCAAGTCTCGCTGATTGGCTTCGATGCCGTGCCGGCCTCTGCCTGCATGACCCCGCCGCTGACGACGGTTGACACCCACATGCCCGCGCTCGGCGCCCGGGCAGCCGAACTGCTGGTGCGCCGACTGCGTGGGGAAAGCGTGTCGGACACCCTCCTGCCGCCTCGTTTGTTAGTGCGAGAATCCTGTGCGCCACAGGCGCAATGACAGGGCAGGCAGGGTGGGACGGATGAGCGAGACTTGCTTTAGATAAAACTATTGTCATATTCGTTGGCCAGTGTCTTGCCAACCGTCTATTCACCCTTGATAATCGCCATTCATGCAGGAGAGAGCCGGTCCGACCGGCCGCCGAAGGCGCAAGCGCACCCGCAATCGCTCAGGCAAAAGGACTGCATCGTCAGAACCGTCAGGTTCGAAAACTCTGGAGAGCGGTGCCGCAGCATCCACCGAAGGGGCTAACGGTCGAATGACCGGAAAATCTCAGGTGTCAGGACAGAGGGGTGTGAGTTGCATTAGTGCTTTCACACACTTCTTTGAGGATGCGCCATGACGGCCCCGAAACGCACACCCCTGTTTGCAGAACATGTTGCCGCCCAAGGCAAGATGGTTGATTTTGCCGGTTGGGAAATGCCCATCCACTATGGTTCGCAGCTCAAGGAGCACGAACTGGTGCGTGCCGATGCCGGCATGTTCGATGTGTCCCACATGACGGTGGTGGATATCACCGGTTCGCAAGCCAGGGCCTGGCTGCAAAAACTCATCGCCAACGATGTCGCCAAGCTCGGCTTCGAAGGCAAGGCGCTGTATTCCGGCATGCTCAACCAGGACGGCGGCGTGGTCGACGACCTGATCGTCTACCTGACCAGCTACGGCTACCGCATGGTGATCAATGCCGGCACCACCGAAAAGGACCTGGCCTGGATGGAAAGCCAGCGCGCCGGCTTCGACGTGCAACTCAAGGTGCGCCGCGACCTGGCCATGCTGGCCGTGCAGGGCCCGAATGCCATCGCCAAGTTCTGCGACGTCAAGCCGGAAGCGGCCGACCGCGTCAAGGCGCTCAAGGTCTTCCAGGGCGTCTTCTGTGGTGAGTGGTTCATCGCCCGCACCGGCTATACCGGTGAGGATGGTCTGGAGCTGATGCTGCCGGCCGAAGAGATTGCCGGGCTGTTCCGTGCGCTGATCGCCGGTGGCGTGGCGCCGTGTGGTCTGGGCGCGCGCGACACCCTGCGGCTGGAAGCCGGCATGAACCTGTACGGTCATGATATGGATGAAAGCGTGTTGCCGCTGGAAGCCGGCATGGGCTGGACCATCGCCTGGGAACCGGCCGAGCGCGACTTCAATGGTCGCAAGGCGCTGGAAGCCGCCAAGGCGGCCGGTCTGAAGATGAAACAGGTGGGCCTGGTGCTGGAAGGCCGCGGCGTGCTGCGCGATGGTCTGCGCGTAGTGGTGCCCGGCGTCGGCGAAGGCGTGATTACCAGCGGCAGCTTCTCGCCCACCCTCAAGCATTCCATTGCCATTGCCCGTGTGCCGGTCGGTACCGGTGCAGAGGCGCAAGTGGATCTGCGTGGCACCCTGACCCCGGTGCGCGTGGTCAAAATGCCGTTCGTGCGCAATGGCAAGAAGGTTTTCGAATAATCGCAACCCATACGAACACAGGGAGTTTGTAATGAGCAATATTCCGTCCGACCTGAAATATGTTGCCAGCCACGAGTGGCTGCGCCTTGGCGCCGATGGCGTGATCACCGTGGGCATCACCCACCATGCGCAGGAACTGCTGGGCGACATCGTGTTCGTCGAGCTGCCGCAAGTCGAAGCCGCCCTGGCGGCCGACGAGCAGGCCGGGGTCGTGGAGTCGGTCAAGGCTGCCTCCGATGTGTACTGTCCGATCGCCGGCACCGTGGTGGAAGTCAATGCCACCCTGGAAGCCGAGCCGCAGCTGGCCAATACCGACCCGTATGGCGAAGGCTGGTTCTTCAAGATGCGTCCGGCCAACCCGGCCGACTTTGACGCCCTGATGGACGCTGCCGCCTACGCTGCCGAAATCGGCGAGTAAGCCTGTCTTTTCGGCGCATTGCGAGGGTGCATTGCCGATGGCGAATGCACCCTACTTCAATGTGTCTCCGGAATTGATGCAAGGATTGAAGCCATGACCACGCTTTCCCAGCTGTTCAACCGCGATGAATTCATCGCCCGTCATATCGGACCGTCCGATGCCGACCGTCAGGCCATGCTGGCCACCGTCGGCGCTTCCTCGCTGGAAGACCTGATCGATCAGACCGTACCGTCCGCCATCCGCCTGCGCGGCAAACTGCCACTGCCGGAGGCCCGTCCGGAAGCCGAGGCACTGGAAGTGCTCAAACAGCTGGCCCGGCAGAACGTGATCAAACAATCGTATATCGGCATGGGCTACCACCCGACGCTGACCCCGGCGGTCATCCTGCGCAATGTGCTGGAAAACCCGGGCTGGTATACCGCCTATACCCCGTACCAGGCCGAAATCGCCCAGGGCCGTCTGGAAGCCCTGCTCAACTACCAGCAGATGGTGATCGACCTGACCGGCCTCGAGCTGGCCAACGCCTCGCTGCTGGACGAAGCCACCGCCGCCGCCGAAGCCATGGCCATGGCGCGTCGCGTCTCCAAGAGCAAGTCGAACCGTTTCTTCGTCGACAGCCGCGTGCTGCCGCAAACCCTGGACGTGCTGAAAACCCGTGCCAAGTACTTCGGCTTCGAGCTGAGTCAGGGGCATCCGGAGCAGGCCGGTCAGGAAGAATACTTTGGTGCGCTGTTCCAGTACCCCGGTGAAGCCGGCGATGTGCTGGACCTGTCGGCACCGATTGCCGCCGCCAAGGCCCGCGGTGCGGTGGCCATCGTGGCCGCCGACATCATGGCCCTGGTGCTGCTCAAGTCACCGGCCGAACTGGGCGCGGACATCGCCCTGGGATCGACCCAGCGCTTCGGCGTGCCGATGGGCTTCGGTGGCCCGCACGCTGCCTACTTCGCCTTCAAGGACGACATGAAGCGCTCGGCCCCGGGCCGCATCATCGGGGTGTCGGTCGACGCCAAGGGCAAACAGGCCCTGCGCATGGCCCTGCAGACTCGCGAACAACACATCCGCCGCGAAAAGGCCAACTCCAACATCTGCACCTCGCAGGTCCTGCTGGCCAATATCGCCGGCATGTACGCCGTCTACCACGGCCCGCAAGGCATCCAGCGCATCGCCCATCGCATCCACCGCCTGGCGGCCCTGTTTGCGGCCGCCGTGAAGCAGGCCGGCGGCAAGCTGGTATTCGACCGCTTCTATGACACCGTGCAAGTCGATCTCGGCAGCCGTGCCGCCGACGTGCTGCGCGCCGCCTGCGACGCCGGCTACAACCTGCGCGATGCCGGCCATGGCATCGTCGGCCTGAGCTTCCATGAAGCCACCACCGCCGACGACCTGCAGGCCCTGATCCGCCTGTTCACCGGCAAGGACACCGACCTGGCAGCACTGGACGCCGCTACCGCCGATGCCTTCCCGGCCTCGCTCAAGCGCGAATCCGCCATCCTCAGCCACCCGGTGTTCAATCGTTATCACACCGAACACGAAATGCTGCGTTACCTGAAGCGGCTGGAAAACCGCGATCTGGCGATGAACCATTCGATGATCTCGCTGGGCTCCTGCACCATGAAGCTCAACGCCGTCAGCGAAATGCTGCCGATCACCTGGCCCGAATTCGCCAACATCCATCCGTTCGCGCCGCGCGATCAGGTGGGTGGCTATCTGCAGATGATCGACGGCCTGGCCGAGCAGCTCAAGGCCATCACCGGCTTCGACGCCATCTGCATGCAGCCGAACTCGGGTGCCCAGGGCGAGTACGCCGGCCTGCTGGCGATCAGCCGCTACCATGAAGCACGTGGCGAAGGCCATCGCCATGTCTGCCTGATCCCGCGTTCGGCACACGGTACCAACCCGGCCTCGGCACAAATGATGAACATGCAGGTCGTGGTGGTGGATTGCGACGACTCCGGCAACGTCGATGTGGCCGATCTCAAGGCCAAGGCCGAGCAGCACAGCGCCAACCTGGCCTGCCTGATGATCACCTACCCGTCGACCCACGGCGTGTTCGAAGCCTCGATCAAAGAGATCTGCGAGATCGTGCATGCCCATGGCGGTCAGGTGTACATGGACGGTGCCAACCTGAATGCCCAGGTCGGCCTGATGCGTCCGGCCGATATCGGTGCCGACGTCAGCCACATGAACCTGCACAAGACCTTCTGCATTCCGCACGGAGGTGGCGGCCCGGGCATGGGGCCGATCGGCCTGAAGGCCCACCTGGCCCCGCATATGGCCAACCATGCGGTGACCCCGATTGCCAATGGCTCGGAAGGGCAGAGTGCCGTGTCCGCCGCACCGTTCGGCTCGGCCTCGATCCTGCCGATCTCGTGGATGTACATCACCATGATGGGCGCCGAAGGCCTGAAACAGGCCACCAGCAACGCCCTGCTCAACGGCAACTACATTGCCAGCGCCCTGGCCGGACATTACCCGGTGCTGTATACCGGCGCCAATGGCCGGGTGGCCCACGAGTGCATCATCGACCTGCGTCCGCTCAAGGCCGCCAGCGGCGTCACCGAAGTGGATGTGGCCAAGCGCCTGATGGACTACGGCTTCCATGCGCCGACCATGAGCTTCCCGGTACCGGGCACGCTGATGATCGAGCCGACCGAATCGGAGTCCAAGGCCGAACTCGACCGCTTCATCGCCGCCATGCTGGCGATCCGCGCCGAGATCGACAAGGTACAGAACGGCATCTGGCCGAAGGATGACAACCCGCTGTGCAATGCACCGCACAGCAAGGCCGACATCGCCGGCGACTGGTCGCACCCCTACAGCCGCGAAGAAGCCCTGTTCCCGCTGCCGTATGTGTTCGACAACAAGTTCTGGCCGAGCGTGAACCGCATCGATGACGTCTACGGCGACCGCAACCTGGTCTGCAGCTGCCCGTCGACCGACAGCTACCGCTAAGACCTCAGGCTGAAACAAAACCCCCGGCATCGTCAGATGCCGGGGGTTTTTCATGGGGCGCATTCACCGCGGACAATGCGCCACCGCATGTGGCCGGCGCAATGAAAGATTGCGCCCTACGGACCACGTAGGGTGCATTCGCGTAGGGTGCATTCGCGTAGGGTGCATTCGCGTAGAGTGCATTCACGTAGGGTGCATTCGCGTAGGGTGCATTCGCGTAGGGTGCATTCGCCGGAGGCAATGCGCCAACGCAATGCACCGATGCAATGCGCCAACGCAATGCGCCAATGCAATGCACCGATGCAATGCACCGATGCAATGCACCGATGCAATGCACCGATGCAATGCACCGATGCCATGCACCGATCAACAGCCCAATTTGCATTCGGCGGCGGGATTCTGCAGCAGCAGGCGCACCAGCAGCCCACCCGGCTCACGCAGCGGGTCGGTCCCTATTGAAAGCACGCGGCCATTCTCCGGCGCGAAGTAGGTCTTGAGCACCTTGCCGAAGGCATCACGTTGCACCGCGATTTTCTGCCCCTTCACCACATCCTGATTGAGCGCGACCAACACCTCGGCAAAACCGCCGACCTCTGCCCGCACCGACGTCATATCATTGCCGAAATAGGTCTTGGCTTCGCGAGAGGTCTTGCCCAGCTTGCCCGGCAGCATGTGATTGGCGACCAGCACATTCATCACGCCGATATAGCTTTTCTCGATCAGCGCCGTTTCATACAGCTTGGCCTGGCCGATTTCCATGGTAATGGCAGGAACCTTGTTCTCGTCGAAGGTGGTTTCCGCCGAGCCGGGCTCACCCGGATCCAGCTTGATCTGATCAGCAGGAATCAACTTGGCCATGTCGAACGATTGGGTGATCCGCGCATCGGTATACACAAACAAGGGATAGGCCGTGCCACGACTTTGCGTGTGCAAGTCGATGAACAAGTCGACGTTGCCGCCCCAGAGCTGATTCCACAGCAGCCAGATATGGCGTTTACCGGCGTCCTTGTGCTCCTTGCCCGGCCAGAGCCGATTGGGGTCGGTCATGTCGCCCCCATCGTTTTGCAACTGGAAGTTGCGATTATTGGCCAGCATGCCGGTCGGGTTGGCCCCGACGACCCCGATCACCACCCCCTTCAGCCTGGCCGGATCAATGGCATCAAACACCTTCTGCACCGTTCGCGTGCCATTCAGTTCATCACCATGCAAACCGGATTGCAGGCCCAGCCTGGGGCCGGGCTCGACACCCTTGGCGACCATGACCGGAACATACTGATGCTGTCCGATGGCATTTTCGACACCCTGAAACCAGAAATGCTGAACCGTGCCTGCAGGCAGGTCACTGACATCCAGCTTGCTGATGACGGGCACACCGTCAATCTTGTCCCCCGTGTACTGCGTGGCCGCGAAAACCCCGGCACTGGCCAAGGCCAGACATGTTGCCAAAATCGTGTGTCGCATATTCTTCTCCCTGATGGCGGGCACTGCAGATCAGTGCCCTGATTGCCGCCCTCAGTGTGCGGAGCCGGTCAGGCCGACAAGTTGATCTTTCGCAAACCGGACATGCCGGACATCGCGCCATTTCGGCTAGTTTTCTACTGATATGGCCGATTGATTGGCGAATTTTTATCGAAAGCCCGTCCTGCTCGTCAGAGAGAATCTTATATTGAATTGAAATTAAAATTTTCATTCAAATTAAGATATGAAAATGAATTTTCATCAAAAAGCACAAAAGTGCAACATTTGTGCATCACCGCCGCCAATCGCCGGTATCAGATCCAGATCAAGACCACAGCAAGCGGCAGTGGCGGCAGACTTGTCCCGTATCCATGGCTGCTATATAAGGAACGAATCTCTCAGGAAAGTCGTCATGCCTACCCCAAGACCCGCTACCGCGATCTATCAGACCCCGGTCATCCAGCGGCTGGCCACCATTGCGCCGACGCTGCCCCCGGCGCTGAGCCGCGTAGCCGATTTCATTCTGCGCAACCCGCTCAAAGCCGCCACCATGACCATCGATGAGGTGGCCCGGGAGACCGCCACCTCGGCCGCAGCCGTCAACCGGCTGGCCAACGCGGCCGATCTCGGCGGCTTCAGTGGGCTGAAAGCGGCACTGCTGGAAACGCTGCAGGCTTTTGTCTCGCCGGTGGAAAAACTGCGCCAGCAAATCGGGGCCGATCAGCAAAGCCCCCTTGGCCTGACGGCGCTGCTGCAAACCGCGCGCGACGGCCTCCGACAAACCGCCGGACTGAATGACCAGCAAGCATTCGATGCGGCGGTCGATTGCTTGCTGCAGGCACGCAAAGTCTATGTGCTCGGATTTGGCAACAGTGTTTACCTGGCCGGCTATGCGGCCGCCAACCTGGTGCCCTACTGTGCCGATGCCCAGGTGATCAGCATGGAAGGCGGCAATGAAAATGCCGCCTATCGGCTGGCGACCATTGCCGAACAGGATGTCCTGCTGGCCATCTCGCTGCCGCGCTACTCGCTGGACACCGATCGCCTGGCCCGATTCGCCGCGAAACGCGGCGCACGCATTGTGGCCATCACCGACTCCCCCGCGGCCCCGCTACAAAGCGTGGCACACCACGTGCTGTATGCCGCTACCGAACACCCGGTGCTGATCAATGCCAACCTGGCAGCCTTTGGCCTGATCGAGGCATTGATCTCCGGCGTAATGCTGCGCAATCAGGATGCCGCGGCCTTGTCGGCGGAAATGGCCAACAGCGTGTTGCCTTATCTTTATGTTTGATGGGCGTCGTGGCGTGTCGATGTTGATGGCGTGTCGATAATGATGGCGTGTCGATAATGATGGCGTGTCGATAATGATGGCGCAATTGAAGATTGCGCCTTACGGACCACGTGGGTGCATTCGCCGGGGGCAATGCACCGATGCAATGCACCGATGCAATGCGCCGGTGCCATGCCGGATGATGGCGCAATTGAAGATTGCGCCCTACGGACCACGTAGGGTGCATTCGCCGGGGGCAATGCGCCAATGCCATACCGGATGATGGCGCAATTGAAGATTGCGCCCTACGGACCACGTAGGGTGCATTCGCCGGGGGCAATGCGCCAATGCCATACCGGATGATGGCGCAATTGAAGATTGCGCCCTACGGACCACGTAGGGTGCATTCGCCGGGGGCAATGCGCCAATGCCATACCGGATGATGGCGCAATTGAAGATTGCGCCCTACGGACCACGTAGGGTGCATTCGCCGGAGGCAATGCACCGGTGCCATGCCGGATGATGGCGCAATTGAAGATTGCGCCTTACGGACCACGTAGGGTGCATTCGCCGGAGGCAATGCGCCGATGCCATGCGCCAATGCCATACCGGATGGCGGCGCAATTGAAGATTGCGCCTTACGGTTTGGTGCAAGTCACAGCATGCCGCCACGGATGGCACTGGTGCGTGGTGCGGTCGCTTTGCTGACCGGTGCGGGATAGGTGCGGGCCTGTTCGAGCACCTGCTGGAGGCTGGTTTCCAGCAGTTCGAACTGGGTAATCACATCGGTCATGCCGCTGCTGCCGCCCAGCGGCTGGCGGCTCCACAACAGCCAGTTGCCGCTGCGGCGATCAAAGGCCACCGTCGGCCGCAGGGGCTCATGACTGAAATGGTTCAGCGCCAGCAACTGTCGCCCTTCCGGCAATGGTTGCTCGTCCAGCAAGACAAACATCAGCAGATAGTTGGCCGGCAGGGCACTGAGAAACACCTCGCCCTGCTCACGCGGTACGCTGACCATATCCCCGTGCCGCGCGAGCCGGTTCAGTCCGAGATGCCGGGCCAGGTGCTGCAGGGCGTCATCGAAGGGGGTCATACCGCCGTGACCTTTGTTGGGAGCGGCTCGGCACGCGTTTCAGTCTGCGTTGCCTGCTGCCTGGTGGCTGGTTGCGAGTCCTTGCCGTACAGGTTTTCCAGATTTTTTTTCAGGGCGATGTTGATGTGCTTGTGTGCTTCAGGACTGTTGCTCAGATAGCCCCGCTCATCATGGTAGACCGGCCCATGTTGCCTGAGGTAAGTGGCAGAGCGCAGGTCATCATAGGCTTCCTTCAGGTGTCGTTTGTCTGTTTCGCTCAATGTCTCATAGTTCTTTTTCTGCTGTTCCCACAGATCGGCTCCCTTTTTGACAGTGAAGCGTCCCTCGCCATCTTCGGTGACCAGCTGGTCGGAAGATAATTGCATCTTCTTCATGGCCTGTTTGCCATTCAGAATCTGATTGCAACGCTTGACATGCTCCCGCTGGTAAGGATCCATGGCGGGTCCGGCGGGCGATGCGGGCATGGTGGACGAAGCGGGCGCACTGCGCGTTGCAGGCTGGGGAGGCGGCGCTGCCGTCGTAGCCATGGCGCTCGATTGGGCGGCCAGCCACTGCGACAACTGTTCTATCAGCGCTTGCTGCGTCTTCACTTGCTGGTTGAGTTCATCAATCTTGCTATTCAGCTCACGGCGGAGTGAGTCGTCCCCGCTGCCGGTTTCGCCGGTGAGCAAGTACCAGCCGATCTTTTTCAGATCAGCGAGCAACCCGCTGTTTTTCCGGCTGGTGGCATCGTCTTCCTGCTTGTCCATGCCGGGCAGGGCCTGCCTGGCGACGATCGGGTCTTTAGACAGGGAATGGGTGCTGGCAGAACGGACCGGGCTGCCGGGCGCTGTTTGCTGGCGGGCATGTTCCAGTATGTTTTGTGCCTTTTGACTCTGCGGGGTCATGGCCAGATCCAGCGCTTCGATAAGCAATGGATTGCTGTGCTGAATGGGTATGGTACGGTGAGCCGGGTAGGTAATTGAGTTGGCCATCTGGACTTCCTTTACAGAAGGGATGCACGCAGCTTGCCGGGTCTGTCTGCCGGCTGCTTTGGCGTTTTGACGCCGCCTTATTGCCATTGGTTATGAAAGAAAAAGCAATTCATATTTTCTTTTCTATTTCTTTGGGTTAGCGTAAGGCAATACAACAACGTCATTGACAAGGGACTGAGCGATGAAACTGGAAACATTGGCAGTGCATGCCGGCTATTCACCCGACCCGACCACCCGCGCGGTGGCGGTCCCGCTGTACCAGACCACTTCGTATGCCTTCGACAGCACCCAGCACGGGGCCGATCTGTTCGATCTCAAGGTGCAGGGCAATATCTACACCCGCATCATGAACCCGACCACCGACGTGCTGGAAAAACGACTGGCGGCGCTGGAGGGCGGGATCGGCGCACTGGCACTGGCCTCGGGCATGTCGGCCATTACCTATGCCATTCAGACCATCGCCGAAGCCGGTGACAACATCATCGCCACCAGCACCCTGTATGGCGGCACCTATAACCTGTTTGCCCACACCTTCCCGCAGTTCGGCATCGAGGTGCGTTTCGTCGACTACCGCGACCCGGCCGCCATCGAGCAACTCATCGACAGCCGCACCAAGGCGGTGTATGTCGAGTCGATCGGCAACCCGCTGGGCAATGTGGTCGACTTCGCCGCCTTCGCCAAGCATGCCCACGCGCACGGCGTGCCGCTGATTGTCGACAACACCGTGCCCAGCCCCTATCTGTGCCGGCCGTTCGAGCATGGCGCCGACATCGTGGTGCACTCGCTGACCAAATACATCGGCGGTCACGGCAACAGCATCGGCGGGGCGATCATCGACTCCGGCAAATTCCCCTGGGCCGAACACAAAGACCGCTTCCCGCGCCTGAACCAGCCGGACCCGTCCTACCACGGCGTGGTCTATACCGAAGCACTCGGGCCGGCGGCCTTCATCGGCCGTGCCCGCGTGGTGCCGCTGCGCAATACCGGCGCAGCGCTGTCGCCGTTCAATGCCTTCCTGATCCTGCAGGGCCTGGAAACCTTGCCGCTGCGCATGGACCGCATCAGCGAGAACACCCTGAAAGTGGCCGAGTTCCTGCAGGCACACCACCAGGTCGAGTGGGTGGAGTACGCCGGCCTGGCCGGCCATGCCTCGCGCCCGCTGGTGGACAAGTACCTCGGCGGACGCGCTTCGGGCATTCTGTCGTTCGGCATCAAGGGCGGCGTCGAGGCCGGTGGCCGTTTCATCGATGCCCTGCAACTGATCACCCGCCTGGTGAACATCGGTGACGCCAAGTCGCTGGCCTGCCACCCGGCCACCACCACCCACCGCCAGCTGTCGCCGGAAGAACAGATCAAGGCCGGTGTGCGCCCCGAGCTGGTGCGCCTGTCGATCGGTATCGAACACATCGACGACATCCTGGACGACATCAAGCAGGCCTTGTCCAAGGCGGGCTGACCCCTTCCGGCCAGCCAAAACAAAAACCCCGCGCGATGGCGGGGTTTTTGTTTGCCCGAAGGCGGCTTACTTCAGCGCAACATGCGAGAAATCCTGCCGTCCGAAGGGGCTGACACGGTAGCCACTGACATTGCGCGCCGCCATGGCATACAGCGTCGGGTGCGCCAGCGGCAGCCAGACCGCCTGGTCGTGGATGAGCTTCTGGGCGGCCAGGTACAGCTGGGTACGTTGCTTGAGATCCGCCGTGCGCTTGCCGTCGCTGATCAGCTTGTCCAGTTTGGCATCGCAGAAACGGGCGAAGTTGGTGCCCGACTTGACGGCGGCACAACCGAATTGCGGCGTCAGGAAGTTGTCCGGGTCGCCGTTGTCGCCCGCCCAGCCCATGAACAGGATCTCATGCTCACCGGCCTTGCCGCGACGGATCAGCTCGCCCCAGTCAATCACCTGCACCTTGGCGCGGATGCCAACCCGGGCCAGATCGGCTTGCAGCAATTCCGCGCCGGCACGTGGATTAGGGTTGAGCATGCTGCCGGTCGGACGCACCCAGACCGTGGTGTCAAAGCCATTCGGATAGCCCGCCTGAGCCAGCAGCTTTTTGGCCGCGGCCACATCATGCGGCCAGGCCTTGATGTTGCGGGCATAGCCCCAGGTGCTGGGCGGGTAGGGCAGCACGGCCTCGGTAGCCGTACCGTCAAACACGGCACTCAGATAACTGGCATGATCGAAGGCCAGGTTGACGGCGCGCCGCACCAGCACATTGTCGAACGGTTTCTTCTGGCTGTTCATGGCCACAAAGGCGGTCATGAAGGCCGGCGAGGACAGCACTTGCAGACTGGTATTGCCGCGCGCGCTCAACACGTCCTGCGGTGTCGGCGACAGCGCGATCTGGCATTCCCCAGCCTTGAGCTTTTGCAGTCGCACCGAAGGGCTCGGCGTGATGGAAAAAATCAGCTGACCCACCTTGGGCTTGCTGCCGAAGTAGCCCGGATTGGCGCTGTAGCGCACCACACTGTCCTTCAGATAGCTGCGGAACACAAAGGGGCCGGTACCGATCGGCTTGCTGTTGAGCTCCTGCGGCTTGCCGGCGGCCATCAGCTGATTGGCGTACTCGGCGGAATAGATCGAGGCAAAGCCCATGGTCAGGGTCGACAGGAAAGTCGACTCCGGACGACTGAGAATGAACTCCACCGTATGGTTGTCAATGGCGTGCACCGCCTGAATCAGCGACGGCAGCTGCAGCGAGGTGGCATGCGGGAAGGTGCCGGGGGAGATCTTGTACCAGGGATTGCCCGGGTTGAGCATGCGCTCGAAGGTAAACACCACGTCATCGGCACTCAGCTTGCGGCTGGGCTTGAAATAGTCGGTGCTGTGGAAATTGACATCCTGGCGCAGGGTAAAGGTATAAGCACGGCCATCCGGACTGACGCGCCAGCTGCTGGCCAGCGAGGGGACAACCTTGCCGCTGTCCGGGTCATACTCAACCAGCCGGTTCATCAGCGGGTCGGCCGAGGCATTGGTGGTGACCAGCGCGTTGTACTGCACGACGTCGAATCCGTCCGGATTGGACTCGGTGCAGACCGTCAGGGTATTCGCCGCCCAACTGCTGGTGGCAGCGCAGGTAGCAAGCAATAACAAACCTTGATGCAGTGGACGCATGTCTTGTTCTCCGACAGCTAGATGCCCGATGGGCTAACCGGCAGAGTATAAGTTCTTTGATCCGCAGGCGCCAAAACAACATTCTATATGCATAGATATTGGCTGGAATAACAGTCCTTTTGCATGGAGTAAATGGAATATACTTATTCTGTAAGGTTATTTGGGTGCGTGTATGACTTCGACTGTCGAGTGGGGCGTGTTGCTGGCCATTGGCCTGGCCGCCGGTGTGTCATCCGGTGTGTTCGGCATTGGCGGCGGCATTCTGATCGTGCCGGCGCTGGTGTTCTTGCTGAAATTTCCCATGCCGCGAGCCATCGGCACCAGCCTGGCCGTGCTGCTGCCACCCGTCGGGGCGGCGGCCGTCTGGTCATACTACCGGGCCTCGATGGTCGATCTGCGGGCGGCTGCCGTACTGGCCCTGATGCTGTTCATCGGCGCCTGGTTCGGCGCACAGCTGGTACAACGCATGGATGGCACCCTGTTAAAAGCCGTATTCGGCCTGTTCCTCATCGCCATCGGGCTCTACACCATTTACACCGCACGCGGCGCGTAGCCCGCATTCCCGTAGGGTGCATTCCCGTAGGGTGCATTCCCGTAGGGTGCATTCGCCGGAGGCAATGCACCGATGCAATGCACCGATGCAATGCACCGATGCAATGCACCGATGCAACGTACCGATGCAATGCACCAATCTGCCGCGCCGAGGTGCATTGTCGTGTTCCGCACGGCAAGCTGGCCGCATGAACTATCGACGAAACTGGCTGCCTGGCGGGACGTATTTCTTCACCGTCAATCTGTGGAAAAGACGATCGGCCCCCTTGCTGACCGACCATATCGCTGACCTGCGCCTGGCAGTCAGGACAGTGCGCCAGGCGCACCCATTTCATATTCATGGCTGGGTGGTGTTGCCTGACCACTTGCACTGTGTCCTTGAGCTGCCGCCAGGGGACCATGATTACGCCTTGCGCTGGCGCCTGATCAAACTGATTTTTTCCCGTGGTATCGCCAAAGGCGAGCTGCGCTCTCTATCCCGGCAAAGGCGTGGAGAACGGGGGATCTGGCAACGGCGATACTGGGAACACACCATCCGCGATCAGGCGGACATGGACGCGCATCTGGATTACCTGCACTTCAACCCGGTCAAACATGGTCTGGTCAATCGGGTGAGGGATTGGCCTTACTCCACTTTCCATCGCGAAGTCAGCCTGGGGCGCTATCCCGCCGATTGGGGGAGGGAATGAGGATGGCGCAGCGATGATGATGGCGCACCGATGATGGTGGCGCAATTAAAGATTGCGCCCTACGGACCACGTAGGGTGCATTCGCGTAGGGTGCATTCGCGTAGGGTGCATTCGCCGGAGGCAATGCGCCAATGCAATGCGCCAATGCAATGCGCCAATGCAATGCGCCGATGCAACGCACCAATGCCATATCGGATGATGGCGCAATTAAAGATTGCGCCCTACGGACCACGTGGGGTGCATTCGCGTAGGGTGCATTCGCGTAGGGTGCATTCGCCGGAGGCAATGCGCCGATGCAATGCGCCAATGCAATGCGCCGATGCAACGCACCAATGCCATATCGGATGATGGCGCAATTAAAGATTGCGCCCTACGGACCACGTAGGGTGCATTCGCCGACGGCAATGCACCGATGCAACGCACCAATACAACCCCCTACCGGTGAGGGCGGAAGTACTGCTGAATCACGTTGCTGATGTGTCGCTTGAGCGTGGCGGTATCGGCCTGGTGGTAGCGGGCATGCAGGGCCGGTGCCAGGGCGAGAAACACGTCGAGCAGCTGTGGGTCGAAATGGCTGCCGCGTTCTGCCTGCATCATCGCCAATACTTGTGGCAGGGGGAGCGCCGCCTTATAGGGGCGGTGCACGCTCAGCGCATCGAAGACATCCACGATGGCGAACAGGCGCGCGGTCAGCGGGATGGCCTCGCCGCGCAAGCCCTGCGGATAGCCACTGCCGTCATAACGTTCGTGGTGACCGGCCACCACATCTCTGGCCTGCGCCAGCCAATCCACCTCACTGATAATTTGCAGACCGATGGCAACATGTTGCTGCATCTGGCTGAACTCCTCCGCATCCAGCTTGCCCGGCTTGAGCAGGATGTGATCCGGAATGCCAATCTTGCCGACATCATGCAGAAAAGCGCCGGTCATCAGCGTGATGATCTCGCGCGGCGGAAGTGGCAGGGCTTCTGCCAGCGCCACGGCATACAGGGTGACCCGATAGTTGTGACTGTCGGTATCGGCATCGCGCTGGGCAATGGCGCTGCCGAGTACACGCAACAGCTCCCCATTGCTGGACAGCAGATGCTGACTGAGCCGCAGCGCATCACGGTTGAGCGACAGGATGACCGGGTAGATGGCCAGGGTGCTGATGGCAATGACCAGCAGGACACCGATCAGGGTATCGCGCAGGCGGTGAGCGATGGCCTGTGCCGTCTGAGGCGGCACACGGTAGATGCCCTGCAACCAGCCTTGCCGCTGACCACGCGCATCGTGCAGCGGCACCAGAGACTGGACATAGATGCGGTCGCCCTGGCGCAGCGCTTGCTGACGGGACTGGCCATCGTCGGGAAATGCCGCCGGCAGGGACGCATGGCCGATGGGTTCGCGCCAGCACTCCGCCAGCGCCTGCCCGCGGACATCGAACAGGCGCATGCCGACAAAGGCCGTGCGCGGCAACAGTTGATCCAGTCGGGCCTGCTGCTGCGCCGCAGGCAGGCGCCAGAAATCACTGCCATTGGACTGGCGGAATTGCTGAACGGCATCGGCAGACAGATTCAGCACCAGATGGTCAATCTGGGCAGACTCCAGTTGCCAGACCACCAGCCCGGCCACCAGAGACAGCAACAACCAGACTGGCAGCAGCCGTCGCAGCAGGGCACGATGCAGGGCCAGTTGCCGGGGGTAGAGCAGGTCATCCAGGTAGCGGAAGGTTGGCACGAACGCTCCTCTGGCAAGTCATGACAACAGTTTAACCTTTTGTCATGGATGCCAGAAGCGCAGTGAAAAGGACGGCGAAAAGGACGGGGTCAGGTCTTGTATTTTGCATGCAGCATGCAAAATACAAGACCTGACCCCGTCCTTTGGTGTTTCAGGGGATGTGGATGGTTTGTTTCATGCCGGCTTCGGCATGGCCGGGGAGGTTGCAGGCGAACACGATGTCATGGCTTTTCAGTTTGCTGAACGACCAGGTCAGGGATTTGGTTTCGCCCGGATTCAGGCTGATGACGTTTGGCTCGTCATGCATCATGTCCGGCATGGCGCGCATTTCGGCAGCATGTTGTTTTTGTGCGGCGGGGTCGGCGATGCCGAATTCATGCCTGGCCTTGCCATGGTTGGTGACGATGAAACGCACCACATCGCCCTGACGAATATCCCGCTGGCTGAAGCGCAGCTGCATTTGATCATTGGCCTCGACGCGGATGGTGCGGGTGGCCTGGGCCGCTTTGGCCGGGTGGCCGAAGTCGGTCTGGCCGGCGGGGTGCGCCAGGGCCAGCGGGGCGGTACACAGCAGCGTGCTCAGCAGCAGGACGCGCGGGGAGGTCAGCAGGGGCATGGCAATCTCCTGGGGGTATGATGTGGAGCCATTCTAGATGTGCCATGTATGGCGGACAACCCCCGGGGGGTATATTTCAGAATCCGCGTGTGCGCTGCATGATGGTGGGTTTCTGGCTGGAGGGAAAACGCACGCGCCATTTGCCATCGATGAATTCCCGAATGACGCGCAGGGTGCGCAGGGCACAGGGGTCGGCCGGGTCAATCTGCTCAATTTCCATCATGGACACATCCCCGGGCAGCGGGTCGTTCGGTGTTTCATCACACTTGACCAGACCGAGGCTCCAGCCGGTGAAGATCGGAGTCTCGATTTCCTGACGTGCCAGCAACAGCAGTTTATAGCGGCTGGTGTCCTGAAAGACCTGGCGGTAGTAGCGGTCGACGTCCTCCTCCGGCCCCTCGATGACCTGCAGGAACTCCTGCCCCATCAGGACCAGGACACCCGTGATGCCATCACGCTGGTTACGGCGGCGGCTGTCGGCCAGGAAGGCCGCCAGGCGCTGGGGATCGGGTTCGGTGGCGACCGAGCCACTGTAAATCAGACGAATCACTGCATGAGTCTTCTTTATGTCAGGTGGGTCAATACATCTTTTTACATCGTTGTCACATGAAATGCAAAATGCATTTTATATGCGCGTATCTGACAAATTTCATGACTTCTGATTCAAGACTTGTTTGTAGATTGTCCGGGTGGCAGCCACGGCTTGCACAGCAAGGCCAGCGCGATTTGCAACAGGCTGGCAATGAGGCAGCTCATCACTCTCAGGGCCATATCCTGACCGTTGCGTTCATCGGCCCAGGCGAACAACACACAGATCAGAAAGGTGGCCAGGGAGAAAACCGGCAGGCGGGTATGGCGCAGCATGAGCAAAGAGGACCGTCAGGGTGATGCTGCGATGTTGGCGCAAAGGGGGCGCCTGGCCTCTCGGACAAAGCTGAAACTCAGAACACCTTGCGCTGGCGCCGCAGCACGATGGGCTGGTCGTTGTCGATCTGGTTGCGGTGCCATTGGCCGCGAATGAATTCGCGCATGGTCTTCAGTGTGTCGCGCTGATCGGCATCGGCGCCCTCGGCTTTTTGCAGCATCAGATAGGCCGCGTGCTCGCGCGGGTCGGGTTCGGTGCCGAACGGCGGGGGCTGGATCAGACCGAGATGCCAGTCGGGAAACAGCGGCCGCACATTCTCCTGGCGCGAGACCAGCACCAGACCATAGCGATGGCTGCTCTGGCTGAGCTGGTCATACATCTGATCCACCGTCTCCTGCGGCCCCTCGATCACCTGCATAAAGTCGCGCTGCATCAGGATCATGGCGCCGTGAATGCCATGGCGCCGGTTGCGCGACTGACTGTCGCTGACAAAGGCGCGCAGTTGCGGTGCGCTGGGCAGAATGGGCAGGGAGCCACTGAAGATGAGACGAATCACGGCATAGTCTTTTCGGCAAAGGGGTGAGTTCCCCTTGGTTTATACATAATCCAATAACTATTGAAAAGTCCTATTAAATCCACCTTGGTTATAATGACTGCCTGAATCAACAAGGGGGCAGCATGCAAACCACTCTGGCGATATTTGGCGCCGGTCGGCTGGGGCAAAGTTGGGGACGTCTGGCGCAGCTCAGCGGACAATACCGCATCGGCAGCGTGTGCTGTCGCAGCCTGGCCGCCGCGCAGCGTGCGGTGGATTTCATCGGCGCCGGCACCCCCTGCACCCTGGCGCAGCTGCCGCCGCTGGCCCAGCTCAACTTGCTGGCCTGCGCGGATGACACCCTGCCCGCGCTGGCGACCCAGATGGCAACGTTGCCCAGGCCGGACATGGCCGTGGCCTTTCATGCCAGCGGCGTGCTGGAACCGACGGTGTTGACCGCACTGGCCGACAGCGGGCTGGCCGTAGGCAGTCTGCACCCGGCGTTTTCCTTTGCCGATCCAAGCCGGGCCGTCACGTCCTTTGCCGGTACCCTGTGCGCGCTGCAGGGCGAGGCGGGCGCCGACGCCGCCTTGCGTGCCTTTGCCGCCGCCATCGGCGGCCAGGCGTTTGACCTGCCGCCGGGCGCCAAGGCGGCCTACCATGCCAGCCTGTCGATCGCCTCCAATTATCTGGTCACGCTGACCGGGCTGGCACGCTCGGTGGCCGAACAGGCCGGGCTGCCCCCGGCGCTGGCCGGACAGTTGCTGGCACCGCTGATGCACCAGTCGCTGGACAATGCCTTGCAACTGGGGGCGCAGCAGGCCCTGACCGGCCCCATCATGCGCGGCGATGTGGCGACAGTCGCCGCCCATCTGCAGGCCCTGGCAGCGAGCCCGGATTCGCTCGCCCTGTATAAAGCACTGGGCCATGCCACCTTGCCCCTGACCCGCCTGCCCGCCGACCGGCTGGCGGCATTGCACACGCTGCTGGCTTAGACCGATCCCCCATTCATCCCGCGAGACCAACGCCCAACGTAGGGTGCATTCGCCGAAGGCAATGCACCAATTGGACGGCGCACGCGAGACCTACGCCCAACCGCGTGGTGCATTCGCCGAAGGCAATGCGCCAATTGACGGCCCCCGCGAGACCAACGCCAACCGTAGGGTGCATTCGCCGAAGGCAATGCACCAATTGGACGGCGCACGCGAGACCTACGCCCAACCGCGTGGTGCATTCGCCAACGGCAATGCGCCAATTGGACGGTCACCCATGGCTGAGCGGGCTGGGGGTTTGAGAGAGGGGGCACCCGTCAATAAACCATGCCGTCCGTATATCACCTATCCCAACGGCATTTTGGTTACATGGGTTACAGATGTAACCAGAAAATATCTTTATATTTCAACGATGTAACCAATGTAACCAATGTAACCACGATTTTGAGAGATATTGATAAGTAGTAGTTGGTGCAGAAGGTACTTATATATATGTTTTTCTTACAGATAAATATATATATACCCCTTACTATTTACTTACCTATCCCCCTATCTCTATTTCTCTCTCAAAAACGTGGTTACATTGGTTACATGGGTTACATCGCTGTTTTTAAAGCATAAGTTCGGGTTACATTCGGGTTACATTTCCCCTGTGCTGGTTACATCACGTTTCTCCGACCGGATTTGCCATGCGTTGTGTTGATGGACGGCGCACGAAGGACGGCGCACGAAGGACGGCGCGCGAAGGACGGCGCACTTGAAGAGTGCGCCCTACGTAGGGTGCATTCGCCGAAGGCAATGCACCAATTGGACGGCACACGAAGGAGCAACGCCACAACCGTGTGGTGCATTCGCCAACGGCAATGCACCCATTGACGGCCCCCGCGAGACCAACGCCCAACCGTGTGGTGCATTCGCGTAGGGTGCATTCGCCGAAGGCAATGCGCCAATGCAATGCGCCAATGCAATGCGCCACAAAAGGATGACCGCGCTGACTTGCATGGCTGTCATCGCTTTCGCTAGGGTATGTGGCGCGGCATGGTGCCGCTGAAACGGGCGCGGGCCCGAGGGTGTGCGACCACCCCCGAGCCCGCTGACCAAACCAACTCGTCCAAGGAGTCAGTATGGCTGCCAAGTATGGTAATTCACCCCTGTCCCACTTCACAAATCACCGTCCTCATCCGTCCTTGCTGGCGCTGGTGGCACAGCTGTGCCCGCCGCGCACCGCGCTGCCTGAGCCCGGGCTGTGCCGGCTGATCGTTGACAGCCGGCTCGACTGGTCGCTGGCCCAGGCCGATGGCCGAAGCTGGCTGTATTTGCCGCGCGCGGTGCCGATGCGGCAGCTGGCGGGTTGTACGGTGTTGCTGGCGGAGTAGGCATTCACTTTGGAGGCCGGGGGGCGCAAGCCCTCCGGGGGGTGTGGGCTCACCAGAAAGGCGCAATGGGTCGATGACAATGCGCCGATTATCTTTTCACGGGCCGCATGCCAGCCCCCCTTTCCTGCCTCCCGGCGCGAACGCGCCGCGCACGCCGCCACCGCTTCGCCGTCCCTATCTTCGCGCGACGGTCATCCCCGCGGCGTTGCGGATTGATCTGACTGTGGCGTGACGTTCGGTTGCCAGACCATTGCCATCAGATTTTGGGTTGTCGCCGTGCAAGCGTATGACAGGGGGCCCCTGACCCGCCTGAGCGACGAGCGGCTGGCGGGCGGTGCCATGTTGATGGCCCCCCTGAATAGCTTGCCGCATGGCGACGCGGTCCAAAGTCGTCCAGCGTAACTTTTTCCTGTCAGAGAAGTTCTGTTTAGGACTCGTCTGACAGTTCGCCTGATCGCCCCCCCTTACCATTCATTCCATCTGAAACGGAATGAGTTTTCCTGATGTGCTCTCCTTCGCCTTCCAGTGCTGTGGTACCGGCTCGTTTGTTGAATGGTCGCAAGTTGCGCGTGGCGCTGCTGGACGATCACCCGGTGGTGCTGGAGGGGCTGCGCTTCATGCTGTCGGCCCGACAGGACATGCAGCTGGTGGCCGCCTGTCAGACCCCGGCCGAGTTGTCGGCGGTACTGAAGGCTGAGGCTTGCGATGTGCTGGTGTGTGATTTTCATTTGCCGCAGGCCGAGACAGATGGGGCTCGGTTGTTGTCGCGTTTGCGGCGTGATTATCCCGATTTGCTGCTGGTGGTTTGCAGCGGTGATCGTTCGGCGGCGGCCGTGAATGCCACTTGCCAGGCGGGCGCCAATGGATTTTGGAGCAAGCAGCAGTCGCTGGATGGGATGCCGGCTTTCTTTCATGCCTTGCAGCAGGATCGTCGCCAGTTCTTGCTGGCCCAGGACGGGCACTGGCAATGCCTGCCGGCCCCGCTTGCGGGCGGTGAGTTGTCGCCGGCCGAGCAAGAAGTGCTGCGCCTGCTGGCACATGGCCTGTCAGTCGTGCAGGTGGCCGAGCGGCTGCATCGCAGCAAGCAGACCGTCAGCACGCACAAGCATAACGCGATGCGCAAGTTGCAGCTGGGTGACGAATTGAGCCTGGCGCTGTATTTGCGCGAACAGTATTCCCGCAGTTGGTCTCGTACCAGTACGAATCCACCGCGGTAATCGTGGTGTCTGGCCGGGGGCGCTTACGCTAAGACGCCTTGCCGTCCTATACCACGGCAATTCAGGTCACCCGCTGCGGGTGATGAGTTTGATCTAACGAAAAGGAAGAAACCATGAAGTTGGCCTCGAAAATGAGTGTCCTGCTGGCAGGTGTTCTGGCCAGCGGCGCCGTGTTCGCAGCGCAAACTGCGAACGTGACGGTTGGCGCTACGCTGAAGACCGGCACCTGCGGTGTCGCGATTGCCGATGGCGGCACCTTCACCGTGCCGGACATCCAATATAGTGCACTGGCACAGAACGCCGTGACGGCGCAGACGCCGATCACCAAGGCGCTGACCGTGACCTGCGATACCGGCGTGAGCTCCAAAGTGGGTCTGTATGTGACTGACAACAAGGCGGCCAACCTGCCTGCCAGCGCACCGACCGGCTCGCTGGGCCTGGGTCTGAACGGCACCAACAAGATCGGCAGCTACATCCTGCAACTGGCTAACCCCAAGGTGGAAGGTGCCGCCGGTGCCATCACCGCCAGTACCACTGGCGGAGCCAACTTTATCAATGCTGGTGCGGGCACCGTGGCTCTGCTGCCGTCGGTGGCGCAGGAAAATGTGCTGGCGTTTACCACCGGGACGGACGACGATCCGGTGGCCGCTAACTCGTTCAGTGCCGATCTGATCATGACCGCCACCATCCTCAGCAAGACCGATCTGGGCACGGCGACCAGCGATCTGAACCTGGATGGTTCGTCGACGCTGACGCTGATGTTCCCGTAACGCGAGCAGGAGAAATTATTTCATGAAACTGAATCTGATTTGCGCCCTGCTGGCGCTGGGTGTCGGGGTTGCAGCCCATGCCGATGAATTCAAGATTAACGGAACGGTCAAGACCGGTTCCTGCACGCCGACTTTTGAAAATGGTGGCAATTTTTCGATTGGCCGGGTCTCGACTGCCGCGCTGACTGGCACCGATGTGTCGAACGGCTATACCTATACCACTCTGTCTGAGGTTTCTCATACGTTGAGTCTCCATTGTGGCTCCGCAGCCAAGGTCGGGCTGAATTTTGCGGACACCAAGGCTTCAAGTCAGATCTTTACCAGCAAGGCTGAGTTTGGTCTGGGTATGGATGGCACCACCAAGATTGGCGCCTATGAAATTATTCCTATTAACTCCGCCAATGTGAAAGTGACGATCGGCGGTGTCCCCAAATCTGCTGTATGGACCGCGAGTACCGACAGTGGTGTTACCTGGGGACGGCCGCGTTCCGGCATGATGGTCTTTGGGGAGGCCTCCGAGTACTGGGGCATTGTCGATTCGGTTGCTCCGGATTGGAACCCGTCGTCGACGACAGACATGGTGTTTGATCTGAAGGTGAAACCCTATATCAACAATGCGGTTGCCACGCTGGGGCACGATATCAATCTGAATGGTCAGGCAACGATCAGCCTGCATTATTTCTGATCGGACTCTCAGGATAGGAAGATGAACATGAATTTGAGCAAAAGGTTAGTTCTGCTGGCGCTGGGACTCAGTGCCAGTGGTCTGGTGATGGCTGCCGCTTCTTCGCCGATCGCCGTGGATGGTGTTATCCGCGTCGGTGCGTGTACGCCGACCCTGCAAAACGGTGGCACCTTTAATTTTGGCAATATTTATCTCAATAACGGCACAGGCAATCTTGCGCCCTCTCCGATTACCCAGTCGGTAGATGTGACATGCCCGGCGCCGCAGAAAGTGATGTTTAAGCTCGTTGATAACAAGGCAGCTTCGCGTACCGATACCAGCACCTACTCCTGGGGGCTGGGGAAGGACTCGGCCAACAATAATATCGGTTACTACGAAATTAAACTGATTGAAGCGAACTCGAAAATTGATGATCCGGGTGTTGCTGCCAAGTATATCTATACCACCAATGCTGGTACCAGCTGGGCTGACGATGGTAGTTCGGATCGTATCGGTAACTTCACGACAACCAACGAGCAGTTCAGCATGAAAAAGGCGAGCACGACCTCGGCAACGCAGGATGCTTCGACCAAATTCCACATGCAGTTCCGTGTTGAGCCGCATATCCCTTCCAGCTATGCGCCGACCGGCGACGAGAGTCTGGACGGCAGTGCGACGATTACCCTGACTTATTCCTGATGGCGGCAAGCTGCCTGGAAGACTCGCATGATCTTCATGCATGAGAAAGGATAAATAATGAATGTAGCAAACAAAGCGGTGCTGTGCCTGCTGAGCCTGGCGTGTGCTTCGGCCTGGGCTAGTTCGGCGCCGACGACCACTACTCTGAACGTGGTTGGCGCGGTGATTCCGAATACTTGTGATATCAGCATTGCTGATGGCGGTGCCTATACCTTCGGTGACATTACCCCGGGGATGCTGGACCAGACCAATGCCACCACCCTGACCGCGCAGAGCAAGACCATGACGATTCAGTGTGGCACGGGGCAGAATGCCTCCGTGGCGGTGAGTGTGGCCGATAACTCGACTGCCCTGTTGCCGGCAGGGTCCGATGCGACGCAGTTCGGTCTGGGTAATGGTTCCTCCAGCTATGGCAGCTATACGCTGACACTGAAAACCCCGAAGATCGACAATGTGGACCAGTCGTTTCTGACGACGACCAATGGGGGTACTGCCTGGACAAATGCGGGTTCCACTCCGGTGGCTATGACGCGATCTACCGGCGCCAACCGTGTTGGTTTCGTCTCCGGGACCGGCACCACCCTGACTGCGGGCAATGTGTTTACTGCCCAGCTGGAAGTGGCGCCGACCATCCTGAGCCTGACGGATCTTGGCGGTATCACCTCGGATGTCACGTTGTCGGGCTCGGCCACGGTCACCCTGTACTTCATGTAAGTGTTTGTGATGTCTGTACGCCCTGCGCGGTTTGCCCGCGCCGGGCGTTTTTTATGGCTGGGGGATGGCGCAGTTGCGCTGGTGCCCTTGTTGATTGCGCCCTGCCTGATACCCGGGCTCGTACTGGTACGAATCTGGCCCTTCTGTGCCTTCGTCTGTGTACCGCGGGTTACAGTCGGTCTGGATGTGTTTTGCCTGTCTGCCTCGCCGAATGGCCAGTTCCGGCCTGATTCATGATCAATTCTGACGGATTTTCCTTAGGAATAGGAATGCTCTGATGTCTGCTGAGCGGGCCGACTTCTAATATGACGATATCTCCTGCGCCGCAGGAATTTTCACAACAGTTTATGACGAGGTTGACAATGAAAAAAGTATCTCTGCTGAGCGCGCTGGTCTGGCTGGCCAGTGCATCGATGGCCCAGGCAACCGGCATGGTGCCGGACAGTTCGGTGGTGCTGGTGAATGTGGCCGATGGCGAAGGCACCATCACGGTGAAGAACACCGATGACCGCCCGCGCCTGCTGTATACCTCGATGTATGACCTGCCGGAAGACAACGCTCATCTGCTGGTGGTGACCCCGCCGGTGGCCCGGGTGGAAGCCGGCCAGTCGCAGCTGGTGCGCTTCATTGTTGACAGCAAGGAACCGATTGCCACCGAGCGCATGAAGCGCGTGGTGTTTGAAGGGATTCCGGAAGCGGAAAAGGGCAAGAACCAGGTGAGCATTACGCTGCGTCAGGATTTGCCGGTGGTGATTCACCCGGCCAACCTGCCGCGCAAGAACGACCCGTGGACCTTGCTGCAGTGGACGCGCGATGGCGACAAGCTGGTGGTGACCAACCCGAGCCCGTATGTGGTACGCATGACCCAGCTGCTGCAGTTGCTGCCGGGCAAGCAGACGCTGGATTTGCCCAAGCCCTATGTGCTGCCGGGGGCGACGCTGACCATTGATGCCAGCAAGGTCAAGGACGCGCTGGGCAGTACCACCCAGCTGCGTATTTCGCCGGCCAGCCTGTATGGCTATGCGGTGGACTCCTATGATGCGCCGCTGTTGAGCAAGCCCGCCGCCGTTGCCCCGGCTGCCTCTGCTCCTGCCGCTGTACAAAAAGCCGGCTGAGTTTGTCGGGTTCGGATCGGTGGTTGTGAGGGAGGTTTGCCATGCGCTTGTTGCAACCGAGGGTGGTGCTGTGCGGGCTGGTCTTGCTGACGGGGGTGGCCCAGGCCGCGGTGATGTCCGGCGATTGTACTTTGCGTTTGTCCGGCGGGGTGCAGGATTTCGGCGCGTTGTCAGCCAGCCAGCTGGAAAACACCCGGCTGAAGGGCTTTCGCTCGCCGGGTCGGCGGCAGAGTACGGTGTGGTTGCAGTGCCCGACGGCGGATGAGGTGGAGCTGCGGCTGAGCGGGCCCAATAACGGGCGCTTCTTTGCCTATGGGCCAAATGGTCGCTTGCTGGTGCTGCTGCAGTCGGCAGAGAGCGAGGGGCGCCCGCTGGGCGTGACGCGTCTCGGCAGTGTCGATGACGACCGGCCAAGACCGGTACGCCAGGCGATGGCGCTGTTGCCCGGGCAGGGCATTCGCCTGGCCACCGGCGGCAAGCCGGTTGAGTTGCAGCTCTTGCTGCAGCCGATGCTGCCGGAGGCGGATGCTCACCCCAAACAGCGTATGGCGTTTTCGACCGATCTGCAGTTCTTGCTGCAGCCAGTAACGACCTTGCCGGATGCCGGCAGTGTTGCCCCTGTCCATTAACGGATGATGTGAAGGAGTCTGGTGTTGTTGCGATCTAAACGGCCTGAGTCTGCATTGACTGCCCAAGCCTGTCTGCTGGTGACGTTGCTGGGGTATGGGCCCCATGCCAGCGCTGACAGTGCGGTGGTGCAGCCTGTTGCATCAGCGCCGGTGGGCCAACCCCAGGCGGCGGCAGGTTCGGCGAAACCGGCCGAGCCCGCTGCCCCGGCTGCGACCAATTTTGATGTGGACATGCTCAAGCAGCGCGGGCTGGACCCGGCGCTGGCCAAGTATTTTCAGCAGGCGCCGCGTTTCCCGGCTGGCGTGACTCAGGTGTCGCTGAAGCTGAATGATGTGCTGCGCGGCTCGATTTCGGCGCGCTTCGATGACCAGGGCAATTTGTGTGTGGACCGTTCGTTTTTGCAGCGAGCCGGTCTGGTGGTGCCAAAGGCACTGGATTCGGACAAGCCGGTGGCCGGGTGCCATGATTATCGTCAGGATTACCCGCAGACGGTGATTCGTCTGCTGCCGGGCAGTGCCTCGGTGGAGATGTATGTGCCGGATGAGGCCGTGGTGCATGGCGATACCTCCGGGGTGAATGTCACTTCAGGCGGTACAGCAGCTTTGCTGAATTACTCGCTGTTTTCCATGCATAGTTCTTCCGGAACGCAGACCCAGGGCAATACGCAAATGGGCTTCAATCTGGCTGACTGGATTTTTCGCAGTAACCAGACGTTTACCTCGGGTGACAAGGGGACGCACTGGAACAGCCTGGTTGGCTATGCGCAGAAAACCCTGACCGCCGAGAAGTCGGTGATGCAGATCGGCTCGATTGCGCCTCAGGGCACGATTCCGCTGTCTACGCTGTATGGGGTGCAGTTTTATCCGGAAGCGGCGCTGAGCAAGCGCAATGGCAGTGGTGCCTTTGTGCAGGGGATTGCCCATTCACAGGCCAAGGTGGAGGTGAGCCAGAACGGTTCGCTGATCTATTCAACCCTGGTCTCACCGGGGCCGTTTACGCTCGATAATTTGCCGATTCTCAATGGCAATAGCGATTTGAGTGTCAAGGTGACGGAGAGTGGTGGCGAGGTGACCAGCTTTACCGTGCCGCCAGCGCTGTATCTGCCGGCGCAGCTGGCGCCCACGGTCGGGTTTTCTGCCGCGCTGGGCAAGGTGCAGGGCAATGATGGCGGCCGTGATGCCCCCTGGGTCTTGTCGGCCAGCAATGG
This sequence comes from Paludibacterium sp. B53371, assembly GCF_018802765.1. NCBI lineage: Bacteria > Pseudomonadati > Pseudomonadota > Betaproteobacteria > Neisseriales > Chromobacteriaceae > Paludibacterium > Paludibacterium sp. B53371. The sequence goes on from NZ_CP069163.1 coordinate 849,058, forward strand.
CTGGGCGCTGGGGCGCAAGGCGGTGCTGGAGGCAGGGTCGCTGCTGTCGTCGTCTTACCAGGCGGCGTCGTCTACGCTGCATCTGGCCCCCAGTGAGCAGGTGTCGAGTACGTTTTCTCTGATTGGTTCGCATGCCAAACAGGGCGGCAATGGGGCCAGCCTGCAGAGTAGCGTCAGTGTGCGGGCATCGGACAAATTTTCTTTGTCGATGTCGGCGGCGCGTCAGACTGCCAATTATCAGGAGTTGAGCGATACCCTGGGGAATTTGCAGGAGGATGATCCGAGCACGCGGACCAAGGCGAGCTATACCGCCTCGCTGGGTTTCAATGACGAGCGCTGGGGGGCGTATAACTTTGGCTATAGCACCAGTCAGAGCTTTGCAGGAAAGCGAAATTCACATTTGTTTGGCTCATGGGGTGTCTCTTTCAAGACCTGGTCGGCATCGCTCAGTTATGATCATTTGATTGGCAGTAATGATGGCCAGACGCCGCGTGATCAGTTGTATTTGAATGTGATCGTGCCGACCGATCTCGGGACGGTGAGCGCTTATGGCAATAATAATCGCGGTGGTGATGTGGCGGGGCTGCGCTTTAATGGCAAGGGCAGTGACCGTTTCGGCTATGGGGTGAGTGCCGAGCAGGATCTGCAGGGGCATACCACCAGATGGTCGGCCGACAGCTATCTGACCACGACCTATACCCATCTGGGGGCGCATTATTCGCAATCAGGCTCGGGCCAGGCGACGTCGTCCTGGGATATGTCGGGCGCGGCGGTGGCCAGTGCGGATGGCGTGACACTTTCACCCTATCAGGTGCGTGATACCTTTGGCATTGTGCAGGTAGGCGATGTCAGCGGCGTGAAGGTGGATACCCCTTCCGGTCCGGTGTGGACGGATTATCGCGGGCGGGCGGTGATTGCTGATATGCCGGCCTATAGTGAGTCGCGCATTGAGCTGGAGACCAAGACCCTGCCGCGCAATGTGGATATCAATAATGGTGTCGAGCGTCTGAAAGCCGGGCATGGTTCGGTCAATCAGGTGAAGTTTGATGTGGCGCGCACCCGGCGCATTCTGTTTCATATCACCATGCCGGATGGTTCGCCGGCGCAGAAGGGCGCGGCGGTGATGAATGCCAAGGGCGATTATGTCGCTACCGTGGCCAGCATGGGGATTGCCATGGTGAGTGATCCGCCGGCGGACGGGGGGCTGGCGATTGCGGTCAATGATGTGAAGCAGTGTTCGCTGAAGTATGAGTTACCGGCGGCCAGTACGGAAAAGTTCTATGAATCGATTGATGCCACTTGCGTGAAGTGAGCGGGGTATCGGCATGATGCAGGCCGCCTGGTCAGGAGACCGGGCGGCCTGTTTGTTGTATGCGGCTCAGGCGGCTTATCGCTGGGCATGCAGCAGGAAGATGGCCGGTCGCTTGTGCAGCGCCGGCTTTTCTTTTGGCCAGTCGCGTACTAGCCGGCTGACGATGGTCTGGCCCGGCAGGGTCAGGTCGCAGGCGACGGCGACGCGGGTGGTCGGCGAGAGGGTGCTCAGCAGGTGTTCCAGCATGGCGTCGTTGCGGTAGGGGGTTTCGATGAAGAGCTGGGTTTCGTCGTTGTCGCGCGAGCGTTGTTCCAGCTTTTTCAGGGTTTGGGCGCGTTCGCCGGCGTCGACCGGCAGGTAGCCGTGGAAGGCGAAGCGCTGGCCGTTGGCGCCGCTGGCCATCAGGGCCAGCAGGATGGACGAGGGGCCGATCAGCGGCATGACGCTGAGGCCTTTTTCGTGCGCCAGTGCGACCAGCTGGGCGCCGGGGTCGGCGACCGCCGGGCAGCCGGCTTCGGAGATCAGGCCGACGTCGTGGCCGGCCAGCAGGGGGTCGAGCAGGGCGGCGATGTCTTGTGCCGGGGTGTGCTCGTTGAGGGTGTGCATGGTCAGTTCGCGGATCGGGGTGCTGATGCCCAGTGCCTTGAGGTGTTTGCGGGCGGTTTTTTCTGCTTCGACCACGAAGTGGCGCAGGTGGGTGAGGCGGGCGCGTTCCGGCTCGGGCAGCCAGGGGGTGTCGGCTTCGCCCAGCGGAGCGGGAATGAGAAACAGGGTGGCCATGTATCGGGTTCCGGTAAGAGGTGGGTGGCGGTCTCAGGCCAGGATGGGCAAGCCAGCCTGTTCCAGCATGCTGACCAGGGCGAACAGCGGCAGGCCGATCAGGGCGTTGGGGTCGGTGGATTCGATGCGCTCGATCAGCGCACCGCCCAGGCCTTCGCTCTTGGCCGCGCCGGCGCAGTACAGGGCGTCGGGCTCCTGCGCCAGGTAGTGGCGGATCTGTGCCTCGTTCAGCGGGCGCAGGGTGACGCGGGTGAGGTCGACGTGTTCCTGCAGCTTGCCGCTGGCGCTGTCATAGAGAGCCAGTGCGGTATGAAACACGGTGGTGCGCCCCTGCTGGTTGAGCAGCATGCGCACGGCGTGTTCCTGGTCTTGTGGTTTGCCGATTTGCTGGCCGTCGAGCAGGGCGACCTGGTCGGAGCCGATGATCAGTGCGTCGGGGTAGGCGCCGGCCAGTGATTGGGCCTTGATGCGCGCCAGGCGGCAGGCAGTGTCGGGGGCGCTTTCGCCCGGCAGCGGGGTTTCGTCGCAGTGGGGGGCTGCCGCGATGAAGGGCAGGCCCAGACGCGACAGAATCTCGCGGCGGAAGACGGAGGTGGAGGCGAGGACGAGTTGCATGTTCGATCTGTGGTGTCAGCTACGGTTTTGTTCTGCCAGGTGGGCGATTTGTCTGGCCAGACCTGGCAGGTCTTGTTGTCATGGCGAGTACGATGACGTGTCCAATTATAATAAAGGGCACGGTCTGTGCCGATCGACACACCCTGTGCCAGGCAGGATATTCGGTACTTTGTATTTTTTTGACAAATCAGTGGCCTGGATTATATCATGCACAGTTTATGTCTAACCCGATTTTGATCGATCCGCTGAAGCATGCCTATGACGGGCGGCGCATTGCCGGCAAGTTGCCGGTAAATCAGCTTGATGAACGCGTGCTGTCGGAGCTTGCCTCGACTGCCGGCGAAGTGTCCTGGACGCTGACCGGCTTTGTCGACGATAATCGCCGTCCCTCGCTGCGCATCGAGCTGGCCGTGGCTCTGTCGGTGCCCTGCGGTCGTTGCTTGCAGCCCTTTGCGGTGAACCTGGTGGCCGATTCGGTCATCACGCTGTTTACCTCGGAGGAAAAGCTGGAAGAAGCCGTCGAAGCCGACGAGGAACTCGATGCCATCATGGCCGAGCCCGAGCTGGATGTGAAGGCGCTGATCGAAGACGAAATCATCATGGGCTTGCCGTTGTCGCCACTTCATGACGACTGCGGGACGGAACATCTGGAACGTGCCAAGGCTGACAAGCCCAACCCGTTCGCGGTGTTGGCGGCTTTGAAGGGCCGCAAGTCCGAATGAACATGTAATTGAATTTTTCAGGAGTCGAACATGGCTGTTCAACAGAACAAGAAGTCCCCGTCCAAGCGCAACATGCACCGCGCGCATGATTTTCTGACCGCGCCGAGCCTGGCCAAGGACACCGCTACCGGTGAAGTTCACCTGCGCCACCACATCAGCCCGAACGGCATGTACCGTGGTCGCAAGGTCCTGAAGGCCAAGGGCGAGTAATTTTCTCTACCCTTACCTGCCTCACAAGGCCTGATCCAGGCTCCAAGAACAGGTAGGACCAACTACCGTATCCGTTGATGACAATCACCGTAGCGGTCGATGCCATGGGCGGCGACGTTGGCCTCAAGGTCACCGTCCCGGCATCGCTCCGATTTCTCGAAGAACACCCCGAAGCACGTCTGATCCTTGTTGGTGACAGTGAAGCCATTGCGGCAGAACTGTCGGCGCAGGCATCGGCTGTGCGCGATCGTCTGGACATTCGTCACGCCACGCAGGTGGTGGACATGGACGAAGCGCCGCAGCTGGCCCTGAAGAACAAGAAGGATTCGTCGATGCGGGTGGCCATTGCCCTGGTCAAGGACGGCGAGGCCCAGGCGGCCGTGTCGGCCGGCAATACCGGGGCGCTGATGGCGACCGCGCGTTTCGTGCTGAAGACCATCCCGGGGATCGATCGTCCGGCGATCGCCAAGTTGTTGCCGACTGTCGAGGGCAGGGATACCTGCATGCTCGATCTGGGGGCCAACGTCGATTGCACGCCGGAGCAACTGCTGCAGTTCGGCATCATGGGTGCCGAGCTGGTGTCGTGCATTGCCGGGCGCGACAACCCCCTGGTTGGTCTGTTGAATATTGGCTCGGAAGATATCAAGGGTAACGAGAGCGTCAAGCGCGCCTCGGTGCTGCTGAAGGAATCCGGCCTGAATTTTTACGGCAACGTCGAAGGCGACGATGTCTACCGCGGCAAGGTGGATGTGGTGGTCTGCGATGGTTTTACCGGCAATGTGGCGCTCAAGACCTCCGAGGGGGTGGCGCACATGGTCGTGATGTTTATGCGCCGGGAGTTTACGCGCACCTGGTGGACGCGTCTGTGCGCGCTGATGGCGATGTCGGTACTCAAGCGGTTCCGCAACAGCCTGGATCCGCGTCGCTATAATGGCGCCAGCTTTCTCGGTCTCAGGGGCACCGTGGTGAAGAGCCATGGCGGCACCGATGCGCTGGGCTTCAGTTATGCCCTGCATCAGGCCTGGGAAGAAGCGCGTTCCAATGTGATTGGTCACATCACCGATCGGGTGGTGCATCAGATGTCGAATCTGAAGCCCTCCGAGACTGAGGCGAACTGACAACAACATGGTCTATTCACGCATTCTGGGTACCGGCAGTTATCTGCCGGCCAACGTGGTGACGAATGCGATGTTGGCTGAGCGCGTGGAAACCAGTGACGAGTGGATTGTCTCTCGCACTGGTATCCGCGCACGCCACATCGCCGCCGAAGACGAAAAGACCAGCGACCTGGCGCTGCAGGCAGCCCGCGCTGCGATTGCCGACGCCGGGCTCGTGCCCGAAGACATTGATCTGATCATTGTCGCCACCACCACCCCCGACATGGTTTTCCCCAGCACCGCCTGCCTGTTGCAGGAGAAGCTGGGCGTACACGGCTGTCCGGCGTTTGACGTGCAGGCGGTGTGTGCCGGTTTCATGTATGCGCTGGTGACGGCCAATAACTACATCAAGGCCGGCATGGCCAAGAAGGCCCTGGTGGTCGGCGCGGAAATCATTTCGCGCATTCTCGACTGGGAAGACCGCCGTACGTGCGTGCTGTTCGGCGATGGCGCCGGCGCCGTGGTGCTGGGCGCTTCCGACCAGCCGGGCATCGAGCATGCCTGCATGGCGGCCGATGGTCGTTACAACAAGATTCTCAATACCCCGGCCCAGATTTCCGGCGGCAAGATCCAGGGTCTGCCGTTCCTGAACATGGATGGTCCGGCGGTATTCAAGTTTGCCGTCAAGGCCTTGTCCGAAATTGCCACCACCACCCTGAGTCAGGCTGGCGTCAGCCAAGATCAGGTCGACTGGCTGGTGCCGCACCAGGCCAACCTGCGCATCATCGAATCGACGGCCAAGCATCTTGGCCTGTCGATGGAGCGTGTGGTGGTGACCCTGCCGACGCATGGCAATACCTCGGCCGCTTCCATTCCGCTGGCGCTGGATCAGGCGGTGCGCGACGGGCGTATTCGTCGCGGCCAGCGTGTCCTGCTGGAGGGTATCGGCGGCGGTTTCGCCTGGGGTGCGGTGCTGCTGACCTTCTGAGTGTCAGCCGTGCTCACCATTCCACTCTTTTTGCTGGAGACAGACTTATGGCGTTTGCCTTCCTTTTTCCCGGTCAGGGCTCGCAAAGCCTGAAAATGATGGATGGGTTTGCCGCGCTGCCGGTGGTTCGCGATACGTTCGCTGAAGCTTCCGATGCGCTGGCTCAGGATCTGTGGGCGATGCTGCAGGCGGATTCTGCCGATGCCATCAATGCCACGGTCAATACCCAGCCGCTGATGCTGGCTGCCGGTGTCGCCACCTGGCGTGCCTGGCTGAGCAGCGGCGGTGCGCGTCCGGCGCGTCTGGCCGGCCACAGCCTGGGCGAGTATTCCGCGCTGGTGGCGGCGGAAGCGCTGCCGTTTGCTGATGCGGTCCGTCTGGTACGGCTGCGTGCCGAAGCCATGCAGGCGGCTGTGCCGGAAGGCACCGGCGCCATGGCCGCGATTCTCGGCCTGAGCGACGAGGTGATCCGCGAGGCTTGCGCCGCTTCGGCTGCCGGTGAGGTGGTCGAGCCGGTGAACTTCAACTCGCCGGGGCAGGTGGTGATCGCCGGTCATCGTGCCGCGGTCGAGCGCGCCATGGAGGCCTGCAAGGCCGCCGGTGCCAAGCGTGCCCTGCCGCTGCCGGTGTCGGTGCCGTCGCACTGTGCGCTGATGAAGCCGGCTGCCGAGCGTCTGGCGGCGGCGCTGGCCGATGTCGAGATTCAAACGCCGGTCATCGAAGTGCTGCATAATGCCGACGTCGCTGCTTATCAGGACCCGGCGCAGATTCGTGATGCCCTGGTGCGCCAGCTGTACAGCCCGGTGCGCTGGACCGAAACCGTGGCCCTGATGGCCGCCGGCGGGATGACCCTGATGGCCGAGTGTGGCCCGGGCAAGGTGCTGGCTGGCCTGGCCAAGCGGATCGACGGCAACGTCAAGTGTTTTGCCCTGACCGATGCGGCTTCGCTGGAAGCGGCACGGGCAGAGCTGGTTTAAAGGAGCCGGAACATGCTGTTGCAAGGTAAAGTGGCGCTGGTCACCGGCGCGTCGCGCGGGATTGGCGCAGCCATTGCCGAGGCACTGGTTGCCGAAGGTGCCATCGTGATCGGTACCGCCACCTCCGAAGCGGGGGCCGAGGCTATCCATGGTCGCCTGCAGGCCAGCGGGGGGGCGGGCCGTGTGCTGGATGTGTCGGTTCCGGGGGCGATTGAGGCGCTGATCGGCGAAATTGGCAAAACATTCGGCGATGTGTCGATTTTGGTCAATAATGCCGGCATTACCCGCGATACACTGCTGTTGCGCATGAACGAAGAAGACTGGGATGCCATCATGAACACCAATCTGAAGTCGGTGTTCCTGGCCTCCAAGGCAGTGCTGCGCGGCATGATGAAGGCCCGTACCGGCCGCATCATCAATATCGCTTCGGTCGTCGGTGCCATGGGCAACGCCGGCCAGGCCAACTATGCGGCGGCCAAGGCCGGCATTATGGGCTTTACCAAGTCGATGGCGCGTGAAGTCGGCAGTCGCAACATTACGGTCAATTGTGTGGCCCCCGGTTTCATTGATACCGACATGACCAAGGCTTTGCCGGAAGCGCAGCGTGAAGCGCTGGTCGGCCAGATTGCCCTGGGCCGTCTGGGGGATGCGAAGGATATCGCCGATGCCGTTGTTTTTCTGGCCTCGGATCGGGCTGCCTATATCACCGGGCAGACCCTGCATGTGAACGGCGGCATGTTGATGCCGTAAGGCAACAACACCGCAAAGCAGAATTAGGTAGGCTACTCTAATTTTTTTTTGTAGAATAGTCGGGTTTTGTAATCCCGACATCGAATGGGAAAGGATTTTTACCAAATGGAAAACATCGAACAGCGTGTCAAGAAGATCGTTGCCGAACAGCTGGGCGTGAACGAAGCCGAAGTGAAGACCGAGTCTTCTTTCGTCGACGACCTGGGCGCTGACTCCCTGGATACCGTTGAACTGGTGATGGCACTGGAAGAAGAATTCGAGTGCGAAATCCCGGATGAAGAAGCTGAAAAGATCACCACCGTTCAGCAAGCCATCGACTACGTGAGCGCTCACCTGAGCAAGTAAGCAGTCGTATTTCCAGGACCTCTGCACGAAGCGCTTCGCGCTGGCGCAGAGGTCTTTTTGCTCGCGCTTCTGTTACAGATTTTTGAATCCTGTCACCGACAGGATCGAGAACGAACCTTCGGGAGAAGGGTGCCTGCCGCCGCTAGCCGGTAGCCGCGCCCGGGAAGTGTTCCCGTATTAACGCGGAGAAGTCCCGTGTCCAAGAGAAGAGTTGTCATCACCGGTCTGGGGCATGTGTCCCCGGTAGGGAACGACGTCGCCACCGGCTGGGCCAACCTGCTGGCAGGCAAATCCGGCATTGGCCGAATCACCCGCTTTGATGCCAGTGACCTGGCCTGCCAGATCGCCGGCGAGGTGAAGGATTTCGATATCGGCGCCTATATTTCGCCGAAAGATGCACGTCGCATGGACGTGTTCATCCATTACGGCATTGCCGCTGCGCTGCAGGCGATTGGCGATGCCGGTCTGGATGAGGTGGCCTCGCTCGACAAGACCCGGGTCGGGGTCAATATCGGCTCCGGCATCGGCGGCCTGCCGCTGATCGAAGAGACCGGCGTGGCCCTGATGGAAGGCGGTCCGCGCAAGATCGGCCCGTTCTTTATCCCCGGCTCGCTGATCAATCTGATCGCCGGCCATGTGTCGATCATCAAGGGCTATCAGGGTCCGAGCTACGGCATTGTGTCGGCTTGCACCACCGGTGCCCATTGCATTGGCGATGCGGCCCGCATCATTCAGTACGGCGATGCCGACGTGATGGTGGCTGGTGGCGCCGAAGGCGCGATCACCCGTCTGGGCGTGGGCGGCTTTGCCGCCATGAAGGCATTGTCGACCCGCAACGATGACCCGGCCACCGCCTCCCGTCCCTGGGATACCGGTCGCGATGGTTTCGTGATGGGCGAAGGTGCCGGCGTGCTGGTGCTGGAAGAGTACGAGCATGCCGTCAAGCGCGGCGCCCGTATCTATGCCGAGCTGATTGGCTTTGGCATGAGCTCCGATGCTCACCACATCACGGCCCCGAGCGCCGAAGGCCCGGCACGTGGCGTGGCCAATGCGCTGCGCGATGCCGGCGTCAATGCGGATCAGGTGGACTATGTCAACGCGCACGGCACTTCCACGCCGCTGGGCGATGCCAATGAAACCAACGCGCTCAAGATGGCCTTTGGCGATCATGCCAGGAAGCTGGCGGTCAACTCGACCAAGTCGATGACCGGTCACCTGCTGGGTGGCGCCGGTGGTGTCGAAGCGATCTACACCATCCTGGCGGTCCACAACCAGGTGTCGCCGCCGACCATCAATCTGGTTGAGCAGGATCTGGAGCATGGCTGCGATCTGGACTATGTCGCCAATACCGCGCGCGACATGAAGATCGACGTGGCGATCTCCAACTCCTTCGGTTTTGGCGGCACCAACGGCACGCTGGTGTTCAAGCGCGTCTGAGCGTCTGTCATTCAGTCAGAAACCCCGAGGCGTCCGCCTCGGGGTTTTTTGTTTTTCAGGCCGGGCGCGGGCTCACCACGGTTCGCTCAAGCCATCCCGGCCTGTTTCCATGCGCCCGCAGTACTGGCGCAGCCACCCCTTGCCATCTGCTGAGTCGGTGACGATCACGTCATACCAGTCGGCTCGCGGCGAAACGTCCTGCGACCAGTGCATTTCTGACCCCGCGGCGATGTTCAGCTGTTGCGACGGGGTGGTGCTGCCGGCGCTGCGCAGCCAGAGCGTACAGGGGCGGGTGTCTTCGTTGCGAAGCCAGAGGTGGATCTGATGTCGCGCCGGGTCTTCCTGCCAGCGGGATGACAGCCCCGGGTCATGGCGCGAGCCGGCAAAGCGGCGCAGCCAGCCGTTCGGGCCATGTACGCTCAGACCATAGCGTCCACCCTGCAGGGTGGTGTGCCAGGTCTCCTGCAGCCGGCTCTGGCCCGCGAGGGTGTAGTGCCAGGGGCCATCGGGTCGATAGGGGTCATCGCCATAGACAATCAGGCAGGCGGCGGTCTCGCCCTGGTTGTCGAAGCTCAGGGTCAGGGCATCGCCCTTGACGCTGGCCTGGCATGCCAGGCGGTAGGGCAGGGCGCGTGAGGGACGCTGGCCGGGTTCTTGCGCCGGTCGTCCGCTCGCCTGTCCGGGCTGCGGGCGCGGCAGGGTGCAGGCTGCGCGGGCGGCGGCCAGATAGCTGGCCGGATCGGGCAGGGACGGCCAGCCGGGGTCGCGCTGGCTCAGATCCAGTGTGCGGGTCAGGTCGCCGCAGGCTGCCCGCCGCCATGGCGAGATATTGTCGTCATGGATGCCGAAACGGGCTTCCAGCAGGCGGATGACCGAGGTGTGGTCAAACTGCTCTGAACATACCCAGCCGCCTTTGCTCCATGGGGAGATCACCAGCATCGGCACGCGCGGGCCGAGGCCGATCGGCTCGCCCAGGTAGCTTTCGCCTGTGACCGGCACATTGCTGCGCCCCTGCTTGTCCTGCAGGGGCGGAATCGGCATGGGCAGATGGTCGAACAGCCCGTCATTTTCGTCGTACATCTGCAGGAATACGGTGCGGGACCACACGGCCGGATTGGCGACCAGGGCGGCCAGCAGGCGAGCGCTCAACCACTCGCCCAGGGCCGGTGAGCTCGAGGGGTGCTCGCTGAATGACTCGGGGGCGACAATCCAGCTCACCTGGGGCAGCGTGCCCTGTTGCACATCGCGGGCAAAGGCGTCGACCAGGTAGCGGGCATCGCTGCTCGCGGCGTTGTCGGCACTGGATCCCGGTACGATGGCCCGGCCGCGCAGGTAGTGCCGGCTTTGCCGGTCAAGGTTGCGGAAGTTGGCAAAGTAGGCCAGTGCGTTGTCGCCGTAGTTGTCGTATTCCTGATAGACCTGCCAGCTGACGCCGGCCTCTTCCAGACGTTCTGCCACGGTTTTCCAGCGATAGCCGCGATAGCTCTGGCGATCACGCGCCATGTCGGCGGTGTGGTTGCCGTCGTCGAGATTGGCGACGGTCTGGCCGCTGGTGCCGGACATCAGGAACAGCCGGTTGGGGTCGGTCGGGCCCTGGATGGAAGCATGGTAGGCATCGCAGAGGGTGAAGGCATCGGCCAGGGCGTAATAGAACGGGATGTCTTCGCGCCGGAAGTAGCCCATGGTGGCGGCGCCCTTGCTCCAGGCCCAGGCATCGTGATGGCGCCAGACATGCTGCGAGACTTTCCAGCCGTGCGGCAGGCTGGGCATGCACAGGGCGCCGGTCCGGCGGCTGTCGAGATGAAAGGGCTCGACGACCCCGCCGCCGCCTCCCGGCAGGCGGGGTTGCTGGAAGACGCTGCGTCCGCCCGGCAGCAGGATGGCGCGCGGGTCGCTGAAGCCGCGCACCCCGCGCAGGCAGCCAAAGTAATGGTCGAAGGAGCGGTTTTCCTGCATGAAGATCACGATGTGTTCGATGTCTTGCAGCGAGCCATGGCGTCTGGCCGGGGCGGTCTGCAAGGCCCGGAACAGGGTTTGTGCCTGCAGGGCAGGCAGGGACAGCGAGCCGATGGCGGCTGCCAGCGACTGGAGAAAGGCACGGCGCTGCATCTGGGGTGACCTCACGGATAGGGCGACTCTCTCAGCAAAGACGAGTTTCGGCGCCATGCCACGTGGCAGGTCGGTCAGCTTGACAGTGCGGCTCAGTTCAGTGGAAAGGCCAGGACATCTCGCTGGTAGGTTTCCTGGACGAAGCTGAATGGTTTGCCATCTTCGCGGTACAGCACGGCCTGATGTTGCAGCAGTTGCTGCGGCACTGGCAGGGGCTGGCTGCTGCTGGCCGTCTGCCAGGGCTGGTTTTCCCAGCCTGGCGGCAGCGGCTGCCACAGCAGGGTGGCGCTCAGGGTGCGGCGGCTGAAGTGCAGGGGGGCCACCACGGTGCCGAAGGGGATGTCGCTGGTTTCCAGGGTGTGGTTCATGGCGCTGGTGAGTCGTGCCGGGACATACCAGTTGTCGGCCTCGGACAACAGTTTGCTGCCGCAGTGCAGTTGTACGCGACGGTAGTTGAGGGGGGTCTGCCCGTCCACTTTCAGTGCCTGGCGGACCTGCGGGCCGGCCGCTTTGGCGCTGGTGCGATCGCGCACCGCGACGATACGGGCCCCGGGCGCCAGTTGATGGTCGGCGCACCACTGTTGCAGGGTGCGGGTGGCGCTGGGCTGGGTCAGCAGGGTGACATTGAAGCTTTGCAGCAGGGCCAGCGCCTTGACCCGGGTCGGCATGTCATCCTGCCAGCCGGCAGGCAGGGGGGCCGCGGCGAGTTGCAGGCAGGGTGCCAGCAGCAGGGCCGGGATCAGGCGTCGTTTCATGTGATTCTCCAGGTGAGGGTCAATGACAATCTCATGCCGGTTTCACCTCGCTGCCAATCAGACTGTACTGATCCGGATTATCCGCTAAGTTGAAATCATAGCCGGAGCCATTTCCCCCGGCGCGAGGAGCCGCCATGTTTGCCGAATTTCGCCCGCTGTCGACCCATTCCCTGCCTCGTACCACGGATCTGCTGCAGCCGGATCTGCGGCCGCCAACTCCGGTGACGCTGGAGAGTCCGGCGCTGACGGTGATGACCGATCTGCGTCAGGTGCGCCCGGTGAGCATCGATCAGGATGCGACCCTGCGCCAGGCGCATCAGTTGATGGTCTGTAGTGGCATTCGTCTGTTGTTTGTCGAAGATGCCCAGCATAGCCTGGTCGGTCTGGTGACGGCGGTGGATTTGTTGGGGGAGCGGCCGATACAGCGCATGCAGGAGCAGGGCAAGCCGCATGCCGAGTTGCTGGTGCGCGATGTGATGACGCCGCGCGCCCGGCTGGACGCCCTGCGTATGGAGGAGGTGGCGCATGCCCGGGTGGGCGAGCTGGTGGCCACCATGAAGCAGCTGGGCCGCCAGCATGCGCTGGTGGTGCAGGTGAATGCCGAGAATGGGCATCATGAGTTGTGCGGTCTGTTCTCGACGACTCAGATGGCGCGCAAGCTGGGCATGCCGCTGAGTTTCATCCGCCTGCCGCAGACCCTGTCGGAGATTCAGTACACCTTGCTGCATGCCGAACAGGCGATGAGCTGAGGCGCGTGCGCGGCCGTCGTGCCGTGCGGCCACCGGCATCGTGTGCACGGAGAAAAATATCTTGTTCAGAGGGGCCCGTTCGTCCGGTAGAATCTGCGGTTTGTGATTGTCCGGGTCCTCGTTTCCCCATGCGTGCCGAACTCCTTGCCGTCCCGCCGGATCTGCTGGCGATTCATGCCGCTGACCGCCAACGCTTTCCTTATCTGCTGCAGTCCGATGCCCTGCACGGCTGGGACATTCTGTTTGCCTTGCCGCGTTCGGTGCGGGTGTATGGCGACGGGGAGGTGCAGTCCTGTCTGGCGGATCTGCAGGGTTTGCCTTGTGATCAGACGCTGGATAATCCGCATGGTCTGCCGTTTTGTGGCGGCTGGTTCGTGTTTCTCGGCTATGAGATGTTGCAGGCTTTCGAAGACAAGGTGCCGGCTGGTTTGCCTGATCCGTTTCCGCTGGCCGCCCTGGCCCGTATCCCTGCGGCCCTGCTGGTCGATCGCGGCCGTGGTCAGGCCTGGGCCATGGCCGAGGATGAGGAGAGCTGGCAGACCTTGCAGGCCGCCTTGCGCGATGCGCCTGCTGCGCTCGCCCCGGTGGTGCCGCCCTTGCGCCGGCTCGAGGAGGACGACCCGCAGCGTTATCTCGATGCCATCACCCGGCTGAAGCGCTACATCCATGACGGCGATGTGTTTCAGGTGAATATTTCCCGGGGCTGGCGTGCCGAACTGGCCGAAGACTGTTCGGCGGCGGATCTGTTCGCAGCCTTGCGGCGTGCCAATCCGGCGCCGTTCTCGGCGCTGGCCGATTTTGGCCATGCCCAGATTGTCAGTTCGTCGCCGGAGCGGCTGGTCGAGGTGCGTGATGGCTGGGTGCAGACGCGGCCGATTGCCGGGACGCACCCGCGTTCGCCCGATCCGGCCGAGGATGCGGCGCTGAAGCAGCGCCTGATCAGCAGCATCAAGGAGCGTGCCGAGCATGTGATGCTGATTGATCTGGAGCGCAATGATCTGGGCCGGATCTGCCTGCCGGGGACGGTGGAGGTCAATGAGCTGATGGCGGTGGCCAGCTATGCCTATGTGCATCATATCGAGTCCAATGTGCGCGGCCGTCTGCGTGCCGGGGTGGCGCCGGTGGCGGTGCTGCGCGCGCTGTTCCCCGGCGGCACCATTACCGGTTGTCCCAAGGTGCGTACCATGCAGATCATCCGCGAGCTGGAGGACCGGGCACGCCGTGCCTATACCGGCAGCCTGGGGTATATCAATCACGATGGCAGCATGGATTTCAATATTCTGATTCGTACCTTCATGCGCCAGGGCTCGACGCTGCGTTTTCGGGCCGGGGGCGGCATCGTCGCCGACTCCGATCCGCAGCGTGAGCTGATGGAGACGCGACACAAGGCGCGCGGTCTGTTGCGTGCACTGGGGGTGCTTGACCAATGATGCTGATCAATGGGGTGGCTACCTCGCAGCTGGCGGCTGATGACCGTGGCCTGGCTTTTGGTGATGGCGTGTTTCGCACGCTGGAGTGTCGTCATGCGCGTCCCTGTCTGTGGGACTGGCATTGGGCCTGTCTGCAGCGTGATGCGGCACAGTTGGGCTTGCCGCTGCCGGACGCGTCCGTGCTGCTGGCCGAGTTGGCGCTGGTGGCTGCCGGGTTGCCGCGCGCCGTGGCCAAGATCACGCTGACGCGCGGTTCTGCCCCGCGGGGCTATGCCATTCCGGCCGATCCGGTGCCGACCCGCATCGTGGCGGCCCGTGGCTGGGGTGGCTATCCCGAGCATTGGGGCCGGGACGGGGTGGCGCTGGGCTGGAGTGAAGTCCGGCTCGGTTTGCAGCCTTTGCTGGCCGGGGTCAAGCACCTGAACCGGCTGGAGAATGTCCTGGCACGCAGCCGGATGGCGGCGGAGGTGCAGGAAGCGCTGCTGTGTGACAGCGAGGGGACGGTGGTCGAGGGAACGCAGACCAATCTGTTTGTGCGGCTGGACGGGCACTGGCTGACGCCGGCGCTGGATCGCTGCGGGGTGGCCGGGGCCGTGCGCAGCTGGATGATGGCGCAACAGCCGGTGCAGGAGGTGCGCCTGATGCCCGCGCAGCTGGCGCGTGCCGAGCTGCTGGTGTTGGGCAACAGCCTGGCGGGTCTGTGGCCGGTGGCCAGTCTGGACGGGCGGCAGTGGTCGGACTTTGCGCTGCTGCGACCGTTGCAGCAGGCGCTGGCACGGGATTCGGCGCCGCAGACGCCATGAAATCGCTTATGATGGGTGCGTGACAGGGCCTTTGTGCCCGTGTCCCGGTCGCCAGGCCGGGGAGATAAGGGGAGAGCACGTTGCGGCAAGGCATAGAGACCTTGGTGGTGGTGGGGGTGGGCCTGATCGGCGGTTCGTTCGCGCTGGCGCTGAAGCGTGCCGGTCTGGTCGGGCGGGTGATCGGTGTCGATCGTTCCGCCGATAATCTGCGGCGCGCGCTGGAGCTGGGGGTGGTGGACGAGATCAGCGATGATGTCTGTGCCGCCGCGGCCCGTGCCGATGTGCTGCTGCTGGCGACCCCGGTCGGGCAGATGGCTGCGATTCTGGCTGCAGTGGCCGGGCATTTGCGCCCCGGTACGCTGGTGACGGATGTCGGCAGTACCAAGGGCAATGTCGCCGCCATCATGCGCCAGGGGTTGCCGGATCATCTGGCCTGCTGCCTGCCGGCGCATCCGATTGCCGGTTCCGAGTTGTCGGGGGCCTCGGCCGCCCAGTACGGGCTGTATGAAAACCGTGATGTGGTGCTGACGCCGCTGGCCGAGACGGATCCGGCCACCATTGAACGGTTGTCTTCGCTCTGGCAGGCCTGCGGCGCGCGCGTCGCGGTGCTGGATGCCGAGGAGCATGACCGCATTTTTGCCGCGGTCAGTCATTTGCCGCATTTGCTGGCCTTCAGTTACGTCAATCTGGTGGCCGGGCAGGATAATGCTGCGCGTTGTCTCGATTTCGCCGCCACCGGTTTTCGCGACTTTACCCGCATTGCCGGCAGTTCACCGGAAATGTGGCGTGACGTGGCGCTGGCCAACCGGCAGGCTTTGCTGGCCGAGCTGCTGGGTTTTCGCGGCGAGCTGGATCAGTTGATCGCGCTATTGGCGAGTGAGGACGGGCCCGGGCTGGCCGAACGTTTCAGTGCGGCGCGTCAGGTACGCACCGACTGGCATCAGAAGTTTCTGCGCAAGTAGCCGGATGCCGGGGGCCTAGTCCGGCAGGCTCAGGCCCAGTTCATTGAGGATTTCGCGCGCGGCGCGGAAGGCCTCGACCGCCGCCGGTGCGCCGGCATAGACCGCGCTGTGCAGCAAGACCTCGCGAATTTCCACCAGACTGGCGCCGTTGTTCAGCGCGCCACGCACATGACCTTTCAGTTCGGTGCTGCGTCCCAGGGCGGCCAGCATGCCACAGGTGACCAGACTCCGGGTTTTCAGGTCGATGCCTTCTCTTTGCCAGGTACTGCCCCAGGCATGTTCGTTGAGCCAGTCCTGTAGCGGGCGGGAAAATCCGTCCTGCTGACTCATGGCGCGCTCGACAAATGCCTCGCCCATGACGGCGCTGCGACGGGCTTGTCCGGCCTGACGATCCTGTTCGCTCATGAGGTGCTTGCCTCGCGTGAAGTGAGTTGTTGTTGCCAGACGTCGAGTAGTCGTGCGCATTGCGCCTCGGTGCCGATACTGATGCGCAGGTATTGCTCGATGCGGGGCTGCCTGAAGTGTCGCACCAGGATGCCTTCGCGGCGCAGGTCGGCGGCCAGGGCGGCGGCATCATGCCGGGGGTGGCGCACGAACAGGAAGTTGGCGGCCGAGGGCAGGACCTCGAAGCCGAGTGCCTGCAGGCCCTGGCGCAACTGTTCCCGATTGTGCATCACCTGGCGGCAGGTACGGCGGAAATAGTCTTCGTCTTCGAAGGAGGCGATGGCGCCGGCGATGGCCAGACGGTCCAGCGGATAGGCATTGAAGCTGTTCTTGATCCGTTCCAGGGCTTCGATCAGGGCCGGGTGGCCCATGGCATAGCCGACGCGCAGGCCGGCCAGTGCCCGTGATTTCGACAGGGTGCGCACGACCAGCAGGTTGGGGTGCTCTGGCAGCAGGGCGATGGCGCTCTCCCCACCAAAGTCGATATAGGCTTCATCGATGACCACGACCTGATCCGGGTGCTCGTCGAGCAACTGGCGGATGTCGTCCAGGGTCAGCAACTGGCCGGTCGGGGCATTGGGGTTGGCGAGGATGATGGCACCGGCCGGCTGGCGGTAGTCTGCCACGCGGATCGCCAGTTGCGCATCCAGCGGCACCTGGCGATAGGGGATGCCGTACAGCGCGCAATAGACCGGGTAGAAGCCATAGCTGATGTCCGGCATCAGCAGGGGCTGCGGTTTTTTCAGCAGGGCCTGGAAGACGGTGGCCAGGACTTCGTCCGAGCTGTTGCCGACGAAGATCTGGGGGGTGTCCAGCTGGTGATGGCGTGCGATCTGTTGCTTGAGTGCGCGTGCATCCGGGTCGGGGTACAGGCGCAGGCTGTCATCGCTGGCCGCCTGGATGGCGGTCAGGACGCCCGGTGCCGGCCCATAGGGGCTCTCATTGGTGTTGATCTTGATCTGGATGGGCTGTTGCGGTTGCTCGCCGGGCTGATAGGGGGTGAGCTGATGGACCAGTTCGCTCCAGAAGCGGCGCGGGTCGCTGTCTGCCGCCGGCTGCTGCCGGGCCTGGCGAATCACCCCTTCCTTGTCCGCCGGTTGCCAGCCTTCCGGCTTCAATACCTTGCCGTCGGCCCGGCGTACCACCTGGCCATTGACGGCCTTGCGCAGGTTGGCCTGGTGGATGGCCCGGGTCATGGCCTCAACCGGCATGCCCTGTGACAGCAGCAGGCCGACCAGCACGTTCAGGACATCGACGCCTTCGGCGGTCAGTTCGGCCATCAGGCGCGTGCTGGTGGCTTCGTCGCGGTGATCATCGGCCTGGTAGTCGGCCAGTGCCTGCTGAAATTCGGCCCATTCCTCGGCCAGCATGGTCTGCCACATGGCGAGGTTGTCCGGGGCAAAGCGCGGTGCGGGCGGAATCGGCAGATCAAAGCGGCTGATGAATTCGCGCCGCAGGGCAAACAGGTCGCTCATGCCGCGCTCCCCGCCAGGGCGGCCAGGCGCTCGAAGTAATCCGGGAAGGTCTTGGCGACACACTTCGGGTCGTTGATGGTCACCGGCGCCCCCATCAGCGCCACCAGCGAGAAGCACATGGCCATACGGTGGTCGTCGTAGGTGTCGATTTCGGCGTGCGGCGTCAGGACGGCCGGCGGGGTGATGCGGATGTAGTCCGCGCCTTCTTCGATCTGGGCGCCGACCTTGCGCAGCTCGGTGGCCATGGCGGCCAGACGGTCGGTTTCCTTGACGCGCCAGCTGGCGATGTTGCGCAGCGTGCTGGTGCCGTCGGCGGCCAGGGCCAGCATGGCGACGGTCATGGCGGCGTCCGGGATGTGATTCAGGTCGATGTCGATGGCGCGCAGGGTGTCACCGGCACGGGCTTCAATCCAGTTGTCGCCGTAGCGGATGTCGGCCCCCATCAGGTTGAGCACCTCGGCAAAGCGCACGTCCCCCTGAATGCTGTTGGCTCCCACGCCCTCGACCCGTACCGGGCCGCCGGCCAGGACGCCTGCCGCCAGGAAGTAGGAGGCGCTGGAGGCGTCGCCTTCCACCACGATCTCGCCCGGCGAGACATAGTGCTGCCCGGCCGGCACGGTAAAGGTTTCCCAGCCCTGTTGCTGGACATCGACGCCGAAGCGGCGCATCAGATTGAGCGTGATGCTGATGTAGGGCTTGGAAATCAGTTCGCCTTCGACGCGCAGGGTAGCGGCATGGCCGGTCAGCGGCAGTGCCATCAGCAGGGCGGTCAGGAACTGGCTGGAGACCGAGCCTTTGACGCTGATGTCGCGCTCGGTGTTGATGCTGGCCGGCGCGATTTCCAGCGGCGGGAAGCCCGGCTGACCCTGGTAGCGGATGTCGGCACCCGCCTGGCGCAGGGCATCGACCAGATCGCCGATCGGCCGTTCGTGCATGCGCGGCACGCCGGAAAGATGATAGTGGCCCTGCATCAGGGCCAGGGCGGCCGTCAGCGGGCGGAAGGCGGTGCCGGCATTGCCGAGGAAAAGGTCGGCGGAACGGACCGGAAAGACGCCGCCGCTGCCGCTGACACTGAAATCGCGCGAGTCGCCGTGTCGGGTCACGCTGACGCCGAGCAGTTGCAGGGCGTTGAGCATGTGCCGGATGTCATCCGAGTCGAGCAGGTCTCGCACCAGGGTGTCGCCGCCGGCCAGTGCCGCCAGCAGCAGCGTGCGGTTGGAAATGCTTTTGGAGCCGGGGAGTTTCAGGGTGCCGGACAGGCGGGGAATGGCGGCGAGAGACAACTGTTCCATGGTGGATCGACTCGGAAAAATATGAAAATTGACTGTTCACTCTACCCGTCAACCCGGTCAGGTGCAAATCAGACCTATTCCCGTTTGGCGTGAGGCAGGCCGAGGCGGCGACGCAGGCGATCCCTGGCCAGCCGGCTGGTGGCGGTCAGTAAATTGAGCAGGGAAACCGGTGCCAGGGTGACCAGGCCCTGCCCGTCCAGATAGGCCGGGTTGTGCTGCAGGAAGAAGCGTACCGCCGGGCGCGGGGAGCTGCGCCAGTGGTGATGATCGGCCTCGTTGTCCAGTGTGCGCCAGCCGACCGGTACGACCCGAGGCAGGGGGGCTTCTGCCGCGTGGTATCCGAAATGGCTCAGGCAGTCTTGCAGGACGCGGCGGACGTCGGCGGGGAGGCCCTGTTCCGGCCTTGGCCAGAGCTGGCGGGCATAGCGGTGGCACTGCAGATAGCTGGAGGGGTGGATCAGGGTGGCAAAGAAGTGGATCGGCGTGGCGGGATGGCGCAGGCGATAGCCCAGCAGCCGGGCCAGGATGAAGGGGGCCAGACTGTTGCCGCCGCGGTAGGCCGGCAGCAGTCCGGCCTGCGAGCGCATGATACAGACCCGGCGGCCCGGCTGTTCGATGTGGAAGAAATGTACCGCGCAGTAGCCGATGACCTGACCGAGCCGGTTGATGCGCACTTGCAGATAACTGTGTTCCGCCTGGTTCTGCAGGACCTGGCTGCGGAACAGTGAGGGCGTGCCGCCACCGAAAATGCGCTGGTGTACCGGAAACAGCAGGTCGAGAAGGCCGTCGATCTCCCCGTTGTCGAGCGTGCGCAGATCGAGATTGCTATAGAGCGATGGGCGCGCCATGGCGTCTGTCCTGTCGGTGATGGAAAGTGCCATGCATTCTGACTTGAGAAATTATTTTGTCGATGACAAATGGTTTGGTTGACAAGCCGGTGCAGAGGGGGGTGGGTCTGTGTGAACCTGTCAAGCCAGTACTAACAATGTATAATGTCGCGCTTTATCCGGAGCTGCTTGCATGAATATCCCTGTGATTGCCATTGATGGCCCTTCCGCATCGGGCAAGGGAACTGTCGCAGCCCGGGTGGCTGAACAGCTGGGCTTTCAGTATCTCGACTCCGGTAGTCTGTACCGGCTGGTGGCATTGCATGCCCTGCGCACGGGAATTGACTGGTGCGATGAGGCGGCGCTGGCTGCGGCGGCCCTGAGCCTGCCGGCCGAGTTTCGCCATGGCGCAGTGTTGCTGGCCGGCAACGATGCCGGCGAGGCGATTCGCGCCGAAGAAATCGGCATCGGAGCCTCGCGGGTCGGGGCGCTGCCAGCCGTGCGCGCCGCACTGCTGCAGCGTCAGCGCGATTTTCGCCAGGCACCCGGCCTGGTGACAGATGGCCGTGACATGGGGTCGGTGGTGTTCCCGGATGCCGATCTGAAGGTTTTTCTGACCGCCAGTGCGGAAGAACGGGCCGAACGACGTTATAAGCAGTTGATCGACAAGGGAGAATCTGCTAATCTCCCGCAGATTCGGCAGGACATTATCGATCGCGACCGGCGTGACGCCGCGCGGGCGGTAGCCCCTCTCCGACAAGAGCCGGATGCCTTCTTGCTCGATACCACCCAGCTCAGCATCGACCAGGCGGTCGAGCAGGTGCTGCAGTGGTACGCCGACAAGGCTTCCGGCGACTGATTTTTTGCAGGTTGCCCCGATGCATGGTGTGTCGGGGTGTATGACAAACCCTAACCCGCATGCCGTGAGGCATGCAAATGTGAGTACTCTTAATGACCTCCCTCACCATGGAAAACTTTGCCCAGCTGTTCGAAGAAAGCCTCTCTCTTCACGACATGCGCGTAGGCGAAGTGATCACCGCTGAAGTGGTTGCCGTTGATGGCAATTTCGTGACCGTCAACGCCGGCCTGAAGTCCGAATCCCTGATCCCGGTTGAAGAATTCAAGAACGACAAGGGCGAAGTTGAAGTCGCCGTCGGCGATTTCGTCACCGTGGCGATCGATGCACTGGAAAACGGCTTCGGCGAAACCAAGCTGTCGCGTGAAAAGGCCAAGCGTCTTGCTGCCTGGGTTGAACTGGAAGAAGCGCTGGAAGCCGGCACCATCCTGGGCGGCCTGATCAGCGGCAAGGTCAAGGGTGGCCTGACCGTCATGGTCAACGGCATCCGTGCCTTCCTGCCGGGTTCCCTGGTAGACGTTCGTCCGGTGAAAGACACCACCCCGTACGAAAACAAGCAGATCGAATTCAAGGTCATCAAGCTGGATCGCAAGCGCAACAACGTGGTTGTTTCGCGCCGCGCCGTGCTGGAAGCGACCCTGGGCGAAGAGCGCAAGGCGCTGCTGGAAACCCTGAAGGAAGGTGCTGTCGTCAAGGGTATCGTCAAGAACATCACCGATTACGGTGCCTTCGTCGACCTGGGCGGCATCGATGGTCTGCTGCACATCACCGACCTGGCATGGCGTCGTGTGAAGCACCCGTCCGAAGTGCTGGCTGTTGGCGATGAAGTCGAAGCCAAGGTCCTGAAGTTCGACCAGGAGAAGAACCGCGTTTCGCTGGGTCTGAAGCAACTGGGCGAAGATCCGTGGGTCGGCCTGAGCCGTCGTTACCCGGCCAGCACCCGCCTGTTCGGCAAGGTGACCAACCTGACCGACTACGGTGCCTTCGTTGAAATCGAACAAGGTATCGAAGGCCTGGTACACGTGTCCGAAATGGACTGGACCAACAAGAACGTACACCCGTCCAAGGTGGTTCAAGTTGGCGACGAAGTCGAAGTCATGATCCTCGAGATCGACGAAGACCGCCGTCGTATCAGCCTGGGCATGAAGCAGTGCATGGCCAACCCGTGGGACGAATTCGCCCAGAACTTCAAGAAGGGCGACAAGCTGAAGGGCGCGATCAAGTCGATCACCGACTTCGGTGTGTTCGTCGGCCTGCCGGGCGGCATCGATGGTCTGGTACACCTGTCCGACCTGTCCTGGACCGAAACCGGCGAAGAAGCCGTCCGTCGCTTCAAGAAGGGTGACGACGTGGAAGCCGTGGTGCTGTCCATCGACGTGGAAAAGGAACGCATCTCCCTGGGCATCAAGCAACTGGAAGGTGATCCGTTCAACAACTACGTTGCCATGAACGACAAGGGCGCTCTGGTCAAGGGTACCGTCAAGGCGATCGATCCGAAGGGTGCCGTTGTGGCCCTGGAAGAAGACGTTGAAGGCTACCTGCGTGCTTCCGAAGTGGCTCGCGACCGCGTTGAAGACATCCGCACCCATCTGAAGGAAGGTGATGAGGTTGAGGCTGTGATCATCGCTGTGGATCGCAAGAACCGCTCGATCAGCCTGTCGATCAAGGCCAAGGATGCTCAGGAAGAAACCGCTGCCCTGAAGGGCCTGCAGTCCGAGAACGTGACTGCCGGTACCACCAACCTGGGCGCGCTCCTGAAGGCCAAGCTGTCCTCCGGCAATAGCGCAGAGTAAGCGGCAAAATGACCAAGTCTGAGCTGATTGCGAGACTGGCTGAACGCCTGGCTGAGCGCAATTCTCAGTTGGTCTACAAAGACGCTGAGCTGGCCGTCAAAACCATCCTGGATGCGATGGCCAGCAACTTGTCCCAGGGCGAGCGCATCGAGATTCGCGGTTTCGGTAGCTTCGATCTGAACTATCGTCCGCCGCGAGTCGGGCGCAATCCCAAATCGGGAAGTAGCGTCTCGGTTCCTGAGAAGTATGTTCCGCATTTCAAGGCGGGCAAGGAACTGCGTGAACGCGTCGACCTGTCGCTGGAATTGCAAACGCCGGTTCGGGAACCCTCCTGAGGGTTGCCAAACCGATCCGCCTGCCGGATCGAAAACAAACCCCGCCTTTGTGCGGGGTTTGTCATTTTTTGCCCGCTCACCGCGAGCGCGGCCAGAACTTTCCCTGCGTGGTCAGGACTATTGACGTGCTTTTGCCTTGGTTACAGGCAAACCCACAGAAACCCATGTCCGAGAGAAGAATCATGCAGAGAAACAGGATGAGCAAACTGATTTGGTTGGTGTTGTTGCTGGCAGGTTGCGCCAGCCCCAAGGCGACGGTCATGCGCTACGAGACGGCCATCGTCTCGCAGTACTATGCCGATTCGCCGCAGGAGGCGGAGAAGGTGGCCCTCAAGTCGGCGCAGGAATATTGCCATCAGCGTGCGGGCGAGGTGGTGCTGGTCAGCAACGAGACCAGTTACAAGGGGGAGATGAATCAAACCATTAATACCGCGCTGAGCAAGGCCGGTAGTGTCATTCCCCTGGTCGGACTGCTGACGGAAGACAAGCCTTATCAGGCCAAGCTGACCTTCCGTTGCCAGTAGCGGTGCCATATCAGCCCTCTGTGTCGCGGCGCAGAGGGTTTCGGGCGTTTTGTGCGCCAGTCAGGGCATGAATTGCATGTTCTTTGATTAGACGGACTTGGGTTGCTTACCATGATCGTTTAAACTTGCGAATTAGTCTCTTTCAGCAGAGGAAATCCATGCGTTACCTACTGAGGATCGTCGAGCTGGCGTTGCTGGTGTTGTTGATTGCCATCACCGTGCAGAACAGCCACATCGTCGAGTTCAAGTTGTTCTTCGGGCAAAGCTGGAGCGCACCGCTGATCGTTTTTCTGCTGGGCTTTTTCATTGCCGGGGCTGCAGTCGGTCTTCTGGCAACCTTCACTTATTACCTGCGGATGCGACGCGAGCTGTCGCAGCTGAAAAAAGAACTGCGTCAACGGCCGCAAGGCCAGGTTGAATCCGACCCGAGCGACGCCCTGGCGGATTGATATCACGACACGCTGAGCGATCCCGCACCCGAAAAGGAAGCTGTTTTTGGAACTCGATCTCTGGTGGCTGTTGCTGCTACCTGTGTTTTTCTCATTGGGCTGGCTGGCTGCCCGCGTCGACATGCGCACGGTGCTCAAGCAGGCCCGGCAGGTGCCTGCCGGTTTCTTCCGTGGTCTGGATGCCCTGGTTGAAGACAAGACCGATGTGGCCGCGCGTGCCCTGGCCGAAGTGGCGCGTGAACAGCAGCAATCCGGGCTGGAGCTGCAACTGACCCTGGGCAAGTTGTACCGCAAACGGGGCGAAAATGACCGTGCCATCCGGCTGCATCAGCGCCTGCTCGACAGCAGCGACTTGCCGGTCGAGCAGCGCGACAAGGTGCGTTTCGAGCTGGCTCAGGATTTTCGCAAGGCCGGACTGGTGGATCGCGCCGAAGAGATTCTGCTGAAGCTGCTCGGCGGCAATATGGGGCTGGCCGCCCGTCGTCAGCTGCTGGATATCTATCAGCAGGACCGTGACTGGCAGAAGGCCATCGAAACGGCGCGCGAGCTGCAGAGCGATGTGCATTCCTTCCAGCACGAAGTGGCGCAATTCCATTGCGAGCTGGCGCAGGGCGAGCTGTACAAGTCGCATTACGGCACCGCACGCGAGCATGCCCTGGAGGCACTCAAGATCAATCGCAAATGCGTCCGCGCCAGCCTGTTGCTGGGCGACATCGAATTTGCCGAGGGCCAGACCGAGGCGGCCATTGCCGCCTGGCAGGGGATCGAGAAGCAGAACTACGAATACCTGTCGATGGCTGCCGAGCGGCTGTTCGATGCCTATGAAAAACTCGGGCGACCGCAAGAGGGGATTGCCCTGCTGCGTGGCTATCAGAAAACCTTCCCCCAGCTGGACATGACCGACATGCTGTACCAGAAGCTGTGCAGCTTCGGTAATGAGGCCCAGGCGCTGGAGTCGGTGCGCGAAGCGGTACAGGCACGCCCCTCGCTGTCGGGCGTCTATCGTCTCATCGAGGCCCAGATGGATGCCCTGTCGCCGGAAGGGCGCATGGATGCCGAAGTGGCCCGTGCCCTGATCGCCAAGCATGCCCAGAGACTGTCGGTGCATACCTGCCGCTGCTGCAATTTCCGTTCGCGTGCCTTCTTCTGGCATTGCCCGGCCTGCGGCGAGTGGGAAAGCTTCACCGCCAATCGTTCGGAAACCCACTAAACCTGGACGCACACACATGAACCCATTGCTGTCGGCCGAACTGGCGCTGGAAACCCGCTCCCCGGTCATCGTGGCGCTGGACTTCCGCGATGCCCATGCTGCGCTTGATTTTGCCGCCCGTCTTGATCCGGCGGACTGTCGGGTCAAGGTCGGCAAGGAGCTGTTTACCGCCTCCGGGCGTGAGCTGGTGGAAAGCCTGGTGCTGCGTGGCTTCCAGGTGTTTCTCGACCTCAAGTTTCACGATATTCCCAATACCGTGGCCCAGGCCTGCGCCATGGCGGCCGATGCCGGGGTCTGGATGGTCAACGTCCATGCCGGTGGCGGCCGGCGCATGATGACGGCGGCGCGCGAAGCACTGGCCAATCTGAGCCAGCGACCGCTGCTGATCGGCGTGACGGTGCTGACCAGCATGGAGGCCGCAGATCTGGCCGAGGTCGGCATCAGCGTCAGCCCGGAAGAGCATGTCATGCGTCTGGCGACCCTGACACAAGATTGCGGCCTGGATGGCGTGGTGTGCTCGGCACAGGAAGCGCAGCTGCTCAAGGCCCGCCTTGGTCCCCAGTTCAAGCTGGTGACCCCGGGTATCCGTCTTTCCGACAGTGCGGCAGATGACCAGCGCCGCGTCATGACCCCGACGGCCGCGCTGGCCGCCGGCGCCGACTATCTGGTGATCGGCCGTCCGATCACCCGCGCCGACCAGCCTTTGCAGGTCCTGCGCAAAATCAATTCCGACATCGAACTCTTCAGAAAGAAACAATCATGAAAATTACGGTTATTGGTTCCGGCTACGTGGGCCTGGTCACTGGCACCTGCCTGGCCGAAGTGGGCAACCATGTTTGCTGCCTCGACCTGGACGCCAAAAAAATCGCCACGCTGAAGCAGGGTGGCATTCCGATCTTCGAACCGGGCCTGGATGATCTGGTCCGCCGCAATGTCGAAGCCGGCCGTCTGACCTTCACCACCGACATCGCCGAATCCGTGGCCTTTGGTGAAGTGCAGTTCATCGCCGTCGGCACGCCGCCGGATGAAGACGGTTCCGCCGATCTGCAATATGTCATTTCCGCCGCGCGCAATATCGGTCGCCACATGACCGATTACAAGGTGGTGGTTGACAAGTCGACCGTGCCGGTTGGTACCGCCGACAAGGTCAAGGCGGCACTGGCCGAAGAGCTGAGCGCCCGCGGCATGGCCATTCCGTTCTCGGTGGTGTCCAATCCGGAATTCCTCAAGGAAGGTGCCGCGATCGAAGACTTCATGAAACCGGACCGCATCGTGGTCGGCGCCGAAGATGAGCGCGCCATCGACACCATGCGTCGTCTCTACTCGCCGTTCCAGCGCAACCATGAGCGTATTTTCTTCATGGACGTTCGTTCGGCCGAGCTGACCAAGTACGCCGCCAACGCCATGCTGGCTACCCGCATTTCCTTCATGAACGAACTGGCCAACCTGGCAGAAACCCTGGGCGCCGACATCGAACTGGTGCGCAAGGGCATCGGCTCCGACCCGCGTATCGGCTATCACTTCCTGTACCCGGGCACTGGGTATGGTGGCTCCTGCTTCCCCAAGGACGTCAAGGCCCTGATCAGCACCGGCAAGGAAAACGGCCACACCCTGCGCGTACTGGAGGCCGTTGAAGAAGCCAACGAGCTGCAGAAGCACCGTCTGGTCGAGAAAATCGAAAAGCGCTTCGGCACGGATCTGAGCGGCCACCGTTTCGGCATCTGGGGGCTGGCTTTCAAACCGAATACCGACGACATGCGCGAGGCCGCCTCGCGGGTCATCGTGCATGAACTGACCGCCCGTGGTGCCGAAGTCGTGGCCTATGACCCGGTCGCCATGGAAGAAGCCCACCGCGTGATCGGCGACAATCCGCGCGTACGCTTTGCTCACGACATGATGGAAGCCGCCGAAGGCGCCGATGCCCTGCTGATCGTCACCGAATGGAAGATGTTCCGCAGCCCGGACTTTGATCTGCTCAAGAAAGTGCTCAAGACGCCGACCATCTTTGATGGTCGCAATATGTACGATCCGCAGTGGGTGCGTCAGCAGGGTTTTGATTACCAGGCCATCGGTCGCTGAGGACACGCATGAGTCTGCTGCAACAACTTTCCCTCGAGCCGGCCAGTCTGTCGGCTCGTCTGGCCGGTGCCCGTGTGCTGGTGGTGGGCGACGTGATGCTGGACCGCTACTGGTTCGGTGATGTCTCGCGCATTTCGCCGGAAGCGCCGGTGCCGGTGGCCCGCATTGCCCGCATGGAAGAGCGTGCCGGCGGGGCGGCCAACGTGGCCCGCAATATCGTCAGCCTCGGCGGTCAGGCCACCATCCTCTCGGTGGTGGGCGACGACGAGGCCGCCACGGCGCTGGAGCGCCTGCTGGTCGAGAAGGGGGTCAACACCTCCCTGCAGCGCGACGCCAGCATCTCCACCACCATCAAGCTGCGTGTGGTGGCCCGGCAGCAACAGCTGATCCGGCTGGACTTCGAAGATGCGCCCAGCCACGAGATCCTGGCGGCCAAGCTCGACGAGTATGAAAAAATCCTCGCCGACCACGATGTGGTGATTCTGTCCGACTATGGCAAGGGCGGGCTGACCCATGTGGCCAAGATGATCGAACTGGCGCGGGCGCACGGCAAAGCCGTACTGATCGACCCCAAGGGTGACGACTACAGCAAATACGCCGGCGCCACGCTACTGACCCCGAACCGCAGCGAATTCCGCCAGGTGGCCGGCAGTTGGCGCGATGATGCCGAACTGGCCCGCAAGGCCGAAACCCTGCGCGCCGAATTGAATCTCGATGCCCTGCTGGTGACCCTGAGCGAAGCCGGCATGACCCTGTTCAGCGCCAGTGGCGCCCTGCACCAGCCGACCCTGGCGCGTGAGGTGTATGACGTTTCCGGTGCCGGCGATACCGTTATCGGCACGCTGGGCCTGATGCTGGCTGCCGGTCTGCCGCTGCCGCAGGCCATGTCGCTGGCCAATGCCGCCGCCGGCATCGTGGTCGGCAAGCTGGGCACCGCCGTCTGTCGTCAGGAAGAACTTTTTGCGCTGCAAGCCTAAGGAGCAGACATGACTATCGTTGTTACCGGCGCGGCCGGTTTTATCGGTTCGAACATCGTCAAGGCGCTGAACCAGCGTGGCGAGACCGACATCATCGCCGTCGATGATCTGACCCGTGGCGATCAGTTCCGCAATATGGTCGATTGCGACATCAGCCACTATCTCGACAAGCATGACTTCATGATGATGCTGGCCGAAGGCGAGCTGGATGGCGAACTGCGTGCCGTGATCCATCAGGGTGCCTGCTCCGACACCATGAATCACGACGGCAAGTACATGATGGAAAACAACTATCAGTACACCCTGTCGCTGTTCAATCACTGCCAGGGCGAGGCCATTCCCTTCCTGTATGCCTCCAGTGCCGCGGTCTATGGCGCCGGGACCACCTTCGTCGAGCAGCGCGAACACGAGTCGCCCCTCAACGTCTACGGCTACTCCAAATTCCTGTTCGACCAGGTGCTGCGCCGGCGCATGGCGGATGGCCTGACTGCCCAGGTGGCCGGCTTCCGCTACTTCAACGTCTACGGCCCGCGCGAACAGCACAAGGAGCGCATGGCCTCGGTGGCCTTCCACAACTTCAACCAGTACCGCAAGGAGGGCAAGGTCAAGCTCTTTGGGGGCTGGGATGGCTGGGGCGACGGCATGCAGAGCCGTGACTTTGTCTCGGTGGAGGACGTGGTCAAGGTCAACCTGTTCTTCCTGGACCACCCCGAGTTGTCGGGCATCTTCAACCTCGGTAGTGGCCGGGCGCAGCCGTTCAACGACGTCGCCGTGGCGACCGTCAATGCCTGCCGCCGTCATGAAGGCCTGCCGGCGCTGAGCCTGGATGAGATGGTGGCGCAGGGGCTGCTGGAGTACATCCCGTTCCCCGACGCGCTCAAGGGCAAGTATCAGAGCTTCACCCAGGGCGACATCAGCAAGTTGCGCGACGCCGGTTACACGGCACCGATGCTCAACGTCGAGCAGGGTGTGTCGCGCTATGTCGACTGGTTGATCAGCAAGGAATAAGCCCCGGGCCGGATGCCTCATCCGGCTTTTTTTATTCTGGAGCCACCGGTGTTCAAAACCCTCGAAGATTACGTCGGCCAGACCCCTCTGGTCCGGCTCAAGCGCCTGCCTGCCGGGCGCGGCAATACGCTGCTGGTCAAGCTGGAAGGTAATAATCCGGCCGGTTCGGTCAAGGACCGTCCTGCACTCTCCATGATCCGTCGTGCCGAGGCGCGTGGCGACATTCGGCCTGGCGATACCCTGATTGAACCGACCAGTGGCAATACCGGGATTGCCCTGGCCATGGCGGCTGCGATGATGGGCTATCGCATGATCCTCATCATGCCGGAGAACTCGAGTGCCGAGCGGGTGCAGACCATGCGCGCCTATGGCGCCGAGGTCCTGCTGACCCCGGCGGCGCAATCGATGCCCGGTGCCATTGACCTGGCACGACAGATGCAGTCGGAAGGTCGCGGGCTGATTCTCGATCAGTTCAGCAACCGGGATAACCCCGAGGCCCACTACGAAGGAACAGGTCCGGAAATCTGGCAGCAAACCGATGGCCGGATTACCCACTTCGTCTCCAGCATGGGCACTACCGGCACCATCATGGGGGTCAGTCGCTACCTCAAGCAGCAAAATCGCGACATCCAGATCATTGGCGTCCAGCCCGAGCCGGGCAGCCAGATTCCCGGCATCCGCCGCTGGGAAGATGATTATCTGCCGAAGATCTGTGAGTTTCAGCGCATCGATCGCCTGATCCTGATCGACCAGCAAAGGGCAGAAGACACCGCCCGCCGCCTGGCGCGTGAAGAGGGCATCCTGGCCGGCCCTTCCTCCGGCGGCGCGCTGGCGGTGGCCTTGCAGCTGGATGCCGAACTGGAAAATGCCGTCATCGTCAGCATCGTCTGTGACCGCGGCGACCGCTATCTGTCGACCGGCCTGTTCGCCTGAAAGGAAATCCATGGCGCAACATGCCTATTCCCCTGCCGAGAGCGGCCAAAGCCCCCGGGCCTGGTACCAGGCTGCCCTGGCGCGCGACGGTTTCATCCATGATCCGGCACAAGCCGCTGCCATCGAGCGGCTGACCGACCTGTGGCAGCGCCTGCTGGAGTTCAAGGCCCGGCGCGACCGCTTTCTCGGGCGCAGCCTGCGCAATCCGCCGGTGCCCAAAGGGCTGTATCTGTGGGGAGGGGTAGGGCGCGGCAAGAGCTTCCTGATGGATGCTTTTTTCCAGTGCGTTCCCTACCGGCGCAAACGCCGCGTGCATTTTCACCACTTCATGGCGGAAGTGCATCGCCAGCTGCAAACCCTGACGCAGGAGACCGATCCGCTGCTGATCGTGGCGGATCGCATCGCCAAGACCACCCGGCTATTGTGCTTTGACGAGTTCCACGTCAGCGACATCGCCGATGCCATGATCCTCTACCGCCTGCTCAGTGCCATGTTCGAGCGGGGTGTGGTGCTGGTGGCGACCTCCAACTACCCGCCCTCGGGGCTTTACCCCAATGGCCTGCAGCGTGACCGCTTCCTGCCGGCCATCGCCCTGATGGAGTCGCAGCTGGAAGTGATTACCGTGGATGGCGGCAATGACTATCGCCTGCGCGAACTGGCGCGGGCGGACTTGTTTCAGGTGCCGGCCGATGCCGCCGCTGAAGCCAGCATGGATGCCATGTTCAGCCGACTGACGCTCGAAGCCACCCCGCTGGCCAACGACATCGAGCTGTTCGGTCGGCACATCCCGCTGCGGCGTCATGCTCCCGGAGTCATCTGGTTCGACTTTGCCGCCCTGTGCGGCGGTCCGCGCTCACAGACCGACTACCTGGAAATTGCCCGCGACTATCACACCGTCTTCCTGTCCGGCATCCCGGCGCTGAGCGCCGCCCAGGCGGCCGAAGCGCGCCGTTTTACCTGGCTGATCGATGTGCTGTACGACCACCGGGTCAAGCTGGTGGCGTCTTCGGCCGTGCCGGCCGAGCAGATCTATGTGGATGGTGTGCAGGCCAGCGAATTCTTCCGCACCGCCAGTCGCCTGACCGAGATGCAGACCGACAGCTACCTGGCCTTGCCCCACCTGGTCGACGAATTTCAGCTCGACCCGTCCCGCAGTGTCGCCCTGTAAGCCGCCACCCCATCACCCGGGGTCAGGTCTTGTTTTTTGCATCGAGATGCAAAAAACAAGACCTGACCCCGGCTTACGCGGCTTACGATGCAAAAAACAAGACCTGACCCCGGCTTATGGCAGGACGTAGCGGTAGTCGTGCTCTAGTCGGGCGATGGTGCCGTCCTTGCGCATGTTGTCGAGAATGCTGCGCCAGCGCTGTACTTCACTGGCGCTCATGTCCAGTGATGCCGCCAGATAGAGCGTGCTGCGCATCAGTACTTCCCCCTTGAGCAGATCTTCAACCGGCAGGCCGGCCTCGCGCTGGGCCTGCAGGGCGGTGTTCCAGGCGACCGCCCAGGCACCGATATGGCCGTTGGCCAGCATGGCTGCATTGGTGGTTTCGTAGGTGACCACACTCAGTCTGGACTGTGGGATGTGGCTGGCCAGCTCCTGGCCGACCGAGTTGCGCATGACCCCGATCAATTGTCCGGTCATGGCGCTTCGGCTCGGCGGGTTGGGGTTGACCTTGCGATTGCCGACCAGCACAAAGGCTTCGTCCATCAGGGGCGCCACCCACTGGTAACGCGATTCGCGTGCGGGGGTACGGCCGGGAGGGACCAGCAGATAAGGGCCTCCGGGCTGGGTGGCCAGGACCATGGCACGGATGAAGGGGTAGACCGTGACGTGGTCATCGGTCCCGGCGCGACGTGCGGCCTCGCGCAGAATGGCCACCGCCAGCCCGCCCTGCTGGGTGACGAAGGGGGGGACTTCGGCGCCGATCAGCGTCACCGCCGACGCACACGGGCCGAGCAGAGACCACAGCAACAGCCAGCAACCGGCGCATCGCCTCATGACACCCCTCCGTCGGACATGCTTTCGTTATAAGCGCTCGCCAGCCGGGGTCAATGGGTATCGTGTGACGGTGCCTCGGCCTGAGTCATGAAATTCAGCTGCGCCAGCCCGCTCTGTTGCGCCAGGGCCATCAGGGTCATGACATGGCGATACTCGGTGCGCTGATCGGCGCGGATGCGTACCTCGGTGCGCGGCGACTGTGCGGCCAGGGTCCTGAGCCTGTCGGCCATGGTCGCACTGTCCACGGCGGTGCTGTTCCAGAAAAAGCGGCCATCCTGTGTCACCGACAGGGTGACGGTCTGCGGCGTGGCCGGCGCCAGCGGCGTCGCGTTGGCCTGCGGCAAGTCCAGTTTCACCGCCTGGCTCATCACCGGCAGCACCAGCATGAAGATCACCAGCAGCACCAGCATGACGTCTACCAGCGGCGTCATGTTGATTTCACTCAGAACCTCCTCCTCGGAGGAGGACAAACCCTGTTTGAATGCCATGGCTCAGCGCTCCCGCAATGTGACCGGCTGGGTGGTACTGCCGGTGAGTGAGTAAGCGTGCAGCTGGCGGGCGAATCGCTGCAGCCGGCCGATCACTGTGCGATTGACCCGGGTGAAGGCGTTGTAACCCAGTACGGCCGGAATCGCCACCGCCAGACCGAATGCGGTCATGACCAGGGCTTCGCCGACCGGGCCGGCGACCTTGTCCAGCGAACTCTGACCGGCCGCACCAATATTCACCAGGGCGTGATAGATGCCCCATACCGTGCCGAACAGTCCGATGAAGGGGGCCGTGGAGCCGACCGAGGCCAGGATGGACAGACCACTTTGCAGGCTCTGGCCGCACTCGTCGATGGCGCCACTCAGGCTTTCGGTCAGCCAGTCGGTCAACGCCAGCTGCCCGTGCAGGTCCTGCTGATTGTCGCGGTGGTGTTGTACGGCCTGGCGGCATTCCAGTGCCAGCAGACGATACGGATTGGCGACACCATCACCCGCCTGGCCCAGGGTGGTCAGCCCCTGTTCGAAACTGCTGGCATGCCAGAAGCCGGCCATGGCCCGTGCTGCGCGCCGCAGCTGCCACCAGCGAGTGGCATGCAGCAGGATCAGAGACCAGCTGGCGAGTGACATGCTCAGCAGGACGAGCGCCACCAGTCGGATGGTCAGATCACTCTGAGCCCAGAGTTGGTCGAGATGCAGTGCAGAAGACATGTAAACCTTTCACTAATTGGATTCATCGATCGAAAAACGGATCGGCTGGCTATAGCGGTAATCGATGGCGACGCCCGCTCGCCGTGCCGGACGGTAATGCCAGCGGCGTACCGCAGCCAGGGCCGCCTCATCCAGCCGCGGGTAGCCGCTGCTGCGCTGCACCGCCACCTCCGCCACATTGCCATTGGCCAGAATCAGCACCGACAGCACCACCACGCCTTCCTCTCCCAAACGTTGAGACAAGGCCGGGTAGGTCGGGTCCGGGTTATTCAGCCCGGCGGCCTGGCTCATTGGGGGGGACACCGGGGCCTCCGTCGCCGGGGCCCTGGATTCCGCGACCGTCGGCGCCGGGGGGGCTGCCTGCGGGGCGGAAAGTGGGGCGGGGGCCGGGTGGGGGGCTGCCGCTGCCGTGTGGCTGACCGTTCGGACCGGAGGAAGCGCCCGGCTGTGGGGTGCCGTGGTGGCCGGTGACGGCCGCACCGGTCGGCTTGCTGCGGTCACCGGCGGGGCGGCCGGAGCCATCGTGGCCACCAGCCGCCCGGTCACGGTGGGGGGGGTGACCGGGGCAGGCGCCTGCCGCGGCCCCGAGGACAGCCACCACAGCGCCAGGGCATGCAGCAAGGCGGTGAGCAGCAGGCAGCCCAGGGGCTGCGGTCGCCAGCCGGGCCGGCGTCGCAGGGCAATGATCATGGGAATGGTCTGACCTTGAGACGCCATGGCTTACCACTGATAGCCAAGGGTGGCACTCAGCGTGCGTTTGCTGCCGTAGTAGCAGTAAGTCAGGCTGTCGTAGCAGCTGGCCACATAAGTACGGTTGAACAGGTTGTTGGCGGACAGGCGCAGCGTGGCCCCCTGCCAGGCCGGGCTCATGCGCCCCAGGTCGTAGCGCAGGGCCAGATCCACCAGGGTGTAGGACGGCAGGCGAGTGGTGTTGGCGCTGTCCGCCCAGCTCGGACCGGTGTAGCGAATCCCGCTGCCCAGGCCCAGACCGCTGGCGAAGGCATAGTCTACCCAGAGCGAGGCCATGCGAGACGGCGAACCAAACGGGGTGTTGCCTTGTTGCGGACCCTGATCGATGCGCAGGCGGTTGAAGGTCATGCTGGCCATCAGTGACCATTGATTCCCGATACGGGTCTTGCCCTCCAGTTCAATGCCGCGCGAGGTCACCACGCCGACCGGCTGGTAGGTCAGCGTGATCGGGTTGTAATAGGCCAGGTTCTGCTGGCGCAGGTCATAGCTGGCGATACTCAGTTGGGTCTGCCCGCCGGCCGGCTGATACTTCAGGCCCACTTCCTTTTGCCGGCTTTGTTGCGGTGCCAGCAGTTGACCGTCGCTGCCGGTGGCATACGAGGCGTTCGGGTCAAAGCCCTCGCTGTAATTGAAGTAGGGCGTCAAGCCGTTGGCCGCCTCATACAGCACGCCGGCGCGGGTTGTCACCTTGCTGCCGTTCCACTCGCTGCGGCTGCCACTTTGCGGGTCGTCGGTATGCACCCGCGCCTGATCCTGGCGTACACCCAGCGTCAGACGCCAACGATTCCAGGCCATCTGATCCTGGGCATAGATCCCGGTCTGCAGGTTGTCGTGGTTGAAGTATGACGGGGCGCC
Organism: Paludibacterium sp. B53371; assembly: GCF_018802765.1. Lineage (NCBI taxonomy): Bacteria > Pseudomonadati > Pseudomonadota > Betaproteobacteria > Neisseriales > Chromobacteriaceae > Paludibacterium > Paludibacterium sp. B53371. The sequence continues at coordinate 884,104 of NZ_CP069163.1, forward strand.
AAAGGTGATGTTGCCGCTGTCGTATTGCGGTGCCGACGTATCCAGCGAGTCGGCGCTGCCATAGCGGTTATAGCCCCCGTTGCGCATGCGGCTGCTGTCCACCCCGACCAGCAGGGTGTGCTGCACCGCGCCGGTGGTCAGCTTGCCCTGCAACTGGTTGTCGATCAGGAAGGTCTCGCCATGCTCTTCGCCTTGCGAGGCCGCCCGGTTCAGTACCGAGCTGCCGGCACCGGCCCAGCCGGTCTGATAGACCTGCAACTGACTGACCTTGCTCTTCTGGTAGCGCAGGTTCTGGCGGAATTGCCAGTCGCTGTTGAAGTCATGCTCAAACTGATAGCCGAACATTTGTTGCTGGCGGTGCATGCCATCCCCGCTGGCGCCGTCATCGAAGCTGGCCGGCAGCCTGCTCCCCTGATGATTCACCCCCGAGCCTTCCCAGGGCACCGAGCCGTGATAACCGGTGGAGGGTTCGTGCTGCAGGTAGGCCTGCAACAGCAGCCGGTTCTGGCCGTCGATGCGCCAGCTCAGCGATGGCGCCACGGTATAGCGTTCACTCTGCGCCAGCGTCTGCTGCTCATTGCGGCGCTGCCCCTTGACCACCAGGCGGTAGTCCAGATCCGGCCGGTCATTCAGCGGACCGGTGATATCGAGTCCCAGCCACTGCTGCTGGTTGTTGCCGATGCCGACTTCGAGCTGGTGCAGCGGCGAGGACAATGGTCGTTTGCTGGTCAGTGCCACCAGACCGCCGGGCGAGGATTGGCCATACAGCACCGAATCCGGTCCGCGGACCACATCCATGCGCTCAACAAAGAATGGATCGACTTGCGGTGAATTGCTGCCCTCCGGATCGCCCGCCAGGCGCAGCCCGTCCAGCCACTGATTGTTGTTCATGTGTCCGTTGAAACCGCGCAGCACGATGTAGTCGTAGCGGCTGCTGGAACCGATGGCATTGCTGAACACCCCTGGCGTATAGCTCAGCGCCTCGGACAAGGTATGCGGTGCCTGATCTTCGATCTGTTGCCGGGTGATGACTGAAACCGAGTGATCGATCAGTACCCAGGGGGTGTCGGTCTTGCTGGCTGCCGCACTGCTGCCGGCGCTGTAGCCGCTGGTGGGCGACTGGGCGGTTGCCGGGCTGGCTTTGACCGTGACGGTCGGCAGGGTGGCTGCTTCATCGGCCAGGACCAGGCTGCTCATGCTGGCCAGGTTCAGGGCGAGGACCAGTTTGGTAAGACGGGAAGGGAAGGGTGACGGAGACATACGGATCTTTCGCTTCTTTCTGTGCTGTTGGTCTGAAAACAATTTCGATAAATTGTATTGATAATCATTCGCATTTACAATAGTATGCTCTTGGAAATTTCAACCTGCTTGGGAAATGACAAGTGCGCGAGAGTGAATGGCCGGGTCCGGCCTGTCTGATGCCGCTGTGCCGGATGTGCAGCGGCGTTCACCAGCCAACCGCCGCTACGCGGCAATCTCTGCAAAGGACCTCGCGACATGCATGCGACCGTCTATGACTTCATTGGTATCGGGCTTGGGCCGTTCAATCTGAGCCTGGCTTGTCTGGCCGAGCCGGTGAGCGAGTTGAAAGGGGCGTTTCTCGAACAAAGTGCCGGCTTTGACTGGCATCCCGGCATGCTGCTGCCAGGCAGCAGCATGCAAACGCCTTTCCTGGCCGATATGGTCTCGCTGGCCGATCCGACCAGCCGCTTCAGTTTTCTGAATTACCTCAAGCAGCAGGGACGTCTCTATCCCTTCTACATCCGCGAGAATTTCTTCCCGCTGCGCACCGAGTTCAACCACTACTGCCAATGGGTGGCCGCGCAACTCGATTCACTGTATTTCGGCCGGCGGGTGGACAGCATTGTCTGGCAGGACGGTCTCTACCATCTGAGCGTGCGCAACGGTGCACAGCAGGAAACCTGGCGCACACGGCGACTGGTTCTGGGGACGGGGACCTCGCCCGAACTGCCGGCCTGCTGCGCCGGTCTGGGGGAGCGCGTGGTGCATAGCGCCGACTATCTGAGCAACAAGCTGCGGTTGCAGATGCTGCCTTCGATCACCGTGCTGGGCAGCGGCCAGAGTGCCGCCGAAATCTTTGCCGATCTGCTGGCGGAGAGTGACCGCTATGGCTATCAGCTGAGCTGGATGACCCGCTCGCCGCGTTTCTACCCGCTGGAGTACACCAAGCTGACGCTGGAAATGACCTCGCCGGAGTACATCGATTATTTCCATGCCCTGCCTCCCGGCCAGCGCGATCAACTGATCAATGAGCAGAAAGGGCTGTACAAGGGGATCAATCGCACGCTGATCGACCAGATTTTCGAGCAGCTCTATCAACTGCGTCTGCGGGGTGGTGCCCAGCCTCTGCTGCTGACCAATTGTGCCCTGACTGCCTGCCATACCCAGAGCGGACGCGAGGGGCTGGCGCTGGATTTGCTGCAATGTGAGCAGCAGAAAGCCTTTCGCCTCGATACGGCAGCGCTGGTGGCGGCAACCGGCTATGCCTACCGGCAACCGGCTTTCCTTGCCGGGATCAGCGATCGGCTGCGGCGCGATGCCCACGGACGGCTGGATGTGACGCGGGATTATGCGGTGGATGTGCAGGGCGAGGAGATTTTTGTCCAGAACGTGGGGTTGTATACCCATGGTCTGGCGACGCCGGATCTGGGCATGGCCTGCTACCGCAATGCCTGCCTGCTGCGTGCCATGACCGGTCGCGAAGTCTATCCGGTGGAAACCCGCATCGCCAGCCAGACCTTCGGCATGCCGGGTGAGGCGCTGCCGCTTTCCCAACCTTGCCTGGCCTGAGGCGTTGCCATGACATCTGACACCCTGTTGTTTCCTGAAGCGCTGTTTTGCCACGAGATCCCCGCCCTGGGGCACTTCAGCCTGCGCGCCATCGATCTGGCGCAGGACCTCGAGCGGCTGCATGGCTGGCTGAGTAGCCCGCATGCCGCTTTCTGGGGCATGCAACACGATAGCCTTACACAGGTGCAGGACTACTTCCTGCGGCAGGCGGCCAGCCCGCATCACAGCGTGTTGCTGGGCGAGTACCAGGGAAGCCCGGCTTTCCTGCTGGAAACCTACGATCCGCGCCATGATCCCGTCGGCCATCATTATCAGGTCATGCCGGGTGACCGCGGGATGCATTTCCTGTGCGCGCCGCCCGGTCCGGCCCGCCTGCACGGCTTCACCCGCGGGGTGATGCGCACCATTCAGGCCTGGCTGTTCAGCGATCCTGCGGTGCAACGCATCGTGGTTGAACCGGCCATCGCCAATACCCGAATCCATCCCATCAATCTTGGTGCCGGTTTTGTCTACCAGCGTCAGATCGACCTGCCCGGCAAGCGTGCCTGGCTGGCGTTCTGCCATCGCACCGACTATGACGCCCTGCAGGAGCTCCGTTGATGAATGCCCCGATTGCTTCCTCTGCCACGGCTGTGGCCCATCTTCGTCCTGAACGGTGGCAGCGCGCCAACCGCCATCTGCTGGCCAAGGCCATCGGTGAATTCAGCCATGAATTGCTGCTGACACCGCAGCGCCAGCCCGACGGACGCTATGTCATTGAGACCACGGGGCCGCGTTATCTGTTTGCTGCCGAGCGCAGCGCGCTCGATCACTGGCAGGTGGATCCGGACAGTCTGGTTTGTCTGGCGGACGGGCAGGAAGTGGCCCCCGACATGCTGGCCTTCATCGTGGCCGCGCACGAGCAACTCGGCTTGTCGCAGAGCGTCCTGCCCGATTACCTGGATGAAATCAGCAGCACCCTGTTTGGCTGCGCCTGGAAACTGCACCAGCCTTACCTGTCTGCCGAAGCGCTGGCGCTGGCGGACTATCAGGCGCTGGAAAGTGGCATGACCGAAGGGCATCCGGCTTTTGTGGCCAACAATGGCCGTATCGGCTTCAGCCTGAGCGACTATCGCCGTTATGCCCCCGAGTGTGGCCAGCCTTTTGCGCTGGTGTGGCTGGCGGTCAACAAGCAGGTGGCCGAGTTGTCCCTGGTCGAGAACCTGAGCGCCTCACAGCTGTATGCCGAAGAGCTGGGGGGCGAAACCCTGGCCCGGTTTGCGGCCTTGCTGCGTGATCGCGGACTGTCGCCCGATGATTTTTGGTATCTGCCGGCGCATCCCTGGCAGTGGCAGCAGCGACTGGCGGTCTGCTTTGCTGCCGAGATCGCGGCACAGCGGCTGGTCTATCTCGGTGAGAGTGAGGATCGCTATGCGGCGCAACAATCCATCCGCACGATGTTCAATGTCAGCCAGCCGGAAAAGCGTTACGTCAAGACGGCACTGTCGATTTTGAACATGGGTTTCATGCGCGGCCTGTCGCCGTATTACATGGCCGGCACGCCAGCCATCAATCAGTGGGTCGCCGCGCTGGTCCGGGCTGACGAGACCCTGCGCGACTGCGGTTTTGATGTGCTGTGCGAAGTGGCGGCCATCGGTTACCGGCAGCCGTATTACGAAGCTGCCCTGCAGGGCAACGGGCCGCACAAGAAGCAGCTGGCGGCGCTGTGGCGTGAGAGTCCGATGAGCCGGCTGCGGCCGGGGGAGCGTCTGATGACCATGGCCGCCCTGCTGCATGTCGATGGTGACGGCCATGCCCTGTTGCCGGCATTGATCCGGGCCTCCGGGCTGACGGCCGGGCAGTGGCTGCAGCACTATCTGCGTGCTTATCTGCGCCCCTTGCTGCATTGCTTCTATTGCTATGACCTGGTGTTCATGCCTCATGGCGAAAACCTGATCCTGATTCTGGATGGTCATGTGCCGGTACGCGTGCTGATGAAGGATATCGGCGAGGAGGTCGGGGTGCTCAATCCGGCGCAACCGTTGCCCGGCTTCCTGGAACGGATTTGTGCTCCTTGCCCCGATGAACTGCGCACCCTGTCCATTCTGACCGATGTGTTCGATGGTTTCCTGCGGTTTCTGGGGCCGATCCTGCAGCGTGCCGGACTGGCCGAGGCAGAGTTCTGGCGCAGCGTCGCCCAGTGTGTGACCGACTATCAGCAAGACCACCCGGAGAGGGCCGACAAGTACGTCCGTTTTGATCTGTTTGCCCCGGATTTCATCCGCTCTTGCCTCAACCGTCTGCAGCTGGCGAATAACCGCCAGATGGTCAATCTGGCCGATCCGGTGCAGGGACTGCAGTTTCATGGCCGGCTGAACAATCCGATCGCCGCCTACCGCCCGGGTGCCGCCTCATGAGTCGTTTGCAGCATCTGTTGCATGAGGTCGCCACGGCCCAGCCGGGTCTGGCGGGGGAGGTGGGCAGTGCGGATGACAGCCTGATCGTCCCCGGCGGACCGGCGGCACCGCTGGATGCCTTGCTGGCCTACTGGCAGCGCGCACAACCCGAGGCCGGGCCGTTGTACTGGGCCAGTCGTTGCTGGACCATGCTGGTCTGGCAGCCTGTCTATCTGATGATCTGGGCCTGGTACCGCAGCCGCGCCGTACCCCGGCTGGCCGGCATGGCTCAGCGCCATCATCAGGGGGTGGTGGCCGGCTTTGCCTTGCCACCCCATGAGCCCCTGCCGTGTGATGCCGGTGCTGACATGGCCCAGGCCGGCCAGGAGGTGGCGCAGCTCAGCCGTCTGTTGCTGGCCGATCTGGGGAGCCGCATCCGGCTGCACCCCAAGATGGCCGGCAGATTGCAGGCGGATTGCGTGCTCAGTGTGCTGATCGATGTGGCGCGAGCCTCGCCGGACTGGGATTTTGCCGTGTTGCGCACAGGCGGGCGGGCCTGGCTGGCCGCCATGGGGCTGGCGGATCAAAGTGATCTGCAGTCCTTTCCCCTGCCGGACGGCGGGCAGGGCGTCGGCTTGCTGCGACGGGTGTGCTGCCAGCACTTCCGTTGTGCGCAAGGTGAGTACTGCGCCAGTTGTCCGAAGCTGGGACCCGAGACGCGACTGGCAAGACTGCAGGAGGCCTGGCTGTGCTGAGTGTGCATGATCTGCAGGTGCGGGCCGGTTCGCGGCTGATTCTTGATATCCCGGCTCTGGAGATTGATCCGGGGCAGGTGACGGTGATTCTGGGGCATAACGGCTCGGGCAAATCCACCCTGCTGCGGGTGCTGGCCCGACAACTGACACCGACGCGCGGTACGGTGCGGCTGGATGGCCAGCCGCTGGCCCGGCTGGGCGCCCGTGCGCTGGCACGGCGTCTGGCTTATCTGCCGCAGCAATTGGCACCGACGCCGGGGCTGACGGTGCGTGAGCTGGTGGCGCTGGGGCGTTATCCCTGGCATGGCCCGCTGGCCCGACTCGGATCGGCGGATCACGCCGCGATTGAGGCGGCGTTGCGGGCGACCGATGTCGCTCATCTGGCCGATAGCGACAGCGACAGTCTGTCCGGCGGCGAACGCCAGCGTTGCTGGCTGGCCATGATGCTGGCGCAGCAGGCACCGCTGCTGCTGCTGGACGAGCCGACTTCGGCGCTGGACCTGGGCCATCAGCACGCACTGATGCGCCTGCTGGGGCAAATCCATCGCCAGGCCGGACGCGGGGTCCTGGCGGTCTTGCATGATCTGAATCTGGCTTGCGCCCATGCCGGGCACATCATTGCCCTGCAAGCCGGAAGGGTGGTGTTTGCCGGTCCTCCTGCCGAGCTGCTGCAGCCGGACAGGCTCTCCGCTTTGTACGGGGTCTCTTTCGAGCTGATGGCACGCGAGGCGCGTTTGCCGCTGGCGGTGGTGCGGGAGGAGGCATGAACGCATTACCTCACCGAGCCCTCGTCGGCGGTTTGCTGCTGCTCGCCGGGTTTTGGCCCCTGTGGGGGGGGCACGGCTGGCAGGGCAGTCTGGCCGGGCACAGCGAAGTCGACGCCATTCTGTTCTGGCAGGGTACGGTGCCGCGCTTGTGCATGGCCTTGCTGTGCGGTGCGGCACTGGGCCTGTCCGGCATGCTGTTGCAGCAACTGTCGGGCAATGCCCTGGTGTCGCCGATGACGCTGGGCGCAGCGTCCGGTGCCTGGCTGGCGATGTGCAGTGCCGCGGTATGGTTTCCGGGCTGGCTGACGCAGTACCCGGACTGGCTGGCGCTGGGCGGTGCCGCGGCGGCCAGCCTCCTGTTGCTGGCGATCACCGGCCTGCGTCAGCTGGCCTCGCTGCAGCTGATTCTGGCCGGGATGGCGCTGAATATTCTGCTGGGGGCGCTGGCCAGTGCCGTGACCCTGCTCAACGATCAATATGCGCTCGGTGTGTTTGTCTGGGGCGCGGGGGATTTGGCGCAGTTTGACTGGCACTGGCCGCGCTGGCTGTGGCCCAGGCTGGTGCCGGCCCTGTTGCTGCTGCCCTGGCTGTGGCGGCCGCTGCAGCTGTTGCGGCTGGGACAGGAGGCGGCGGCCGGACGCGGGCTGGCGCGTGTGCCGGTGATGTTGCTGGTATTGCTGCTGTCGCTGTGGCTGTGTTCGCTGGCCGTGGCGGCCGCCGGCCTGATCGGTTTTGTCAGCCTGCTGGCGCCGTTGTTGGCCTGCCGTCTCGGCGCACGCGGGGTGGCGGCGCAGTGGCTGGCCAGCGCTTTGTACGGGGCGCTGTTGCTGCTGCTGGCCGATGCGCTGGCGCAGGCGGCCAGTCTGTTCCTGGCTGATAGTGTCCCCAGTGGCGCCATGGCGGCACTGGTGGGGGCACCGCTGCTGATCTGGCTGTTGCGCGATACCCGCTCGCTGGCGCTGGGGGTCGGCACCGCCGCGCCGGTACGGCCTCATCGCTGGGTGGCGCGACTGGGCTGGTTCGGCCTCGTGGTGACCGTGCTGCTGGCACTGGGGCTGGATCGTCAGGGGGCGGCCTGGTTACTGGCCTGGCCGGATGCCCTGCAATGGATGTTGCGCTGGCCGCGCATGTTGGCGGCGGCCAGTGCCGGCGCCGGTCTGGCCGTCGCCGGGGTGATTTTGCAGCGACTGCTGCGCAATCCGCTGGCCAGTCCTGATTTGCTTGGCGTGTCGTCCGGCTCGGCCCTGGCGGTGGTGAGCTGGTCGCTGTGGTCTGGCAGCGGGCTGCAGCAGGGCAGCTGGCTGCCGGCGGCACTGGGCAGTGCCCTGAGCCTGCTGGCCCTGCTGTGGCTCGGGCGGCGCTGGCGCTGGGCACCGGGCATGCTGTTATTGCTGGGCCTGGCGCTGTCGGCTCTGCTGGATGGTCTGTTGCAGCTGATGCTGGCCCGGGGCGACCTGAATACCGTGGCGGTGCTGGGGTGGCTGGCCGGCTCGACCTACCGTCTGGATGCCGGTGCGGCGCTCGGTCTCACGCTGGGCGTGCTGTCATGCCTCGCTGCCGCCCTGTTGGGGCAGCGTACCTTGTTGTTGTTATCTCTGGGCGATGCCATGGCCGCCGGTCGCGGGCTGAGGGTGAGCCAGTGGCGGGGGGCCTGGTTTCTGCTGGCGGCCGTGCTGTGTGCGCTGGTGACCAGTTTGCTCGGGCCGGTGGCCTTTGTCGGTCTGCTGGCCCCCAATCTGGCGCAACGCCTGGGCGCACGTGCTGTCGGCGCCCAGCTGCTCGGGGCGGCTCTGGCCGGCGCGAGTCTGATGCTGCTGGCGGATACGCTCGGGCGAACCCTGCGGTATCCGGCGCAGCTGCCGGTCGGGTTGTGTGCCGGCATGCTGGCCGGTGGCCTGATGCTGCTGGCCTTGTTGCTGCGCCGGGGAGGACGGGCATGAGAGTCTGGTGGATGTTGGGTTTGCTGATGGTGAGTCTGGCCGCGCAGGCCGTGCCGCAGCGGATCGTGGCGCTGAGCTGGGATGCCGCCGAGCAGGTGCTGGCGCTCGGTGTCACGCCGCTCGCGGTGGCGGATCGGGCCGATTATCAGCGCTGGGTGGCCCGGCCGGCCTTGCCGCCGTCGGTGCAGGATGCCGGCAGCCGGCTGGAGCCGAATCTGGAGTTGCTCGCGCGTCTCAAGCCGGATCTGATTCTGATCGACGGGGCACTGGCCGATCTGCAACCGCGACTGGCGCATCTGGGACCTGTGTTGAGTCTGCAGGCTTTCAGTGTGGACCATGACAATGCCGCCATGGCCAGGCAGATCTATCTGCAGCTGGCGACGGTGCTGGGGCGAACGGCCTATGCACAGCAACAACTGCGCAGGCAGCAGACGCAACTGGCGCAGTGGCGGGTACGTCTGGCGGCGCGCTATCCCGCCGGTGCGCCGGCGGTGTGCGTGATCCGTGTCGGCAGCCCGAGTGCCGTGTGGCTGTATGGCCGCAACTCCATGCCGCAGGCAGCCATCCAGGCGCTGGGCCTGCGTCCGGGCTGCCCGGTCGAGACCGGGGCCTGGGGGGTGGCGCAGCGTCGGGTGAGTGATCTGGCGCGTTTGAGCGGTACGGCGGTGTTGGCCATCGCCCCGCTGGCGCCTGGCGGGGCGTTGTGGCACAGCCCGCTGTGGCAGGCCATGCCTTTTGTGCGCGAGGGACGGTTTGCCGCCATGCGGCCGAGCTGGACCTACGGCGGTGTGTTCTCGTTGTTGTATCTGGCCGAGGGGGTGGTTCAGGGGCTTGAGACCATGGGCGGCTAGGACCCCCGGCGCTGTCTGCGACCAGGCCCGGGGTCGGGGTGGATCAGGCCAGGTAACGTGCTTCCAGATGGGCGCGGTAATGGCGCGGGTTGAGGGTTTCGCCGGTGGCGTGCTGTAGCAGTTGTTCGGTGGACCAGCGGCTGCCTTGTTGCCAGATGTGCTGTTTCAGCCAGTCAAAGACCAGTTGCAGGTTGCCGGCGGCGATTTGCTGGTCCAGATCGGGGTGCTGCCGGCGCAGGCAGGCAAAATACTGCGCAGCACACATGGCCCCCAGGGTGTAGCTGGGGAAATAGCCGAACGAGTCGGTCCAGTGAATGTCCTGCAGGCAGCCATCCTTGTAGTTGCCGCGGGTGTCCAGCCCCAGATAGGCCTGCATTTTCTCGTCCCACAGCGCCGGCACATCTTCCGGTTCGATCTCGCCATTCATCAGGTCGCGCTCAATCTCGAAGCGCAGGATGACATGTGCCGGGTAGCACAGTTCGTCGGCATCGACCCGGATCAGACCTGGGTTCACCCGGGTATAGAGGCGTGCCAGGTTGTCGGCGCTGAAGGCGGGCTGTTCGCCGAACTGCTGCCGGATCAGCGGGGTGATCAGTTGCAGGAAGCCGCGGCTGCGGCCCAGCTGCATTTCGAATGACAGGCTCTGGCTTTCGTGAATGCCCATGGAGCGAGCCCGGCCGACCGGTTGCGCCAGCCATGCCTGCGGCAGGTTCTGTTCGTAACGGGCATGGCCGGTTTCGTGCACGATGCCCATCAGGCTTTGCACGAAGTCATCCTCGCGATAGCGGGTGGTGATGCGCACGTCCTCGGGCACGCCGCCGCAGAAGGGGTGCAGGCTGACATCCAGCCGACCGGCCTCGAAGTCGAAGCCCAGCAGCTGCATCACGGCCACGCCCAGCGCCCGCTGTTTGTCGGTGGCAAACGGGCCCTGTGGCTGGACGACGGTTTCACCGGCCTGTTTGTCACGTACCCGGGCAATCAGCCCCGGCAGCCAGGTTTTCACCTCACCGAAAATCGCTTCGACCCGGGCGCTTTGCATGCCCGGCTCGTATTTGTCCATTTGTGCGTCGTAGACCGACAGTCCGTTCAGCGCACCCAGCAGCCGGCCTTCTTCGCGGGCCAGACGGACGACTTCGCGGAAGTTGACCAGAAAGCCCTGCCAGTCGTTGGCGGCACGCTGGCCGCGCCAGGCGTGTTCGCAACGGGCGGCGGCCAGCGTTTTGGCCTCGACCAGGGAAGCGGGCAGGGTGTTGGCCATGCGCCACTCGCGCTGCATCTCCCCCAGGTTGGCACGCTGCATCTCGTCCAGGTCTTCCTGCTCGGCGCTGGCCAGCAGCGTTTTCAGCTGACCATCGGTGATGATCTGGTGCATCAGGACGCCGAGTTCGGCTTGTGCGGCGGCACGGGCTTCATTGCCCTTGGCCGGCATCATGGTGGCCTGGTCCCAGCCGGCGATGGCGCCGAGATGGCTGAAGCGGTGCAGGCGGGCAAAGGTGTGGGCCAATTGCTGGTAGGCAGGGCAGCTGCTCATGGAAAATCCTCTCTGGCGGGTGGGGCAGGTCAGTGGACAGGGGGCCTATTTTGCCAACAACTGCCCACTTGTCATAGCGCGATGTTCAGACGCCGGTCTCGTATTCCAGAAAGCCCGAGCAGCCACCGGTGACCGCATCGTAGAGTTGGCGTGCGGTGTGGTTATCTTCGGCGGTCAGCCAGTACAGACGCGTGGCACCTGCGGCGCGCGCCTGCTGGCGGGCGGCTTCGATCAGGGCTCGCCCGACCCCCTTGCCGCGAGCCTGTTCACTGGTAAACAGGTCCTGCAGGTAGCAGGTCGGGCCGATATCGGTGGTGCTGCGGTGGTAGAGAATGTGGGCCAGACCCAGCAGTTGACCGTTCTGCTCGGCCACCAGGGCCTGCATCGGTTCGGTCGGGTCGAAAAAGCGTTGCCAGGTGGTCTGGGTGACGCTGTCCGGCAGCGCCGTCGGGCCGCTGCGGCCATAGAAGGCGTTGTAGCCATCCCAGAGGGGCTTCCAGGCCGGATAGTCTTCCTGTTGCAGCAGGCGGGTGAGCAGGGGCGCAGTCATCTGTGGTCCTTTTCGTGATGAGTCATTCAACAGTGTCTCTATGGTACTGCCTTCGTCCATGCCGCGGGCAGTCCATAAAAAAGCATCGCCCCGAGGGGCGATGCGCTGGGTACTGCTTGCCTGAAAGCGATTACTGCTTCTGGCTGGCGATCCAGTCCTGGATCTTGGTCTGCATGACGGACATCGGCAGCGAGCCGGTGCTCAGCACCTGATCGTGGAAGGCACGGATGTCGAACTTGTCGCCCAGTGCGGCCTTGCTGTCGGCACGCAGCTTGGTGAAGGTCAACTGGCCCACCTTGTACGACAGCGCCTGACCCGGGATGGCCAGATAGCGGCGAACTTCGGAGTGAATGTCGCCGGCGCCCAGCGCCGAGTTATTGTGCATGTACTGTTCAGCCTGCTTGATGCTCCAGCCCTTTGAATGCAGGCCGGTGTCCACCACCAGACGCATGGCGCGCAGCATCTCTTCGTTCAGCTTGCCGAAGTACTGCAGCGGGTCTTTTTCCATGCCCATTTCGCGGCCGATACTTTCGCAGTACACCGCCCAGCCTTCTTCAAAGGCGTTGTAGCTGGCGAACTTGCGGTATTCCGGCTCGTTCTGCTGTTCCTGCTTCAGGGAAATCTGGAAGTGGTGTCCCGGTGCTGCTTCGTGGATGGCCAGGGTTTCCATGCTCCACTTCGGCAATTGCTGACCCGGCTTGGTGTTGACATAGAAGATGCCCGGACGGCTGCCATCCGGTGTACCCGGATTGTAATAGGCGACACCGGCGGTATCTTCGGTTTCCTTCGGTACCGGGCGAACTTCGTACGGCGCCTTCGGCATCAGGTTGAAGAACAGCGGCAGACGCGGATAGATCTTGTCGCGGAAGGCCTTGTAATCGGCCAGTTCCTGGTTCGGATCGGTCCAGAAGAATTTCGGGTCAGTCTGCAGGTATTTCCAGAAGGACTTGAGGTCGCCCTTGTAGCCGGACTCCGCCTTCATCTGGTTCATTTCACGCAGGATGCGGGCGACTTCTTTCTTGCCCATTTCATGGATCTGCGCCACCGGCAGGTTGGTGGTGGTGTTCAGGTCAGACTTGTACTGGTACCAGGCCTTGCCGTTCGGCAGGCTGGTGTAGCCCAGCGTCTTGGTGCCCTTGTAGTCGTGTTGCAGGAAGTCGGCCATCTGGGTATAGGCCGGGTTCACGACATGTTCGATCTTGTCGCGATAGGCGGCGGTCAGGCGCTCGCGGTCTGCCGGCGAGATATCCTTCGGCATGTTGGCAATCGGCTTCCAGAAGCTGCTGTCTTCCACTTTGACGGTGACGTAACCGCGCAGCTGCTTTTGCAGGATGTCTGCCAGGGGGATCGGCAGTGCCACGCCCTTGACCATCCCTTCACGCATGCGGGCGACGGCCGCATGGCTCCAGGCGGCAAAGCCGTCCATCTTCTTCAGGAAGTCTTCGTAATCCTTGACCGTGGCAAATTGTACCGAACCTTCGCCAGTACCCTGGTCGGCAAAGGTCGATGCCTTGCTGTCGAAGTGGTTCAGCGGCAGATACCAGAACGGGAAATCAAAGCCGCGCAATGCCATTTCACGGTCATAGCGGAACATGTCATAGGTGATGCGGTCGTCGGCCGACAGACTGGCGCGGTCGATCTGCTGCACCTTGTTCAGATAGCTTTGTTCCAGGTTCTTGGCTCGCGCGATCCAGGCGTCAGACAAGTAGTCACCAAACTGATCGTTATAGGTGTAAACCCCCATGTCCGGGGCGCTCAGCGGGTTGAGCGCCACGCTGGCATGGTAATACTCGTCAACCAGGCTGCGCAGTTGCTGGCCTGTCGGGTTGATGGCCTGGCTCGCCTGGGTGGCTGGCGCCACGTCAGCGGCCTGGGCGGTGGCAGCCATACCGGTGGAGAGGAAAGCGGAGAATACCAACAATGTTGCAATACGGAGCTTCATGATGCGCCTTGTGCGTTGTGTGGGTCTTCAAATATTACTAAGTTAATAATTGCTAACATTTGATGGCGCGCAACACCACTGGCATGACGACCACCGTCAGCCAATGATTTGAGTCAAATGGCATGAACGACAGGCAAAAAAAACGACCCCGCAGGGTCGTTTTTTGCGTGGCCGGTTGGCTTAAACGCGCTTTTTGAACACGCCGCCATCGCGGGTGTCGATTTCGATCTTGTCGCCGATTTCGACGAAGGCCGGAACCGGGATTTCGAAGGTGGTGCCCTTCAGGCGGGCCGGCTTCATGACCTTGCCCGAGGTGTCGCCGCGGACGGCCGGTTCGGTGTATTCCACTTCGCGCACGATGGTGGTCGGCAGTTCAACCGAGATGGCCTTGCCTTCGTAGAAGGTCACGTCGCAGACGTCTTCCATGCCGTCAACCACGAAGTTCAGCACGTCGCCCAGGTTGTCGGCTTCGACTTCGTACTGGTTGAACTCTTCGTCCATGAAGACGTACATCGGGTCAGCGAAGTACGAGTAGGTGCAGGCCTTGCGGTCAAGCACGACCACGTCGAACTTGTCGTCGGCGCGGTAAACGGCTTCCGAAGCGGTGCCGGTCAGCAGGTTCTTCATCTTCATTTTGACAACAGCGGCGTTACGGCCGGACTTGTTGTACTCGGCCTTCTGCACGACCATCGGGTCGTTGCCAAGCTTGAAGACGTTACCTGCGCGGAGTTCCTGAGCGGTTTTCATTGCTAAACAGTCCTGTTGGGGAATCGATTCCGACAAAACCCGGTATTGTATTGATTTCCAATGCAAAGCGCCAGACAGGCCTTGAAAGGCTGTTGGTTTTCCGGTACGCGGGCGTCGTGTGAGGGCTGACGGGATGGCGGGGCTGCAAAGCATGGCCACTTGTATGAGCCACTAGCCTATGCTGCCTGCTTTGGGGAAAAAAGGGAAGATTGCTTTATATAAAGACAAATAGTTTTTGTATGAAGATGTCGTTAAAGCGACAATTTTGTTGCAGTTACTTTGCAAAAAAGTATTTCTCCATTATCTTTCGCCGCGCCGCAGACTCCCTTGTCTGCGAGAGAGTAACAAGCAAGAACACACGGTGAAAACAATGAAAACGCTCAAGATCGCCCTGGCTCTGGCCATGGCAGGTGGCATGGCCGCCGCTCACGCTGACTACACCTTTGGTGATGTCAGCATCAACCAGTTGAACTGGTCCGAATCGACCCTGGACAAAACTCAGGCCGCACCGTTCGGTGCCAAGCGCAACTTCCAGTACCTGGAAGTTGAAGGCGGCGCTGGCCGTTCCTGGGGGGATGTCTATGGCTTCTTCGACCTGGAAAACTGGAACCGTCACGACCCGCAAATGAAGTCTGGCGACCAGCGCTACACCTTCAAGGTGATTGGCCGTTTCAACCTGACGGAAGTAGCCGGTCTGCCGATCAAGCTGTACACCCACGTGTACGATACCCGTGACAGCGATACCGATCCGGCTTCCCGTGGTGGCAACCAGTTCTTCGACCAGAACCGTGTGCTGGGTCTGAGTACCGATCTGAACTTCGGTAAGCTGTGGGTTCATCCGTTTTTCGGTCGTCATCAGGAGCTGAAGGCAGGCGTTGGCGCCCACATGAACGGCTACATGGCCGGTTACGTGGCAGGTTATGACTTCGACCTGTTTGGTCAGTCGTTCGCCCTGACCCAGTGGCATGAAACCGAATTCGCCCGCTCCGACTACTTCACCACGCTGGCTCAGCCGGGTTCGACCCCCTCCAAGCGTACCGGCCAGAACGGTGCCGTCTCGCTGTGGTGGAATGCTACCAAGCACCTGACCGCCGGCCTGCAATACCGCTACGCCGTCAACAAGCTGGGTACCGCTGGCAACGAATACGCCTGGATCTACACCGCCAAGTACAACTTCTGATCCGGAAGTTGCACCGAGCTGTCAAAAAGCCGCCTTCGGGCGGCTTTTTTTTGGTACTTCGCGGATCTGAGGGGGCGACACAAATCGCTCAAACGGGGTCCGGTCTTTCATTTTGCATCCTGACGCAAAATGAAAGACCGGACCCCGTTCTGGCTTGTGTCTCTGTCGGCATTGAGTGACGGTGTGCCTTTTATCTTGATGATCTGTCTTTTTCGGCGATCAACAGGCTTTTGTTGGCAATTGTTCTGCATCTTCTGTTTTTCTGCGTGTTGACATTCTCTGTCACCTTATTCATTTATTGCAAATGAGAATCATTTTCATTAAGATGCGAGTCTTTCCACTTGCCCTTGTTCCTCGTTGACGGGAAAAGCACTGCGATATGGTGTGTCAGCAAGCTGATCGCCATGCTCCCGGCAGGTGGAAAGTACGACGGGCGTGATGGCTGTCCGGTCTGTCCTTTGGGGTGCATAGGGATGCGGCCTGGTGGGCCTCGGCGCCATTTTTTTGTCCATCGCTCATGAATCGTTTTCCAGGCCTGTTCCGGGCTTGTGTGATCTTTTGCAAGGAGAAGTTATGTCGCTGCGGATGACGCCAATTGCCATTGCTCTGGCAGTTGCCACGTTCCCAACTGTGTTGTTGGCGGAAGAAAGTACGCAGGTGGGGGGCGCTTCGGATGCAACCGAACTTCCTGCCGTTGTCGTGAAGGCTAAAAAGCCGTCGGTGGCTGCCGTCTATGCGGCAGGGCAGGTGTCGAAAAACGCCAGCGTAGGGGTGTTGGGCAATCAGGCGATCCTGGATACGCCGTTCAGCATGACCAGTTACACCGCACAGCTGATTGAGGATCAGCAGGCCAGGACCCTGGCGGATGTCATGCAGAATGATGCTTCGGTCCGTTTTACCACCTCCAGCGGTCATGCCTACGAGAACTACCGCATCCGCGGTTTCGATGTCAGCGCCAATGACCTGGCTGTGAATGGCATGTATGGTCTGGCGCCATATGGGCATACGCCGGTTGAGTTTATCGAACAGGTTGAAGTGCTGAAGGGGCCGAGTGCGCTGTTTAGCGGCATGGCGCCCAGCGGCGGAGTCGGCGGGGTCATCAATCTTGTTCCAAAGCGTGCGGCCGACACGCCGCTGACGCGACTCTCTGTGGGTGTTCAGTCAGATTCCCAGCTGGAGGAAACGCTGGATGTCGGTCGTCGCTATGGCGAGAACAATGAATGGGGCGTGCGCGTCAATGCCGCGCTCAGTGACGGCGATACCACGCTCAGTGGTCAGTCCAAGCGGCGCGATTTCCTCTCGGCCGCGCTGGATTACCGTGGACAGCAGCTCAAAGCCAGCCTGGACGTGTATTACAGCAAGGAGTCGTTCAGCGGCGGTACGCCAGCCATGTACTGGTTTGCCACGAGCGACATTCCACCGGCTCTGGATGCCAGTACCAATCTCTTCCCCAATGCCAGAGGAACACTGGAAAGCAAGGCGGCCATCCTGCGTGGCGAATATGCGCTGAATGATGTCGTGTCGCTGTTTGCCGGTCTGGGCAGTATGCGTCACGACTACAGCGGCTTCATCAATGGCACCCATGCCCGCAGCATCCAGGCTAATGGTGATTTTACCGGCCGCATGGTGGCGCAACGTGGCTATGACGAGAATGTCTCGGCAGAGGCCGGTATCCGCAGCCGTTTCAATACCGGCAGCATCGGTCATGTGCTGGTGGTACATGCCAGCGAACTGCAGCAGGAAAGCGGTTCTGCGGTCAATATGAGCAGCTTCTCGTCCAATCTTTATCATCCGGTGACGGCCGCGATGCCTGACATCCCGTCTACCGCGCCGAAAACCGGCGATGTCACGCTGTCCAGTCTCGCTCTGATGGATACCCTTTCCCTGCTCGATGACAGGGTCAAGCTCACCATGGGGCTGCGCAATCAGCGGGTGAAGACCACTTCTTACAATGGCAGCGGCGCAACCACGGCCAGCTATGACAAGTCCGTGGTGTCTCCGGCAGTTGGCTTGGTGGTTAAACCATGGGGGCCGACGGTTTCGCTGTACGCCAATTATGTGGAAGGTCTGTCCAAGGGCGATACCGTGACGGATACCTCCGCGACCAACTACAACCAGGTGTTCTCACCCTACAAGACCGAACAGAAGGAAATGGGGGTGAAGTGGGATGCCGGCCGCTTCAGTCACACTGCCAGCCTGTTTGAAATCACCAAGCCCACGCTGGTGGCCATGGGCAGTATGACCAACCCCACCTATGTCGATGGCGGCGAGAAACGGGTGCGCGGGCTGGAATGGAGTACCAGTGGCGAGCTGACCCGTGCGATGCGTTTGCTGGGGGGGGCGACTTACAGCCAGGGTGTGCAGACCAAGACGGCTTATGGCCAGAACAACGGCAAGCAGGCGGTGGGTGTGCCGCGCTGGCAGGGCAATATGGGGCTGGAATGGGATACTCCCTGGGTGCCGGGGCTGACGCTGAGCAGCCGTGTGATTGCCACCAGCAGCGTGTATCTGGACGCGGCCAATACCCAGCAGATTTCCGGTTGGAGTCAGCTGGATCTGGGGGCGCGCTATACGACTCGCGTTGGCGGCAAGAAAACCGTGTTCCGTTTTGGCGTGGACAATGTGTTCAACCGTCATTACTACTCGGGCAGCTTCAGCGACAGTACGCCGATTGCCACCCTGGGTCAGGCACGCACCTATACCGTGTCGGCCACCACGGACTTCTGACGGATGGAAAAGCTCCGACAGTATTTGGGCCGGAGTCTGGGCGGGCTGATGGCCTTCGGGCTGTCAGCCGCCTGCCTCGCCGCCGGCTGGCAGTCAGTGTCGGCCCAGGCCGGGCAGCAGATCGACCTGCTGTCGCGCAGTAACGGAGAGCGCTATCGCATCATGGTGTTCCGGCCAGAGACGCCGGTGCCGCAGGACGGCTATCCGGTGCTGTATGTGCTGGATGGCAATGCCGCTTTTCCTGTTGCGGCCTTCATCGCCCGAGGCATTGCACGGCGCCGTCGTGAAACCGGTCTGGTGGCACCGCTGGTGGTCGCGGTGGCGTACCCGCAGCAAGAGGATTTCGCTTATGACGCCCGGGCAAGAGATTACACGCCGCTCCTGCCTGGCGGGCCAGTCGTCGCCGGGTATGGTGGCGCAGAGCGTTTCTTCCGCTTTTTGCAAACAGAACTCAAGCCGCTGATTCAGTCGCGTTTCCCGGTTGATCTCCGGCGACAGGGTATTTTCGGCCATTCCTTTGGCGGCTTGTTTGTCAGTTATGTCTGCCTGAAATATCCGCAAAGCTTTTCCACCTGCCTCGCCTCCAGTCCTTCCCTGTGGTGGGAAAACCAAATGGTGCTCAATCTGGTGCCGACGACCATGCCCGCGTCCGGTCTGCCGGCATTTCAGCTGACGGTTGGTGCGCTAGAAGATGACCTCCCTGCAGAAAACCTGTCTGCGCAGCGGCGCACGACCTTGCTGTCTCGGCCGATGATTGCGCCTGCCCGGAGGCTGGCTGAGGCCCTGCAGGCATTGCCCGGACAGGCTGACCGTGTTCGCTTCCAGGTTCTGGAGGGGGAGGATCACGGGTTTTCCTGGATGCCAGCGCTGGTTCGCGGCATGGCATTTTTTGTTCAACAGCCCTGATATGACATGTCTTATGCCGGACGTATCCATGATGAATCTCTTGTGTGGCGTGCTCGCCATCGTACTGGGCAGTGTCAGTCTGTTTCTCGCCTCACCCAATCAGAACTGGCTGCCCCGTCCTTTACCCCGCGGGCGAACACGCTTGGTGGCGCTTGCCCTGCTGCTGGCGGGTCTGCTGCTGCTGTGTCGCGTATTTCTGTTGCTGAGCAGTATCTTTGTTTTCAGTTGCCTGCTCATGGTGGTCTTGCTGCTCTGCCCTTATCTGGGCGCGCTGCTCATCAGCGGGAGGGCCAGTCGATGAGCCCGTCTCCCATTCGCAGATCCTGGCTGGGCAAGACGCTGACAGGGCAGGTGCTGGGCTTGGCGCTGGGTTTTGCCTGCGGAGGTCTGTTGCTGCAGCGCCTGGGCGAAGTGCCTCTTCCGGTGCGTTCCCAGCTGGCTATGTGGCTGGTGGCGCCGGTCTGGCTTGGTGTCGCCGGCACGGTCTATCTGTTTCGTCATGTTTGGTCGGCCTTGCTCTGTCTGGGAGGGGTGAATGCACTGGCCTGGCTCTGGCTGGGCTGGCTGAGCCGGGGAGGGCTGTCATGAAAGTTCCGTCCGACATCATCCGGATCTACAAATCCCTGCATACCTGGGTTGGTCTCATTGCCGGTCTGGGGCTGTTCATCGCGTTTTATGCCGGTGGCTTTGCCGTATTCAAGGAGCCCATCCGTGCATGGCTGCAGCCGACAGTGCCGCTGCGCATGGTCTCGCTGGCCGATGCGGGCCGACTGGTAGAGGCTGTCCTGGCCAGCAAGCCGTCCGTGGCGGCCGGTTTTACCGTGCATGTCACGGAGCAGGGGGGGATTCCGGCTCGCTTGAGCTGGCAGGCGCAGACTGGCGAAGAAGCGCACGGGGCAGGACGCTTGTTGGTTGCCGGCCTGGCCGAAGAGGGAGGGGTGCAAATCCAGCCATTGCATGGGGCCAGCTTGCCAGATTTTATCGATACGCTGCACCGGGTGATCGGCCTGCCTGTCGATCATGATTACGCACGCTGGGTGATGGGGGTCGTTGCGGTCCTGTATGCACTGGCGCTGATTTCTGGCGTGGTGGTGCTGCTGCCTTCGCTGGTCAAGGATTTCTTCCGACTGCGAACCGGCAAAAACCTCAAGCGCATGTGGCTTGATGCACACAATATTGTCGGCATCATCAGCTTGCCCTTTCACCTGGTCATGGCCATTACCGCCGTGGTGTTTGCTTATCATGACCTGTTCTACCTGGTGCAAGACCAGTTATCCGGCAAGCCGCCGCGCCCGGTGCAAAGTGCTCCGCATCACGCACCGCCAGGGCCTCTGGCCGCAACCCTGCTCACGCCGCAGCAGTTGCTTGAACGGGCCAGGCAACTGGCCCCCGACATGCAGGTGGATGCCTTGCAATATCAGGATATCGGTGGGGCGCGCCCGCTGGTGAGAGTGTGGGGGCATGACAGCCGGGCGGTCATGCCACGCCCACAAGGCGGCTTCCTGGTGCTGCAGCCTTACACCGGCCACCTCGAGAGCAAGGAGATGGTGCCCGGCGCTCAATCGCTATCCAATACCTTGATCAGCAGTTTCTTTGCGTTGCACATGGCCTTGTTTGGCGGAGCGCTCCTGCAGTGGCTGTATTTCCTGCTGGCCATGGCGGGTGCGTGGCTGTTTTTCAGTGGCAATCTGCTATGGATAGAGTCGCGCAGGGTCAAAGTCGCGCACGGCGAGAGCAGTGTCCCTGCGCAGCGGCGAGAGGTGCGCAGCATGGCCGCACTCTCGGTCGGCATCAGCCTGGGATGTATGAGCGGCATTTCCCTGGCGATGGCAGCCAGCAAGTTGCTGAACTATTTTGCTCCCGGGGTGGAGTGGCACCTGCCGCTTTACTATGGGGTGTTTCTGCTGTCGATTGCCTGGGCGCTGCTGCGTGGCGCAGCCAGGGCATCCCGTGATTTGCTGCGTTTTTGTGCACTTGCCACGCTGGCCATCCCCATTTCGTCGCTTTGGGTTGCGGCACAGAGAGGGTATGTCGCAGGTTGGGCCGTCGATGTGACGGCATTGCTGGCCAGCGGGGTGCTGGCATGGCTGGCGGGCTGGGTCGGCCGCCGTCTGTCGGCAAGTGCCGCGGACTCGGTATGGCACATTGCTGGCCGGTGAGGCGGCACGGCTGCCGGGGCAGTGTGAGGGTTCGTGCTGATTGCCCCGGTCATTCAAGAAGCCCTTGCCTCCTCGGGCAAGGGTCAATCTGCCTGGTTGTCACCGGGCGGTGTGTCGTCGCGCCGCGCCTGGATGAAATGCATCAGGCGGCTGGCAAGGTCGCCGCCTTCCAGCAGGGTGCGCGGCCACTCGGCGGCATGGATTTCCAGTGCCAGCCGGCGGGCAATGAATTGCTTCCAGGCCGGTACGATGGCCTGGCTGTGGTTCCAGGCATGGTTGAGTGCCAGCATGGCTTGCTGCACTTCCGGGTCTGCGCCTTGCAGGTAGCGGGTACAGAAGGCATCCAGCTTGACCCAGTGCGCGGCATCTTCCTGCGGGTAGATGTGCCAGACCATCGGCTTGCCGGCCAACTGAGCGCGCACGAATGAGTCTTCGCCCCGCACGAAATTGACATCGCAGCTCCACAGCAGGCGGTCGTAGCTTTCCTGATCGCTGAAGGGCAGAACGTGCAGTGACAGCGCACCCCGTTGCAGGTGATCGCCGGCGACCAGCGGCTGGTGGGCAAATCCGGCGATGACGTCGCCCAGAATTCGTCCCTCGGGTACCAGGCAAACGATCTTTTGCGGTCCGGCGGCCCAGTGCTGCATCAATTCGCCAATCGCGGCGTTTTCATAGGCAAACAGACTGACATACAGCGCCTCCGGGTCGTGCGCTGGCAAGCCCAGGCTTTGCAGTAGCAGGCTTTTCCGCTCGGGCTGCTGTTGCCACTGGCGGGCGGCCTCGACCAGGCCTTGTTCGGCGATGATGCCCCCGCTGCGCGCGGTAAAGCCCGGGAAGAAAAAATGCCGGGTAATGCTGAAGCTGGGATGGGGAGAGAGCATGCCATGGCAGCAGTCGATCCAGTCTTCTGCCGTCAGGTATTCCAGGTTGATCCACAGCGGCGGACGACGGCAACGTGCCATGGCGGCCAGAAAGTCTTCCGGCAGGCTGCAGCCAAAGGCATCCAGCACCACCTCGCCGGGCAGGGCGTCGGCCGGCAGTTGCGGTGTCCAGTGCAGCACCTCGATGCCGCGGTAGTCCTGGCGTGCCAGGTTGGCGCTGATGCCGGGACAGAGGCGGGCAAAGCTGTGCAGGTCATCGACCCACAGGCGCACGCGCTGGCCATGCTCGCGCTGGAGCTGGCTGGCAAGGCGCCAGGTGACGCCAATGTCACCATAGTTGTCGATCACATTGCAGAAAATGTCCCAGGACAGGGGCGGCGTGTGTTGCGTCATGCAGAAATATCCGGTGCTCATCAGCCTCTAGCATAACATCATGCGGCCGGGCCGGGCCGGACATCCGGGGTGCCGGAGCAGACCGACACCCCGAACGATCAGACGTGCAGCAGCAGGAAGCGGCGTTCCCAGGGGCTGATGACTTCGAAATACTCGCGGTACTCCAGCTCCTTGATGGCGGCATAGGCGCGGATGAAGCGTTCGCCGAATACTTCGATCAGCGGTTCGCAGCCATTGAGCATGTCGATGGCGTCATCCAGGTGGCGCGGCAACTGGTGTGGTTGCTCATAGGCACTGCCGGCCAGGGGCTCGGTCGGCTTCAGCCCTTCTTTCATGCCCAGATAGCCGCAGGCCAGGCTGGCGGCAATCGCCAGGTAGGGGTTGACGTCGACCCCGGGCAGGCGGTTCTCGACGCGACGGGCGGCCGGGCTGGAGTGCGGAACGCGCAGGCCGCAGGTGCGGTTGTCGTAGCCCCAGGAGAGGTTGATCGGTGCCGAGGTGTAACGCGACAGACGACGATACGAGTTCACATACGGCGCAAAAAAGGGCATGGCCGGCGGCAGATACTTTTGCAGGCCGCCGATAAACTGGAAGAAACGATCTGACGGGCTGCCATCGGCATTGGAGAAGACGTTCTTGCCGGTTTGACGGTCGACCAGGCTCTGGTGGATGTGCATGGCGCTGCCGGGTTGCCCCTGCATCGGCTTGGCCATGAAGGTGGCGTACATATTGTTGCGATAGGCCACTTCGCGCACGGTGCGTTTGAACAGGAACACCTGATCGGCCAGATCCAGCGCATTGCCGTGATCCAGATTGATCTCCATCTGTGCCGGACCCATTTCATGGATCAGCGTGTCGATCTGCAGGTTCTGCTTTTCGCACCAGTCGTACAGCATGTCGAAGATTTCGTCGTATTCGGAAATGGCATCGATGCTGAAACTCTGGCGACCGGCTTCGGTGCGGCGGGTACGGCCGACCGGGGGGGACAGCGGGATGTCTTCGTCCGGCTGGATCTCCACCAGGTAAAACTCCATTTCCGGCGCCACCACCGGCGTCATGCCTTCGGCTTCGTACAGCGCCAGGATCTGCTTGAGCACATTGCGCGGTGACAGCTCGGCCGGCTTGCCGTCGAAGCCGACACAGTCATGGATGATCTGGGCCGTCGGATCCGCCGCCCAGGGAACCAGTCGCAGGGTGTTGGCATCCGGGATCAGGCGCAGGTCCGGGTCGGCCTCCGGGGTCAGGCTGGCGTCAGGATAGTCGCCGGTGACGCTCAGTTCGAACACTGCCTCGGGCAGGCGCAGCCCTTCTCCGGGATCGTATTTGTGGCGCGGTACGACTTTGCCGCGCGCCAATCCGGTCATGTCCGGAATCAGGCATTCGATCTCGGTGATTCGGTGCTGATCAAGCCAGCTGGTAATACTGTCGGCAGGGTTCATAAATCCTCTTGCGGTGGGAAGAAGGAAGGGCGTTAAAAATATTTAACGCTCATTCATCCTAGGTGGCCTTGCCGGGCGGCAGCAATCTTTTTGTCATGAAAGTCTGATGCTGTTGTCGTTAACCAACAAATCCGCCCGCCGCGTCCAGCGCTGAACTGTCCTCGGAAAGGTCGTTTCGCGGTACTATTCTTTAATTGTTATCAGAATCTTCGCTCTGGAATCTGCATGTCTGACCAATCTCACTCCGAGCCGCGTCGTCCCCAGCCGCGGCGTTTCTGGCGTTATGCGCTGGCCGCCGTGCTCTTGCTCTGGGCCCTGTCCTGGGGTTTCCTTGCTTATATTGCCCCCGGGCTGGTACACGATGCGGCGGTACGCTGGGCGCAGGGTATCGGCCGGCAATTGACGCTGGAGGAGGTGGCGATTCACCCATGGCGCATGAGCCTGGAACTCAAGGGGGTCCGGCTGCGTGACCGCGACGGCAGCCCCTTGTTTGCGGCCGAGCGCATCCAGCTGGATGCCATGCCGCGGGCCTTGCTGATCGGCCATTGGCATGCCGAGATGCTGGCGCTGTCCCGCCCGGAAGTGGATCTGGTGCGTGCTGCCGATGGCAGCTGGAACTGGGCCCGGCTGGTGCGCGATGCCAGCGGCCCGGGGCCGTCTTCCGGCAGTGCGTCCAAGGTCTTTATCGACTGGCTGACCTTCAGTCAGGGCCGGCTGGTGCTGCGCGATCTGCAGGGCAGTCCGGATCAGACCTATGACCTGCAGCGCATTAACCTCAATTTGCATGACCTCAGTACCCTGGCCGGTGAGGGGGGCTATACCCTGTCGGCTACCCTGGGCGAGCATACCCGCCTGAAGTGGCGCGGCCTGCTGGGGCTGGAGCCCTTGTCCTCGTCCGGCCGCATCACCATCAGCCAGCTGCCGGTGGCCGATGTCTGGGACTATCTGGCGCCTTATCTGCATCTGGCGCCGCCGCGCGGCAATCTGTCGCTGGATCTGAATTATGTGTTTGACCTGAAGTCGGCCAGGCCGCGCCTGACCCTCAGCACGCTGTTTGCCCGCATTGACGGACTGGGACTGCGCTCGCCGGATGGCCAGAGTCAGCTGGCGCTCGGCCAGTTGGCGCTGGAGGACGGCCTGCTCGACCTGCAGAAACATTCGTTATTTTTTAAACGCATCCATCTGTCGAATGGGCAGGTGACCGCCGTGCGTAATCAGGCCGGTCAGCTCGACTGGCTGGCCGCCATGCCCGCGCAGGCTGCTGCGGCCGACAAGCCGGCTGCTGGTCCGGCGTGGCATATCCAGGTCAATGATCTGCGGCTGGACAACTGGCAATGGCAACTCAGGGATCAGAGCCGCGTCAGTCCGGTCGAGCTGAAGGGTCATTTGCCCTTTCTCTCGCTCGGGGTGCGGCTGGGTGATCCGGCTGGTCTGGCGCTCTCGCGCATCACCGCCAATCTGAAGGACCTGTCGCTGGCTCAGCCGGGGCAGCCCCCGATGTTGACCATGGCGCATCTCGGTCTGGGCGAAGCGTCGATGAGTGGCCGGCAGATCCATGGCGGGGTGCTGACGCTGCAGCAGCCTGTGCTGCAAATCGAACGCGCGGCGGATGGGTCGCTCAATCTGGATGCCTTGCGCGCCGGTTCGGGCGGTCGCCCGGTGGTGGCGGCCGTGCAGAAGGCTGAAGACCGTGGCTGGCAATTTACCCTGCCTCGTCTGGCCATGGCCGATGGCCGTCTGGTCTGGCGTGATCGCACGCTGGCCCAGCCTGCCGAAGTGACCCTGGCGCCCCTGGCCGGCAGCCTGAGTCCCCATCCTTCGGACGGGGCATTCGACGTGAGCCTCAATGCCCATGCCGGCCGCGGTCAGCTCGATTTTGCCGGTCAGTTCGATCCGGCGGCCGCGCAGCTGCAGGGGCAACTGACCGCGCAAGCCCTGCCGCTGACGCCGCTGTCGCCGTATTTGCTGGCCAAAACCCCGCTGGCCATGCCGCAGGGAAACCTGTCGGCCAAGCTGGATCTGCGCTATGGCGCCACGGGCTGGCAGCTGGCCGGCAGTGCGGGTCTGAGCAGCCTGCTGATTCGTGAGGCCGGCGAGCAGAACCCCTTGCTGGCCTGGCGGGCTCTGAATCTGTCGGGGCTGAAGTTGTCCGGCAGTCCGCTGGCGGTGTCGGTGCGTGATGTGCAGCTGGATCGGCCGGTGGTACGGCTGGTGCTGGATCAGAACCGGGTCAGCAATCTGCGCCGGCTGTTTGCCGCAACGTCTCCGACACCGGCGAAACCGGCCACGGGCAAGGCCGCGCCGCTGATCTTTGACGTGCGCATGATCCGGGTGCGCAACGGCAATGTCGATTTTGCCGATCAGGGCATGAAGCCGGCCTTTGCCACCCGCGTCAATCAGCTGGGGGGCACCATCAGCGGCCTGTCTTCCCGCCCCGGCAAGCGTGGTGCCATCGCGCTGAATGGTCTGGTCGACCAAAACGGTGACGTGCGCGTACGGGGTGCCCTGGCACCGCTGTCGTTTACCGACAGCGCGGATATCCAGCTGATGTTCCGCAATATTCCGCTCACCAGCCTGAACACCTATTCGGAGAATATCGCCGGCTGGCAGATCGATGATGGTCGCCTGTCGGTGGAGCTGCAGTATTTGCTGTCGCAGCGCAAGCTCAAGGGCGATAACCGCATTGTGGTGGATTCGATCAAGCTCGGACCGCAGGTCGAGCGTCCCGGCATCAGCCGTTTGCCGCTCAGTCTGGCGGTGTTGCTGCTGCAGGACAGTCATGGCCGGATCGATTTGCATCTGCCGGTCAGCGGCGATCTGGACGATCCGCAGTTCAGCTATGGCGGTCTGGTATGGCAAGCCTTCGTCAATGTGGTGCAGAAAGTGGCCACCGCTCCCTTCCGTGCCCTGGGGGCGATGCTGGGCATGGATGGCTTTGACGATGTGCGTTTTGTCGCGGGCGAAGCGGCCGTGACCTCACCCGAACGGCAGAAACTGGGCGAGCTGGCCAAGATGATGTCGCAGCGCCCCCAGATGCGTCTGAGTATCGCCGGGACCTGGGATCCGCAGGCAGACCGTCGCCAGTTGGCCCGTGCCCGGGTGGACCGGGCCATCCTGCAGGCGGCCGGTGTGGTGCTGCTGCCGGATGAGCCGCTGCCGGCCGTCGATGTGCAGGATGTGGAAATACAACAGGCGATCAAGACCATGTTCGCCGATCGCGTCGGCCGCCTGAAACTGGTGGCACGCATGGTTTCCGGCGGCAGCGGGCCTGCCTTCTACACGGCCTTGCGGCAGGAGGCCATCCAGAACGAGGCGGTGGCCGATGCGGACTTGCTGGCACTGGCCAATGCCCGTGCCAGGGGCGCACAGCAATACCTGGCGCAGACCTGGCCAGAGTTGAAGGCGCGCATCTCGCTGGCCGCGGCCAAAACCGCCCAGGCCAGTGCCGACGGGGTGCCGCTGGCGATTGATCTGACAAGGCCATGAGAAAACTTTCGTGTTCGCCATCAATGCGCTAGAATGCGGCATGTAGTGCAGACAGATATCAGCAAACACAAGATATAGTGCAAGGGCCGGTGCAAACGTTTTCCTCCCGGAAACGCTTTGCCCGGCCCTTGCGGATGTGATGAGAGGACCAAGCCGTGAAACAGGAAAACGTAGCTGCCATGACCGAGCAGGATATTTCCCGCGAAGTGTTGCTGGAGAAATATGCCAAGAACGGTGAGAGCGATGTGTCCGAAGTGCGTCGTCGTGTGGCACGCGCACTGGCGGCGCTGGAGCAGGATCCGGCGCGCTTCGAGGAAGAGTTTTACATCGCGCTGGAAGGCGGCTTCATTCCCGGCGGTCGCATCAACTCCGCAGCCGGCACCGATTTGCGTGCCACCCTGATCAACTGCTTCGTCCAGCCGGTCGGCGACTCGGTCAGCGAGGCCATCGACGGCAAGGTCGGCATCTATTCCGCGCTGCTGCAGGCCGCGGAAACCATGCGCCGCGGTGGTGGCGTCGGTTACAACTTCAGCCGCATCCGTCCCAAGGGTGCGCGCGTCAAGGGTACCAACAGTCGCGCCTCCGGCCCGGTCTCCTACATGCGTGTGTTCGACCGCAGCTGCGAGACCGTCGAGTCCGCCGGCGCGCGTCGTGGTGCCCAGATGGGCGTGCTGGATTGCAGCCATCCGGATATCGAGGAGTTCATTCACGCCAAGGACCACGGCGATCTGAAGAACTTCAACATCTCGGTCGGCGTTTCCGATGATTTCATGCAGGCAGTGGATCAGGATCTCACCTGGCAGCTGGTGCATGCCGTCGAACCTTCCTCCAAGGCTTTCCCGGACAGCTTCCGCCGTGACGACGGTCTGTGGGTCTATCGTGAAGTGCGTGCACGTGATCTGTGGCAGCAGATCATGGTCTCGACCTATGACCATGCCGAACCCGGCGTGCTGTTCATGTCGAAGATCAATCGCGACAACAACCTGAGCTACTGCGAAGTCATCGAGTCGACCAACCCCTGCGGCGAGCAGCCGCTGCCGGATTATGGCTGCTGCGATCTGGGCTCGATCAACCTGACCCGCTTCGTGCGCGATCCGTTCGGCGAGGCACCCTCGTTTGACGAGGCCACCTTTGAAAGCGTGGTGCGCAGTTCGATCCGCATGCTGGACAATGTGCTGGATCTGACCGTCTGGCCGTTGCCGGAACAGGAGCGCGAAGCACAGAACAAGCGCCGTGTCGGCCTTGGCTTCACCGGCCTGGGCGATACGCTGATCATGCTGAAGATTGCCTATAACAGCGAAGCCGGCCGTCGCTTTGCGGCCCGTGTCTCCGAAGTGATGCGCAATGCCGCCTACGATGCCTCGGTCGATCTGGCCATCCAGAAGGGGGCTTTCCCGCTGTTCGATGCCGACCAATACCTGGCCGAACCGCATTGCGCCAGCCGCCTGCCGGACGCCATCAAGGATCGCATCCGTCAGCACGGCATCCGCAACTCGCACCTGCTGTCGATCGCGCCGACCGGCACCATCTCGCTGGCCTTTGCCGACAATGCCTCCAATGGTATCGAGCCGCCGTTCTCCTGGTTCTATACCCGCAAGAAGCGCATGGCCGACGGCACCACGCAGGAATATCTGGTGGAAGACCACGCCTATCGTGTCTATCGCATGCTGGGCGGCGACGTGAAGAACCTGCCGGACTACTTTGTCTCGGCGCTGGACATGAGCGCTCTGGACCACATGCAGATGGTCGCTGCCGTGGCACCGTTCATCGATACCGCCATCTCCAAGACCGTCAACGTCCCGGCCGATTACCCGTTTGGCGATTTCGAGTCGCTGTACATGCAGGCCTGGCGTGCCGGCCTGAAGGGGATTACCACTTACCGGCCGAACAATGTGCTCGGGTCCGTGCTGTCGGTTGAGCCGGCCAAGGAAACCCCGCAGGATCTGTCTGCCAGCCAGGAGGGGGATCCGGATCGTCGCATCACCCTGAACAGTGCGCCGAGTCCGGCTCTGGCGAGCCTGAAGTGGCCGCATCGTCCCAAGCTCAAGCAGGGCAATCCGTCCTGGACCTATATGGTCGAGCATGACAGCGGTGACTTTGCCGTCTTCATCGGACACGTCGAAAACGGTCACAAGCAGCCGTTCGAGTGCTGGGTGAACGGCAACGAGCAGCCGCGCGGTCTGGGCGCTGTCGCCAAGACCCTGTCGATGGACATGCGCTGCCGTGACGTCGAGTGGCTGAGCATGAAGCTGGAGTCGCTGGCGCAGACCTTCGGCGACAAGCGCTATACCGTCGAGCTGGGCGACAAGCTGCTGCATGCCAGCAGTGCGGCTGCCGCGCTGGGGCATATCGTGCGTTTCCGCGTTGAGGAGCTGGGCGCGCTGGCGGCGCAGGAAGGGGAACCGACGCCGGTGATCGACGCCATGTTCGCCCGCAAGGAGCCGAAGTCCGGCACCGATGGCACCATGAGCTGGTCGGTGGACATTGCCAATCCGCAGACCGGTGATGACTTCGTGCTGTTCCTCAAGGAACTGGTGCTGCCGACGGGCCAGCGTCGTCCGTTCTCCATGTGGATGGCCGGCAGCTATCCGCGTGAGCTGGATGGCCTGTGCAAGATGCTGTCCATGGACATGCGTGTCATCGATCCGGCCTGGATCGGCATGAAGCTGCGCAAGCTGCTGAGCTATGCCGAGCCGCAGGGCGATTTCTTCGCCCGTACGCCGGACAGCGAGAAGTCGCAGAGCTGGCCGTCGACCGTCGCCTATATGGCGCGTCTGGTGATCCATCGTTACGCCATGCTCGGCATCCTGACCGAAGAGGGCTTCCCGGTGGAGAACATGGGCGTGATGGTGCCGGAGCAGGGCGATCTGTTCGAAGACGGCAATGTTGAGCAGATGAAGCCGGTTGCGGGCAAGCCGTGCCCTGAGTGCGGCAATCACGCGCTGATCAAGCGCGACGGCTGCGAGTTCTGCACGGCCTGCGGCCACGTGGGCGCCTGCGGCTGATCCTGTCTCGCGGTTCCCGGCCCGTCGTCCTTGCGGACGGCGGGCTTTTTATCGTCAACAAGGAGAAAACAACATGATGCGTGTGAAGGACAATCCGGCTGATATCGGCCGCTGCGGCTGTGGCCGGCGTGAATACTGTGATGGCAGTCATGCCCTGACCGAAGAAGCCTGGCAGGCCTTGCAGGCCAGGGAGCGTGCCGCACAGCAGGGGGGCGAGCCCGCCGTGGATGAGGCAGATCTGTTCGACTGATCCGCTTTCTCTGGGGTCGGTCGCCAAACCCTGTCGCTAGACGGTAATGATTCTGACGTGATGAAGCGCTGTTGGCCGCTCTGCAAGTTTCCCCGGCTTGTTTAGATTGGCCGGGCTGATGGCAGCATTCAACGACTGGACAGGAGACGTATCATGTCAGAACGCAGCAAACGCAGTAACGTGCATGACGAAACGTATGCACCGGGCAATGTCGACGCGAGCCGTGTCGATCAGGTTCTGGTCAACCGGCCCCATCTGCAGATTGATCTGGGCGAGGCCGGACGGGCCCAGACGGTGGAAATCCCCGCCAGTCTGACCGAACATGCGCAGGGCTATTATGGCGAAGGTTCAGGGCGCTTCTTCTCCATTCTGGAAAATCGCGTGCCGCCCACGGTGGTGACGCATTTTCAGCAGGGGGAAGACAAGCTGGTGATTCATGGTCTGCAGCGGGCGCCGATTTATGCCGAGGATGAGGAAACCGGCGCCGTACTGGTGACCGGTTACCACAGCGGTTATTTTCTCTCGCGCGATGCACAGCGGATTTTTGAAGGTGTGCAGCGCGATGGTGACTACGTCATCCAGATGCGTTCCAATCCCTCGATGATCGATACCGCAGATTGCGCCGACGACGACAGTCGCCGCTGCGATGTCGTGGATTTTGCCATCCTGCGCGGGGTGTCGCCTTCGGTCACGCTGGAGCAGATCGTTCAGGTGGATCAGGGGTATCTCTACGGCTGATGCGCTCGCATCAAAAAAGCAGGCAACCGAACGGTTGCCTGTTTTTTTATGTGGCAGAACTCATTGTTTGCCAGGGGGGCGGTGCAGGGTGACCGGCGCCGTGGTGGCGTCCTCCTGCGGGCTGCCGCAACTGTTGCAGCTGCTGCAGCCACCGGCGCAGTCACCGGTTCTGGCGCTCTTGTGCAGCTTGCGCACGGTATACACCACGCTGGCGACCACCAGCAGGCCGATGATGACGTATTGCATCCACAGTCCGTGACTCATAGCAGGGCCCTCGCTATCTGGTAAGTGGCCAGCGCCAGCACATAGGCCACGACAAACATATAGCTGAATGACAGGATGACCTTGCGCCAGGAGCCGGTCTCGCGGCGGATGACCGCCAGGGTGGACATGCATTGCGGGGCAAAGGCGAACCACACCATCAGCGCCAGCGCGCTGGCCAGCGAGAAGTGGCTGGCCAGGACGTGACCGAGCGAGCTGACATCCGCATCACTGCCGACGGCATAGACGGTGGCCAGGGTGGCCACGGCGGTTTCCCGGGCGGCAAAGGCCGGAATCAGCGACAGGGTGATCTGCCAGTTGAAGCCCAGCGGCTCGAACACATGCTGCAGTGCGCGGCCCAGATAGCCGGCGAAGCTGTAGTCGATGGCCGGACCGACGGCGCCGGCAGGCGGCGAAGGGAAGGTGGAAATGAACCACATCACCACGGTCAGCGCCAGAATCACCCCGGTCAGACGACGCAGGAAAATGCTGCCACGCTCCCAGAGTCCGATGGCCACGTCGCGCGCCTGCGGCAGGCGATAGGCCGGCAGCTCCATCAGCAGTGCGTGTTCGCTCTGGTCGCGGCCCAGCTTCTTGCAGATCCAGCCCACGACCATGGCACCCACGATGCCCAGCATGTAGAGCGCAAACAGGACCAGCCCCTGCAGATTGAACAGCCCCCAGACCTTGATGGTCGGGATGAAGGCACCAATCAGCAGCGCGTAGACCGGCAGGCGCGCCGAGCAGGTCATCAGCGGGGCGACCAGAATGGTGGTCCAGCGGTCGCGCGCATCGGTAATGCTGCGCGTGCCGATGATGCCGGGAATCGCGCAGGCAAAGCTCGACAGCAGGGGGATGAACGAGCGGCCGGTCAGACCGACGGAAACCATCAGGCGGTCCAGCAGGAAGGCTGCCCGCGGCAGGTAGCCCGACTCTTCCAGTACCAGGATGAAGAAGAACAGCACCAGGATTTCCGGCAGGAAGCCGAGTACCGTGCCCAGACCCGCCAGGACGCCATCGCAGATCAGGCCCCGCAGCGGACCATCCGGCAGGCTGGCGCCGACCAGTTGGCTCAATCCGTCAAAGCCATCGCCAATGGCATCGGTCAGCGGCTTGCCCAGCGAATACACCGCCTGGAAAACCAGGAACATTACCGCCGCCAGGATGATCGGTCCGATGACCGGGTGCAGGGTCCAGCGGTCAATGGTATCGACCATTCTGTCCGAGGCATGCGGCATGGTGACGGTGGTGCGCAGCAGGTCGCGTACGGCTTCGTGCACATCCTGCCCGTCGCCGGCACGGGCTTCGGCGTCATGGGCCGGGATGCCCTGATCGACCAGCGCGATCAGGTCACGAGCCCCGCCACGGCGCACAGCAACGGTCTGCACCACCGGCATGCCCAGGCGGTGCGACAGCGCTTCAACATCAATGTGGATGCCACGACGGCGCGCGGCATCCATCATGTTCAGCGCCAGCACCATCGGCCGGCCCAGGCGCTGGACCTCCAGCACGAAACGCAGGTGCAGGCGCAGGTTGGTGGCATCGGCGACACAGACGATCATGTCCGGAATGGCTTCTCCCGGGTATTGCCCCATCAGCACGTCGCGCGTGATGCGCTCATCCGGACTGGCGGATTCGAAACTGTAGGCGCCGGGCAAATCCAGCAGGCGGATCTTGCGACCGGAGGGCGCGGTAAAGCGGCCTTCCTTGCGCTCGACCGTGACACCGGCGTAGTTGGCCACCTTCTGACGGGCACCGGTCAGTTGATTGAACAAGGCGGTCTTGCCGCAGTTGGGGTTGCCCACCAGGGCAATACGCAGTGCTGCCTCAGTCATGGGCGGTCTCCCGGTTGATGACCACGCGGCGAGCCTCGGCCTGGCGCAGGGCAAAGCGCGTCGAGCCGATCTGGATCAGCAGCGGATCGCCGCCCCAGGGGGCTCGGGCCACCACGCGCACCGGTTCACCCGGTACGAAACCGAGGTCGCGCAGGCGCTGGGAAATGGTGTCGGGTGAATGAACATCGTCGACATGGTCGACGATGGCCTGGGCGTGGGTGGGGAGGTCGGTAAGCGTCATGGCGCGGTCTTAAATAATAATCGTTCTCATTATCTTCCAGCCAAGACCCGATTGGCAATACTTGCTGTGGGGGAATTGCCGCTTGCTTGATGTCGGTCAAGCCGCAGGGTACCGGGTGTTGCGGGTTCGCACCCGTGCGGGAATGGTCAGCAAAGATCGCGCCCGCCGCAGCGGGCGCGATGCGCGGCGCTCAGGCCAGAACCTTGCGTCTTGGCATCAGCACCTTGCCCAGCAGGCTGACCGGCGAGCCCAGCCCGGCAGGGACATTCAGACGTTGTCGCAGCCAGAGCATGACGCCCGGCACCAGCCGGACGAACTGCTCGGCGGCACAATGACCGGCTCGGTCGATCAGCCAGATCTCGGCATTGTCCTTGCCGGCAAAGCCCAGCGTGTCCTGACGGCTGACATAGGGATCATTGCTGCCGTTGATGACCAGCAGCGGCACCCTGGGGGCCCCCGCGAGCAGTCCCTGGTGTGCCAGGGAAAACTCCTGTACCAGTTGCCGCGCCTGCGAGTCATCCGGCATCTCCGCCAGTTGCATGGCATTGGCGATGGTCCCGGTCAGGGCATTGTTCAGTGCCAGCGGGCTGGCGCCGGGCTGGGTGTCGAAGCCGACCGGACCGCCGATGTCGACCGCCGCATCGACACTGCCGAGCATCGCCAGCTTGGCCGCCCAGTGTCCGCCAATGCTGATGCCGAGCATGCCGCAACGGGCTTCGGGGTCGCGCAACTGCTGGATGACCTGCTCGTAGACCAGGTGGCTCTCCGGTTGCAGCGGCAGGGTGGTCTCTCCGGTGCCGGGCATGTCCAGCACACAGACACGCATGCCACCGAAACGCGCCAGTGTCAGTGCCAGTTTGTGCAGCTCGAATTTGCCGATGTACACGCCGCCACTGAGGCAGAGGAGGGGGCGCGGGCGACGGGTGGTTTTCGCCGGTTCGAACAGGTGCACCATGATCTGCGCAGCGCCGGTCGGCAACTGCACCGTCAGTGTCTTGCGGCTGAAATGACAGGGAAATTCGGGGGCCGCGCGCAGATAGCAGCGGATCTGGTCGGCGAGCGCCTGCTGCCGTTCCGGTGTGTTGATGACCGGGAAGCGCGCCGCACCGTGGCAGGCCGAGGCCTCCAGCCAGCGCCCGGCGCGTTCGGCCTGCATGGCATGCAAGGTCCACTCATGTGTCCAGGCCCCCGGACCGGTGCCCCAGAAGTTGGTGACATGGCTGCGCACCTGGCGCAGCGATTTGCCGGAAATCCCCTGGGCTTTCAGTTGCCAGGCACGTTCGTCAAACAGCGCCCGGTAGTCCAGATCAAAGGTAAACATGCAGTTTCAAGTCCCTTGCTGATGGCCTGCATATGGCGTCAAACGACGCGGGCAGGCAACGGCATTGCGCGAATGCGGTTAAAGGCGGCTTATTATGATAATAAATTCACTATCATGACAACTTGATAATGGTCAGTACGCGGCGGCGACGCGCTTGAGGTGCGTGACGTCGTGGCGAGTACGGCGAGTCTTGGTGCCGCCATGCTAATGGCATTGCCTGTTGACGACAACCGCTTTGCCGACATGGCAAGGCGCCTCCCTCCTGGCCTGCGAGGGTTTTTCTCTGCAGGACGCCCGTTTTGCACACATCATGCGATAATATCTTCACATAAAGAAAAATGGTGGCGCCAATCTGGCCTGCCGGGTTTGTGAGGGGAGTTTCCGGATGTTCAAGAATTGGTCGATCAGACAAAAAATCCTGATCAGTGTGGCGGTGATCCTGACGGCATCGCTGCTGGTGCTGGCGCTGGTCTCGGCGCATCTGTTCCGCAGTGTGCTGACCGAGCGGCTGGAGCAGCACGAGCTGGTCAAAACGGTGGAAGCCATCCGCAATGATATCGATGCGGCTGTGGCCTTGCCGCTGCACCAGACCCGCCAGATGGCGCGCAACAGCTATGTGCTGGACTGGTTGAGTGCCGGAGAGCCGGCCAGCGGTGTGCCGGCTTTCCAGCACTATGCCGCCGAGGTGAAGAAGGCGACCGGTGCCAGCATCATTTCCTGGTCGTCCGAAGCCACGCTGAACAATTATGGCGATACCTTCCTGGTCAAGGTGCATCCGGACGGTGCCGACAAATGGTTCAAGGATTTTCTGGCCAGTGGGCGAGACAGCGAGTTCAACCTCGGGGTTGAAGACGGCAAGAGTCAGGTGATGATGTTTGTTGATGTCCTGGCGCATGACGCGCATGGCCATCGTTCCATTGCCGCACTGGGCTTTGACGTGACCGCCATGGCCGAGCGCATCCGCAAGATGGCGGTTGGCGACAAGGGACAGGTGTTCGTGGTGGATGATCAGGGCAAGATCCAGATTCATCGCGACCCGTCACTGGTCAAGGTGGGGGACAAAGTCGCCATGGCCAGCCTGCCGGGCATGGCGGACGTTGCTGCCGGGCTGCTGAACAAGACCGCCTTCAATCTGGCGCATTTCACCGGGCCGGATGGTCCGATGGTGGTGGCTTCCAGTTACCTGCCGAGTGCCAACTGGTTTGTGGTGGTGCAGATTCCGGAAGACGAAGTCTATGGGGCCCTGAGCCACACCATGCTGTGGCTGGCCCTGCTGGATGTTCTGGTGCTGGCGGTCGCGCTGCTGCTGATTTTTACCGTATCGGGCAGCATTACCCGGCCGATTGCCCAGCTGCGCGACGCCATGCGCTCCCTGACTTCCGGGCACGGCGATCTGACCATGCGCCTGCCGGTGGAGAGTGGCGACGAGTCTGGCCAGGTGGCCGAGGCCTTCAATGCCTTCATGGCGCAACTGCACGCGATGTTCCTGCGGGTCCGCGATCAGTCCCGGCTGCTGGGCGCCGGTGTCGAGCAGTTGTCCCAGATGAATGTGCGGCTGGAGCAGGGGTCGCGCGCCAATGCCGACATGGCGGAAGCCACGGCGGCCACCATCGAACAGATGACGGTCAGCATTTCTCATATTGCCCAGAGCAGCCATGCGACTGCCGGGATCATTGCCGATGCCGGGGCGTTGACCGATCAGAGTACCGACTCGGTGCGCAAGGTATCCGGCGAGATTGGTACGGTCGCCCAGTCCATGGACGGGGTGACGCAGCTGGTGGGCGACCTGGAGTCCCGCTCCGGGCAGGTCGGCAGCATTGCCGGGGTCATCAAGGATATTGCCGATCAGACCAATCTGCTGGCACTCAATGCCGCCATTGAGGCGGCGCGTGCCGGGGAGCAGGGTCGCGGCTTTGCTGTGGTGGCCGATGAGGTACGCAAGCTGGCCGAACGCACCAGCCAGGCCACGGTGGAAATTGACCAGATTGTGTCTTCGATGCGCGACGCCTCGTCCCAGGCGCTGCAAGGTGTGGCACAGACCAATGAGTCGGTGCAGAGCGGGGTGTTGCTGGTCGATGCCGCGCTAAGCCACATTGCCGCCATTCAGCAGAGCATGCAGGCCGTCATTCGTCAGGCGGGCGAGATCCGTGATGCCGCCAGCGAACAGTCGCGTGCGACCGAAGACATGGCACGCCATGCCGAACAGATGTCGGTGCAGGTGCAGCAGGGCGATGTCGAAATCCGCCAGGCCAGCCAGGTGATCGTGCATCTGGCTGATCTGTCGCGCACGCTGGAGCAGGTGGTGGGCGGATTCAGGCTGTAAACGGCTGCCGGCGGGCCGGCCCGGCGTCAGGCACTGACGTCGATCTGCCCGCCACTGCCGCCACTATCGCCGGTCAGTTCGGCCTGGCTGGTATTGTCGTTAATATCGGCCATCGCCTTGTCGATATCGTTGAAATCACGGTCAATGTCGTCCATCAGCTTCTTGCCGCCCGGCTGCTCGCGTACCAGTGCCTTAAGCATATTGCGCATGCCCTTGAGCTTGGCGGCCAGCTCCTGCAGGGCGTTGGCCAGACTGGCATCCGCCATCTTTTCCTGGGCATCTGCCGCCGCCTCACTGTTACTGCCCGCCTGATGGCTCACCGTCGCATCCGTCTTGTCCTGCCCGCTGCTGTCGACCGCTTCGCTGCTGTCCGTTCCGGCCTCTGTGGTCGTCCCGGCATCGGCCGATACATTGCTGGTCACCTCGGGCAGACTGGTGTCGATGCTGGCACTGCTGATGTCCGCCGTGCTGTCGCCACTGTCTGTTGTCTCCGAACTGCCTTCGTCTGTCTGGCCGGCCACACTGAAGTTGATCGGCTGGCTGCCCCCGCCGCTACTGCCGCCACTGAGTGACTTCAGCTCGGAAGCCAGGGACTTGAGTTCCTTGGCCAGCCTGGAGAGCTCTTGCGCCAGTCCTTTGGCGGTATGGGATGAGGCCATGCTCATCATCTGCTGCAAGGCTTTGACCCGCTGTTTCAGATTCTCGGCACGTTGTGCCAGCGCCGCGCGCCGGCTGCTGCGATTGCTGCGCTGCAAAGTGGCCAGGTTTTTCTTGGCCACCTGCTGATACTGGGCCATGGCCGTTTCCCATTGCGAGATGGTCTGACCCAACACGCTCTTCAGGGTGACCTGATCCTGGCTGGCCGAGTTGACGGTCTTGGCTGGTTCCGCGGATGTCGTGGTACGGCTGCTTTGGCTGGTCGACACGACAATCGGTTGGGAGAGAATACGAATAAGCATATTTTTTACAAATTCTGATGACAATCGTTTATCGGCCGAATGGCGATGATCTTGAGTGAATCTCTGGCCATGCTGCCGTCCCCTGCCTTGCTGTCAGGCCAGTTGTGAGGCCTGCAGGCACGGGCGAGGCTGAGGTTTCTGCTGCCAATGTCGCTGCAAATGCGCGCCCAGTCGGTTGCTGGCATCGCGCAGGACGTCATCGGAGATCGAGGCGAAGGCCAGCTGCAGCCCCGGCGGATAGCGGTCAAGCAGTGCCAGGGCGGAGAGGGCACGAACCGGCAGGCCCTGTGCCGCCAATTCGGCGGCGATCTGCTGATCGTTGAGCGAGGCCGGCAGCCAGAGCACGAAATGAAAGCCGCAGTGCTCGCCGGACAGATGCGGGCGTTCGATCCAGCGGGACAATGTCTGGATCACGATGTCGCGCCGACGCTGATAGGTGCGCCGCGCCTGGCGGATATGGGCGTACAGGTCGCCGGATTCGATCATGGAGGCCAGGGCCTGCTGCTCGATCAGACCGGGGTGGGCGCCGGTGGCATACAGACGCTGAATCAACGCGGCCCGCCAGCTTTGCGGCACGATCATGAAGCCGATACGCAAAGAGGTGTAGAGCAGCTTGTTGAAGCTGCCACAGAACAGCACATGGTCAGCGCTGTCGCTGGATTTCAATGCCGGTGGCGGCGATTTCAGATAGTTGTATTCGCTGTCATAGTCATCCTCGATGATCAGGCTGCCATGATGCCGGGCCCAGTCCAGCAAGGCTGCCCTGCGGGATGCACTCAGGGTATACCCCAGCGGAGACTGGTGTGCCGGCGTGACATAGACCGCGGCACAGGGGGTGTTGCCCAGCGCCTCGACGCGAATCCCCTCCTGATCGACGGGGGTCGGCTGCAGGGCCAGACCGCGGGATTCAAAAATTTCCCGCGCCTGACGATAGGTCGGGTCTTCGATCGCCACGCGCGCGCCTGCCGGCAGCAGTCCTGCCACCAGGCTCAGGGCCTGGCGAATGCCGGTAGTAATCACGACATCTTCTGCCCGGCACTCAATGCCGCGCACGCCCTTCACATAGACGGCTACCGCCTGGCGCAGGCGGGCCAGCCCGCCAAATTGCATCAGATGCATGTCGTCCACCTCAATACTGCGCGTCGCCCGGGACAGATGCTGGCGCCACCTGGCCATATCCAGCAGCAAGGGGTCTGCCGAGCGGGCGATGAATGCCTGGCGTGCCGGGCCGGGCCCGCAGGGCGCCATGCCGTGCGTGTCGGGCAGCGGGGCCGGCTTGCTGTCCGGTACGGGAGACGTCGGGCTATTGCGCACCTTGCACGGCGTGTCGGGCAGCAGGAAGTGTTCGGGCAACTGTGCCGCCACAAAGGTGCCGGCACCCTGGCGCCGCTCCAGATAGCCCTCGATCGCCAGACGCTCGTAGGCCTGCTCGATGGTGCCGCGAGACAGGGACCAGCGGCTGGCCAGCTCGCGGCTGGAGGGGACTTGTACGCCGCGGCGCAAGCGTCCCTCGAGAATCGCCTGCCGCAGGCTGCGATACACCTGGTCCTGACGGGTCAGTCCGGTCAGGGAGGGATTGTCGAGTAGCGGGATGTCGAGGGTTTTCACGGTACGCATAGCGGTCTGCAAAGTGGTCTATTGTAAAAACATATAAGTGGTGCTTCTTGGTGATCCACTATGCGTTTAGGCTTACTGTGCGTCAAGTAATATTCATGGGGAGCGCGAAAATGAAAAAATTCTTGGCATTCCGTGGCCTGGCTAACTTATTGTTAAATCAGTGGTACATCGGCATGGTCAGCCATGTCGGTCGGTCTTTTCGCCCCGATGTCGAAGCTTTGGGCGAGGGCCTGCAGGATCGGCAGGGAGGATGGCGCATGTGCCAGTGTCTGTCTTCCCGCCGGGCTGCCAAACTGCCGCCTGTTTGAGGGCAGGGCAGCGTTGTGACGGGCAGATCGGCCTCCGCCGGGTCAGGACAGGATCAGGTGGAACGGAAGGTCTAAAAAAACAGAGGAGAGAACCTTCCGGCTGTATCTGCTTTCCGGGATAAAGAAAAAGGAGAAAGCAGAATGATTGGAGAAAAATTTCGCCGTCAGCGTCAGGCGGTGGGCCAGGGATGGTATTGGGGCATGGGCCTGCAGATCAATGAGGCCTTGCATGACAAGCGTGTCGTGGCCGTGATGCAACGTACCAAAGCCTTGCCGGTCGCTTGCTCTTGCCCGCAAGGGGTGCAGTGCAGTCAGTGCATGCCGATCTCGTTCGACGACGATTGAGGCAGTGCGTTGAGTTGATCGATCAGTGCGGCCAGAGCCGGGTTGGCTCTGGCCGTTTCGTTGTAGCAAAGTCCGACACGGCGATGAGGGGCATTTCCGGTCAGGGGACGCAGCGCCAGATCCGGTCTCCCGGCCGCCAGAGATTGCGGCAGCAGCGCCACGCCAATGCCGGTGGCCACCAGTGACAGGGCCAGGGTGAAGTTATCCGCCTGAGCGGCAAAGCAGGGCACCTGATGCTCTGGCTGGTTGTACCAGGCCATGAGCACCGGATGGGAGTCATGGCCGGGACAGGCGATCCAGTCCACCCCGGTCAGATCGGCATGGGCAATTGCCGCGCGGCTGGCCAGCGGGTGGTCATGGGGCAGTACCAGTACGAAGGGCTCTTCCCACAAAGGCAGAAACAACTCCTCCTCGCAGCGCAGGCTCTCGGGGGCCAGCCGTGCTTCTCCCTGACAGCCTTGCCGCAACGTCAGTTGCAGCAAAGGGTCGCTGCGGTGTGCCAGTCGCAGGATGGATTCGATCTGTGCCGGACCCGGTTCGCCCTCCATGCCCAGGGTCAGCAGCTTGCAGGGCTCGCTGTCCGCGCAAAACAGTCCATCCAGCGCCTCGGCATCGGCGACCAGTTTGCGCGCGCGCGGGTAAAGCTGGCGTGCGGCATCGCTGATCGCCACGCCACGGGTCTGGCGCAGGAACAGGGTGGTGCCCAGCCGTGCTTCCAGTTGCCGGATGGTCACGGACAAGGTTGGCTGGCTCAGGTGCAGGCGCAGTGCCGCGCTGCTGATATTGCGCTCTTCGTAGACGGCGATGAAGGCTTTG
The DNA here is from genome assembly GCF_018802765.1 of Paludibacterium sp. B53371. Lineage (NCBI taxonomy): Bacteria > Pseudomonadati > Pseudomonadota > Betaproteobacteria > Neisseriales > Chromobacteriaceae > Paludibacterium > Paludibacterium sp. B53371. Next base: position 925,563 of record NZ_CP069163.1, read on the forward strand.
AGCTGGCGGATATCCATAGATATTTTCGATGTCTGTTCTAGAAAAACAGTATTTTTCAGCTTGTTTTGGCTAAATTATACTGCATTCCATTCTTTGTTATCGTCTTTATCTATTTCAGGAGTCATCATGCAAAAGCCTCTCGTCATCATTACCGGTGCCAGCTCGGGTATCGGCGAAGCCACGGCCCGCCTGCTGTCCGAGCGCGGCTACCCGCTGCTGCTGCTGGCGCGCCGACTGGAGCGCCTGCAGCAACTGGCCTTGCCCCAAACCCTTTGCCGTGCCGTGGATGTGACCGATGCCGCTGCCCTGGCCGGTGCCGTTCAGGAAGCCGAGGCGCTGTATGGTCCGGCAGACTTGCTGATCAATAATGCCGGCGTGATGCTGCTGGGCAGTATGGCCGGTCAGGATCCGCAAGAGTGGCAGACCATGCTGGATGTGAATGTGAAGGGTTTGCTGAACGGGATTCATGCGGTGCTCGCCGGCATGGTGTCGCGACGCCATGGCACGATCATCAATATCAGTTCGATTGCCGGGCGCAAGACCTTCCCCAGTCATGTGGCTTATTGCGGCACCAAGTTTGCCGTGCATGCCATCAGCGAGAATCTGCGTGAAGAAGTGTCGGCGCAGGATGTTCGTGTGATCACCATCGCGCCGGGAGCCGTCGAGACCGAATTGCTCGGGCATACGACCGATGCGGCGATCAAGCAGGGTTACAACGAGTGGAAGCAGCAGATGGGCGGGGTGCTGAATGCCCAGACGGTGGCGGAAACCATTCGCTTTGCCTACGAGCAACCCCAGCAGGTCTGCATTCGGGAAATCGTCCTGGCGGCGACACGCCAGCCAGCCTGATCTCCCCCGGATCAGTGGCTGTGCGGCAAGTCGTCCTGACTGCGAGCCTTGATATCCCGGTACTCTTCGCAGAAGCTGCAGTGGCAGTTCCCGTGCGGCATGCCGTAGTCGTCGCCGGTTGCGCTGTGTGCATGACGCGCGGCGCGCACGGCCTGAAAGTGGTGGATCCAGCGCAGGATCTGCGCGCCGAGCTGATGTTTTCCAGTCATTGAAATCTCCAGAATCAATTGCCCGCACGCTACCCCTGAGGTGGCGTGCGGTTTTTGTGAATAACCAGGCAATGATCCGGGAGCTGTCCGTCGTGTCCCATCGGCGGATTCCTATATTTCTGACATATCTATTGTTTTTTTCTGTCAGATTTTGAGTGCCCAGTGCCCCATCCTCGCGGGCGGTTCCCCCAGGTTTGAGCAGCTTAATGTGCTGTATTTCAAACAGGTTTGTGGCAAGAGCGAGACAAACCGGCCTGGTCGCGTTTCGGTTCTCTGGCGCCATCGGCTGCTTCATGTTTGAATAATGACCGTCGGTCAATTAATTATCGGGGAGAGTTACCATGTCACAACCACGTCGCGCCTTGATTACCGGCGCATCCAGCGGTCTGGGGGCCGACTTCGCACGCCAACTGGCGGCCAGGGGGAATGCGCTGGTTCTGGTGGCACGCAGCGAAGCGCCGATGCAGGCCCTGGCAGACGAGCTGCGCCAGCGCTATCAGGTCGATGTGCAGGTACTGGTGCAGGATCTGGGACAACCGGGCGCGGCGATTGCGCTCAAGCAGCAGACAGACCGGCTGGGCTGGCAGATTGATGTCCTGGTCAACAATGCCGGGTTTGGTGTGCATGGCGAGTTTCACCGCCAGCCTTTGCCGCGGCTGCAGGACATGCTGCAACTGAATATTTCCACGTTGACCGAGCTGACGCATTGCTACGCGGCCGATATGGTGGCACGCGGGCAGGGTGAGATCTTGCTGGTGTCGTCCATCGGGGCTTACCAGGCGACGCCGACTTATGCCGCCTACAGTGCCAGCAAGGCCTATGTCCTGCTGCTGGGCGAGGCGCTGCACGAGGAGTTGCGTCCCTACGGCGTGACGGTGAGTGTGGTGGCGCCCGGCATCACGGCGACGCAGTTTCTGGCCGTCTCCGGTCAGCGAGCCACGCCGTACCAGAAGCTGGTGATGATGCAGAGCCCTGAGGTGGTGCGTCAGGCGCTGGCGCTGTTGCGTCGCCGGGGGGCGGCCCGGGTGCCGGGATGGGTCAACCGCCTGACGGTGTTCTTCAACCGTTTCATGCCGCGCAGCTGGCAGCGCAAGGTGGCTTTTCAGCTGATGCGCAATGACTAGGGACCCTAGTCTTCCGAGAAAAAGCGGCTGCTTTTCCTGGGTTCAGCGGTCGCGGGCAGGCTCTGGCTGATGATCTTGCCGCTGCCCGGTTCGGTGATGGTCAGGTTGTCGTTCAGTCGGTAATTGAACTTGGTGAGGTTGCGGCAGCTGATGCAGATGCCGATGGCCCGGATGGCGTACAGATTGCCTGCGGTACGGGTCACCTGGCCACGCAGGGCATGGCGGCGCAGCGGGGTTTTGCAGAACAGGCATTCGCCCATTAACTGGCCGAACCGGGCGCCATTGTCAAATACCACCGGCAGTTGGCTGTCCACCGAGGGACCGGCCAGCAGGGTAAATTCCTCATCGGTCAATTGCATGAGCAAGGCACGCGCCGGCGTGCTTTTTTTCTTTCTGAGCATGGATGCTTGAATCGGGAAAGGTTCTGGCGAAAGGCTTCGCGCTCCCTGTGGCGGGAACCGGTATCCGGCGGGGCCACAAAAAGCGAGGGGGCAGGGTAAACATCTCGCCGCCCGATGTCAATGCGATGCTTGCCTGCCTCAGTCGAGCAAGCGGCGCGCTTCGGCCATCAGCGAATCGGTCAGCCGGCTGATCAGCGTGCTCTGCATGGCCCAGCGGTGCCAGAACAAGGGCAGGTGAAAGGGGGCTGCCGGGCAAAGGTCGACCAGCTCGCCCTGATTCAGCCGCTCGCCGATCAGCAGGCTGGAAACCAGCCCAAAACCGGCACCGGCCGTGATGACATCGACGAACTCATTGATTGACGGGATCAGGTGAAAGGGAAACACGCCGTTAAAGTCCGGATGCTGTTGTGCCAGGAAGTCGAAATGCAGCGGATCATCATGGCTGACCAGTACTGCCGGCGCACGCGCCAGCGCGCTATCGGTCATGCCGTGGGGGAAGTGTTGCCGGGCAAACGCGGGCGTCGCCACGCAGTAAAAACGCATGGCTCCCAGTTCGGTGACCTCCCCGCCGGGCAGGGCGGTGGGGTGCTGGCTGATGCAGCCCAGTACCGTTCCGTTGCGCATCATCTGCTGGGTGCGTGACTCATCATCGACATAGACTTGCAGCAGGGTGCGTGGTGTTGACGGCATCCATTGCATGCAGGTGCGGACAAACCAGGCCAGGGTGTCATTACTCACCGCGACCGCCAGCACCTGATAGCTGTCGGCATCGGCATTCATGCGATGTTCCAGTTCCCTTTCCAGCAAGGCGACCTGGCGCACATGGCGCAGCAAGTGTTCTCCCTGGGCCGTCGGTGCCATCGGTTGTGCCCGTGTCAGCAGGCGCTGCCCCACACTGTGTTCCAGCTGGGACAGGCGCTGCGACACCGCCGACTGGGTGATGTGCAGGCTGCGGGCCGCCTTGTCGAAGCTTTGTTCGCGGATCACGGCATCCAGGGCGGCCAACTGTTTGTAGTCAATGCGCAGGCTCATGATTAGCGCCTCTAATCCATATCCAGAATTATGAATTGTACAACAAGTATATTAGTCGTTTAGATTATTAGAGGACGCTGTTTTACTGCGGCGAGACCAGAAAATCAAAATAAGGGGTCAGACAATGACAGATGCCGTAGCGCAAGATCGTGGCGCCAAGAAGCTGGGCTTGGTGGCACTGACCGCCCTGGTGATGGGCTCAATGTTGGGGGCCGGGATTCTTTCCCTGCCACAGAATATGGCGGCGACTTCCGGTGCTGGTGCCGTGATGATTGCCTGGGGCATTACGCTGTTTGGCATGCTCATGCTGGCGCTGGTCTTCCAGAACCTGTCGAATCGTCAGCCAGATGTCGAGGGCGGGGTGTATGGCTATGCCCGTGCCGGTTTTGGCGATTTCATGGGCTTCAACTCGGCCTGGGGCTACTGGATGTCCGGCTGGGTCGGCAATGTGTCGCTGTTTGTGGTGATGTTCTCGGCACTGGCGGGCTTCAAACCGTTCGCCCTGTTTGCCGATGGCAATAACTGGCAGTCGATCCTGGCATCGTCCATCCTGCTGTGGCTGTTGACCTGGACCGTGATGCGCGGCGTGCACGAGGCGGCCTTCGTTAATATCCTGACCACCATTGCACGCATTCTGCCGCTGATTCTGTTTGTCATCGTGGTGATCCTGGCCTTTCAGGTCAAAACGTTTTCCATGGACTTCTGGGGCAGCGTCAAGCTGGGCTCGGTGCTGGACCAGGTCAAGGGCTCAATGCTGGTGACGGTCTGGGTGTATATCGGTATTGAAGGTGCCACGGTGTATTCGACCCGGGCACTGAAGAAGAGCGATGTCGGTCGTGCCACCGTGGTGGGCTTCCTGCTGACTTCGGCGTTGCTGGTGGCGGTGTCGGTGCTGTCGCTGGGCATCATGAGCCAGCCGCAGCTGGCCGGCCTGAAGAATCCGTCTGCCGCCGGTGTGCTGCAGCACGTCGTCGGGCCATGGGGGGCCGATCTGATCAACGCCTGCCTGATCATTGCGGTGGGGGGGGAGCTGCTGGCCTGGACCATGCTGCCGGCTGAAATTCCTTACCTGGGCGCGCGTGACGGGGTCTTCCCGAAAATGTTCGGTAAGGTCAACCGCCATCAGTCTCCGGTCAATGCCCTGTGGCTGACCAATGGTCTGATTCAGGTGATGTTGCTGGTGACGCTGTATAGCTCGGCCGGTTACCTGGCCCTGCTGTCGCTGGCCACCTCGATGGTGCTGATCCCTTATCTGCTGTGTGGTGGCTATGCCTGGATGGTGGCACTGCGCGGCCAGGGGTATCCCGCCGGTAGCCGGGCGCGCAATCGCGACATGCTGATCGGCGTGCTGGCAACGGGGTACTGTGTCTGGCTGATTTATGCAGCAGGACTGAAATACCTGTTCCTGTCGATGATTCTGTATACCCCGGGGATTGCCTTTTACTGGTGGGCCAAGTGGGAACGTGGCGAAAAGCCCTTCAAGGGCTTCGAGGCAGCGCTGGCCCTGTTCATGGCCGTGCTGGGTGTGATCGCCTGCTTCATGCTGGCCCAGGGCAAGATCAGCCTGAGCTGAGTGGGTCGGTTTCAGTTCGTCATAAGAAGGTTGTTTTGCTCCCTCGCCGCGGCACAGGCCGCGGCTTTTTTTGTGTCGTGAGCATGGTCTGCCTACTGCGCCGGATGCTGGCGGCGGTATTGGTCCGGTGACACGCCGGCCAGTCGCTGGAACATGGCGATGAAGGCCGAGGCGGTGCTGTAGCCGAGATCCAGGGCAATGTGCTGCACGCTCAGGTTCTGCTCCAGCATCGATAAGGCGGTCAGATATTTCAGGCGTTGTCGCCATTCGCTGAAGCTCAGTCCCAGTTCGCGCTGGAAGCGTCTGGCCAGGGTGCGTTCGGTGCTGTGCAGCCGGTCGGCCCATTGCGCCAGGGTGTCGTTATTGCCCGGCGCTTGTTGCAGTGCGCTCAGCAGGCGTGACAGCAGGGGGTCGTTGCTGGCCGGCAGGTAGCTGTCTGAGCACCGTGCCAGTTGCATCTGGTCCAGCAGTACATCGGTCAGACGCCGGTCGGCCCCGGTTTGCGGCACGTTCAGTCCGCGTGCGGCAAAGTCTTCCAGAATCGCCTTGAGGATCGGCCCCAGTTGCAGGGCGCAGGGTTGCGCAGGCAAGTCACGGCAGTAATCGGCATCGATATAGACCGAATGATGGCGGCCGCCTTGCAGGGTGTGGGCATCGTGTTCATGATCCGGCGGCGTCCACAGGCCATATTGTGGTGGCGCCAGAAATGGTCGGCCATCGATGGTCAGTGCCATCACGCCGCTGGCGGAATAGCTGAGCTGGCCCCAGGGGTGGCGATGGCTGAGAAAGCGGTCATTGGTGGCAAATTCATTGAGTCGCAGATAGACCGGATAGGGCAGGGTCGTCAGGTCAGGCGGAAACAGCACGCTGCTGGCCGGCATGGCAGGCTTTCGGTATGGATTGTCTGGTTTGCATTATATCCCTTGAATCGGTCTGGCCGACAATACTGTCATTGTGATGACGGATATTTCTTATGCGCGTTTCTGCCCGACACTATGTGCTGCCCTTGCTGGCGGTGCTGATCTGGGGTGGCAATACCATCGTGTCGAAGTTGTCGGCCGGCAGCATTGATGCCGCGGCGATTTCGTTTTATCGCTGGCTGATCGCTGCGCTGTGCATGACCCCCTTTGTCTGGCGCGACTGGCTGGCGCAGCGGGTGCTGATCCGCCGTCATGCCGGGCAATTGGTCTTGCTGGGGTTCCTGGGCATGGTGGCTTACCAGTGTCTGGCCTACCTGGCGGCCAAAACCACCACGGCGACCAATATGGGCTTGCTGCAGGCCACGCTGCCGCTGCTGACGGTGGCGCTGTCGGTCCTCTGGCTGGGCGAGCGGGTGACGCGTGGCGATCTGGTCGGCGGTGTCCTGTCGCTGGTGGGACTGGTCTATCTGCTCAGCCATGGCGATCCGGCGGGCTTGCTGCGGCTGGGGGTGGCGCCGGGCGATGGCATCATGCTGCTGGCCTGCCTGGCCTATGCCGCCTACAGCGTTTTGCTCAAGCGCTGGCCGATCGCGCTGAATCGCTGGGCCTCGCTGTGCCTGCAAATCTGGTGCGCGGTGGGGTTCCTGCTGGTGTATTACCTGGCGGCCGGTGCACCCGGTGTCCGTCTGGTCGCCCTGCCGCTGGTGTTGTATGCCGGCTTGCCGGCATCGTTGCTGGCGCCGATGTTGTGGCTGGCCGGGGTGCAGGCGCTGGGGCCGCAACGTACGGCCGCGCTGATGAATCTGATGCCGGTGATCACGGTGGCGATTGCCAGCCTGCTGCTGGGCGAATCATTGCACGCGTATCACCTGGTGGGTGGGGCGCTGGTGCTGGGCGGGGTGTTGCTGGTGCAGACCTGGCGCCAGCCCCTGGGCATGGCCCCGGTCAGGCTGCGAACGCTCTGAGCGGCGCGCGGTTTACAACAGCGCCCACAGGCCGATGATCATCACCACGACCAGCACCACGGCCAGCACCTGGGTGGTATGGCGCTCCTTGTCGAGCGCCTGGTGCACGGCGTTGTTCAGTGATTCGATTTTTTCCATGCGTTGCTGCAGTTCGTGCCGATCCTGGTCCTGCTTGATCAGGGTCTGCAAAATGGCCTCGCCGCCGAATTCGGCAATCATGGTGCTTTCGCAGACACCAATCAGCCGGTTGACCTTGTCTTTGTAATACAGACCGGAGCGCTGTTGCTCGTCGCTCCATTCGAAATCGAAGCCCTGCTTGGCGAAGAAGGCCTGTTTGTGCAGTCTTTCCGACTCGCTGGTACCGGCCTGAATCATCAGCATGCCGGGGCTGGCGCTGTATTCCGGATAGGTCCCCTTGACCCAGGCGATGACGGCCGCGAACAGGAAGTCATCCAGCCCGGCCCCCTGCAGGGTGTCGGTGATCAGGATGCCCGCCTTGGGGCCAAAGGTGATCGAGCGGCTCGGGTGGTCGACGCGGACCCAGGCACAGTTGCGGCTGGCGTGAAAGCGCGCCTCGTCTTCCGGAAATGCGCCCCAGCTGCCGTTTTGGTTGATGGCATAACCGCGGCATTGCACGCGGAAAAAGTCCGATTGCTGGGTGACGGCACGATTGCGCTGCAGGATGCCGTACAGCAGGACGCTGCTGTCTCGCTGCAACTTGATAATCGACTCCCCCAGCGGCATGGCGATGTTGGCCAGTGCGGTATCGCTTTCCGGTGCCTTTATTTCCGTTGCGCTGGCGGCTTGTGCCGCGACATGTTCGGATGCGGGTTGGGTCATCGCCGAAGGTCTGCCAAGGGTAGTGGTCATGCCAGTGCTGCGTCGCTCGTGTGCTTCAAGGGCTCTATCCTGCATTAAAAATGAACTGTTACAAAGCAATTTGCAAACAAAATGCCTATGACGTTGGATTTGGCGCAAAACAAGCTGGCGGATGGCCGTGGTCAAGGATGCCAGCTTCTTCGTCACAACATGTATAATGACGCACTGTCACCGGGGGTGCCGACGTCCATTCAGGGGCTTGTCGGCTGAGAAATACCCTGATTACCTGATCTGGTTCGTACCAGCGTAGGGAGCGTGATCGGCACAGTTCGCTGCGGCCACGCTCCCGCGCCTTTTGGAGAGTGTCCGAATGAAGTTGCGCCAAGTTTGCCTCGCCGTTTCCCTCTGTGCCGCCGCGCTGTGTGCCCAGGCTGCCGATCTTCGTGTCATCACCCACAGTTCCTTCGATGTGTCCAAACCGCTGCTGGCGGACTTTGAAAAGCAGACGGGTATCAAGGTTCAGCTGATCAAGGGCGGTGATGCCGGCGAAATGCTCAACAAGCTGATTCTCACCCGCGCCAATCCGATCGCCGATGTGGTGTTCGGTCTGGACAATTCGCTGGTGGGCAAGGCGGCCAAGGCCGGGGTGATCGAGCCGCTGACGCTGAAATCCGATGGTCGCAAGGCACGTTACAGCTTGCCGGATGGTCTGGTGAGCACCGATTACGGTTATGTCACCCTGGTGTATGACAAGGCCTGGTTTGCCAAGAGCAAGCTGGCGTTGCCAAAGTCGCTGGACGATCTGACCCTGCCGGCCTATCGCGATCTGCTGGTCGTGGAAAACCCGGCAACGTCCAGTACCGGTCAAGGTTTCCTGTATGCCACCATCGGTGCCCTCGGCGAGGACAAGGCTTTTGCCTTCTGGGGCAAGCTGCGCCAGAACGGTCTCAAAGTGGTGAATGACTGGAGCGCCGCCTATAACACCGAGTTTTCCCACAACGGCGGCAGCCGGCCGATCGTGCTGAGCTATGCGACCGATCCGGCGGCAGAAGTGGCTTTCAGTAAAGTCAAATTGACCGAGTCGCCGGTGGCGACCCTGCCGTTGTCTGGTGCCGTGTATCAGCAAGTGGAAGGTGCCGGCCTGATCAAGGGCGGTCAGGCGCGTGCGGCGGCGGAGAAGTTCATCGCCTTCCTGCGTTCGGCACCCGTGCAGCAGGATCTGCAGACGACCATGTGGATGTATCCGGTGATGAGCGGTACGCCGCAGGCCCCGGTGTTCTCCTATGCCAAGGAGCCTGCCGCACACCAGACGCCGTCGGCTGAAACGCTCCGCAATAAGGGGCAAGGCTGGATCAAGCGCTGGACTCAGGTGGTACTCAAATAAGATGCGTTCCATGCGTTGGCTGGCGTGGTTGCCGCTGGCCCTGTTGGCCGCGCTGGTGGTCCTGCCACTGGGGCGGCTGATCGCCGAAGGGGCCGGCGCGTTGTCGCTGGCCTTTTTGTCCGATCCTTATTATCGCTGGCGTTTGCTCTGGTCTGCCGGGCAGGCGCTGCTGACCTGTCTGCTGGCCCTGCTGTTCGGCGTACCGGTGGCCTGGACGCTGGCACGTCTGGAGTTTGCCGGCCGTCGCTGGCTGATCCGGCTGGGCATGTTGCCCTTTGTCATGCCGACCCTGGTGGCCGCCATGGGGGTGCTGGCCCTGTTCGGGCCGCAGGGGCTGACCGGCCTGCATGGCCAGGACACGCCCTGGCTGTTGCTGTATGGCAATCTGTTTTACAACTTGCCGCTGATGGTGCGTGCAGCCCAGGAAGGGTTTGCCCGTCTGCCGGCGCATCGTTTGCAGGCGGCGCGCTCGCTCGGCGCCAGCCCCTGGCGGGTGTTCTGGCGCATTGAGCTGCCCGGTGCCATGCCCTGGATTTGTTCTGCGCTGTGTCTGGTTTTTCTCTATTGCTTTTCCGGCTTTGGGCTGGCCTTGCTGCTCGGTGGGCAGCATTACGCCACCGTGGAGGTGGAGATTTATACCCTGGTGGCCTATGAGCTGAATCTGACCGATGCCAGTTCGCTGGCGCTGACGGTGTTGCTGGCCACCGGGCTGGCAGCACTGGCCTATGCCTGGCTGGAGCGGGTGCTGGCGCGTCCGCTGCGGGGTGAGCCGCAGGCGCGCGTGGCGGCGGGGGATGCCTGGCAATATGGCCTGCTGTGCCTGTCCTTTGTGTTGCTGGGCTTGCTGGCCCTGGCGCCGCTGGCGGCGATTGCCTGGCGGGCGCTGACGGCGGGCGCCGCCTGGCAGGTGCTGACCGAGCCGGAGGTCTGGCGGGCTTTGTACAATACGGCGCGCTTCACCCTGCTGGCTCTGCTGGGTGCCTGCCTGTTCGGTCTGGCACACGCCTTTGCCGCCCGTCGCAGTGTTTTGCTGGGGGCGCTGGCCTTCCTGCCCTATGCGGTGTCGCCTGTCTGTGTCGCCTTTGGTCTCTTGCTGCTGTATCCCGGATTGAGTGCCAGTCTGGTGATGTTGCTGGGGGCGTATACGCTGCTGGCCTATCCCTTCATCGCCCGCGGTTTGTCGGCGACACTGGATGCCGTTCCGGCACATTTGCCCCAGGCTGCCCGTTCGCTGGGGGCTTCGCCGTGGCGCGTGGTCTGGCGTGTGTTGCTGCCGCTGGCGGCGCCGGCATTGCGTCGCGGCATGGCTTTTGCCGCCGCGACGGCGCTGGGCGAATTTGCCGTCACGCTGTTTCTGTCCCGCCCGGAGTGGATGACCCTGACGACGCTGATCTATCAACGTCTGGGGCGCCCGGGGGACTTGAATCAGGAGAGTGCTCTGGTGCTGTCCTGCCTGTTGATGGGGCTGGCCATGCTGGCGTTTGTATTGATTGAATGGCAGCGCGAGGAGGCTGGGCATGCTGATCATCGATAAGGTTTCGAAGCGTTTTGGCTCGCAGTGGCCGGCCCGCGACTTGTCTCTGACCGTCGGGCAGGGAGAGATTGTGGCCTTGCTGGGGCCTTCCGGCTGTGGCAAGAGCACCTTGCTCAAGCTGATTGCCGGTCTGGTGCAGCCGGATGCCGGATCGATCCGTTTTGCCGGGGAGGATCTGGACGGCGTGGCGCCCGAGGCGCGGCATTTTGCGCTGATGTTTCAGGATTTTGCCTTGTTCCCGCATTTGAATGTGCTGGAGAACGTCTGTTTCGGGCTGGTCGAGCGGCGAGTGCCGCGCGCCGAGGCGCGACAGCGTGCCGCCGGTCTGCTGGCGACGGTGGGGCTGGCCGGCTATGAGCGGCGACCGGTCGGGCAGTTGTCCGGCGGCGAGGCGCAGCGGGTGGCGCTGGCGCGGGCTCTGGTGACCGAGCCACGGCTGTTGTTGCTGGATGAGCCGTTTTCCAGCCTGGATGCCCACTTGCGGCTGGCCTTGCAGGCCGAGTTCCGTCAGCGTATCCGCGATCTGGGCATGAGTGCCGTGCTGGTGACGCATGATCGTCAGGAGGCCTTTGCCATGGCGGATCGTATTGCGCTGCTGCATGAGGGACAGATCCGGCAGTGTGCCGCCCCGGCCAGCTTGTTGTCCTCGCCGGTCGACAGCTGGGTGGCCCGCTTTATTGGTTTTGAGAATGTCGGGCCGGACTGGGCGCTGCCGGCGGCAGCCTTGCAGCTGGATGCCCAGGGTCGGGATGCTTGCATCGACAGTGTGATGCCACAGGCGGAGGGGGTGCGGCTGACCCTGAATCAGGCCGGGCAGCATTACATCATGAGTCTGTCTGGTCGCGAGCTGGCGGCGCTCGGCGCTTCACTTCAGCCCGGCAGCGAGATTGGTTTGCAGATCGATGAGTCTCGGCGCCTGCGTTTCAGCAAGGTGAGCACGGCAGCCGATTACAATTATTAATGCTTTGTCATGCGGTTTTACCGAGGCTGATGCTAGCCTGAGCGGCATGACAACGTCCGCCATCCCCTCTTTTGATACGCCTCGCCTGCAGTTGCTGCCATTGGACGGCAGCGAACAGCAGGCGATTTTTCATCTGTATTCGCATCCGGATGTCAGTCGGCTGTTTGGTCAGGATTGCATGACGGAACCGGCGCAGGCGCGCTATTGGCTGGATGTGCAGGCGCAGATGCGCCAGCTCAATCTGGGGGTGACCTGGCTGCTGCGGCACAAGGCGAGCGGCGAGTGCATCGGCACGTTCAGTTTTGATGGCATCAACCTGCAATGGCACAACGTCGGGATCAGTTATGCCCTGCACCCCGACTTCTGGCATCAGGGGCTGATGAGCGAGGCCATGGCGCCGCTGCTGGCCTGGGCCTGGACCGGAGGGCTGGGGGTGAAGATGCATCGGGTGCAGGCGCTGGTTTTTCCGCAGAATGCCGCGTCGGTGGCCACTTTGTCACGGGCGGGCTTTGTGCGGGAAGGGCAGCGTCTGGGCCTGGTGTTCTGGCAAGGGCAATACTGGGATCTGGACAGCTACTGTCTGCTCAGTCCGCTGGCTGCGGCGCCAACTGACACACCGTAACCCAGGTGCCGTCTACAATCTGCTGCAGTCGGGCCGGCGAGACCCGTACCGCGGTATGGGTGCCACCGGCGGCCGGCATGACTTCTTCGAAATCCTGCAACGAGGTATCCAGATAGACCGGCAGGGGCTGGGCCAGCCCGAAGGGGCAGACGCCGCCGACCGGATGGCCGGTCAGTGTTTCGACCTCATGGGCGCCGAGCATCTTGCCTTTGCCGAATGCTGCCTTGAACAGGCGGTTGTCGATGCGGGCATCGCCCCGGGCGACCAGCAGTACCACGCGACCGTCGCCCAGCCGGAAGGCCAGGGTTTTGGCAATACGGCCCGGTTCCACGCCGTGCGCTTCTGCCGCCAGTGCGACGGTGGCGGTGCTGGTCGTCAGTTCGATGATCGGCAATTCGATCTGACGGCGTGCAAATTCGGCGCGGACGCTTTCCAGACTCATTGATCGTCTACTCCTGCAGCGCCAGCGCCAGGGTTTCCTTGATTTCTTCCATGACCACGTAGCTGCGCGACTCATTGGCTGCGGGCAGCTTGAGCAGGATGTTGCCCAGCAGTTCGCGGTACATCGACATGTCGGGAATGCGGGCCTTGATCAGGTAGTCGAACTCGCCCGAGACCAGGTGGCATTCGAGAATTTCCGGAATGTTTTGCACTTCGTGGCGGAAGGCATCGAAGATGTCACCGGATTTGGCGGACAGTTTGATTTCCACGAAAACCAGCAGGCTGGCGTTGAGCATGTGCGGGTTGAGCCGGGCATGGTAGCCCTCGATCACGCCCTCGCGTTCCAGCCGGCGTACCCGTTCGGTACAGGGGGTGGTGGAGAGACCAACCTTCTCGGCCAGGTCGGTGAGCGAAATGCGGCCATTGCTTTGCAGCAGCTGCAGGATTTTCAGGTCGACCTTGTCAAAGATCCGCTCGGCAGTGGTCTTCTTTCTCATGTGTACGCTGCACCCCCTGATGTGGATGAATATATTGATAATTTGCCAAAATTAGGGCAAAAGCACTGCTCTATAATCAATATACTACTTGAAATGACTTTGTTTTGGCCATTTCCCTGCCAAAAAAGCCTGGTCGTTTCATGCGTTGTGCTGAGCTTGCAGGACCGATTCCAGTGCGTTTTCCGCCGACAGGATGTGGAAGCGGATGAACTCTGCCGCTTCGTCAGCCTTGCCGGCCCGGCACAGTTCCAGCAGCCGGGTGTGCTCGGTGTGGGCCTGCTCCATGGTCTGGGTGAACAGGATCTGCATGCGGGTGTAGCGATCTGTCTTGTTGTGCAGCTGCTCGATCAGCGCCTGGGTGTTCGGACGTCGTGCGCTGCGATACAGCGCCATGTGGAAGCGGGCATTGAGCTCACCCCAGTGACGGATGTCATTGTTCTTGAGGGCCAGTTCGAATTCCTGCAGCGTTTGCTCGGCCAGCTGCAGGTCACTCTGGCTTTGTTGCGGCACAGAGTTGCGCAGCAGTTCGCTTTCCAGCAGGGCGCGGATGTCGAGCAGTTCCCGGATGTCATCGAAGGACAGCTTGGTCACCAGGGCACCCTTGTGGTCGATGATCTGGATCAGGCCTTCGGCCTCGAGCTGGCGCAGTGCCTCGCGCACCGGTACCCGACTGACGCCGTACTCGTTGGAGAGTGCTTCCTGACGTAATTGCTGTCCATCGGCAAATTCGCCGGAGAGGATGCGCTGGCGCAGTGATTCCGTGACGGCACTGGTCAGGGTTTGGCGCTTGATCGGCTGCATGGTGTTCATTTAAAGGGCGCTGTCGGTCAATCGAAAAGAATATGTTTTATGGCAACAGAATATACGGCGTTTCAGCTGTCCGACAAGAGAGCCACTGGGAAAAGTGGCAAAAAGATGAAAAAAACCGGGGAAAGGGCGGTTTGACGCTGGAAAGTGTCGTTATTTGCCTGCTTATGCCTGTCCATGGCCGAGGCGGGGCGGAAAATGAAAAACCCCGCTAAGGAGCGGGGTCTTCGGTATTCTGGGGTGGATGATGGGACTCGAACCCACGACAACCGGAATCACAATCCGGGACTCTACCAACTGAGCTACATCCACCACTGATCGGTTGTACAGGCTTTGGGCCTGCTTGCTGCGGTAATGCTGGGGTGGATGATGGGACTCGAACCCACGACAACCGGAATCACAATCCGGGACTCTACCAACTGAGCTACATCCACCACTGTTTGCTGCTTGTTGCCATCTTCTGGCGCGCCCGACAGGACTCGAACCTGTAACCCCCGGCTTAGAAGGCCGGTGCTCTATCCGGTTGAGCTACGGGCACGTACCGTCAGGCTCGTTCTGGTCGGGGCGGTGGGATTCGAACTCACGACCACCTGGTCCCAAACCAGGTGCGCTACCGGGCTGCGCTACGCCCCGACTACAGAGCCAGCAACTATACGGATCGAGTCATCTTGTGTCAATACCCGTTGAGCACGGGGGGATAAAAATGCGAAAATGGATATCTTTCCCCGGTGAGTTTTCAGGATCAGATATGGCGGCACAGCGTATAGACGGCAAGGCCGTCGCAGAGCAGTTGATTGATCAGGTCCGCCAGGGGGTGGAAGCACGGCGGTCGGCCGGCAAACGGGTGCCGGGCATTGCCTTCGTGCTGGTGGGGGATGACCCTGCCTCTGCCTCCTACGTTCGGGGCAAGAAGCGGGCTTGCGAGCGCACCGGCATCCAGTCGTTTGGCCATGATTTGCCGGCGACGGTTTCCCAGTCCGAGCTGCTGGCCCTGATGGATCAGCTCAATGCGGATGAGCAGGTCGATGGCATCCTGGTGCAATTGCCGCTGCCCGGCCATCTCGATGCCGAAACCGTGCTGGAGCGGATTGATCCGGCCAAGGATGTGGACGGTTTTCATCCCTACAATATCGGTCGTCTGGCGATGAAGATGCCGGTATTGCGTCCCTGTACCCCGCGCGGGGTCATGACCCTGCTGGCCCACTACCGGATTGAACCGGCGGGCAAGCATGCCGTGGTGGTGGGGGCTTCCAATATTGTCGGCCGGCCGATGGCGCTGGAGTTGCTGCTGGCGCGGGCCACCGTGACGGTCTGCCACAGCGCGACAACCGATCTGGCCGCCGAAGTGGCGCGGGCCGACATTCTGGTGGTTGCCGCCGGCCAGCCGGGTCTGATTCGCGGCGAGTGGGTCAAGCCTGGTGCGGTCGTGATGGATGTCGGTATTAATTATCGTGAAGATGGCAGTCTGTGCGGCGATGTCGATTTTGTCGCCGCCAGCGAGCGGGCGGCCTTCATTACCCCGGTACCGGGCGGGGTGGGACCGATGACCATTGCCAGCCTGATGCAAAATACCCTGGATGCGGCCAGCCGGCGCGACCCGGTCTAGTCGTCCGTCCGGGTTCACCTATCTATAAATTGATAAAAGACAAAGAGATCCGAATACATGAGTCATGCCAAACCTTCCGCCATCCTGCTGATCAGCTGCCCCGACAAAAAGGGCCTGGTGGCGGCGATTGCCAATTTCCTGATGACCTACAACGCCAGCATCATGCATGCCGACCAGCACCAGGATGACAGCGAACAGTTGTTCCTGATGCGGGTTGAATGGTCGCTGGATGGTTTTACCTTGCCGATGGATGATTTTGCCGCCGCCTTCCAGCCGATTGCCTCCGAGCACAATATGTCCTGGAGTGTCTCGCTGTCGGCACGCAAGCCGCGCATGGCCATCATGGTGTCTCATTACGAGCACTGTCTGGCGGATCTGCTGCATCGCTGGCGTATCGGTGAGCTGAACTGCGACATCCCGCTGATCATTGCCAACCATGAAGATTGCCGAAAACTGGCCGAATTCAACGGTATTCCCTTCCATGTGATTCCGGTGAACAAGGACAACAAGGCCGAGGCCGAGGCCGAGGCCGCGCAGTGGCAGTTGCTGGATGAGGCCGGTGTCGACCTGATCGTGCTGGCCCGCTACATGCAGGTGTTGTCGCCGGCCTTTGTCGCACGCTACCGCAACCGGGTGATCAACATTCATCACAGCTTCCTGCCGGCTTTCGATGGCGCCAAGCCTTACCATCGGGCCTTTGCCCGTGGTGTCAAGCTGATTGGTGCCACCAGCCACTATGTGACCGAGGTGCTGGATGACGGGCCGATCATCGAGCAGGAGGTCACGCGCATTTCCCATCGCGATGATGTCGACGATCTGATCCAGAAGGGACGCGATCTGGAGAAGGTGGTGCTGTCCCGTGCCGTACGCTGGCATCTGGACTATCGCATCCTGTCCTATGGCAACAAGACGGTCATTTTTGATTGAGTGATGCAATGAACCGTTTGCTGAATGATGCACTGGACCTGTTCCGTTTCCGGGTCAAACCGCTGCCGGCATACCACCATCCCTGGTGGCAGCTGGCGCTGCTGATCAGCCTGCTCGGTCTGGTGACCAGTGGCGGCTCGCCCGAGTTGGGGCACTACCTGCCGGGGCGGATCGGCTTCTGCATCGGTTACAACTGGCTGGAGACGCTGTTGTTCGTGCCCTTCATCGGTCTGTGGCTGCGCGTCAATCCCTGGCGTTTTACGCGCCCGCTGCTGGCGCTGATCGTGCTGGCCAGCAGCGTTCAGCTGCTGCAGCCGCTCACCAGCTGGTTGCCTGCCGATGTGGCAGACGGCCTGCTGCTGGTACTGATGGCTTATTCCCTGCTGGTGTTGAGCAATGCCCTGGCGCTGGCCTCCGGACAGGGGCGTCTGCGTGCCCTGCTGGGGATACTGCTGTTTTCGTTCTGTTCGGCTTTCCTGATGCAGGGGGCCTGGTATCTGAGCAGCCGGCAGGGCTGGGTCGATGCGCCGCAGAGTGCCTGGAATCCCTTCGCCCAGGCGGCATCGCTCCAGGATGCCGAGCCGCTGCCCCCCGCGGCCGACAGCAATGGCCAGAATGGTGCGGCCACCAGTCCCCAGCCTGCCGTCATGCCCTGATCCATTCCTTTCACTTCGCTGGACCGGCAAAGGTATCCCGCTCAAACAGGGCGGGAAACCAGCGCCGCCACAGTGCCACCACGATCAGGGTGCCCACGCCGCCCAGTACCACCGCCGGAACGGTGCCGAACCAGGCGGCCGTGATCCCGGATTCAAATTCCCCCAGTTGGTTGGATGTGCCGATAAAGATGAAGTTGACGGCGCTGACGCGTCCGCGCATGGCATCGGGTGTTTCCAGTTGAACCAGGGAGGAGCGGATCACCACGCTGACCATATCGCTGGCGCCCAGAACCACCAGGGCCGCGAGCGATAGCGGGAAGACGTGAGACAGGCCGAACACGATGGTACTCAGACCGAACAGGATGACGGCCCAGGCCATGTTGCGTCCGATGTGCCGGCGCAGCGGGTGGCGGGCCAGATAGAGCGAGGTGGCCAGCGCACCGATGGCCGGCGCGGTGCGCAGCAGTCCGAGTCCCCAGGGGCCGGTATGCAGGATATCGCGCGCATAGACCGGCAGCAGCGCCGTGGCGCCGCCCAGCAGCACCGAGAACAGGTCGAGCGAGATGGCGCCAAAGATCACCGGACGGGCGCGGATGAACTGCACGCCCGCCAGTGCCGAACGCAGCGACATGGGTTCTTTGGCGCGGCTTTGCCTGCCGGGTGGGAGGACCTGCAGCCAGGACATGGCCAGCAGCCAGATCAGCAGGCAGCTGCCGTAGACCGCGGCGGCACCAAGGGCAAAGATCATGCCGCCCAGTGCCGGCCCGATGATGACGGCGCTCTGTCGTGCCGAAGCGGCCATGGCCAGGCTGCGGGGCAGTTGTGTCTCGCTGGCCAGCGTGGGCAGCAAGGACTGCATGCTGGGGGATTCGAAAGCGCGTGCGCTGCCGGTAAGGACGGCGCAAGCGAAGATCAGTGTCAGGCTTTGCTGCTGGCTCAGGCAGGCCAGGGCCAGCAGGGTGGCGCCGAGTGCCTGCTGGCCCTGGGCATACTGAGCGATACGCCGGCGTTCAAACTGATCGGCGGTGTGGCCGACAATCAGGGTCAGCAGCAGTTGCGGCGCAAACTGCGCCAGTCCGATCAGGCCGAGAAAGAGCACGCTGTGTGACAGCTCATAGACCTGCCAGCCAAATGCCACGACCAGCATCTGATAGGCGAGGGTGGAGCAACTTTGGCTCAACATGAAGTGGCGGACAGGGCGGGCAGCGGGTTCGGCGTGGTCTGGCATGGGCTTGTATCACTGGATGGCGGGAAATTGTGTCTTCTGCGGCTTAACCACGATTTAGCGATCTGACAAAGCCGCTGTCAATCGTTTTCCTCCGAGTGTTTTTTGCAGGCGCTGGCTTTGGCTCACCGGTTAAAGCACGCGGTTTTGTCGTCTACATATATATTATCCTTTCAGTGGATTCTGATATGGTGTCTTGTTAGAACTTTTGTCAATAAAAGGCTGGTTAATGGCTTTTTTGTCCATTTATTTGCCAATGTCATAGCTTGTCGCAATTGCGAACAAATGCTTCCCGATCTGGAAATTCCGCAGTTGTCCCGCTTGTCGAAAATCAAATAAAAACAAATTCTTCTATAGAATAATGAGCAGCGTCGTATAGGCTTGATTTAGAAATTTCCCGGTGTATTGCCATGTGCTGTCGTACCGGGGAAGGAAATCGCTTGCCGCGAGCCAGAACTCGTGGTGACAGGCCGTTGCTGACGTATTTCGAAGAGATTGAATTTTGAGTGGGGCCGTGTCGCACAGATATATTTCCGGTTCTCGCCAAAGAAATCAGTGAAGCGAACGCTGATATAAAATCTACCCCATAGATGCCTCACTTCGATGCGCAATGAGTCAGAGCGTGCAGGGAAGTGGGGTGCTCCAAAACAGAACGTTGCGAATCCTTAAAACCGGCCGGCTCTGTCGCGCTCAGAGGGCGATGGTGTCGAGTTTATTTTGAAGGAGCGAATATCCGGCCCATCCGTGCCGGCATGTCGCTCTCCCAACCCAAGGTAGGATAAACATGACTTATTTGAAAGTAGCGGTAGGTTCGGCGCCTTCGACTTGTTTCGAAACCACGCGCTCGCTGGTTAACCTGGCGGAAACCGATTTCACCGACGTAGGTGCCGTTGTCCTGGGCATGGAAGACGTCGCTGCCGGCCGCATCAAGGAACTGGCTGCCAAGGGTCTGGAGATTCCGGTTTTTGTTGTGACCGGCTGCCACGAAAAAATGCCGGTTGATGTGCTGAAGAGCGTCAATGGCGTGATCGAGCTGGGCAAGCAGTCTGCCGTTTACTATGGCCGTCAGATCGAAACCGCGCTGACCAAGTACGAAGCCAGCCTGTACCCGCCGTTCTTCGGCATGCTGAAGCAGTATGTTGAAATGGGTAACTCGGCGTTTGACTGCCCGGGGCATCAGGGTGGTCAATTCTTCCGCAAGCATCCGGCCGGCCGTCAGTTCTTCGAATTCTTCGGCGAAACCGTCTTCCGCGCTGACCTGTGCAACGCCGACGTCAAGCTGGGCGACCTGCTGATTCACGAAGGTGCGCCGCACGATGCTCAGGCTTATGCTGCCAAGGTATTCAATGCCGACAAGACCTACTTCGTTCTGAACGGTACTTCCGCTTCCAACAAGGTCGTGACCAACGCCCTGCTGGCTCGTGGCGATCTGGTGCTGTTCGACCGCAACAACCACAAGTCCAACCACCACGGTGCCCTGATTCAGGCT
The DNA here is from genome assembly GCF_018802765.1 of Paludibacterium sp. B53371. Taxonomy (NCBI): domain Bacteria; kingdom Pseudomonadati; phylum Pseudomonadota; class Betaproteobacteria; order Neisseriales; family Chromobacteriaceae; genus Paludibacterium; species Paludibacterium sp. B53371. The sequence continues at coordinate 945,604 of NZ_CP069163.1, forward strand.
GGTGCGACCCCGGTCTACCTGGAAACCGCGCGTAACCCGTTCGGCTTCATCGGTGGTATCGACGCACATTGCTTCGAAGAAAAATACCTGCGCGAACAAATCGCTGCCGTGGCACCGGAACGTGCCAAGGAAGCCCGTCCGTTCCGCCTGGCCATCATTCAGCTCGGCACCTATGACGGTACCATCTACAATGCCCGTCAAGTTGTCGACAAGATCGGTCACCTGTGCGATTACATCCTGTTCGACTCGGCCTGGGTTGGCTACGAACAATTCATCCCGATGATGAAGGACTGCTCGCCGCTGCTGCTGGATCTGCATGAAAACGATCCTGGCATCATCGTGACCCAGTCGGTTCACAAGCAACAAGCCGGTTTCTCGCAAACCTCGCAGATCCACAAGAAGGACAAGCACATCAAGGGTCAGAAGCGCTACTGCAACCACAAGCGTTTCAACAATGCCTTCATGCTGCACGCTTCGACCAGCCCGTTCTACGCGCTGTTCGCTGCCCTGGACGTGAACGCCAAGATGCACGACGGCGAACTGGGCCGCAAGCTGTGGGCTGACTGCGTCAAGGTCGGTATCGAAACCCGCAAGATGATCCTGAATGCCTGCAAGCACATCCGTCCGTTCGTTCCGGCGACCGTTGATGGCAAGAAGTGGCAGGATCACGACACCGAAACCATGGCCAACGATCTGCGCTTCTTCGAGTTCCAGCCGGGTGAAAAGTGGCACGCCTTCGAAGGTTACGAGAAGGGCCAGTACTTCGTTGACCCGTGCAAGCTGCTGCTGACCACCCCGGGTATCGATGCGGCGACCGGCAAGTACACCGAATTCGGCGTACCGGCGACCATCCTGGCCAACTTCCTGCGCGAAAACAACATCGTGCCGGAGAAGTGTGACCTGAACTCGATCCTGTTCCTGATGACCCCGGCCGAAGACATGGGCAAGATGCAGCACCTGGTTGCCCAGATCGCCCGCTTCGAACGCTATCTGGACGAAGATGCACCGCTGTCCGAAGTGCTGCCGACCGTGTATGCCAATAACGAAGAACGTTATCGCGGCTACACCATCCGTCAGCTGTGCCAGGAAATGCACAACCTGTATGTCAGCCGCGACGTGAAGCAGCTGCAGAAGGAAATGTTCCGCAAGGCCAAGCTGCCGAAGGTCGAAATGAACCCGCAGGAAGCCAACATCGAGTTCGTCCGTGGTAACGTCGAGCTGGTGGCGCTGGACAAGGCCGAAGGCCGCATCGCTGCCGAAGGCGCGCTGCCGTACCCGCCGGGCGTACTGTGCATGGTACCGGGCGAAGTTTGGGGCGGTGCTGCGCTGAAGTACTTCCTGGCGCTGGAAGAAGGCATCAACCTGCTGCCGGGCTTCTCGCCGGAACTGCAAGGCGTTTACATCCAGCAGGATGAAGATGGCCGCAAGCGTGCATATGGCTACATGCTGACCAAGTAATTCGCTGTTTGTCAGTGATCAAAACGGCCGGGTTTTCCCGGCCGTTTTGTTATTCAGAGTCCGCATTAATGCGGCATTAAGATTCACCCGCTATGATCAGGCACTACCCATTATTCTGAAAGGGGAATTGCTGATGAAGAAATCCACTCTCATTGGATCTTTGCTGCTGGCGACCATCGCTGCCAGCGCCTTCGCCGCCAGTCCGGCCAGCGAGCGCCGTACGGTCTTCAAACATTACAAGCAGTCGCTGGGCAGCATGAACAAAATGCTCAATGCCGGCAGTTTTGATCAGGCACAGTTTGCCGCTGCCGCCAAGTCGCTGGAAGCCGAGGCGCACACTCCCTGGCAGTATTTCCCGGCCGGTAGCAGCACCCGTGATACCAAGCCGGAAATCTGGAGCAATCCGCAAGGCTTCAAACAAGCCAGCGATGACTTCGAACGCAAGGTCAGCAAGCTGAACCAGGTCGCCGCCGCCGGCGATGTGAATCAGGTCCGGGCGAGCTTCCGTGAAGTCCAGCAGTCCTGCAAGGCCTGTCACGACAAGTTCCGCAACTGATCCTCAGTCGGTTTCGACCCGCTCCCTGCGCTGGCGCATCCATTTGCGCCAGCCTCGTCCTCCCAAGATCACCCCGGCCAGCCCCAGCATGACCAGCCACTGATAATGGCCCAGGTCGGCAAACAACAGATGGACGGTCTCGCCGAACACATAGCCTGCTCCGGCCACCAGTGGCGCCCAGATCGCGGCACCAATCATGTTGTACAAAACAAAATGCCGCGTGGCGATACCACTGTTACCGATGATGATCGGGCCGGCAATGCGCAGACCGTACATGAAGCGGATCAGGACGATGATTCGGCGCTGATAGCGCAGCAACAGGGCATTGACCTGGGCGACATGTCCGGCAAGGCGGGGATAGCGGGCAATCAGGGGGCGCCCGAGATACTTGCCCAGCAAAAAGAAGAACAGATCGCCGAGGCTGCCGGCAAAGAAGGCGGTCAGCACGACCAGCGGGAAGGAAAGATAACCCTGGTGGGCGGCAAAACCGGCCAGAATCAGGATGGTCTCGCCTTCCAGCAGGCAACCGATCAGGACAGCCCAGTAGCCATAGTTGGCAAGAAGTGCAGCAAAGCTCATGATGGCCCGGTGTGACTACAAATGATAAGCCGCAATGTAACAGATACGACTTTGGTGTAGAACATGACATTGCTCTGACTGGTATATCGAGTCAAACCTGCTTAAATCCAGAGTAATCCCATGAGACAGCAGGTTGGCGTCGAGAAGATCGTGCAGCAGGGTCTGGATCACAAACCAGCAATGATCGGGGGACGGTAAATGCGCTGGAAGACATGGGTAATGGGGGTGCTGTTGACGGCCAGTAGCGTCGCCATGGCAGCCAGGCCGATGTCCATCGTTCTGTCCAATCAGGAGTATCCGCCTTATGAGGGACAGTCGCTGGCCGGTCACGGTTTGTTGAGCAGGGTGGTGAGCGAGGCTTTTCGCCTGCAGAACGTCAAAGTGCACTATGTGTTCTACCCCAACAACCGTAACCTGCAGTCGGCCCGGACCGGGGCCGTCGATGGCAGCCTGGGTTGGGCCATCACCCCGGAGCGACAGAAGGATCTGTTGTATACCGATCCGGTCATGAGTCTGCGCATGGTGTTTTTTCAGCGCAAGGATCATCCCTTGTCGTGGAAGAGTCTGCAGGATCTGAGTGACAGCCGTATTGGCATCACCACGGGCAACACCTATTCGCAGGAATTTGGCCGCCTGCAGTCGGCCGGCATTCTGCACACCGAGACATCGCCGGATGATTTGTCCAACCTGCGCAAGCTGTTGGCAGGTCATATCGATCTGTTCCCGATCGATTCGGAGGTGGGGGCACTGATGTTGATGCAGCATTTCCCGCGTGCCCAGCGCGTTCAGGTGGAGGCGCAGGACAAGCCGTTCTGGATTGCCAAAGTCCATGTGGTGATCTGGCGCCACCATCCTCAGGCAGCGGAGCTGGTGCGCCGCTTTAACCGTGGCCTGTCTCAGTTGCGCGCCTCGGGGGAATTCAACCGACTGATCGAGAACACCCGCAACCAGATTTATCAGGGCCTCGATCCTCATTAGCTACAGGGAGGACCGCATCATGCGCCTGTTGACCCGTCTGATCATGTGGTTGTCTCTGCTCACGCTGGCCATGAGCTGCCGGGCAGAGCAACCGGAAATCAGCATCGTCCTTTCCAATCAGGAATATCCGCCCTACATGGGGCAAAGCATGGCCGGCGATGGTTTGATGTCGCGGGTGGTGAGTGAGGCTTTTCGCCTGCAGAACGTCAAGGTGCGCTATGTGTTCTATCCCAATAACCGTACCTTGCAGTCGGCGCGCACCGGTGCGGTGGATGGCAGCCTGGGCTGGGCCATTACCCCGGAGCGACAGAAGGATTTGTTGTATACCGATCCGGTCATGAGCCTGCGCATGGTGTTCTTCCAGCGCGCCGATCATCCCGTCGCCTGGAAGCACATGCGGGACCTGGCCTCCCGGCGTATTGGCATTACCAGCGGCAATACCTATTCGGAAGAATTCAGCCGGTTGCAGGCCGCCGGGGTGCTGCATCCCGAAGCCTCGCCGGATGATGTCTCCAATTTGCGCAAACTGCAGGCAGGCCATCTGGACCTGTTTCCAATCGATTCGGAGGTCGGCGCCTTGCTGATGGTGCAGAATTTCCGTCCGGATCAGCGAGCGCAGGTGGTGGCACAGCCAGAGCCGTTCTGGACTGCACCGATGCATGTGGTGATCTGGCGCCGGCATCCGCTTGGCGCCGAACTGGTTCGGCGTTTCAATCTCGGCCTGAAGCAACTGCATGCCTCCGGCAAGTTCAATCAGCTGGTGGAAGAAACCCGCAACGAGATTTACCTGAGTCTGGATCACAACTGATCGTGAGTGCGGCCCGGCTTGGTCCGGGCCGGAGACAGCCGCGCAGGCCGCCTGCGCGCCAGAGACTCATTCCTGCTCTTCGTCGGCCTCCAGTTCGGCCCGCAAGCGGGTGAAGAACTGATGAATCGCGGCCACATTGGGCGAAATCGCCCCCAGCCAGTCGGCCCGGTCCTCGGGGCTGATTTCCTGCAGGTAGCCCTTCATCTCTTCGTCAGGCTGCCCTTCGAAGGCCAGTGCCATGATCGGGGCCAGCAGCTCGGCCTGCTGCGGATCATCCAGCAGCAGCGTCCAGTCGTCATAGACCAGCTGCATGCCTTCGACAAAACCCTGAGCCCAGTCGTTGCCGCGGAACACGCCGTGCTCATCCGCATCCAGCCAGGGATGGAAGGGCTGTCCGGATTGCAGGGTATGCGAAATATCCAGCCAGTGGCGCATCAGCAGGTGTGCAAACCGTTCCAGCCCCTGTGCGCCGGGAAAGGCGTCCTCGTCGTCGAAGGCATCGCCGAGAATGATCGGCAGGCATTCCGTCGGACGGATGGGCATCGGGCCGCACAGCAGGGCGGTAAAGAACCCGTCGAGCTGTTCGAGGTTCATGCAATCCTGATCGCTGAACCGGGCCAGCGTCTCGGCCAGGCGCTGATAGTCCCGGTCGGTCAAGGCTTCGTAATTCATGATGTGGCTCGCGAGTTGATGTTGCCGGCATTATCGGCGCTTTACGTCCTCAACGGGGAAAAATCTGTCTGTGGATGGACCCCTTCTGTCAGCGCAGAGTGGCTCTGTGATGCCGTATGCCACGCTGCCAGAATGGCACGGTTCTTTTGACGGAGAGCTGTACCATGACTGAGTTTGTCAAGACTGCGCGGACGCGGATGCGTCATTGCGCCCATAAAGCCAGCTATGACCGGGAAACGATCTATCAGGTGATCGACGATATCCCGGAATGCACCATTGCCATCTGCGACGCGGACAGCGGACTGCCCCGCCAGATGGTCTCGACCCACTGGCGGGTCGAGGATGCCCTGTACATTCATGGCAGCAATGGCAGCCGTTTTGGCCAGCAGCTTGCCGCCGGCTGTCCCGCCGCGGTTTCCCTGGCGGTCACCGACGGGCTGGTGCTGGCCCGCTCGGCATTCGATACCTCGATCAATTTCCGCTCGGTCATGGCCTATGGCGCTTTTGAGGTTGTTCGGGAAGAAACGGAACGGTTGCAGTTGCTGCAGGCTTTCTATGAAAAGCTGCTGCCTGGTCGCTGGCAGGAGGTGCGTCAGCCAACCGTACAGGAAATGGCGGCCACCCTGGTGTTGCGCTTTGCGCTGACCGAAGTGGTGGCCAAACTGTCGACCGGCGAGCCGGATGATGGCGCCGAGGCCCCCGGTCAGTGGGGCGGAGTGTGGACGTATCACCATGGCTGGGGCGAGATCGTGCCGGACAGCCGGAGCCAGACCTTGCCGCTGCCTGCCAGCGTTGCCCGGCAGCGGGCGAAATGAAAACAGCCGGTCAGGACTGACCGGCTGTTGACCTGGCGCGCTTCAGGCTCGGGACTTTTCTTGCAGGATCGCGTAGATCTGATCCTTCAGCAGCAATTTCTGCTTCTTGAGGGTCTCGATTTCCAGCTGTCCCAGGTGCTCCTGCCCATTCTCGACATTCTGAATACGTTGATCCAGTTCATTATGCTCATCGAACAGACGCTCAAAATGCCGATCATGTTGTTTCAGATGGGTAATCAGTTCTCGGTGCTCTCTAAACATCGAACCTCCTTTGCCTGGTTGCCATGTCCCCAGACTACGCCGATGTGCGGTAAATAACAGCTGAAATCCGGTGTGGTGTGAAAGCTTGTTGCGATGACGCAAACAATCCTGTTTCGAGGAGGAAAATCGGTTCTGTCGCCGCCGCCAAGGTGCGAAACTCGATGTTTGGGCGCCTGACTGTCGTCAGGTCGGTGCGGTTGGCTGACGTAAAAGAGCCCGGCACAAGGCCGGGCCAAAACGAAACACGGTGAAAACGGCTAGGTCGCAGCCTGGTCGCTCAACCTGGCTGCGATAACAAAACCGTCGGGTATAGTTATAGGCTTGACGGTGGGTGGCTGTCAAGTAAACTGTACTCATTGGTTTAATTAAGGGTGGTCATGCGAGTCAAAAGTGAAGCCAAGCGCAACAGTATCCTGCAGGCAGCGCTGACCGTCTTCCAGCGTCACGGTTTCGAAGGCAGCGCGATGGATGAGATTGCCCGGCAGGCTGGTTGCTCCAAGGCCACGCTGTATAGTTACTATCCCTCCAAAGAAGCCCTGTTCATGGCCGCCATGGATGCGCACTGTGCCTCGCGCTTCACCGATGCTTTTGCCAATCTGCGTTATGACGGCAACCTGGAGGCCTCCCTGCAGGATTTCGGTCTGGCACTGTTGCCGACGCTTCTGGCTGACGATCTGCTGGCCATGCGTCGCAGCGTGATGGCAGAGGCCGGCAGCTCGCCGGTCGGGAAGCTGTTCTACGAACGGGGGCCGAAGCAGGGGCAGGGGCGGCTGGCGGACTTTCTGCAGACCCAGATGCAGGCCGGACGCTTGCGCCAGGCCGATGCATGGCGTTGCGCCCGCCATCTCTTGTCTTTGCTGGAGGGTGATTTCCTGATGCTGGCCATGCTGGATGTGTCGCCACGTCCGACGCGCGAGGTGCTGGCCGAACATGTTGCCGAGGTCGTCGCGGTCTTTCTCTGTGCTTATCTTCCCACCGCGAACGCCTGATGCCCGCTTGATCCGCATGTGCTACTTTTCCGCTATACACGGTCGGAATTGTCGGAGAGCCCATGCGTCGATGTCTTCTTGTCCTGCTGTCGTGTCTGTGGTGTACCCTGGCTGCGGCATCGCCATCCCCGGCCCCGGGGACCGAGGCCAGTGCCGCTGTCATGGCCTCGGCCGACAGCGCTGAGCTGCTGGTTGCCCATCGCCCCATTTTTACCTTCCGGACCGCATTGTTCGGGGCCTCGCCCAAAGAGCGCGCCGAGCGGGCCCGTGTGCTGGTCGAGCAAATGCTGGCTCAGGACGGACCGCTGACTGTTCAACTGCAGCCCAATCCGCTCGGACAGCTGGTGTTGCTGGGAAACCGGCTGGTGTTTGTGATCAGCCCGGGCGACGTGGATCCTTTGCGGCAGGAAACCCTCAACGGGGTGGCCACGGCCGCTGCGGCGCAGCTGGAACGGGTGGTGGCGGAAACCCGGGAGGCCAGCAATCTGCATGCGGTTTTGCTGGCCTTGTTGTGGAGCGGGCTGGCCACGCTGTGGCTGCTGCTGATGCTCTGGGGACTGGCCAGACTGCGCCGCTGGCTGGCGGCCTTGCTGCTCCGTCTCGCCGAGCGCAAGGTCAGTGCCCTGCGTGTCGGCAATGTCGAGCTGATCGAGCGCCGTTACCTCTACCCTCTGCTCGGGCGTTTGCTGGCACTGCTCAACGGCCTGTTGGTCTTGCTGCTGTGCTATCGCTGGCTGAGCTTTGTGCTGCTGCGCTTTCCCTATACCCGCCCCTGGGGCGAGACGCTGAACCAGTCGTCCCTGGCGCTGGCGCAGCGCCTGTTCGATGCGGTGATCAGTGCCTTGCCCGGTCTGGGGGTGGCACTGGTGATTTTCTTCCTGGCCAGGCTGGTGGTCGGACTGGTGGGGCATGTCTGCCAGCGACTGGCGGAAGGCGGTGCCAGTGGCAACTGGCTGAACAGCGATACCCTGCCCACGACGCGGCGCCTGCTGGCGATTGCCATCTGGCTGTTTGCCCTGGCCATGGCCTATCCCTATCTGCCCGGCGCCCAGACCGAGGCCTTCAAGGGCTTGTCGGTCTTGCTGGGGTTGATGGTGACACTCGGTGCCTCCAGTATTGTGGGCCAGGGTGCCGCCGGCCTGATCCTCACTTATACACGGACCTTTCGCCCGGGGGATTATGTCCAGATCGGTGAGCATGAGGGCACCGTGCAGCAGGCCGGGATGTTTACCACCCGTATTCGCACCGGTACCGGCATCGAACTGACCTTGCCCAATGCCCTGATTGCCGGCAGCGTGACACGCAACTACTCCCGGCGGGCATCCGGTGGCGGGGTCTTGCTGGAGACGAGCGTCAGTATCGGCTATGACACGCCCTGGCGTCAGGTCGAGGCCATGCTCCTGGAGGCCGCCGGACAGACGCCCGGCATCTTGTCCGAGCCGCCTGCCAGGGTTTATCAGACGGCGTTGCAGGACTTCTATCCGGTCTACCGGCTGGTGGTGGTGCTGTCGCACGAGGGCCCGCCCAGGGTGGATGTGTTGTCCGCCCTGCATGCCAGGATCCAGGATGTGTTCAATCACTACGGGGTGCAGATCATGTCGCCGCACTACATGGCCGACAGTGCCACGCCCAAGGTGGTGGCGCCACAGGACTGGCATCTGCCGCCCGCGTCACCGCCATAGCCGGACTTACTTCAGTTCGTCTGCGGACGGCTCCAGCACGCGGCGCAGTTTCGCCAGCAGCCAGTTAACCCATGGCGACTGATGGAAGAAGTAGTTCCAGGTCGGATGGTCGGTCGCGCCGAGCGTGCGCTTGAAGCCATAGCTGGTGGCTCCCAGTTCGATTTCCCGGCAGCCGCGTGCCTGAGCGACTTCGACCGATCGAATGAACATGGCAAAGTACAAACCATGCTCATGGCTGTGTGCGTAATCCATGCCGATGAACATATTCATCATCTGATCACCCTTGCCCAGCAGTTGGGTGAACCCGATCAGCCGGTCATCCTGATAGAACAACAGATAGGTACTGCTGGCGCTGGTGCGCCGGAAATACGCCGGTTCGAGCCGGCCAAATTTGACTGGTGCCTTCTGCCAGGTCTGCAGATAGAGCGCATAGAGGCGTTCCAGCTCGGTCTCCGGCAGTCCGTCATGAAGCACATAGCGCAATGCCGAGGCTTTGTTCAGTTTGCGTTTCAGCAGATTGCGCTTGTCGCTCCTGAGCGAGCCGTAATAGTTGCCATTCAGCTTCAGTACCGGCACAGGCAGGCCGACGACCCGGGTAAATTCCGGCAAGGCCAGATCGGCGCCATATCCCTTCCAGGCAATCAATTGGCCCTTTTGCTTGAGTCGGTCACTGACCAGCCGGGTGATCTCGGGGGTCAATTCGCCCTCGACTCGCCCAAAATCGGCCACCGGATGGCCGACACAAGCCATCGGGACGGTTAGCCATGCCAGCGCTGATTTCAGCCAGCCGTCGGACAGCATGGTATTGAGCTGAAAATCGGTCACGAAGTAGGGCAGCGTACACAGCCGCCGACCATCCTGTTCGATACTGAAAAAACCATGCTCAAAGCCGGGCAGACAGCCTTCGGCAAAGGCGCGGTAAAAGATTTCGTCATCGGCGAAACCTGACAGAAAGCCGTCGGGAGGCAGGGCGTGTTCAGTCAGGGTCATGGGCATGATGGTGAGGGAAAGCTGACAAGGTGTCTGCCAGCAGCAGATTCGGGTGATCGATATCGCCTAAGCGAAAGGTGGTTTCGCCTACTTGTTGCATGCCTTGAGCCAGATAAAAGTGCAGGGCGGCCGTGTTGTATGCCCAGATGCTCAGCCACAAGGGGGCAGGTGCCGCTGTGCGACAGGCGGCCAGCAGGCGCTGGCCAAGACCCCGGCGGGCGAAGCCGGGGTGAACATACAGGGTTTCCAGTTCGCAGCCCCCCACTTCTGGGATGGGGCCGGCCGGGGCGCGATTCAGCCGGGCATAGGCGAGCAGGCGCGGGCCGTCCGCGGCCAGCAGGATCCGTTGCTGCGGGTCGGCCAGCCAGCGCCGGAACTGTGCCGGACTCAATGAATGCAGCACATGGCGTGCCATGTCTGGCTCAATGCCGTCTACTGCATAGGTATGCAGCCAGACCAGCATGGCCAGTGCGGACAAGCCGTCGGCATCGGTTTCCCGGGCTGAGCGGATCTCGGCATTGAGGGCCATGTGCTTTTAACGCGGCGGGATGTCCAACGCACGCTGGACTGCGGGGCGTGCCAGGAAGGTCTGCAGGACGCGCTCGACTTCGGCAAAGTCACCATAGCCGACCAGATCGCCCGCCTGATAATAGTCGCGCAGGGTTCGTACCCAGGGCAGGATGGCCATGTCGGCAATGGTGTAGGCCTGGCCCATCATCCAGTCCTTGCCGCAAAGATGACGATCCAGTACCCCCAGCAGCCGACGGGCCTCGGCGGCGTAGCGGTCACGCGGACGCTTGTCTTCAAACGCGGCACCGGCAAATTTGTGGAAGAACCCCAGCTGGCCAAACATCGGCCCGACGCCGCCCATCTGGAACATCAGCCACTGAATGGTTTCATGGCGGCCTGCAGCGTCGGCGGGCAGGAAGCGCCCCGTCTTTTCTGCCAGGTACAGCAGGATGGCACCAGACTCAAACAGGCCGAACGGCTTGCCGTCCGGTCCATTCGGATCAAGGATGGCCGGAATCTTGTTGTTGGGGTTGAGCGACAGAAATTCGGGTGACAACTGCTCATTGCTGTCGAAGTGAACAGTATGCGCCTCGTAGGGCAGGCCGGTTTCCTCCAGCAATACAGAAACCTTGATGCCATTCGGCGTGGGCAGTGAATACAGTTGCAGGCGGTCGGGATGTTGTGCCGGCCATTTGCGGGTAATCGGGAAAGCGGACAGATCGGTCATGCTGGCTCCTCAAGAGGACGGACTGAGCCATCTAGCATAAAGGAATCTGTCCGCGAGGTGTGGCCGTTGTCAGACGGCCAGTTTGTGGTGCATGTGATCGGCCCAGTCGTCGAACTCGGTTTCGTCCAGCGCCACCAGCCGCAGCACGCCTTCCTTGATTTCATCCCAGCCGGCGTCGACATTGCCGGGCGTGAGTGTGCGCCAGACATGCAGCGCGGCACGGGTGATGGCAATCGACAGGCGCATGGGCTGGTCAATCGGCAGATCGGATTGCGGATCGTAAACGGTCGCATCATGCTGCAGCAGGATGGCCTGACAAAATGTCTCGGGCATGTTCCAGGCGCGGGCCACGAGATAGCCGACAATCTCGTGGCAGGTGCCATGCAGTTCGTTTTCGATTTTGGCGCTGCGGCCATCCGAAGCCATCTCGATCAGTTGCAGGGTGCGCTCATAATTTTTGTAGCGCATCAGCATCAGGGCGATGCCGCAGCCATGGAACAGCGCATAGGTCTGGCAATCTTCCGGGGTATGCACGATATGGTTGCACAGCGCCTTGCTGATCTGTGCCGTCAGCATGGCACGCTCCCAGAATTGTTCGATACTGGCCGGGGCATCGCCGGTCAGGCGGCTGCGCAGCACCAGGCCGCTGATCAGGCTGACCACGTTTTTACTGCCGAGGATGTTGATGGCTTGCGATACCGAGCTGATCGTGCGGGTATGGGCAATCAGCGGGCTGTTGGCGGCTTTGAGGACCGCGGCGGACAGTGCGACGTCCGACTCGATGACTTGTCCGATTTTCTGCAGATTGACGTTCGGGTCGTCCCGCAGTTTGAGCAGGCTGTCCAGTACCGACGGCCGTGGCGGAATCACCAGGTTTTTCAGTAGTTTGTCGCGTTCTGCTGCGCTGATTTGTCCGTGATCGACACTCATTATTCACCCCGTTGCCTGCCAATGATCGTCTGGCGTCCGGCTTGGCCCACTACTCCGGCCGAACGGGACGCACAGAATCCCTAATCGAGTTATAGGCAGATCCTTGCACGATCGCAGCCAGAATGCAAAACGGGCGCCTGCGGGCACCCGTTCTGGTCAACCGGCAATCAGCCAGTCCGGATCAATCCTGGGCATCCGCCATGCGGGCACCCTGGAAATCGATCTCCTGCAGCGGCACGACACGCGTCCGGTGCTTGTACTTGTAGCCCAGCCAGAACAGTACGAACAAGGGGATGCCGATGTAGGTGGCGACCACCCCGTTCCAGTCGATCTTGGTGCTGGTGAAGGCGGCATAGTCCTGACCCAGCATGATCAGCATGCACAGGCTGAAGGCAAAGATCGGACCCAACGGGAACAGCAGGGCACGATAGGGTAGGCTCTCCAGCTCGATGCCTTGCGCAACCAGGCCCTTGCGGAAGCGGTAGTGGCAGACGGCAATACCCAGCCAGGCAATGAAGCCGGTCATCCCCGCCGAGTTCAGCAGCCAGAGATAGACATCGTTGTTGTTGAACAGCGAGCTGAGGAAGCACAGACCGGCAATGGCCGTGGTCACATACAGCGCGTTGCGCGGCACGCCGCTCTTGGACAGCTTGCCGAATGCCTTGGGGGCCATGCCGTTATGCGCCATGGTGTAGAGCATGCGGGTCGAGGCATACATGCCGGAGTTGCCGGTCGACAGCACCGCCGACAGGATGGCGGCATTGATCAGGCTGGCGGCAAAAGCCAGGCCGGCACGCTGGAACACCAGGGTAAACGGGCTGGCGCCCACGTCTTCCATGCCATTCTTCAGCAGCGACGGGTCGTTGTAAGGCAGGATCATGCCGACGACCAGAATCGACAGCATGTAGAACATCAGGATACGCCAGAAGATCTGACGGACGGCGCGCGGGATGGTGGCCTTGGGATTATCCGCCTCACCGGCGGCGACACCGATCAGCTCGGTGCCCTGGAAGGCAAAGCCGACGATCATCGACACACTGATGAAGGCAGGTATGCCGCCGACAAAGGAAGATCCGCTCAGGGTGAAAATGCCGAGGCCGGGGTGCATGCCATGCACCACGGGGGCACCCATGATCCCGACGATCATCAGCAGGCCCAGGACGATGAAGATGAGGATGGTGATCACTTTCAGCAGTGAACACCAGTATTCGGCCTCACCGAATCCTTTGACCGAGAAGTAATTCAGGGCAACGATAATGCCGAGGAACAAGGCGCTCCAGATCCATCCCGGTGTTGCCGGAAACCAGTAATGCATGATGATGGACGCGGCTGACAATTCGACGGCGATGGTCACCGCCCAGCTGTACCAGTAGTTCCAGCCGAGCGCAAAACCGAAAGCCGGATCGACAAAGTTCGATCCGTACACTTGAAAAGAACCGGATACCGGCATGTAGGCGGCCATTTCGCCCAGGCTGGTCATCAGGAAGTACACCATCAGGCCGACAACACCGTAGGCCAGCAGGGCTCCGCCCGGGCCGGCTGTAGCCACGGTCGCTCCAGAGGCAAGGAACAGACCCGTGCCGATTGAACCCCCGATTGCAATCATGGACAGGTGGCGTGACTGGAGCTCACGCCGCAGTCCAGGCGTTTCCCGGTTTTTTTCCATAATGTTTGATTCCTAGTTGTTATCGATGCGGTTTCTTCGGTTTTTCCGCACCGGTTGGGCTTGCCTCGTGACAAACCATCAATGACCCGGGTACCAGCGAGACCCGAGGGCGTTTTACAACCAAGAAGTCTCCACCCACTCCCGTGTGGACACCTCTTTCTCCCAACAACAACGGACCACCCCTGCGGATGGATGAAGACAGACCCCCTGTCTTCATTCAACACCGGAAAACGCAATCTGTAAGCCTGGATTAATGCTTTTTGACTGTTTCGGTCTCTTTTTTTATGCGTAATCATCCCGGGGGGGAGTGCTCACGATAAAAGCCGAACATTGCAAAGCAAAGACGCCAGAGGGCTTACTGCTGCGCAGCAGTCGATTCTGACAAATGGGCGGGAAAAAAGGTCGGACGGGAGAGAGACAGCAAACCCCGGGACAACGATTCCATCACGCTCATCTGATGGAATCGGCTGTTCCGGTCAGATGAGCTTCGGCTTACTTAACCTGTTCACCAGGCGCACGGCGACCACCCCGCAGGCGGCGGGGTTATGCGTGGTGGCGGTCAAGTCGAAAGTCATCATGGGGCGCGATGCTAGACCACAAACTTGCACGGCGCAAGACGAAATGCGCAACAAAAAAGCAGGTTTTTCCAGCGTGAACGGCAAAGCACGCTATATGGTGATTTGCACGGATAATTCTGATTGAAAAGCGTGGTTTTTTTACCGCACTTTGATGGTTTGCCGGGGTGGTTTGGGCGCCGGTGGCAACCCATACAACATAGGTGTTTGTTGGGTTTTGCCTACATATCATTATTTGCCGATGATTCCCGCCTTCGTCACGCCTGCCGCAGGGTTGAGCGATGGGTCGCTGACGGCTCTGTCCAGGCGAGCGATGGGCTCTCTTTTCGGTTGTCCTAGTTGAATGTCATGTTTTGTCCGGCGAGTCATGTAGTATGGGTGGTGTGTTTGATTGGCCGTGTCTATGCGATGGAGTCTGCCCGGATGAGCCCGCTTCCAAACAGCCTGAACTTACCCATTCCCCTGATTCAGGCGCCGATGGCCGGCAGCCCGACGACACCTGCCCTGGTTGCCGCCGTCAGCCAGGCCGGCGCCCTCGGCTCACTGGCGGCCGGTATGCTCGGTCCGACAGCGATGACGCAGGCCATGCAGGCCGTCCGCGCACTGACGGACCAGCCGTTTGCCGTCAATCTCTTTGTGTTGCCCCCCCCGGCGCCGGAACCCACCGAGGTAGAGAGGGCGAGAGCCCGTCTGGCACCGTTTTATCAGCGCCATGGTTTGAGCGTGCCGCAGCCAGATCGCTGGTGTGAAGACTTTTCAGCCCAGCTGGAGGCCGTGCTGGCCGACCCGCCTGCCTGGCTCAGTTTCACCTTCGGAATATTGAGTGCCGAACAGGTTCAGCGCTGCCATCGGGCCGGAAGCCGGGTTATCGGCACGGCGACGACCGTGGCAGAGGGGCTGGCCTGGCAGTCCGTAGGGGCCGATGCCGTCTGTGCCCAGGGTGCCGAGGCAGGTGGACATCGTGGCAGCTTTCTGGTGACGGGGCAGGCCGGCCTGATCGGCAGTATGGCCCTGGTGCCGCAGATGGTCGACAGGCTGTCGATCCCGGTGATCGCGGCGGGCGGGGTGATGGACGGACGGGGGATCGCCGCCTGTCTGCTGCTCGGTGCGCAGGCCGTGCAAATGGGAACGGCCTTTCTGCTGTGTGAGGAAAGCGGCATTGATGTTGCCTGGCGTGCCGCGCTGATGACGGCGCAAGACGATCAGACCAGGGTCACACGGGTATTTTCCGGGCGGGCGGCGCGTGGCCTGAATAATGCTTTTATCGAACAGATGTCAGCCTGCGAGGACGAGGTACCGGCCTATCCGCTGCAGAACGCCTTGACGGCGCCATTGCGTCAGGCCGCCGCCCGCCAGGGGCGGGCTGACGAACAGTCGCTATGGGCCGGCCAGGGGGTGGCCATGGCACGCGCCATGCCGGCCGGTGCACTGGTGCGCCGGCTGGATGCCGAATGGCGTGCCTTGTTGCCCGGATGGTCTGCCCGCCGGGCTCAGAACGGCTCGGTGTAATACGACTGATGCTTGGCCAGTACGATGCGGAAATGGTCAAAGTGCCGCCGCAGAATCAGGCGCAGGATGGCAACGCCGATCAAGGCTGCCAGGATCGCGCCCTGTACCAGACAGAATGTCGACCACCAGTGACTGATGGTCGGCAGTTCGCCCGGCAGCAGCAGTCTTGCGGCTGAGCTTTCCAGGTGATCGAGGGCAAGGCTGCTCAGCGCACTGAGCAGAGCGGTACGCCAGAGGATGGCCCACCAGATGCGCAGGGCATGGCGGTAGGTCACCTCGATTTCCTCAAGTTTGGCAGGGGATGGAATCATTTTTCACTTCTTCTCGTTCAGCCATTGTCGGGTAAGTGCCTGCCAGTCCGCCTGTTGTGACGCCAGGTCGCTGGCGGCCTGATGCAGCGAGGCCTCTACATTGCTGCTTTGCAAATTGCTCCAGCGCCACAATGCCCGGCTCAGCGCCTGGCCCTCTTCCGATTGCTGGAAGGCTGCAAAGGCCGGCAGTGACTTCCCGTATTGTCTGGCCAGCTGGTCCAGTGCTGCTCCGCGCTGAACGGCCAGCAGGTCGCAGATCACCCCCAGGGCAGCCGGGCTGCCACTCGGGTGTGCATGGCGCAACTGACGCACATTGGTTGACATGGCCAGTAACTGTTGTCGCTGCTTCATGAGCTCCGGCGCCGGCATCTGATCTCGCTGGATCGAAATGGGGGTGGAGGTCATCTGACTCAGCCCTTCGCCAACCAGTTGATCCAGCGCCCGGTTGAAGGCGAGGTACTGCTGCCCGGCCGGGCTGCGCAAATAGACCAGCAGGCGGTCGACGCCTTGCTGATTCAGGTTTTCCTGCAGCGCCTGCGCCAGTGTGTGGCGCCACTGGGAGGCCGGCAGGCTGGCAAACACCTGATGGACCACCGGGCGAATATCTCGGGTCAGCCGCGCCGTGACCGCCTTGGTGCCTTCGGCGCCGAGGCGGTTGTCCGGGTCGAGACTGTGCAGGTTCTGTCGGGTCAGCAGCATGACGGCGGCCTGCTCGGCAGCCGCCTGGCGACTTGACTGCGGCTGATTGCCGGCCAGCAGCATGGTCAGCGTCTGAATCGATGGCTGGCTGGCTTGCGCCTGCGAGCTGTCCGCGGCAATGGCAGATTGTGCGAGGCAGATGATCAGGGCGAGCTGGCTGCCGAGTCGCAGCCAGGGAGAGCGGGTTGTCATCAGTGATCTCCTGACGTCGAAGCGCAAGTGTGCATGGCGAAACCTTGTTGATTTTTTAATGTGTTTATTAGATTAACATAAATTACTATATGGTCGTTGCGTGAGGCATTTGGATACCGTTGATTGTTTGACAGCGTGATTTGAAGTGAATAGATTCCGTGGGTCCCTTGTCCGGACTAAATGGCGCCGGACTCATACAGATCTATCATTCAATAAGCAAAATAACAGGGTAGCAACCATGGCCATCAGCGTTTTTGATTTGTTCAAAGTAGGGATTGGTCCCTCGAGTTCTCACACAGTCGGCCCGATGCGGGCCGCTTGTCGTTTCGCCAACTGTCTGCGTAATCGTGATCTTCTGAAGGATGTCACTGCCGTAAAGAGCGAACTGTTCGGTTCGCTGGGGGCCACCGGTCGTGGCCACGGCTCGGATGTCGCCGTCCTGCTGGGGCTGGAGGGCGAGGAGCCGGATCAGGTGGATACTGACAGTGTCGAACCCCGCGTGGCCGGGATCCGCGCCAGCGGTCAGCTCAAGCTGCTGGGGGTGCATCCGGTCGCTTTCGTGGAAAAAGAACACCTGATCCTCTACCGTCGCGAGACTTTGCCCTATCACCCGAATGGCATGCGCTTCACGGCGTATGATGCCGCTGGCGCCGTCGTCTTTACCCGAATTTACTATTCTGTTGGCGGAGGCTTTGTCGTCAACGAGGAGGCGGCCGGGGCGGATCGCATCGCACTGGACAGCACCGAGTTGCCGTATCGCTTTCACAGTGCCAAGGAAATGCTCGCCATGTGTCGCGAGCAGGGCATGAGTATCAGCCAGTTGATGATGGAGAACGAAAAGGTCTGGCGCAGTGAGGAAGAGGTCAGGCGGGGCCTGCTGAACATCTGGGAAGTCATGCAGGCCTGTGTGCGTCGAGGTGCCGAACGCGAGGGCATCATGCCCGGCGGCCTGAAGGTCAAACGCCGCGCCGCCGAGTTGTATCGCAAGCTGATCAGCCGACCGGAAGCCGGGCTGAAGGATCCGCTGACCGTGCTGGACTGGGTCTCGTTTTACGCCCTGGCCGTCAATGAAGAAAATGCCAGCGGCGGCCGGGTGGTCACCGCACCGACCAATGGCGCTGCCGGCATCATCCCGGCGGTCTTGCACTATTACACCCGCTTCTACCCGGGAGCCGACGATGACGGCGTGATCCGTTTCCTGCTGACCGCCGGCGCCATCGGCATCCTGTATAAAGAAAACGCCTCGATTTCCGGTGCCGAGGTCGGCTGCCAGGGCGAGGTCGGGGTGGCGTGTTCGATGGCGGCCGGTGCATTGGCGGAGGTGATGGGCGGCAGTATCGAACAAGTCGAAAACGCGGCCGAGATCGGGATGGAACACAATCTCGGGCTGACCTGCGATCCGATCGGCGGCCTGGTGCAAGTGCCCTGCATCGAACGTAATGCCATGGCCTCGGTCAAGGCGGTCAATGCGGCCCGCATGGCACTGTTTGGCGATGGCCACCACTTCGTCTCGCTGGACAAAGTGATCCGTACGATGCGTGAAACCGGTGCGGACATGAAGGACAAGTACAAGGAAACCTCTCGCGGCGGTCTCGCGGTGAATGTGATCGAGTGCTGAGGCAGTCGTCTTGAACGTCGGGGGTCAGGTCTTGTATTTTGCATCCGGATGCAAAATACAAGACCTGACCCCCGATTTTTATGGCAAGCGCCAGGAAGCGCTTGTGCTGGCGGGTCTAGGTCGGACAGCTCGGTACGAAGCGGGCTCGTGCCAGAGCCAGCCCGCTGGCGGCGCCGAGTACCAGCAGGCTGCCCAGCAGTGCGCTCGGGCTGAGTGATTCGCCCAGGAAGGCGATGCCGAGGCTGACGGTTACCACCGGCTCCAGGGTGGACAATACCGAGGCCATGGTCGGACCGACATGACGCAGGCCGATCAGAAAAGCCGAGTTGGCCAGGGCCGAACTGAAGCAGGCCAGGGCCAGCAGTGCGCCCCAGCCGGTCGGACTGGCCGGCAGGGTCAGATGCATGGCCAGTGCAATGGCGCTGTCGATGACGGCAGCACTGCAGATGACGACCCAGGCGGCACCCAGTGGATGAGCCCCCTGTCCGAATCGGCTGTTGCACAGGATGTACACCGCGTACAGCAAACCGGACAACAGCGGCAGCGCGATGCCCAGCGGGTTGCCGGCGTGCAGGGCGTGACCGAGCAGCATGTAGAGACCGGCGCTGCAGGCCAGCAGGGCGAGTGTTTCCGCCCGGCCAAAACGATCCAGACCCAGCAGCCCTCCCAGAACCGCCACCATCACCGGATAGACATAGACCAGCAGGGCCACCAGGCCGCTGCTGGCGTAATGCAGTGCCGAGAAGTAGGTCCAGGCCATGGAGGCAAACAACGCACCCAGCCCGGCGAAGGCCCAGCGATCCCGGCCTTGAGGTACGGGAATATGCTGCTTCTTGACCCAAAGGCCGAGAAACAGCGCGGCCAGCAGGAAGCGCAAGGCGAGCAGCGAGGTGGTGTCGACTCCATCGGCATAGGCCAGTCGGGCGAACAAGGCCATGCTGCCGTAACCACAGGCAGCCAGCACAATCCACAGCATCCCTTTGTAGCGTTGTTTTTTATCGTTTTTCATTTTCTAGCCCTAATCAATATTCATTTCGAGTCTATCGACCCGAACCATGGCTGGCAAATCGACCTTGTCACCAGATGCTGAAGGGGCAGAGATGAATGGGGAAAGGGGGCGTGCGGGGTGTGTCAGGCAGGGGCGGCCCCGAGCCGGGGGCCGCCCGCAAGCTCAGGCGGTGACGACTTGCCAGCGGCCATCACCCTCCAATTGCAGTTGCAGGGGGTGATGCTGCAGCAGGGTGCTGCGGTGTCCGACGCTGACCAGGACGGCATCCGGCAGGCGCTGGCGCAGCATGGCATACAGCGCCAGCTCCAGCGCTTCGTCCATGGCGGACGTGGCCTCGTCGAGGAAGGCCGCCTGGGGGAGACCGACCAGAATGCGGCCAAAGGCCAGGCGCTGTTGCTCGCCCAGTGACAGGATATGACTCCAGTCAGCCGGCTCGTCCAGGCGATCGGCCAGATAGCCCAGCTGGACATCCTGCAGCGCCTGCCGGGCCGCCTGATCATTGCCGTCGCTGGCATGGGGGTAGTACAGCGCCTCGCGCAGTGTTCCCAGGGGCAAATAGGGCTTCTGCGACAGGAACATCACGCGCTCGGCTGGCCGGATGATCTGGCCCTCGCAGTAGGGCCACAAGCCTGCCATGGCCCGCAGCAGCGTGGTTTTACCGACACCTGAGCAGCCACGAATCAGCAGGGGCTGTCCGGCCGGGATTTCCAGGCTGGCCGAGGTCACCAGTGCCCGTCCATCCGGACGTCGAACCGTCAGGTTTTCCAGCGCGACCCGGCGGCCTTCGGCTCGCAGGTCCGGCACCGGCAGGGCATTGGCCTGCTCGACGGCCAGATCGAAACCGGACAGACGGTTCAGTACGGCGCGGTAGGAAGCAAAGTTGTCGTAGGCATTGCGGAAGAAAGACAGATTGTCATGCAGCGTGCCGAATGCCTGGCCGGTCTGCACCATGTCGCCCAGTGTGATTTGTTTGGCGAAGAAACGCTGCGCCTGGATGATGAAAGGAAACACCACCGCCGTCTGGCTGATCACAAAGTTGAAACCCTGGAATTTCAGCGAACGGAATACGATGCGCCAGGCGTTGCCGATGACATCGGCGAAGCGACTGCGCAGCAGCGCACCCTCGATTTTTTCACCACTGTAGAAGGCCACGTTCTCGGCATACTCGCGTACCCGCACCAGGGCGTAACGGTAGTTGGCGTTCAGTTGCTCGTTGAGGAAGCTCAGCCGGATCAGCGGACGGCCAATGCGGAAGGCAAAGGCCGTGGCGATCAGAACATAGGCGAAAATGACGAACACCATGCCGCGCGGTACTTCATGGCCAAACAGCGGCAGGGCGCCGGACAGTCCCCAGAGAATCAGGGTATAGGCCACGATGGAGACCAGGGCATTGACCACCCCCATTGACAGGTCCAGCGAAGCGCTGACAAGGCTGGAGATGTCCTGCTGCAGACGCTGATCGGGGTTATCCGCCGGATGGTCCAGATACTGGGTGCGGTAGTAGGCCTGCCGGTCAAGCCAGTGGCTCAGCAGCCGTTCATTCAGCCACTCGCGCCAGTGAATGCTGAAGCTCTGGTTGATGAAGAAATCGAGCAGGCTGCGTACGACATGCAGTGTGGCCAGTACGCAGAACACCCCCATTTCGCGCCAGAATGCCGATTGGTTCAGCTGTTGCATGGCGGTGTAAAAGCTGTTGTACCAGTTGGAAAACAGCACATTGACCCGTACTGCCATCAGGGTGATCAGCAAGATCAGCGCCAGGCGCATCAGGGTTTTGGGGTAATGTCTGGGCGAGAAATAGTGGCCGGTCAGTTTCCAGAACTGTCTTCCCCATTCTGTAAAGCGGGCCAGCAGCGCAACGCTGCCGACGAACAGCACGGCGGCGATGGCATACGCCTTGAGCAGCCACCAGCCACTGGCCAGCAATTCCTGATGCCAATCCATCCCGGTCCTTTCTTGTTATGTTCGAACATGAATCATGGCTTGTGATACTAGCATAGCGAGGCGCCGGCAAGGGCAGGGCAGGTTGGCAAAGTGTGTGTATTCGTCAATTTCTGCTGGATGGCTAGTGCTTATTAATCATTCATGCCATTTGTAAGTAAATAGCTGTGTTTTTTGCCGCGCCAACAAGGACTGGTTATATGCTGGGACGTTTGATCGGGCGCAAAATTCTCGGCAGAATAGTATTTAACTTTGTGAATTGATTGGGGTAGGATCATCGCTTCGCCTATGTTCTCCCCCAAGGGTGCTCCGGCGCTTCCTTTGTCCAACCTCTAACCGGCATCGGTCAACATGATCAAGAAAATCCCCGTCGAGCGTCTGCGCCCGGGCATGTTTCTGCATAACCTGAATGCGGGCTGGATGTCGCATCCTTTCCTGCGCAATCGCTTTCTGGTGACCGATGAGGAGGTCATCGAGAAGATCATTGCGGCGGGGATTCACGAGCTCTATATCGATACTTCCCGGGGCCTGGACGATGCCGATGCGCCGACCGAGGCGGAGGTCAGCCAGCAACTGATGGAGGAAATGCAGGAGGCGGTCAGTCATGAGGCGCCATACCGTTGCACGACGGTCGCCGAGGAGCTGCCCAATGCCCGCCGCCTGCGTGCCCGTGCCACACGCATCATTCGTACCGTGATGCAGGATGCCAAGATGGGCAAGGCGATCAATATGGCCGAAGTGGATGAGCTGGTGGGGGCCATCATTGAAAGTACCTTGCGCAATGACAGCGCCTTGCTGCTGCTGTTAAGGGTCCGTGCGCAAAACGACTACACCCTGGTCCATTCCGTCGCTGTCAGCGCCTTGCTGGTGACGCTGTGTTATGCCCTGAACTGCGATCGCACGACCTTGCATCAGGCCGGGGTGGGCGGCTTGCTGCATGATGTCGGCAAGGTCAGGATTCCGGTTGAAATTCTCAACAAACCGGGGCGCTATACCGAGCATGAATATGGCGTGATGAAACGACACCCCGCTTATGGGCTGGAGATCCTGCAGTCACTTGAGGGCGTGCCGCACGAGGCGCTGGATGTGGTGTTGAATCATCATGAACGCCTGGATGGCAGTGGCTATCCGAATGCCCAGGGGCATGAAACGATCAGTCGCATGGCCCGCATGGCCGCCATCGCCGATGTCTATGACGCCATTACTTCCGACCGGTGCTATCACACCGCCATGCCCCCGACGGCCGCCTTGAAGAAAATGTGGGAATGGAGCCGGCATCATTTCGATGCGACGCTGATGCGCGCCTTCATGACCGCCGTGGGGATTTATCCGGTGGGGACGCTGGTCAAGCTGGAGAGCGGGCGCATCGCGGTGGTGGTCGAGCCCCATGACAGTGAAGTGCTCAAGCCCAAGGTGCGAGCCTTTTTCTCTACCCGCAACAATGTTCATATTCCCGCTCAGTTGATCGACCTGTCGCGGCCCTTCGGTGCCGGCGGTGGTGATCGCATCATCGGGTATGAGGATCCGCGCAAGTGGAACCTGGATCCTACCCGCTATCTTTCCGACTCCCTGTAAACACAGACCTGCCTGCTCTCCTCAGTACCAGTACACCAGATATTGCGTCGGTACCTTCAGCGGGAAAAGCCAGCCCTCGCGCTCGCTGCTGATCAGCAGCGGGTGCTTGCTGCGTCCGTGTCCCTGCAGCCAGTCCGAGGCTTTTTGCTGGCAGGCGGCATCATCGATCCGGCACAGCAGGGCGCCGGGGCGCGATTGCCAGTTGTCGACCGGCGTCACGCCAGGCGGCAGCTGATCCGGCACACCGGGGATGACGCGCACGGAGGCGTCGGCGAAGAAGGGTACGATCGCCGCTTCTGGCCAGTTGCCGCCGATCCAGCTCAGGCGGTGTTGCGGACGCGCTTCGACGATGGCCCGGGCGGCACCGGCATCGTCGCGGTAATGACATGCCTTGCCACTCAATGCCTGGCCGACATTGAACGCTGCTGCCAGCAGCATCAGCCCGACCCAGACCGACGGCAGGGCCCGCAACAGTGCGCGAGCGCGCTCCGGCTGCCAGTCCGATGCCCGGCTCAGCCAGAACAGCGGCATGATGTAGGCCAGGGGGATCGACCAGTGCAAGGCCAGCTTGACGTAGCCCGACAAGGCAAACAGGGCCGTGATCAGCATCGGGGACAGTGTCAGCCAGAACAGCACGTCATTGCGGCGATCCTTGAGGCGCAGCGAAGCGATGAGGCGTTGGCGCAGCGAACCACGGTAGGCCGCGGCCAGCATCAGGCCCCAGGCGACACCGCAATAGGTCAGCGGCGAGAGCAGGAAGCTGAACAGATGCTTCCAGTCGACATGGTGGTCGGCCTTGCGCCCTACGTAGGCCAGGGTCGAGTCACCATGGTGCAGTACCCACAGGACATGCGGCAGCAGACAGAAGGCGAAGGTCAGCAAGGCCAGCCAGGGGGCCGGCGTGCACAGCCAGCGACGACCGCTGCGGGTCGCCAGTGCCGTCGCCAGCATGCTGACCAGCAGCACCCCGGTGTAGTATTTGCCCAGCATGCCGAGCGCTGCCAGGACGCCCAGGGCGATGGCATGCCGCCAATGAGCCCCTTTGAGCGAGCGTACGAACATCAGCGTCAGCCAGGGCCAGATCGGCAGCAGGATACTGTTGGCATTGAATTTGAACGCCAGGGTCGAGAAAGGCAGCGTCAGGCTGAGCGCCATCAGGACCAGTGCCTGACGTTCGCGGGAGACAAATTCGTCGGCCAGACGCCAGACGCCCAGCATGCCGATCAGCATGCCCAGGCTGGACAACAGGTAGAACGCCCAGACACTGTGCGGCATGACGGCGAACCAGGCCTTGGCCACCCAGCCGGTCAGCGGCGGATGCTTGAAGGTGCCCAGCTCCCAGAAAGGCGTGAACACATAGGCTTCGATCATGTCGCCATAGCTGTCCAGGTTGGTGAAGGCGATCTGGCTGATCAGATACCACACCATGACACTGAGCAGGCACAGGCGGGCCGGATGCCGGATCATCGCCGCGGCGAAACGGTCGCACAGTTGCCACTGTTGCAGGCGCAGCCGTGCAAGACGACAGGCCAGGGATTGGCGCTCGTGATGCTCGGTTTCGGTCTGGCAATGCCGGCAGCGTGGCCGATCGAGCGCAGGGGTAAGGGTGGGTGGTGTCATGGCATCAAAATGGTTTATGGGAATATTTCCCACGAGCGAATGGTAAATTAATACTTCTTTACAATCAAGATGCTTGTCCCCTGCGCGTGATCGGGCGGGTCAAATCGCGCAGAAATGCAACAGGGCAAATCCTCTGGCTTGCTTGCCAGACCTGGGCCGGACACATACAATCGCCAGTCTCTTCATGCGTTGGTGACTTGCACACCGACCGCACCCAGGCCCGGGTGGTGAAATGGTAGACACAGCGGACTTAAAATCCGCCGGGGGGTGACCCCTGTACCGGTTCGAGTCCGGTTCCGGGCACCAGGACGCCTTCCGCAGGCGTCCAGGCAAAATAAAAACCCGCACAGCGCCAGGCTATGCGGGTTTTATATTTCCAGCATTGTCCATGCCCATCCATAGGGCTCCGGGGAGGGAATTGGGGGTCGATATGTGAGCGACGCCTCCCCCCGACTACTCGCGCCCAAAGCTAAGGCATGAGCGCCTGCCTGCGTTGCAATGCGCAGACTCATCTCCAGAAAAAACCGAGCAAGATTCCTGCTTTTCAATACCACGACTACATCACGTACCAGCCGCGCGATAACAGACGCGACTAAATCCTATAACCAATCTTCTGCCTTGTATTGGGGATGGCCTCGCAGACAAAAGGTTTGGATGAGGCTCCCGACCTGTGTAGATCGTTCTGGGGTCTTGGACAGGACCAAGTCGTGACGAAAGGGTTACATACAATAACGAATTTAAATGGAAGCATGTAATTGCTTTTTGAAAAGCACGATCAATCAAATGGTAAACATCAAGGAGTAAAAAATTATGCCTCAAAAAAGAACTGATAACTTCACCGGTAATCTCATGGGTGATTTCTGGGTTTATGCGGCCTCCAAGCGTGTGACGGCAAATGGGAGAAAAATGCTTTAGAGGCCATCAAGGATTCAATGGAGCCTGGTGAGTTAATTATTGTGGTGACTGGTACACATGGCAGCCAACAGGGTGGGACTGGTGCTGCCAATCCTGATTTGATTGAAAATGATTTTTATCAAGAAGATAAAAAAACGATTCGAGAACTTGGGATTGTGCGGTGTACCACCCTGCTGGATGCCGCGGATGTTGACGAAAGTACTATTGATTATTTGCGAAGTAATGGTATTTATAATGGGACAAAATACCAGTATGTTGTGCTTGCATACTGTCACGGCAAGCGTGGTATTTTCCGTGAATAACGCGTTTGAGATTTAGTGGTATGGCAGGCCCGGGAGTTGGTTTTTCCTCCCGGGTTTTTTCTTTTTGTTACAGCATGGGGGCGTGTGACCGATTCAGCGACAAAAATACCGCAACACACCTTCCCGACAGAGGGGCAGATCATCCTCTGTCGGGAAGGCGATTTCCATACGGCGGTCCTGGCCGCACGATTCCAGACGCTGCATTACGGCATCAGTACCAGCTTTTCGGGGGTAGAGTGTGAATTGAACGGGATGGCTGGCGGTGTACCGTTAATGGTCAGACGTGCGTACTCTATCGCCGCGAGCGTGATACCGGCCGGTCCGGACAGATTGTCGCTGATAATGATTTCATGTTTGAACACGTTGCCGGTAAGTACGATATACATGCTATTGAGCCAGGCCAGCGCATCGGTATCGTTCGTGGCGTTGTTGTAGTGATTGAGTCGAGTCAGCAGATCAAAATGACGATTCAACTTAATGAAGTCCGGATCATGGATGACATGTGAAATATCGATGAAAGGTCTCATGGTTTTCTCCAGGTGATGGTATTGCCTGAGAAGCATAAGACGATCCGTACCACGTTCTGATGAGACAAACGTTATGGTCGAAGTGACAGGCCGTTTGGCAGGGATGAAAGATCAACCGGCCGCGGTTGGCTCAACCACCGCCTGACAGGATGTCAGACTCATCCAGTCACTCAAAATCTCGCGGGCACGATGACGCCATGTGTGGCGCAGGCGTACCTCCTCTGCCGCACGCAAACCGATGTCGCGCAATTGTGATCGACGCTCACGCCAGTAACGCAGGGTTTCCGCACCCTGCTCGATGGAGAGCGGCAGGTAGTGCTCCCCGGGAGAAAAATGCCGCTTGATATCGAACTCGGTATCGTCGAAACATCCCGTGTGGACGAACATGGCGCTGCCGCACCCCATGCCCTCCAGGACGCGCGCATGCATGCCAAAACTACCGTTATGCAGGTTAAATTGTGTTTGCCGGTAGACTTGGGCCAGGTCTTGGGCAGCGTGCAGGTTTTGCCGGTAAAAGGGTGAGAAAGTCGGCCAGTACTGCCATTCCTTTGAACCATAGATCGACAAGGTCATGCCCGCTTTCAAGGCGAGATGACCAAGCGCCATCCGGTCAGTGATGCGAGGGATTTCAGTGTCGAGCAACTGCAGGGTTGCCGATTGCCCCAGGGCTGCGAGCAGGACGTCAACCCCGATATGGGTGCCCAGGCATTCGTTGATGCGGGCGGTAATGAGGGCATGAACTTGCGGGAAGGTGTGGCGGCAGATAGAGACTTTGGCCTCATGCAGCAGGTACTCGGCGACTTGGTCAACACGCAAGGTCAGGCCGTTGCTCTGGCATAATGCCGTGCGAACGAAAGCGCTCTCCATCGCGTGCAGCGGTGGCGGAATGTAGCCACAGATTGCAGCGGTATCCGCAACGGTTTCATCCCGATCTCCCGGCCGGTGGATCAGGGGGTCAATGCCGGTGTGCAAGCGTCCCCAAACCCCTTGCTGCAAGTGATGGCTGAAACCGAAGTAGTCAGGCTGGATCAGGGTGTAGGTGAGGTCGCTGCCGCCAAACAAGGGATCACAGTAGTGCAGCTGTTTGCTTTCCGTCGGGCGGCGTTCGCGCCAGGCATCCTGAATCCAGGCGATATGCGGGATGTCCACAGGGATCGCCTTGAGGCTCTGGTTCCTGGTCCGGTTGATCTCAAAAATGAAGTCTGGTTTGCATGATTCCAGGGATTGCCTGACGGTCGCATCGTCCTGGTCAGCGTCGACCATGATGGCTTCGATGCCCTCCTGTTGAAAGGCGGCCGCCAGTGATCGATACATGCTCAAGGTGTGCGGGAGCGAGCTGGAGCCAGAAAGAAAGACGACTTTGCTGAGGGCCATCGATTCATCCGTATTGGTTGCGATGCAATAGCTTATGACGATGGCCTTAACGTTATGTGTACGACGATGAAAGGTCAATCATCCTTTTTTCCTGCGCAGCGCGGTGCGGCTTTCCTGACCCTCCCCAGCGCCGGGCTCGCTAAGTTTCGGCTAATTTTCCCGCGTCAGACTACGCGGGTTTCCTGGCTGCCGTGCAGCGTGCCGACTGGCCGGGGTGGTTTTCATCCAGTCTTGTGGTGAGGGTAGGGATGCCAAGCGATCCGTTTCTGATGGCGATTGTCACGGTGCTGATTCAGCAGTTGTCCTGGGGGGTACATGCGATTCTGATCATCGGCTGGGTCTACTGCAGCGAGTTCACCCGCCGAGTCTGCATCCTGCTGGCGGCTACGTCGATCCTGCTGGTGTCGGTCAATCACCTGATCGGCGTTCTGAGCCCGCCTGGCACCTTGTTGCTCAACACCCGTGTGCCCCATTTGCAGCACAGTAGCCCACCTCTGCCGTTGATCAATCAGATCGCCATCATCTCGGCGTTTGCGCTGATTTTCTGGCGCTGCCGCGGATTCCGTGGCTTTGCCATTGCCCACCTGCTGTTGCTGGCGCTGATTGCCGGTTTGCGCATTGGACTGGGCATGAACGACTGGCCGGTGGTGCTGGCCTCCATGATTTATGGCGCGCTGATGGCGGGATTGCTGGGAGAAGTGGCGGGCTGGTTTGTGCCGGCTGTCGCGCACATTTCGGCGCGCTGGCATGAGAAATTTTTTGCCTGGTGGCAGAAAAGGGCGCTAACTAAATGAAGACCGATACGCAAGCTGTCTTTGTCCTGTCGGCTGGAGCAACAACAAGTCGGAGAAGGTTGTCATGCGTGTGTTGTTGATTGAAGACGATCCGATGATCGGCGAGGAAGTGCAGGCCGCCTTGCGCGAAGCCGCCTATGCGGTTGACTGGGTGCGCGATGGGGTGACGGCCTCGAATTATATCGGCAGCGATTTATATGATGTGGCCCTGCTGGACCTGGGGCTGCCAGGGTGCGATGGCATGACGGTGTTGCGCCAGTTGCGTAGCCGGGCCAATCCCTTGCCGGTGCTGATCCTCAGCGCCCGTGACCAGTTGCAGGACCGGCTGCATGGTCTGGATGAGGGCGCCGACGATTATCTGGTCAAGCCCTTTGCCATGGCGGAACTGTTGGCGCGCATGAGGGTGGTGATCCGGCGCCGTGGCGGGCAGGGGGATAGCGTGCTGAGCAATGGTCTGCTGTCGCTGAATGTACTCAGCAAAGAAGCTCAGGTCGCGCAGGGGGAGCCGGTGAGGCTGACTCAGCGCGAGTTTTCCCTGCTTCACACTTTGTTGCAGCGGCCGGGGGCGATCTTTTCCCGCGCAGAGCTGGAAGACAAGATTTACGGCTGGGGGGAGGAGGTCGAGAGCAATGCCGTGGCGTTTCTGATCCATGCCTTGCGCAAGAAACTCGGCCATGAGGCGATCAAGAATGTCAGGGGGTTGGGATGGATGGTCTCAAAGCGCGACTAGCCGCGTCGGTGCAGTTTCGCCTGTCGCTGGGGCTAGCCATGTCGATCTTGCTGGTGGCCATGGTGGCCACGGTCTCCTCATTCCGTTCGGCGTATGACGAAGCCTACGAGCTGCAGGATGAAACCCTGCGCCAGATTGCCTCCCTGCTCGGTAAATCCAACCTGCGCCTGATTACCGAACCACTGACTGGCGAGGTGAATGAAGATGACCCCTCTTCGCAGGTCATCGTGCAGTCGCTCAACCGGCATCCCTCGGCGGCTGTGCGCCCTGGACAGCCGCATTTGATCCTGCCCGGCACGCTGCGGGACGGGATCTACACACTGGATAGTGCCGGCACACCCTATCGGGTGCTGATTCGCTCCCTGGGCAACGGGGAGCGGGTGGCCGTGGCGCAGGCGACCTGGCTGCGAGATGAAAATGCCCGGGAGAGTGCCGAAAGTACCATCATGCCGTTTCTGGTGCTGATCCCGCTGATGCTGCTGATCACGGCCATCCTGATCAGACGTACCTTCGTGCCGATCACCAGGGCCGCCGATGAGCTGGACCGTCGTGATGATGTGCTCTCTCCACTGGACGAGCAGCATATCCCTGCGGAGATCAAACCCTTTGTGCGCTCAATCAACCGGCTGCTGGCGCGCATTGCCGCCCTGCTCGGGCAGCAGCGGCGTTTTATTGCCGATGCGGCGCATGAATTGCGCTCGCCACTGACGGCGCTGACGCTGCAGGTCGAGCGCCTGGCCGGCACCGAGCTGTCTGAAGCCGCTCGCGAGCGTCTGGATCAGGTCAAGATCGGCATTGAGCGCGAGCGGCTGTTGCTGGAAAAGCTGCTGGATCTCGCCCGGGCGCAAACCGATGCTGAGCCACTCGCGGAACCAGTGAGTCTCCATCAGCTGTTCCGAACCGTGCTGGCCGATCTGCTGCCACTGGCTGAGAGTCGGCAACAGGATATCGGACTGCAGCCGGGCGAAGATATCGTGCTGACCACCTCGGCATTTGATCTGGCGCTGTTGGTGCGCAATCTGATTGAGAATGCCATCCGCTATACCCCGGAGGGGGGGCGGATCGATCTGGTGGTGTCGCAACAGGCGCAATCAGTCGTGATTCAGATCCGGGATAACGGGCCGGGTATTGCCCCCGACGATCGTGAGCGGGTGTTCGATGCGTTCTATCGGATTCCCGGCAGCAGCGAGATCGGGTCCGGCCTTGGCCTGTCCATTGTGCAGTCGCTGGCCCGGCGGCTGGGGGCGACGATCCGGCTCGCCTGGACTGATGAAGTGGCCCGACGAGGGTTGGCTGTCTGGATTGTTTTTGACCAGTGATAGGAGGAGCGGGATGCACGATATTACCCGACGCGATTTTCTGAATGGTTTGGCCTGGGCTGGCATCAGCGGTGCGCTGGCCCCCCTGGGCGCCTTTGCCGCCACCGGCCCGGCGGCAGCCGGTTATCCGCCTGCGCTCACCGGCATGCGCGGTGCGCATCAGGGTGCCTTCGAATCCGCCCATGCGCTGGCCTGGGGGGGTAAGCCCGACTTCGGGCCGGTCAGCGGCCCGGTGGAACAATATGATCTGATCATCATTGGTGCCGGCATCAGCGGTCTCAGTGCGGCGCTGTACTACCGTGATCTGGTCAAGGCCGATGCCCGCATCCTGATTCTGGATAACCATGATGATTTTGGTGGACATGCCAAGCGCAACGAGTTCGGCATCGATGGCCGAACCTTGCTGAGCTACGGCGGTACTCAGTCTTTTGATGATCCGGCCAGTTACAGCAAGCAGGCCGCAGCGCTCTTGCGTCGCGTCGGGATCAACCTGACCCGTCTGGAAGACGCTTATGACCTGGGCTTTTTTCCGCGCTACAAACTTAGCAGCGGCATTTACTATGACCCCGCCGATTTTGGTCGTGCCACGTTGCTGCGCAGTGGCCTGCCGACCAGCAGTCCGGTGGCTGCGGATATTCGTGGCTGGGTACCGGGCCTGCAACTGCCGCCGTCTTTTGCCAGTACCCTGTCGCAGGCACCGCTGAGCAGCGCACAGCGCAGCAAGTTGCAACAGGTGCTGTCGCCGGGCAAGGCCGCCATGCAGTACTTCCAGGGTGATCAAGGGGAGCAGCGCCTCTATGGCCAAAGCTATCTGTCTTTCCTGCGTAGGGTGTATGGCATCGAGGACAAGGCGCTGCTCAAGCTGTTATCGATGACGCTGGCGGAAGAGGCGGCGCTTGGTGGCAACGGCGTGTCGCTGGCGCTGGCGCAGGAGGGGGGCTTGCTGGGTTTGCCGGATGGCAACTGGCTGGCCAGGCAACTGGATGATGACAGCCTGGCGCCGGATGATGAGCGTGAGGACGACGAAGGCTATGTCTATCATTTCCCGGATGGCAATGCCTCGCTGGCCCGTCTATTGGTGCAAAAGCTGGTGCCGCGCGTGGCGCGCTTCGACAGTGCCGAGCAATGCCTGAGCACGCGCTTTGATTACAACCAGCTTGACCGTCCTGATCAGCCCGTGCGTATCCGTCTGAGCAGTATGGCCGTACAAGCGGACAACCAGTCCGGCGGCACGTATGTGCGTTACCTGCAAAACGGCAGGCTGCATGAGGCGCGGGCTCGGCACACCGTCATGGCCGGCTGGCACATGATGGCCGCCCACATCATTCCCAGCCTGAGTCCGAACCAGAAAGCCGCGATGCGTGCCAACATCAAGATGCCGCTGGTGTATGCCCAGGTGGCGCTGCGCAACTGGCAGCCGATTGCCCGCAGCGGCGTGGCGGCGGCCTATTGCCCCGGCTCGTATTTTCAGTATGTGCAAATGGACTTTCCGGTCAGCATGGGGGCGTACCAGCCGCGTCGCGCACCGGATCAGCCGCATGTACTGCTGATGGCCCGCATGCCCTGTCCACCGTTTGGCGAGGGCAGTGTGGCCGATTTGTTGCGGCAAGGCCGTGCCGATTTGCTGGCGACCGACTTTGCCCAGTTTGAACAGCAGATTCGTCAGCAACTGACTGGCATGTACGGGCCGCATGGTTTTGATGCCAACAAGCAGATTGCCGCGATCACGGTCAATCGCTGGCCGCACGGCTATGTCTATGAAGATGCGCTCTACCAGGGCAAGCCTGCCCATCTGCTGGCCAGCAAGCGCCATGGCAACATCGTGATGGCCAATGCCGATGCGGCCGGCCGGGCCTACACCGATGCGGCCATCGATATGGCCTGGCGCGCGGTGCAGGCGTTGAAGGCCGGCACTTGAGCGTGGGAGCGCTCCGGCACCGGCCCGGCGTTCAATGCCCGGTGGCTCCCTCGACGATGCGTCGTGCTCGCGGCGCCAGCCAGATCGAACTGGCGGCAAAGATCAGGATCCCCGCCATGGCCAGGAACACCTGATTGGTGGCCAGCATGACGGCCTGACCGTTGAGTATCTGGTCCATGCTGCCGCGAATGCTGTCCAGCGACAGGCCGGCTGACTGCATGCTGCGCAGGGCTTCCCCCGAGTTGTCCAGCTGCGCCACCAGGTCAGCATGGTTGTACTTGATGCGGTCTTCCCACACGGTACTGACCATGGAGGTGGCAAAGGCGCCGGCCAGGGTACGCAGGAAGTTCATCAGGCCGGCGGCAGAGGCTGTTTCGGCCTCGTCTACAGCCGCCAGCGCCAGTCCGGTCAGCGGCACGAAGAACAGCGGCATGCCGAGCCCCATCAGCAACAAGGGGGTGGCAATCTGCCAATAGGTCATGTCTGTGGTGCCCATCGAGCGCCATGCCGTCACCAGTCCCATCCAGCAGACGCCGATGAAGACCAGCCGTCTGCCGTCCACCCGCATCGACAGCGCGGCGACACCCGGCGCGATCAGGACGGCCAGTACGCCGCTCCAGGCGGTGGTCATGCCGGCCCAGGTGGCGGTGTAGCCCATGAAGTTTTGCAGCCACAGCGGGGTCAGTACATTGATGCCGAAAAAGGCGCCGAAGGCCAGGACCAGCGTGACCAGACTCATCGAGTAGCCCCGGTGGCGAAATACCCTGAGATCCACGACCGGATGTTCTGCCGTCAGCTCCCAGATCAGGAAGGCAAGAAAGCCGACGACGGCGACGATGGCCAGCAGGCAGATCTCTACCGAGGAGAACCAGTCCAGGTCTTTGCCTTCATCCAGCATGATCTGCAGCGACCCGACCCAGAGAATCAGCAGGCACAGACCGGTCAGATCGATCGGCGCGCGCGCCAGCGACTGTTCATAGCGCTTGAGCAGGCGCCAGGCCCCCAGGGCGCAGATCAGGGCGACCGGGACATTGATCATGAAGATCCATGGCCAGGAAGCGCTGTCGCACAGCACCCCGCCCAGAATCGGGCCCAGAATCGGTGCCACCAGCGTGGTCATGGCCCAGATGCCGGTGGCGGCCGCGGCCTTGTCCTTGGGGAAAATCCGCAGCAGCAGGGTCTGCGACAGGGGCATCAGCGGCCCACCGGACAAACCTTGCAGCACCCGTGCGGCTACCAGTATCCCGAGCGAATTGGACAGGCCGCACAGCGCTGAACACAGGCCGAACAGGGCCATCGAGGTGGCAAACACCCTGACGGCGCCAAAGCGGGCCGCCAGCCAGCCGGTCAGTGGCACGGTAATGGCTTCGGCAACGGCATACGAAGTAATCACCCAGGTGCCCTGGCTCGAGGTCACCCCCAGGGCGCCGGCGATGTTGGAGACCGAGACGTTGGCAATCGTCGTATCCAGCACGGCGATGAAATTGGCGGCTGCCAGCGCCAGGGCGGCCAGCAGCAACCAGACACCATGCAGGGGTTCTTCCCCGGAGGGCAATTCAGTCGTTGTCGACATACCGGCTCCTTACTTGCCGTCGCGGGTGTCGATTCGCACCTGCATCGACAGCCCGACCTGCAGGGGGTGACGTGCCAGTTCAGCCGGGTCCAGCTGGATGCGGATCGGCAGACGCTGAACCACCTTGATCCAGTTGCCTGTGGCGTTTTGTGCCGGAATCATGGCGAAGGCCGAACCGGTACCCCCGGCAAACCCGGCCACCACCCCGTGATAGCGTACGCTGCTGCCATAGAGGTCCGCCGTCACCTCGGCCTTTTGTCCGGGGCGCACATCGGTCAGCTGGACTTCCTTGAAGTTGGCATCCACATGCATCTGTGCCAGCGGCACCACCGACAGCAGCACCGAACCGGCCTGGACACGCTGGCCGATCTGAACCTGGCGTCGTGCCACCACCCCGTCGACCGGCGCACGCACGATGGTGCGCTCAAGATCCACCCGCGCCTGATCGCGCTTGGCGCGCGCCAGGGCTACCTCGGGGTTGGCCTCGACACTGCTGTTATCAATCAGCACATGGTTGGCATCACGCTGGCCGACCGCGGCCGCGCGGTTGGCATGGGCCTGCAGCGTCGCCGCACGCGCTGCGCTCAGATTGGCCTGCGCCGAGGCAAAGGCATTTTGGGCCTGAGTCAGCTCCTCACCCGAGACCGAGCCGGTGCCGGCCAGTGCCTGGCGCCGCTTGAGGTCGATACTGGCACGCTCAAAATCGGCCTGTGCAGCCTGCAGTTGCGCTGTGGCGCGCGTCTGGGCGGCCAGTTGCGCGTCAATCTGTGCCTCCAGCCCGGCATCCGTGGCGACCATGCCGCGCACCTTGCGCACGGCGCGGCCGTACTCGGCCTCTGCCTGCTGCAAGGCCAGGGTGGCATCGGTATTGTCGATCACGACCAGGACATCGCCGCGGCGCACCTTCTGGGTGTCGACAACATTGACGCGCGCCACGGTGCCGCCGACGGCCGGCGTGACCAGCGCCACTTCCGCTGCCGTATAGGCGTTGTCGGTGGAAACAAAGTTCGAGGCATACAGCAACCAGTAAGCGCCAAAGCCAGCGGCAGCGGCGACGCAGGCGCCGGCCAGCAGGATAAACAGACGGCGGCGCTGATTCGGATTTGCGAGATTCATAGTGGTCTTTCTTCAATCATTATTCGGAGCGGAAGCCGCCACCCAGGGCGCGCACCAGCGCGACATCCTGGGTCAGGGCACGGGATTGCAGATCGGTCAGTGCCCGCTGGTTGGCGAGGAAGTTGTCTTCAGCACTCAGGACTTCGATGTAAGTCGACAGGCCGCCCTGATAGCGCTGCTGGGCGATACGCCAGGCATCTTTGGCGGCTTGTACCGCGTCGGCGGTATCGCCGAGCTGGGGCCCCAGTGCCCGCTGGCTCATGGCGGCATCTGCCACGCCATGCAGGGCTTCGGTCACGGTTTGCTGGTAGTTGGCCACTGCTTCTTCGTACTCTGCCCTTGCGCCGCGATACTGGGCACGCAGGCGGCCGCCGTTGAAGATCGGCAGCGAGATCGCCGGACCGACGCTGCCGATTTCGGAGCCGGCCTTGGTCAGTTGACCCAGGCCCAGCGACTGCAATCCGATGAAGGCATTCAAATTGACGTTCGGGTAGAAGGCTGCCTGGGCGACATCGATACGACGGCTGGCCGCCTCGGCGCGCAGACGGGCTGCCACCACATCCGGACGACGTCCCAGCAGATTGAGGGCCAGCGTGTCCGGCAGACCCAGCGGTCGGGCCAGATTCATCTGCGGACGACTGATGGTGCGGCCCCGATCCGGGCTCTTGCCCATCAGCGCCGCCAGTTGATTGCGCTGCAATTCGATTTTTTCGGCCAGACTTTTGACCTCTGCCCGTGAGGAGGCGGTACGCGCTTCGGCCTGACGCACGCTGCCGAGGGTTTCCAGACCATTGTCGTAGCGCTGGCGGAACAGGGTCGCGGTCTGGCTGCGCACGGCCGTGGCGGCGATGGCGGTATCCTGCGCCGCGAACAGACGGGCCAGTTCGGCATAGGCACTGGTGATGGCCGTGGTCAGCACCAGTCTTGCC
The DNA here is from genome assembly GCF_018802765.1 of Paludibacterium sp. B53371. Classification (NCBI taxonomy): domain Bacteria; kingdom Pseudomonadati; phylum Pseudomonadota; class Betaproteobacteria; order Neisseriales; family Chromobacteriaceae; genus Paludibacterium; species Paludibacterium sp. B53371. The sequence goes on from NZ_CP069163.1 coordinate 981,771, forward strand.
TGAGCGGCTTCCGCCGCGGCGGCATCGCGCTCAGAAGTCGCGGCGGCCAGGGCAGCACGATTTCTTCCCCAGAAGTCCAGCTCCCAGCTGAAGTCCAGGGTGCTGCGTGCATAACCGTGCATGCCACTGGGCAACATCGCTCTCGGCGTCAGGTAGTTATAGCTTTGCTTGGCCGAGCTGATGTCGGCGTTGGCCGAGACTTGCGGCAAGGTGTCGGCGTCACTGCTGTCCAGGTTGGCTGCCGCCTGCTTCAGGCGGGCATCGGCCACGGCCAGACTCGGGGCGCTGACCAGGGCCTCGCGGATCAGACTGTCCAGTTGCGGATCGCCATAGGCAGTCCACCAGTCGTCAGCCGGCCAGGCGCTGGCGTTCTGTGGCAGGTTGTCTGCCCAGCCGGCTGCGGGCGCCTGTATCTCGGGGAGTGCCGGATGGGCCGGTAACTGGGCGCAGCCTGCCAGTGCCAGCGTGCAAGCCAGCACCAGCAAGCCGGAACCTTGGGCAATTCGGGGTAAATGCATGCGGTTCGATCTCACGATCACCTCTTTTAACTAAACTGTACGGTACAGTCTGAATTGACAAAATGCCGCTGTCAAGAGAAACTGTACCAACAGGTTCAGTTAATGAAAGTGAGTGTGTCATGCGAGCCAAGTCTGAGATCCGTCGCCAGGCCATCCTGGATGTGGCGGAGGAGGTGTTCCGCGAGAAGGGGTTCGAGCTGGCCTCGATGTCGGAGATCACTGCCCGTGTCGGCGGTTCCAAGGCCACGCTCTACAATTATTTCGCCTCCAAGGAGGATCTGTTCCTCGAGGTGATGCACCGCTTTGCCGAGACCGCCATCCATCCCCTGTTTGAAGGGCTGGATGCGCAGCAGCCCCTGCGGCAGACCCTGCAGACCTTCGGCGAGTCATTCATCGGCTTCATCAGCCAGCAGCGCCTGATCACCTTGATCCGGGTGTTGTATGCCGAGTCAGGGCGTACCGATGTTGGCCGGCGCTTCTATCTGCAGGGGCCTCATGATGGAGAGATCAAGCTGGCGCAGTATCTGCAGTCGTGCATGGAGCGCGGTGCATTACGTCAGACTGATCCGCGGGTCGCCAGCTGTCACATGATGGCCCTGTTGCGCGCGGAAATTCTGGACCCCTTGCTATTCGGCGCCAGCGAGCTGGCGCAGCTCCCCCCGATCCCGCAGACGGTCGAGCGGGCGGTCGAGACGTTTTTGCTTGCCTATCGTCCCTGATGCCGACACCGGGGGGGGTAAAGGGTCACTAAACTCCTGGTGAAAATAGTCGATATTAGAACTACCAGACTGTCGCCACGGAGGTTGCCATGTATCGTGCCTTGCTGAAAAAGTACATTGCCCATCTGATGGATCTGCATGGTACGGCCTACTTTGCCGATGCTTTGTCACTGTGTGATCTGTTCCCCGGCGGGATCGACCAGGAAGAATATGTGGCGTTCAATGGCCTGGTCGCCGAGGTGTTGCGCGAGCGCGGCGAGGTGGTGGTGAGTGTGCGCGAAGGCTTGTGTTGATGGGGGTGTGGTGGCGTAGTCTCACCCGTCCTGAGCCACCCCGACATGTCGTTCAAGGTGCCATTCCGGCACGGACACGCCGCCACGCGATGGACTGTCCAACTCGGTCTGACGGAGACGGTCTGTCGGCTTGTCGTGATGGTGGCAAATTGAATCATCTTTTTTGTGACGAATGATCGAAGATCAGCGGGATGCTATATATCGATGATCAGCGGTCATTTGAGCCTCAGGGCCGGAAAGGGCGGTCATGAGTCAGGCAGGGCAGGGCATGAGCCCGTCAGTGCTGGTGTTGTTTACCATCGCCGTGGCGTTTTCGACCTTTATGGAGGTGCTGGATACCTCGATCGCCAATGTGGCGGTACCGACCATTGCCGGCAACCTCGGCGCCAGTGCCAATGACGGTACCTGGGTGATTTCCTCCTATGGCCTGGCCGCGGCCATTGTGGTGCCGATGACCGGCTGGATCGCCCGCCGCTTTGGCGAGGTGCGGACTTTTGTGGCATCGGTGCTGCTGTTCACCCTGGCTTCAGCCCTGTGTGGGCTGGCCACCAGCCTGCCGATGCTGGTGGCTTTCCGTTTTCTGCAGGGACTGGTGTCCGGGCCAATGGTGCCTTTGTCGCAGACCCTGCTGCTGTCGAATTTTCCGCCACAAAAGCGTGGTATGGCCATGGCCCTGTGGGCGATGACGGTGGTGGTGGCGCCGATCTTCGGCCCGCTGATGGGCGGCTATATCACCGACAACCTGACCTGGCCGTGGATCTTCTACATCAACGCGCCGATCGGGCTGTTTTCCGCCATGGTCACCTGGACGCTGTTGCACAAGCACGAAACCCCGACCATCCGGGGGCCATTCGATTTGCCGGGGCTGATGCTGCTGGTACTGGGGGTGGGCTGCCTGCAACTGATGCTGGATAACGGCAATGATCTGGACTGGTTCAATTCGCCGGTGATCGTGGTGCTGGCCATCATTGCCGTGGTGGGGTTGACCCTCTTGGTGATCTGGGAGCACGGTGATGAACATCCGCTGGTGGATCTGAGCCTGTTTCAGCATCGCAATTTCCGCTATGGCGTGCTGGCGCTGGGGCTGGGGTTCATGTCTTTCTTCAGCATGACGGTGCTGATTCCGCTGTGGTTGCAGACGGTGATGGGCTATACCCCGACCTGGGCCGGGATTGCCACCGCGCCCATCGGCATTCTGGCGCTGATCTGTTCGCCGCTGGTGGGGCGCAATATGCAGAAGGTCGATCTGCGCTGGCTGTCGACCCTGGCCTTCGTGATTTTCGGTCTGACTTCCTACTGGTTCTCAACCTTCAATCTGGATACTTCGCTGGGGCAGATCATGTTGCCGCGTGTGGTACAGGGGGTCGCCACCGCCTGCTTCTTTGTGCCGATCAATCAGATCATCCTGTCCGGCATCGAACCCAACCGACTGGCTGCGGCTTCCGGGCTGTCGAATTTCTTTCGCACCCTGTCCGGCAGCATGGGCACGGCCATCGTGGTGACGGTCTGGGATCACCGTACCCAGATGCATGAGGCCCGGCTGGCGGAGAACCTGTCCATTTACAGCGATTCAACTCAACGCTATCTGGATGGTCTGGGGCAGTTGGGGCTGCAGGGCGAAGCTGCCTGGCGCCAGTTGTCCGGCATGGTGCATCAGCAAAGCGCCATGGTGGCGACCACCGAGGTGTTCTGGCTGATTGCGCTGGTGTTTTTCGGCCTGATCGTGGCGATCTGGCAGACACGACCGCCGTTCGGCTCGGCCGGGGGTGGGGGCGGGCACTAATCAGCCGGAGTCTGGTCTTTCATGCTGCAGTCTGCTTGATGCCATGGGCAGGCGGCTGTCCAGGCGTGTTGGCGTGGACGCTCGCTTCTTTCGGGGCCGTGCTCAGCGCGGCCCCTCTCTCGTTCACGATGGGGGCCATGATATTGATCTTCTTGCTGGAGTGGGTGTCTTTCTGGGTCGATGTCATTTGTGGTCATATCGGCGGTCAGTTCGCCCGGGGCAAAGTCAGTGCGCGCAAGGGGGCCTCAATCTGTGCGCTCGCGCTATTGGTTTATGGCATCGCGCTGGATCTCATCGACTCACATCAGGAGAAGAAGCTCTTCACCTTATCTGGCATTGGGCTTTCGGCAGGCGTTGCTGTCGGTATGTGGTTCGTGTTCTATGGCCTGTTACGGTTCATGGGGTGGCTGGATCAACGCTGCCCGGGCAGCCAAAGAACAGATCGCTGTTCGCCAAGCGAAGTCGGCAAAAAATCAGATGGATCAATGAACGGGCGAGAATATGGAGAAACGCAGCGATGATGGCTGCCTTGCTTGAGTGGCTGTTCGTCTTCCCTGCCTTGGCGATTCATCGCTGCCATCCCGCGACGCAATGCAAAAACGCCACCCCAAGGGGTGGCGTTGTGGTTTGAGACCAAGAGGGGTCAGGCGCCGTAACGGTGTTCGTTCAGGCTGTCGGCTTCCTGTTTCCTGAACTGACCGAAGCGCGGCAGGAACTTGTCCCAGTCGATGACATGGCCGTCGATTTCCGGGCCGTCGATGCAGGCGTGCTTGCGGACCAGCTTGCCGTCGACATTGACCGGCACCATGCAGGCACCGCACATGCCGGTGGCGTCGACCATGATCGAGTTGAGGCTGGCCACGGTCTTGGCCTGGTAAGGGCGGGTCTGGTCGCAGACGGCACGCATCATCATCGGCGGGCCGATGGTGATGACTTCGGCGATCGGACGGCCCTTGCCGGCCTGGTTGTCGTCCAGCATCTGTTGCAGCGGCGTGGTGACAAAGCCCTGCATGCCGAGTGAACCGTCGTTACTGGTGTAGATCACCTCGAGCAGATCGCCGAACTCGGCCTTGAGCATGGCCACACGGTCGGTCGGGCCGTCCCAGAAGGCCAGGTCCGCGCTGCGTACCCCGGAAATCAGGGTGCAGTGGTTGCCCATGCGCAGATGCTCACGCAGGATCGGGTACACCGGCGGCAGACCGACACCACCGGCGGTGAATACCACCGTGGCGTTGTCATCGTAGCGGTGCAGCTGGCTCGGCAGGCCCAGCGGTCCGGCGATGCCGGCAAAGGCTTCGCCCACCTGCATGCGATTGATGGCGATACTGCTGGCGCCGACGCCCTGGATCACCAGGGTGATGGTGCCTTTCTCGACATTCCAGTCAGCCAGGGTCAGCGGAATCAGCTCGCCCTTGGGCCAGGCCAGCACCCGCACAAATTGACCTGCCCGTGCGGTGCGTGCCACCAGCGGTGCCCGGACCTCAATCTCGACGATGCCGGTCGCCAGTTCCTTGCGGTCGACGATGGTATGCGGTTCGGCCCCCAGTTCGGTGTAGTGACGCGCGCGGCTGACCCGGTCGCGGATTTCATCTGTGGTGCAATCGATGGTGCCGAGAATTTCGCGGGCGGCCGACTGACCGTCACCTGCCGCACGGATGGCGGTGGAGCCGCCGCGGGTGGCGTCGCCACCGGAGAACACGCCTTCCAGCGAGGTCTGCTGCGAGCCGCCGCTGACTTCCAGCGTGGCCCAGCGAGTGGTTTTCAGACGGGGTTCCGAGTCCTTGATGATCGGGTTGGCATCGTTGCCGAGTGCCATGATCACCAGATCGACGGCCATCAGCTCGCTCTCGCCGGTCGGTTTCGGACTGCGGCGGCCGGAGGCATCCGGCTCGCCCAGGGCCATGACTTCCAGGCGGGCGTGGCGGACAAAATGGGTCTTGTCATCGCCGAGGAATTCACTCGGTGCACGCAGCACCTTGAGGTGAATGCCTTCTTCCAGCGCGTGGTGCAGCTCTTCCACCCGGGCCGGCATTTCGTCACGGGTACGACGGTAGAGAATGGTGACGTTGGCGCCGAGGCGACGGGCGGTACGGGCCGAGTCCATGGCGGTGTTGCCACCGCCGATGACCACCACTTCCTTGCCACGGGTTTCCGGCAGCGGGGTGGCGAACTCGTTCTTCAGACCCTGCATCAGGTTGACGCGGGTGAGGAACTCGTTGGCCGACATCACGTTGAGCAGATGCTCGCCGGGCACGTTCATGAAGCGCGGCAGGCCGGCACCGGTGCCGACAAACACACGGTAGAAGCCGGCGTCTTTCAGCGACTGGATGCTGGCGGTCTTGCCGACCACGAAGTTGGTGACAAAACGGCCACCCAGGCGCTTGATCTTGCCGACCACGTCATCGATCAGCTCGTTGGGCAGGCGGAACTCCGGAATGCCGTAGCGCAGCACGCCACCCAGTTCGTGGAAGGCTTCGAAGATGGTGACCGGGAAGCCTTCGGCGGCCAGCAGGTAGGCATTGATCAGACCGGACGGACCGGAGCCGACCACCGCAATCGGTGGCTTGCTGGCCGTCAGCCACGGGTCGTTGAGCAGATCGGTCGGGATGGCCTGGCCTGCCTGGCGCACCTTCTCGCGCTGCGGCAGGAACCACTCGATCTGGCCGATCTCGATCGGCTGCTTCTGGTGTGCACAGACGCCCTGGCACTGCAGTTCCTGCGGGCAGACACGACCGGTGACGTTGGGCAGCGGGTTGCAGCTCTCGATCAGCTTCATGGCCTCGTGGAAGCGACCAGTGCCCAGCAGGGCGATCATTTCCGGGATATGGATCTTGACCGGGCAACCGCCTTTGTTCTCCGCCTTGCCTTCGACGTGCTCGCCCAGTTCGCACGGGCGTTCATGGCACTGCTTGTCACGCAGTGCCTCGAGCCAGACGAACAGGTCAACTTCACGGGCAGAGAAGCCGACGTTCATGTAGCCGAGATAGCCCTGGTTGACCAGGCCGAAGTCGTCCGAGCGTTCTTCCGCCGAGCGCACATAGGGCGGAATGTAGCTCTGCGCCGGCCAGTTTTCCGACAGGCCCTTGAACATCGGGTAGCGCCCGGACAGGTGCTGGTCGATGCCCTGGATGAACTTGCGCTTGAGTTTCAGCGGCAGGTTCCAGACAAAGCGCATCAGCAGCAGGGCGGTGTCGTCTTCGCGCAGCAGGGCTTGCCAGAAGGCTTGTACGAAGTCGCCCCCCAGCTCGTCCTGCTGGAATTCCCATACCACCGCCTGCATGCCGTCGCCGATGAACAGCTCGCGGAATGACTCGGGTTGGTTGATCAGACGGCGCTGCAGCAGCGCCATCTGCCGTTTGTAAGCCTCGACAGCCTCGGTTTCCTCGAGGCGGGCGACTTCCTCGCGCGAACGCGCCAGGTCGTCGCCGACCGCAACGAAACGCTGCAGGTCTGCCGGGTTGAAAGCGCTTGTGTTCGGGTTCATCGAATCACCTCGGCATCACAATTGGCGATCACGCGGGCCACGCGGCTCTTCAGATCGTCGGTGACAGTCACCTTGTCCAGGGCGCCCGGGATCAGCTGGGCCACGTCGCGGCTTTCGCCCTCGACGACCACCCGGGTCTTTTCGAACAGCTCCGGCAGTTCCTGATAGCAGGTGTTGCAGCTGGTGCACTTGGTGTGATCGTTATCGTCGAAGACCAGCAGGGCATCGCCTGCTGCCGCCGGAGCGGCGGCACTGGCGGCGGCCGCCGGCTGACCGCCGACAGCGACGATCGGGATCTGACCAATGCTGGCCGGGGCCTTGCTGGCGGTGGCCAGGTCGGCCATGGTGCGGGCCATGGCGTCGATCGACGATTCGCGCTGTTCGACCGCTTGCAGGTATTGCTGCTTGAGGGCTTCCAGTTCGGCACGATGGTTTTCGTTCATCACGGCGACCTGACGACCGCTCAGGGTTTGCAGCAGTTGCCAGTTGCGACGACGGTCTTCGGTCAGGGCCACGATCTCGTCTGACACGGCCAGACGGGTCAGGCGACGCTTGCCATCCACGGCATAGATGAACGGCGTCTTGCCATCGCGGGCTTCCGGATTGAGTTCGACGTAGGCATCGACCGGGACGGCATCGGCGCTGTCATCGAGCTTGCTGAACTGTTTCTTGAAGCGGTTTTCTCCCAGGGCGAACTGCGCCGGGGTCAGGGCCACTTCCATCAGTTGCAGCTTGCCTTCCTCATCCAGATATTCCAGCGTGGTCTTGCTCCAGGTCTTGTCCAGATCCGGGTTGCCTTCCAGCGACAGGCGCTCGAACAGCGTCTTGCCGCGGCGTGGATCATGGACGAAGACCGGGCACATGCGGCTTTCCACCGCCAGGCGCGAATGCTCGGCCGAGGCGCGGTCGGCAATGCCGTGTTCGCCCTGGCAAGGCGTGTAGACGTCGAGCATGGCCGGGCCGTCGGTGTACTCCAGATAGGCCAGGGTGTTTTTCAGGAAGTGACCGTGCAGGGCCGTACTGCTGACACAGGCGAACACATTGCCGTGGAAGGCGGCGATCAGCGCCAGTTCCTTGCGCTGTTCGTGCTTGCCGTGGTGGGCCTTGCCGAAGCGGGCCAGGTCGGAGTCCTGAGCGACATAGCTGGAGGTCGAGGCCTGACCGCCGGTGTTGGAGTAGGCGCCGGTATTGAGCACCATGATCTTGATCGGCGTACCGCTGACCAGGATGCGCGACAGGGCACCGAAGCCGATGTCGTAGTTGGCCCCGTCACCGCCGATGGTCATCACGGTCGGCAGCAGCTTGAGCTCTTCCGGCGTGAAGGTGCTCCAGTTGAGGTAGCGCAGCACGCTGTCGTGCTCTTCTGCACGGTATTCGCCGGCCAGTTCGAGTTGTGCCTGACGCAGGGCACGCACCAGCTCGGTTTTCTGGGCGGCAATCCCTTCGAACATCCCCTTGGCCAGCGGCTGGGCATCCTGGAACAGGCTGTTGACCCACGGGTCGTTATAGGGGTTGAACGGGAAGGTCGAGGCATAGACGCTGCTGCAGCCGGTGGCGTTGGCAATCACCGTGCCACTCTGGCCGTTGCCGGTCGGACCGCTCTCCATCTGGTAGAGCTGGTTTTCCAGCTTGGCACTCAGCTGGCTCAGCCGTTCGCGGGTCTGGTCGCCGGCCGGCAGGGCGTCGCGCTTGTCTTCCAGCGCAGCGATGATCTGCTCCAGCTGGCGGGTGTGCAGGCGGCGACGCTTCTCGGTGATGGCCTGGCTGGTGGACATCACCAGCCGGATAGCGGTGACTTCACCGCAACCGCGACAGCCGCCGTGGCCGCCGGTGGTGGCGTAGTAGTTGTCACGTACCAGCATCAGGCGCTTGATGTCGCCGCCTTGTTCCAGTGCTTCGTTGACAAAGCGTTCCGGGGTGCTCGGCAGTTTGGCCAGGAAGGCGAAGCGGCGTTGCAGGGTGTCGAACAGGGCGTTGTCCTGATCGCGCGCCTTGAGGGCACCCGGACCACAGACATCCACGCACTCCAGACAGCCGGAGCACTTCCACGGGTCGATGCTGACATTGAACAGACCGCCGGTACCCGGCTGGGCCTTTTCCATGGCATCGAAGAACGGCTTGGTACGCGCCACCGGGTAGTCGGCCAGTTTGGCGACCATTTGCTGGTAGTGGCTGCGCAGGGCCGGTGACAGCTCGCCCAGGGTGGCGACGGCGGCTTCGACATGCTCATGGAAGGGCCGCTCGGCCTGGTGGTCGCGGTAGGCGGCGCGGATGGCTTCGACCAGCGCGAACACCTGATTGTGCATGGTTTCGCGCTGGGCGCCGGTCAGCTCGAGCTGACCGATGGCGCCACGCAGCAGTTCGTGAATGTCATGCACGGCGGACGGCATGGCGGCATCCGGACAGACCATGGTGCATTCCATACAGCCGGTGCACTGTGCCGGATCGAAATCCGGTACGGTGCGGCGGAACAGTCCCTTGTCCTTGGCGCCGGCGGTCCCGGTCGGCATGAACATGCCGATACCCGGCAGTACCGGTGCTTCACCGATGGTGCCGCTGCGGAATGGCTTGGCCACCATTTCCTCGAAGTATTCCTTGTCGAACAGACCACCGGTGGCGGCGCTGCCGGCACGGCGGCACATGGCGGCCGACAGCTCCGGACCGGCAAACGAGACCTTGGCCGGTTCTCCGTCGATGGCGCGCAGTGCCGCGGAGTCGTAGTCGAGCGGCAGGGTGGCGGCAATCCCGTCACGGATGACGTTCATATTGCCTTCGACAATGGCCTCGCCCTTGCTGCCGAACTTCTTGGCAATCTGCTTGGCAATCTTGTCGAGCAGGACCTCGCGCTCGGTGCCGGCCAACACTTGCGGCACATGACCGGCTACCGCGCCGATGAAGGCAATGCCCATCATGCGGGTGGCCAGGGCCGGAGACGGCGAGTGTTTGCTGGCCACGCTGAAGGCATCGATCACCAGGAAGCGGATCTGCTTGTCACGGATGGTCTGGCGTGCGGCCTGCGGCAGCTCGCGCCAGATTTCTTCCGGCGAAGCGTTGGATTGCAGGATGAAGGTGCCGCCCCTGGCCAGGCCGCGCAGCGGGTTGGTGTGGCTGAATACCTTGTGGTCGGGCGAGATGACGATTTCGACATCTTCCAGCTCGGCGTTGGTGATCTTGATCGGTTCCGGGCTGAGGGTGATGTAGTAGTTGGTCGGGGCGCCGCTCTTTTCCGAGCCGTATTTCGGTGCGGCCTTGGAGTGCAGGTCGAGTGCACCGGCCAGGATGTCGGTCAGCAGTTTGCCGGAGGCGATGGTGCCGTAGCCGCCTACCGAGTGGAAGCGGATGCGGAAGGCGCTGTCCGGCAGCAGCCGCGGATTGTCGCCGGTTTCCAGCGCCATGCGCTCGGTTTCCGGATAGGCCGCTTTCAGGCGGGCCTGCAGCTCGGCCATGCGCGGCGACGGATCCTTGGAGAAGAACTGGCTGCCAAGGTAGACCAGCGGAGCCGGGTTGCCACTGGCCAGATGGTGGAAGGCGGCAATCAGGTGACGCGGCTGCAGGTCGTGACCACCCAGGCCGAAGATGGCGGTAGTCAGCATCGGCAGCTGCTCGATGGCGTCGATGCCTTCATAGCGCAGCTGGTCGGCGTTTTCGCGCGCCTTGAACAGCGCCTGGGTGACCAGGCTGCTCAGGGCGGTCTGTTCCGAGCGTTCCAGCACCATGACCGCCTTCTTGCCCTTCAGGGCAGCAACGATTTCGGCTTCCGGGAACGGTTGCAGCAGTTTGACGGCGACCAGGCCGACCTTCTCGCCCTTGGCGCGCAGGTGGCTGACCACGGCTTCCACGTCTTCGGTGACCGAGCCCAGGCCGACCATGACGGTTTCGGCATCGTCACAATGGAAGGTGTGGATCGGCGCATAGTGTCGACCGGTCAGTGCCGAGTATTCGGCCATGGCCTGACGCACCATGGCGGGAACGGCGCTGACAAAGTGAGTGCGGTGGTCGATGGCACCAGCCTGGAAGTCCGGCTGGTTTTGTACCGGGCCGGTCAGCCCCGGGTTGTTGATGTCGACCAGGGCCGGGACGCGCTGGCGCGTGCCCTTGGCATGGGCATTGCGCCACTGGCGGCGCCACGGGCGCTGCAGTTCGGCCGGCAGCCAGGCCAGCGTGTCGTCCAGCAGCTTGCCTTCGGCATCCTGTTCGATGGCCTCGGCATGCTGGTTCAGGTAGGTGTCCAGTGCCGCATATTGTGCATCGGTCAGGTCGGCGCGCTGGTTGTCCAGGTATTGGCGCAGCTGGGCCACGCGTCCCTTGGCACCGAACAGCATTTCCTGCGCCAGGGTCGGGGCCTTGATATAGGCCTGCGGGTCGCCGATAAACTCTGCCAGCAGTTCCGGCTCGGGCAGACAGGCTTCGCTCAGCATGTGGCTGGTAGAGAAGCCATCCATGGCGTTGGCTACCGGGATCAGCGAGTCGGCAGACAGTCGGTAGGAGATGGCGGCCAGGTCTGCCGCTTCCTGCGGGTTAGCGCCGAACAGGATGGTATAGCCGGCGGACAGCAGGGCGTAGACGTCGTCATGGCCGGCCATCACGTTGAGCGAATGGCGCGAGACCACACGCGCGGCCACTTGCAGCACGAAACCGCCGACTTTCTTGCCGACCGTGACGTAATGCGATTCCATGGCATACAGGATGCCCTGGCTGGAGGACGCATTGGAGATGTATTGCCCGCCGGTCAGTGCCGCGCCCAGCGCGCCACTTTGCGCCGAGTGTTCGCCTTCCGGGCTGAAGAAGAACGGATGTTTGCCCCAGACATTGACACTGCCGTCGGCACGGGCTGCCTCGAACAGCTCGGCAATTTCGGTCGACGGGGTGATCGGGTAACCGATGACACCACCGCAGACATGATTCATCACATGCGCGACAGCACCATTACCGTGAATGACACAGGGAATGCCAGGGTATTTCGCTTGATCGACTTTCATGGAGAGGTATCCAAGAGCTGGGTAAATTGTTATCTCCCGGGGCGTCGCGGACGCAGCGGGCACCTGATTCATATGGAATACTCAGCCCAAAAATCGACAAACTCTTTTACCTGAATCAACAATTGTCTTGATTCGGAAGCAAACCTTGCTTGCTTGATCTTTGTCAGCGAATCGGAGGCTTGATGTGTCGCAATTTTGTCATTTTACGAACTTATATGGCGTATACGTGAAAATGATTGACACATTTTTGTCTTGACGTGCTGTGCGTATTATCCAACAGGAGACTTGCATGGAAATGAAACACCTGAATGCCGGCAAGCTGCGAACCGCGGGCTATGACCGTGCCAGCCGCACGCTGCGTGTCGAGCTGGAGGATGGCCGGTGTCTGGATTACAGCGGGGTGAGCGAAGCGCTCTGGCAACGGCTGGCCGGCTCGGCTTCGGCCTGGAGTGTCTATCGGGACCATATTGAGGAGCAGTTCACTTGCCGGCCGGCCCCGCGTCAGGGAAAAGGGCCAAAGGCCAATCCGCTGGATGATTTGTTTGTCTGAGGGGGCGGTCAGGGAACCAGGGGGGCCTAGATCACGCCACGTATCCGTTCGTAGCCGGCGCGGCTGATCGGCACCAGCTTGCCGCCCTGCAGGCGCGCGGCATGGCCGTCGCGCCCATGACGCTCGATGGCCTGCAGGCGTGTCAGGTTGATCAGATAGGAGCGGTGCACGCGCACAAAAACCTGTGGGTCGAGCTGGGTTTCGATGTCACTCAGGCGCTGGGTTTTCAGCCAGCTTTTTCCCTGACTGCAAATGGCAATGTAGTCGTCCTGCGCCTCGATGTAATCGATCTCCTCCACGGCCAGCACATGGACCTGTTCGCGCTCGCGGATCAGGATGCGGCGCAGTGGCTGCTGGCTCTGGAGCAAGGCGTTCAGGGCCGGTCTGCTTTGCCCCTGCAGGGCACGGGCCTTGTCCAGGGCCTCGTCGAAGCGACGTTGCGAGAATGGCTTGAGCAGATAGTCCACGGCATGCAGGTCGAAAGCCTGCAGGGCGTGGGCCTCATAGGCGGTGGTGAAGATGACGCCATGGCGTCGTCCGCTCAGTGCCAGTACTTCCAGCCCGGTCAGTTTGGGCATCTGGATGTCGAGCAGGACCAGATCCGGGGCCAGCGTGCTGATCGCTTGCACGGTCTGCAGGCCGTCTTCGCATTCGGCGATGATGGTCAGGTCAGTGTGTGCCTGCAGATAGTCGCGGATCAGGTGGCGTGCCAGTGGTTCATCATCGGCAATCAGCACGCTCAGGGTGGTGCTCATGCGCGGGGCTCCTCGGATGGCAGGGTGATCTCGACCCGGAACTGACCATCATGGCGTTGCCAGGTCAGCCGGGCTCGTTGTTCGTATTGGCTCCCCAGTCGTGCCTGACAATGATTCAGCCCATGTCCGCTGTCACTGGCGACCACCGGGGCGGCGGGCAAGGGGTTGCTGACGGCCAGGTGCAGCCAGGTGTCACGCAGCGAGGCTTCGATATGGACGGTGCCGCCCTGGTCGAGCTGGCGGATGCCATGCTTGAGGGCGTTTTCCAGCAAGGGTTGCAAGGTCAGGGGCGGCAGCTGGCACGGGCGGGCCGCCGGATCGATTTGCCACGACAGTTGCAACTTGCTGCCAAAGCGACGTTGCTCAATGGCCAGATAGTGTTCGCACAGCGCCAGTTCTTCACTCAGGCTGATGGTGTCGCGGCCCGATAGTGCCACGGTGCGGCGGAAAAACTGTGCCAGATCAATGGTCATGTCGCGAGCTGCCGCCGGATCGAGGCTGGTGAGGGCGCTGATCGAGTTAAGGCTGTTGAACAGGAAGTGCGGATCAATCTGGCTGCGCAGCAGGCGCATTTCGGCATCGCGTGCCATCAGGCGTGATTCTGCTTCGGCGGTCAGGGCCTGTTGCAGGTTGCCGAATGCGATCAGGACTTCGTGGGTCAGCAGCGAGAGCAGATACAGTGCCACCCCGGCCAGAAACAGGATCAGCCGCAGATTGGCATCCAGCGGCATCAATGCGCCGGGCTGGCCCAGCAGGACGCCGGCGGCGACATTCCAGGCCAGTGCCATGGCCAGCCAGATGCCGGCCCAGACCACGGCCGTGCTGGTGAACAGCCAGAAGGTGGCGGCCAGCGTGCGGCGTGCTGCCGGACGGGCCCGGCACAAGGGGTAGGCGGACAGCAGGGCGAAGCCGCACAGCAGGCTCAATGGCAGGGCAAACAGCAGGGCCTGTCCTGTGTCAGCCTGATCGCTGAAGATCAGCAGCGAGGCAAAGACCAGGCCGCCCAGCAGGCAGGCCAGGCCATACAACAGCAGTTTGCGCACATCGGCCAGAATCGGATGCATGCGGCGGGCTCAGTGGCCGATCTCGATGCCGCCCAGCACGACCTCGCCTTGCAGCAGCAGGATTTTGTCACTGTGCATCGGGGGGACGGTCTTGTCCTCGATGCCGCCGAGCACCGGAGAGATGTTCAACTGCAGCTGCCAGTCATGCGGGATGCGGATCTTGATCCCGCCGCCGACGACATTGACCTGCAGGGTGGCCTGGTTGCTGATCGATGCCTGGCGCAGGTCCAGCTCGATGCCACCCATGACCACATTGAGCGTGCCGCCCTGAAAGTCTTGTGAATCGCACCGATGGTTGAGGCCGCTCATGGTGGCGGAGAGTTGCAGACTGGCATCGTGTGCCAGTACGGGTTCTCCCAGCGGGCTGTGTCCTCTGCCGCCGCGGTCGCGGCGGGGGACGCGGCGCGGTGCCAGTCCGCGTGTCATCACCGCCAGCCCGGCAAGGATCAGGAAGGCCGGCAGCAGGATGGCCATGACATGCTGAACCAGGCCGAGATTCTGCAGGGTCAGCCCGACGCCAAGGGCGATGAATCCCAGGCCGAACAGCATGCCGGGCAAGTGGTGGCGGTGCAGCAGTCTGGACAGGCCGAAGGCACAGAACACCAGGGGCCAGTAGTGACGAAGCTCACCAATCTGAATGATGTGCAGATTGCCCAGCAAGGCCAGAACGCCTGCGACGACAAAGCACAGACCGAGTACCAGCCGGTGGCGTGGGTGGGGGGCGTGGTCGTGTGTGCCGTGATGGTGCCTCATGATGTCATTTCCTGTGCGAGAGGACGGCGCTGGAACAAGCCGCGCAGCGTGACGCGGCAGCCGAAGAGAATCAGCAGTACCGGCCAGCTGTTGTGAAAGGTCAGCCCCCAGTAGTGGCCGATGCAGGCATACAGCCAGATGGCGAGGGCGATGCGCAGCAGTCCCTTTGCCCCGGGGAAGAATCGACGCGCAGTGACCACGCGTACCAGGCCGGACAGGCCGATCAGGATCGGCAGGATTTGCCAGACCGACTGCGGGGCCACCGTGCCGAGATTGGCCAGCGCCAGCAGGACGCCCAGCAGAATCAGCGACAGCCCGCTCAGCAGGAAGTGGAACCGGCGCATGGGGTGCCGGTGTTGGGGCTGTTCGAGCCGCATCGGGTTCATCATCTTGGTCCTCGGATTGACAGGGTACGCTGCCAAGATTATCCGCAGTGGCTGCCGGCGTCGTGCGGCTTTCGGCCAATGCACGCCGTGACTCGGTGAATGACGGAGATTGCCGGTCGGTTGCTGGTGGTTCTGGTGCCAAGTAGGTCAGCTTATTCTTCGGCAACCGTCCTTGTCAGGTAAAAAAACATCCGGTTCCTGGTGAGGAAGACCGGATGTCTTGGGGCCTGCGACCGGGGTCAGGACGACTTGCCGTTCTTCTCGGCACTACGCTTGTCGTAGTAGTCCTTGTTGGCCAAGTAGTGCTGGTAGCGCTTTTCCTTCTTGGCGGCGCTTTCGGCCAGCATGCGGGCCTTTTCTTCCGCTTCGGCCTTTTTGCGGGCTTCCTTGGCGGCCTTGTTGGCGGCGATGCGCTCGGCTTCGGCGGCATCCATGGCGGCAATTTCCTCGCGGCTCTTGCCCGGGCCGGTTTTTTCGAACCAGGCGACGGACTCGACGTGGGCGGTGTGCGGGAACATGTTGATGATGCCGGCTGCCTTGAGGGTGTAGCCCTTGAGGTGCACCAGGATGCCGGCGTCGCGCGCCAGGGTAGCCGGATTACAGGAAACGTAGACCAGGCGTTGCGGCGCATTGTCGTCGCTCAAGGCCTTGACCAGCTGTACGGCGCCATCGCGCGGCGGGTCGATCAGCATCTTGTCGAACTTGCCCAGGGCCGTGAAGCTCTCCTCCGTCACCTCGAACAGGTTGGCCATTTCGTAGCTGACGCGATCTTGCAGGCCGTTGTGGGTGGCATTTTCCACGGCACGCTTGACCAGGGCCTCGCTGCCCTCCATGCCGTGGACTTCGGCGCCGGAGCGGGCGATCGGCAGGGTGAAGTTGCCGATGCCGCAGAACATGTCGGCAATGCGTTCACCCGGCTGCGGGTCGAGCAGGCCGAGGGCACGCTTGACCATGATGGCGTTGATCTGCGGGTTGACCTGGGTGAACTCGGTCGGGTTGTACGGCATCTCGACGTTGTATTCCGGCATGCGGTAGGTCAGACGCGGCGCAGTCAGCGGATAGAAGGGATAGCAACTGTCCGGTCCCTTCGGCTGCAGCCAGATCTGCAGCGGGCGTTCGCCGGTATGTCGGTCGGCAAAGGCGCGCAGCAGGCCTTCGTCGGCCACATTGATCGGATCCATATTGCGCAGCACCAGGATGTCGACGCTTTCGCCGACGGCCACTTCGACCTGCGGCATGCGCTCGCGGATCGACAGTTGGGCGATCAGCTCGCGCAGCGGCATCAGCAGGGCCGAGATGTGCGGCGGCAGGATGTGGCATTGCTGCATGTCGGCGATGTAGCTGGAGCGCTTTTCGTGAAACCCGACCAGAACGGTACCCTTGCGCTCCACCCAGCGGGCCGACAGACGGGCGCGATGGCGGTAGCCCCAGGCCGGTCCGGCGATCGGGGTCAGCATGCGTTCTGCCTTGACTTTGCCGATGTGGCGCAGGTTGTCTTCCAGTACACGTTGCTTGATGGCCACCTGGGCGGAGAACTCGACGTGCTGCATGGAGCAGCCGCCACAGGTGTCGAAATGTGCGCAGCGCGGGGTGGTGCGGATGAAGCTCTCTTTTCGCACTTCCACGGTCTCGGCATTTTCGAATGTGGGTTTTTTACGGTAGGAGCGGTATATTACCCGCTCATAGGGTAGTGCCCCATCGATAAAAATGGTTTTGCCATCGACGCGGGCGACACCGTGCCCTTCATGGTCGAGTGACTCAACCAGGGCAATCGTTTCGGACGGATTCATTGTTCGTTGCCAGATCAACCACTAAAGAAGCGATTTTCTCAAAAAGCGGCGCCTTGCGCTGGCTTTTTTGTGAAGGGGCTCTTTCAGACAAGCGCCAGCGGCGCGGATGCATCAGGATGAAGGTCGGGATGTTGAAGTTTTTTGCGATGGCAGTACTGGTGTTGGCAAGCATGGCGGCGCGAGCCGGCTTGCCGGAGCCGGACGTGCTGATTACCAGCCAGGGACGCCAGGTGGTGATCAATGTGCCGCAGACGCGGCTGTTTCTCTATCAGGATGGTGTCCTGGTGAAGTCTTATCCGGTGGCCGTCGGCAAGATGCTGACCGGCACCCCGACCGGCAGTTTCGATATCACCGGGATCTATCACGATCCGACCTGGCATGTGCCCAAGTCGATCCAGGAAGAAATGCGGGCGCAGGGCAAGCCGGTCAAGACCGCCATTCCGCCCGGCGAGGACAATCCGCTTGGCAAGGTGTTCATCCGTTTTGGCGAACCCGGTCTGGGGCTGGGGATGCACGGGACCAACGCGCCCGGTAGTGTGCCGGGGTTTCGCAGTCACGGCTGCGTGCGACTAAAGAATCCGGATGCGCTGGATCTGGCCGGCCTGGTGCGCGTGGGGGATGCCGTGACGGTGGCGTATCAGGCGATTTTGCTCAATCAGGATCCTGCCGGGCATTTATGGCTGACGGCGTATCGCAATCCCTATGGCCATGATGATGTGTCGATGCCCTGGCTGGGGCAGGTGTTGCTCAAGTGGCAGCGTGATCACCGGATTCCGCTGTATGGCAATCGTGTCAACGACGCTTTGCGTTTGCGTAATGGCAAACCGGTGTGCCTGAGCTGCAAGGGCGCCGCGCCGGATTATCGTGAGGTCTCGCTGACGGTATTCCGTTGGCTATCCAATCCACCAGACAGCGGCCTGACGGTGGAGAGTTCGGCACCCGCCCGGGCGCCGGCCAGCGAATCGTCACAGCCGGCATTCTGATGTCGCGGCAGGCCGAAGTCTTGCCGCCGGTTTTGCCGAGAGGTCTGTCTGCCACGCTGCAGTGGCACGATTGCCGCCCTGGTGAGCCGATCCCGGTGCCTGTTCGTGCCGAAGGCGTGCTCTATGTGGTGATCGGCGGCGCCATGGCGCTGCAATGTGCCGGACGCTGGTGGTCGCTGCCTCCGCAGCATGGTGTCTGGATCCCGCCGGGGAGCGAACATGTGCTGTGTGCTCGTATGCCCCTGTCGCTGTGTTCTCTGAGCGTCATGGAGGACTCTCGCTATCTGGCGCGTCTGCCTGCCGATTTCCGCGCCCTGACGGTTTCTCCTTTGTTGCGCGAATTGATCCTGCGTCTGGTGAGCAAGCAGCAGGTACGTTGTGCCGATGAGCACGAGCAGCGGCTGATGCAGGTGCTGGTGGAGGAGCTGGCCTGGTCGGAGGATGTCGGTTTGCCGCTGCCACAGGGCGGCGATGTGCGACTGGCGCGTGTCTGTACCGCATTGCTGGCAGATCCTGCCGACCCACGGGGACTGGAGGCGCTGGCCCGGGAGCAGGGGGCGTCAGGGCGTACGCTGTCGCGTTTGTTTGTCGCCGAGTTAGGGATGTCCTATCAATTGTGGCGCCAGCATCTGTCGGTCATGACGGCTTTGCCGCACCTCGCCGCCGGCGAGTCGGTGACGCAGGTGGCGACGGCGCTTGGCTATGACAATCCGGGGGCGTTTGCTGCCATGTTCCGCCGCCTGATGTCTTGTGCGCCGTCTGATTACGCTCGTAAGGGGCGTGGCCAGGATCCTGCTGGCGCTTGAGTTGTCTGGTTTGCCGCCATGCGTGTCGGTTTGCAGGCGGCATGGTCTGTTCTCTCTGGATAGCATCAGGCTTTGTCCCTGCCTGGATGGCCCCCATGTCTGAATCTATCTCTGTTCTTTGTCCCGATCGGCCGCCTGTTTCCCGCGTCGTGCTGCCACTGGCCTGCCTGGTGGTGTTGATGGCGCAGATGGCGACCACCTTGTATCTGCCGTCTCTGCCTGAGGTGATGCATGCCTTGTCGATGACTCAGGCTCAGGCCGAGCTGTCGATTTCCCTGTTTGTGATCAGTGCTGCGCTGCCCTTGTTGTGGTGGGGGCGTGCGGCGGAGCGCTGGGGGCGGCGGCGGTCCTTGCAAGGGGCCTTGTTGTTGTTCATGGCCAGCAGTCTCGCGCTGGCGTTCTGCCACGAAGCCTGGCAATTGTTGTTCCTGCGTGGGGTTCAGGGCATGTCGGCAGGCGGTGCCGCGATCATCGCCCGTATTCTGGTGCGTGATTTTTGGCAGGGGGATGCTCTGGCCCGCCGTCTGTCCTGTCTGTCGATGGCGTTTATCTGCGCCCTGGGCGGCGGGCAGTTTGTCGGCGGGTTGATCGCCCGTTTCGGTCGCTGGCCTCAGGGCTTTGTTCTGATGGCGCTGCTCGCTTTGCTGGCTTTCTGCTTCGGGCACTGGCTGCCGGCGACTCACTCCCGGGGCCACCCAGCGCCGATGTGGCACGGTCTGTGGTGTCTGTTGCGGCGTGCAGGTTATTGGCAGTCTGCAGCAGTAGGTGGCGTCGGTTATGCAGTGATCGTAACCCTGCAGCAGTGCAGCCCGTTTGTGTTTCGGCAGGATTTTGGTCTGGGTGCCACCGGATTTGGCGCGCTGGGAGTGTTATTTGCCCTGTGTTATCTGGCGGGATCTGTGCTGGTGCACCGGATGGTTCCGCACTATGGCAGCCTGCATTTGTTGCGGCGTGGCTGCGATGGCCTCTTGCTGGCCGGTCTGGCGATTTTTGTCTGGATGGCGGTGATGTCGCATGAAGGGCGTCTGGGGCTGGTGGTGTTTGTGCTGCTTTACGGTCTGGCCGTGTTCGGTCAGGCGGTGGTGTTTCCCAATAGCATGGCCCTGGCGGTGGAGCAGGGGCGCGATCAGGGGGGGATGGCCATGGCATTGTGCGGTTTTGTGCAGCAAGTGCTGGCCGGCGTGTTTGCTCTGTCAGCGGTGTGGCTGAACCATATCGGTGGCTGGGCCGCAGCCGTGTGTCTGTTGGCCGTGCTGGCCTGGTGGCTGGCGCGATCTGGCCGGGGGCGCTAAGCCATTTGCCGCGTCTTTTGCCGTCGGCGTACAATAAACGTTTATTTTTCTTGCTGGACCTGAAGATGATCCGTACCCGTTTCGCGCCGAGCCCGACCGGTTTCCTGCATATCGGCGGTGTGCGCACCGCTCTGTTTTCCTGGGCCTATGCCCGCAAGCACCAGGGTGTGTTTGTGTTGCGTATCGAAGATACCGATCTGGAGCGTTCGACCCCCGAGTCGGTGAAGGCCATCATGGACGGCATGCACTGGGTCGGTCTGGATTATGACGAGGGTCCGTTTTACCAGACCCAGCGTTTCGATCGTTACAAGGCGGTCATCCGCCAGTTGCTGGATGCGGGTCATGCCTACCTGTGCTATTGCAGCAAGGAAGAGCTGGAAGCCATGCGTGCCGAGCAGGAGGCCCGTGGCGAGAAGCCGCGCTATGACCGCCGCTGGCGGCCGGAGCCGGGCAAGACCTTGCCGCCGGTGCCGGAAGGGATCGAGCCGGTGGTGCGTTTCAAGACGCCGCTGGATGGGGTGGTGGCCTGGGACGATGCCGTCAAGGGAAGGATCGAAATCAGCAATCAGGAGCTGGATGACCTGATCATCGCCCGTCCTGACGGCAGTCCGACCTACAACTTCTGCGTGGTGGTGGATGACTGGGACATGCAGATCACCCATGTGATCCGCGGTGACGACCATGTCAACAATACCCCGCGCCAGATCAATATTCTGCAGGCACTCGGCGCGCCGCTGCCGGTGTATGCGCATCTGCCGATGATCCTCAACGAAGATGGCCAGAAAATGTCCAAGCGCCGCGATGCGGTCAGCGTGGTCGATTATGCCGACAAGGGGATCTTGCCGCAGGCGCTGCTCAACTATCTGGCGCGCCTGGGCTGGGGGCACGGCGATGACGAATTCTTCGACATGCCGCAGTTCATCGAGTGGTTCGATCTGGCCGATGTCAGTGCCTCGGCCTCGCGCTTTGATGGCGACAAGCTGCTGTGGCTGAACGCCCAGCATATCAAGCAGGCGGATCTGGCCGCCCTGGCCGGGCTGGTTGCGCCGCGTCTGGCGGCTGCCGGTATCGACGTGGCTCAGGGGCCTGCCCTGACCGAGGTGCTGGCCCTGGTGCGCGAGCGTGTGCAGGATCTGAATGCGCTGGCGGCGGAGGCCGACTACTTCTATCGCAAGCGTGAAGCCTCGGCAGAGGATCTGGCCAAGCATCTGTCAGATGAGTCGCGTGCCCGCATGGCGCGGTTTGCCGAGCGGCTGGCGGCACTGCCGCAATGGACGGCCGAGGCCATCCATGAGCTGTTCAAGCCGTTCTGTGCCGATGAAGGCATCAAGATGGGCCAGCTCGGCATGCCGCTGCGTGTACTGGTGTGCGGCACGGCGCAGACGCCTTCGGTGGATGCGGTGCTGGCCCTGATCGGCAAGGATGAAGTGCTCAAGCGCATGAAGGGCTGAGGCAGTTGGTTTCCGGGGTGAGGCATGCCCCGGTCTGATAAGGACGGTGCATGCAAACCCGGGACATCCTTCAGGCCCTGCTGGTGGTATTGCTGTGGGGCTTCAATTTTGTGGTGATCAAGTGGGGGGTGGCGGATGTGCCGCCTCTGCTGCTGGGTTGCCTGCGGTTTTCCCTGCTCGCGCTGGCGGGCTGTCTGTGGGTGGCGCGTCCGCGCCTTCCCTGGCGCTGGCTGGCGGCTTACGGCCTGACAGTCGGCTTTGGCCAGTTTGCCTGTCTGTTTTGTGCCATCAAGTTTGGCATGCCGGCCGGTCTGGCCTCGGTGGTGCTGCAATCCCAGGCGTTTTTTACCATGTTGTTTGCTGCCCTGATGCTGCGCGAGCACTGGCAGCCGGCGCAATTGGCCGGCTTGCTGCTGGCGGCTTCCGGGCTGGCGCTGATCGGACTGGCGCGTGGCGGCAACATGACGCTGCTCGGGTTTGTCCTGACGCTGATGGCGGCCAGCAGCTGGGCGCTGTCGAATGTGGTGGTGCGACGCATGGTGCGCCAGGGCCTGCAGGTTGAGCCGCTGGGGCTGGTGGTCTGGTCCGGTCTGATTCCGCCCCTGCCGTTTTTGGCGCTGTCGCTGTGGCTGGAGGGCGGGGCGCGCGATTGGGCCGCGCTCAGTCATTTTTCCTGGGGCTCGCTGGCCTCGGTGGCCTATCTGGCCTTTGCTGCCTCCATGCTGGGCTATGGCATCTGGAGCCGTTTGCTGGCGCGCTATCCCGCCAATGCCGTGGCGCCTTTCTCTCTGCTGGTGCCGCTGGTGGCCTTGCTGTGTTCGACCTGGCTGCTGGGGGAGCACCTGAGCGCCAGCCAGTTACTGGGCAGCGTATTGCTGCTGGCCGGGCTGCTGGTGAATGTTTTTGGCGCCAGAGTGTTGAAATCCCTGTTAAAACAAGCAAGTTAATCAGACTATTCTCAAGTTTTGCTTTAATTGGTCGATGAAGCGGTTGACGTCGACTGGCAATGGTTCATACCATGCCAAATATTACAAATGGGGTCTGAAATGAGAAAAGCCTATAAGATTGTCCCGCTGCTGGTGCTGTTGACGGCGTGTGCCCACGCCGACAACCCTCAGGTCGTGACCCCGGCAATGCCGGCCTCCGCGGTGATGGCCGAGCCGGCGCCGGCGCCGGTATCGGCTGCGTCGGCCGCGCTGGATGCCCGTACCGGGGTAGGGTTTGTCGGTGCCGGTATTGAGCCGGAAGCCCCCAAGGTGGTGGTCAAGGAGGTCGATCCCTATCAGCCGATCAAGATTCGTGTTACCGGCCAGGGGACAGTGCCGGTTTCCAAGTCGCTGACCGCAGCTCAGCGCAAGTTGCTGGGCATTCGTGCCGCCAAGCTGGATGCGTTCCGTGCGATTGCCGAACAGGTGCAGGGGATGAAGCTGGTCGGTAACAGCTCGGTGGCGAACATGGTGTCGGTCAGCGATAGCTTCCGCACCTATGTGGATGCCTATCTGCGCGGTGTGAACGTGATTTCCACCAGCATTCAGGCCGATGGGACCAGCGAGGTCATCGCCGAAATCGTGCTGGACAAGGATTTCTATCTGCAGTTCAAGAGTGCCCTGCAGCAAACTGGCAGTGTCATGAAGGCTGCGCAGCAGAGCGGCGCGCAAGGGGTGCAGTGTGGTGCAGACAACTGTGCTTCGGCCCGCTATGGCAGCAATTTCTATAACGCCCAATAGGATGGCCATGCGCCTGCGTCAATCCGTTCATGCCGCCCTCGTGGCGGCTTTGTTTTTGTCCGCTGCCGTGGCCGATCCGATCATTGCCAACGGCAGTGCCCCGATGGATGCCGGCCTGACGGCGGCGCGGGAAATGGCTATTCAGGATGCCTTGCATCAGGCGGCCCTGTCTCAGGGGGCGCAGGTGAATTCGGCGCAGTATATGAATTCCGGCGTCGTGAGCGAGTCGTCGAGTCTGTCGGCGGCGCCGATTTCCGGCAAGGTGACGGTATTGCAGGAGCATCAGGCCGATGGCCTCTATCAGGTGCAGGTGCAGGTTGAGCCGGATCAGCCCGCCGCACGCGGCCGTGCCACAGGGTGTAGCGCACCGGATAGCCGTGCGCTGCGGCGCAGAGTGGTTGCGGCCTATTTTTATCTTGATCATCCGGCAGATGCCAGTGATCTGGATGCGCTCGGCGTGCGTCTGCCTCATGACCTGGCGCGCCGTCTTGGCCAGCTGGAGCGGCAGTTTGCCGTGCGCGATGCCGGCAATATCGGGCTGCTGCCCAATCGTTATCTGATGGATCCCGCGCTGGCCGCTTCTGCCGTCCGACGTCTGGCTGACAGCGAGAATGCCCAGTTTGTGGTGGCCGGCAGAGTGCTCTCTACGGCGGTCACCAAGCGCAGCCCGCGTCTATCCCTGTATGGCTCGACCAATAGCAGCCAACAGGGGATGTACTACAACGGCCCCGGGTCGGCGTTGTTCGGTCCCGGGGTGGTTTATCGTTCAGTCGCCCGTGAATTCAAGCTGGAGTTATGGGTTTATGACGGACTCACCGGCAGTCTGCTGCGGACGCAGCAGTTTGCGACGACGGCCAGTGGTTATGTCGAACCCAGGAACATGCCGGTATTCGGCTCGGATGCCTTCTGGGAGACCGACTACGGTGGCGAGGTCAATGACCTGATGGATGCCGTGACGAGGGATGTGGCCGCAACGCTGAGCTGTTTGCCTTTCACGGCCCGGGTGTTGCGGGTGGACAAGGGGCAGATCTATGTGGACGCCGGCGGTTTGTCGGGTTTGCAGGTCGGCGATCGTATGCTGGTGTATCGCCAGCGGCTGGCCAATGCCGTGATTGACCCTGCCAGCGGACAGGAGCTGGGTATTCCGGAGTCGTTGCTGGGCGATGTGTCGCTGATCCAGGTTCAACCCAATCTCTCGGTCGCCGTGGCGCATGGCGGCAAGGCGCCGGTACAGGCGGGGGATCTGCTGCGCTTTATTCCCAAGCGTTAGACCCGCCCGGCCTTGACCGGGCAGGGTTTATGGTCACGTTTTACCAGGGGTAGATGTTGGCCTGCACATTGAAACGGTTGACGTCGCTGCCATCCGAGAAATAGACAACGGCATGACGCCCTGAGGCGGTCTGGCAAAGTACTCTGCCGACGTGAGCACCATTTTGGATCATGCCGTGGGCACTGATCCACCAGATGTTATGCACGATACCGCTATGGCGTTCGCTGCCTTGTCCAAGGAGCATGCCTTCACAGGTGATGTCTTCTCCGTCGGCTTTCAGATACATATTGCCTTCTATCATGAAATTCAGCATTTGCGGGGCGATGGCGTTGCTGCCGCTGCCAAACTCGTAAGAACCCATTGCTGCGGCCTTGAAATCATCAGCCACTTGCTGGCTGTTGGTTCTGTCCGCCTTGATGGTGAGCATTCCCCAGTGATCGACCTTGATCTTGATGTTGCTGATCCCCCCCCAGGTCTCTCCGCGCGTAATGGCGTGGAAGGTTTCTTCAAAGCCGAAATCCTGAATGTTGCCCATATCGAAGTAGACATCATTGCTGGATGTCGCGTAGGCGCTCAGCGAGGTCAGGGAGGCGAGGGCCAGGATGGCTGCCTGTTTTTTCATGGCTTGCTCCGTAGTTTGAAGTTTTGTCAGTGATCTCTTGTTTTGCTGTCAGTGCAGCTGTGGGTCATGTTCGCGTTGCAGTGGTATTGGCTGACATCGGTGAGATCCGAAAGACGGGCGGCAGAATCGGGCTGACTTGATGCAGCGCAAAAGGACAGGGCTGGCCGCCTCATCCGGGCTTGGGCCAGACTGGCGGGGGGTATGAATATCAGCAGGGAAAGACGGGGAGCGGGCTCGCAGGGCCCGGAAGGCGTTGGCGCTTGGTCAGGAGGGCGCCCCCCGGGGAGGGGGGCTGCGCGATTAGCCGGCAGCCAGCCAGCTTTGCGGGTGGCTTTCCAGCCAGTTTTTGATGGCGCGGGCGTCGTTGACCCGTGACTGTCCGCCACCGGCAGACAGGATGACAATGATCAGCGGCTGTGAGCCGACCGTCGCTTCCATCACCATGCAATGGCCGGCTTCGTTGATGTAGCCGGTTTTTTGCAGGGCGATGTCCCAGTTGCCTTCGCGTACCAGGGCGTTGCTGTTTCTGTATTGCAGCAATCGGTTGGAAACCGAATAGATTTCGTGTTCCGGGGTGGTGGTGAATTCACGAATCAGCGGGTAGTTCTGTGCCGCCTTGACCATGCGGGCCAGGTCACGTGCGGTGGAGGTATTGCGCATGTCCAGCCCGGTCGGATCATAGAACACCGTGTCGCTCATACCCAGCTGGCGGGCTTTTTCGTTCATGCGGGCCACGAAGGCGCGAGTCCCGCCGGGCAGGGCGGTGCGGGCCAGCGCGGCGGCGGCACGATTTTCCGACGACATCAGGGCCAGCAGCAGCATTTCCTTGCGCGGCAGGGTGGTCCCCACCGCCAGGCGGGAGCGGGTGTGCTTGACGCGGTCGATTTCGGCATCACTGACCGAGATGCGCTCGTCGAGCGAGACGCCGGAATCCAGCAAGACCATGGCGGTCATCAGCTTGCTGATCGAGGCAATGGGCTGGCGCTGATCCACACGCTTTTCGTACAGCGGCTCGCCACTATTGCCATTGAGAACCAGCACCGACTGCGCCGACAGGCGTGGAGCGCTGTAATAAGCCATTTGTTCGGCAACACGGACCGTGCCACCTTGATTCAGAGACTGGGCGTTCACGCCCGCGGGCACGACGGCAGCGGCCAGGGCCATTGCCAGCCAGCCAGCGACATTCTTCAACATCAGCAACCTTTCCGATTCATGGCGGAACCCTTCGGAAATCCCCGCATTTACTGGTTTGCAGGGGTTTCCGAGGAGTGCCGCCGTCAGAGATAAACATTCTGTTTTGTATTTTAATCAACCAAGGTTTTATTGGGGATATTAATTCACAAAAAATCGGTAAAAATCCCATTTGAAACCGTCGTCAGTCAGTTGCGCTAGAATGCAGGTTCGATCTGTAGCCGAGTCTGTTGCCATGCAAGTCAGTTTCCCGGGTAGTCCGTTCCTGTTGAATCAGCCGTTTCCGCCCGCCGGAGACCAGCCGGTGGCCATCGAGCAATTGGTAGAAGGTCTCTCTGACGGCCTGGCCTATCAGACTTTGCTCGGGGTGACCGGCTCGGGTAAAACCTTCACCATGGCCAATGTTATTGCGCGAACCGGGCGGCCGGCGATCATCATGGCGCACAACAAGACGCTCGCCGCGCAACTTTATGCCGAGATGCGCGAGTTCTTTCCGAATAATGCGGTGGAGTATTTCGTCTCCTACTACGACTACTACCAGCCGGAAGCCTATGTGCCGAGTCGTGATCTCTTCATTGAAAAAGACTCGAGCATCAACGAACACATCGAGCAGATGCGCCTTTCGGCGACCAAGTCGATTCTGGAGCGGCAGGACTGCGTCATTGTTGCAACAGTTTCCGCAATATATGGTATCGGCGATCCCTCCGACTACCATCAGATGATTTTGCATCTCAAGGAAGGCGAGCAACTTGAGCAGCGCGCCATGATTGCCCGGCTGGTTGGCATGCAGTACGAGCGTGCCGAGGTGGATTTCCGGCGCGGCACCTTCCGGGTGCGCGGTGATGTGATCGATATCTTTCCGGCGGAAAGTGCGGAACTGGCGCTGCGCGTGACCATGTTTGATGACGAGATCGAGACGCTGACGCTGTTTGACCCGCTGACCGGGGTGACACGTCAGCGGCTGGGGCGCTTTACCGTGTTCCCGGGCAGTCATTATGTGACGCCGCGCGACACCGTGCTCAAGGCTTGCGAGAAGATCAAGCTGGAGTTGAATCAGCGGGTCCAGTTTTATCAGAAAGAGGGCAAGCTGGTGGAGGCGCAGCGCATCGAGCAGCGCACGCGTTTCGATCTGGAAATGCTGTATGAGATGGGTTTCTGCAAGGGCATCGAAAACTACTCGCGCCATTTCTCCGGTCGCAATGCCGGGGACCCGCCGCCGACGCTGATCGACTATCTGCCGAAGAATGCGCTGATGTTCATCGACGAGTCGCATGTGACCATTCCGCAGATTGGCGGGATGTATCGTGGAGACCGGGCACGCAAGGTCAATCTGGTGGATTACGGTTTCCGTCTGCCTTCCGCGGTGGATAACCGCCCGCTGACCTTTGAAGAGTTCGAGCGCATGATGCCGCAGACGGTGTTTGTTTCCGCCACGCCGTCCAGTTATGAGGCCGAGCATGCCGGCCAGGTGGTGGAGCAGGTGGTGCGGCCGACCGGCCTGATTGATCCGGAGGTCATTGTGCGTCCGGTCGCCACCCAGGTAGACGATCTGCTGTCGGAGATCCGTGCGCGCATCGAGGTCAACCAGCGCGTGCTGGTCACCACGCTGACCAAGCGCATGGCAGAGCAGCTGGCCGACTATTACACCGAGCATGGCATCAAGGTGCGCTATCTTCATTCGGATATCGATACGGTCGAGCGGGTCGAGATTATCCGCGATTTGCGGCTGGGCATGTTCGATGTGCTGATCGGCATCAATCTGCTGCGCGAGGGGCTGGATATCCCCGAGGTGTCGCTGGTGGCGATTCTGGATGCCGACAAGGAGGGCTTCCTGCGTTCCGAGCGCTCGCTGATTCAGACGATCGGCCGGGCGGCGCGCCATCTGAACGGTCAGGCGATCCTGTACGCGGATCGCATTACCGATTCCATGAAGCGGGCGATGGACGAAACGGCACGCCGGCGCCAGAAGCAGCTGGACTTCAATCAGCAGCACGGCATCGTGCCTGCCGGGGTGAAGAAGGAAATCAAGGACCTGATCGACGGGGTTTACCACCCTGCCAGCGAGGCCGAGAACCGCAAGCGTGCCCTGGAGCGGCGCGTCGGCCATATGGACGAGAAGGCGCTGGCACGCGAGATCAAGCAGTTGGAAAAGGACATGATGGCGGCGGCACGCGATCTGGATTTCGAACGTGCCGCACAGCTGCGTGATGCGTTGAAGGCGCTCAAGGAAGCGGCCTTCCTGAATGGTGATTAACGGGATCGGAGTGAGTTGCAGATGATCGACATCAGTCGGGGTTATTCGGTGCTGTTTGTTTGTCACGGCAATATCTGTCGTTCGCCGACCGCCGAGGCGGTGATGCGCCAGCGCGCGGTGCGTGCCGGTCTGGGGTCGGTTTTGCAGGTCGATTCGGCCGGTACCAGTGCCTATCATGTCGGCGAGGCGCCAGACCGTCGCTCGCAGCGTGTGGCGGGGCAGCGCGGCTATGACATGTCGGCGCTGCGGGCTCGCCAGGTGACGGATGAGGACTTTGAGCGATTTGACCTGATTCTTGCCGCGGACCGGCACAATCTGGCCGATCTGCGCGCCCGCTGTCCGGCGGCCTTGCAACACAAGCTGGCACTGATGTTGTCGGTGCTGCCGCAGGGGAGTGAGCAGGAAGTGCCGGATCCTTACTATGGCGGGCCCTCAGGGTTTGATCATGTGCTGGATCTGCTCGAGGCAGCCTGTGATGGCTGGCTGGAAAAAATACGTAATATGTAAAGTGCATGAATTGCTTGTCGCGAGTAGTAGCGCATGGCGACAACTGCTAAGCTAAACCAAACAATCATTCACAGGATGGCGACTCATGGAGCGCGCACGTTCAGATCAGCCGCTGCAAGTTGTGCCCAGCCTCAGCGCAGACGTTATTCTGCCGCTCACTCCGGGACGCATGCCGCTGGCCCGGCAGACGGTCATCGTCATCGGCTCGTCGACCGGGGGGACCGAGGCCCTGCGCGTGCTGCTGACGGCGCTGCCCAAGGAAATGCCGCCCATTCTGATCACGCAGCACATGCCGGAAATGTTTACCCATTCGTTCGCCGAAAGGCTCAACAGCCTGTGCAAGCTGGAAGTCAAGGAGGCGCGCGATGCCGAACGCCTGCAGGAAGGGACAGTGTATATCGCGCCCGGGCATTCGCATCTGATGGTCAAGGCGGCGCCGACCATCGGTTACGCCACGTCGCTGTCGAAGGGGGATCCGGTCAACCGTCATCGTCCTTCGGTGGATGTGCTGTTCCGCTCCGCCGCCAATGTGGTCGGCAAGAACTGTATTGCGGTGATCCTGACCGGGATGGGGCGTGATGGCGCCAATGGCATGCTGGAGCTGCGTCTGTCCGGCTCATACAATATCGCCCAGGATGAGGCCAGCTGTGTGGTGTTCGGCATGCCCAAAGAGGCCATTGCCAACGGTTCGACGCATGAAGTCCTGCCGCTCAACGCCATTGCCAACCGGCTGGTGGTGCTCGCCAAACAAAGACAACCGACTACTTAACTGCGATTTCCGATGAATTTTCTCCCTGTTCTGGTCGTTGAGGATGATGCCGACCTGCGCGAAGCCATTGTCGATACGCTGACCCTGGCCGGGTATCAGACGCTGGAAGCTCAAGATGGCAGTAGTGCGCTCGCCAGGCTGCAGCAGGCCCCGGTCGGTCTGGTGATTTCCGATGCCCAGATGGCGCCGATGGATGGCTATGCCCTGTTTGAAGAGGTCAAGCGCCTGTATCCCGGACTGCCTTTCATTCTGATGACGGCCTATGGCGTCATCGAGCGTGCCATCGACCTGTTGCGGGCGGGGGCGACGCACTATCTGCTGAAGCCCTTCGAGCCGCAGGATCTGATTGCCGAGGTCGAGAAACATCTGCTGAGGATGCCGGAAGAGGGGCGCAGTGACGTGGTGGCCGAGTCGGCGGTCATGCGTCAGTTGTTCTCGCTGGCCAGCCGGGTGGCGCAGAGCGATGCCACCGTCTTGCTGTCAGGTCCGAGCGGCAGTGGCAAGGAAGTGCTGGCGCGTTATATCCATCAGCATTCCAGACGTCATGACGGACCGTTTGTCGCCGTCAATTGTGCGGCGATCCCCGACACCCTGCTGGAATCGACCCTGTTCGGTCACGAGAAGGGCGCCTTTACCGGCGCCAGTCATGCCATGCCCGGCAAGTTCGAGCAGGCGCAGGGCGGCACCCTGCTGCTGGATGAAGTGACCGAGATGCCGCTGGCGCTGCAGGCCAAGCTGTTGCGGGTGTTGCAGGAGCGTGAGCTGGAACGGGTTGGCGGCAGCAAGACCATCCGGCTGGACATCCGTGTGGTGGCGACGACCAACCGTGATATCCAGGCCTTTGTCGAGGATGGCCGCTTCCGCGAAGACTTGTATTTCCGTCTGAATGTCTTCCCGCTGAAAATCCCCGCGCTGGCGGATCGGCGCGAAGATATTCTGCCCCTGGCACGCCGTATGCTTAACAAGTATGCGCAGTCAGCCGGAAGAGCCACTCTGACGCTGTCTGCCGAGGCGGAACGTCATTTGACGACCTATAGTTGGGAGGGTAACATCCGCGAACTGGAAAACGTGATGCAGCGAGCGGTGATTCTTGCCGCCGGACCGGCAATTATTGCCGCCGATCTGATGCTGGATCCGCAGACCGGTCTTGCGGAACAGGTTGCCCCGGACGCATTGCAGGCGGGTGATGAGGCGGATGCCGACATGCGCTCGCTGGAAAAGCGACATATCCTGGAAACCCTGACGGCCGTGGGTGGGGTGAAGAAGCTGGCCGCCGAGAAGCTCGGCATCAGCGAACGAACCCTGCGCTACAAGCTGCAGCGCTATCGAGAAGAAGATGGCGATACGACGGCACCGTCACCGTAACAAGTTTGGGAGTTGACCATGTCAACGCAAGGAATCGATCAACTGCTTGGCGAGCTCAGGGCGGCCTCTGCGCTTGCGGCCGGCAAGCCGGCCAGCAGTACGCAGCAACAGACGCCGCAGGTGGATTTTGCCGATGTGCTGAAATCCACGATCGATCAGGTGAATTCTGCACAACAGACTTCACAGGAAATGCAAAAGCAGTTCGAGTTGGGGGATGAGGGCGTCAATCTGCAGGATGTTATGGTATCTTTGCAGAAAGCCAGCCTGTCGTTCCAGACCATGGTCCAGGCGCGCAACAAGCTGGTGACCGCCTATCAGGATATTATGAATACCCAGGTCTAGCGCTGTCCTGTCAGCATGCCGGCAGCGGTTAGAACCGAAAGCTAAAACCACTGTATGGCAGATCTGGCTGAAAACGAAAACATTCCCGCTTGGCGTGTGCGTCTGAATGAAGTGCTTGAGCGCTTCAAGGCGCTGCCACCCAACAAGAAATTCATCTTCTACGGCGCCATCGCGGCGCTGTTCGCCGTTGTCGTCGGCGTGGCGCTGCTCAATCGCGAGCCTTCCTACAAGATTTTGTTTGCCAATCTGGCCGACCGTGACGGCGGTCAGGTCACGGCCTCGCTGCAACAGATGAACGTGCCCTACCAGCTGGGTGCGGGCGGAGTCATTTCCGTGCCGGCCGAGCAGGTCTACGACATTCGTCTGAAGCTGGCCGCCCAGGGCTTGCCCAAGGCCAGCGGCGTCGGCTTTGAACTGATGGACAACCAGAAGTTCGGTATCAGCCAGTTTGCCGAACAGGTCAACTATCAGCGCTCCATCGAGGGCGAGCTGGCCCGGACCATCGAATCCATCGATGCAGTGCAATCCGCCCGGGTTCATATCGCGACGCCCAAGCAGAGCGTGTTCGTGCGCGAGCAAGAGCCGACCACCGCGTCGGTCATGCTGAACCTCTACCCGGGGCGCATCCTCGATCCGGGTCAGATTGCCGGTGTCCTGCATCTGGTGTCCAGCGCCATTCCGGGGCTGGCGGTCAAGAACGTTACCATCGTTGATCAGGACGGCAACCTGCTGTCACAGTCGCCAGAGCTCGATGCCTCGGGCAATGGCCTGGACTCCCGTCAGCTGAAATACGTGCGCTCGGTCGAGGACGACTATGCCAAGCGTATCGAGGCCATCCTCGAACCGATTTTCGGCAAGGGCAATGCCCATGCCCAGGTCAGTGCATCGCTGGATTTCTCCGAGGTAGAACAGACCTCCGAGACTTATCGTCCCAACTCCAGTCCGAATCCTTCGTCGACCCGCAGCCAGCAGATCGTCGAAAAGCTGAACAACAGCACCACGCAGCCGACCGGGGTGCCGGGCGCACTGTCCAACCAGCCGCCATCGGCCGCCTCGGCGCCGATCACCCTGCCGCCGGGTGCGCTGCCGGGTACGCAGACACTGTCTGGTCAGGCGCTGGGGCAGAACGGGGCGGTCGAGCGTGATATCACCACCAATTACGAAGTCGACAAGACCATCTCGCATACCCTGCAGCCCAAAGGCATTCTCAAGCGCCTGACGGCTGCCGTGGTGGTCAATTTCCGCAATATGCCGGATCGCAATGGCGATCTGAAGCCGACGCCGCTGACGGCGCAGGAAATGGTGCAGGTCAACAATCTGGTGCGTGAGGCCATCGGCTACAACCAGTCGCGCGGCGACAGCATCAATGTCGTCAATGCTGCCTTTGCCGATGCCCTGGCACCGGTGACCTTCAAGGACAAGGCGATCACCTTTGTCAGCGACAATGCCACCAATATCCTCAAGTACGCCCTGGTAGCGATTGCGGCGCTCTACCTGCTGTTCGGTGTCGTTCGTCCGGTGGTGCGCGAGGTGCTGCGTCCGCCGCGGCCGCCGGCGCCCGAGCCGGGCTCTCCCGAGGCCGCGGCGCTGGCTGCGGCCGAAGGCGGTCGTCTCCTGGCGGTCGCCGGGGACGAGGAGCTGGTGGACGAAAACGGCAATCCTTTGTCCGAGGAAGAACGCAACAAGGATCCGCGTTATCTGCAGCGCAAGCACTATGCTGACAATATCGAAGAAGTGCGTGAAATCGTGAAGTCCGATCCGCGCATGGCGGCGCAGATCATCAAGGAATGGATCAGCTCAGATGAGTGACGCAGGAATTCACCGCAGCGCCGTACTGTTGTTCAGCCTGGGGCAGGCGCATGCCGTCGAGGTATTCAAATACCTCGGGCCGAAGGAAGTGCAGAAGATCTCGCTGGCCATGGCGGCCATCAACAATCTCAGTCACGAAGAGATCGACAAGGTGCTCAGCCAGTTCAAGGAAGAGTGCCAGGCGCGTGCCAGCATCGGTGCTTCCGACGAATACCTGCGCAACGTGCTGGTCGAGGCGCTGGGCCCGGACAAGGCGGCCAACCTGCTCGACCGCATCATGCAGGGCAACGACCACAGCGGTATCGAAAGCCTGAAGTGGATGGACCCGGGCTCTGCGGCCGACCTGATCCGCAACGAGCACCCGCAGATCATTGCCACCATCCTGGTCCACCTGGATCCGGATCTGGCCAGCTCCATCCTGTCCTACTTCCCCGAGCGCCTGCGCAACGAGGTGCTGATCCGTACCGCCACGCTGGAAGGGGTGCAGCCGCAGGCGCTGCGCGAGCTGAACGACGTGCTGACGCAGTTGCTGTCCGGCTCCGACCGCCTCAAGAAGAGTGCGGCCGGCGGGGTGGGCATGACCGCCGAAATCCTCAACTTCATGGGCAATACCGTCGAAGCCTCGGCGCTCAATTACATCCGAGAATACGACCCGGAACTGGCGCAGCGCATCCAGGACAAGATGTTCGTGTTCGAAAACCTGCTCGAAGTCGACGACCGCTCGATCCAGACCATTCTGCGGGAAGTGCAGACCGACTCCCTGGTGGTGGCGCTCAAAGGCACCAGCAACGAACTCAAGGAAAAGATCTTCCGCAACATGTCGCAGCGTGCGGCAGAAATGCTGCGCGACGATCTGGAAGCCAAGGGGCCGGTCAAGCTGTCCGAGGTCGAGGCCGAGCAGAAGGAAATCCTCAAGGTGGTACGCAAACTCGCCGACGATGGTCAGATCGTGCTAGGCAGCAAGGGTGGTGATGAAGGACTTGTCGAGTAAGGGCATCATCCCGGCCGACAAGCTGGGTGGTTGGCAAAGCTGGTCGCCTGCCGAGCTGCTGACCCCGCCTGCACCCCCGGAGCCCGTGTTCGACGGCTTGACGGTCGCGCAGGTCGAGGCCCTGACCGCCAGTCTGGCGCCTCAGGACCGCCCGCCGGTCGAGCCCCTGCCCGAGCCGGAAGATACCGAAGAAACACCCCCCGCCCCGCAGCTTGGCTATCCCACCGCCGCAGAACTGGAATCCATCCATCAGGAGGCCTGGCAGGCCGGGCATGATGCCGGGCTGGCGGCCGGTACCGCCCAGGGCCATGAAGCCGGGCTGGCGGAAGGGCGTGCCCAGGGACTGGCCGAGGTGCAGCAGCGCTTTGCCGAGGCCTGGACGCCGCTGCAGCAGCTGGCCTCTGGCTTTTCGGATGCCCTGGCAGGCCTGGAAGAACAACTCTCTGCCGATGTGCTGGCCCTGGCGGTGCGCCTGGCCGAGCGTCTGGTTGCTGCCCATCTGGCAGCGGATCCGCGTGCCATCGAGCCGCTGTTGCGTGAAGCCCTGGCGGCCCTGCCGCCGACCCTGGCGCAAGGGCGTCTGCGGGTCAATCCGCAGGATCTGGAGGTGGCCAGAGCCTTCCTGCAGCAGGAGCGGCCGGAAACGATCTGGCAGTGGGTGGAAGATGCCGAGGTGCCCCGTGGCGGCTGCCTGCTGGAGACGCCTTCGCTGCGCCAGGTGCTGACGCATCCGGCGCGTCTGGCTGCCATGACCCGTGCGCTTGGTCTGACCGAGGAGCCGCAAGACGATGGCGATCTCGGCTGAGTTGCTGCTCGAGCGTCAGCGCCAGTTTCTGGCCGAGTGTGGCCGTACGGCTGACGAGGCGGTTCTGTCTCCCGCCAGTGGGTGTCTGGTGCGCGTGACCGGCATGGTCATGGAGGCGGTCGGGCTCAAACTGCCTGTCGGCAGTGCCTGTCAGGTCGAGCTGAGTGAAGGTCATCGGGTCGAGGCCGAAGTGGTCGGCTTCTCCGGCGACAAAACCTTTTTGATGCCGCTGACCAATGTGCATGGCCTGTTGCCCGGTACGCCCGTCACCCCGCTGGCGCCACATCATCCGCCGCATTACGGCAAATCCGGCGCCGCCGGACGGGTCAACGGTCCTGCCGGCCGGATGGTGCCGGTGGGGGAGAGTCTGCTCGGGCGAGTGCTCGATTCCCTGGGGCGGCCGCTCGATGGCCAGGGCCCCATTCATCCCGAAGCTTTTTATCCCCTGCACAGTCAGCCAATCAATCCGCTTGGCCGTTCCCTGGTCAAGAACGTGCTGGACGTCGGCGTGCGTGCCATCAATGGCTTGCTGACGGTTGGCCGCGGGCAGCGTCTGGGGCTGTTTGCCGGCTCCGGGGTCGGCAAGAGTGTGTTGCTGGGCATGATGGCCCGCTTTACCCGCGCCGATATTGTGGTGGTTGGCCTGATCGGTGAGCGCGGCCGTGAGGTCAAGGACTTCATCGAGAATATTCTGGGAGACGAGGGCCGTCGTCGTGCCGTGGTGGTGGCGGCGCCGGCCGACATGCCGCCGCTGATGCGTTTGCATGGGGCGGCCTATGCCACCGCCCTGGCCGAGTACTTTCGCGACCAGGGCAAGGATGTGCTGCTGATGATGGATTCGGTCACCCGTTATGCCATGGCGCAGCGCGAAATCGCCCTGGCCATCGGTGAGCCGCCGGTGACCAAGGGTTATCCGCCATCGGTTTTTGCCCGGCTGCCGCAACTGATCGAACGGGCCGGTAATGCTGCCGAGGGCGGTGGCTCGATTACCGCGTTCTATACCGTACTCTCCGAGGGGGATGATCAGCAGGACCCGGTGGCCGATTCGGCCCGTGCCATTCTGGATGGTCACTTTGTATTGTCGCGCGAGCTGGCCGAGTCCGGGCATTACCCGGCCATCGATATCGAACAGTCCATCAGCCGGGTCATGGTCGATGTGGTCGACCTCGAGCATGTCAGTCTGGCGCGTCGCTTCAAACAGCTCTATTCCCGCTACCAGCGCAACAAGGATCTGATCAGCGTCGGCGCCTATGTGCCCGGCTCCGATCCGCTGCTGGATGAGGCGATCCGTCGCGAAGCACAGATGGCCGGCTTTCTGATGCAGCCCATGCACGAGCAGCACGATTTCCCTTCCACCGTCGAACAACTGCGCCACGTGCTGCGCTGAGCCGGGGTAGCCTATCGTGGCGCACAGCAAGTATGCCCTGTTGCTTAACCTGGCCCAGGAAAAGGTCGAGGCCGCGGCGGATCGCATGCGCAAGGCCCAGGCGGCCCAGGTGGCGGCGCAGGGTAAGCTGGAGCAGCTGCAGGCCTTCCTGCAGGAGTACCAGCACCGGCTGACTCATGGCGGCATGCAAGGCATGGGGATCGGGCAGTGGCAGGATTTTCAGCGATTCCTGCGCCGGCTGGAGGAGGCGGTGGAGATTCAGCAAGGCGAGGTGGATCGCTGCGTACAGCGATTTCTGATGGAGCGGCAGGCCTGGTTTCTGGAGCGCAAAAAGCTCAAGGCCTACGAAAAGCTCAAGGCACGTGAAGCCGAGCGGGCCTTGCGGGCAGAAAACCGTCGGGCACAAAAGATCACGGACGAATTCGCCTCGCGTCGTTTCTGGGACCAGACCCACTCCGAAGACTGACTGGCATGTTAATTGCTTAGTATGGGCATCCTGTGGAGAGATGCATCATGCCCATTGCCTTGCCCGTCAACGCTGCAACCGCTTCGCCGACCGCGGCCTTCAGTGCCTCGCCGAGCCCTGCCAACAATGCCCCCTTCGCTGGCGGCAATGATCAGGCAGTCAGTCAGGCCGGGCAGGGGAGCAATAATCAGGCTCAGGGCGCCGCTCAGGCCGCTCAGGTCAACCAGAACAGCCCGAACGCACAAAGCCCCCAGACCGATCCACAGTCCCCGCAAAACATCTTTGCCCGCATGCTGGATGCCCATATGGCGGTGCTGGACGGTGGCTTGTCCGGCCCGGGGGCAGTGAGCAGTGACGAGGATGGCGGCAAGTCTGACAAAGCCAGGGATGGCGATGCCGCCAGCCTTTCCGCCAATGTCGATCCCTTGCCGAATCCTGCCCTGCTGTTGCTGCAGCAAGTGGTTCCTGCCACGCCGGTCAACAATGCGCCGGTGCAGAACGACGCACAGAGCAATCAGAACACCCAGAACAACTCGCTGGGCGCCGCTGCCGCGGCGACGCTGCCGCAAGATGCCGCGGCGATCAAGGACAGCAAGCAAACGCCGTTGGGGGGCGAGGTCAAGGGCGCCGATCTGTTCCAGGCGATGAGTGCCGATGCCGAGAAGGGGCTGCAAAAATTGCCGCCTTCGGAAGGCGCGCAATCGACAAATTTGCCGCAGCAGCTCGGTCTGCAGGTCAATTCGACCGTGTCGCGAGAGCCGCAGGTCAAGCCGACGTTCACCATTCCGCAACCCGTGGGCACCCCGGCCTGGAGTCAGTCCCTCAGCGACAAAGTGCTGAGCATGGTGAGCATCAAGGCCGAAACCGCCCATATTCAGCTCAATCCGCCTGAGCTTGGCCCGATTGACGTGACCCTGAAAATGGATGGCCACAATACCGCGCAGGTCACATTCAATGCCGATTCCGCCACGACGCGCGCTGCCTTGCAGGACAGTCTGCCGCGCCTGCAGTCGATGATGGCCTCCAGCGGCATTCAGCTGGGGGATGCCCAGGTGTCGGGCGGGCAGTCGCAGCAACAACAGCAAAACGCCCGAAACCAGCGCGGGAATGCCCAGCCGCAGGCGCAGGAAGGGGAAGAATTCGATACGCTGGCCACCATCAAGGCCGCGCGCGGGGTGCTCAGTATCTTCGCCTGATCTTGACCTTTGTTCAGCACATGTTGGATTCTGGAAGATATAATAAAAAATTGGTTTAGAATCCCGGAATACCAACAATCAAGGCTGACAGGCAATGGCAGAAGATAAAAAAGCGGAAAAGGGCGCACAAGACGAAAAACCCCGCGGCGGCGGCAACAAGCTGATGTTGATTGTCGTCCTGCTGTTGGTGGTGCTGATCGGGGGGGTCGGTGCTGTGGGTTATCTCATGCTGTCGGGGCATGCTCCGGCAGCGGCAGCGGCAGAGACGCATGCCGCCGCAGCGAAGAAGTCCGATGCACCGCCGGTTTTCTCCAAACTCGATACCTTTGTCGTGAATCTGTCCGGTCAGGGTGGCTCCCTGCTGCAGGTCGACATGCAGGCTGAACTGGCCGATGCCGATGCGCAGAAGCGTCTGACCGACTACATGCCGAAAGTGCGCAGTGCCGTGATTCTGTTGCTGTCAGCCAAGACCGCGGAAGAGCTGTCAACACCGGAAGGCAAGATGAAACTCAAGAACCAGGTCAAGTTGGTGATCAACGGTGCAATGGACAGTGGCCCGGATGAACCGGTCAAAGCCATTCTGTTCACTTCTTTCATCATCCAGAACTCGTAGGCTATGGGCGACGAAATCCTGTCCCAGGAAGAGGTCGATGCCCTGCTGAGGGGCGTCACCGGTGAGAACGACGAGGACAATGGCGGTGCGGATGCGGAAGGTGTCCATAATTACGACATCGGCCGACAGGAGCGCATTGTCCGCGGCCGGATGCCGACGCTCGAAATCATCAACGAGCGTTTTGCCCGTAATCTGCGCATCGGCCTGTTCAATTTCATCCGGCGGAATGCCGAAATTTCCGTCGGACCGGTGCGGGTGCAGAAATACAGCGAATTCATTCGCAACCTGGTCGTGCCGACCAACCTCAATCTGGTGCACGTCAAACCGCTGCGCGGGACCGGCCTGCTGATTTTCGACCCCGATCTGGTGTTCCTGGTGGTCGACAATCTGTTCGGCAGTGACGGGCGCTACCATGTTCGTGTGGAAGGCCGGGATTTTACCCCGACCGAGCAGCGCATTATTCGTCGGCTGCTCGAGGTGGTGTTCAACGAGTGTCAGAAGGCCTGGGAACCGGTCTATCCGATCGAGTTTGCCTATCTGCGCTCAGAAATGAATACCCAGTTCGCCAACATCGCCACGCCGACCGAAGTGGTGGTGGCGATGACCTTCCATATCGAACTGGGTGCCGGCGGTGGCGACTTCCACATCTGTCTGCCTTACTCGATGGTGGAACCGATTCGCGACATCCTGTCGAGTACCATGCAGGCAGACCGCACCGAAGTGGATAATCGCTGGGTCACCCTGATGTCGCGCCAGGTGCAGGCAGCAGAAGTCGACCTGGTGGCCACACTGGGCTCTACCACGGTGATGCTGGGCGATATCCTCAGCCTGAAGCAGGGCGATGTGATCATGATGGATATCCAGGACAAGGTTGTGGCCGACGTCTCCGGCATTCCGGTCTTCGAATGTAAGTACGGCACGTTGCAAGGCAAGTACGCGCTGCGTGTCGAAACCGTGCTGGCCGGTACCAATGAATTTGCCGAGCCGCCAACGGGAGGAAACGAACAGAATGACTGATCAGCAAAATACCGGCGCAGCCGCCGAAGAAGAAATCTCCATGGACGACTGGGCGGCCGCCATGGCCGAGCAGGAAGTGGCCGATGCCAGCATGACCGCCGAGGCCGAACCGGAAGCCGTCCCGGCCAGCAATCTGTTCCAGGAGCTGGGTACCGGCCCCGATACCAGTGGCAATGTGCCGTCCAACCTCGACATGATTCTGGACATCCCGGTCCAGCTGACCGTGGAGCTCGGCCGTACCAAGATCGCCATCCGCAACCTGCTGCAACTGGCGCAGGGCTCGGTGGTCGAGCTGGATGGTCAGGCCGGTGAGCCCATGGACGTGCTGGTCAACGGCTGTCTGATTGCCCAGGGCGAAGTGGTGGTAGTGAACGACAAGTTTGGTATCCGCCTGACCGACATCATTACGCCGGCCGAGCGTATTCGCCGCCTGCAGAAATGAAGCGCGCCCTGATCCTGCTGGCCGTGCCGGGCGTCGTCCTGGCCGCGGACGGCCTGAGTGCGGCGCCCAGTGGCCTGGGAGGCCTGGTGCAGGTGATTTTCGGTCTGGCCGTGGTCATGGCCGCCATCTTCGGTACCGCCTGGCTGTTCCGGCGACTGTCCAGTGGCGTCACCGGTCTGCCGCGCCATATGCGGGTGGTGAGTGCCGTGATGGTCGGACAACGCGAACGGGTGGTGATCGTGGAGCTGGGCGAGCAGTGGCTGGTGCTGGGGGTGACCCCGCAGTCGATCAATCTGCTCGAGAGCCGGCCGCGCCCGGCCGATGCCGCCGAGCTGCGCCCCGAATTGCCCGGGGTGGATCCCTTTGCCCGCTGGTTCAAGGCCGCGCTGCAACGCAGCCGGCCAGACAAAGACGATAAGAATTGATGAAACGCTTTCTTCCGCTGTTCGGGCTGATGCTGGCCCTGATGCCGCTGGCGGCCTTGCCGGCCGGCCTGCCGATGATGACCAGTACCCCTGCCGCCGGCGGGGGGCAGAACTACTCCCTCAGTATCCAGATGCTGCTGTTCATGACCGGGCTGACCTTCATCCCGGCCATGCTGCTGATGATGACCTCGTTCACGCGCATCATCATCGTGCTGTCCTTGCTGCGTCAGGCCCTCGGCACCGCGACCTCGCCGCCTAATCAGGTGGTGATCGGTCTGTCGCTGTTTCTGACGCTGTTCATCATGGGCCCTACGCTGGATCAGGTGTATGCCAATGCCTGGCAGCCATTTGCTGCCGACAAGATCACCCTGGATCAGGCGCTGGATGCGGCCAGCAAGCCGATGAAGACCTTCATGCTGCGCCAGACGCGCGAGAAGGATCTGCAATTCTTCATCGAAGTATCGCAATCGCCGCGTCCGGCGACCCGCAACGACGTGTCCATGAAGACCCTGATTCCGGCCTATGTGATCAGCGAACTGAAAACGGCCTTCCAGATCGGCTTCCTGGTGTATATCCCGTTCATGATCATCGATCTGGTGGTGGCCAGCATCCTGATGGCCATGGGGATGATGATGGTGTCGCCGGCGATGATTTCATTGCCGTTCAAGCTGATGCTGTTCGTGCTGGTCGACGGCTGGACCCTGCTGATGGGCTCTCTGGTGCAGAGCTTCTACACGTGATGAGGAAGGGAGTCTGACATGAGTCCGGAAATGGTCGTCAACATTGTCCAGAATGCCCTCTACACGCTGATCCTGATCAGTGCGCCGGTATTGCTGGTTTCGCTGGTTGTCGGTTTGTTCATCAGCATCATGCAGGCCGCGACCCAGCTCAACGAAATGACGCTGACCTTCATTCCCAAGCTGCTGGCGCTGTTTGTCACGCTGGTGCTGGCTGGTCCGTGGATGATCAGTACCCTGGTCGACTACACCATTCGCCTGTACAAAAGCATCCCCAACGTGATCGGATAAGGGCGGCATGGTCACGTTCAACGATCAGGAAATCAATGCCCTGCTGGGTCTGTTCATCTGGCCGTTTGCCCGCATTACCGGCATTTTCATGACCGATCCCGTCTATGCCTCGCGCAATGTGCCGCGCACCTACAAGGCCGGGTTTGCCATTTTTCTCACCATTCTGGTGACGCCGATCCTGCCCAAATTCCCGGTCATTCCGCTGGTGTCTGCCGAAGGGATCGCCACCCTGATCCAGCAGGTGCTCATCGGTCTGGGCATCGGCTTTGTCATGCGTCTGGTGATGACCTCGGTGGAGCTGGGCGGCCTGCTGATTGCCAACCAGATGGGCCTGGGCTTTGCCACCATGTTCGACCCGCAGAACGGTGCCCAGGTACCGACCATCGCCACCTTGCTGTCCCTGTTCGTCACCCTGCTGTTCTTGACCTTCAATGGCCATCAGGTCGTGCTGGCCACGCTGGTGGACAGCTTTCAGGTCATGCCGATCGGCAAGTCCGTGCCCTGGGTCACCTGGCGTCTGCTGGCAGAATGGGGCGGTCATCTCTTTCTCTGGGGCCTGTGGCTTTCCCTGCCGGTCATGGCCGCCCTGCTGATGACCAACCTGGCCATCGGTGTCATGACCCGCGCCGCGCCACAGTTCAGCATCATGTCGTTCGGTTTTCCGCTGACCCTCTCGATCGGCTTTATCGCGCTCTATCTGTCTCTGCCGAATATGGTGCCGCTGATCGAGCAGTTTTACCGTCAGAGCTTTGCTTTTGCGCTGGAAATGTTCCGCGTGGTGCATTGAGCGGCCGAACTCCCTCTGCTTTTTGATGGTCTACTAAGCTCACTTATTATTCTTGGATGAACTATATGCGTCTGACG
Source organism: Paludibacterium sp. B53371 (assembly GCF_018802765.1). Taxonomy (NCBI): domain Bacteria; kingdom Pseudomonadati; phylum Pseudomonadota; class Betaproteobacteria; order Neisseriales; family Chromobacteriaceae; genus Paludibacterium; species Paludibacterium sp. B53371. The sequence continues at coordinate 1,024,467 of NZ_CP069163.1, forward strand.
TCCCTGGCCGCCGCCCTGTGTCTGTCCCTGTCCGCCTTTGCCGCACAGGCTGAGCCGGTCAACTTCCTCTTCGCCAGTTCGGGCGAGCTGGCCACTCTGCATGACAAGCTGGCGCGCAGCGACATTGCCGGCGTGCAGGTGGTGTACAACTGGAAAAACCTGGAAAAGGGCAAGGGAGAGTACGACTTTTCGGCGATTGAGGCCGATCTGGCCTATGTGCAGAAGATGGACAAAAAGCTGTTCATCCAGATTCAGGATCGCTTCTTCGAACCGACGGCGAAAAATGTTCCCGCCTATCTGATGACCGCGCCCGAGTACAAGGGGGGCATCGTGCCGCAGGTGGATAACCCGGGGCAGGGCAAGGCGCCGGCCATGGGCTGGGTGGCGCAGCAGTGGAACCCGGCAGTGCAGAAGCGCTACCAGGCGCTGCTCAAGGCACTGGCGGCTCGCTTCGACGGCAAGGTCTACGGTGTCAACCTGCCGGAAACCGCCATCGACATTGACCAGAAACATGACAAGACCGGCTTCAGCTGCGACCGCTACTTCAATGCCGAAGTCCAGAACATGCAGGTCGCCCGCAGTGCCTTCCAGAAGTCGCTGGTGGTGCAATACGTCAACTTCTGGCCCTGCGAGTGGGACAACGACCACCAGTACATGTCGCGGCTGTTTGCCTTCGCTGCCAATAACCATATCGGGCTGGGCGGTCCGGACGTCGTGCCCTACAAGAAAGGGCAGATGAAGAATGCCTATCCGTTCTTCAATCGCTACAAAGGCAAACTGCCGGTGGTGGCCATGGCCATTCAGGAGCCGACGCTGACCTACACCAATCCGAAAACCCACAAGCCGTTCAGCAAGCAGGAAATCACCGATTTCGCCACCAGCTACCTGGGGGCCGGTCTGCTGTTCTGGACGCCGGAAACGCCCTGGCTCAAGCAGCATTGATCCCGAGTTGTTTCGGCCTCGTCTGAAGACGGGGCCGGATAATGCGCAAACGGCAAGGGACTGCTAGAATGCCTGCACTTATCGGGCGGCACCCCGGGTGCGCCCGAACTGTTCCGGATTCAAACCGGGCCGCGGTCCCCTGACCGGCGGCCCTTCATGCATTGAGGCGACTATGGCAGGACATAGCAAGTGGGCGAATATCAAGCACAAGAAAGAACGCGCTGACGCCAAGCGTGGCAAGATCTTCACGCGCCTGATCAAGGAAATCACCGTTGCTGCCCGCATGGGCGGTGGCGATGCCGATATCAATCCGCGTCTGCGCCTGGCAGTGGACAAGGCGCTGGATGCCAACATGCCGAAAGACAACATCCAGCGTGCCATCGATCGCGGTACCGGCAGCCTGGAAGGCGTCGATTACGCCGAAATCCGCTACGAGGGTTATGGCATCGGCGGGGCTGCGGTCATGGTCGACTGTCTGACCGACAACAAGACCCGGACCGTCGCCGATGTCCGTCATGCCTTCTCCAAGTACGGCGGCAACATGGGTACCGATGGCTGCGTGGCCTTCCAGTTCAAGCATTGCGGTTATCTGGTGTTTGCGCCCGGCGTGGATGAAGACGCCATCATGGAGGCCGCGCTCGAGGCGGGGGCCGAAGACGTGGTGACCAATGATGACGGTTCGATCGAAGTCATCACCGGCCCCTACGAGTTCACCGACGTCAAGGGCAAACTGGAAGCCGCCGGCTTCAAGGCCGAGATGGGCGAAGTGACCATGCGTCCGCAAAACGTTACCGAGCTGTCGGGCGACGATGCGGTTCGCATGCAGAAGCTGCTCGACGCGCTGGAAGACCTGGACGACGTGCAGGAGGTCTACACCTCGGCAGAAATCGCTGACGAAGCGTAAGGCGGTCCAATGGCAGGAAAAACAGCCCGAACCGGTGTCGACCGGTTCGGGCTGTTTGCTGTCTGTGGCGGGTTACTGCCTGGCTGTCTGCCGCCAGACGAAGACCCCGTGTCCCTGGTCGCGGGTGTCCGAGCTGCCGACGATCGTCGAGCCATCTGCGGACACTGCCAGCGCCGCGGACATGTCCCCGCCCAGTGTGCCGAGATCCTCCATGACACCATCCTTGACCGAGTAGCGGAAGGCATGCTCAACATACGAGCGGGTTGAGGAAACCCCGACTACCGTCGAGCCATCAGCCGAAACGGCCGTCGCCATCGAGAAATGTCCGCCCAGCGTGCCGATATCGACCAGCTTGCCACCCGGTTGATAGATGAAGGCATGCTGATCGCCGTTCTTCAGCGCCGCCCAGCCAACGACCAGTTGACCATTGGCCGATACCCCGGTTGCTTCCGAGTTATTACCGCCAAAGGTGCCCAGGTCTGTGGCCGACTGATTTGGTCCGACATAGAAGGCGTGACTTTGCCACGAAGGGGTATCCGCTTTGCCGACAATGGTCTGGCCATTGCGCGAGACGGCATTCGGCGTCACGGTGGCGCCACCCAGCGAACCTGCGTATTGCAGGCCATCGGTGCGGCTGTAACGGAATACTTGCTGGCCAAAACCGATTCGGTCGGCCACCCCGGTCACCACGCGACCATTGGCAGAGACGGCCGTGGCACTGGAACTGCCGGGAATGTCCAGCTGTTCCATACGGTTATGTTTCCAGAGCGCGGCATGGTTGATGCCATCCCGCTGAACACTACCCACCAGAACCGAGCCATCGCGCGAGGCAGCATGAACTTCAGACTCATCATGGCTCAGAGCGCGGTAATCGCTGTCCCCGCCCTTCACGTCGACCATCGCTGCAATGTGATCACAATTGCCAGAGCGGTTCCAGCCAAACAGCGTAGACCCATCGCCGGAAAGCCCTGAAAATTCGGAATAACCACTGGCGGTTAGTGTCAGTTCGCGTGGTGCGCCAGCGCGAATGATGTACTGATGCAGCTCATGGTCTGTATTCTCCGGGAAGGCATCATTGGCTGTGCTTTGCACATAGGTGGTTTTGCCATCCTGAGACAGAGACAGACCCTGGTAGATGACAAAGTGTCCATTGGGAGAAAGATCTGTCATCTGGCCAGCCTGAGCGGCCTGCGCGCCGGATACGGATGCGGCCATCAGCAGAACGAGTTGTGGAATACGCTTCAAAGTCATAGTGAATCCCCATTGGTAAACGAAGGTAGAAGAGTAGGGCGCGGTTCAGCGAATGACCGATCAGACGAGTCGGAAATGCCTTGCACCAGATTTCTGGCGTGAGCCGATTCCGGCAGCGTCATGACAGCGATGAGACTGGTCTTCGGACGGGGGGCGGCCAGATAAAATGCCAGGCGATTAGCCCACGTATTCTTCATACAGGTGTAAACTGGCTGCCGTCTCAAGCTCGAAAGAATCTGACCATGAAACAGATGCATGCAGACCGTCGCTCCCGCCTGATGGCACAAATCGGTTCCGGTGTCGTGGTGTTGGCCACCGCGCCCGAAGCCATTCGCAATGCCGATACGCATTATCCCTACCGTCCTGACAGCCACTTCTGGTACCTGACCGGCTTTGGCGAGCCGGGGGCCGTGCTGGTGCTGGATGCCAGCAACAAGCGCAGCATCCTGTTTTGTCGTGAAAAGGATCCTGACCGCGAAGTATGGGATGGCTTCCGTTACGGGCCGGAAGGCGCGAAACAGGAATTCGGTTTTGACGAAGCCTATGTGATCGGTGAGCTCGACAGTCGCATGCCGGATATCCTGGCCGGCCAACCGGAAGTGCACTGGCCGGTGGGGCGCAATCCTTCCTTCGATGTACGCGTCAATGGCTGGCTTGATGAGCTGCGTGCCCGTTTCCGTACCGGCGTCGAAGTCCCGTCCCGTTTTGGCGATGTGCTCGCTCTGCTGGACGAAATGCGGCTGATCAAGGACGAATACGAAATCGGCATTCTGCGTCGTGCCGGCAAGATTTCTGCCGAAGCCCATGTGCGCGCCATGCAGGCTACCCGCCCGGGCATGAATGAATACCAGATCGAAGCCGAGCTGCTGCATACCTTCATTCGCCACGGGGCGCGCTTCCCCTCCTATGAAAGCATTGTGGCCGGCGGCGCCAATGCCTGCACGCTGCACTATGTCGGCAATAACCACCGGCTCAACGATGGCGAGCTGCTGCTGATCGATGCCGGTTGCGAGCTCAATGGCTACGCCGGCGACATCACGCGGACCTTCCCGATCAATGGCAAGTTCACCGCGGCACAACGGGATGTCTACGAGATCGTGCTGGCGGCCGAGCTGGCAGCCATCGACACGCTGCGCCCCGGTGCACGCCTCAACGAGCCGGGCGATGCCGCCTTGCGCGTGCTGGCTCAGGGCATGATCGACCTGAAGCTGCTCGGCGGCACCGTCGACGGCATTATCGAGTCGGAGGCCTACCGTCAGTTTTACATGCATGGTGTCGGCCACATGATCGGCCTGGACGTGCACGATGTCGGCAAGCGCAAGGTCAACGGCGAGTGGCGCGAATTCAAACCGGGCATGTGCACGACCATCGAGCCGGGGCTTTACATCCGCCCGGCCGACAATGTCCCGGCGGCACTGCACAATATCGGCATCCGGATCGAGGACGATGTGCTGATTACCCGTGATGGCCGTGAAATCTACACGTCGGAAGTGCCCAAGCGCATTGATGACATTGAAGCATTGATGGCCTGATGGGGGCACGGCAAGCCATGTCTTCCGCTCTGCTGCATGCGGATGTCGCCGTTGTCGGCGGCGGGCCGGCCGGTGCCCTGGCCGCCCTGCTGCTGACCCGTCAGGGCCGGCGCGTCATCCTGCTGGAGGCTCGCCAGGCCGGTGAGCCGCTGCGCGATGCCCGCGCGCTCGCCCTGTCCAGTGCCAGTCAGCAGCAGCTGCAGGCGGCAGGAGCCTGGCCGGACGATTTGCCTGCCACGGCGATCGATACCGTGCATGTGTCCCAGCAGGGCTGCTGGGGCCGTACGCTGATCCGGGCGGCAGACGTTGGTCTGCCGCATCTGGGACAGGTGGTCGATTATCCGGCACTGACCCTGGCGCTGGATGCCCGGCTGGCTGCCGCGGGGGTGACCGTGCTGTGGGGCTGTCGGGTCGATGACCTGCAGTCGCTGGCCGGCTACGTCTGCGTGCGTTATCGCGAAGCCGGCCATGAAGGTGCCGTGACCGCCAGACTGGCCATTCTGGCCGAGGGCGGGGCGCTGATCGAACGCCTTCCCGGTGTACGTCGTCGCGAGCACGACTACCAGCAGTCCGCCGTGCTGGCGCAGGTCCATTTCGAACAGCCGCACCAGGGCGTGGCCTACGAACGTTTCAGCCAGGACGGACCCCTGGCGCTGCTGCCTCACGGTGATGGCTGCATGCTGGTCTGGACCCGCTCCCCGGCACAGGCCGAAGCGATGAAAGCGGCGGCTCCCGAGGTGTTGGCCTCTGCGCTGCAGCAGGCTTTTGGGGACCGGATGGGGGCCGTGCGTGCCGTCGGGGAGGTGGCCACCTTCCCCTTGCGCCTGAAGCAGGCCAGCCGGGTCGTCGGCCAGCGAGTGGTGCTGATCGGCAATGCGGCGCAAACCGTCCATCCGGTTGCGGCGCAGGGACTCAATCTCGGCATCCGCGATGCCATGGCCCTGACCCGCATTCTTGACGGAGCGGAAGATCCGGGTGCCGCCCATTTGCTGGCGCGACATGCCGCAGCACGCCAGCGCGACACCCGTGCTGTCATCGGCTTTACCCATGGCCTGATGCATTTGTTCGAGTCGCGTGACCCGCTGCTCGGGCTGGCACGGGCGGCCGGCATGAATCTGCTGGATGCGTTGCCCCCGCTGCGCAAGCGCTTTGCCGGTCATCTGGTCTTTGGTGTAGGAGCCGGACAATGAGTCAGACAGATTTCGACGTCCTGGTCAGCGGAGGCGGGCTGGTCGGGGCCAGCCTGGCGCTGGCGCTGGCACGTCAGGGGCGCTCGGTCGCCCTGCTCGAACCGCATCCGCAGGGACAGGACGGGCTGATGCAAGGCTGGGATGCCCGCATTTACGCCGTCAGTCCGCAAAACCGCGATTTTCTCGCCCGTCTTGGTGCCTGGCCCGATGCCAGCCGGATCGGCCGCATCGCCAGCATGGATGTGCGTGGCGACCGGGATGGCCGCCTGACCTTCAGTGCTGCCGAGATCGGTGAAAGCGAACTGGCGGCGATCGCCGAGAATCGCTGGATGCTGGCGGCGCTCTGGCGAGCCATCGCCGACAGCGAGATCACCGTGATCCATGGTCGTGCCGCGGCCTGCGACTGCCAGGCCGGTCAGGCCAGGCTGACGCTGGAGGATGGCCGGGTGCTGACGGCGGCACTGCTGGCCGGCGCCGATGGCGCCCAGTCCTGGCTGCGGCAGGCAGCCGGCATCGAAGTGGCCGTCCGGGCCTATGGCCAGTCAGGGGTGGTGGCGAACTTTGCCTGCGAAGTGCCGCACGGCGATTGTGCCAGGCAATGGTTCCTCGGTGATGCGGTACTGGCCTGGTTGCCGCTGCCCGGGAACCGAATTTCTATTGTATGGTCTACATCCGATTCCGAGCGATTGGTCAGAATGCCGGCAGACGAGCTGGCGGAGACCGTCTCGGCGGCGGGCGGTCATGCCCTTGGCGCCCTGCAGAGTCTGACGCCGGCGGCCGCATTCCCTTTGCGCCTGCTGCGTCCGCAGACCGTGATTCATCCCCGGCTGGCCTTGCTGGGCGATGCCGCGCATACCGTGCATCCGCTGGCAGGGCAGGGGGTCAATCTCGGTTTTCAGGATGCCGCGACCCTGGCCGCGCTCATCGGTCGTCAGGGCGATCCCGGCGACTGGGCATTGCTGCGCCGCTACGAGCGCAGCCGCAAGGAGGCGGTGCTGACCATGCAGTTGACCTGCGATGGTCTGTTCCGGCTGTTTCACCAGTCGTCTTTGCCCGGGCTGGCGCAGCTGCGCAACCGTGGCCTGTCGCTGGTCAATCATCTCGCCCCGCTCAAGCGGCAACTGGCCCGCCATGCGGTGGGCTTTTAACAAGGATAGACATGAACAAAACCCTGATTCGCCTGGCGCTGGCCGGGATCATGCCGGCTCTGCTGTCCTGCAGCGCCAATGCCGACAACAATGCGGGCAATGCCAGCCTGACGGCGGTGAAAAAGGCCTTCGAGCAACGTTTCAGCGACCGCAAGGTGCTGGATGTGCGCCCCACGCCGCTCAAGGGTATTTATGAGGTGGATGTCCAGGGTAATCAGGTGGTGTATGTCGACCAGAAGGTCAGCTATCTGTTTGTCGGCGATCTGATCGATGTCAAGAGTGGTCAAAGCCTGACCGAGGCACGTCAGGCCGATCTGAGCCAGGTGTCCTGGAATAGCCTGCCGCTGAATGATGCCATCAAGGAAGTGCGCGGCAACGGCGCCCGCAAGCTGGCGGTCTTTACCGATCCGGACTGTCCGTTCTGCCACCAGCTGGAAAAGCAGAGTCTCGCCGGTGTGGACAATGTCACCATCTACACCTTCCTGTTTCCGCTGACCCAGCTGCATCCGGATGCGTTGCACAAATCGCAGCAAATCTGGTGTGCTGAAGATTCTCTCAAGGCCTGGAAGTCCTGGATGGATGATGGCGTGAAGCCGGTTGGCGAAGGCAAGTGCGCGACGCCGATCGAGCGAAACCTGGCTTTGGGTGAAAAGCTGGGGGTAAATGGCACGCCGGCCCTGATCTTCGGAAATGGGCGCCTGGTGGCCGGCGCGATTCCCAAGGCTCAGCTGGAGCAACTGCTCGACGCGCGCTGAGTCGGTCAATTCGGACGGTTATTGTCGGGTTATTGATCAGGATTTGGCTGTCATCCCTCCCTAAAATCTTCCGCCTCGATGGTCGATGCGGAAGATTTTTTCATGTTCAGAGTCCTGCTGCTTTGTCTGTTGCTGTGTGCCTGCCATCCTGCACCGCACAGGGCTTTTCTGACAGATGGCCGTGGGGATGTGTTGCAACAGGCAAGGCAACAGGCAAGCCGAGAGTCGGGTTCGGGGCAAGGCATGCAGCCCATGATTTTTAGCAATGGACAAGTCGGCTATCTGGCAGGAGGGGGACGTTATCTGATCCTGTGTGCAAACAGCTGTACCCTGCCGGGAGGGCGTGAGGAAGAACTGGGTGGATGGCGTGTCTTGCATCAAAGCACCAGCCCGCTTCCCGGGCTGGATGAGCTGTAGTTGGACGCCGGACAGATTGTCTATGCCGATCCAGACCGGAAGACTGTGCTCTGGGGACATCTGATCGATCTGCGTGATGGCCTCGATCTGACCCGGGCACATGCCGCCTGGTTGGAGCAGGGGCGCTGGCGAAATTTGCCGCTGTCCTCTGCCGGTGTCGTCACGCAGGGAAACGGCAATCTGCAACTTGCCTTGCTCAGCGGTGGCCACCCTGTGGGCGCATTACAGCAGGCGCTGACGCACTTGCCGGATCTCACCGTCTATCTGTTGCCGGGCAGCCCTGACGTCGATCCGGCCCTGCTGCCGGCTCTGGTCCGGCCGGACGGGCAGCTGCTCAGTCTGGCCGGGTTGCAGAATGCGCAGCAACCTTTTCTTTCCGGTTTGATTCGCAGCTGGCTGGAGCAAGGCGCTACCAGCGCCTGGCAGGGATGATGAAACCGGGTGTTTTTCGTGTATATTAATGCCGTTGGGCTAACACAATACAACATCAAGGAAGAAACATGTCTGATCTGCAAACCCTGTTCACCCAGGCTCAGGCCGATGTCAAAACCCTGTCCGAGCGCCCGGACAATCAGACCCTGCTGCAGCTCTACGCCCTGTTCAAGCAGGCGACCGAAGGCGATGCCCATGGCGAACGTCCCGGCATGATGGATTTCATCAACCGCGCCAAGTTCGATGCCTGGGAAAAGCTCAAGGGCACCTCTGCCGATGAGGCCATGCAAGGCTACATCGACGTGGTCAAGGGCCTGCTCGAAGCCTGATCACGCGTGACAAAGGGGGGCTGGTCCCCCCTCTTTTGTTTTGAAATACCTCCATTCAATCATTACCCTTCAAGGATTCGTCGAAATGAGCCTGCGCACCTGACCGCCCGATAACGGGCAACCCACGTTTTACTGCCCATCCTGCGGGAGGTGTTCATGTCGATGATTCAATGGCAAGGCCTGAGCCTTGTCTTCCCCCATAAAACCTGCTTCAGCGAATTTTCCGGCCAACTGGACTGGGGCTGCCGCATTGCCATTGTCGGTGATAACGGCAGCGGCAAATCGTCGTTGCTGCGAATGTTGGCCGGCCTGCAGTCACCCTCCGAGGGCCGGCTGCAGATGGAGCCCTTGCTGCGTCTGGGCCATGTGCCACAGGTACTGGATGGTGACCTGAAGCTCAGTGGCGGCCAGCGGGTGAACCAGGCGCTCAGCCAGGCCCTGGCAGAACAGCCCGATCTGTTGTTGCTCGACGAGCCCAGCAATCATCTGGATACCGCCAACCGCCGTGCCATGCTGCGCATGCTGCAGCATTTTCACGGCGGATTGCTGCTGGTCACGCACGATGAAACCTGGATGAACACATTGTGTGACACCCTGTGGATCGTCGCCGATGGCCAGATCCGGGTGTTTCACGGCCGCTATCAGGACTACCTGGCTGAACGTGCCGGCCAGCATGCCGCCCTGCAACGGCAGCGCGACCTGCTGCGGCGCGAACAGCAGGGTGCCCACCAGCGGTTGATGCAGGAGCAACAGCGAGCCAGCCATGCCCGTCAGCGCGGTGAAAAGGCCATCCGCGAACGGCGCTGGGCGACCGTCAAGTCGGCGACCAAGCTGGGGCGAGGCAACACCACGGCGGTCGACAACCGGGCTGACCTACTGACTCGGCAACAGACGCTGGGGGACGAACTGGCGCGCCTCAGTCCTGGCGAGGTGATCAGTCCGGCGTTTTTCCTGCCCCCGCAAGCCCGACATGCCCGGGGACCGGTGGTGCAGGTGAGTGATGGCCTGATTGGCCATGAGCGAGTGATCGCCGGACCACTGCATCTGGTGATCCGGTCGGGCGAGCGCTGGCTGCTCGGTGGTGCCAACGGCAGCGGCAAATCCACGCTGGCGCGCGCACTGCTCGGCGAGACGGCCTTGCGTCTGGGTGGACAGTGGCAGACACCGCCAAGGCAGGAGATCGGCTATCTCGATCAACACTATGCCAACCTGCCCGCCGACCAGACTGTCCTGGCGGTATTGCAGCAGACGGTTCCCGACTGGGCGCCCAGTGCGCTGCGCCACCACCTGAGCCGGTTCCTGTTTCGTGGTGATGGCGCGGTGCAGACCCTGGTCCGTGCCCTGTCTGGTGGCGAGCGCGCACGGCTGTCGCTGGCCTGTCTGGCTGCTCGTCCACCACAGTTGTTGATTCTGGACGAGATCAGCAACAACCTGGATGGCCGGGCGCGCCAGCATGTGACCTCGATCCTGCATGACTATCCGGGCACCCTGCTGCTGATCAGCCACGATGAGGCACTGGTGCAACAACTGGGGGAAATGCGGCGCCTGAATTTGTAAACCCAGTGCCACTGCTGGTTAGCAATTGTGAAGAGGGCCGGCAAGTTGATATCCATAATGTTATTATTATTAGGTAACTATTGGATAGAGACTCATGGCTTCAACCGATACCCTCACGGCAGGGGTGGGGCCACGCCCGCATGATGCCTTGCCCTGGCTGGCCGCCACGGCTTTTTTCATGCAGATGCTGGACACCACCATTCTCAATACCGCCCTGCCTGCGATTGCCACCGATCTGCAGCGTTCGCCGCTGGAGATGGAGTCGACCGTCATCAGCTATGCGCTGACCGTGGCGCTGCTGATCCCGCTCAGCGGCTGGCTGGCCGATCGTTTCGGCTGCCGGCGCGTGTTCATGGCGGCGGTCGGCCTGTTCTCCCTGGGCTCCCTGCTGTGCGCCCTGTCGGGCTCGCTGCCGATGCTGGTGGCCATGCGCGTGCTGCAGGGGGTGGGGGGCGCCATGATGATGCCGGTCGCCCGTCTGGCCCTGCTGCGCAGTTATCCGCGCAGCCAGTTTCTGGCCGTCATGAGTACCGTGACCATGCCGGGCCTGCTCGGCCCCGTGCTGGGCCCCTTGCTGGGCGGCTGGCTGGTGACCCATGCCAGCTGGCACTGGATTTTCCTGATCAACCTGCCGATCGGCCTAGTCGGTTTGCTGATGGCGCCACGCGTCATGTCCGATCACAAGGCGCCGCACCATCCCTTCGACTGGCCCGGTTTCCTGCTGTTTGCCTTTGCCCTGGTCGGACTCTCCTTTGGCCTGGACCTGATCGGCGCCGCCCATGCCCTGGTGCTGGCCCTGCCGGCCTTGCTGGCCGGCTCCCTGCTGCTGCTGGCCTATGTGCGTCATGCACGCCGGCATGCCGAGCCGCTTTTTGATCTGGCGATGTTCCAGACCCGTGGCTTCCGCATCGGCATCTTCGGCAATATCCTGTGTCGTCTCGGCACCGGTGGCATCACGCTGCTGATCCCGCTGCTGCTGCAGGTCTGCTTCGGCTACGGTGCCGATACTGCCGGCTGGATGCTGGCGCCGGTGGCCCTGGCCGCGATTCTCGCCAAGCCGCTGATCACCCGGGGCCTGCCGCGTATTGGCTATCGCCGCACCCTGATCGTGACCAGTCTGCTGACCGTGCTGAGCATTGCGTCTTTTGCGCTGTTTGCTGCCGACATGCCACTGCCCTGGATGCTGCCATCGCTGGTATTGTTCGGCGGGGTCAGCTCAATGCAGATGACTGCCATGAATACCCTGGCAGTGGCCGACCTGAGTTCGCGTCATACCAGCATGGGTAATACGGTGCTGAGTGTGGCACAACAACTGTCGGTCAGCTTTGGTCTGGCGATTTCGGCCAGTGCGCTGCAGTTGTTTCACCCGGCGCATGTCAGCCAGGGCGCGGCACTGACGCCAGCGTTTCGCGCCACCTTTGTGCTGCTGTCCGGGCTGACCTTGCTTTCGACGCTGATCTTCCTGCGTCTCAAACCACAGGATGGCGCAGCGCATGCGGTGCGCCCTGTGGCAGCCGGCGGTCACTGACGCATGTCAAATGACGATGCCTGAGGTGGTAAAAATGCTGACAGACTTGCCAAGGGCGGGGCGTTCCATGATGTAATGTCGGGCATTCACCAACGGACAGGTCCTGCATGTCGCTGAGTCCCTTTCACGACGATCGCCGGCGGGTCCTGAAACTGGGAACCGTCCTTGTCATGAGTCATCTGTTGTCTGCCTGCTCCACCCCCGCGCAGCCGGGGCGTGCCCCGGCAACGGCACCGGTCGTGCGCCTGATGGCGCTTGGCGGGCCGATGACCGACCGTGCCCGCGTCGAGCGCGGGGTTGCTGCCCTGCAGTCCCTGGGCTTCCAGCTGGATAACCTGCCCGCACTGACACGGCGCGAATCGCGTTTTGCCGGCACGGTCGATGAGCGTGCTGCCGACCTCAATGCCCTGGCCGATCCGTCCCTGCCCATGCCCGATCTGATCATGGCGACGCGCGGCGGTTTTGGCGCCATCCAGTTGCTGGACCGGCTCGACTACGCCCGCCTCGGCCCGCGCCTGCGCGCCGCCGGTACCCTGGTCATGGGTTACAGCGACAATACGGCCGTGCAACTGGCCTTGCTGGCTCGTGCCGGGGTGATCTCGCTGTCCGGACCGGTGTTGTATGCCGATTTCGGTGCCAGCCCGCTGTCGGCCTTCACTCAGCAGTGGCTGCGCGAGGTGTTGACGCATGATCACTACACCCTGCGCATCGATGTTCCTCAGTCCATGGCCAGCGGCCAGCTGGACGGCACCCTGTGGGGCGGCAATCTCTCGACCCTGGTCAGCCTGGTTGGCACGCCCTATCTGCCGCAGCCGCAGGATGGCCTGTTGTTCCTCGAGGATGTCGGCGAAGATGTTTACAAGGTCGACCGCATGCTCGAACAGTTGCGCCTGGCGGGTGTGCTCGGCCGTCAGCGGGCGATTTTGCTGGGGCATTTCAGTGCCCAGCGCAGCGATGGTTTTGATCCGCAGGGCTACAGCATGGCGACGCTGGCCAATCGACTGGCCCGCCAGTTGGGCATCCCGGTGCTCAGCGGCCTGCCGATTGGTCATGTTGCCGACATCGTGCCGATCCCCATCGGTGCCCGGGGCGAACTGCGCATCGATGCCACCGGCTACACCCTCAACGTCAGCGGCTATCCGGCGCTCAAGCGCCTGCCCGCAGCCTGGACCGCCAACGCGGCCACTACTCAGTAAGGAAAGAACCCACACGCCATGGAAACTCGCTGGCTGGAAGATTTCATCGTGCTGGCCGAAAGCGGCAGCTTCACCCGTTCGGCGCAGGCGCGCCATCTGACCCAGCCGGCCTTCTCGCGCCGCATCAAGGCGCTGGAAAGCTGGGTCGGTTGCGATCTGATCGATCGCAGCAGCTATCCGACACGGCTCACGCCGGCCGGCGAAGTGTTCAAGGAACAGGCGGTGGCGATGCTCAATCAGATTCACGCCACCCGTGCGCTGATGCAGGGCATGCGCCCCTTGCCGGAAGACACCATGGAGTTTGCCGTACCGCATACCCTGTCGTTTTCCTTCTTCCCCAAATGGCTGTCGCAGGTACAAGGCGGCTTCGGCGATTTGTCCTGCCGCCTGCAGGCGAGCAATGTGCATGATGCGCTGCTGGCCTTTGTCGAAGGTGGCTGCGACCTGCTGATGTGCTATCACCACCCCAAGCAGCCGGTTGAGCTGTCCGGCGATCGCTATGCCGGGCTGAATCTGGGGATCGAGCATCTGATGCCTTACGCACGACGTGAAGAAGACGGGCAGCCGGCCTTCCGTTTGCCGGGCCAGGCACGGGCACCGCTGCCGTTTCTCGGCTATGCCGCCAATGCCTATTTCCGGTTGATGACGGAACTCATCATGGAGAATGCCCCGGAACCCTGCCATCTGCATCAGCGCTACGAAACGGACATGGCCGAGGGGCTGAAGAACATGGTGCTGGAAGGGCACGGTGTGGCATTTTTGCCGGACAGTACGGTCGAGCGTGAGCTGCAGGCCGGCCAGCTGGCGCTGGCCGCCGATGCCCGCTGGGGCGTGGCGATGGAGATCCGTCTCTATCGAGATCTCAAGCGCAGCCGGCCGGCGCTGGATGCTTTCTGGCAGTACCTGCAGACACAATATCCAGCCGTATAGTACGTTCTCGTATACGAAAAGGGCGCATGGCATAAATGCCATGCGCCTTTGTCATGGCGACAGTCGGATGATCTATGCATTTAATGCATGGACAAATCGATAATCGGGATTGGCCAGTTGCCGGTGACGCGGCTTAGAGTGTTTCCATCAACCCTCGTTGTGGACAAGGAAACAAAAATGAGTACCCGCGTCGAACATGACCTGATTGGCGAACGTGAAGTCCCGGCCGAAGCATACTGGGGTGTGCATACCCTGCGTGCGCTGGAAAACTTCAACATCACCGGCAAGCCGATCTCTGCCTACAGCGACCTGATCATCGCGCTGGCCTCCATCAAGCAGGCGGCCGCCATGGCCAACCGCGATCTCGGTTTGCTGGATGACAAGATCGCCAATGCCATCATCGAAGCCTGCGAACAGATTCGCGCCGGTCGCTGGCATGATCAGTTTGTCGTGGACGTCATCCAGGGTGGGGCCGGTACCTCCACCAACATGAACGCCAACGAAGTGATTGCCAACGTGGCGCTGGAAATTCTTGGCCACAAGAAGGGTGATTACGATTTCCTGCACCCCAACGAGCACGTCAACCTGAGTCAGAGCACCAACGACGTCTATCCGACCTCGCTGCGTCTGGCCAGCTGCTTCGGTGTGGCCCGCCTGATCGCCTCGATGCAGAACCTGCAGAATGCCTTCTCCGACAAGGCCATGGAGTTCAAGGACATCCTGAAGATGGGCCGTACCCAGCTGCAGGACGCCGTGCCGATGACGCTCGGCCAGGAGTTCCAGACCTATGCCGTGATGCTGGGCGAAGACCGCCAGCGTCTGGAAGAAGCCTGCACCCTGATGCATGAAATCAATATGGGCGCGACCGCCATCGGGACCGGCATCAACAGCCACCCGGACTATGCCCGCCTGATCTGCCAGCATCTGGCACGTCTGACCGGCCTGGCGCTGATCACGGCACCGAACCTGATCGAAGCCACTCAGGACTGTGGCGCCTTTGTGCAACTGTCCGGCGTACTCAAGCGCGTGGCAGTCAAGCTGTCCAAGACCTGTAATGACCTGCGTCTGCTGTCCTCCGGCCCGCGTGCCGGCATGGGCGAAATCAACCTGCCGGCCCGTCAGGCGGGTTCGTCGATCATGCCGGGCAAGGTCAATCCGGTGATCCCGGAAGTGGTCAACCAGGTGGCCTTCGAAGTGATCGGCAACGACGTGACCGTCAGCTTTGCCGCAGAAGGTGGCCAGCTGCAGCTCAACGCCTTCGAGCCGGTGATTGCCTACAGCGTGTTCCGCAGCGTCAACCACCTGCGCGCCGCTTGCGACACCCTGACCGAAAACTGCGTGCGCGGCATTACCGCCAATGGCGAATACCTGCGTCGTCTGGTGGAAAACTCCGTGGGTCTGGTGACGGCGCTGAGCCCGTTCATCGGCTACTCGGCAGCCAACGAAGTGGCCGCCGAAGCGCATGCCAAGGGCGGCAGCGTGGCACAAATCGTGCTGGCGCGTGGCCTGATGACCCGCAAGGAACTGGATGCGGTGTTGCAGCCGGAGGCCCTGACCCAGCCGCGTTGGGTCAAGTAATCGGATTCACCCTTGTCCGGCGGTCCTGTCCTGGCGCCGGACACTTCTTCACGGCAGACTCTTGCGGGTCTGCCGTTTTTTTATGTCAGTCTGCCAGCGGCCCGGCAAAGCGGCGATCCACTTCTTGCGACACGATCCCGCGCACAAAGCCCAGCAAGGGGTCGCTGGCCAGCCGGGTATGCCAGACCATTTCGATTTCGATTTGCATCTCAGGGTCCAGAACCGGCACCTGGCAGAGCATCGGGTGGTGTTGTCTGAGCCACGCCGCCATGGTTTGTGGCAGAACGGCGACGGCTGCCAGTGTCTCGAGCAAGACCGGCAGCGCCAGCAGACCCGCGCCATGCACCACCACCCGTCTCGGCAGACCTCGCCTGGTCATGACCTGCTCAATCAGTCCGCTTCCCTCGTCGACATAGGAGGTGTGTACATGGGGCATGGCCACCAGATCGGCAAGACCCACTGTGGGAGGGAGGCTGATGAGTGCCGGGTGATACAGCGCGATAAAGCTGGTTTTGAACAGCGGCAAATGCTGCCACTGACGCCCCGGGCGGGGGAAGTAGCCAAAAGCCGCACTGATGCGGCCTTCCTCCAGCGCTCCCTCTACCTGCGCCGCCGGCATGGCTTCGATCGCCAGATTCAGCTGCGGGGCCTGATGTTGCATGGCTTGCAGCATGCCCGGCAGCAGGATGGCCTCCAGCAGGTCGGGCATGGCCAGCCGTACGGTGCCCTGCGCCTCGCTCGGGTCAAATGCCTGCTGGCTGGCGAACAGCCGTTGTCCCTCGCCCAGCCATGCCGCCAGCGGCTGGCTCAAGGATTGCGCCAATGGTGTCAGGGCCATGCCGCGACCGTGACGATACAAGAGCTCGTCGGCAAACTGTTCGCGCAGGTGCTTGAGGACATGACTGATCGCGGGTTGACCCAGGCAAAGCTGTCGGGCGCTCAGGCTGACGCTGCGCGTTTGCAGCAGGGTATGCAGCACCACCAGCGAGTTCAGATCCAGGCGTCTCAGACGCAGTCCGTTAATATTATCCATTTCGATTTTCAGGATTAAATCTATCGATTTTTAGAATATATATGACGTCACTATACTTGCGCCATTCAATGACGCAAGGATAGGGCAATGCAGGATCAATCAGGCCAGCACAAGCTGCCGCTGTACATGCTGTGCATCATGGCCGTCACGATGGTGGAGTTTTTACAGAACGGCATGCTCAATTTTGCCGCCAGCGATGTCATGGGCGGCATCGGTGCCGGACCGGAGGAGTTCAGCTATGCCGCCATGGCCTATGCCAGTTGTGCCGTGCTGGCGATCAGTCAGCAGCGTCGCCTGCGTCTGGCTTTCGGTCCGCGCCGGCTGATTCGTGGTTCGATGCTGCTGTTTGCGGCCGGGGCGGTGGTATGCGGCATGGCGCATGGTCCGGCTGGTTTTATTCTGGGCCGTGCGGTGCAGGGCATCGCGGCAGCGGCGTTTTTCACCGGTGCACGTGTCGAGGTCAGCCGCCTGGCTGCCGAACAGCGCACGCCGGCGCTGCTGGGTTTTGGTTATGCCTTGTTGGGCGGGTCGGCACTGGGCCCCTTGCTGGGCAGCCTGGCGCTCGGCGCCGGCAGCTGGCGCTGGCTGTGTTTCGGCATCCTGCCCTGGACAGCGGCCGGCTGGCTGGCCAGTGGCCTGTTTGCCGAAACGGAGGCCGGGGATGAGCATGATCGCGAGATGACTTCTCCGCGCCTGTTGTGGCTGGCGGTTGCCATCTTGTTGTTGCAATACCTGATTCAGCAGTTGCCCTATGACTTTTTCAGTCGTCCAGGCTGGTTGCTGGCGCTGCTGGCCGGCGTGCTGCTGGCCAGTCTGATGTGGCTGCGCCGGGTCAGTACGGCCGGTCATGGTGCGCGCTGGCGGCAACTGGGCCAGAAGCGCTATCTGCTCGGGCTGGCGTACTACTTCTTCTGCTACACCATGGTGGCGGCCAACAGTTACATCATGCCCCTGCTGATCCAGCAGGGGCTGGGCTTCAGCGTGCCGACCACCGGACTGTTGCTGTCGGTCAGCTTTCTGGCCGGCATGCTGTTTGCCACTGTGTATGCCTTCCTGCTCCAACGCGGTCTGGTCAAGACGCTGCGTCCGCCCATGGTGCTGGGCATGCTGCTGCTCGGCGCCTATGGCCTGCTGATGAGCGGGCTGAACCAGGACACGGGTCTGGGCCGTCTTGCCGCCATTCTGCTGCTGAACGGGGGCTTCATGTCGGTATTCATTATTGCGGTGGCACAGGGGACCTTCAGTGCGGTGGAAGAGGGCGCATTTGCCCATGCCTACCAGACCAAGAACATGCTGCGCCAGGTGGCGCTCTCCAGTGCCGTCTCGCTCAGTACGGTGTTCATTCAGGGACGCAATGCCCTGCATTTCAGTCGCCTGTCGGAGCGTTTTGCCGATGGCAGCCCCTGGCTGGGCGAGGCCATGGCGCAGATGCGCGTCACGCTGCCACAAGTCGATGCCAGTACGGCCTTCGGTTTGCTGACCAGCGAGTGGTCGCGTCAGACGCTGATGCTCTCCTGTCTTGAGTTCTTCCGCCTGCAGATGTGGCTCGGTCTGGCCATGGCGCTGTTGCTGCTGTGGCAGAGAACCTTCCGCTGATCATGACGATTGCTCGACGTCTGCAAACTGTTTTATTCAGTTTGACTGTTAAACCTTATTGGCCATACTTAAAAACTAATGTCATGGTTTGAGGTTGAACGATGAAAGTCGCTGTCGTCTCGGATATTCATGGCAATCTCTGGGCGCTGGAAGCCGTGATCGCCGACATTGATCGCCAGCAAGTCGATCTGGTGATCAATGCCGGCGATATCCTCTCCGGCCCGCTGGAACCGGCTGCGACCGCCGAGCGCCTGATGGCGCTGGACTGGCGCACTATCCGCGGGAATCACGAACGTCAACTGCTGGCCTGTGCCCGCCAGAAGGGCGGTCAGTCTGATCAGTATGCCTATGAGCAGACCACGGCCCGTCAGCGTGACTGGCTGCACAGCCTGCCGGCGGACCTGACCCTGAGCGAGCCGGGTATCCATGTTTGCCACGGCGCGCCGGGCGATGATCTGGCCTATTTCCTGGAAGAGGTCGATCCGCACGGGGTGCATGCCGCCTGCCACGAGTCCATCGAGCTGCGGGCTGCCGGCATCCCGGCCGGACTGATTCTATGCGGCCACACTCATCATCCCCGGGTACACGCGCTCTATGATGGCCGGCTGGTGGTCAATCCGGGCAGTGTCGGCTTGCCGGCTTACACCGATGATCACCCTTATCCCCACCGCATGGAAAACGGTAGTCCGCATGCGCGCTATGCCATCTGTGAATGGCATGGACAGGGCTGGGACGTCAGTCTGCGCGCCATTGGCTATGACCATCGGGCCGCGGCACGCGCCGCCCGTGCGCATGGCAATGAAGCCTGGGCGCATTGGCTGGAGACCGGCAGTACTCGCCACTGAGTGGATCGCCGTGTCCGGCGGGGCAGGACTCAGCGATTGCCTTGCTGATTGAGACGGCGGATGACCCGGGCCGGGTTGCCTACGGCCAGCGAGTCGGCGGGGATGTCCCGGGTGACGACCGCTCCGGCGCCGATGACGCTGCGCGGTCCGATGCTCACCCCCGGCAGGATGATGGCGCCGCCACCAATCCAGCAGTCATCGCCTATGACCACTTTTTCTGCGGTGGTCAGCCATTCGCGCCTGGACAGGTAATCCAGCGAATGGGTCGCGGTATAGATCTGCACGTTGGGGGCAATCATCACATGGCTGCCGATATGGATTTCACCCAGATCGACCATGGTGACATTCACATTGACGAAGCTGTGTTCGCCGAAACGGATATTGCGGCCGAACTCGCAGGTGAAGGGGGAGAACAGCACACAGGAGGGCGGGAAGGCGGCGAACAGCTCGGCGGCCATGGCCTGGCGTGCCGCCCTGTCGCTGAGCGGAATGGCGTTGAGCCGGGCAAGCTGCGCCTGTCCGCGCTCCCGGTCGCGGTCGATTTCCGGCATGAAGTCGTCCAGGACGCCGCCATTCAGAACATGATCCCATTGACTGGACACGGTGCAATCTCCTTGTGAAATGAGCCGTGCCCGTGGACAAGGCTCAGTGGTCGAGAATAAAGCGGATGGTCGGCCGCATGATGGCCATCAGACCATCGAGATCCATTTTTTCGGCACGGATGGCACGCACCATCAGACCGTCAAACAGGGCGCTGAGCAGTTCGAACTTGCTGTCGATCTCGGTCTCGCTCAGCGGGCGCCGACTTCCCTTGATCAGCATGGCGGCGACGGTATCGCGTACCTGCCGATGTACGGTGTGCACCATGTGAGCCACCTTGGGGTTGCGGGCGGCTTCGGCGATGATTTCGATCTGCAGTGCCGCATAGTCTGGCTGCTGGGTCTCCCGCACCGGTTCTTCCAGGGTGTCGAGAATCTCCTGGAAGACATCCGGACTGTCCAGCAGCCGGGACATGCTGATCAGCCATTCTTCCAGATCTTGCTGGACGATGGCTTCGATAATGGCTTCTTTGTTCTCGAAATAATGATAAATGTGGCCAACGCTCATGCCGGCCTCTTTGGCCAGCTGAGCCATGCTGCAGCCATGAAAACCATACAGCCGGAAACAGCGCGTGGCGGCTTGCAACACCTGGCTGCGTCGCATTTGTGCACGTTGTGGCTCTTGAGAGGGCGTGGTCACCATGAGATTCCTTTGGATGCGGCACCGCTACAAAATCATTCATACTTTGCTGATTGCCGGATTGCTGCATCCTAGCATAGAATGAACGCTCAAACTAGATTGAGTGTTCATTCTACTTCGTTATAAAGTAGTGTGGATTACCCGACGCGCCCGCGCGCTGACTCATCCTCGCGCCAGATTGCGCAGACAACATGATCAAGACAGGTGTCGCATGCAAAAAAAGTCTTCCCTTTATTCTGCTGTCGCGCTGGCATGCCTGATGACCGCCGGGTTGTCGGCCTGCGGGGACGGCAATCATGCCTCCCAGGCCGCGGCCGCATTGCCGACAGTCGGCTTTGTCACGCTGGCGCCCGAGCGGGTGGCGCTGGATAGCGAGCTGCCCGGCCGTACGGCGGCATTCACGCTGGCCGAAGTCCGGCCGCAAGTCAGTGGCGTGGTGCTGAAGCGCCTCTTCACCGAAGGCAGTGATGTCAAGGCCGGCCAGGCCTTGTATCAGATCGATCCGGCGACCTATCGCGCCAGCTACGACAGTGCCGTGGCCAATCTGGCCACCCTCAAGAGCAAGGCCGAGCGTTATCGCCAGCTGATCGGCATTAATGCCGTCAGTCAGCAGGACTATGACGACGCTGAAGCGGCCTACAAGCAGGCCCAGGCTGCCGTCGATACGGCGCGCATCAATCTGGGCTACACCCATGTGCTGGCGCCAGTGTCCGGTCGCATCGGCAAATCGAATGTGACGCAGGGGGCGCTGGTCACGGCGGATCAGGCGACCGCCCTCACCACCATTCAGGCCCTCGATCCGATCTATGTTGACGTCACCCGCTCCAGTGGCGAGCTGCTGCAGCTCAAGCAACAGCTGGCCAGCGGCTCGATCAAGAGCGCCGGTGCCGACGCGGCTCGCGTACGCCTGACGCTGGAAGACGGCAGCACGTATCCGCTGGAAGGCAAGCTGCAGTTCACCGATGTCACTGTCGATCCGAGTACCGGTTCCGTCACGCTGCGTGCCCAGTTCCCCAATCCGAAGCATGCCCTGCTGCCGGGGATGTTCGTCCGTGCCCGCCTGGTAGAGGGGGTCAACGAAAAAGCCATTCTCGTTGCTCAGGACCTGATTAGCCATAACGAGAAAGGTCAGGCCGTTGCCATGGTCGTCGGCGCCGGGGACAAGGTGGAAGCCCGCGTGGTGGAAACGCCGCGCGCCGTCGGCAATCGTTGGCTGGTCAGCCAGGGCCTGAAGCCGGGTGATCGACTGATTGTCGATGGCCTGCAGTACATCCGTCCGGGCATGCCCGTGAAGCCGTCGCCGGCACAGGGCGCCGGAACGGGAGAATAAGCCATGGCAAGGTTCTTTATTGATCGCCCGATTTTTGCCTGGGTGATCGCCATTATCATCATGCTGGCCGGCATGCTGGCGATTACCGGGCTGCCGGTGTCGCAGTATCCGAACATCGCGCCGCCTCAGGTCTCGATTCAGGCTTCCTACCCGGGTGCCTCGGCCAGTACCATCGAAAACACGGTCACTCAGGTGATCGAGCAGAACATGAAGGGGCTGGATGGTCTGCTGTACATGTCTTCCACCAGTGACTCCTCCGGTGGCGTCAGCATCAACCTGACCTTCAGCGCCGGCACCAACCCGGATATCGCCCAGGTGCAGGTGCAGAACAAGTTGTCGCTGGCCACGCCGCGCCTGCCTCAGGTCGTGCAGCAGCAGGGCATCACCGTCAACAAGGCCAACGCCAGCTTCCTGATGGTGCTGGGCTTTGTGTCGGAAGATGGTTCGATGAACGCCACCGACCTGTCCGACTACGTCTCGACCAATCTGCTGGATCCGATCAGTCGTGTGCCGGGGGTGGGGAGTGTGCAGTTGTTTGGTGCGCCCTATGCCATGCGCGTCTGGCTGGACCCCAACAAGCTCTATACCTACAAGCTGAATCCGGCGGATGTCACGGCGGCCATTCAGGCGCAGAACGCCGAGGTCTCTGCCGGCCAACTGGGCGGCACGCCTTCTGTCAAGGGGCAGAAGCTCAATGTGACCGTGACCTCGCAGACCCTGCTGCATACGCCGCAGCAGTTCGGCAACATTCTGCTGCGTACCAGCTCGGATGGCGCCGCGGTCCGGCTGCGTGACGTGGCGCGCATTGAACTCGGCGCGGAAAGCTACGACTACGCCACGCGCTTCAACGGCAAGCCGGCGACCGGTATCGCCATTACCCTGGCGACGGG
Source organism: Paludibacterium sp. B53371 (assembly GCF_018802765.1). Classification (NCBI taxonomy): domain Bacteria; kingdom Pseudomonadati; phylum Pseudomonadota; class Betaproteobacteria; order Neisseriales; family Chromobacteriaceae; genus Paludibacterium; species Paludibacterium sp. B53371. The sequence continues at coordinate 1,047,089 of NZ_CP069163.1, forward strand.
GGCCAATGCCCTGGCAACGGCCAAGGGCGTGGAAGCCCGTGTGGCCGAACTGGCCAAGTTTTATCCGAATGGTATGAAGACGGTTTATCCGTTCGATACCACGCCGTTCGTCAAGATCTCCATCCGCGAGGTGATCAAGACCCTGGCCGAGGCCATCGTGCTGGTGTTCCTGGTGATGTATCTGTTCCTGCAGAACTTCCGCGCGACCCTGATTCCGACCATTGCCGTGCCGGTGGTGCTGCTGGGGACCTTCGGCGTGCTGGCGGTGGCGGGCTTCTCGATCAACACCCTGACCATGTTCGGTATGGTGCTGGCCATCGGTCTGCTGGTCGATGACGCCATCGTGGTGGTGGAGAACGTCGAGCGGGTGATGAGCGAGGAAGGCCTGTCTCCGAAAGAGGCCACCAAGAAGTCCATGGGGCAAATTACCAGCGCCCTGGTCGGCATCGGTCTGGTGCTGTCCGCCGTGTTCGTGCCGATGGCCTTCTTCGGCGGTTCGACGGGCGTGATTTACCGGCAGTTCTCCATCACCATCGTCTCGGCCATGGCGCTGTCGGTGCTGGTGGCCCTGATCCTGACGCCGGCCTTGTGCGCGACGCTGCTCAAGCCGGTGGAAAAGGATCACGAGAAGCATCACACCGGCTTCTTTGGCTGGTTCAATCGCATGTTCGACCGCAATACCGCCCGCTATCAGAGTCTGGTGGGGCGCGTGCTGGCGCGCTCCACGCGCTACTCGCTGATCTATCTGGCCATTGTCGGCGTGATGGCCTTGCTGTTTGTCCGTTTGCCGACCTCCTTCCTGCCGGAAGAGGATCAGGGTGTGTTGTTCTCCATGGTCACGCTGCCACCGGGGTCGACGCAGGAAAGCACCATCAATGTCCTGAAGAAGGTGGAAAAGCATTTCCTGGTGGATGAGAAAGATAACGTCAACTCGATCTTCACCGTCGCCGGTTTCAGTTTTGGCGGTAATGGCCAAAACACAGGTATTGCCTTCATCAGTCTCAAGGACTGGGATCAGCGCAAGGCGGCCAGCCAGAAAGTGGACGCGATTGCCGGTCGTGCCATGGGCGCCTTCTCGCAGATCCGCGAAGCCATGGTGTTTGCCTTTGCTCCGCCGGCGGTGATGGATCTGGGCAATGCCACCGGCTTTGACTTCCAGCTGCAGGATCAGGGCGGGCTGGGGCATGCCAAGCTGATGGCGGCGCGCAATCAGTTGCTGATGATGGCCGCCAAGGAGCCGGGCCTGGTCGCCGTACGTCCCAACGGTATGGACGACACGCCGCAGTACAAGCTGGATGTCGACAAGACGCTGGCCGGTGCCCAGGGCCTGTCGATGGATAGCGTCAACAGCGTGCTGGCAACCGCCTGGGGTAGTGCCTATGTCAATGACTTCCTCGACAAGGGCCGGACCAAGAAAGTGTATGTGCAGGCTGATGCGCCTTTCCGCATGCAGCCGGATGATCTGAAACGCTGGTATGTCAAGAACAGCAGTGGCGACATGGTGCCGTTCTCTGCCTTCTCGCGTGCTTACTGGACCTACGCCTCGCCACGTCTGGAGCGCTACAACGGGGTGCCTTCGGTCGAGATCATGGGGCAGCCTGCACCGGGGCTGAGCTCTGGTGTGGCGATGCAGACCATGGAGAAACTGGCGGCCAAGCTGCCAGCCGGTATCGGCTACTCCTGGACCGGTCTGTCGTATCAGGAGCGTCTGGCCGGATCGCAGGCCATGTCACTGTATGCCCTGTCGATGCTGGTGGTGTTCCTGTGTCTGGCCGCCCTCTACGAGAGCTGGTCGGTACCGTTCTCGGTGATGCTGGTGGTGCCGCTCGGGGTCGTCGGCGCGCTGCTGGCGACCTGGCTGCGCGGATTGTCCAATGACGTTTACTTCCAGGTGGGGCTGCTGACCACCATCGGTCTGGCCACCAAGAACGCGATTCTGATTGTCGAATTCGCCAAGTCCTTGCAGGAGCAGGGCCGTGATCTGATCGAGGCGACGCTGGAGGCGGCTCGCCTGCGTCTGCGGCCGATTCTGATGACCTCGCTGGCCTTCGGTCTGGGGGTGCTGCCGCTGGCCATCTCCAATGGCGCCGGTTCCGGCAGTCAGCACGCCATCGGTACCGGGGTGCTGGGCGGCATGCTGGCCTCGACGATCCTGGGGATTTTCCTGATCCCACTGTTCTTTGTGCAGATTCGCCGTTATTTCAGCCGCCACAGCCAGGCGACGGTCACCACCGTCAAGGAGGAAAACCCATGAAGTTGCGATCCCTGAGTGTGGCGCTGAGCCTGGCGCTGCTGACCGGGTGCAGCTCGCTGCTGGCGCCCGATTACCAGCGCCCTGAAGCACCGGTACCGGCCAGTCTGCCGGATTATGGCCAGACCACGACTGCCCAGCGCGTCGACCTCGACTGGCAGACGTTCATCCAGGATGAGCGCTTGCGCAAGGTGGTGGCCCAGGCGCTGGCCAATAACCGCGACCTGCGCATTGCCGCGCTGAATATCGACAAGGCGCGTGCCCAGTACGGCATCACCCGCGCCAACCTGCTGCCCGCCGTCAGTGCCACGGCCGCCGGCTCGCACAGCCAGACTGCCCAGGATCTGACCGGTAGCGGCAGTCCGCGCATTACGCACAGCTACAATGCCGGCGTAGGCTTTAGTGCCTGGGAAATCGACCTGTTCGGCAAGTTGCAGAACCAGACCGATGCTGCCCGGGAAACCGTGCTGCAAAGCGTGGAAACCCGCAACGCCACTCAGCTGAGCCTGATTGCCGAGGTGGTCAATGGCTGGCTGAGCATGGCGGCAGACCAGGACCGGCTCAAGCTGGCCGAAGAGACGCTGCGCAGCCGCCGGCAATCGCTGGATCTGATCCAGCGACGTTTTGCGCTGGGGATTGGCTCGCAGCTGGATGTCAGTCAGGCGCAGGGGCTGATGGAGAGTGCCCGTGTCGATGCGGCCAGTTATCGCAGCCAGCTGGAGCAGGACCGCAATGCCCTGACCCTGCTGGTTGGCGCCCCGCTGGATGAGGCGACCCTGCCGCCCGCCGGACGCTTTGACGGTCCGCCCCTGCTGGCCGAGCTGCCTTCCGGTCTGTCTTCCGGCGTGCTGCTGTCGCGTCCCGATTTGCGGGCCGACGAGCATGCCCTGAAGGCGGCCAATGCCAATATTGGCGCGGCCCGGGCGGCATTCTTCCCCAGCATCACGCTGACGGCCAGTGCCGGTAGTGCCAGCAATGACATGAGCCGGCTGTTCGAAGGGGGCAATGGCACCTGGAGTTTCCTGCCGCAGCTCAACCTGCCGATCTTCAATGCCGGTGCGCTCAGCGCTTCGCTGGATGTCGCCAAGGTCTCGCGCGACATCAATGTGGCGCAGTACCAGAAAGACATCCAGACCGCCTTCCGCGAGGCGGCGGATGCGCTGGCGGTGAGAGCCAGCATGGCGGAGCAGCTGGCGGCGCAACAGCGCTATACCGACAGCGCGGTCCAGACTGCCCGTCTGACCGATGCCCGCTATCGGGCCGGGATCGACGGTTCGCTCAACCAGCTGGATGCCCAGCGCTCCCTGTATGCCGCACAGCAGCAACTGATCGGGGTCAAGCTGGCGCGCGAAAGCAATCGCATCACCTTGTACAAGGTCCTTGGTGGCGGGGCCAACCCCTCACCAAATTGAGGACGGAGCAATGAAAAAAGCCGGACTGGTCTTTCTCCAGTCCGGCTTTTTGCTGCCTGTCTTCAGCTGTTGGCCTTGAGTCCCTGCGGCTCAATCCGGCGGGCCGAGCTGCTCAGTCCCAGGCCGATCAGCATGCCCATGACCGCCAGCGCTTCGACATAGTGGGCCGGTGCCAGCGGATCGCTCTTGAGCATGACGGCCACTGCCATCGGTGTCAGACCGCCGAAAATCGCATACGCCAGGTTATAGGACAGCGACAGACCGCTGAACCGGACCGATGCCGGAAAGGCCTTGACCATGATGCAGGGGACGGTGGCGATGACGCCGACCGTCAAACCCAGGACCGCATAGCCCGGAAACAGCAACGCGGGATTAGCGGCAATCTGGCTGTAGAAGCCGTAGCAGGCGACCAGCAGCAGCGCGGAGCCGGCCAGCAGCGTCGGGCCATTGCCGAAGCGGTCGGTCAGGCTGCCGGCCAGCACGCAGCCGATCGACAGGCAGACGACGGCCAGGCTATTGGCCAGCAGGGCCTTCTCGGCGCCAATTTCCGGGATTTTGCCCAGCAGGGAAGGCGTCATCAGAATCACCACCACGATGCCGCCGGTCAGCAGCCAGGTGGCCAGCATCGACAGCAGCATGGCACCGCGATGCGAGGCCAGCACCCGCTTCATCGGCCATTCGGCCAACAGGGCGCGCTGTTCTGCCAGTTCCTTGAAGATCGGGGTTTCGTGCAGGTAGCCGCGCAGCCACACTGCACACAGACCGAAGACCCCGCCCAGCAGGAAGGGAATGCGCCAGGCGTGGTCGACCAGCTCGGCCGGCGTGAAGCGCGCATGCATGACCGTGGCGACCAGGGAGCCGAGCAGGATGCCCAGCGTCAGACCGGCCGTCAGCGTGCCGCAGGCAAAGCCGACCCGACGACCCGGCACATGTTCAGAGACAAACACCCAGGCGCCCGGGATTTCGCCGCCGATGGCCGCGCCTTGCAGAACGCGCAGCAACAGCAGCAGCAAGGGGGCCCAGATGCCGATGCTGGCATAGCTGGGCAACAGACCCATCAGGAAGGTCGGCAGGGCCATCAGCAGGATGCTCAGCGTGAACATGCGCTTGCGCCCCTGCAGGTCGCCGAAGTGGGCCATCACGATGCCGCCGAGCGGACGTGCCAGGTAACCGGCAGCAAAAATGCCGTATGTCTGCAGTTGTACCAGCCAGTCCGGGCTGTGCGGCGGGAAGAACACTTGCCCCATGATGGCGGCGAAAAACACATAGATGACGAAATCGTAGAACTCCAGCGTGCCGCCGAGGGCAGCCAGTGCCAGGGTGCGATAGTCGCTGCGATTAAGTGGTCGGGTATGGTCGAAAGGCATTGTTGTTTGTCCCATGATCATTATTGTTCGGCGTCCTGCGCCGTATCAGATCAGGATAACCGAATGCCATATGAGTAGGAAATGCCTTTTTTCTGAAAGAAAAAACGGGCAGCGCCATTTATTGCTGCCTTGATGTCCATATTCGCAAAGGAATGCCGCCACCAATGCCGCTGCATGGATCGGCATCACTGGCGTGCTGCAACGCAAATTGCTGGCCGGTCCAGGCCCATACCCTGAGGCTGCCACAGTCCCCGATCCCCCGGCCCTTGGCATACGAGCGCAGCAAACCAGTCTGCCACGCCGGGTCGGTCAGCTGCCCGGCTGAACCATCCACATCCGGCAGTCGCACGGGTTCCGGGCGATAAGGAGGGCGGTCATTGGCCAGCCAGGCCTGGAAGGTGGACTGGTAAGCCCCCGCGTCACAGGCGGCCAGCAGCAACACGCGCGAGGCGGAGAGTCGATGGATGGTGGCGGCCAGCAACGCCGGGTCGTTCAGCGGGACCGAACAGTCGGTACGCGCCGTGGCGCGCAGAATCGGCATGATCAGCTTGGGGTCGTCCGGTCGAGACGCAGGGAGGGGAGACGCCTTCACCAGGGGCGCCAGGGGAGGCCTGGGAACGCTGTTTTCGGCCTTGCTGCCTTTGCGTACCAGCGCCCCGGGGGTGTCGAGTCGTGATTGCATGGCATCCATCTTCAGCAAGGCGGCTTTCAGACCGCGCAACGAGATTTGCCAGTGCAGACGGCCTGCGCTCAGCTCAATCACCTGGGCATCGAGCAAGTGCGGCAGCATTTGCGCCATCTGCTCCGCCGTAAAGAATTGATCGGCGGCCACGCCGCTGCGCAGCCAGGTTCCGGCCTTTAGCGTCAGGCCTTGTCCCGGCAGACTTGCCCCCTCCGGCACATCAAGATACAGCCTGCCGGTCAGGCCGCTGCCTGGCCCGCCATCGCGCGCCAGCCAGAGTCCGGCGGCATGCCCCGGTGCGGTTTGTTCCTCGGGCTGAAAGCCACTGGCTTCACAGTGCAGGATGTTGTCGCAGGACAGTGTCCAGTCCCTGAACCCCGTGACGGCAGCGTGGTTCACGCTGCCGTACAGCAGACAACATGCGGCGAGGCAAAGGGTCGGCAGACGGTGCATGACGGGGGCCTGGCTCAGTAGTGGGGCGGGATCTCGTGTTGCGGCCCGGCCGGGTCCTGACCCGGGTCATTGCTGCGCATCTGCTGGTAGAGCAGACGCAGTTGCTGCTGCAGCAGATCGATCTGTTGCTGCTGGCGGGTGACCGTCAGATTCAGCGTGTCCAGCAAGTCATCCTGAAAGGCCAGTTTGACCTCCAGCTCGGTCAGGCGTGCTTCGGTATTCATGCCACTTCTCCCTGGCGCAGTTTGAGGACCACCTTGCGGATCGGTGCCGGGCTGGCGACAGCACAGCAGGGGCGATGCAATTCACCGGCCTCGAACACGGCATACATGCCCGGCGTCAGCAGCAGCTCGCTGGCAGCCTGGGGGCTGTCGTACAGCGCAATATCGCTCTCTTCCAGGCGGTCTTCATGCAGTCTCACCTCGCTGCCGCGCGGCAGATAGCCAATGCGTTCGACGCCACTGACCAGATATTGCACGTCCAGATAGCGTGCATGCGCTTCAAACAGCCGTTCTTCGGCGTAGCCGGTTTCCATTTCCTGCACCAGGGCGAACAGCCGAGTGCCGTCAATCGGGTAATGCCCCGGTGGCAGCAGGGCGAAGTCAGTCAGCAATCCCAGCGCATTGCGCAAGGCATCAGGCAGCGGGCAGACGGCCAGATGGTCGATATGGTCGCAGTACATGGCAGGTTCTCGAATCCGTGAGCTGGCATTTTAGCCGAATGCCCGTCCGCCGTGGGACGGGCACAATGGCTTCTTTTATAGCCCAGACAGGGAGCATGCTCATGTCAGCCTTTCGGCGCGTATTGTTTTGGACCGCCCTGGCGGTTTCCCTGCCGGCGCTGGCCGCGGATTGGGTGCTGGCCCTGAGCTGGGCGCCGGGCTTTTGTGCCACGCACGCCGGCAAGCAGCAATGCCGGGTGGTGGACGACTTCGCCAGCCATCACCTCACCCTGCATGGTCTGTGGCCCCGGCAGCAGAACTGCCACGCACCGCCGCTGCATCAGGGAGATCTGCCTGCGGATCTGGCGCACTGGATGCCGGGGGTGCAGGACGGCCTGGCGCAGCATGAGTGGCAGAAGCACGGCAGTTGCAGCGGCATGCTGCCGCATGCCTATTTTTCCCAGATGGTGCAGATGGCCGAACAGGTCAGTCGCAGCAGTCTGGGGCGTTATCTGGCGCAGCATGCCGGCCAGCGGGTTACCCTGACCGACCTGCGGGCGGCGCTGCGGCCGGACTATGCCGCCGCCAGCACCAGCGTCCGTTTCCTGTGCAGTGGAGAGCGCCTGCAGGAAGTGCGTTTCCATTTCAGCGACTGGTCCGGTCTGCTGGGGCATGGTGCCAGCCCCGGCTGGCGGCCGGCGATGGAAAACGATCACTGTGACGATTCCGTCCTGCTGTGAGGCAGGCTGTCATCAGCGCATGGAGAAGGCCTCGGCATGGAAGCTTGGCTTCTTGCCCCGGCGCCGGGCCAGTCCCTCGGCCAGTGCCGAGCCGAATGCCGTCGGACCACAGAACCAGACACTGTCGACCACCGGCAGCATGTCGGCCTGCAGACGATCACCGCGTTCGCTGGCCAGCAGATGCAGCCGTACTCCGGTTGCCTGGCATTGCGCACGCAGCTGTGCCAGTTGGACCGCGTGCGGCTCGGCCTGCACACAGTAATAGAAATCGACCTGATCCAGCTTGCTTCCCTGGCGGGCAAAGTTGTCCAGCCAGGCCAGGAAGGGGGTCACACCGATCCCGCCGGCGACCCAGGCCTGGCGCTGCGGCTTGCTGGCCGGCAGGAAGCGGCCATACGGCCCTTCGATCTGCACCGGGTGACCGCTTTGCAGGGTGTTCGCCAGCTTGCCGGTGTAGTCCCCCAGGCGCTTGATGATGAAGCGCAGTTGTCGCGCGGCATTGTCACCGTTGGCAATGGTGAACGGATGGGCGCCCTCGGCTGCGTCAAAGGTGACGCGGGCAAACTGGCCGGCACGGTGGCCCGGCCAGCCGGCATCCATCTGGCAAACCACTTCCAGCAGCTCGCCGGGCAGCGGGGTGACCGACACGACCTGGCCACGGTGCAGGCGCGACTTACCAATACGACCGGCCAGGACCAGGCCGGCAGCGACACTGCCGGCCAGCATCATCAGGGCAAACAGGATGCCGATCGGCGTCGGCCAGAAACTGCGCGGCAACAAGATGGCGCCATGAAATGCGCCGAGCAGGAACAGGGGGGCGAACAGGGTATGCAGCTTGCGGAACACGCCGTACGGTACCAGTCGCAACAAGGCCAGTGCGACCAGTGCCAGCATGGCGTAGGCACTCCAGCTGCCGACTTCCCGGGCCAGACCGATCAGCGAAAAACCGGCGTGGTGACCATGACGCATCAGGGGTTCGGCGCCGAGCGCCAGCAACAGGGGCGGTGAGAGCTTGATCAGCCAGTGGGCGGCCAGCAGGACACCGCTGCTGATCCCGAGGCGCTTGTGCAGGCGATACATCTGATCCAGCCCGCCCAGCCGGCTTTCCAGCCAGCCGGCGCGGGTGGCCAGCAGCATGGCGGTGCTCATGACGGCCATCAGCTGGATGCCGCTGAGCAGGACCAGTTGGTTACGCCAGGCCCAGACTGTGGCCGGGATGCCGGATTGTGCCAGACTGGCCCAGCCAAACAGCAGGGTGGTCAGTGCCAGCAACAGGGTAAGCGGGTATTTCTTCATGATGAATGCCTTGGTACGAATCAATCTTGAGCGCATTCAAACAAGCGAAACTTAAGCGAAACTGAGGAAGATGGTGCCGATGTTGCGAGATGTTGCGACAGGCGCCAATGGCAATATTTGTTGGCAAGCGGTTTACATTTCGGGCGGCATGACGGGCTCGTGCCGGGGCTCGCCGGCTTCGCGGGCCAGCATGGCACCCTGAATGGCGTGATCGGCCTGGCTGGCGGCCTCGCCGTCATATTGCCCGCCATGTTGCTGATACAGTCGCTGAATCGTTTCGGTCACCGGGTGCATCTCAGAACACCTTTCTGCCCTGACGCCAGACCTGCTGCACCAGCGGCACATCGCCATGCGGTCGAACCTGGACCAGATCGGCACGCTGGCCGAGGGCAATCTCCCCCCGATCCTGCAGCGCCACCGCGCGTGCCGGGTTGCGGCTGACCGTCGCCACAGCCCGGTTCAGCGTCCAGCCGGCCTGTGCCACCAGCAGGTAGGCACCATGCAGCAAACTGGCAGGGACATAGTCGGAAGACAGGATGTCGAGCAGATCCGCACGTGCCAGTTCGCTGGCGGCAATATTGCCGGAGTGGGAACCGCCGCGTACCACATTCGGCGCGCCCATGACGGTTACCAGGCCATGCCGGCGGGCCGCCGCCGCGGCCGCCAGCGTGGTGGGAAACTCTGCGATGCGCACACCGTCGGCCAGTGCCTCTTCGATATGCGTTTCATCCGTGTCGTCATGGCTGGCCAGGCAGATGTGCCGCTCCCGCGCCATGGCCACTACTGCCTGCTTGTGGCGTGCCGCGTAGCGCTGCTGCCGTTCGCGGCGCTCTGCCACCGCCTGCAGGAAAGTGGCTTCATTCCAGCTGACATTCTTTTTGGCGTAGTACTTCTGGTATTGCGCCAGATCGCGGTACTGACGCTGGCCGGGGGTGTGGTCCATCACCGAGATCAGGCGCACAGCCGGATGGTCGATCAGCAGCTTCAGTTCGCCGAGCAGATCATGCCAGGACAGTTCGCAGCGCAGATGAAACAGATGGTCGGCACGCAATACCCCTTCGCGCATGCCTTGATCAATGGCGGCGAAGGCGGTGTGCAGGGTATCCAGCCGGACACTTTCATCTTCCATGTCGCCGACCGACAGCGCATCGAAGACCGTGGTGATGCCGGCCGCCACACATTGCGCATCGTGGGTGACGACGGCGGGCAAGACCGGCCACAGCACGCCATTGCGCGGCATCAGGTGCTTTTCCAGATTGTCGGTATGCAGCTCGACCAGACCGGGCAGCAGATCATCGCCCCCCAGATCTTCGCCTTCTGCCAGCGGGTGGGAATGGACGGCGCTGATCAGGCCGTTGTCGATCTCCACGGCACCGCGCTCGATGATGCCGTCAGCCAGTACCAGTCGGGCGTGATTCAGAATGCGCTTCATGCGGCTTGCTCCTCCTGACGTGCCAGCGGCACGTTGAAAATGCGGTTGGCGATGGCATCTCGGGTGGCTTCGTCGTGGAAAATGCCGACCAGTGCCGCGCCGCGCTGGCGTGCCTCGTGCATCAGCTCGATGACCACGGCACGATTGGCCGCATCCAGCGAAGCGGTGGGTTCGTCCAGCAACAGAATCGGCCGCGGCGCGATCATGCCGCGGGCAATGTTGACGCGTTGTTGCTCGCCTCCGGAGAAGGTGGCCGGCGGCAGGTGCCACAGACGTTCGGCAATATGCAGCCGAGCCAGCCAGCGCGCTGCTTCGGCCAGGGCGGCCTCGCGCTGCCAGCCCCAGGCTTCGAGCGGCTCGGCGACGATGTCCAGCGCACTGACCCGCGGGATCACGCGCAGGAACTGGCTGACGTAACCCAGGGTTCGACGGCGGACGGCACTGATCTGATCCGGGCGGGCTTGCGCCATGTCGACCCACTGCCCTTCATGCTGAATGCCGATCTTGCCGGACTGTACCAGATAGTTGGCATAGAGGGCCTTGAGCAAAGTGCTCTTGCCCGCGCCGGAGGGACCGGTGAGTGCGACACATTCGCCGGCGGCAACCGACAGGGACACATCAGACAAGACGGGCAGGCGCAGCCCGCCCTGCTGGTGCAGGACAAAGGTCTTGCTCAGGTGTTGGGCATCAATCAATAAGCTCATGGGTATCAGGCCTGAAGAATCGAGGAAACCAGCAGCTGGCTGTAGGGGTGTTGCGGGTCATCGAGGATCTGGTCGGTCAGCCCGGCCTCGACCACCCGGCCGCGCTGCATTACCAGCGTGCGCTGCGCCAGCAGGCGCGCTACGCCGAGGTCATGGGTGACCATGATCACCGCGATGCCGGTGTCGTGGACCAGCCGGCGCGTCAGGTCGAGAAAGCGCGCTTGCACCGAGACGTCCAGTCCGCCGGTCGGCTCGTCCATGAACACCAGACGTGGCTGTGTCACCAGATTGCGGGCGATTTGCAGACGTTGCTGCATGCCGCCGGAAAAGGCCGAGGGTTTGTCATCCAGACGCTCGCGGCCGATCTCCACCTGCTCCAGCCAGTCACCGGCAGTGGTCCGCAACTGACCGTAATGACGCTGACCCAGCGCCATCAGACGCTCGCTGACATTGGCGCCGGCAGACACATTCATGCGCAGACCGTCGCGGGCGTGCTGGGTGACATAGCCCCATTCGCTGCGTGCCAGCCGGCGCCTGTCGGCTTCTGCCAGCGTGGTCAGCTCATGCTCGCCGCCATCCCGGTCATGAAAGCGCACAGTCCCGCCATCCGCCGGCAGCTTGCCTGCCAGCGTGGCCAGCAGGGTGGACTTGCCCGAGCCCGACTCCCCCACGATGCACAGTACCTCGCCCTGATACAGGTCGAAGTCGATATCGAAACAACCCTGACCATTGCCATAGTCCTTGTTCAGGCCGCGGACCTGCAGTATCGGCATGTTCATGGCGTGACCTCCTGACGTTGCTGGCAATAGTCACTGTCCGAGCAGACAAACAGACGGGTACCGGCATCATCCGTGACGATCTCGTCCAGATAGCTGTCCTCGGCGCCACACAAGGCGCAGGCATGGGGCCAGCGCTGCACCTCGAAGGGATGGTCGTCGAAGGCCAGGCTCTCCACCGGCGTCCAGGGCGGAATGGCGTACAGCCGCTTCTCGCGTCCGGCGCCAAACAACATCAGTGCCGGGCTGCGATCCAGCTTGGGATTGTCGAATTTGGGAATCGGCGACGGCGAGGCCAGATAACGGCCATTGACCCGGACCGGATAGTCATAGCTGGTGGCGATATGGCCGAAGCGGGCGATGTCTTCGTACAGCTTGACGTGCATCAGGCCATACTCCTGATGGGCATGCAGCTTGCGCGTTTCGACCTCGGAGGCTTCCAGCGTCCGCAGCGGTTCGGGTTCCGGCACCTGGAACACCATGATCTGCCCGGGCTGCAGCGGGGTTTCCGGGATGCGGTGCCGGGTCTGGATCAGGCTGGCTTCGGTCGTGCGGCTGGTGGTGGCGACACCGGTCACGCGGGCGAAGAAGCGGCGGATATTGACCGCATTGGTGGTGTCGTCGGCCCCCTGGTCGATCACCTTGAGTACATCGTCGCGGCCGATGATGCTGGCCGTGACCTGAATGCCTCCCGTCCCCCAGCCATAGGGCAGGGGCATTTCGCGACTGCCGAACGGCACCTGATACCCCGGAATGGCCACCGCCTTGAGCAGGCCGCGGCGCAGCATGCGTTTGGTGTTCTCATCCAGAAAGCCGAAGTTGTACTGCCATTGGCCGTCATTCATGGCCATCCTCCTGCGGTTGCTGGGCCGCCGCCTGCTGGCGCAGGGTGCGGATCAGGGCCAGTTCGGCCTGGAAATCGACGTAGTGCGGCAACTTGAGGTGCTGTACGAAACCGGAGGCCTCGACGTTGTCGCTGTGATACAGCACGAACTCTTGCTGCTGGGCCGGGGCATGGCCGTCCTCCCCCAGCTCGCCGGCTCGCAGACTGCGATCCACCAGCGCCATGGCCATGGCCTTGCGTTCGGATTCGCCGAAAGACAGACCATAGCCACGGGTGAATTGCGGTGGCGCCGTCTTGCTGCCGGCAAACTGGTTGATCATCTGGCACTCTGTCAGGGTGATTTCGCCTATCTCGATGTCGAAACCGAGCTCGGGCGGGCAGACGCGGATACTGATCTCCCCCATGCGGATTTCCCCGGCGAAGGGATGGCTTTCGGCGTAGCCGCGCTGGGTCGAGTAGGCCAGACCCAGCAACCAGCCTTCGTCGGCGCGCGCCAGGTTTTGCAGCCTGGTTGCCCGGTCGGTCGGGAACATCAGCGGTGAACGTGTCAGGTCGACTGGTTCCGGATCACCTTCCGGTACCGGCTCTGCTTCGATCAGCCCTTCGCTGGACAGCGTGTCCAGCACGCTGGGCAGCGGGTGGGCGACCGGTGCATCGGCCTGCGGGCAGGGAGCAGGCTGCGTGGCATCGGCCAGGGTAAAGTCCAGCAGTCGCTGGGTGTAATCAGCGGTCGGGCCGAGAATCTGACCGCCCGGCACATCCTTGAAGGTGCCGGAGATGCGCCGCCGGACGCGCATATCGGCGGTATCGAGCGGCAGGCTGGTGGCCAGCCGCGGCAAGGTGGTGCGAAAGGCGCGCAGCAGAAACACCGCCTCCACCACATCGCCGGCCGCCTGTTTCAGCGCCAGTGCGGCCAGGTGCTCGTCATACAGCGAGCCTTCCTGCATGACCCGGGCGACGGCCAGGCGCATCTGCTGGCGGATTTGCGCCAGACTGAGTTCTGTTTCGGCCGGATCTCCGCGCCGGCTGGCCGCCAGCAGATCCCACGAGCGGGCAATGGCCGTTTCCCCGCCTTTGACGGCGACATACATGGTTCAGCCCTCCTGAATGCGGGTGCTGCGCGGCAGACCGGCAATGTGTTCGCCAGCCAGCAAGATCACGTCCACCCCGCGCGGGAAGCGGGTATGGTTCTGCTGCCACTGGGTCCAGAAATCCGCCGCCAGACCGACGGCGCCAAAGCGGCGGCAAGCCGGAATACCCGGGCCGCAGCCCTCGATCTGCCGCGTGTTGAACTGCTCGACCTCGATCAGCAGGGTGGCCGATCGGTCGGGATATTCCGCCGTGCCGGACTTGAGCCCGGTCAGCGCGGGCAGCGGGCAGCCACGAGTCAGCAGAATGAAATCCGCCTGGGCTACATCGCGACAGATCTGCAAGCCGGTATGAAAGCGCAGGCTTTCCAGCGTGTCCGCAGGCAGGGGGGGCAACCAGACGGCGACCTCCTGATCCACCAGGCTGTACAGCAAGGCGGCACTGGCCTCGCTCAATCCGGGCAGGGGCGGAGGCAGGCAGGGCAGGCGACGGGGCAACAGGGGTTCGGCCAACGCGCTGAGCACGGCGCGGAAGACCTGCTGACACTGATCGACCGGTTGTTCGAAAGCGGTATGCAGCATCACTCCCCCCTGACCATGGTAAAGAATTCGACCTTGCTGGCAGCCGCCTGGCGCGAGGCCTGCTCACGCCGCTGCTGCAGCGCCTGAGCCAGTGGCGTGATCAGGGTATCGAGTATGGCCGCCTGATGTTGCGGGTCCTGGAGTAATGCATCGGCAATGGCGATCAGTTCGGCATGATGGGCATCCGAGCCACGCACCCAGCCGTGTCCGGTCTGTGTGCCGATGCGGCAACTGGCGCGGGTGACGCTGATCTCGCCCAGGTTGAAACGTGCTCCGCTGCCGCCGATCCGGCCCTGCAACATCACCAGGCCGGTTTCGCCTCGTCGCAACCAGATGGGGGCGGCAGCCAGCTGCCGCCAGGGTGTCAGCCGGGTCTGCAAATCGTCAGGCGGGCTGTTGGCCAGCACGCCCAACCAATGTTGTCGTGTCTGCATGATGGAAGGGCTCGTCACCATTTCAAGAAAAATTCATATAAACGTATAGACGACTGCATGATAATAGCCGGCAAGCCGTTTTGAACATCATGGGTCGATGAAGCTTTTGTGACGTTTTCGTGGCCAGGCTGGATGTCTGGTGACTGAGGGGGTGAAGCAATGATAGAGCGTGGCAGTGGGGTCGCTGTCTGGCGGCAAATCGAAGATCGTCTGGCCGAGGAGATTGCCAGTGGTGCGCTGCGGGCCGGCGCGCAATTGCCGACCGAGTTGCAGCTGGCCGAGCGTTTCAGTGTCAACCGCCATACCGTGCGCCGTGCAGTGGCGACGCTGGTGGAGCGGGGCTTGTTGCGGGTCGAGCAGGGGCGCGGGACTTTTGTTCAGGACAATGCCATCGACTACGCCATCAGCAAGCGCACGCGTTTTTCGCGCAATATGGCCAGCCAGAACCTGAGTGCCGAGGTGGAGATCATGGCGGCCGACACCCTGCCGGCGACGGCCGAACTGGCCGAACTGCTCGGTGTGTCGCCTGGTGCCGTGCTGTATCGCATCAAGACGCTGAGTACGGTTGAGCAACGTGTCATTGATTTCGGGATGGCTTTTTTCCCGGCCGAGCGTTTTCCCGGCTTGCCCGAGGTGTTCCGCCGTCTGCGGTCGGTGACGCTGACCCTGGCCGAGTTCGGCGTGGCCGACTATACCCGGCGCTTTACCCGGGTCACCGCCCGTTTGCCGGAGCCGGAGGTGGTGGACTATCTCGGCATCCCGAAAAACCGACCGGTACTGCACGTCAAATCCCTCAACGTCGATCCGGCCGGTCAGCCGGTTCAGTATGGCATCACTTGCTTCAACGGTGATCTGGTGCAGCTGGTCATGGAGGACGAGCACTGATGCGCTGCGCCATTTTCTATGCACCGCCGCCAGACAGTGCATTCTGGCAGGCAGGCAGCCAATGGCTTGGCTATGACGCGGCCAGTGGGCGCGTGGTGACGCAGCCTGCCTTGCCTGGCTTGTCTCACGCGCTGACGGCCACGGCCGCACGCTATGGCTGGCATGGCACGCTCAAGGCCCCCTTTGCACCGGCCCCGGGTGTGGATGAGGCGACACTTGTGGCAGCGGTGAGCGAACTGGCCACGCGTTTTTCGCCTTTCGCTCTGCCGCTGCAGGTGGGCTGGCTGCACGGTTTTCTCTCCCTGCGTCCTGCACAGCCGCTTCCGCGTCTGGGCGAGTTGGCCACGGCCTGTGTGCTGCAACTTCAGTCTCTGGGAGACCCTCAGGCCAGACTGGCCGAACGCCAGGGGCTCAGCGCCCGGCAGCTCGAATTGTATGCACGCTGGGGCTATCCCTATGTCTTCGAGCAATTTCGCTTTCATATGACCCTGAGCGAGCGCATGGCGCAGGATGCCCCCGATGCCTCTGCGTTGCAGGCCTCTGCCGGGCAGTATTTCGCGCCTCACCTGCAGCAGGTGGTGGCAGGGCTGGCGCTGTTTGTTGAGCCTGGTGCCGGCCAGGCGCTGCGCTACCGGGCTTATTGCGGTTTCGATGGCGAGGTATGGCGCGATGTCGACTGAGTCTCCCGGCCGTCTGTGGTATGTCATCGGGCCGTCCGGTGCCGGCAAAGACAGTCTGCTGGCCTATGCCCGCCAGCAACTGGCGGGCTCATCCCGGCTGGTGTTTGCTCATCGCTACATCACCCGCCCGGCCGATGCCGGGGGGGAGAACCACATTGCCCTGTCGGCCGCCGAGTTTGACAGTCGCGAGCGCCATGGTTGTTTTGCCCTGAGCTGGCGTCGGCACGGCCTGGCCTATGCACTGGGAGTGGAGGTCGAAACCTGGCTGGCACAGGGGCTGGACGTGGTGGTGAATGGTTCGCGTGCCACCTTGCCATTGGCGGCCGCGCATTTCCCGACGCTGACCCCGCTGTGGGTACTGGCCAGTCCGGCGGTGCTGGCAGAACGATTGCGGGCACGCGGTCGGGAGGATGAGGCGGCGGTGCAGCGCCGCCTGCAGGAAGCGGCCGGGTTTGTCCCGCCAGAAGGCAGCCTGATTTTGCGCAATGATGGCACCCTGTCTCAGGGGGGCGAGCAGTTGTTAAGTCTGCTCTGCGCGCCCTGGCATTGACGCTGGGGCGGACCTGCTGACCCTGCCGCGGTGCAGACCGCTGATCCGATGGTCATTGCCTGTTGCCGGGTGAATTATCTATACCAAGCTCAGGGTCCGGCGGGGGTCGAGCATGAGGTTGCTGACATGGAGTGCTTTGCTGGCAGGGTGGATGACGTTGGCCGTCTGGGGGCAAACGCTCACGGTCGCGATGGAAGAAGCCGATAACCGCCCGTTTGAATATCTGGACGAGCAGGGCAATCTGACCGGCTTTCATACCGAACTGGTGCGGATGGTGGCTGCTGATCTGGGATGGTCGGTACAGTTTGTGCGGGTGCCCTGGAGCCGGACGCAGCTCCTGCTGTCGACCGGCAGGGTGGATGCCGTTACCTATATGGGCAAGACCGCGGAGCGGCAGAAGTTTGCCGTGTTTCTGGAGGGGAATCAGCTGCATGTTGAGCATGTCACCCTGTTTGTCCGGCGTGATGACCGCCGGCGAATCCGTTATCTGCCGCCAGTTGCCAGCATGATGCAGCAGTTCCGTTTTGGTGCCCCGCGTGGCTATTTTCTCGGCCAGGAAGTCAGTGATGCGATCAATGCGGGCGGCAAGGTCGATCTGAGCCCCCAGACCCAGGCGCAGTTATTCAACATGCTGTTGGCT
Organism: Paludibacterium sp. B53371; assembly: GCF_018802765.1. Classification (NCBI taxonomy): domain Bacteria; kingdom Pseudomonadati; phylum Pseudomonadota; class Betaproteobacteria; order Neisseriales; family Chromobacteriaceae; genus Paludibacterium; species Paludibacterium sp. B53371. The sequence goes on from NZ_CP069163.1 coordinate 1,064,566, forward strand.
AGACGTATCGATGTCGCCGTAGCCGAGACGCTGGCCATGCAGCTGGTGCAGCCGCAGATACCGGATATCACGTCGCGGGTGGTGCAGGTGCCGGGCGCGGTATTCAGCGGCAATCCGATGTATATCGCGTTCAAGAATGCTGCCGATGGACCGGATCTGGCACGCCAGTTTGCGGCGGCCTACGCCAAATGGCGGCGCACCGGTGCCTACCCCTGGCTGGTGGCGCGCTTTCATGTGTTCGACCGGGTGCCGGATAGCTTTGTCCAGCGATGAGCGGCAGCGCTCCCGGGGGACTGGGCAATGGATTTTCCAGACGTCTAGTCGCGCAAAACAAGCTTCATTCAAGGTTTATGACTCTGTAATCGTTGCTCCTTAAGGTAGCGGCAAATGATCTGACCCATGGATGTCAGTGTGTCGGTTTATTTGTCTATACGTCTAAACACAAGGAGCCGGTTTGATGAAAAAGCAGATGGCCGTTTGGCTGGGCATGGCACTGGGTGCCGCCTCCATGGCACAAGCCAATAGCACCCTGACGGTGTACACTGCCCTGGAGGCGGATCAGGTCGATGCCTACAAGGCCGCTTTCCAGAAGGTCAATCCCGACGTCGATCTCAATTTCGTGCGCGACTCGACGGGCGTCATTACCGCCAGGCTGTTGTCGGAGAAGAATCATCCGCAGGCCGATGCGGTCTGGGGGCTGGCCGCGACCAGCCTGATGATCCTCAAGCAGCAGGGCATGCTGCAAGGCTATACCCCGAAGGGGGCCGACAAACTGAGTCGTCAGTTCATCGACAGCAGCAAGCCGGCGCAATGGGCCGGCATGGATGTCTGGGCGGCGACCATTTGTTTCAACACCGTTGAAGCGGCCAAAAAACATCTGCCGGCACCGACCAGCTGGGCCGATTTGCTCAAGCCGGTGTACAAGGGGCAGATCGTGATGCCGCATCCGGCCTCCAGCGGGACCGGCTATCTGGATGTGTCTGCCTGGCTGCAGCTGATGGGAGAAAAGAAGGGCTGGGCTTACATGGATCAGCTGCACAACAACATTGCCCAGTATGTGCATTCCGGCTCCAAACCCTGCAAGATGGCGGCCGCCGGTGAGTATCCGGTCGGCATTTCGTTTGAATATCGTGGTGCCGAGCTGAAGAGCCAGGGGGCGCCGATTGATCTGATCTTCCCCAAGGAAGGTCTGGGCTGGGATCTGGAAGCCACAGCCATCATCAAGGGCACCAAAAACCTTGAAGCCGCCAAGAAGCTGGCGGATTTCTCGGCCAGCCTGCCGGCCATGCAGCTGTATCAGAAGAGCTATGCCGTACTGGCCATGCCGGGTGTGGCGCAGCAAAACCCCAATCTGCCGGGCGATTATGCCAAGCGTCTGATCAAGAATGACTTCGGCTGGGCAGCCCAGCACCGTGACGCCATCCTGCAGGAGTGGTCGCGTCGTTATGAAAGCAAGGCGGCGCCGAAGTCCTGAGCTGTGTGGCCTGCGTCAGCCAGAGGGCGGGCTCTCCCGCTCTCTTTTTCCACTTGTGGCGCGGCCTGTCAGGCCGGGCGAGGGAGGTCGGCATGCAAGTTGCCGATGGTTTGAGCCGTTTGACGGCCCATTTGACCGTGCGGAATCTGACGCGCCGGTTTGGTGCCTTTACCGCACTGGATGCGGTGTCCCTGTCAATCGACAAGGGCGAGTTTGTCTGTCTGCTGGGGCCCTCCGGCTGTGGCAAGACCACCTTGCTGCGCCTGATTGCCGGTCTGGACCAGCCCGACGACGGGCTGGTGGCACTGGCGGGGCGTGACATTACCCATGCACCGCCGGCAGCGCGGGATTACGGCATCGTGTTTCAGAGTTATGCCCTGTTTCCCAATCTGACGGTGGCAGAAAACATTGCCTATGGCCTCAGGCCGCGGCGTGACAGGGCGCGCATTGCCGCGCGGGTGCGCGAGCTGCTGGATCTGGTCGGCCTGCCCGGTGCCGAGCAGCGCCTGCCGGCCGCACTGTCCGGTGGCCAGCAGCAGCGGGTGGCCCTGGCCCGGGCGCTGGCGACTTCCCCGGGCATGTTGTTGCTGGATGAGCCCTTGTCGGCACTGGATGCACGAGTACGTGAGCGCTTGCGCGAGGAACTCAAGGGGCTGCAAAAGCGCCTGGGGGTCACGACGCTGATGGTGACGCATGATCAGGAGGAGGCCCTGGCGCTGGCCGACCGGGTGGTGGTCATGCAGGCGGGCAAGATCGAACAAGTAGGCACGCCGGCCGAGATTTACCAGCGTCCGGCCAGCCGCTTTGTCGCCGAGTTCGTCGGCGATGCCAATTGGCTGCCGGTCGCGGCGCGGCAGGACGGGGCGGTCAGCGTGGGCAGCCATACCCTGCACCTGCAGGCGGACCTGCCGCCAGAACGGGATCTGACGCTGTTCCTGCGGCCAGAGGATGTGATCATCAAGCCGCAGTGGGATGGTGCGGCGAACACCCTGCTTGCCCGGGTGGAAGATGTCAGTTTTGCCGGCGCCCTGACCCGGGTGCGTCTGCAACCTGAAGGCATGCCGGGGCAGGTGCTGCATGCCGAGCTGTGTCCATCAATGATGCAGCGTCAGCCGCTGGTGCCGGGAGAGATCGTGCCGGTCGAGTTGCCGATGGCACGTTTGCTGGTGTTTGCCGGGGAGGCCGCATGTTGAGTGCCGTCTGGAAATCGCGCCCATCCCTGGCGCGTGCCATGCCGGCCGAAACCCGGCTGGCGCAGCTCTTGCTCGCCGTGCTGCTGTTACTGCTCAGCCTGGCGATCTGTCTGCCGCTGCTCTGTCTGTTGTCTCGCGCCGTCCAGGATCGTGACGGCGGCTTTGTCGGTCTGGCCAATGTGTGGCAGGTCCTGCATACCCCCGGTCTTTGGCGTGCGGCCACCCATAGCGTGTCGCTGGCCATGACGGTCTGCCTGATCGTCACGCCGCTGGCCTTTGCTTTTGCCTGGTCGCTGACCCGCACCCGGGTCCCGGGACGGGGGTGGTGGCGACAGATCGGTCTGTCGCCGCTGCTGGCGCCCTCCCTGATGCCTGGTATTTCGCTGGTTTATCTGTTTGGCAATCAGGGCTTGATCAAGGACTGGATGCCTGGCGGCACGGTGTACGGATTCTGGGGCATGGTGATGGGCGAAAGCTTTTATACCTTTCCCTACGCCTTGCTGATTCTTTCCACCGCGCTGGCCTCGGCTGACGGTCGCCTGTACGAGGCGGGCAGGGTGCTGGGGGCCGGCGCCCTGCGCCGCTTTCTGACCATTACCCTGCCCGGTGCACGCTATGGCCTGGTTTCAGCGGCGCTGGTGGTGGCGACCCTGGTCATGACCGACTTCGGGGTACCTACCGTCCTGGGGGGCGATGTCAACGTGCTGGCCACCGAGGCCTACAAGCAGGTGATCGGTCAGCAGAACTTCCCGCGCGGGGCGGTGATCGGTCTGATGCTGCTGTTGCCGGCAGTGCTGTCCTTCGGTATCGAGCGCCAGCTGGCACGCCGGCAGCAAGCAAGCATGACGGCACGTTCGACTCCCTATCAGCCGGCCAGACACCGCTGGCGCGACGCGCTGGCCGCCTTGCTGCTGTGGCTGGTCAGCGGTGCCTTGCTGGGACTGCTGGCCGTCGGTGTCTGCGCCTCGCTGATCCGCTATTGGCCTTACAACCTGTCCCTGACCTGGCAGCATTATCAATTCGCCAGTTCGGATGGCAGTGGCTGGCATGCCTACTTCAACAGTCTGCAAATGGCGGCAGCGACTGCCGTACTGGGAACGATGCTGGTGTTTCTCGGGGCATACGTCTGCGAAAAAATGACCCTGGCGCCGATGCTGCGCGCCTTGTTGCGTTTGCTGGCGATGTTGCCGATGGCGGTGCCGGGGCTGGTGCTGGGCCTGGGTTATGTGTTCTTTTTCAACCACCCGGCCAATCCGTTGAATGTGCTTTATGGTGGCATGACGCTGATGGTTATGTGCACCATTGCCCATTTTTACACCACGGCCCATCTGACGGTGACCACAGCCCTGCGGCAGCTGGATGGCGAGTTCGAGTCGGTGGCCGCCTCGCTCAAGGTCCCTTTCTGGGTCACCCTTTGGCGTGTGACCCTGCCGGTCTGCCTGCCTGCCCTGGTGGACGTGGCCAGGTTCTACTTCGTTTCTGCCATGACCACTTTGTCAGCGCTGATCTTCCTCATGAGTCCGGCCCACAGCGTGGCGGCTGTGTCGATCATCACCCTGGATGACAGCGGCGACACGGCAGCGGCAGCCGCCATGTCGACGCTGGTGGTGCTGACCTCGCTGCTGGCGACCGTGTTGTTGGGCGCGCTGGCGCAGCGTGTGCGCTCAGGCACTCAGCGGTCGTCGCGATGAATGCGACGCAGCCAGTCGAAGCAGGGGCGATGACTTTGTGTCTGACGCCAGGCGTGGAAGGTCGCCGGCAGTCGGGCCGCCAGGCTGGCTTCATCCTGCTCCGGCGCGACCAGCGGGCCAAGCAGGGCACAGACGGACAAATCGGCGCGGCTGAATTGCCCGCCGACCAGATAGCCCTCTGTGGATGGCAGGGCCTGATCCAGCCGATCAAGGGCGGCTTCCAGTCGCTGACGCGAGGCTGCGCTGCTGGCCGGGGTGATGTGCAGGCCCTTGCGCAGCAACTGACGCAATAGGGGAAAGCCCAGTGTCAACAGTTTCGCCTGACGCGGGGTGGCGCCGGTCAGCAGAAAGGGCAGGGCATAGCGCCGTTCGTGCAGCAGATGGGAATAAAACCAGCGGCGCAGATGGATGCCGATCTCCTTTTCGGCAAACTGCTCCCAGACGGCTGCCTGGCGGGCCGCCTCGGCATCCTGTGGCGTGAGCGGCCGCTCGGGCCAATGCGCGTCGAGATAGTCAATGATGGCCGCAGAGCCCTGAACCAGCGTCTGGTCATGCTGCAGGATCGGCACACTGCTCTTGGGGCAGAGTCTGCGGGTGCGCAGCAGATGCAGGCCCGGAATCAGGTTCTCCACGGTATAGGACTGCCCCTTGTAGTCGAGCGCCCAGCGGGCTTTGCCGCAAAAGTGCGAATAGGGAAACTGGATCAGGTTCATCATGGTGTTTGCCGCTTATTGAGATGTGATGATAGGCAAAGCTTGTTATACCGCATGCTGTTATGATTTGGGCAACCATTATGGAGCCATGGCATGCAGCGTTTGACCATTTCCCTGAGTGACGAGCTGGCTGAGTCGTTTGACCAATGGATGCAGCAGCGAGGCTATAGCAGCCGCTCCGAAGCCATGCGTGACCTGTTGCGGCGCGAGCTGGGCGAGCGGGATCTGCAGCAGAACGGTTCACAAGCCTGTGTGGCGGTGTTGAGCTATGTGTTTGATCACCACGAGCGCCAGCTGTCTTCGCGTCTGACCAGCCTGCAGCATGACCATCATGATCTGGCGGTGGCAACCATGCATGCCCACATCAGTCATGAGGATTGTGTCGAAACCGTGCTGCTGCGCGGCCAGGTCGGGGAGGTCACCGCCTTTGCCCACTCGGTGATTGCCGAAACCGGGGTACGCCATGGCCATGTCCAGTTGATTCCGGTGGCTGAGGCGCCGGCGGCGCCCATGTGGCGCCGCAAGCGCTGAGGGGCGCAGACCCTAGCGCCGGCTGAGGCGACAGCGCTGCAGCAGGTCCTGGTCGGCCAGGATGGCTTGCGGGCTGCCTTGGGCTTCCAGTCTCCCCTGGTGCAGCACCAGGCAGTGATCGGCAATCTCCGCCACGCTTTCCAGCTCATGCGTGGCCATCACCAGGGTTCTTCCCTGTCCCTTGCTCTCGCGCAGAAAGTGCAACATATCGTCCTGGCTGGCGGGGTCGAGTCCGGCATTGGGCTCGTCCAGCAACAGCACTTCCGGTTCGGTCATCAGTACCGAGGCCAGGGCGACGCGCTTCTTTTCCCCGCCTGACAGGCGATGTGGTGCTCTGTGGCGCAAATGCGTGATGGCAAAGCGCGTCAGCATCTCGTCGATGCGCGCATGGATTTGCGCCGGCGCCCAGCCCAGTTGCAGCGGGCCGAAGGCCAGCTCGTCCATGACCGTCGGATTGAATAACTGTACATCCGGATTCTGGAACACCAGGCCGACCCGGCGGCGAAAGGCATGTGAAACCGCCTCGTCACGCAGGACGGCCTCCGTCAGTGGTTCGCCAAAGGCGCTGATCCGCCCCTGATCGGGAAAATACAGTCCGTCCAGCAGGCGCAGCAGGGTGGATTTGCCCGATCCGTTGGCGCCGAGCAGGGCGACACGCTGGCCGGCAGGGATGCTCAGGCTCAGGCCATGCAGCGCCCCGATGTCGTGATAGGCATAGTGGACATCTTCAAGCAGGAAGGCCGGAGGCAGTGACTGGGTCATGACAGGGAGTACCGGAAACTAGACAAAGGGAAACGTCAGGGCCAGCAGGCCGGCACTGACGAACAGCAGCAGGGCGGCCAGATCGCGCCAGCCGGGGCGTGCCGCCTGCAGCAGATGAATCTCGCCGCGATAGCCGCGCGCCAGCATGGCCAGATGGATCTCCTGGCTCAGTGCGAGCGAGCGCTCCAGCAGGGTTCCGGCACAGGCCGCCAGCTGACGGCGCTTCTCGCGCGCGCTCAGCGGCCCGATCTGTCGGCTGCTGCGGGCCTCCAGCAATTGCTGGGTGCTGGTCAGCAAGGTGAACAGATAGCGATGCGTCATGCCGAGAATCGCGACCAGCACCACGGGCACGCGCAGGGCGCGCAGCCCCTTGAGCAACTGTGGCCAGGGGGTGGAGAGCATGATCAGCAAAGCCAGTGTGGCCGAAGTTTCGGCGCGGCCGAGCAGGAACAGTGCCGAGCGCAGGCCGGTCTGGCTGATCACAGGCAGGACGGCGAGTGGCGGGCCGGGCACCAGGAACAGGGCCGGCAGAGCGATCAGTCCGGTGAACAGCAGGACACTGAGCCAGGCCTGGCGCCAGAGCCGGCGCAGCGTCACGCCGGCACCAAATGACAACAGCACCGCCAAGACGAACAGCCAGGCCAGCGCCAGCAAGTGATGCACCGTGACGGTACAGACGATCAGGAAGCCCAGACCGAGCAACTTGCTGCGTGCGTCCAGGCCCTGAAGCCAGCCGGGACGCGCGGCGACCCGTTCGGCATCGAGCGCATGCGTGACGGTATCCAGCAGGCCGGCCAGGGTCCTGCTCCAGAAGCTGCCACCGGCCGCATGCCGGTGGCCGGCGATGAAGGATTGCTCGCTCACGCGGAGACGGTTTGGCGACGACCGCGCCACCAGGACATCAGGCTGATCAGCAGCAGGATCAGGCCGCTGCCCATGACGGCAGAGAGCAGGTAGCCGAAGACCGGGTTGGCCAGAAAGCGCGGGGCATAGTCGGGGATCGGTGCCTCCCAGACCCCGGCCAGACGCAGCATGCCACTGGGCGCGGCCGCAGGTGGTGCTGTCTGGATCGACGCCTGGGTCATTTCTGCGCGTACTTGCGGGTTGCTGAAATCTTCCGGCGCCCATTCCCCCCAGGCCGTGCCTGCGGCCAGCAGCCCCAGCGGACTGAGGATCATGCACAGCGACAGACCGATCCACAACCCTCGCACCGGACGCCAGCCGGTGGCGGCGCGAGACAGGTCGGGACGGCTGCCGGCGCTGGTTTCCAGCAGGCGGGGATTGGCCTTCTGCAGGTAGGCGACGATGCCGGCGCTGATGGCTCCCTCGGCCAGTCCGGCAAAGCCGAGATGGCCGATCAGCATCGCCGGAACGGCAACCGACAGCGGGTAGGGAGCGTACAGCGGCGTGCCGGCGGCATCATGAAACAACAGAGGCTGCAGCCCGAATTCGATGGCGGCGAGCAAGGCGGACAGATTCATGGCGACATAACCGGCCACGGCCGCGGCCCAGATGCGGCGTGTTGCGGTCAGGGCGGCCCCGGCCGACAGCAGGCGATAGAGGGCATAAGCGGCCATCGGGCCGACAATGGCCATGTTCAGACAATTGGCACCGAAGGCGGTGATACCGCCATCACCAAAGAAAACAGCCTGAATGAACAGGGCGATCGACACGGCCAGAATGGCTGCCCAGGGGCCAAGCACGATGGCGGCAATGGTCATGCCCACGGCGTGTCCGGTGGTACCGCCCGGCAAGGGCAGGTTGAACATCATCACCACAAAGCTGAACGCGGCCACGACGGACAGCAGGGGGACCAGACGGGTGTGCAGCACCGCATGAACCCGACGCATGGCCAGCCACCAGAAGGGCAGGGCCAGCGCGGTGGTGGCGAGGCAGGTGGCAGGGCTCAGGTAGCCGTCAGGGATGTGCATGGCAAGACTCCGGGGCATTCAAACGCCGGTCATCTTGCCTGATTTCATATTTATTTTCAAAACTTCATACCGCCGGGTTTGTTCTCGATCAAGCCCGGCTATTCCTGGCCGAAAAAGCGTCGCAGGCTGGCCATCATGGCGCCTGCCTCGCGGGGCGGTGTCTGAAGGTGCAGGTTTTCCAGCAGGCGCTGCTGTTCTTTCAGCCGGGTCTGCAAGACTTCGGACAGCGCACTGACCAGCTCGTCGCGCTCAAGGAAAATACTGTGGAAAGTCTCGCGTCCTACCCGGTAGCACTCCACGGCGCCGATGGCACGCACCGAGTAGGCGCTTGGTTCGCCGGTCAACAATCCCATCTCACCAAAGAAGCTGCCGCTGCTCAGTTTGCCCAGCAGGACCGGATCATGCTCGGCCTGACTCACCAGCATGTCGGCCTCGCCGGCCACCAGGATGAACAGCCAGTCGGAAATCTCGCCCTGTTCCAGCATGGTGTCGCCTGCCACGAAGGGGGTGAACTTGAGTTCGTCGGCCAGTTCGCAAAGCTCGTCTTCCGTCAGCATCTGGAACAGACTCAGTCGGCGCAGATGGGTCAGCCGTTCCTGTTGATGGCGTTTGTGGCGGACATCGACGGCATATTTTTCCTTGGTCATCAGCACATTGAAGATCGGTGGTGACATACGACGGTCATTGCGGCGCAGGGCGGCATCGATCTGGGTGCGGATCGCCGAGTCGGTCGGGTCGTCCATCTGCAGGTCGGTCAGCCAGTAGCGCACCGCATAGCGGGCAATGCCGTTTTCCACTTTCATCAGCACACAGTTGGGCGGCGGCGTTCTGGCGACATGAGGAATGCGCGTCTCCTGCAAGGATTTCTCGATCAGACTGATGATCTGGGTTGGCAGGGTCTCCAGCGAGAGATCGAACCAGACCCAGCGACGCCATTGCACGGGCTGGTGATAGCGCTTGCCCAGCACCATAAAGCGATTTTTCAGCAGCAGACTGTTGGGAATCACCACCGTTTCCCAGTTGCGTGTCTCGATGCTGGTGGCGCGCCAGTTGATTTCCGAGACCTTGCCCGTCACGCCTTCGTGCTCGATCCAGTCGCCGACATGGATGGAATCATCCAGCTGGATGGCGATGCCTGCCAGCAGATTGCCCAGGGTGTCTTGCAGGGCAAAGGCGATGATGGCGGTGAGTACCGCCGAGGTGGTGATGATTTCACCCAGGGCCATCCCGGCGACATGCAGGCGGATGGCGCACCAGATCAGATAGCAAAATGAGACGGTGATATCGGCAATGATCAGCGGCGGGTGCAATCGCAGCACGGGTAGCAGCAGTTTGAAAGCGATGCCGCCCCAGACTCGAATGATCAGCAGGCCTGCTGCCAGGTCGATCAGGCTTGCCTGGATGGCCGGCGGGATGCTGTTGCCCAGCCAGGCGGTCTGGTTGCGCACGGTCAAGGCGGCCAGTGCCAGCAACACCATCAGCACCAGGGAAGTGCGGATATGCTGGCGACTGCTGGCCGAACGCACATAGGTCATGGCCATCATGACCAGCGTCAGCAGTAACCAGGCCTGGTGTTGCTGTATCCAGGACAGAGAGTCTGGCAAGGGCATCATGCGTATCCCCTTACTTGATCAATACTTCATCATAGATAAAAACGGTTTATACCGTTATGGCATCGGAGAGGCGGGGCTGCCGCCGGCCGACTGTCCGATTTGTCATGTTTGTTAATACATTTGCTAACAAAGTAGCAAAGTCATTCATATTGGGCGCCAGCGCAGGCAATTATCCTTGCGTGATCAAATACTAATAATGATTGGCCATTGTGCATTGTGATCATTCTTCGGAGACACGTCTTGCCATGAGTAGTGACAGCGAATGGTGGGATGCCATCGTCGTGGCACACCGGCAGGGAGATTTGCCCCGGGCGCAACACTTGCTGGACCAGGGGGGGCGCGATGGACGGCACCATCCGCTGGCCTTGCCTTTGGCGCGTTGCCTGGCGGCGCAAACGCGTTGTGATAATGACCTGTTGTTGCTGCTGCGTGGCGGCCAGGCCGTGCTGGCCTTGCCGCATGCCCTGGCCCAGACCCGTCGCACGCCACAGGATGCCGCGGTCTGGAAACTGGCGGCGCTGGTGCAGCGTGCCTGCGGCCTGTTGCTGCAGGCTCAGGACAGCTTGCAGCAGGCACTGCAGCTGGCTGCGCAGGATGCCGAACTCCATTTCAATCTGGCCAATCTGCTGCGCGAACGGGGCGAGCACGCGGGGGCCGAACAGGCCTTCCGCCAGGCGCTAGCCCTTGATGGCGGGCATGTTCCCTGTCTGAACAATCTGGCCTTGCTGCTGGATGATCTCGGGCGAGGGGACGAGGCAGAGCATTGTCTGCGTCTGGCTTTGCAGCGCCAGCCGGCCTGGCCGGCGCTGCACAATAATCTTGGCGAACACCTGGCAAGGCACGGCAAGTTCCAGGCGGCGTTGCGCTGCCATCTGCAGGCGATCAGCCTGCAGCCCGACCTGGCCTGGTCGCATGAGTGTGCGGCACGTGTCTGCCGGCAAACCGGCCAGTCGGACCAGGCGCTGCAGTTTGCCCGGCAGGCTTGCCGGCTGGCCCCGCAGGCGCCCGACCCGGCGCTGCTGCTGGTCGAACTGCTTTGCGACGGCGGCAAGCTGGCTGAAGCCCTGTCGCATTGCGAGTCGGCCCTGCAGCATCACCCGGCACATGCCGATCTGCTGGCGCGTCAGGGCGACATTCTGTTGCGCCAGTCGCTCCCGGACGAGGCCGAACGGGCCTGGCGCCAGGCCCTGGCGCAATGCCCCGAACATCCACAGGCCTGCCACGGCATCGGCAGAGTGCTGGCCGCGCGTGGAGAGTCGGCCGCCGCGCTGGCCTGGATGGCACTGGCCCTGCAGCACGGCCCTGCGAGCCCCGGGCTCTATCGTGATCTGGGCAATCTCTGCTTTGTGCTCGGGCGTTTGCAGGATGCCGAACATTATTTGCGCCAGGGGATGCAACTGGCCCCCCGGCATGCCGACCTGCCGGCCAGCCTGGGCTATGTCCTGCGCGAGCAGGCGGAATATGCGGCGGCGGCCACCAGTTTTCGCCATGCCCTGCAGCTGGATCCCGGCCATGTCGAGGCCTGCTGCAATCTGGCCTGCCTGCTGCTGGATACCGGCCAGGAGGATGAAGGTCGAGGGTGGATGGACCGGGCATTGCGCATGGCGCCGGCCCATCCGGGGGTGCTGATCAATGCTTTGCAATATCTGCCTTATCGCGCCGATGATGTGCGCTTTGCCGCGCTGGACGAGGTGTATCTGCAGCGTGAAAGCCTGCCGCTGCCTTTGCGCATGGGCCTGAGCTTTGCCATGGGACGGGTGCTGGCGCAGCGCGGGGACGATGCCGCGGCCTTTGCTGCCTTTGCCGAGGGGAATGCGTTACGACGCCGTCTGCAGCCCTGGGATGAGGCCGAAGCGGAGGCGCGGGTGGCGCGGATTCTCTCCCTGACGCCGGCAGAGACCTTGCAGGCCTATGCCCGGCTGGCCCGTGCGCTGCCTGCGGCGTCCGGCGATGAGCGAGTGCCGATCTTCATCGTCGGCATGCCACGCTCCGGAACCTCGTTGATAGAACAGATTCTGGTCAGCCAGGGTGAGGTGTTTGGTGCGGGGGAGCAGAGTCTGCTGGCGCCGCTGGCCGAGCAGGCGCTGACCATTCTGGCCAGTCAGCCGGTCAGTGCCGAGAGCCTCGCCGCCTTGCGCGCGCTGGGGCGGCAATACCTGGACCAACTCTGGCAACTGGCGCCCGACGCGCGTTACATCAGCGACAAGATGCCGGGCAATGTCTATTGGCTGGGCCTGATGCAACTGATGCTGCCCCAGGCGCGCTTCATCCATGCGGTGCGCGATTTGCGCGATGTCTGTCTGTCTTGCTATTGCATTCCCTTTCATACGGGTCACGGGTACAGCGACGATCTGCTCTCGCTGGGGCACGAAGCCTTGCGCTACCGCCGTGTTGTGCGCCACTGGCAGCAGCTGTTGCCACCCGGTTGTGTTCATGAAGTGGTCTATGAATCACTGGTGGCGGATCTGTCCGGGACGGTGAGCGCCTTGCTGCAATACCTTGGTCTGGCGTGGAACGATCAGTGCCTGGCCTTTCATCGCACGGTGCATACGGTTCGCACGGCGAGTACCGCGCAGGTTCGTCAGCCGCTGTATGCGGCTTCGGTCGGACGCTGGCAGCGCTACCGGCGGGAACTGGCCCCCTTGCTGGCGCTGTTGGCGCAGGGCGATACCCGGGAGGCAACCCCATGAAGCCGCCTGTTTTGACGCTGTGGCTCACCGGCTTGAGCGCTGCCGGCAAAACCACGCTGGCGCAGGCCCTGTACCGGCAGTGGCAGGAGGCGGGTATCCGCTGTCAGATACTGGACGGCGATGAGGTACGGCGCGATCTGTGCGCGGATCTGGGCTTTTCCCGTGAGGACCGGCGCGAGAATATCCGCCGTGTGGCCTTGCGTTGCCGTGAGCTGAATCAACAGGGTATCTGTGTGGTCGTGGCACTGATCTCCCCCTATCGCGCTGACCGACAGATGGCGCGCGAGCTGATCGGTGCGCCGGGCTTTGTCGAAATCTATCTGGCCACCGAGCTGGTCGTCTGTGAGGCGCGTGACCCGAAAGGGTTGTATCGCAAAGCGCGTGCCGGCGACATTCCGGCCTTTACCGGGGTCAGTGATCCCTATGAGCCACCGCTCACTCCAGATCTGCAGCTGGATACCGCCTGCCTCAGTGTCGAGACCTGCTGCCTTCAGGTGCAGTCTCTGCTGGCGCTGCGCCACGCCTGAGTACCCGCCGGGCGCGAGAAATTTGATCTGCTGCCTTTGGTTGCCGTGCGGCTTGTGCTATGCCTGATGAAAACCATGATGACAACCAGGCGGCAATGGGCGGGGGCATATGACAACTGATGCACAGGCTTCGACCGAACTCAAGCGGGTGGCCGCGCTGAGACAGGGCATCCGCACGGTGGCGGCCTATGCCTTCAAGATCAATCTGCTCGGCCTGAATGCCTTGTTGCTGGCCAAACGCTACGGGGCCAATGCGCGGGGCTTCGGGGTCATTTCCAGCGAGCTGCGCGATTTCAGCAAGGTGTTGCATGGCGAGATGGCTACGCTGGGAGAGTCCGGTGGTCATTTGATTGATCTGGAGTCGCAGCGTCTGAAAATGGCGCGCCAGGTGGCGCTGATCTCTCAAACCTGTGCGGCTCTGGCGCACTGCGGCCTGGAGGGGGCGCTGGCGCAGAAGCGCCAGATCGGCGAGCAGGTCGGGAAACGGGTCGAGCAGGAGCATGAGCAGATGCGCGAAAACATGGCCCGGGCCTATCAGGCCTGCCTTTATGGTTCGGTGCTGGCGCGTTCGGCCCAGATTGAGGCCGCTTATGCCGGCGCTCATGGCAATGCCCTTACCCTGGCTTCTCAGGAGTTCACCCACTACATCGACGATATTCTGGACAGCCTGGAGAGCCTGAAAAAGGCCATTGGAGAGCGGGGATGAAAAAAAGCACCAAGATCGCCGAAGTCGGCAATGTCTGCTGGTATGCCTTGTCGCGCGATCCGGACAAGCCTGATTGCCTGATTGATACCAATGAATACGTGGTGGCCACGCCCGGCGAAGCCTTGCTGACGGATCCGGGCGGCATGGAGATCTTTCCGGCGGTCTTTCGTGCGGTGAGCGAGGTGATTGATCCGGGCACCATCCGGCAGATCTTTGCCTCGCATCAGGATCCTGACGTGATTTCCTCTCTGGCCCTGTGGCTGGCCTTCAATCCGGAGATCCGCTGTCATGTCAGCGGCTTGTGGAAGAGTTTCATCCCGCATTTCGGTGGCACGGACAGCCACATTGCAGGCATCCCCGATGACGGGGGTGAGCTGCAGGTCGGTCAGCACACCCTGAATGCCATTCCAGCGCATTACCTGCATTCCTCCGGCAATTTTCATCTCTACGATGCCAATGCCCGCCTGCTGTTTTCCGGTGATATTGGCGCGGCCTTGCTGCCCAATCCCGGTGAAGATCTGTTTGTACGCGATTTTGACCGTCACATCCGCTTTGCCGAGGGGTTCCACAAGCGCTGGCTGGGATCCAATACCGCCAAACGTGTCTGGTGCGAGCGCGTGTCTGGCTTGCAGATCGATTTGCTCTGCCCGCAGCACGGCTCGATTTATCAGGGGGCGGATGTCATGCGCTTCATCAACTGGCTGGATGAGCTGAAAGTGGGGATCTGCTAGGGCGCTTTATTCAGCCGATATGAAAGCGCTGACTGTTCTGGCAGCGCATCTCGTAGGCCACACAAGGGTCGATCAGCGCGACCTGGCGGCGCCATTCCGCTTCGCTGGCCTGGCGACGGGCATTGAGGGTGTTGGCGATCAGTCCCTGCGGGTGGGTGTGCCAGGCGGTTGGTGGCTGAATGCGGTACTGGGCCACCCGGCCGGCGTCGTCCAGCACGACATGATGCAACAACAGGCCGCGGGCGGTATCCACCAGCGCCACGGCGCCGCCATGACAGGGAGCCCAGTCGACCGCCAGCCTGGCGCCATCCAGCCAGCGGGCCAGCTGGATCAGGCGGGCCAGCAAGCGGGCCCGGGTCAATTGTCCGGCATGCATCAGCGGTGCCAGCAGTTCGGCCTCGCGAGCCAGTGCGCCGACTTCGCAAGGCATGCCTTGCCACTCGGGGCTGCCGCTGTCGAACCAGGCCAGCGGCAGGGTGCTGAGCATGCGGGCATTGAGAATCGGCAGCAGCAGGCAACCCGCATCGGCTTCTTTCAGGCTGTTCAGCCAGCGCGCAACGGGGACCCGCGCCGAGGCCATCCATTGCTGCCAGCCATTCAGCCCCAGACCCAGCCAGGTCGCGGGCGCCATGCCGTATACCTGTTCCTCGGCCAGGGCCGCCATGGCAGGCAGGTTCTGTGCCAGACGCCATTGCTCCAGCAGCGCCGGGTCGGCCGGTGCGCCCTCGAAGGCCAGCGACCAGTCCAGCAAGACCTTGCGCAGGGTATCGCGTACCGCCTCCAGCGTCAGGGTGTCGAGCTCTTCCGGATCTGCCTCGCGCAAGTGACCGGCCGCGGCTGACAGCGCCAGTCGTGCGGCCAGGCCATGGGCCTGACTGCACAGGGAGAACAGAGAGGGGATCAGGGGGTAGATGCGGGCGGGGGGCAGCCCGATGAATAACTGTTCTGCCGCCATGCGTTGCCATTGCACACGAAAACCCTGTGTGGCGGTCAATTCGATGGTGATCACGTCCGGTTTCATGCAGCATCCTCTGATCGGGCAAACAGATTTGCTGCTGGTCTGCCTGTCAGCAGGGACCCAGCGCGTCGCTTCTAGACAATGACATTAAATCAATGGCTTGAATTATATCGACTCGCTGGCGTCGCTGCAGAACCGATCCGTCCAGTATTGCGCTGGATCAGAAAAAATGCCGTCGCATCAATCCGCTGGCAGCAGGGGCGTCAGCAGTACTCTTTCGGTACGATTACCGTTCTGTACCATGACCGTCAGGCACCAGCCGGCCAGTTCGATTGTGTCACCCTGGCGCGGAATCCGTGCCAGCCGGTCCATCAGCAGGCCGGCAACGGTATGAAAGTCGGCGTCATCGAAGTCGCCCAGCGTGAGATAGGGCTCCAGCATGACCAGCTCCAGATTGCCCTCGACGTCCAGGCTGCCATCCTCATTGACCACCAGGGCAGGGCGCTCGTGCTGCTCGTACTCTTCGGGAAACTCGCCGGCAATGGCTTCCATCAGATCCTTGTGGGTGACGATGCCCTCCAGACTACCGAATTCATTTACCACGAAGGCCAGCTCGGCGGCATGTTGCCGGAAGCTTTCCAGTGCCTTGAGCACCGGAACGCTCTCCGGCAGTACCAGAGGCTGGCGCAGGGCCGCTTCGATGTCCGGCTGCTGACCGTCCAGCAAGGGGGCCAGCAGATCCTTGCGCGCCACGATCCCCAGTGGCTCATCGATGGCGCCGTCACGGATGACGACCAGCCGCGAGTGCGGGCTGCTGCGCAGCACCCGATGCTGTTGCTCGAGCGTCTGAGACAGATCGATACGCTCGATGTCGTTGCGCGGGGTACAGATTGCCCGAATCGGCCGTTCTGCCAGCGTCAGCACGCTGCGGATCATGGCGCGTTCGTTCGGGGCAAAGGCTTCTTCTTCCGGTGGTTCGACACCGTCACGGGTGGTGGAGACCAGACGGTTGCCCATCAGCGACAGCACTGCTCTGGCCGTACGCTCACGCAGCGACTGGCTGCGATTGAGGTACTGGATGCGATTTTTCTGCGCAATCTGGTTGAAGGCTTCGATCAGGACTGAGAAGCCGATGGCGGCGTACAGATAGCCCTTGGGGATGTGGAAGCCGAAGCCGTCGGCCACCAGGCTGAAGCCGATCATCAGCAGGAAGCCCAGGCACAGCATGACCACTGTCGGGTGGGCATTGACGAAGGTGGTCAGTGGTTTGCTGGCCATCATCATCAGGATCATGGCAATGACGACGGCCATCATCATGACTGCCAGGTGGTCCGACATGCCGATGGCGGTCACCACCGAGTCGATGGAAAACACGGCGTCCAGGACCAGGATCTGCGCCACCACCGTGGCGAAGGCCGCATAGGCCCGCTGTCCCTGCGTGTGGACTTCAAACTCGCCCTCCAGCCGCTCATGCAGTTCGCTGGTGGCCTTGAAAAGCAGGAAGACCCCGCCGCACAGCATGATCAGGTCCCGGCCGGCAAACGGTTGGCCAAACAGGCTGAACAAGGGGGCGGTCAGGGAGGCCAGCCAGGAGACGCTGGCCAGCAGCACCAGTCGCATCACCAGGGCCAGCGACAGGCCGGTGAGACGGGCGCGGTCGCGTTGCTCGGGGGGCAGCTTGTCGGCCAGGATGGCCACGAAAATCAGATTGTCGATGCCCAGAACCACTTCGAGCACGATCAGGGTCAGCAAACCCAGCCAGGCGGCGGGGTCGGACAGCCAGGCGACGTCCATCATACGGGTAGGTCATCCTCACAGCATTAAAAGTGAAGACTAGCATAGTTCGCCCCGTTCACGAGCAGTTCGTGCTCATGGCCGGGCGGAAAAAACTGGGGGGATGCGGCCCGCAGACCAGGCTGGTCTGCGGGCCGGTTGGCTTAGTGCACGCTGGCCGGGTAGTTTTTGGCGACCCAGGCTTCGAAGCGGTGGCACATGGCTTCATCGCCATCGCGATTGTCGGCAATGAGCTCCGCGCCGTGCACCAGACGGATGCTGGCCTTCAGGTCATCCGGGTAAGCCGTCGGGTAGTCGCGGCTGGCGGCTTCGGCAATCAGTTTCTCGGCATTGGCCCAGGCTTCCTCGACGCTGCGGGTGCAGGCATCGGCCAGGTAGCGCGGGTTGAACGGTTCACCGGTCAGGCGGACCAGGGTGGCATTGTGGTTGATGCTGTTGCCCGGACCCCAGTAATGCTCGGCCAGTTTCGGCCCGATGGCCGGATTGTCGGCCAGGAAACCATACTCGCGCTTGAACCAGGCGCGGGTCTGGTAGACCGCCATATTGGCCAGCAGATAACCGTGATAGGCCGCAGCCGACTCCTGATTGAGCAGGTGAGGAATGGCCAGCAGCGGACGCGGGCTGACGCCGATGCCGAGAATGCGCTGTTCGGTCTGGCGTGCCAGTTCCAGGATGCTTCCGGCGCTCAGTTCGGTCTCCGGCATGGCATACAGGGCACGCTCGAAATAACCGACCACCGCCAGCATGCGTTCGTTGAAGGCGGCAAACGGTTGGGTGGCTTCGATCTTGGCTCGGATCAGCTGATCCGGAATCACCTCGCCGGCGCTGTTTTTGGCATAACGTTTCAGCCAGTCGGCATCGGACAGCATGCTGTCGCAGAACATGCTCTGGGTTTCGGCATAGGCCATCGAGGTCGGCGAGAACTCCTGCGAGAAGCAGGGCGAGTTCTGGGTGACATTGGCGAAATGCGCGGCATGTCCGCCCTCGTGGAACAGGGTATTGATGGCGCGGATACCGCTGCCCACCTGGTCGGGCTTGGCGTCGGCGGTGAAGTTGATCTGGCCGGCGACCCAGCGCTCACGGTCGAAATAGCTCGGAATCGGACCATGGCAGAAGCCATTCTGGTACTTGCCTTCCCGTTCGATCAGATCCAGTTGCATGGTGGCGCCACGGTACTGGATGCCCAGTCGGCGGAAGCTGATGATCCAGCGTTCCACGGCCTTGGAGAAGGGCAGATAGGGGTCCAGCTGGCGGGTCACGTCTCCGCTCATGTGGAAACGGATATTGTGGCCTTGCAGGGCTTCCTGCCCCTGACGACTGGCCAGTTGCGCCAGTGCCTTGTGATTGGCTTCGCGCGTGCGGGCCTCGAACTCGTCCAGGATGGCGAACAGGTCTTCCGGCGACATCTGTTCGTTCTTGTGCACCTTGTAGTCGAAATAGTCGCGATAGCCCAGAGCACGGGCCATCTGGTTGCGCTTCTTGACGATATCGATGAAGCCGTTGTCCAGCACCCAGCGTTCCAGGCCGAGCAAAGCGTCGTGCGAGCTCTTGCGGGCCCCTTCGTCGCGGTTGGTGCCGAGGTTGGTCATCAGCATGCTCAGGGTGGCATCTTCGCGCTGACCGTTGTCATTGATGTGCTGCATCTTGTAGTCACGGCGCTTGGCGAACAGGACCGACTCCAGTTCGATCAGTTCTGCCATCAGGGCACGCGCTTCGGCCGTTTCAATGATGTTGCTGCGAAACAGTGCCTGCCATCCCTTGAAGCCATGCAGCAGGGCATCCCGTTCAGCATCCTGCGGCATGGTCTGCAATTGCTGCAGCGCCTGCTCGACGGCAGCCAGTCGCTCGGGACTGGAGATGAAGTCCTTGAATGCCGCTTCGGCGCGGGCGAAACCGGCATGGTCGTCCGAGACGGCCATATAGGTGTCCCAGAAAAGATCTTCTTTGGTCTTGTGAACAGTCAGGTAATCCTGGTTCAGGGTATCAAAGGCGCTTCGCAGCGCCGCCAGCGTGGTCATGAGCGATATCTCCATGTGGGTTCGGGCTATTTTTCAAACATGCCCTATGAGCTTGGAATAGCGTGATATTACGTTTTTGCGTTTGCCCGCGAAAGATGCTCTTTTGATTTGAGACATAAAAAATCACTAAATCATGATATTGCAACATAAATGGCTGATTCATGATCAGGGTGGTTTATGCAGCATGCCTGCCTGTTCTGGTCGGTCAGGGCTGTCGTGGCCATCAATATTGCATAAGATGAAGAGATCGTCATCGTCCAGTCCTGATGAGGGAGGCACCCAGGGATGCCCGTTTCATGTTGAGTTCGCTGCGTATCGGTGTACGCCTGTCTCTGGCCTTTGCCTTGTTGCTGGCCCTGCTCGGCATGGTGGCCGCTGTCTCACTGTCCCGGCTCACTCGCCTGGCAGAGTCCACTCAGTCGCTGGTCGATGTGCAGGTACAAAAGCAATACCTGGCACAGGTGGCGGATCAGCACGCCCTGGTGGCCGCCAATCAATTGCTGCAATTGCTGCAGACCACCGACCGGGAGCGGCGCATTGGCCTGTATCAGCAGATGGATAGCGAGCTGGAAGCCGCCGATCTGGCGATTTCGCGGCTCGACAAGATCGTCAACGATGCGGCGAGTCATGCGCCAGAAGCCGAGCAGGCGCAACTGACCCGTATCAAGGTGCTGCGGCGCCAGTACAACGACCGCTTCTACCAGACCGTCAATCTGATTGAGCTTGAAGGGCCCGATCAGGCCAGACAGCAGTTTGACAGCGCCACCAGGCAGTCACTGAACGCACTGCTGGGTGAGACCGCGGCCCTGGCGGCGCGTCAGCAACAAAGGATGCGTCAAGAGCTGTGGCAGTTGCATCAGGCAGAGTCACTGGCGCGCAAACTGGTGGTTTCGCTGTCCCTCGGGGCCTTGCTGCTGGGCATGTGGCTGGCCTGGCGCATGGCACGCAGCCTGACCCGGCCGATCAACGAGGCGGTCGGGGTGGCCGAAGCCATTGCCCTGGGTGACCTGCACCGCGCCGTACCGGCGGGGGGGCGTGACGAAATTGGCAAGCTGTTGCGCGCCTTGCTGTCGATGCGTGACGCACTTTCCAGTCGTGAGGCCCGCATCTTGCGACTGGCCTATGAGGATGACCTGACCGGTTTGCCCAACCGGACGCGCTTTATCGAGCGTTTCCAGCGCTTGCCGGCAGACAGCCGGGGGGCCGTCCTGGTGTTCGACCTCAATCGTTTTGCCCTCATCAATCATGCCTTGGGGCAGCAGATCGGCGACCGACTGCTGCGCGAGATCGGCCTGCGACTATCTGCCTTGCTGGAGGAGGAGCAACTGCTGGTTCGGCTGTGGGCCGATCAGTTTGCGTTGTTGCTGCCCGATGGCGATCTGGCTGCGGCGCGCGCCATGGGTGAACAGATGGCGCTGCTGCTGCGTACCCCGCTGGTGCTGGAGGGGCAGCGGCTGGATGTCGAGGGGGCACTGGGCATTGCCCTGTACCCCGAGGATGGCCAGGATGCCTCGACGCTGTTGCGCCGCGCCGAACTGGCGGCACGGCGCGCCAAGGTGCGGCGGCAAAGCTGCCTGAGCTACAGCGAAGTGGGCGAGGAACCGGTGCATGCGCAGTTGTCCCTGATCGGCGAGATGCGCGATGCCTTGCACCGGGGAGAATTCGTGGTGTTTTATCAGCCCAAGTTCGATCTGCGTACCGGTCGCATGACGGCGGCCGAAGCCCTGTTGCGCTGGCAGCACCCACAACGCGGCATGGTCCCGCCCGGCCTGTTCATTCCTTTTGCCGAGCAAACCGGCTTCATTCGCGAGATCACGCCATGGCTGCTGGATCAGGTGCTGGCACAGGCCGCCGACTGGCATCGTGCCGGGCGGCAGATCGTGCCGGCGGTCAATCTGTCAACCCATGACCTGCTCAATCCGGCGCTGGCCGGGCTGGTGGCGTCGCTGTTGCAGCGGCATGGCCTGCCGCCGTCGGCCCTGTGTCTGGAGATCACCGAGAGTGCCTTGATGGAAGACCCGGCACAGGCGCTGGCGCTGCTTGATCAGCTCGCCAGCCTCGGTGTCAAGCTGTCAATCGATGATTACGGTTCCGGCCAGGCCTCGCTGGCCTATCTCAAGACTCTGCCGGTGCATGAGCTGAAAATCGACCGGGTGTTTGTCGATGCCATCGACGCGACACCGAAGAATGCCGCCATCGTGCGCTCGACCATTCTGCTCTGCCACGAACTGGGGCTGAGCGTGGTGGCCGAGGGCGCGGAAACCCCGCAAGAGCTGGCCTGGCTGCGCGAGAACGATTGTGATCTGGTGCAGGGTTATGTCCTGGCGCGTCCCATGCCACTGGAACAATTTCTCCTCTGGCAGCCTCCGGTTGTATGATGGCGCTGTTTTCAAGCAAAGGAATCATCGTGTCCAAG
The DNA here is from genome assembly GCF_018802765.1 of Paludibacterium sp. B53371. Taxonomy (NCBI): domain Bacteria; kingdom Pseudomonadati; phylum Pseudomonadota; class Betaproteobacteria; order Neisseriales; family Chromobacteriaceae; genus Paludibacterium; species Paludibacterium sp. B53371. The sequence continues at coordinate 1,086,314 of NZ_CP069163.1, forward strand.
GTTTCGATCACCCCGCAAATCACTGTCAGCAACCAGGGTCCGTTCGTGCTGTTCGGCGGCGTCAACGTGCTGGAGTCGCGCGATCTGGCGCTCAAGTCTGCCGAAGCGTACGTGCGTGTGACGCAGAAGCTCGGCATTCCTTATGTCTTCAAGGGCAGCTTCGACAAGGCCAATCGCTCGTCGATCCACTCCTACCGAGGTCCGGGCATGGAAGAAGGGCTGAAGATCCTGCAGGCGGTGAAGGAGACCTTTGGCGTGCCGGTGATCACCGATGTGCATGAGCCGTGGCAATGTGAGCCGGTGGCGGAAGTGGCCGACGTGATCCAGTTGCCGGCCTTCCTGGCCCGCCAGACCGATCTGGTGGTTGCCATGGCCAAGACCGGCCGGGTGATCAACATCAAGAAGCCGCAGTTCCTCAGCCCGTCGCAAATCGGCAATATCGTGGAGAAATTCATCGAGGCCGGTAATCCCCGGTTGATTCTGTGTGACCGTGGTACCTGCTTTGGCTACGACAATCTGGTGGTCGACATGCTGGGCTTCAGCGTGATGAAGCAGGTCAGCCAGAATCTGCCGGTGATTTTCGACGTCACCCATGCCCTGCAAAAGCGCGAATCGGGCGCCGCCGCCTCCGGTGGTCGTCGCGAACAGGTGGCCGAGCTGGCGCGTGCCGGTATGGCCGTGGGGCTGGCCGGTCTGTTCCTTGAGGCGCATCCGGATCCGGACCAGGCCAAGTGCGATGGCCCGAGTGCCTTGCCGCTCGATCAGCTCGAACCCTTCCTGGCGCAGATCAAGGCCATCGACGATCTGGTCAAGTCCTTCGCCCCGCTGAAGATCTGATTCGGCAGACGGTGCACTCCGCAATAAGCGGAATGCACCGTTCTGTCCCGCCGTGCATACTGACTGCGTCACCTTCCGGGTTCCAGGGATTGCACCATGTCAGTCGATACAGATGCCCGCCACTATGCGCTGATTGAGCGCGCCATCCGCTATTTGCACCAGCACCGGCTGGCGCAGCCCTCACTGTCCGATCTGGCTCAGGCGGTGCATATGAGTCCATACCACCTGCAGCGTTTGTTTGCCGAGTGGGCCGGGGTCTCGCCCAAGCGTTTTCTGCAGTCACTGACCAAGCAACACGCCCTGGCGCAGTTGGCCCGGGGCGCCGACGTGCTGCAGACCGCGCAGGCGGTTGGCCTGAGCAGCCCGAGCCGCTTGCACGAACTGGTGTTGCATTGTGAGGCGCTGACCCCGGGGGATATCCAGCGTGGCGGGCAGGGGCTGACCCTGGGCTGGGGCTGGGGGGCATCTCCCTTTGGGGCTGCCTTGCTGGCCTGGAGTGCGCACGGCCTGTGCCATCTGGCCTTTGCCGAAGCGCCCGCCGCGGTGTCCGAGGCGGTGCTGCAGGCGCAATGGCCGGCAGCCCGTCTGCAGCGCGACGACGCGCAGGCAGCCGACTGGCTGGGGCGCGTGTTTGCGCAAATCCCGCAGCGTGGCACGCTGCACCTGGTGCTGCGCGGGACCAACTTCCAGATCAAAGTATGGGAAGCGCTGCTGGCGCTCCCCCCCGGACAGGTGTTGTCCTATGGCCAACTGGCCGGGTGCATCGGGACACCGTCGGCCAGCCGGGCCGTAGGGAGTGCGCTGGCAGCCAACCAGATCGGTTATCTGATCCCTTGTCACCGCGTCATCCGTGCCAGCGGTGATGTCGGCCACTACCGCTGGGGCAGTGAGCGCAAGCAGGCCATACTGGCCTGGGAGGCGGCACAGTTTGCAGACTGAATGCAGCAACGGGGTCAGGTCTTTCATGCTGCATCAAGATGCAACATGAAAGACCTGACCCCGTGGGGTATGTGGGGGATTACGGACGCTGGATGCGGAACCAGCTGGCGTAGAGTGCCGGGACGAATACCAGGGTCAGCGCGGTGGCGGCGATCAGCCCGCCCATGATGGCCATGGCCATCGGTCCCCAGAAGACGCTGCCGGCCAGCGGAATCATCGCCAGAATGGCCGCTGCCGCCGTGAGGATCACCGGGCGCGAGCGGCGGATGGTGGCGCCGACAATCGCTTGCCAGGCCGGGGTGCCGTGCTCGATGTCCTGGTCGATCTGATCCACCAGAATCACCGAGTTGCGCATGATCATGCCGCCCAGGGCAATCACCCCCAGCAGCGCCACAAAACCGAATGGTGCGTTGAAGATCAGCAGCGCCGGCACCACGCCGATCAGGCCGAGCGGGGCGGTCAGGAAGACCATCATCATGCGGGCAAAGCTCTGCAGCTGCACCATCAGGATCAGCAGCATGGCGAGGAACATCAGCGGGAAAATGGCAAACAGTGCCTTGTTGGCCTTGTTGCTTTCCTCGATCGCGCCGCCGGCCTCGATTCGATAGCCGGGCGGCAGTTTGCTGATCAGCGGTTGCAGCTGTGGCCAGATTTTCTCCGAGGCGTAAGGCGCTTGTACCCCGTCCGCCGCTTCGCTGCGCACCGTCAGGGCCATCTCGCGATTGCGGCGCCACAGCACCGGTTCCTCGAAGGCCGGCACCACCTGCGCCACCTGGGAAAGCGGGATGACCTGACCACTGCGTGTGGTCAGCCGAATGTCCTGCAGGTGTTCCAGTGCCCGGCGGTCATGGGCATCGCCGCGCAGCACGACATCGATCAAGTCCTCGCCGCGGCGGATCTGGCTGACGGGCGCCCCTTCCAGTGAGACTTGCAGCAAATTGGCGATATCCGCCTGGCTCAGGCCGAGCTGGCTGGCGCGCTGGCGGTCGATCTTCAGACGCTGAGTGCGCACCAGCTCGTTCCATTCCAGCTGCGTGTCGTACACCAGTGGGCTTTGCCGCACGATGTCCCGCACCTGGTAGGCAATGGCACGCACCTGGGCGGTATCCGGGCCGATGACGCGGAATTGCACCGGGAAGCCGACCGGCGGGCCGAACTCCAGCCGCAATACCCGGCTGCGCGCGTCAGCAAAGGCCGGGTCCTGGTTCAGTCGCTGCTGCAATCTGCGGCGCAGGGCCTCTCGCGCCTGGATGTCTCGCGTCTGGATGACGAACTGGGCGTAACCCGGATCGGGCAGCTCGGGCGACAGGGACAGAAAGAATCGCGGCGAGCCGGCGCCGGTGTAGGCGGTGTAGTGCTCGACATCCTTGTCCTGTCTGAGGATCTGTTCCAGTTGCATCACGTCCCGCTGGGTGGCGGCGAAGGAGGCGCCCTCGCGCAGACGAAACTCCACCAGTAGCTCGGTACGGGAGGCGGTGGGGAAGAACTGCTGCTGCACCAGCCCCATGCCTGCCAGTGCAGTCACGAACAGCAGGCCGGTGCCGATCATGACCGTACGGCGATGCGTCACGGCCCAGTCGACGATGCGCCGGGCCCGGCGATACAGCGGGGTATCGTAGGCATCGTGGTGGCCGCCGGCATGGGGTTTGGCGTTGGGCAGCAGCATCACGCCCAGATAGGGCGTGAAGATGACCGCCACCAGCCAGGAGGTGATCAGCGCCAGCCCGACAATCCAGAAGATACCGCCGGCGTATTCGCCGGCAATCGATCGGGCAAAGCCGACCGGCATGAAGCCGGCCACGGTGACCAGGGTACCGGTCAGCATGGGAAAGGCGGTCGAGGTGTAGGCGAAGGTGGCGGCTTTGAAGCGGTTCCAGCCTTGTTCCATTTTCACCACCATCATTTCCACAGCGATGATGGCGTCGTCCACCAGCAGGCCGAGCGCGATGATCAGGGCGCCGAGCGAGATGCGATCCAGCGGCCAGCCACACGCGGCCATCACCACGGCTACCAGGCTCAGCACCAGGGGCACCGAGGCGGCCACCACGATGCCGGTGCGCCAGCCGAGGAAGAAGAACGACACCGCCAGCACGATGGCCAGGGCCTCCAGGAAGGAGCGCTCGAACTCCCAGACGGATTCTTCCACCACCTTGGGCTGGTCAGCGTATTGCTCGATGCTGACCCCTGCCGGCAGACCGGCACGGATCTGTTGCAACTGGGCATCCAGCGCCTTGCCGAGCTGCAGGATATTGCCGTTGCGGCTCATGGTGACCCCGATGGCGAGTACGGGCTGGCCATTGTGGCGGATGGTGAATGATGGCGGGTCGGCATAGCCACTGTGTACGCGGGCAACATCGCCCAGGCGCAACTGGCGAGCGCCGGCCTGAACCGGCAGTGCCGCCACCTCTGTCGCGCTGTGCAAGGGGGCATCGGGGCGCAGATAAATTCGGTCACTGCGGTTTTCCGCCAGGCCGGCCGGGGCGAGGCGCAAATGGCCATCCAGCGTGTCCATCAACTGCTGCGGCGACAGTCCGAGACCGGCCAGACGGCGGCTGGAGAAGTCGACATACACCTTTTCATCCTGACTGCCGAGAATGTCGACCTTGTTGACGCCGTCGACACGCTGCAGGGCGCGTTGAATGTCGGCTGCCTGCTCGTGCAGCTCGGCCGGGCTCAGGTCCGGGGCGCTCACGGCATACAGCACGCTGTAGACATCGGTGAATTCATCGTTGAAGAACGGGCCGCGCACGCCGGCCGGCAAGCTGTCGCGGATATCGCCGACCTTCTTGCGCGCCTGGTACCAGGCACGATCCAGGTCCTGGCTCGACGTGCCGCCTTTCATGTTGAGCGTGATGCCGCCAAAGCCCTGGCGGGCATAGCTGCGGATATAGTCGACGCCATCGATGCCCTGCAGTTGCCGTTCGATGCGGTTGAGCACCTCATCCTGCACCTCGCGGGCACTGGCGCCCGGCCAGGCCACCACCACGGTCATGACCGGTACATTGAAGATCGGGTCTTCCAGCCGCCCCAGGCGGGAAAAGGAGAACACCCCGGCCAGCAAGGTGATGATGAGCAGGAACAGCACCATCGGACGGTGGGTGACCGCCCAGGCAGACAGGTTGAACGATCTCATGACCCGCTCCCGGCCTGATCCAGTTGCAAGCCACTGCCACTGCGCTCGACGGGCCGGATGCGGCTGCGGGCGTCCAGTTTCTGTACCCCGGCGCTGACCACACGTTGTCCTGGCTGGAGCCCCTGTACGCGCACGGCTTCGCTGCCCCAGTTCAGCACCACCACCGGCTGACGCCGGATGGTCTGGCCATCCTCATTGACCAGCCAGACTGCCGGGCCATCATGGTTGTTCAGCAGCGCACCGGCCGGCAGCAGGACCGAGGTGCCGGGTTGTGGCCAGTGCAAGGTCAGTTCGGCGCTTTGCCCCAGCGTCCAGCCGGCACGACGCGCGGCATCGACACGGCTCAGGCGATAACTGGCCTCGAAGGTGCGCGCAGGCTGGCTGGCCTGAGGTGCCAGCGTCCGCAGTACCAGCTGAACCGGCCCGCCCTGGTCGCCCCACAGCGTGGCACTGGCCTGCGCCCGGGCGGCTTGTGCCGCCACGGTTTCCGGCAGATCGGCCACGATTTCCAGTTCCTCCGGCCGGGCGATGCTCAGCACCGGCTGGCCGGCGGCAATGACCTGGCCGGCTTCGACATGCTGAGCGGTGATGACGCCATCGTAGGGCGCGCGCAGCTGGGTGTAGTCCAGGTTGCGTTGCGCCAGGGCCAGCTGGCTTTCGGCCTGTTGGCGCTGAGCTTGCGTGGCGCTGGCGCGACTGCGCTGGCGCTCGGCATCGGCTGCTGCCACGGCGCCGGTGCCCTGCAGACGGGTAAAGCGTGCCTGGTCGGCCGCCGCCTGGCTGGCTTCCGCGCCAATGCTCTGCCATTGCGCGCGGGCAGCCGCCAGGCCCAGTCGGTAGTCCGCCGGGTCCAGTTCGGCCAGCACCTGACCTGCGTGTACACGCTGACCGGTCTCCACCAGCCGTCGCAGCACCGTACCACCGACCCGGAAGGCCAGATCACTGCGGGTACGGGCCTGCAGGCTGGCTGCAAACACCTGGCTTTGCGTGCTGTTTGCGTCGCCGATGCGGCTGACCAGCACCGTTTGCGCTGGCGGCGCGGTGGTTTCATGGCGCCCGCAGGCACTCAGCAGGGTCAGCAGACCCAGAGCAAAATAACGGGACGTCATGATTGCGGGCTTCCTTTGCTTGGGGCGGTGGCCGGCCAGCCGCCACCCATGGCTTTGTAGAGCTGGATCAGGTCGAGTTTGGCCTGTACCAGACTGTCGGTTCGGGCCAGCTCGGCGGCCAGCCGGGCGCGTTCGGTATCCAGCCAGCCAGACTGATCGATCTGACCTTCGGCCAGCAAGGCATCGGCGCGATGGCGTGCGCTGTTCTGCGCTTCGCTGGCCTGGGTCAGGGCGTGCAGCCGGCGTGCCTCGTCCTGGCGCAGCGTCAGGCTGTTTTCCACGTCTTCCAGTGCGGCAAGGATCTGCCGCCGGTAGTCCAGCCAGGCAGTCTGTTCGCGTGCGGTCTGGGCATCGATGGCCGCCTGGATACGCCCGCCGCTGAAAATCGGCAGGGTAAAGGTCAGGCCGATCTGGCTGAAGCGCACTGGCACCTGGCTCACATTGTTGAGGGTCAGTGCTTCACGACCGAACAGGGCGTCGAGATAGAGTTTCGGCCACTGGTTGGCATAGGCCTGATCCAGCCGGGCGCCTTCAGCACGCAGCTTGTGCTCGGCGGCCATCAGATCGGGACGGCGGCGCAGCAGCTCTGCCGGCAGTCCCGGGGAGAGCGCGGGCAGGGTAGCGGTCAGGCCGGGGCTGACTGGGCGACTGACCCAGCAGGACGGCAAGATGGTTTTCGCAGGCCATTTGCAGACTGTGCAGCGCCGGCAGCTCGGCACGCTGGCTGTTCAGCGCCGCCGCCAGCTGGTCGCGCTGCAGGGGGCTTGCCAGCCCGGCATCCAGCCGCAATTGCAGCAGCGCCAGTTGTTGTTCCTGCCGCTGAATGATTTGTTGCAGCAGGCTTTGCCGCGCCAGGGCGCCTTGCCAGAGGAAGTACTGGCGCGCGACCTCTCCCTTGACCATCAACTGGGCCCCGCGCACACCCCAGTCGGCGGCCAGGGCATCATGCTGCGCCGCACTATACTGCTCGCGCAAGGCGCCGGACAGGTCGATTTCCCAGCGGGTGTCCAGGCCGACAGTGCGATTGCGGGTGTCGGGCACCCCCTGTTTGACGGGGTCGGGCAGGCCGCTGCTGCTGTCGCTGGCACTGGCGGCCAGCGACAGAGAGGGCACGGTGGCGCCCAGGGCGGCACGCATGCCGGCGCGTGCTTCCTGTACCCGCTGCAGGGCGATGAGGATATCCGGGTTGGCCTGCTGGGCGTGCTCGATCAGCTGCAGCAGGCGTGGATCATCGAACTGTGCCCACCAGGCGGCTTCGCTTGCCGGGATGTGCTCGTCCGGGGGCGTCGCCTGACGGTAAGTCCCTTGCGGCGTGAGGTTGTGCAGATCACGTGCTGGCGGGGGCAGGGCACAGCTAGTGAGCAGCACGGGCAGCAAAACGGCCGACAAGCTGCCACAATAGGCGGAGTATTTGAGCTTGAACATCCTGCGATTCCGGTTTTACATGTAGAGTGGATAGTAGAAATTATTTACTGAACGGTCAAGTAAAGAAAATGGAAGCAAGTCAATCTGCCGGCAAGCGCGGTCGCCCGCGTGATCCGGAACGCATGCGCAAAGTGCTGGAGGCGGCGCAGGAACAGTTCAGACTGCACGGTTACGAGCGCACCAGCATGGAGGGGGTGGCGCATGCCTCCGGCGTGTCGAAAGTCACGATATATCGCTATTTTCCCAGCAAGGAGGCGCTCTTCGAGGCTGCAGTCAGCCTGCGGACCGACGCCGCCTTCGGTGTCGAGCGGCTGGACAGCGCCGACCCGCTGGCGCCGCGCCGGGTATTGATGCAGGTGGCGGAGGGGTTTTTGCAACTGATCCGCGCGGAAGACGTGGTTTGCCATCAGCGCATGATGATTGCCGCCGCAACCACCAATCCGGAAGCCTGCCAGGCGTTTTATCGCCAGGGCCCGGAGAAAGTGGTCTCTCATCTGGCCACTTATCTGCAGGCGTGCGCACGCGCGGGCAGCCTGCTGATCGAGGATCCGCTGCAGGCGGCCGATCAGTTTCTCAGTCTGTATCTTGGCAGCGGGCACTGCCGGCTGATGCTGGGCTTGCCGGGGCCGAGTGCCGGGGACGATGCCCGTCTGCTGCAGGCCAATGTGGATTTTTTTCTGCGTGCTTATGGCGCGCCAAAGGGTGAACAATGACAAAAAGCATCATTTCCGACATGGATGGCGTGATTTATCGCGGCAAGCAACTGATTCCCGGTGCACGCGAGTTTGTCACCCGGCTGGTGGAGGGCAAGACGCCCTTTCTGTTTCTCACCAACAATGCCGAGCAAACGCCGCTGGATCTGAAACTCAAGCTGGAAGGGCTGGGGATCAGCGGACTGACCGAAGACAACTTCATTACCAGCGCCATGGCCACCGCGATGTTTCTCAAGAGCCAGACGCGCAAGGCGCAGCCCACTGCCTATGTGGTCGGTGGCGGCGGTTTGATCAACGAGCTGTACAACGTCGGTTTTTCGATCTCCGAATCCCATCCGGATTATGTGGTGGTGGCCAAGTCGCAAACCTTCAGCTTCGAGCAGATCAAGAAGGCGGTGCGTTTTATCGATCAGGGGGCCAAGTTCATCGGTACCAATCCGGACATGATCGATCCGGTCGAAGGCGGTTACGAGCCGGCTGCCGGTACTTTGCTGGCGGCGATTTCCGCCGCGACCGGCAAGAAGCCCTATATTGTCGGCAAGCCGAATTCGCTGATGATGATGCTGGCGACGCGCAAGCTGGGTGTGCATCCGGAAGAGGCGGTGATGATCGGTGACCGCATGGATACCGATATCGTCGGCGGGCTGGAGGCCGGGATGTGGACGGCGCTGGTGCTGTCGGGGGTGTCGACCCGCGAGTCGGTCGAGCACTTCCCCTATCAGCCGGACTATATCTTCAATAGTGTGGCCGAGATTGATCCCTTGACACTCTGACCATGGCCGACAGGACAACGGGGCCGGCGCGGGAGATGCCCGCGCCGGCCCCGTTGCGTTCAGCCGTTTCAGCCGCGCAGGCGCTGGGTCACGGCGGCGACGCGGGCGCCATACTGACGGGCGGTCTCCAGGTCGCCTTGCGGCACTTCCTCGACGCTGGCGTCTGCCGGGCTTTGCACCAGCAGGCCGACCGAGCCACCCAGATTGTTGACGTCATTGCGGGTTGCGGCCTTGGTATTGGACGGCGACAGGCCCAGGCTGACCCAGATGCCGCCATGCTGCGAGGCCAGGGTTTGCAGGGTGATCAGGGTGACTTGCTTGTCACCGTTCAGGCTGGCGCTGTTGGTGAAGCCGCCAAAAACCTTGTCCTGCCAGCCACGGGTGAACCAGACCTTGGAGGTGGCATCGGCGAACTTCTTGAACTGCCACGGCACGGTGCCCATGTAGGTTGGCGCACCGAAGATGATGGCATCGGCGGCAGCCAGTTGTTCCCAGGCGGCTTCCGGCACATTGCCTTCGCCATCGATGGCGATCAGGCTGGCTTGTGCGCCTTCGGCAACCGCTTCGGCAACACGGCGGGTATGGCCGTAGCCGGAAAAGTACACGACAACTTGCTTGCTCATGTTTGCTCCTTTTGGTTGGCCGCCGGGTATTCAGCGGTTTGTCAGCATGGTATCTTTTGAATACCAGGTAGCCAAGAAGGCACTTGTGTGTGATTTAGTTACTTTGAGGAAACCACCCCATGAGCGAAAGTGCCTCGTCCTGTCTGTCCTATAACGTGTTCAGCCAGCATTGTCCGGCCCGCATGGTGCTGGACCGCCTGGCGGACAAATGGTCGGTACTGATCATGGAACGCCTGCGTCCGGGCAGCGTGCGCTTTAACCAACTGCGCCGCGATGTCGAGGGGATCTCGCAGAAGGTGCTGTCGCAGACGCTGAAAAAACTTGAGCGGGACGGTCTGATCACCCGCAAGGTGTTCGCCACGGTGCCAGTGACGGTTGAGTACGCACTCACGCCGCTGGGCCGCACGCTGTCCGATACCTTTGCCTCGCTGTCGCACTGGGCCGAACACAATATTCAGGCGGTGCTGGCCGCACAGCGCGAATATGACCGCCTCAATCTGCAGAATGCCTGAGGGGCTTGCCGGGCAGGGACAGCAAGGCCATGGCCTTGAGCAGGCAGGGTAGTCCGGCATAGGCGATGCTCAGTGCCTGCGGCCCCGGCTGCCCGGGCTGATAGCCGGCCAGTGCCAGCAGCGGCAGACTGAGTGCGCTGCCTGCCAGGGCCAGCTTGCCGAGCAGGCTCCAGAGGCCAAAGTAGCCGGCGTGGTGTTCGGTGGCGGGGACCTGCTGACCGATGAGCAATGGCGGCAGCATCAGATCGGCACCCAGGGTCAGCCCGGTCAGCAGGCAGATCAGCCAGTAGATCCAGACCTGTCCTGCCTGCAGCCCCATGGCACCGAGGAAGCCGGCAATGGCCAGCCACATGCTCAGCCGCCATGCCTGCAGTGCGCCCCAGCGCTGACTCAGGCGTATCCACAGCGGCATGCCGAGTGCCCCGGCCAGAAAGTAGCTGCCCAGCAGCCAGCCCGCCGAACCGGCGAGCGCCAGACGGTCTTCAATGAAGAACAGCGCCAGAGTCCCGGCGATCGCGCCGGCCAGGGCATTGCAGCCACAGGGCAGTAGCAGGCGGCGAAATGCCGGGTTGCGCCAGGGCAGGCGCCAGTCGGTGCGCGTCGGCGCGGAAAGCGCCGCATCGGCGGCCGGCCAGTAAAGCGAGGCGAGCAGGCTGAGTGCGCAGAGCAGGACTGCCGCGAGTCGCACCCAGGGGGAGAGGGCGGTGGTCGCCGTCAGCCAGGGAGAAGCCAGACTCATCAGGATGACGCCGAGCAGTCCGCAGCCCTCGCGCCAGGCGGCCGCCTGCAGCTGTCGTGCCGCGGGCAGGGCACTGCCCTGTGCCAGCAGGCAAATGTTCAGCACACTATGGCTGCTGTAGCACATCGCCAGCATCAAACCGAACCACGGCAGCAAGGCCTCGCCGCGCAGCGGCGGAAACCACAGGCCGACGAAACTGCCCATCATCAGGCCGGCCGCCAGATGGCGCAGCCGGTTCAGACGGCCTTTGCCGGCCATGGTGGCCAGCCAGGCACCCAGCCACAGATCCTGCAGCGTGTCCCAGCTGCGCGCCATCATCAGCCAGATGCCCAGCGCCGCGACCGGCAGACCCAGTGCCGTACTGTAGTAGCGCGGCAATTGCAGATAGACCGGCAGCGCCACCATGGCCAGAGGCAGACCCATCAGCCCGTAGCGCAGTCCCGCCCAGCGGTTCATGGCGTGCGACTGCCGAGTAGTTGCTGGCGCAATGGCGGATCACGCGTGGCAGGGGAAAGCCAGATGTCAAAGAAGGCGCGTGCCAGTTCCGGATCATCGATGCGCGAAATCAACTGCTGTTGATTGAAAAAACGACAGCCCTTTTCCGGCTCGTACACGCCGGTCAACTGATCGCCAGGGCGGACGTCGGGCAGGGCTTGCAGCAGACGCTCGCGCCAGGTGGCCAGGCGTTCGCGGTGGTATTTCTGCGGATAGAGCCGGGTGATTTCCTCGATGCTGCTGTCAGCCAGTTGCTGACGACTGATCTGGCGGTGATAGCGCAGCGTCAGCGCAAAGGGCTGACCCGGCCGGTATTGTCCCTGTGGGGCATACAAGGTCGCGTCATAAATCAGCCAGCCGAAATAACGGAATTCGCCGCGCCCGGTCATCCGGGCGTCAGGCAGTAGCGCGCTGACGTCCATGGCTGCCGAGGACGTCAGCGCCCAGAAGCAGCAGATCGCCAGCAAGATTTTTTTCATCCGCGAGATCCTCCGTTTTGTTTCAGCATACAAAGCGGACAGGGAGAAGTCTACTGACCGGTAGTAAAAGTTACTGATCGGTAATGGCGGACCAGACCTCGTCTTGCCAGCCGGAGGGTAGGGCAGCGGGCAAGATGCAGTTCAGCCCGGGAGATTGCCAGCGCGCCTGCTGCGCATCAAACCAGAGTTCGCCTTCGGCAAAGTGTCGATATTGTCCGGGCTCAGTTTGCATGGCGAGAAAGGTCAGGACTTGCCATTGTCCGCCAGCCGGACGCCACAGCCAGAAGAAACGTGCCGAGGGCGCCGCCGTGGACGGCACGTCGAGTCGTTTGACTTCCAGCAGGCTGCCGGCCTGTCCGGAGAAACCGTAGAGGGGGGTAAGGGGATAGGGCATGCGGGGCTCTGTGTGAACGGGACGGCAGCATACCAGTCGTCCATCTGGACGGGAAGTTGGATGGAAGCGGGTCCGCGGCGGTGGTAGCATGATTATGTCATTGACCATGGTGTGGAATCTGCAACGATGGCATCGCTTCCTTTGCCCTTTGTGTTGGCGCTTTTGCAAATCCTGGTGTTGCTGCGTTTGTGGCTGGGGCGCCGGCATGAGGCGGTCAACCCGGCCGTGCTGTGGTTTATCGCCGCCTGTGCGCTGTCCTCCGTCATGGTGGGGTGGCGCTGGAGCACGGCCTCGGTGCTGGTCTGGCATTGGCGCTCCATGGTGGCGGCGACTCTGCCGCCCCTGGCCTGGGTGGCTTTTGCCGCGCCGGAACGCCCGCGCTGGCTGCATGGCATACCGGTGCTGCTGATTGCCTTTCAGGCCTGGTTCTGGCGTCCCCTGCTGGATGCCTCGCTGGCGCTGCAGTTTTCTGCCTATGGGCTGGCCTTGTTGTGGCTGGCAACCAAGGGTGAGTTTGCCGGCGTGCGGCTGGAAAGTACGCGTCAGGCGCAGGGTCTGGCCAGTCTGGCCGGTGGTATGTTGCTGATCTCGGGGCTGACCGATCTGGTGCTGGCGCTGGATTTTGGTTTCGCCCATGGCGAGCATGCCCTGCGTGTGGTCAGTGCCGCCAATCTGCTGATGTTGTTGCTCAGCAGTGGCCTGATGCTGATGCTGGATCGTTTGCGTCCGAGCGAGGTGCTGAGCGAGGATGCCGGCCGTTCGCCTGTGGAGGCATCGCCGGCGCCGGATGATCAGGCGCTGATGGCCGCGCTGGCGCAACTGATGCAGCAGCAGCGGCTGTACTGCGACGGCGAGCTGACCCTGCAGCGACTGGCGCGCAAACTGGGGCGTTCGCCGCGCCAGGTGTCGCAGGCGGTCAATCGGGTAAGTGGTTGTCATGTCTCGCAATACATCAACCGTCTGCGCATTGCGGAAGCCTGTCGGTTGTTGTCCAAAACAACCATGCCGGTCACCGAGGTCCAACTGGCGAGCGGTTTTCTCACCAAGTCCAATTTCAATCATGAATTTGCCCGGCAGACCGGAATGTCGCCCAGCGCCTGGCGGCGTCAGGCATCCCTCAGCGCAGGGCCTGCTGCAGAAATGCGCTGATCAGGGCGGCGACCTGGCGGTGAATTGCCTCGCGCGGGCGCTCCCCGGCATCGTGGCAGATGATGCTGTCGTCCGGCTGCTCGCGTGCCAGCAGCTCACTTCCCCCCGGGCGGCACACCTGCATGAAACTGTAATGCAGCGCATCCTCGATGACCTGATAGTGTCGATTGTCACTTGGCAGACTAGCCGCGACATAGCCTGACTCCAGGGCGGCCGGCAAGGCCGGATTCTCGCCACCTGCCGCCAGAATCAGCACAGGCCGGTGCAGGCCCTGCAGACTTTGCGGGGTAAAGCCGCGGGTCACGCCTGGATCCAGTGCCACGGCGGCACGGATGCGGGGGTCGTCCATGGGGGCCGCCAGCGCCTGGCGATCGACCGGCGTTTGGCCGATGGCCAGCGACTGATACAGCTGGCAGGCGATCAGCGCCTTGTGCTGCTGACAATCCTGCTCCATGCGTTCCGGACTGAAGCGTGCCCCGGCCAGTGCCAGGCTGGTCCATCCGCCCAGCGAGTGGCCAATGACCGCGATACGCTGCGGATCAATCCGCGGCGCCCATTGCGCATTCGCCAGCAAGGTATCGAGCAGATGGCGGATGTCCTGTGGCCGGCGCCACAACGTGCGCGCTATCGCGGGATCCATATGGCGAGTGGTGGTTCCCGGATGGTTGACGGCCGCAACGATATAGCCCTGGCGGACCAGATCGGCGGCCAGCCAGCTTTCATTGGCCCAGTTGCCACCATAACCATGTGACAGCAGGACCAGTGGGTGGGGACCCGGCAGGGGCGAGGCCGATTCGACCACGTCAATGCCGATGAACACGGCATTGTCCGCCACGCGTGTCGTTGGGGCGTCGCTGCTGGCCGGATACCACAGCACGGCCTCGGCGCTGCGTGCCTGTGCCTGGGCGGGCAGGGTGAGTCTTTGCATGCCGGTGACCGGCGCGGCGGAAAGTGCGCTGACCCAGAGCAGGGTCAGCAGGGCGAGCAGGGATTTGTGCATAAGGGCTCTCCTGATGACGGAGTGCTCAGCTTGCCCCGGTCCGGTCCTGCGGGCGACCTGAAACCGGATTGAGGACATGCGGTTGCCGGTTTCAGGACCGCCGGACAGCTTACAGGTGAGGACTCAGGCATCTGCCGCCAGGGCGCGAGCCGCTTCCAGCACGGTCTGCTTGGCAGTCGACGGTCGTTTGCCGCTGCGGTAGGCCATCATGACCTCCCACAGCCATTCCGGCAGCTCCGGAATCTGCAGGCGGATCAGCCGACCGGCTTTCAGGTCCTCTCGCACCGACAGCTCGGGCAGGAAAGACAGGAAGCCATGGCTGAACGCCATCTCGCGCGCCGCCGAGGCGGGCTGGATGGCATGAATGGCGCTGCTGTGCTGCCGTACCAGCCAGAGGCGGCGGATCAGCTCTTCGCAAGCCTGTCCCCAGTACTGCGGCGCGATGCGATAGTTGGCAACATCAGCCAGTTTGAGCGGTGCCGCTTGTCGTGCCAGCGGATGATCGGGGGAGACCACCGGAACGATGGGGGAGCGCCACAGCGGTTCTACCTGGACACCGGCGATGGCCGGGCATTTCAGTACAAAGCCGACATCGATCTCGCCGGTCAGCACGGTTTGCATGATTTGCGGCGAGTGATCGGTATGGCAGCGAATCTCGAATGGGGCATCGACCAGTCGGAGCAGCAGCGGTCCGAACACCGGCGTGGTCAGCGAGGGCAGGCAGGAGAGATGAATGCGCGGCAGGGGAGGCGCCGCCAGCAGCGCCTCCTGGCCCTGACGGAATGCCGCCAGCGCCTGGCGGGCGGGACCGAGAAACTGTTCGCAGGCGGCGGTGGGGATGGCGCCGCGGCGATGTCGCTGAAACAGGGCGTGACCGAGCTCTGCCTCCAGCACGGCGATGCGCTGGCTGACCTGGGGCTGTGACCAGCCTCGCAGTGCTGCCGCCTGGCTGAAGCTGCCGCGTTCGGCGACATCAATCAGCAAGGCCAGATCGCTTAACGATACTGACATAACGATTCCAGATATTAACTATTCCAAGAAATAGGATTCCATGATAGCAGAGCCGCTCCCTATACTGTTCGCATGACAGAATAAGGAGATTGATCATGGCTCATGCCAACCAGGCGCGCCGAAGCGGCAAGTGGTTCATCCTGTTTGATAACCTGCTGGTGCTGCTGGGTTTTTACATGGTGGTGCCGATGGTCAGTCTGCATTTTGTTGATCAGTTGGGCTGGGCGGCCGCCAGTGTCGGTCTGGCCCTCGGGGCGCGCCAGCTTACCCAGCAGGGACTGGGACTGTTCGGCGGAATGCTGGCCGACCGCTTCGGCGCCAAGCCGCTGATCATCGGCGGGATGTTGCTGCGGGCGCTGGGCTTTGCCTTGATGGCCGTCGCGCAGGCACCTTGGGTGCTGGTGTTGTCCTGTCTGCTGGCCGGTCTGGGCGGCGTCCTGTTTGACCCGCCACGCATCGCGCTGGTGGCCAAGCTGGTCCGGCCGCGCGAACGCGCCCATTTTTATTCGATCATGATGATGCAGGAGAGCGCCGGCGCGGTCAGCGGTGCTTTACTGGGTTCCTGGCTGCTGCGTTTCGATTTTTTCTGGGTCGGCCTGGTTGGTACCGCCGTGTTCCTGATGGTGGCGCTGGCCAACTGGCTGATCCTCCCTGCCTGGCGCGTCAGTCGTTCACGCACGGCCGCCCCGCTGGCCTCGATGCGTCTGGTACTGGGTGACCGGCATTTCATGCGCTTTGTCCTGACGCTGAGCGGTTATTACATGCTGTATGTGCAGGTGCTGCTGCTGATGCCGATCGTGATGAAGAAGCTGACCGGCAGCATGGCCGCGGTGGGCTGGATGTACACCCTGGAAACCTGTCTGTCGCTGACGCTGCTCTACCCGCTGGCCCGGCTGGGCGAGCGCTGGTTGCGGCGCGAGACCCGTATGTTGATTGGTCTGGCGATGATGTCGCTGTGCTGGGCCAGCATGGTCTGGGTAACCCAGGCACTGCCGGCCTTTCTGGCGCTGGGGCTGCTCTATCTCGGCTCGATCATTGTCGAGCCGGCACGGGAGGCCTATGTGGCCGGACTGGCCGACCCGCAGGCGCGTGCCAGCTACATGGGGGCCAGCCGCCTGGGGCTGGCGCTCGGTGGCTCGCTGGGCTATTTCGGCGGTGGGTGGTTGTATGACCTGGGGCAACGTCTGTACAGACCGGGCTTGCCCTGGATGACGCTGGCGCTGGTCGGCGGGCTGACCTGGCTGGCACTTTGGCGCCAGTTCAGGCTGCCGCGCCGGCAACAAGCCGGCACCGCGGCCGTTTCCGGGTGTCCGGTGGCCTGAGCTGGCTGGTCATCATGACTGACATGCCATGATCATTACTGGTGTCCGGCGTCTGCACTGTCTAACATGAGTTACGGGCAGTGCGGAGCCATACCGGGCTTGCGCGGTCGTTTTTCGGGGCGCCTTGTCGATGGGCCGTTTGATCTGGCTTTGTCTGATCTGGCTGTGTCTGGCCGTGCCGGCGCGGGCTGCCGGGCATCTGGTCATCCTGACCGAGGATTGGCCGCCGGTTACCTTTGCCAGTGCCGGCAAGGCGGACGGCATGGCCGTGGCCGTGGTGCGCGCGATTCAGCAGCGCATCGGCTCGACCGATCCGATTCTGGTGCAGCCCTTTGCCCGGGGCTATTCGCAGCTGCTCAGCAACCCGAACGTCCTGTTGTTTACCGTCGGCCGCAGCCCGGAGCGTGAACGGCTGATGACTCTGGTCGGTCCGATCGTGGTTTCCAACATCGAGGCCTACTGCCGTCAGGGTAATGCCGCCCGTTACCGCGCCATGGGCGCTGACATGTTCAAGCTGCATACCGGCGCCTACCGCTCGAGCATTTTCCTCACCACCGCCCGTCAGGCGGGATTCAACGTCACCGACGATGTGGCGACCCCGGAAGCCGTGGCCAATATGCTGCTCAATGGCCGGGTGGATATCTGGGTCGATGGCAGTGTGATCGTGCCTCAGGTCATGAAAACCATCGGCCACGATTACAGCGAGATTGAACCGCTGACCATCCTGCAGCGGCTGGAACTGTTTCTGGCTTTTTCCGCAGGCACCCCGGCCGAGACCATTGCTGCCTGGCAGGAGGGCTTTCGCCAGGTCAAGCAGGATGGCACCTTCGCCCGCATCTACAAGAAATGGTTGCCGCACGAGACCGTACCGATGGAACTGAAGACCATCGGCTTGCCGCCCGGCTCCCTGCCGGTGACGGTGCGGCCGGGGGACTGAAGGAGCAAAGGAACTGTCGGCATCTTGCCGGGTCTTTCATGGTCGTTTGTCATTGATCATGAAAGAGCCGTGACCCCCATGAAAATGTCCTATCTCGGAAAAGTGATGTTTGCCAGCCGCTGGCTGCAATTGCCGATCTACCTTGGTCTGATTGTGGTGCAGGGGATCTATGCCTATAAGTTTCTCAGTGCGCTGTGGAGCATGCTGATCAATCTGACCAGCCTGAGCGAAACCCAGATCATGCTGACCGTGCTGGGGCTGATCGATGTGGTGATGATCGCCAACCTGCTGCTGATGGTGACGGTGGGCGGTTATGAAACCTTTGTTTCGCGCCTGCGCATCGACGATCACCCCGATCAGCCTGAGTGGCTGGATCATGTCAATGCTTCGGTGCTGAAGGTCAAGCTGTCGCTGGCGATCATCAGCATTTCTTCGATCCACCTGTTGCAGACCTTCATCAATGCCGCACAACTGCCTGACCACGCCATCATGTGGCAGTTGCTGCTGCATCTGGCCTTCCTGCTTTCGGCCATCGCCATTGCCTTTACTGATCGCCTGCTGACGCAATCGCATCAGCAGGCAACCCAGGCCGGACATTGATTGGCCTGAAATAAAACGAACGGGGTCAGGTCTTGTTTTTTGCATTTCTGCAAAAAACAAGACCTGACCCCGTTCGTTTTGAGGGGCTTACGGCGCTGGCCTGGCCAGTCGGTTGTAGCAGCGGATTTGCAGGATGACCTTGATCATTTCCAGCCAGGCCAGCAGCACACAGAGTGCCAGGACCAGCAGGTAGTAGCAGGAGCCATTGGCAGGTACCCAGCGGGTCAGGACCGGGTGGCTCAGGGTGGGTAGTTTGTCCAGCAAGCTGAAGCCAAGGCCAAACAGCGTCAGCGGCAGCAGTTGACCCCGACTCAGGCGCCAGGCCACGCCAAAGGGCTGGCTGCGCTGGTCAAGGCGCGCGGGTAACGCCAGCAGCAATCTGGCGTTGAGCATGCTGGGCAACAAGCCCAACAGGACGGTCAGCACGATCTCTTCTGCCGGGGCTGGCAAGCCCATCTTCTTGGCCAACTGGCCGAGTGCCACTAGCGGGATGATCAGGAGCATGCTCACCAGCATGATGGCCACGACCTGTTTGCACATCACCCAGAATGCACCGCGGGTCGTTTGATCGAGGCGGTGCAGGCGCCAGTCATGTGCCGGTTCATCGTGGTACAGACGCATGACGGCGATGTTGATCAGCATGTTGATCAGGGTCAGCAGCAGTAATATGGCCAGCCACGGGATATTGTGGCCTCTGCCTTGCGATGCCTGGGCCTGATACAGAAACAGGGGGAGCTCGGTCAACAGTAGTATTCCCCCCGGCAGCCACAGTCGCTGACGTGCTTGCCAGACAAATCGGATGGCGGGAAGGATTTCGGCGAAAAGGGCGAAGCGGCTGGGCTGGGATGGCATAGGGGGGTGATTTTGAAGGGTGGATGAGTGTGATGGGTCAACAGGTGGTCATCGGTTGTCGGTCTTTGCTGCACTCAAGTCAGCTAAGTGTTGATCTTTCTGACAGTCTGTCCAGAGCGCCATGCGTCACCTCAGCCAGTCTTCGTGTGGCAAGTGCAGAACGGGCTCAATCATGGCGGAATCCTCGCTGAAGGAACCTAAGACCTGAGGCGATTGGACGCAGCACGCTGCAAAACGTTCGTGCTTGTCAGTGAGGGGGCCAGTTGGACTATCCGGAAAAATGACTTGCCTGGTTTTCTGTTGAGATTAAAAAAAGCCAAGCTACATGAATAGCTTGGCTTTTGTTCAGACGAAAGACTGGAGGTCAGAACGGAATATCGTCGTCGATATCATCCAGCTTCGGTGCCGGGCGCGATTCCTGGCGGCGCGGTGCGGCCGGGGCGGCAGCCGGTGCCGGCGGGGCGTCGTTGCGGCCACCCTGATAGCCGTAATCGTCACCGCCGTCCATCGGGGCGCTGCCGCCGCCGCTCTTGCCACCCAGCATTTGCATGCGGTCACCGCGGATTTCGGTGCTGTAGCGGTCCTGGCCGGTTTCCTTGTCCTGCCACTTGCGGGTGCGGATGGAACCTTCAACGTAGACCTGCGAGCCCTTTTTCAGGTACTGCGAGGCCACTTCGGCGGTTTTGCCGAAGAACACCACGCGGTGCCATTCGGTTTGTTCCTGACGCTGGCCGGACGATTTGTCCATCCAGCTGTCGGTGGTGGCGATCGACAGGGTGGCGATCGCGTCGCCGGACGGCATGTAGCGCACTTCCGGGTCGCGGCCGAGATTGCCGACGAGAATCACTTTGTTGACGGACGCCATTTACTTGGTCTCCTGAATCAATTGTTGTACCGAGGCTTCGTCCCAGTCCTGCTGGGACACCTTGAGGTAGGCCACGCGTTCTTCCAGCATGACGACCGCTTCCTTGACGCCGCGCTGCAGTGCCAGCATGCGCGACAGCTCGCGCGGGTTGCCGCGCCAGTGTTCGCCGATATGGAACATCATCGACTTGACCGGCTCCGGCGGCACCATGGTCAGCGCCATGATCAGCCAGGCCAGCATCATCAGACCGGTGAAACTGAATACCCCGGTGCTGCCGAAATGCGTGTACAGCAGACCGCCGGCGGCGGCGCCGAGGAACAGGCCGAAAGATTGGGCGGTATTATACACGCCAATTGCCGTGCCTTTGGCATCCGCCGGAGCAATCTTGGAAATGATCGACGGCAGGGTGGCTTCGAGAATGTTGAAGGCCACGAAGTAAGCGCCGAGCCAGGCCACGATCCACCAGAACGAGGTCAGGGCAAAGGCCATGCCGAGCTGGGCCAGGGTCATCAGCGCAATGGCGCCGACAAACACCTGCTTCAGCTTGTGGCGGGTTTCGCCATAGATGATGGCCGGCACCATCAGCATGAAACCGCCAAGGGTGACGGGCAGGTAGACCTGCCAGTGGTGCTGCTTGTCGAGGTGGCCGGTGCTGATCAGGGCGAAGGGGATGACCACGAACATGGCCATCTGTGCGCCGTGCAGGGCAAAGATGCCGAAGTTGAGCCGCAACAGCTGCGGGTCTTTCAATACCTCCATCAGCCGGCTGGTATTGGTTTCGGTGTCAGAGTGAAAGCGCGAGATGACCGGGTCCGGAATGATGTACTTGACCCCGATCATGGCCATCAGGGTCAGCAGGCCGGTCAGGGCAAAGATGCCATTGACGCCGATCCAGTGCGCCAGCAGCGGGCCGAGCACCAGACTGACGGCGAAGGTGGTGCCGATGCTCATGCCGATCATGGCCATGGCCTTGGTGCGGTTTTCTTCGCGGGTCAGGTCGGCCAGCAGGGCGGTGACCGCCGCAGAGACGGCGCCCGAGCCCTGGATGACCCGGCCGACGATCAGCCAGCCGATGGTGTGGGCCTCGGCGGCGACAAAGCTGCCCAGGGCAAACAGCACCAGGCCGAAATAGATCACCCGCTTGCGACCGATGCGGTCGGACAGCATGCCGAAAGGCAACTGCAACAGGGCCTGGGTCAGGCCGTAGCTGCCGAGCGCAATGCCGATCCAGGTCGGGCTGTCGGCACCGGGCAGGGTCTTGGCATACAACGCGAATACCGGAAGGATCAGGAACATGCCCAGCATGCGCAGGGCATAAATGCCAGCCAGACCGAGGCTGGCGCGTAGTTCAAGCGGATTCATGTGTATTGGGGTAGTTCTGCGGTTATTCACATTACAAAAATGATGCTCATCCAAGATGCAGGTGGAGTTAGGGTCCACAAGTCGGGTATATTATCAGGTTCTCCGATCCTGTGAGTGAGGCATGGAAACCATTCGCATACGTGGCGCCCGAACCCACAATCTCAAGAACATCAATCTCGACCTGCCACGGCACCAGTTAATCGTCATTACTGGTTTGTCCGGCTCAGGCAAGTCGTCGCTGGCGTTCGATACCCTGTATGCCGAGGGGCAGCGCCGCTATGTCGAGTCGCTGTCGGCTTACGCCCGTCAGTTCCTGCAGCTGATGGAAAAACCCGATGTCGACCTGATCGAGGGCCTGTCGCCGGCGATCTCGATCGAGCAGAAAGCCACCAGCCACAATCCGCGCTCCACCGTCGGCACGGTGACGGAAATTCATGACTACCTGCGTCTGCTGTTTGCCCGTGTCGGCGACCCGCACTGTCCGGAACATGGCGTGCCGCTGTCGTCGCAGACTGTGTCGCAGATGGTGGATCATGTGCTGGCCATGCCGGCCGAGTCGCGGGTGATGATCCTGGCGCCGGTGGTGATGGGGCGCAAGGGCGAGAACCTTGACCTGTTCGAGGAGCTGCGCGCCCAGGGTTTCGTGCGCGTGCGCGTCGATGGCGAGGTGCTGGAGCTGGACAATGTACCCAGGCTCGACAAGAACAAGAAGCACACCATTGAAGTGGTGATCGACCGCATCAAGGTGCGGCCGGACATGCAGCAGCGACTGGCGGAAAGTTTCGAGACGGCGCTGCGTCATGCCGAAGGCCGGGCGATTGCCGTGGAGATGGATAGCGGGGCCGAACACTGGTTCTCGGCCAAGTTTGCCTGCCCGGTGTGCTCCTACAGTCTGCCGGAGCTGGAACCGCGACTGTTCTCGTTCAATAACCCGATGGGTGCCTGTCCCAAGTGCGACGGCCTGGGCGAGCTGACCTTCTTCGACCCGCGCCGGGTGGTGGCGCATCCGGAGCTGAGTCTGGCCTCCGGTGCCATCAAGGGCTGGGACAAGCGCAATCAGTTTTATTTCCAGATGCTGCAGTCGCTGGCCAGCCATTATGGTTTCGACCTCGACCTGCCGTTTGAAGTGCTGCCGGAAAAGGTGCGCCATGTGGTGCTGCATGGTTCGGGGCGCGACAGTATCGAATTCATGTATATGTCGGAGCGCGGCACGCGTTTCGCCCGCAGCCATCCGTTCGAGGGGATCTTGCCGAATCTGGAGCGCCGCTATCGCGAGACCGACTCCAGTGCCGTGCGCGAGGAGCTGTCGAAGTATCAGAACAATCAGACCTGCCCGCACTGCCAGGGCACGCGCCTGCGTACCGAAGCGCGCCATGTGCTGGTGGCTGGCCGCACCTTGCATGACATCAACCAGATGTCGCTGCGCGAGGCAGAGGACTTTTTCCTTGGTCTGGCCTTCAGCGGTCAGAAACAGGCGGTGGCGGAGAAGATCGTCAAGGAAGTGCGCGAGCGTGTTTCCTTCCTGAACAACGTCGGTCTGGATTATCTGTGCCTGGCGCGTTCCGCCGATACCCTGTCCGGTGGCGAGGCGCAGCGTATCCGGCTGGCCAGCCAGATCGGCTCCGGCCTGACCGGGGTGATGTATGTGCTGGACGAACCGTCCATCGGGCTGCACCAGCGGGATAATGACCGCCTGCTGGCGACACTGGTGCGTCTGCGCGACCTGGGCAACAGCGTGATCGTGGTGGAGCACGACGAGGATGCCATCCGCAGTGCCGACTATGTGGTCGACATGGGGCCGGGGGCCGGCGAACATGGTGGCGAGGTGCTGGTGGCGGGTACGCCGGCCGAGGTGGCCGCCTGCGATCAGTCAGTGACCGGGGCCTTCCTGTCCGGTCGACGTCGCATCGCCCAGCCGTCCGAGCGTCGTCCGGTCAATCCGGATCGCGTGCTGCGTCTGATCGGCGCCAGTGGCAACAATCTGCAGGATGTGACGCTGGATCTGCCGCTGGGCATGCTGGTGTGTATTACCGGCGTCTCCGGCTCCGGCAAATCGACGCTGATCAACGACACGCTGTACAAGATTGCCGCGCGCGAACTGAATGGCGCCAGCGAGGAGCCGGCACCGTATCGCGAGATCGAGGGGCTGCAGCACCTGGACAAGGTGATCAATGTGGACCAGAGCCCGATCGGCCGCACGCCGCGCTCCAACCCGGCCACCTATACCGGTCTGTTTACGCCGATCCGCGAGCTGTTTGCCGGGGTGCCGATTGCGCGTGAGCGCGGCTACGGGCCGGGGCGTTTCTCGTTCAACGTCAAGGGCGGGCGCTGTGAGGCCTGCCAGGGCGATGGCGTGATCAAGGTCGAGATGCACTTCCTGCCGGATATTTACGTACCTTGCGATGTCTGCCATGGCAAGCGTTACAACCGCGAAACGCTGGAAGTGCGCTACAAGGGCAAGAACATCACCGAAGTGCTGGAAATGACCGTCGAACAGGCGCTGGAATTCTTCAGCGCGGTGCCGACCGTGGCGCGCAAGCTGCAGACGCTGATGGATGTTGGCCTGGGCTATATTCGTCTGGGGCAGTCGGCTACTACGCTGTCCGGCGGCGAGGCGCAGCGGGTCAAGCTGGGGCTGGAGCTGTCCAAGCGCGATACCGGCCGCACGCTGTATATCCTGGATGAACCAACCACCGGTCTGCACTTCCACGATATCGATCTGTTGCTGCAGGTGCTGCACCGTCTGCGCGAGAACGGTAATACGGTGGTGGTGATCGAGCACAATCTGGATGTGATCAAGACCGCTGACTGGTTGATCGATCTCGGTCCGGAGGGCGGT
Source organism: Paludibacterium sp. B53371 (assembly GCF_018802765.1). Lineage (NCBI taxonomy): Bacteria > Pseudomonadati > Pseudomonadota > Betaproteobacteria > Neisseriales > Chromobacteriaceae > Paludibacterium > Paludibacterium sp. B53371. Next base: position 1,110,422 of record NZ_CP069163.1, read on the forward strand.
GGTGGCGGTGGCCGCATTCTGGCTGCCGGTACGCCGGAGCAACTGGCGGCGCATCCGCAAAGTCACACCGGGCGCTATTTGGCGCCTATGCTGAAGTAAGCGCGACGGGGCGGGGGCCCCGTTGTGGTTGCGGCACAGAAAAGCAAAAAGGAACAGCATGTTGTCGTTAGGAAAGATTGACCATATCCATATCGGCGTCACCGATGCCGCCAAGGCCATCGGCTGGTATCAGCGCGTTCTCGGGCTGAACCCGGATCCGCGCTATCGCCAGCTGCAGGATGAACCGCATGCGACCACCATGCTGGCCAATCCGAGCGGTACGGTACGCTTTGCCGTCAGCCAGTCCGAGACGCCGACCAGCCTGCCGGGCTCGGTGGCCTTCGTGGTCAGCGGTCAGGATTTTCTGGAGTGGATCGACCGTCTGGCCAGCGAGCGGGTGACCAGCCGCGAGGGGCTGACCATCGCGCGCGATTCGGTGCGCGACCATCATTTCTTCTGCTCGATTTCTTTCGTGGATCCGTTCGGCAATCCGTTCGAGATCGTCAGCTACGACCACACCTGGCTGGTCGGCAAACTCAAGCTGGTCAACGCTTCGGCTTAAGCTTCCGTCGAGGATCAGAACGGGGTCAGGTCTTTCATTTTGCATTTCACGCAAAATGAAAGACCTGACCCCGTGTTTTCACTTGTTCTGTTTAGGGTGTCTCAGACAGGGTGTGCTGTGAAATCCGTACCTCGCGAGTCCTGGCGTAGGGGTATCGGCTGCGAATGTTGCGGTTGAAGAACTGCCCTTTGGAGGGGCTCGCCAGGAAGTCCTGATAGATCTGTCGCGCAACAAGATAGTATTCGTACTGACTGCCATTCACGAAGCGGACGAAGAGGATCTGGCTGTCGGCATCGTGGCAGATCCGGCTGATGCTGCTGGAAGTCAGACTGGTGCATGAACCAGAATCCGGGCGCCAGCTTGTCCTGTTTCTTTTGTAATACCCCATGTCGACATCCTCGGTGCTGCTGAAGACCTCGGTGGACCCATGCCATTCGGCGTAGTGGTCCCTGTGGCATTGCCGTATGGCGTCGTAGGAGCGGAGCAGGGAAGTAAAGCGCCCGGCCTGCTCGTGGGTGATATTGACTCGCCCATCGCGGCGATCCCAGCGGACAGTGAGGCCCTCTGCCGTCGTTTCCAGCGTGCCGTCCGCCTGCCGCTGCGGGACCCACAGGCGCATGCCGGCGGGCAATCTGCGCTCCTGGCCCGGATTCAGGCCATTGGCCGCACGCAAATCGTCCAGCGTGATCAGGTTGCCGCGTGACCGCTCAACCACCATGATGTCGGACAGGGTGCCACCGCTGAGCAGTTCGACCTCGTGCTCGGCATGGCGCCGGATCAGGGTGGAGGACGGCGGGCGGGGGGTGGGCTCGGTGGGGGTGAACGCCGCCGCAGCTGGGGGCTGTGCTGGTGCGGGGGGCGAAGCAGGCGATGCGGTGACTTCCCCGTAGCGGTGGTTGTTAAAGCGCTCGCCGATGCGCGCGGCGTTGCCGATGTGGTCATCCCCGGCTGCGCTTTTTGCGCCTGGCTTAGGGCGATACCTGCCATGTTTTTGTATTTGTTGTTGTCTTCTTTCCTCGATGACTTTGGGTCCCATGTTGTAGTAGGTCAGATAAATACCGTCTTTTATATGCTGAGGGTGTTGTCCCCATTCCTCAGGGTCAGCATGTTGCGTCATGTATTGCTGGGCTTCTTGCAACATTAGGCCGGCGATTGCCGGGGCTGCGGAGCCGTCGAACAGCGCATCGGCCAGTACCTTGTAGTCCTCAAGATAGTGACGCACTTGCAGCGGATCCTGTCCGGGTGGTGTGGCGCGTGCGTAATCCTCCAGCAGGCGGATCGCCGTCCCCAGCTTGATATTGAAGGGGCCGATATCGTTGAGCACCGGGTTGAACTTGTCCCAGGTGCTGTGACGGTCCAGCTTGTCCTGTTGTTTTGCCAAGGCATAGCTCTGTTTCAACAGCCAGTGGTTGCGTCCGCTGAATCGGGTCCACTGGTCGCCGAGGTAGTTCTTCAGGCTGTCCTGCCGATAAGCGTGGTTCTCCTCTACCAGGGCGCCGAAGAGGGCTTCGGGGGTGATGCCCAGAATCGTGGCAGCACGGCGGATCGGAGCGTTGAACGTATCGACAAAATCCATGGCGGCTTGATCGTACAGGGTGACTTTGGTTTCTGACATGATGCTCTCCTTTTAGTGGGTTCAGGGCAGGGTGTAATGAGGTTCCAGCAACAGGTACCAGCCGGCGCCCATCGCTCGGAAGGCGCATTCCTCCGGTGCGTATTCAGCGGCAAACTGCTCGGGGAGTGGGCGATCAAGGGAGGGGCGCTGATGCCGGCACCAATGCTGCATGACTTGATTTCGGTCTGTAGTGAGCTTGCGGTTTAGCCCGAGTGCTTCGGGCGGCAATAATGGTGGGATGTACGCCAGACGCTTGCGCCAGGCCGCAATGTGCCGATTGGTGTTGCGCCACCAGTCGGATTGCTCGTAAGGCAATGTAAAGAAAATGATCTGGCAGCCGACGCGGCAGTGATGACTTGGGGCGTGGACACTGTTGGCCAGATGGTCCAGTGCAATGAAAGCAACGCCGATGGCCATGCCGATTTTGGCGCAATCGTCGTAGGGGACGACCGGGTAGCCGCCATGGCATTTCCCGGCCGTATGCAGCGCCACCATCTGCGCCAACTGCTGCCGATGACGTGTCCAGAAAGCGATCACCTCGGCATCGGTGGGCGGGCCGGTGTAAAAGCGCCTGAATTTGGCGAAGTCACTTTGAACGGCTTGCCAGCCTGCCGGGCTGAAGCCGTGTTTGTACAGGCTATGGCCGATATCGGTGGCGAAGTCGTATAGCTGCAGCCAGCTGCAGAGCAAGACGGCGGCCAGGAAGAACAGACAGTGGCGAAGTCGGCGCATGGTCACCTCGAAAAGAGGTGACTATGCGGTCAGATAGGGCGGCGGGGAAGGGCGCGCGGTTTGGGGCCGGGAATCAGACGATGATGCCGCCGCCAAGGCAGATGTCGCCCTGATAGAGTACGGCCGACTGGCCGGGGGTGACGGCCCACTGGGCGTCGCGGAAGGTCAGGCTGGCCTGGCCGTCGGCGACGGCAGACAGACTGCACGGTGCGTCGGGCATGCGGTAGCGGTTTTTGGCGCTGTAGTCGCCGGCGGCCGGGGCACCGTCAAGAGTCCAGCTCAGATCGGCCATCTGCAGGGTGTGCTTGAGCAGCAGTGGATGGTCGTGCCCCTGCACCACGATCAGCCGGTTGCCCGGAATGTCCTTGCCGGCCACGAACCACGGTTCGCCCAGCCCGCCGATGCCCAGTCCTTTGCGCTGTCCGAGCGTGTAGTACATCAGCCCCATGTGTTCGCCCATCACCTTGCCTTCCGGGGTGATCATCTCGCCCGGGCTGGTGGGCAGGTAGCGCTGGAGGAATTCGCGGAAGGGGCGTTCGCCGATGAAGCAGATGCCGGTGCTGTCCTTCTTGGCGGCGGTCGGCAGGCCCGCCTCATGGGCCAGACGGCGCACTTCGCTCTTGCGGATCTCGCCCAGCGGGAACATGGCCCTGGACAACTGCGACTGGTTCAGGCGGTAAAGGAAGTAGCTTTGGTCCTTGGTCTCGTCCACGGCCTTTTGCAGGTAGTGCAGACCGTCGATTTCCGCCTTGCGGGCGTAGTGGCCGGTGGCAATGCAGTCGGCGCCCAGCTGCATGGCGTAGTCGAGGAAGGCCTTGAACTTGATCTCGGCATTGCACAGCACGTCCGGGTTGGGCGTGCGGCCGGCAGAGTACTCGGCCAGGAAGTAGGAGAAGACGCGATCCTTGTATTCCTTGGCAAAGTTGACGATCTCCATGTCGATGCCGACGATGTCAGCCACCGACAGCGCATCCAGCGAGTCCTGCTTGATCGAGCAGTATTCGCCATCGTTGTCGTCTTCCCAGTTCTGCATGAAGACGCCGATGACCTCATGGCCCTGCTGCTTGAGCAGCCAGGCGGTCACAGAGGAATCCACGCCGCCCGACATGCCGACGACAATGCGCTTTTTACCCGTCACGGGAACTTCCTTCCTGCAAGAATGCTTTTAAAAACCGTACATTATACCCTGAAAGGGATAATTACGGGAATCGGGTCAGGACCAGTGTCTGGATCAGGCTCAGCGGGTAGCGTTGCCCGCTCAGGTAGTCTTCGATGCAACGGATCACGGTCGGGCTGCGCCACGCGTTCTGCCGTGCGCGGACTTCTTCCGGGCTCAGCCACAGGGCTTCGAGGATGCCATGATCGAGTACCGGGTCCGGGTTCTGCTGGTTTGCCCGGCAGATGAAGGCAAAGCGCAGGTAAGTGATACGACCGTCGGCTGACGGGGCCTGGTAGATGCCAAGCAAGGCTTCCGGCGTGACCTGCCAGCCGGTTTCTTCCAGTGCCTCTCGTACCACGGCCTGCTCCAGGCTCTCGCCCTGCTCGAGGTGGCCGGCCGGCTGGTTATAACGAATGCCGTCCACGGTTTGTTCCCTGACCAGCAGGAAGCGGCCATCGCGTTCAATCACGGCGGCCACGGTGACATGCGGCTTCCAGCGTTCCATGCGTTCTCCGGTATGGACCATGAAGAAAGGGGGCTGACGCCCCCTTGGTGTTATTTGGCGGAGCCGCCTGGCCCGGCGGGGTCGTCTTTTTCTTCCCAGGGCAGCGCGACGCGCTTGTGGCTGACGCTCAGCGCACCGTCATGGTAGTCGATGCTGGTGTTGATCTGGCCCTTGTTGACCTGGATGAAGCCCTGGTCTGCCCACTGTGCCAACTGGCTGTCGAGCAGGTTTTTCGCCAGATCGTCAATCTCGTTGAGGTTGGGCTGATCTTCGGCGCTCTGGTCGACGGTGAAGAGGTTACGTGCCTGGGTGACCACCAGATTTTCCAGGGTCTGACGCGGCAGTGAGACGCTGGCCGCCACCTGGAAGCGCCTGAGCACCTGCAGGGGATCCTTCAGGTCGGCTTCGCGGAAGCCCTTGAGCGCCAGCTGTCCCTTGAGGGTGGCTTCGCCGCTCGGCATCTTCAGATAGAAGTCGTTGACCACCAGGCGCGGGTCGTTTTCCAGCAGCGGAATGCCGTACTTCTTGATCGTGCTGATGTAGCTCTTGCGCAGGGTGGCGGCATCCATGCCTTCGATCGGCAACTGCGAGATGGCCTGATCCAGCTTGACCAGTGTCGGGCCGTGCAGGTGGTTGGCGGACACATCCAGACGCATCGGACCATAGACCTGGTCGTTGTAGCTGAAGGTGTCAAAGCCCAGCTTGCCGCGCGAGTTGATGTACGGATCTTCTTCCGAGGTGACGATCTGGTAGTGCAGACCCTTGAGGGTGACGCTCGACGGCTTGAACTCGCCCGACGGATTGATGAATTCGCCGACATGCATGCGCGTCAGCAGATAGACCAGATCGTTGAGCTTGATGCTGTAAGGGATGCTGTCCTTCCAGTTGAGCTGCACATTGCTGACGGTCAGTTCGCTGGTGCCGAGCTTGACGCCGGTGCTGCCCGGGCGGATGTCGGACACATAGCGCACGCCGTCGAAGTGGATGGTGCCCTTGCTGGCCGCCTCGAGCGAGAACGAGGGTGAATTGGCCTCGGTCTGGTATTGCTTGAAGCCTTGCTGGTAGTCAACGGCCAGGCTGAAGCCCTTCCATTTGACCTTGACGCCCGACAGGGCCTCTTCGTAATCGAAGGCCGGGATGTCGACCTTGAGTTCACCGCCACCGCCAAAGCCCAGGCGGTTGACCACCGTGATCGGCTCCTTGTCACCGAAGAACAGCGCCAGGGTCTTGCGGGTGCTGTCGCTCATGTCGAAGCGGGTGGTGACCAGGGCGCGCGCCGGACGCAGGTCGAAGCTGCCCAGTCCGGGGAAGGGGCCGTGCTTGACCGTGTTGGTGAAGCGGATGGTGGCGCCGAGCATCGGACGGATGTTGTCCGGCAGCATGCCTTCATACGGACCGGTCAGGCGACGGTTGAACACCAGTTCGGTGGTTTCCTGCGAGGAGAACCAGCCGCGTTCGTAGGTGTGCGACTTCACCTTGAACAGCGGCAGGCTGGCCAGCATGCGGTGCTGTTGTTCGAGGGTGTCTTCGGCCTTGATGCCGGCCCAGTAGGCAGCGCCACCATAGAGAACGAACAGACCGCCCAGTGCGGCTGCGGCGAAAGTCAGGCGTTGTTTTTGCAACACAGGATCTTTTCTGAAGTAAGTGGTAATCAGGGGCTAATGGTACACCAGTGCGCCGATGCAATGAACCCGCACTTTCAAGGTTCTGACAAATCAGGCGCTTTTCGCTATCATGGAGTAAAAATACTAAACAAGAATCATTCGCTGCAAACCTTTTTGTCCTGATTTTTACTCCCAAGTCTCGAGGAACCTGATAAGCATGACCGCAATTTTTTCTGGTCTGATCGACCTGCCCTGGTGGGGCTATGTGATTGCCGCACTGGCGCTGACCCACGTCACCATCGCCTCGGTGACGATCTTCCTGCACCGCCACCAGGCGCACCGCGCGCTGGACCTGCATCCGCTGGTCAGCCATTTCTTCCGCTTCTGGCTGTGGCTGACCACCGGCATGGTCACCAAGGAGTGGGCGGCGGTGCACCGCAAGCACCACGCCCGCTGCGAAAGCGCCGATGATCCGCACAGCCCGGTGGTGTATGGCATCAAGCGCGTGCTGTTTACGGGGGCCGGCCTGTATCGCATTGCCTGCCGCAACCGTGACGACATCGAAAAGTACGGTCACGCCACGCCGGATGACTGGATCGAGCGCAAGCTGTACACCGCGCACAATGGCAAGGGTATTTTCCTGATGCTGGGCATCGATCTGCTGCTGTTCGGTCTGCCGGGCCTGCTGATCTGGGGTGTCCAGATGATCTGGATTCCGCTGTTTGCCGCCGGGGTGATCAACGGCATCGGTCATTACTGGGGATACCGCAATTTCGAGTGTGAAGATGCCTCGACCAATATTTTCCCCTGGGGCATCCTGATCGGTGGCGAAGAACTGCACAACAACCACCACACATTCGGCACCTCGGCCAAGCTGTCGCATAAATGGTTCGAGTTCGATATCGGCTGGATGTATATCCGCATGATGTCGGCGGTTGGTCTGGCCAAGGTGCGCAAGGTTGCGCCGAAGCTGCAATGCAAAGGCTCGCTGTTGCCGATGGATGCCGAGCGCCTGCAGGCGATTGTGGCCAATCGCTATGCGCTGGCGGCTCGTTTCGCCCGCGAGCTGGCGTCGGCCTGCCAGGATGAACTGCTGCGGGTGCGCGATGCCCTGCCGGAGTTGCAGGCCGCCGATCTGCCGGCCAAGTTCAAGCGCTGGCTGAAGCAGGAGGCCCAGCAGACTCCCGAGGAAGAGCGTCAAGAGCTGCAGCAGCTTCTGGCCAACAGCCCGCTGGCAGCCAAGGTCTACGCCATGCGCCAGGAGCTGAGTCGCGTCTGGCTGCGCTCCAACCTGACGCGCGAGCAACTGCTGCTGGAACTGCATGACTGGTGCGCTCGTGCCGAAGCCAGCGGCATTGCCGCGCTGGAGCGCTTTGCCTTCGATCTGCGCCGCGTCGCGCAGGCCTGATTGGGGTATGGACATAAAAAACCGCCTCGGTGCTGCCGAGGCGGTTTTTTTCTTGTCCGGGGATTTGGTTATATGGATATTTCCGATAGTTGCTTTTCAATAAAATAACCAAAGGTTATATTAAATCCCATTCTAATGCTGTTGCCCGGGATGCCCCATGACTGACTTCCACACCCTCTCCATCACTGCCGGACTGTTGTCCGATCCGTTTGCCGATCCCTATGGTGCGGTGGTGCCCCCCATTTATGCCACCTCAACCTATCGCCAGTACGGCCCGGGTGAACATACCGGTTACGAATACTCGCGGTCGCAGAATCCCACGCGCCAGGCGCTGGAGCGTGCCGTGGCCGAGCTGGAAGGCGGGGCGCAGGGCTATGCCTTTGCCTCCGGGCTGGCGGCGATTGCCACGGTGCTGGATCTGTTGCCCGCCGGCAGTCATGTTGTGGCGGTGAATGATCTGTATGGCGGTACTTTCCGCTTGTTCGAAAAAGTACGCGGCATCAGCGCCAATCTGACGGTCAGCTATGCGCCTGCCGACGATGTGGCTGCGCTGGCCGCGGCGATTCGTCCGGAAACGCGCCTGTTGTGGATTGAAACGCCGTCCAACCCGCTCAATCAGCTGGTGGATCTGGCAGCCGTCGGCAAGCTGGCGCGTGAGCGCGGCCTGCTGTCGGTGGTGGATAACACCTTTGCCTCACCGGTGGTGCAGCGTCCGCTGGATTATGGTTTTGACATCGTGCTGCATTCGGCGACCAAATATCTGAATGGTCATTCTGATGTGGTTGCCGGTGTGGCCGTGGTGGGCAAGGACCGTCCGGAACTGGCAGAAAAGCTGGCCTATCTGCATAACGCCACCGGCGCGGTCCTGGATCCGTTCCCCAGTTTTCTGGTGACGCGTGGCTTGCGTACGCTGGCCTTGCGCATGGAGCGGCATAACGCCAATGCCCTGGCACTGGCGCGCTGGCTGGAGACGCACCCTGCGGTGGAAAAGGTGCTGTATGCCGGCCTGGAAAGTCATCCGCAGCATGAGCTGGCACGACAGCAGATGAAGGGTTATGGCGGTGTGGTGTCGTTCTATCTGAAGGGGGATGAGCAGGCGGTGCGTCGCTTCCTGGCCGGCCTCAAGCTGTTTACCCTGGCGGAAAGCCTGGGCGGGGTGGAGAGCCTGGTGTGCCACCCGGTCACCATGACCCATGCCGCGGTGGATTCGGCTCACCGGCAGAAAATCGGCCTGACCGACAATCTGCTGCGTTTGTCGGTCGGCATCGAGGGGTTGGAAGATCTGCGCAGTGATCTGGCGTCCGCGCTGGATCGTGCCTTGGCCGCTTAATGACGCTAGAATCGGGCTGTCCCATTCACTTTTTCAGGAGCATCGCGTGACGATTTACCGCCATCAACCGGGTCCCCGTCTGTCCGAAGCCGTTGTGGTCAACGGTCTGATCTTCCTTGCCGGTCAGGTGCCGGGCAATACCGATGCCGATGCCACGGCGCAAACCGCCGATGTGCTGGCCCAGATCGACGCGCTGCTGGCCGAGTTGGGCAGTGACAAGAGCAAGATTGTCGATACGACGATCTTTCTGGCCGATCTGGCCGACTATGACGCCATGAATGTGGCCTGGGATGCCTGGGTGCCGGCCGGCCATACGCCGGCTCGGGCAACGGTGCAGGCCAAGCTGGCCAAGCCGGAGTGGAAGGTGGAGATCAAGCTGGTCGCGGTTCGATAAGAGGCCGCCGACTGTATTGGTTAAAACCCCGGTTAGCCGGGGTTTTGCTTTTTTGTGGTGTGTACAAATTGGATCTCTCTGATTCGGCAATGTCGATGAGCGGTGGATAGTGGTTTTTTCTGTCTAAACCGGGAACTACTACTGTGACGTCAATATTCGTAGCAAGACAGGCTGGGGCATTGCATTCAATACGGGCCATGAGTGCGGAGGGGACCCCCGCTGAAGTGCTGAGTGAGCAACAGGGCGTCAGCCTGAGTAGTGCTCAACAGCAGGTGATCGCCAATAGCAAGTTCTTTGAGGCCGGGGCCAGTATGGCCATCCTTGATCACGCGGGCCAGGTGGGCCAGGTTTATAACAGCTATGCAGCAAAGCTGTCCAAGGTATTGACCATTGGTCTGGATGCCTCTGGTTCGGCCGGGCAGCAGCAGGTGTTTTTCCAGGGGAAAACGCAGTCCTTGTCAGCAGTTCTTACTCAGGTTTTTTCTGCGCTGTCGGCAAAAACTGATCAGATTGGTCGGCAAATGTCGCAGATGCAGCCTTTTCAGTCTTGGCTGCTCCATTCTCTCCGACAGCCTTTGGTGCCGGACATGCCGGACAACTACCTTCCCTTGATGACCAAGATCCGCGCCCTGAGTGCATTTGGCACCACGCTGTGGCAACTGATGAATCCAGTTGATATCCCTTCGGCCTCTCAGGAGTATGCGGTTCATATGGCAGAAAACCGGAAAGCTTGCCAGATGCTGTTGAGCGAGAGCGGCATGGCCTGCACTGACTTTTCGGACCGTTTCAGGCAGTTTGCTGCCATGACCCGTACCCCGTTGTTTGATCTTCAGATCAGTCGGGCACGCAGTGAGCGTATGCCGCTGATTCAGGATGGAGAAAGTTTGTACCCGGTGAAGGGTGTGTACGAAGATGCCGCGCGCTATGGTCTCGGTTTTGGCTTGGTGGTGCAGAAGGTCGACCCGGCTTACCCCGCCCAACAAGCGGCGCTGACGGCTGCTTTGGGTGAAAATAACCGCCATATCAATGCGATTCCCCGTCAGGGCGCACCAATTGAAGATTTGACACGACCTTTCACGATGTCGGAGGAGGAGTGGTTGCAGATTCCTTTGCCTTATCAGCAGCTGGGCATGGAGGGTTTGCTGGATCGGCACAGGCTGTTTCATGGTACCGGAGTCAATCGCTGGCAGCTGTTCGGCACCAGTGCTCTGGAATCCAGCCAGAAAGGACTACCTGCGGCAGGAGCCCAATCGGGAGGGACTTGCGACATCTTGTTGGCGCTGCATTCATTGAGTGACAAATCCCTGTATGGTCAGGCTCATGTGGTGATGCCCGCAACACTGGGGATCGCTGCATTCATGAATTTTGGTGCTTATCACACCTTTGCAGAAACCTTTCCCATTGGCGAGGCCATGGCGGAGAAGCATCCGTTTGTTCCCTCGCAACATTCGCCCAGCGCCCGACGGAGTGAATTATATGATCGTGTTCAACAAGCGGCAGCAGCGTCACTGACCAAGCCCGGCATTGAGCAGTTGGGTGCATTCCGGGATGCCCATGTCGAGATTCAGTCCAGGTTGCTAGCTAGGCATCCCGATCTCAATTTGCATGCGGATGGTGATGATCTGGTGTTCTTCGCTCATCCAGAGCAGATTGTGGCCTGGCAATCGGATTTTGCCTCTTCAAAAAAGGGTGGCGGCTAGTAGGCCCCCTGCCAGCGTAGATCCGGGCAGATCGTCCGTCCGGCGAGGAAATCGTTACAGGCACGGATCACCTGTTCGCTGGTTTGGTCGGACTGGGCGTTGACCGGGATGGTCTCCAGCGAGCGGATCCAGGTGAGTTGTCGTTTGCATAGCTGGCGGGTGGCGGCGATGCCGCGCGCTACCATCTCTTCATGGCTGCAGTGTCCATCCTGATATTCCCAGGCCTGGCGGTAACCCACGCAGCGCATCGACGGCAGTCCGGGGTGCAGGTCGGGGTAGGTCTGGCGCAAGCGGCTGACTTCGTCGAGGAAACCATCGGCCAGCATGAGCGCGAAGCGCTGGGCGATACGCTCGTGCAACCAACTGCGCTCGGCGGGGACCAGGGCCAGGTTGAGAGACTGCCAGCGGTGTTGCGGGCGCTGTGCTTCGGCATCCAGCAGGGATGACATCGGCTGCCCGCTCAACAGGCAGACTTCCAGTGCGCGCTGGATGCGCTGGGCATCGCCTGGCTGCAGCCGGGCCGCGGTGACCGGGTCCAGTGTGGCCAGTCGGGCATGCAGGGCCGGCCAGCCGTGCTCGGCGGCTTCGGCATCCAGCCTGGCGCGCAGGTCCGGGTCGGCCTGGGGCAGTTCGGACAGGCCCTGTAGCAGAGCCTTGTAATAGAGCATGGTGCCGCCGGCCAGCAGGGGGATGTGGCCACGGGCGTGGATCTCGTCGATCAGCCGCTCGGTATCGCTGCAGAACTGGGCGGCGGAATAGCTTTCCAGCGGGCTGATGATATCGATCAGATGGTGCGGGCAGCTGGCCTGTTCGGCGCGGCTGGGCTTGGCGGTACCAATGTCCATGTCGCGATAGACCAGCGCCGAATCGACGCTGATGATCTCGATGGGCAGGTGCTGTGCCAGTGCCAGCGCCAGGGCGGTTTTGCCGCTGGCGGTCGGCCCCATCAGCATCAATACCTTGTCTTGCATGCTTATTGTCCCCGCATGAACAGCTCGTCGAGCTGCTTCATGCTCAGTCGGCTCCAGGTCGGCCGGCCGTGGTTGCACTGGCCGGAGCGCTCGGTGGCCTCCATGTCGCGCAGCAGGGCGTTCATTTCAGTCAGGGTCAACTGGCGGTTGGCGCGGACGGCTCCGTGGCAGGCCATGGTGGCCAGCAGCTCGTTGCGGCGTTCGGTCATGACACGCGTCAGGCCGAATTCGCGTACATCGGCCAGTACAGCCCGTGCCAGATCGACCGGGTTGCCGTCGTTGAGCCATTGCGGTACGGCACGGATGGCGATCTGGGTCGGTGACAGGGCGGCCAGTTCCAGGCCAAGTCGCATCAGGCCTTCTTTGTGCTCTTCGACGCTGGCGACTTCTTGTGCACTGGCGCCGAATGAGACCGGCAGCAGCAGGGGCTGGGTCGGGATGCCTTCATGGTCGAGTGCCTGTTTCAGCCGCTCGTAAACAATGCGCTCGTGGGCCGCGTGCATGTCCACCACGATCAGGCCGTCCTGGCTCTGTGCCAGGATGTAGACGCCATGCAGCTGGGCCAGGGCAAAACCGAGTGGCGGGATGCCTTCATCGCTGTCGGGCAGATCCGGCGTACGATAGGCGGGGGACGGTTGCGCCAGCGCCGGCGCCAGGCTGCCGGCCGGGGCCAGGGCGCGCTCTTCTTCGCGGACACCGGCAAACAGCTTCTGGTAAACCGCTCCGGCATCGCCGCCAACATGCAGTGCCATGGGTTGTTGCACGAAAACCTGACCACGGGGGGCAGGCTGTGGCGGGCGCGGGGTCTCCGGGCCTGTGGCGGTCACCGGGGGGCTGCCGGCTGGCAGCGTGGCGGCGGCTTCGACCCGGCTGCCGGCGCTGCCGGACAGGGTCTTGTTCAGGCTATGGAACAGGAACTGGTGAATGGCCTGCGACTCGCGAAAGCGTACCTCGATCTTGGTCGGGTGGACGTTGACGTCGACGGCGGCCGGATCCATGGTCAGGAACAGCGCATAGGCCGGGTGGCGTTCGTGGTGCAAAACGTCGCGGTAGGCCTGGCGCAGGGCATGCTGGGCGGTTTTTTCGCGCACGAAGCGGCCATTGACATAAAAGAACTGGGCGTCGCGGCTCGACTTGGAGTAGGTCGGATCGGCGATGAAGCCGGTCAGTTGCAGGGGGCCGGCGACATGCTCGACCGGCAGGGCGGCTTGCAGGAAATCCTGGCCGAGCAGGGCGCCGACGCGCTCGGCGCGGCTTTGCTGCGGCAGACGCCAGACCACCTTGCCGTTATGGCGCAGCAGGAATTCGACATCCGGCCGCGCCAGGGCAATGCGTTCGAACACACTGGCGCAGTGCGCGTATTCGGTATTGTCCGACTTGAGGAATTTGCGCCGTGCCGGGGTGTTGAAGTACAGATCGACACACTCGACGCTGGTGCCGGGCGCATGAGCGGCGGGTTCGACCGGATGCAGCCGGCCGTCGATGGCGATGATCTGGTGCGCGTGTGCGGCATCCTGCGGGCGGCTGATCAGGGTCAGGCGTGATACCGAAGCAATACTGGCCAGACCTTCGCCGCGGAACCCCAGGGTGCCTACCTGTTCCAGCTCATCCAGCGAGGCGATCTTGCTGGTGGCGTGGCGGTCGAGTGCCAGCGGCAGGTCGTCGGCGGCAATACCGCTGCCGTTATCCACCACGCGGATCAGTTTGATACCGCCCTGGGCCAGATCGACGCTGATCTTGTCGGCCCCGGCGTCCAGGCTGTTTTCCAGCATTTCTTTCAGTGCGGAGGCCGGTCGTTCGACGACCTCGCCGGCGGCGATCTGGTTGACCAGGTGGTCGGGCAGTCGACGGATCGGGCGCATGCTTACTGCCCCTTGCGGTGGCGCAGATAGCCGATGATGGCCGGCAGGAAGGACAGCACGATGATGCCGAGGATCAGCAGTTCGAGGTTCTTGCGGATCAGCGGGATGTTGCCGAACAGGTAGCCGGCGCCGCAGAACAGGCCGACCCACAGCAGGCTGCCTGCCAGGTTGAACAGACTGAAACGCAGGAGCGGCATTTCGCCAATGCCGGCCACAAAGGGGGCGAAGGTGCGGATGATCGGCATGAAGCGGGCGAAGATCAGGGTTTTGCCGCCATGTTTGTCATAGAAAGCATGGGTGCGATCGAGATATTCGCGGCGGAAGATTTTCGAATTCGGATTGGCAAACAGTTTATGGCCGAAGAAGCGGCCGATCAGGTAGTTCACCTGGTTGCCGAGGATGGCGGCGATGGCGAGGACGACCATCAGGGTGGCCAGGCTCATGTCGCCGGTGGCGGCCAGGGTGCCGGCCACGAACAGCAGGGAGTCGCCCGGCAGGAAGGGTGTGACCACCAGGCCGGTTTCGCTGAAGACGATGGCAAACAGGATCAGGTAGATCAGTTGGCCATAGGCGGCAATCAGCGGCGGCAGGTGCTGGTCGATGTGCAGGATGAAGTCGATCAGAAAGGTCACATATTGCATCGCGTGGACGGCTCCGAAGTATCAGAAAAAATGGCCGGCATCAGGGATGCCGGCCAGTCGGGGAGGGGTGGGCGTTAAACCACCGCCTCCTGCTTTTGCTTGGGCGGCTTGACCAGGTTCTCGCGCGAGACGCCGAGCCACAGCACGATCGGGCTGGCGACCAGCACCGACGAGTAAATACCGAACAGAATGCCGATGGTCAGGGCCGTGGCAAAACCATGCAGGGCCGGGCCACCGAACAGCAGCATCGCCAGCACCATGGTTTCGGTCGAACCGTGGGTGATGATGGTTCGGCTCATGGTGGAGGTGATGGCGTTGTCGATGATTTCTGCCACGGTGTGGTTGCGCATGCCGGCCTTGCGGAAGTTTTCGCGGATCCGGTCAAACACCACCACCGACTCGTTCACCGAGTAGCCCAGCACCGCCAGTACGCCGGCCAGGACCGTCAGGGAGAACTCCCAGCGGAACAGGGCGAAGCAGCCGAGGATGATTACCACGTCGTGCATGTTGGCAATGATGGCCGACACGGCGAAGCGCCATTCGAAGCGCAGCGCCAGGTAGAGCATGATGCCCAGACACACGATACTGACGGCGATCAGGCCGTGCTGTACCAGCTCTTCACCGACCTGCGGGCCGACGAAGTCGACGCGGCGCAGTTCGACTTGCTGGCCGCCCTGCTTGAGTGCCTGCAGTACTTCGTTGGAGAGCTGGGCGGACGACTTGGCGCCGAGGTTCGGCAGACGGATCATCACGTCGCGCGAGGTGCCCAGTGTCTGGATGGTGGACTCACCCAGCTTGAGGGCATCGACGCGGTTGCGAACGTCCGGCAGGTCGGCCGCCTTGTCGTATTGCACTTCCATCACCGTGCCGCCAGTGAACTCAACGCTGTAATTGAGGCCGCGGGTGGCGAGGAAGAAGACAGCCAGCACGAAGGTCAGCAGCGAGATCGCCGTGGTGATCTTGCCGTAGCTCATGAAGGGAATGTCTTTTTTGATGCGGAAGAATTCCATGTCTGGGTCCCTTACACCGAAATCGAGGTGAGACGGCGACGACGGCCGTACCACAGGTTGACGAGACCGCGCGATACCAGAACTGCCGAGAACATCGAGGTCATGATGCCGAGGCAGTGTACGACGGCGAAGCCGCGTACCGGGCCGGAGCCGAAGATCAGCAGCGCCAGGCCGGCGATCAGCGTGGTGATGTTGGAGTCGAGAATGGTCGCCCAGGCATGGTCGTAACCGGCCTGGATCGCCGAGTGCGGCGGCATGCCGTTGCGCAGTTCTTCACGTACCCGCTCGTTGATCAGCACGTTGGAGTCGATCGCCATGCCGAGCGCCAGCGCGATGGCAGCAATACCCGGCAGGGTCAGCGTGGCCTGGATCATCGACAGCAGCGCCACCAGCATGAACAGGTTGACGGCCAGCGAGATGGCCGAGATCACGCCGAACACGCGGTAGTAGATCAGCATGAAGACGGCGATGGCGGCAAAGCCCCACAGGGTGGAGTGGAAGCCCTTTTCGATGTTCTCCTTGCCGAGGCTCGGGCCGATGGTGCGCTCTTCGACGATGTTCATCGGCGCAGCCAGCGAGCCGGCGCGCAGCAGCAGGGACACGTCACGTGCTTCAGCCGGGCTCATGCTGCCGGAGATCTGCACGCGGCCACCCCCGATTTCGGTGCGGATGACCGGGGCGGTCACGACTTCGGAGCGACCCTTTTCCACCAGGATCATCGCCATGCGCTTGCCGACGTTTTCTGCCGTGACCTGGCGGAAGATGTCGGCGCCGGTGGCGTCGAGATTGATGTTGACCGACGGGGCGCCGTTTTCATCGAAGCCCGGCTGGGCGTCGTTGATATTGTCACCGGTCAGTTCGACTTCCTTCTTGACCAGGATCTTGTCGCTGCCGTTGGCCGTGGCTTCGTCCATCAGGTCGTAACCGCTCGGCACATTGCCGGCCATGGCGGCGCTGACCTTGGCCTGGTCGTCTTCGACCATGCGCACTTCCAGCGTGTCGGTACGACCCAGGATGTCCTTGGCCTTGGCGGTGTCCTGCACGCCCGGCAGTTCGACCACGATGCGGTTCGGGCCGGATTGCTGGATGATCGGCTCGGCGACGCCCAGTTCGTTGACACGGTTGTGCAGGGTGGTGATGTTCTGCTTGACGGCATCGTTCTGGATGCGGGTCATTTCGTCCGGCGACAGGCTCAGCGTCAGCTTGAAGTTGCTGTTGTCGCGGGTCTGGGTCAGCGAGGACAGGTTGCGCGACACCACGTCAGAGGTGGCCGCGAGGGTGTCCGCGTCACGCAGCTGGATTTCGATGGTGTTGCCGATGTGCTTGACGCTGCCGTAGCGGACGTCTTTCTTCTTCAGCGCACGGCGGATGTCGCCGGCATAGCGTTCCATGGTCTTGTCGATGGCGGCCTTCATGTCGACTTCAAGCATGAAGTGCACGCCGCCGCGCAGGTCGAGGCCGAGGAACATCGGGTAGGCCTTGAGGCGGGACAGCCAGTCGGGCGAGGCCGTCAGCAGGTTGAGCGCGATGATGTAGCTGTCGCCCAGGTCGTGCTGGATGGCGTCGCGCGCCTTGATCTGGGTATCCGGATCGTGGAAACGCACCTTCAGGCTGTTGTTGTCGAGCAGCATGCCGTCCGGGGTGATGCCCTGGGCGCGCAGGGCGCCTTCGACACGGCCCATCAGCGCGGCATCGACCGGGATGGATTCGCGCGAGCTGGAGATCTGGACAGCAGGCGTTTCACCGTAGAAATTGGGCAGGGTGTAGATCGTCGCAATGACGAGTGCCACCGCGATGATGATGTACTTCCAGAGTGGGTAGCGATTCATGTGCGTGGTTCGGCGGAAAAGTGAACAGGCCCTGCCCGTCATCCGGGCAGGGGCCGCAGGCCCTGTATGGGATTACAGGGACTTGATCGTGCCTTTTTCCAGCTTGCCGGTGATCGCAGCACGTGCCAGCTGGATTTCAACGCCCTTGGCGATTTCCACGGTGGCAAACTGTTCGTCCAGCTTGCTGATGCGGCCGGCAAAGCCACCCTGGGTCATGACTTCGTCGCCCTTGGCCAGGGCTGCCAGCATTTGCTTGGTCTCTTTGGCCTTCTTTTGCTGCGGACGGATCAGCAGCAGGTAGAACAGCGCGAAAATGACGATCATCGGCAGGAACTGCATGATCGGGTTTTCTGCGCCGGCGGCCGGGCCGGCTGCAAATGCGGAAGAAATCAGAAACATTGTTGAAACTCCTGGTTAGGGGTGTATCGCAAACCGGTCATTGTAGCCAGCACAGACGGCTTTTCCAACCGCTCCGGTTCTGAAAGGCAAGCGATGTTTGACTGTCGTCGCCTTATTTTGTGCCCCGCGCTCGCTTGACGGCGAATTCGGCACGGAAGTCCTCGAAGCGGTCCTGCTCGATCGAGGCGCGGATTTCACGCATCAGCTGCTGGTAATAATGCAGGTTGTGGATGGTGTTCAGGCGTGCGCCGAGAATTTCGCCCACGCGATGCAGATGGTGCAGGTAGCCGCGGCTGAAGTTGCGGCAGGTATAGCACTCGCAGGCTTCGTCCAGCGGGCGGGTATCCTGCTTGTGGCAGGCATTCTTGATCTTGATGTCGCCCCACTGGGTAAACAGCCAGCCATTGCGGGCATTGCGGGTCGGCATCACGCAGTCGAACATGTCCACGCCGTGGGCCACGCCGTATACCAGATCTTCCGGCGTGCCGACGCCCATCAGATAGTGCGGCTTGTCGGCCGGCAGCATCGGCTGCATGACCTTGAGCATACGCTCCATCTCTTCTTTGGGCTCACCCACCGACAGGCCGCCGATGGCGATACCGTCAAAGCCGATGTTCATCAGTTCGCGCAGCGACTCTTCGCGCAGATCGTTGTACATCGAGCCCTGAATGATGCCGAACAGGGCGTTGGGATTCTTGAGGTCGTCGAAGGCGCGGCGCGAGCGTTCCGCCCAGCGCAGGCTCATGCGCATCGAGGCGGCGGCGGTGTCGTAGTCGGCCGGGTAGGGGGTGCACTCGTCGAAGATCATCACGATGTCGGAGTTGAGGACCCGCTGGATCTTCATTGACACTTCCGGCGACAGGAAGCAGCGGTCGCCGTTGACCGGGCTCTGGAAGGTGCAACCCTCTTCGGTCAGTTTGCGCAGGTCGCCGAGGCTGAAGACCTGGAAGCCGCCGGAGTCGGTCAGGATCGGCTTGTCCCAGCCGATGAACTGGTGCAGTCCGCCGAATTGCTCGATGACTTCCAGCCCCGGGCGCAGCCACAGGTGGAAGGTGTTGCCCAGAATGATCTGGGCGCCGATCTCGTTGAGCTCCAGCGGGCTCATGGCCTTGACGGAGCCGTAGGTGCCGACGGGCTGGAACACCGGGGTCTCCACGGTGCCGTGATTCAGTTCCAGCGTGCCGCGACGGGCGCCACCGGAGGTTTTGTGAACGGTAAACTTGAGCATTGGCAGACGGTAAGCAATTCAAAAATAGGCCGTCAGTATAGCTGAAGAGGATGATTTTCGCGTTTTATTCACGTAGAGAGGCTTGCGTATTGGCTGAAGTGTCGCTAATATGGCTGCCTCAGCGTTAGGCACGTAGCTCAGTTGGTTAGAGCACCACCTTGACATGGTGGGGGTCGTTGGTTCGAATCCAATCGTGCCTACCAAACGAATTTTGATGGGATGACCAATCATGTTGGCAGTACGAACTACCACAACCGGTTTCTCGAGCTAGTCGAGCCACTGGTCGTTCCATCCCAAAGACAAGAAGTGCGGCTCGAATGCCGCACTTTTTTTTTATCCGCGGCATCCGGGGCGATGCTGAAGCAATCTAACCAGATCTATTGGAGAAATCATGCCTGACATTCGCCTGCCTGACGGTTCCATTCGCTCATTCGAACAGCCGGTGACGGTGCACGAAGTCGCTGCGTCGATCGGCGCCGGTCTGGCGCGTGCCGCGCTCGCCGGTCGTGTTGACGGCCAGCTGGTGGACACCTCGTTCCGAATCGAGAAGGATGCCGAACTGGCGATCGTTACCGATCGCGATGCCGACGGTCTGGATATCATTCGTCACTCCACGGCCCACCTGCTGGCTTATGCCGTCAAGGAGCTGTTCCCCGAGGCGCAGGTGACCATCGGGCCGGCGATCGACAACGGCTTCTACTACGATTTCAGCTACAAGCGTCCGTTTACGCCGGAAGATCTGCAGGCCATCGAAAAGAAGATGGGCGAACTGGCCAAGAAGGACATCCCGGTCGAGCGCTATGTGCTGCCGCGCGATGAGGCGGTCGCCTACTTCAAGTCGATTGGCGAACATTACAAGGCCGAAATCATCGAGTCGATTCCGCAGGGTGAGGTGGTGTCGCTGTACCGCGAGGGCGAGTTCACTGACCTCTGCCGTGGCCCGCACGTGCCGTCGACCGGCAAGCTGAAGGTGTTCAAGCTGATGAAGGTCGCGGGTGCCTACTGGCGTGGCGACAGCAAGAACGAAATGCTGCAGCGTGTTTACGGTACGGCCTGGGCGAAAAAGGAAGATCTGGACGCTTATCTGTTCATGCTGGAGGAGGCGGAAAAGCGCGATCATCGCAAGCTGGGTACCCAGCTGGATCTGTTCCATTTGCAGGACGAAGCGCCGGGCATGGTGTTCTGGCACCCCAAGGGCTGGCAATTGTGGCAGAACGTCGAGCAGTACATGCGTGCCAAACTGACGCGTGAGGGCTATCGCGAAGTACGTACGCCGATGATGATGGACGTCAATTTGTGGGAGCGTTCCGGTCACGCCGCCAACTATCGCGAAAACATGTTTGTGACCGAGTCGGAAAAGCGCGACTACGCGGTCAAGCCGATGAATTGTCCGGGGCATATCCAGATTTTCAACAGCGCACTGCGTTCTTATCGCGATTTGCCGTTGCGCTATGCCGAGTTCGGTTCCTGCCACCGCAACGAACCGTCGGGGGCCCTGCACGGCATCATGCGTGTGCGCGGTTTTGTGCAGGATGATGGTCATATTTTCTGTACCGAAGAACAGATCAATCAGGAGGCCAAGGATTTCCACCGTCTGGTGATGGAGGTCTATGACCGCTTCGGCTTCGACAAGGTGGCCATCAAACTGGCGCTGCGACCGGAAAAGCGCATTGGCGCGGAAGAAACCTGGGACAAGGCGGAAGACGGCATGCGCGAAGCGCTGCGTGCCTGCGGTGTTGAGTGGGAAGAGCTGCCGGGTGAGGGCGCTTTCTATGGTCCGAAGATCGAGTACCACATCAAGGATGCGCTGGGACGTTCCTGGCAGTGCGGTACGCTGCAGCTGGACTTCATGCTGCCGGAGCGTCTGGATGCCGAATATGTCGCCGATGACAACAGTCGCAAGCGCCCGGTGATGCTGCATCGCGCCGCGCTCGGCTCGCTTGAGCGCTTCCTCGGCATTCTGATCGAAAACCATGCCGGTGCCTTCCCCTTGTGGCTGGCGCCGGTGCAGATTGCGGTGATGAATATCACCGAAGCACAGGCTGATTACGCCTCTCAGGTTGCGGAAACGCTGAAAAAACAAGGCTTCCGTGTGGAACTTGACTTGAGAAACGAGAAGATCAGCTATAAAATCCGCGAGCACAGCCTACAGAAGTTGCCGTATCAAGTGATTGTCGGCGACAAGGAAAAGGCTGGCGGATTGGTTGCCGTGCGGGCACGTGGTGAGGATCTCGGTCAGCTGACCGTGGATGATTTTGTCGCCCGTCTGCTGGCGGATATGCCGGCGGATTGATGTTGCGCGGCAAGCGTGATGAATTTTTTGAAGGAGAGCGGACATAGCTCAGGAACGTGAAGCACGGATCAATGGCGAAATTACCGCCCGCGAGATCCGTCTGGTAGGTGTTGAAGGCGAAGCACTTGGCATCGTGAGTCTGCGTGAAGCCATGGCCATGGCGGAAGAGAATGACATCGATCTGGTGGAGATCTCCCCGACGGCGCAGCCCCCGGTCTGCAAGCTGATGGACTACGGCAAGTTCAAGTATGAACAGTCGAAGAAGCGTCACGAAGCCAAGCAGAAGCAGAAGCAGATTCAGGTCAAGGAAATCAAGTTCCGTCCCGGAACCGATGACGGCGACTACCAGGTCAAGCTGCGCAACCTGATCCGCTTCCTGACCGACGGCGACAAGGCCAAGGTGACCTTGCGTTTCCGTGGTCGCGAAATGGCGCACCAGGATATCGGTCTGGCGTTGCTCAAGCGCGTCGAGGCTGATCTGGCCGAAGTCGGGGTCGTCGAGCAGTTTCCGCGCCTCGAAGGCCGACAAATGGTTATGATGATCTCCCCGAAAAAGAAATAATCGGGTATAATCATCGGTTTGACGCGGCGGAGTCTCTCCGCCGGGTTCTTTTGTGGCATGCAAATGCCGCATAAAAAAAGCGTGGCGTAGCGGTTTCAAGTGCCTTCACGGGCCACCCTGCGCCGGATTTATACAATATTCGCAGGAGTTTTTTTCCATGCCGAAAATGAAGACCAAGTCGAGCGCCAAAAAGCGTCTCAACGTTTTGGGCGGCGGCGGTGTAAAGCGTTCCATGGCTTTCAAGCGTCACATCCTGACTAAGAAAACCACCAAGAACAAGCGTCAATTGCGCGGTACGACCATGGTCGATGCCACCAATATGGCTTCTGTTCGCGCAATGCTGCCCTACGCTTAAGGAGTTGAACTATGCCTCGTGTTAAACGCGGTGTCACCGCTCGCGCTCGTCACAAAAAGATTCTCGCCCTTGCCAAGGGTTATCGCGGCCGTCGCAAGAACGTCTATCGCATCGCCAAACAGGCGGTGATGAAGGCGGGCCAGTACGCTTATCGTGACCGTCGTCAGAAAAAGCGTCAGTTCCGTCAACTGTGGATCACCCGTATCAACGCCGCTGCGCGTCTGTCGGGCCTGAGCTACAGCAAGTTCATGAACGGTCTGAAGAAGGCTTCCATCGAAATCGACCGCAAGGTCCTGGCCGATCTGGCTGTTTTCGACAAGCCGGCTTTTGCCCAGATCGTTGAAAAGGCCAAGGCAAGCCTCGCTGCCTAAGCCGATGATGGTCAAGAGGGAGGCAAACTGCCTCCCTTTTTTTATCCTGCCGACACAGAAGCCTGACCCGACCTTTCCCTGACGGGAAGTGTGAGGCCAGTCCTCTTACGCATGCGGTGTGAGATCCATGAAAAACGTGAACGACATTCTCGAGTCCGGCCTGGCGGCAGTTGCTGCCGTCAGTGACCTGATCGAACTGGAACAGGTCAAGGCGCGCTATCTCGGCAAGAGTGGCGAGCTGACCGAACTGCTCAAGCAGCTGGGCCAGTTGCCCGCCGAAGAGCGCAAGGCTGCCGGTGCCACCATCAATGCTGCCAAGCAGGCTTTTGAGGCGCGCCACAACGAGCGGCGCGATGCCCTCAATGCCGAGAAGCTGGCGCGCCAGCTGCAGGCCGATGCCCTGGACGTCACGTTGCCGGGGCGGGGCAGTGCCAGTGGTGGTCTGCATCCGGTCACCCTGACCCTGCAACGCATCACCGAACTGTTTGCCAGCATTGGCTTTGAAGTGGCCGACGGTCCGGAAATCGAAAACGATTTCCATAACTTCCAGGCGCTGAACATCCCGGAAAACCATCCGGCGCGTGCCATGCAGGACACCTTCTATGTCGAGGGCGGTGACGTGCTGCGCACCCACACCTCGCCGATTCAGGTGCGCTACATGCTGAACAACCAGCCGCCGATCAAGATCGTGGCGCCTGGCCGCGTGTTCCGTGTGGATTCCGATGCCACCCATTCGCCGATGTTCCATCAGATGGAAGGTCTGTGGGTCGATGAGGGTGTGAGCTTTGCCGACCTCAAGGCCGTGATGATCGACTTCCTGCGCCGCTTCTTCGAGCGCGATGACCTGCAGGTGCGCTTCCGCCCCTCGTTCTTCCCCTTTACCGAGCCGTCGGCCGAAATCGACGTCCTGGGCGAACGCGGCTGGCTGGAAGTCGGTGGCTGCGGCATGGTGCACCCGAACGTCCTCAAGAATGTCGGCATTGATTCGGAGAAGTACACCGGCTTCGCCTTTGGTATCGGTATCGACCGTTTTGCCATGCTGCGCTACGGGGTGAACGACCTGCGGCTGTTCTTCGAGAACGATCTCAACTTCCTCAAACAATTCAACTGAGCGCGGACGGAGAATCACCATGCAATTTTCCGAACAATGGCTGCGTAGCTGGGTCGATCCGTCCCTCTCCAGCGACGAACTGTCTTACTTGCTGACCATGGCTGGCCTGGAGGTGGAAGAAACCACCCCGGCGGCCCCGGCTTTTTCCGGCGTCGTGGTGGCTGAAGTCAGGGAAGTGGTGCCGCATCCCAATGCCGATCGTCTGCGGGTAACCAAGGTCGATGCCGGTACCGGCGAGCTGATCCAGATCGTCTGCGGTGCACCGAATGTGGCGGTCGGACTGAAGGTGCCCTGCGCCTTGCCGGGCGCCATCCTGCCGGGCGACTTCAAGATCAAGCCGACCAAAATGCGTGGCGAAGTGTCCAACGGCATGCTGTGCTCCGGACGTGAACTCGGCGTGCCGGATGACGTCGACGGCCTGCTGGTGCTGCCGGCCGAGGCTCCCGTCGGGCAGAGCATCCGCGAATACCTGTCGCTGGACGACACCCTGTTTACCCTCAAGATCACGCCGAACCGTGCCGACTGCCTGTCGATTCGCGGTATCGCGCGTGAAGTGGCCGCACTGACCGGTGCCGAGCTGAAACCGGTGGCCATTGCCCCGGTCAAGCCCGCGCATGATGATGCGCTCGCGGTACGCATCGATGCGCCGGCCGCCTGTGGTCGCTACGTCGGCCGCAAGATCAGCGGCATCAATGCCGCTGCCGCGACCCCTGACTGGATGAAGCGTCGTCTGGAGCGCGCCGGCCTGCGTCCGATTTCTGCCGTGGTGGATATCACCAACTACATCCTGCTCGAGCAGGGTCAGCCGATGCATGCCTTCAATGCGGCGGCCATCCGCGGTGGCATTCAGGTGCGCATGGCGCGTCCGGGCGAGCAGCTGCTGTGCCTCAACGACAAAACCGTCGAGCTGGACGACAGCTTCCTGGTGATTGCCGATGAGGCGCGTGCCCTGGCTATCGCCGGCATCATGGGCGGCAAGGAAAGCAGCGTCGATCTCGCGACCCGCGACATCTTCCTGGAAAGCGCCTTCTTTGCACCGGATGCCATTGCCGGTCGTGCGCGCAAGCTGGGCTTCGGCTCCGACTCGTCTTATCGCTACGAGCGCGGTGTCGATTACCAGTTGCAGCATGCTGCCATCGAGCGTGCCACCCAGCTGGTACTGGAAATCTGTGGCGGTACGCCGGGACCGGTTCGTGAAACGGTGGGCGACCTGCCGCACGAGCACGGTGTGCGTGTACGCACCGAGCGGGTCAATCGTCTGCTGGGTGTCCAACTCTCCGCCGAAACCATCGCCGGCATCCTGCGCCGCCTTGGGCTGGACTTTACCACCCTGCCGGATGGCTTTGCCGTCAGCGCGCCCTCGTTCCGTTTCGACATCGCCATCGAAGAAGATCTGATCGAAGAAATCGCACGGGTGCATGGTTATGACGCCATCGGCGCCGACGTGCCGATGGCAGGGCAGCGCATGCTGCCGCTGCCGGAAGAGCGTCGCCCGCGTGATGTCCTGCGCCAGCGGGTTGCCGATCGCGATTATCAGGAAATCATCTCCTACGCCTTCGTCGACGAAGCCTGGGAGCGTGATCTGGCCGGCAATGCCGACCCGGTGCGCCTGATCAACCCGATCGCGGCCCAGATGAGCGTGATGCGCTCCAACTTGTTCGGCGGGCTGATCAATGTGCTGGCCGGCAACCTCAACCGCAAGCAGCCGCGTGTGCGTCTGTTTGAGATCGCCCGCGTGTTCCACAAGCAGGGCGAGCAGGTCGATCAGCCGGAAAAACTGGCGCTGCTGGCCTGGGGTTCGCGTCTGCCGGAGCAGTGGGGTGCCAAGACCGAACGCGTGGACTTCTTTGATCTGAAGGGCGATGTCGAGGCACTGCTGCATCCGCGTCAGGCCAGCTTCCGCAAGGCCAGTCACCCGGCCCTGCACCCCGGTCGTTGCGCCGAGGTGCTGCTGGATGGGCAGGTGATCGGTGTGATCGGCGAGCTGCATCCGCAGTGGGTTCAGGCCTTCGATCTGCCCAGTGCCCCCTTGCTGGCTGAGCTGGATCTGGCCGTGCTGACCCGCGCCGAGCGCATCAGCGCACGTCCGGTGAGCAAGTTCCAGGCAGTGCGCCGTGACCTGGCCCTGCTGGTCGACGATGCCGTCGAAGTCGGTGCGATGCTGCAGAGCTTTGCCGCGGCCTCCGGCGACCTGGTGCAACAGGTGTCGCTGTTCGATGTCTACCGCGGTGCTGGCGTGGAAACGGGCAAGAAGAGCCTGGCGTTCAGTGTGGTGCTGCAGGATCCGGCCAGGACACTGACCGACGAGGAAATCGAAGCGGCCGTGGCCCCGCTGCTGCAGGCCGTGGCAGATCAGCATGGCGCCCAGCTGCGTCTTTGATCTGAGTGCTTGCCGCCGACGTTTCGGTATGTAATATTTTCATGTTGTTGCTTATGAGGGGTAGTCATGACTTTGACCAAAGCCGAGTTGGCTGACCTGTTGTTCGACAAGGTGGGCCTGAACAAGCGTGAGGCTAAGGACATGGTCGAAGCGTTTTTCGAAGAAATTCGCATCGCGCTCGAGTCCGGGGACAGCGTCAAGCTGTCTGGTTTCGGTAATTTCCAGCTGCGCGACAAGCCGCAGCGTCCTGGACGCAACCCCAAGACCGGTGAGGAAATTCCCATCACCGCCCGTCGTGTGGTAACGTTCCATGCTAGCCAGAAACTCAAGGGAATGGTTGAAAAGCACCATGCCGACAAGCAAGGCTGAATTGCCGCCGATCCCGGCCAAGCGTTACTTCACCATCGGTGAGGTCAGCGAACTGGCCGGCGTCAAGACCCACGTGCTGCGTTACTGGGAGCAGGAGTTTTCACAACTGCGCCAGGTCACCCGCCGTGGCAACCGCCGCTACTACCAGCACCATGAGGTGCTGCTGGTGCGGCGCATTCGCGAACTGCTCTACGACGATGGCTTCACCATCCAGGGTGCGCGCCAGCGCCTTGGACAGGATGGCCAGGCACGGACGCCGATTACGGCGCAGGACGTGCGCGCCGAGCTGCAGTCCATCCTCGATTTTTTGGATGCAGGGATTGGCAAAAGCTGATCCGGCCTCTATAATGCGTCCTTCTTGAGTCGGAGTGTGGCGCAGTCCGGTAGCGCACTTGCATGGGGTGCAAGGGGTCGAAGGTTCGAATCCTTTCACTCCGACCAGTTCAAAGCCTTACGTAGCAAACATTTAAGCCCTGTTGCCGCAGGGCTTTTTTGTTGTCTGAAAATCGACTGTGCGAGTTTTGTGCGACTACGGTTTTCTCGCTCATGCCGTTTTTCTCCGCAGGATGGTCGGCGATACCCGTTGCCGGTGTAACGCGGCGCGCACTTTGGCACCCGTTTGCGGACGTTTTGGCACCGGGATCGTACGCTGAAACACCGAGTTTTGCGCTTTGATTGTCACTCTCGCTGCAGCCAGCCTGCTGCTGGTTAGAACAGCCCGCCGAGGGCATCAGGCTCCCAGTTGGTAATCACCAGTTCCCGGCTGGTTTCAGGCGCGCCATGCGCATTGGCAGTGCTGTACTTAATATCCAGCCCCTCCATCCAGAAGCCATCAAACGCCGCTCGAATGTCAGGGTGATCGTTGATGCTGACCATCACCTTGCCTTTGCATATCCGCATCGCGGCCGCGAGCTGCTCGTATTGCTCGAACCCGAACGGGACGCCATAGCCTTCGGTCTGCCAGTAAGGTGGATCAGCGTAGAAAAAGGTATGCGAGCGGTCATAGCGCTTCATGCAGTCCTGCCAAGTCAGGTGCTCGACATATGTGCCGGCAAGCCGCAGATGAGCTGCACTGAGGTTTTCTTCAATGCGGCAAAGATTGATCGCAGGGCCGGTCGTCGCCGTGCCAAATGTCTGCCCGGTCACCTTCCCTGCGAAAGCATGGTGCTGTAGGTAGTAGAAACGCGCCGCACGCTGTATGTCAGTCAGAATTTCCGGCCTGGTCATCTGCTGCCATTTGAACACCTCTCGGCTGCTGATTGCCCATTTGAATTGGCGTACAAATTCCTCCATATGGCTCTGCACGACCCGGTAAAGGTTTACCAGTTCGCCGGACACATCATTCAGCACCTCAACCGGGGCAGGAACATGGCGCAGGAAATACAGAGCAGCTCCTCCACAGAACAGCTCGACGTAGCATTCATGAGGGGGAAACAGCGGCAGCAACTTATCAGCCAGGCGTCGCTTGCCACCCAGCCACGGGATGATAGGACTGGAGTCCATCACCTTCTCCTTGTCGTGGCGCTCCAGGGCGCTCGGATGGGAGGCTCTCGGCCTTCAGATGATTCATGGCCCGGCAACGCGGGCACTTGATCAGCAGTTCAAGGTATCGGCCAGAGGCCAGTTTTCGGCCACACTGGCCACAGCGAATATCATTCATTTCTGCAAGCCCTTAACGGGTGACAATTAATCCGCTAGACTGGCCGCGCTTTCAGCGCTGAAGGCGGCAGCCTTGGGGTGACTTGCAGGTCTGTTCTGCGGGTCAGCTGGCCGGTTGAGTGCTCTAACACCCAGCCGGTCGCTGTCTTCTATCTGAGGGTTTCAAGTTCCTTACGCAGCACCACAGCCTCGACATCCAGCTTTTTGAGCTTATCCTCGTCTTCACTTGTCGCCGAACCTGCGATATGCGCACGCAGCGGCCGCACCGACTCGGCGTCGATCTGATCCAAGCGCACTCGAATCTCGGCAGCGCGTGCACGCTTGGTGCGCCGGTCCGACGCATCGGTTGCAAGATGCCGCTCGATGACCTGGATAATCTTGGTTTCATCGGTGCCCGGAGTAGGAAACAGCATCAAGCAGGTTCCGGCCGTTGACAGTCCATAGCTGCTGCCACAGGCAGAAGCCAACTCATCGGCCAGCACCTCAGGGTCATAGCTCGGAAGGATGCCAGATGGCAACGGCGTGATTACATAGTTCATATCAGCTCCTCGAATCCATGGTCAGGTGACGCTGCACCTGCAGGCTGGTACTGGTGCCAGCGCCAACCGCCCATCGAACATCAACACGATGCAGACCGAGAGTTGTGCGGAATACCCCTTTAGCGAATACCGGCGACCAGTTACCAAGATTGGTATTGAAATATGTTGATGGGCCGCTGATACCGTCCAGCATTACCGTTGAGTTGGTCTGATTGCCCTGGCCGCTGTTGGTCTGCACATCACGAAAGTCAACGTCAAAGCTAGAGCCGATGACAAATGATTCCATGTCCATCAGCAACACAGGGCTCGTACTTGCCGTCGTTGGAGAGATGGCAACACCTCGGCGAAAATCTCTGAATACGCCTGCATCTCTTCCGTCGATATAGCCATGGTTGAGACCACACAGTTTGCGGACACTTCTCGGCGAGCCATCACCAGCCAATCCAGGCAGTATGGAAGACTGATCGCCCGACCAGTAGGCGAATTCCGACAACGTGGCCCCCTGGGCGGCAGCAGGAAGCAATGGCCCAGAAGAGCAGATTCTTAGATAGCGCGTGACAACGTCGCCATTGGTACCTGCCTGCGTCGTTGTATCGCCGAAAATGATCTGGTTTGCCGCCGACGCCGCCGTCATCTGCCCGGTGCCGTCGATAACCAAGCGATTATTCAGCAGGACGTAGTAGTCGCTACCTCGTCCGACCAGCGCGAGCGTATTGTCTTGGTGCATATCACACTGGATATACACGCGGGTACCAGAGCCGTTATCGACGCTGAAAAAGTATTCCTGCAGATCGAGGGAGATGGTCTTTGCCCCATCCGAGACGGAAATCTGGCCCACACCACGAATGGCCGAGTTGTCTCCGATAGCGACGTGGCCGCGCCAAACGACAGCCCAGCCCGTGGCGTTAGTCAGTCCTGCGTTTTGTCGGGTGTAGTAGCCGGTATCGCCAGAGCCATAGCCGCCGCGATTTTGGTACAAGCTTCCGCCCGACACGCTGACCGCATTTGCCTCTGATGCCGACCCCGCCCATGTCCAGCCAACAGCACTCGGAAGTGCTGCGAACGAATGCAGCGATGCGGCGTCCCAGGCCGGCACCAGCGGCAAGCCGCCACCGAGCCAACTGGTAGCCTGATCGCGCCAGCCTTCAGACATGCTAAAGGTCTGCGCAGTCAGGGGTTGTCCTACCGTCACCCCATCGACGTACAGCCGTAGATAGTCCGCACCATCGCCGACACAGCGGTAGCTGACTGCCACGTCATGTGCGCCGGCGGCAATGCTGGCGGTTCCGGTCACGTTGGCCGAAGTGCGGTCGGCACGGTACAGCGTCACCGTCGGATAGCCTTGGGCGGAGGTGCCCAGTACCAGGCGGTCATGATCTATTCCAGCGCCAACGTCATAGAGCGTGCCGTTTACCTGCACTGCGCCGCGATAGAGAATCGTACCGCTTTTACCATCGAAGTAGCCGCGCGCCGGCTGGCAAAGCAACTTCGACTGGTTGACTGGGGTTCCTTGGGTAAAGGTCAGCTTTTGGTCGAACATCCCGCCTGCAGTCAGGAATCGCTTGATGTTTGGGAGCATGAAGCAGGCGCATGCGGTCGCAGCTAGGCCATTGGTCGTGAATACACCATTGTTCTTACGCGTCGCTACCCCGAACGGGTAACGCGATGCATTCGTTGCCTTGACGCAAGGGCAATTCGAACCATTGATGGCCCCTGAGCGCGAGAGCACAAATTGATATTTCGTCCCCGCGCCCAACTCGATAGGGGCATTAAATGTAAACAGATACCACTCTCCGACATTGTTGCTGGTGAGCAGCTTGCACGGAATCGACTGAGACGTCGCTAACAATGCGCCAGGAATCCCGTTGTTGTCGGAGTAGATCGAGAGGGTCACGCTGTCCGTCGGGTTCCCCGCTTTGTACAGCTTGAAGAACACCTTGTCGTAGCTGCCGGTCTCGCTCAGCACCACCGGCTGGGCATAGTCGCCGCACACAACGTCAGAGCCGATCGCATGCGCGGCATCATCCTGCACATTGCCCGTTGCCGCATCGAAACGGTATAGCTGTCCGGTAGTGCTATCGATCAGCTCCATGCCAGCCTGTGCACCGCCCCACTGCTGATTGAACCAACCTGGGAGCCAGCCGGCTCGGTAGACATCTCGCCAGCCGCCATCGTTCGATGGTGCCAACAGGCTGGTCGGGGCGGCACAACTACCGATACCAGATAGCGCAGCCTGCATTTGCTGCATCTGAACAGCATCTGTTGGCTTCGTCGCCTGACCAACAGTGAATGCCGTCTGGACACCTGCCGCATCGGCTTTCTTGCCGAGCATTTTGCCAAAGGCTTTAAGTAACTGATCGGCCTTTTCCGAGTCAGGGGCAATCTCATTGGCAGCCAACACCGACAGAATCTCGGCCTGGACAGACCTTGTTGAGTCCTGGACTGCGTTTAACCACTTGGCGGTAACGATGGTGCCTGCCTCGCCACTTGCCGGGTTCCCGTCATGAAAGGCACCATCGGGAGAGTCAATCTTATCAATCAAGTCGCGCACGGCTAGGTCTCCTGATACGCAAAGTACACAAAAGTGAAAGCGGGCTTGAGGTCGTCAAACAATGCTTCGATCACTGGATCTCCGAACGTAATGAGTCGCTCACCGGAGGCGGATTGGCCGGCCCGGAAGTTGTATGCCCGCAGACTTCCGGAGTGCACCACGACCTGCCAAACCCAGATAATGTCGGGAACCCACAGGGTGTCTCCCGCTCGACTCAAGCCGGCTCGAAACGGCTGCGGCTCATTGATCGTGATGCGGTAACCCAGCCCATGGGCGAGCCGGATGAAGTACGGGATCGACAGCCCGCCGGTTTCCGCCAGCTTGGCCAGCACGGTCTGCAGGCGTTGTTGGTAGGTGGCACCAGCGGACGGGACCACGCCGCAGACCCGCTCCCAGTCTGGAATCAACTGCTCAGCAAAGAACGGGGTGATGGCCCCCTTTACGCGGCCGGCACTGGCGAGTGCGCCATCAAGAGATTTACCTTCGGCGGCCAGCTCTGCCTGCAGGCCCGGTTCGGATGGGGCATAGCTGACAGGAGGCAACAATAGCGCCAGCAGAGAGTGGTGACTCATGCCATCGGCCTCACCCGGACCGCCCCGAGTCGTACCCATTCGATCCGGGTCGCATCGACCACCGGAACGACATTGCCGGCAGGCAAGGTCACAACCCGGTCCGTCACCCCGGCAATATTGGAGACAATGGCTTCGATACGGCTTTTGATGGCGGTTTCTGCCGGCGCGATCTGGCCATCGTATTGGCGTAGCGCCTCCTCGATCTTCGATTCAGCGGCTGCGAGCGACAGGCCCGACAGTTGCACCGCGATGTCCGCGTCGTAGACCCGTTGAGTCGGGGCCAGCGCCATGGTGTTCTTGGCGGTGACGGGCCGTTGATCGTCGATGTGTGACTGGACTGCGGCAACGGTTTCAGCCGATGGCATGCCGCCTGCCGAGGTCAGCACAACGTCGACCGTGCCCAGGCCCCGGCGCAACGGATACACGTAGGCGGCAGTGACGCCCGGCACTTCCATCGCCCAGCGGCGGAAGTCGTACTTGTTCCCGCCAGCAGGTGGACGTCGAATCAGCTCAAGCAGGCGGGCCAGCAGCTCGCTATCGGACTCGTCATCGACCCCGCCGGTCATGGTGACGATGATCGCCTGGCTGGAAATGCCGGAAGGTGCTGCGGTTAGCTCGACAACGCTATCCGTTACAATGTTTCCCACCGTTCCGACCGTGCTGGCTGCTGCAGTTACGGTGGCGTGGCCAGTCGCATCCATTACGCCAGACTGGGTGGTGACATAGGACTGGTCGCCGCGCTTTGCCGCCAACCCAGCAGCGAAAGCCATCCCCGGCGTCCCCGTCATGCGGATCGACCCTTTGGCCGCTACGGCCGCCTTGCGCGACAGCCCCCGCAAGCGTGCGTGCAGCTCCAGATACTCGCGGTCAGCTGTATCGGGGAAAATCTGGCGGACGATCCATGCCTGGTGCTCGTACAAACCCTCAACGGCACTGGCTACCGAGGTAGCGCGAATGAAGTAATCACTATCCGGGCCGACATCGGCATCCGGCAGTTGATTCTTCAAGTCACGCAGCAGGGCGTCGCGGATGGCAGAGAAGGATGGGATGGCAAATGGCATCAGGCAACCCTCACCGGATGCTTGAAGCGCTCAACACGGCCGCTGGCATCTTCCACTACAACATGCAGCAGCAACCAGCCGGGGCGCACGCGCGTTGCCGTGACTTCTATGCTATTGGCACGGCTATCATCGACCAGCGGCGCCAGGGCCTGCTCGGCGTACTGCCGTGCCAGTACGTAGACTCGGCTCACATTCTTCTCGCGCTGCAGCTCGTGCAGGCGAGACCCCAGCGTCGGGTCTGCCCAGTAGCTGCCCAACGGGGTGGACAGGCGCAGGTAGACCGCATTGGCCAGAGTGTTGGTGCGGGAACCGGCATAGTCGCCGGTTTGCGGGTTGATTAAAGCGTCCATGCCCCGATTGTCGGGGCATGGCGATATCTACGGAATCATGAACAACTTCAGTGAGCTAGCGATTCTCTGGATGAATACGCTCTGCGACAATTTGACGGATATGCTCTGCCGATAGCGGATATAGCGGCTCACCTAACTCTTTCCATTTGCGAAGCATACGAGCATACAGCTCATATGTTGGGCAATGTGAATTCAGCGCATTCCTTTTCAGGGTCGAGGAGAAGCGTCCTGCTTTCGCTAGGGCCTCTGCAAAGAGAAGCATTTCTGTTTCGTTATTCCCGTCGAATCCGTGAAACGTTACATCGTGCTCATCAATATCTTGTCGCTCCGACTCAGGAAGGTTTTGATAGCTGGACTTGAGGGTCGAGAGTAGTTCTAGAGTTTCGAGAACATGTTGCTCGATCCCCTCACTCAATTTGTCGGAGAGAACGCTATTTAGAAAACCATCATACAAAAACGCATGTCCGTCACGAAGCTGCTCCGCCGTCTGCTCATACTCCTCTGCATCAGGCCCTCCATCCATCTTTTCGAGCTTCGACAAGATTTCATATTGATTGGCAAGAATTAAGCGCTCAACATCAGTTAAGACCAGTTTCTTTCGCATTTTGTCTCTATCCAACATGATTAGAAACAAAATTAAACGTATGAAATCTGCTTGGCGTCAAGCCTTGCTTTCTCCTTAAACGGCTATACGGGTTCATCGGTGACCCCGCCAGAATCTCCTGGGTGCTTGTGGTGCACCAGGCTCTTGCCGCTCGCCACCACATCGCCATCCGTAGAGATACCTCCACCAGTCTGCCGCACATCGCCACTGAAGCTCGCGCCGTCACCACCGCTGACAGCCAGGCCGCCCTGACCAGTGATCTGTCCCTTTGCCGTGACCGCAGTGCTGGCCGTCAGCATCGGCGTATTGAAATCGGCTTTATCGCTGGCGTTGACTTCCCACGTCTTGCAGTTGACTTTAAACTCGTCGCAGTCGGTCTCGATCAGTCGACCGCGCTTGAGTACGATCTTTGCCCCCTCATCGGTGTAGAGCGCAACCTCGCCAGGTGCGAGCGCCTTGAGCCGATAGCTGCCATGCTCGGTGGCGATGACGATGCCGTGGCTGGTCTTGCCACCCACAGGCAGAATGACGGCCATCGATCCGGGTAGCGGGTTGCTGGTGAAGCCGTAGTCCTGGAACAGTTCAAGATCCTGCAGCGGCTCACCGGCAAGGCCATCGCCCTTCACCAGTTGCACAGACGTCCCGCTATTGACCAAGGTCAGTACGCCACGAAATGCCTGACGCACGCCAGCCATGGCGCGGCGAATGCGTTTGTCCACGTCAGCCCACATCGACAACCTCCACGCCCGCGTCGGCTTTACCATGGCCTTTGCGCTTCTTGCGGCCGTTATGCGGATGGGCGTCGAGCACCCAGGCGCGGTCTTCTTTCAGTGTTAGCGTGGTGGTTCGTCCCAGCCCACGGCCGCCCTGGAATTTGCGCGCCATCATAAAAAACACCCCGTCGATTTCATGCGGCTCGCTGACGACATGAATACGCTGGCCAGGCTGCCACAGCTGCCCGTCGCTGGTGCGATGACCGCTAACCTTGGCGATCAGGGTGAAGCCCTTGAGCCGCGAGTCGGACAGCAGCTTGCGCGCACGTGCTCGGGCAATCTCGGTGTTTTCGGCATCGTGGTCGACCACAATCCGCGGCCGGTAGACGGCCACGCCGGTATCGCGCACGGTGTTCTTCAAGGCATGCTTGCCACCCTCTACTGCCGTGCCATGCGCCTGACCCAGCACGGTGATCTCCGAGTAGCGCTCGGCCATGCTGCGCACCCGCCGCAGGCTGATCAGATTGTTGCCGCGCCCATCACGCTTCATGATCAGGCTGGCAACCGGCGGTTTGCTATAGTCCGGACCGCCGATCACCAGCGTGCCATCCGGCTCGAACCAGGGCCACAGGCCGTTGGCCTCGGCCGCATGGACCAGCACATCCCAGGCGGTATCTCCCGGCTCGACCGCAACCTTGTCGGATGAGCGGGTCGTGGCGGCATCGATGCGGATCTTGCTCAAGCCCAGCGGCTTGACCACGTTGGCGACCACTTCCGCCAGCGTCGCCTGCTTGGCGGTAAAGATCGGCGCGCTACAGTCGGTCAGTATCGCCGCGCCATCTCGGCCGCTGAGGGATAGCGTATGGCTGTCTTTCTCGACGCCGTCCTCAATATCGTCAATGCGGCCCGTCAATACGGTATCGCTACCGATGCGCACCTGGACCTGGGCACCTTCCTTGACGGCCGCCGGAAATTTCCCCTCCGGAAGCCCAAGCTCGACGCGCCAGGCGTCCGCCGGGATCAGCAAATCCGAGTCGATCTCGTAGCGGGTCCAGCGGCTATGCACCCGGCCGCCGATCAGCAAACTCACGGTGTTATCGGGCGTAGGCATACAGGACATCTCCCGCCTGGATGGCATTGGGGTTGATCAACTGGGGGTTGAGGCGGGCCAGTTCCTGGGCGCGGGTATAGTCGCCGTACCAGCGGAATGCGACCAGGTGCAGGTTGCCCGGCGCCTCGACGGTCCGGGTCACCAGCGGCGGCTGCGCCTCGATCACGGCTGCTGCAGCGTCCTGCACCGCCAGCGCCGTATCTTTCAGCGCCTCGGTGATGGGGCGCAACGTTTCCAGCGGAAACTGGTCACGGTGGTTATCAATGGCCTGCTGCAGCGCATTGCGCACATCGTTGCTTATCTGCTCGATGTCCTTGGGCGACAAGGTCGGCTGCTCAGCCTCGTCGGCAAGGATCTGGCTGGCCGTCTCGGCCAGCGTCGTGGCCGCCGCGACCTGAACCACGGTCGTGACCAGCGCCACATCCGCCGCGTTGGCCGGGATGGGCTTGCTATCGGCGAGGGCGGTGCTGCTGTCGCCAGACACACTGCCGGAGGAGACCTTACCAGGCAGCTTCACCACGTTATCGAGCTGCCCGGTCAGGCTTTTCCAGTCGGACTGGATCACGCCGGCATCGAAGCCGCGCAGGTCAGCCATGCCACCGATCAGGCTCGCGACATCACTGGCAAAGGCGCGCGGGTAGTCGATCAGATCCAGCGTGGTGCCAATGATGCCTTGTACCTGGCTACGGATACCCCCCAGCGTTCCGGTCATGACGTCGCGCAGCGCATTGAGGCGCGACAGATTGCCGGCGACGCTCTTGAGGCTGTCGAGCGCCGTGGAAAACGCTTCAATTCCGCCGCTTCTGCCGGTTTCGGCCAACTGGGTGACTGCCTCAGCCTTCTGCGCCGGCAGTTGTTGCACAAAGAATGGGTTGCCGGGGGTGGCTTCGACAAAGGACAGTTCGACCGTGCAGTAATCCGGGCTGTCTGCTTCGTGGACAATCTTGTAGTTGGTCAGCTGCGCCTGCTTGATACTGCCGAATACCGGATGGACCAGCTCACCATGGCCCGGCTTGTCGAGCTCCTTGAGAAACGTCTGTAGCCTGGTCTCGTAGTCCGAACCGAAGAACACCGCCGAGATATCGACCGTGCGCGCCTTGCGCCCCAGGTCTTCGACATCCGCGCCATCCATGTAGGCATATTCGTGACTGGCAGTGTCACGCGTCGCATTATCCTCGGTCCGCAAACAATCAAACGTGACCCCACGAAACGAGGCATCAAGCAGGGTATCGGCCCAGGCCATCAGTACCTCCGCGCCGTCTGGCTATTGGCCGCGTTCACGGCTGCGACAATATTGCCGTTCTGAACATCGACCGTAACCTTGACCGGAATCGGTTGGCTCGCCACCTGCTGCATCTTCTGTGCAGCCAGATCCAGTTTGGTCGAGGCATTCACGGCTGCCTGCAACATATCAAGCTGAGGGATTGGGGCCGCACCGACTGGCGCGTTCCGTGCACCGGGCTTGGCGGCATCGCTGCCAAATAGGTTTTTCCAAGCAGCCGAGATGAAATCGCCAGCCGGTAGATGCGCTGCGGCCGACCACCAGTTCCCGGCTTTCAGGTCTTTTTGTCCTTGCGCCTTATCGACGTCCGGCAACCCAGCAGCCTTGGCTACCTGGAGCCCGAGAATTGACAAGATCCCGGCCAATCCAGCACGGGCCAACAAGCCACCGGAAGCGGCTACAGGCCCCGCCAGAATGCCGCGCGTCGCTGGCCCGCCTTTGAACAGGTCGGCCAAACCGCCTCCCTTGCCGCCGAGGAGCATTGGCAGCGCAGCCATGCCGGCAGCAGCGGCCAGCGCCGAGATTGTGGTCGTCGCCCCGACTACTGCGGCGGTCAGCCCCGGATACTGGGAGCCGTATTCGGTCAACTTGCCAACGACATCACCCACGGCGTCGTTGAATTTACCGACCGAGTCGTACTCGCCTTGCTCCTTGAGGTTTTCCCCTTGCTGAAACTTGAAGCCAGCTTGCTCTTTGATGAAGCGCTGGTTGATATCAACATCCTGTGCGCCGCCGCCCAAGATGCCGGTCTTCATGTCGCGGTACGATTTCGGGTCAAACAGCATTGGCAGAAGCGCTAACATCGCCTGGCGGTCTTGGATGGTTTTCCCGACCCCGCGCGCTTGCATAATGTCGGCCATGCTGCCATACATCGCCGACTTTTCCTTGTCGTTCTTGGCATCCGCCGCCTGGCGTTGCAGCCGGGAAAATTCCTTATCACTCTCAGCGACCTTACGGACCAAGCGCGTAAAGGCCTCGACCGGGTCCATACCCTCTTGGCGAGCCTGGGCCAGCGTGCCGTACAGATCGATCCCTTTCTCACCCTTTTTTTTGTTTCCCAGCGAGCGAGCGCTGATTTTCTTGAAGTCGGCGGCGGTATCGGCCGAGGTGATTTTTTGCAGAAAGTTGACAACATTATTGCCGGCCTCATCCGTGCCACCCGCCGCCGTTACGGCGAGCTGGCTGGCAGCCAGAATCGAGGCCAGACCATCCGTACCTCGCAGGCCGGACATCCCGCCCATCGCCAGCATCTTCGGCAGCCAGGCGGCCATATCCTTGAGTTCAAAGCCGCCCATCTGACCTGCTTTCAGCGCCATGCCGAGTGCCTTCGGAATCTGGTCAACCGGAATCTTGGCGTTCTGCACCGCAGCCATCACCACATCAGTCATTTCGTCCGCGCTGGAGCCGGCTGCCGTGGCCGCTTTGGAGATCATCGGTAGCAACTTGCCGGCCTCTGTCGGGGAGAAGATCCCTCTGGCGATCAGCTTGTCGAGTGCGGCCGCATTGTCGTTGCTGCTCCCACCCTCCCGGTTTGCCGCCACAATGTATTCTTGAAGCTGCGCCTTGCCCCCTCTGCGCCGTTGCAACTGCTCATCAGTTGACAGCTTCCGGCCGTTAATCTCAGTTTCGTTGAATGCCGTATTGGCCATCTGCGACAGCCGCATGTCGTAGTTGGCCACCCGGCGCATCGGACTGGCAACCACCGCCCCCCCAGCCCATGCGGCTGCTGCGCCAGCCGCCAGCCCCTTGGCCCCGGCGGCCATCCCGCGCTGGAAACGGCTCGTCGTGGCCATCTCACGGCGCAGGCCGGCGACCTTTTCGCGCATCGCGTCGTAGGCACGCGCTTGCTCCTTGACCGACATCGTGCCGCTGCTGGCCAGACGTTGGTAGGCCGCTTCCGTTGCACGGATCTCGCGCTGGATGGTGCGCTCGGCCCGAACCCCCAGTTGCTCGCGGGCGCTGGCCATGCGTTGGCTCTCACGCGACAGGCCGATGACGGCCCGCGCGGTGCGTTCCGCTACGCGCTGGGCACCGTCGTCGCGGCCTTTGAGTACCAGAGCAACTTCAAGATTACGGGGCATGTTTAATGAGGCTTCTTGTTACGCTGCGATTTAATCTTGCGAGTCTCGCCGCCGGTCGGCTTGGCTTTACCGCCATACAGCCGGTTCACAGCGGCGAGATAGCCTTCGAATTCGGCCGCGTTCAGCTCTCGGACGCGGGACTCGGCGATGCCGTGCTTGCCGAGGGCAACGACGGCGAGTCGGAATCCGGCGAGGTGGGCTTCGGCCGCATCCGCTTTTTTTTAAGGCGATCCCGCGCTGCCGACAGCACATCGTAGTCGTCATCGACCAGGCTGCTGTCCAGCAACTCGTAGGTGATGGCTTCGCGGGGGATATCGCCCAGCTTCACCAGGCAGCGCGCCAGCATCCCGGTATTCAGGCGCAGGTTGGAACCTACGCCCAGCTCCTCGATGGCGGCAATGTTGTCACCGACAGTCGGTAGGCGCAGTTCGAAGTCGTAGTGCAGCACGCCACTTTCGGCCGGGTACTCGACGCCATACTGCAGTTGGTCCTTTTCGGTCACCATGACTTATTCCTTCACGTTACGCAGCGACTGGATCTTGAGATCGCGGCGCGCTTCATTGTCGACGCTGTACTTCTCACCGACCTGGGTGGTGAAGCAGTCGAGATAGCTCTCGCGCTTGCCGCCCGGACTGATCGGGTAGATGGTCAGCTTTGCCCCCTCGATGGCGGCCCAGTCGAGATCGCCGGTCAGCGGGATCGCGACGGTGACGTCCAGGTCATACTCGGCGATCCCCTTGGAGAAGCCCTTGGCGCGGCCCGATTTGTTCATCGTTTTGACCAGCTTGCGGCCGGTCTGAGTGTTGACGTTCAGGTCGATGACCTCGACCTCCTTGCCGTCCACTTCCAGCACGATTGCGCCGGCGTATTCCTGCAATGCCATGTTGATTCTCCCGAGTTAGAGCAGCAGATCAATGCGACCGGCGAACACGTGCAAGCCATTGACGACGTCCACCGGAATCTTGACGTTGAGGCGGTTCTCGTCCTGAAGATCATCCTCAACGATCACCCCATCCTTGTTGGCGTCCACGTTCTCGACGATCTCCAGTTCCTCCAGCTTGTAGAGCACGTCGAGAATCTCGCTACGAACTTTCTCCTTGATGCGCTTGGATTTCTTTTCGCGCGGGAAGCGCAACGCGATACGCTCGCGGCACGCCTTGCCTACGTAATCCAGCGTTCGGATGGTGGTGACATCGAGCAAGGAAACGTCATCCACCCCCTGGGCATCCTTGGTGTAGGTGGTGATGGCGCGCACGATCTGCACCTTGTCGCCGGGGCCGATTTCCAGCGGCGCCAGACCATTGTGGAGTGCTGCCTCCTGCTCGGTTCGCGTCGGCCGCTGGTCAACGGTGGTCACATCCAGGCCGAGCACTTCCAGCGTATTGAGCGGCCGCGCCGGATCTTCCTCACTCGCCAGTACGGCGGCGTAGCCGGCCGCGATCTCGCACGGCAAACGCCGCGAGCCACGGTGCCAGGCGGTAGAGATACGGCCGTTGTTGACTTGCCCGGACAGCGTGGTGCCGTTCGACAGCGTGCCGGGCCAACCTGCCGTGCCTATCGCGCCGCGTTGCTCCATCGGACCCGCCACAAAATCCAGATGCGTGCGCAACGCCGTCAGGACCGACTGGTTGGAAAGTGGTGCCGCGATGATGTTGTGACCGGCACCGGCAATGGCCGCCAGCGCTGCGGCATAGTCCGGATCGATCGCACCCCCTGACATCGCGACGACCGTTGCTTTCAGCCCCGGCGCGGTGCAACTGGCATCGAGCTTGATGTCGTTACCGAACGTCCCCTTGTGTACGCTGGTATGGGTCACCACAGCACCGGCCACCGTACTGGTCACAGGAAGATCCGACTTGATGGCAAGATTCGCCGCCAACCCGGCAGCCACCGCCGTAGCGGTATCGCCGCCGCCGACCGGCACATCGACACGATTGGCTCCGATCCACAACGTCAATACCCCGCTGCTGGTGGCCGTCCCCTCCAGCGTGGTGCTGCCGGTAGCGGCATTACCTGCCGGGTCGGCGACGCCGATAGCCGTCAACTGCAGATACGGGTTGGCTTTGATGGCAGCACGCACCATCAGGAACAACTGCGAGCCTCGCCCGAACAGTTGTGCAGCTTGCTCGTCGCTGAACACATCAACCGGCGTCAGAGCTGCCTGCGTGCCGCTGGCCAACTTCTGCCCCAGTACCAGCACCTTCTGAGGGTTGCCTGGCAGCGTGCGTACTGCCAGCTTGGTATTGAACTCGAAATACTTGCCCGGCTTGCGAATGCTCGACGGAATGCTGTCGAAGCTGATGTTCTGGCTTGCCATCATTCACCTTCTTTCTTTGTGGTTTTTTTGGCACTGTCCATGGACTCCGACACGGGGCCGGTTACGCCGGTATCGGCCCGGCCATCGAACACGATCAGATCGCCCTCGGCCACAATGCGCAGGTAGTACGCGCTGTGCGGCACCTCGACATCGTCGGCCTCGGAGATGTACTCGCGCGGGTTATCTTCCTTCGGCACCTGGATGCCAGGCGCGGCTTTGACTTTCATGACTTGCTCCTGGTAAGGATGTCCTGGGCGTCGGGTACACCGTCGTCCGGGGACAAGTGGTAATAAAGCCCCGTACGCAGCCAGTCCGGGTCGGGCTGGCCGAGCTTGCCTTGGAAGCGGGCGAATACGGCATCGGGACTCGACTCAGCGTCCGGGGCGCCGGCACCCGGCGGGCACGGCCAGTGATCGCGCGGTAGGGCTTCTTCAATCCAGGCCGTCTGGAATTCACAGGCGAACACCGAAAACGCCTGGCGCTCCTGTTGTGTGTTGAACAACGTACGGACCCGGCCCGGCATCAGTTCGGCAATCGGCAACCCGAGGTCCTGTGAGGACAACAACCGGCGCACCGCGTAGACCAGCGAGTAGCTGCCGATCTCTCCCGAGCCAGGGCCGCCGTGCCGGCCCGCCGCTTCGCTACGCACATTGCGGTCGCCCACCATCACCACAAACTGGCCGGTAGCCTTGAACTTCTGGCGACTGGTGCTGGTGGGATCGGTCTTGGAGACACCACCGAACGTCACCCAGGCCGCAGGGAAACGGCGGATGGCTTCCTCCAGCGCCCCGTCCAGTTCGCCGCCATAGCTGCCAACCTCCTTGACCATGCGACCGAGGCCGAGACGCAGACGCGCGATGATGGCGTTTTCGGTCTGGATCAGGATCATCAGAACGCCCCCCCGTTGCGGGCGAACACCCGCGACCCCATGGCGAATTGCACTGTGTTGTCGACCGGGGCCGGCCCGCCGCCAGGCATACCGCCGAGCGTCACCTTGCCGGCGGCCGCCAGCTCCAGGAAACGCACCGCATCGCGATAGCGATCACGGATGTCCTCGGTCAACTGGGTGCCGCTGCCGCACAGGCGGTAACGGGCGATGTCGCAGGCATAGCCACAGAGAATTTTCGGCGGCGTCTCCAGCGGCAACGGGTAGCGACCGCCGATATAGCCGTCGATCTCCACGACAGCACCGGCCAGCGCCTCGGCCAGCACCGCCTCGTCCACCTGACCGGTGTAATCGCGGTCGGTCAGCGCAATGACCTCCTTCTCGCCAAAGCGCTTTACCATGTCGTCACGGGTGGCGTACACGATTAGTCCTCCTCGGCAAGGTAGATCGGTTGGACGGACAGCATCGGCTCGGTCAACAGCTGCTCGAACTCGGCTTCGCTCAGATCCGCCGCCCGGATCGTCGTGACGTCGCGGCTGAACCAGCGACCGGCACGCCGGAAGCTCTCGCACTTGGCCACCACCTTGATGGCGTTCGGTTCGAACGGGCTGGCGGGAGCGGCGTCTGCGCTTTCCGGCTGCGCCGCATCCGCTGCCGCCGGTGCCAGCGTGTTATTGCCGACTTCCGGCTGCACCTTGGCCGTAGACGTGCCCTCCGAT
Source organism: Paludibacterium sp. B53371 (assembly GCF_018802765.1). Taxonomy (NCBI): domain Bacteria; kingdom Pseudomonadati; phylum Pseudomonadota; class Betaproteobacteria; order Neisseriales; family Chromobacteriaceae; genus Paludibacterium; species Paludibacterium sp. B53371. Next base: position 1,153,296 of record NZ_CP069163.1, read on the forward strand.
GCGATCTCCGGCCCGGTCGTCGACTGGTCGATTTCTTCGACCGGGGTGTCTTGCGATTGGCTTTCTGCCATGATCAGCCCCTCGCTTACGCCACGCTGCCGTCAGAGGCATAGGCGAGCTGCCAGAAACCGTAGCCGCCTGCGGCCCGCGCTTCCGCACCGAACTTGTACTTGCGGCGATTGAACACGTCGTCGGCCTGCGGATCGGTCTGCTGGACGAACACCGCCTTCTTGCGTTCCTGGTAGATGAACGGCTTGATCGGCTTGGTGGTGTCGAGCAGGAACCAGGCGTCATCCGACGTCAGGCGGGCATCGACCACCAGTTCGGCCGTCCCCTTGTACGGGTTGGCCTTGCCGTCATCCAGGCGATCATTGGTCAGCAGCGCCCGCGCGACATCTTCCAGAGCCGGCGGCACCAGGAGCACATTGGGGGTGATGTTGAGCGGACGGCCCTCGTCGTCTTTGAACTTCTTCATCGCCGTGCGGGCCGCACCGTAGCTCGCCTGAGCGGCGGCTTGCGAGGCAGCCGACAGTTTCTTGGTGCCCTTGTTGGAGACCGATTGACCGTTGACGGGATGATCGACATCGAAGAAGTACTGGCCGTCATAGCACAGGGAGCTGAAGCTCTGGTTGACCAGGTCGAAGACAATTTCATCCGGCAGCTGCTTGGCCGAGAAACCGGCCATTTGCGCCTGCGGCGCATAGATGCCGAGGTTGTCGTCGTCGATGTCGTTGCGGTCGACTTCGACGGTCGCTTCCCAGTCGTCGTTGGTGATGCTGTAGCCGGAAGCCGCCAGCGCCTTGACCGCCTTCTCGCCGATCCACTTGCGCATGCGCGGGAAGCTGGACAGCCACTTGTAGTCGTTGGTGCGCGCGGTGGACGGCACCAGCATGGCGATCTTCTGCCACTGACTCGGTGCGGCGTCGAAAGCGTTATTGAAGATGGTCTTCAGGTTGACGAAGATCGCCTTGAGGGTCGATGCGTTGATGATCATGGATGCTTGCTCCTTTAGAGAACCCATACCCCATCGGCGTCGACGGCGACGACGATGCCGGCTTGCGAGCGGGTGTTGGTGCCGTTGGTTTTGGCCACGGTCTGGTTGTCGACGATGAAGCATGGGCGACCGAGGCTGGCCTGGGTGACCGGATCGGTGCCATCGTTGGCGAACTTGAACGCCTTGCCGCGCCGCACCGGCACACCGACGGCACCGTCTGCGCCTGCCGAGTTGTCGATGGCGGCGTCGGCCATGCCGAGATAGGCCAGCGTGGTGGCGGTGGCTCCGGGCGCGCCAAAGCCACTGGCGTTGGCAACCACGATTGTGCCGGCCGGAATCTTTACGCCCGCAGCCACCGGAACGACGATCAGCTCGCCGTCCTTGAACGGGGTATTGCGGTCTTGGGTAGTGGCGGTCATGGATTACTCCTTCATTGCTGCGGCTACGACCTTGGGGTCGTTGCCAAACATGCTGCAAACGGCCAGCGTGTCAGCATCCAAACCGGCAACCGTGTCGTCGGCCGGCGGGTTGCCCTGGGTTTGGGTGCTCGTCAGCGCGGCGATCTTCGGCGCGGTGGCGAGGTAACCCTTGAGTGCATCGAGATTGGACGTGCCCAGGCCACGCGCCCAGGCTTCCTGGGCGGCGAGCAGGCGGCCATCGGACAGTGCTGCAGTCACCAGTTCGTCCACCTCGCGTCCTTGCAGCTGGGAGGTCAGCGCAGCCACCTGGCCCTGCAGATCGCGCATGGTGTCGACCGACACGAAGCGGGCCGGGTCTACCTGATTGGCCGTCAACGCGGCAATGCGCTGCTGCTGAGTGCTGACCAGGGCGACCAGGTCGACGCTGGCAGCGGCCGTGCCCTGGCCGTCGGAAAGTTGATCGACCAGCTTTTGCAGCTGGGCCTTGATGTCATCGGCCGTAGCGCCGACCGGCAGGTTGAGCAGCCAGCGCAGCTGCTCGATCAGTTCGTCCATCGTGGGGTCCTCCTCGGGGGACGGGTTTAAGGAAACCAGACGCGACAAGGCGGCCACCTGCAGTTCAGGCAGTTCATCCAGTGCCGGGTTATTGGTCAGCGCGACATGCATGAGAACGGCAATGCGACCGTTCTTGTCGTAGGTAAAAACTGGGGAAAGGTAGCGATACTCCTTCGAGACAATCATGGCGGCGGCGCTGGCCGTCCACTCCACGTCGGTGGCGTAGAGGCCATCGTCACGCCACTCCAGCGTATGGAACCAACCACTGGCCGGAGCCGGCTTGCCATTGATTGCGGCATGCAGGGTTTGATGCTCGTAGTCGATTACATAAGGGGTCTCCCGTCGATTGGCTTCAGCGATCAGAACGGCGGCGGCCACCTCATCCAGTCGCCAGGCAGAGCATTCCGCCGGGCGGCCATCGCGGGCGCGAAACTCTCCGGCCGGCAACAGCTTGATGACGCGAGGGGCTTCGCCCTCGGCATTGCCGAGCAGTGAGAGGTCAACCGTCAGAGCGGCGATGAGAGGAGTTTTGCGTGCCATAGCCCACATTGTCGTGGGCGATGGATAGACGGATTAGTTGATGGGTTTCAGTGTGATTATTGGCAGGCACTTGCCCAGGGAAACGGCGGCCGCCAGAATGATAGTCCCATATTTTGGAGCCAAATAATGCGTAGAAATATGAATACCGTTCGGGCCATTCTTGATGCCGCAACCACGGATAATGGAGCGCCAACCCTTGCGTCCTTGCGTAAGCACGTCGCGGACACCTCCGGGGCCGGCACTGTCGAGCAGCAATATCATCTGGATCTATTGGAGCATGCCGGATTCATTCGCTATCTTCCTCAAGACGGCACCGCAAGCTGGAAAAAAGACAACCCTTTTGTAGTGTTGACGTGGCAAGGATGCGATCTACTGGAGTCGATTGAGAAGGAGCATGCAAAAAGGCTTCCAGCATGAAAACCACCCATGTTACGGTCCATGATACGAGCGACGGGTGCCAGTACACTTTTCGTCTGACGCAGGACGATATCCTGGCCATCATTAACATGCCTTTCCTGGGGAAACGAAAGGTCGATCTGCCGAGCTTGCCTGGAGATGCAAACCTCAAGGGAGATGACCTCACGCTCTTTCTTCATCACCCCCATGGTATCGGTGTGGTTGACGCTTCTTTCTCCGCATTACGTCCAGAACTTGAGAGAGCGTTCCAATCCTTTCGTTTTGATGATGACGAAGGCGTTTAAACCCCGTTTAAATTCCTTCGCCAGCCATTCGCCTATACCACCGTCGCCTCAAGCCACGAAAACGCGCCATAACGGCGCGTTTTGCGCTTTTCTCATCTATTATTCCCCAACGGCCTCACGGAGATAATCTTCCACCGTCGTTTCGATGCGCTGTTTATCGCTATCGTCTAGCACCAGGAACTCACGGGCTGGAATGTTACTGCCGGGGTGGTTGACCTTGCCAACAGGATGCCCCCCTCCCGCCCAGGCCAGCGCCTTCTTGTTGCGAGGCCGGATCTCATGTGGCTTGGTCTTGCCCCCAAAGTTCTGAATTGCCGCATACTTGACATTGGTTCCCACACCGGCATTATCGTTGTCGCTAAACTCGGTCATACTCCCCGCCAGCCGACCGGATCGTTGCAATATCTTCCCACCCCGGACCTTCTTCTCCAGACGTGCTGCCGACACCTGCCCAGTCTTGGTTAACGCACCGGCTCTGGATAGCCACGAGCCGGGTTTTAATCCCTGCCAAGCTGGCCGACCCTCGCGGGCAAAATTCTCTTCTACTGCATCCGCCATAATGCCCGCTATGGCTCGCATAAGTGACTCGCGGTGAGTCAACGCTTTTTCCACTCGTTTCAATTTCTCGACCACGTCCTGGCTATCAATTTTAATATCAATCATCGGGCCGACTGCTCTAGAAGATATTGTTGAACCAACTCAGGCGGATAACGGCTGAGATCCGGTTGATATGCAGCTTGGCCAGGATTGAAACCGAAGCCGGCATCGCTCATGAAGCGTTTCCCTGTGACCGGGTCATTGAAAGCCACAGCCGGCTTGGTGTTGCCTTGGCGATCTATGGGCTGCTCCACGGTTTCCAGACGACCCTCGCTGCTAGACTCAAACAGTCCCAATTGCTCCATGTCGCGCGCACTGCGGGTGCGCACTCTACAGCGGCAGTTCCAGCCATTGGGCGGGTAGAAGGTGCGCCAGAACGGATCGTCGTAACGGAACACTCTGCCATGTAGGCTGCGGTGCGCCGGTCGCGTGCGGCTATCCATTACCGCCACGTATTCCCAAAACGGCCGTTGCTCAGCGCTGGCCAGTTGAGTTTGGAATCGTCCGGCCATGTAGGCCGATTGCATGTTGGTACGGAAGATAGTTTCCAGGCGGCGAGGATTCAGGCGCTTGCCGTAAATTTCCCCGGTGGCCTGATCGATGATCCTACCTTTTCCCCACCAGCCCTTGGCCTCCAGCAATGGTTGCAGCCGAAGCTGGAAATCGGCCAGCGTCGCGCCGTTTTTCAGCGCATCACTGAGCGCATCACGAATGTCGGTCAGCACGTCCAGCTTGGTGACCCCGGCCACGGTGAACGCCTTGGCATGCGCCTCGGCCCACACGTCCTGCCACTTGAAGCCGATGGCAAATCCCTTGCTCTCGAAGTAGCGGATCGCCTCCTCGGGCGGCAAGCCAATGGCGTAGGACAGGTCAGGTGTTGCCATTCACGCGCCCCCACACGTCGGCAACGAAGATCGCGCGCGCCAACAATTCGGCGATCCCCTTGTCATCCATCGCCGGGTACGCCGTGACCAGGGCTTCGAAGGCATCGTCCGGTGTCGCGCCGCCCCGAATGGCCTGGATCACCGGAGCGAGCAGCGTGTCCATGCCGGCATTGATCGACTCGGCCGGCAGGTTCTCGGCGGCCTGGTCAAGCGTGGCCTGGTCCGGACAGACCACTTCGCCCTGCGCATTTGTCAGCACGGCACGGTAGGTCAGCGCGGCCGGTGTATCCTTCTGTCGCAGCTCGGGCGGCAAGGCCATTTCCGGGCGCGGCGCGACCAGCACCTCGTCGTCATCCTGGGCCTGCGGAATGGCCAGCTTTTCATGCACCCACTTCACCGGCACTTTGACACCCAGCCCAACCAGCTTTGGCAGGGAATCGGCGTACAGCTTGAGATCTTCCGGCTCGCGAGTATCGAACACTAGGCGCGGCAGGCGGTGCGGATCGACCTGCCCAAAGTTGAGCATGGCCAATGGGTACAGCAAGTCGCGCGTCAGCGTACCCTGTAGCTGACGGGCATCGCTCGCGATCAGATCGTGGCGTACCTCGTTATGGACATTACCAAGGGCATTGGTGCTGCTCTTGCCATCGGCCTGGCTGGTCAACGTGCCGCCAAGGATCGCCTTAGACTGAGAACGCTCGCACCAGTCCATCATCGCCTGGAACGGTTCATGGCTGCCCTGCGCGGCATTCTGGAATTCGATCAACATGCCTTCGGGAATGATGCCTGCCGCGTTGTGGCCGATTTCGGCCACCGCGCGCAGCAGGGTGGCCTTCTCTTCCTTGGTCGCGCCGCCAGGGTATTTGCCGACCCGCAACGGTAGTCCATAGATTTCCAGAAACTCGGCCAGATCGCGCACCGAGTAGTTTTTAAACAGGTACGGCCAGGCCAACACGCGATGCAGCCCGGCACGGGTCAGGTAGCCAGACTTGGCGCGATGCTTATGGATCACCCAGCCGAAGGACCACGGCTCGGCCCCCTCGACGCTGCCATCGCGCAGGCGCAAGGCATTGCCGTCATGCGGCAAGGTCTGGAACCAGCGTTGCGGTCGGTGCGTCAGGCTTTGCGGTAACCAGTCGCTGCCGAGGCGTTGCCAGGCGATTTCCAGCGCCGAGAAGCCATGGCCGATACCATCCAGGCAGTCGAGCAGTACATCGTCCAGATCTGCCAGATCGATCAGCCACTCCTGCAGTTGCTCGGCCATCTTTTTTTCAGCGCTACTGGCATCGCGCGGCGCAGCGATACTCCAGTCGAGCGTCAGCAACGCACGCTTGCGCTTGCTCATCTCGGCGAAGATATGCGCGTCCTTTTCCTCCATGTCCGAGAACAGATCCGCCTGGGCGGCCAGATTGCCTTGTTCGGCATCTTCCATGATGCGATGCAACCGCAGCGGGGTGAGGCCGCGCGACGGATGCTCGGCAAACTCGCGCGTCACCCAGCCAACGCGGGCAGTTTGCGGTTCATCCAGCACATCTTGTTGAATCGGCTTGCCGTACTGATCAAGAATTTGCGGCATGTTTGTCACTCCTTACCAGGCTCCGGACGCAAAGCCGCCGAAGCCTTCATCATAGGCACTGCCAGCGCGCGGCACCGGGGTGTAATCGATCTGGCCACCGCCGGACAGCGCGGCGGCCCATAGCATCTGCAGCGCGTCGGGACCATCGTCGTGGTCAGCCAGGGGGAAATGGCGCAGCTGCTCGATCAGCGTGTGCAGACTTGGGTGCAGGCGGATCAGGCCGTTGGCCATGTGGGGTTGCAGCGTCTCGATGCGCAGCAGCTTGTCACCGTGCGGCTGTACCCCACGTGCTGGCACTGGGATGCCGCGCTGCGCCGAGCGCTTGACCAGCTCGGTGCGCATGAACTCCTGGAACTGCACTGACTCGACCAGCCACAGCACGCAACGGTACTCGGCCTGGAAGCTGATCACGTCCGAGATGATGCGGTCGGGCAGACGCTTGCGGATACTGGCCTCGACAACATCCAGGATGCCGGTAAAACGGTTGAAGCCGCCGACCAGAATGGCCGACGGGTCGCGCCGTGCGCCCGCCTTGCCGAGTGAAGGGTCGCATGCGCCGTAGAACACCCACTCGGGCAGCCGATTGACCCAGAAGTGGATGCATTCGGCGAACGGCGCGTCGTCACCGGAAAGCGGGTCGTTCTGCTGCTCCGAGTCGAACGCCGACTTGCCATCTCGCGCGCGCTTCACCATCAGTTTGTAGAACGTGGTGCCGCTTGGCCAGCAGATCGCCACACCCCGATCCATATCCGGCTGGTGCGCTTGGTAGAACGCCAGCGCCTCGTCCGGCCCCTGGCCGAGCAGGATCTCGGTCCAGCGGTCCCACAGGTCCATGTGATCCGGCCAGCGCTCGACCGCGCGGAACTTGGCGCTTTTCCAGAGCGGGTTCTTGATCAGCCGCGCCAACACCGAGTCGTAGTGCAGGATGGTGCCGATGATGAATACGTCGAGGCTGTCGTCGGCCGGGCCGAGCGACAGCAGGCTCTTGGTCACCCAACTGAGCAGCTTGTCGCGTTGCTCGGGGCTGCGCACGTTCTCGTCGTTTTCCAGGTCGTCGCCGATCACCAGATCCGGCCGGTACGGCCCGTGACGGCGGCCACGGATCTTCTTGCCGGAGCCGAACACCTCGACCTTGACGTCGTTGGTGGTCAGGATGGTGCCGACCTGCCATACCCGGCCGCGCCCGGTCGCCTCGGGAAAGTCCAACACCAAACGCGGGTTGAATTCCAGTTCGGCCTTGATCGCCTCCAGCATCGGCCATGCCTGCTCGATGGCGTCCATCACGATCAGTGGGTAATGCTTGCGGCCAGTGACGATGCACCACAGCGTGCCGATCTGGGTCACCAAGGTCGACTTAGCATGACCGCGCGGTGCAGCCACGGCATCATGGTCGCCGACACCGTTGTCGACCACCTCTTGAAAGCGGTCGAACAGATAGTCGTGAACGGTGGCCGGGTCGTGTTTGACGTAGTGCGGGAAATAGGTCAGAGCAAAATAGCGGAAGCTGGCGAACGCCTGCAGGCGGCGCTGCTCACGCGCACTCGGATCGGGGTCGAAGCCGTCGCACTCGGCGTCGATCTGGCGGCGGTACTCAGCGGCCAGTAGCGCGACGTCCTGTAAGAAGTCTTTTCTGGTAACCTTCTTCACTAAATCACCTACGTCAGAACTTGCATTCAAAGGAGTGCCGTAATGGCTTTAAATAGACCTCTGCAGCGCGAACTTCTGTGCCAACTTGCGGAGCACTATCCAGAGCAAGTCGATATTTGTGCTCTTAACTCAACCATAATTAGCTCTGCCCCAGATGAGCTGGACGCAAATCTGACTTACCTCTACGAACATGGGTTAGTGGCTCCTGCGCCGCACTTCGAGTCGCTCTCAAGTACGAATTTTTTTACAGGTCGGTCAGTCCATCCCGTAACAATTACTGCTAAGGGCATGGATTTCCTGGAGGAAGATGGCGGCCTTTCCGCAATTCTCGGTACTGTCACGGTCAAGCTGCACGCAGATACCATCCGCGATATGCTTGAAGCCAAAATCATGTCGTCCACTCTTCCATCCCCTGAGAAAGCGCGCTTTGTCGACACTCTCAAAGCGCTTCCAAGCGAGGCGCTCAAGACTTTCACCAATAAGCTGGTAGAGCTGGCTTGCGAAAATCCGCAGGCAGTTTGGACGACGCTTCAACAGATCGCCAATTAGCCATAGGTTTTAGCCAACTCTTCCCCAAAAGGCTCCAGCACCTCGACGAACGCCTGAGCATGCTTCGGGTACTTCTCTCTGATGAAGCCGGCCAGCTTTTGCACCACCTCCATCGCGGTGGCCAGCTGGCTGGTTTCCGGCAGCACTCGCCGAGAAGCCGCCACGGTCTTGTTGAACGAGTCCGCTAGGCTGGCCAGCATCTGCACCTTCTTCTCGGCCGGAATATCCAAGTTGTCGTTGAGCGCCTCCATCGTCGCCTGGTACTGGGTCAAAAACCCTGCCAAGGCGGCCCGCGCCACGCTCTCGATGCCGTCGCCGGCCAGAATCGCCGCCGCGCGCAGCTTGTCCCAGTCGTCGCCTTCATCCTGCGCTTCACGCTTCCAGCGACTGGCAGTCGACATCGACACCCCACATTGCAGTGCAGCCACCTCCAGCCCGAGCCGGTCGAATATGTACAGGCGGCGGACCTTGTCGCGGGTTTCCGGGGAGTGCGCCATTACAGCAACGCCCGCTTGACCATTTCGACCGCCAGCGCGGTGCCGACTGCAACAATGCCGCCGCTGATCGCACCGACCTTGGCCGCCTGCTGCTCGACATGGCGCAAGCGGCTATCCATGTTGTCCATCCGTTCGTTCAGGCTGGACTGGCTGGCCACGATCATGTCGAGCTTGCCTTCGATACGCCCCAGGGCGCGGGTCAGTTCGGTGTTATCGCCGCTCATCGGGCGTTCCTTTCTTCGTAGTCGTGTTGGCAGGTGACGCAGCGCTTACAACCAGGCGTGCACTGCCGGCGCTTTTCAGGGATTGCCTCGCCACAGTCCATGCAGTGCGAGAGGCCGGCACCGGTGCTCAGCTTGGCCGCCTGCCTAACAAGCGCTTCTTCGCGCTGACGCAGCTCCAGCTCCTGGGCACGGTCGAACATATCGGTCACGGTTTCGCCTCCATGACGGCCGTTGTATGGAGCTGGATGTAGGTGCTTACCTGGGCGTCGAGCTTTTGGCACCACTCGCCGTAGTCGGCGGCATGTTCGAGGAGATCGGCCGGCGGTAGCCCTTCTTCGGTGCCGGTGGTCTGGTGGGCTTGATCAGCATCTCTGGCGTCGGTTGCGGGCAAATCAGTTTCACCGCCGGTCGGGTAGCCGAGGAGTTGCCGGTAAAGCCGCAGGCTGTCAGGGCCAAGGCCAGTAAAACTGGCACCATCCGAGTTAATCGCATTGGGAATCCTCTGCTTGAGTTGGCGTTGCGTGGCTTCAAGTTGCTGTCTGGCTTGCAGCAGCTCCCATGCCACCTTCTGGGCCTGTTCGTTCAACCGCCGATAGGCATCACTGGCGGCAGCTTGTTCAGCCAAGCGCTGCTCGGCAACCTGCTGCATGGCGTGGCTGTGATTGGCGTCAGAGGTAGCGAGTTTTGCCGTATAGATATCTGCCGCACGCCGGTAACCGAATTGCTCTGTGGCGTACAAGCTCGTGCCGATCAGCACGGCAATGACGAGGGGTTTGATCCAGCTAGGCGGTGTCATCATTTGCGGCTCCTTTGGCGGTTGCGCCGCTTGCGACTTGCTCGCTTGGCTGCTGCCGTGCCCGTCTTGCCGGAGCGCGGGGCCGGCCAACAGATCAGCGGTGGAGTGACCGGTCTCTGGGGCGGACGCCGGGAACCGGGCAGTGCCGGATTCGACACAAACAGTCGACACCACCAGCGCCACATGCGTTTGAGGTGATTAAGCATTGCCACCTCCCTTGCCATCGCGCCAGGCGGCGATCAGGCGCAAAGCAGCGGCATAACCGCCGACCAGTCCGAGGTAGATCAACCACGTATCAGCCGTGAGCGTGCCTTTTACGCCCTGGAAAACGAACATGCCGGTTGCCGTAGCACAGGCCACGTTGGCCCACAGCTTGGTGTGGCTCATGCGCCCGGAGTCCGGATTGGAGATCAGATCGGACAGGCGCATTACTGATACCCCTTGGCCAGCTCGAAGTGCGGAAATTCACGGAACTGGGCACGCGGATTGCCGTACCAGTTGAGGCCCAGCGTTTCGCCGATCCGCCCCATGGTTTGCCAGTGCGGGTGGCTAGCGTCCCAGATCGGCTTGCCGCCAATCACCGGAACAACGTCGAACGCGCGCGCGGCCGGCTGGCCCTTGATGGAGAAGTTGTGCGCAGACTGTCCGGCTCGGGCGTTCGTGACACGCGGGCCGGGCTTGGTGCGACCCTGAGCATACAGTTCGTCCTGCTCGGCACCGGAGCGGTAGGTGCAGGTAATGAGCGGCTCTACGCCCGCCGCTGTGCAGCGCGAGAGAAACTCGCGACAGAGCGGCTGCAGGTCGGGGTGGAGATCTTCGATTTGGCGACTGGCCATGACGGCATCCTGTTGAATAGAACACCGTCAGAATAAAAAAGCGCTCCAATTGGAGCGCCGTGAGAAACTTCAGTGTAGCGATACAGGCTTATCCGCCCGTATTAATTATGCTGGTTTGCAAAGCCACCAGGGAACGAACCGCAACCTCATGGCTCGCTCCTACTTGAGTGCGATTGGCCACGTACAAAGCCCCAAACTTTGCAAAGTTTTCCTTGTCCTTTTTCCACTGCTTGCTATCCACTGCACCATAAATCGTAGCGCCTTCCAGTATTTCTAACGGGTTAGCATTTACACTGCTTTTCTTGGCTAGATCCGCAATTCTGAGCGACATATTTGCCGCTTCATCCGGCGTGATGTTGTATTGCTTGGCGGCAAGATCCAGTAGCGATTTTGCGTGAGCCACGGAAGTGTCCTGCTGGCTGATCGGTTTTTCTGCGGCCAAAGCGGCAAACTTGTATGCAAGAGACGGTTCCACTGCTGGTTCGTAGCCAGCCAGCTTAACCTTGAGCGCTTGGTTTTCCGCTTCTAATTTGGCGACTTTATCTTTTTCTCCGCAGCCAACCAACAACAAGGCGACCAATAAAATCGAGAGGTAACGCTTCATGACACTTCCTTGCTTTTTGCAGTGCCAATATCCTAAATCAATTCGACTGGTTTCGTCTCGTTACCCTGATCGGCTTTTAGCGCTGGTTCGGGAGCGCGTCACCACAGGAATAGCACGTCAAGATGCCGGCAGCGTTCGCCACGCCCACATCGGCCAATTTCTCTAGGCTTTTGTCATTTTCAGACAGTTCCCTCTTCCCGATCTGCTTGCACTCAAACAAAATATCGCCTTTTCTCTGGAACGCAACGGGATCAAGGCATGAGAAAGCGTTATTTCGTTACTGATGGTGCCTACACCACGGTAGGAGGAACGGTGTTTGCCAGTGGCGGGGAGTGGCTAAAGAAAATAGAAGGCCGACCGATTGCACTGGAGGGCGATCCTATCTCCTGCCCAAAGTGCGGACGACCCGGCTACATCATGTGTATTGCGCCACGCTTGAATTTCAAGATGGACGGTAAGTTACCGGCGTTGGAGGGCGACTATTGCATTTGCGGCTGCATGCCACCGCCGCAGTTGATGGCCAATCAATCCTTGTCATATCAGGAAGTGGAGAACGGTCCTGAGAGCTCCCTGGGCCATGCCTCGGCTGCCGCCGTTTCAATGTCTGGCAATACGCACAACATTGATGCAGGCCAGCAATACCAGTTCCTCGACAGCGAAACGCAGCAGCCGCTGTCAGGTCGCCACTACGTCGGCAAGGTTGATGGCAGCCCTATCTCTGGCACCACCGACGACAACGGCTTCGCCCACATCGACGCGTCCCAAGGGGCAGCCATTGAACTGCACCTGATTTTCACCTCGCCCAAAGACGCACTACGCCACCAGGAGAGCTAAATGTCGGAACCGCACTATACCGTTACGCACTGGTCGCGTGCTCAAGCACAGCCTGACTACCGGAACAAGCCCGCCCAGGTCGTTACCGTGAATGACCGCGCCGCTACGCGCGAGGCCATCATCACGCTGACTCGGCGCCGTGGCGGGGAGTTTGTCCCTCGTTCGGATTGGGCTGCGCACAAGAGCAAATCCATCGACCTCAAAGACGATTGGGACTATAAGCAAATCGCCATTCATACCGCTGGGCGTAGTTATTCTTGTGGGCCAGGAGCGCTCCAGTTGCAGCAAATCCAAGAGATGCACATGGATAAGAAGGACAAAGCTGACATTGGTTATCACTATGCCATCGACTGCTTCGGGAACGTGTATGAAGGGCGTGATATTCGATTCAAAGGCGAGCATCTGAATGCATATAACACTGGTGTCATCGGTATCGTTCTGCTTGAGAACTTGATGGAATCCAAGGAGGGCAATGACTGGATCGCTACGGTCAAACGAGCCACCAAGGCCATTGTCGGGCTCAAGGAACCGACCGTGCCGTCAGCACAAGAAGAGAGCTTGCTGAGATTCATTAAGGTGCTGCAGGAGTTCTTCAACATCAAAATCCTGGGTGGCCATCGTGAGTTTCCACACCAAGAAGAAGGCGAGGGACACACTTGCCCCGGCAACGTTGGACTTCAATTGGTTAGCCGGTTGCGCTCAGCGACTGGCCTGGCAAAACCAGCAGGCTAACGCCAGAGCGTGATCGCTCCAAATAGACGGCTAACAACGATAGTTCGGCGTTCGAGTTGTTGCTGAATAGCCAGGCAGCGCTGATCGGGGAGCCGCCCGGATGTATTCGGTATCCCCGCCTGGTATTCAAACGACGAGAACCACGACGGATCACCAAAGTCCGGTCCATGCCCTTCTTCGTCGGAAGGAGAGGCATCATATTCTTTTTCAATGTATACAAACCATGCGTCGCTACAGGGAGCGACTGTTGGCGGTTTTGCCATACGTGTCGTGGCGACCACCAGGGAAAACGCTGCCAGCGCGATCAGCGAGAAGGTTATTGTGCGGCGTTTCATTACTATGCGGTGCTCCTGACTTGAAGGGCGATATACTAAAATAACACTGCTTGTCGTGTCTCGTTTCCCTGGTCGGCTTTTTTCAGAACCATCCACACATTCCGCTCGGTCATATGGTAACGCCTGGCCAGTTGGTTTACGGCGTAGACTGCCGTGTGTTGCCGGGTCTCTTGGTCGAATTCAGCCCGGATCATGCGGTCTCGAACCTCCCGCATCGCTGCTGCACAGCGTGGAATCGAGAGCACTTCGCCGCCGAAGTGGCGCGTCAGGATGTCGGCCGCCTCCACCCCGACCACATCGGCCAATGCTTCGAAGCGGATCTGGCCCTCACGGCGCTTGTTTTTGGACACGGGAAAGGTGGTGCCGCCCCAAGCCTCGATCAGCTTCAAAGCCTTGGGCAGGCCGATCAGGGTGGCGATCAGCTTGGCCATCTCGGGCAACAGATGCTGCACTTCGTCCAGGTTCATCCCAAGCTCCTCCCATGCCGTTTGGCGTCATACGTCAACGCCGCCACCAACTTCTGCAACTGTTCGGTATCAAGCCAATCCACCTTGTCCACGGCGAACATCCTCTTGGCCATGGCATCCGCGTAAGTCCAGGGGCGTTTCGCCTCGGCAAGCAATGCTTCGACCTTTCCGACGAGTGCGGTCCGGTTTGCCTTGGGCATCGGCCTGCGACCATGCTTGGGCGATGCCTTTGGCACGAATCCCATGCGCTGCATCTCGGCTAGCACGTCATCCAGTTGCTGCAGCGTCAGTTGGGTGCTGCTCGACTTCCCCGGAGTAATGCGGCCGAGAAGTGACCGATAGCTGTCGTCGGCCATGCCGAGCTGCTGGCGGGCGATGTGCAGTTTGGCGATCATCGCCTTGCGACGGTCGTTCATCATTGGCTCCTGTAGTGCATGCATTCGTGAGCGGCCGGCCGGGTCAGAGGACGGCACTCCTGGTTAGGGTTAATCGGAGCTGGCCGCTCACGGATACATGGTGGTTAAAACACGTTGCGGAGCCTGTTAACGCAGGCTCGACACCGGGTTCTAGGCCTCAACAAAAGCCAATGTGTCCTTTGGGGTTGCTGCTAGCTCGACGCTGTCGCATACCTTGCAAAGGTGGTTGATGGCAGCCTTGCCGCTCCCCCAGTCCGGGAGAAAGAGGGTGACTGAGCCATTGATAAACTTGTCTTGCTTGACCCAGCGCTTACCCATGTGTTTTTCGTACTCCTTGCGTTTCGTGGGGCTGACATTGGGCCTGACGGACTTACGCAAATACTTCTGCTCTGGGTATTCGGTGCCGCCATGCGCCCACTCGAACTTAAAAAAGCCGTCGATGAACGTGCAGACTCGATAAGTCATGGATTTTTTAGTTCGACGCACTTCGAGCGTGATTCTTCGACCATCACAAACCAGCTCGACACGCCCCCAAGGGAAGGACAGGTCTTTGATGGCCTTTTCCTTCTGTTCTGCTGTCAACATCATCTTTACCTCCATTTGGCTGCTCATCAGTACCGGGCCACCACGCCCGGCAGACCGCCTCGCGGCGGTTTCGCATGGGTTAATGCAGTTGGCTGTCCGGCTTTTTGATCAGTACGTGACGGGTGCAGAACGCGTCCAGCAAACCCTTTACCTGGTCAGCGTTACCAGAGGCATGCGCGAGCAGAATCGGGGCGATATCGCGTAAGACCCGCTGCAGCACTGCTTTCTGATTGACCAGCTGAATATCGCGGTCGAGCAGCTGCTCATTGGCCTGGTGCAGTGCCTCGCGCAGTTCCTGGAGGGAGTGGATCTGGTTAGGGTCGATCTGCCTCGCGCCGACCTGCACAGCGATGCCGGCAGTTCCGCCAAACGGGTTTTCGGCGACACCAACCTCTTGTCCGAGGCTGGCCAGTGCACTGCGCAGGAATCCATAAACAAACGACTCGCCATCAATGCTCCGCAGCATGCTGATCGCCGTTGTCGCGACGGCAGACAGGTACTCACTGGCATCTTCGTTCGACAGCTGCGCCGTTTCCGACAGCGTGACCTGCATGGCCTTTTCGGCTGCCTGGGAAATAGTTTGTTGGTTCATTTCCATCTCCTCTGATTGGTTAAACGCTGGCGATATCGAGCGGCACTGCACGGTACTGGTCGGTCTCGCCGACACGCTCATACACGCGGATGTAGCTCTTCGAGCACTGCACCCGTACCGAGTCGCTGAGCGCCGCCATTGCGCGCTGCCATTTCTCGTCCTGGATATCGAGACGGCGCAGCGACAGGATGCGACCGGTGCTGATGTTCCCTTCCTTGTCGACATCGAAAGCGTCGTTGATCAGCGCACGGATCTCGCTGCGCGCCCCCTCGGTCCACTCATGCACGCACTCATCGATCAACGCCTTGGCCGCCTGCAGTCCCTCGTCAAACGTGAGCGTGTCCTGAATAGCCCGCTGCACCTTGAAGCGGCCGTCAAAGCTCACCAGGGAAACGTTGCCCTTGGCTCCGCCGACCTTGGCGTCATAGCGCTCGGCCGACAGTTCGATAAAAGCGCCGATGTCAGCAAATACAGCGGTCTTGAAGTTGGCCAGCGTCGTGCTGACGGCCATGGCCTTTTGCACGATCTCGCCCACCAGTTGGTCACGTTCCATGTCGATGGGCTTGATGGCGTCGATGGGGATCAGTCGACCCTTGGCGTCTTGCTTGTAGCCTTCCGGGATGGTGTTCATGTTTAACTCCTCAGTCCGATTAAACGTTTTACTTTTGCCAGCTCGGCCCGGTTCTTCTGCAGCCGTTCCGGCGTAAAAAACCGTGCTTCTGGTACTGCTTGCGCGAGTTTTGGCACTACTCCCGTCACTGGGGGCGGCTCCGGTACAGGCGTGTCCGGCGGGCGCGGTTCCGGTTGGGGCGGATCTGGATCGGGCAGAGTCTCGGAGGCGAATGCGGCCTGCTCCTCCTGGTAGTCCTCCCAGACGATGCGGCGGGCTTTCTTGCGATCCATGCCCATCCGCACCAGTTGCTCGACCTCCTGCGCCAGGCGCTGCTTGGTCACCACGTCCAGTTCTGGTGTGCTCAATGACCGAACTCCATCCAGACGACGCGGCAGCCGTCCACCATGAATTGCCCTTCGCGGTAAGGGCCGAAATGACTGTTCTGGCCGAAGCTGTAGTAGACCGCCTGCTGATTGGCGATCATTTGTTGGCACTTGGCGCAGGTCTGGATGCGGATAGTCGGACGAGAGGGCGTATCCAGCTCGACCGACACCACGGCCAGACCGCGCTGGCTCAGCTTCTCGATGGCGGCGGCGACTTTCAGCGTGGCGGCCTGCAGCACGGCATTGAACGGCGGGCGATGTTGCTGAATGGCTTGCGTTTGCATGGTCATTCTCCTTTCGGTCGATGTGGGCAGCCTTGGCAAGCACGCCAATGGCTCAGCTTCATGGGGTGATGGGTGGGGGCCGGCGCAAGGGCCAGGCCATGGCACTCGGCCAGCGGCATGCTCTGCCCGATGTGCGGGCATTCGACGACATCGAGCAGCGCCAGCACGGCTTTGGCGATACGGTCCGTCTTGCCAGGGTATTTGCCGGACAGGACCAGACTCACAGTGGTGGGGCTATAGCCCAGGGCGCTGGCCACGGCTCGCATGCTGGTGCGCTGGGCCTCGGCGCGTAGCAGTGCCATCCAGTGCGGCTCAGAGGTCGTCATGGTCGACCTCCTCCTGCCAGACCACCTTGCCCAGATTCGGGTCATAGATGGACTTGGTGCGCTGGACCATCGGCGGACGCGGGCCGGTATAGCGGCTGCGGTTGAAACGGTAGCGGCTCGGCACGCCTCCCGCTCCGCGGCCTTTGCCCTTGGCCACCACCGCTACATAGCCGGCATGCGCCAGGTGCTTAAGGTAGTCGCGCGCCGCAATGGGCGACACCACGACTTCCGAGGTCGATGCCAGGCCGGCCAGCTCCTGATAGTTGAAGTCGCCGCCCAGGATGCGCATGGTGCGCCACATCTGCTCCTGGGCACGCCCCTGGATCACCGGCTGCCCATCCCGAGTCAGCCTCGGTGCCTCCAAGCCGTTATCCTTGAGCAGCCGGTATTGCTTCTCGTCGCAAATGTGCACGGTTTCGTTGCTCTGCTGGATGAATCCGCCACGCTCCAGCGACTGCAGGTAGGAGCGAGTGGTCGTCATGTCGACGTCGGTGTCGTAGGCAATGTCGCGCAAAGTGAAACCGTCGCGGTACGCGCGGATAACCTCCCACAGACGCTGGCGTTTGCTCTTGCCTCCGAGCATTTCCAAATCGGCCGGTTGCCGGATTTTGTTGGTGGCCGCCATCAGAAGGCCCCCCGACGCTTCGGCGCTTCGCCGGTATACAGGTCGCGCTCGCCCCACTTGTCCAGGCTCATCTCCGACTCGGCCAGCATCATGGCTTCCTCGTGGATGCGGGTCAGGTTGACGCAGACCCGGCGCACCGAGCCGTGCGCCACCTCGACCACGTGTGCCAAGAGATCCTCGGCAATCACCACATCCGGGCAGTAGATCGGGGCCAGCTTGCGAGCGTCTTCCAGGCTGACCGGCATAGCGGGAATCCAGGCCATTACCCGGCTATGGAAACGCTCCCAGCGTTTGAGCTTCTGCGGGATGGTTTCCTCGCCCACCAACAACAGCGTGCCTTGGCTGCCCTCGTAGATGTCGCGCACTAGTTCGATCAGCCCGTCGGTGCGCAGGCAGAAGTCGAATTCATCGATAATCAGCGGGCGACGGCTGGCGGCGATTTGCTCGCACACCTGATCCAGCAGGTTGGGAATCGTGCCGGCCGGCTTGATGCCCATCTCGAACAGGATCTTTTCCAGTAGCGCCTTGCGGTTCCAGGCGCTACGCATCTGCACGTAGTAGCCTCGGGTATGATTGGCCAGTGCGCTGCAGGCGATGGTCTTGCCACGCCCAGCCTCGCCATACATCACGCCGATACCGGGCAAGCCTTCGACGCGGGACAACAGTTTCTCGGCGGCGACGGCGACCAGATCGAGATTGGCGATGTTGGCTACGCGATTGACCATTGGTTGAGGTTGCGTCATGATCGAATTTCCTTTGGTAAGTTGATCAGTGCCGTTGCAGCGGCAGTGGGTCGTTAAGCGCTCTTGCGCTGATAAGTTCGGAACTCGGCGGTCGCCTGATAGGTGTGCCGCCATTTCCTTGCCTTCTCGCTATCGATTTCCTCCTCGTTCATGCCATTCAGGCGCTGCCACTCGTGCCAGCGTGCCTCCGGGCTGGCCGGTACCGACCAAGCCGGCAGATCGGATACCGGTTCCGGCAACGGTTCCGGGGTGTTCAGCTCTTGCGGGGCCAACTCGATCTCCACGGTGTCCAATGCGCGGGCGCGGGCGGCCAACTGCTCGCGGTTGATGGTCATGAAGCCGGGGATGGTGACGGTGTCGATGTGTTCGAGCACCGGGGTGCCATGCAACTCTTCGCGCACCTCGACCAGCTTCGCCGTCAGACGTTTTTCTCGGCCGGCGGCGCGCTTTTCGCGGGCGCGGTCGATAACCGACTTCGGCATGTAGTCGCGCTTATTGGCATCCAGCTCAGCGGTACAAAGGAAGCGCCCCTCGTCGTCGTAAACCCACACGTTGTGGGGATCGTGGATGTCGTAGCCGACGCGCAGCTGTTCGCCGTGGAACTCCTCCAGGGCGCGCGCAAAGTAGCGGTTGCCGAACACCTCCAGTTCGCAGCGGCGCACGGTGCGCAGCACTTGCGGGCGGAACAGTGGCCGCGCTTCATCGTCGGTGACGCGATGCGCTTCGAAGCCCTGAGCGACATGCAGCGCCCACTTCTCGTTCGGGGTCATGTGGCGACGGCGGCCGGTGGCCGGGTCGGTGATCTTCGGCAGGCTGCGGTGCGGCCGGTCGTTGTACTCGGCCACCTTTTCCTCGCAGAACGCCACAAAGCGGGTCCATGCCATCAGCGGCATAGCCGTTGCCTCGCCGGGCTTGACTGAATGGGCGATAGCCTTGCGTGACAGCTTGAAGATCGACAGCTTGGCTTCGCGGTCCATGTCGTGACCGATGTAGCCAGGCAGGCTCTTTGCTGCGTTGATCCAGATGATCTGGTGCAAGCGCTCGATCACGCCGCGCGCCTGGGAGTTGTACGGCAGGCTGTTGATCATCTCGATGCCAAGGCGAGCCATAAAGCCGGTAGCCACGTCCAGCATCATCTCGTTCTTGTAACCTGAGCCGTTGTCGACGTAGAACACGGCCGGAATGCCATGCTTGAGGCAGGCGTCACGCAACGCGTCGAGGACGGCCAGGGCCGACTCCGCCAGACCGATAGACCAGCCAACCGCCCGCCGGGTGGCGATGTCGACCACGGTGGTGATTTCCGGCCGGAACGGGCGGCCATGCAGCGGGTGCTGTACTTCGGCGTCGAAGGTGTGGCCGTCTGCGCTGTAGATATCGCCCGGCAGCAGGTTCTCAAACCCGCGCCGTATGAACGGCTTGAGGGTTTTCAGCTCACGCTCACCCAGCCGTCCGATCTCGCGGCTGACGTTGCCGACCTTCTGCAGGAAGCGGCGCACTTGCCACACGCTCGGCACCTTGGCGAGCGGCTTCTCGGCTCCCCATGCTTTGAGGAATTCGCGGTATGCATGCTCGACGGTCGGTTTTTCCGGGCGCTGGTAGTAGGCCAGGAAGGCCGGTGCCCACTCTGGCACGGTCATGTCACGTTCGCGCTTCTTTGGCGCGAGCATGCCGGCGCGCTCGTACTCGACAAACCGCAGCAGGCTACGCACGCTCGGCAGCCCATCCAGGCTGGTCCGACCACGGTTGTCCCGCGCCATCTTGAGCATGCCGACAACTTGTTCGTTTGCCGCGCCCACACGTGCCATGTCGAGCAACACAGTAGCCGCTTTCTTCATGGGATAACCGGACCGCTGCATCAGCAGTTCCAGCGCCTGCAGCACGCCTTTACGGGCATCAGCCTTGAGTGCTTGGCCTTCGGTTTCAATCAGGGATAGTTGCGCCTCTCGACGCAACGGCAATATCGGCGCGGTAACAGTGGTCGCTACTTGTTCCGCTGCTTTGGCCTTAATGGCGGCGATGACATTTGCAGGGGGGGTATATTCACGCCGCACGCCACCTCTGCCGGGCACCTCTACGTAAGGCCATCCCTCGCGATCAGCGCGGGCGATCAGCTTGCCCTTAGATGTCGGCAGGACTGGCAACTTCATTGCAGCCAGCTCCGCCGCGCCATAATGTGACTTGATTGCGCTCATTGCTCAGCCTCGCCAAACAAGGCCAGTTCCGGTTGCGCCGCCTTCATCACGTTTTGGCGGTGATAGGCGAACTCGGTCAAAGTGCGCGTCAAACAAGAAAGTGTTTCTTCTACTCCTTGGCCGTTCTGGTAAAACTGAGATAGCAACGCCAAAGCTGAGGCAGCGTTGACTTGAACCTCCGAGAGCGCAGCAACGCCTGCGCGTTTGCCACTCGGGATTTCAACGACCACTCGGTCGCCATGCGCCAAGCATAGGTACTCGCTCACAAACGCAATGCCACAAAAAGTTTCAAACTGGCGGAGCCGATTCAACGGCATCGAGGTATCTGCCAACCAGCGATACAGGGTCTTTAGCTCCACCCCCATCAGATCGGCCAGAACCTTAATTGGACGGCGATGTTCGCCTGCGTACTCCACGCACAGTTCGAATGCCTCGCTGAGGCTAGCTGGTCGAACTGATTTCCATTTTCTGTTTCTCATGTCTCGCTCCATGCGTGCGCGAAACGCTTAGATAGCGTTTTTGGCTTAGCGGAATTACGATTCAGTTCATGCCGCAGCCGAAGAAAACTCGGCAGCTGAACGTGCATGAGCGAGAGGAGGCAGAACCGGTTTAAAATGGCGTTTGGCGTAGCGGCTCGGCCAGATGGTTTCGGGTGCTTCGCCGATGGCGGCGGCAATGATTCGCTCCGCTTTTGGCCATGGGCGATCTAGCCCGTTATTGAGTGCGCCGGGACTCAGCCCAACGCCTACGGACAGCTTTCGCAGCGACCAGCCCTTTTTATGCAGCGCTGCCACGATGTCCGCGCGATGCCAGTCGATGGCGTCTTTTTTTGCGGCGGGTTGTGTGTTCATTCCATAATCCTTTGAGTTGATTAGGCATGCACACATTAAGCGTTCCAAAGTGTTCCGTCAAGAGTGTTCCCAATGGAACGCTTTACTATGGGGCGCACGGAAGCATATTGCCTACATAAGCAAATGATTTTTATTGATAAAAATAAAAACCCCTGGCGCTAGATAACCGTTCCCAAAAGGGAACACTTTTTGAGGAATAAGTGTGCCACCCCAAAAACTCTTGTCAGCAGCAGAAATTGCCGCGCTGAAGCTTCCCGGACTGCCATCAAGCAAAGGGAAGGTCATCGAGCGAGCGGCTAGCGAGGGCTGGTATTTTGAGGAGCGTAAAGGAATCGGTGGGACGCGCCGTGTCTATGCCGTACCCGAGCGCTATCTACCGGTGCAGGAGTCCTGCAACGACCAGGCGGATCATTTGCAGCAGGCGATAGCATCTATTTCCCAAGCCAAACCCACGGGTCCGACCCAGATCGACCTCGAAACTTTACGCATGGTAGAAACGCTCCTGGATCAAACCTTGCAAGCCAAAGGGTTGAGCCTCAAACCGGAGAAGAGAGGTGCTGTGGTGGCATTTCTTTATGACTACGCGGTACGTGGTGGAGGCAAAGAAGGCATCGAGATGGCCGTCGCCGCCCTCGTTGCTTAATTGGATATATCTACGCGTTACGTTATGATAATCGCTTTGACAGTGGCATCAAGGCATGTCGGAGCGGGAAGAGGCTCTTGAGGCCGTAAGAGCCTTGCTTCTGGATGCTCTGGTTGAACGACCGAATACGTCCTGCTTCTACTTACGACCTCAAGCCACATTCAGAACCAGAGACGCAGCAAACGACGCCTGCTTTTGTCGTACAGCCCTCCGAAACGTGTTAACAAGCATTCGCTACAGTGCCAAAAACCGTGCAAGAATCGTCAACCTCCTGCCATTTCTAATCGCTTTTGTGCACTACTTCCTTGACGATCAAAATCAGCTCATAGCCGCGTGGCTGTTAGCTCTCTGGCCGATTCTCACCACGAAACACCCGGTGTCAAACTAACCACTCCCCCACAGCCGGTTGTCCGTCTCAAGCACGCGATTCGCCATTTCGACCAGATGCCCGATCTCCGGCGTTGAGTCATGCGTCGTCATGGGACCCTGCAATACCTGCCGATCCTCGAATGGCACGCCAGCCAAGCGCTGCCGGAAGGTATGTTTCAAGTCGTGCACCCGAATCTCAGCAAAGCCAGGGTTCGCCTTTCTGCCTGTTTCCTCTCCGTACCGCTTGGCCGTCCCTTGGTTGGCTTGGTGCGCCGGCTTGTTGGTTGTCAGGCCTGTCCCTACTGTCATGGCGATAAATATTCAATATGCTAATATCTTATTCGGTGCATATGACAATGTCCGAATATGACTTCCCTGCTGATTCTCGACTGCGATGGTGTGCTGGTAGATAGCGAGCGCATTACTCATCAAGTGTTTGCCGACATGCTGAATGAGCTGGGGCTGGCGGTGACGCTGGAGTACCTGCTGGAACATTTCATCGGCTTGTCGATGCCTCAGTGTCTGGCCAGGGTCGCGGAGATGCTGGGGCATCCGCCGCCGCCGGATTTTGTTGAGCATTATCGTCTGCGCAGCCAGTTGGCCTTGCAGGCCGGGGTCCGCCCGGTTGAGGGGGTAGTCGAGGCGCTGGATCAGATCGAGGTGACGCAGTGCGTTGCTTCGAACGGCTCCTATGGCCGGATGCGAACCACGCTTGGGCTGGCCGGCTTGCTGTTGCGGTTTGAGCGCAGCCTGTTCAGTGGCTGTGACATCGCGCAGCCCAAGCCCGCCCCCGATCTCTATCTTCAGGTTGCGCGCCAGTTTGGCGTGGCACCGCAGGATTGTATCGTTGTCGAAGGGACGCCGAGCGGTGTGATGGCGGGACAGGCGGCCGGCATGACCGTGCTGGGCTATGCGGGGTTGATCCCGGCACACCGCCTGCAGGCTGCCGGAGCGCACCAGGTCCTGCATCACATGCAGGCATTGCCATCACTGGTGGCGGCACTCAAGGCTCAGGCAGCCTGAGCGGTATTGGCCTGCATGCAGCAGCGGCAGCGGCCGAAAATGCTCTGACCCTGTTCAATGCGTCGCCAGGTATGGCGATGGTTCCTGATCGTGCGGGCGAGGGCGGCGCGGCGTTCGTTTTCCTGGCCGCGCGTCGGCACACAGTACTCAAAGTCGACACTGATGCCATGTGGACAGCGCACGGTCACCCGCAACAGCTGGCGGGCATGACCCAGTGCAAGACGCTTTTGTTTCATCGATCCGACTCTCCGCCCATAAGCTCGATGGCCTGATTATCCCATGCGCGTAGGTCGCATGGGATGTCCCCCCTCTGATCCGGATCAAATCGGCACGCAATCTTCCGCCGATCTCTGCATTTGCCTCAAGGTTGATAATGGTCAATATTAGTAATTGCTGCTGTTTGCAAGAGGCACTTGAAAAACAGCTGCTTAAAGACCTGTGATCCGTTTTTAATGCACTGGTCATTTTATGAAATATAAGTGACAATCTCAGGCTAGATAAAAATCCCCACAGACAAGACAGTGGGGAGAGATGGGAGAGACTCGCATGGCCTGGTTCTGGCGCCTGTATCAGTGCATCGAAAAGACTTTCTGGAACAGCTTGGGCAAGAAGCTGGCCAGTTTTTTGTTCATCAGTCTGTTTCAGCTCATGTTGACGGTCTATCTCTACTGGCGGCTGGATGATGTCCGCAGCCAGTTGCGTGCGGGTCCGGTCAGCGAAGGTGCCCGCCAGGTGCTGGCCGGCAATGTGGATTCGGTGCTGTTGTGGACCTGGGTCTTCTGGCTGTTCTGCGCCGTCTTCATCGTGCTGCAAATCTGCTACCTGCGTTTTCTGATTGTGCGGCCTTTGCGCATGATCATTACCATCTTCAATGAGATTGGCGACGGCGAGGGTGATCTGTCGCGCAATATCCCGACCGTGACCTTTGATGAAATCCGTGAACTGTCGCTGTCGTATAACCGCTTCGTCACCAAGATGCGCGAAATCATCAGTCACGTTCGCCTGATGTCGGTGCGTATTGCGCTTGATTCGGCCCGCACCGGCAAGAACGTCAGCGAATCGCTGGAGATGGCGCGCGAACAGGCACTGTCTGCCACCCGGGTGCATGAAACCAGCGACGAATCGACCCGTGGCGTCGAGCAACTGACGGTGCAGGCACACGGCATTGCCGAAACCACCGAGACCAATCTGGGCGTGGCCCGCTCGTCCTATGAAGAACTCAATCTGGTCGCTGAACGCATCGGCGTGATCAGCGAGCAGGTCACGCATTTCAATACCACGGTCGAGGATCTCAGCCAGCGTTCCGCCAGCATCAAATCGATTGTCTCCCTGATTCAGGACATTTCCGACCAGACCAATCTTCTGGCGCTGAATGCCGCCATCGAAGCAGCCCGGGCCGGCGAGCAGGGACGGGGTTTTGCTGTTGTGGCCGATGAGGTACGCAAGCTGGCCGAACGGGTGAAGGTGGCGACCAACGAAATTTCCGGCAACATCGAAGGCATGCTGACCCTGGTGGGCAATACCGAAGTGGAAACCGGAGAAATCCGTGCCGGCACCACCGAGGCCAGTCAGGTCGTGTCGCGTGCCTCGGCCAATTTCAGCAGCATGATCGGCGACTTTGAACGTACCGCCGGCAGTCTGGGTGATATGGTCGGGACGCTGGATCGTCTGGCCGACTCCAACCGCCAGATCAACGGACACGTTTCAGAAATCCACTCGCTGGGCGAGCATGTCAAGCAACGCCTGGATCTGACCCAGCAGGCAGCCAACGAACTGGCCGGAGATACCGAGCAGGTGCAGGAACTGGTATCGCGTTTTGTGGTGGGCGAGGGGCCCTTTGACCAGATGGTCAACCGGGTGCGCAGTGCGCGGGATGAGCTGCAGAACCTGCTGACCCGCAGCCAGGCAAACGGTCTGGATATCTTCGACCAGCGTTATCAGCCGATTCCCGGCACCCAGCCACAGAAATACAGCACCAGCTATGACCGTCAGCTGGAGCGTGCCTTGCAGGCGGTGTACGACGCCTGCGCGGCGGAAATCCCTGCCAGCCGCTTCTGTGTCATGACCGACAATCAGGGGTATGCGCCGACCCATATGAGCCGCGCCTCGCAGCCCCAGACCGGTGATCCGGCGCATGATGTCGTGCACAGCCGCGACAAGCGCATTTTCAATGACCCGGCCGGCCTCAAGTCGGCGCGCAATACCAAGCCGTTCCTGCTGCACACCTATTGTCGGGATACGGGTGAAGTGCTGTCGGAGGTCTCCTTGCCTGTGATGGTCAATGGCCGCCACTGGGGGGCGTTGCGTCTCGGATTCGACCCCCTGGCACTGCTGCAGCAAAGCGGACACTGATTGCGCCGCTTGCCATCACGCCCTCGATGGCCGTCGCTTTTTGTCTGACAATCCCCTTCATTTTTGGCCGCGCAGGTCGAAAAGAGGGGGGCGGGGACAGTGCCCGCCCGTCAGCAGACAAGGAGCGAATCATGAAAAGGATCAAGCAAGGTCTGGCCCATGCCGGCCAAACCGGATTTTTCTGGCAATGCAGCGTGGCACTGGTGTGGATGATGTTTTTCTACGGTTGTGCCCATGCCATGGGCTGAGTCAGGTACCGATGGGCCGGATCATCTCCCTGTTCAGAAAGACAGCCCGAGGCCCAGGCTGATGCTGGCCGCTCCCGGGCTGCTCTCCTGACTCTGGGGCGGCATGGTGGAAAAGCCGGGCATCCCCAGGCGCGAGTAACGGTAGTCAATCCCCAGACTGCCATGCAGCCTGTCATTCAGTTGGTAATCGACCCCCACGCCCAGCCGGTAGAGCGGCACACTGCCATTGAGCGCGTCGTTGCCCGGTGCCGCATTTCCCTGATTGCGTCCAAGCAGTGCGCTGCCGGTCAGCTGCCAGTGCGGGGCCAGCTGGTATTGCACCAGCGTCCCCACGCCGTAGTAGTCCACCCCTTGTGACGGCCCGTTGGTGCTGCCGGACTTCTGCCAGGACGCATGGCCCATTTCGGTAAACGGCACCAGCAATAATCCCGGGGTAATCAGCCAGCCCATGCCCAGCCGGCCATGGAAGTGCCTGCTCTGGCTTTCCGTTTGCCAGGGGACGGCCCAGGCCAGCGGGGTGCTGCGTATCCCGGCGGAAAAATAAGTCGGATGTCTGCTGCTGCCGCTCAGTGATGTCAGCTCAACGCCGTGCGCATCGCCGTCCGGTCCGTACGCGTCGGTGCCGCTGATCTGCAGCCACGTCGCCGGAAGCCGCAGGCCGCTGCCCTCGCTGGCTTGCGCCAGGGCGGGGCCGGTCGCACTCAAACAGACTGACAGGCAGACAAGCAGACAGGTGCGCATCATGCATTGCTCCCGCGAAGAGGTTCTGCTTTCAATCTAGGCGGTGCTGGCGGCACAGACAATGTCTCCCCCATGAAAAAAAATGCCCTCCGGCCTGAGCGGGAGGGCACAACGCATGCCAGAGAAAGGAATTACTTCAGCGGTTCAAAACGCGCGGTAAAGAAGCGCAGCAGCTTGGGTTCGTACACCATCTTCAGACCCTTGATCTGGCTGCGGCGCTGATACAGGCTGATGACCGCATCGGCGACATCGTCCAGATGGGCATAGGTGTAGACCCGGCGCGGAATGGTCAGGCGCACCAGCTCCAGCTTGGGCTTGTGATGCTCGCCGGTCAGCTTGTTGCGGCCTGCCGATACGATGCCGCGCTCCATGCTGCGTACCCCGGATTCCAGGTACAGCTCGGCGGCCAGCGCCTGAGCCGGGAATTTTTCCTGATCCAGATGCGACAGGAAGGCACGGGCGTCGAGGAAGACGGCGTGACCGCCTACCGGCCGCACGATCGGCACACCGGCTGCCGTCAGCTTGTCGCCCAGATAGCGGCACTGGGCGATGCGGTGCTCGATATAGTGGAAGTCCACCGACTCTTCAATCCCGCGTGCCATGGCTTCCATGTCACGGCCGGCCATGCCGCCGTAGGAGGGCATGCCTTCGAACAGCACCACGATTTCCGTTGCACGTTGATACAGCTCGTCGTCATTCATGCACAGGAAACCACCAATATTGACCAGGCAGTCTTTCTTGCCGCTCATGGTGCAGCCGTCGGCATAGCTCATCATTTCCTTGAGGATGCTGGCGATGCTGGCGTTCTTGTAGGCTTCTTCGCGTTCCTTGATGAAGTAGGCATTTTCCACGCAGCGGGTGGCATCGAACATTACCGGGATGTTGTGCTGGCTGCACAGCGCTTTCACTTCACGCAGATTCTGCATGCTGACCGGCTGACCACCGGCCAGGTTGACCGTCACGGCCACGCAGACATAAGGAATCTTGTCGGCGCCGACTTTTTCGATCAGTGCCTGCAGCTTCATCACGTCCACATTGCCCTTGAACGGATGTTCGTACTGCGAGTTGTGCGCCTCTTCGATGATGATGTCGACGAAGGAGGCGCCATTGCGCTCCTGGTGAGCCCGGGTTGTCGTGAAGTACATATTGCCCGGCACAAAGTCTCCGTCCTTGATCATCAGGGTCGACAGAATGTTTTCTGCCCCGCGGCCCTGGTGTGTCGGCACGATATGTTTGAAACCGTAGTACTCGCGTACGACTTCCTGCAGGTGAATGAAGTTGCGGCTGCCGGAGTACGCCTCGTCACCCATCATCATGCCGGCCCACTGATTGTCGCTCATGGCCGTGGTGCCGCTGTCGGTCAGCAGGTCGATGCCGACTTGCTCGGACTTGAGCAGGAAGGTGTTGTAGCCCGCTTCCTCGATATGGGCCTGACGCTGTTCGCGCGTGGTGACGGCAAACGGTTCCACAACCTTGATCTTGTACGGTTCGGACGGGTAACGCATGTTGCACTCCTGAGTGAGTTGGTGTTCGGGATGCTTAAATTGTTGCCAACAGTCGGCTTATTCCGTTTGGGTTATGCCAAGGAATCGACGGAAGTGAGCATATCCTGTCCTGCTAACGGATAACAATGGGTTGATAGTTGCCTTGTTGACATTAATCAATGAAACGATGTGCCAATAATCATGAAAAATGGGGCTGAATAAGGAAGTCGAGTCGGCGGGCTTCAGTATTGGTGGGTCTTTGATGGGGATTCAGCGTGTTACGCCGACGCGGCATGTGGTTGTCGCCTTTTTGCTGCAGAGGGGACTGACATGACGGGGTCTGGTTCAGTGAATGACGATGGAGATAAGGAAAACGAGGGATGCGGTGATTCATATCCCTCCGGCAGAAAAAGCGTCACTTTTCTGTCACCAGCCTGCAACGATCAGCGCATAAAGTGCCTTCCAAATTTGGGGCCGATTCGCATGGAATCGCTTTAAAAATCCGAATGTCATAGGTGCCGCGTGAGCATACGAAATCGTATTGCATGGTTGGTGTTGGTCAGCTTTCTGGCCATCCTGTCGATCGGGGGCTATGCCATCTGGCAGGCCGGCGCCAATGCCCGTGCGGTGAAGTCAGTCACGGAAGGGGCCGTGCCCAGTGCGCTGGCCTCGGCCGATCTGGTCTCCGCACTGAAGGATGTTCAGCTAGCCACCATGAATGTGTTGCAGGCGACAGATGCACGGCTGTTGGGGCAGGCTCAGACCACCCTCGGTGACAGCGAGCAATTGCTACGGACACAGCTGGCATTGCAGGGGCGTCTGGCCAGCAATGCCATCCAGCATGGTCTGGTACAACAAGCTGCTGAAGTGCTCGACAGTTACTTCGATTCCATTGCCGATGCGGTCAGGCTCAAGCTCGCCGGTCAGAATGACATGGCCAATGCCACCTTTGCCGCCAGTGTGCTGCAATATCAGGACAATCTGCAGCAAATCGTCAGCACCCTGCGAGTAGAAAAGAACCGCAGCAAGGACGAAGCGATCCAGGCCCTCAATCAGAGTCTGGCAGGCACTGCGGCGACCTTGTCCCTGGTGACGCTGGTGACGCTGCTGGGACTGGGCTTGCTCGGCTGGCTGTTGTACCGGCAGATCGTGCGGCCGATCAGCAGCATGCAGCGCACCATGAGCGAGATTGCCCAAAGTCAGGATTTTTCCCGCCGCGTGCCGGTGGAACAGCAGGACGAAATCGGCAAATCCGTGCAGGCCTTCAATGCCATGGTGGCGCAGATCGAGTCCAGCACCGCACTGGTGCGTCAGAAGACCCATGACATTCAGGCCATGTTGCAGAACATCCCGCAGGGGATTCTGACCCTGGTGGAGGGGCATCGGGTGCACCCGGAATATTCTGCCCATCTGGAAACCATCCTCGCCACGCGCCACATCGCCGGGCGCGACATTCTGGACCTGCTGTTCCGCGGCAGCCATCTCGGCGCCGACATCCTGTCCCAGCTGGAGGCCGCCATGGCTTCCTGCATCGGCGAAGACAGCATGAATTTCGATTTCAACCGTCATCTTCTGGTCGGGGAGCTGGAAAGGGCGTTGCCGGATGGTCGCAAGCAGGTGCTGGATTTGAGCTGGTCGGCGATTTGCGATGACGACGACAGGGTCCAGAGACTGATGCTGTGCGTGCGGGATGTGACCGAGTTGCGCGCGCTGGCAGCGGAGGCGCATCAGCAAAAGCGCGAGCTGGCCATCATTGGTGAAATTCTGGCCGTCAGCCAGGAGAAATTCCATGAGTTCATTACCAGCGCCATCCGTTTTATCGGCGAGAACGAACAACTGATTCGCCAGAGTCCGCACGGAGAGGCCGAGGTCATTGCCCAGTTGTTCCGCAATATGCACACCATCAAGGGGAATGCCCGTACCTATGGGCTGACTCATCTGACACAGACCGTGCATCAGGCCGAGCAGCGCTATGAGCAACTGCGTCAGCCGCAGCCGGCGATTGCCTGGGATACGCCGCAATTGCTGGACGAACTGGCCCAGGTCCGTTCTCTGGTCGAACACTACGCCCATATCAACGAGGTGTCGCTGGGGCGCAAGGGGCCGGGTCGGCGGGGGAGTGCCGAGCGTTATCTGCTGGTGGAGCGCGAACAGATCCAGGAAACGCTGGCACGGCTGGAGTCGGTCAACACGGGCAATCTGCATGAGCTGATTGCCGTGCACCAGGCCGTGCATCAACTGCTCAATCGCATGGGGACCGAGTCCCTGCAGGATATGTTGTCCGGGGTGCTGTCCTCCCTGCCTTCGCTGGCGGAAGAGTTGGGCAAGCTGCCGCCGCAGGTGCTGCTGCAGGATAACGGCTATGTGCTGCGCAGCCAGATCGCCGGCACCCTGAAAAACGTCTTCATGCATCTGCTGCGCAACGCGGTCGATCATGGCCTGGAAACCGCGCAGGAGCGGCAGGCGCTGCATAAGCCGGCACAAGGAACCATTCGAATTCAAGTGAACAAGACGGGTGACCATCTGGTGCTGCGTCTGAGTGATGATGGCCGGGGTCTGGCGCTGGGGCGGATCCGCGAGCGCGCCATCGAGCAGGGGCTGATCGCCCGGGATGCCGCGCTCGATGATGAGGCTGTCGCCAGCTTGGTTTTCCGTCCTGGTTTTTCTACCGCCAGTCAGCTCAGCGAAGTGTCCGGACGCGGGGTGGGCATGGATGCGGTTCAGTCGTTTATCAAACGTGAGAATGGCCAGATCTGCCTGCGCTTCCTGGATCAGGAAGCCGGCGCGGATTTTCGCCGCTTCGAGACGGTGGTCACCTTGCCTGCGGCACTGGCGGTGCAGGTGGAGATCCGTGAAAACAAACTCGTCGAGCATCCGCAGGCCATCGCCTGATCTCGGCGCAGACAGACACACTTTTGCACCGAGATGGTGAGAGGAAACGAAAATGGCACAAGTATTGATGGTGGATGATTCCAGTGCGGTACGTAACGAAGTCTGTGATTTTCTCAAGGCCAATGGCCTGACGGTGATTCCGGCCGTGGACGGCAGGGACGGGCTGGAGAAGTTGCGTGCCAATCCGGGCATCAGGCTGGTGGTCAGTGATGTCAACATGCCGAATATGGATGGCCTGACCATGGCGGAAAAGATCCGTCAGGAGCTGAAAAACATGGCGGTCAACGTGATCATGCTGACGACGGAAAACAGTCCGGCGATGAAGGAGCGTGGCAAGGCTGCCGGGGTTCGGGGCTGGATCGTGAAGCCATTCAATGGCGCGGCGGTACTGGCTACCTTCAAGAAGCTGGTCGCCGAGTAATCGGCAGCAACGCATGTGTGTCGCCCCGCCAGGTCTGGCCGGGGCGTTTGTCTGAAAGCGCGGGCGGAATGGATGGCGTGATGGCGGGGATCGTGGTGTTGGTTGTACTGGTGACGGGTTTGATCATGTTGTGCCTATGGCTGCGGCAGCGGGTGCGCCGGCTGACACTGGATCTGTTGCAGCAGGGGCAGGAAGTGGCGATGCTGCACAGTCAGGCGTCAGGGCAGGCGCTGGATGCACACAGGTTGGCGGACTTGCAGGCACAGATCGATCAATTGCAGACCGAGAACTCGCGTCTGTCTCTGGCCCTGCAGCAAAGCGAAGCCGCCTTGCCTGCGCATTGCGAGTCGGCGCGCAGCGAGGCCATGCTGGCGGCAGACAAGGCCTGGGCAGCGCGCTACGCGCAATGGCAGCAATCTTTGCAGGACGAGCAGCGGGCCCTGGCCGAGGAGATGTCGCGCTTGCTCGGCCTGGTGCAGACCATTGAGCGCTGGCATGAAGAGATGCAGGCCATCCTGGTGAACAATCAGCGATTACGTGAGCAAAATGAGCGTTTTGCCTCCATCGTCAAGAGTGTTGTCATGCTGGCGCTGAATGCGGCGATCGAGGCGGCGCGTGCGGGTGAGCAGGGGCGGGGCTTTGCCGTGGTGGCGGATGGTGTGCGTGATCTGGCACTCAATGCCGGCGTCCTGTCCGGCGAGTACAAGAAGAACCTGGAGCGCAATGATCTGGTGACCACCACGACCTTTCAGGATCTGCAGGCCAGCGGGAAGATGATCCGTACCGCGGTGTTCAGTCTGCAAAGTGCCAGCGACAGCCTGTTTGGCAAGCTGCATGCCGAGGTTGCGGCATGATCACGGCGGCCACCAGAACATCACTTGATCAGCTTTATCAGCAGGCCTTGCAGGATGGCTGCCGGGTCGATCTGTCTGATTCCTGCGTGGTGACTTCCTGCGACCCCGCGCAACAGATCGCGACGGCGCCCGGCCAGGCGCTGATCCTGCTGAATATCTCCAGCTATCAGTTCCGCCTGCTGCATCTGTTCCACTTTGAAGACAGCGAGGAAATGGCGTGCTGTCTCGGTCGTCTGCTTCGCAGCGCCGAGCCCCCGCGCGGCCAGGACCTGCTGGATGCGTATGGCGAAGTGGCCAACATGATTTGCGGCGCGGTCAATCGCGCGCTGTGCGTGCCTTTTCATCATGTTGGCATGTCGACGCCGCTGATATTGGGTAGCGCCTGTCTGCGGCATCTGGACATGTTGTCGCTGTCCCTGCAGCGCCACTACCAGGCACAGATCGGTCCTGGCTGTCACCTGTCGCTGACGGTTGGTCTGATGCTGACACCTGGTAGCCAGTTTGATTATCAATTTGAGAGACAGCACGCCCTGGAAGAGCAGGCCGGCGAACTGGCGTTGTTCTGAGTGATTTCAGGTGCATGCTGTGCTTTGGGATGGTCAATTTTTTATGCAATTTTGATGAGGCGCTACCTAACATGCAGCATGTCCCGCACGAGGAGAATGCAGCATGAAACAACGTATCGGTGGTTTCTGGATTTTGCTGACCGTTGGCCTGGCGGCCCATGTGATGATCATTTCGATTGCGGTGGAGCACTGGTAAGCAGAGCCGTCGTGCCGCTATCATGGCGCTTTTCTCTGGGGATGCCATGAAGCGGTTCTTGTTGCTGTTTGTTTTTATTGCCCATTCGGCCCTGGCGGCCACACCGATCCCGGCCGGCGCTGCCTATGACCTGGGGTTTTCACCTGGCGGCAGTTCGCTGAAAGTGGTGCAAAAGGGCGTTGACAGTGCGCAACAGGAGATTCTGGTGGCTGCCTATGGCTTTACCAGCAAACCGATTGCCCAGTCTCTGCTGGCAGCGGCGAAGCGCGGGGTCAAAGTCTGGGTGGTCGCGGATCGCAAGGCTAATCAGCCGGCCCGGGACGGGAAATTCACCGCCCTTTCCATGCTGGTGCAGCGCGGCATTCCGGTTCGCCTGAATGGCAACTATGCCATTCATCATCACAAATTCATGGTGATCGATGGCAAGACCGTTGAAACCGGCTCGTTTAACTACAGTCAGGCGGCGGTCAAGGCCAATGCGGAAAATGTCCTGCTGCTCTGGAACGTGCCGTCTCTGGCTGCGGATTACCGGCGTGAATGGCAGCGCCTGTGGGCCGAGAGTCAGCCAATGCAGCCTTGATGCGACGCTGGATGTTTTGCAATCGATTTGACCGTGCTCAGAACAGGGCATATTGCATGGGCATAATCTGATCCTCTGTGTTTCAGGAGCCCATCATGCAATTGTCGCAAATCAATCCCGAAACCGCCCGAGAGCTGCTCAGGTTATCTGTCGAGGCGGGCTCTGATCCGGACACCTGCATTCCGGATCGTTACCGTTGCTTCTTTGTCGCCAGCCGCCATGGCTGGCGGCTGAGTGATGATGCCTTTGACGCCATCATGCAGGTGCAGGGCATCCACTTTCACCATTGACCGGGTGCAGGGCCGACGGCTCCGCGTCACCGGCCCGTTCCCCATCCCCCGAATTCGCCCCGCTCGCGGATCTCCGCCTCTGCCTGGCGAATGGCCGGCACCAAGAGCGGAACGTCATGGAGCAGCGTCCCCGGCGCGACGCCCAGGTCGATGTATTGCTTCAGCAAGGGGTGGATGGTCGCCAGCAGTTGCCAGCGGGCCAGCGCGCGCCCCTGTACCTGCGGGTCTGTTGTCTGGCTGTAGCGGCGCGTGGCTTCGATGGCGCGTTGCAGCGAGGCAAAGCCGGAAATCAGCGAGCGCAGCGTCGACAGCACTTCAGCGTCCAGCCGCTCTGCAGCGACCGAAGATGAGGATGGAATCGGGTCAAACATGCTATGGAAAAATGAATTGGCGGGCTGCAGAACAGCCTCTGCCTCGTTTTCAACATTCAGTCGGATCGGATGGCTGGCAGACATCGGGTGAGATCCCCGATGCAAGGGCAGGGCATGATCAGTTCGGCTGATTCAACAGTTCTTCTGCGGCGGCGGACAGCAAGGCCGCTTCACGCGCCAGATTCTCACTGGCACGCAGCAATTTCTGGATACGCTCCACATTGGCACGCATGGCGGTGCTGTCCAGCTCGCCGCTGGCAATCGCTTTGACGACCGGGGCATTTTCTTCCGTGATGCCGTCGAGCTTGATGCCCAGCTGATAGCGCAGGCGCAGCAATTCCATCACCGGCTTGGGGATGCGTCGGTCATTTTCATAACGAGAGCCGCCTGACTGGGTGACGCCGATGGCGCTCCAGAATTCCTGTTGATTCAGATCCAGCTGGACGCGCAAGGCACGGGGATCGAAAGAGACGTTGTTTTCCGAACTCATGGGGGTAGACCTCATTCTGGATTAACTGCTTTTTTTTTAATGATTATTCACCCACCAGGTGGTGCTTTTTTTGTGCACGCATCCATGGGAGGTTGTTTCGCTCGGTGCATATCCTATATCGACTTAATACGATGTGTAATTATGTTTCAAGGATAATGAGGGCAGGTTGTTGCAAATGCGCTATATCTAGTTGTAATGATGCTTTTGGCATCGATCTTTAGTGGCTTTATATGACTATGGTATGGAGGCGGGAGGAGGTGACCCTGCAGGTCACCTCTTGGTCTGGAATCAATCAGAAAACATCTTCACAACGTTCTGCGAGAAATCGGGCATCGTCTCGATCATGGGCACGCTGCCTGACTTTTTGCTGCCTGGACCTTTCCGTTTCGTTGAGCTGCGGCTTGGCCACAGCGTACAGAAAACTTTCATGCTGGTCGCGCGCCTGTTTGCGACGCACACTGAGGGGGATACGCGAAATCATCCTGGTACCTCACTGTCGGTTGATTGCCTACTACAGCCCCAAACGCCGGTACAAAGGGTACCGGAGACCATCCGGACAGGCAGCACCTTGCGCTGCAACATGACTCGGTCGGTCAGTCAATAGATAAAGTGACTCGTTTTTTCTCATTTGTAAAGCGGGAATTTCTGTCCGAACGGCAAATGTTGTGTTTACTGTGCAGTT
This sequence comes from Paludibacterium sp. B53371, assembly GCF_018802765.1. Classification (NCBI taxonomy): domain Bacteria; kingdom Pseudomonadati; phylum Pseudomonadota; class Betaproteobacteria; order Neisseriales; family Chromobacteriaceae; genus Paludibacterium; species Paludibacterium sp. B53371. Next base: position 1,188,895 of record NZ_CP069163.1, read on the forward strand.
CACTCCAATATCATGATTGATATACTTGATCATAGTTGGTTTGTAAGACAAAACCATGACAATCGGGAGGTGCTGCGGGGGGGCCGGACAGACGACCTGCTGCTTTGAAATTAGCAGGATTTTCCGTGGGTGACAAAGGCGGTCAGGCAAAAAAAAGGAGCCCCTTGTAGGGGGCTCTGAATTGCACCTTCGCTCAGGAGACCGGGAGTGTCGACTCCCGGTCATATCAAGGCAGCGCAGAGCGCTGCCTGACCTGGCGTCAGTATGCGCTGAGGGCTCTGAAAGAACCATACGGTTTATTGAGCGTTTGTTTGACGAAGTGTGACTAAATGTTTCTTGGACGGAAGGTATGGAAAAACATTATCCGGAAATCGGCCGCAAACTCATCCCCATGCGCTGGGGAGACATGGATGCCATTGGTCATCTCAACAATACCTACTACTTCCGCTATCTCGAGCAAGTACGGGTCGAGTGGCTGGACAATATCGGGCAGGGCATCCGGCCGGGAGAGAGCGGACCGGTCATCGCCGCCACCTCCTGCACCTTCCGTCGCCAGATGAGCTATCCGGCTACGGTCGAGATCACCCTCGAACTGGAGCGCCTGGGGCGCAGCAGTATCACCCTGCGGCATCATTTTTACGTGCAGGGCGATCCGGAAACAGTCTATGCCTATGGGGATGTCACCCTGGTGTGGGTGAATTATCAGACCGGACAGCCGGTGGCTCTGCCCGAGGTGATCCGTCAGGTGCTGGCGCCGCAAGTGGCGGAGTTGGAGAAAATGTCAGTCTGATCAATGGTTTAGTGCTTGTCAGATTCCGCCTGCTTGCGCGCTTGGTCTGAATAGGCTAATGTCATCACCCCTATTAACCCCTCGGTCTGGCGCCTTGCGGCGCCTGCGACAGGAGCGATCTTTATGTTTTCCTGGTTTGAACGCCGGGTGAATCCCTATCCGGATTCTCCGCCTCCCCAGCCGCCCGCCGGCTTCTTCAGTTTTATCTGGTTCTGCACGCGCAGCATGCGTGGCCTGATCGTCTGCATGACCTTGCTGACTGCCACCATCGGTGCCTTCGAGGCACTGCTGTTTGCCATGCTCGGTTCGGTCGTCGACTGGCTGTCCCGCGTGCCGGCTGCCCAGCTCTGGCAGCACGAGCGCAGCAATCTGCTGCTGCTGGCCGCCATCCTGCTCGGCAGTCCCCTGCTGGTGGCCCTGCAGGCCATGTGCAAATACCAGGGCTTGTTCAGCAATTTTCCCATGCGCCTGCGCTGGCAGTTCCATCGCCATCTGCTCGGGCAGAGTATGAGTTTTTATCAGGATGAGTTTGCCGGACGGGTGTCGGCCAAGGTGATGCAAACCGCCCTCGCCGTGCGCGATACGGTGATGATCATTACCGATATTCTGGTCTTCGTGCTGATCTATTTCGTCACCATGATCGCGGTGGTCGGGCACTTCGATACCATGCTGCTCTGGCCCTTCCTCGGCTGGCTGCTGCTGTATGTGCTGACGCTGGCCTATTTCGTGCCGCGACTGGGCCAGGCGGCCACCCTGCAGGCCGATGCCCGCAGCCTGATGACCGGGCGTATCACCGATGCCTACACCAATATCGCGACGGTGAAGCTGTTTTCCCATGGTCAGCGCGAAGCGCGTTTTGCCCGCAGTGCCATGCAGGAGTTCATGCGTACCGCCTACCGTCAGATGCGTCTGGTGAGCGGGTTTGAAATCGTCAATCAGATGACCAGCATGCTGCTGATTGCCGTTACCTCGGGCGTGGCGCTGTGGTTGTGGATGCAGGGTCAGGTCGGCATTGGCGCAGTGGCCGCTGCCACGGCCATGGCGCTGCGGCTCAACGGGATTTCTCACTGGATCATGTGGGAGATGTCCAGCCTGTTCGAGAACATCGGTACGGTGCAGGACGGCATTGTCACTCTGTCGCGCAAGGTTGCCATCAGCGACCAGCCTGATGCCCCGGCCCTGCAGGTCAAACGTGGTGAAATTCGTTTCGAGCAGGTGGATTTCGGCTATGGCAGCGACAAGATGGTGATTGCCGGGCTGAACCTGACCATCCGCCCCGGCGAGAAAATCGGCCTGGTCGGCCGCTCCGGCGCCGGCAAGTCGACCATCGTCAATCTGTTGCTGCGCTTTTATGATGCCGACGGCGGTCGCATCCTGATCGACGGTCAGGACATCCGCAGCGTGCGCCAGGACAGCTTGCGCGCCCAGGTGGGCATGGTGACCCAGGATACCTCGCTGCTGCATCGCTCGGTGCGGGAAAACCTGTTGTATGGCCGGCCAGATGCCGGTGATGAGGACATGATCGCTGCGGCACGTCGTGCCGAGGCACATGACTTCATCCTGACACTGACCGACCCCAAGGGGCGCTGCGGTTACGATGCGCACGTCGGCGAACGCGGCGTCAAGCTGTCCGGTGGCCAGCGTCAGCGTATCGCCATTGCGCGCGTCATGCTGAAAGATGCCCCGATCCTGCTGCTGGACGAAGCCACCAGTGCGCTGGATTCCGAGGTCGAAGCCGCCATCCAGAGCAGTCTGTATCGGCTGATGGAGGGCAAGACCGTGGTGGCCATTGCACACCGCCTGTCGACCATTGCTGCCATGGATCGTTTGATCGTGCTCGATCGCGGTCAGGTGGTGGAGGAGGGCAGCCATCAGCAGTTGCTGGCTCGGGGTGGTTTGTATGCCCGTCTGTGGGCGCATCAGAGTGGCGGCTTCCTGGGCGAGGACGAGGAAGAGGAAAGTCCGGCCGGCCAGATGGGCTGAACGGCGAAGTCATCGCCGTTCATGACAAAACGCCCCCCACCTTCAGCGGTGGGGGGCGTTTTCATTGGTCGGGCGGCGAGGGCGTTTACTCGTATTCGTTCGGGTTCAGCTTGCCGCGCATCAGGTTGCGCAACAGGAAGCGATTGGGGTGCACGGCCTGCATCAGCGATTGCGGCAGCGGGGCCGGTTCGCCGCAAATCTGCGCGGCCAGGATTTCGCCCGACAGCGGCGCGGTGATCATGCCGCGTGAACCATGCGCCGTGTTGACATACAGCCCGGTTGCCCAGGGCGTCGGGTGCTCCAGCTTGAGCGATGCATCCAGGGCCAGACTGGCATAGGTGCGGACAAATTCGCGCAGCGGTGCGACCGGGCCGATCAGCGGCAGGTAGTCCGGGCTGGTGCAGCGCCAGGCGGCGCGACCGGCGAGCCGGGTGAGGTCCAGCGTGTCGGCCTGGCAGGCCTGATGCAAGGCTGGCGCCATGTCGCGCAGCATCGCCAGATTCTCCTGATGCTCCTCGGCGGTCAGCTGCAAGTGCTCGACGTTGAACTTGAAGCTGGCGCCGAGCGTGTGCTGTCCCCGGTGTGCCGGCGCCACATAACCTTCGTGGCACAGCACCGTCCGCAATGACTGGCTTTCTGCCGTGGCAGGCAAGTGTGTGACCTGGCCGCGAATCCGCTTGAGTGGCAGATGGCTGGTGCTGTCAAAGGCGGCACTTTCCGCCGCACCGGCCAGAATGACCACTGAGCCCAGGGCAACGGCACCGTTCTCGCCGCTCACCACCCAGAGATCATTGTCTGCATTGCGAGACAGCTCCAGCACCGAGGTATCGGTGGTGACGCGGATATTCGGATGAGCGCTCAGCGTGTTGGCCAGTGCTGCCGGATGCAGCCAGCCGGCATGCGGGAAAAACAATCCGCCCTGAGGGAGTGCCACACCGGCCCGTTCGCTGGCCGCCGCGCGATCCAGCCATTCCACCCAGCCGTCGGCCAGTCCGCTGTTGATCAGGGCGTGCTGTTTTTTCCGCTCGTCTTCGTCGACCGGCAGTTGCAGCACGCCGCAGGGTTGCCAGGCATCCGGCTGCCCGGCAAACAACTGCTGCAAGAGCGTCAGCGAAAAGCGATAGCCGGCCAGTACCAGCTGGGTCAGCGGGGTGGCATGCGGCGACAGGCGCGCATACAGGATGCCCTGCTCATTGCCGGATCCTTCTCTGGCCAGCGCCGGGTGACGCTCGATCAGCGTGACCTGCCAGCCGCGGCGCGCCAGACTCCAGGCACTGGCCGCGCCGGCTACCCCGCCACCGACCACCACGGCATGGCGTTCTTGTGCTTCGGGGCGGGGCGGATGGCTGTACCAGGGGGCTTTCCACGGTCTGGCGGATGATCCTGCCTGATAGACGCCACGACTCATCTCGCGCTTGCTGCCATGGCCGGGAACCTTCTCGACAGCGAAACCGGCTGCCTGCAAGCCGCGCCGGACAAAGCCCGCACTGGTGAAGGTAGCGAAACTGGCCCGGTCTGCCGACAAGTTCGCCATGGTCAGGAACAGTTCGTCCGACCACATCTGCGGGTTCTTGGCCGGCGAGAAGCCGTCGAGAAACCAGGCATCGATACTGCCGTCAACCTGCTGCAGGCTTTCCGTGGCATCGCCGATGATCAGTGTCAGACTGATCCGGCCCTCATCGAACAGGAAACGGTGCCAGCCCGGCGGCAGAATGCCGTACTGCGCACACAAGGCACCGGCCTCATCGGCCAGCTCGGGCCACAGCGCCAGTGCCCGGCGCAAATCAGACGCCGACAGCGGGAATTTCTCCACCGATACATAGGCCAGGCGTGCCCCAGCGGGGGCATGCCGGCGGAAGCACTGCCAGGCACAGAGGAAATTCAGTCCGGTACCGAAACCGGTTTCGCCAATGCTGAACAGCAGGTTGTCTTCGAGTGCGGCAAAGCGTTGCGGCAGGTCGTTGCCGTCGATGAATACGTGCCGGGTCTCATCCAGTCCGCTGTCGCGCGAGAAATACACATCGCCGAAAGCTGTGGAGAAGGGCAGCCCTTCAGGCCAGTCGAGTTGGGCAGTAGTGGTCATGACAATGAGGTGAAAAAGGGTGACAAATTCATCGGAATAACTGGTCTATAGCATAGAAGCGGCGCGTTCGAGGGCACTTTCGCTGACATCGGCCAGAGGCAGGCTGCGAGTGTCGGCCACAAAGTGACGGCTGGTAGAACGCTGATACAGCGGGTCGTAGTGTTGCTGCAGCAACTGCTCGACCAGCCGGGCAAACTGGCCGGCCTCGATCATGGCCTGCCAGGCCTGCCACTGCTCGCGCGGATACAGGGCCCGCAGCCGCTCCAGCTGACAGCGCAAATGCAGCGGATCGCGGGTGAGAAAGTCGTAATCCTGCAGCAGAAACTGCACCCGTTCTGCCAGCGGCACGTCGAGCCGGATGGCCGGCGCACGGTGCATGGCGGCCAGCAGGGCATTGGGCAGCGTGAGGCGACCGATATGGCGGCTTTCGGCTTCGATAAACACCGGCAACGACGGGTCGAAGCGGCACAGCGCCTGGCGCAGAGCACCCTCGAAGGCTTTCTGACCCGGCTGCGGTTCGCCGGGCACCTGGCCCAGTACCGAGCCGCGGTGGCAGGCCAGCCCCTCCAGATCCAGTACCTGACGCTGCTGGCGCGCCAGGGTGGCCAGCAGGCGGCTTTTGCCCGAACCGGTCGGGCCGGTCAGCACGCGGAAGTCCAGGCTGGCCGGTAACTGTTCGAGATCCAGCAAGACCTGCTGGCGATAGGCCTTGTAGCCCTTTTCCAACTGATGGGCACTCCAGCCGATCTGCCCCATGATCAGTGCCATTGAGGCGGAGCGCTGCCCGCCACGCCAGCAATAGATCAGCGGGCGCCAGGACTTGGGACGGTCGTGGAAATGCTGCTCGATATGCTCGGCAATATGACGCGCCACCAGCGCCGCGCCGACGCGCCTGGCCGCAAAGGGGGATTGCTGACAATACAGTGTCCCGACGCGTGCACGCTCCTCGTCATCGAGTACGGGGCAGTTCATTGCGCCAGGAATATGATCTTCGGCATATTCACTCGGTGAGCGTACGTCGATAATCTCGTCAAATGCGGCGAGCTGTGCTACGGTCGCGACCTTGAAGAACATGGTTTATAAGGGGGCTCAAAATGGCTGAAATCAAGTTGACACAATTGTCTCACGGCGGTGGATGCGGGTGCAAAATTGCGCCCGCGGTCTTGCAGTCCATTCTAGCTGATGCCCGCGACAAAACACCCTTTCCGGATTTGCTGGTCGGCGCAGAAACCAGTGACGATGCGGCGGTCTACCGCCTCAATGACCGGCAGGCGATTGTCGCTACCACCGATTTCTTCATGCCGATTGTCGACGATGCCCGCGATTTTGGCCGTATCGCCGCCACCAATGCGCTGTCCGATATCTATGCCATGGGCGCCACGCCGATCATGGCGCTGGCCATTGTCGGCATGCCGGTCAATGTGCTGCCGCTGGAAACCATCCGTGCCATTCTGGCCGGTGGTGAAGAAGTCTGTTCGGCCGCCGGCATTCCGATTGCCGGCGGCCACTCCATCGATGCCCCTGAGCCGATCTATGGCCTGGTGGCACTGGGTGTGGTCGATCCTGCCCAACTCAAGCGCAACAGTGGTGCACGGGCCGGGGATGTGCTGATTCTCGGCAAGCCGCTCGGCATTGGCATGCTGGCTCAGGCGATGAAGAAAGGCCTGCTGGATGCCGATGGCTATCAGGCGCTGATCAATGTGACCACGCGGCTGAACAAGGTCGGCAGCGAGCTGGCGGCCCTGGATGAGGTACATGCGCTGACCGACGTCACCGGTTTCGGCCTGTTGGGGCATTTGCTGGAGTTGTGCCGCGGCGCCGGATTGGGGGCGGCGCTGGATCTGTCCGCGCTGCCTGTCATTCCTGCCGTGCGCGCGTTTGCCGAGCAGGGCATCGGCCCGGGCGCCATCGAACGCAATCTGCAAAGCTTTGCCGCCGAGCTCGACATGCCGGACAGCGCGCCAGCTTGGCAGCGCCGTCTGCTGGCCGATCCGCAGACCAGTGGCGGCTTGCTGGTCAGTGTGGCACCCACTGCCGCGGCGCAGGTGCTGCAACGTTTCCATGCCGCCGGATTTGCCGAGGCAGCGGTCATCGGGCAATTGACGACCGGCGCAGTGCGCGTGGTGGCGCGCTGAGTGCCGGATCCAGTGGCAATGCCATCCAGTCAGGAGGAAATACGACTAAATTGAAGCTTGAATGCAATAAAAAGCTGCTATGAACAATAAAGATGCGGGCCAATGAGGAACTTACAATGAAAAATCTTAAAGTCAGACAGGTCCTGTTGCTGATTGCCGCGGTGGGGATCGTGGGCATGCTGCTGGTAGCCGCCATTGGCGTATACCAGCTTAATGCACAGCAAAATCGTGCAGTCGCCGGGTTTGGGCGTGCCGGCGAGGACATGCATATCTTGCTGGAGGTTGAGTCCGCCAGCCTGGAGTTCAAGAAGCAGGTGCAGGAGTGGAAGGATATCCTGCTGCGCGGTAATGATCCGGCTAAATTCGACAAGTACTACGGCAATTTCCAGACCCGTGAAACGGCGATGGATGAGCATCTGCGCAAGGCGCAGGCAGGACTCAAGGGCCAGGGCCATGACGATCTGGCAGCCGAAATCGACGGACTGCTGCAAACCCACAAGGATTTCGGCCAGAAATATCGTGATGCGCTCAGTCACTATGACAAGGCGGATCCCAATGCCTCGCATGTGGTCGACAAGCTGGTCGCTGGCATGGACCGGCCGATGACCGAGGCGCTGAGCAGCTTTGGCCAGAAAATCGAGAAAGCCTCGCTGCAGTCCGCCGATGATGAAATCGCCTCCCTGGCCACGGCGTTCAATGCTTCGCTGGTGATGTTCGGGGTGATTCTGGCCGTGGTCATGGCCGGTGTGATGGTGATTGTGGTCTCTGCCACCCGGGCGATTCTGTCGCAACTGGGGGGCGAGCCGAGTGATGGCGCCCGTGTGGCCCAGGCCATGGCCTCCGGCAATCTGGCCGTGAGCATCAAGGCCTCCGGCGGGGTGGATAGTCTGATGGCCTCGATGGAGACCATGCGCGTCGGGCTGCGCAACATCGTCAGCAATGTCCGTACGGTGTCGCAGGGCTTGTCCAGTGCTGCCCTGCAGCAGTCGAAGGTGTCCGAGCAGGTGGCCACCAGCTCGCATCATCAATCCAGTGCATCATCCAGTGTCGCCGCCGCCATCGAAGAGATGTCGGTCAGTATCCAGCATGTTTCGGACAGTGCGCGCGAGGCCAAGGAAATCTCCGAACAGATGAAGTCGCTGTCGGGCGAGAGTGGCGCGATGCGCGCCATGGTGGCCGACATGCAGTCGTTGTCGCAGTCCGTGCTGTCGGCGCAGGAGATGATCCGCGAACTGGGCACCCAGTCGCAGCAGATCCAGAGCATCGTGCTGGTGGTTCGCGATATTGCCGACCAGACCAACCTGCTGGCCCTGAATGCGGCCATCGAGGCGGCACGGGCCGGTGAGCAGGGGCGGGGCTTTGCTGTCGTGGCCGACGAGGTGCGCAAGTTGGCCGAACGCACGGCACAATCCACGGTGGAAATCTCGCAGATGGCGGAGAAGATCCAGAGCGGGGCGACTGCGGCCATCTCCGGCATGGAGGGCGCTGCTCAACTGGTCAAGACCGGTTCCGAGCGCGCAGGTCAGGCGGTGGAGTCGGTTCAGGAGATTAATCAGGGCGCAGAACGCATGATCCGTGGCGTGACTGAAATCCACCATGCGCTGTCCGAGCAGAGTATTGCCAGTCATGACGTCGCCACCAGTGTCGAGCGCATTGCCCAGTCCGCACAGGAAAATACCGCCGTCGTCGATCTGGCGACAGAGGCGGCCAAGCAACTGGAGCAGTTGGCGCGGGATCTGGAGAAAGAAGTCAGCCGCTTCGCGCTGTAAATGCCGAGGCAGAAAAAAGCAACCCGGCCCAGGCCGGGTTGCTTTTTTTGCTGGTGACTCAGGAGGGCGTTGGGGACGTGTGTGCTGCTCTGCCGGATGGGGGAGATAGACCGATGAATATAAAAATGTTTGACACGAAGGAATTTTTGTGAGAATGTATCCGACAGAGTTAAGCTGTGCATAAGTTGTTAAAGTCTCGACGTTCCCCTTCCAAGCGGTACTTCCGGTTTTAATCCCATAAGCGCCTCCTGTCTCTCGACAGTGTTTTTGCGCCCTGCCTGTTAACTCCATTCAAAATTCTAAATACACAAAGAAATGGATATTCCTATGATGATGCAAATCAGTCAGTTGCAACCCGGTTTTCGTATTGACGAACATCGTGATAATGGCGAAGTCGCCTCGTTTGAAGTGATGCAGGTGCGTTCGCTCGGCCGTCGTGTCGAAGTGACCTTCCGCTCGATGTTTGGTCTGGAAAGCGCCGTGTACATGGCCGACGCCTACCTCAACGCCAGCCGTTAAGCCTCATTCGACCTTCTGCCCGCCAGATGTGCGGGCAAATCGATATCACACACCACCGCCGCATCGTTGATGGCCAGCTGGCAGACTTCGTTGTCTTCCAGCAGGCTGCGTGCGCCCTGATCGCCCGTCAGTGCCATCAAGCCTGCCCGCATGCTCATGGCAAAACCGACCGGGTGCCCCGGCAGGTCGCCATACTGCGGGCGGACGATCTCGTGTTCGCGTAGCGCCGTGGCCACCTGGCGGAACACCTCCGGCGTGACAAACGGCATGTCGGCCAGGTGAATCAGCCAGCCTTGCCAGTGGCGCGTGGCGCTGACGCCCGCGGCAATCGAGTCACCCAGCCCGTGGCTGGCCAGCAGGGTCAGGGGGATTTGCAGCGCACGGCACAATTGCAGGACGGCAGTATTGTCCGGACGGGTGACGACATGCACCGGCAGGCCGCTGTCCAGTGCCTGGCGCAAGGTGCGGGCAAAGACAGTCTCTTCGCCATTACCCCCCAGCACCGCATTGAGCTTGTTACCCTCGCCGCCGGCCTGGATAAAGCGCTCGCCTCGCCCGGCAGCCGTGATCAGAATGCCTGTCTGGCCCATGCCACCTCCTCGTCAAATATTCCCTTATTACATTTTTGCGACGGATTTGCCGGGTTTTGCGCAAATCATCTGACCCAGATCAGATTGTTTTGCGACAACCGGCCATGCCGTGCCACCGCTGCCGCAAAAGTCGTATTCTGCTGATTGTCTTTACATGATGATAATGCCGCGGGCCGAACCGCACGCCACTCATCGCATGGCGCCAGTGGATCATGACCCGAGGGGGTAATGTTCATGATGTCAGCAAGCAATCAGCTGTTGTTGATGCAAATCCAGCCAACCATTTTGCGTTTTACCAAAATGCTGGCGAATGTCCTGCAGCTCGAAGTTGAAATCGTCGATGCCAACCTGATTCGTCTGGCTGGTACCGGGCCATTCGGCAGTGGTTTTGGTCGCAAACTGGAGGGGGATTCGCGTCTGTTGCGCTATGTGATGGAGCAACAGTGCGAAAAAGTCGCCATCAAGTCACGCGAAGACCCGGTCTGCCAGGGCTGTGCCACGCGAGACAGTTGCAAGGAGATGGCGTTTCTCGGCGTGCCAATTGTGGTCAATGGGGTCTGTATCGGTGCCATCAGCCTGGTCGCGCTCACCTGTGCCCAGCAGGAGCGCCTGCAGCAGAATCTGCAGGAGGTCAGCGACTATGTACGGCATATCTCCAGCATCTTTGTCTCCAAATTGCTGGACGCGCCGGACTGGAGCGAAGGCGATAAAAAACTGTTCCTGACGCTGATGACCCGCATGGCCCAGGGCGGCTTGTTGCTGGACGAGCACGACCGTGTCGTCTTTGCCAACGAGATCGCCCTGCAGCAACTGGGCTGCGATCCCAGCCTGGTAGGTCAGAAAATCAGCTTGCGCGCGCTCACCTTTGGTCAGCAGGGCTTGTCCGGCCATGTCCAGCATGTGGTTGATCTGGGGCAGCGACAGGCGCTGGTGATCGGCCAGCTATTCCAGATTCAGGGTCAGCAGTTGTTCCTGATGTCGCCGCATCAGGCCAATGTGGCCCAGGTCGCGCCGCGTGCCGACGATCCCTGTGCCATTGACAGTCTGATCGGCGAGAGTGCGCCGATGCGGCGGCTGAAAATCCTGATCCACCGCATCGCCCAGAGCCCGTCCAGCGTGCTGATTACAGGCGAAAGCGGCACCGGCAAGGAGGTGGTGGCACAGGCCATTCATCGCCTCAGCCCGCGCAGCGACAAACCCTTCATTGCCATCAACTGCGCCGCCATCCCGGAACAGCTGCTGGAAAGCGAATTATTCGGCTACACCAAGGGCGCCTTTACCGGCGCCAACAGTGCCGGCAAGCAGGGGCTGATCCAGGCCGCCCATCAGGGGACGCTGTTTCTCGATGAAATCGGCGACATGCCGCTGACCATGCAGGCCAAGCTGCTGCGGGTGCTGGAGTTGCGCGAAGTGACCCCGATTGGCGCCAGCCGGCCGATTCCGGTCGATATCCGCATTGTGGCCGCCACGCACCAGCACCTCGATCAGTACATCGCCGAAGGCAAGTTCCGCGAGGATCTGTATTACCGCATCAATGTCATTCCGATCGAACTGCCGCCGCTGCGCGAGCGCGAAGGAGATATCGAACGGCTGATCCACCACTTCCTGCAGCAACATACCCGGCGCATTGGCTGCGTTTATCCCGGACTGAGTGCCGAAGCGCGCCAGATGCTGAGCCAGTACCGCTGGCCGGGCAATGTGCGTGAGTTGAGCAATCTGGTGGAGTACCTGGTGAATGTCATCCAGGAGGGCGACATCATCGACTGTAGCTTGCTGCCGCCAAACATTTTGCGCGGCCAGAGTGTGCCGCCCCGTCCGGCCGCCGCGCCGGTCTCCACCCCCCTGACCGCGGCACCGGCCTGTGCCGCACCTCATGCCGAGCCGCCGCCGGTGGTCATGGCAGACAGCGGGCTGGAAAGCATGGAAAAGCAGATGATCGAGGAAACCCTCAGCCGGGTCGGCAACAAGAAACTGGCCGCCCAGGCGCTGGGGATCGGCATTGCCACCCTGTACCGGAAGATCAAGAAGTACGCGATTGAGGTGCCGGAGTAGGGAGGAGCAGATGGCGGATGGCGGGTGTTTCCCGCACGGCGCCCTGCCAGATTGCCGTCAGGGCCGGGTGCCGGCTCAGCAGTCGCGCCAGATCTGCCAGCCAGGCCGATTCGTGCTGGTGTTCGCCATGGACGAACCAGATGCGTCGCGCCTTGTCGGGACAGCCCTTGAACAGCCCCTGCGGGTGCGACAGCAGGCCGTCCAGCAAGGCCCAGTCGAGCGGCTGGCCGTGGACGATGCCGGTCAAGCTCTGCAACGCGTCCCAGCGATGTACCCGGTCTGGCGTCAGCGCTGTACCCAGCAGCGCCGAGCCCAGCAGCGAGATCACCACATCGCTGCCGGCCGGGATGCAGGGCTCGTGCTGCGCCGGAACCTTGAACAGTTTCTGGTGAGCGCCATCAGCCTCGACCAGAATCACGTCGAACCGGCGCTGAAGTCTGAGCTCGTCCAGTTGCGCCGGCGCCAGGCCGATCACCTTGCCGCTGCTGGCGTCGTGGCCGGCAAACCAGGCTTGAGTGCCGCCGGCGGGCACGGGGGGGCAGGGGCCGAAGTGAAGCCTTGTCACCTGATCCGCTGTCGGCAGATACATGCGCGTGGTGGTGCTCAGCAGCACGTTCAAGCCGCGCTGCTGCAACACCCTGGCCAGCCAGAACAGTGTCGAGGTTTTGCCGCCGGCACCGCACAGGCTGATCAGCCGGCAGTCGCCGGGTGTCAGCGGCCCCAGGCAAGCCAGCCAGCTGGCTTCGTCCGGGCAGGACTGGACATGGATGGCATTCTCAAAGTGATACATGGCGAGATTGGCTTGATATGAAATCAGTGTCGCCGATTATAGCGGTGTACGTGCCAGGCTGATACGACAGCCTGGCGGGACACTGGCGCAGAATTTGCTGTTGAAGTAGGGCGCCGCCCGGAGCGGTGCGCTGACAGGAGAGGTGTGCCGAATGAATCTGTTTGCTCATGCAGCCAGGCTGGAACAGGAAAATCGTCCGTTTGCCCTGGCGCATATCGTAGAAAGTCGGGGCTCGACACCGCGCCACAGTGGTCAGATGCTGATCGAAGCCGATGGCAGGACGGTAGGCACCATTGGTGGCGGCATGATTGAGCGTCGCGTGATCGAAGAGGCCATGCTGGCCATCATCGCCCGTGCGCCACGCATGGTTCACGGCCGCATGACCCGTACCGGCGAACATGCCGTCGGCTCGGATTGCGGCGGGGCCATGTCGGTCTATATCGAGGTTTTCGGCCAGCGGCCGCGGCTGGTACTGATCGGCGGTGGTCACGTCAATCGCGCCCTGGCGCAGGCGGCTGCGCCATTGGGTTATGAGATTCATGTCGGCGATACCTTTGCCGGCAATCTGGATGCAGCGCTGTTTCCCGCCGGCACGCAGCTCGCCCATGGCGAGACCATGAGCGAATTGCTCGACCGCCTGCCGCTCGAGGCCGATGCCCAGGTCATCATTGCCACCAACCATCAGGACAAGGAAGCGCTGGATAAGCTGATTGAGCGTCCCCTGGCCTATCTTGGCCTGTTGGCCAGCCGGCGCAAGACGCTGACTTTCATCCAGACGCTGCGCGAAGCCGGTACCCCGGAGGCTTGCCTGCAACGCCTGTACGCGCCCATTGGCTATGACATTGGTGCAGAGACACCGGAAGAAATCGCCATCAGCATCCTGGCGCATCTGCTGCAGGTGCGGCATGGCGCTCCGGGCGGCCTCAAGCAGGATGGACTGCGCCGGCATCGCCTGGTGGTGATGCGTGGCTCGGGCGATATTGCCAGCGGTGTGGCGCTGCGCCTGCACCAGGCCGGCATGCGCGTGCTGATGCTGGATCTGGCCCGGCCGACCGTGATCCGGCGCAGTGTGGCCTTCGCCCAGGCCATGTTCGACGGCGAAACCATGGTGGAGGGCGTGCAGGGCAAGCTGGCCCACTCGCTGCCCGAGGCCATGAGCCTGCTCGACAAGGGCATCATCCCGCTGCTGGTCGACGAGCATGCCGAATGCCTCGAGGCGCTCAAGCCGGATGTGCTGGTCGACGCTATCCTGGCCAAACGCAATCTGGGTACCCGGCGTGACATGGCGCCCTGCACCATTGCCCTCGGACCGGGCTTCGAAGCCGGTCGTGACTGTGATGCCGTGATCGAAACCAACCGCGGCCACTACCTCGGCCGGGTGATCTACCAGGGCGCGGCGGCACCGAACACCGGCGTGCCGGGCAATATCGAAGGCTTTACCAGCGAGCGGGTCATCCGCTCTCCGGTGGCAGGGGTGTTCCGCGCCAATGTACGGCTGGGTGAGCTGGTCCAGGAGGGCGATATCATGGCCTGGGTGGGTGAGGCACCCGTACCGGCACCGATGGCCGGCATGGTGCGCGGTCTGCTGCACGACGATATTGCCGTACCCGAAGGTTTCAAGATCGGCGATATCGATCCGCGAGGAGCCCGGGCCGATTACACTACCGTTTCTGACAAGGCGCGAGCCATTGGTGGCGGTGTGCTGGAAGCCATTTTGCATCTTGTGACCCCCTGATCTGCCCGCAGAAGTCTGTCGGCCTGACATCATCGTGTCAGGCCGAACCTCTCAAACTGATACAACCCATTCGCTTGATATAAAAACAAAATTGCGCCATGTCCGCCCCGGGGCGGCAGCATACCTTGCCCCTGCAAGGTTTTCCCGCGGAATTTCATTGCTTTGTCATGGCTGGCCTGCTTCTTGCTGAAGTCGGTGCAACCCTGGCCTGCGCATCGTGGTTTTGTGCCGTCGGCCTGCACCGTTTTCTTTTGATTTTCTTTGCAGGGAGTGAAGAAATGTCTGACATGCCTGGCGGTGAGATTGACCTGATTTTTTCCCTTGATGACAAACCCCCGTTTCTGCAGACCCTGACCGGGGCCCTGACTCACCTGTTTGCGATTCTGGTACCCATGGTGGCGCCGGCACTGATTGTCGGCGGCGCGCTCGGGCTGTCGAGCAGCACGACCGGCTATCTGGTGTCGATGGCGATGATTGCCTCCGGCATCGGTACCTGGCTGCAGGTGAATCGGTATGGCCGCGTCGGCTCTGGCCTGTTGTCGATTCAATCAGTGAATTTCTCCTTTGTGACCGTGATGATTGCGCTGGGCAGCGCCATGCGCAAAGACGGCCTGCACGAAGACCTGATCATGTCGACCTTGCTCGGGGTGTCCTTTGTCGGCGCCTTCCTGGTGGCGGGCGCCTCATTCGTCCTGCCCTATCTGAAGCGCGTGATTACCCCGACGGTCAGCGGCGTGGTCGTGCTGATGATCGGCCTGAGCCTGATCAAAGTGGGCATGATCGACTTTGCCGGTGGCTTTGCCTCCATGGGCAACGGGACCTTCGGCAGCTATCAGAATCTTGGTCTGGGCCTGCTGGTCGTTGTGGTGGTGATCGCCGTCAACAGCAGCAAGCGTCCGATGCTGCGCATGAGCGGCATTGTGGTCGGCATGATGACCGGCTATGTGGCGGCGCTGGCGCTCGGCCTGGTGGACTTCTCGGCGATGATGAACAAGCCGCTGATCACGGTGCCGGTACCGTTCCGCTTCGGTTTTCACTTTGATTTTCATGCCTTCCTGGTGGCCGGCGTGATTTATCTGCTCAGCGTACTGGAAGCCGTCGGCGACATTACCGCGACCGCCATCGTGTCGCATTGCCCGATCAATGATGACAACTTCACGCGCCGTCTGTCGGGCGGTGTGCTGGCCGATGGTCTGGTCTCGGTGATTGCCTCGGCGCTCGGTTCGCTGCCGCTGACCACCTTCGCCCAGAATAATGGCGTGATCCAGATGACCGGGGTGGCCTCGCGCCATGTCGGCAAATTCATCGCCGTGATACTAGTACTGATGGGATTGTTCCCGGCTGTCGGCTGCTTCTTCACCACCATTCCGCAACCAGTGATGGGCGGGGCAACCATCCTGATGTTCGGCATGATCTCGCTGGCCGGTATCCGCATCATCCTGTCCGGTCCGACCGGGCTGGACCGGCGTGAAACCCTGATCGTGGCCACGGCACTCGGGCTGGGGCTCGGCATTTCCTACCAGCCGGATGTGTTCCACGCCTTGCCGCCGGCCATCGCCATGCTGATGGAAAACCCGATCAGCGCCGGCGGGCTGATCGCCATTGCCATGAACCTCTGCCTGCCGCGGCGCGATGCGGTTGCCCGTCCGGTTGCAGCGGCCAGCAGCCAGCCGGTCGCCAAGGTGTCGACCGAGGTGATCCACGGTTGAGTCGACATGCCAAGGTCAAACGGCCCGCTGCGAAGGCAGCGGGCCGTTTTGTTTGAGCCTGTGCGGATGAGGGCGCTGAGACTATTCGGGGAGCGCAATCGCGATTCCCGGCTGCCGCTGCAGCGGCCAGATGCCGGATAGCGGATCCGCGCAGGGAGCCAGCGACACTGTCCCGTGCGCGGCAGACCGCTTGGCTGCCACACTTTGCAGGCCGCTACCGCACCGATTGTGCAACGTTTTTCGTTGCTGCTGATAAGCGCGTTCGTATGGCTGCAGTGACGCTTGTGCTGCATTAACCTGCTCGGCGACCTGGGGCAGGGGCGTGGGGGACGGCAACATGAAATGCTCGCTCAGTCCCTTGGCTGCGAGGTGGTCAGGGGCATGACTCAGGTCCGCAGGCAGCGTCAGTTGCCATCGAGTCGGTTGCACCGGAAACGTCACGTCCTCAGCCAGAACCTGATAGGGCAACAGACACAGCAGGGGGAGGGTAAGGCGTCGTGTCATGTGATCTCCTTGTCTGCAATCGGTGCGCCATTAGGGCCACGGCAGAACCAGTCCGTTCCCATGTCGCGCTGTACGAAAGTCCAGTCAGCCGGTGTCTGTCCCTTTTTGCTAGGGCGCCTGATAGCGTTGCACACTCTCGATGATTTCTGCCCGGGCCGCTTCCAGATCGTCCCAGCCATGCACCTTGGCCCATTTGCCGGCTTCGAGATCCTTGTAATGGCTGAAAAAGTGCAGCGTTTGCTGCAGCAGGGCCTGCGGCAGGTCTTCCAGGCTGCGAATCGTCGCCGTCATCGGGCAGACAGCATCCAGTGGCACGGCGACCACCTTTTTGTCGATGCCGTGTTCATCCTCCATCTTCAGCAGGCCAATCGGCCGACAGGGCACCACCACACCGCCCGGCAGCGGGAAGGGCGCATGCACCAGGACATCGGTCGGGTCGCCATCCTGCGACAAGGTGTGCGGGACGAAGCCGTAATTCATCGGATACTGCATGGCCGTCGAGAGGAAGCGGTCAACAAACAGGGCGCCGGAGGTCTTGTCCATCTCATATTTGACCGGCAGTGCGTTGGCCGGGATTTCCACGATGACGTTAAAGCTGTCCGGTAACAGATCACCGGCCTGGATGTGAGCGATATTCATAAAAACTCCTTGAGGTGTAAGGGGCCGGCAGTCTTGCTGCCGGCAGTGAGTGACTGCGATTCATCGGCCATACACGGCTCTGGCGCCCAAATGACGCTCGATTTCCAGCAGCCGGTTGTATTTGGCCATGCGTTCAGAGCGGCAGGGCGAGCCGGTTTTGATCTGACCGCCGCCCATGGCCACGGCCAGGTCGGCAATGAAACTGTCTTCGGTTTCGCCTGAGCGGTGAGAGACGACATAGCCCCATCCCGCCCGGCGACACAGCTGGATGGCCTCGAGGGTCTCGCTGATCGTGCCGATCTGGTTGGGCTTGATCAGGGCTGCGTTGCAGCTGCGGTCCTGAATGGCTTGCTGAATGTACTGAGGATGGGTGACCAGCAGGTCATCGCCGACAATCTGAACCCGGTCTCCCAGTTCGGCCGTCAGTTGCCGGAAGCCCTGCACATCCCCTTCGTGGTGTCCGTCCTCGATGGAAACGATCGGATAGCGATCCAGCCACTGACTGAGCAAGCTCACCATGCCGACACTGGTTTTTTGGCCTTGGCCGCCGCGCTGCAGGCAATAGTGACCATCCCGATAGAACGAATTGGCGGCAATATCCAGTGCGATGGCGATATCCCGTCCCGGCACATAACCGGCGCGCTCGATGGCCATGACGATCAAATCGCAGGCTTCTTCATTGCAGGTAACGATGGGCGCGAAACCGCCGACATCACCGACGCTGGTCGTACAGCCATGTTGGGCCAGCAAGGTTTTCAAGGCCCGAAAGGTTTCTGCGCCATAGCGCAGGGCCTCGGCGAAGTTCGGCGCGCCCAGCGGATAAATCATGAACTCCTGGAAGTCGAGTCCGGAGTCTGCATGCTTGCCGCCATTGAGCACGTTCATCATCGGAATGGGGAGGTGCGTGGCACCGATGCCGCCGAGGTAGGCATATAACGGCAGATTTGCGCTTAGCGCGGCCGCCCTGGCCACGGCCATCGAGACGCCCAGCATGGCATTGGCGCCCAGTACGGCTTTCTCGGGGGTGCCGTCGCACTCGATCATGCGGTGATCGATCTCGGCCTGCGCGCAAGGATTCAGGCCCTTGAGCAGTGGTGCGAGATGGCGATTAACGTTGTCGACGGCCCAAAGCACCCCCTTGCCCGCGTAACGGCTTTTGTCCTCATCGCGCAGCTCGACGGCCTCATGACTGCCGGTCGAGGCACCGGACGGGACGGAGGCACTGGCCGACACGCCATGATCGAGATAGACATGGACTCGCAGGGTGGGGGTGCCGCGTGAGTCGAGGATTTCCTGCGCCTCGATCGCCTGGATCTGTGCGCTCATTTCAGGATGCTCCGTTCCCGGCGCCATGGATGCCGACTGCCTGCACAGACTGTATGGAGCAAGGGGAAGGGGGGAGGTGGTGCGGCGGGCAGGCGCCTGCGGCCAGTACGTTAACGGGGAGGGCCGTCTGTACTGAACGGCAATGCAATGTGCGTGCCGGCGGGCGTCTGTCCGAGAAGGACAGCCGTACGTCAGGACATGATGAAATCAACGCCGAAACAGCGTAAGGGAACAACAACTGGGTAAACATGACACCCCCTGGCAAGCATGCTGAAGACAGCGCTCAGTTCGAGCGCGGCACAGACATCATCAGCCACCAGGCGGTTACAGGGAGGAATGTCATCTCCGGCGGATATCATAACGCAGAATCATGAGAAAATTGAATGGCATTGATTTAAAAACAGAAATTCTCTTGTGCCTTGCCGGGCGCCACCATCCGGCACAATCGCCAGCCAGAATGATTCTTAACGATTACCCGGTTTTCATTTTTTTTCGTCGGGTGTATATTTGGCTTCGGAGATGACATTCCTCCTTGTAACCGCCTGGTGGCTGATGATGTCTATAGACCTGCTCTGAGCAAGAGCAGCGTGTATTCATCGCGCCCTACAAGGAATGTTGTCATGCTCTACTCTCTGCTTGCCATTAGTGTTGGTGCCACCCTGGGTTCTGTTCTGCGCTGGGTGCTCGGCCTGACGCTCAATACCCTGTTTCCCACGCTTCCCCCCGGTACGCTGGCAGCCAACCTCATCGGCGGCTATCTGATCGGCCTTGCTGTCGCTTTCTTTGCCAATCATCCCGATGTGTCGCCGGTCTGGCGTCTGCTGGTCATTACCGGTTTTCTCGGTGGTCTGACCACCTTCTCAACCTTTTCCGCCGAAGTCACGACACTCATACAGCAAGGTCGCTTGCTGTGGGCCGCGGGTGAAATCGGTCTCCATGTCATCGGCTCCGTCCTGATGACCTCACTGGGCATTGCCACGATCATTGCCATCAAACACGCCTGAATTTCGGAGAAATATCATGAACGGTTATCAAGTCACGTTTTTTACCCAGCAAAACCGCAGTCATGCCGGCTTCCCTGTGGCCGAGTGGCTGGTTCGCGAAGCCCGGAAATTGAATCTGGAGGGCGCCACCATGGTGACGGCTGCAGAAGGACTGGGGCGGGATCACAAAATCCATGCGGCCCGGTTTTTCGAGCTGGGTGACCAGCCGGTGGCGGTCACGCTCGCCATGAGCGAAGACCACTTGCCGGTCTTGCTGGCCCGGCTGCAGCAGGAGCATCTCAATCTCTTTTACATCAAGATGCCGATCGAATACGGCTTCACATGCCCGCAACAGGCTTGAGCCGACAGGAGGACTGAACGATGACGGTAACCATTCAAACCATTCAGGCGCTGGAGATCCTCGACTCGCGGGGCAATCCGACACTGCGGGTCAATATCCGGCTGGACAACGGCCTGACTGCCTGTGCTTCGGTGCCTTCCGGCGCTTCAACGGGCGAAAACGAGGCGGTTGAGCTGCGTGATGGCGATGCGCAGCGCTATGGTGGCAAAGGCGTATTAAAAGCCATCGACAACGTCAATCGACACATTGCGCCGCTGCTGCAGGGGCGCGACCCGCGAGATCAGGCGGATATCGATTACCGTATGATCGAGCTGGATGGCACGGACAACAAGGCGGAGCTGGGCGCCAATGCCATTCTGGGCGTCTCCCAGGCGGTGGCGCGGGTAGCGGCCCGCCAGGCGGGTCTGCCCCTGTATGCCTATCTTGGTGGTGTCGGTGCAGTGCACCTGCCCAAGCCGATGATGAATGTGCTCAACGGTGGCAAGCACGCTGATTCGGGGCTCGATTTTCAGGAGTTCATGATTTATCCCATTGGCGCACCGAGCTTTGCCGAGGCCCTGCGCTATGGCGCAGAAACTTTTCATGTCCTGAAAGGCATGCTGGCAGAGCGCGGTTATGCCACCAGTGTCGGCGATGAGGGCGGTTTCGCACCCAAGGTCAAGCGTAATGAAGAAGCCTGCGACCTGATCGTCGAGGCCATCGAGCGGGCCGGTTATGTCCCGGGCCGCGATATGGCCATTGCGCTGGATCCGGCGGCCAGCTCCTTTTATCTGGACGGGCGCTACTGTCTGAGCCGCAGTGGTCAGGGGGAGAAGAGTGCCGAGGAACTGGTTGCCTTGTTTCAGGACTGGGTGGATCGCTATCCGATCGTCTCGATCGAGGACAGCCATGATGAAAATGACTGGGATGGCTTCCGGCGCATGACCTCGGCGCTGGGCGACCGGATTCAGATTGTGGGCGATGATAATCTGGTGACCAACACCCGCTTCATTGCGCGGGGTATCCGCGAAAAAGCCTGCAATGCCGCCCTGATCAAACTCAATCAGATCGGCTCGGTGACCGAAACCATCGAGGCGATCCAGCTCTGTCGCAAGGCAGGGTGGGGCTATGTCATCTCACATCGTTCCGGAGAAACCGAAGATACCTTCATGGCCGACTTCGCCGTGGCCATGGGGGGTGGGCAGATCAAGTGCGGCTCACTATGTCGCTCCGAGCGTATCGCCAAATACAACCGTCTGCTGGAAATCGAGCACGAGCTGGCCGGTCGTGCCGTGTTTGGCGCCTGAAGTTCCCGCTGCACCGTCGGGTGGGCAGGCGCTCACCCGACGTCACCGGTCGATTCTCAAAGTGATAAACCACCCTATTGATTTGATTCTCACCCGGGGAAAACGCCCGGGCATGCCTGGCCGGCCGCAGGGACATCCCCGGCAAAGCCTTGCTGCATAAGGGGCCGCTGATTTTGTTGTCGCGATCCGGCGGGCTGGCGCGTTTTTTGCTCAATCTGAAGCGGTACCTGACCCACGCACACAGGGCAGGGGTCGTTCACGACAAGAGCAGAATACGGAGAATGTTATGGGTGACATCATGCGGCCTGTTCCCTTCCGGGAATTCCTGACGCGCATCGTCGACGAGTTCGCGCAGTCGCAGTCGATTTTTGGCATTCCGGCCACGCAGTTCTATCGCAAGATCGACGAGCGCAAGATTCGCGTCTTTGGCGAGAGCTGCGAAACACCCGTCGGCCCCGCTGCCGGCCCCCATACCCAACTGGCACAGAATATCGTGGCTTCATGGCTCGCCGGCGGGCGCTTCATGGAGCTGAAAACCGTTCAGATCCTCGATCGGCTGGAAATCGAAAAGCCCTGTATTGATGCCGAGGACGAATGCTTCAACACCGAGTGGTCGACCGAGTTCACCCTGCCCAAGGCCTGGGATGAATATCTGAAAGCCTGGTTTGCCCTGCACCTGCTGGAAGCCATCTTCGATCCGCGTCAGCCGGGCGAAGAAAAGTCGTTCATCTTCAACATGAGCGTGGGCTACAACCTGGAAGGGATCAAGCAGCCGCCGATGCAGCAGTTCATCCACAACATGATGGATGCCGGCCACCACCCGCGCTTTGCCGAGTATCGCGCCTTGCTGGCCGATCTGCTGGCCGATGAGACCTTCCTCGGCAAGATGGGCTTGCAGGCGCGACGTGCCGAGCTGCAGCAGTTGCCGCAGCAGATCGACGGGCGCATGGTGCAGGGGGTGACCCTGTCGACCATGCACGGCTGTCCGCCGGACGAAATCGAGGCGATCTGCAGCTATATGCTGAGCGAGAAGGGCATCAACACCTTCGTCAAACTCAATCCGACCCTGCTGGGCTATCAGCGCGTGCGCGAGATTCTCGATGGCTGCGGTTTCGACTATATCGGCCTGAAGCCGGAGTCGTTCGAACACGACCTGCAGCTGGACCGCGCCCTGGCCATGCTCACCCGCCTGATGAAACTGGCGGCCGACCAGGGCCTGACCTTTGGCGTCAAACTGACCAATACCCTAGGTACCATCAACAACAAGGGCGCCTTGCCGGGCGGCGAAATGTATATGTCCGGCCGGGCGCTGTTCCCGATCTCGATTAATGTGGCTGCCTTGCTGTCGCGCCACTTCCACGGCCAGCTGCCGATTTCCTATTCCGGCGGGGCCAGCCTGTTCAATATCCGCGATATTTTCGAGACCGGTATTCGCCCGATCACCATGGCTACCGATCTGCTCAAGCCGGGCGGCTATCTGCGTCTGGCCGAGTGCATGCGTGAGCTGGATCGCTCCGAGGCCTGGGGCATGCGCCATGTCGACGTCGACAAGCTGTCGGCGCTGGCTGAACGCGCCCTGACCATGGAATACACCCACAAGTCGTGGAAGAGCGAGGAACGCATCGACACCGGCGAAGCCCTGCCGATGACCGATTGCTATGTCGCGCCGTGCGTCACGGCCTGTCCGATCCATCAGGACATTCCGGAATACATTCGTCTGCTGGGTGAACAACGCTATGTCGAGGCGCTGGAACTGATCTATCAGCGCAATGCCCTGCCGGCGATCACCAGCCATATTTGCGACCATCAGTGCCAGAACAACTGCACCCGGCTGGATTACGAAAGCCCGCTGAATATCCGCGAGCTGAAAAAGGTCGCACTGGAAAAAGGCTGGGACGAGTACAAGGCCCGCTGGGTCAAGCCGCTCGACAGTGCGGCCAGGCCGGTTGCCGTCATCGGTGCCGGGCCGGCCGGTTTGTCGGCAGGCTATTTCCTGGCACGAGCCGGGGTGCCGGTGACCATTTTCGAGCGTGAAGCCAATGCCGGCGGCGTGGTGAAGAACATCATCCCGCGCTTCCGCATCCCCGCTGAAGTCATTCAGCGCGATATCGATTTTGTCGCTGAGCATGGCGTGAAGTTTGCCTTCGGCTGCGATCCGGCGCTGAACGTGGATCAACTGCAACAACAAGGCTTTGGCTATGTGCTGGTCGGTATCGGTACCGACAAGAACAGTGGCATGCGGCTGGATGGCGATCACCCGCGTGTCCACAAGTCCTTGCCCTTCCTGCGCAGTTTCAATCAGGGCCAGCCGTTGCCGCTTGGCCGCCATGTGGCGGTGGCCGGTGCCGGCAATACTGCCATGGACTGCGCCCGTGCCGCGCTCAAGGTGCCAGGCGTCGAAAGCGTGACCGTCATCTATCGTCGCAGCGAGCAGGAAATGCCGGCCGCCCGCGAAGAGTATCTGGAAGCGCATGAAGACGGCGTGAAGTTCCGCTTCCTGGCCAATCCGGAACGCTTCGATGCCGACGGCACGCTGACCCTGCGGGTCATGGCACTGGGCGAGCCCGATGAACAGGGCCGTCGTCGTCCGCAGCCGACCGAAGAAACCGTGGTGCTGCAGATGGATGCGCTGATTACCGCCATTGGCGAGCAGGCAGATGGCGCCGCCCTGGCCGCCCTTGGCGTGCCGGTGGATGACAAGGGCCATGCCCATGTCGACCCCGCCACGGGCGAGACCCGGCGTCAGAATGTGTTCCTGATCGGTGACGTGCAGCATGGCCCGGCCACCATCGTGCGCGCCATGGCTGACGCCCGTCATGCGGCCGACATGATCCTGACGCGCGAGCATCTGCAACGTCCGCAACCCTTGCATGTGGCCAGCGTCGATACTTCGGCCATCTTCCGCCGCAAGGGTGTACTGGCCGTCGCGCAGACCGGCAGTGCTGCACGCGATGCCTTTGTGGCGCAGGAAAGCCATCGTTGCCTGGAATGCAATGTGTTCTGTGCCAAGTGCGTCGACGTGTGTCCGAACCGGGCCAATGTCTCGATCGCCGTCCCGGGCTTCCGCAACAAGTTCCAGACCCTGCACCTGGATGCTTTCTGCAACGAGTGCGGCAATTGCGCGCAGTTCTGTCCATGGCAGGGCAAACCCTATCAGGACAAGGTGACGGTGTTCAGTCTGCCGGGGGATTTCGCCAACAGTCGCAATCCGGGCTTCTATCTCGGTGACGATGGCCAGTTGCAGGTGCGCCAGGGAGGCGAGGTCTACCGCTTGCAGATCGGCGAGCATGGCGAGATTGCCCATGTTCCCGCGGAACTGAGCGAAATGTGCCGCATCATCAGCCACGTGCATGCCCACCACCACTACCTGCTTGGCCGGGTCGAGGAGTAAGCACCATGTATATCCTGAAAAATGTCACGGCCGCACAACTGGAACCGGCGCTGCTGCAGGAAGGGGTCGACATCGCCATCGAGGGCGACCGCATTGTGGCGGTCGGTCCCGATCTGCTGTCGGTGTATCCGGGCAGCCGCTACAAGGAGATGGGCGGCAAGCTGGTGATGCCGGGGCTGGTATGTGCGCACAACCATTTCTACTCTGGCCTGGCACGCGGCATCATGGCGCGCATCGCTCCCTGTCCGGACTTCATTTCCACGCTGAAGAACCTGTGGTGGCGACTGGATCGCGCGCTGGATGAAGAATCGCTGTACTACAGCGGTCTGATCTGCTCGCTGGAAGCCATCAAGAGCGGTTGCAGCGCCGTCATCGACCACCACGCGTCCCCCTCAGTCATTGCCGGTTCGCTGGAGATCATCAGCCGCGGCTTCCGCGAGACCGGTCTGCGCGGCATGACCTGTTTCGAAACCACCGACCGCAACGGCGGGCTGGCCGAGATGCAGGCCGGGGTGGAGGAAAACATCGCCTTTGCGCGTCAGATCGATGCGGCACGTGCCCGGGGCGAGCCCCACCTGGTGGAAGCCCACATCGGCGCCCACGCGCCCTTCACCGTGGGCGAGTCCGGCATGGCCATGCTGCGCGAGGCCATCCAGGCTACCGGTCGTGGGCTGCATATCCATGTGGCCGAGGATGGCTATGATGTGTCGCACAGCCATCATCACTACGGCAAGGATCTGATTGCCCGGCTGGATGATCACGGCCTGATCAACGACAAGACACTGATCGGTCACGGTCTGTATCTGTCGCACGAAGACATCGGCATCCTCAACCGGCGCGATGCCTTCCTGGTGCATAACGCCCGCTCCAATATGAACAACCATGTCGGCTACAACCACCACCTGCCCGAGTACCGCAATCTGGCCCTCGGCACCGATGGCATCGGCGCGGACATGTTCGAAGAACTGAAGTTTGCCTACTTCAAGCACCGCGATGCCGGCGGCAGCCTGTGGCCGGACAGCTTTGCCCGCTTCCTGGCCAATGGCAACGAGCTGCTGACACGCAACTTCGGCGCCCGCTTTGGCCGCCTGGAGGCGGGCTATCAGGCTGACCTGACCATTTGTGACTATGTCAGTCCGACCCCCCTGGTGGCTGCCAATTTGCCGGGCCACCTGGCCTTCGCGCTGAATGCGGGTCACGTCAACAGTGTCATGGTGGCCGGTCGCATGGTGTATGAGGATCGTGCTTTCGCCCTGGATGTCGCGCCGGTCTATGCCCGCGCACGCGAAGTTGCACAAGGTTTGTGGCAGCGCATGGATGCATTGGCTTAATCGGCTGGACAATGCCCGTAGCATGTGGTGCGCCGCATGGCGCACCACCACATGGTGACGGGGGAGATTGAAATGATCGAGCAATTCTATCGACCGGAAACACTGGAACAGGCGGTGGCGCTGAAAGCGCGCCATGGTGACCAGGCGGTCTATCTGGCGGGGGGCAGTAAACTGAATGCCACCCCGACGCGAACCGACAAGACCATCGCCATCGCCCTGGATCGGCTGGGCCTGGATCAGGTCAGCCAGACGGATGGCGCGTTGCGTATCGGTGCGACCATCACATTGCAGGCCTTGCGAGATCATCCGCTGGCTCCCCCGGCGCTGCGTCAGGCGCTGGGTTTTGTCTATTCGCGCCACCTGCGCAATCAGGCCACGCTGGGCGGAGAAGTCGCCGCGCAGGGGCATGATCCGGTGTTGCTGCCCCTGCTGCTGGTGATGCAGGCCGAATTGCTGCTGGAGGATGGGGTGCGTGTCCCGCTGGAGACCTATCTGGCCGGCCCGCGCGAGGCGCTGATTCAGGCCATCGAGCTGCCGCGGTCCCGGCAGTGCTGTGCCACCCGACGCGTGACGCGCAATGCCGATGGCGTCAGCGTGGTGACGGCGGCCGTGGCGCTGGAGGACGGTGGTGCCATGCGGCTGGCGGTGTCGGGCGTGGTACCCGGCGCACTGCGTCTGCATGCCGTCGAGCAACGCCAGTTGCAGGGCGAAGCCCTGGAGCAGGCCGTGCGCGCCGCCATCACCCCCTGTGACGATTTTGTCGGCAGTGCCGCCTACAAACGTTATATCACCGGGGTCGTTCTGGCCGATCTGCTGGCGGACTGCCGGCAGCAGAAGGAGCAATGACATGGAACTGCACTTTACCCTCAATGGCCAACCCTGTTCGCTGAGCTGCCGCCCGGGCGACAATGTGCAAAAGCTGTTGTTCAGTCGTTGCCGGATGCACTCGGTACGCAACAGTGATGACGGCTTCGGCTTTGCCGGTTCTGACGCCATTCGCTTCAATGGCCGTATCGTCAATGCCTCGCTGCTGATTGCGGCTCAGCTGGAAGGGGCGCAGGTCGAGACCGCCGAGTCACTGGGGCGCTGGAATCAACTCAGTCTGGTGCAACAGGCCATGGTGGATATCGGCATCGTTCAGGGGGGGTACAACGACCCGGCGGCCGCGCTGATCCTCACCGACCTGCTGGAGCGCAACCCCAACCCGGATCGTGCCGCCATCGATGATGCCCTGTCCGGCTTGCTCAGTCGTGATGCCGGCTATCAGCAGTTTTATCAGGTGGTTGAGCTGGCGCGCAAACGCCTGGCCGAACCCGATTTCCCCAGTCCGCCGGTGCAGCAGTACCGCAACGATCTGACCCATGTCGGCAAGGATTGCCCCAAGGTCGATGCGGCCAAACTGGTCCAGGCCAAACCGGCCTTTGTCGAAGACCGGGTGCCGGACGATGCCTGCATCCTCAAGATGCTGCGCAGCCCGCACCCGCATGCGGTGATTACCCGCATCGATGCCAGCCGCGCCGAAGCTTTGCCAGGGGTAGTGCATGTCATTACCCACCTGAATTGCCCGGATATCTATTACACCCCGGCCGGCCAGAGCTCGCCCGAACCGTCGCCGCTCGACCGGCGCATGTTCAGCCAGAAGCTGCGCCACGTCGGTGATCGTGTTGCGGCAGTGATTGCCGTCAATGAAGAGATCGCCCTGCAGGCCCTGGACCTGATCGAGGTCGAGTACCAAGCGCTCAAGCCCGTGATGTCGATTGACGAGGCGATGGCACCCGATGCACCGCTGGTGCATGACGAGCCGATTGTCTATGTGCATGGCGCGCCGGCGGATCTGGAACAGCAAAATGCCTGCGCCGTGAAGCGCGGCAATGAACACCTGATCATCAACTTCCCGATCGGTGCCAAACCGCACAGTAATATTGCCGCCAGCGTGCACGGCAACATCGGTGATGTGGAAAAGGGTTTTGCCGAAGCCGACCTGATTCTGGAACGTACCTATGAATCGAGCCAGGCACAGCAATGCCCGGTCGAGACCCATGTCTGCTTCAGCTATATGGACGGTGAGCGCCTGGTGGTGCATGCCTCCACCCAGGTGCCCTGGCACTTGCGCAAGCTGGTGTCACGCGTGACCGGCCTGCGGCAGAATCAGGTGCACGTGATCAAGGAACGTATCGGCGGCGGCTTTGGTTCCAAGCAGGACATCCTGCTGGACGATGTCTGTGCCTATGCCACGGTGGTGACCGGGCGACCGGTGTACTTCCGCTATACCCGCGAAGAAGAGTTCATCAGCAATACCTCGCGCCATGTCGCCAAGGTCAAGGTCAAGATCGGCGCCAAGCGGGACGGCAAGCTGACGGCCATCCTGATGGATTTCCGCGCCAATACCGGCCCCTATGGCAATCATGCGCTGACCGTGCCCTGTAATGGTCCGGCACTGTCCCTGCCGCTGTACCCCTGTGAGAACGTGCACTTCGAGGTGACCACTTACTACAGCAATATTTGTCCGACCGGGGCCTATCAGGGCTATGGCGCACCGAAGGGCAATTTTGCCCTGACCATGGTCATGGCAGAGATGGCCGAGCAGCTTGGTATCGACCAACTGGACATGGTCGAGAAGAACCGCGTGGTCGAAGGGCAGGAGTTGAAGATCCTGGCTGCGATCGGCGAGGGCAAGATGCCGACGACAGCCCCGAAGGCGGCCAGCTGCGCCCTGGACAAGATCCTCAAGCAAGGTCGCGAGCTGATCGGCTGGGATGCGCCCAAGCCGGCGGAGGGCGACTGGCGCATTGGTCGCGGCGTGGCCATCATCATGCAGAAGTCGGGGATTCCGGATATCGACCAGGCCAACTGCATGGTGAAGCTGGAGTCGGACGGTACCTTCATCGTGCATTCTGGTGGTGCCGACCTTGGTACCGGCCTGGATACCGTGGTCACCAAGCTGGCGGCCGAGGTCCTGTGCTGCCCGCTGTCCTCCGTGCATGTCATTTCCGGCGATACCGATCACGCCTTGTTCGACAAGGGGGCCTATGCCTCGTCCGGCACCTGCTTCTCGGGCAATGCCGCGCGTCTGGCGGCCGAGGACCTGAAGAAAAAGATCCTCTTCCATGGCGCGCAGATGCTGGATGAAGCCGTGGAGGATGTGGAGATCGTCGCCCCGGGCATGGTCCGTGGCCGCAAGCAGTCGCTCAGCTTTGCCCAGATTGCCCATAAGGCCGAGACGGGTACCGGCTTCGGCATTCTGGTCGGCACCGCCTGCTATACCACCACCGAATTCGCCTTCCCCTATGGCGCCAACTTTGTCGAACTGGCGGTGAATGTGCGCTCTGGGGAAATCCGGCTGGACAAGTTCCATGCCTTGCTGGACTGCGGCACACCGGTCAACCCTTCGCTGGCCCTGGGGCAGATCTACGGTGCCACGGTACGTGCCATCGGTCACAGCCTGAGCGAGGAAATCATCTATGACGCCCGGGGGATCCCGGTCACCCGTGATCTGAAGCGCTATGGTGCGCCAAAGATCGGCGACCTGCCGCGCGACTTCCGCGCCTTCCTGGTGCCGAGTGACGACAAGGTTGGCCCATACGGTGCCAAATCGATCTCGGAAATCGGGGTCAACGGTGCCGCGCCGGCGATCGCCGCCGCCATCCACGACGCCTGCGGCGTCTGGCTGCGACGCTGGCACTTCACCCCGGAAAAGATTCTTCGGGGGCTGGGCAAGCTGGAGGAGGGCGTCGGGCAATAAAAAGTGAGCGCGCGGGCCGTGGCCCGCGCCGCTGTTCCCGGGCGTGTCGTGCTGTGAATGACTTCGCTCGCGCAAAATCTATGACAAATGATTATTTGGCGGAGGTTGGCAGCAATGAGATATGACAATTCAGTCAAGGCGATCCGTGGCAGCTTCTTCGATTACGCGAGTACCGTCTCCTGTCCGGCAGATTTGGAACGCAATGTACGGGTGATCGACGACGGTCTGATGATCATCCGCAACGGCCTGATCGAGTGGATCGGCGAATGGGCTGACGGCAAGGATCATCTGCCGGCCGGCGTCCGCGTGCGCAACTACTCCGGCAAGACGGTGATGCCGGGCTTTATCGATACGCACCTGCATTTTCCGCAATGCGAGATGATCGGTGCCTACGGTGAGCAACTGCTGGAATGGCTCAATCTGCACACCTTCCCGGTGGAAATGCGCTATCACGACTATGAGTACGCGCGTGAAATGGCGACCTTCTTCCTCAAGCAAATGCTCAGCAACGGCACCACCACGGCATCGGTGTTCGCCTCGGTGCATCCGCAGTCGGTGGACGCACTGTGCGAAGCGGCCAGTCGCATCAATATGCGGCTGATCACCGGCAAGGTGATGATGGACCGTCATGCGCCCGATGCCTTGCTGGATACGCCTGAAACCGGTTATCGACAAAGCAGGGAGCTGATCGAGCGCTGGCACAAGAATGGCCGTCTGCTGTATGCGGTGACGCCGCGCTTTGCCCCGACCTCGACACCGGAACAGCTGGCAGCGGCCGGTCGCCTGCGTGCCGCCTTCCCCGATACCTGGATGCAGACGCACCTGTCCGAGAACCAGAAGGAAATCGAATGGGTGAAGGCCCTGTTCCCGGGCTACAAGAACTATCTGGACGTGTATCACGAATTCGGTCTGACCGGCCCGAACAGTGTCTTTGGCCATTGCATCCACCTGGAACAGGATGAATGGGATTGTCTGAGCAACACCGGTTCGACCATCGCCTTCTGCCCGACCTCGAACTTCTTCCTCGGCAGCGGCCTGTTCCCCTTGCACAAGGCCTGGGAAATGGGCGTCAAGGTCGGCATCGGTACCGACATCGGTGCCGGCACCACCTTTAACATGCTGCAGACCCTGAATGAGGCCTACAAGGTGATGCAGATGCAGGGGCACTGCCTGTCGCCATTCGAAGCTTTCTATCTGGCGACGCTGGGCGGTGCGGATTCGCTCGGTCTGGCCGACCGGATCGGCAGCTTCGAAATCGGTAAGGAGGCAGACTTTGTGGTGATCGACCACACCTCGACGCCGATGCAGCAGTTGCGCTGCGACAGCTCAACGACGTTGCGCGAAAAACTTTTTGTGTTGATGACTTTGGGAGACGACCGGGCCATTTATCGCACTTATGTCGATGGCCAGCTGGTTTATGAGCGGTACTAACCGTATCAAGGTATGTGCAGTGAGGGAGCGCTGTCGCGCCACGCCGGCGCGGCAGCAACGGCATGATCCGATCCGGTACGGGATACCGTGCCATCGAAGCGCTGTGACCGGGTTCGATGCCTTTTGAAGAGAACCATTCAAGACATCTTGAGGTGAGCGTATGTCAGTCGAACATCAAGCAGGCGAATATACCCCGCCGGGCGGTTTTGCCGGCAAGCTGGAGCGATACTTCCATCTATCTGAGCGCGGTAGCAGCGTGCGGCAGGAAGTCCTCGCCGGGTTGACCACTTTCATGGCTTCGGTCTACTCGATCATCGTGGTGCCGGGCATGCTCGGCAAGGCAGGGTTTCCGACCGGGGCGGTGTTTGTCGCCACCTGTCTGGTAGCCTGCTTCGGCTCATTGCTGATGGGCTTGTGGGCCAATCTGCCGATGATCATCAGTTGTGCCATTTCCCTGACGGCCTTTACGGCGTTCAGCCTGGTACTGGGGCAGCATATCCCGGTGCCGGTGGCGCTGGGTGCGGTGTTCATGATGGGGGTGATCTTCACCGCCATTTCCGTCACCGGCGTGCGCACCTGGATTCTCAACAACCTGCCGCATGGTGTGGCGCACGGTACCGGCATTGGCATTGGCATGTTCCTGTTCCTGATTGCCACCAACACCGTCGGCATCATCATCAAGAACCCGTTTGACGGGCTGCCGGTCTCGCTGGGGCACTTCTCTTCCTTTCCGGTGATGATGACCCTGATCGGTCTGGGGGCGATGTTCGGTCTGAACAAGCTGCGCGTACCGGGTGCCATCCTGATCGTCATCGTGGTGATTGCGATCATCGGCCTGATCTTTGATCCGAATGTCCATTACCACGGCCTGATGGCGCTGCCCTCGCTGGTGGATGCCAACGGTCATACCCAGTTGTTCGATCTGAACATCATGGGGACCTTCTCGGCCAAGGTGCTGCCACTGGTACTGGCCATGGTGATGACCACGGTCTTCGACGCCACCGGGACCATCCGTGCCGTGGCCGGCCAGGCCAACCTGCTGGACAAGGATGGTCACATCATCAACAGCCAGCGCGCACTGACCGCCGACTCGCTGAGCAGCATTTTCTCTTCACTGGTCGGTTCCTCGCCGGCCGCGGTGTATATCGAGTCCGCCGCCGGTACGGCTGCCGGTGGCCGCACCGGGCTGACGGCTACCGT
Source organism: Paludibacterium sp. B53371 (assembly GCF_018802765.1). Lineage (NCBI taxonomy): Bacteria > Pseudomonadati > Pseudomonadota > Betaproteobacteria > Neisseriales > Chromobacteriaceae > Paludibacterium > Paludibacterium sp. B53371. The sequence continues at coordinate 1,221,244 of NZ_CP069163.1, forward strand.
GGTCGGGATCGGTTTCTTCCTGATGCTGTTCTTCTCGCCGCTGGCCTATCTGGTGCCGGATTACGCCACGGCCCCGGCGCTGATGTATGTCGGGCTGCTGATGCTGAGCAATGTGCGTCAGCTGGATTTTGAGGACGCTGTCGATGCCATGGCTGGCCTGGTGTGTGCCGTGTTCATCGTCCTGGCCTGCAATATTGTCACCGGCATCATGATGGGGTTCGCCACCCTGGTGATCGGCCGCATCTGTGCCAAGGAATGGCGCAAGCTGAATATCGGCACGGTGCTGATCGCCATTGCCCTGGTGGTGTTCTACGCCGGTGGCTGGGCAATTTGAGCTGTTGCAGTGAGTAAGCCGCTCGCCGCGGGTTTGGCGAGCGGTTTTTTTATGCCCGGTGCCAGGCGTGCTGGTCGCATTATCAAAATGAGAATCGCCTTCTCTCCCGCTATCATTTTTGACCCCCCGGTTCTGACCGTCTGCTGATAAAGCCCTCACTCCTCCCGTTGTTTTGCGGCTGAGAATGCCGTTTTCGGAATCTTGATTTTGAAAATCCTTTAATAATCAATGATTTGATCTTGTTTTTTCGGTTGGCTGGCAGCTTGGCACGGTTCTTGATTATAGAAGGGCAGACTTGCACGAATCTTTGCTCGGCATGGCTGCACGATGTGGGCGTGGTCTTCAGCAGGCTTCTGGCGAGCGGGTCCGGCAGACCCACAATCATGACTTGTCAATCACTCGGGAAAAGCGATGAAAACTGTCAATCAACTGATTAAAGAGATCAACGGCCTGCAGTCCAGCCTGCATGAGAAGGATTTCCTGCTGACCTGGGAGCAGACGCCGCAGGAACTGGAACTGGTGCTGAAGCTGGCTGAAGCCTTGCGTACCATGCGTGCCGAAAATATTTCCACCCGACTGTTCGATAACGGTCTGGGGGTGTCGGTGTTCCGCGACAACTCGACCCGTACCCGTTTCTCCTTCGCCTCGGCCCTGAATCTGCTGGGGCTGGCACAGCAGGATCTGGACGAAGGCAAGTCACAGATTGCCCATGGCGAAACGGTACGTGAAACCGCCAACATGATTTCTTTCTGCGCCGAAGCCATCGGTATCCGCGACGATATGTACCTCGGTGCCGGCAATGCCTACATGCGTGAAGTCGGCAAGGCACTGGACGAAGGCTACGCCGAAGGGGTGCTGCCGCAGCGCCCGGCGGTGATCAACCTGCAGTGTGACATCGATCACCCGACTCAGGCGATGGCCGACCTGGCCTGGCTGCAAGAGCATTTCGGCGGGCTGGATCAGCTCAAGGGCAAGAAGATTGCCATGACCTGGGCTTACTCGCCGAGCTATGGCAAGCCGCTGTCGGTGCCGCAGGGCATCATCGGCCTGATGACCCGCTTCGGCATGGACGTCACCCTGGCCCACCCGGAAGGCTATGACCTGATTCCGGATGTGGTGGAAGTGGCCCGCAACAACGCCAAGGCTTCCGGCGGCAGCTTCCGCAAGGTGGCCACCATGGAAGAGGCCTTCAAGGACGCCGATATCGTCTACCCGAAGTCCTGGGCGCCTTACAAGGTGATGGAAACCCGTACTCAGCTGCTGCGTGCCAATGATCACGACGGCCTGAAGACCCTGGAAAAACAGTGTCTGGCCCAGAATGCCAATCACAAGAACTGGCAGTGCACCGAAGAGATGATGCGTCTGACCCGTGGCGGCGATGCGCTGTACATGCACTGTCTGCCGGCGGATATCACCGGGGTGTCGTGCCAGGAGGGTGAGGTGAGTGACAGTGTGTTCGAGAAGTACCGCATTGCCACTTACAAGGAAGCCAGCTGGAAGCCGTACATCATTGCCGCCATGATCGTGGCGCGCAAATTCCCGCGTCCGGGTGAAAAGCTGCAGGCACTGCTGAAAAACATGCAGCTGCGTGTGCGCGAATAACGCTGTTCCTCCTGCCGGCGGCGCCTTGGCGCTGCCGGCGGCAACAGACCTGAAAGGTTTGCCATGTCCGAATTTTCGCTGAAGTTGGATATTGCGGATAACGGTCACTTCACCGGCGAGACTTCGCCGTTGTTCTCGCGTGCCGAAGCACGGCGCGCGCGCGACTTTCACCGCAAGCTGGCCGGTTATCAGCCGACGCCGCTGTGTTCTCTGGAGGCGCTGGCCGCGCATATCGGGGTCGGCAAGGTGCTGGTGAAAGACGAATCGAAGCGCTTTGGCCTGAACGCCTTCAAGATGCTCGGCGGGGTGTATGCCATCGCCAATCTGCTGTGCGAGCAATATCAGCTCGATATCAACGAGTTCTCCTTCGACAAGATCCGTCAGCTGGTCACCGAGAAGATGACCTTTGCCACCACGACCGATGGCAACCATGGCCGGGGTGTGGCCTGGGCGGCGAAGCAGATGGGGCAGAACGCCGTGGTGTACATGCCGGCGGGCTCGGCGCGTGAGCGGGTCGAGCACATCCGCAACCTGGGCGCGGAATGCATCGTCACTGACATGAATTATGACGATACCGTGCGCCTGACCATGAAGGTGGCGGCCGAACGTGGCTGGCATATCGTGCAGGACACGGCCTGGGAGGGGTATACCAAGATCCCGACCTGGATCATGCAGGGTTACGCCACGATGGCCGACGAGGCCGTGGAGCAGATGCAGGCCATGGGTATCGAGCGTCCGACCCATGTGTTTCTGCAGGCCGGGGTAGGGGCGATGGCCGGCGGGGTGCTGGGGTACCTGGTGGATTGCTTCGGCGCCCGCCACCTGCACTCGGTGATCGTCGAGCCGGAGCAGGCAGATTGCATTTACCGTTCCGGTGTGGCCGGCGAGATGGTGAATGTCGGTGGCGCGATGCGCACCATCATGGCCGGGCTGGCCTGTGGCGAGCCCAATCCGCTGGGGTGGCCGCTGTTGCGTGACTGCAGTACGCAGTTTATTTCCTGCCACGACAAGGTGGCGGCGCTGGGCATGCGCGTGCTGGGCAATCCGCTCGGCGATGATCCGCGCATCGTGTCCGGGGAATCCGGTGCCGTTGGGGCCGGGGTGTTGATGGCCGTGCATTGTCATCCGCAGCGCGCGCAGTTGCGTGAGCGGCTGGGGCTGAATGCCGATGCCGTGGTGCTGCTGATCAGCACTGAGGGCGACACCGATGTGAAGCATTACCGCGAGGTGGTCTGGGAAGGCAAGCATCCCGCTGTTGATTGATCTCGCCGCTCGGCCTGGCGGGCGTCGGGCCGTGTGCTGAATTTCATACCATTGTGGAGAAAGCAATGACCAAGAAGATTCCGTTTGAACAGGTGCTGGCCAAGGCCGAGTCGTACAAGGCCGATATGAGCCGTTTCCTGCGCGCCATGATTGCCATTCCGAGCGAAAGCTGCGACGAGCAGCGCGTGGTGGAGTGCATTCGCGACGAGATGATCAAGGTAGGCTTTGACCGGGTGGAAATCGACCCGATGGGCAATGTGCTGGGTTATGTCGGCCACGGGCCGCACCTGATCGCCATGGATGCGCACATCGATACCGTCGGGATCGGTAATCGGGGCAACTGGACCTTTGACCCCTATCAGGGCATGGAAGACGATGAAATCATCGGCGGCCGCGGCGCTTCTGATCAGGAGGGCGGTATGGCCTCGATGGTGTATGCCGGCAAGATCATCAAGGATCTGGGCCTGGAAGACCAATACACCCTGCTGGTGACCGGTACCGTGCAGGAAGAGGACTGCGATGGCCTGTGCTGGCAGTACCTGATCGAGCAAAGCAAGATCCGTCCGGAATTCGTGGTCAGTACCGAGCCGACTGATTGCCAGATCTATCGTGGTCAGCGTGGCCGCATGGAGATTCGTGTCGAAGTGCAGGGCGTCAGCTGCCACGGTTCGGCGCCGGAGCGCGGTGACAATGCCATCTTCAAGATGGGCCCGATTCTCGGCGAGTTGCAGCAACTGGCCGGTCGTCTTGGCCATGACGATTTCCTCGGCAAGGGCACGCTGACGGTATCGGAAATTTTCTTCACCTCGCCCAGCCGCTGTGCCGTGGCCGACAGCTGCGCCGTGTCGATCGACCGTCGTCTGACCTGGGGTGAAACCTGGGAAGGGGCGCTGGAAGAAATTCGTGCGCTGCCAGCGGTACAGGCTGCCGGTGCGGTGGTCAGCATGTATCAGTACGACCGTCCGTCCTGGACCGGGCTGGTGTATCCGACCGAGTGCTATTTCCCGACCTGGAAGGTCGAGCAGGATCACATCACCGTGCGGGCGCTGAGCAGTGCCTATGAGGGCTTGTTCCGCAAGGCACCGGTGGTGGACAAGTGGACCTTCTCGACCAACGGCGTCTCGATCATGGGTCGTCACGGCATTCCGGTGATCGGCTTCGGGCCGGGCAAGGAGCCGGAGGCGCACGCACCGAACGAGAAGACCTGGAAGTCGCATCTGGTCAAGTGTGCGGCCATGTATGCGGCGATCCCGCTGGCCTATCTGTCTGAGCTGGATAACAAGTAATGAAAGTCTTGCGCGGGGCGTCAGCCCCGCGCGCCTTGTCTGGGTGAAACGGCCATGAAGCGATTGATACGCAATGGTGTGCTGGTCGATGCCGACGGGCAGTATCGCCAGGATCTGCTGATCGTCGACGGGCTGATCCATACGGTGGCCGAGCGGATCGAGCCGACAGCGGATACCGAGGTCATCGAGGCTGCCGGTTGTCTGGTCATGCCCGGCGGGGTGGATGTTCACACGCACTTCAATATTGATGTCGGCCTGGCTCAGAGTTGCGATGATTTCTTCAGTGGTACCCGGGCGGCGGCCTGTGGCGGCACGACCAGCATTGTCGATCACATGGGTTTTGGCCCGGCGGGGTGCGACCTGCACCATCAGTTGCGGCGCTATCACCAGGATGCCGCCGGGCAGGCGGTGATCGATTACGGTTTTCACGGCACCATTCAGCATGTTGATCCGGCGATTCTGGCCGAGATGGCGCCGATGGTGCAGGAAGAAGGCATCAGCAGTTTCAAGTTGTATCTCACCTATCAGTACAAGCTGGATGACCGCGCTGTGCTGCAGGCGCTGCAGCAGTTGCGCCAGGTCGGCGCGCTGACGGCGGTGCATCCGGAGAATGACGCGGCGATTGCGCTGCGGCGCGAGGCCCTGCTGCGCGCCGGCAAGACCGCGCCGCGTTATCACGCAGAAAGCCGACCTCTGTCCTGCGAGGCCGAAGCCATTGCACGCATGATCAATCTGGCCCGTCTGGCGGGAGATGCTCCCCTGTATATCGTGCATCTGTCCAACGGACTCGGGCTGGACTATGTGCAGCTGGCGCGTCAGCAGGGGCAGCCGGTCTGGGTCGAAACCTGCCCGCAATATCTGCTGCTGGATGAACAATGCTATCTGCGCGAGGACGCGCTCAAGTTCATTCTCAGCCCGCCGCTCCGACCGCACGCCGAGCTGGACAAGCTGTGGGCCGGTCTGAGTCTGGGAGCGATCGATACGGTCGCCACCGATCACTGCACGTTTCCCTATGCCCAGCGTCAGGCGCTGTCCGGCGGCGATTTCAGCCGCTGTCCCAATGGCTTGCCGGGCGTGGAGACTCGCCTGCCGCTGTTGTTCTCCGAGGGGGTGATGCGCGGGCGGATCACGGCGTCCGAGTTTGTCGCTCTGACCAGCACCCGGCCGGCGCAGCTGTTCGGTCTGTGGCCGCAGAAAGGCTGCCTGGCCCCCGGCAGCGATGCCGATCTGGTGTTGTTCGATCCGGCGGGCAAGAGCGAGATCCGCCATGCCGCGCTGCATGATCAATGCGATTACTCGCCCTATGAGGGCTGGCCGTGTCGTGGTCAGCTACGCATGACGCTCAGCCGGGGCGAGACCGTGGCGCGTGATGGTCAGTTTGTCGGTCGTGCCGGGCATGGCCGTTTCCTGTTTCGCCAGCCTTTCGATGCCAGCCGCTGCGGTGCGCGGCGTCGGCCGGCGGCGGTGTCTGAAGATCTATTCCTTGGCCTCGAGGGGGCGCGATGATGAAAAAGAAAATTGTACTGGCGCTGGGGGGCAATGCCCTGGGAGACAACCTGGCCGAGCAGATGCGCGCCGTGCAGACCACGGCCAATGCGATTGTCGATCTGATCGAACAGGGGCATGAGGTGGTGGTGACCCATGGCAATGGTCCGCAGGTTGGCATGATCAATCAGGCCTTCGAGATTGCCGCTCGTGCCGATGCCCATTCACCCCGCCTGCCGATGTCGGTCAGCGTGGCGCTCAGTCAGGGCTATATCGGTTATGACCTGCAAAATGCGCTGCGCGAGGCGCTGCTGGCGCGCGGGATCGACAAGCCGGTGGCCACGCTGATTACCCAGGTGGTGGTGGATGCGGCCGATCCGGCATTTCAGGACCCGAGCAAGCCGATTGGCGGTTTCTACAGCCGGGAAGAGGCTGAGCAGCTGATGGCCTGTGGCGAGCGGTTGAAAGAGGACTCGGGCCGGGGCTACCGCCGTGTCGTGGCCTCGCCCAAGCCGGTGGACATTGTCGAGAAGGAGACGGTGCGGGCCTTGCTGGATGCCGGTCAGTTGGTGGTGGCCGCCGGTGGCGGCGGTATTCCGGTTTTGCGCGAAGGACTGCATCTGCGTGGCGCCAGTGCCGTGGTGGACAAGGACTGGGCCAGTGCAAGGCTGGCGGAGATGATCGATGCTGATATGTTGATCATTCTGACTGCGGTGGAGCGGGTGGCGATCCGTTTTGGTACACCGGACCAGGCGTGGTTGTCGCAGATGACACCGGATGAGGCGCAGGGTCACATCCGCGACGGACAATTTGCCAAGGGCTCGATGCTGCCCAAGGTCGAGGCGGCACTGACCTTTGCCCGGAGCAAGCCGGGACGCACTGCACTGATCACCTTGCTGGAAAAGGCCCGCGAAGGGATCGAAGGCAAGACCGGGACGCGCATTTGCGCCGCATGAGTTCAACGGACTGTTGTTGCCAGGAGGCCTGTCATGGCCGAAAAAATTCAACTGACCCTGCTGGTGAACGGGGTCGAGCGCTCGGTGCAGGTCTGGCCGATGGCGCGTCTGCTGGATGTGATTCGGGAAGATCTGGGGCTGAAAGGCACCAAGGAAGGCTGTGGCGAAGGGGAGTGCGGCGCCTGTGCCGTGCTGCTTGACGGGGTGCTGGTGAATAGTTGTCTGGTGCCGGCCTATCAGGCCCAGGGGACCGATCTGCTGACCATTGAGGGGCTGGCCGATCAGGACAATCTCAACCGCCTGCAGCAATCCTTCCTGCGCCACAACGCTGCGCAGTGTGGTTATTGTTCACCCGGCATGCTGATGTCTGCGACCGATCTGCTGCGCCGCCATCCCAGTCCCGACATGGCGGCCATTCGCGAGGCCATCGGCGGGAATCTCTGTCGCTGTACCGGCTACGTCAAGATCATTGAGGCGGTACAGGAGGCAGCCCGCGGGGAGGCATCATGCGCCAGCTGACCGCTCAGTGCCAGGTGTGCATGCCGGCCTCGCTCGGCACCGCGCTGGAGGTGATGGCAACCGAGCCGGGGGTCTGGCGGCCGATTGCCGGCGGCACCGATCTGATGGTGCCGCTGCCGCCGCATGTGCCGGAAGTGACCCACTTTCTCGATCTGAACCGGCTGAAGGAACTCAAGGGCATTCAGGAGGATGAGCACACGCTGACCTTTGGCGCGCTGACGACCTTTACCGCCTTGCGCCAGACGCCGGCAGTGCACCGGCATTTCCCCTGCCTGATCAAGAGCGCCCGATCCACGGCGGCGCTGGCGATCCAGAATCGCGGCACCCTGGGCGGCAACATCATGAATGGCAGCCCCGCCGCCGATACTCCCCCCAGTTTGCTGGTCTATGACGCCGAGGTGGCGCTCTGTTCCCTGCGCGGCGAACGTTGGGTACCGCTGACGCAGTTCTGGACCGGCTACAAGCAGTTTGACCGGGCGCCTGACGAGTTGCTGACCCGCATTCGTGTTCGCAAGCCGCAAGGGCGCAGCTTTCACTATTTCCGCAAGGTTGGCGCCCGAGAAGCTCAGGCGATCGCCAAGGCCAGCATGGCGGCCATGGCGGAGGTTGCGCAGGGGCGCGTCAGTCGCTTCCGGCTGGCGACCGGCGCCTTGTCACCTTGCTGTGCCCGGGTGCCGGGCGTTGAGGCGCTGATTGAGGGGCGTACTTTGTCCGATCTGCCGCTGGCGGCCGCCTGTGAGGCGCTGCAGCAGGCGATCTGCCCGATCGATGATGTCCGTTCGACAGCACTGTACCGGCGCCAGGTGGCGGGCAATTTGCTGGAAGCATTACTGCAGGAACTGTCCCGGCTGAACGACTGAACGCGCCGGGGCCAACCAAACACGGGATGAGCATGATGGCGGAGCTGCAGACAATCGGCCGCAATGTGGAGCGTCGCGAAGGCCGCGACAAGGTGACAGGACGGGCGTGTTATCCGGATGATCTGGATCGGGAAGGGCAGCTGTATGGCGTGACCGTGCGTTCGCCGCATGCCCACGCGCGCATTCTGGGGCTCGATCTCAGCCGTGCCGCCGCCGCCCCCGGGGTGGTGCGCATTCTGACCGCCGAAGACGTCACCGGCCATAACAATCATGGCGTGCTGTACAAGGATCATTGTGTATTCTGTCATGACAAGGTGCGCCGCATCGGCGATCCGGTGGCACTGGTGCTGGCAGAAACCGCTTGCCAGGCGCAGGCTGCGGCACGCCTGCTGGTCGTCGAATACGAGCCTTTGCCGGCGGTATTCGATCCGCGCGAAGCCATGCGACCCGGGGCGCCGGTGGTCAATGAGTATGAAGACCGTTTTTTCTTCTACGACGAAGCCATGACCCAGAGCTGGACACGCCCCGAGGACAAGGGGCTGCCCAATGTGATTTTTCATTATCGCTGCCGCAAGGGCGATACCGATGCCGTCTGGCAGGATTGCGCTGTCGTCGCCGAGGGGGAGTTTCATTCGCCGTTTGTCGATCACGCCTTCCTGCAGACCGAGAGCGGGCTGGCCTATCGTGACGAGGATGGCAAGCTGGTGGTCTGTGTTGCCTCGCAGTATCCGCACTTTGACCGGCTGGAAATCGCCGATGCGCTGGGCGTGCCCGAGAGCGAGCTGCGCGTGCTTAATCTGGCGATTGGCGGCGCCTTTGGCGCCCGCGAGGACATCACCATCCAGATTCATGCCGCGCTGGGCTGTCTGCTGACTGGCCGGCCGGTCAAGATCGCCTACGAGCGTGACGAATCCTTTCTGGCGCATTCCAAGCGTCACCCGATCCATATGAAAGCACGCATGGGGGCCGATGCGGCAGGGCGTCTGCTTGCCTTTGAGGCTGAGTTGATCGGCGACTCCGGCGCCTATGCTTCCTGGGCGATCAATGTCTTGCGCAAGGCCGGGGTGCATATCACCGGCCCCTATGTCTTTCCTCATGTCAAAGTCGACAGTTACGCGGTCTATACCAATAACCCTTTTACTGGCGCCATGCGCGGCTTCGGCGCGACCCAGGTCACCATGGTGCACGAGTCGCTGATCGAGCAACTGGCGGAGCAGCTCGGACTGGATGCTTTCGAGATGCGCCGGCGCAATATCTATCGGGTCGGCAGTGAGACGGGTAATGGCCAGCTGCTGACGGAAGCGGTACCTCTGGATCGTTGCCTGGCCGCGATTGAGCAGGGCATGGCGCAAGTGCCTTTCGACCGGGGCAGTGGCACGGTGCGGCGCGGCCGGGGGATCGCGGCTTGCTGGTATGGCACCGGTTATGGCAACGGTTTTCCCGATGTTTCGGTCGCCGAGGTCGAGCTCTTGCCGGCGGGGCGTTTTTTGTTGCGGGTCGGTGCGGCCGAAGTCGGGCAGGGGGCCAAGACGGTGATGCCGCAAATCTGTGCCGAGGCGCTGGGGGTCTCGGTGGGCTGTATCCGCATGACCAGCGAAAATACCGACGAATGCGAGGATGCCGGTACGGCTGCCGCCACGCGCCAGACCTATAACACCGGCAATGCCGTGCGACTGGCGGCGGAGAGCTTCCGCCGGGCCCTGATTCTGGAAACGGTCGAGCAGCTCAACCGCTCGCGCGATGCCTTCTCCAAGATCAACTCCGGACTGAGTTTCACCGTCGATGACCACCGGGTCTATCTGACATTTTTGCCGAAAATCGGTCTGGATCTGACAGAGATTGCTGCCGTCATGGCTGCCGAAGGCCGCACTCTGCGGGTGCGCGAGTCCTTTACCGCCCAGACCGTCAAGCTGGACGACAATGGCTATGGCGCACCCTATTGGCCGTATACCTTCAATGCCTATGGTGTCGAGGTGGAGGTCGATACCCTGACCGGACAAGTGAGCTGCACCCAGGCATGGTGCGCGCAGGACGTGGGCCGGGCGCTGAATCCGGTCATGGTGGAAGGGCAGATAGACGGTGGCTTCGTCATGGGGCTGGGCTATGCCTTGTATGAAGACCTGGTGGTTCGCGAGGGGCAGATCCGCAATCCGTCGCTGAGCAATTACATCATTCCGACCGCGATGGATGTGCCGAATATGCACCGCTATCTGATCGAAGATCCTGTGAGTTCGGCGCCGTTTGGCGCCAAGGGGATCGGAGAGCCGGTGACGGTGCCGGTGGCCCCGGCCATTCTCAACGCCATCCACGACGCCATCGGGGTGCGCATTACCCGGGTACCGGCTTTGCCGGAGGTGGTGCTGGCGGCAATGAGCACCCGTACCACAGAGCGACCTGTCGCTGGGCAGGGCTGACCGCGCTGCTTTGACCCCTGCGTCAGCCCCAAAGACAATGAACGCCATTGTCTTTGGGGCGAGCCCTGGCAGGGCGACCCTCGTGTCGGCCGGTCTCCCCTTCCCGGTCAGCCCATCCTGCCAGGTGTTCGCCCCCTTTTTGGTTTTTCGCAACCCTCTTGTCATTAATCGATGCTTATTATAGAAATAACATAATAGCTATACGTGAAGTAATGGTTTATCCTGTGTCCATCTCAGGCTAAAGCACGATATGGACACCCCGTCGCTGTTGACCAAGACCTTGACCGGCATTGCGCAGATTGATCAGCAACACCTGGCCTTGCGTCGTCTGATTGCGGATTTGTCGCAGTCCTTGCGTCATGCTGGCGCATTACCCCCTTTCGATTTCGTTCAGCGTCAGTTGCTGGATCTGCTGTCCTCCCATTTCATCGATGAAGAGCAATGGCTGGCAGCTTCGCCCCTGAGCGAAGACAGCAAGCATCATCACAGGGAAGAGCATCTGCGTGTTCTGACCGAGCTGCAGCGCATTCTGCGCGATGACCGTCTCAATGAACGCGAGCGTCTAGCCTGGGCCATGGATTATCTGCGTGCCTGGGATCCCGAACATGAGGCCGGCTTCGACAGCCTGCTGGCCTGGACGGATCTTGCCCCCCATATCGAGGCTCCCGCCGAGTTGGCTCAACGGCTGGATGATCATGAATTGCGGCTCAAGACCATTTTGTCGGTGCTGCATGACAGCATCCTGCTGGTGAATGACGAGGGACGGATCGAGTATCTGAATCAGGCCTTGATCCATATGTTTGGCCTGAGCCAGTCTCCGCAACAGCTGGTGGGCATGACGGCGCCGGCATTTCTCGATTTGATCCGTCCGATGATGCAGGATCCAGAGCGCGAAATCGGCATGATTGCCCGCCTGGTCGAACGGGGGGTGGCAGACATCAATTATGAGGTGCGTCTGCGCAATGGGCAGATCTACCTGCGTGATTACATCCCGTTTTCTTATGGCAACGGCCGCTATGGTCGGCTGTGGCATCACCGCAATATCACGCCCTTGCGGGCGGTGCAGCAGGATCTGGCGGCGGCAAACCGCAAGCTGGCGGCGCTGTCCCTGACTGATTCGCTCACCGGGCTGGCCAATCGCCGTGCCTTTGACGAGGCCCTGCAGGCCGCCTGGCGCCGCAGTGCACGTCAGCGGTCTGCGCTCTGCCTGGTGCTGCTGGATATTGACCACTTCAAACGTTTCAATGACCGCCACGGGCATCTGGCCGGCGATGAGTGTCTGCGCCAGGTGGCCCTAGTGCTGAAGGCGCATGCCCGCCGGGCTGGCGATGTGGCGGCGCGTTACGGTGGCGAGGAGTTTGCCCTGATCCTGCCGGACATGACGCTGGAGGCCGCCTGCTCCCGGGCAGAACTGGTGCGAGCCTCGGTGGCGGCGCTTTGCCTGGCGCAGGACGAGGGCAAAGCCACGATCCGGGCCAGTCTGGGCGTGGCGAGCATGGTCGCCCGGCCGGGCCTGGCGCTGGATGACTTGTTTGCCCTGGCAGATCAGGCGCTGTACCGTGCCAAAGCGCGCGGGCGTAACCGGGTGGAAGGCGTGATGTCTCCCGAGTAGGCAGAGGGTCAGGCTGGCAAGCCGATATCACCCCTGTATAATCTGCACAACCATTCCATGCCGATCAACTCGAGCCAGCGCGCCATGCCACTATGATCATTCTCAATCAGCGACAACAGGAGCTCCTAGGCTGGGTGCAGCGTGAGGGGCATGTCACCGTCGAGGCGCTGGCCACGCATTTTGGCGTCACGCATCAGACTATCCGGCGTGATATCGCGTTGCTGGCGGACAACCGGCTGCTGCAGCGCATCCATGGTGGGGCCAGTGCCCAGTCCAGTGTGGAAAATGTGGCTTACAACACCCGTCAGGTCATGTGCATCGAGGAGAAGCGGCGCATTGCCCGTCAGGTGGCGGAACAGATCCCCAACCATGCTTCCTTGTTCATCAATCTCGGCACCACGACCGAAGAGGTGGCCAAGGCACTGCACCAGCACCGTGGTCTGCATGTGATTACCAATAACCTCAATGTGGCGGCCATGATGTGCAATTACCCGGATTGCGAGGTCATTGTCGCCAGCGGCGTCATGCGCCCGCGCGATATGGGCATCATCGGCGAGTCCACGATCGAATTCATCCGCAAGTTCAAGGTGGATTACGGCATCATTGGCATTTCCAGCATCGAGCAGGATGGCACCTTGCGTGACTACGACATGCGCGAGGTGCGCACCTCGGATGCCATTATCCATCAGTCGCGCAATGTATTTTTGGTTGCCGATCACACCAAGTTCGGCCGTCCTGCCATGGTCGAACTCGGCCCGCTGTCGCGGGTGACTGCCCTGTTTACCGACCTGCCTCCCCCGGAGGACATGGCCGCGGTGATTGCCGAATCGCGGGTCGAACTCTATATCGCCCCGTGACCAGCGGTCATGAAATCATGATGTCAGACTGGCATCTTGAGGACGTTGTCATTGTGCGACAGACGCGAGGGGCTCTCGCCCCTGTGTGGCATGCATGGCGGCTTGGCCTGTCGATTGCCGCGCTGTGCCTCTGGATAAAGCATTTGCGCTGATCATGTCCCCATCCCGTCTTCTGCTGCGCCACTCAGGGTTTCGTACCAGCGTGGCGCTTTTCGTTTTTTGTGTCATTTGTTTTGAATATTTTCGTAACAATTTCCTTTTATGAGCGTTTTGCCCTGTGTAGAATCCGGAACAAACACAAAACAACATGCTGGCGTCATTGTCTGCCGGGTTGTGCCGGGTGGCGGGGTGGCAGCGAAAACAGGCCGTCGACGATCGTCGGCGGCGCAATGCAGTACACAAGGAGAAGACAATATGCAAAAGCAGTACATCCTGGCACTTGATCAGGGTACGACCAGCTCTCGGGCCATCGTTTTCGATCGCCAGGGCAATATCGTGTCGGTCGCCCAAAAGGAGTTTACCCAGCATTATCCGCAACCGGGCTGGGTAGAGCATGATCCGCTGGAAATCTGGGGCGGGCAGGCCGGTGTGGCTGCCGAAGCGCTGGCCTATGCCGGACTGGAAAGCGCCAATGTGGCTGCCATCGGCATCACCAACCAGCGTGAAACCACGGTGGTATGGGACCGCGAAACCGGTCAGCCGGTGTACAACGCGATTGTCTGGCAGGATCGTCGCACGGCCGATTTCTGCGACAGTCTGAAGGCCCGGGGGCTGGAAGCGCCGATTCGTGCCAAGACCGGCCTGATGATTGATGCTTATTTTTCCGGCAGCAAAGTGAAGTGGATTCTTGACAATGTGCCGGGTGCCCGCGCTCGTGCCGAGGCTGGCAAGCTGGCCTTCGGGACCATCGACAGCTGGCTGGTGTGGAACTTCACCCATGGCCAGGTGCACGTCACGGACGTCTCCAATGCCTCGCGCACCATGCTGTTCAACATCCATACCCTGAGCTGGGACGAAGAATTGCTGAAGATCATGGATGTGCCGGCCAGCATGCTGCCGGAGGTCCGTTCTTCAAGCGAAGTCTATGGCACCACCCAGGGTACGCAGCTGGGAGCGGGTATCCCCATCGCCGGCATCGCCGGTGATCAGCAGGCCGCTCTGTTCGGCCAGCAGTGCACCCGGCCGGGCATGGTCAAGAATACCTATGGCACCGGCTGCTTCCTGATGATGAATACCGGAACCAAACCGACCGAGTCCAGCAACAAGTTGCTGACCACGGTGGCGTGGCAGGTCAAGGGCGAGACCCACTATGCCCTGGAAGGTTCGATCTTCATCGGCGGCTCGGTGGTCAAGTGGCTGCGTGACGGCCTGGGCATCATCAAGCACTCCGCCGATGTGGACGAGCTGGCGCGCCAGGTGCGGGACAATGACGGAGTCTATCTGGTGCCGGCCTTTGCCGGACTGGGGGCGCCGCACTGGAACCAGAACGCCCGTGGCTCGCTGTTTGGTGCCACGCAAGGCACGACGGCGGCCCATGTGGCACGCGCCGCGCTGGAGAGCATTGCCTATCAGACCATGGATGTGCTCAAGGCCATGGAGGCCGATGCCGGTATTGCCGTACCGGAGCTGCGCGTGGATGGCGGGGCGACCGTCAACAATCTGCTGTTGCAATTTCAGGCCGACATCATGGGGCTGGACGTGATCAGGCCTAAGGTCACCGAAACCACCGCCCTGGGCGCCGCCTATCTGGCCGGCCTGGCCGTGGGCTACTGGCAGAGTGTGGATGATGTGCAGGGGCAGTGGCAGCTGGATCGCCGCTTCCAGCCGGATATGGCGGCGGAGAAGGTGGCACAGCTGGTGGATGGCTGGCATCGCGCCGTACGGGCCGCCATCGCCTGGGCTGGTGCTTGAGGCGCCCTGGTCATTCAATAAAAAGGACAAACAATGACTCCCCTGATCGCTGAATTCATTGGCACCGCTTTGCTGGTTCTGCTGGGCAATGGCGTGGTCGCCAACGTGATCCTGAAAAATACCAAGGGCCATAACAGCGGCCTGATCGTGATTGCCTTTGGCTGGGCCATGGCCGTATTTGTCGCCGTGTTCTGCGTGGCCGCCTACAGCGGCGCGCATCTCAATCCGGCGGTGACGCTGGCGCTGGCCGTGGCCGGCAAGTTCGACTGGGCCCGTGTGCCGGCGTATATGTGCGCGCAGATGCTGGGCGGCATGTTCGGTGCCTTCCTGGTATGGGTAATGTACCGCCAGCACTTTGCCCATACCGAGTGCCCCGATACCAAGCTGGCGGTGTTTTGCACCGGGCCGGCCATCCGCAGCTTGCCGGGCAATCTGGCCTCTGAGGTGATTGCGACCTTTGTGCTGGTGTTTGCCGTGCTGAACATGGTCTCCCCCAAGGCCTCGCTCGGTGCGCTGGATGCCTTGCCGGTCGGCCTGCTGGTACTGGGCATTGGTGTCTCGCTCGGCGGTACCACCGGGTATGCCATGAGCCCGGCGCGCGATTTGTCACCGCGCATCATGCATGCGCTTTTGCCGATTCCCGGCAAGCGTGACAGTGACTGGGGCTATGCCTGGGTGCCGGTGGTTGGCTCGCTGATCGGCGGCACGCTGGCGGCCCTGCTGTACAGCAAGCAATTTGTCTGAGCCATCAGGGCGTGTGCAGTCAGCGGCGCACGCCCTTTTTGCTTCGAAAATAAAACGAACATAAAAACAACAAAAAACAACATAATTTGTTGTCTCGTGCGGGGTGATTGACTAAGCTTGACTCAGTCATGACTGCGAGGGGAAAGCGTGGAGAAAGTGATCTGGGATCTGGTGGTGGTCGGCGGCGGCATCAATGGTGCCGGCATTGCCCGTGATGCGGCCCTGCGAGGGTTGTCGGTATTGCTGTGCGAGCAGGATGACCTGGCGCAGCATACCTCTTCGGCCAGTACCAAACTGATTCATGGCGGATTGCGCTACCTCGAATATTACGAGTTCGGTCTGGTACGCAAGGCGCTGCAAGAGCGTGAAGTGCTGTTGCGTCTGGCGCCGCACATCATCTGGCCGCTGCGCTTTGTCATGCCGCACGATGCCAGCATGCGGCCGACGTGGATGATCCGCTGCGGACTGTTTTTATATGATCATCTGGCCCGGCGCGAAGTCCTGCCCGGATCGGTGTCGGTGGATTTTTCCCGTCATCCTGCCGGCTCCCCGCTCAAGCAGGGTTTTCGCCGCGGTTTTGAGTATTCCGACGGTTGGGTGCAGGATGCCCGCCTGGTGGTGCTCAATGCGCTGGATGCGGCCGAGCATGGTGCGCAGATTCTGACGCGTACCGCCTGTGTCGGCGCTCGCCGCGAGGGCGGGCTATGGTGCTGCACGCTGCGGCAGAGCGATGGCGCCGAGCAGACGGTGCAGGCCCGTGCGCTGGTGAATGCGGCCGGTCCCTGGGTGGATCGCTTCCTGCGCGAACAGGTCGCAGTGCGTGCCGGCAAATCGGTGCGGCTGGTCAAGGGCAGTCACATCATCGTGCCACGCATGTTCGAGCATCCCTATGCCTATATTTTCCAGAATCCCGACAAGCGTATTATTTTCGCCATTCCCTATGAAGGTGATTTCACCCTGATCGGCACGACCGATGTCGAATACCATGGCGACCCTGCTGCCGTGGCGATTGAGCAGGACGAAGTGCGTTATCTGTGCGAGATGAGCAACCGCTATTTCGAGCGCCAGATCCATCCGTCGGAGGTCCTGGCGACTTACTCCGGCGTGCGCCCCTTGCTGGATGACGAATCGGATAATGCCAGCAGCGTGACGCGCGATTATTCGCTGGAGATGGATCCGGGGGAGGGGGCGCCATTGCTGTCGGTGTTTGGCGGCAAGATCACGACCTATCGCAAGCTGGCTGAACAGGCGGTTGACCTGCTGGCTCCGCGCCTGGGGTGCCGGCAGCCTTGCCTCAGCGACCGCGCACCCCTGCCGGGCGGCGACATGCCGCAGGCCGATTTTTATCCCTGGTTTGCCGGTATCAAGGCCAGCTACCCATGGATGCCGCTGGATCTGCTGACCCGCTATGCGCGTGCCTACGGCACCAGGCTGGTCAGGCTGATCGGCCATGCCGACAGTCTGGCGGGGCTGGGTGCGGAGATCGCTCCCGGCTTGTATGAGGCCGAGGCACGTTATCTGGTGGATGTCGAATGGGTGCGCAGTGCGGAGGACCTGCTTTGGCGTCGCAGCAAACTGCGGCTGAGGCTGGACGCGGCACAGGTGACGGCAGTGGCCCGGTGGCTGGCTGAA
The DNA here is from genome assembly GCF_018802765.1 of Paludibacterium sp. B53371. Lineage (NCBI taxonomy): Bacteria > Pseudomonadati > Pseudomonadota > Betaproteobacteria > Neisseriales > Chromobacteriaceae > Paludibacterium > Paludibacterium sp. B53371. The sequence continues at coordinate 1,238,719 of NZ_CP069163.1, forward strand.
GACCGGCAGCAGGCGCTTGCCACGCCGTATTGACCGACCCCCTCGCACTCGGTCTGGCAGGCCTGAGGATCAGAGGCTTCCCGCTAACCTGCATTAAAGGATGGGGCGCTCGTCTGAGGGTGGTTGTGTAGTATTACTACAACATGTCATGGGCGGAGGCGAGTCTGGTAGATTGGCATGAAAACCGCATTATTCCTTGCTGTGAGCGGTTTTATCCGCCTGTCTGACAAGGCGGTGTGTACTTGAGCTGAAGCAAACTTTTGCAAAATTACAGGATATCGGGCCGCACAAAGGACGCACATTTTTCAGTAATGTGATTAGAATTTGCCAGTGGCATAGCAAGAAACCCTTACAAGGGGGTGTGCCTTGCCTCCCGGGCGTTCGTTCAATCACAGAGGAAAACAATATGTCTACGATCAAACTGGTAGCCCCGCTGAGTGGTGCCGTCGTTCCCCTGGCCAGCGTGCCGGATCCGGTGTTCTCCGGTCTGATGATGGGAGACGGTCTGGGAATCAATCCGACTTCCAATACGCTGGTTGCGCCCTGTGACGGCATCATCACGCAGGTTGCCCGTACCGGCCATGCCCTGACGCTGACCGCCGACAATGGCGCCGAAGTGCTGATGCACATCGGTATCGACACCGTGAAGCTGAATGGCCAGGGTTTCACCCCGCGCGTCCGTCAGGGCCAGCGCGTGACCACCGGCACGCCGCTGATTGATGTCGACTTTGCCGGCATCAAGGGGAAAGTCCCGTCGCTGACCAGCGTGGTGGTGATTGCCAACAGCGATGACTACGCGCTGTCGGCCAAGGCTACCGGCTCCCTGAACGCCGGTCAGTCGGCATTCCTGACCGTGACCGCCAAATAAATCCCGATATAGACGGATGTACCCGGCCCCCGTGCTGCCTTCTGGAGCCGGGGGCCTTGTTGCACCTGGCCCATGGGTGCCGGGATGTCGAAGAGGGGGAAAAGATGACAACAAGATATCAAATGGTGGCCAGCCAACTGGCTGGTGCCGCCTTGTGTGGCGCGGTGGCGCTGGCGGCCATGCTGCTGCCGCAGGCCGGCCTGACGCTCTGGCTGCCGCTGCTGGTGGTGGCCGTGCTGTCGGCACTGGCGCTGGCCTGGTGGGTGGGAGGGCGTCTGGATGCGCCCCGACAGTCGCTGCAGCGCGAGTTTGATGCCTTGCAGGCACAGTGGTCGGCGCTGAGCGAGCAGGCGCGCCGGAGCGCGCAGGCTGCCACCGATGCCGCGCATGCCCTGGCCGGCATGACCGAGCAGGTCGGCAGCAGCGTGCAGCAGCAGGCCGACTCGACCCGAGAGGCGGCGGCGACCATTCAGCAGATGACCGTCAGCATCAATCATGTCACCAATAGTTCCGGCAAGGCCTCCCGCATGGCGCGCGAAGCCGGGGAGATCGCCAGCCAGCGCGTGCTGGAAGTGATGCAGTCCTCCGAGGCCATGCGGGCGGTGGCGGACAAGGTACAGGCCACCTCGCATCGTATCGAAGCCCTGACCAGTCAGGTGGAAAAGATCGGCAATATTGTGGGGGTGATTGTCGATGTGGCCAATCAGACCAATTTGCTGGCCCTCAATGCGGCCATCGAAGCGGCGCGTGCCGGCGAATTTGGTCGCGGCTTTGCCGTGGTGGCCGATGAAGTCCGCAAGCTGGCCGAGCGCAGTGCTGTTTCCGCACAGGAAATCACCACCATGATCCAGACCATTCAGCAGGAGGCCGGGTCGGTGGTCGAGAGCATGCAGCAAAGTCTGGAAAGTGTGCTGCAGGTCAGTGAGGGGGCTGCCCAGAGTGCCGAGTCCATGCAGGGTATCCAGGACAGTTCGCAGACGGTGGTCGGGTCGATCGAGACCATCAATGGCAGTCTGCGCGAGCAGCGCATGGCCAGCATCGAACTGGCACAAAAGGTGGCGGCTACTGCGCAGCTGGCCGAGTCCAATATTGAGGTCGTCACTCAGCTGCGCCAGACCTCGGATGATCTGCTGCAACTGGCGCAAGGCCTGGGCCGCAATCTGGCACACGTACCACAGGCCGTTCCTGCCTGAGAGACGTCAATCTTCAGCCTGGCCGCGCGAAGTCTTGTGCGCGGCAGGCTGCCCCGCTTCATTTCCAGTCAGACAGACCATAGCGCGCCAGGATGCGGCGCAATTGACCATTCTTGCGCAGCCGGCGCATGCCCTCGTCCAGCATGCTGGCGTAGGTCACCGAGGCCGGGTTGGCCGGCGAGAAGGCAATATAGTTTTTTTCCGTACCGGTATCGTAACCGGCCAGCACCACCTGTTGTGTCAGCCCGGCACGATGGATGGCGTACTGCATGACGGTCTCGTCATCCACGACCGCATCGACCCGCCGATGGATCAGCATCTGCAGGTTGTGCTGCAATGGTTGCTCGCCGACGCCGACATAGACGCGATCACGATGATCGCGTACGTACTGATTGATGGCCTGGGAGTAAGAGTAGTCCTTGATCACCGCCAGCGTGACCTGCTTCAGGGAGTCCGTCGACTGAAAGCGCCAGGCGCTGTCCTTGCGGACATAGAAAGCCTGCCGGCCTTGCCCCAGTTCTTCCTGCGGGATGACAAAGCCGGCAATTTCACTGCGCTGGGCCCCGATCACACCGTCGCATTTGCCCGTGCGGGCGTCACCGATCGCTCTGGCCCACGGGGTGCTGCGAAAAACGATGGCAATGCCCTTGGGCTCGAAGATGGCCTTGAGCACATCGATGGCATAGCCGTTATGGTTGATGCCATCGCCGTTGAAGGGCATCCAGTCGTCGGCTTCGAAAGTGAGTGTCAGGTGAGCTGCCTGTACGGCCACCGACCAGAGCAGCCCGAGCAGACAGATCCCTGTTCGCAGGCGCCAGTGTGGAGTCATTTCACAGTACCGCCACACCGATCAGACGCTGGTGCAGGATCAGAACAAAAGCCAGCCAGGCCACCAGTGCCAGCGCCGCACACAGCAGGTCGCGACTGAGCTGGCCGGGCGGGTAGCTGACACCGGCTTCGCGGTCACGTTTGAGCGACACCAGCAGCAGGGTCAGCGACCAGACAAAGAATGTGCCGAACAGAAGCAGGGCGGCGGGTCTGGCATTGAACAGCAGGTGCAGTCCCGACCAGAGTACCAGTCCGAGATTCATCGGATGGCCGATGCGCTGTTTGATGTGCGTGCCCGGAATCTGGCTGGCCGTCAGCAGAATGAAGGCCAGCAACATGCCAAGCAGCATGCCGTGGCGCGCGGCAAAGGGGAGTTGCCAGTACAGGCCGGGCAGGCTGCGTGCTTCGGCATAGCCACGCACGATCAGTACCAGCCCGAGCAGTGCCGCGACCGAGTGCATCCCACGCCAGCGCAAGGTGCCGAACCGGGCGATTTGGGCCTCGCGCCAGGCCGGTGCCAGCAAGCGCAGAGAGTGAATGCCGACGAACAGCAGCAGACCGGTCAGAAGTTGGCTCATGATGTGGTGTCTATTTGGCCTTCAGGGTCAGGAGTCCGGCCCCCATGGCAATGAACAGGCCGCCGGTGGCGCGACGGAAGCGTGCCGACTGCATGGCATCCGCCAGATTGCCCCCTACCAGATGACCGGCCAGGGCATAAGTCATCAGGGCGGAGAACGACATGCCCATGAAGGTCAGCGACAGCAGGATCAACTGCGGCAACAGCGGTTGCTCATGCACGATGAACTGGGGAAACAAGGCGGTGATGAACAAAATGGCCTTGGGGTTGGACAGCGCCAGCAGCAGACCTTCGCGATACAGCGCCATCCGGGCGGGATGACTGTTTTGCGTGCGGGTCACCTGCTGCCGACTGCTGCCGCCAGCGCGCCACTGCTTGATACCCAGCCAGATCAGATAGCCAGCGCCGGCCAGTTTCAGCAGCAGGAACAGGGTCGCCGAGGTGCGCAGCAGTGCACCCAGGCCGATGGCACTGGCGCTGATCAGCACCAGCAGGCCGGAGATATTGCCCAGGGAGGACAGCACGGTACGGCGCCAGCCATACAGGGTGCTGTTTTGCAGGGCCAGCATGACTGCCGGACCGGGCGTGAACACGGCGGCCAGTGCCGTCACGCAGAAGAGGAGATAAAGCGTGGTATTCATGCTGGCTTCCTGATTGCAAGAATAGGTAGTCTACAATCGATTATTCCATATGCAAATCCTGTCTTGCCGGATGGCCGTGGCGCGGTGGCAGCCTGATGTCTGTTTTACTTGTGCATCGGCCGGCAAGTGCTTAATCTATTGGGTCTTTTTATGCGTTTGGTATCAAAAATGACCGGTTATTGCCGGCATTTTTGTTTCAAGATCGAGGAGGTAGGCGCAATGGCGGTAGACAGGATCTGGCTGAAATCGTACCCGGCGGGGGTGCCCGCGGATGTCGATCCCTCTGTCTATGCGTCGCTGACCCACTTGCTGAATGAGTCATTCGCCCGCTATGGCGACCGCGTTGCCTACACTTGCATGGGGCAGTCTCTGCGCTACCGCGAGCTTGGGCAGCGGTCGCAGGCGCTGGCGGCCTGGCTGCAGTCACTCGGCCTGGCGCCCGGCAGCCGGGTGGCCATCATGATGCCGAACCTGCTGCAATACCCGCTGGCCGTCGCGGCCATCCTGCGGGCCGGCATGACGGTGGTCAACGTCAATCCGCTTTATACCCCGCGTGAACTGGCGCACCAGCTGAATGATGCCGGTGCCGAAGCGATTATCGTGCTGGATAATTTTGCCGCCACGCTGGCGGCGGTGATCGATCAGACGCCGGTGCGGCATGTGCTGTTGACCGGCATCGGCGATTTGCTCGGTCCGCTGCGAGGTCCGCTGATCAACCTGGTGGTACGCAAAGTGAAAAAGATGGTGCCACCCTATCAGTTGCCGCAAGCGCACTGGTTCAAGGCGGCACTGCAGCAGGGGCAACATCTGCCGCTGCGCGAGAGCGAGCAGGGGCATGAGGACATTGCCTTCCTGCAATACACCGGCGGGACGACCGGTGTGGCCAAGGGGGCGATTCTGACCCACGGCAACATCCTGGCCAATGTGCTGCAAAATGATGCCTGGGCGGCGCCGGTCCTGAAGGACATTGATGAGCAGCTTGGTGTGCTGTGTGCCTTGCCGCTCTACCATGTGCTGTCGCTGACCGCCTGCATGATGATGGGTACCAAGTGGGGCGCGCATACCGTGTTGATTCCTAATCCGCGAGACATGGCGGGACTGGTCAAGGTGTTGTCGCGTCATCGTCTGCACTTCTTCCCCGGTGTGAATACCCTGTTCAATGGTTTGCTGAATCAGCCGGCGCTGGCCAGGGTGGACTTTTCGGCCCTGAAAATTACCCTGGGTGGCGGCATGGCGGTGCTGCAAAGTACCAGCGACCGCTGGCAGGCCAGAACCGGCACCCCGATTCTCGAGGGGTATGGCCTGTCGGAAACCTCCCCTTGTGCCACGCTGAACCCGCATGACATCAAGGGCTTCACCGGGGCCATCGGTTTGCCGATCCCCTCGACCGAAGTGGCGATTCTCGACGATGACGGGCGGCATCTGCCGCTAGGCGAAGCGGGGGAGATTGCCATTCGCGGTCCGCAAGTGATGCGGGGCTACTGGAATCGTCCGGAGGAAACCGCCCGGGTCATGACGGCGGACGGGTTTTTCCGCACCGGGGACGTGGGCGTGATGGATGCCGCCGGGTTCGTGCGGATTGTCGATCGCAAGAAAGACATGATTCTGGTGTCGGGATTCAATGTCTATCCGAATGAAATCGAGGCTGTCGTCTCGACCCATCCGGGCGTGCAGGAGTGTGCCTGCATCGGGGTGCCCGATGCGCAAAGCGGCGAGGCAGTGAAGTTGTTTGTGGTGCGGCGCGATGCCAGTCTGGACGAGGCGGCTTTGCGACAGTTCTGCCGCGAGCAACTGACCGGCTACAAACGCCCGCGCCATATTGTCTTCCGCAGCGAGCTGCCCAAGACCAATGTCGGCAAGATTCTGCGTCGCGCCTTGCGGGATGAGGTCTGAGGGGCAGGCGGGGACTAGCTGCTTTCTCTTGCCATCAGCCGGAAGCCCAGATCCAGGGCAGACGGCTGATCCTGCCCGGCAATGGCCAGGCGCAGCATGCGGGCGGCCTGGCGACCGATATCGTAGCGCGGGGTGGCGATGCTGGTCAGGGCCGGGCAGGTCCAGGCTGAGGCGGCCAGATCGTTGAAGCCCGCAATCGCCAGCTGTTCGGGTACGCGCAGGCCCTGGCGCTGGCAGGCATACAGCATGCCCTGGGCCAGGTCGTCGTTGCAGCAGAATACGGCATCGCTGTCCGGGTGTTCGGCCAGCAGCATCTGCAGCAGCTCGGCGCCCAGTCCGACTGAAGAGGGTGTTTCGACCCAGATTTCCCGCGACCGATCTTGCAGTCCTGCCCTGGCCAGCGCCGTGCGGTAGCCTTCAGCCCGCTGGCGGGTACGGGGGTCGGACTGGGCGACCACATAGGCAATGCGGCGATAGCCCCGCTCGATCAGGTGCCGGGTCAGTGCCTCGGCGGCGGCGCTTTGCGACAGACCGACCGAGCGACTGCCAGGCGTCTCGTCCAGCTCCATCATGGTGACGATGGGCAGGCGGCTGTCTGCCAGCAGCTGTCGGGTGCGCGCACTGTGGTCGACACCTGTCAGCAGGATACCGTCCGGATTGTGGCCGAGAAATGCCTCCAACTGACGCTCTTCTTCCCGTTCCGAATAGTGGGTATTGCCGATCAGCATTTGCATGCCATAAGGCTGCAGCTCTTCGTGAATCCCCCCCAGGACATCAACAAACACTTCGTTGGTCAGCGAAGGCACCAGTACCAGTACATTGCCCGAGTGGGCCGAGGCCAGTGTGCGTGCGGCATGATTCGGGCGGTAGCCCAGCGTTTCGACCGCCTGGGCAATACGATCGCGCAGCGCCACGGAGACCCGTTCCGGGGTCTTGAGGGCGCGCGACACGGTAATGGCGCTGATATCCAGCGCCCGCGCCACATCCTGCAAGGTCACGCGACCGGTAGCGCTGTTGCGGGGTTTGCGTTCTGCCATGGTGGCGATTCTACTGGAATCCCGGCGGCAAAGATCATTCTGTCAGGCAAATCTGCTTTGCCATTCTCAAATGTTAGCGCTAACATCAGGAGGCTTCTTTTTCAATCAACAGACATTTCTGTCTCTCACAGGTGGCAAAGGCAATGCGTGATCAATGTTTGGTGGTAATGGGCGTTTGCGGTAGCGGCAAGAGCGAGATCGGCGCACGCCTGGCAGAGGCACTCGGCTATCGCTTTATCGAGGGTGACGACTATCACCCTCAGGCCAATCGCGACAAGATGGCGGCCGGTCAGGCGCTGGATGATCAGGACCGTCAGGGCTGGCTGCAACAGCTGTCGCAGATCCTGGCTGAGGCATGCAGGCAGGGAGAGGGCGTGGTGCTGGCCTGCTCGGCACTGAAGCGTCGCTATCGCGAGGTGCTGCGTGAAGGCGCCCCCGATCTGCGACTGGTCTATCTGCGCGCCACGCCGCTGCTGGTGGCGGCGCGCATGCTGGAGCGGCAGGGGCATTTCATGCCGGTGGCGCTGGTGGACAGCCAGTTTACCGATCTGGAAGTGCCTGAGTTCGACGAGCGTGCACTGACCTGTCCGGTCGAGCTGCCCCCGCAGCAGATTGTGGATTCGATTCTGAGCGCACTGGCTTAGTCACCGGCGCTTATTTTGCAGCACACACGGAGAGAAAAACATGAAACAGGGAAATCAGGCAGCCTTGCCAAGGCTGCGTTGGCGGATCGGTGCTTTGCTGGGTGTCGGGGTATTAATCAACTATCTGGATCGCATCAGCGTATCGGTGGCCGGGCCGCAGTTGCAGCAGGCGTTTGACCTGAGCAATCAACAGCTGGGCCTGCTGTTCAGTGCCTTTTTCTGGACTTATGCCATGTTGCAGATCCCGGTCGGCATGGTGCTGGACAAGTTTGGCGTGACCAGGGTGGGCCGCTGGGGGGCCTTTCTCTGGGTCGTGGCTTCCTGCATCACCGCCTTCGCCGGCGGCTTTGCCGGCCTGTTCGCCGCCCGTGCCCTGCTGGGGATTGCCGAGGCCCCGGGGTTTCCGGCCAGTGCCAAGGCAACCGGCTACTGGTTCCCGCGGCGTGAGCGTGCCATGGCTACCGCCTTGTTTGATGCGGCGGCAAAATTTTCCAGCGTGATCGGCGTACCGCTGGTGGCTTATGCCGTGGTGACCTTTGGCTGGCGCTGGGGCTTTGGTGTGACCGCCCTGCTGAGTCTGGCCTATTTCCTGGCCTTCCTGTTGTTCTACCGTGATCCCAGTGCCCATCCCGCGCTGAGTACCGAGGAATATGATTACATTCGCCAGGGGGGTGCGGCTGCCGAAGGGGAAAGCCAGGCGGGTTCGCTGACGACCCTGGGTTATCTGCTGCGTCAGCGAAAGATCTGGGGGCTGACCATCGGCTTCGCTGCCTACGGCTACTCGTTTTATCTGTTTCTCACCTGGTTGCCGGGCTATCTGGTGCAGAGCATGCATATGAGCATTCTCAAGTCGGCCGGTTTTGCCGCGATTCCCTGGCTGTGTGCCACGGTGTCTGATCTGCTGGTCGGCGGCTGGCTGATCGACCATCTGGTGCAGCGCGGACTGGATGAAACCAGGGTGCGCAAAGCGGTACTGGTTACCGGCATGCTGTTTGGGCTGGCCGTGTTCGGCACTGTCCTGACGCAGGATCCGTACTGGGCGATCGGCTGGATTTCGCTGGCCCTGTCCGGTCTCGCGGCGGCGGCACCGGTCAGCTGGTCCCTGCCATCGCTCATCGCCCCGCGCGGCGCCACCGGCACAGTCGGCGGCATCATGAACTTTGCCAACAATATGATGGGGGTGGTGGCGCCGATCGTGACCGGCTTCATCGTCGGTGCCTCCCATTCGTTTACCAATGCCTTTCTGGTGGCCGGTGTGGTGTTGCTGCTGGGCATCTTTGCTTTTGTGGTGTTGCTGGGGCGCATCGAGCCGATTGCAGATCCGGCGTGATCTGGCCAGCGTGTCCGCTGCCGCTGACGTGTTACTCCGCAGCGGTCCCGGGGGGACGCGCCGTTGTTGGCGGCAGTGACCGTGGCTGGCCTCTCGAATGGTATGGCGCATAGTGCGATGAGTAATGCATACTTTTCGCATTCCCCATGACGACGATCAGGAGCAGCCATGCCTACCCGTGCCGGACTCGACTGGGCGCGTGCCCAGCACTTGTACGCTGAAGAGCGTGCCGCATTTGCCGCCGCGCGCCCTCGTTCCAGGGCGCTGGCGCAGGCGGCTGCCGGGCATCTGTTGTTCGGTGTCCCGCTGCACTGGATGGATGACTGGTCAACGCCGTTTCCGCTGTCCGTGAAGCGTGCGCAAGGGGCTGGTTTCGAAGATGTGGATGGCCACTGTTATGCCGATTTCTGTCTCGGTGACACCGGGGCCATGTTTGGCCATTCGCCCGCGCCGGTGGCGCAGGCCCTGGCACGGCAGGGGGCACAGGGTCTGACAGCCATGCTGCCGAGCGAGGATGCGCCCTGGGTGGCGGCCGAGCTGGCGCGCCGTTTTGGCCTGCCGTTCTGGCAGTTCGCCATGACGGCATCCGATGCCAATCGTTTTCTGCTGCGCTGGGCGCGGGCCATCAGCGGCCGGTCACAGATTCTGGTGTTCAATGGCTGTTATCACGGCACGGTCGACGATGTCTTTGTCGATCTGACGCCACAGGGGCAGCCGGTCATGCGCGACAGCCTGCTGGGTCAGGTGTTCGATCTGACGCAACACACCCGGGTGGTGGAGTTCAACGACCTGACGGCGCTCGAGGCCGCCTTGCAGGATGGTCAGGTGGCCTGTCTGCTCGCCGAGCCTGCCATGACCAATATCGGCATGGTCTTGCCTGAGCCTGGCTTCTGGCAGGCGGCACAGGATCTGTGTCGACGCCATGGCACCCTGCTGGTGCTGGACGAAACCCATACCATCAGCAGCGGTCCGGGCGGCTATGCCCGGGCGCATGGCCTGTCGCCGGACATGCTGGTGCTGGGCAAGCCGGTCGCCGGAGGGCTGCCTTGCGCGGTGTACGGCTTCAGCGCCGAGGTGGCGCAAAGGGCCGAAGCGGCCAAGCGGGCAGCGCCTGCCGGCCACAGCGGCATCGGGACGACGCTGACGGCCAATATGCTGGCGATGGCGGCCATGCGGGCCAATCTGTCCGAGGTGATGACCGAGGCGGCCTATCTGCGCATGTTCGAGCTGGCCGCCCGGCTTGCCCAGGGCCTGCGTGCGGTGATTGCCCGTCATGCGGTGCCCTGGTGCGTGACCCAGGTGGGCGCCCGCACCGAGTTTCAGTTTGCCCCCCGGCCGCCGCGTAATGGCAGTGAGGCCGGTGCCATTCTGGATGGTGAGCTGGAGCACATGATTCACCTCTATCTGCTCAATCGCGGGCTGTCGATCACCCCGTTCCACAACATGATGCTGGTGTGTCCGGCGACCCTGGAGGCCGATGTCGACCGGCTGATCGCTGCCTTCGATGCTTTCCTCTCCGCCGTGACTATCTGACGTCGCGGTAGGCGTTGGTCGTCGGGCGCTTGAGGACGACCTCCGACATGAAGTTCATCATGTAGCGCATGGCGGTCATGACGAAGCCTTCTTCGTCCAGCCGCCGTGCCGAGGTCGGCATGATCAGTCCCATGTCGAAAATCACCCGGCCGACATCGGCCAGGCGCCGGGCAATATTGGTGTCCTCACCGTAGAAGGCAATGTTGGTGTCAAAACCGCCGATCTCGACCAGCGCGTTGCGGCGGGCGGCGAAGTTACCGCCGACGGCCATGTACTGGGTGAACAGATAGGTCGGTTTGGCCAGCATCAGCCAGTACAGCCTGACCAGGGCGCTCTTGAATTTCGCCAGATCGTAATAGGTATAGGGGCCGCTGACGCAGACGGCATCCGGTCTGGCCTGATACAGGTCCAGTACCCGGCCCAGCCAGCCGGGGGCCATGCGGGTATCGGCATCGATATAGGCCAGGATCTCGCCCTGCGCCTCCTCCAGGCCGCGCTGACGCGCATGGGTCAGGCCCTTGCGCGCCTCATGGATCACACGTACATCGGCAAATCCGGCCGCGACCTCGGCGGTGCGGTCGGTACTGGCATTGTTGATGACGATGATTTCAAACGGCCCGCGTGCGGCCTGCGCCCGGGTTTCGCGCAGGGCATGGCGCAGGCAGTCCGCCAGGTAGTCTTGTTCGTTGTAGGCCGGAATGATCAGGCTGAGCTTCATGGCTGTGCTCCTTGTGGCAGGGGGACGAGGGGGACGGGCAAGGCAGCTGCATCGGCATAGAGGGCTTCCCATGCCGAGACAATGGTGTCGAGGGCATAACGCCTGGTCTGCTGTTGCGCCTGCAGACCCATGCGCCGGCGGCGCGGGCCATCGGCCAGCAGCCCATCGAGCTGACGGGCAAAGTCTTCGGCATCACCTGGTGCGGCCAGCAGGCCGCTGCCCTCGGTGACATATTCCGGCAGCGCCAGCGCATCGGCGGCGACGACCGGCAACCCGCTGCTCATGGCCTGCAGCATGACCATGCTCTGGGTCTCCGAGGTGCTGGCCAGGGCAAAGACATCGGCGGCCTGAAACAACTCGGCCAGTGCCGGCTTGTCCAGCGTCCCGACAAAGCGCACCTGGGCTTCGATGCCCAGCTCGCGGGTCAGACTCTGAAGCCTGTCGCGCTCCGTGCCATGTCCTGCCAGGATCAGCAGGGCGGCCGGATGCCGGCTGCGCAGTCTGGCGAGCGCCTGGATCAAGACGTCGACATGCTTTTCTCTGGCCAGGCGACCGGCGTAGACGATGGTGGCGTCGCTCAGGCCCAGTCTGGCCTTGAGCTGCTGGCGCACGCTGGCATGAACCGGGCTGAACAGCGTGGTGTCGATCGGGTTGGAGAGCACCCGGTGGGGGGCTCGCAGCCCGTGTTGCAGCATGTCTTCCAGTACCGAGTGCGACGGGCCGGTCACCAGCTGGCAATGGTTGTAATAACTGGTGACGGCATTCAGGCTGGCGTGACGCACCCAGTCGGCCGGCAAGGGGACATAGCCCGAGAAGGCGCCGATGGCCCAGTGGTTGGTGCCGATCAGCGGCAGCCGGAGCCGTCGCGCCGACAGGCGTGCCTGCAGACCGGCGCCGAGAAAAGTGTGAGTGTGGATGAGCTGCGGGGCGAAAGCCCGCAGGCGCCGGCTGACCAGTCCGCTGGGGACAAACAGACGCGATTGCCCGGTCGAACCGGGTGCCTTGAGCGACAGTTGGCGCAAGATGGTCACATTCGGACCCAGGTCGATTTCCCGGCAGGGGACATTGGCCAGCCGGAAGTCCTGGCGACTGGCACGGGGGGCGACGATCATCAACTGGTGCCCACGTTCTCCCAGGGCTCGGCAGGTGAGCATGATCGAGTCCTGAATGCCACCCAGTTCCGGGTAGAAGCTGTCGGTGAAAACGGCGATGCGCATGATCGGTCACTCCTCCGGCAGGTGGGGCAGGATGTGGTAGCGAATCCAGAGCCAGGCGGCCAGCAGCAGGCCGGCACCGGCCAGGCAGCTGAATAGCCACAGCGCATGGTCGATGCGCTGGAAGGCGGCGCCGCCGAAATAGCCCAGCCCGGCAAAGATGGCCACTTTGGGCAGGGTGGCGAGCAGGTTCCAGCCAAGGAAGGGCAGAAAGGGCAGCCGGGCCGCACCGGCAGCGATCAGCACCAGAAACCCCATGGCATGAGTGAGCTTGCCGGCCACCAGCAGACGCCCGGCATGTTGGCGCAGATGCGCCTGCAGCCACAGTGCGCGCTTGCGCCGCAGCAGGCCGCGCCGGCCTCGCCAGACCCGGGACGGGACTCGCCCCTGTCGTCCCAGCATATACAGCAGGGTATCGCCGCTCAGATCGGCGAGCACGGCCAGCAGGCCAATGCCCGGCAGGGAGACCAGTCCCTGGGCGGCCATGAAGCCGGCCAGCACCGTGGCCAGCGGCCCTTCCAGTACCATGGCGGCGAACAGCGCAGGCCAGCCATAGAGCGGCAGCGCGGCAGGCAGCCAGGCGGCAAGGATCAACGGAGGTTCTCCGCGCAACGGGGGGGTGCAAACATGGCCTCCTCCTTCTGTTCCGGCATCGCTGAGGCCATGCTAAAGGGCAATTGTTGCAATCAGATGGCGTCGGATCAGGCGGGGGCAGGCGAGGGAAGCGCCCGGCAACCAGGCGGCTGCCGGGCTGAAGGTGCTTAGTGCTTGATCATGATGTGGCGTGCCACGCTGTAATCTTCCAGGGCGTACAGCGAGAGGTCCTTGCCGTAGCCGGAGCGCTTCAGGCCGCCATGCGGCATTTCACTGACCAGCATGAAATGCGTGTTGACCCAGGTGCAGCCATATTGCAGCGCCGAAGACACCCGCATGGCACGGCCGACATCCCGGGTCCAGACCGAGCTGGCCAGGCCGTAGTTGGAGTCGTTGGCCCAGGCGATGGCCTGCTCTTCGCCGTCGAAGCGGGTGATCGACACCACCGGACCAAAGACCTCGCTGCAGACGATTTCGTCAGTCTGGCGGGCGCCGGCGATGACCGTCGGCTGGAAGAAGAAGCCATTGCCGCTGCCTCGCTGGCCACCGGCCGTGATCTCGATATGACTTTGCTGCTGGGCGCGCTCGACGAAGCTGGCGACGCGGTTCAGTTGCCGCTCGGAAATCAGCGGCCCCATTTCCACGCCCTCATCATGCTGCTTGCCATACTGGATGCCGGAGACGGCACTGGACAGTTCCGCCACCAGCTTGTCGTAAATCTTGCTGCTGGCGTAGAGGCGGCAGGCTGCAGTGCAATCCTGCCCGGCATTGTAGTAACCGAAGGTGCGAATGCCGGCCACCACCTCTTCCAGATCTGCATCGTCAAACACGATCACCGGAGCCTTGCCGCCCAGTTCCAGGTGGGTACGCTTGAGCGACTTGGCCGCGGTTTCCAGAATGCGGGTCCCGGTAGAAACATCACCGGTCAGGGAGATCATGCGCACCTGCGGCTGGCTGATCAGCGGGCTGCCCACCGTGTCGCCCCGACCCAGGACCACGTTGAAAACCCCGGGCGGCAGGATGTTGGCGCAGTATTCGGCAAGTTTCAGGGTGGACAGGGGGGTCTGCTCGGAGGGCTTGAGCACCACGGTATTGCCGGCAGCCAGTGCCGGTGCCATTTTCCAGGCCGCCATCATCAGCGGGTAGTTCCAGGGGGCGATGGAGGCCACCACCCCGAGCGGATCGCGGCGGATCATGCTGGTGTGGCCGGCCAGGTACTCGCCGGCCAGCAGGCCGGTCTGGGCCCGGACCGCCCCGGCGAAAAAGCGGAATACATCGGCCACGGCGGGCATTTCATCCGCCAGCGCCAGGGCATAGGGCTTGCCGCAGTTCAGGGACTCGAGGCGGGCAAATTCGGTGGCATGGGCATCGATGACCTCGGCGATCTGCAGCAGCATCTGAGCCCGGTCCTTGGGCGTGGTGCGAGACCAGGCGACAAAGGCGGCATCGGCCGCCCGTACCGCGGCCTGTACCTGTTCGAGCGAGGCTTCGGCAATGCGGGCGATGCATTCGCCGGTTGCAGGGTTGATCACCGCTTCCGGATGACCTTCGCCCTCGACGAACTGGCCATTGATCAGCAGGCGGGTTTGCAAGGTTTTTTCCATGGTTCAGCCTCTATGGGTCAGGGTTATTTGCCGCTGCCGGCAATGTCTTCGGTGCCCCGGGTCAGGCGCCATGCGGCGATGATCGGGAGCGTGGTCAGGAGCATGACAGTCAGTGCCACCACATTGGTCACCGGCACATCCCGCGGGCGGGTCAGCTGATTGAGCAGCCAGATGGGCAGCGTGACCTGATTGCCGGCGGTAAAGGTGGTGACGATGATTTCGTCGAAGCTCAGGGCAAAAGCCAGAATGCCGCCTGCCAGCAGGGCGGTGGCCATCTGGGGCAGCAGTACATGGCGGAAGGTCTGCCACGGGTCGGCCCCGAGGTCCATCGATGCTTCGATCAGGTTGTAGCTGTTGCGCCGCAGCCGGGCAATCACATTGTTGTACACCACGACGACGCAGAAGGTGGCATGGCCGATGGCGATGGTCCAGAAACCCGGCTCGATGCCTCCCAGTCGGAATGCCGACAACAGGGCCAGACCGGTAATGATGCCGGGCAGGGCAATCGGCAGGATCAGCATCAGGGTGAGCGTCTCTTTGCCGGGGAAGCGGTGGCGGTAGAGTGCCCCGGCAGCCAGGGAACCCAGCAGCAGTGCCAGCAGGGTCGCCGCCAGGGCAATCCTGAACGACAGCCCGATGGCCGCCAGCACGTCGGCATTGGCGAAGGCCACGCTGAACCAGTGCAGGGTGAAGCCCTTCATGGGGAAGCTGTAGGCGGCGGTTTCGGTGTTGAAGGCATACAGGGCGATCATGGCGATCGGCAGGTGCAGAAAGCCCAGCCCTCCCCAGGCCAGCAGGCGCAGCCACCAGGGCGCCTGATCGGCGTTGTTTGGCTTATAGCGCATCGAAAGCTCCCAGACGTTTGGCCACGCTCAGGTACAGCGCGATGATCAGCACCGGCACCAGCGTGAAGGCGCCGGCCATCGGCAGATTGCCGATGGCGCCCTGCATGCTGTACACCATGGTGCCGATGAAGTAGCCCGACGGGCCGAATAACTGCGGAATGATGTAGTCCCCCAGGGTCAGGGAGAAGGTGAAGATCGAGCCGGCCACCACCCCGGGAAACGCCAGCGGCAGGATCACGGTCCGGAATGCCTGCCAAGGGGTGGCGCCCAGATCGGCTGCGGCCTGGGTCAGGTTAGGCGGCACACGTTCCAGCGAGGCCTGGATCGGCAAGATCATGAAGGGCAGCCAGATATAGGTGAACACGGTAAATCGTCCGAGATTGGAGGTGGAGAGCGAATTGCCGCCAATCCACGGCAGCGAGAGCAGCCAGTCGACAAAGCCACTCAGACCGAAGGTGCGGTAGAACCAGTACACCAGTCCGCCCTTGGCCAGGATCACGGTCCAGGAGTAGGCCTTGACAATGTAGCTGGCCCACATCGGCAGCATGACGGCCACGTAGAAGAAGCCCTTTTTCCAGCCTTTGGCGTAGCGGGCCATGTAGTAGGCCAGGGGAAAGGCCAGCAGCGCCGAGGCGAGGGTGACGGCCAGCGCCATGCCCAGGGTGCGCAGGATGACATCGATATTGGCCGGCGACAGCAGATTGCGATAATTGTCGAGCGTCAGCACCGGACTGACGTTCATGGTGAAGTCATCGAAGGTGAAAAAGCTCTGCAGCAGCAGGCTGAACAGCGAGCCGAGATAGACCACGCCGAACCAGAGCAGCGGCGGGGCGAGCAGCATCAGCAGCCACAGTCTCGGGCTCAGGTAGAGCCGGTCGATCAGGCTGCGGTGCCAGGCGGGATGCGTCAGCTTCATGGCTCAGGCTCCCAGGACATGCATGGCTTGATGTGGCCAGCACAGATGGATCGGCATGCCGATGTGCAGACGCTGCTCTTCGTCATCCAGGTTTGGGCTGACCACGGCCAGTACCTTGCCGTTCGTTGCCCGGACTTCGAAGCGGCTGACTGCCCCCAGATACTGAATGTCGATCAGTTCGCCCTGCAGACCGATTTCCTCCCCGGCCGGTGCGCTCTGGCTCAGCCGGATGCGCTCGGGCCGGATGGAAAAGGGTTGCGACTGCCCGCACAGGGCCTGGGCCATCGCGGCATCAAAGACATTCGAGGTGCCGACGAAATCGGCGACGAAGGCGGTCTGTGGCCGGGTATACAGGACGCGCGGCGTGGCGACCTGTTCGATCCGCCCCAGATTGAAGACCGCGACCCGGTCCGACATCGACAGCGCTTCACCCTGATCGTGGGTGACATAGATGAAGGTAATGCCCAGCTGTCTTTGCAGGGCCTTCAGTTCGATCTGCATTTGTTCGCGCAGCTTCAGGTCCAGGGCGCCCAGCGGCTCGTCCAGCAGCAATACCCGCGGTTGATTGATCAGTGCCCGTGCCAGGGCCACACGCTGGCGTTGACCGCCGGACAGGGCCGCCGGCCGCCGACTGGCGTGGTCGCCCAGCTTGACCATGTCCAGCAAGGTCTGGGCGCGCTGCCAGCGGGTGCGTTTGTCGACGCCCTTGACCATCAGCCCGTAGGCGACATTGTCGAGGACACTCATGTGGGGAAACAGGGCGTAATCCTGGAATACCGTATTGACGTCACGGCGGTAGGGCGGCAGTCCGGCCGCTTCCTGACCGAAAATGCGCACCGAGCCGGCAGTCGGCTGTTCAAAGCCGGCAATCAGGCGCAGGCAGGTCGTCTTGCCGGAGCCCGACGGGCCGAGCATCGAGAAGAATTCGCCCTCTTCGATGCGCAGATCAACATTGTCCACGGCGCGCACTTTATCGAAGGTGCGGCTCAGATTCTGGAATTCGACAGCGTAGGTCACGATGGTCTCGCTTCTTGAGATGGCCGGTTCGCCCGCAGCGAACCGGCCGGTTGCGCTCAGCGTCCGCCCATGATGGCGATATAGTCAGCCGTCCAGCGGCTGTAGGGCACACATTGCCCCTGCTTGCAGCTGGCGGTCGGCGTTTTCCAGAAGTGGATCTGGGCAAATTTGTCGAAACCATTGCTCTTGCAGAAGGCCGTGCCGCCCGGTGCCTTGGTGTTGCAGGCTGCCGGCACCACCGGGTTGGATCCGAACCATTCTGCCAGGGCCGATTGCAGATTCTTGTTCAGCGACCACTCCATCCACTTGTAGCTGCAGACCGGATGCTTGGCCTCGCTGGCCAGCATGGTGGTATCGGCCCAGCCGGTGGCGCCTTCCTTGGGAATGGTTTCACCGATCGGGAATTTCTCCGCCGTCAGGCTATTGACGGTGTAGCCCCAGGCGCTGGTCGCCGCGATGCCCTCGTTCTTGAAGTCATTCATCTGTACGGTGACGTCATGCCAGTAGCGGTGGGTCAGCTGTTTTTGCTGGCGCAACAGCTTGAGCACCGCGGCATACTGGGTTTCGTTCAGTTCGTAGGGGTCCTTGATGCCCAGTGCCGGGTTCTTGGCCATCAGGTACATGGCGGCGTCGGCAATATAGATCGGACCGTCATAGGCTTGTACCCGGCCCTTGTTCGGCTTGCCGTCCGGCAGGGTCATCGGCTCGAAGACCACGTTCCAGCTGCTTGGTGCCGTCTTGAAAATCTTGCTGTTATAGGCCAGGAAGTTGGCCCCCCACTGATAGGGCGTACCGTAGTGCTGGCCGTTGACGGTAAACCAGCTGCCGTTCTGCAGCCGGCTGTCCAGGGTCTTCCAGCTGGGAATCAGGGCGGTGTTGATCGCCTGCACCTTCTTGCCGTAGATCAGTCGCAGCGAGGCGTCACCCGAGGCGGTGACCAGATCGTAATTGCCCGATCCCATCAGCGACACCATCTCGTCGGAGGTGGCTGCGGTTTTGACATTGACCTGGCAGCCTGTCTGTTTTTCAAATGCCGTGACCCAGTCGTAGTTCTTGTCGTTGGCACCGCGTTCGATGTAGCCCGGCCAGGCAATGATGTTGAGCTGGCCCTCGCCGGCACCCAGATGGGTCAGCGGTGCGGCCTGGCTGGCCGGGAAGGTCAGGACGCCCAGCGTCAGCAGACCGGCTTTGATGTGCATCGTCTTGAACATGTTTCTCTCCTGTGTAGCGTTACGTAGCTAACTGACATGTAGAAGCGCGGCAGATCTGCGTCTGCCTATGCTCGTTGCATCATAAGAAAGCGTCTGATTTCGAGCTAATGCTCCAGACCTATAGAAACGTTCGGTTTTTCAGAATGCAGCCAGGCAAGGGAGGGAAGGCTGATGCCGACTAGCTGAATTGGGAGGGGGTGCAGCCGGTTGCTGGTGGGCCGGCGGTGCCGGAGGGGGGAAATTTGTTCTGAATTTCCGAACGGTGGTGGTGTGTATTCGGTAAATTAGATTGCTAAATCGCCTCAGCCACGGCCCCGGCTATGTTCGCGGGCAATCAGCAAGAAATGGCGGGTGATGTCGGACAGGCGTGAGCCGCGACGCCAGGCAATGCCGAGCTGCAGCGAGGGCATGGTTTCCTGCAGGCTGCGCACCTCCAGCCGGTCGCCATCCAGCGACCAGGGGCGGTAGAGCATGTCTGGCAGGATGGCCAGCCCCTCGCCACTGGCGACCAGACTGCGCGCCCCTTCGACCGACTCGGTGCGCAGCACGACGTTGGGGCGGTGGCCGGCCTGGCGCCAGGACGAGGTGATGCTGTCTTCCAGTTCATCCAGCCGCAGCATGACCAGTGGTTCACTGACCATTTCCGTGATCGAGATGGCGCCGAGTTCCAGCAGGGGATGGTTGGTCGGCAGCCACAGGCGGTAGGGCGATTCCATCAGGGTTTCTGCCTCGATGGCCTGGCGATTCTGGATGTTGGAGACGATCAGCACGGCAGCATCCAGTTCGCCGTTGACCAGCAGATGCTCGATATAGTCGCGCTGGTCTTCGATGACCTTGACGTCGACCTTGGGAAAGGTGCGGCGATAGCGGCCCAGCAGATAGGGCAGGAAATAGCCGGTCACCAGGCTGGTGACCCCCAGGTTGAGTTGACCGGTCATGGTGTCCGGCCGGGCGGAGAGGGCTTGCTGCGCATTGCGCACACTGCCGAGGATCTGATGGGCATGGCTGAGGAACTGGTGTCCGGCATGGGTCAGTACCATACCGCGGGCGTGACGCTGGAACAGGGTGGCTGCCAGGTCGGCCTCCAGTGCCTTGATGGCTTCGGTCAGCACGGATTGCGACACATTCAGTGCGTGGGCGGCCCCGGTGATCGACTCGGCTTCGGCCACTGCGATGAAGTAACGAATGTTTTTCAGTGATAGCGCCATGACTCCCCCTGGCTGGCAGTATACGGAGGCGCAAGGCGAATGCTCAATGCTTATGTCTTTGTGATGCGCGGCGAAAAGGGCTTAACGCAAGTGGACGGGCATGATTTCCGAGGACAGCTGCACGTACACCCCCATACCGTAGTAGTAATAAGTTGGCTGCGAGACGGTGCGCAGGAACTGGAACAGGCGGAAGCCCATGCGTTTTGTCCGCCCCAGGGTGCGGGACGGCAGCAGGTTCTCGACGGCGACGTGTACGATCCAGTGCCGCCGGTCGGTCGGCAGGGCGATTTCCTTCTGCTGTGCCATTTCCTCCAGCAGGTTTTCCACGTTGGGTTCTTCCATGAAGCCGAAGCTGACGTTGACGCTGAGGATGCTGCCACGGCCCGGTGTCTGCTCGAAGACCGTGATCTGATAGCGGTTGCCGTGTACGTAGGGCACCTTGGGGTGGTTGACGGTCACGAAGATGAGGTTGCGCGGCAGGATGCCATAACGGTCCCAGATGAGCTGCAGCAGGGCCGGGGTATGGTCATGCAGGCGGTGTGGTGCACGCGGGATCATCAGAATGGCGTTGCGCTCGACAAAATGCCGGCTCTGGCGGTGCAGTTCGATCAGCTCGGTCATGTTCATGGTGTGTTTGCGCGAGTAGGCCGCCGAAGTGGCCTGCCTGCCCCACTGCCAGGTGACCATGACGATGAATACCACCAACCCGATGCTGATTGGTACATAGCCGCCCTCAAGGAATTTCAGACTGCTGGCACCGAGAAAGGCGCCATTGACGGCGGTGATCGGGACCCAGACCAGCCTTGCGCGGGCGCGGGTCCATTGCCAGTGCTCCTGCGCGATGGGCAGCATGGCGCTGGAGGTGATCAGCATGACCCCGGCAACAGCCAGGCCATAGGCCGCCGCCAGGTTGTGGCTGGATCCGAAGACCACCACCAGGGTGATGCTGCCGAGGTACAGCGACCAGTTGACGAAGCTGATATAGATCTGGCCCGTGTGCTCGATATCGGTATGCACGATCCGCAGGCGCGGAAACAGGCCGAGACGAACCGCCTGCGACAGCAGGGAAAAGGTGCCGGTGATCAATGCCTGCGAGGCGATGATGGTGCTCAGGGTCGCCAGAATGATCATCGGGTAGAGCAGGGGCGGCGGCACCATGCTGAAAAACAGATTGGGCCAGTTCTGGCCCGGGTGAGCCAGAACGAAGGCGCCCTGGCCGAGATAGTTGAGCAGCAGGGCGGGGAAGACCACGCTGAACCAGCCCAGACGAATCGGGCGGGCGCCGAAATGCCCGAGATCGGCATACAGGGCTTCGCCACCGGTGACGCAGAGCATGACGGCCCCCAGGGTCATCAGCGAGGCGTGCCAGTGACGCTGCAGCAAAAACTGCAGGCCGTACCAGGGATTGAGTGCCTGCAGAATTTCCGGGGTGGTCATGATCTGCCGCAGTCCGAGCAGGGCGATGGACAGGAACCACAGGAGCAGCACCGGGCTGAAAATCTTGCTGATCTTGCCGCTGCCGACGGATTGCAGGGCAAAGAGCAGCGTCAGCAGTGCCAGGGTGATCGGCGTCACCAGCTCGCTCTGTCCGGGCAGTGCGATGTCCAGACCTTCGACGGCCGCCAGTACGCTGATGGCCGGAGAGATCATGCCGTCGCCGATCAGCAGGCCGGCACCGAGAATCAGGGCAATCAGGATCGGCCGGGTGCGCGATTGTCTGGCATTGCCGTACAGCAGGCTGTACAGCGCAAACAGACCACCCTCGCCATCATTGTCTGCCCGCAGAACCAGCAGGGCATATTTGAAGGCCACAATCAGGGTCAGTGCCCAGATCGCCAGTGAGGTGCCGCCGAGCACACTGTCTGGCGTCAGTGCCTGCAGTCCGGAGCCAAAGAAAATCTGGTGCAGCGCATAGAGCGGCGACGTGCCGATATTGCCGTAGACGATACCAATCGCCCCCAGGGTCGCAACGGCCAGTTTGCGATTCTCAGCCACGCCATGTCCCCATGTTCTCCCCGGCCGGGCCGGGTCTTTTAGGATTCTTAAGAGAATCATAGTCACACCAGACCCATTTTGAATATCTGTCGACCCTGTCCGCCATGGTGTTTCTCTTTTGCCGGGTGGCTGCAAGGCCTTGCCTGTCGGCGGCAATTCTTGCCGCTGACGGTGGGTTTGGGGCGGGCGATGGGTTTTTTGTTAAATAAAAACGATAAAAATCAATCACTTAATTATTTTATATTTTCTGGCATGCTTCCTGCTTTATATGTCGCACCAGGAGGAAGACATGTTCGACAAAATCGCCAATGACTTTAAGTTCGATCAACGCGCACTGAATCTGCGCGCGTATCGCACTGAAGTGCTGGCCGGCAATATGGCCAACGCGGAAACGCCTTACTACAAGGCTGTCGACTTTGATTTTGCCGCCACCATGAAGGCTCAGATGGATGGTCATGGCAGTGGCAAGGATCTGGCGCTGATGGCCACCGATCCGCGTCATTTCAGTACTAATCCTGGTGATGGTGGCGCCTCGGTGCCGCTGCAATACCGCAATGCGGTGCAGCCCAGTGTCGACGGCAACACCGTGGATATGGATGTGGAGCGTGGTGCGTTCATGGATAACGCCTTGCAGTATCAAAGCACGCTGACCTTCCTCAATCATCGTATTTCGCAGCTGAATCTGGTTCTGAAGGGCTGATTGCCATGTCTCTGACCAATGTTTTTTCGATTGCCGGTTCGGCGCTGACAGCGCAGTCCATGCGACTGAGCGTGGTGGCCAGTAATATCGCCAACGCCGAAAGCGCGACCAGCTCGACCGGGCAACCCTACAAGGGTCGTCATGTGGTGTTTACCGCCATTCCGGTGACGGCCACCCAGCCGCTGGTGGCCGGGGTGCGGGTCACCTCGGTGGTGGAAGACAAGAGCCCGCCGATTCTGAAGTACGATCCGGCCAACCCGCTGGCAGATGCCCGCGGCTACGTCAATATGCCCAACGTCAATCCGGTAGAAGAGATGGCTGACATGATCTCGGCCTCGCGTTCGTATCAGACCAACGTTGAAGTGATGAATACCGCCAAAACCCTGATGCAGAAAACACTGCAGCTTGGCCAGTAATACTGAAAGGAATGCATCATGACCGTCTCGTCTACCAGCCAGTCCAATAGCAGCAACCCCTACGACATTCTGAACGGCAACAAGAGTTCGTCCAGCTCCACGTCCGGCAGCAGTACCGACCCGACCAGCGCTCAGGGGATTCAGGATCGCTTTCTGAAGCTGCTGACGACCCAGCTGCAGGCTCAGGATCCGATGAATCCGATGGAGAACAGTGAGATCACCAGTCAGATGGCGCAGATCAGCCAGGTGACCGGGATGCAGAACCTGAATACCACCATGCAGTCGCTGCTGCAGTCGCAAATGGCGTCGCAGTCGCTGATTGCCGCCACCACGGTCGGACATAGTGCCCTGGTTGCCGGCAATACCATGGGCTGGGACGGCAATACCAACGGCAACAAGACCATGGGGGCGGTTTCGCTGGCAGGTTCGGCTCAGCAACTGAATATTTCGGTGCAGGACGCCAACGGCAAGACGGTTTCCACTTTCAGTGTGCCGAGTCCGCAAAACGGCATGAATTCCTTCGCCTGGGATGGCAAGGACAGCAGCGGCAACGTCCTGCCGGCCGGCAACTATACCTTTACCGCCACGGCCTCCAATCAGGGGACCGACGGCTCGGCCGTGCAGGTCAAGGCCACGACCTACAACTACAAGACCATTGCCGCGGTGAGCTTTGCCGCTAACGGGGCGCCGCAGCTGGTGCTGAGTAACGGCAAGACCGTGGCCATGTCGGATGTGGCACAGATTTCCTGAGTGGAAAACGGAACAGAGATCGGAGCAAGAACATGGGTTTCCAACAAGGTCTGAGCGGTCTGAATGCCGCCTCCAAGCAGCTGGATGTGATCGGCAACAACATTGCCAACGCCAGCACGGTCGGCTTCAAGGGCTCGCGCGCCGAGTTCGGCGATATGTATGCCAACAGCTTTTATGGCGTGGCCTCGACCCAGGCCGGTATCGGGGTGCAGACGCTGGATGTGGCACAGCAGATGACCCAGGGCAATATCACCACCACCAACAATAATCTGGATATTGCCATCAACAATAACGGCTTCTTCATCGTGAAGACCGGCGCTTCGACCAGCGGGACCAGTACCGGCACGCTGGAGTACACGCGCAATGGTGAGTTCAAGGTCGATAATCAGGGCTATATCGTGAATGGTCCGGATCGCCTGCAGGGCTGGGTAGCCAGCAATGGCGTCGTGACCCAGGGGGCGACAGCCGACCTGCAGCTGCAGACTTCGCTGATTGCCCCGAGCACGACCTCCAAGGTCACCATGGGCGTCAACCTCGACTCCCGCTCCACGCCGCCGACGGTCGCCTTCAGCCCGACCACGCCGGCTTCCTATAACTGGTCCAACTCGACCTCGGTCTATGACTCGCTGGGTAATGCGCACAACATGACCCTGTATTATCGCAAGCAGACCCCGACGGCGACCGGTACCGACTGGAGCGTGTATGCCTATGTCGATGGCAATGCCGCGTCGATTGGCGGCGGTGCGGCTGGTGCGGCGACCACGATCAATTTCGGCTTGACCGGTTCGCTGACCACGGCCATGCCGCTGGCTGTGTCGTATACCCCGCCACCAGCGACCCCGACTGGGTCAACCTCGCCGATTGCCTATACCCTGAGCTATACTGGTTCGACGCAGTATGGCCAGACCTCGGGTACCAACTCGCTGACCAATGACGGTTATGCGGCGGGCACCGTGTCGTCGATCAATATCGATTCGACCGGCATCATCCAGGCCACCTATACCAACGGCCAGACCAAGACGATTGGTCAGGTGGCCCTGGCCAACTTCACCAACCAGCAGGGGCTGCAGCCGGTGGGCAACAATCGCTGGACCCAGACCTATTCCTCCGGTCCGGCCCAGGTGAATGCCCCGGGGTCCGGGACCGCCGGTACGCTGCGCGATTCGGCGCTGGAAGCGTCCAACGTTGACCTGACCACCGAGCTGGTGAACCTGATTACCGCTCAGCGCTACTACCAGGCCAACGCGCAGACCATCAAGGCACAAGACACGATCCAGCAGACGCTGGTGAACCTGTAAGCCTGACCTGAGGGACGTCTGAATCATGGATCGGATGCTGTTTCTGGCAATGAATGGTGCGAAGCACGTCGAATGGCAACAGGCGACGACTTCCAACAATCTGGCCAACGTCAACACCAATGGCTTCAAGGCCGAGCAAGTGTCGTTTCGTGCCTTGCCGGTCATTGGCGATGGTGCGCCGACGCGGACTTATGTGGTCGACAACACCATCGGCACCGATCTGTCGCAGGGCGCGCTGCAGCAAACCGGCAACCAGAACGACTTTGCCCTCGGAACCCCGGGCTTCTTTGCCGTGCAGGGGCCGGATGGCAAGGAGGCTTACAGCCGCGCCGGCGGATTTGTCGTGGACAGTGCCGGCACGCTGCGCACCCGCGGCGGTTTGCCGATCCTCGGGGATGGCGGTCCGATTGTTGCCCCGGCGGCCAGCAAGATTCAGCTGATGACCGACGGCACGGTGGTTGCCATTGCACTCGGGGTGTCCAACCCGACCCCGCAAACGCTGGGGCAGATCAAGATGGTCAACCCCGGCCCGAAGACGATGTACAAAGGGGAGGACGGGCTGTTTCGCATGAACGATGGCTCGACGCCGGCCGCAGACCAGAACGTCAAGCTGGTGGTCGGTGCCCTGGAGGCCAGTAATGTGAATGCGGTCGACAGCCTGGTGCAGATGATTTCCCACGGGCGCATGTTCGACATGAACGTCAAACTCATGACGACCGCGCAACAGAATGATCAGCAGGCGACCCAGTTGCTCGCCATGGGCTGAACCGGATAAGAACAAGAAGGAATCAACGTCATGATGCGTTCTCTGTATATCGCCAAGACCGGTATGGATGCCAGCCAGTTCAAGCTGGATGTGGTGTCGAACAACCTGGCCAACGTCAACACCGTCGGCTTCAAGCGCTCGGTCGCCGAGTTCGAGGATCTGTACTATCAGACGCTGCGTCAGCCCGGCGCCCAGCTGCCGAACGGCTCGAATACCCCGACCGGCCTGCTGGTCGGTACCGGTGCCGCCGCGGTGTCGACTTCGCGTGATCATACCCAGGGCACGCTGATCAGCTCGACCAACTCCTACAGTCTGGCGATTTCCGGTGACGGGTTTTTCAATATCACGCTGCCGGACGGTACCACGGCCTATACGCGCAACGGCGAGTTCCGTCGTGACAACAACGGCAATATGGTGACCCCGCAAGGTTATCAGCTCAATCCGAACATCAATATTCCGGCGACCGCGACCAATATGACGGTCTCTCTGGCCGGGGTGGTACAATATTACGTCAACGGCAGCACCACGCCGCAGACCGCCGGCCAGATTCAGACCAGTACCTTCATCAACCCGCAGGGTTTGCAGAGTCTGGGTGAAAACCTGTATGCGCAGACCGCCGCCTCCGGTGATCCGCAGACCGGCAATCCTGGTACGGATGACCGTGGCCAGATCAAGCAGGCGTTTCTGGAAAACTCCAACGTCAATGTGACGCAGGAGCTGGTTGACATGATTACCGCCCAGCGCGCGTTTGAAATGAACTCCAAGGCCATCACCACTGCGGATCAGATGCTGCAGAAGCTGACGCAGATGTGATGCCTGTCTGCTAACGGAATGATGATGAGCATGAATCGTTTACTGGCCTGCCTGCTGACCGCGCTGCTGGCTGGCTGCACCATGCAGGAACCGCCGCTGGTTCAGGGGCCGATGACGGCCCGGCCCCAGCCGCAGCCGCAACTGCAGGCCAATAACGGCTCCATCTTTCAGACCAGTACCTATCGCCCCCTGCTGGAGGACAGCCGTCCTAGCCTGGTAGGGGATACCCTGACGGTCAATATCCAGGAACAGACCTCGACCTCGGCCACCGAGCAGGTGACCGAGAGCCGCGCGTCCACCTTGAACGAGTCGGTGACCGGTGGTGTACAACTGCCGTTCCTCACGGGTCTGGGCGCCGGTCTGGCCGGTACCAATCTGAATACTGCCGGCGGGGCGACCCAGACCGGCAAGGGCAGCAATGCCCTGGCAACCACCTTTGTCAGCTCGATCTCGGTGACGGTGATCGAAGTGCTGGCCAACGGCAATCTGGTGATCAGCGGGGAAAAGCAGGTGCGCATCAATGGCGATATCGAGTCGATTCGCCTCTCCGGTGTGGTCAATCCGCGCGATATCGATGCCACCCGTTCGGTCTCGTCACTCAAGGTGGCCGATGCGCGCATCGAGCAGGAAACCAAGGGGACCAACCGGCTGTATAACGAACCGGGCTGGATGACCAAGATCTTCCTGTCCATCCTGCCTTTCTGACCGGGGGAGCCGCATGAAAAAACTGTTTTGTCTGTTGCTCGGCCTCGCTTTGTGCCTGCCGGTCTGGGCAGACCGCATCAAGGATATTGTCAATGTAGCCGGGGTGCGCCCCAACCAGCTGACTGGCTATGGTCTGGTGGTCGGTCTGGATGGCACCGGCGACAAGAATACCTCCTCGCCCTTCATGGGGCAGTCGCTGACCAATATGCTGACCCAGCTGGGGGTCAATGTGCCGGCCGGTACCAAGGTCGATCCGAAAAACGCGGCGGCGGTGATCGTGACCGCCACCTTGCCGCCGTTTGCCCGCTCCGGCCAGTTGCTGGATGTGACGGTTTCCTCCATCGGTGATTCGAAAAGCCTGCGCGGCGGAACCCTGATCATGGCGCCGCTCAAAGGGGCGGACGGTCAGATTTACGCCATGGCCCAGGGGAATGTGGTGATTGGTGGCGCCGGCGCATCTTCCGGCGGCAGCAGCGCGCAGATCAACCAGCTGAGCTCGGGCCGTATTCCGGATGGTGCCACGGTAGAACGCGAGTTGCCGATGTCGTTGGGCAGTGGCGATTTTGTGCGCCTTGAACTGATCAATGGCGATTTCACCACTGCCGAGCGTGTGGTGCAGGCCATCAATCGCAGCTTTGGTGCCGAGACGGCGCGGGCGCTGGATGGCCGGACGATCCAGGTGCGCGCCCCGTTTGATGCCAATGACCGGGTGCAGTTTCTGGCACGCATGGAAAATCTTGCCGTCGACCCGGCAGAAGTTTCCCCGCTGGTGATCATCAATGCCCGCACCGGGTCGATTGTCATGAACAAGGGCGTGCGCCTTGAACCTTGTGCCGTGTCGCATGGCAACCTGTCTGTGACCGTCAGCAATACCCCGTCGGTGAGTCAGCCCAATCCGCTGTCCAATGGGCGTACTGCGGTGACCAATCAGGCCAATGTCAGCGTACAGGCCCAGAACGGCAAGGTGTTCAATGTGCCGAGCAGCGCCAATCTCAGTCAGGTGGTCAATGCCCTCAATACCCTGGGGGCTACGCCGCAGGATCTGATCAGCATCCTGCAGGCCATGAAAGCCGCGGGTTCGCTCAAGGCCGATCTGCAGATTATCTGAGCGGTCATTCTGCTTGCAGCAAACAGCCCGCAAGGGCTGTTTTTGTATCTGGCACGTAAATTGCTATAAATCGTGCAGGAGGATGCATGGGCATTTCGAAATACACCGACCCGATGATGGCTCAGACGCTGGCGGCAGATCCGCAGGCGATGGCCAATATTTCGGCCAAAATCGGCAAGGATCCGAAGGCGGCGGTGCATGAGGTTGCCCAGCAGTTTGAGGCCATGTTTCTCGATACCCTGCTCAAGGGGATGCGCGAAACGCATTTCAGTGACGACGACCAGAGCAACGAAATGCAGACCTACAAAGGTCTGCTCGACCAGCAGATGGTTCAGTCGATGACCGCCGGCAAGGGTCTGGGGCTGACGCGCATGCTGGAGCAGCAGATCGGCCGGCTGGCGCATCTGGATGACAGCGCCCAGGACACGCCGCCCGGCTCGCAGGTCTTTGGCAGCCTGCCGCTGCCGGCACGCGCGATGCAGGCTTATCGCGCAGCCCAGGCGCAGGCGCAGGCGCAGGCGGCACAAAATGCCGCACCGCAGGCCAGTGCCGATTCCATCTCGGCAGCCGGAGCCAGCGGCTTCGCCCGAGCGCTGTTGCCACAGGCATCGCAGGCCGCCTCGCAACTGGGGGTGGCACCGGAATTGCTGGTGGCACATGCCGCGCTGGAAAGCGGCTGGGGCAAGCGCAGCATCCGTAATGCAGATGGCAGCGACAGTCACAATCTGTTCGGCATCAAGGCGGGCAGTGACTGGCGCGGTGCCACGACCAATATCGTCACCACCGAATATGTCAACGGTGTGGCACAGAAGAAGGTCGATACCTTCCGCTCCTATGGTTCGTATCAGGAGGCCTTTGCGGATTACGCCAATGTACTCGGCTCGTCGCCGCGTTACCGCAATGTCCTCAATCAGGGGCGCAATATTCAGGGTTATGCCCAGGGCTTGCAGAGCGGGGGATACGCCACCGATCCGCGCTATGCCCGCAAGCTGGTGGACGTGATGTCATCGCTGGCGCAGTACATGGCGCAGGCCTGACGGACGGCTCAAGACCGGACGATTCAGGTCGATAAGATTCTTGGAGGGTTATCATGCCGGACATTTTCAATATTGGTGTAAGCGGGCTGAATGCCGCCAACGTGGCACTGGCCACGGTGAGCCATAACATCTCGAACGCCAACACTACCGGCTACACGCGTCAGACCGTGCAGCAATCCGCTCTGGTGCCGCAGGATCTCGGCTCGAATTTTATCGGCATGGGGGTGTCGGTCGACTCCGTGACCCGCCAGTACAACAAGTATCTGAACGACCAGACGCTCAGCGCCCAGTCCACCAGCAGCTACTATTCGGCTCAGCTGACTCAGCTCAACCAGATCGACAACATCATGGCCAGCACCACCGCCGGCCTGAGTCCCAGCCTGCAGAACTACTTCACCAGTCTGCAGACCCTGTCGCAAAACCCGGCCTCGCTGCCGAGCCGGCAGAACGTGCTGGCCAGCGCCCAGGCGCTGGTGTCGCAGTTCCAGTCGATCGATAACCGTCTGAGCCAGATCCAGCAGGGGACCAATACCCAGATCGTCTCGGCCGTGGCCTCGATCAATACGCTGGCCAATACCATCGCGAGTCTGAACAAGCAGATTACCGCGCTGGCACCCGGCGGCTCGGTCAATCAGCCGAACGACCTGCTCGATCAGCGCGATCAGGCAATGAGCGATCTGAACAAGCTGATCGGCGCGACCTATGTGCAGGAGTCCAACGGCAGCTACGACGTGTTCATTGGTAACGGCCAGACGCTGGTGCAGGGCTATACCACGCTGCCGCTTTCGACCCAGCAGAATGCCACCAACCCGGCCAACGTCGATATTACCCAGCCCAATCCGAACGGCTCGGTCACGGTGATGCCGGATTATCTGTTCTCCGGCGGCTCGCTCGGTGGCCTGCTCAACTTCCGCGACAATACCCTGCAGCAGACGCAGGTCACGCTGGGCAACATTGCCATCGACTTCACCACGTCGATGAACTATCAGTCGAAGCTGGGTCTGGATCTGAACGGCAATGCCGGTACCAATATGTTTACCGATCTGACCGGCTATGCAAGTCAGCCGCAGAATGCCATTGCCAACCTGCAGATGCTGATGGGCGATCCGCGCAATATCGCCGCCGCCTCGGACATGCAGGTCAGCAAAGCCAACCAGTCGGCATTGAATACCGCAGGTGTTTCGGTCAACAGCGTGGCGGCGACCTTGCCGGGTAACTACGGCTGGACCTCGGCGACGGCCGCCGGTGCACCATCGGCAGCTTCGCATCTGTCGCTGACCATCGGCTCGACGGCAGCCACCGGCATGACGGTGACTGCCAGCGCGGCGGGGGTGATCACGGCAACCCTGGGGGCGACCACCTACAATGTGGTGGTGGACCCGACGCAGCAAAACGGTTACAAGGTGCAGACCGGGGCCGGGGTGGATGTCGGTATTGCCTTTACGCTGTCCGGCAAGATGCCCAACAGCACCAGCTTCACCATCACCCAGAACAATGCCGCCAGTTTCGGCTCCGGCGACAACAGCAACCTGCGCCAGATTCAGAATCTGCAGACCAAGGCCGTGGTCGACCCGTTGCGCAACGGAACCACCACCGGTCTGCAGTCGTTCCAGGATGCCTATGCATCCGCCGCCAGCATCGTGGGCAACAGCACCAATACCGCCAAGTCGGCCGGGGATGCTGCCAAAACCAATTTGCAGCAGACGACGCTGGCAAAATCCAATTTTTCCGGGGTCAACCTCGACCAGGAAGCAGCGGATCTGATCCGCTACCAGCAGGCATACCAGGCGTCCAGCAAGGTGATCAGTACAGCGCAGAAGCTGTTTGATCAGATCCTGTCGATGGGCTGATGTGAAAGAGGATTTGAATCATGCAGATCAGTAGCTACACCAAGTACTCGACCGGTACCTTCGATATCGACAACCTGCAGCAGGCGATCCAGTCGCTGCAGGAGCAACTCGATACCCAGCAGCGTGTCAACAAGCCTTCGGATGATCCGGTGGCGGCGACGCAAATTCTGCAGCTCAATCAGTCGAGCGGTCGCAATACCCAGTTCATCAGCAACAGCCAGAACGTCAAGTCGCAGCTGGGCATGGTGGATACCGCGCTGGGCAATACCGCCAATCTGCTCTCCAGCCTGAAATCGCTGGTGGTGCAGGCAGGCAATGGCTCGATCACCGCGCAGCAACTGCAGATGATGCAGCAGCAGGTCAATCAGAACCTCAACGAACTGGTCGGCTATGCCAATGCGACCGACGGACGTGGCGATTACCTGATGGGCGGCAACCAGATTTCCAGCCCGCCGTTTTCCTATAACGGTACCCAGTATGTCTACAACGGTGACTCCGGGCAGCGCCAGGTGCAGATCACCGATACCCGCTCCCTGCCGGTGACGCTCAACGGGGCGCAGGCTTATGGCAACAGTAGCGATCCGGCAGCGCTGCTCAATGCCATGCAGACCTTCAGCCAGTTGCTTGGCCAGACTACCAAGCCGGCCAACTATCAGACTCAGCTCGATGCCATCATGTCCAGCCTGGACAACGCCCAGCAGCAGATTCTGACCACCCAGGCCTCGGTGGGGGCGGCCGAGCAGGAAAACAACAGCACGCTGACTGCCAGCCAGGGCATGAGCGTGCAGTATCAGGAAGCCATCGGTAACCTGCAGAGCCTCGATCTGCCCAAGGCGATCAGCGATTTCACCATGGCACAGACGGCGTTGCAGTACAGCCAGCTCACCTATACCAAGGTCACCCAGCTGTCGCTGTTCAACTACATCTCGTAAATCTGGCGAGCCACGAGCCAGACGTGAAAACGGCAACCTGAACAGGTTGCCGTTTTTCATTGCTGCGCTTGCCGTCAGGACTGGACCCAGTCCGGGGCCCGATGCTCGATGAAGGCCAGAATACCTTCGCGGCCTTCCTGGCTGGTCCTGACCTGCAGCGAGCTCTCCAGCATCTTCGTCTTGACCGTATCGTCAATCGGATATTGATCCAGCTCGGTGATCAGTTGTTTGGTGATGGCCATGGCCTGCGGTCCGTTGAGCAGCAACTGACGTACCAGTTGCTCCACCGTGCTGTCGAGCAGGGCTGGTGTGACGTCCTGATGCAGCAGGCCGATGCGTTTGGCCTTGCCGGCGTTGAAGCGCTCGCTGCTGACCATGTAGCGGCGCGCCGCGCGGGCACCGATGGCGCGCACGATATAGGGCATGGCCACCCCGGTGGTCACCCCCTGGCGGACTTCGGAGAATCCGAACAGCGCATCGGTCACGCCGATGGCAAAGTCGCAGCAGGCAATCAGGCCGATGCCGAAGCCGAACGAGGAGCCCTGTACCCGGGCGATGGTCGGCTTGTTGAAGCGGTCCAGGGTGTCCAGTACCGTGGCGTATTCGCCGACGATGCCGCGCATGACGCTTTCGTCCGCCTCGGCCAGCAGGCGCATGGCATTGATGTCATGGCCGGCGGAGAAGCTGATGCCGCTGCCGGTGAGGATCACCGCACGGATGGCATCGTCTTCGGCCAGGGTCTGCAGATTGGCGTTGAGCAGGTTCACGCCGTCATGATCCAGCGCGTTATGACACTCAGGCCGGTTCAGGGTGAGGGTGGCGACGCCGCGCGCGTCTACATTCAGCAAAATGGATGAGCTCATGGTTTTCTTCTTGTCTCTCTGAGTTGGCAGTTTCAGGGCAGGCAAAAGCCGGTAATGGCCCGGCAAAATGCTTCCGGGGCCTCCAGATGCAGCACGTGGCCGGCACCCGGCAGCAGCGCCAGCGTCGAGCCGGCAATACGTTCGTTCAGCAGCTCCGCCTGATAGCGCGGCGTCAGGCGGTCTTCGGTACCGACAATGATATGCGTCGGTACCTGGATGCTGTCGAGCCAGGTGCGGGCATCGTGTTGCTTGATGCCCGCCAGCAGTCGCACCACCGAGGGCCAGTCCACCAGCGAGGCCAGGCGCTGCAACTCAGGCAGCATGGCGGCCTGCGAAGACAGGAAGCGACTGGAAAACAGCCAGGGGACGCTGATCTGGTAGCCCAGATCAAAGCCGCCGGCCTCATGGGCTTCGACCCAGCTGTCACACATGGCGGCATTGACTGCATCTGACCAGGCCAGTGTCGAGGCCAGCAGCAGTTTTTCGATGCGATCGGAATGATGGCGGGCAAAATGCTGCGCTACCATGCCGCCATAT
This sequence comes from Paludibacterium sp. B53371, assembly GCF_018802765.1. Lineage (NCBI taxonomy): Bacteria > Pseudomonadati > Pseudomonadota > Betaproteobacteria > Neisseriales > Chromobacteriaceae > Paludibacterium > Paludibacterium sp. B53371. Next base: position 1,272,360 of record NZ_CP069163.1, read on the forward strand.
GACAAACCTACCAGGTAGCAAGTTTCAATGGCCAGCTCATCGAGCAGTGCCAGCGCCACTTCCGCCTGTTCCTCCAGCCGGTAATACGGCACGTCCGGCTTGTCACTTTGCCCCTGTCCCGGGAAGTCCAGCCGCAACAGCCGGTAATGCGCCTCCAGCACCGGCAGCAGGAACGTCCAGGCGACAGTCGACATGGTGATGCCATTGAACAGCACCAGCGTCTTCTGACCCTGTCCACTGAGCTCGTAATAAATCGACTGACCATCAAGCTGGATGTGCGGCATGGCAAACTCCCTGGCGGCTGTCTCAATTGTATGCCGTGAAAGCTCATTTTTGCCATAAATGGTGCAATTGTCATTTTTTCTTCATTCAGCCCGCCGCATCTGCCCGCAGACATGGTTGCTTTGTGCAAGCCCGCTTCGGTGATCGCTGCTGTAATGCCGCCTCTTTATCTGACTGGCAGGAGACATCATGACGCAAGGCTTGCACCCGCCGGTTCGCCATCCCGGGCGGACCGTGCTGATCGATCAACTCGGCACCGCACACCTGACATTGAGCCGATGCACTACCGGCTACGTCCTGTCAGCCGCGCTGCCGCCGATTCGCGGTCTGGTGTTGTCCGGTGGCGGAGTCAAGGGGCTGGCCTATGTCGGCGCCCTGGAGGCGCTGGCGCATGACGACGCCTTGTCGGCCATCCGGGAGATCCGTGGCGCTTCGGCGGGGGCGCTGGTGGGCGCCTTGCTGGCTTGCGGTATGTCCGCAGGCGAGCTGAAGGCGCTGACGGACCAACTGGCCTTGCCTGCCCTGACCCGGCGGCGGGGAGATCCGTTGCAGGGACTCTCCCTCCCCAGGCGCTGGTGGCTGCGCTGGTTCAATACCGGCCAGCCTTTGCAGCAACTGGTGTCGCAATACGGCAGGGCGGCCCTGCTGGCGCGACTGGCGGAGTGGCTGGCCCGGCACGATCCGGCCAGTCGCGATTACCGGCAGGTGCAGCGCTGGCATGAGCAACTGGCAAATCAGACACGGCCGCTGACCTTTGCCCTGCTGGCGCAGATCAGTCGCCTGCTGCCGGCCGTCAAGCGTTTTGGCTGCGTGATTTCCTTTCAGCGGGCGCGTTTCGGTCTTGGCGGCCTGCGTCTGCTGGATGCCGACAGCACGCCCGGCCTGGAGGTCGCCCGGGGTGTGCAGGCATCCTGCGCATTGCCTCTGCTGTTCAACCGGGTCCGGCTGACTTTATCTCGCCCCGGCGTGCGTGAGCGCGGCTGGGGCTTTGATGGTGGTTGCAGTTTGAATACGCCGGCAAGCAGCCTGATTCTGCCTGCCGGTCTGGATGATGAATGGCCGGACGGCGATGAGTTGGTCTTGCGCTTTGAAGCCCCCGCTCGTGTGGGCTGGCGTCTGTGGCTGCGGCGGTGGTTTGACGCCCTGGCCGGCATGCACTCGGTGGCGTCCGATGCCTGGTTGCATGATCAGTGGGCGCACAGCGCAGCCGGGCGACAGGTGGTGACGATCCCGCTGCGCCAGTCGCAGACGGACCTCACCCATGCCACCTGGCGGCTGAATCTGAACCGGCAGCAACGCCAGCTTCTGCAGCACGCCGCCCGGCAGGCCGTCTCCGCGCATTTGCAGGCCCGACAACAGGCACGTCAGTCGCGATGCTATGCGTCGCTGGCTCCAGCCTTGCTGGCATTGGATGACGCGCACTTTTCCCTGCTGTGCCGGCAGGGCTTGCCGGCACCCGAGGCGGCGGAACTGGCTCGCACGGCCGCGTTTCGCCAGGCGATTGACGATGTGCTGGCACGTCTGGCCGAGTTGTCGGAGGCGCTGCGTTGTCAGGCCATGAGTCAGCAGCAGGGCGAGTCCCTGATTCGACAGGCGCTCTCTCGCGCCGGGGCCCTGTTGGCGACTGCGAGCTCGCCGCCCGGGCGCATCGACCCGCATCGCCTGGATTATCTGCTGCGTTGCCTGCGATCCCCTTGTTACCGGACGGTGCGTCAGGTGCTGGACCAGGCCTGGCAGCGTCCCGCAGGCGCCCGAAGCGCATTGGAGTCCGCCTGGCTGGCGCATCAGGAAAAGAGGCTGGTACAGATTCTGGCGCATGAGATCGAGCGCCAGGTGCTTTATCCGGCCAGACTGGCACTGTGGCAATGCCGTGAAAATCAGGATCTGCTGATGCGTGTCCAGCCACGCCTGGGTGTCCCGCGCAGCCTGAGTGCCTTGCAGTCCCTGCTGGAGCAGTGGCGGCATGCCTATCAAACGCGTTTGTTTGGCCTGTATTGCCCGGGACAGGTCGCCCGGCGCCTGAAAGACTGGCTCAGAGAGTTGCGCCTGCTGCGTCAGGGCCGGGGCAGGGTGTGGGGGGATGTGACGCTGTTTGCACAAAAGCGTCAGGGCGTCTACGACATGTCACCTTAATGTCATCTTGCAGGCATAAAGTCACTACCCTGTCTGATAGGGTCAGTCTTTGATGAATATGTCATTAAGCGGGGGCGAGGGCGGGTTGCTGGCGCTCGCCGCCAACTGCGATGAACTCGAGAGCATCATTCGCGAGCGTCGGCTGTTTCCGGTCTATCAACCCATCGTCGATCTGCAAAGCGGGATCACGCTCGGCCACGAAGGCTTGATCCGCGGGCCGGCAGACAGCCCCCTGCATCTGCCGCTGCATTTGTTTCAGCAGGCGGCGCAATGCGGCCGGGCCATCCAGCTGGACCAGTGTTGCCGCCGCGTCACCATGGAGCGCTTTGCCGAGCTGGGCTTGCCGGCGCGGCTGTTCCTCAATGTCAATCCGGAAACCTTGCTGTCACCGGATCATCGCCCGGGAAAAACCCTGGCCTATTTGAAGCAGATCGGTCTGGAACCCGAGCGTATTGTCATCGAACTGACCGAGACCCTGCCGTTTGCCAGCTACCATGCCCTGCGCGAAGCCACCGAATATTACCGCCGCAACGGTTTTCACCTTGCCCTGGATGATCTGGGCGAGGGCTATTCCAACTTGCGGCTGTGGTCTGAGCTGCGGCCTGATTTCGTCAAGCTGGACAAGCACTTCGTGCAGAACATTCAGCGAGACCCTTTCAAGGAGCAGTTTGTCCGTTCCATGGTCGACATGGCGCGTCAGGCCGGCACCCTGCTGATTGCCGAGGGCATCGAGTCCGCTGCAGAATTGCGGCTGCTGCGCAATCTGGGCGTGAAATACGGCCAGGGGTATCTGATTGCCAGACCAGAGCGCGAGCCGGACAAACAGCTGCAGCACTCGATTGGCGGGATTGTCTGGAGCGGTGAACGTCAGCGCGGCAGTGCGCGCCAGATCGTGGCGCGTGACCTGCTGATCGAGGTGGATCCCCTGCAGGTCTCGGATACCAATGAACAAGCGTATCGCCTGTTCGCTGCCGATCAGGATTGTTTTGCCATCCCGGTGCTGGAGCAGGGGCGGCCGGTCGGCCTGCTGCGCCGCCATCATTTTCTGGAAAGCTTTGCCCGACCCTTCAATCGCGAGCTGTATGGCAAGAAAAGCTGCACGGTGATGATGGAAAAGCGCCCGCTGATCGTGGCGGACGATACCGATATCACCACCTTGTCTTCTCTGGTGCTGGCTGCCGGCAAAGACTATCTGGCAGATGGCTTCATTCTGACCGAAGACGGCAGTTATCTCGGCATGGGCACTTGCTATGACCTGATGCGCAAGATCACCGATCTGCAGATCAGTGCCGCGCGCTATGCCAATCCGCTGACCGGGCTGCCTGGCAATGTGCCGATCAACGAGGCGATCGACCGGTTGATCGAGAGCAGCCAGCACTTTGTTGTGGCCTATGCCGACCTCGACCATTTCAAGCCGTTCAACGATCTGTATGGTTACGCCGCCGGGGATGAGCTGATCGAGCTGGTGGCCAACATCCTGTCGGAAGAGGTGGATGAGTCGCTCGACTTTGTCGGGCATGTGGGCGGCGACGATTTCGTGGTGCTGATGCAGTGCGCCGACTGGGAGCACCGGCTGAGAAAGGTGCTGTCCGCCTTTGACCAGGCCGTACCGTATTACTTTTCGCCCGAGCATGTCAGTGAGCAGGGCTTTCACCTGGCAGACCGGCGTGGCGAGATGACGTTCTTCCCGCTCACCTCCTTGTCGCTCGGGGTGCTGAAGGTACTGCCCGGCCAGTATCGCAGTCATGTGGAAATTGGCGCTGCCGCGGCCGAGGCCAAAAAAATGGCCAAGAAGCAAAGTGGCAGCAGCCTGTTCATCGAGCGGCGCCGACCCGACGGCGAACCGGCATTGCCGGCGGGGCCGTGGGCCGGGCCTGTCTCAGGCTAGTGGTCGTCGTCGACCCCATAGAGCCAAAACTCACCCAGATCGGTCAGGATGGGGAGTGCCTTGCCTTCCTGGGTGCGCAGGGTCATGACCCGCATGCTGTTTTTGTTGTCATGGAAGGTGACCAGTAAGGCCGTGCCCTGTTCGATGGCGCCGATTTGCCACTTGGGGGGCATGAATCCCCAGCTTCGACCTTCGCCCGGTGCCCGTTCCCGTGCCAGCACGTTGGTGGGCAGGGTGGTGAAAATGGTCGCCCGGGTCAGCCGGCCCCAGACGCTGCCCACGGCGGTGAGCGCCGGCCTGATGCTGTGAGTGAGCGTTGAGTCATCCAGCAAGGCCACGATCGGCTTGTCGCTGTTCACCGCACGCAGGCGATCCTCCCGCAGCCAGTCAATGTTGCGGCGCTGATCCACCCCGCCAATGCTTTTGAAACTCTGCAGCTGGACGAAATGCCTCCCCGCGAAGTCAAACGAAAAGACCTGGCCTGCCGGTGCCTGCTGGCCCCCCGTCTGGCTGATCTGCGTCTGCATCACGGCCTTGGCCGCGGGCAGGCGCATTTCGTTTTCCCCCAGACCGAACCAGTGTGGGAACGCCGAGTCAGGCGCATGGTCCTTCAGCCAGAAATTCTGCAGCCACTCCCACTGCTGCTGGCTGCCGCTGGCGGTCAGATTGCCGTTGATCCACATGCCCTTGAGATTCAGGTCAGGACGGGCATTGCGCAGCGCGGTGATCTGGCGCGCGAACAGCTTGTTTTGTTCTGCCTGCGAAAAGCAGTGCGAACCGGCGACATAGCTTGGTGCCGGGTCGCATGACAGTCGCGGCCCTCCGGTGAAGATCAGGCTGAATGAGCCCTGCGCCAGGGCGGGCAGGCAAAGTCCGATCAGCAGACCAAGTCCAGATCGATGAAGTCGGGAATTTGAATGGGTGCGCATAAGGCCCTCGTCTGGTGGGTGGCGTGGCTGGGGCCATCTGCCAGGCCGGCGCAGTCCCTGCCGGCTTTGCGGCAGGCCCCAGGCTCGTCATGCGAGCCCTGTCATGCTGGGCCGGACGCGGCACGAAGACCAGAGGGCCGGGGGGTAAGTCGTTGAAAACAGGAATGTCTGACAGAAGTATGGCGCGGACTCAGTCGGTGGCACTGGTCGCGCATGTCAGCGATCGCCCGGCCTGTGGTGACAGCTTGCGGGTGGGCAGGACCGACAGGCAGGAGAACAGACCGATCAGCAGAAAGGCTGGCCAGAAGTCGCTGCTCTGCGGAACGGCATGCCCGTGCCAGGCGCTGTTCCAGCTCAGTGCCAGTCCGGCCAGGGTCACGCCCAGCCCCAGTGACAACTGCTGCACGACACTGGCCAGACTGGTGGCCCGACTGATGTCCTTGTCGGTGATGTCGGCATAGACAATGGTGTTGAGGCAGGTGAATTGCAGCGAAGGAAACAAACCGCCAAACAGCACGAACAGCATCATCAGCCAGATCGGGGTATGGGGGGTGAACAGCCCGTAGCCTGCCATCACCAGACCGCAAAGCAGCGCATTGACCAGCATCACCGGCCGGTAACCGAAGCGCTGCAGCAGCGGGGCGGCCAGTGTTTTCATGGTAATGGCGCCCAGTGCCGAGGCGCAGGTCACCATGCCGGCGGCAAAGGCGCTGTGCCCCATGCCGATTTGCAGTGACAACGGCAGCAGAAAGGGGGTGGCGCCCAGGCCGAGGCGGAACAGCGAGCCGCCCAGTACACTGGCGCGCAGGGTTGGTATGCGCAGCAGGCTCAGGTCCAGCAAGGGTTGTGCCGTCTGTTGTGCATGCCGCCAGTAGAAAATCAGCAACAGGCTGCCCGCCAGACAAAGCGCCGCGATCCAGGCCACGGGGACCAGCCCGCTGCCGATCAGGGCCAGGCCGAGCATCAGCAGCGCACTGCCGGTGCCGGACAGCAGGAAGCCGGCGACATCCAGCGGCGGGCAGTCGGCCTCGCGCCAGGCGCGCAGATAACGGGCGGACAGGAACAGCCCCAGGACACTGATGGGCAGGTTGATGAGGAAGATCCAGCGCCAGTCGAAATAGGTCGTGATGAAACCGCCGACCGGCGGGCCGATGACCGGTCCGAGCAGGGCCGGAATCGTCAGGTAGCCGATGGCTCGAATCAGCTCGGCTTTCGGAATGGTGCGGAAAATCACGATGCGTCCGACCGGCACCATCATGGCGCCCCCGGTGCCCTGCAGAAAGCGCGCCAGGACAAACGTCGTCAGATGGTGTGCCAGTGCGCAGCCGAGCGAGCCGAGCATGAATACCACGATGGCAGTGCTGAAAACCCGCCGGGCACCAAAACGATCCGCCATCCAGCCGCTGATGGGGATGAAGATGCCCAGGCCGACGACATAGGCGGTCAGCGCCAGTTTGAGGGTGACCGGGCTGTGGCCGAGTTCCAGGGCAATGGCTGGCAGAGAGGTGGTAATGACGGTGGCGTCCATGCTTTCCATCAGCATGGCGCAGGCAACAATCAATGGTACAAGCATGAGTCTGTGAGGGATCCCGACGGCAGCCGGTCAGTCTGATCCTGCTGGCCGCGTTTGGCAATCAGCCGCTAGTTGTTTTGCTGTTTTTAATGCTATTGTCAAAAATATTAAGCATGCGCTAATCTTTTTAGACACCCCGTGCCATTGAAAGGCTTTTATGCTGAATTATGCCCGCCAGCCCCATGCCCACTCCTACTATGCGGCCACTGCCACACCCTGGACCCTGCGTCCGGCGCTGGATGGCAACGCACAGTACGATGTGTGCGTGATCGGGGGCGGGCTGGCCGGTTTGTCGACGGCGCTGAATCTGGCCGAGCGCGGCTTCAGCGTCGGTTTGCTGGAAGGCTCGCAGATCGGTTTTGCCGCCTCGGGCCGCAATGGCGGTCAGGTGATCAGCGGTTTTGCCTGTGATATGGATACCCTGCGCGCCCAGGCGGGAGAGGAGTACGCCAGATCGTTCTGGGACATGTCGGTCGAGGCGGTCGAGATCATCGATCAGCGGGTACGGCAGCATCAGATCGACTGTGACTGGACGCGCGGATATTGCACGGTGGCGGTAAAGCCCCGTCAACTGCGCGATCTGGCTGCCTGGCAGCAGGAAGCCGCCGGGCGCTACGGTTATCAGCACTACCAATGGTGGGACTTGCCGCAGCTGCGCAGTCAGTTGGGCAGCGAGCGTTATGTCGGCGGCCTGTTTGATCCGCTGGCCGGCCATCTGCATCCCCTCAACTATACCCTCGGACTGGCGCGTGCCGCCGAAGCCGCCGGTGTCACCATTTACGAAAATACCCCGGTTCGTTCGCTGGTGCGCGAACCCTCACCCCAGGCCGTGACCGAGCGCGGCAGCGTCAGCTGCAAGATCCTGGTGCTGGCCTGCAATGTGTTTGGTGGCACCCTGGCCCCCGAGTTGTCGGCACGCATCATGCCGGTCGGTACCTATGTCATTGCCACCGAACCGTTGGGGGCCGAGCGTGCCCGTGGCCTGATTGCCAATAATATGGCGGTGTGCGACAGCAACTTCGTGCTCGACTACTACCGCCTGTCCGCCGATCACCGCATGTTGTTCGGCGGCAAGGTCAGCTACTCCGGTCGCGAACCGCGCGATCTGGCGCAGGCCATGCGCAGTGACATGTTGCGCGTGTTCCCGCAGCTGGCAGATGTGTCGATCGACTACGCCTGGGGCGGGTTCTGCGACATCACCATGAACCGGGCGCCTGATTTTGGCCGGCTGAGCCCTTCGATCTACTACCTGCAGGGTTTTTCCGGCCACGGGGTGAACATTACCGGGATTGCCGGCAAGATGCTGGCCGAGGCGATCGCGCATGAAAACACCCGTTTCGAGCTGTTCTCGCGCTTGCGCCACCGTCCTTTCCCGGGCGGCGCTCTGTTGCGCACACCGGCGCTGGTGCTGGGCATGCTGTATTACCGCCTGAAGGATTATTTGTAAGGCGATCGGCGAAGTACAATACTTGGGATCATGGTCTTTCATGCCGTAGTGATATGACGGATAATCGAGAGAAAAACATCTTGCAGGCGGAGAAACCATGACTATCCAATCCAATTCGAGTATGTCGGCACCCTGGTACAAGCATCGTTGGCCGTGGTTGCTGATTGCCATTCCGTTTTCCTCTGTCTGTGTCGGCAGCTATTTCATCTATATCGCCACCCACGGCACGGATCCGATGGTGCAGGAGCAGTATTACGCGGCTGGCCAGTCGATCAATTCATTGATCGAGGCCGGCAAAACGGCCGAGAAGATGGGTTTGCTTGGCCAGCTGACCTTTGCCGATAACAGCGTGACGCTGGTCCTGCAGCGCAAGGTGAACGAGCCCTTGCCGCCGGTGCTGACCCTGCAGTTGTCGCACCCGACCATCGCCAGCCTGGATCAGACCGTGAATCTGGTGGTCGGGCCCGATGGCCGTTACAGCGCGGCACTGCAGCCCAGTCAGGCTTCGCGCTGGGATCTGACGCTCAGTGCCCCGGACAAGCGCTGGAGTCTGTCCGGCAAGTGGAACAAAGAAGAAGGCAGCCAGGCGACATTGTCGCCAACGGATGTGCGCGAAGCCCAGAACTGAGGCGCGGCCGAGGTCTGGCGTTTCCGGCGGAGGGACAATGCAAGGGGGCGAGCCGAACCGGGATGGGCTGATTGTCTGTCATGACTGTGACCTGCTGCAGCGTCTGACGCCGCTGAGCGCCGGCGAGCGGGCGCAATGCCCGCGTTGCGGGGCCGTGCTGCTGCGTGGCCCCGGTATCGGCTTGCAGGCACGTTGTGCCCTGGTGCTGACGGGGCTGCTGGTGTTGTTGCTGGCCAATGTCTTCCCGATTGTGTCGATGAGCGCCCAGGGGGCACGCACCGCCACGACCTTGCTGGGGACTGCCTGGGCACTCTGGCAGCAAGGTATGTGGCCGGTGGCGCTGCTGGTGGCAGCCACCGCCATGCTGGTGCCGCTGCTGGAGTTGCTGGTGCTGGGCTATCTGATGTTTCCCCTGTTGCTCCGGCGCGTCCCCCCCGGCTTTGACCGAATTCTGCGTATTCTGCATGTCTTGCATCCCTGGGGGATGGCCGAGGTGTTCCTGATGGGCGTGCTGGTGGCGCTGGTCAAGCTGTCGCATCTGGCGGATATCGCGCCTGGTGTTGGCTTATGGGCATTTTTCGCCCTGATTCTGCTGCTGGCGCTCAATGCCAGTCAGTTCGATTCGCGTGGTCTGTGGGCCAGTTATCGTCGCCTGCAACAGGCACAGGGAGCCGGATGATGGCGTTGTCGACCTGCCTGGTGTGCGGGACCACCTGCCGGCTGGCAGGCGATGGCGAGTCGGTTTGCCCTGTGTGTGGCAGCCGGCTGGCGCGTCGCAAGCCGGATAGCCTGAGTCGCTGTACGGCCTGGTTGCTGGCGGCGTTTCTCTGCTATCTGCCGGCCAATGTGCTGCCGATCATGACGACCCGTACCTTGTTCGGCCGCCAGGACGACACGATTTTGAGCGGAGTGGTGTATCTGTGGCTGGCAGGTTCCTGGCCGCTGGCGCTGGTGGTGTTTGTGGCCAGCATCCTGGTGCCCTTGCTGAAAATGCTCAGCCTGAGCTTTTTGCTGCTGTCGATTCGCTGGCGCTGGCGCTGGGCGCCCGAGCAGCGTACTCGCCTGTACCGGCTGCTGGAGGCCATCGGGCCATGGTCGATGCTGGATATTTATGTGGTTGGCCTGCTGGTGGCGCTGGTGCAACTGCGCGGGCTGGCCAGCATTCAGGCCGGCCCCGGGGCGCTGGCCTTTGCCGCGGTGGTGGTGCTGACCATGCTGGCCGCCAATGCGTTTGATCCGCGGCTGATCTGGGATAACAACAAGGAAACCTTGCATGACTGAGCCCGACCCGTCTTCCTTCTTGCCGGAAGCCAGGGTGCTGCCACGGCGCCGGATTAATCCCTCCCTGGTCTGGCTGGTGCCGCTGCTGGCAGCACTGATCGGGGCCTGGCTGGTGGTGAACACCATCCTGTCGCGCGGTCCGACCATCACCATTCTGTTTACCTCCGGCCAGGGGCTGGAGGCGGGCAAGACGCGCATCAAGTACCGTGATGTGGACATCGGAGAGGTGACGGCGGTGACACTGAGTCCGGACCGGCATCATATTCAGGTCAAGGCACGCCTGGTGCGCGAGGCTTCGCCCTATTTGCTGGCGGACAGTCGTTTCTGGGTGGTGCGTCCGCGGATCAGCGGCGGCACGGTGTCCGGTCTGGACACGCTGTTGTCCGGCTCGTATATCGCCATGGACGTCGGTCATGCCAGCCAGACCAGTGATCATTTTACCGGGCTGGACGAGGCGCCGATTGTCAGCAGTGACCGTCCGGGGCGGCAGTTTACCCTGCAGGCTGAGGATCTCGGTTCGCTGGAGGTTGGCTCGCCGGTCTTGTATCGCCGGGTTCCGGTCGGTCAGGTGGTGGGCTACCACCTGGCGCCCGATGGCCAGAGTGTGGCGGTGGCCGTCTTCGTCAATCAGCCGTATGACCAGTATGTCCGCAACAACAGCCGCTTTTGGCACGCCAGCGGGATTGACGTCAGCATGGACGCCAACGGACTGAAGCTGGCGACCCAGTCACTGATGTCGGTGGCGCTCGGCGGCGTGGCCTTTGAGACGCCGGATGAAGGCCGGGGCAGCGAGGCATCGAGCAACCATGTGTTCCTGCTGGCTCGCAACCATGATCAGGCGTTGCGCCAGGTCGAAACCACGGTGCTGCGCTATCAGGTGCGGTTTGCCGATTCGGTGCGCGGGCTGACAATCGGTGCCCCGGTGGATTTCCGTGGTATTGCGATTGGCGAAGTTGCCGGCCTGGCGCTGGATCCGGCCTCGCCGCCGGGGGCGCCCAAGATGCTGGTCAGCCTGCGCATCTATCCGGATCGTCTGACGGCGGTGGCCGGGGGCAAGCCACAGCGCGCAGAGCTGGAGGAGGCGAAGCTGGCGTCTGCGGTGGCACATGGCTTGCGAGCCCAGTTGCGCACGGCCAGCCTGCTGACCGGTCAGTTGTATGTCGCCATCGATTACTTTGCCGATGCGCCGCGTGCGCGCCTGGGGCATCTGAATGGTCAGCTGTTGTTGCCCAGCATGCCGGGCGACATCGGCGAGCTGCAGCATAGTCTGACACGGATTGCCCGCAGTATTGACCGCATGCAGCTGGATGTTCTGTCGGCGGATCTGCGCCGCTCGCTGCATACGCTCAATGGGACGCTGCAGCAGACCGATCGCCTGATGAATGGCATGAGTCAGCAAGGTCTGCCGCAATTGCTCAGCACCCTGCAGTCCCTGCAGCAGACACTGGACAGTGCGCGTCAGACGCTGCGGCCGGATGCCCCGCTGCAGCAGGATCTGCGCGATGCCGCCCATGAAGTGACGGCGGCAGCGCAGAGTGTGAAAACGCTGACCGACACCTTGCAGCGCCATCCCGAGGCGCTGATTCGCGGTAAAGCAGGAGAGGCACCATGAACCGTATCCTTGCCTTGTGGTTGTGCCTGTTGTTGTTCGGTTGCGCCTCGGCACCGGTGCATTACTATCGACTGCCCGAGCAGGGCGGCACCGAGCCGCCGAGCCGGTCGGACGGTCCCACTTTGCAGATCGGGCCGGTTTCCTTGCCCGGCTGGCTCAACCGCCCGCAGTTGCAGCAAACCGGCGCGGATGGTCAGGTGCATTTTCTGCCGCAGGCCGAATGGGCGGCGCCGTTGGCCAATCTGCTGGCACTGGACCTGGCCAGGCAGCTCGGCCGGTCCCTGGTCACGGCTCAGGTGCGCGCCTGGCCGTCTGCTTCGCCACTGGCAGCCGACTGGCAGGTTGCGCTGGATGTTCTGGCACTGGATGCCGGTCGCGAGAGGCTGCAGCTGGATGCCCGCTGGCAGATCCTGCATGCCGGTCAGCCCGTCGGGCAGGGGCGTCTGACGCGTTCGTTCGCGCTGAGTGGTCAGGATGCGACGGCCCTGGTGCTTGCCCATGAACAGGCCAGTGCGGCACTGGCCGCTGCCATTGCCGAGAGTTTGCGCCCGTTTGTACATTGAAGCGGTTTTGTTCCCGGCGCCAATCTCTTACAATACGGCTTGTTTAATTGAGAAGGCGATCCCGTCGCAATCGGAGATCGCCTTTATTGCTTGGGAGTTCTGATGGAACCGGTACGTCTTTCCAAACGCCTGGCCGAATTGGGCATCTGCTCTCGCCGTGAGGCCGACAGCTATATTGAGCAGGGATGGGTCAAGGTCGATGGGGAAGTGGCGATACTTGGTCTGAAGGTGTTGCCGCACCAGACCATCGAGGTCGATGCCCGTGCCCGTGCCGCTCAGTCGGCACGCGTGACGATTCTGCTCAACAAACCGGTTGGCTATGTCTCCGGACAGGCAGAGAAGGGCTATCCGCCGGCCGTGACGCTGGTGACCGGCAGTAGTCGCTGGGTGGGCGATACGGCACGACAGCGCTTCACGCCGGGCCATCTCAAGGGGCTGGCGCCGGCCGGGCGGCTGGATATTGATTCGGTCGGTCTGCTGGTGCTGACCCAGGATGGTCGCATTGCCAAGCAGTTGATCGGGGAGAATTCCCAGGTCGAAAAAGAGTATCTGGTTCGGGTGACCGGGCAGATGATTCCGCAGGGGCTCACGCTGCTCAATCACGGTCTGGAACTGGATGGCGAAGCCCTGCTGCCGGCCCAGGTCAGCTGGCAGAACGAGGACCAGTTGCGCTTTGTCCTGCGCCAGGGCAAGAAGCGCCAGATCCGCCGCATGTGCGAACTGGTCGGCTTGCGTGTGACCGGCCTGAAACGGGTGCGCATCGGCAAGATCATGCTGGGCAATCTGCCACCGGGGCAATGGCGCTATCTGCGCGAAGACGAATCGTTCTGAGGCGCGCACGGCGTTCCGGGCCTTTTCAATTTTCCGTGATGGGTGACCGATGTTCGGCAACCTGATACGCAGGGTTTTCGGTAGTTCAGCCTCGGCCAGTGCCGAGGAGCTGGCCACCATCGAGCGGATGGTGGCGGCGACCGATGCGCGCCTGGCCTTGCTGCCGGGTTATCGCAAGGCCCTGCTGCCCGGGGTGCGGGTCTGCCGCGACTATGCCGCCGAGCTGGTGCGCGATCTGCCCGATCCGCTGGAGCTTTCCCTGCTGTCTTTTACCCTGGACCGTCGTCTGGGGCTGTTTTTCTCTTCGCCGGCCAGTCTGCTCGGCATGCTGATGCGTAGTGATGCGCTGCAGGCCTTCTTTGCGTCCCCCTCGCAGGGCGATCAGGCGCTGGCACTGCTGCTGATGCAGCGGCGTGACAGTCAGCGCTATGGGATGGCCACACTCAACGGTGAGGTACGCAGTGATGTCGCCCAGACGGTCGTCAGCTTTGATCACCATCGCATGGTGCTGCCTTGCCCGTCTGTCGAGGTCTTGCGGGCGAGTACCGCGGAGCGGGCGCTGGAGGTGATTGCCGGCCTGGTGGCGCAGCGGCTGGCGCTGCTGGCCAAGGAGCGCAGTGATCTGGAAAGTGAACTGACCCGCATCCGCTTGCGCCTGACGGCGCTGAGCCACCCCGAGTCTCTGCTGATTGATGCCCTGCCGGATGACGACCCCCTGCCGCGCGATCGCGCCGGTTTGCTGCAGCGGCAGGAGGCCGCGCAGTGCCGCCTGAATGAAGTGCGCAGTGTGACGACCCTGAACGGCCTGCTGGAACTGGTGGCGCATATGCTGAGCCATCCGCAGGACTACTTCCGTCTGCAGCAGGCGTCGCTGACACTCGACCGTATGGGCGTGGTGCGCTCGGCCGATGAGATCGAGGAGGGGACCCGGGTGTGCATGGAAGAACTTCTGCTCTCGCCGGAAGAGCCGGTGCGGCGAGTGATTGTCCCGGTAAGCGTGAGCCGGACGGCCATGCAGGAGCTGGCGCGCAGCTTGCAGGCCGATGCCTGAACGTCAGAAGGAATGTGCCTAAAAGCGCGTCAGTGAATGGTGGTTCGCCTGCTGGCTGCTTTGCGCTGAGGTCGGTTCTCGCCATCATGAACCCCTGTCATTTGGATCGGGGGTATCGTGCTCAATCTGCATCGGAACGAATGTCGTCATGGCTTGTCGCCAGCGGTTCGCCGCCTGTTGTCTTCGGCAGGTCCGCTGGCCTGGCAATACCCTGCGCGGGAGGCGGCGCGTCTGGTGCAACGCCTGGCGATTTATCATCGTCGTCGTCCCGAGGAGTTCGTCCTCGGGGCCGGCGCCACGGCCATCCTGCAGACCGTGCTGGCTCATTTTGCTCGCCGGCCGGATGCCCGTCTGTTCTATAGTGCCCCGGTTTTTCCCCTTTTGCCGGCGATGGCCGGTGCCTTGCCAAGCGAATTCTGTCGCTGGCTTCCGGATGGCAGCATCGATTTGCCAGGCTTGCGCCAGCGCGTCGAGCAACACCGGGGGGCCGCCCTGGTCTATCTGAGCAACCCGGATTGCCATGGCGGACAAATGCTGGATCAGACGCTGCTGGATGCCTGGATGTGCGAGGCATCGCCACGGGTGCGTTTCATCATCGACGAAGCCTATATGGAGTTTCTGCCCGAGCCCGAGGCGCATTCGCTGCTGTCCCGGCTGGATGCCTTGCCGTCCTCGCTGCTGGTCTTGCGCACCTTTTCCAAAGCCTATGGGCTGGCTGGTTTACGCGTCGGCTTTGCGGTTGGGCGTGATGCCGGCTGGCTGGCCGGTCTGCAGGCGGCGCTGGCACCGGCACTGAATCTGCCCGGTCTGCTGGCCGCGGCCGAGGCTTTGCAAAATCCGGCCTGGCTGGAGCATGCTCGCTGGCTGCTGGCGACGGCGCGGGCGGCATTGTGCGAAGGGCTGGAGGCCCTGCAGTTGTCACCGCGTTGTTCAGTGCTGAATTTTGTGCTGCATCGCCTGCCGGGAGAGGCGGCGTTCTGGCTGGCTGGCCTGGCCGCTGCCGACGTGAGCGTCTGCTATCCGATCAACACCTTGCCCGGCTGGTGTCGGGTCAGTGTCGACAGTTTTGATGGGGTGCAGCGTTATCTGCAGGTCCTGCGGGATTTGCTGCAGCGCCGGGTGAGGGAGGGCTGAAATGAAACAAGCCGCATCCGGGGATGCGGCTTGTTGCCTGATGGCTCGGGCTGAGGATCAGCCGGCAGTCTGCTGACGCGGGGCTCGCTTGGCGTAGCCGCTGCCCGGCTTGCGCTGGGCGCCATAGCCGCCGCCGCTGCCATGACGGCGCTGACCGCCGTTGCCATTGCCGCCGCGACGCTGGCCATTGCCACCCTTCGGCGGACGACGGGTCGGTTCCAGACCTTCGATGACACCCTCGGTGATCTGACGCTTCAGGTATTGCTCGATGCGACGGACGCGATGGAATTCCTTGGTCTCCGACATGGTGATGGCCGTGCCGTTACGGCCGGCACGACCGGTACGGCCGATGCGGTGCACGTAGTCTTCGGCCTGCTTCGGCAGGTCGTAGTTGACCACCAGGTCAATGGTCGGCACGTCGATGCCGCGCGCGGCCACGTCGGTGGCCACCAGTACCTTGATGCGGCCGCGACGCAGGTCGTTCAGGGTACGGTTACGCCAGTTCTGCGGCATGTCGCCATGCAGGCAGGCGGCGGAGAAACCCTGGTCGGCCAGCTTGTCGGCCAGCTCTTCGGAACCGATCTTGGTGGCAGTGAAAATCACGGCCTGATCGAAACCGGCTTCGCGCAGGATATGGTCCAGCAGACGATCCTTGTGCGCCTGGTTGTCGGCGTACAGCAGGTGTTCTTCGATGTTGCCGCCGCTTTCCTTGCGCTCGATTTCGACGCGCTTGGCATCCTTGGTCAGCTTCTGTGCCAGCTTGCCGACCACGCCGTCGAGCGTGGCGGAGAACAGCACAGTCTGACGGGCAGCCGGGGTGGCCTGCACGATGGTTTCGATGTCTTCGATGAAGCCCATGTCCAGCATGCGGTCCGCTTCGTCCAGGACCAGCATTTCCAGACGGGAGAAGTCGATGCGGCCCTGGCGCATGTGATCCATCAGGCGGCCCGGGGTGGCGACCATGATGTCGATCGGGCGCGACATGGCGCGGACCTGATAACCGAAGGAGGCGCCGCCGACCAGGCAGACAGTGCGCAGCCAGCGCAGGTGGGTGCCGTATTCGGTGGCGTTCTTTTCAACTTGTTGCGCCAGTTCGCGCGTCGGGGTCAGGACCAGAACACGCGGGCCCTTGCCGGAGCCGGTCGAGCGTTCGGTCAGCTTGACCAGTGCAGGCAGCAGGAAGGCGGCGGTCTTGCCGCTGCCGGTTTGTGCCGAGACCAGCAGGTCTTCGCCCGCCAGCGCCGCGGGGATGGCTTCGGCCTGAACCGGGGTCGGTTCGCTGTAGCCGGCATCTTCGAGGGCGCGCAGAATCAGGGGCGAAATGCCCAGGTCGGAAAACGTCATGATGTCCTTTCGATCCGGAGGTGTCCGGGAGTCACTTGGCCTGAAAAGGCTGGTTGTGTGGCTTCATTTGGAATTGAAATAGCCACATGGCTCATCGGCACCAACCTGGCAAGCGGCGAACAACAACGGTCCGTACGAAGGGACATCTCGTGGACGAAGCCTGGAAAACGGTCAGGGACGATGAATACAGCAGGGTCCGCCGGGCAGAAGTTGCGGGAGTGAGCGCACGGCGAAATGCAAGAGGAGGGAATATACGCTAAATCAATTGCCTTGGCAATAGGAAAAATTAAAATCGTGCCATAAGTGCATGATTTTTTGTGGGGAGTTGGTGCGGAAAAGGGCGGCGTGTCAGCCGCCCCCATGCGATCAGTCGCGATCCATCAGCAACTGGCCGACCAGCTTGCGTACCACTTCAGCGCCGAATGGCTTGTCGCAGATGGCGGAGACGCCGGCAGCCTCGACCGCGGCCAGCCGCCCTTCGTTGTCCTCGCTTGATACCATCAGGATCGGCACCGAGCTCTGCATGCTTTCCTTGCGGATGTACTCGACCAGGGCGCGACCATCCATCTGCGGCATGTTGTAATCGGTGAAGACCAGATCAAACAGCTGCGAGTTGAGCAGGGGAATGGCCTCCAGGCCATTGTTGGCCTCGTAGATCTTCTCGAAGCCCAGCTTTTCCAGAATGAAGCGCACATGACGCCGCGCCGTGCTGCTGTCATCGACCAGCAGGACATTCAGGTCGGCAAAGTCGTCTTCCAGCGGAATGTCCAGTTGCTCGGCATTGAGGAAGTCCAGCGTGTTCTCCAGGGCCATGGTCAGCTGATTCTGCGAGAACGGCTTGGGCAGGATGGCCATGGTGCCCGCCTGGCGTACCGGGTCCAGGTAGTAGGGGTTGGTTTCGCTCGAGATCAGGATGAACGGCAAATCGGCCCAGGCCGGGGTGTCGCGCAGGGTATAGACCAGATCCGTGCCGGTCATGTCCGGCAGATAAAGCGCACTGAAGACCAGGTCGGGCAATTTGGAAGCCAGTGCTTCAAGCAGGTCGGAGCCCGACTCGTAGACCGTGACCTGGTCGATCCCCCGTTCCTGCAGCGCCGCCTTGATGATCTGCGCCTGAACGTTCGATGGTTCGACCAGTGCCACAATCAGGTTTTCTACTTCCAGCATGACCGCCCCCAAAATCGTGTGCTTTAAAATGAATGTAGACCAGCATAACTGAGCCGCCAACCACAATACTGATTTAGATCATGAAAGCGAAATGAGCCGCAATCCCAATGTCATCAAGGATTTGCGGCTCATTGGCTGTCGGTGGCCGGTTTAGCCCTGATGGTAACCGGTCACCATTTTGACTTCTTCACGCGAGCCGAGGAAGACCGCCACCCGTTCATGCAGCGATGTCGGCTGGATGTCCATGATGCGCTGATGGCCATTGGTGGCCAGCCCGCCGGCCTGCTCGATGATGAAGGCCATCGGGTTGCCTTCATACATCAGCCGCAGTTTGCCGGGTTTTTCCGGCTCGCGGGCGTCGCGCGGATACATGAAGATGCCGCCGCGGGTCAGGATACGATGCACCTCGGCCACCATCGAGGCCACCCAGCGCATGTTGAAATCACGGCCACGCGGGCCGGTTTTGCCGGCCAGCAGTTCGTCGACATAGCGCTTGACCGGGGCTTCCCAGTGGCGCTGGTTCGACATGTTGATGGCGAACTCACTGGTGCGCTCGGGAACGCGCATGTCCGGATGGGTCAGCACGAAGCTGCCTTGTTCACGGTCCAGGGTAAAACCATGTACGCCGCTGCCGAAGGTCAGCACCAGCATGGTTTGCGGACCGTAGATGGTATAGCCGGCGGCGACCTGGGCGCCGCCCTTTTGCAGGAAGTGGCTTTCGCTCGGGGTCAGGTTGCCGTTCGGGTTGTGCAGGATGGAGAAAATGGTGCCGACGGTAATGTTGACGTCGATGTTGGACGAGCCATCCAGCGGATCGAACAGCAGCAGGTAGTCACCCTTGGGGTATTCGCCCGGGATGTGGTAGGGCAGTTCCATTTCTTCCGAGGCCATTGCCGCCAGATTGCCGCCCCACTCGTTGGCATCCAGCAGGTAGTCGTTGGCAATCACGTCCATCTTCTTTTGGGCTTCGCCCTGGATGTTGCCGGTGCCGGCTTCGCCCAGCACCCCGGCCAGCGCCCCCTTGTTGACGGAGAAACTGATGGCCTTGCAGGCGCGCGCAATGGTTTCAATCAGCAGGCGCAGATCCGGCGGCAGCGTGCCGGCCTTGCGTTGCTGTTCGATCAGAAAGCGGGAAAGAGTAATGCGGCTCATGGCATTCCTTGCGGTTAGGGCGCGGTCAAACCGGATGCCGCGCGTCCATGATTATATCGTATGCCAGCGTCCCCGGTCATGCGGCGGTTTCTTCCAGCCAGCGACAGAAGGCGGTGACCGTCGGGTCGTCGCTGCCGGCGCGAGGGACAATCCAGCAGAAATCCCGCACCGGTACGACCGGGCTCTGCAGCGGGGCGCGCAGCAGTCCCTGATCGATGAGCTGCTGGGCCATCGGCAATGGGCCCAGCA
Organism: Paludibacterium sp. B53371; assembly: GCF_018802765.1. Lineage (NCBI taxonomy): Bacteria > Pseudomonadati > Pseudomonadota > Betaproteobacteria > Neisseriales > Chromobacteriaceae > Paludibacterium > Paludibacterium sp. B53371. The sequence continues at coordinate 1,291,624 of NZ_CP069163.1, forward strand.
CGACCCCCAGGCCGTCACAAGCCGCCTGCAGGGCCAGTGAGAAGCGGTCGAAATGCATCTCCGCCGCCGGTTTCAGCTCGGCCACGCCGGCCAGCGTCAGCCAGCGTGGCCAGGCGGTTGGTCGCGCGTCGGCATGCAGCAGGGTGTGGGCAATCAGGTCGCCCGGCTGGCTGATCGGCTGCCGGTCCAGCAAGGCCGGACTGGCCAGCGGCAATTCCCACTCCTTGAGGAAAGGGCGCGCAATGTGGCCGGGCCAGTCGCCCGGCCCGCGGCGGATGGCGATGTCAAACGGGGCATCCAGCCGGCTGATGTCACGGTCAGAGGTGGCGAGGTGCAGCACCAGATCCGGATACTGCTCACGAAAGCTGGCCAGGCGCGGCAGCAGCCAGTAGCTGGCAAAGGTCGGGGTGGCATTGACGGCCAGACGCCGCTGCCGGTCAGGCTGTTGCAGTTGCGCCGTGGCATTGGCGATCAGGTCGAGGCCGTCCTGCACCTGCACCAGATAGCGCCAGCCGGCATCGGTCAGGCGTACCCGGCCACCCCGCCGTTCGAAGAGGGCCATGCCCAGCCAGTCTTCCAGCTGCTTAATCTGTTTGCTCACAGCGCCATGCGTGACGAACAATTCGCTGGCGGCGGCGGAAAAGCTTTCCAGCCTAGCGGCAGCCTCGAAAACCCGGAGTGAGTTGAGGGGAGGGAAATGGTTCATGCTGTGATTTTAGCTCACAGTGCTTGTGGCGAATACTCGTTTGAATGCTGGCCCTGAAAGGCGTAATCTTCAGCTCACTACAAAGGCATAAACAAAGAGGCGAATTCAGCCCGGTTTATGTAAGCCATTGCCCACCCGCCGGAACGCGAGCGCGGCCGGCCAACCACAGCAAAGAAGGTCCATGTCATGTTAGAAGCCTATCGTCAGCATGTCGCCGAGCGCGCAGCGCTGGGCATTCCGCCCCTGCCGCTGTCGGCGAAGCAGGTTGAAGAACTGGTCGAGCTGCTGAAAAACCCGCCCAAGGGCGAGGAAGACACGCTGGTTGACCTGATTACCTATCGCGTCCCGCCGGGCGTGGATGATGCCGCCAAGGTCAAGGCCTCTTTCCTGGCCGCCGTGGCCGAAGGCACGGTCAAGAGTCCGCTGCTGACCCGCGTGCGCGCCACCGAACTGCTGGGCACCATGCTGGGCGGCTACAACATCAAGCCGCTGATCGACCTGCTGGACGACGCCGAAGTGGCCGCCGTGGCCGGTGAGGCGCTGAAGAAGACCCTGCTGATGTTTGACGCCTTCCACGACGTCAAGGAAAAGATGGACAAGGGCAATGCCGTGGCCCGCGCGGTGATGCAGTCCTGGGCCGATGCCGAGTGGTTCACCTCGCGTCCGGAAGTGGCGCAAAAGATCACCGTCACCGTGTTCAAGGTGCCGGGCGAAACCAATACCGACGACCTGTCGCCGGCGCCGGACGCCTGGAGCCGTCCGGACATCCCGCTGCACTACCTGGCCATGCTGAAGAATACCCGTCCGGGTGCGGCTTTTGTGCCGGAGGAAGACGGCAAGCGTGGTCCGATCCAGTTCATCGACGACCTGAAGAAAAAGGGGCACCTGGTGGCCTACGTCGGTGACGTGGTCGGTACCGGTTCCTCGCGCAAGTCCGCCACCAACTCGGTGGTGTGGGCGACCGGCCAGGACATCCCGTTTGTCCCGAACAAGCGTTTTGGCGGTGTGACGCTGGGTGGCAAGATTGCGCCGATTTTCTTCAACACCCAGGAAGATTCCGGCTCGCTGCCGATCGAAGTCGATGTGTCGCAGCTGGAAATGGGCGATGTAATCGACATCTACCCCTACGCCGGCAAGATCGAGAAGAACGGCGGCGTGGTGGCCGAGTTCAAGCTCAAGAGCGAAGTGATCCTGGACGAAGTGCGTGCCGGTGGCCGCATCAACCTGATCATCGGTCGTGGTCTGACCAGCAAGGCACGCGAAGCGCTCGGTCTGGCGGCCTCGACCGTATTCCGCCTGCCCAAGTCGCCGGTAGATAGCGGCAAGGGTTTCACCCTGGCGCAAAAAATGGTGGGTCGCGCCTGTGGTCTGGCCGAGGGCCAGGGCGTTCGTCCGGGTACCTACTGTGAACCGAAGATGACCACAGTCGGCTCGCAGGACACCACCGGCCCGATGACCCGTGACGAGCTGAAGGACCTGGCCTGCCTGGGCTTCTCGGCCGATCTGGTCATGCAGTCCTTCTGTCATACCGCTGCCTATCCGAAGCCGGTTGACGTCAAGATGCACAAGGAACTGCCGACCTTCATCTCCAGCCGTGGCGGCGTATCGCTGCGTCCGGGCGATGGCGTGATCCACAGCTGGCTCAACCGCCTGCTGCTGCCGGATACCGTCGGTACCGGCGGTGACTCGCACACCCGCTTCCCGATCGGGATTTCCTTCCCGGCCGGTTCCGGTCTGGTGGCCTTTGCCGCCGCCACCGGCGTGATGCCGCTGGACATGCCGGAATCGGTACTGGTGCGCTTCAAGGGCAAGCTGCAGCCGGGCGTGACCCTGCGTGACCTGGTCAACGCCATTCCGCTGTACGCCATCAAGCAAGGGCTGCTGACGGTGGCCAAGGCCGGCAAGAAGAACATTTTCTCCGGTCGCATCCTGGAAATCGAAGGTTTGCCGGATCTGAAGGTCGAGCAAGCCTTTGAACTGACCGATGCCTCGGCCGAGCGCTCGGCCGCCGGTTGTACCGTGCATCTGGACAAGGCGCCGATCGTCGAATACATGCGCTCCAACATCACGCTGATGAAGTCGATGATCGCCAATGGCTACGAAGATGCCCGTACCCTGGCCCGTCGCATCCGTTCGATGGAAGACTGGATCGCCAACGGCAAGCTGCTGCAGGCCGATAAGGATGCCGAGTACGCCGCCGTGATCGAGATTGATCTGGCCGATATCAAGGAACCGATCGTGGCCTGCCCGAACGATCCGGATGACGTGAAGTTCATGAGCGAAGTGGCCGGCACCAAGATCGACGAAGTCTTCATCGGTTCCTGCATGACCAATATCGGGCACTTCCGCGCCGCCGGCCAGTTGCTGGATGGCAAGAGCGATATTCCGGTCAAGCTGTGGGTAGCGCCGCCGACCAAGATGGATGCCAAGCAACTGACCGAAGAAGGTTACTACGGCATTCTGGGTCGTGCCGGTGCCCGCATGGAAATGCCGGGTTGCTCGCTGTGCATGGGTAACCAGGCACAGGTGCGCGAAGGCGCGACGGTGATGTCCACGTCGACGCGTAACTTCCCTAACCGTCTGGGCAAGAACACCAATGTGTTCCTCGGCTCGGCCGAACTGGCCGCCATCTGCTCCAAGCTGGGCAAGATTCCGACGGTAGAGGAGTATCAGGCCAATATCGGCATCATCAATCAGAAGTCGGCGGAAGTGTACAAGTACATGAACTTCGACCAGATTGCCGATTACACGGAAGAAGCCGGCTCGGTCAAGGTCTGAACGGATTGAAGCCGAAAAAAGCCCGGGGTGCTGCGCGCCCCGGGCTTTTTTTATGATCAGACGTCTGTCGGTCTGATTCGTCCGATCAGAACGCCTGCGGGCCTTCCATCAGCAGACGGCTCAGTGCCTGTTGTTCGGAGAGACTGCCGCCATCGCTCAAGTCGACGTCCTCAAAGCGGATGTTGATCTGGCAGTGGCGTTCGTTATTCTGGATGCGCAAGACAGATTGATCCTCACGACTTTCCAGCTTTACCTGCGCATACTGCGCTTCCCCGGGCTGGAAGGGCAGGGGCAGCCAGATCTGGTCCTCCCCGGGTTCGAAGCCGGAGATCTGGTCATCGCCACACATATCCTGCGCATGCCAGAGCAGAATGTCGCGGCCGCCGCCGCCGGCCAGATGATCATCGCCCGGGCCGCCACGCAGCAGATCTTCCCCCGGGCCGCCATCCAGTACGTCGTCACCCGCGCCCCCGTCGAGCACATCATTGCCCTGATGCCCGAACAGCAGATCATCCCCCGAGCCGCCTTCCTGACGGTCGTGGCCGGCATCACCATGCAGAATGTCGTCGCCTTCGCCGCCCAACTGGGTGTCGTTACCACCCAGTCCCTGCAGGAAATCATCGCCCCGTCCGCCCAGTTGCAGATCATCGTGCGGGCTGCCGCGCAGCAAGTCATCGCCATCCAGGCCTTGCATGTTGACGGCCTGCCTGCCGGCCGTCAGGACGTCATCATCGTCGGTACCGATCAGGGTGATGTCCGGTGAGCCGGGCCGTGACGTGGCGGGCTGGTGGTCATGAGGATTGTTCAAATGCATGAGGTTCTCCTTGCTACGTTGATCAAAGTGGCCGACGAATCGATCGGCGCGGCAGGGAGACTAATCGGCGGCGGGTGGTCCGGCCAGAGGGGCAAAGACGGTTACGCCCTTTTTACCCCCATGTGCAGTTTTATCTGCCGCACAGCGGGAAAAAGGGCGTGAGACACTGTCAGCCGGCTTGCGCCGTGCTGGCAGTGCCTGGGCGTCAGGGCAGCAGGGGCAGAGGGGGTTCTTCACCCAGCATGCGCTGCAGAATCTCGCTATGGCTCATGCTGCCATCCTGGAAGAAGTCGCGATGGGTGAAGCGGATCTGGTGCACGATCTGATCCTGCTCGTCGCGTACGTCGAGAATGGCCAGGCCGTTTTGCTCGACCTGCAATGCCAGGTGCAGGGCGCGCTCGCCATTGGCGCCGCCGAGTCCGACGAACTGCAGACGGTCTTCGCCGAGGTCGAAGTCTCCGACCTCATCCATGCCATCCAGATCTTCTCTCTGCCAGACAAAAGTGTCCCCCCCGGCCTCACCCAGCAGGAGGTCGCGACCGCTGCCGCCGCGCAGCATGTCATCGCCATTGCCGCCGGACAGGGTATCCCTGCCGGCGCCCCCTTCGAGCCAGTCATCCCCGCCGGCGCCCTCCAGCCAGTCATTGCCCGCGTCGCCGAACAAGGTGCTGCCCAGCGGATGGGCGACCAGTTTGTCGTCGCCTTCCAGGCCATACACCGGCAAATCGAGTTCACGGGCATACAGTCGGTCGTCCTGGTCACTGCCGATCACTTGCGAGGCACTGATGCTGGCGCGCGCCGAGTCGGTCAGCACGCGGTCCAGAATCTGCTCGGTGCTGAGACGGCCCCCCTCGGACAGGTCGACGCCCTTGAAGACGATCGTTTGCAGGGTGTCGCCATCGCTGTTGAGGATCTGCAGCCGAGAGCCTTGTGCCTGGTGCTCGAACTTCAGCGAGTGATGCGGATGATCGCCGCGCAGCAGGATGTCGGTCAGATCCAGCTGATCTTCCCCCGGGGTGAAGTCACGAATGATATCGGTCCCCCCCAGATCGCTGCGTTGCCAGACAAAGGCATCCGCCCCTTCACCACCGGTCAGGGCATCGTTGCCGCTGCCGCCGCTCAGTACATCGCGACCCTCTCCGCCCTTGAGAATGTCGTCCCCCTCTTCGCCGGAGAGACGATCATTGCCCGTGCTGCCATTGAGACGGTCGTTGCCGTTGCCACCAAACAGCCGGTCATCGCCACTATCACCCGACAACAGGTCGTTGCCACTGCCGCCGTACAAATTGTCATGGCCCTCCTGACCGCGCAGCACATCATTGCCGCTGCCGCCATACAGCGTGTCGTGTCCCAGCCCGCCGCTGAGGGTGTCCTGACCCTGATTGCCATGCAGCTCGTCGTTGCCTTCTCCGCCGGCCAGCTGGTCATTGCCACTGCCGCCATACAGGGTGTCGTGATCGTCCCCGCCCTTGAGGACATCGCGCCCGGCCCCGCCGTAGAGCGTATCCCTGCCACTGCCGCCGTCGAGCTCGTCATCCCCCTGGCCCCCGAGCAAGGTGTCGTCACCGGCCATGCCGAGAAGCCTGTCGCGGCCATCACCGCCCATCAGTTGATCATCCTCGGTGTGGCCGAGCAGGGTGTCGTCTCCGCTTTCGCCATAAAGCAGGTTCACGCCCTCGACCGCGATGATGGTGTCGGCGCCTTCCTTGCCATGGACTTCGTTCATCTGGGCATTCGACGCCACGATCAGATCGTCGCTGCTGCTGCCATGGGTGATGAGCAGGTCGCCATCCTGCACGCCGCTGAGGTGGCTGTCCTGTCCCACGATCACGATGCCTTCATGGCGCCGGCCGTGCAGTTTTTCATAAAGCGCCTTGGCGCGGGCTTGCTGGTCTTGCTGGCTGATGAAAAGGTTCATGTTTGTCCTCATTCTTTCCGTTTCTGATGCGGGGTTTGGCTGGGGCTGCCTGTGCGGCAGCCGCTGTGTCATGGGTCAGAACTGACCCTGATAGAGCAACTGCTGCAGGATCTCGCCATCGCTGCGGGTGCCGCCGGCCGAGAGGTCCACACCATCAAACAGGATGGTTTGCATCACCGTGCCCTGGCTGTCGGTGACCAGCAGCTGGCTTTGTCGGGTATCGTGTTGCAGCAGCAAATGACTTTCCGGTGCGTCCTCTGCCGCATCCTGCAGACGAAAGCCGAACAGCAGCTTGTCCTGCTGCAGCTGGAAACCGGCCAGGGTGTCCGTGCCCCCCAGGTCCTTCCAGTCCCAGTAAAAAAGGTCATTGCCCTCGCCGCCGGTGAGGCGGTCATGACCCCGACCGCCAACCATCAGATCACTGCCTGTGCCGCCGAACAGCTGGTCCGCACCGTCTCCGCCGTAGAGCATGTCCTGATCCTCGCCGCCGTAGAGCCGGTCATCGCCTTCGCCGCCAGACAGCGTGTCGCCTCCCTTGCCGCCGCGAAGTACATCACAGCCCTGCTCGCCATACAGCAGGTCATCGCCGCTGCTGCCGAACAGCTGGTCATCACCGTCACCGCCCCAGAGGCTGTCGTTGCCTTCTCCGGCCTGCAGGATGTCGTGCCCGCCGCGCCCCTGTAGCCAGTCATCGCCGCGCCCGCCCTGAAGGATGTTGTCGCTGTCGTCACCGATCAGCGTGTCGTCGCCTTTGCTGCCCGAGAGGAGATTGCGCTCAGGCTCTTTGCTTGTTGTCATGGTGTTGCTCCTGTTGATGAATAAGCCCGCCTGGCCGGAAGCGCCCGTCGGCGCAGAAAACTTTCCGGCTGGTCCGGTTTTGTGTAATCGATTACAAGAGCGCCAATATAGTGTTTAAAATTGGCTTGTAAATTGGCTTTGCCGGGTTTCGGAACAGGCTGATCGTCTGGCGGGAGTTTGTCTGTCAGCTGGCGTGCAGCCAGGGCGCCAGCCATGCGGTGGCGCCGGGGAGGAGGGGGGTCAGGCGTAGGGAGGGAGATCTTCCTGCTCGAGGAGGTGCGCCAGGATGGCCTGATCGCTCAGGTTGCCGGCCTGACTCAGATCGAGGTGGTCGAAGACGATCGTCTGCAAACGCTCACCTTGCAGGTTGAGCAGTTGCAGCTGACTGCCTTCGCTGTCGTGCTGCAGCACAAGGCGCAACGGCGTGCCTTCCGGATCCGGATCAATGCCCAGGCAGTCTTCGCCGGGGGTAAAGTCGCGGAGATGATCGATGCCGCCCAATTCATCCCATTGCCAGCGGAAGGTGTCGCGTCCCTCTCCGCCGCTGAGCAGGTCATTGCCGCGGCCGCCATCGAGAATGTCATGACCCGCGCCGCCCAGCAGAACATCGTCGCCATCGCCGCCGGAGAGGTAGTCGAAGCCCTGCTCTCCCTCAAGGACATCGTTACCCGGCCCGCCATAGAGCAGGTCCCGCCCAGCGCCGCCCCTTAGCCGGTCATCGCCCGGGCCGCCCCTGAGTTGGTCATTGCCAGCCGCGCCACACAGCTGGTCGTCACCGTCCGCACCATCAAGCCGGTCTGCCCCGGGGCCGCCGCAGAGATGATCGTCTGCCGGACTGCCTTCCATATCTTGGCTCGCGGCAGATGGCGGAATGGCGGATGCTGTTTGCTGCGCATCGGGTTCTGGTGTGGGGGTTTCGCTATTGAGTTGGTTGTAAATGCGTAATGCGTGCTCGACCGCCGGGGTGTTATGAAATGCGTTGTCGGACATGGTGTTCTCCTGATCAGAGGGTTGTGCGGTGCCGGTTGGCAAGGTGAAGCGACTATAAGGGCAGGGCGGCCTGTCTGCAGTCGGCCAAACCGCGTTACCGAATGATCTGGCGCACATCCGCTGCGTTTCCTCGTATCGACGTTCGCCTGTCTGACAGCCCGGCATCAGCGGGAGAGGGGCTGTGAAACCGATTTCAAAGCGTGACTGTCTGCGTACGGGGCAAGAAGGGATGCGCCGGGCGCCGGTAAAACGCGTTACAATTTGCCCCCGGCCTGGAGAGGCCGTTTTGCGTGTTCATTGCTTGGTGGGTATCTGCGTGTCCTGGTTTTTCATCTTGCTGATCTTGGGTGTCTTGTTGTGGGCGGCGTTGACCGGTCGCCTGCTGTCGTCCCTGCGCCGCCTGTCTTCCTGGTGGCTGGACCCCGAACCGGCGCTGAACCACAGGCGGCCCGATACCGCGTCGCCGGCGTTCTTCGAGGCGGATCCCCTGTTGGGCGAGCCCGAGATCGGCATGCCCGCCGCCCCGGTTCAGGCTCAAGCCGATCCGGCACCGCCAACGCCGTTCGCCTCCGCGATGCCGGCCGAGTCACCCGGCACGGCACCAGAAGCCATGCCGGTCATCGATCGCAGCGTGTTGCGCCGGCAGGCGGCGGCACGGCTGTCGCGTGATCTGCCCGAACCCGTGGCCGAGGCGCCATTGCCGCTGCTGGACCCGCAGACGATCCGCCAGAATGTGCTGGGCCGCTTCCGTGCCCTGCCGGAAGAAGCCAGAAACGATTCCCCCTTGCCGGTGATCGGTGCCCAGGAAGTAGAGCAAAATCTGCAGTCGCTGGGCGGGCGTCAGCGTCGTCGTACCGAATCCCCGTCCGCGCCTGAAGACTTGCCGCTGATCGATGCGGATGAAGTGCGAGCCAGCCTGCGACAGATCCATGGCGAGCGTCTGCGGGCACGACAGCCGGCGCCCGCCCCGATGGCGCCGTCGCAGGCGGGGCGGCGTGCGGCGCCCCCGGCTTCCGATACCGCGCCCGTCCCGGCGGCCGAACCCGCCTCGCCGCTGCTGCGCCAGACACAGCCTGGCCAGAGCCCGGCACGCTTCGTGCCGGCCCCCCCCTCCCGGCCGCAGCCGACTCCCGACATCATCGATCCGGTCGTGTCGGCGTCTCCGCCGCCTGCCCCGCTGGAGGTGCGTCCGACCTTGCTGGCCGGTGAGCCCGCCGTACCGAGAATGCCCCCTGCCGCCGCTCGTCCGGTCTTGCCGCAAGTGCAGCCACAGCCCCTGTCGGCATCGCGTCCGGTCGTCGTGCCAACGCCGCAAGCCGTCGTCCCGCCGGCGCCCGCCGAGTTGCCGCCAGCGCCGCCTGCCGTGGCCGAAGATCGGGTTGCTCCGCCGTCCGCGGCTGCGCCAACCGTGTCTCCGGCGCCGCAGCCGGCTGCCGCACCGGCGCAGACCACCTCATCCGGCCTGGTCTGGACCTGGATTGAAGATCAGCCGGTACCCGAGCGCGAAGCGCCTGTCGCGCCGGCTCCCTGGCCGCAAGACGAGCCGGCCGTGATGACCGCACCGGTGTCGGTGCCAGTGTCGCGCAGTGCCGACGTGGTCAGTCAGTTGCCGCAGCGTGACTGGAGTGCCGAATGCCTGCCGGGGCTGGATCTGCTCAAGCCGGCCGAAACCAATCCGGCTGCGGTGCAGGATCAGGACGTATTGATCGAGCGGGGCATTGTCATTGAAGAAAAACTGGCCGAGTTCAAGGTCAAGGTCAGCGTGGTGGATGCCTATGCCGGCCCGGTGATTACCCGCTTTGAGGTGGAACCGGCGGTCGGCGTGCGCGGCAGCCAAGTGGTCAATCTGGTCAAGGATCTGGCGCGGGCACTGGGGCTGGCCTCGATTCGCGTCGTGGAAACCATCCCGGGCAAGACCTGCATGGGGCTGGAGCTGCCCAATCCGGTGCGCCAGATGATCCGCCTGTCCGAAATCCTGGCTTCCGAGGCGTTCAGCGACAGCTCGACCCGTCTGACGCTGGCCCTGGGCAAGGACATTACCGGCGAGCCGGTGGTGATGGATCTGGCCAAGGCGCCCCATTTGCTGGTTGCCGGCACCACCGGCTCGGGCAAGTCGGTCGGGGTCAATGCCATGATTCTGTCCCTGCTCTACAAATTCACGCCGCAAGACGTACGTTTCATCATGATCGACCCGAAGATGCTCGAGTTGTCGGTGTATAACGACATTCCGCATCTGCTGGCGCCGGTGGTCACCGACATGAAGCTGGCCGCCAATGCCCTCAACTGGTGTGTCGGCGAGATGGAAAAGCGCTATCGCCTGATGAGTGCCCTCGGTGTGCGCAATCTGGCGGGTTACAACGACAAGGTGCAGGCGGCCCGAGCGGCCGGCGAGACGCTGAAGAATCCGTTCTCGCTGACCCCGGAGACACCGGAGCCGCTGGAAACCCTGCCCTGCATCGTGGTGGTGGTGGATGAGTTTGCTGACCTGATGATGGTGGCCGGCAAGAAAATCGAGGAACTGATCGCGCGTCTGGCGCAGAAGGCGCGCGCGGCCGGCATTCACCTGATTCTGGCCACCCAGCGGCCTTCGGTGGATGTGATTACCGGTCTGATTAAAGCCAACATTCCGACACGGATTGCCTTTCAGGTCTCCAGCAAGGTCGACAGTCGTACCATCCTGGACCAGATGGGCGCCGAGGCGCTGCTGGGACAGGGCGACATGCTGTTCCTGCCGCCGGGCAGTGGCTATCCGCAGCGTATCCACGGTGCCTTTGTCACCGATGATGAAGTGCATGCGGTGGTGGAAACGCTCAAGTCATTCGGCGAGCCGGATTATGTCGAGGGTTTGCTGACCGGCGAGGCAGAGCTGGAAGAGAGCAATGCCGCCGGCGGCGACCGCCAGGCCGCGGCCGAGAGCGATCCGCTTTATGACGAGGCGGTGGAGATCGTGCTGCGTACCCGCAAGGCTTCGATTTCCTCGGTGCAGCGACACCTGCGTATCGGCTACAACCGGGCGGCCAGACTGATTGAAGAAATGGAAGCGGCGGGGCTGGTGAGCGCCATGGAGAGCAATGGCAACCGCACGGTGCTGGTGCCCGATCGGTCAAATGGAGGTTGAAACATGCCGCAACTGGACGCACTGCTGAAAATGGTCGATGGCCCGCGAGACAACGCACTGCTGCGTTTTGCCATCGGAGGGGAGTGTCTGAAGCTCGGCCAGCTGGGCGAAGCCGAAACCCATTTGCGTCAGGCGCTGGTCTGGCAGCCGGATTACACCGCCGCCTGGAAGCTGTTGGGCAAGGTGCTGGTTGCCGCCGGTCAGCCTGCTGCTGCGGTCGATGCTTATCAGCAGGGTATTGCGGTGGCCGTTGCGCATGGGGATGTGCAGGCGCAGAAAGAAATGACCGTCTTTCTGCGCCGCTTGCAGCGCGAGGCCAGCTAGACGGACTTAACCCGCGGAGCCGGCCAGTCGCTGATAGACCTGCTGATCCAGCCGTTCCATCAGGCGTTCCGGTTTGGACAGCGGGGTAAAGCCGAAGCCGGCATACAGTCCGTGTGCGTCGGCCGTGGCCAGCATGAAGCGGCGCAGATTCTGCAGCTCGGGGTGCGCCAGAATGAACTGCATCAGCGCCTTGCTGATGCCCTGGCCGCGCCGTGCTTCGATCACAAAGACGTCCGACAGGTAGCCGAAGGTGGCGTAGTCAGTGATGACGCGGGCAAAAGCGACTTGTTCGCCCTGTTCGTCATAGCCGCCGATACACAGCGAGCCCTGCAGCGACCGTTCGAAGACGGCGCGCGGCAAGCCACGTGCCCAGTAGGATTGCTGGCTGAGATAAGCAAAGACCCGCTCGCGATCGAGACGGGTCGGATCAGTATCGAAAGTCACGGACATGATGAGCCTCCACTCGGTAGCTCATCAGCATAACGCATTACAGCAGGCGCATCTTGCTGGTTTTGCCCTTGATCTTGCACTGGCTGAGGCGGTTGAAGTGTTTTTCCGCCACGTCTCGTCGCAGGGCGACAAAGCTGGCGAATTCGCCGATCTGGATTTTGCCGATGTCGGCGCCGTCCAGTCCGCCATCTCCGGTCAGCGCACCGAGAATGTCGCCCGGCCGAATCTTTTCTTTCTTGCCCGCCGCAATGCAGACCGTCACCATCGGCGCCACCAGCCGACCGGCACCCTGCGTGACCAGTTCGGCACAGTCGTGCCAGCTGATCGGCGCCTGCTGATAGCGGGCGATTTCTTCCACCCAGCGTTGATCGGCCGGTGCCGCCAGCGACAGCGCCATGCCTTTCTCGTCTCCGCGACCGGTGCGGCCGATGCGGTGGATGTGCACTTCGGCGTCCCGGGCCACGTCGACATTGATGACCATGTCCAGCGAGGGAATGTCCAGACCGCGTGCCGCCACGTCGGTGGCGACCAGTACCGAAGCGCTGCGGTTGACGAAGCGCAGCAGGATTTCATCGCGTTCGCGCTGTTCCAGCTCACCGTACAGTGCCAGTGCCGAGAAACCCTTGGCGCTCAGTTGGTCGGCCAGCTCGCGGCAATGAATCTTGGTGTTGCAGAAAGCCAGGGTCGAGGTCGGGCGGAAGTGCAGCAGCGCCTGCGCCACCATGTCGTTGCGGTTTTCCGCCGTCACTTTGTAGAAGCGCTGCTCAATTTTGTCGGTCTGGTGCAGGGATTCGACCTTGACCTCCAGCGGCATGCGCAGGAAGGGGGCCGACAGCTTGCGGATATTGTCCGGGTAGGTGGCGGAGAACAGCAGGGTCTGACGCTTTTTCGGGCAGGCACTGATGATGCCGGCGATATCGTCGAAGAAGCCCATGTCGACCATGCGGTCGGCCTCGTCCAGCACCAGGGTGTGTACGGTGGACAGGTCGATGGTGCCGCGGCCCAGGTGGTCACGCAGACGCCCCGGCGTGCCGACGATGATGTGCGCGCCATGCTCGAGCGAGCCGATCTGCGGCCCCATCGGGCTGCCGCCGCACAGGGTCAGCACCTTGATGTTGTCGATGTGGCGGGCCAGACGGCGCAGCTCCTTGGCCACCTGCTCGGCCAGTTCGCGGGTCGGACACAGCACCAGCCCCTGAATGGCAAACCAGCGTGGATTGAGTTTTTCCATCAGCGGAATGCCGAATGCGGCCGTCTTGCCGCTGCCGGTCTTGGCCTGGGCGATCAGGTCGCGGTTATCCAGCGTCCCGGGCAGGCTTTCGGCCTGGATCGGGGTCATGGTCTGGTAGCCGAGGCTGGCCAGATTGTCGAGCATGGCCGCGGAAAGGGGGAGGGAGGAAAAAGCTGTTTTATTCACAATGGTTTAGCCGGTATTTCACTGGGCGCACAGTGTAGCACGAAGCCGGCCCGGCCGTGCGCCCGAATCCTGCGCTAACGCCAGTCCCAGTGCTGGCTGATGCCCTCATCCATTCGGGGCGGGTAGAGTTGCAGCGTGCCGCCGGCCTCGGCCGTCAGGCGATCGTCAGGGGCGGCCTGGCTGCTCAGTACGGCGTCCTGCCAATACCAGCGGTGTCTTGGGTTGGTGGCCTGGCAGTGGCGCAGCAGCAGCATGCCGCCGCTGGCTGCCGGCGTGCCGACCAGGCAGTGCTGGTGCCGGGCGGCATTTTCCAGTCGGCCATCCTGATGCAGCACCCAGCGCTGATTCGGCGCATCACCTTCACAACGTGTCAGCGCCAGCGGGCGCCGGCTTGTCTGCGCCGTCAGGCACAGGTTATGGCTGTGGCGCAGCACCAGTTGACGGCCCGGGCCGGGGTCGTGTGCCGGGGACATGGCCTCGGCCCGGTGCAGGCCGGGCGGCTGCGCCGGTTGAACCTGCAGCGTCATCTGCACCTGTTGAGTCAGGCCTTCTGCACTTTGCACCCAGAGCGTCAGTATTGCCTTGCCATGAAAATCTTGCGGCAGGATGGTGAAGTCGTGACGATGACCGGACGGCTGCTGCAAAGTCTTGAGTGTCAATGCCCGGCCGCTGGCGTCCTGCCATTGCCAGCGCAGCAGCCGGGCCCCCGGACGCAGATAGCCGCGTACATGACCCACGCCATGCTGATCGATGGTGAGATGCAGGGCGCTCAGTCGCAGGATCGGATCGGCCTGGGCGCTCAGGTTGACCGGCGGGTAGAGATGGTTGATCTGCAGGATGTCGCGCTCACTCAGGGCCGGGGCGTCGCGAATCTGGCGATCTTCGAAGCCCAGTGCATGCTGCAGTTCGTGCGAGGCCGTGGTGGTGGTTTCGCAGCGATCAGCGATCTGCAGGCGCTGGGCACCACCGATGCGTCCGAGGTAGGAGGTGCCGCAGATCCTGCCGTTGTAGGGGGCGCTGACGATCTGCACATAGTCACGCTCGCTCTGGCGTTCGCGGAAGCGGACATGGGTTTTGCGCTCGATGTCCTGCATCGCCGCCAGCATGGCGCGTCGGGCTCCTGGCGTGACCTGGCCGAACTGATAGACCACCACATTGAGCGGCCAGGTGGTGCTGCCCGGCCCCAGGGGGATCTGGCGTCTGGGGCGCGCGCGCTGCTGAGTCTCCTGGTGCTGCTGCCAGGGGCTGACTTGCAGGGTAGGGATGCCCTGTTGCCGGATGTGATCGGCAGGGCCCAGCACCAGATCGCCGTAAAGGGCCAGCCCGCCGTCCACGCAATAGCGCAGTCGTGCGCCGCTATCGTGCACGATGGTCTCGGCCGGTTGCGGGCAGGGGGCAGGGGGCAGGGCAGCCGCCGGTAAAGAAACAGACAACAGCAAGGGCAGGGAACGAAGCATGGGCACTCCTGACATGATGCGGTGGAAAGGAGCGCGTCTTTTAACTGATATTTCCCAGGCTGAACCGGGGGCAGAGCGAAGACTGACCGTGATATGGGACAAGGCTGAAAGAAAAACGGCGGGCCAGCCGGCCCGCCGCACGGAGGGTCAGATCACCCAGAGATCGCTGAAACGATTGACCGGCGTGGCCAGCAGACGCGCCTGGTCGTTGCACAGCTCGAAGATGGCCTTCTGCTGCTTCTCGGGGAAGCGGCGAGCCAGGTTGGTGCGGAACTTGGCTTCCAGCAGCGGGATGCCATCCTGGCGGCGACGCTGGTGGCCGATCGGATATTCGCAAACCACCTCGGGCAGGACGGTGCCGTCATTGAGCTCTACGGTCAGCGCGTTGGCGATGCTGCGCTTGTCCGGGTCATGGTAGTCACGGGTGAACTGGGCATCTTCCACGCAGACGATCTTGGCGCGCAGCGCATCGATGCGCGCATCGCCGGCCACGCTGTCTTCATAATCGGCGGCGGTCAGGCGGCCAAACAGCAGGGGCACGGCCACCATGTACTGGATGCAGTGATCACGGTCGGCCGGGTTGGCCAGCGGGCCCTGCTTGTCGATGATGCGGATGCAGGCTTCATGGGTGCGGATGGTGATCTTGCGGATGTCTTCGGCCTGCTTGCCCATCTCCTGCAACTGCCTGTGCAGGGTCATGGCGCACTCGACGGCGGTCTGGCTGTGGAACTCGGCCGGGAAGGAAATCTTGAACAGCACCTTTTCCATCACGTAGCTGCCATAGGGGCGCTGGAAGGCGAAGGGCTTGCCCTTGAACAGGACGTCGTAGAAGCCCCAGGTCGGTGCGCTCAGCACGCCCGGGATGCCCATTTCGCCCTTGAGGGTGAACAGCGCCAGACGCACGGCGCGGCTGGTGGCGTCGCCGGCGGCCCAGGATTTGCGCGAACCGGTATTCGGCGCGTGGCGATAGGTGCGCAGGCTTTGGCCGTCGACGAATGCCTGCGAGACGGCATCGGCGATTTCGTTCTCCGTGGCGCCCATCAGTTTGGCGCAGACAGCGGCCGATGCCACTTTGACCAGCACCACGTGATCCAGTCCGACCTTGTTGAATGAGTTCTCCAGCGCCAGGCAACCCTGGATTTCGTGTGCCTTGATCATGGCTTCGAGCACATCGCGCATGGTCAGCGGGGTATCACCGCGTGCTACGCGTTCACGGCTGATCCAGTCGGCCGTGGCCAGAATGCCGCCCAGGTTGTCGGAAGGGTGGCCCCATTCGGCCGCCAGCCAGGTGTCGTTGAAATCCAGCCAGCGGATCATGGCGCCGATATTGAAGGCGGCCTGTACCGGGTCGAGCTGGAAAGAGGTGCCGGGAACGCGGGCACCGTTCGGGACCACGGTGCCGGGGACGATCGGCCCCATCAGCTTGGTGCAGGCCGGGTAGGACAATGCCTCCAGGCCGCAGCCGAGGGTGTCCATCAGGCACAGGCGCGCGGTGTTCCAGGCTTCTGCCGAATCGATGTGGCCATGGGCCACGTAGCGGGCGATGTCTTTGAGCACCGTATCGTGTTCGGGGCGGATGTTCGAAATATGTGCGGACATGAGGTTTCCTCGGTTAACGATCCTTGAGCGGAATGAAGGTCTGTTCTTCCGGCCCGGTGTAGTTGGCGGACGGGCGGATGATCTTGCCGTCCTGGCGCTGTTCGATGACGTGGGCACTCCAGCCGCTGGTGCGCGAGATGACAAACAGCGGCGTGAACATGGCGGTCGGCACGCCCATCTGGTGGTAGCTGACGGCGGAGAACCAGTCGAGATTGGGGAACATGTGCTTGGCATCCCACATGACTTGCTCGATGCGGGCGGCAATGTCGAACAGCAGGTGGTTGCCGCTTTGTTGCGACAGATCCTGCGCCACGCGCTTGATCACCTGGTTGCGCGGATCCGATTCGGTGTAGACCGGATGACCGAAACCGATGATGACTTCCTTGTTGGCGATGCGGCGCAGGATGTCGGCCTCGGCCTCCTCGGCGCTGGCGTAGCGGCTCTGGATCTCGTAGGCCACCTCGTTGGCCCCGCCGTGCTTCGGGCCGCGCAGCGCACCGATGGCGCCGGTGATGGCCGAATACATGTCCGAGCCGGTGCCGGCAATCACGCGGGCGGTGAAGGTCGAGGCGTTGAACTCATGCTCGGCATACAGATTGAGCGAGGTGTGCATGGCGCGGACATGCTCGGCGCTCGGCGTCTTGCCATGCAGCAGATGCAGGAAGTGCCCGCCGATACTGTCATCGTCGGTTTCCGTCTCGATGCGGCGACCGTTGTGGCTGAAGTGATACCAGTAGAGCAGGATCGACCCCAGGCTGGCCATCAGGCGGTCGGCGATCTCACGGGCGCCGGCGGTGTTGTGGTCGTCCTTTTCCGGCAGCAGGCAGCCCAGTGCCGAGACCCCGGTGCGCATCACGTCCATCGGATGGGTGGCCGCCGGCAGCAGCTCCAGTACGCTGCGTACATTGGCCGGCAGACCGCGCAGTCCCTTGAGCCGGTTCTTGTAGGCGCTCAGGGCGGTGCGGGTCGGCAGGCTGCCATGCACCAGCAGATAGGCCACCTCTTCAAACTCGCACTGGCCTGCCAGGTCGAGAATGTCGTAACCGCGGTAATGCAGATCATTGCCGCTGCGACCGACCGTGCACAGCGCGGTATTGCCGGCGGCGACGCCGGAGAGCGCGACAGATTTCTTCGGCTTTCCTGTCAGAACGGTTTCTTGCATCAGTTTCTCCTTGGTGTGTGCGGGCAGCGCGCTTATTTGTTCTGGTTTTGCGCAAACAGTGCATCCAGTTTTTGTTCGTATTCGTGATAGCCCAGGTGCTGGTACAACTCGCTGCGGGTCTGCATCTTGTCGATGACCTGGCGCTGGCTGCCGTCGCGGCGGATCGTCTGGTAGACCTCGAGCGCGGCCTGGCTCATGGCCCGGAAGGCCGACAAGGGGTAGAGCACCAGACCGACGCCGGCATCACGCAGCTGGGTGGTGTCGTAGAGCTCGGTGGCACCGAATTCGGTGATGTTGGCCAGGATCGGCACACGGCAGGCCTCGGCAAAGCGGCGGTACATCGAC
Organism: Paludibacterium sp. B53371; assembly: GCF_018802765.1. NCBI lineage: Bacteria > Pseudomonadati > Pseudomonadota > Betaproteobacteria > Neisseriales > Chromobacteriaceae > Paludibacterium > Paludibacterium sp. B53371. The sequence goes on from NZ_CP069163.1 coordinate 1,309,500, forward strand.
AGATCGGTCATGGCTTCGGGGAAGATCATGTCGGCCCCGGCAGCCACGCAGGCCTGGGCGCGTGCCAGCGCGGCATCCAGCCCCTCGACCGCCAGGGCGTCGGTGCGGGCCATGATGACGAAGCTGTCGTCCTGCCGCGCATCCACGGCCGCCTTGATGCGGTCGACCATCTCTTCCTGGCTGACGATGGCCTTGTTGGGACGATGGCCACAGCGCTTCTGCTGCACCTGGTCTTCGATGTGCACGGCGGCGGCACCGGCCTTCTCCAGGCTGCGGATCGCCCGGGCAATATTGAAGGCGCCACCCCAGCCGGTATCGATGTCCACCAGCAGGGGCAGGCTGCTGGCATCGGTGATGCGCCGTACGTCGATCAGGACATCCTCCAGTGTGGTGATGCCGAGGTCGGGGATGCCGCACGAGCAGGCGGCCACGCCGCCGCCGGACAGATAGAGCGCCTTGAAGCCGCTGTGCTCGGCCAGGCGGGCCGCGTAGGCATTGACGGCGCCGACCACCTGCAGGGGGTGTTCTTGCTCGACCGCCTGACGAAAGCGTTGACCGGGTGTGTTCATGAAGGCTCCCTGGCTGAGTGAATGGAGGTTGCTGATGCGGATCGTCGGTTTGTCCGACAGCTGGTTAGCTAAATGTCATTCTAGCAAGTGCTTGGTATAATTGGAAGCCGACCATGGCCCATTCACCTTTATGGGCAGCTCTGCTAAGGTTCGCTTTTTCCGATTTCGAATTTCGGGAACTCCCTTCGCGTGTAGTGGTCTAGTTACAAGCCCGCTACGCAAATTCAGAAATATAATTGGTTGGGCTATTCAGGGAGCATTAAAAACGAATGAGTGATCGTGATATCGATCAACAGCTGGTAGCGCGTGCTCAAAAAGGGGAGAAGAGAGCCTTTGATCTGCTGGTTGCGAAATATCAACGGCGCCTGGCGCGTCTTTTGTCACGATTTCTGCGCGACAGCGCGGATATCGAAGATGTGACCCAGGAGGCCTTTGTCAAGGCGTATCGTTCTCTGTCTGCCTTTCGCGGCGAGAGCGCGTTCTACACCTGGCTGTATCGCATCGGCATCAATACGGCGAAGAATTTTCTCAGCGCCAGCTCTCGGCGCCCGGTTGTGCACGCCGACTTCGAAGATGAAGACGGTGAAAGCTTTGATCTGGCCTCGCAACTGCCGGATCTGAACACGCCCGAATCGGCGTTGATGAACAAGCAGATCCTCACCACCGTCAATGAGGCGGTAGAGCGTCTGCCGGAAGAGTTGCGCACCGCCATTTCGCTGCGCGAAATGGACGGCTTGTCGTACGAAGAAATTGCCAAGGTGATGGACTGTCCGATCGGGACCGTGCGTTCGCGGATTTTCCGTGCGCGCGAGGCGATTGCGACCGAGTTGCGGCCCCTCCTGGACACGGCCAAAAACAAAAGGTGGTAGAAATGAAACAGAGAGTTTCCGAACTGATGGATAGCGAGCTGGACGACAGTAGCGCCGCTCATGTGATGACCGCCATCGAGGCTGATGCCTCCCTGAAGCAGGCCTGGAATGACTATCACCTGATCGGCGATGCCATGCGTGCCAATGCACAGGTTGCCTTTGACGTGCGAGATGCCGTCAGCGAGCGCCTGAAGGCCGAGCCGACCGTGCTGGCCCCGCGTCGCTGGTACCGGCCGACGCGCACGCGCATGGCCGGGGCGGCTGCACTGGCCGCCAGTGTCAGCTTCGCCGCGGTGGTGGGCTGGCAGCAGCTTTCCTCGTCCCAGCATGCGGCCGTGATGGTCAGCAGCCAGGTGCAGAAACCCCTGGCCCTGCAGCCGGTGGCCGGCAGCAATGCCGATGCCTACTTCCTGGCCCATCAGGAACTGACCGCGGATCAGGGGCTGGTGCGTGTGTCTTACAGTCAGGGGGCAGCGCACTGATGAGGAAGATCGCGCTGGGGATGTGCCTGCTGGCCTTGCCGATGCTCGCGCTGGCGGAAGATGACTGGCAACTGTTCCAGAAAGTGACCGAAGCCGGACGTCAGCAGTCGATGAGTGGCACCTATCTGCACCAAATGAAAGATACGCTGGAAACTTTCCGCATCGTGCGCCTCGGCGCTGCTTCATCCGTCCAGGAGCGCCGTGTGGCGCTGGATGGACCGCCGCGCGAGATCGTGCGCAATGGCGAGCAGCTCACCTGCTATGCCCCGGACAAGAAGTCGCTGCTGGCCGCCAAGGTCAGTGCCATGCGGCTCTTTCCGGCGCTGATGTCCGACGACGTCGCTGACATCTCCCAGTCCTACACCTTACGCAAGCTGGGTCCCGACCGCGTGGCGCAGCGCGACTGCAACTGGCTGGAGGTGCGGGCACGCGACCAGCAGCGTTATACCGAGCGCATTTGTGTCGATCAGACCACCGCCCTGCCGCTCAAGATGATGACCCTGACCCCGCGCAGCAACGAGGTGGTCGAGCAATACACCTTTACCGCCATTGATCTTACGCCTCAGCGCGACAAGAGCCAGCTCAAGCCGCAATACAAGCTGAGCAACCAGCTGCGCGGCCCGGTGCAGTCGCAGTCTGCCGCTGACGGCAACGCCGGCCGATCAGAAATCAGCGGGTTGCCATCAGGATTCAAGCTGGTTCGTTCTGTACAAAGAACCATGCCGGGAGGCAGCAATGCCCAGCCGGTTCATCACATGGTTTATTCTGATGGCCTGGTGATGCTGTCGTTGTTTGTCGAGCCGATGCCCTCAGACATTCCGGCCTCAATGCGCAAGGTGCAGAGCATGAACCTGCACGGCGCCATCAACATGGCCACCAATAGTCAGGGCGAACAAATGCTGACCCTGGTGGGGGACATGCCCGAGTCCACGCTGGCGAATCTGGCCCGCGGCGTACGCATCGTTTCCCGTCCCTGAATGGATTGGCGGCAGGGCCTGCCCTCGGCGGGTCCTGCCGCCTGTTTGACGTAACTGTTCGATTCCGAGGTGAATACATGACACTCAGAAGCTTGATGGCCATTGTGGCACTGGCAACCTCGATGCTGGGCGTGCCCGCCTGGGCTGCCGATGCGGCCAGCCTGCCGGACTTTACCCAGATCGTGACGGCTGAAGGGCCGGCGGTGGTCAATATCAGTACCAGCCGCATTGAACGCCAGGCCTCCAATGCGCTGCCCGATGCCCTGGCCAACGATCCCTTCTTCGAATTCTTCCGCCGCTTTGCGCCGCCCCAGATGCGTGAGCGCGAGGTCGGCTCGCTCGGTTCCGGCTTCATCATTTCCGCCGACGGCTATGTGCTGACCAATGCCCACGTCGTGTCGAAGGCCGAAAAAATCACCGTGACCCTGACCGACAAGCGCGAGTTCAAGGCAAAGCTGATCGGTGCCGACAGCCGTACCGATGTGGCCTTGCTGAAAATCGACGGCAGCAAGCTGCCCGTGGTCAAGCTGGGCAAGGCTTCCAGCCTGCAGGTCGGTCAGTGGGTGCTGGCCATCGGCTCGCCCTTCGGTCTCGACAACAGCGTGACATCCGGCATTGTCTCGGCGCTGGGCCGCCAGCTGCCCGATGACAACTACGTTCCCTTCATCCAGACCGATGCCGCGGTGAACCCGGGCAACTCCGGCGGTCCGCTGTTCAACATGAAGGGCGAGGTTGTCGGGATCAACTCGCAGATTCTCAGCCGCTCTGGTGGCTTCATGGGCATCTCGCTGGCCATTCCGATTGATGTGGCGCTGGAAGTGGCGGATCAGCTCAAGGCCAACGGCAAGGTGTCGCGTGGCCGCATCGGTGTTCAGCTGCAGCCGCTGAGCAAGGAACTGGCTCAGTCGTTTGGTCTGTCCCGCGCCGATGGCGTGCTGATTGCCCGTATCGAGCCGGACAGCCCGGCCGCGCGAGCCGGTCTGCGTGTCGGCGACATCATCACCGGGGTCAATCAGCAGGCGATCACCAATACCGGCGATCTGCAGCGCGTGATCGGCATGGCCAAGCCGGGCAGCCGCTTCAATCTGCAGGTGTGGCGTGACAAGGCGAGCCGGCAAATCACGGTGGTCAGCGAAGAGCTGAAGGACCAGCCGGATCAGGACGATCAGTCCGGCAACGACAACAATGCGAAACCGAATGGCAGCGACCGCAATCTGGGTCAGATCGGCCTGGTGGTCAGCCCGCTGAACGCCGCGCAGCGCCAGCAGCTGGGCGTCGGCTTTGCCGTGGTGGTGCGCGCCGTCAGCGCCGGCAGCGCCCGTGCCGGGCTGGTGCCGGGTGATGTGATCGTTGGTATCGGCGGCGAGAAACTGTCCTCGGTCAAGCAGCTCGAGGCGGCGATCAAGTCCGGCAAGGGCAGCATTGCCCTGCAGGTGCTGCGCGAGGGCAATCTGATGTTCATCGCCATTGCGCTTGGCAGCGGCGAATGACGCTGACCCTGTACTTTCGCGAGTACTGCAGCCTGTGCCATCAGATGCTGGCTGAACTCGCGCCCTGGCGCGCGCAGTATGGCTTCGGGCTGGAGGTTGTCGATGTGGATGAGGATCCGCAGCTGACCGAACGCTTCGACGAGCTGGTGCCGGTATTGATGGATGGTGAGACGGAAATCTGTCATTACCACCTCGATACCGAGCGTCTGGCTGCACATCTGCGGGAAATCAGCTAAAATCCGCGCCAGTGTATGCTGTTTTCGTGGCCGGGCATGTCCCGGCCGCGTGTCGTTTTTGGCTGCTGGGGGCAGGCATTACCTGCTCTTATTTTTTCCGGACTCCGATGAAACATATTCGCAATTTCTCGATTATCGCCCACATTGACCATGGCAAGTCCACGCTCGCCGACCGCTTTATCCAGTATTGTGGCGGGCTGGACGCGCGTGAAATGAGCGCGCAGGTGCTCGACTCGATGGATATCGAGAAAGAGCGCGGCATCACCATCAAGGCTCAGACGGCCGCCCTGCATTACAAGGCGCGCGACGGGCAGGTCTACAACCTGAACCTGATCGACACCCCGGGGCACGTTGACTTCTCCTACGAAGTGAGCCGCTCACTGTCCGCCTGCGAGGGGGCTCTGCTGGTGGTCGATGCCTCGCAGGGCGTCGAGGCCCAGACCGTGGCCAACTGCTACACCGCCATCGACCTGGGCGTCGAAGTCGTGCCGGTGCTGAACAAGATCGACCTGCCATCCGCCGAGCCGGAACGCGTCAGCCAGGAAATCGAGGACATCATCGGCATCGAGGCGATCGATGCGGTGCGCGCCTCTGCCAAGTCCGGCATCGGCATCGAAGACATTCTCGAAACCGTGGTCAGCAAGATTCCGGCCCCGGTAGGCGATCCCGATGCGCCGCTCAAGGCGCTGATCATCGATTCCTGGTTCGACAACTACGTCGGCGTCGTGATGCTGGTGCGCGTGGTCGATGGTACCCTGCGTCCGAAGGACAAGATCAAGTTCATGGCCACCGGTGCCGAGCACCTGTGCGAACAGGTCGGTGTCTTCACGCCGAAGTCGGTGCAGCGCGAGACGCTGTCGGCCGGCCAGGTGGGCTTCATCATCGCCGGCATCAAGGAACTCAAGTCGGCCAAGGTCGGCGATACCATCACGCATGTCTCGCGCCAGGCCGAAGCGGCCCTGCCGGGCTTCAAGGAAGTCAAGCCGCAGGTGTTTGCCGGTCTCTATCCGGTGGAAAGCCACGACTACGACTCGCTGCGCGATGCGCTGGAAAAACTGCAACTCAACGATGCCTCGCTGCAGTTCGAGCCGGAAGTGTCGCAGGCACTGGGCTTCGGCTTCCGCTGCGGCTTCCTCGGGCTGCTGCACCTGGAAATCGTGCAGGAACGTCTGGAGCGCGAATTCGACATGGATCTGATCACCACGGCACCGACCGTGGTCTATCAGGTGCTGATGAAGGATGGTGAGCTGATCGAGGTGGAAAACCCCTCGCGCCTGCCGGAATTGTCGAAAATTGAAGAAATTCGCGAGCCCATCATTACTTCCACCATCCTGGTGCCGCAAGATTATGTCGGCGCGGTGATGACGCTCTGCAACCAGAAGCGTGGCGTGCAGCGCAATATGCAATACATGGGTCGTCAGGTGATGCTCACCTACGACATGCCGATGAACGAAGTGGTGATGGACTTCTTTGACAAGCTCAAGTCGACCAGCCGTGGCTACGCCTCGCTCGATTATGAATTCAAGGAATTCCAGACCGCCGATCTGGTCAAGCTGGATATCCTGGTCAACAGCGAGAAGGTGGATGCCCTGTCGCTGATCGTGCATCGCTCGACCTCGATGTATCGTGGCCGCGAACTGGCGTCGAAGATGCGCGAGCTGATTCCGCGCCAGATGTTCGACATTGCCATCCAGGCCGCCATCGGCAGTCACATCATTGCCCGTGAAACCGTCAAGGCCCTGCGCAAGAACGTGCTGGCCAAGTGTTATGGCGGCGACATCACCCGCAAGAAAAAGCTGCTGGAAAAGCAAAAGGCCGGCAAGAAGCGCATGAAGCAGGTCGGCAACGTGGAAATTCCGCAGGCAGCATTCCTTGCCATCCTTCAAGTAGGGGACAAATAAGTGTCGGGTAACTATTTTTGGGTATTTGTCGCACTGGCCGTCATCGGCCTGATGCTGACCCTGTTCGGCGGCAAGAAGCAGCCGGGCGCCAAGGACTTTCCGCCTTCCGTGCAGTGGGGCGCGCTGTTTGTCGTCATCGGCATTTTCGGTGTGCTGTCCGAGTACATCAGCCTGACGGCCGTGCTGCTGCTGTTCGTGGTGATTACCGGTGTGGTCTGGGCGCTGGATAAATGGCTGCTGGCGAAAAAGCGTCAGGCCAGCCAGCAAGAGGCCTCCCTGGTGGTCGATTATGCCAGGGGCTTCTTTCCGGTCATTCTGGTGGTGTTCGTGCTGCGTTCCTTCCTGGTCGAGCCGTTCACCATTCCGTCCAGCTCCATGCGCCCCGGTCTGGTGGTCGGCGACTTTATCCTGGTCAACAAATTTATCTACGGCATTCGCGTGCCGGTGCTCAACAACGTGCTGATTCCGGTCGGCAAGGTCGAGCGCGGTGATGTCATGGTGTTCAACTTCCCGATGAACCCCAAGGTCAACTACATCAAGCGCGTCATCGGCCTGCCGGGCGATACCGTCGAATACCGCAACAAGCGCCTGACCATCAACGGTCAGCCGGTGGCGGACGTCAAGGACGGCACCTACGACTACCTGGAGCAGCGCGTGGCCATGATTCACAACGACCGCTTCCAGGAAGATCTGCTGGGCAAGAAGGTGGAAGTGCTGAACATTCCGGATGCACCGACGCTGGTGCCGGCGCAGGTGATGGATTTCCCCGATCGCGACCAGTGCCGCTACGACGACAACGGCTTTGTCTGCAAGGTGCCGGCCGGCAAGTACTTCATGATGGGCGACAACCGCGACAACAGTCTCGACGGTCGCTACTGGGGGTTTGTCGATGATCGTCTGGTGGTGGGCAAGGCCTTCTTCATCTGGATGAACTTCTCCCAGCCCGGACGTATCGGCAGCCGGGTCAACTAATCTCCAGCTTCATATCCCATGCCTGCATCGCACTGTATTATCATTGCGTATGCAGGCATGACTTTTTTCCGGCCCGAGCCCGGCTCGGGCGGGCAACCCATTGAACAGAATCCATGGTGACGTCCCCAGAATCCCGTTTCCGCCGCCTCAGCGAGGCGCTCCAATATGTGTTCCGCCAGCCGGCCCTGCTGCGACAGGCATTGACCCACCGCAGCTTCGGCTCGCCCAATAACGAGCGTTTCGAATTCATCGGCGACAGTATCCTCAACTACACCGTGGCGCGCATGCTGTATGACCATTTTCCGGCGCAGACCGAGGGCGAGCTGTCGCGCCTGCGCGCCAACCTGGTCAACCAGAACACCCTGGCCGAAATCGCTCATGAGCTGAAGCTGGGCGAGTATCTGTACCTTGGCGAAGGTGAGTTGAAGAGCGGCGGGTTCAACCGGCCGTCCATCCTGGCGGATGCGCTGGAGGCCACCTTTGCCGCCGTCAGCTTCGATGCCGACTTTGCGGCCGCCGAGCAGGTGGTACGCGGGCTGTACGCCGAGCGCATTCGCAGCATCGACCCGACCAAGCATGCCAAGGACGCCAAGACGCGCCTGCAGGAAGCTTTGCAGGCACAGAAGCTGGCCTTGCCGAAATACCGTATTCTCGAACAGAACGGCGAGGCCCACGAACAGTGGTTCCGCGTGGTCTGCGATCTGGGCGAGCTAGCCATAGAATCCACCGGCGAGGGCGGCAGCCGCCGCGCCGCCGAACAGCAGGCCGCCGAAGTGGCGCTCGACCTGCTGGCCCAGCACATTGCCAAAGGCAAGAAAACCCGATGACTGAAGAAATCCAATACCACTGTGGCTTTGTCGCCATCGTGGGCCGCCCCAATGTCGGCAAGTCGACGCTGATGAACCATCTCATCGGCCAGAAGATCAGCATCACCTCGAAAAAGGCCCAGACCACGCGCCATCGCGTCACCGGCATCCGCACCGAGGCCGATGCCCAGTTTGTCTTTGTCGACACCCCGGGCTTCCAGACGCACCATCGCAGCGCCCTCAATGACGTGCTCAACCAGAGCGTGCGCGACACCCTGTCCGACGTCGATTGCGTGCTGTTCCTGGTGGAAGCCATGCGCTGGACTGCGGCAGACCGCGAATTGTTGCCGCTGCTGCCGAAAAACACCCCGGTGATCCTGGTGGTCAACAAGCTGGACAAGGCCAAGGACAAACTGGCGCTGGCACAATTCATCGACACTGTGCAGCAGGACTTTGCCTTTGCCGCCGTCGAGGCCGTCAGTGCCAAACATGGCCAGCGCCTGGCCGAACTGCTGCTGCAAGTCCGTCCCTATCTGCCCGAATCGGTGCCGCTGTATCCGGAAGACATGGTCACCGACAAGAGCGAACGCTTCCTGGCTGCGGAGATCGTGCGCGAAAAGCTGTTCCGCTATCTGGGCGAAGAGCTGCCTTACTCGATGAATGTCGAAGTCGAGATGTTCGAGATGGATGGCAATCTGCGCCGCATTCATGTGGCCGTGCTGGTCGACCGTGAAAACCAGAAGAGCATCGTCATCGGCAAGGGAGGCGAAAAGCTGAAAAAAATTTCCACCGAAGCGCGGCTGGATATGGAAACCCTGTTCGACGGCAAGGTGTTCCTGCAAGTCTGGGTCAAGGTCAAGACCGGCTGGGCCGACGACGTGCGCTTCCTCAAGGAATTCGGTCTCGACTAAGCCATGGCTGCCTCGCAACCCGGCAAAATCGACCGCCAGCCGGCCTATATCCTGCATGCGCGGCCCTATCGCGAAACCAGCCTGCTGCTGGAGGTCCTGACGCCGGATCACGGCCGTCTGGGTCTGGTGGCGCGCGGTGCGCGCCGCCCGCGCGCCGAATTGCGGGGGCTGCTGCTGCCGTTTCAGCCGCTGACCCTGTCCTGGTTCGGCAAGAATGAAGTGCGCACCCTGCACAGTGCCGACTGGCAGGGCGGGGTACGACAGCTGTCAGGCCTGCCGCTGATCTGCGGGTTTTACCTCAACGAGCTGCTGATGCACCTGCTGGTGCGGGAAGACCCGCATGGCGAGACCTGGCGCATCTATGACCGCGCCGTGCGTGGCCTGGCGGCAGGAGAAAACCCCGGCGCCCTGCTGCGCCGCTTTGAACTGGCCCTCATCGGCTGCCTTGGCTATGCCCCCTTGCTGACCGAAGATGAAGAGGGGGCCGCGGTTCAGCCGGATCGTCTGTATGTGTGCAGCCCTGGCCAGGCACCGGCGCTGGATCGCGGGTTTGAGCCCCGCCACCACCAGGCCATGGTCTCCGGCGCCACCTTGCTCGCCATGGCAGCGGATGACTTCTCTGCCGAACTGACCCGGCGCGAAGCGCGCGGCCTGCTGCGCCTGATGCTGGAAGAGCTGATGGGGCCGGAGGCGCGCCTCACCACCAGAGAGCTGCTGCAGTCCCTGACGCTGCCAGCCGAACAGGAGCCTGAGCCATCATGATCGCGGGAATTGGCACCGACCTGGTCGACATCAGCCGTATGCAGGGGCTGATCGAACGTCATCACGACGGCGTGGTGCGGCGCATTCTGGCGCCGCAGGAGCTGGCAGACTGGCAGGCCAGCCGCGATCAGGCCCGTTTTCTTGCCAAGCGCTTCGCCGCCAAAGAGGCCCTGGCCAAGGCGCTGGGCACCGGCGTGCGCGCCCCGGTCCTGCTGACCGCCATCCATGTCGAACACGATGCCGCCGGCAAGCCACAGCTGGCCTTTGCCGCTGAACTGGCCGAGTACCTCCGCCAGCGCGGCATCACCGCCCACCATCTATCCATCAGTGACGAGCGCACCCACGCGCTTGCCTTTGTCGTGCTTGAGTGCGCCGATGCGGCGCCCACCCGTGAGAGGACATCATGACCCCAGCCCTCAACCTGCCACGCGGCCCCCTGACCGTCGGCATCGCCGGCCTGACCCTGACTGAGGAAGAGCGCCAGACCCTGCGCCAGCCGATGGTCGGTGCCGTGATCCTGTTCCGGCGCAACTTCAGTGATGTGGCCCAGTTGCGTGCCCTGACCGCCGAAATCCGCGCACTGCGCTCCCCCGCGCTGCTGATCGCCGTCGACCACGAAGGCGGCCGCGTCCAGCGCTTTCTGCCGGGCTTTACCCGCCTGCCGCCGATGCGCCGTCTGGGCGAGCTGTGGCAGCAAGACCCGGGCAAGGCGCGCCAGTTGGCGGAAACCGTCGGCTATGTGCTGGCCGCCGAGCTGCGCGCCTGCGATATCGACCTGTCATTCACCCCGGTGCTTGACCTTGACTGGTCGCGCTGTGCGGTCATCGGTGACCGCGCCTTCGCCGCAGACCCGGATGTGGTCAGCGAACTGGCCCTGGCCCTGCAACGCGGCCTGGCGCGCGGTGGCATGAACAGCTGTGGCAAACATTTCCCCGGCCACGGCTGGGTCGAGGGCGACTCGCACCATGTCATCCCGCACGACGAACGCAGCCTGGCCCAGATCCGTCAGGATGATCTGGTGCCCTTTGCCCGCATGACGGTCGCCGGCATGGGCTCGGTGATGCCGGCTCATGTGGTCTATCCGGCGGTGGATAGTCAGCCGGCCGGCTTCTCTCGCATCTGGCTGCAGGACATCCTGCGTGGTGAGCTGCAGTTCGACGGGGTGATTTTCTCCGACGACCTGTGCATGGAAGGGGCGGCCGGTGTCGGCGGCATCGTCGAACGCGCCCGTGCCGCATTTGATGCCGGCTGCGACATGGCGCTGGTCTGCAACCGTCCGGATCTGGCGGCTCAGCTGATGGCCGAATTGCCGATGCCGCAGATTGCCGGCCTGGCCGAGCGGCTGGCTCGCATGGAGGGTCGTGGCGCCGCCGAAGACTGGCGTGCGTTGATCGCCACGCCGGACTTTGCGGATTGCCAGCGTCAGGTTGCCGCCCTGGTCCCGTCCGAAACCACTCTCAAGGGTCCGGCCGTCGGCGAAGCCCACTGAGCCTCAGCGGCGTCCCGGGATGCCGGGGCGCTGTCCGCTGGCCTCGCGCACACCGCCGGGCAGCAAGGCGGCCTGCAGTACGGCATGGCCGGCATCCAGTACACCGCTGCCGCACAGATCCGTGCTGTGGTAACAAAAGGAAGACGGTGCATAAGGGCGTGCTGTACGCTGCAGGATCTGCCTGATGCCGCCGGATGTCAGCGAGGGATTGGCCGCCAGCATCAGCGCGATGGTGCCTGACACGATCGGGGCCGAGTAGCTGGTGCCGGCACCCGGCTTCATGACCCAGGGCGCCCCAGGGGCGGCGGGATCCGGGCAGTGCAGGGCGTCGCTGACCGGGTGTTGCAGGGCGCAGTGGCTGGCGACCGGATAGTCGCTGTAGCCGCCATCCTGATCATCCAGCGCGCTGGCCGGCGCTGCCAGCGTGATCGCCCGCCCGTAATTGGCATAATCGGCCAGTTGACCGTTTCGGGTCACGGCGGTCACCGTGATGACGCCGCGGCAATTGGCCGGTGCCCGCGCACCATCCAGCTTGCCGTCGTTGCCGGCGCTGACCACAATGGCGCGGGCCGAACCCCGCTGCAGCGCTTCGTCGATGGCTTGCTGGATATCAGCCGGGCAAACCTTGCCAACATCCTCTTCCTCTGCACTCAAACTCATGTTCAACACCTGTGCCGGAAAGCGATTGTGCGGTACCCCGGCGACCGGCAAGCCAGCTGCCCAGCGAATGCTGTCCACCAGATCCTGTCGGTTGTAGCCCCGCCCCCCGACCCGTACCGGCAAAATGCGGCCGTGACGGCTAATCCCGCTCAGTCCCCAGCTGGCATGTCCCTGTGCCGCAATGATGCTGGCCACGCTCGTGCCATGCCAGCTGCTGTCGGACACCTTGGTTTCCGGCTCCCCATAGGCACGGAGCAGCGCTACCGAATAGGCATCACCGGGGTCGCTGGCATCGCTGTCGCGGCCATCGCCATCACCGGCATAAATGAATGGGCAGCCATACTGATGTGCGACCCGGTCGGGGGGGCAGGGCATCGGATCCTGAGACACCATGTCGTAGCCGGGCAGGATGCGCCCCTTGAGCAGGGGGTGGTCAAACAAGATACCGGTGTCAATGACGGCGACGATCACGCGCGGTGATCCCTGGGTAATCTGCCAGGCCGGTCCGATATTGATGCCGCTGAGCGGCTCATCCAGATACCACTGGGTGGCGTGGTCATACAGTGGACTGCTGCGCTGCGGCTGAGCTGAAATCTGCGGCGCCAGCAGGCAGGCGCCGAACAATGGGAAAAAAAGCCGTTTCGAGAACATGACATGCTCCTGGTTGACGAGGGGCGCCATGCGCCAGGCCCGGACACCCGCCTGTTGCACATGGCATGGCATTGGGTTCGTATTGGCTTGACGTGTTTCCCGACGACCAGAAAAACAGTCCGTACTGACAGGGGGTGTTCAGCAGAACGCAGAACGGGGTCAGGTCTTTCATATCGCATCCAAATGCAATATGAAAGACCTGACCCCGTTCGTTAGCGCTTTCCGTTCAGCCAGTCTTCCACAAATTGCCGAGATAGCCTGGGCGCACGCCGCTGAGCGAGGCCGCGCAGGGTTCGACCACCTGGTAGGATGGATTACGGGTTTCGCGGATCAGCGGCTCGCCATAGGCCGGGCCGTCGGCCTTGCGCAGCGCCGCCACTTGCGGCGTGCTGGGCTTGGCGCCGCGGTAGGTGACCACGCCGATTTCATTGCTGGCCAGGCGCACGAAGCTGCCGGGCGGGTAGATGCCCAGTTCCTTGATCAGCAGGGTGGTGAAGGCCTCGTCGAATTCGGCGTCTTTCTTCTGGAAAATCTGACCCAGCGCGGTGGCCGGCAGCAGGGCCGAGCGGTAGCGGCGCGGGGTGAGTTTGGCGCAGACGATGTCGGCCAGGTGCAGGATGTGGGCCGGCGGCAGGATCTCGGTCTTTTGCAGCGCGAAGGGGTAGCCGCGACCGGTCCAGGATTCGTGATGGGTCTGTACCAGGGTGTGCCACAGCTCGTCCTGTACGCCGACTTCACGCAGGATGGCCGAGCTCATCAGCGGATGCGCCTTGATCTCGTGCTTTTGATCCGGCGTCAGGGCGTCTTGCTGCGAGAACAGTTCGTTCTGCAGCTCGACCTGGGAGATGTTCATGGTCAGCGCGGCGCACAGCAGGGTTTCGCGGTGGTTGGCCGGCAGGGCCATGCGCCGCGTCAGCAGTGCCAGCAGCGCCGTGGTGTGCACGGCGTGCGCCGGGGCGTATTCGCGGAACGGGGCCAGCAGGATCGAGGCGATGACGGCATCCGGTTGCTCTTCACTCAGGCGCAGAATGCTCTGGGCCACGCCTTCGACCGATTGCTGGAAGCCGCGAATCTTGAAGGCCTGGCGCAGCAAGGCGCGGGTGCGCAGGTACAGGTGCGCCATTTCGTCAAACGGTCCGGGCTGCAGCCGCTTGTCTTCGATCTCGAAATCGACTTCGGCTGGTTCTTCGCGTTCTTCGGCCTTGCGCGGCGTGAAGCCGAGCGTTTCCAGTTTGGACTTCTGCTCATCGGTCAGGACGTAATAGCCCTTCTTCATCAGCAGAAAGCCGTTGTTGGCGAATACATCGAACGGCAACTCCTTGCCGACCTCAATCAGGTCAGCAGGCGGTTTGCCTTGGCGAGTCTTGGTCGAACCTGAAGTCATTCCCTGAACCTGAGATTTCATGCTAATCGTATAAACGATTTTAACGCTTTACTATAAAAACGCATAGTACAGCGGCGGGCTATTTGATGTCGCCCCAGATTTTCTGCAGGCGCTTGAGCGATACCGGGTAGGGGGTCTTCAGCTCCTGGGCAAACAGTGAGACGCGCAGTTCCTCGATTTGCCAGCGGAAATCGGCCAGGGCGGGTGAAACCTCGCCTTGCGCCATCTTTTCGTCAACGCGACTGCGCCACATCTCCCACATCTGTCGGATTTCCGCTGCACGCTGGCCATCGCGCTGCGGGTTGGCCGCCTGCTTGTCCATACGCAGGCCCATGGCCTTCATGTAGCGCGGCAAATGTTGTAGTTGGGGCCAGGGGGTGGCAGTCAGAAAACCGCGATAGACCAGGGCATCCAGTTGCGTGCGCAGTTCGTGGCCCAGGCGATGTTTGGCCAGCCGCAGCGACAGTGCCTGATACTCCTGGGCGATTTGTCCCAGATATTGCATGACGGCCTGTGTCACCGCCGGCAGGCGGGTGCGTGCACGCGATTTTTGCTCGTTGAACTGCTTTTCGCTGCGTGGCAGCGGGTCTTCACCGATGAAGGCCCGGTCGCAGATGGCGGCGATGGCATCGGCCAGCAGCTCGTCGGCATTGCATACCGCGCGCAGTTGCAGGGCGATCTGGGTCAGGCCGGGCAGGCCCTTGCCCATTTGTTTCATCTGTTCTTTGAGTTGTAGCTGCAGCAGGCGAATCACCCCCTGGCGATGGGCCTGCTCGCTGGCGGCCTCGGTGTCGTACAGGCGCAGGGCGATCTGGTTTTGCTCCACGGTCAGCGCCGGGTAGCCGGTCAGTTGCTGCCGGCCGCGGGCAAACTGGATCGAGGCCGGCAGGTCGCCGAAGTCCCAGCTCAGCACATTGTCACGTTCGAATTCAGCCGAGGTGTCGCGGAAGGTCAGCTGGGCCGCCTGGCCAAACTGGCGCTGCAGGGCTGTCAGGTCGCGACCGCAGCCGATTTCCTGCTTGCCGTCGTCGATGACGCGGAAGTTGAACAGCAAATGCGCCGGCAGTTCGGCCTGGGCAAAAGCTTCGTCGCCCGGGTGCTGGCGGGTTTCCTTGCCGACAAAGGCGGCCAGCTGCGGGGCCAGGGCCTGTTGCTGGTCTGGCTGGCTGTCGAGGAAGCGGGTGACGAAGTCGGGCACCGGTACGCAGTTGCGGCGGATTTGCTTGGGCAGGGCCTTGATCATCATCTGCAGCTTTTCGCGGATCATGCCGGGCACCAGCCAGTCGAAATGGGCGGGCTGCAGACGGTTGAGGATGGCCAGCGGCACGTCGACGGTCACACCGTCGAGCGGGTGGTTGGGCTCGAAACGGTATTTCAGCCGCAGCTTGCCGTCGGCGGTCTCCAGCCATTCCGGGAACTGGTTTTCGGTGACGTGCTGGGCCGCATGGCGCATCAGCTCGTCACGCGTCAGGAACAGTTTTTTCGGCTCGTCGCGTTCGATTTCCTTGCGCCAGGCCTCGAAGCTGGCGGCATCGACCACGTCGGTACCGATGCGCTCGCTGTAGAAGCTGAACAGCGCTTCTTCATCGACCAGCACGTCCTGGCGCCGGGATTTGTGCTCCAGCTGTTCCACTTCGCGGATCAGCCGCTGGTTGTGCTGGAAGAACGGGGCCTGGCTGGCATACTCCATCGCCACCAGGGCGCCGCGAATGAACAGCTCGCGCGCTTCCTGCGGCGCGATGCGGCCGTAGCTGACCGGGCGGCGTGCCACCAGGGTCAGGTTGAACAGGGTGACACGTTCGCTGGCCACCACCTCCCCGCGCGCTTTTTCCCAGTGCGGGTCGAAGTAGTGGTACTTGACCAGGTGCGGAGCCAGTTTCTCGATCCACTCCGGCTCGATCTTGGCTACCGAACGGGCGTAGAGGCGTGAGGTTTCGACCAGCTCGGCCGCCACCAGCCATTTCGGTTTGGCTTTTTTCAGGCCGGAGCCGGGGAAGATCAGAAAATGGCTGCCCCGGGCACCGAGATAGTCGTCTCCCTCGGTGGATTTCATGCCGACATTGCCGATCAGGCCGGTCAGCAGCGCCTTGTGCAGGTTTTCGTAGGCGACGGCATCCAGTTTCTGTTTCGCCTTGTCCGATTGCGGCTGGTTGACCGGTACGGCTTCGGCGCGGAAGCCCAGCTCGGCGGCAATTTCGGCCAGCTGGCCGTGCAGTTCACGCCATTCGCGCATGCGCATCCACGACAGGAAGTGGTCGTGGCACAGGTTGATCAGCTGGCGGGTGGATTTCTTGTGCTTCTGTGCCTCGTCGTAGAACTCCCACAGGTGCAGGAAGGACAGGAAATCGGACTTGTCGTCGACGAAGCGCTGCTGAGCGCGTTCGGCGGCATCGCGGGCATCGAAGGGCCGTTCGCGCGGATCCTGGATCGACAGCGCCGAGGCGATGATCAGCATTTCGCGCACACAATGGAAGTCGCGCGCCGCCAGCAGCATGCGGCCCAGGCGCGGGTCGGTCGGGATGCGCGCCAGCTCCTCGCCGACCTTGGACAATTCCCCGCTGTCATTGAGGGCACCCAGCTCGGTCAGCACCTGATAGCCGTCGGCAATCTGGCGCGAGGAGGGAGCTTCGATGAACGGGAAGGCATCGACCCGTCCCAGGCGCAACGAAGCCATGCGCAGGATCACCGCCGCCAGGTTGGCGCGCAGGATTTCCGGGTCGGTAAAGGCCGGGCGGGCATTGAAGTCGTCTTCGCCATACAGGCGGATGCAGACGCCGGCCTCGACCCGGCCGCAACGGCCGGCACGCTGCCGTGCCGCCGCCTGCGAGATCTTTTCCACCAGCAGTTGTTCGATC
The DNA here is from genome assembly GCF_018802765.1 of Paludibacterium sp. B53371. Taxonomy (NCBI): domain Bacteria; kingdom Pseudomonadati; phylum Pseudomonadota; class Betaproteobacteria; order Neisseriales; family Chromobacteriaceae; genus Paludibacterium; species Paludibacterium sp. B53371. Next base: position 1,326,514 of record NZ_CP069163.1, read on the forward strand.
TTGGCGCGCGGGCTGTAGCGCTTGATGCGCGCCAGCCCGGTGTCGATCACGTAGCGGATCCCCGGAACGGTGAGCGAGGTTTCCGCCACGTTGGTGGCCAGTACGATGCGACGGCCACCGTTGGGCTTGAAAATGCGTTGTTGCTCTTCATTGCTCAGACGGGCGAACAGCGGCAGGATCTCCAGCCCGCGCAGGCCGGCCTTGCGCAGCTTCTCGGCGGTTTCGCGGATTTCGCGTTCGCCGGGCAGGAACACCAGAATGTCGCCGCTGCCCAGCCGCATCAGCTCCTGGGCGGCCTCCACCACGGCGTCTTCCATCTCCATTTCGCGTTCGTCTTCGTCGCGTTCCTTGAGCGGGCGATAGCGCATTTCCACCGGAAACAGCCGGCCGGAGACTTCGATCACCGGCGCGTTGTCGAAGTGGCGCGAAAAGCGGTCGGCGTCAATGGTGGCCGAGGTGATGATGATTTTCAGATCGGGGCGACGCGGCAGCAGTTGCCGGAGGTAACCCAGCATGAAGTCGATGTTCAGGCTGCGTTCGTGCGCTTCGTCGATAATGATGGTGTCGTAGGCTTCCAGCCAGCGGTCGGTCTGGGTTTCGGCCAGCAGGATACCGTCGGTCATCAGCTTGATGACGCTCTTTTCCGACAGTTGGTCGGTAAAGCGTACCTTGAAGCCGACGTGCTCGCCCAGCGGCGAGCCGAGCTCCTGGGCGATGCGGGTGGCGACCGAGCGCGCCGCCAGCCGGCGCGGCTGGGTGTGGCCGATCAGGCCATGCACCCCGCGTCCAAGTGTCAGGCAGATCTTCGGGATCTGAGTGGTTTTGCCTGAGCCGGTTTCACCGCAGATGATCACCACCTGGTGCTGCTCGATGGCGCTGCGGATGTCGTCCAGCTTCTGGTTGACCGGCAGACTGTCATCGAAGGTGGGGGTCGGCAGGTGGGCGCGCCGCGCCGCCACGCGGGCTTGCGAACGCGCCATCTGCGCCTCGATCTGCCCTTGCAGCTTGTCACCCGGTTGCCCCTTGCGCAGCCTGGCCTCCAGCTCGCGCAGCTTGCCCAGCAGCGGCCGCCGGTCACGAATCAGGCAATCGGCCAGAGCGGTTTTCAGGGCATGGGAGGGCATATCGGATTTCATGATGCAGCCGGTCAGAACAAAGGAAGGCTGCGATTATACCAAACCTGGGGTCAGGTCTTTCATTTTGCATTTGTACGGAGAAACAGCGGGGTCAGGTCTTGTATTTTGCATCAGGACGCAAAATACAAGACCTGACCCCGTCTTGGGGCTTTTAGGCGGGGTTGCCGGAGAACTGTCGCATGGATTGTCCCAGCTCGGCCATCAGGGCATCCAGTTTGTGGATGGCTTCGGCGATGGTGTGTACTTCCTGGGTCAGCGTGCGGGTCGATTCGCCGACGGCGGTGATGTCGCCGGCAAACTGGGTGAATCCCTGGTTCTGGCGTGCTTCGGCTGCCGAGACTTCGCTCAGGATGCTGGCCAGGTGGCGGGTGTCGCGGATGATGTCACCCAGTTGCTGCTGGGCCGAGGCACTGTTGCTCTGGCCGGCCTGCATTTGCTGGCTGCCGTTGCGCATGGCTTCGATGGCCTGGGTGGTACCGTCGACGATGACGCGGATTTTCTGCTCGACGCCTTCGGTGGCGTGCTGGGTTCGTTCGGCCAGCTTGCGTACCTCATCGGCCACGACGGCGAAGCCACGTCCGGTTTCGCCGGCGCGGGCAGCTTCGATGGCGGCGTTGAGCGCCAGCAGGTTGGTCTGATCGGCAATGTCGCGGATCAATTGCACGATGCCGCTGATTTCGGCGCTGCGCTGCCCGAGCTCTTCCAGCCGCATGGCGGCATCGCGGATGACGTGGTTGGCCTGGTTGAGCTGATCGACGGCCTGGTCCATGGCCTGGCCGCCTTTGCTGGCCTGGGCGCCGGCATTCTGTGCCATGCTGGTGGCGGAATGGGATTGCTCGGTGTTCTGGCTGGTGACCACGGCCATTTGCTGGGCGATCACCACCATGTCTTCAGCCCGTTCACGCTGTTCCGACATGGTCTGGGCCATCTTGCGCGTGGCCTGTGCGATGTCGCGGCTGGCGCTGGAGGCATCCTGAATCGAGCGGGTGACCTGCTCGAGCATGGCCTTGACCGCGCGGCTGGCTTCTTCCGCTTCGTTGCGGGCGATGTCCAGCTTGGCAAAGCTCTGTACCTTGGCTTTGTCGTAGGACATGGCCAGCACCAGTACCATCAGGGTCAGGCCGGACAGTGATTTGGCCTGCAGGGTGGGAATGACGTGGTGGTCGATCGGGACTGGCGGCAGCATGCCGGGTTCGCCGCTGAGCAAAAAGAAGCTGCCGATGGCCAGCAGGGCCAGCAGGGTCCAGACCACGCCGGAGGCGCGGCCGCTGACAAAGATGGCGGTGAAGGGGATGGCAGCAAACCAGACGATGCTGGTCGACATGATGCCGCCGTTGACATACACCATCCAGCAAACCATGCAGTACATGGCGGCGATGATGAATTCGGCGCTGAAGCGCAGGGCGCCGGTCAGTTTGAGGATCAGCGGGCCGGAGAGCAGGCCCAGGCCACCGCAGACAATGCCCCAGCCCATGGCCGGATGGTTGAGCTGGAAATACTCGATGGCGAAGAGTGGGGCGATGATGCCGGCCAGCAGAGCCACCCCCACCACGGTTCTTGCCTTGATCGATTGCTCGGGAGATAGCCGGATCGATTCCGGTATGAACCATGTCGTGAGATTGGCTGCTGCCATTGATCATTGCCTCCTGTTGCTGGCTGTGGGTTGCAAATATCCCGAATGAATATATTTTTTTTCGGACTTTAAAACAATTGTTTGCTTGAATCAATGGCACTGCCGGTGAGGAAAGAGAAAAACAAAAGCCCCTGCCGTTGCGGGCAGGGGCTGTGGGCCGGGGAGGGCAGGCTTATTTCTGGCCGGCTTGCAGCGCGGTCAGGGCGATGGTGTAGACGATGTCGTCCACCAGGGCGCCGCGCGACAGGTCGTTGACCGGCTTGCGCAGGCCTTGCAGCATCGGGCCGACACTGACGACGTTGGCCGAGCGCTGTACCGCCTTGTAGGTGGTGTTGCCGGTGTTCAGGTCCGGGAAGATGAACACGGTGGCGCGACCGGCGACGGCGCTGCCCGGGGCCTTTTGCTGGCCGACGCTTTCCACCGAGGCGGCGTCGTATTGCATCGGGCCGTCGATGATCAGGTCTGGACGCTTTTCGCGGGCGATGCGTGTGGCTTCGCGTACCTTCTCCACATCACTGCCGCTGCCGGAGCTGCCGGTGGAGTAGGAGATCATGGCGACACGCGGCTCGATGCCGAAGGCCTTGGCCGAATCGGCCGACTGGATGGCGATGTCGGCCAGTTCTTCCGGGTTCGGATCCGGGTTGACGGCGCAGTCGCCATAGACCAGGACCTGTTCCGGCATCAGCATGAAGAACACGCTGGACACCAGGCGGGCCTCCGGAGCGGTCTTGATCAGTTGCAGGGCCGGACGGATGGTGTTGGCGGTGGTGTGAACCGCACCGGATACCAGGCCGTCGACTTCGTCCAGTGCCAGCATCATGGTGCCGAGCACGACGTTGTCTTCCAGTTGCTGTTCGGCCAGGGTGGCGTTCAGGCCCTTGCCCTTGCGCAGTTCGACCATCGGCTCAATGTATTTGCCGCGAATCTTGTTCGGGTCGAGGATTTCCAGCGACGCCGGCAGGGTGACGCCCTGGTTGTCGGCAATGCGCTGGATTTCCAGCGGATCACCCAGCAGCACGCAGCGGGCGATGTTCTTTTCGTGGCAGATGGCGGCTGCCATGATGGTGCGCGGCTCGTTGCCTTCCGGCAGTACGATGCGCTTGTTGGCCTTGCGGGCCTTTTCGCGCAGCAGGTAGCGGAAGGCGGGCGGCGGCAGGCGCGGCTCGTGCGGTTCGCCGACAAATTGCTTGAGCTTGTCGGCATCCAGGTGTTCGGCGATGTGGTCGATGACCCGTTCCATGCGCTCGGTATCATCTTCCGGCACTTCCTTGCCCATCTGGGTCAGGATGCTGCTGGTCTCGAAGGTGTTCATGGCGCTGATCATCACCGGCAGGTTGCTGGTGAAGGCGTGGTGGCACAGCTGCTGGATGCGCGGATCCGGCTGGGAATCGCAGGTGAACAGCAGGCCGGCCAGCGGTACGCCGTTCATGCTGGCCATGGCGGTGGCCAGAATGACGTCTTCGCGGTCGCCGCTGGTGACGACCAGGGCGCCCGGCTTGAGCAGGTGAATGAAGTTCGGTGCGGTACGCAGCGTGACCACGATGGAGTTCACGCGGCGTTCGCGGATCTGACCGGGGTGCATGATGGTGGCGTCGAGGTGGCGCGCCACGTCCAGCGTGCGCGGTGCCAGCAGATCGGTCTGCTCCGGAATCAGGCCCAGCAGGGGTAGATTGACGTCCTGGGCCCATTTGCTTTCGGCCTGGATTTGCTGGCAGATGGTCTTGGCGTCGCGCTTGCTGTTCTCGCGGTTGAGAATGATGCCGGCGATCTGGCCGCTGTGACCACCGAAGGACTGGACGCTCAGGTCGATCTGTTCGGCCAGTTCGTGATCGCTCAATTGGCCGACCGAGCCCACCAGAATGGTCTGGGCTTCCAGGTTGCGGGCAATCTTGGTGTTCAGGAAAGTCGAGAAGACATGCTTCTGATCCGGCACCAGGCCTTCCACCACGACAACGTCTACTTTCTGGTTGGCGACCTTGCGATACAGGCTGACGATTTCTTCCATCAGCTGGTCGACCTGGCCCTGACCCAGCAGTTTTTCCACGTGCTCCATCGGGATGGGCTGCGGGGCGTCCGCACGGCAGATGGCACGGGCGAAATGGGTGGACAGTTCGGTTTCCTGGGTGTTGTTGCCCTGGGCAATCGGTTTGACGAAGCCCACCGACAGACCGGCTTGTTCGAGCGAGCGGATCATGCCCAGGGAGACGGAGGTCAGGCCGACATCGAAGCCGATCGGCGCCAGAAAGAATGTATGCATTGTTCAATTCCTTGAAGCCGGCTCATCTTGACGTGAGCCGGTACGATCATCAACGCTTTGCCAACATGGGCAGACCTGGCTGACAAGGGGTGATTTTCTGATTGCCGGGTTGTCCGATGCCAATTCGTCAACTCCGGTTGTATCTCAAAAAACCATTCCGTTATCAAGGTCAATCACCAGCTTCGCCGGCGATGGCTTGAACGTGCGCTGCCGATCTTGTGTATAGCACGATGCTGCTGTGCAGCAAAAGATCCTTGCCGAGCGCGTCCGGCAGCAGGGTTTGGCTGCCTGTCATCGCTGAACGAGTGCACTATTTACGCTAAAGCGGGCCTGCTGTGCAGGGGGTTTGGCGGGTGTTTCTCCTGCGATTGACGCATATCAATAGCCTGCCTATGTTGTGTTGCACAAAAGTTTCAGCTCGAATTATTGCAGATTCACTAATATTGTGTGGATTTGTGTGTGTAATTGATCGCTAACACATTGATGCTGAAAGGGTTATTTCTGCCTGTTTGTCGGCTGATTTGCTTTTTTGCCGATTTTTTTACTGTGGGGGTGGGTTTTTCTTGTTTTTTGCATGAAAGCACTTGCCCTTTTGCGGGGGGCAGGCCAGAATTCAACCCCGGTCCCTATGCCGGGCCTTTTTTGTTTTATAGCGTTCCGTAAACTCGTTTTAGGGCGAGATTCGGCTGGTCTTATACTTCTAACCAGGAGGTGTGGGAATAATGTCTGATCTGGCTTCTTCGCAGCTGTTGCAACCGGCTGCTGTCCAGCTTCCCATCAATACTTACTTCGACTCCGCCATTTACCAGCTGGAGCAGGAGCGTCTGTTTGCCGATGCCCCGGTGTACTACGGGCATGAACTGATGGTGCCGAACGAGGGTGACTATCACACCATCGAATGGCTCCAGCACGGCAAGATGCTCAAGCGTGCCGGTGGCGAGGTCCTGCTGTTGTCCAATGTCTGTCGCCATCGCCAGGCGCGCATCTACGAAGGTCGCGGCAACGGCAATCATGTGGTGTGCAATCTGCACGGCTGGACCTATGACAATCATGGTCAGCTGATCGGCGCGCCCCTGTTTCCGGAGACGCCCTGCCTGAACCTGGGTCAGACACCGCTGGTGTCCTGGCACGGCATGCTGTTCGATGCCCGCCGCAACGTGCGCCAGGATCTGGAACGACTGGGTGTGGCCAGCTATATGGATTTCGAAGGCTTCGGCTATCACAGCACCCATGTCACCGAGTATGACTTCAACTGGAAGACCTTCATTGAAGTGTATTCGGAGGACTACCACGTTGATCCGTTCCACCCCGGGCTGGGCAATTTCGTCAATTGTGCCGATCTCAAGTGGGAGTGGGGCAGTCAGTACCATGTGCAGTCGGTGGGTATCAAGAATTCGCTGTCCCGTCCGGGCTCCAAGGTTTATGGCGAGTGGCACAAGGAAGTGCTGCGCCGCTATGCGGACAAGTGCCCGGAATTCGGCGCACTCTGGCTGACTTACTATCCGAACATTATGGTCGAATGGTATCCGCACTCGCTGGTGATCAGCGTGGTGATTCCGCGTGGCCCGGAAAAATGCACGGTTGTGACCGAGTTCTTCTATCCGGAAGAGGTGCTGTACTTCGAACCGGAGTTCATCGAAGCCGAGCAGGCCGCCTACTTCGAGACGGCCAAGGAAGACGACGAGATTTGCTATCGCATGCATCAGGGACGCCGTGCCCTGTGGCTGGATGGCAAGAACGAAACCGGTCCCTACCAGTCGCCGACCGAAGAGGGCATGCAGCATTTCCACGAGTTCTATCGCCGCACCATGGGCGACTTGCTGCTGGCCTGATTCCGCGATTGCGTGCACAATGAAAAGGCGTGGGTTTCCACGCCTTTTTTGTTGATCCAATGACCCGGTTTCTACGCTTTCTTCCTGTGCTGTTTTTGTCCGCAGCCCTGGCTGCGCCTCCCCTGACCCAGGCGGTACGGCCGGCGAATGTTGTCCAGGCAGTCACGACCTATACCGACCCTGTCAGTGCCATTCAGATGCAAGTTCCTGCTGGCTGGCGCGTCCGGGCCGAGACCTTCAACGGGGTGCGCCAGTTGCGTGTGGTGCCGCCCAAGGCCGACCAGCGGGAACGGGCGGCTATTGATGTGGTTGTGCGCCTGCGCCCCTGGCGACGTGGGGAGTCGCTCAGCGGCCTGGCTGCGTCATTCCGCAATCAGCGTGGCGACCGCGAGGCAGCACAGGTGGTGCGCTATCTGCCCAAGGCCGGCCGGCTGGTGCTGGACTACCGGGAAGGGCGCTATGTGTCGGGCCGTTTGTGGATCGTCCGGCGCAATCTGCATTTGTTCCAGCGCAAGGACCGTACCCGGGTGCTGGAGGCGCGCTGCGCCGCCAATGCGTCTGAATATAAAACCTATCGCAAGAGTCTGGAGCTGATCTGTTATTCGGCTCAGCTGACGCACGGCAAGTCATGATAAATTGCGACTAAAATGTAATTGCCGGATTGATTTTTGAGGAGCTGACTGATGATCTCTATTCGTGAACAGTCTTACGGACTGGATGTGGCGTTGTTCAACGAGTTCACCCTGGCCGATTTCAAGCTGTTCGAGGACGCGCTGCTCAAGCGCGCGGCGGAAATCGGTCATCCGCATGTCTTGCTCGACCTGTCCGAGCTGAAGGATTTCACCCTGGACATGGCGCTGGAAGAACTGCGCTTCGTGCGTGCCCATGAAAAGGACTTCGGCAAGGTGGCCGTGGTGGTCAGTGACGTCTGGATCAAGCTGGCGGCCCATCTGGCCGGCCTGGTTACCCGTGGTCATTCCGAGTACTTCGACAGTATCGAAGTGGCGCAAGCCTGGCTGAATGCCGCCTGATTCTTCGTCCGCTCATCCTGTCAGGGCCGGTTGCACCGGCCCTTTTGCTTTCTGCTGCCCGGCGGCTTGATTTTGTGCCGGAACCGGCTACAGTAACGCCTTCCCGTCAAACACAAGATATTGCCGATGTTGCCAAGTATCGCCAGCCGGATCGCGGCTGAACTGCAGGTTCGTGAACAACAGGTGGCCGCTACGGTCGAGCTGCTCGACGGCGGGGCCACCGTGCCGTTTATTGCCCGTTACCGCAAGGAAGTGACCGGCGGGCTTGATGATACCCAGTTGCGCAAGCTCGACGAGCGGCTGACCTATCTGCGCGAACTGGATGAGCGGCGCGAGGCCATCCTGCGCTCGATCAGCGAGCAGGAAAAGCTCACCCCCGCGCTGCAGCAGGCCATTCTGGCTGCCGACAACAAGACCACACTGGAAGATTTGTATCTGCCCTACAAGCCGAAACGGCGAACCAAGGCGCAGATAGCGCGCGAGGCCGGGCTGCAGCCGCTGGCCGACGCTTTGCTGTCCGACCCCGGTCTGGTGCCGGAAGAGGTGGCGCAGTCCTATGTCGATGACGCCCGGGGCGTGGCAGATGGCAAGGCGGCGCTGGACGGTGCGCGCGCCATTCTGATTGAAACCTTCGCCGAGGATGCCGGCCTGCTGGGCTTCCTGCGTGAAAAGCTATGGCGTGAGGGGGAACTGGCGGCCGTGGTGGTGCCCGGCAAGGAGAGCGAGGGCGCCAAGTTCTCGGATTACTTCAATCACCGCGAAGCCTTGCATGCCATGCCCTCGCATCGCGCCCTGGCGCTGCTGCGCGGTCGCAATGAGGGCGTTCTGCAGTTGGCGCTCAAATATCAGCCGGACGATGTGCCGCTGACCGAGCGCAGTGCCTACGAACGCCAGATGGCTGAGCATTTCGGCATCGCCGACAAGGGGCGCCCTGCCGACAAGTGGCTGCTGGATTCGGTGCGGCTCTGCTGGCGTGCCAGAGTGTTGCTGTCGCTGGAGCTTGAGCTGATGGCACGTGTCAAGGAAGCGGCCGAGTCGGAGGCCATCAGGGTGTTTGCCGGCAATCTGCGCGATCTGTTGCTGGCGGCGCCGGCAGGACGGCGGACCACCATCGGGCTGGACCCCGGTTTGCGCACCGGTGTGAAGGTTGCCGTGGTCGACGATACCGGCAAGTTGCTCGAGACCGCGACAATTTATCCGCATGCGCCGCGCAATGACTGGGATCGTTCCGTTGCCACGCTGGCACAGCTGGCACAGCGACACCGGGCCGAGCTGGTTGCCATCGGCAACGGTACCGCCAGCCGGGAAACCGACAAGCTGGCGCAGGACCTGATTCGCCTGCATCCGCAACTGGGCCTTACCCGGGTGATGGTCTCCGAGGCGGGGGCGTCGGTGTATTCCGCCTCCGAGCTGGCAGCCAACGAATTTCCGGATCTTGACGTCAGTCTGCGTGGCGCGGTGTCGATTGCCCGTCGTCTGCAGGATCCGCTGGCCGAGCTGGTCAAGATTGATCCGAAGTCGATCGGGGTGGGGCAGTATCAGCACGACGTCCATCAGGGCCAGCTGGCGCGTTCGCTGGATGGTGTGGTGGAAGACTGCGTCAACGCCGTCGGCGTGGATGTGAACACCGCTTCGGTGCCGCTGCTGACCCGCGTGTCCGGTCTGAACCAGACGCTGGCCGGCAATATCGTCGCCTATCGCAACCAGTACGGTGCCTTCCGTTCGCGCAGCGAGTTGCGCAAGGTGCCCCGCCTGGGAGACAAGACCTTTGAACAGGCCGCCGGCTTCCTGCGCGTCATGGATGGCGATAATCCGCTGGATCGCTCTGCCGTTCACCCGGAGGCTTATCCGGTGGTCGAGAAAATCGTCGCGCGCTGCGGGCGTGAGGTGCGTGGCCTGATTGGCGACAGCGCCTTCCTGCGTTCCGTCCGGCCGATGGACTATGTGGACGAGCGTTTCGGTCTGCCGACGGTGGTGGATATTCTGAAGGAGCTGGACAAGCCGGGGCGCGATCCGCGTCCTGAGTTCCGCACTGCCACCTTCCAGGACGGCGTGGAGTCTCTGTCCGATCTGCTGCCGGGCATGCTGCTGGAAGGCGTGGTGACCAACGTCACCAATTTCGGTGCTTTTGTGGATATCGGTGTCCATCAGGACGGGCTGGTGCATATCTCGGCGCTGTCGTCGCGCTACGTTGAGGACCCGCGCACGGTGGTCAAGGCCGGCGATGTGGTCAAGGTGAAGGTGCTGGAGGTGGATGTGCCGCGCAAGCGCATCGCCCTGACCATGCGTCTGGATGATCCGGCCGGTGCCGGCCGCAGCGCTGGGCGCAGTACGGCAGAGCCGAAGGCCCGGTCGCGCCAGGCGCCGTCCGCCGCGGCCGCGGGTGATACCGCCATGGCGGCTGCGTTTGCACGTCTGAAGAAATAGCATTCACGCGACTGTACAGAGGCGGATTCTGAAAATAATGCGGGAAAGGACTTGACCTGTGTTTCCCGTCTCTGTATAGTTCGCCTCCTCGCTGCAGCAACAACGCAGCACCGCTCTTTAACAAAACGAACAACCGATAGGTGTGAGTGCCGGGAGAGACCGACACTTGCACTGCAAGAGACAGAAAAAAACCTTACGGGGTTCTTTTGAAGTCCTTGCGTGCCAGATAGTACGAAAAGCATAGAGATTGAACTGAAGAGTTTGATCCTGGCTCAGATTGAACGCTGGCGGCATGCTTTACACATGCAAGTCGAACGGCAGCACGGGAGCTTGCTCCTGGTGGCGAGTGGCGAACGGGTGAGTAATGCGTCGGAACGTGCCGAGTAATGGGGGATAACGCAGCGAAAGTTGTGCTAATACCGCATACGCTCTGAGGAGGAAAGCGGGGGACCTTCGGGCCTCGCGTTATTCGAGCGGCCGACGTCTGATTAGCTAGTTGGTGGGGTAAAGGCCCACCAAGGCGACGATCAGTAGCGGGTCTGAGAGGATGATCCGCCACACTGGGACTGAGACACGGCCCAGACTCCTACGGGAGGCAGCAGTGGGGAATTTTGGACAATGGGGGCAACCCTGATCCAGCCATGCCGCGTGTCTGAAGAAGGCCTTCGGGTTGTAAAGGACTTTTGTCAGGGAGCAAATCCTGCTTGTGAATAATGAGCGGGGATGAGAGTACCTGAAGAATAAGCACCGGCTAACTACGTGCCAGCAGCCGCGGTAATACGTAGGGTGCAAGCGTTAATCGGAATTACTGGGCGTAAAGCGTGCGCAGGCGGTTTTGCAAGTCTGATGTGAAAGCCCCGGGCTCAACCTGGGAACGGCATTGGAGACTGCAAGGCTAGAGTGCGTCAGAGGGGGGTAGAATTCCACGTGTAGCAGTGAAATGCGTAGAGATGTGGAGGAATACCGATGGCGAAGGCAGCCCCCTGGGATGACACTGACGCTCATGCACGAAAGCGTGGGGAGCAAACAGGATTAGATACCCTGGTAGTCCACGCCCTAAACGATGTCAACTAGCTGTTGGGGGTTTGAATCCTTGGTAGCGTAGCTAACGCGAGAAGTTGACCGCCTGGGGAGTACGGCCGCAAGGTTAAAACTCAAAGGAATTGACGGGGACCCGCACAAGCGGTGGATGATGTGGATTAATTCGATGCAACGCGAAAAACCTTACCTGCTCTTGACATGTACCGAAGCCCGAAGAGATTTGGGTGTGCCCGAAAGGGAGCGGTAACACAGGTGCTGCATGGCTGTCGTCAGCTCGTGTCGTGAGATGTTGGGTTAAGTCCCGCAACGAGCGCAACCCTTGTCATTAGTTGCCATCATTAAGTTGGGCACTCTAATGAGACTGCCGGTGACAAACCGGAGGAAGGTGGGGATGACGTCAAGTCCTCATGGCCCTTATGAGCAGGGCTTCACACGTCATACAATGGTCGGTACAGAGGGTCGCGAAGCCGCGAGGTGGAGCCAATCTCAAAAAACCGATCGTAGTCCGGATCGCACTCTGCAACTCGAGTGCGTGAAGTCGGAATCGCTAGTAATCGCAGATCAGCATGCTGCGGTGAATACGTTCCCGGGTCTTGTACACACCGCCCGTCACACCATGGGAGTGGGGGATACCAGAAGTGGGTAGGCTAACCGCAAGGAGGCCGCTTACCACGGTATGCTTCATGACTGGGGTGAAGTCGTAACAAGGTAGCCGTAGGGGAACCTGCGGCTGGATCACCTCCTTTCTAGAGAAAGTCGATCCTGGTACTCACAGCCTATCGGTTGTTCAGCGAGTGGAATGGTAATCAGAGGGCCTGAGGGGTCTTGTGATTAGCGTTTCAAACGCATTGATCTTTAACAAACTGAAGAAGCCGAATACAAAATTGATTCTGAGCCAGGATGGTTTCATCCTCGTTTGGATTCAACTTTGGGTAATTGTATGTATCGACGTTTTGCCGGTAGAGGTATCGGCAAGGCGAGTGCGCAAGGCCCTTGAAATGATAGGGTCAAGCGAGTAAGTGCATCTGGTGGATGCCTTGGCGATCATAGGCGATGAAGGACGTGTAAGCCTGCGAAAAGCGCGGGGGAGCTGGCAATAGAGCTTTGATCCCGCGATGTCCGAATGGGGAAACCCGGCCCTTAGGGGTCACTCCCACCTGAACACATAGGGTGGGTAGAGCGAACGCGGAGAACTGAAACATCTAAGTACCCGCAGGAAAAGAAATCAACCGAGATTCCGTGAGTAGTGGTGAGCGAAAATGGAAGAGCCTGTACGTTTTAGCCGTTGAGTTAGTGGAAGAGTCTGGAAAGGCTCGCCATAGTGGGTGATAGCCCCGTACACGAAAACTGAATGGTGGCACTGAGCGTACGACAAGTAGGGCGGGACACGAGAAATCCTGTCTGAAGATGGGGGGACCATCCTCCAAGGCTAAATACTCATGATCGACCGATAGTGAACCAGTACCGTGAGGGAAAGGCGAAAAGAACCCCGGGAGGGGAGTGAAATAGAACCTGAAACCGGATGCATACAAACAGTGGGAGCCTCGCAAGGGGTGACTGCGTACCTTTTGTATAATGGGTCAGCGACTTACGTTCAGTAGCGAGCTTAACCGAATAGGGGAGGCGTAGCGAAAGCGAGTCCGAATAGGGCGCTTCAGTTGCTGGGCGTAGACCCGAAACCGAGTGATCTATCCATGGCCAGGATGAAGGTGCGGTAACACGCACTGGAGGTCCGAACCCACTAATGTTGCAAAATTAGGGGATGAGCTGTGGATAGGGGTGAAAGGCTAAACAAACTCGGAGATAGCTGGTTCTCCCCGAAAACTATTTAGGTAGTGCCTCATGTATCACTTCCGGGGGTAAAGCACTGTTATGGCTAGGGGGTCATTGCGACTTACCAACCCATGGCAAACTCTGAATACCGGAAAGTGCGAGCATGGGAGACAGACGGTGGGTGCTAACGTCCATCGTCAAGAGGGAAACAACCCAGACCGCCAGCTAAGGTCCCAAATGATCAGTTAAGTGGTAAACGAAGTGGGAAGGCCCAGACAGCCAGGATGTTGGCTTAGAAGCAGCCATCATTTAAAGAAAGCGTAATAGCTCACTGGTCGAGTCGTCCTGCGCGGAAGATGTAACGGGGCTCAAACTGATAACCGAAGCTGCGGATTTGCACGCGAGTGCAAGTGGTAGGGGAGCGTTCTGTAGGTCTGTGAAGGTGTGTCGAAAGGCATGCTGGAGATATCAGAAGTGCGAATGCTGACATGAGTAGCGATAAAGCGGGTGAAAAGCCCGCTCACCGAAAGCCCAAGGTTTCCTACGCAACGTTCATCGGCGTAGGGTGAGTCGGCCCCTAAGGCGAGGCAGAAATGCGTAGTCGATGGGAAACTGGTTAACATTCCAGTACTTTCATACAGTGCGATGGGGGGACGGAGAAGGTTAGGTCAGCCAACTGTTGGAATAGTTGGTTCAAGCTGGTAGGCGGGACACGCAGGCAAATCCACGTGTTCGTTAACGCCGAGAAGTGATAACGAGGGTCTACGGACCTGAAGTGACTGATACCCTGCTTCCAGGAAAAGCCTCTAAGCTTCAGCTGTATGAGAACCGTACCGCAAACCGACACAGGTGGGCAGGAAGAAAATTCTAAGGTGCTTGAGAGAACTCAGGAGAAGGAACTCGGCAAATTGATACCGTAACTTCGGGAGAAGGTATGCCTCTTAGGGTGTAGGACTTCGCGTCCGAAGCTTTGAGAGGTCGCAGAGAATCGGTGGCTGCGACTGTTTATCAAAAACACAGCACTGTGCCAACACGAAAGTGGACGTATACGGTGTGACGCCTGCCCGGTGCCGGAAGGTTAAGTGATGGGGTGCAAGCTCTTGATCGAAGCCCCGGTAAACGGCGGCCGTAACTATAACGGTCCTAAGGTAGCGAAATTCCTTGTCGGGTAAGTTCCGACCCGCACGAATGGCGTAACGATGGCCACACTGTCTCCTCCTGAGACTCAGCGAAGTTGAAATGTTTGTGAAGATGCAATCTACCCGCTGCTAGACGGAAAGACCCCGTGAACCTTTACTGTAGCTTTGCATGGGACTTTGAACAGACTTGTGTAGGATAGGTGGGAGGCTATGAAGCGTGAACGCTAGTTTGCGTGGAGCCGTCCTTGAAATACCACCCTGGTGTGTTTGAGGTTCTAACCTAGGTCCGTGATCCGGATCGGGGACAGTGCATGGTAGGCAGTTTGACTGGGGCGGTCTCCTCCCAAAGTGTAACGGAGGAGTTCGAAGGTCACCTAGGTACGGTCGGAAATCGTGCTGATAGTGCAATGGCAAAAGGTGGCTTAACTGCGAGACCGACAAGTCGAGCAGGTGCGAAAGCAGGACATAGTGATCCGGTGGTTCTGAATGGAAGGGCCATCGCTCAACGGATAAAAGGTACTCCGGGGATAACAGGCTGATTCCGCCCAAGAGTTCACATCGACGGCGGAGTTTGGCACCTCGATGTCGGCTCATCACATCCTGGGGCTGTAGCCGGTCCCAAGGGTATGGCTGTTCGCCATTTAAAGTGGTACGCGAGCTGGGTTCAAAACGTCGTGAGACAGTTTGGTCCCTATCTGCAGTGGGCGTTGGAAGTTTGACGGGGGCTGCTCCTAGTACGAGAGGACCGGAGTGGACGAACCTCTGGTGTACCGGTTGTCACGCCAGTGGCATCGCCGGGTAGCTAAGTTCGGAAGAGATAACCGCTGAAAGCATCTAAGCGGGAAACTCGCCTGAAGATGAGACTTCCCTGAGGGCTAGACCCTCCTGAAGAGTCGTTCGAGACCAGGACGTTGATAGGTCGGGTGTGGAAGCGCTGTGAGGCGTGAAGCTAACCGATACTAATGGCTCGTGAGGCTTGATCCTATCATTTGATGGGCTTTGTGCCCGATACATACGAATTCAAACCAAACGGCTTCTGCAGTTTGTAGACAGTTTATGTCTGGCGGCCATAGCGAGGTGGTCCCACGCCTTCCCATCCCGAACAGGACCGTGAAACGCCTTAGCGCCGATGATAGTGCGGCATTCGCCGTGTGAAAGTAGGACACTGCCAGACTCCCCATGCAAAGCCCAGACCTTCAGGTCTGGGCTTTTTGCTTTGTGGTGCCGCAGGAGGCGCGATAAGCAAAAGCCCGGATCGATGATCCGGGCTTTGTGGTGTGTCGCTTCCCGCCGCGGCGTCAGGACTGGGCTTGCGGCTGAGTGCGCTGGGCGCGCTCTTCACGCGGCGTGATGCCGAAATGGTTGCGATAAGTGCTGGAGAAGTGCGGGCCGCTGGAGAAGCCGCAGGCCAGGCTGATCTGAACGATGGACTTGGAGGTCTGCTGCAACAATTGCCGCGCACGATTCAGCCGCAATTCCAGATAGTACTTGGACGGGACGGTGCTGAGGTACTGTTTGAACAGCCGCTCGAGCTGTCGGCGTGATACCCCGACGTAATAGGCGATGTCATCGGTGGACAGCGGCTCTTCGATATTCGCTTCCATCAGGCTAACCGCCTCGGTCAGCTTGGGCTGGCTGCCGCCGATGCGGGTGGCCAGCGGGATGCGCTGACGCTCGTTCCCTGGCCGGGTGCGCTCCATGATGAAGACTTCAGACAGGCGAGAGCCAAACTCGTGGCCTTGCTGGGCTTCGATCAGCGACAGGGTGAAATCCATGGTGGCTACCCCGCCCGCGCAGGTCATGACCGCGCCGTCTGCTTCGTAGAGGTTGGACGAGACCACGACCTCGGGGAAGTCTTCGGTGAACTGATTCACTTCCTGCCAGTGAATCGTGGCACGCTGCTGGTTCAGCATGCCGGCGCGGGCCAGCCAGTAACTGGCGCAACCGATGCCGGCCAGTTGCATCTTTTCCAGGTTCTGGGCGTGAATGCCGCGCGAGAGCTCGTCAACGTTGACATCGCTGGAGATGTCGCCGCCGAAGATCAGCAGGCCATCCAGGCGCGGGCTGTAGCCAAGCGGCAGATCGACGGCGTATTGCAGTCCGTTGCTCAGGGCCACCGGCGTGCCGTCCAGTGACAAGGTCAGAAACTCGTAGATCTTCTTCTCTGCCAATTGATTGGCACGCGTCAGGACTTCGCAGGCCATGGCAAAGTCAGCCATCGAGGCATGTGGCAGCAGAAGCATGCCATATCTGAGTGGTTTAACTGCTTGCGGTTGGAGACCCATATCTTCCGTAAGTAAGTAAACGGCCCGCTGTCTCAATGACAAAAAGCTGGTATGCCGCATTAATAACGCTAGATGTGTATTGTACGATCATTTGACACTTTACGAGCAAGATTAGTACCGCCGCGTCAGCGCTCGTTGCCGTAAATGTCAAAGTGAAAGTATTTGCTGGCAATCCGCTGGTATTCGCCGCTGGCGCGCAGATCGGTGATGGCCTGATTCAGACGCTGCTGCAGCGGGACATCGCCCTTGCGCACCGCGATACCGGCCCCCTCGCCAAAGTAGCGCGGATCATCATACTGCGGCCCGGCAAAGGCAAAGCCGCGCCCTTGCGCGGTCGAGAGGAAAGACTGTTCGCCGACCACATTGTCGACGAAGACGGCCGCCAGTTTGCCGCGCACCAGATCATTGAAGGCCGCCGTAATCTTGTCATAGGCGGTGATGCGTGCACCGGCCTTGCCCCAGTAGTCCTGGGCGAAGGCGGCCTGGGTGGATCCGCGCAGCACCCCGATGGCCTGGCCCTGGAAGCTGTGCTGCGACACCTTGCTGCCCGCGCGCGTAATGATGCGGCTGGCAATGTGATAGTAGCGGCGGCTGAAGCTGAGGGACTGACGCCGTTCCGGCGTGATCTGCATCGACGACAGAATGGCATCGAATTTGCCGAGATAGAGCGCCTTGGTCAGGCCATCCCAGTCCTGTGGCACGATGCGGCAGTCCGTCTGCAGGTCGCGGCAAATGGCGCGTGCCATGTCGGCATCAAAGCCCTGTGGCTGGCCATCGCTGTCCTGCCATGAGAAAGGCGGGTAATTGAGATCCATGCCGAAACGCAAGGTTTCTGCATGGAGCAGGGTGGGCAGGCTCAGGGTGATGAGCCACAAGACTTTCCATCGCATGTTCATGAGCCCTGGAGCGCCGCCTGGCAGCTATTGCAGGATGCCGACAGTTTATCAGCTTGCTCCACCCTTAGGAAAAGGTATTAAATGCGCAGGGCAACTGCTGTTTTTTCCAGACGAATGTTTCTGCATGGTTGTGTGTTTTTTCTGATGCAGCAGCAGCTATATTGGTCTGGTGACAAACGACAGTTCAGGTGATGCCTCCCTTTCCACCTGCGGTGACGACAGGACTCCGGCAGAGAGCCGTCGCATCGTTTCGGGCATCAGAGTGCTAACAACAAGAGAAACCTATGTCCCTGACCAATAAAACCGAATTGGCAAGTCTGATTGCGGATATTCAGTCCGTGGCCAAAAGCAAGTTGTCGGCCAAAGAAGCCGACCGGCATGTCTCCTTTTTCCCGGTCTATTTCGAAGGCGCCGAGCATGGCGACCTGAGTCGTTTTTCTTCGCTGGATCTGTTCGGCGCCGCGATGGCACATCACGATTTCGCCCGCAAGCGGGCGGTCGGCCAGCACAAGATCCGCATCTATAACCCGGAATTCGAGCGGGATGGCTGGCAGTCCACGCACTCGGTCATCGAGATGGTGACGGATGACATGCCGTTCCTGATTGATTCGCTGGCACTGTTTCTCGCCCGCAACAATCTGAACCTGCACCTGCTGGTTCACCCCGTGCTGGCCGTACGCCGCGATCAGGCGGGCAGCCTGCAGGAAGTGCAGCGCACCGGCGAGGGCGATGCCCTGCGTGAGTCCTATATTCATGTGCAGATCGACCGCGTGAGCGACCATGCGGTGATGCAGGCCTTGCAGGATGAGCTGTACCGGGTCATTGCCGATATTCGCCTGGTGGTCAGCGACGAGCCGAAAATGCGCGCCGCGCTGGCAGAAATCGGCAAGGACCTGGCCAAAATCAAGGGCGCCCGGGCCTCCGAGGCGCGCGAAGCCATCGAATTCCTGCAGTGGACGGCCGACAATCACTTCCTGTTCATGGGGTACTGCGACTATGACCTGGTCAAGCGCGGCGGCAAGGACAGCCTGAAGATCGTCAAGGGCAGCGGGCTCGGTATCCTGCAGGATCAGGGGGACAAAGAGTATTCCGCCAGTTTCGAGCAATTGCCGCAGGAGTTGCGCGAGCTGGCACATTTGCCGCAGCTGATCATTCTCAACAAGTCCCAGACCCGCTCCATCATCCACCGCTCGGCCTATGTCGACTTCATCGGCATCAAGCGCTTTGACAGCAAGGGGGCGGTGATCGGCGAGCGGCGTTTCCTGGGGCTGTATACCGCGCGTGCCTACCAGGTGTCGCCGAAGAACATCCCCATCCTGCGGCAGAAGGTCGAGGCTGTGATCCGCAATTGCGATTACGTTGAGAACAGCTACAAGGCCAAGACGCTGAATTTCGTGCTGGAAAGCTATCCGCGAGACGAGCTGTTCGAAATTCCGGCCGAGACCCTGGCGCCGATTGCCGAGGGCATCGTCAATCTGCAGGAGCGGCCGCGGGTGCGCCTGTTCGTGCGAACCGATCGCTACCATCGCTACGTCAGCTGCCTGGTCTATGTGCCGCGCGACAGCTTCAGCACGGAAGTGCGTCTGAAGATCGAGCGGGTGCTGCTCAATGCCTTCCACGGCAATTCGACCGAATTCAGTGTGCAGATCGGTGATGCCATGCTGGCGCGGGTGCATTACATCATCCGTACCAATGCCGCGCATTTGCCGGCTTTCCGCGAGGCCGAGATCGAGGCCGAAATCGAGCGCCTGGTAAGAGGCTGGACTGAGGAGCTGCATCAGCAACTGATCGAGGCGCATGGCGAGGAAGAGGGCAATCGCCTGTTCAATGGCTACAAGCAGGCCTTCCCCCTGTCGTACCGCGAAGAGTTTGCCGTGCGCAATGCGGTGCTGGATATCCAGTACCTGGAAGGCGTTTCCGCGGAACAGCCTCTGGCCATGAAGCTGTACCGGCCTTTCCATCGCAATGCCGAAGATTTCAACCTCAAGCTGTTCAGCTACGGAGAGGCGTTGGGGCTGTCCGCCAGCCTGCCGATTCTGGAAAACATGGGCGTGCGCGTGCGTGACGAGCACCCCTATGGCGTGCGCCGCGCCGATGGCACCACGGTCTGGATCAGTGACTTCGGCCTCGATCTGGGCGGGGCTTTTGAGCAACTGCTGCGTGAAGAGGTGCAGCAGGATTTTCAGGAATTGCTCAGCCAGGTGTTTGCCCGTCGCTGCGAAAACGACGGTTTCAATCGTCTGACCCTGGTGGCCGGGCTCAACTGGCGCGAAATTTCGCTGGTACGCGCGCTGGCCAAGTATCTGCGTCAGGCTGGTCTGACCTTCAGCCAGGCCTATATCGAGCAGTGTGTCACCAATTATCCGGAGATCAGCCGTGAGCTGGTGCAGCTGTTTGCCGCCCGTCTCGACCCGCAGCATGCCGATCTCAAGCGTGCCGCCGAGCTGGAGGAGCGCCTGCACGAGCGCCTGGACCTGGTGGCCAACCTGGATGAGGATCGTATTCTCAATGGTCTGCTGACCGTGGTGCTGGCGACGCGCCGGACCAATTTCTGGCAGCTCGACAGCGAGGGGCAGCCCAAGTCCTATATCTCGTTCAAGCTGCAGTCCGGTGCCATCGCTTTCCTGCCGCAACCCCGTCCGATGTTCGAGATCTGGGTCTACAGTCCGCGCGTAGAAGGCGTACACCTGCGTGGTTCGCGCGTCGCACGTGGCGGTCTGCGCTGGTCGGACCGCATGGAAGACTTCCGCACCGAGGTGCTGGGGCTGGTCAAGGCGCAGCAGGTGAAGAACTCGGTGATTGTGCCGATGGGCTCGAAGGGCGGTTTCGTCTGCAAGCAGCTTCCCCCGCCTTCCGACCGCGAGGCCTGGATGGCCGAGGGCATTGCCTGCTACCGCATCTTCATTTCGGCGTTGCTGGATCTGACAGACAATCTGGTCAATGGCGCCATCGTGCCGCCGCCTTCGGTACGACGTCTGGATGAAGATGATCCCTATCTGGTGGTCGCCGCCGACAAGGGCACGGCCACCTTCTCGGACATTGCCAACAGTGTGTCCCAGGCCTATGGCTTCTGGCTGGGCGATGCCTTTGCTTCCGGCGGCTCGGCCGGTTATGACCACAAGAAGATGGGCATTACCGCGCGGGGGGCCTGGGAGTCGGTCAAGCGACATTTCCGCCATCTCGGCCTGAATACTCAGGAGCAGGACTTTACCGTCATCGGGATCGGTGACATGGCGGGTGACGTCTTCGGCAACGGCATGCTGCTGTCGAAGCATATCCGGCTCAAGGCGGCATTCAACCACCTGCATATTTTCCTCGACCCCAATCCGGACGCCGCCAAGAGCTTTGCCGAGCGGCAGCGTCTGTTTGATCTGCCGCGTTCCAGCTGGGCCGATTACGATGCCAAGCTGATTTCCAGGGGAGGCGGCGTGTTCGAGCGCTCGGCCAAGTCCATCCCGCTGTCGCCGGAGGTGCGTGCCTGGCTGGGGGTGGAGGAGGAGCATCTGGCGCCCAACGAGCTGATCCGCGCCATCCTGACGGCAGAGGCCGATCTGCTCTATAACGGCGGCATTGGTACTTACTTCAAGGCGAGCAGTGAAAGCCATGCCGATGCGCATGACCGCGCCAACGACGGCCTGCGCGTCAACGCCTGCGACCTCAAGGTCAAGGTGCTGGCGGAGGGCGGTAATCTGGGCTGCACCCAGAAGGGGCGGATCGAGTTTGCCCTGAAGGGCGGGCTCAATTGCTCGGATGCCATCGACAACTCGGCCGGGGTGGACTGCTCGGACCATGAGGTGAACATCAAGATTCTGCTGGGCGCTGTCATGCAGGCCGGTGACATGACGCTCAAACAGCGCAATGCGTTGCTGGCCGAGATGACCGAGGAGGTCGGCGAGCTGGTGCTGCGCAACAACTATCTGCAGACCGAGCTGCTGGCCATTAAGCGTCAGGAAGCGGCCTCGATGCTGTCGACCCACGCCCGCCTGATCCACCATCTGGAAAAAACCGGTGAGCTCAATCGCGAGCTGGAGTTCCTGCCGAACGACACCCAGATCAACGAGCGCCGTCTGGCCCGTCAGGGGCTGACCATGCCGGAGGTTGGTGTGTTGCTGGCCTATAGCAAGATCTCGCTGGATCAGGCCTTGCTGGCCAGTGATCTGCCGGATGATCCTGACTTTCTGCCGGTTCTGGTGAATTACTTCCCCAAGGCGCTGCAGAAGAAATTCCGCACCCAGATGGAGCGTCATCACCTCAAGCGCGAGATCATTGCCAATCAATTGGCCAACCAGATCGTCAACCGCATGGGGACCACCTTCGTGTTCCGTCTGCAGGAAGAGTCACCGTTCTCTGCAGCCGAAATCGCCCGTGCCTGGTGGATTGCCAGTCGGGTCTTCGATGCCGAGTCGCTGTGGCAGCGTATCGAGTCGCTGGATAACCGTGTGCCGGCCGATCGTCAGATGACGATGATGGTGCTGGTGCGCACGCTGGTCGAGCGGGTGACGCGCTGGGTGCTGCGCAATCTGCGCCCGGTCGGCTCGGTCGAAAAACAGGTGGCCCGCTATGCCGACAAGGTCGGTGCTCTGCTTGCCCTGCTGCCCGACTTGATCGGCTCCATGCAGTATCCGGTGGTGGCAGACTGGGAGGCGCGACTGAACCTGCCGAATGTGCCGCAGGATCTGGCGCGGGTGCTGGCTCGGCTCGAGTTCGCCGTGTCGCTGATGGATATCCTCGAGCTGGCAGAAACGGCCAAGGTGAGCCCGGAGGTGGTGGCACGCAATTACTATCGACTGGCGGCCGATCTTCAGCTCGACTGGCTGCGTGATGCCATTACCGGCCTGCCGCGTGATAACCGCTGGCAGTCGCTGGCACGCTCGGCCTTGCGCGATGATCTGTATCGCATGCAGCGTTCCCTGACCAGCCAGGCACTGGCCGATGCCGGAGACAATCAGGCCTTTGCCGGGCAGTGGCTGGCCAAGCGGGCTCAGCACGTGGAGATCTGCCAGCAGATGTTTGCCGAACTGCAGGCCTTCGAGACGCTGGATCTGGCGATGTTGTCTGCCGGCATGCGGGAGTTGAGCAATCACATGTTGGCCTGAGTTTTTTGGTCCGCGGAAACGCGCACTTCGGTGCGCGTTTTTTTTTTGCCACAACAGTGACAATGTCATTGAAAATTTGGAAATGCCCGCTTATTGAAATGAATTAAAGATGACGGTTTCTAGAAAAATTAACAAAGTAATGAGTTTGTGTGTGCTCATGACGCTGGCGTGCCGGTTGTTTGCGGGGGAGGGCTTTCTGGGAAAAGCCATGAATAATCAGTGATCTGATGCGCGGTGCTGTCAGGATGTACCTGGGCGCGCGGCCCTGGCGGCGGGTATTTTTCCATTCGGACATTCATTGTGAATGGAAATGCCTTATTAATATATATTTCTCATAAGTGTAAGTTGCGGCATGTATCTTCGCCTCGAGCCAATATTGTTTGAGGTGAAAGTGCATGTACTTCCTCGATGAAGAGCCGCGCAAAAAGGCGCGGATCGAAATCATTCCCATGATCGATGTCATGATGTTCCTGCTGGTCTTTTTCGTCCTGATCAGCCTGAATGTCATTCCGTCGACCGGCCTGACGACCCAGTTGCCTTCTTCGCGCAATGCCGCCCAGTCCACGGCCATCAAGCCTGCTGTCGTCACCGTCTCCGCCACGGGCGCAGTACAGCTCAATGGCAAGGATATTGCGCCGGGGGCCCTGTCCGCCGGACTGAAGGCCCTGCAGCAGCCGGGTCAGTCCCTGTCCGTGGTCCTCAAGAGCGATGACGCCGCCCGTGTGCAGCAGATGGTCGATGTCATGGACCTGGTGCGTGACAGCGGTGTCAGCCAGATTTCCATCGCAGCAAAGAAAAAGTCATGAGCAGCCAGCTGGTCTACGACAGCGCGGCCGACCAGCGCCGTGAGGCGCTGGCCGCCCTGGTTGCGGCCCTGGTCATGGCGGGCCTGTATGGCCTGGCGCATCTGGCACCGCTGCCGCATTTCCATCAGGAAAAGCAGGCGATTGCCATTGAGCTGCAGCCTGCGCCGCCCGAGCCACAACCTGCGCCGCCGATGCCGCAAGCTCAGGCACCTGCGCCCGTTGCCCAGCCACAGCCTGTGCTGCGGCAGGCGGTCAGCAAGCCGCAGCCTGCACCCAGCCCGATCCCGCAACCCAGTGCCGTGCCCGCGGCACCCAGCCGCACTGTGACCACACCGAGCCCGGTACCGAGTCCGGTGCGGGCGGCCGAGCCGGCCCCCAAAGCCAATGTCAGCGCCGATCGTGAGTTCGAAGCCAAGGTGCGTGCCTATATCGAGCGGCAGAAGAGCTATCCGACTGGGCGTGAAGTGGCCATCGAGAAGCCCGAGGGCACCGTGCACGCCTGTGTCGAACTGGGGCGTGACGGGGGGGTACGCAATGTGTCCGTTCAGCAGGGATCCGGTTTTGCCTCGCTGGACAAGGCAGCGCAGCGTCTGCTCAACACGATTTCCTATCCGGCCTTTCCGGAAGGGACCTTCAGTGGCGATACCAGCCATGTGTTTTGTACCCGGCTCAAGTACGAGCCGCCAACCAACTGATCCACCGCTTGATTTGTGCAGAGACATAATCCAATGAAACAGACTAATTTGCGGCCCGTTGTGCTGGCCGTACTTGCTGCGCTGGCCAGCCCGCTGGCGCATGCCGACAATACGTCGGAACTGGGGACGGTCACCATCACCGGCGAAGGGGACAAGCTGGGAGCGGGCTATCTCCAGCAGGATGATGGCGTCAAGGCGCGCAGCAATGTCAGCCGTTCGTCGATCGAGAAGTCCAGCCCGACCGGCAACCTGTATCAAAATATCAACATGCTGGCCGGGGTGAATGCCTCCAGTTTCGACAGCACCGGCATGTTCGGTGGCGCGCTGACCATGCGTGGCTTCAACTCCGACCAGATCGGCGTGACCGTCAATGGTGTGCCGGTCAATGACTCGGGCAGCTTTGCGGTGTATCCGTCCGAATACATGGATAACGAGAACCTCTGTGATGCCTTTGTCACCCAGGGTTCGACCGATACCGATGCGCCGCATGTCGGCGCCACCGGTGGCAACCTGGGGTTCAATACCTGCTCGCCGGAGAAGCAGCGTCGTTTCCGCCTGGCGCAGACGCTCGGCAGCAATGCCCTGAGCCGTACCTATGGCCGTGTCGACAGTGGTGACTTTGCCGACGGCAAGGCACATGCCTATCTGTCGATGTCGCACTCCCAAGTCGACAAGTGGAAGGGTGAGGGTGATGCCACCCGTGATCACGTGGATATGGGCGGGCGTTACGATCTGTCGCCGGGCAGCTATATCGACGCCTCGCTGCTCTACAATCGCATGTTCAACTACAACCTTTACCAGCCGAAGCTCTCTGAGCTGCAGCAGAACGGTTATAACGCCGACTATGCCGCCAGCTTCCAGCCCGGCGCGGCGCACACCAACCCCGGCCCGGGGGCCCAGGTCGAGACGGCTCAGAGCCCTGCCTATTACAAACAGTCGATCAATCCCTTCGAGAATGTCATTTTCTCGGCCAATGGCGTGTTCAAGCTGGATGACACGACCACGCTGAAGGTTCAGCCCTACTATTGGTATGGCTACGGCGCCGGTGGCACGGGGGCCAAGATCCAGAACGAAAACCGCTTCTACAACGCGGCGACGGGCACTCTGACCGGCACGGTCAACCTCAACGGCGGCAGCGGTGTCGACACCGATACCCTGGACAAGGTGCTGATTTTCAGCGAGTCGGTGACCAAGACCAATCGCCCGGGGATCACCCTGTCCTTGTCCAAGACATGGGGCATGCATCAATTGCTGGGCGGGGTGTGGTACGAGCGTGCGGAGCATCGCCAGACCTCGCCGATGTCGCTGGTCAACAATGACGGTACGCCCGTCAGTTCCTGGCTGAACGGTTCGCTGGTGACCCGTGCCGATGGCTCGCTGGCGCAGCTGCGTGACTGGGATACCATCAGTACCGCCTATCAGTTCTTCGCCCAGGATTCGATCAGCCTGCTGAAGGATGATCTGAATATCAATGCGGGGGTACGTGCACCGACCGTCAAACGCGACTTCACGCATCATGCCGATGACTACTATTCCACTGCGCCGAATGCCCAGGTTAACCAGACCAATTACAACATCACGCAGACCTATAGCGATGTTCTGCCGAGTCTGGGGTTCCGCTACAACCTGACACCATCGCAGCAGGTGTTCATGAATGTGGCGAAAAACTTCAAGGCGCCGCCGAACTTTGCCTATGCCCCCAGCAACAGCTATGTCCAGCTGGTGGGCGGGAAAGTGACGCTGAACGGCAATATTGCCCCGGAAACCTCCATCAACACCGATCTGGGGTATCGCTACCAGGGTAGCCTGCTGACCTTCAGCGGCTCGCTGTTCAACGTCGATTTCCGCAATCGCATGGCCAACTCCACCGATCCGGTGACCGGCAAGAGCACCTATATCAATGCCGGGGATGTGCATGTCTGGGGGGCCGAGATGGAGCTGGGTTCTGCGCCGGTCAATGGCTGGAGTGCCTACACCTCGCTGACGCTGAACCGCAGCCGGATTCTGAGCAATATTCCGGCGCAGGGCGGCACCCTGCCGACCTCGGGCAAGTATTTCCCGATGACACCGAACTGGATGGCGGCCCTGTCGCTGCAGTATGCACAAGGCCCGTTCTTCGCCCGGACCAATATCAAGCACACCGGCAAGCAATACGCCACGCTGGTCAATGATGAGGCAGTGCCGGAATACACCACGGTGGACTTTGATGCGGGCTACCGCTTCAACAGCGTCGGCCTGGTCAAGAACCCGACCATCAAGCTGAATCTGAGCAATGTGTTCAATACCAGCTACCGTGTGCCCTCGCTCAGCTCCGGCGTCAAGTCGCAGTCCAGCGATGGCGTGTATTACAACCTTGGCGCCCCGCGTGCCATTGCCGTCACCCTGTCGGCAGACCTGTAACCTGAAGGATCGCCGGGGCCTGGGGCCCCGGCAGATGGAGAAAAAGAATCATGCATATTGACTATACCAGCCTGCACACGGCGACTTTCTACCTGATGTATGTTTGCCTGGCGCTGGCCATTTTCGTCTGCGTCGAGCGGCTGGTTTATTACGTCCAGACCCAGCGACATGCCCGAGAACTGGAAGTGGCCGTGACCGGGCACGCCGGCGAACTGCATCTGCTGCCGAAATCGCTGATCGAGCGTGACAGCCTGCCGGCTCAGGCCCTGCGTACCATGATGGCCGACATGAAACAGGCGCGTTCGGCGGAAGATATCCAGCACTTGTCCAGTGCCGTGTTCCTGAGTACCAAGTCGCGCATGCAGAAAAACCTGTGGATCCTCGACACCATCGTGACCGCCGCACCGCTGCTCGGGCTGCTGGGCACCATTCTCGGCATCATTGAAACCTTCACCACCCTGGCCGAGCATGGCATTTCTGATCCGAAGGGGGTGTCTGCCGGAATTGGTACCGCCTTGCTGGCGACGGCCATGGGGATTACCGTGGCCCTGATCGGGCTGGTATTCCTGAATCATTTCCATGACCGTGTCGATCGTATCAGCGAGCACCTGAAAGTCTTGCTGCTGCGCAGCGCCGTGCGCCACGAGGTCGCCTGATCCGAGATAAAAAAACAGCCCGGGAAACCGGGCTGTCAGCTTGCTGACAAACCCATGTCCGCGCAGCGGACGCCCCCTTGCAGGGCAAGGGTGAGGGGATTGGGATTCGATGGGCAGGCTGGAAAATCAGTCAGTTGGTGACAAGGCCCGGCTTTGCCGGGTCCTCCAGCCTGATCGCAGACCACCTTTGTCTACAGCCTGACAGCCCGGGAAACCGGGCTGTTTGCATTGGCAGATTCAGACCTGAACCTGTACCGGTTCGTGGCCGGTGTGGCGCAGGAAGCGCAAGAAGTCCGGCACGCTCAGGCAGATGGTCGAGTCGTTGCTCATCGGATGGAAACCGATCAGCTGATCCGGGTCGATGTCGCTGTCGAGCAGCAGCGTGATGCGGTGCTCGACATCGTTGGCCAGGCCGAACGGCGTCACCGAGCCGGCGGTGAGCTGCATCAGTTCCTGCAGGCGATCTTCCGAGGCAAAGGAGAGGCGGGCCTCGTCCACCTGGCTGGCGAGTGCCGCCAGGTCGGCGGTCTTCAGCTCATCCAGCACCAGCAGATAAAAGCGGTTGCCCTTGCGGTTCTTCAGGAACAGGTTTTTCACGCACTGACCGGGAAAGGTGATGCCGTCGCGGTGATAGTCCTCCACCGAGCCATAGGCAGGGTGGTCGACCTTGACGTACTGGATGCCCATCTCGGCCAGCAGGGCGAAGAGTTCCGCCTGTTGCATCTCAGGCGCGCCCGGTACTGCCGAAACCGCCGGCGCCACGCTCGGAGGCGGCGAAGTCGTCAACGATATTGAAGTCGACCTGGGCTACCGGTACCACGATCAGCTGGGCAATGCGTTCGAGCGGCGTCAGGCGGAAGGGCTCGCTGCCACGGTTCCATACCGAGACAAATAGCTGGCCCTGGTAGTCGGAGTCGATCAGCCCGACCAGATTGCCGAGCACGATGCCGTGTTTGTGCCCCAGCCCGGAGCGCGGCAGGATCATGGCGGCAAAGCCCGGATCGCCAATATGGATGGCCATGCCGGTCGGTACCAGATGGGTCTCGCCGGGGTTGATCTGGATGTCCTGCTCGATGGCGGCGCGCAGATCCAGGCCGGCAGAGCCCGGGGTGGCATAGCCAGGCAGGTTGTCGTGCAGTCGCTGGTCGAGAATTTTGACGTCGATAACGGGTTTCATGCGGTCCTCGCGCTATAGGGGTTGAGGGGCGGCCAGCAGGGTGGCCAGATGGTCGACGATGGCTTCGGCCACCGCCTGTTTGTTCATGGCCGGCAAGGCGTGACTGCCCTGATCGTCCAGAATCACGACCTGATTGTCGTCCGCGCCCATGGCAGTCTGCGCCAGATTGGCCACCAGCATCGGCAGGCGCTTGCTGCGCCGCTTCTGTTCGGCAAAGGTCAGCAGCTCGCGGCTTTCCGCGGCAAAGCCGACGCAGAAGGGGGCCGCAGGCAGGGCGGCCACACTGCGCAGGATGTCCGGGTTTTCCGCCAGCCGGATTTCCAGTGGCGCCTCGCCCTTCTTGTGCTTGTGCTCGGCGCGGTTGCTGACATGATAGTCGGCGACGGCGGCGACGCTGATGAAAATGTCGCTCTGACCGACGTGGGTCAGCACGGCCTGCTGCATGTCCCGGGCGCTGGCGACATCGATGCGCGGGACGGCAATCGGCGCGGCCAGGGCGGTGGGGCCGGAGATCAGCATGACCTCGGCGCCGGCATCGCGGCAGGCGCGTGCCAGGGCATAGCCCATCTTGCCGGAGCTGATGTTGGTGATGCCGCGCACCGGGTCGATGGCTTCATAGGTCGGGCCGGCGGTCAGCAAAACACGCCTGCCGGCCAGCGACTTGGGCCGGAAGAAGCCATGCACCAGTTCCGCGATGGCTTCGGGCTCCATCATGCGTCCCTCGCCAACCTCGCCACAGGCCTGTTCGCCGCTGTCCGGACCAAACACGGTGACGCCGTCGGCGCGCAGGGTGGCCAGATTGCGCTGGTTGGCGGGGTTTTCCCACATCTGCCGGTTCATGGCCGGTGCCACGGCCAGCGGGCAGGTGCGCGCGGCGATCAGCGTGGACAGCAGGTCGTCGCACGCGCCATGGGCAATCTTGTACAGGGTGTTGGCCGTGGCCGGCGCGATCAGAAACAGGTCGGCGCGGCGCGACAGATCGATATGCGCCATACCGTTGGTCGGACGGTCGTCCCACTGGCTGGTGTAGACCGGGTTGCCGGACAGTGCCTGGAAGGTCAGTGGCGCGATGAAGCGGGTGGCGTTCTCGGTCATGACGACTTCGACATGATGGCCGGCCTTGATCAGCAGACGGGTCAGTTCGGCGGCCTTGTAGGCGGCGATGCCGCCGGTCACGCCGAGAAGAATGCGTTTTGAGGACATGAGCTCGGTTACTTTGCCTGATGACATCCCGGCAGTGTAACGGATTTTGCCGGGGCTCGCGCGCTCGAACCGGGCTGACGGGTGTCTCTGGCGTTGCGGTGGTAAAAAGGGGCATTTCAACCTGACCGGAGGAACAAGATGGCGATCTCTCATTGGCCCGTGCTCGAGCGTCCGCGGGAAAAACTGTTGGCCAGAGGGCCTGCTGCGCTGAGTGATGCGGAATTGCTGGCTATTTTCCTGCGCAGCGGTGCGCGTGGCCGCAGCGCGGTGGATCTGGGTCGCGAGCTGCTCAACCGCTTCGGCTCCCTGTCCGGTCTGCTGTTTGCCCGGGTGAGCGAGGTGACGGCGCTGGGCGGCCTCGGCCCGGTCAAGGCCGCGGGGCTGCTGGCAGTGCGCGAGCTGGCGCAGCGGGCCTTGCGTGAGGAAATGGCGCAAGACGATGTGCTCGACACGCCGCAGCGGGTATCCGATTATCTGCGCCTGCGTCTTGGGGCGAGCGACATTGAAATTTTTATGGTTATTTTCCTCTCCGTGCGCAATCATGTAATAACGGCTCAGGAGTTGTTTCGTGGCTCGCTGACCGAAACCCGGGTCTATCCGCGCGAGGTGGTTCGTCTGGCCCTGCAACACAATGCCGCCGGGCTGATTCTGGCCCACAACCATCCGATGGGCGATCCGGAGCCGTCATTGCCGGATTATCTGGTGACCGACACGCTCAAGAAACTGCTGCGCGAGGTCGATATCAAGTTGCTCGACCATGTGGTGGTGACAAGGCAAAAGACGTTTTCCATGGCAGAGAGAGGGTATCTGTAAACAAGGCGTGCAGATGGGGTGCGTGTGAAGACAGGGCGCATCCACGACTGGTTGGACACTGTCGAGTTCGATTCTTTCATGCATCACAAGGAGCTCATCATGAACATCCTGCGCTTGCTCAACGAGTCGGAATATATTCAGGTCAATAACCAGTTCATTAAACCGGAGCGTCAGCCGGTGTCCGAAGAGTTTGCCGATGATGACGATGTGGCCCTGGAGGCCCGGGTGGATGGCCATGACCTGGTGCTGACGGTGGCCGAGCTGGAAGAGGCGACCCCGCTGGCCGATGGTGGTTTCTGGCTGGAGGGCTTGGGGTATCTGCGCTTTCTGTCGCGTGACAGCCTGCACTGACCCCGAATGGCATTGATCTGTTGCACGCCAAGGCGCGGGAAACCCCCGCGCCTTGTTCATGTCAGAATGCCACGCCGGCGCGCAGGATGATATTGGCGTACGGAGTGCATTCGCCGGTGCGTACCATGGCGACGGCCCGGGCGGTGAGTTGCTTGAAATCCTCGTGGCTGAGCGTCTCGACCGGCGTCGGGCTGATCCGGCCCTGGATCGAGGCATGCATGGCCGGACTGACCTTGGCCAGTTCTTGCGCCACGATGGTCGATTCGACCTGCATTTCGCTCAGCACGGCATCCAGTACCGCAAGGAAATCCGGCACCCCCTGGCTGACCGCCAGATCGATGCGTTGAGGGCCGGGGGGGATGGGCAGGCCGGCATCACCGATCACCAGCAAGTCACCATGCCCCATGCGGGCGATCACTTCAGACAGTGCACTGTTCAACAGGAATGTTTTTTTCATGAGATTCGGAAGGCTTACACACCGGAAGCCGCTGTGTCTTGGCCTGAGAGTTCGTGACGGAAAGGGATGGAGGGCTGGGCGCCGGGGCGGCTGACGGTGATGGCCGCCGCCTGCATGCCCAGCTGTACGGCGCTGTCGATCGACATGCCTTCTTGCAGCCCGGCGACAACGCCGCCGATGAAGGTGTCGCCGGCAGCGGTCGTGTCCACGACCCTGGTCGGGCAGGCAGGGTAGTGACGAGTCCCGGCGGCGTCGACGATCAGGGCGCCATCGGCACCCAGGGTCAGCAGTACCGTGGCGGCGCCGGCCTGGCGCAATTGTTCTGCCGCAGCGATGGCCTGCGGGCGGTCATTGACCGGCAGACCGGCAATCAGGGCCGCCTCGGTTTCGTTGACCACCAGATAATCGACCGACAGCAGTTCCGGTGTCAGCGGCATGGCCGGCGCCGGGTTGAACAGAATCGGTACACCGGCCTGGCGGGCCACTTCAAAGGCGCTTTGCATGCATTCGGTCGGCACTTCGAGCTGGCAGACCAGCAGGGCGGCACCGGCAATCTCGCCGGCGGCATTCTGCACGTCTGCCGCGCTCAGGCTGCCGTTGGCGCCCGGCGCCAGCATGATGCGGTTTTGGCCGTTATCTTCGACCACAATCATGGCAATGCCACTCGGACCATTGGCCGTGCGGACGTGATCATGGTTGACCCCGGCGGCGCCCAGGGTTTCGCGCAGCTGGATGGCAAAGACATCGTCGCCCAGTTTGCCGATCATTTTGACCGTCGCGCCCAGGCGGGCACAGGCCACGGCCTGGTTGGCGCCCTTGCCGCCCGGGTGCAGTGCAAAGTCATGGCCCAGCAGGGTTTCGCCGGCCTGTGGGCTGCGTGGTACACGCAGCACCAGATCCATGTTCAGGCTGCCAACGACAGCCACATGGCGTGGAGAAAGCGGGGAATGGCTCATTTCAGTGTTTATCCTTGGCGCGGGGTGGTGCCGATGAGGCGCGCAGGCAAAGTGTCGGCTGCAGAGCGATCTTGCAGGGCTCCGTGCGGTCATGGTGCAGCCGTTCGAACAGCAGTTCGGTGGCGACCTCGCCGATGCGTTGCTTGGGCTGAGCCACCGTCGTCAGCGGGGGGCAGGTAAAAGCCGCCAGCTCGATGTCATCGAAGCCGACCACCGACAGATCATGCGGGACCACCAGGCCGGTTTCATGTGCGGCACACAGGGCACCAATGGCCATGAGGTCGTTGCAGGCAAAAATGGCCTGCGGCCGGTAGGGAGACTGCAACAGGCGTCGGGTGGCATCATAGCCGCCGTGGCTGGTGAAGTCGGCAAAGACCAGCGGCCCGGGCTCGAGACCGGCCTCGGCCAGCGCCTCGCGCCAGCCGGCGGTGCGCAGCTTGCTCGGCGCCAGATGCTCCGGACCGGCGATGCAGGCGATTTCCCGGTGTCCCAGTTCAATCAGATGCCGGGTGGCCAGGTAGGCCCCCATGCGATGGTCGCTGGTGACGGTGTCGCAGTCGAGCGAGGCCCACTGGCGATCAACCAGCACCAGCGGGACCTTCAGCCGGGAGAGCAGTTCCGGCAGGTCCGGCGAGTCGCCGGAAGACATGACAATCAGACCGTCGACCCGTTTTTCCATCAATACCCGCAGATACACGCTCTGCTTGACCGGGTCGTCGTCCGAGTTACACAACACCACGTTGTAATCCGCCTTGTAGCAACGATCCTCAATGCTGTGGATCAGCTCGGCGAAATACGGGTTGCTGTTGTTGGGCAGCATGATGCCCAGCGTCCGCGTGACATTGTGCTTCAGGCTGCGTGCCACCGCGCTGGGCACATAAGACAGTGCCTGCATGGCGTCTTCGATGCGCCGTCTGACTTCATCGCTGACGTGACGCGTGCCGTTGAGCACATGCGATACGCTGCTGATGGAGACGCCGGCCCGCTCGGCAACCTGTTTCATTGTGGCCATGATTAACCTGCCTGGCGCCCCTGCTTGCGCCGATCGCGATATTTATCCAGCATCACCGCTGCGATGATGACCAGGCCGGTGATGATCCGTTTGGTGGGGTCCGAAGCCCCGATCTGCGCCATGCCTGCCTCGAGGACGGCGATGATCAGTACCCCGAAGAAGGTGCTGATGACCGATCCGCGGCCGCCCATCAGGCTGGTGCCGCCGATGACCACCGCCGCAATCACCTGCAGCTCCATGCCAATCCCGGTGTTGGGGTCGGCAGCTTCCAGGCGTGAAGTCTGCATCAGACCGGCCACGCTGGCCAGCAAACCCATCAGCGCAAACACGGCCACCTTGATGGGGCGCGGGTCGACGCCGGCCAGGCGCATGGCTTCTTCGTTGGTACCAATGCCAATCATATATCGTCCGAACACGCTGCGTGTCAGAACTGTCTGGCCGATCACGATGACCGCCAGGGCGATCAGGAAGGCTGGCGAGATCCCGCCGATCAGGTTGGAACTGAGCCAGTCGACATCACTGCCGATGTACTGGGTGCGCGAATCGGTCACCACATAGGCTGCGCCCCGGGCGACTTCCAGCATGCCGAGCGACACGATGAACGATGGCAATTGCCACTGTACCGAAACCAGTCCGTTGAGCGAGCCGCAGGCGGCGCCGCACAGCAGGCCGAGCAGCAGGGCAGGGGTCAGGCTCCAGCCCCAGCGCAGCATCGCCAGCGAGCACAGCGCACTGGACAGTGCCATCACCGAGCCGACCGACAGGTCGATACCGGCGATGATCAGCACATAGGTCATGCCGACGGCCATGACCGTCAGGGCGGGAATGTCATTGGCGATGGTGATGAAGGTATTGGCGCTGAGGAAGTATTCGCTCATTGCGCCGAAAAACAGCACCATGGCCAACAGGGCGATCGCCAGTCCGAGGTAGGTGCCGGCAACGCCGCTAAACCAGCGGCGGGTAGGGTTTTGCGTTGTCATGATTATCCTTGTCGTCCATCCTGGCTCAATGTGCTGTAGCCGCTGAAAGCCGCTTCCAGCAAAGTCTGCTGATCCCATTCGTCCCGGG
Source organism: Paludibacterium sp. B53371 (assembly GCF_018802765.1). Lineage (NCBI taxonomy): Bacteria > Pseudomonadati > Pseudomonadota > Betaproteobacteria > Neisseriales > Chromobacteriaceae > Paludibacterium > Paludibacterium sp. B53371. The sequence continues at coordinate 1,360,654 of NZ_CP069163.1, forward strand.
CAAAGCTGCCTGCCCATTGCCCGGCGCTCATCACGCCGATACGGTCACAGATTTCCATCAATTCGCGCAGATCGCTGGAGACCACCAGCAGGGCCTTGCCCTCATCGGCCATCTTGCGCATCTGGGCATAAATGTCGGCACGGGCGCCGATATCCACGCCGCGGGTCGGCTCATCCAGCAGCAAGACCGGGCAGTCGCGCAAGATCCAGCGCGCAAACACCACCTTCTGCTGATTGCCGCCGGACAATTCGCCGGTTGCCTGCGCGTCCGAATGACAGCGGATGCCCAGCAACTTGACGAAATCGCGCGCCGAGCGCTGCTCGTCGCTCAGGTTCAGCCAGCCGCGCCGGGCAAAATGTCCAAGTCGGGCCAGCGAGGTATTGAGGGTGATTGATTTGTCCAGCAACAGCCCCTGCGACTTGCGGTCTTCCGGAATCAGACCGATCCCGTGGCGGACCGCGCTGACCGGCGAATCAATCTTGATGGGCTGTTCGGCGCCATGCAAAAAGATATCCCCCTTGTCCTTGCGGTCGGCACCGAAGATCAGGCGCAACAATTCGGTACGGCCGGAGCCGACCAGGCCGGCGATACCGTAGATCTGCCCCGGATACACGTCCAGACTGACGTCGCGCACGCGCTGACCGCGGGTCAGACCGCGCACGCTCAGCGCCGGCTTCTCGGTCTTGACCGGCGCCCGCACCTCACTGGCGGCAACCTGATGGCCGACCATCAGGCCGACAATGGCTTCCTGATTGAGCGCAGACATCGGCTGGGTCGCGACATGACGTCCGTCGCGCAGGACGGTGACCCGGTCGGCAATCTGCTCGACCTCATCCAGACGATGCGAAATATAGATGATGCTGACGCCTTCGGACTTCAGACGTGCAATTTGCTGGAACAGGTGGTCGATCTCGTGACGGGTCAGCATGGCGCTGGGCTCGTCCAGGATCAGCAGTCTGCAGGGGCCCAGCAGACTGCGGGCGATCTCCACCATCTGCTGGTGGCCGATGCCCAGTTCGCCCACCAGCTGACGCGGATCGATACGCGTCAGGCCGATCGACTGCATATGGGCGGCCGCCTGCTCATACAGCGAGTGCTGGCGGATGAAACCGGCACGCTGCGGCAGCTGGCCAAGAAACAGGTTTTCCGCCACGGACAGTGTCGGGACCAGGCTGAGCTCCTGCATCACCATGCGGATGCCGAGTGCTTCTGCCTCGGTGCGAGACTGCGGCTGATAGGGCTTGTCACCCAGCAGCATTGTGCCGGCGGAGGCCGGAATCAATCCGGCAATAATCTTGCTGAGCGTACTCTTGCCTGCACCGTTCTCACCGGTCAGCGCCAGGGTTTCACCCGGGTAGAGCGCCAGATCGACATCGGCCAGCACAGGTGTGGCATAGGTCTTGCCGATGCCTTGCAGGCGCAGGATCGGGGCTGGTTCTGTCATGCGACATCTCCGATAAACCGCCGGCCGCAATGCGGCCGGCGTCGGGGGGAGGGTGATTAACGGGTGATCAGCGAAACCTTGGTTTCAAACACGGCCGGCAGGGCGCTTTGCGGCGTCTTGGCCTTGAGCGCCTTCAGCGCGGTTTCGATACCGAATACAGCTTGCTGAGCGGCATACTGGTCGGCGGTCGCCAGAACACGGCCATCGGCCAGCATCGGCTTGATGGCCGCAATATTGTCATAGCCAACGACCTTTACCTTGCCGGCCTTGCCTGCAGTCTTGACCGCAGCAACGGCACCCAGGGCCATATTGTCGTTACCACACAGCAGGGCCTTCAGGTCCGGATGTTCGCGCAGCATGGCCGAAGCGACGGTATTCCCCTTGTCGATTTCCCAGTCACCGGACTGAACACCGACCACATTGACACCCTTGGCCTTCATGGCGTCCTGGAAGCCGGCGGTACGTTGCTGGGCGTTGGTCGTGGTGGACACGCCTTCCAGAATGCCGACCTTGTCACCGCTCTTCAGCTGCTTGGCCAGGTAGTCACCGACCAGACGGGCACCCTTGCGGTTGTCCGGGCCGACGAACGGCACGTTGAGGCCCTTGCTCTTCAGCGTGGCCGGATCGAGACGGTTATCGATGTTCACCACCAGAATGCCGGCATCGACTGCCTTCTTGACGACCGGCACCAGCGCCTTGGAGTCCGCCGGTGCCAGGACGATGGCGTTGGCGTGCTCGACGATCATTTGTTCAACGATACGGATCTGGTTGGCGGTGTCGGTTTCATCCTTGATGCCGTTGGTCAGCAGGTCATACTGGGCGGCATGCTGCTTGTGATGGTCTTTGGCGCCGTCTTCCATGGTGCGGAAGAACTCATTGGCCAGTGATTTCATCACCAGCGCAACCTTCGGTTTTTCAGCGGCAGAAGCGTATTGCATCGGAATGGCGGCCATGACCAGCGCCAGGGTCAGGGATTTGAAAATACGACTGGTTTTCATCGTTGTTCTTCTCCATCGTTAACGAGGTTGGTTGCGCGGTGCGGCATCTAGAAAACGATTGCGCAATCGTTTGCGGCTATTTTTTTGCCCGAGTGGCAGGCGTGTCAAACATTTGTTGCAAAAAAATTACCTTCAAATGAAGCAAGTTGCTTGATGATGCTCCTGCATTAAGCGTAAAAGGCTGTCTGGCAGGGTATTTTCTTCACGTCGATGTAGTGCGCCAATTTCACGACACTCGAAAATGATCATAGGATATTTCGCCAAAAATCCATTCATTTGTTATGGACTATAAGTGTATAAATACCTACCAACATGGGGCGGAGAGGTGAGATGCGATTCTGTGCGGGATGGCTGCGTTTCGGTGTGGTGCTGACTCTGATCGGGCTGACGTCCTGCTCCGGAGGGGGCAGTGGCCAGGAAGCCAGTGCGCCGGCCCACAGCAGTACGGACATGCCGGTCATCGGCCTGGCGATCTCCAATGTCTCCAATCCATTTTTCAAGGCCCTGAAGCAGGGAGCCGAGCAAGCGGCGCGCGAAAGCGGGTTTCGTCTGATCGTGCTCGATGCACATGATGATACCGCCAGGCAGCAGGCCGATATCCAGTCGCTGATTGCCAGGAAAGTTCGGGTTCTGCTGCTCAATCCCACTGATTCTCAGCAAGTGGCCGCCAGTGTCGCCGCAGCCAACCGCGCCGGCATTCCGGTGGTCACGCTGGATCGTTCGGTCAGCGCCGGCAATGTCGTGGCGCATATCTCTTCCGACAATATGGCCGGTGGCCGGATGGCCGGGGAGTACATCAAGGATCGTCTGCGTGGCAAGGGGCGCGTTGTCGAGCTGCTTGGCCTGGCGGGGGCCTCGGCTTCCATCGAGCGTGACCAGGGCTTTAACCTGGTCTTGCATGAAGCCAAGGGCTTGCATCTGCTGGCGCGGGTGAGCGCAGATTTCGATCGGCAGAAAGCCGAGCAGCAGATGAAGGCCATCATTGAGCAGTACGGCAAGATTGATGCCGTGTTTGCCCTGAACGACGAAATGGCGCTCGGTGCACTGAAAGCCTTGCAGGCAGCCGGGCAGGACCGGGTGCTGGTGGTGGGGTTTGATGCCACTTCCGACGCGCTGGCCGCCATTCGTGCCGGCAAAATGGCGGCCACCATTGCCCAGCGACCGGACATGATAGGTCGGCAGGGCGTGCTGACGGCCAGGCAGTTGCTGGAGAAGGCACCGATCGAAAGCTACATCCCGATTCCGCTCGAATTGGTCAAGATTTGATATGTCAATCAGTTGATCTGGCTCAAATCCTGGCAAAGACCCTTCTTGTTACAGTGTTTTTGTCATAATTAATACACTGTAAAAGGAATAAGCCGATGGCATCATTCAAAATCGGTATTATCGGTGCCGGCGAAACCGGTACCCCATTGCTCAAGCAACTGTTGAATGCGCCGTTTGTTGAAGTGGTCGGCGTGGCCGATCTGAATACCGACACGCCCGGCATGAAGCTGGCCAAGGAGCGTGGCGTGCTGGTGACCCACAACGGGCTGGATATTGCCGAACTGGGCGGCGGTGTCGACATCATCATCGACATGACCGGTTCGCCCAAGGTGCGTGAAGATCTGCGTCGCTACATGCAGTTTTCCGGCAACCACCACACTGTGATCGTGCACGAAAGGGTGGCGCTGCTGATGCTGTCCCTGTGTACTGGCAGTCTGGTCGAACCGGTGCACGGCGAGCAGTCTTACTGAGAAGATTGTAATAGGTCGACAGGCAGCCGCCTGTCGTCAACGAGGATTCCGGGAAGCCCAGGCTTCCCGGTTTTTTTTTATGTCTTGCAGTCGCCCGGGCCGCAGTGGGTCTGCAGCACCGGCGTGCCATCGCGGAACAGCATCAGCTGTCCGCTGGCGAACGCCGTCCAGCTTTCGTTGTCGGTCAGCGGCTGTGTGGCTATCACCGCCACACGGTCGTGCGGCGTGGTGACCTGGGCAAAATCGATGGTCAGGTCGTCGTCAACCAGATGGGCCTTGTTGAACGGCGATTGCCGCACGATGTAATGCAGATGGGTCGAGCAGTGGGCGACCAGAAACTCGCCGCAGGACAACATGAAATTGAATACCCCGTGCGTGGCCATCTCGCGGCTCAGTTCGGCCAGCGCCGAGAACAGCGCCTGCTCGTCCGGCATCTCGTCCCAGCGCTGGCGCAGGGCTTCCAGAATGGCGCAGAAAGCACGCTCGGAATCCGTACTGCCCACCGGCCGGTAGTACTGACCGGGCTCGGGGCGGAAGGATTTGAGATCCCCGTTGTGGGCGAAAATCCAGTAGCGTCCCCATAGCTCGCGCATGAAGGGGTGCGAGTTGGACAGCTTGACCTCGCCTTGCGTTGCCTTGCGGATGTGCGCAATCACATTGGTGGACTTGAGCGGGTAGTCGCGCACCAGTTTGGCCAGCGGCGAATCGACCGAGGGCCGGTCATCCAGAAACAGACGGCAACCACGTTCTTCGAAAAAGGCAATCCCCCAGCCATCGGCATGATGGTCGGTCAGGCCGCCACGGCGGTGGAAGCCTTCGAAGGAAAACACGATGTCGGTCGGAACATTGCAGTTCATGCCCAATAACTGGCACATGGCGAGAATCCTGTAAAAATGTGCCGGACACCGGCATGAGAATCAGTTTGATTGTTCCATGGAATTTACTGATTGTGCCAGACCCTCTTGATCCCAGGGCGCCATGGCCTCGCTGAGCAGCTCCAGAAAGGCACGGACGCGTGCCGGCTTCAGGCGCCGGCCGGGCAGCAGCGCATAGACCCGGGTCGGTGCCACGCGGTACGCCGGCAGCAGGGGGACGATGTCTCCGTTTTGCAAGGCTGCCTGGCAAAAATGCGTGGACAGCAGGCTCATGCCCAGACCGGCGATGGTGCCATGCAGGCGCATGCCGACGTTGGGCGCGCGCAGCCGTCCCGCAGGACGCAAAACATGTTGAGTGCCATCCGGTGCACTGAGCGGCCATTCCGGATCCTCCGGGCTGATGATGGCCGGCCAGCCGGCCAGATCGTCAGGCGTTTGCGGCATGCCCATGCGTGCAATCAGTGCCGGTGCGGCATACAGACCGCGGGCCACACTATAGATACGGCGCGCCACCTGACCGGAGTCGGGCAGGCCGCTGCCCTGCAAGCGGAACACGATATCGTAATGCTGGTCGCGCGGATCGGGGCTGGCCGAGGTCAGATCGACTTCCGCTTCCAGTGTGGGGTGTGCCAGCAACAGCTCGGTCAGCACGTCCCCCAGACGGAAAATCCCCAATTCATAAGGTGCCGCAATGCGCAGGGTGCCGCGCGGACGATCATCATGCTCGGCGGCCTGTTGCAACAGGTCTTCCAGCCGATCGGTCAGCGGTGCCCCCTGGGCCACCAGCCGGGTACCGGTTTCCGTCAGTCGCAGTCTTCGGGTGCTGCGCTCCAGCAGGCGTGTGCCCAGCATGTGTTCAAGGCGCGCCACCGCGCGGCTGACATTGGCTTTGGGCAGATTCAGCGCCTCGGCGGCCTGGGTGAAACTCAGGCGTTCGGCCACGGCGAAAAAGACCCTGAGGTCGTCGAGGTGCATGGATTGTTCCAATAATGAAATACTGAAAGCCAGTTTGACGGATTATTGTATCAATAATGATCTGTAAGATGGTGTTTTGTCTTGTATTGATGAATCGCCATGTCTTCTTTTGCGCGTTGGCGTCGCGAAGTGCTGGGCTGGATGGCCGGACTGATCGCCGGGGTCGACTACTTTGCCAATGGTACCGTGAGCTTTTCCAGCGCCCAGATTCGCGCCGGTATTGGCGTCACGCCGGACCAATTCCTCTGGGTGCTGACCGGTTATGCCGCTGCCGGCGCCCTGATGATTCTTTGCCTGGAACGGCTGTTGCGTCTGTATCACATCCGCACGCTGCTGCTGGCCGGTCTGACGCTGTTTGTGCTCGGGGCTGTGATGGCCGCCAGCAGCCAGACGCTGCCGCAGCTGATTGTTGCCCGGGTGGTGCAGGGACTCGGGGGTGGCCCGCTGATGACCTGCGCCCGGGTGATGTTGCAGCTGACGGTCCCCGCCGAGCGTCGGCCAGGCCAGCTGCGCGGCTTCATCTACGGTATTTTTCTGGCGGCGGCGCCGGGACCCTGGCTGGCGGCCACCCTGATGCAGGCCGGTGACTGGCATGCCTTGTTCTGGCTGCAGGCCGTGCTGGGGGCTGTCGTGGCGCTGCTGGCCTGGCGCATGTTGCCGGGCGGGGTGCATGTGACCCGCCCGGTAGGACGGCTGGATGGCTGGGCGGTGCTGGCCCTGTGTCTGGGCGTGTTGCTGTCGCTGCATGCCCTGGAGGATCTGGCTTATCAGCGTGCCGATGCCGGCTGGTGGTTGCGCATCCTGCTGGCCGGGGCGCTGCTGCTCGTTTTGTTTTGGCGCATGTGGCAACACCCGGACCCCTGGCTGCAGCTGTCGACGCTGGCCAGTCGCCGCTTCGTGCTCGGTCTGCTGTTCTATGTTGCCTACTATCTGATCAACGGTGCCGTCTCCATCACGGTGCCCCAGTATCTGGCGCAGGGGCAGGGCATTAATCTCACCACCACCGGTGCGCTGATCAGTCTGGGCGGACTGGGGACGCTGCTGTGTCTGCCCGGTTATTTCCGGCTGTCCCCCTTTCTGCCCTCGCGCCGGCTGTTGATGGCGGCCGGCTGTGTGCTGCTGGCATGGATCCTGTGGGGGCTGGCCAGCGGGGCGGCACCCGATGTGTCATGGACCCGGCTGTGGCCATGGCTGCTGCTCAAGGGGCTGTTCCCGGTGTTGGTGGTGGTGCAGCTGGCGGGGCTGACTTTCCGCGAGTTTCGGCATCTGGACTTTGTGCATGCCTATGCCCTCAAAAACCTGTTGCGCCTGCTGGCCATGGCAGCTGGCTCCGGTCTGGCGGATGTCTTCTGGCAGAACGTCACGGCACGGGCGCGCACTGCCCTGGCCGCAGGCTACGACAGCCAGCTGGCAACCCAGCTCGGCCTGGTACCTGGCAATCCCGAGGGCTGGTCGCAACTGAGCCGGATGGTCGAGCAACAGGCCGCGCTGCTGGCCGCCTCGCAGACTTTTGCCATGGTGGCCTGTGCCTGCCTGCTGACCGCTGTGCTGCTTTTGCTGCAGAAGACCTTTGTCTGAACATGGGCTGGATATCGGTCTACCATATGAGTTGAGAATAGATAAACTGCCCCCATTTGCTTTTTTTGAATCAGACGGATGTCCGGCCATGACGACCATCGTGGTGGTTAAAAAAGACAATCAGATCGCCATTGCGGCGGACAGTCAGACAACTTTTGGCGATGACCACAAGTTGCTGGCTGCCTATGATTGTTATCACAACAAGATTTTCCAGCGTGGCGACAGCTATTTCGCCATTTCCGGCTCGGCAGCCCATGACCTGGTGTTGCAGTCCGCTCTGGACGGCCTGAAGAAAAAAGACTTTACCAGCCGTGCCGGGCTGTTCGACACCTTCCGCAAACTGCATCCCAAGTTGAAGGACCAGTTCTTCCTGCGCCCGGAAGAGGATGAGGAAGATCCCTACGAATCGAGCCAGATGATGGTGCTGGTTGCCAATGCGCACGGCATCTTCGGCGTTTATCCGATGCGTGAGGTCTATGAGTTTGCCCGCTTCTGGGCCATTGGCTCTGGTCGCAAGTTCGCCATGGGCGCCATGCAGGTGGCCTATGAACAAAACCTCGATGCCCGAGCCATCGCCGAGATCGGCGTGCGCGCAGGCTGCGAGTTCGATGTCAATTCGTCCATGCCGATGACGGTGTACACGCTGGACAGTATCAAGGATCAAAAAAAGCATGAGTCAGACTGATTGCCTGCAACGTTTTCTGTTTGATGGCGCGCCGGTGCGCGGCGCCGTGGTGTCGCTGGAAGATACCTGGCAGCAGGTGTTGTCGCGTCACAGCTACCCGCCGGCCGTACGCAAGGTGCTGGGTGAAATGATGGCTGCCGCTGCCCTGCTGGGTGCCAACCTGAAGTTCGACGGCACGCTGGTGTTGCAGATGCACGGCACCGGTGCCCTGCGCCTGGCCGTGGTCGAGTGCACCCATGAACGGACCCTGCGCGCGACCGCCAAGTGGGACGGCGAGCCGGATCAACTGCCGCTGCCGGCGCTGCTGGGGCAGGGCGGACGCTTTGTCATGACCCTGGAGCCGCGTACCGACAAGTCGCAGACCTGGCAGGGGATCGTGGCGCTGGAGGGCGACAGCGTCGGCGCCATGCTGGAAAACTACATGCTGCGCTCCGAACAGCTGGATACCCGTCTGATCCTGGCCGCCGATGCCGGGCGCGCCTCCGGCATGCTGCTGCAACGCCTGCCGGACGGCCATGGTGATGCCGATGGCTGGCCTCGTGCCCGTTCGCTGGCGGATACGCTGAAGAGTGAGGAGTTGCTGACCCTGCCGCCACTCGACATCCTGTACCGCCTTTATCACGAGGAAACCGTGCGGGTATTCGATGAGGAGCGCCTGTCTTTTGCCTGCACCTGCAGCCGTGAGCGGGTCGCCGACATGCTCAAGATGGTGGGCGGCCAGGAAGCCGCCTCCATTCTGCAGGAGCAGGGCAGTGTCGAAATCGGCTGTGACTTCTGCAATCAGCGCTATGTCTTCGACGAAGAAGAAGTCAACCAGCTGTTCCAGATGGATGTGATGGCCGCAGCGCGCGAAGCGCGTCACTGATCCGGAAACAGCGGCCGGGCGATGTCGGCGATGCGACCACTGTCGCACAGCGCCAGGAAGGCATCGCCCAGTTGCCGGCTCTGTGCGGCCGCCGTGCGCCATTGTTGCTGGCGCAGGGTATCCTGGCCGGCAAATCGTTTGAAATCACGGCGATCCGGCAACTTGCCGCCAGGCAGGCTGGCCAGATAGCGTGCCGAAGGGGCGATGAGGATGGTGTGCTGGTGGTGCGCGCTGTGCGCCTGGCGCCAGGGCAGAAACTTGTCGAACCAGCCCGGCACAATGCGGTCGGTAAAGTGCGGGTAGAGCGTTAATCCGCGGCTGCCGTCAAACGGCAGATCCAGGTGGTAGTCAATCAGGCCCCCGTCACGCAGCAGTCTTCCCGGCAAATCATCCAGACGAACCCCTTCTATGACCCCGGGAATGGCCGCACTGGCCAGCAACAGTGGCAGCAGGTTGCCGCGATCCAGTGCCCGCAGGCGGGTCGGGATGCCGTCTGCGGGCAGAAACGACAGCGAGCTGCGAACATCGTGGCAAACCATCCGGGTAAAGGCATAGCGCAGCAGCGGACGCGACAGCAGATTGAGTCCGGCGCTGAAGGCCAGACCGGCCAGCAGCGGCGTGCGCCCGCTGCGGTTGAGCAGGCCGTGAGATTGTGCCACCAGGATGCTGAGCCGGTGCTGCGGGTGGTTCAGGATTTGCTCGATGCCCTCGGCGTCAAACAGGGCGTGCAACATCTCGGCCGACTGGCGGGTAATGGTGTGCACCGTGGGGTCGGGATAGGTGGTGTCGATATAGCGTTCGCTCAGATGCGCGAGCTGGCTGACGGGGTCTGCCTGCAGGGCGCAGGCCAGACGCCAGCTGCCGATCGAGGCGCCGATGAACTCCCGCGGGCGGGGCGCCGCATTCAGCCAGGGAAAGACCGCCTGGTCGAGACCCAGCAGGCCGATGGCCTTGGGGCCGCCCGCAGCGCCGGGCACCACGGCGACGTCGGCTGCCTTCAGCCCGTGCGCTTGCAGGTGTTGCCGTGCCAGCTTGCCGGCACGAATGCTCAGTACATCCTCATCATTTAGTATTGTCATTTCTGAATCAGACCCAATATCAGATCATCAAGTGTAAAAGATTTTTGCCGTCGGGAGCGTCCCGACGTTTCAAGGAGTGTTGCCCATGATCGCTGCCCACACCCTGCGGGATTACCTCAGGGAGCAATCGCTCGATCTGGATCTGACCCAGGTGCAAGTTGCGGCGATCACGCTGGCGGCTGTGCTGGCCGTGCCGAAGGCACCGGTCGATCGAGATCTGTTCCGTTTCCCCGTTCCGCCGCTGGGAGAGAATGGCGCATGTTCCCTGGTGGATGAACTGGCCGATGAGCCTTACGATCTTTCGCCGTGGTTTGGCGGCGAAACGGAAGCGGCGCGTGCAGCCCTGACCGATCTGTCTGCCCTCATCGATTCGACCAATCGCCAGGTGGGAGCCGACTGGCTGGGGATTTATGCCGTACGCGGCGAGGGCGAGGAGGCACGTCTGGTCAAGATGGCCTATCACGGCCGTCCGAGCCGGGCCGAATTTCCCCTGACGGAATCCTTTGCCGAAATCAGCAATAACAGCCGGGTCGGTCTCAGCGGCTGGGGGGCAGTGATTGATGATGTGGCCGAATGGTCGCAAATGGGCGGGGGCTATTATCAGTGCGATGCCGCTGTGCAAAGCGAGGTCTGCCTGCCGGTGCTGGACCATGAAGGCCGCGTGCTGGGCATTATTGATGCCGAGGCCAGTGAGCGGGCATTTTTTGATCCGGCTCGCCAGGTCTGGCTGGCCGCGCTGGCCATCGTGCTGGCCAAGCCGCTGGCCGAGTTGCCGTTTGTCGCCGATGAGTAAATGATCTGTTGCCCGGGCAGGGCTGTTTCCTGGCCGGGCAATGGCGTACGCTGTGCGCCAGAAAAGAAAAGCGGGAGTTTGCATGTCTCAAGAGGTCGGGGAGGTCACGGTGAGTCTGGTGGCGTCCTGTCAATTACCCACGCAATGGGGGGTGTTCACCTTGCATGGCTTTGCCGGCGATGGTGACAAGGAGCATGTCATGCTCACCATGGGGACGTTCGGCGATGACGAACCGGTATTGATTCGTCTGCATTCGGAGTGCCTGACGGGGGATGCCCTGTTTTCCCTCAAGTGTGATTGCGGTTTTCAACTGGAAGCGGCGCTGGCGGCGATCGCCGAGGCCGGGCGCGGTGCCTTGCTGTACCTGCGACAGGAAGGTCGCGGCATCGGTCTGATCAACAAGATCCGGGCTTACCGCCTGCAGGATCAGGGGGCGGACACGGTCGAAGCGAATGAGCAGCTGGGGTTCCCGGCGGACATGCGTGACTTCAGCCTGGTACGCGACATGCTGGCCGCGCTGGATATCCGGCGGGTACGGGTCATGACCAACAACCCGCAGAAGGTCGAAACCCTGGAGGCCCTGGGCGTGGATGTGGTGGAGCGCGTGCCGCTGCTGGTCGGGCAGAACCCGCACAATGATCGCTACATGAAAACCAAGGCCGACAAGATGGGGCATCTGCTGCCCTGAGCGTCCGGCAAAGCCGGCCGGCAGAACGGGGTCAGGTCTTGTCTTTTGCATTGCACGCAAAAAACAAGACCTGACCCCGTTTTGATGGATTTTTCGCCAGGACGCAGAAATGATAAAGGCCGACTCGAAGAGTCGGCCTTTGAATTTTGTGGTGGAGATAAGCGGGATCGAACCGCTGACCTCTTGCATGCCATGCAAGCGCTCTCCCAGCTGAGCTATACCCCCACATGAGGTCCGGTGGCGTTGGTCACTGCCATCCGAGAACCGAACTATACCTATACGAAATTTCCGAGTCAAGCCTCAGACCGGGAAAAATGGAAAAAAATACGCGCCATGTCTGTCGTCTCAGTGTTTCCGCATGGCGATGTCCTGATCCGGGATATTCGCAGAAAGAATTGGCCGGAGAGAGGGTTTCGAAGGAAATATTTCAATGTCATTAAGTGATGCCGCGCCCGGAGGCGAGCGCGGCGAGGGCGCTGATCAATTGGCCGAACCTGGCAGCAGCAGTTCGCCATTGCGGGCCGGAATGCGCTTGCCGGGCTTGTGCGCCATGCGCACCGTGCCGGTTTTGCCGTCCAGCGAGTAACGAACCTGATAGCCCACTACCTTCTGTGTCGTCACCGGCACTTCCATGCAGCGGTTTTCAGTATCGGTGTAGGTGTCACGCTTCTGCATCTGGTCTTGCGCCTGATTGCCGGCGTAGCCACCTGCCAGGGCGCCGGCCACGGTGGCCAGTTTCTTGCCATTGCCGCCGCCCACCTGATTGCCCAGCAGGCCGCCGACCACGCTGCCCAGCAAGGTCCCGGTCACCCGGTGCTGATCCTGAACGGGCGCCTGACGCTCGACCTGCACCTGATGACACTCGGTTTTGGTGCTTTGCACTTCTTCCGTGATCGGGGTGCTGCCCAAGACTCTGGCGAAGCTGGCATGTTTCGGCGCAGCCGGTTTGGCTGCCGCCACCGGTGCGGTGGCGGCGGCAACCGGTTTGCTGGCGGTTACCGCGGCCGGCGCGGCGGCCTGGGTTGCGGCCGCGGCGCTGGCCTGCGCCACCACCGCGACGGGCTGCGATGCTGTGACCTGTGCCGGCGCCGACTTGTGGCTCAAGGCCTGGATACCGGCGACGCCAATGGCCCCCAGGGCCACACCCCCGCCCAGTACACTGGCGATCAATAGCGATTGCTTCATCGTCTTCTCCCTGATGGCTGATGTTATATCAGCTCTGAAAATGAATCAGACCGGCTGAAACGGGACTGGTTTCATGATAATCGGGTAAGAAGGTAAGCAAGCGTGAAATTGTGTAAGCAAGTGTACGTTGCTGTCTTACTGTCCGTTTGAGGCAAACACCCTCAGGCGATGCCCATCCGGATCCTGTGCCACGAAAGTCCTGCCAAAGTCCATCTCGCACGGCGCCTGCAGTATCGGCACGGCCATGGTCAGCCATTGCGCATGGCAGGCATCGACGGCGTCGTTGCTCTCCAGGCAAAAGGTCAGCTCGCTCATGCCGGCATGACCGGTCGGCGCCGGCTCGGCCGTGTGACGTGACCACAGTCCCAGCTTGAGCGTGTCACTCAGCAGGAACAGGGCAAAGGTGGGGGATTGTTCGACCGGTTGCAGACCCAGAAGCGGTTGATAGAAAGCGGCGCTGCGCTCCGGGCTGTCGACAAACAGCAAAACGTAATGGCTGAGGGTTTTCATCGTGATCATCCTGTATCGGGGTGAGTCGGAGATCACAGCATGGCATCGGGTGCTGACAGTTTTTGTCAGTAGTGTTTTGTGAGAGGGCTCAAGGTTGCTGGCGCAGACCTTCCCGTTGCTTCCACGCTTTCAGCAGGGCCTGACGCGGACGAGGATAGCGTTCGCCGGTCTGGCTGAGGGACAGGATGCGATCGGTGCGGAAGTGGCGGAAATCCTGCCGTGTTTCACACCAGGCCGCCAGCATGCGCACATGCTCGAAGTAGCCCAGCGCAAAAGGCCAGATACGGCGTTGCGAGGTTTGGCCATTCAGATCCCGGTAGTGGATGGCCAGTACCTGACCGCGGCGGATGGCCTGGCGCACCAGTGCCAGATCGACGGGCTGTACCGGCAGCCGGTCGGTCGCGGGGACCAGCAGGCCATGGCCATCCAGATCGCGGCGCAGGTCCGCCGGCAGTACGGCGGCAATTTTGGCCAGCGCCCCCCGCGCCGCCTGACTCAGTCGTTCGTCTCCGCGCTGCGCCACCCATTGGCTGCCCAGCATCAGAGCTTCCAGCTCCTCTTCATCCAGCATGAGCGGCGGCAGCATGAATCCCGGGCGCAACACATAGCCCAGCCCGGCCTCTCCCTCGATATGGGCCCCTTGAGCCTGCAAGGTGGCGATGTCGCGATAGAGCGTGCGCAGGCTGATGCCAAGCTGCTGTGCCAGGGTGGCACCACTGACGGGATAGCGGTATTGGCGCAATTGTTGCAGCAGATCCAGCAGACGTGCGGCGCGCGACATGGCGAAGTCTCCGGAAGAGGAAAAAACAATGCTGCCATAATTTGGCAGTATATGTCAGGAGAGCCGGGCCGGATCGCCGGCTTAACTCGAGCTGGAACTCAGCATCTTGGTCAGCGAAGAGCTGGTCTGCTCCATCTCCATCAGCGCCGAATTCAGATTGGAATACAGGGTCAGATAGCCCGCCTGGACGGTACTGAGGCGGTTCTGCTCCTGGGCAATCTGATCTTTCTGCGTGGCCACCATTTGATTGAGCGAGGTGATGCGGGTGGTAATCAGCCCCTGCGGCCCCAGCATATTGTTGATGCTGTTGTTGAAGCGCTGGGCGAAGCCATCATTGTTGTCGTTGCCGAACAGATTGGCCACCGCCTTCGGGTCCTTGCTGATGGCGGTATTCAGGGCTGCGGTGTCCAGACTCAGCGAGCCGTCCTTCTGGATGCTGATGCCGATCTGTGCCAGGTAGGCGACCTGGGAGGTGCCATCAGCACCGGAGATCGGGGTTTGCAGGATGCTGTCAAAGCTCTGCTGCAGCTGAACCAGGTTGAAGTCGCCCTGCAGGTCTCCCTGATACAGGCTGGTGCTGTCTGACTGCACCTTGTTATAGGCGGTGACGAAACTCTGCAGCTGCTTCTGGATCGCCGCCGAGTCGCGCGCCACCGTCAGGACGGTGGTACCGGTCTGGGTCAGGTTCATGCTGACGCCGAGCACCGCATTGGTGACGGTGTTGCTGCTGCTGGTCATGGTCAGTCCGTTGACGGTCAGGCTGGCATCCTGTGCCTGGGCGGTCAGGCGGCTGTCGGTGATCTTGCCGCTGCTGTCGACAGCCGATGAGGCATCGAAATTGAGAAAGGACAGGGCGCTCTGGCCGCCTGTGGTGCTGGTGCTGAAGCTCTGGCCGGCGCCCACCGTATTGCCGGTCAGGACCAGGCGATAGGGGGTGGTGGTGCTGTCGGCCTTGACCACACTGGCCGCCACGCCGATGCCGGCCGAGTTGATGCTGGCGGCGATCTGATCCAGCGTGGCATCGGCCGCAATGCTCACCGACTGGGTCGAGCCATCACCGAAGGTGAACTTCATGGTGTCTGCGGTATTGCCCAGGCTGGTGCTTTCGCTCGCCTGTCCGGTCAGGGCCAGGTTCTGTGATGACGCCAGCGTGTTGACCGTGATGTTGTAGTTGCCGGCGTTGGCGGTGTTGTCTGCCGTGGCCGACAGGATGCTGGTGTTGCTGCTGGTGGCCTGCAAGGTATTGATGAAGGCCCCGGAGGCCAGGCCGGTCAGACTCGATTGCAGACTGGTCAGATCCGAGCTCAGATTGCCGTAATCCGAGATCTGGCTGTTTTCGGTCTGCATGGTGCTGTTCATGCGGTTAAGCGGTTGCTGCGCCACAGTCATCAGTTGCGATACCAGACCCTGGACATCCAGCGGGCCGGTGGAGGAAGAAATCGATGATGTGGACATGGCGCACTCCCGGCAGGTTGATGACAGATTTATCGTCGTTGGGGCGCAGCGACTTGAGCGTATCTTAGGGACGAATCAGTCCGTCCATCTGATCAGTCTGTTAAAGATTGTTTTAACCGTGACTGTCTGTGACCAAAGGGTAAAGTTGCGCAAAGAAGCAGCATGAAACGTAAAAAACCCGATGCCGGAGCATCGGGTTTCAGGGGAGGGCATCGGGTGACGTCAGGCGATATCGCCGCCGTCGTTGACCGAGACCGGCTCGACCTTGTGGTTCGAGGCCAGCAGCATATACATCGCCGGCACCACGAACAGGGTGAACAGCGTGCCGATCGACAGGCCGGTGAAAATCACCAGACCGATGGCGTGGCGGCCACCGGCACCGGCGCCGGACGCGATCACCAGCGGGAAGACACCGAACACCATGGCGGCCGTGGTCATCAGAATCGGACGCAACCGGGTGGCGGCGGCACGCTGGATGGCCTCCAGCTTGCCTACGCCCTTGGCGCGCTCTTCATTGGCCACTTCGACGATCAGAATGCCGTGCTTGCTGATCAGACCCATCAGCGTCACCAGACCGACCTCGGTATAAATGTTGAGCGAAGCGAAGCCGAGGAAGATGAAGATCATCGCCCCGAACAGTGCCAGCGGCACCGATACCAGAATGATCAGCGGATCGCGGAAGCTTTCGAACAGCGCCGCCAGGGTCAGGAACACGATGATCACCGCAAACAGCATGGTCACCACAAATCCCCCCGACTCCTGCATGAACTGCCGCGACGGGCCGGCATAGTCGACGCTGTAACCGGTCGGGGCAATCTCCTGCACGGTATCGCGCAGGAATTGCAGCGCATCACCCTGCGCCACACCCGGCACGCCGGAAATGGTGGCCGAGTTCTGCTGCTGGAAGCGGGTGATCGACTCCGGCTCGACGGTGTACTTCAGGTGCGCGATGGTGCTGACCGGAATGACGCCGTTCGGGCTGCGGATGTAGAAGTCCAGCAGTTGATCCGGATTCAGGCGATCTTTCTGCTGCACCTGCGGGATGACCTTGTACGAGCGGCCGTCAATGGCGAAGTAATTGACATAGCCGCCGCCCATCGCCGCACTGAGGGCCGTGCCCACGTCCTGCTGGGTCATGCCCAGGGCCGCGACCTTGTCACGATCCACTACCACCGTGGCCTGCGGCTTGTCGACCTTCAGGTCGACGTCGGCAAAGTAGAACTTGCCGGAGCTGCGAGCCTTGTCGAGCACCTGTTGCGCCACCTGATTCAGGTTCTGGAACGGTTCGGTGGTCTTGATGACAAACTGCAGCGGCAGGCCGGAAGAGCCTGGCAGCGGCGGGAACTGGAAGGCGGCCACGCGGGCACCGGCAATCTTGTTCCACTTCTGCTGCAGATCCAGCTGGATCTGATGCGCACTGCGCGTGCGGTCGCCCCAGTCTTTCACCAGGACACCACCGATACCGGCATTGACCGTCGGCGTGCCGGTAATCTGGAACATCTGCTTGTATTCCGGCATTGCCTTGCTGGCCTGGAACATCAGGTTGGCATAGGTCTGCATCTGGTTGGCGGTGGCATTCGGCGCCCCGACCACCTGACCCAGCACGATGCCCTGATCTTCTTCCGGCGCCAGTTCGGACTGCGACATCTTGGCCATGCCCAGCAACAGCAGCATCAGGATGCCGCCCAGCACGACCAGTACCGGCCAGCTCGACAGCAGGTTGGCCAGCAGGCGCTTGTAGCCATTGAGCAGGCGTTCAAAGGTGTGGTCGATCCACTGGACGAAGCGACCGCTATCCTGGTCATGGTTGAAGAAGCGCGAGCACATCATCGGCGACAGGGTCAGCGCCACCACCCCCGAAACCGTGACGGAAGCCGCCAGGGTAAAGGCAAACTCCGTGAACAGTGCCCCGGTCAGGCCGCCCTGGAAGCCGATCGGCACGTAGACGGCCACCAGCACCACGGTCATGGCCAGAATCGGGCTGCCCAGCTGGCGCGCAGCATCGATGGCGGCATCCAGCGGTGACATGCCTTCCCGCATGTGCCGGTCGACGCTCTCGACCACGATAATCGCGTCGTCGACCACCAGGCCGATGGCCAGCACCAGGGCCAGCAGGGTCAGCAGATTGATCGAGTAGCCCAGCATCAGCATCATGAAGAAGGTGCCGATCAGCGACAGCGGCATGGCAATGACCGGCACCAGTACCGCGCGCAGACTGCCGAGGAACAGGAAGATCACCACCGTCACGATGACCAGTGCCTCGACCAGCGTCTTCACTACCTCGTCGATCGAGGTGTTGATGAAGTCGGTCGAGTCGTAAACGATCTTGCCGGTCAGGCCAGAGGGCAGCTGTTTCTGCAGTTCCGGGAAGGCGGTGCGTACCCGCTTGGCGACATCCAGAATATTGGCTTCCGGTGCCACCTTGATGCCGATGAATACCGAACGCTCGCCACTGAATGCCACGTTGAAGTCGTAGTTTTCCGAGCCCAGCGTCACGTTGGCCACATCTTCCAGCCGCACGATGGCATCACCGTTCTGCTTGACGGCCAGGTGCTTGAACTCGTCCACCGTATGCAGGTCGGTCGCCGCCGTCAGCGGGATCGAGACCATCTGACCCTTGGTGTTGCCCACCGCCGCCAGCGAGTTGTTGCTGCCCAGCGCGGCATACACATCGGCAGCGGTCACGCCATGGGCGGCCATCTTGTCGGCGTCCAGCCAGGCACGCAGGGCAAACAGGCGCGCCCCGAGGATTTCTGCCGTCTGAATCCCCTCGATGGCATCCAGCTTCGGTTTGATCACCCGGTTCAGATAGTCGGTGACGTTGTTGGTCGGCAGCGTGCTGCTATAGAAGCCGAGGTACATGGCGTCGGTGGTCTGGCCGCTCTGTACCGTCAGCACCGGTTGCTGTGCCTGCGACGGCAGCTGGTTCTTGACCGAGTTGACCTGGTTGTTGATCTCGGTCAGCGCCCGGTTGCCGTCATAGTTCAGGCGCAGGGTCGCGGTAATGGTCGAGACCCCGCTGCTGCTGGTGGACGACAGATAGTCGATCCCCTGAGCCTGGGAGATGGCCGCTTCCAGTGGCTGGGTGATGAAGCCCGCCACCGTCTTGGCATCGGCACCGTAATAGGTGGTGGAGATGGTCACCACCGCGTTTTGTGTCCGCGGGTATTGCTCGACCGGCAGACTGAACAGCGAGCGCAGGCCCAGCACCACCAGCAACAGGCTGATGGTGGTGGCCAGCACCGGCCGCCGGATGAAAATATCGGTAAATTTCATGGCCTGTCTCAGTGTTCCTGCGGCGTCGGCGCGGCATCATTGGCCGGCTGAACCGAGTTGTCGATCACCACCGGGGCACCATTCTTCAGCTTGAGCTGCCCGCTGGTCACCACTTCCTGACCTTCCTTCAGCCCGGACAGAACGGCAACCTGGTCGCCACGGGTTTCGCCGGTGGTGACGAAGAGCTGGTGGACAATGCGGTTGCTGCCGGCGACCGGCTTGTCGGTGGTTTCCACCACATACACGGTCGAGCCATAGGCGTTGTAGGTGATCGCGGTTTGCGGCAGGGTCAGGTAACGCTGCTTCTGACCGACCGACACATGGGCATTGGCAAACATGCCCGGCAACAGTTTGCGCTGCGGGTTGTCGATCAGTGCCTCGACCTGGACGTTGCGCGTGGTGTTATCCACCTTGGGGTTGATGGCATTGATGCGACCGCTGAAGGTCTGACCCGGGAAGGCGTCCGTCAGTGCGGTGACCGTCTGCCCCACGGCCAGGCGAGCCAGCCGGCTTTGCGGGATGTAGAAATCCAGGTGAATCGGGTTGATTTCCTGCAGGGTGACGATCTTGTCACCCGGGTTGACGTACTGACCCGGCACGAAGGCGCTGATACCCAGACGGCCGGCGAACGGCGCGCGGATCACCTTCTTGGCCACCAGGGCGGCCTGTTGTTCGACCTGAGCGGTTTTGGCGCGCAGATCGGCCGCATCGTTATCTACCTGTGCCTGGCTGACACCCTGTACGGCCAGTTGCGCCTGGTCACGCTTCAGCGTGATGGCAGCCAACTCGGCGCTGGCCTGCAACGCGTGCAGCTGGGCGATGTCGGAGTCGGCGTTCAGCTCCAGCAGGACTTCGCCGGCCTTGACGTCCTGACCCGACTTGAAGTGGACGGCCTTGACCTTGCCGGCGACTTCACTGCTGATGTCGACGCCGCTGACGGCCGACAGCGTGCCCACCGAATTGAGCTGCAGCTGCCATTCCTGCGATTTGACGACGGTCGAGGTGACGGTCTGCGGACTCGGTTTCGGGGCGTTGGCCATCAGGCTGCGGATATGCAGGAAGAAGCCGAAGCCCAGCAGAATGATCAGCAGCAGCACGCCACCCAGCATGATCAACATGCGTTTGGTCATGATTGCGATTCCTTTTATTGAATGTTGTTATCGTTGTGGGCAGCAGCCGTCTTTTGGCTGTTGCCTGCTTGTTCTTGTCCGGTGCGGTTCCACCAGCCACCACCCAGTGCCATATACAGCATGGCGCTGTCGCTGAAGCGTGCCGCCTGGGCCGTGGCCAGATTGGTGCGCGCCTGCTGGTAGCTGCGCTCGGCATCCAGCACATTGAGGTAGCTCACCGCCCCCAGCCGATAGCGCTGCTGCATGATGTCGCGCAGCTGCCGGCTCTGCGCCGTCAGCGTAGCCTGGGCATCCAGCGTGCCGGCGTCGGCTTCGATGGTGCGCAGGGTGTTGGCGACATTCTGGAAGGCCCCGAGGACGGTTTGCTGATATTGCGCCGCCGCCTGGTCGTAGGCCGCGACAGCCGCACGGCGCTTGGCGCGCAAGGCACCGCCGTCGACGATCGGCAGTACCAGCCCGGCCCCCAGATTCCACAGCGAGGCATAGCTGTTCACACCACCCATCTCTGTGCGCTGACGGGTGTAGCTGCCGCTCAGCGTGATTTGCGGGTACAGATTGGCCGTGGCGACACCGACCTGGGCGCTGGCCTGATGCAGCAAGGCTTCGCTGGCCTGGATGTCGGGACGTTGCCGTACCAGGGCCGAGGGCAGGGACAGCGGCAGCGCCTGCGGCAGACGCAGGGTGTCGAGGTTGACCTGCGGCAGATCCGGATCATTGGGGTAGCGCCCCAGATAGAAGGCCAACTGATTGCGGGTCTGGGCCAGCGATTTTTCCAGCGCCGGCAGGGCCGCCTGACTTTGTGCCACCAGCTGTTGCTGACTCATCACCGCGGTGAGCGGCTGGGCACCCAGCTGATTCTGCTTGCCAATGATCTCCAGCTGCGCAAGCTGTGTGGCCAGTGCCGCGCGACTGGCATCCAGCTGCACCTGCAGTGCCGCAGCCTGGACGGCGGTGTTGACCACATTGAAGATCAGCGTCTGACGCGCGGCTTCCAGCTGGTAACGCTGATAGTCGACTTGTGCCGCCAGGGTTTCCAGCTCGCGCCGGCCGCCACCAAATACATCCAGGGTGTACGAGACGCTCAAGCCGCCACTGTAAACGGTGAAGTCCTTGGCAGGCGGCGTGCTTTGTACCTGACGCTGCCGACTGGCATTGCCGGTGGCATTGACGGTAGGGAATTCCAGCGTGCCGGCCTCGGCATTGTAATTTTCCTGCGCCTGACGCACGGCGGCCTGGGCGGCGGCCAGGGTCGGACTGTGCTGCAGGGCCTCGCTAATCATGGCGTTGAGTTCGGGCGAATGGAACAACGACCACCATTCGGCGGGCAGGTCTTTGTCACTGCTGACCGACTGGCTGGCACCAGCCTGGCCGGCATCAGGCGCTTTGGCGCCGCTGACCTGCAGGACGGTCTTGGCCTGTCCCGGCAGATAGCCGGTCGGCGTACTGACGGTGGGCGACTTGAAGTCGGGGCCGACTGCGCAGCCAAGCAGCAACATGCTGAGCGCCAGGCTGGTCAGGCACGACAAACGGCCCGGCATCAGGCCGGGCCGAGCGGGTTTTTCCTGCATTTCACGCTCCTCGTCGAGCTCGTGGCTCGGCGTTTATCACTCAAATATTTTAGAGCGTTACTTTACATGGTTATTGCATACATTTGTCTTGATAATTGTTGCTGTTTTCAAATGCCCGTGACGTCAGCGTACCGCCCGCTCTCGGCTGCCCCGATACTCAGGCAGCAGCGCTGGCATTGACACGCACTGACAGATACAGCGCCTCGCCCATGCGATCGAGCAGGCTCATCTCGTTTCTCAGCCAGGAAAGATGGGCTTCTTCGCCTGCCAGCACGTCTTCGATCAAACGGCGTGTGGTGGCGTCACCCAGCTTGGCCAGCGTTTCGATGGCCTGATTGAGCACCGGCAGGCCGGCCTCCTGAATCTGCAGGTCCGCTTGCAGAATCTCCCTCAATGTCTGGCCAATGCGTGGCTGTGTCACGGTGAAATCCGGACTGCCGCCGATGTCCAGCAAGCGGTCTGTCAATGCTTTCAGGGTCAGGGGCTCGTCACTGATATGCCCCTGCATCTGGATGCTCAGGCTGGTCAGCCCCAGGGCGCTGATCTGTGCCAGATGGGTCTGGTGCTGCACGCTCGCCCCCCAGAATGCGCCAATCAACTGGTTTAGCAGTGCAGGGACCGGGCTGGGAGTGGGGCTTGCCGTCGGGATGTGGCTCATGGCTGTCTCTCTATCGATTCAATGGGGAAGGGGGCATTGTCGCCAGGCCCCCTGTTGTCTGGTCAGGCGAAGAAGGTCAGCAGTGCCCGGGCGACGCCTTCCGAGCTGGCCGGGTTCTGGCCGGTGATCAGCTTGCCGTCTTCGACGATGAACGGTGCCCAGTCCGGACCCTTCAGGTAGATGCCCTGTTGACGCTTGAATTCGTCTTCGATCAGGAACGGCACGACGTCGGTGAGTTCGACCGCGGCTTCTTCGCCATTGGTGAAACCGGTGACGCGACGGCCGGCGACCAGCGGGCGGCCGTCAGCGGCCTTGACGTGGCGCAGTACACCCGGTGCGTGGCAGACGAAGCCGATCGGTTTGCCGGCGCGTTCGAAGGCTTCGATCAGGTCGATGGAGGTCTGCGAGACGGTCAGATCCCACAGCGGGCCGTGGCCGCCCGGGTAGAACACGGTATCGAAGTCCTGCTGCTGCACGCTGTCCAGGCGCACGGTGTTGGCCAGGGCTTGCTGGGCGGCCGGGTCGGCCTTGAAGCGATGGGTCAGTTCGGTCTGGAATTCGGCCAGGTCGCTTTTCGGGTCGAGCGGCGGCTGGCCGCCGAGCGGCGAGGCCAGCACGATGTCGGCGCCGGCATCCTTGAAGACGTAGTAGGGCGCGGCGAATTCTTCCAGCCAGAAGCCGGTTTTCTTGCCGGTGTTGCCCAGTTGGTCGTGCGAGGTGAGTACCATCAAGACTTTCATGATTGTTCCTTTGTTGTGCGGCCGCCGACAGGCGGCCTGTGTCGTGTTGATGCGTGCTTCAGCCATTGGTATCGGTGCGCTGAGTGGGGCACGAAGAGGATGGACACATGGTAGGCGTGATGGTCGGATGAACGCCAATAGGGGTATTTAGTCTGGGGTATAAATAAATTTATGGTGAGTGGTGGTGGGGGGCAGAAGGGCAATGGATGTTCTCATCTACCTATGATTGCCATCATTGATGGTTTATGATTTCTGCATTGTGCCGGACGGGCGTTGCATTGTCTGGAGAGGGGGAAAGATGAATCATGCCTGCCATCAGAATCCTGCTGCACACCAGGCCGATGAGGCGGTTTGTTCGATCTGCCGCGATGGCGTTGCGCTGGATTTCTCGTTCAGCTTTGCCTTTCAGCCCATTATCGATATCCAGGCCAGGCGGGTGTTTGCCCATGAGGCTCTGGTCCGTGGCCCCCAGGGGGAGTCTGCGCTGTCGGTGCTGGAGCGGGTGAATGCAGCCAACCGCTATCAGTTCGATCAGGCCTGCCGGGTGCAGGCCATTCGCACGGCAGCGAGTCTGGGCATGCAGAGCAAGCTTTCCATCAACTTCCTGCCAAATGCCATCTATCGGCCGGAGGTGTGTATCAGTACCACCCTCAAGGCGGCTGAGACTTACCACTTTCCGGTGGAAAACATCATTTTTGAAACGGTCGAAGGCGAGCGCATCGAAGATGGCCGGTGGCTGGAGGAAGTGTTTCGCGCCTATCGGCGCATCGGCTTCCTGACCGCGATCGATGATTTTGGCGCGGGTTATGCCGGTCTGAACCTGCTGGCCGATTTCCAGCCGGACATTATCAAGCTGGACATGGGGCTGATCCGTGGCATTGACCAGCACAAGAATCGCCGTGTCATCGTCAGTGCCGTCGCCGGCCTCTGTGCCGAACTCGGTATCAAGCTGATCGCAGAGGGGGTGGAGACCCGGGGGGAGCTGGCCTGCCTGCGTGATCTGGGAATTGAACTGATTCAGGGCTATCTGTTGTCCCGGCCGATTTTCGAAGGCTTCCTGCCAGACGGCGCGATCGACTTGCCGGGGTGAAAGAGGCAAAACGGTTTGCCGATCCCGTTGAGCAGGGCTCCAGACGGGGTCAGGTCTTGTATTTTGCATTGGAATGCAAAATACAAGACCTGACCCCGTCTGATGGCGTTACAGTCCGGTCATTTTTTCCATTTCTGCCGGGTAGCGGGTGCCCTGGATGGTGATGCGGGACGCGGCCTGGGTGATCTGCGCCAACTCGCTGTCAGTCAGCACCAGGTCGATGGCCGCCAGGTTTTCGTCCAGTCGGGTTAACTGGCGTGTTCCGGGAATCGGTACGATCCAGGGTTTTTGTGCCAGCAGCCAGGCCAGGGCGATCTGTGCCGGTGTGGCCCCTTTCTGTTGAGCTGTCGCTTGCAGCAACTGGATCATGGTCTGATTGGCCTGACGCGCTTCGGGGGTGAAGCGCGGGCTGCTTGCCCTGAAATCGTTGGCGGCGAACTGGGTGGTTTCGTCGATTTTGCCGCTGAGAAAGCCCCGGCCCAGCGGGCTGAACGGCACCAGGCCAATACCCAGTGCTTCCAGCGTCGGCAGAATCTCTGTCTCAATTTCCCGGGTCCACAGTGAGTACTCGCTTTGCAGTGCGGTCACCGGCTGAACGGCATGGGCGCGACGAATGGTCTGTGCGCCGGCCTCCGAAAGTCCGAAATGCTTGACCTTGCCTGCCTGAATCAGCTGCTGGACGGTACCGGCGACGTCTTCAATCGGCACCTGCGGATCTACCCGATGTTGGTAGAGCAGGTCGATGACCTCGGTATTCAGACGCTTGAGCGATTGTTCCACCACCTGGCGGATATGCTCGGGGCGACTGTTGACCTGTTGCAGTGAGGCGGATCCGGCCTGGATGTCGAAGCCGAATTTGGTGGCAATCACCACATGCTCGCGCACGGGGGCCAGGGCTTCGCCCAGCAGTTCCTCGTTGACGTAAGGGCCATACACTTCGGCGGTATCAAAGAAGTTGACCCCGCGATCGACGGCGCTGCGCAGCAGACTGATCATTTGCTGACGATCCGCCGCAGGGCCATAGGTCGAGCTCATGCCCATGCATCCCAGGCCCAGTGCGGACACCTTGAGACCACTGTTGCCTAATTGACGATATTGCATCTTTGACTCCTTTTGTTTGGCGGATGGACAGGAGGAGTCTAGGCATTGGTTGAATGTATAACTAGACTGAATAAATGGCATGAACTGGTGAGAATTAATCAACAATGAGCTATATGGATGATCTGGCCACGTTTGTGGCGGTGGTACAGGCAGGCAGTTTTACCCGTGCTGCGGCACGACTGGGCGTGTCCAAGTCGGCACTCAGTCATGCCATGCGGACGCTGGAAACCCGGCTGGGTATCAAGCTGTTGCAGCGGACCACGCGCAGTGTCTCGACCACAGAGGCCGGGCAGCGCCTGTATCTGGCGGTGGCGCCGCGTTTTGCCGACATCGAGCAAGAGCTGTCCGTTCTGAGCGAGCTGCGCGACAAGCCGGCCGGCACGGTGCGGATCACGGCCAGCGATCATGCGGTGGATGCCCTGATCTGGCCGCGCCTGGCGCACTGGTTGACGCAATATCCGGATATCTCGGTGGAAATCACCAGCGACAATCGTTTTACCGACATTGTCGCCAATCGCTACGATATTGGTGTGCGAATTGGAGAAGATCTCGCCAAGGACATGATTGCCGTGCGCATGTCACCGGATTTGCACATGGCCGTGGTGGGTAGTCCGGGATACTTCCAGTCGCGCACCCGTCCCCGGGCCCCGCAGGATCTGCTGGAGCACAACTGCATCAATCTGCGCCTGCCGACTCATGGCGGTCTGATGCCCTGGGAGTTCAAACAGCAGGGACAGCACATCAAGATCAATGTGCGCGGGCAGTTGGTCTTCAGCAATATGCTCATGACTTTGCAGGCAGCACTGGATGACGGGGGGCTGGCCTGGCTGCCCAGAGACAGAGTGGCACCGCATCTGGCCAGCGGCCGGCTGGAGATGGTGCTGGAAGATTGCGCGGCAAGTTTTAGCGGCTATCACCTGTATTACGCCAGTCGTCAGGTGTCACCTGCCGTCGCGCTGGTGTTGGCGCGTTTACGTTCGGCATGAGGCCATGACCCTGATTTCAGGGGGGGGTATGCGCCGGGCGCCATGTCCTTCATGATGCGCACATCGAAGGGTGTCGAGCGCCCGGATTGGGGGCCTCATGCCAAAAAATAGATTGACCTGCGCGGCTTTGTCGCGTACAAAGGGCAAGCAGGATGTTCAAGCGTCATGTCTGTCGATACCTCGTAGCCCTCCAAGCAGGTCTTCTTCGTTTCCTTATCTGTCTCTTGATTATCATGTTTTTCTGCAATCCAAATTGATTCAAGGAGTAGGTTATGGAAACGGGTACCGTTAAGTTCTTCAATGATGCAAAAGGTTTTGGTTTCATCACGCCTGATAATGGCGGCGGTGATCTTTTCGCGCATTTTTCTGAAATTCGTGCAGATGGTTTTAAATCCCTGCAAGAAGGTCAGAAAGTCAGCTACACCCGCGCAATGGGCCAGAAGGGCCCGGCAGCAACGGCCATTCAGCCGCTGTAAGCCTTGCTGAAAAAAAGCCCCGTTCGGGGCTTTTTTTATTTGTGCTGCCAGAATGAAAAACCTGCCATAAGGCAGGTTTTTTTATTCATGAAACCGGGCTGGTTTGCCGAAACCTTAGTGTCTTGGCCTTGTTTGCGGTTGATGGGCCGGCCTGGCTGTCGGGTGACGAAAATTGATTCGCCCTTTGCTGAGGTCGTAGGGTGACATTTCGACAGTCACTCGGTCGCCCTGCAGTACGCGGATGCGGTGTAGTTTCATTTTTCCCGAGCCATACGCCAGAATTTCGACGTTATTATCGAGCCGAACACGAAAGCGTGATTCCGGCAGCATCTCGATGACAATACCTTCGAGTTCAATCATGTCTTCTTTGGGCATGGTATTTCCAATCTAAAAATTTACCTGTCGGGCAGGCAAGGTGCCTGGGCGACATCAGGATTGGCTTCGTGGACCTGGGCGGAAATTGCTGTAGCTAAACGGCAGCAGTTAAGGCAAGGCAGGTGATGAAGTTCATCACCTTAGGAAGAGTTGTTGAAATATTATTCCTATCTTGTTGATTTGTCAATGTTTGTTTAAATTTGGTGCTTCTGGTGGTGTGGGGCATTGCATTGGTGCATTGCATTGGTGCATTGCATCGGTGCATTGCCTCCGGCGAATGCACCCTACGTTAATGCGTTCTACGTGAATGCGTTATGTGCGGATGTGGTTTGCTTGTGTTAATGAAAAAACGCCCCGCCAATTCTGGCGGGGCGTTTTTGTCTTGCTTTGCCGCTGGCGGCTTACTTGGCCAGGAAGACGTGCGGGTATACCGGTTCCCACATCTTGCAGTCGATCTTGGCGGCCATGTCGGCTTCGCTCATCGGAGCGATCTGTCCATCGGCGATGGCCTGTTTGCCGACGCCGAGGGCGACGGCACGGGCGGCCTTGCGCAGGTCGGCAACCGGCGGCAGCAGGTTGGCCTGCGGGTCCAGACGGGCCGGCGACAGCTCAGCCAGTGCCTTGGCAGCGGCCATGAACAACTGGTCGGTGATGCGCGGGATCTTCAGTGCCAGGGCGGCCACACCCACACCCGGGAAGATGTAGGAGTTGTTGGTCTGGTCGACCTTGAACTGGCGGCCATGGCGTTCGATCGGCGGGAAGGGGCTGCCGGTGCCGATGATGACGCGGCCTTCGGTCCAGGTCATCAGGTCCTCCGGACGGGCCTCACTGTTGGCGGTCGGGTTGGACAGCGGGAAGATCACCGGACGCTCAACATGCTTGGCCATTTCGCGCACCATGGCTTCGGTGAACGAACCGGCCTGGCCGGAGACGCCGATCAGTACGGTCGGCTTGGCGTTGCGGATCACGTCCATCATCGACGGCTGTTCGTTGTCGCACACCCAGCCGGCGGTGGCGCTGGCTTTTTGCACATAACGGCGCTGGAACGGTTCCAGCTTGGCCATGTCGGTCTTGCCTTCGATCATCAGGCCGGCGCGACCGACCACATAGAAGCGACTGGCGGCTTCTTCGGCGCTCAGGCCGGCTTCCACCATGATGTTCTGGATCAGCGAGGCGATACCGCAACCGGCCGAGCCACCGCCGAGAATCACCACGCGCTGCTCGGTCACCGGGACGCCGGTGACGTTGATGGCGGCCAGCAAGGTACCGCTGGCGACGGCGGCGGTGCCCTGTACGTCATCATTGAAGGTGCACAGCTGGTCACGATACTTCTCCAGCAGGCGACTGGCGTTGTTCTTGGCAAAGTCTTCCCACTGCAGCAGTACGTGCGGCCAGCGTTCCTTGACGGCGGCGACGAATTCGTCGACGAACTCATCATATTCTTCGCCGCGAATGCGGGCGTGGCGCCAGCCAATATACAGCGGATCTGCCAGCAGCTCCTGGTTGTCGGTGCCGACGTCCAGGGTGATCGGCAGGGTGGTGGCCGGGTGCAGGCCGCCGCAGGCGGAGTACAGGGCCATCTTGCCGATCGGAATGCCCATGCCGCCCGCGCCCTGGTCGCCCAGGCCGAGGATGCGTTCGCCGTCGGTGACGACGATGGCTTCGATATTGTCGAAGCGCGGATTGGCCAGGATCTTGCGGATCAGGCCCTTGTGCGGGTAGCTGAGGAACAGACCGCGAGGCTTGCGGTAGATGTGGCTGAAGCGCTGGCAGCCGGCGCCGACGGTCGGGGTGTAGATGACCGGCAGCATTTCTTCGATGTGTTGGGTGATGACCGCGTAGTAGAGGGTTTCATTGCTGTCCTGCAGTTCGCGCAGCATCACGTAGCGATCGAAATCGGTCGGCAGGGCGCGCAGGGCTTCCATGCGGCGAGCCACCTGTTCTTCCAGCGTCATCACGTTCGGCGGCAGCAGGCCATGCAGACCCAGTTCGTCGCGCTCGGCTTCGGTAAAGGCGGTGCCCTTGTTCAGCAGCGGGTCGGCCAGGACGTCCTGTTCGGTCAGACGTGTCTTGACTTGCGCATCGATCGGGATGTCGGCACAGGGGAATTTGGAACCCATTTCAATCTCCGGTTAATTGATGTGTGAATGCTTGTAGAGGTTGGCCACGTCAGGCAGCGGTCCGGCCTGGCGGGGTTCGCTTTTGCGGATGGCCGGTGCGGCGAACAGCAGCACCGGCGGGGTGTCGCTGTCCAGCAGGCTGGCGGTGTGCCAAAGCGGTTGTTGTTCTGGCCGGATCGCCGGCTGGTATTGCCGTGCCGGACGAGGGGTCCGGGCGGTCTGCTTGTCGGTCTGGATCATGATGGGTCGTTCGGTTGACTTGCCCAGGGCAAGGCACCAAACCATGACGTGTTTTCGATGGCAGTAGGCTACCCCAATTCAATTGCTGAGCTGATGCTTTGTATGCATGGATTCATGTTTTAGCCGGTGGTTATATTCCAATGGCAATATGGCCTGGAGGGCGGTTCGAATACGCTGCCATCAGGTATTGGGCCATTCCATTTCGGCATCAAATGTCATGAATTGCCATACAAGGGATGACGAGGATCAAAGAGTTGCCATAAGTGCTGTTCGATAATGAAGTCCAACAAGCCGGATTGTTCGTCAATGTTCGTTTGTGAACTTCCGGTGAGGGTCAGCGGCAGTCTTGCGTGTCTCGTCCTTCCTGTCATCGCCTGCTTCGGGCGCTCTGTCGGTTTCTGCGGGTGTCACGTCAGGGTTGGTTTTTGGCGGTCTGGCGCCGTGTTGCCTGCGGTGTTGGCCGCATCGGGCTGCATTTGATCATTGGTGTGCGAAAACGAACATGTCGCGCTTGTTGTGCGGGCATTTCCAATTTTCAGACGGGGAAGGGCGGTCAGGGTGGCAGCAATGAAGGATGACATCACGCGCATCATCGAGCACGGCGACTGGACCCGGGACAATCTGGTCCGGGTGCTCGGCATGCAGGACGACGCTGCGCTGGAGGTCTTGCGTGCTGCCGCCGAGGCGATGCTGCTGGACAAGGTGGGGGCCGGTGTCAGCCTGCGCGGCCTGATCGAGTTTTCCAATGTCTGCATTTCCGATTGCCTGTACTGCGGTATCCGCATGCATAACCGCCAGGTTGATCGCTATACGCTGAGTGACGACGAGATTGTCGAGTCGGCGCGCTGGTGTGCCGAGAAGGGCTATGGCTCGGTGGTGCTGCAGTCCGGTGAGCGGCGCGATGCGCGCTTTGTAGACCGCCTGGTGGCCAATGTGCGCGCCATCAAGCAGGCCACGCGTTCCGAACGCCAGCCGGAGGGCGTGGGCATTACCCTGTGTGTCGGCGAACAGTCGCGTGAAGACTATCAGCGCCTGTTCGAAGCCGGTGCGCACCGTTATCTGCTGCGTATGGAAACCTTCTCGCCCGCGCTGTTCGCGCGGATCCATCCGGCTCACCAACATTATGAAACGCGGCGTGCCTGTCTGAAGACGCTGCGCGAGGTCGGCTTTCAGGTCGGCACCGGGGTCATGATCGGCATTCCCGGGCAGACGCTGGAAGACCTGGCCGATGATCTGCTGGCTTTCCGGACGCTGGATATCGACATGATCGGCATGGGGCCTTACATCCCGCATGCCCAGGCGGCCATGCCGGCCGAGTGGCCGGTGGCGCCGGTCGAGGCGCGGCTGGATCTGGCCTTCAAGATGATCGGTCTGGCGCGACTGATGCTGGGCGATGTGAATATCGCCGCGACCACGGCGCTGCAGGCGCTGGATCCGGTCGGGCGCGAGCGTGGCCTGCGCTTTGGCGCCAATGTGATCATGCCGCAGGTCACGCCGCTCTCGGTACGCAAGCAATACACCCTTTATGACGGCAAGCCATGCCTGGAAGACAGTGCCGGCCAGTGTGCCACCTGTCTGGAAGGCCGCATTGCCTCGGTCAATCGTTTTATCCGCTACCACAGCTGGGGCGACTCGGTGCACTTTGCCCAGCGCAACGGTCTGGCCGCCGAGCCGGCCGAGCCGCCGTCCGGCCTGCGTCATCTGGCGCTGCGCGCCGACAAGATTATCAAGCTGCATCTGCAACAGGATTGATGCAGCCAGTACAGATTTTGGTCATTGAGAATCGCCCGCTGACGGGCAAAGCAATTCCGGGTTGGAGGAAAAATTGAAGACAATGCTGTATGGGGTATGGGATGGCAAGGTATACGACTTCCGCAAGCAGGCGGCGTCGGACGAGGCCGTCATTCCGGGGCTGAGTGGTCTGGAAGTCTTTGCGCCGGAGAATCCGGTCAAGGTGTTTGTCGCCGATCGCGGTTTCATGGTGTTCGATGCCTCGGCCAATCTGGCCGGTGCCTTCTGGCAATACCTGGCCCGCGCGGCGGACGAGTCCTGTGGCAAGTGCACGCCCTGTCGTGTCGGCACGGTGGAATTGCGTGATCAGCTGGATCTGCTGCGTCGCGGTGACGAGCCGGCCGGTGGTCTGCACAGCCTGCGCATGTTGGCGCATTTGCTGGCGACGACCTCGCTGTGCGGCCTGGGGCAGTCTTCGGGCAAGGCGCTGATGGATGCGCTGACGCACTTCCCCAGCGAGTTCAGCGGCAAGGCGCCGGTGGCCGAGCAAAATGGCGTGATCTACACCACGGCCCCGTGTATCGAGGCTTGCCCGTCGCGTCTGGATGTGCCGCGCTATATCGATTCGATCCGCGAGGGGCGTAATACCCAGGCGATGGAAGTCATCCTCGACAAGTACCCGATGGCGGCCTCCTGTGGCCGGGTCTGTGTGCGTTTCTGCGAGTCGGCCTGTCGTCGTACCAAGGCCGAAGGGGCGCTGGCGATCAAGATGCTCAAGCGTTTTGCTTCCGACAAGGCCTACGCCAGCAGCAAGTCGTTCTTCAACAAGGAACGGGTGCGCCCGGTACTGCCTGCCCGGAAGAAGGTGGCGGTGGTGGGGGCCGGTCCGGCCGGTGTGACCTGTGCTTATCAGTTGCTCAAGCAGGGCATTGATGTCGATGTGATCGACATGCAGCACAAGGCGGGGGGCATGGCGTCGGTGGGGATTCCCAGTTATCGCCTGCCCAAGGACGTGCTCAAGGCCGAGACCGAAGACGCGATTGTCAGTCTGGGCGGCAAGATGGTGTACGGCCGCAAGCTGGGCGAGGACTTTTCCGTCAATGATCTGTTCGCCGAGGGCTATGACAGCGTGTTCCTCGGTTATGGCGCCAGCCGTGGCACCCTGCTCGGGGTCAAGGATGAGGACCCGTCGCTCAAGGGCTATTTCTCGGGTATCGACTTTCTCAAGGCGGTGCATGACCGGGTAGAAGACGGTGTGCCGTTCGAGGTGAATGGCGAGGTCATCGTGGTCGGCGGCGGCAACGTGGCCATGGACTGCGTGCGTTCGGCGCTGCGCCTGGGGGCGCGCAAGGTGCATCTGGTGTATCGCCGTACTGTGGCCGACATGCCGGCAGATCACGAGGAGATCGAGGCTTCCGAGAAGGAGGGCATCGTGTTCCATTGCCTGACCAATCCGTCGCGGCTGATTGCCGATAACGGCCGGGTGGTCGGGGTGGAAGTGGTCGACATGCGCCAGACCGAGGTCGATGCCCGCGGTCGCCGCAATGTCGAGGCGGTGGAAGGTTCCGAGCATGTGCTCAAGTGCGATGTGGTGATTGCCGCCATCGGTCAGCAGGTGGATCGTGCCACGCTGGGCGAGGCTGACGGCATCGAGACCGATCGCTGGGGCTGCGTGGTGGCCGACAAGGACACCATGACCACCTCGCGCGAGGGGGTGTTTGCCGGCGGTGACTGTGTGCTGGGGCCGCAGACGCTGATTCAGGCCATGGCGCACGGCGAGCGTGCCGCACTGAGCATCGTGCAGTATCTGCAGGGGCAGCAGCCGAGCGTGTTGCCGGAACAGCGCATGCAGGCGCTGATTGCCGCCAACAAGCTGCTCAAGGGCGATTGCCTGCAGCGCGAGCCGATGCCGAAGCCGCGTCAGGCTGTCCCGGAACAGCCGGTCGAAGACCGGGTGGGCAACTTTACCGAGGTCGAGCTGGCGCTGACGCAGCGTGATGCCTACCTGGAGTCGGAACGTTGCCTGCGTTGCTACCGCCATTATCTGGTGGTGACCGAAAACCCGCTGGCGCACACTGCCCGCGCCGCTGAATTCGCATGATTGGGTTGGAAAATGAAAGCACAGATCAATAACAAGGAATGTTCGTTCGAGGCGCAGGAGTCGATTCTGCAAGTGGCGCGTCGTCATGGCGTGTTCATCCCGACCTTGTGCGAGTTGCACGATCAGGGGCATGCCCCGGGAACTTGCCGGGTCTGCCTGGTGGAAGTGAAGCGCGAGGGCGCGGCCAGTTCCGAGTTTGTCACGGCCTGTGATACGCCGATGCAGGAAGGGTTGCAGGTCATGACCCGTACCCAGGCGGTGCAGGATCTGCGTCGGGTGCAGGTCGAGCTGATCATGGCCGAGCACAATCAGGATTGTGCCGCCTGTTCGCGTCATGGCGATTGCGAACTGCTGGACGTGGCCGAAGCGGTCGGTGTGCGTCAGTCGTCCTGCAGTATCGCCCGTCCGGGCGTGAGCAAGGTGTGCGAAGGCACGGACAATGCCATTCGTTTTGATCCCAGCCGCTGTATCCGCTGCATGCGCTGCGTGGCGATGTGCCGCGACATTCAGGGGGTGGATGCCCTGAGTCTGGTGGGGCGTGGAGCCGAGTCGGCCATCGAGCTCAATGGGGGGGATGAGCGCCGTCAGTCTGACTGTGTGTCCTGTGGTCAGTGCGTGATGGTGTGCCCGACCGGTGCGCTGTCGGAGAACGATCAGACGCAGACGGTGATGAATTATCTGGTGGATCCGGAGATTGTCACGGTGTTCCAGATCGCCCCGGCAATCCGCGTCGGCTTCGGTCAGGAGTTCGGTCTGCCGGCCGGGACCAATGTCGAGGGTCAGGTGGTGGCGGCGCTGCGCCAGATCGGTGCCGACGTGATTCTGGATACCAATTTTGCTGCCGACCTGGTGATCATGGAGGAAGGGAACGAGGTGCTGGGCCGTGTCCTGGAGGGCCGCGGCACGACCTTTACCTCCTGTTGCCCGGGCTGGGTGGATTTTGCCGAGAAGCATTTCCCGGACATCCTGCCCATGGTGTCGTCGACGCGTTCGCCGCAGCAATGTCTGGGTTCGCTGGCCAAGACCTATCTGGCCAAAAAGATGGACATCGAGGCCGCGCATATCCGCGTGGTATCGATCATGCCGTGTACTGCCAAGAAGCAGGAAGCGGCGCGGCCTGAGCTGGCCAAGGACGGCATTCCGGATGTGGATGTGGTGCTGACCATCCGCGAGTTTGCCCGACTGCTGCGGCGCGAAGGGGTCGATCTGGCGGCGCTGGAACCGTCGGCTTTCGATAACCCGCTGATGAGTGAGTACACCGGTGCCGGGGTGATCTTCGGTACCACCGGCGGGGTGATGGAAGCGGCGATCCGTACGCTGTATTTCGTGGCCAACGGCAAGGAGCTGGAGGGCATTGAGGTGCATGAGGTGCGCGGTTTCGATCATGTGCGCGAGGCCAGCATCGAAGTGGGTGGTCAGGTCGGTACGCTGAATGTGGCCATGGTGCATGGTCTCAAGGGGGCGGCCCAGATGGCCCAGGCGGTGCTGGACGGTGCGGTGAAGTATGACTTCATCGAGGTGATGGCCTGCCCGGGGGGGTGTATCGATGGCGGCGGTCATCTGCGCAGCAAGAAGGGCTATCTCAAGCATGCCGAGGCGCGGCGCAAGGGGCTGTATGCCATTGACCGCAAGACCGGTGCGCGCCAGTCGCACCGTAACCAGCAGGTACAGAAGCTGTATCAGGATTTCCTCGGCGAACCGTTATCGCATGTGTCGCACGAGCTGCTGCATACGCATTACCACGCCAAGCCGCGCCAGGAAGAAGTCTGAGCGCGAGGGGTGCCGCCCGCGG
This sequence comes from Paludibacterium sp. B53371, assembly GCF_018802765.1. Lineage (NCBI taxonomy): Bacteria > Pseudomonadati > Pseudomonadota > Betaproteobacteria > Neisseriales > Chromobacteriaceae > Paludibacterium > Paludibacterium sp. B53371. The sequence continues at coordinate 1,395,685 of NZ_CP069163.1, forward strand.
CGCCCTGATGCAAGAAGCCTGCACCGCCGTCTTCCCGGCGGCGGTGCCGAAGGGCTCGGCAGGATAGGGATGAACGGATTTTTACATTGGAGAAAAGCATGAGTCACATTCACGATACCCAGGCCACCTGGCTGAACCCGGAAGTTGTCGAAACCGCGCTGGCCAATGCCAACAAGGATCCGGCACATATCCGCACCGTGCTGGCGAAGGCGCGCGAACTGAAGGGGCTGGATTTTGACGATGTGGCCGCCCTGGCCAGCATCGACAACGACGAGCTGCGTGACGAGCTGTTTGCCACGGCGCGCTACGTCAAGGAAGAAATCTACGGCAAGCGCATGGTGCTGTTTGCACCGCTGTACATTTCGAATGTGTGCGGCAATGAGTGTACTTATTGCGCATTCCGTGCCTCGAACAAGGAGATTCAGCGTCATGCGCTGAATATGGACGATATCAAGCAGGAAGCGCTGTGCCTGATCGATCAGGGGCAGAAGCGTGTACTGCTGGTGGCCGGTGAGGGCTACTCGGCGGCCAATGGCGGATTCAACTATGTGCTGGACGCGATCGATGCGGTGTACTCGGTCGAGCACAAGAACGGCAATATCCGCCGCCTGAATGTCAATGTGGCGCCGCTGAGCATTGAAGAGTTCCAGGCCCTGAAGGCCCGTGAAATCGGCACTTATCAGCTGTTCCAGGAAACGTATCATCGTCCGACTTATGCCGAGGTGCATGTGCGCGGCAAGAAGGCGGATTTCGACTGGCGTGCCAGTGCGATGGACCGGGCCATGCAGGCGGGCATCGACGATGTTGGTCTGGGCGCGCTGTTCGGTTTGTATGACTGGCGTTTCGAGCTGATGAGCGTGATGCAGCATATCGCCCATCTGGAGGAGCGTTTCGGGGTAGGCGCCCACACCATCAGCGTGCCGCGTATCGAACCGGCCGAAGGTTCCGATTACGCCAGCGCCCCGCCTTATGCCGTCAATGACGACGATTTCAAGAAGCTGATCGCCATTTTGCGTCTGGCGGTGCCGTATACCGGTCTGATTCTGTCGACGCGCGAATCGGCCGAGATGCGCCGTGAGGCGATTGCGCTGGGGATTTCGCAGATTTCCGCCGGCAGCCGGACCAATCCGGGGGGCTATGGCGCCGACGAAGGCTCGACCGAGCAGTTCCAGCTGGGTGATCACCGCTCGCTGGAAGAGGTGGTGCGCGAGTTGTCGCAGGCCGGCTTCGTGCCGTCGTTCTGCACGGCCTGCTACCGCATGGGGCGTACCGGCAAGGATTTCATGGATCTGGCCAAGCCGGGTCTGATCAAGCGCAAGTGCGATCCGAATGCGGTGACCACGCTGCAGGAGTACTTGTGTGATTATGCCGAGCCGGAAACGCAGGCTGCCGGCGAGACCGCCATCATGCAGTCGCTGGACAAGATGGATGCCAAGACCCGTCGCAACGCCGAGAAGATGTTGAACATGATCCGCTCGGGTCGTCGCGACATTTACTGCTGAGGCGATCATGGCCTTGCGTCTGGAAAGCGATTCGCTCGGTCAGGTCGAGCTGCCGCAGGATGCCTGGTACGGCGCGCACACCGCCCGGGCGCGCGACAACTTCCTGCTCAGCGGGCAGGGGGTGGCGCCCGAGCTGGTGTCGGCCTTTGCCCGGGTCAAGATTGCCTGCGCACGCACCAATGCGGCGTTGGGTTATCTGCCGGCCGAGCTGGCGGAGGCCATTGTGCGCGCCGCGCGCGAGATGGCGGCCGGCGAGTTTGCCAGCTCGATGGTGGTGGACGCGCTGCAGGGCGGGGCAGGGACCTCGCTCAATATGAATGTCAATGAGGTGCTGGCCAACCGGGCCGAGGAGCTGCTCGGCGGCCAGCGCGGCCAGTACCGGCTGGTGCATCCGATTGATCATGTCAATCTGCATCAGTCGACCAACGATACTTATCCGACGGCGTTGAAGGTGGCGGCCATCGGCCTGCTGCGGCAGTTGCATATCGATATCTCGGAACTGCAGATGGCCTTCCAGCGCAAGGAAGGTGAGTTTGCCCATGTGGTGAAGATCGGCCGCACGCAGCTGCAGGATGCCTGTCCGATGAGCATGGCGGCGAGTTTTTCGGCCTGGGCCGAGGGGCTGTCGCGTGACCGCTGGCGGGTGTCCAAGTGCGAGGAGCGGTTGCGGGTGGTCAATCTTGGCGGCACGGCGATCGGCACCGGCATCACGGCGCCGCGCGAGTATATCTTTGCCGTGACCGAGCGCCTGCGCGAAGAAACCGGCTTTGGGCTGGCGCGGGCAGAGAATCTGGTCGATGCCACGCAGAATGCGGATGTTTTTGTCGAAGTGTCCGGCATTCTCAAGGCGCATGCGGTCAATCTGCTGAAGTGTTCGTCGGATCTGCGTCTGCTGGCTTCGGGGCCGCGTGCCGGTCTGGGTGAGCTGCGTCTGCCGCCGATGCAGGTTGGCTCGAGTATCATGCCCGGCAAGGTGAATCCGGTGATCTGCGAGGCAGTGGCGCAGGCGGCGATGCAGGTGATTGCCAATGATGCCGCCATCACGATGGCGGCGCAGTCCGGCCAGCTGGAGCTGAATGCCTTCCTGCCGCTGGTGGCGCATGCGCTGCTTGGGTCGCTGACCTTGTTGTGTCGCGCCAACCGCATGTTCCGTCTGCGCTGCGTCGAGGGGATTGAGGTGAATGAGGCGGCCTGCCGCGAGCATGTCGCGCAGTCGCTGTCGACGGTGACGGCGCTGGTGCCGCTGATCGGCTATGAGGCGGCGGCCGGACTGGCCAAGCAGGCGCTGGCGCAGGGTTGTACCATTGCCGAGCTGGTGCGCGCCGAGGGACGGTTGAGCGAGGCGGCACTGGCCGAGGCCCTGTCGCCGGCGGCGATGACGGCGCTGGGTTTCCGTGGTGGTCCGCGTCAGCCGAATGGAGGAAATTGACATGATGGATACCCCGAAGGGATTGCGGCTGCATATCGGCCTGTTTGGCCGGCGCAATGTCGGCAAGTCCTCCCTGATGAATGCGCTGGTTGGTCAGTCGGTGTCGATTGTGTCTGATCTGGCCGGGACGACCACCGACCCGGTGGAGAAGACGCTGGAAATGGCGCCGCTGGGGCCGATCGTGTTTGTCGATACCGCCGGTCTGGACGATGTCGGCGCGGTGGGCGAGATGCGCAAGCAGAAGTCGCTGCAGGTGCTGGATCGGGTCGATCTGGCTATTGTGGTGGCGACGCCGGAGGGACTGACTGACTTCGATCAGGAGGTCATGTCGTTGTTGCGCGAGCGCAAGACGCCGTTTGTGGTGGTGTTCAACAAGTGCGATCTGGGACAGCCGCCGGCCGGTGATCTGGCGCGGCTGGATCAGGACAGGATCATGTATGTGCTGGCCAGCGCCACGGCTGCGCAGTCGATGGATCAGGTCAAGGAGGCCTTGTTCCATCTGGCGCCGGAAAATCCGCTGGACGAGCCAAGGCTGATCGGAGACTTGCTGTCGCCGGGCGACCTGGTGTTGCTGGTGGTGCCGATTGATCTGGGCGCGCCCAAGGGGCGCCTGATTCTGCCGCAGGTGCAGACGATCCGCGATGTGCTGGACAGTGATGCCAGCTGTGTGGTGGTCAAGGAGCGCGAACTGGCGGATACCCTGGCCAAGCTGACCGTGCCGCCACGCATCGTGGTGTGTGACTCTCAGGTGGTGCTCAAGGCCTCGGCCGATACCCCGAACGAGATTCCCCTGACCACGTTCTCGATTCTGATGTCCCGTTTCAAGGGCGACATGATCCGTCTGGCGCATGGCGCTGGCGCCATCAATGCGCTCAAGCCGGGGGATCGGGTATTGATTACCGAATCCTGCTCGCATCATTCGCTGGCGGATGATATCGGTCGGGTGAAGATTCCGCGCTGGTTGCGGCAGTTTGCCGGTGGCGACTTGCAGACCGATGTGGTGGCCGGCAAGGACTTTCCGAGTGATCTGTCTCCGTATTCGCTGGTGGTGCAGTGTGGTGGCTGCATGGTGACGCGCAAGATGATTCTGCACCGGCAGTATCTGGCTGAGCGTCAGCAGGTGCCGATGACCAATTACGGCATGGCGATCTCGCAGGTGCAGGGGGTGCTGGAGCGCACTTTGCAGTGTTTCCCGGCGGCGCTGGAGGCCTTCCGCCAGGGGGCGCAGGGGCTCCCGCGATAACGCAGTCTGTCAGGAAAGCAAAAGGCCACCATGACGGTGGCCTTTTGCTTGTGCCGGGCGTCGGGTTAACCGGCGGTTTGTGCGTCCACGCACGCCAGCGCCACCATGTTGATGATGCGGCGTGCCGAGGAGATCGGCGTCAGGATGTGTGCCGGCTTGGCAATGCCCATCAGGATCGGACCGATGGTCACGCCGTCGGAGGCCGAGACGCGCAGCAGGTTGTAGGTGATGTTGGCCGCTTCGATGTTCGGCATGACCAGCAGATTGGCCGAGCCCTTGAGGGTGCTGTCCGGCATGGCTTGCTGACGGATGCTTTCCACCAGGGCGGCATCGCCCTGCATTTCCCCGTCGACTTCCAGCGTCGGCTGATTGCTCTGGATCAGTGCCAGTGCATCGCGCATTTTCTGCGCTGACGGGCAGTTGACCGAGCCAAAGCTGGAGTTGGACAGCAAGGCGACCTTGGGCACGATACCGAAGCGCTTCATCGACTTGGACGCCATCTCGGTAATGCCGGCCAGTTGCTCGGCATCCGGCGCCGGATTGACATAGGTGTCGGTGACGAAGATGTTGCCGTTGGGCAGCATCAGCGCGTTCATGGCGCAGGCCAGTTTTTGCGGGTTGTTGTAGCCCAGCACGTCCTGGATGATCTCGAAGTGGTGACGGTAGGCGCCGAAGGTGCCGCAGATCAGGGCGTCGGCATCACCGCGTCTGACCATCATGGCGCCGATCAGCGTGGTCTGGCCGATCATGCGGCGACGAGCCTGCTCCTGCGAGATGCCGCGGCGCTGCATCAGCTGGTAGTACTCTTTCCAGTAGTCGTTGAAGCGCGGGTCGGAGGCGTTGTCCACCAGCTGGAAGTCTTTGTCGATCTCCAGCTTCAGCCCCAGCTTCTCGATGCGCTTTTCCACTACGTTGCGGCGGCCGATCAGGATTGGCTTGGCCAGACCCTGGGCGACGATCTCCTGCGTGGCATGCAGCACCCGCTCGTCCTCCCCCTCGGCCAGCACCACGCGTTTCTGGTCTTTGCGCGCCTGGGTGAATACCGGCTTCATGAACAGGTTGGTCTTGTAGACGAACTGTGCCAGCTTGTCGATGTAGGCTTCCATGTCGGCGATCGGCCGGGTGGCCACACCGGACTCCATGGCGGCACGCGCCACCGCCGGCGCGATCTTGACGATCAGGCGCGGGTCGAAGGGCTTGGGAATCAGGTATTCCGGGCCGAAGGTCAGCTCCTGGTCGACATAGGCCGATGCCACGACATCGGACTGCTCGGCCATCGCCAGATCGGCAATGGCGCGCACGCAGGCCAGTTTCATCGGTTCGTTGATGGTGGTGGCGCCCACGTCCAGCGCCCCGCGGAAGATGAACGGGAAGCACAGGACGTTGTTGACCTGGTTGGGGAAGTCGGAGCGGCCGGTACAGATGATCGCATCCGGGCGAGCCTCCTTGGCCAGCGGCGGCAGGATTTCCGGCTCGGGGTTGGCCAGCGCCAGGATCAGCGGATGGGCTGCCATCGAGCGCACCATGTCCTGGCTGACCAGGTTCGGGCCGGACAGCCCGAGGAAGATGTCGGCGCCGACGATGGCGTCCTTCAGGGTGCGCAGGCCCTTGTCGTCGATGGCGTAGCGCTTCTTCGACTCGTCCATCTTCTCGTCGCGGCCGTGGTAGATCACGCCCTTGGAGTCGCACACCACCACGTTTTTCTGCTGGATGCCCAGGGCCACCAGCAGGTCCAGGCAGGCAATGGCCGCCGCACCGGCTCCGGAAGTGACCAGGCGCACGTCGGCCATCTGCTTGCCGACCACGCGCAGGCCGTTGAGGACGGCGGCAGCGGTGATGATGGCGGTGCCGTGCTGGTCGTCGTGGAAGACCGGAATCTTCATCTTCTCGCGCAGCTTCTTTTCGATATAGAAGCACTCGGGCGCCTTGATGTCTTCCAGATTGATGCCGCCGAAAGTCGGCTCGAGGGCGGCAATGATGTCGACCAGCTTGTCCGGGTCGTTCTCGTCCACCTCGATGTCGAAGACGTCAATGCCGGCAAACTTCTTGAACAGTACGCCCTTGCCTTCCATCACCGGCTTGCCGGCCAGTGCCCCGATATTGCCCAGGCCGAGCACAGCCGTGCCGTTGGAGATGACCGCCACCAGGTTGCCGCGGGCAGTGTATTTGTAGGCGTTCAGCGGGTCTTCGACGATGGCGTCGCAGGCCGCGGCCACCCCGGGCGAGTAGGCCAGGGCCAGATCGCGCTGAGTGGCCAGCGGCTTGGTCGGCGCCACCTGAATCTTGCCCGGGTTGGGGTATTGGTGATACTCGAGTGCGCTTTGGCGCAGTTGCTCATCCATTTCTCTGTGCGCTCCTGTAGGTGAGGACGTCTTTAATTATTTTGGTGGGTCATTATAGGCAGCACGGCCGCATTCGAGCCATATGGCCGACTGCGAGTCGTGCGGCGAATGGTGTCATGTCAGGGTTGCTTCTCTGGCGTCGTACGCCGGATATGGTCGGGCTGCAGAATCGTGTCGCAAGGCTCGGTCAGCATCTCCGGGTAGTCGCGGCTGAAGTGCAGCCCTCGGCTTTCCTTGCGTGCCAGTGCCGAGCGGATGATCAACTCCGCTGTCTGCACCAGGTTGCGCAGTTCGATCAGGTCATTGCTGACATGGAAGTGGCTGTAGTACTCGTCGATTTCGCCTTCTAGCAGTCTGACCCGGTTCAGTGCCCGCTCCAGGCGCTTGCTGGTGCGCACGATGCCGACATAGTCCCACATGGCCCGGCGCAGCTCGTCCCAGTTGTGCGAGATGACGACCGATTCATCGGCATCCGTGACACGGCTGTCATCCCAGTCCGGGATGGCGGGCAGGGCGAGCTTGCCCTGCGACAGGATGTCTTCGGCGGCTGCCTTGCCAATGACCAGACACTCGAGCAGCGAATTGCTGGCCAGACGGTTTGCGCCGTGCAGGCCGGTGCAGGCGGACTCGCCGACGGCATACAGTCCGTCGACATCCGTGCGCCCGCGCAGATCGGTCAGCAGGCCGCCGCAGGTGTAGTGGGCTGCCGGCACCACCGGAATCGGCTCCTTGGTAATGTCAATGCCCAATTCCAGGCAGTGGTTGTAAATGTTGGGAAAATGCTCGCGGACAAATTCCGCCGGTTTATAGGAAATATCCAGGTAAACGCAATCCAGACCGTGCCGCTTCATCTCGAAGTCGATGGCGCGTGCGACGATGTCGCGCGGCGCCAGTTCGGCGCGCGGATCGTGATCCGGCATGAAGCGTGTGCCGTCAGGCAGTCGCAAGATGCCGCCCTCACCACGAACCGCCTCGGAGATCAGGAAAGATTCGCTGTGCGAATGATAGAGGCAGGTCGGGTGAAACTGGATGAACTCCATGTTGCCAACCCGGCAGCCTGCCCGCCAGCCCATGGCAATCCCATCGCCCGTGGCGGTATAGGGGTTGGTGCTGTACAGGTAGACCTTGCCGGCGCCGCCGCAGGCCAGGATGGTGTGCTTGGCGGCGATGGTCTTGACCTCATCGCCCTTCTTGTCCAGCACATAGGCGCCGTAGCAGCGATGCCCCTCCAGGCCGAGCTTGGCCGATGTGATCAGATCGATGGCAATGTGCTCTTCCAGCAGCGTGATGTTCGGGTGAGCCTTGATTTTCTGCCCCAGCGTGCTGGTGACGGCAGCACCGGTGGCATCGGCGGCATGGATGATGCGGCGGTGACTGTGGCCGCCTTCGCGTGTCAGGTGGTATCCCGTGCGATGGGTTTCATCCTTGGTGAAGGGCACGCCCAGCGAGATCAGCCAGCGGATGGCCTCTTCGGAATGCTCGACAATAAAACGCGTGGCATCGGCGTTGCACAGGCCCGCACCGGCAATCAGCGTGTCACGGATGTGCTCTTCGACCGAGTCTTCGGTATCCAGAACGGCAGCAATGCCGCCTTGTGCGTAACTGGAGCTGCCCTCCAGCAGGTCTTTCTTGGTGACCAGTGCCACCTTGCGGGTTTCGGCCAGATGCAGGGCCAGCGTCATGCCGGCCAGCCCGCTGCCAATAATCAGAATATCGTACTTGAGCATGGTCATTGGATGTCCGTTCCGCTTATCAGAGCGATGACATCAGAGTATGTCGAAAAGATTTAGACTACCAGATTCAGCGCGGCGATTGGGGGTGGCTTGTCTGTTGCCGGGCGAGGAGAGGCGTGTGCGTCGCCTGTCTTTGAAATGATTGTTGCGGGAGGGGTTGACGGGTGGCAGGGCGGGGCGTATAGTTCGGCTTCTTCGCTGCAGCAACAACGCAGCACCGCTCTTTAACAAAACGAACAACCGATAGGTGTGAGTGCCGGGAAAGACCGACACTTGCACTGCAAGAGACAGAAAAAAACCTTACGGGGTTCTTTTGAAGTCCTTGCGTGCCAGATAGTACGAAAAGCATAGAGATTGAACTGAAGAGTTTGATCCTGGCTCAGATTGAACGCTGGCGGCATGCTTTACACATGCAAGTCGAACGGCAGCACGGGAGCTTGCTCCTGGTGGCGAGTGGCGAACGGGTGAGTAATGCGTCGGAACGTGCCGAGTAATGGGGGATAACGCAGCGAAAGTTGTGCTAATACCGCATACGCTCTGAGGAGGAAAGCGGGGGACCTTCGGGCCTCGCGTTATTCGAGCGGCCGACGTCTGATTAGCTAGTTGGTGGGGTAAAGGCCCACCAAGGCGACGATCAGTAGCGGGTCTGAGAGGATGATCCGCCACACTGGGACTGAGACACGGCCCAGACTCCTACGGGAGGCAGCAGTGGGGAATTTTGGACAATGGGGGCAACCCTGATCCAGCCATGCCGCGTGTCTGAAGAAGGCCTTCGGGTTGTAAAGGACTTTTGTCAGGGAGCAAATCCTGCTTGTGAATAATGAGCGGGGATGAGAGTACCTGAAGAATAAGCACCGGCTAACTACGTGCCAGCAGCCGCGGTAATACGTAGGGTGCAAGCGTTAATCGGAATTACTGGGCGTAAAGCGTGCGCAGGCGGTTTTGCAAGTCTGATGTGAAAGCCCCGGGCTCAACCTGGGAACGGCATTGGAGACTGCAAGGCTAGAGTGCGTCAGAGGGGGGTAGAATTCCACGTGTAGCAGTGAAATGCGTAGAGATGTGGAGGAATACCGATGGCGAAGGCAGCCCCCTGGGATGACACTGACGCTCATGCACGAAAGCGTGGGGAGCAAACAGGATTAGATACCCTGGTAGTCCACGCCCTAAACGATGTCAACTAGCTGTTGGGGGTTTGAATCCTTGGTAGCGTAGCTAACGCGAGAAGTTGACCGCCTGGGGAGTACGGCCGCAAGGTTAAAACTCAAAGGAATTGACGGGGACCCGCACAAGCGGTGGATGATGTGGATTAATTCGATGCAACGCGAAAAACCTTACCTGCTCTTGACATGTACCGAAGCCCGAAGAGATTTGGGTGTGCCCGAAAGGGAGCGGTAACACAGGTGCTGCATGGCTGTCGTCAGCTCGTGTCGTGAGATGTTGGGTTAAGTCCCGCAACGAGCGCAACCCTTGTCATTAGTTGCCATCATTAAGTTGGGCACTCTAATGAGACTGCCGGTGACAAACCGGAGGAAGGTGGGGATGACGTCAAGTCCTCATGGCCCTTATGAGCAGGGCTTCACACGTCATACAATGGTCGGTACAGAGGGTCGCGAAGCCGCGAGGTGGAGCCAATCTCAAAAAACCGATCGTAGTCCGGATCGCACTCTGCAACTCGAGTGCGTGAAGTCGGAATCGCTAGTAATCGCAGATCAGCATGCTGCGGTGAATACGTTCCCGGGTCTTGTACACACCGCCCGTCACACCATGGGAGTGGGGGATACCAGAAGTGGGTAGGCTAACCGCAAGGAGGCCGCTTACCACGGTATGCTTCATGACTGGGGTGAAGTCGTAACAAGGTAGCCGTAGGGGAACCTGCGGCTGGATCACCTCCTTTCTAGAGAAAGTCGATCCTGGTACTCACAGCCTATCGGTTGTTCAGCGAGTGGAATGGTAATCAGAGGGCCTGAGGGGTCTTGTGATTAGCGTTTCAAACGCATTGATCTTTAACAAACTGAAGAAGCCGAATACAAAATTGATTCTGAGCCAGGATGGTTTCATCCTCGTTTGGATTCAACTTTGGGTAATTGTATGTATCGACGTTTTGCCGGTAGAGGTATCGGCAAGGCGAGTGCGCAAGGCCCTTGAAATGATAGGGTCAAGCGAGTAAGTGCATCTGGTGGATGCCTTGGCGATCATAGGCGATGAAGGACGTGTAAGCCTGCGAAAAGCGCGGGGGAGCTGGCAATAGAGCTTTGATCCCGCGATGTCCGAATGGGGAAACCCGGCCCTTAGGGGTCACTCCCACCTGAACACATAGGATGGGTAGAGCGAACGCGGAGAACTGAAACATCTAAGTACCCGCAGGAAAAGAAATCAACCGAGATTCCGTGAGTAGTGGTGAGCGAAAATGGAAGAGCCTGTACGTTTTAGCCGTTGAGTTAGTGGAAGAGTCTGGAAAGGCTCGCCATAGTGGGTGATAGCCCCGTACACGAAAACTGAATGGTGGCACTGAGCGTACGACAAGTAGGGCGGGACACGAGAAATCCTGTCTGAAGATGGGGGGACCATCCTCCAAGGCTAAATACTCATGATCGACCGATAGTGAACCAGTACCGTGAGGGAAAGGCGAAAAGAACCCCGGGAGGGGAGTGAAATAGAACCTGAAACCGGATGCATACAAACAGTGGGAGCCTCGCAAGGGGTGACTGCGTACCTTTTGTATAATGGGTCAGCGACTTACGTTCAGTAGCGAGCTTAACCGAATAGGGGAGGCGTAGCGAAAGCGAGTCCGAATAGGGCGCTTCAGTTGCTGGGCGTAGACCCGAAACCGAGTGATCTATCCATGGCCAGGATGAAGGTGCGGTAACACGCACTGGAGGTCCGAACCCACTAATGTTGCAAAATTAGGGGATGAGCTGTGGATAGGGGTGAAAGGCTAAACAAACTCGGAGATAGCTGGTTCTCCCCGAAAACTATTTAGGTAGTGCCTCATGTATCACTTCCGGGGGTAAAGCACTGTTATGGCTAGGGGGTCATTGCGACTTACCAACCCATGGCAAACTCTGAATACCGGAAAGTGCGAGCATGGGAGACAGACGGTGGGTGCTAACGTCCATCGTCAAGAGGGAAACAACCCAGACCGCCAGCTAAGGTCCCAAATGATCAGTTAAGTGGTAAACGAAGTGGGAAGGCCCAGACAGCCAGGATGTTGGCTTAGAAGCAGCCATCATTTAAAGAAAGCGTAATAGCTCACTGGTCGAGTCGTCCTGCGCGGAAGATGTAACGGGGCTCAAACTGATAACCGAAGCTGCGGATTTGCACGCGAGTGCAAGTGGTAGGGGAGCGTTCTGTAGGTCTGTGAAGGTGTGTCGAAAGGCATGCTGGAGATATCAGAAGTGCGAATGCTGACATGAGTAGCGATAAAGCGGGTGAAAAGCCCGCTCACCGAAAGCCCAAGGTTTCCTACGCAACGTTCATCGGCGTAGGGTGAGTCGGCCCCTAAGGCGAGGCAGAAATGCGTAGTCGATGGGAAACTGGTTAACATTCCAGTACTTTCATACAGTGCGATGGGGGGACGGAGAAGGTTAGGTCAGCCAACTGTTGGAATAGTTGGTTCAAGCTGGTAGGCGGGACACGCAGGCAAATCCACGTGTTCGTTAACGCCGAGAAGTGATAACGAGGGTCTACGGACCTGAAGTGACTGATACCCTGCTTCCAGGAAAAGCCTCTAAGCTTCAGCTGTATGAGAACCGTACCGCAAACCGACACAGGTGGGCAGGAAGAAAATTCTAAGGTGCTTGAGAGAACTCAGGAGAAGGAACTCGGCAAATTGATACCGTAACTTCGGGAGAAGGTATGCCTCTTAGGGTGTAGGACTTCGCGTCCGAAGCTTTGAGAGGTCGCAGAGAATCGGTGGCTGCGACTGTTTATCAAAAACACAGCACTGTGCCAACACGAAAGTGGACGTATACGGTGTGACGCCTGCCCGGTGCCGGAAGGTTAAGTGATGGGGTGCAAGCTCTTGATCGAAGCCCCGGTAAACGGCGGCCGTAACTATAACGGTCCTAAGGTAGCGAAATTCCTTGTCGGGTAAGTTCCGACCCGCACGAATGGCGTAACGATGGCCACACTGTCTCCTCCTGAGACTCAGCGAAGTTGAAATGTTTGTGAAGATGCAATCTACCCGCTGCTAGACGGAAAGACCCCGTGAACCTTTACTGTAGCTTTGCATGGGACTTTGAACAGACTTGTGTAGGATAGGTGGGAGGCTATGAAGCGTGAACGCTAGTTTGCGTGGAGCCGTCCTTGAAATACCACCCTGGTGTGTTTGAGGTTCTAACCTAGGTCCGTGATCCGGATCGGGGACAGTGCATGGTAGGCAGTTTGACTGGGGCGGTCTCCTCCCAAAGTGTAACGGAGGAGTTCGAAGGTCACCTAGGTACGGTCGGAAATCGTGCTGATAGTGCAATGGCAAAAGGTGGCTTAACTGCGAGACCGACAAGTCGAGCAGGTGCGAAAGCAGGACATAGTGATCCGGTGGTTCTGAATGGAAGGGCCATCGCTCAACGGATAAAAGGTACTCCGGGGATAACAGGCTGATTCCGCCCAAGAGTTCACATCGACGGCGGAGTTTGGCACCTCGATGTCGGCTCATCACATCCTGGGGCTGTAGCCGGTCCCAAGGGTATGGCTGTTCGCCATTTAAAGTGGTACGCGAGCTGGGTTCAAAACGTCGTGAGACAGTTTGGTCCCTATCTGCAGTGGGCGTTGGAAGTTTGACGGGGGCTGCTCCTAGTACGAGAGGACCGGAGTGGACGAACCTCTGGTGTACCGGTTGTCACGCCAGTGGCATCGCCGGGTAGCTAAGTTCGGAAGAGATAACCGCTGAAAGCATCTAAGCGGGAAACTCGCCTGAAGATGAGACTTCCCTGAGGGCTAGACCCTCCTGAAGAGTCGTTCGAGACCAGGACGTTGATAGGTCGGGTGTGGAAGCGCTGTGAGGCGTGAAGCTAACCGATACTAATGGCTCGTGAGGCTTGATCCTATCATTTGATGGGCTTTGTGCCCGATACATACGAATTCAAACCAAACGGCTTCTGCAGTTTGTAGACAGTTTATGTCTGGCGGCCATAGCGAGGTGGTCCCACGCCTTCCCATCCCGAACAGGACCGTGAAACGCCTTAGCGCCGATGATAGTGCGGCATTCGCCGTGTGAAAGTAGGACACTGCCAGACTCCCCATGCAAAGCCCAGACCTTCAGGTCTGGGCTTTTTGCTTTGTGGTGCCGCAGGAGGCGCGATGAGCAAAAGCCCGGATCGATGATCCGGGCTTTGTGGTGTGTCGCTTCCCGCCGCGGCGTCAGGACTGGGCTTGCGGCTGAGTGCGCTGGGCGCGCTCTTCACGCGGCGTGATGCCGAAATGGTTGCGATAGGTGCAGGCCAGGTGTTGAATATCGATGGCTTACTGGCTGATTGAGACAAGACAACGAAGGATTTCTGTTTTACCGCTATGGAGCCATGGCTACTTGCCTAGCTCATTGATTTAAAATGAAAAGGTAATTGCGTTTGGGTGGGTAAATGCTGACGTAATAATGGACAGGTGTATTATATTGGTGATGGTGCTACGATCATTTACCTTTTGACATCGATGCCTCATGAATCAAAACGACCTGATCGAACTCAGTCTGCCCGCTTTGGTGACCTTGCCCCGCCCGGTGCTGATGCGCATTGAGCATCGACCAGGCCACTCCTATGTCCGCCCCCATCGACACCCCTGGGCCCAGTTCATGTACTGCAGCAGTGGCGTGATGTCGGTGACCACCGAAATCGGCAGCTATGTCATGACACCGGACATGGGGCTGTGGATCCCCCCGAATATCGAACACTCGGTCGAAATGGTTCAGGCCATTGAGCAAGAGAGCTTGTACCTGGATGGGGAACTCGGCGCACGTCTGGCTGGTCAGGGAGGCGTCGTTCACATGAACGCGCTGGTCAGGGAGCTGATTCACGAAGCGGGTACCTATCCGGTCGAGTATGACGAGCAGGGAGAGCAGGGAAGGCTGATTGCCGTGCTGATCGACCAGCTGTCCCGGCTGAGCCTGCGCGATGTGCTCTTGCCATTCCCGCGCGATGGGCGGCTCCAGTCGATTTGTCGCCAGCTGATCGCCCAACCGGCGTGCGATCACAGTCTGGAGGACTGGGCCGGCCAGGCCGCCGCCTCCAGTCGTACCCTGAGCCGTCTGTTCGAGTCCGAGACCGGGATGGGGTTTCGTGCCTGGCGCCAGCGCCTGCGTCTGCAGCGTGCCATGCTCAGGCTGGGGGAAGGCGCTGCGGTATCCCGCGTGGCGGCAGAAGTTGGTTATACCTCCGCTTCGGCCTTCATTGTTGCCTTCAAGCGCTTCTTTGGCTTTCCGCCCGGGAGTGTCGGCAACCGCCACGAGACCACGAACCCGCGATAAGGCTTGGCACAACCGCTCTTCATATTCATATAGCAAAACGGTTTTGCGTTGATCTCCTGTCTGCTTTAGATTCCTTGCATGAAGCGCCTCTGACAGAAGGCCGGGAATCACAGACAGGTTACGCATGCTAGACGCACATCGACAGACACACCTCAAACAGCTGGAAGCCGAATCGATTCATATCATTCGCGAAGTGGCTGCCGAATTCGACAATCCGGTCATGTTGTATTCGATCGGCAAAGACTCGGCGGTCATGCTGCATCTGGCACTCAAGGCCTTCTACCCTGGCAAGCTGCCTTTCCCCCTGCTGCACGTGGATACCACCTGGAAATTCCGCGAGATGATCACGTTTCGAGATCAGCTGGCGGCGCGGCTTGGCCTGAAGCTGCTGGTGCATACCAATCCGGAAGGCCTGGCGGCCGGGATCAATCCCTTCCTCCATGGCAGTGCCCTGCATACCGATGTGATGAAGACCCAGGCCCTGAAACAGGCCCTGGACAAATACGGCTTCGATGCCGCCTTTGGCGGCGCCCGGCGTGACGAAGAAAAATCGCGCGCCAAGGAGCGCGTGTACTCCTTCCGTGATCGCCAGCACCGCTGGGATCCGAAGAACCAGCGTCCCGAGCTGTGGAATCTGTATAACGCCCGCATCAACAAAGGGGAGAGCATCCGCGTCTTCCCGCTGTCCAACTGGACCGAACTGGATATCTGGCAATACATCTATCTGGAAAACATCGACATCGTGCCGCTGTACTTTGCCGCCGAGCGTCCTGTTGTCGAGCGTGACGGCATGCTGTTGATGGTGGACGACGAGCGTATGCCGCTGAGACCGGGCGAGGTGCCGCAAATGCGCAAGGTGCGCTTCCGTACGCTCGGCTGTTATCCGCTGACCGGCGCCGTCGAATCCGACGCCACCACCCTGCCGGAGATCATCCAGGAGATGCTGTTGACCAAGACCTCCGAGCGCCAGGGACGCCTCATCGACCACGATCAGTCCGGCTCGATGGAAAAGAAAAAAATAGCCGGCTATTTCTAGCCTGTCTGCGACAGAAGCGAGTAACCCATGTCACACCAATCCGGGCTGATTGCCGACAACATTCACGAATACCTGAAACAGCATGAACAGAAGGACCTGCTGCGTTTCATCACCTGTGGCAACGTTGATGACGGCAAATCCACGCTGATTGGCCGCCTGCTGCACGACTCAAAGCTGATTTTCGAGGACCAGCTGGCCGCCATCCAGCGCGATTCACAGCGCTACAACACCACCGATGACGATATCGATCTGGCGCTGCTGGTGGACGGACTGCAGGCCGAGCGCGAGCAGGGCATCACCATTGACGTGGCCTACCGCTACTTCTCCACCGACAAGCGAAAATTCATCATTGCCGATTGCCCGGGGCACGAGCAGTACACCCGCAATATGGCCACCGGCGCGTCAACCTGTGATCTGGCGGTGATTCTGGTGGACGCCCGTCACGGTATCCAGACGCAGACACGGCGCCATAGCTATATCGTCAGCCTGCTCGGCATTCGTCACGTGATCGTCGCCATCAACAAGATGGACCTGCGTGACTACGATCAGGCGGCGTTCGATGCCATCCGTGACCAGTACCTCAGCCTGGCCGTCGGCATGGGCTTCGAATCACTGCACTTCGTGCCGATCTCTGCCCTGCGTGGCGACAATGTGGTCGAGGCCAGTGCCCATATGCCCTGGTATCACGGTCAGACCCTGATGCAGTTGCTGGAGTCGGTAGAGCTGACGGCGGCGCAGGGCCTGGGCGCCTTCCGGCTGCCAGTGCAGTGGGTCAACCGGCCGCATGCTGATTTTCGCGGTTTCAGTGGCACGATCGCCGCCGGAGAGATCCATCCGGGAGATCGCATCGTGGCCTTGCCATCCGGGCGGGAAAGCCGCGTCAGGGCCATCGTCACGGCAGATGGTGATCTGGCCCGTGCCGGCGCCGGTCAGGCCATCACCCTGACCCTGGAGGATGAAATCGATATCTCGCGCGGCGACATGCTGGTACGGGCCGGCGAGGCTGCGCCTGCCGTGTCCGCGGCCTTTGAGGCACATATCGTCTGGATGGCTGAAGCACCGCTGCAGCCTGGGCGCGAGTATCTGTTCAAGCTGGCGGGGCGCCAGGTGCCGGGACGGGTGGTGCGCATTCTGCAGCGCATCGACGTCAATACCCATGCGGCGGAGCAGGCCGAGCAGCTGGCGCTGAACGAGATTGGCCTGTGCCGGGTACAACTCGATGCGCCGGTCATCTTTGACCCTTACCGCCAATGCCGCCACACCGGCAATTTCATCGTCATCGATCGTTTCAACCATGCCACCGCCGCCGGCGGCATGATCCAGCAAGCGGTCGAATTGCCGGGGGTGGTGCTGGATGCCACGGCGCAACAGACGGCCTTCAAAGCCGAGCTGCAGGCCTTGCTGCACAAATACTATCCGCAACATCGACTGGCAGATCTGCCGCAGCTGCTGTCACGTCTTGGGATCGGTCAGGACGACTGATGTTGTAGCGAGAAGCAGGCGCCCTGGTCTTGAGCCAGGGTGCTGCACAGCCAGGGCATGATCTCCTGCAGCGTCGAGGCCAGCGTCCAGGGTGGATTGAGAATGAACATCCCGCTGCCATGCATGCCGAACCCATCGGCAGAAGGCGTTTGTACCGTCAGGGTGACATTCAGCCAGCTCTGGACCGGCAGCTTTTTCAGCGCGTCCGGCAATTCACGCATCTCGGCCCGCTGCAGCAGGGGATACCACACGGCATAGACACCGGTGGCAAAGCGCTTCAACCCCTCGCGCAGCGCCTGAGGCACGCGCTGATAATCCTTCTTGTCCTCGTACGGCGGGTCAATCAGTACCAGCGCCCGTCTGGGCGGCGGCGGCAGAATCGCCTTGATGCCTTCGAAACCATCGGCGCACTGAATCTGGCAGCGGCGGTGGCGACCGGCGAAATTCTCCTGCAGGATGCGGTGGTCGCTCGGGTGCAGCTCGAACAGACGCAGCTTGCCCTCGGCGGCCATGACCCGATCTGCCACCAGCGGAGAGCCGGGGTAAAACGCCAGCTTGCCATCGGGATTGCAGCCGCGGATCAGGGCCACATAATCCTGCACCGCCGGGGGCAGATCCTGGCGTTGCCACAGTCGCGCAATGCCGCTTTCATACTCGGCATTCTTGGCGGCAAAACCTTCCTCCAGCGCATACAGGCCTGCACCGGCATGCGTATCGACATACCAGAACGGCTTGTCCTTTTGCCCAAGGTGTTGCAAAAGCAGCACTTGAATCAGGTGTTTCAGGACATCGGCGTGATTTCCGGCATGAAAGGCGTGGCGATAGCTCAACATGAGGGTTTTTCTTCAATCTGGAGGGGGTAATTGTAGCGGAAATGCCGTCAAATTCCGATTGCCAGTCAAAATATCTTCATTAAAAGTGAAATGTGTCATTCACATGTCATGGATTGGCTGATCCGCGTCAAATAAATCCCTCTTAGCCTAGTCAAAACATGTCAATCATGTTGCATAGATATCTTCATCGGAAGAGAATATTGCAACGGTAAGCGTTGGCCAGCCGTTCTCAGGACAGATGAAAGAACCGTGTGACAGTATTTACTGATAAGCTACTCGGTGTTTACAGGTTTGCATGGTGAATCTACAATCTGCGCCCTCAGAATGTGCTGATGTTTCGGCCAATTCGTCCCGGATTCCGCACAAATGCGGCGTTGTCTGGGGTCGATGTGGCGCCATGTTGCCAGCAAGGGCAACCTGAAACACAAGACCCTGGCTCGAGGCGCAACGCTGCTTCGGGCTTGCTCTTTTGAGAGTGTGTCATCCAGGCCGGCTGGCGGTCGGGAGCACATTTCCTATCACCAACGATGCGAGTTGATAAAGATGAAGATCGAACTGAAACGTGTGAGCCTTGCTGTTGCGGCTGCCATGATGGCTACCTCCGCCTTCGCTGCAACCTTTGCTCCCGCCGTGGTGTACGACCAGGCCGGTAAATTCGACAAGAGCTTCAACGAGGCCGCTTACAAGGGCGCCGAGAGCTTCAAGAAGGAAACCGGTGTCGCCTACCGCGATGCACAGATTTCTTCCGACGCACAAAAAGAGCAGGTTCTGCGCGATATGGCGCGCAAGAACATGGATCCGATCATCGCCGTAGGTTTCTCCTACACCCAGGCGATCGAATCCGTGGCCAAGGAATTCCCGAAGACCCGTTTCGTCATCATCGACTCCGTCGCCAAGGGCCCGAACATTGAAAGCATCCTGTTCAAGGAACAGGAAGGCTCCTTCCTGGTCGGCATGGCTGCTGCCATGAAGTCCAAGACCCACACCGTCGGCTTCATCGGCGGCATGGACGTTCCGCTGATCCGCGCCTTTGCCTGCGGTTACGTTCAGGGCGTCAAGTACGTTGACAAGAGCGGCAAGGTTATCCAGAACATGACCGGCACCACCCCGGCCGCCTTCAATGACCCGGCTCGTGGTACCGAGCTGGCCAAGAGCCAGTTTGACCGTGGCGTTGACGTCGTCTTCGCCGCTGCCGGCGGTACCGGCCTGGGCGTACTGCAATCGGCCAAGTCGGCCGGCAAGTACTCCATCGGCGTAGACAGCAACCAGAACTACCTGCACCCGGGTTCCGTGCTGACCTCCATGGTCAAGCGCGTTGACATCGCCGTGTACAACACCTTCAAGGAAGCTCAGAAGGGCACCTGGAAGCCGGGCGTCAAGATCCTGGGCCTGAAGGAAAACGGTATTGACTGGGCGCTGGACAGCAACAACCGCAGCCTGATCACCCCGGATATGGAAAAGCGCATCAACACCGCACGCTCTGCCATCATCGCCGGCAAGATCAAGGTCGCCGACTACCGCACCAACAACAGCTGCCCGGTTCAATAAGGCAGCAACGTCCTCATCAGGATCAGAGCAATCCCGTGACGGTCACGCCAGCCAGTGGCGGCGTGGCCGTTTGATTTGTGCGGGAAGGTCTCAGGGTAATCAGCATTCAGGGAAATACAAGAATGACCGACTTAGCCATCGAGTTGATCGGCATCTGCAAGAGTTTTGGCGCCGTCGCGGCCAACCGCGATATCGAAATGAAGGTTGCCAAGGGCTCCATCCACGGCATCATCGGCGAGAACGGGGCAGGCAAATCCACCCTGATGAGTATCCTGTACGGCTACTATCAGGCGGATGCCGGCACCATTCGCGTCAATGGCAAGGAAACGCAAATCCGCAATAGCCAGGAGGCGATTCGCCTCGGTATCGGCATGGTGCATCAGCACTTCATGCTGGTCGACACGTTCACCGTGCTGGAAAACATCATTCTGGGCGCCGAAGGCGGCCTCGTGCTCAAGCACGGTGTCAAGCAGGCGCGTGCCCACCTCAAGGAACTCAACAAGGAATACGGCCTCGAGGTCGATCCGGATGCCGTCGTCGGCAAGCTCGGCGTCGGCCTGCAACAGCGCGTCGAAATCCTCAAGGCGCTGTATCGCGGCGCCGACGTGCTGATTCTGGACGAACCGACCGCCGTACTGACCCCGCAGGAAGCCGACCATCTGTTCCGCATCCTGCGCACCCTGAAAGAGCAGGGCAAGACCGTCATCCTGATCACCCACAAGCTGCGCGAAGTGCTGGACATCACCGATGCCGTCAGCGTAATGCGTGGCGGCATGATGGTTGGCAACGTGCGCACCGCTGATGTCAGCAAGGCCGATCTCGCCGACCTGATGGTCGGTCGCAAGGTCAACCTGCAAGTCGACAAGGCCCAGCGCGAGCCGGGTGAAGTCGTGCTGTCGGTCAAGGGACTGAACCTGGTCGATACCCGTGGCGTCGGTCTGCTGAAAGACATCAACCTGCAGGTACGAGCCGGCGAAATCGTCGGCATCGCCGGGGTGGCCGGCAATGGCCAGTCCGAACTGCTGGAAGTGCTGGCAGGCATGCAGACCAGCACCTCGGGTGAAATCATCTACAAGGGCCAGAACCTCGGCACGCTCAAGTATCGCCAGCCCAAGGCTGCCGTGCTGCGTCAGCTCGGTATTGCCCACGTGCCGGAAGACCGTTCGCGCGAGGGGCTGGTCAAGGCCTTCCCGAATTACGAGAACGCCATCCTCGGCTACCAGTGCGACAAGTCGGTCTGCCGTGGCCCGCTCTACAGCCGCAAGGCGCTGATCGAGCGCATGAACCACCTGATCCAGCAATTCGACATCCGTCCGGACAATCCCATGCTGCGTGTTGGTCTGCTGTCCGGCGGCAACCAGCAGAAGGTGGTGCTGGCACGGGAGATCCATGCCAATCCGGATCTGCTGCTGATCGGTCAGCCGACCCGTGGCGTGGACATCGGTGCCATCGAATTCATCCACCGCCGGCTGGTCGAGCTGCGCGATGCCGGCAAGGCCATCCTGCTGGTCTCGGTGGAACTGGAAGAAATCATGTCGTTGTCTGACCGCATCCTGGTGATGGCTGGTGGACAGATTACTGGCGAAATGGCCGGCAAGGACGCAACCGCCCCGGCCCTTGGCCTGTTGATGGGCGGAGGAGACAAGCATTGAAGTTCGGTCAACCATCCACTTTGCCGCGTTGGGCACAGCTGACGATTCTGCCGGCGCTCAACCTGTTGGCGGCACTTCTGGTCACCGGTCTGGTGACCTGGGTCATCGGCGAAAGCCCGCTCGAATGCCTGAAAATCCTGGTGCATGGTGCGTTCGGCTATGGTGAAGGGCTGGGTTACACCCTGTTCTACACCACCGACTTCATCTTCACCGGCCTGGCGGTCGCGGCAGCGTTCCATGCCGGCCTGTTCAACATCGGTGGTGAAGGTCAGGCCTATCTGGCCGGCCTGGGGATCACCCTGACGGTATTTGCCTTCGACAAGGTCCTGCCGTTCTGGATCCTGATGCCGCTGTGCATGATCGCCGCGATGGCCTTCGGTGCCGCCTGGGCCTATATCCCGGCCTGGCTGCAAGCCAAGCGTGGCAGCCACATCGTGGTCACCACCATCATGTTCAACTTCATCTCCTACTCGCTGATGCTGTATCTGATCGGCCACCACCTGATCGAGCCGGGTTCGCAGAATCCGACCACCCGCGAATTCGGTCAGAACTCGTGGATGCCGTCGATGCAGAACATCCTGGGTGGCCTGGGTATCCATATTTCCAATACCCCGCTCAACGGCACCTTCTTCCTGGCCCTGATCGCCTCCGTGCTGTTCTATCTGGTGGTCTGGCACAGCCGCTGGGGCTACGAACTGCGGACCGTGGGGACCAATGAACATGCGGCACGCTATGCCGGCATGAACGTCACCAAGGTCATCATCCTGGCCATGTGCGCTTCCGGTGCCCTGTCCGGTCTGGCCTCGGTCAACGAACTGCTGGGCTCGACCCACCGCATGAACGTCCTGTTCACCAACGGCATCGGCTTCGTCGGTGTGGCCGTGGCGCTGATGGGCCGCAACCACCCGGTCGGCATCATCCTGTCGGCACTGCTGTTCGGCGGCCTGACCCAGGGCGGGCTGGAACTGTCGTTCGCCAAGCCGCTGATCACCCGTGAAATGGTGCTGCTGATCGAAGGTCTGGTGATCCTGTTCTGCGGCGGTCTGGAAAATCTGTTCGAGCCGATTCTGGCTTCGTTCTTCAAGCGGGGGAAATGACATGGATCAGTACATCAGCCTGCTGGCGTCGACCATTCGCGTGGCCACGCCCCTGGTGCTGGCCGCACTGGCCGGCCTGTTCTCCGAACGCTCCGGTGTCGTCGACATCGGCCTGGAAGGCAAGATGCTCACCGCCGCCTTTGCCAGTGCCGCGGTCGCCTTCTACACCGGCAACCCCTGGCTGGGCCTGCTGGCCGGCATGATCGCCGCCACGCTGCTGTCCATGCTGCACGCACTGGTCTCCGTGACCTACAACGGCAACCAGCTGATTTCCGGCATGGCCGTCAACACCATTGCCTCCGGGATCACGCCGGTACTGGGACTCGCCATGTTCCAGCAGGGCGGCAACTCGCCGCAGCTGGACGATGTGGCGCGCTTCCACGAAATCACACTGCCGTTCGCCGACTCGGTGGCCAATGTGCCGGTACTGGGGCCGATCTACAGTGGCCTGATTTCCGGGCATTGCATCCTGGTCTATCTGACCTTCCTGATCGTGCTGCCCCTGGTGACCTGGACCGTCTACCAGAGCCGCTTCGGCCTGCGTCTGCGCGCCGTGGGGGAAAACCCGCATGCGGCCGACACCGCCGGTATTTCCGTGGCACGCATCCGCTATCTGGCGCTGCTGTGCAACGGCATGCTGTGTGGCATGGCCGGTGCCTTCCTGTCGGTCTATCAGACAGGTTCCTTCATCAAGGAAATGACCGCCGGCAAGGGCTTCCTGGCTCTGGCGGCACTGATCTTCGGCAAATGGCGTCCGACCTACGCCGTACTCGGCTGTCTGCTGTTCGCCTTTGCCGATGCGGTACAGATTCGTCTGGAAGGCGTGCCCCTGCCGATCATCGGCGAGATTCCGTCGCAGTTCATCCAGGTGATTCCGTACGTGCTGACGGTATTGCTGCTGGCCGGCTTCGTCGGTCGCGCCGTGGCCCCCAAGGCGATTGGCATTCCGTTCGTCAAGTCGCGCTAAGCCGCACTTCGACTCCCAGGACAAAACGCCGGCTGGATTCAGCCGGCGTTTTTTTATCTTCGCCAGCCGGCGAAGATTGGCAGATTGGCGATATTGCTTGTCAGGATTTGTTTTCCCTGCCGCTCTAGAATGAGAACGTGATTCATTTACCTGCAAGCGATTGATTTTCATGAAAACCCTGACACCTGCCCTGGATGGCCAGACTGCCGGCAAAGCCGCTGGTGGCCTGGCGGTGGCCGTACTGGCGGCCATCAGCTTCTCCCACTTGCTCAACGACATGATGCAGTCTCTGATCTTTGCGCTCTACCCGATGCTCAAGACCGCGCATCAACTGAGCTTTGCACAGATCGGCCTGATCACGCTGACCTACCAGATCACTGCCTCCCTGCTGCAGCCACTGGTCGGGCTCTATACCGACAAACACCCCCAGCCCTATTCACTGGCCATCGGCATGGGCAGCACCCTCTGCGGACTGATGCTGCTGTCGTCGGCGCAGAGCATGCCTTCGCTGCTGCTGGCCTCCGCCATGGTCGGCATGGGGTCGTCCATCTTCCACCCCGAGTCCTCGCGCGTGGCGCGCATGGCCTCCGGCGGCCGTCACGGCCTGGCGCAATCCGTGTTCCAGGTCGGCGGTAACCTGGGTTCTTCGCTTGGTCCCCTGCTGGCCGCCTGGATCATCCTGCCGCGCGGGCAGGGCAGCGTTGCCTGGTTCGGACTGGCCGCCCTGATCGGTATGGTGGTGCTCTCCGGCGTAGGCAACTGGTACCGCCATCATCAGCGCACCCAGGCCAAAAAGGCGGCCAGTGCCGCGCTGTATGGCGAAGGCCTGTCGCGCGGACGCGTACTGTTCTCGCTGTTCATTCTGGCGATGCTGATCTTCTCCAAGTACTTCTACCTGTCCAGTCTGACCAGCTATTACACCTTCTACCTGATCAGCAAGTTCCAGCTCAGCGTACAGTCGGCGCAGATGCATCTTTTCCTGTTCCTGTTTGCCGTTGCCGCCGGCACCCTGATCGGCGGACCGATCGGAGACCGAATCGGACGCAAACGCGTCATCTGGGTCTCCATCCTGGGCGTGGCCCCCTTCACCCTGTTGATGCCCTATGCCAACCTGTTCTGGACGGAAGTGCTGTCCGTGGTGATTGGCCTGGTACTGGCCTCGGCCTTCTCCGCCATTCTGATCTATGCCCAGGAACTGGTCCCGGGCAAGGTCGGGGCCATTTCCGGCCTGTTCTTCGGCTTTGCCTTTGGCATGGGCGGGCTCGGTGCCGCTGCACTGGGTATGCTGGCAGATCGCACCGATATTTTCTTCGTGTACCACGTCTGTGCCTTCTTGCCCCTGCTGGGTTTGCTGACCATGTTCCTGCCGGATTTGCATCGCATGCGCCAACAAAAGGCGTGATCAGCGTCGGTATTTTGTTTCTTTTAGGTAAACTATAAGGTGAATATATTGGTGTTTATTGTCTTTTCCGATGCATGTATAGTTTGACTCATGCCACACCGCACTGATGGTGCCGCAATCCAGACAACTGATAAGGAACAAGACCATGAAAACCCTGACCATGATGATCGCCACGATGACCCTCTCCGCCGCAGCCTTTGCCGGTGGCCAGGTGACCGAGTCTACTGTCCAGGTTCGCCTGGGCAAGCCGGTGCAAGACACCGTGCAAATGACCACGGTGTCGGGCAGCAATGACACCGCTGCCAGTGACAAGGCGCAAGACGTACGCGGCTGGCGCCAGGACTACAGCGGCCGTCATTAATATGCCGCTGATCCCAAAAAAACCCGGTGCGACCGGGTTTTTTTATGCCCGTTACGCCAGGGTGTCGTCAGCATGTCGAGAGTATTGTTTCGTATGAGTGAACAGGTAAGACAATAAAGTGATATTTATTGCCTAAAACGATGCATGTATAGTTTGACTCATGCCACACCGCACTGATGGTGCCGCAATCCAAACAACAGATAAGGAACAAGACCATGAAAACCCTGACCATGATGATCGCCACGATGAGCCTCTCCGCCGCAGCCTTTGCCGGTGGCCAGGTGACCGAGTCCACTGTCCAGGTCCGCCTGGGCAAGCCGGTGCAAGACACCGTGCAAATGACCACGGTGTCGGGCAGCAATGACACCGCTGCCAGTGACAAGGCGCAAGACGTACGCGGCTGGCGCCAGGACTACAGCGGCCGTCATTAATATGCCGCTGATCCCCAAAAAACCCGGTGCGACCGGGTTTTTTTATGCCTGTTACGCCAGGGTGTCGTCAGCATGTCGAGATTATTGTTTCGCATTGGTGAACAAGTAATAAAATAAAGTGATATTTATTGCCTTAATTGATGCATGTATAGTTTGACTCATGCCACACCGCACTGATGGTGCCGCAATCCAAACAATTGATAAGGAACAAAACCATGAAAACCCTGACCATGATGATCGCCACGATGACCCTCTCCGCCGCTGCGCTTGCCGGTGGCCTGGATAATGATTCCGCTGTTCACCAGCAAATGAGCAAATCGTCCCCGCATGCTGCACAGGCCTCGAACGATGTGAGTACCTTTGGCAACCCGGTCAGTGACCAAGCGGAAGCAGCGATGGCAGGCCATCCTGCACATAACAGCCGTCGCTAAGATGGCCCGACTAAAAAACCCGGTGCGACCGGGTTTTTTAATGCCTGCCAGTCTTGAAGGGGGAGAAGAGGATGCCGCTGGTCTGGTCTCCGGGCTCGGTAGCCTGAACAAGGTACATGGGGCAGATCCATCCTGTGCCATCAGGTTGATGCGGTTGTCATGGGGTGTGTTTGCTGCAGAGACCAGAAACAATGAGGGCAAGCAGCTGGCTTTTCAACCGTGATATTGTTTCTCTATAAGAAATAAAGAAGTGAATAAATTGATATTTATTGCCATAAATATAGCATGTATAGTTTGACCCATGCCTCACCGCACTGATGGTGCCGCAATCCAAACAACTGATAAGGAACAAGACCATGAAAACCCTGACCCTGATGATCGCAACGTTGTCCCTCTCTGCCGCAGCCTTTGCCGGTGGCCAAGTGACCGAGTCCACTGTCCAGGTCCGCCTGGGCAAGCCGGTGCAAGATACCGTGCAAACCACGACGGTTTCCAGCAGCAAAGAAACCATGGCCAATGACAAGGCAGGCGATGTACGCGGCTGGCGCCAGGACTTCAGCGGCCGTCACTGAGACAAAGCAAAAAAAACCCGGGATTCCCGGGTTTTTTTTCGTCTGAAGAATCCTCAGGGGGTATTTTTGCCGGAGGTCGTGACGGTTGGCGTCAGCAGACACTGCCCGCTGACCTGGCCGGTACGCACCCCGGCAATCGACATATTGGCATTCAGCGTGCCGGCGGGCAGGTCGATCTGATAGTCATTGTTGGACTGATCCAGCGTCAGACTGAAGCGGACCAGCTGTGGATTGACTGTCACCTGATGCACCCGGATCGGCACCAGATCCGGACGGCGGATCGAGCCGTTATTTTCGTCAATGATGAAGACGATATCCGACATCTTCAGCGGGATATCGCTCGAATCATTCAGTCGCAGCGAGCGGGAGCACTTGGCGCTGATCAGGGGATGAATCACGTGCCCGGCACTGAGCGCGCTGAAACGCAGCGAGGCAGCGGCAAAAATGGTGCTGCCATCCTCACCGTTGTGCCCCTGGCACTCCTGGATGATGCGCGTGGTACCGAGATCCCATTGATAGTGCAGATCCGTATAGCTGTGCGCCCCCTTGCCGGCCGCGCTCGCCAGACGATAGCTGCCATCCACCGTGATGGTGGGCGGGCCGAAATGATGCATGGCCCAATTGAACAAATTGCCGCAATGATCCGCCTGACTGTCTTCGCCGGGTGAATAAATGGTGAGTTGCTGCGCGGGTTGGCCATCGACCTTGTTATCCAGTGTCGCCTGCCAGTCGATCCCGTCGAGCTTGAACGCCTGAATCCGGTCATGCGATGTGTTGCCGCTCTGCTTGCCCAGATAGCTGACCCAGCCACGATCCTGCCAGATCGCCGAAGACGGGGCCTGATACCAGTCGAGTTGTTGCCAAAACAGCGCATCGCCCAGCCACTCGGGCAAGGTGCGCCCGGCCGCCAGGCTGCTGCCTGTCCAGACGCTGATGACCAGCAGCGCCAGTGTTGTCCATTTATTCTTCATGTTTTCAAATGGTTGCGGTTCCGTCCTGACCCGTGACTGCCTCGCAGCCAGCGGACGGAGCGTTGAAAAGATCGTGAGTGTAGCAGGGCGTCAATCGCCTCACCATGACAAAAATCGACCCCGGTGTCCGGGGCCGATGGGGGGCGGTCAGTGGCTCAGCGTTCAGAGGGCGATGCCTGTACCTGCGCCTGACGCCGCTGCCAGGCGCAGTCGGCGATTTGATGCAGGATGGCGGAGGCGACGGCGGTCTTTTCATTACTGAGCGCCACCCGCATGGCCTGACCCAGTTGCCTGATCCTGGCCTCGGAACAGTCCGGTGTCGGGTGGCAATCAGACGCCAGTACCGGCGGGCTGGCGAAGACCAGCAGCCACAGGCTGGCAAGGGGGAAATGCAATCGGGACATGATCATCCTTTCATTGGGTTGTCGGCAACGTATCCGTTCAGGGACGCGTGAAAGCATGGCATGGCGCCGGCCGACAGGATGTCAGTCAATGGGTGTATTGCTTGTAGGGGGAAACGAAGTTCAGGATGAGGATCTGGCCCGCGATCGCATCAGGCCACGGTGTTGATCATGGCGGCGATGCGCGCGGCATCGGGGCGAGCCCCCAGGACCGTGACGTGATGATCGACAGGATCCACCTTCAGCATGAAGGCGGGTTGTTGCGGAATGCCGGCGGCACGCAGCTGAGCCATGAGTGCGGCATCCGGAAATTGCAGCTGCGTCGAACTGCTCGCCTGCGCATTGGCCGACTGAGCCACCGTGGCCTCTTGCTGCAACAGGGCACGCGCCTGTGGCGACAAGGTCACCCGTGTCGAGTCCGTGCCCGGCTCGGGCAGCGCTTCGTCCGGACTGAGCGACGCGCTACGGGCAGGGTTTGCCGCTGTCGCGGCAAAATCTGCCTGTCCGGCAAAAGTCGTCTGGCTGGCATAGGCGGTCTGAACGGTAGCAAGCGTCGCGCTCATGGCTGACTAGGGGTCCATTGGGTGGTCATTGTCCTGTCAGAAATAGCAATTAGCGTGCCAGTGACGTATCAAAGTGCGGCTGTATGACCGGGATCGTTCGCTCCTGAGCCACCGCGGCCCATTGTGGCGGGAGCGGCGGCAGACCGCGCACATGATCCGCGATCTTTTCCGCCAGCATGATGGTGGCGGCATTCAGATTGCCGCTGAGAATCCGCGGCATGATCGACGCATCGACTACCCGCAAGCCGGCGATGCCATGCACGCGACCTTGGCCGTCCACCACGGCCATGGCATCGGCACTACTGCCCATCTTGCAACTGCCGCAGGGCTGCAGGGCCGACTCGGCATGGCGCAGGATGAAATAATCCAGATCACTGTCACGCCAGGCCGCGCTGCCGGGCTGCTGCTCCTCCAGCCGAAAACGCGCCAGGGCGCTTTGCGACATGATGTCACGCGTGATGCGGATCGCCCGGCGAAATTCGACCCAGTCATCCTCATGCGCCATATAGTTGAACTGAAGCCGGGGCGGGTCCAGCGGATGGCGTGTCCGCAGCCGGACCTGACCGCGACTGGGGGAACGCATGGGACCGACATGGCATTGCAGACCATGCGCGGGCGGGGCGCCGTCGCCCTCATCGTGGCCGGCCAGCGGCTGAAAATGGAACTGCAGATTGGGATAGGCGCAATCCTGATGCGAGCGCAGGAACCCGCCCGCTTCAAACTGATTCGAAGCCCCCAGTCCGCCACCCGTCAGCAACCATTGCGCTCCGATTTGCCACTGCTTCCACCAGCGGGTCGCCGGCGTGAGCGAGACCGCGTCATGGCAGGTGAACTGGAGCGTGGCGGCCAGATGATCCTGCAGGTTGTGCCCGACCCCCGGCAGATGCGCGATGACCGCGATGCCCATGGCGGCCAGCTCGGCCGCCGGACCGATCCCGGAGCGCAGCAGCAATAGCGGGCTGCCGATGGCGCCGTTGCAGACAATCACCTCGCGACGCGCATACGCCGCCTCATGACCATCGCCACTGATCACCCGGACACCGCGCACCTGACGACCCGTCAACAGCAGACAATCCGCCACACTGTGGGTGCGGATGGTCAGGTTGGGGCGCTTGCGAGCCCGGTCCAGATAGGCATAGGCACTGCTGCAGCGGCGCCCGCCGGTCGTGGTCGTCCGTGCCAGCGGACCAAAGCCCTCCTGGCGGAAACCATTCAGATCACTGCTGTGCATGTGCCCGGCCTGAATGGCTGCCTGAATAAAGGCCTGATAGAGCGGACTGTGCTGCCAGTCGGGCTGCGTGACCTGCAACGGACCGCTGCCGCCGTGATAGGCATTGATGCCGCCATGATGGCACTCCGCCTTGCGGAAATAGGGCAGACAATCCGCGTAACGCCAGTCGGCCAGGCCGGGCAGGCTGGCCCAATGCTCATAGTCCCGGGCATTGCCGCGGCTGTAGACCATGCTGTTGATCAGCGAAGACCCGCCCAGGCCCTTGCCACGATGCTGGCGCATGCGGCGCATGCCAAGATGCGGTTCCGGCTCGGTCTGATAAGCCCAGTTGTAGCGAGTGCCGCGCAACGGCCATGACAGTGCGGCCGGCATTTGCGTGCGCCAGTCGGCCCGCCAGTCCGGCCCGCCGGCCTCCAGCAACAACACACTCACCGCCGCATCCTCGCTCAGGCGTGCGGCCATGACACATCCGGCTGAGCCGGCACCGACAATGATGTAATCAAACTCTTCGCAACGGGACATGCTTTGCCTCCGACGACTCACAGAATGGTCCTGTTCTAGCGTGCCGGATTGGTAATGACAAATGCATTGAGTATGTGATATGGAAATACGAAACGGCTGCGAGCCCGACGCCATCTGCGCCTGACCCGCTCGGCAAGCCCGCGCCGGGGCGGGCATGACTGACCGGAATGTCAGGGAGACAGCGCCTGATCCACCAGGTGCTTCATGGTATCGGACTGGTTGAAATGCTCAATTTGCTGATTCAGCTGGGGCAGCAGCCAGTCCGTATTCGGTCCGCGGCGTCCCAGCAGGAAATGCAGACTATTCGGCGCGACGTCATCCAGCTTGCCAATGATCACCCCGTTGATGTCCAGCTGGTTCGGGCCGGGCAGGGCATTGCCGAGAATGATTTCCTGCTCGCCGAGAAAGTAGTCGCACAAACCGCTGCGCAGCATGCGGACCAGCTCCTGATAACTGTTGGCGTGGGTGTTCAGCTTGCCGACAGGCAGGCCATAGCGCGCATAGGAATACCCGAACAGACCGCAGCCCTGATAAGGCAGCAGCTCCCGGGCATGTCTGACCGGCATGCCGTTGGGAAAACGACTGCGCAGATAAAAGAAAGTCGAAGCCGTCTGGTAATAGGCCTGACTGAGGCGGAAGTCCTGCAACCGCGCCGGATCATAGGTGACATCCGGCGCCATGTCATAACTCCCTTCCTTCAGATAGGCCTTGCAGCGTTGCCAGGGCATGATGGTGATGCGATAGCGCAGCCCGAGCCGGAGAAACATCTGGCGCATTAATTCCGCGGTCGCACCATGTGTCTCACCATTAATGGACATCAGGAAGGGGGCAAAATTATTGTCGTCACAGACACGGATGACGTCCCTGTCCGCGGCCAGACACGGACGAGCCAGTGCCAGCATGCCAATGAGCAGCAGAAACCCCAGGCTTGTCCTTCGCCTGGAGGAAGCAGGGCTGAAACCGCCGTAGCGAAGCATGGCTGGCTCTCCGGAACAATGCAGCTCTCATTATTCTAGCCCATGAGCCTGTCACCGGCAGCCCTTGTCCCGCATGCTCACACTTCGAAATAGTCACCCGAGGCAAAGAAGGCGCCGCCGGAAATGTAATGCAGTGTCTGGCTGTCGCTGTCCGGGAAATGCCAGCGTCCGTCGCTGTACAGTGCCGGGTCCGCCCAGGCGGCCGTCACTTCCCCCAGAAACAGATCATAGCGCTCGGCCATGGCCGGCTCCGGCAGGATCCGGCACTCCAGCCAGGCCGCACAGCCCTGAACCAGCGGCAGATCGCTCTGACCGAGAAAAGTCTCGATGCCCTGTTCGGCAAACTTGTCGCCATCGCGCCCGGAACGAGAGCCCACTGCGACCACTTGCGCCGCCAGCGCCCGGGTCGGAATGTTCAGCGCAAAGCGGCCGGATGCCTCAATCAATTCCCGGCTGCGGGTTTGCCGGTCGATCACGACCGCCACCTTGGGCGGGTCGAAATCCAGCGGCATGGCCCAGGCGGCCGCCATGATGTTGCGCTCACCCTGATGGGCGCTGGTGACCAGGGTCACCGGCCCATGGTTGAGCAGGCGGTAAGCCTTGGCCAGTTCGACGGCAACAAAAGAGGGAAGCTTGCTCATGGACAGTACCAATTCGGCATGAATAAAGCGCCGATGGTAACGCTGAATGCCCGGGGCAGCCAAGGCTTCACCGGCCAGCGCGCCCGCCCGGCGGGGCTCACTGCCGACCGTGGCCGGATCGTCGCATCGCGGCTATGCCGTGTGATTGCCGGCTTTATGATGTACCGCAAGATTTCTGCCTCATATTGCATGCACAATGACAAAAAACGCTCATCATTGAGGACAAAATGGATAATATTCTCGAACGGTTCTTCCGCTACGTCGCAGTCGATACCCAATCTGATCCCGAGGCCGATCGCGTGCCCAGCACCGATGGCCAGCTGAATCTGGCCCGTGCACTTTTCAAGGAACTGACCGAACTCGGTTTCGAAGAAGTGTCACTGAATGAAAAAGGCTGTGTCATGGCCACCCTGCCATCCAACGTCAACTGGCCCGTGCCGGTGATCGGCTTCATCGCCCACCTGGATACCGCGCCGGATTGCAGTGGCAAGAACGTCAAGCCGCAAATCGTGGAAAACTACCAGGGTGGCGAGATCAAACTCGGCACCAGCGGCGAAGTGCTGTCCCCGGCGCGTTTCCCGGTACTCAACCAGCTGATCGGCCAGACGCTGATCACCACCGACGGCACCACGCTGCTGGGTTCCGACGACAAGTCCGGTGTGACCGAGATCATCACCGCCATGCTGCGCCTGCGCGAACAGAACCGCCCGCACGGCTCCATCCGCTTTGCCTTCACCCCGGATGAAGAAATCGGCAAGGGCGCCCAACATTTCGATGTGCCGGCCTTTGGTGCCGAGTGGGCCTATACCGTGGATGGCGGCGGTGTCGGCGAACTGGAAGCGGAAAACTTCAATGCGGCTTCGGCCAACATCAAGATCTACGGCAACAATGTGCACCCCGGCAGCGCCAAGGATGTGATGGTCAACGCCATGACCCTGGCCACCCGGATTCACCAGATGCTGCCGGCAGAAGAAACCCCGGAACACACCGAGGGCTATCAGGGCTTCTTCCACCTGATCTCGCTCAACGGCACGGTGGAGAAGGCCGAGATGAACTACATCATCCGCGACTTCGACCGAGACAACTTTGCCGCCCGCAAAACCCGCATCCAGGACATTTGCGCCCAGGTGGCCCAGGGCCTGCCAAGCGACTGCCATATCGATGTCACGCTGAAAGACTCCTACGCCAATATGCGCGATGAAGTGGCCAAGTTCCCGCATGTGGTGGACATTGCCCGCCAGGCCATGATCGACCTCGCGATCGAACCGGAAATGTGCCCGATCCGCGGTGGTACCGACGGTGCCCAGCTATCCTTCCGTGGCCTGCCGTGCCCCAATCTGTTCACCGGCGGCTACAACTTCCACGGCAAGCACGAGTTTGTCACCCTGCAAGGCATGGAGAAGGCAGTCGCCGTCATCATGCGCATTGCCGAGCTGACCGCCGACCGCGCGCGCTAAGCGGGCTGGTGTCGCGTGCAAAAGGGTGCCTCGGGCACCCTTTTTTGTTGGGGAGGACCGCAGCGGCCTGCCCCCTTGACCTCAGTCGTCGTAGCAGCCCTTGCTGGCCAGCATGGAGCAGGTGAGGGGACGATCCGGGCTCAGCCACGGCTGCTTCTTTTCCTTGCGCAAGGCCGCCAGATCACGATCCTTGGCCACCCACTCCGCATTGGCACGCAGGTACTGCTGGCAGGCATGACGGTACTGATCGGCCTGCGACTGAACGTACTCATCCAGCGGCGTGGCAAAGTTGTAATTGTTCTTGCGATAGGTCTGCATGCTGTCGTTGATGGCGGCCAGATTGTCCTGCATGCGGCGCTTCCAGTTGTCGGCAGCGTACTGATCCTGATTGAAGTATTGCGCGGCAGACTGCCAGGAACCCTGCGTCTCGCGCCGTTTCAGCTCGACATACGATCGCGCCAGCGCCTGGCGTTTGACGTCATCCGCCCCGATATTGTGCAGCGGTGTAAAGGCACGCATGCCGGCAGGCAGCGGACAGGACAAGGATTGCAGGATGGCCTGCGCCTTGAAGTAGGTGGTGTCGGTCACGTCTTGCTGGTCGTGCTCGGAGGTGCCGCCCGATGCATTGCACCCCGTCAGCAGGATGGCTGGCAGCAGGGCCAGAACCATGCATATTTTTTTCATGAGAATGCCCGCCCTTTTTCCCGGATATCATAGCAGAGCGGGGCGTCTGCGGCACCAGGTCGGCGTCAGCGTCCGGTCGGCGGTGTATAGGGCGTCGGGTCGTGCAATTGCAGGCCATGGACATCCTCCGGATACAGCGAGCGCAGGCGATCGATCTCCTGCTCCAGAATATCGATATAGGCCAGCAGGATGCATGACACGATGCGATGCTGCTCGATGTCGACATCCGATGGCTCGAAGTCGGTCCAGAATCGGGTCAGCTCGATGGCTTCCTGCAAGTCCGGCATCAGTCGCGGTTTCATCGCTTCCTCTTTGAAATCACCAGCACAATGGATGGCCTGCCCGATCGTCGGGGGGATGAGCACGCCGATGACCGTCAGTCATTGTTGGTTATATCACAGCGTTTGTGACATGCAGGATAAGTATTGATTTAAAATAAGATCTGAAAGCGCCCGAACAGCAGCTTGCCGTTCAATGATTAACAATAATTGAAAGTGTTGTTAGTTGGCGCGGGCCTGGGTGGTTTTTTTACAACAACGTCATGGCGTCATATGCTGCAGTTGCCAGATCAATGCGGCGGCGCGCGCTGTTGCCCAGGGTAAGGATTCGGTTTGCAGGGTTTCCTGCTTGCTATGAGCCCCCTGTCCCCAGGGGCCAAGACCATCTAGCGCGGCCTTCACTTTGTTTGCGATATAAGAGATATCCGCACCCCCACGGTTTGCTGGTGGAACGGCGTGCAAGGTTGGGCCACCCAGTTGTTGGTTCAGAGCGCTCATGGCGTCGAGCAGCGCCAGGTTGCCCTGCGTGGCAGTCATTGCCGGCATCCGCGGTAGCCATTGCAGTTGGCTGCGCGTACCGGGCAAGGATGTACGGGTCAACTGCTGCAACATGTCGCGTGCCGCAGCGCGTTGGCCTTCATCACTGAAGCGGGCATCGCCATGCGCCAGCGCACTGGCGGCAATGATGGTTTTCTGGCCACTGGCCTGACCCTGACTGCCTTCGGCATTCTCGCTGACTTGCTGGCCGCCCAGCAAAAGGCCAGGGTTGAGAGTTAGCCCCGGGAAGTCGGCCTGCCGCTGACGCAATGCATCCAGTATCCGGGCCAGTTCGTAGATCGCTCCTGTCCCGCTATCAGGCGCAAACAGGGTGGAGGAGTGTCTCGACTGGCCGCTACTCTGAATGATCCATTCATCCAGTCCACGCCGCCCGATCACCATTTCATCCGGCGCCAGCGAAAACTCAAAGCCGAGCGCGATGGTGCTGTCGTTGGCGGCCTCTATCAGCGCCCGTCGTGACGCCGAGACGGGCCGGGCCGCCTGCTCCTCGTCGCCCGTCAGGATGATCGTGATGGCCGCATCGTTCAGCTCCCCCACCGACTGCAGGGCTTCCAGTGCGCCGACCATCACCACCAGCCCACCCTTGTCGTCGATGACGCCAGAGCCAGTTGCCGTTTTGCCATCGGCACTCAGTTGAAACCGCCCTGATGGCGTGTCTGCGGGCAAAACGGTATCCAAATGGCCGATCAGTAACAAGTGTGGTCCGCGCGAGCCGGGGTGGCGAGCAACCAGGGTGCCGGCATGGCCGGTTTCCGCAGGCAAGTCCTGCCAGTGGGTCTCGAAACCCAGAGCTTCCAGACGTGGGCGCACCAGCTCGCCGACAAGTCGAACACCTTGGGCATCGCTCGTGTTGCTTGACTGATTGACCAGTGTCGCCAGCCACTGCAGTTGTCCCTGTTGCGCCGCTTGGGCATGTTGCAGCATGGCTGGCAGCGGCGTCGGTGGGGCTGCCATGGCGAGGGAGGCGGATACCAGTATCCACAAGGCAGGGAAGAGCGATAGGCGCATGGGTGTGTCCTGCGGCGATATGAGAGAGGGAGAGTATAGTCGCCCGAGGACGCTTATTCCTGACGGGCAAACCGGGCCAGCTCACGATCCCAGTCCAGTGTGCCATCGCTGTGCCGGTCCGCCTCGGTCAACCGGTCTGCCGGCACAAACCAGGTGACTTCGAACAGCAAACCATCCGGGTCATGGCCGTACACACTCTTGTGCACCCCATGGTCTTCTTCCAGGCCCAGCTTGCCGATGGCTGCCAGCTGGTCACGAATCCGCTTTAGTTCCTGCAGTGTGTCCACTTCCCAGGCCAGGTGATACAGACCCGCCGGCGGCTCGTGCGCGCCCGGCGTTTCGCCGCGCGGGCTGAACACCCCGGCACGCTGCTGGCCCAGATTGCGGGCAAACAGCGCCAGATCATGGTCATTATCCGAATCGGCTGCCTGGGCAAACACCGCCCGGTCCGGCTGGGCGCCCGGTTTGGCACGAAAGCCCAGCACCTCGCGGTAGAAATCACTGCTGCGGCTGACGTCACTGACGTAGAGCACCGCATGGTTGAGTCGCTTGATACCCATGGTTCACCTGATCTGACGAAAAAGGGCCTCAGTCTAGCGTGAGCGCGACATTTGTTCAGCCCTCTACTGGTTATGGTTATGCCAATGTGGTATCAGTGACGTGGAGAAACCTTGCCGAGAATCCGCCATGTCTACCCTCCAGCCCTATGCCTTGCCGGATGCCACCGCGTTGTTGCAGCAACGTCAGCAGGACGATTTTTGCCTCGAAAAACAGTTGAACCGCCACCTGGGTCTGCTGGACGACATCCAGCCCCGGCTCAATCCCGCCAGCCACGTCCTGCGCCAGGAGGCCATGGATCAGCTGGCAACGCTGCCCGACGGCGTACTGCACGGTTTGCCCTGTTCTGTGAAAGAAACCCTCGGCATCGCCGGGCAGGCGATCACCGCAGGTTCGAACTATATGCGGCCGATCGTGCCTGGCGAGGATTCGCCGGTGGTGGCGCGAATCAAGGCCGCCGGCGCCGTGATCATGGCGCGCGGGAATGTGCCGGAATTCGCCATGACCGCCGAAAGCAGCAATCCGCGCTATGGCCTGACCCGCAACCCGCTCGACCCGTCGCGGGTCGCCGGTGGCTCTTCGGGCGGCGATGCCGTGATGGTCGCCAGTGGCGCCGTGGCGTTTGGGGTGGGATCCGACATCCTGGGCTCGATCCGCATCCCGGCAGCCTTTTGTGGCGTGGTCGGCTTCAAGCCGGCCTCTGCGGCCGTGCCCAAGCAGGGCTGCTGGCCGACCATAGCCGGCTTTACCGACAGCTGGCTGGCCGTCGGCCCGATCACCCGCTCGGTCCGTGATGCCCGGCTGGTATATCAGGTGCTGAGTGGCCAGACCCTGCCCGAAGCGCCGCCGCTCAGGACACTGCGGCTGATTGACGCCGATGCCTTCCCCTGGCGTCCCGAGTCTGCCTGCATCGAACAGGCCCTGGCCGCGGCCCGCACGGCCTTGCTGGCGGACGGCATGCAGGCAGAGCAACAGCGCTTTGACGAAGTGGCGGCCCTGTATGACCTGATGGCCCCGATGTTGCTGCACGACTTGCAGGACGACTGGTACGGGCTGTTGCGCAGTGGCGGGCGCTCCTTCCATCTGCTGGCAGAGGCCTGGCGCCAGCTCACCGGACGACCGGGCATTGATCGCGGCATGTTCATGTGGCTGGTGTACGCCGCGACCAGCGGGCGACTGACCCGGCCGCGCAGCGCGGCCCAGGCCGAGCGGCTGATCGGTCGTTTCCAGACCGTGCGTGAACTCTACCGCAGCATTCTGGGAGAAGATGGCATCCTGCTGTTGCCGACCATGGGGCTGCTGGCGCCGCCGCACGGCGAAATGAATCGCCGCAGCCTGCGCCCTGGCCTGAATCGCCAGCTCAGCCCGCTGGCGCTGTGCAACTACGCCGATCTGCCGGCCATCGCCGTGCCGGGCTGGCGCTTTGCCGACCCGGCAACCGGCCTGCCGCCCAGCGTGATGCTGGTGTGCGCACCGGGTAACGAGTCAGCGCTGCTGGCAGCCGCCGAGCGGGTGCAGGCTGCCCTGACGCCGCTCAGGGGCGCTGCTTGAAGAAGGTGAGGGGTGCCACCGCCGGAATCTCGCTCGGCGGTGGTGACTTCAGGACATGCTTTTTCATCTTGCCCATCACGTGCATCTCGCACGGACGGCATTCAAACTTGAGGGTATAGGTCTCGCTGCCCGATTTCAGCACCAGCGGATCGGCGCGCACCTGACCCATCACCCCCTTGACGCCCTTGGCCTGCTTCGGACACAGATTGAAGCTGAAACGCAGGCAATGCTTGGTGATCATCAGGCTCACCTCGCCGGCTTCCTCGTGCGCCTCGTAGGCCGGCTCAATCACTTCAACACCATGCTTGCGGTAAAACTGCCAGGCCAGCTCGTTATAGACATTGGCCAGATAGCTCAGGGTGTTTTCCGGATAGACCGGGGCAGGCGAGGCCGCCGCCTTGCGCGGTGGACGCTGCCAGGCAGCCAGACGCGCCGCCTCCAGCGCGGCCACGGCATCCCGGCGCAGGCCGTTGATGACCGACGCCGGGACAAACCAGGGCTGAGACAACTCAAGCTGGATGTCATGAGCGATAAAGCAGCTGTTGCCCAGCTTGCCCAGACCATCCAGCAATGACTGGCGTGCACGCCCGGCATCCTTGGCGGGCTCCAGGGCGATGGCGACGCTGGCCTCGGCCATGCAGCCATCGGCATCGGTCAGGCTGAGCGTCAGCCCGTCGGCCTGCTCGCGCAGCCTTGCCCACAGTCCGATGCGGCGCTCGGCCGACGGCTTGAGCAGCGCCAGCTCCCAGGCATGATCACGGTTGCGGCTCAGCTCGATACCGGGGCGCAGGCCCGCCAGCAGGGCCGGGTCGTTCGGCTGGCAGCGCCACACCGGCACGCCCTCGCTGTCATGGCCAACCGCCTTGACGGTGTTGAGCTGCATGCCGATCACTTCGCGCTTGTGCAGATAACTGATGCCATCACCGTTGCTCATGGCCTCCTGCGTGGCGATCTCCAGCCAGTTCGGTCCGACCTGATGCACCGTGCCCAGCGCCACGCCGACAAACTTCGGCGAGTCAAACGCACCGATATCGATCTGCCGGCCGCTGGCAAAGTAATCCGTGCTGCCGCGGTGGAAGGTCTTGTCCGGGTCCGGGGTAAAAAAGATCTCGCTGCTGCCACTGGAGGCCGGCGCCAGTTCCGGGCGGCGCTCGAAAATTTCATCCAGCAACAGACGGTAATGCGCGGTGATGTTCTTGACGTAGCTGACGTCCTTGTAGCGACCCTCGATCTTCAGCGAGCGCACACCGGCGTCCAGCAGGGCTTCCAGATTGCGACTCTGGTTATTGTCCTTCATCGACAGCAGATGCTTGTCGAAAGCGATCACCCCGCCTTTCTGGTCGGTCAGGGTATAGGGCAGGCGACAGGCCTGCGAACAATCGCCACGGTTGGCGCTGCGGCCGGTTTCGGCGTGGCTGATATAGCACTGACCGGAAAACGCCACACACAAGGCCCCGTGGATGAAGTATTCCAGCGTGGTTTCGCCGTCCAGCCGGGCGGCAATCTCGCGAATTTGCGCAATCGACAGCTCGCGCGCCAGCACCAGCTGCGAGAAACCCGCATCCGCCAGGAAGCGGGCCTTGGCTGCGTCACGAATATCGCACTGCGTCGAGGCATGCAGCTGGATCGGCGGCAGATCCATTTCCACAATCCCCATGTCCTGAATGATCAGGGCATCCACCCCGGCATCGTACAACTGCCAGATCAGCTTGCGTGCGGCCTCCAGCTCGGCGTCGTGCAGGATGGTATTGAGCGTGGCAAAAATGCGCGCATGGTACTGATGGGCAAAGCGGGTCAGCCCGGCAATGTCGCTCACGCTGTTGCAGGCATTGTGGCGCGCGCCAAAGCTCGGACCGCCGATATACACGGCGTCGGCGCCATGCAAAATGGCCTCGCGGCCGATTTCGACGGTTTTGGCCGGCGCGAGCAGCTCGACCTGATGCGACAACAGACTCATGGGACATTCCTGCAAAGACAAGCGAGGGGCGGAATTATAACGGAATCATGGGCTTGGGTGTGACAGGATTCTGCCGCACCCGGCCATTATTTCAGATAGGACTTGATGACCTGCAGCACCACATCGAGATCCTGCTCACGCTGAGTCTGATCCGGCTGATTGACCAGATGCTCGCTCAGATGACCCTCGATGACCGCCCCCATCAGACCGTTCACCGCGCCGCGAATCGCGGCAATCTGCTGCAACACCGCACCACACTCGGTGCCGTTGGTCAGCAACTTCTCCAGGGCGGCCGTCTGGCCATGCAGGCGGCGCACGCGCGCCAGTAACTTGGCCTGATCGCGGATGGTGTGCGACATACGACAATGCTCCAATCTTAATGAGTATCAGAATTTAGCATAAAAATACAGGGGGGTAGTATTTTTATACTCAGGGGGAGTATGATGGGCCGCATGATTTTACTCATCGAGGCGTGTCATGCCGAGCTTCATTGCTTTACTGCAGCAGGGTAATGCCTGGCTGTTCGTCCCCAGCGCTATCTTGCTGGGCGCCCTGCATGGCCTGGAACCAGGCCACTCCAAAACCATGATGGCCGCGTTCATCGTGGCCATTCGCGGCACCGTGGCACAGGCCGTGCTGCTCGGCCTGTCCGCCACCCTGTCCCATACCGCCGTGGTCTGGGCCGTGGCCATGGCCGGCCTGTCCTTCGGCGGGCGCTGGAGCGCCGAAACCAGCGAGCCGTATTTTCAGCTGATCTCCGGCCTGTTGATCCTCGGTGTGGCGCTATGGATG
Organism: Paludibacterium sp. B53371; assembly: GCF_018802765.1. Taxonomy (NCBI): domain Bacteria; kingdom Pseudomonadati; phylum Pseudomonadota; class Betaproteobacteria; order Neisseriales; family Chromobacteriaceae; genus Paludibacterium; species Paludibacterium sp. B53371. The sequence continues at coordinate 1,436,352 of NZ_CP069163.1, forward strand.
CTGTGGCGCACCTGGCGCGACCAGCACGGCCATCACCATCATGACCATGATCATCACCACCATGACCACGCACCCCATGCCACACCCCGCGTGGCAGGTGCGGTCCGCTACCGTCCCGTCCCGGCGGCCGCGGTGGCCCAGCCCGGCCTGCTGCACATCACGCACGAGGCGCAGGACGCCCATGAGCGGGCGCATGCCGAGGAGATCCGGCGCCGCTTTGCTCACCGTCAGGTGACGACCGGGCAGATCGTGCTGTTCGGCCTGACCGGCGGGTTGATTCCCTGCCCGGCCTCCATCACGGTGCTGTTGCTGTGCCTGCAGCTCAAGCAACTGGCACTGGGGGCTGTCCTGGTATTGTGTTTCAGTGTCGGCCTGGCCCTGACCCTGGTGGCCTCAGGGGTGCTGGCCGCGTTGAGTCTCAAGCACCTTGCCGGGCGCTGGCAGGGCTTCGGGCAATTCGCCCGCAAGGCGCCCTATCTGTCGGGCAGCCTGATTGTGCTGGTGGGGTTCTATGTGGCGGGAAGCGGTCTGTGGCAGCTGGTCTGAGTCAGGGCTCGCCGGTAATGGCGCGCATCAGTTCGGCAAAACTGGCGTAGGTTTCGATCGGCCCTTCCTGGTCTTCGCCGACCGAGGGCAGGCTGTCCAGCCCGAAAAAGGGCAGCCCCTGCGGCAACTGACCTTCACGGGCAATATAGCCGAGCAGGGCACGGATGGCCTGCGACAAGGTCAGTCCTTCACGAGAGAGAATCGCGACGGCCTGTTCCTTGATGGCCGCGTCAATGGCGGCGCTGACGGTCGTTTGCATGAGGGTGCCCTTTGGCTGTAGATGGGCCATTATGCGTGGCCGGAATTTGATGGTGTGTTGATCTGCCTCTAGTTTCTGTCCGGTGTGGCAGGGTGGCGCGCAGCAGGGTTGCGGCAAAACAAATGCCCGGCTTCGGCCGGGCATTGTGGTGGAGTCTGACGCTGAATATCAGCCGCGCAGCAACAACATGCACAGCGTGTAGAGCAGGGCCATCAGCGGCAGCGACAGCAGTGCCACCTTCATCTGTTGACGGCGCAGCTGCATCCCGCGGGCTGAAGACGATTGTGGCACATGGCCACGGGAGGATTGTCCGTTATGGAAGGTCTTCATCATGTGCCTCTCTTTCATGGGCAGGTGCGGGGTGATTTCAGTATAAGCAATTTTTTTATCTAATTGCATCATGTGAATTGCAAAATATTCGTTAAGTTGTTTGGTGGCAGGCATTCGTCATAAAAAATGCCGGAAACGGCCGGCGCTAATCCGTCTGGCCGGCCGATGGACGTGCGGCGCAGCAAGCGGTATACTGGCGGATCATCTGGGGGCGACCTGGTTTCGACGAGGGTTGCGAAGCGGATGAGGGCATACCGGGATTTCAGTTACCCCGTAAAACGCTGAAACTGTAATAACCGCAAACGACAACGTTTACGCTCTGGCCGCCTAAGGCCGGACTCTGCAGCGGCTCGCTGATGGGCCGTGGAGGCAACTCCCGCAGAGTCATTCCACATCAGCTCGCCTTGGTTCGGGTTACTTGATCCAGGGTTAAATTTAGGTGACTCGCCTCAAACCAGCCTGCCCGTCGGCGGGGGAGAGGTTAAATCCAAATGACACGGCTAAGTATGTAGAACTCACTGCAGAGGGCTTTCGGACGCGGGTTCGATTCCCGCCGCCTCCACCACATTCACTTCCCGGCAGTTTCGGGAAGTACCAGAAAACCCAGACAGCTCAAGGCTCTCTGGGTTTTTTGTTGTCTGTGATCGGCTGTTGGTGCATTGCCGTTGGCGAATGCACCCTACGCGAATGCATCCCCGTGGTTCGGGGCGAGCCGCAGGCTGTCGAGATCGCGCAGCCGCTGCAGGTCGGGCGGCAGGTGAAAGCGCAGGCGGTTGCGGGCGGTATCCGGGTTGTGCCGGGCGGGGGAGGCCATGCGGTTGCGCCCCTGAGTGATGGCGGAGGCAGACAACGCTAAGGGCACGGCGGTGACATAGGGAAGAGGGCGTGGCAGAGGGCATGCAATCCATCCAGCAACCCCTCCGGGGAGCTTTCGCCCCCCGGCCTCCAGTTGAATGCCTACTCCGCCAGCAACACCGTGCAACCCGCCAATTGCCGCATCGGTACCGCACGCGGCAGATACAGCCAGCTCTGGCCATTGACCCTGGCCAGCGACCAGTCGAGCCGGCCATCGACGATCAGGCGGCACAAGCCGGGCTCGGCCAGTGCCTCACGCGGTGGACACAGCTCGGAAACCAGCTCAAACAGCGGTAACAAAGGGCGATGCGGTAGACGGCGATTTGTGAAGTGGGACAGGGGTGAATTACCATACTTGGCAGCCATACTGACTCCTGTGATGAGTTGGTTTGGTTAGCGGGCTCGGGGGTGCTGATGACACCTCCGGGCCCGCGCCCGTTTCAGCGGCACCATGCCGCGCCACATACCCTAGCGAAAGCGATGACAGATCCGCAAGTTTGCGCGGTAGGACGCCATGTTTCATGGCGGCGGATTGCATTGATGCATTGCCATTCGGCGAATGCACCATTGGCGCATTGCTGCGGTGCATTGCTGCGGTGCATTGCTGCGGTGCATTGCCTTCGGCGAATGCACCCTACGCGAATGCACCCTACGCGAATGCACCCTACGCGAATGTGTCCTTCGTCCGCATTGCATCGGCGTATGAAGCCCCCATGTTCCCGTTGCATTCAGGCACGGGAATGCGGTGTACCCGACTGAAACCCTTGCCAGACAAGGCTGTTCCCGTGATTCCCGTTGTTCCCGTCCTGTTTGAGCAAGTAAGTAGATAGGGATAGGAGAGGGTTGAGTTGATCTGTGATGTAGGTAATCAGTATTTGTATGTATGCTCTTATATATTTATATGTATTTGTCATCCTTAAACATCTCTCCCGTAGCATTCCACGTGATCACTGTATCTATTCCCCTCTTTGCCATAAAAAGGACGGGAACAACGGGAATTACGGGAACACATTTATTTTTCAATGGCTTGGATTGCATTGGTCGGTTCCCGCTCTTGTCGCAAACGGGAACCGGATAGATCGCTGCGCTTACTCATTGCCGGATCGTCGGCGGTTCATGGGCCGGAGACCCACGGACTCCCCCTTGCGCATTATTTCAAACAGCGCACGACCAGCGCCGTCAAGGAAGCCGCGGCGGCAAACATCGTCACGCCAACCCATCCCACGCTGGCCAGCAGCACACTGGCGACGACTGAACCGAGCGACATGCCGATGAACATACAGACAAACAGCACTGCATTCAGTCGGCTGCGGGCCGCCGGGTCAATGCGGTAGATCACCGCCTGGTGGGCGATCAGGCTGGCTTGTACGCCCAGGTCAAACAGGAGGGCCCCTGCCGCCAACAGGCTCAGTTGCACGCTCAGCGGCAGCAAGGGGGCCAGGCTCAGCAGGGCAAACGCCGCTGCCGCCAGTGCCGACCCCACGCGGGTGACAATCTCCGGCCCTCGGCGGTCAGCGAGATGGCCCGCCAGCGGCGCGGCCAGCGCACCCGCCGCACCGGCCAGGCCAAAGGCACCGGCGGCCGCACTGCCCAGGTGGAAGGGGCTGGCGTGTAGCATGATGGCCAGCGTGGACCAGAAGGCACTGAAGCCCACCGACAGCAAGCCTTGTGCCATGGCGGCACGACGCAAGGCCGCATGCTGGCGCCACAAGGTCAGCAGCGACCCCAGCAGGGCGCGATAGGGGAGCGCCGTGCTGGGCTGAAAGCGCGGCAGGTAACGGTAGATCGCCAGACCGGTCAGCAGAATGGACCCGGCCGCGATGAAAAACATGGCGCGCCAGCCAAATTGCTCGGCCACCACACCGCTGATGACGCGTGACAGCAAGATGCCGGTCAGCAAACCGGTCATCACGCTTCCTACCACTTTGCCTCGCTGGTCTTCTGTCGCCAGGGTGGCGGCGGCCGGCACGATATCCTGCGCCAGTGTGGCGCTCAGACCGATCAGCAGCGAGGCCGGCAGCAGGAAGGTCAGCGAGGGGGACAGCCCGGCCAGCAGCAAGGCCAGCACCAGTAAAGCCGCTTTGATGAGCATGATATGACGCCGGTCATGGCGGTCCCCCAGGGGCGCCAGCAAGAGAATGCCCAGGGCATAGCCCAGTTGTGTCAGCGTGGGCAGCAGACCGGTCGCCTGACCCGAGGCGCCGATATCGCCCGCCAGCACGCCCAGCATGGGCTGGCTGTAGTAGAGGGAGGCCACCGACAGGCCGGCGCCGCAGGCCATCAGCATGATCCGCGAGCGTGACAGGGGGTGAGGAGCAGCCTGCTGGACCTCGGACAGCGCTGAATGCGCCAGGACTTGAGTGGATGACATCGCTAGCCTCATGAAGAAAGAGAACACCGTGTCATCATGGCTGTGGATTGAGTGTATGTGTAGGTGCTTAAAAAGAAGATCTGTTATACATATAACGTATAAATAATGACAGGCTGCCCAGGATGAATGACGAGCAAACATCGCACAGCGCGCTGCGCATAGCCACGCCGCTGCAGGCGGGAACCGGGGAGCGCATGGAGTGGATGCTGACTTTTCTCAAGATTGTGGAGGCAGGCAGCATGTCCGCGGCCGCGGCCCAACTGGGGACGACCCAGCCCACGGTCAGTCGCCGTTTGCAAATGCTGGAGCGATCCCTGGGCTTGCGGCTACTGCAGCGCACAACCCACACCATGCGCTTAACCCAGGATGGCGAGCGCTGTTATGAGCGCGCCAGGGAGCTGCTGGCGGGTTGGGCCCGGTTTGAATCCGAGCTGAAAGGCGCCAGAGAGGAACCGGAGGGCGTGCTGCGTGTGATCGTGCCGCATGCCTTCGGCCAGGAGCGGCTGATCGGCCCGCTGGCCCGCTATCTGCAACAGCATGCCGGGATGTCGGTGGAGTGGCTGCTGCATGATGATCGTGCCATTCAGGATTACATTGCCGCCGGTATCGATTGTGCCATTCAGGTGGGAGAGGTGACCGATCCGGGACTGGTCGCCATTCCGCTGGCGCAAGTGCCGCGTATCGTGGTGGCGGCGCCTTCTCTGCTCCAGGGCGAGCCTGTGCCGCAAGACGCTGCGGCCTTGGCTGCGCTGCCCTGGCTGGCCCTGCGCACCTTCTATCGCAACGAAGTGCTGCTGACCCACGCCGAGACCGGAAAGAGCAAACGCCTGCCGATCCGGCCGCGTTTCAGTACCGACAGCCTGTATGCCTTGCGCAGTGCGGCATTGCAGGGGGTCGGGGTCGGGATCGGTTCTCGCTGGGTGATGCGTGAATCTCTGGCGAAGGGGCAATTAATCCAGCTGGCGCCCAAGTGGCGGGCGGCGCCGCTGCCGGTCAGTCTGGTCTATCCCTATGCCCGTTTTTATCCGGCACGCCTGCGCCGTTTCATCGACCTGATCCGCAGCGAGGCCGCCGCCATTTTTGGGGCGGAGGAGAATGACTGGGGCCTCGGGGCGTCGTGAACGAGGCGGGTGTCTGGCTACGGCGATGTCGCCGGATCCTGAGCCAGGTAGGCCTGCATGGCAGTGACCACCGCCTGTGGCGCGGTGACATGCGGCAAGTGGCCTTCGGCGTCGATGGCTGACAGCTGGCTTTGCGGCAGGTGCGCATGCAAGTAGTGGCTGACGGACTGCGGCACAAAAAAATCCTGTGAAGCGTGGATGATGAGCGAAGGCACGCTCACTCTGGCCAACAGCTGCCGCTGGTCCCCCTGCAAGACTGCGCACAGTATGGTCAGCATGATTTCCTGCGGGATACGCGCCAGCGATTTGGCAAAGGCTTCTACCAGCGCCGGTTTGCTGCGGTTGCCCATGGCTACCCGCGCCAGTTGTCGCGACCAGACGATCTGGTCCTGGGTCACGGCATCATAGACGCCATCGATGTCTTGTTTGGAAAAGCCCCCGTGGTAGTCGCGGTCGTTGGCATAACAGGGCGAAGCCCCCAGCAGGATGAGTTTGCTAAACCGTGCCGGCTGCTCGATGGCGGCCAGCATACCGACCATGGCCCCCAGGGAGTGGCCAACCAGAATCATCTCGCCAGGCAAGGCCAGCTCGGCGCAGATTTCCAGCAGGTCGGTGGCATAGCCGCTGATATTCAGATAGCGCGCCTGCTGGATGCGATATTGCTCCAGCGTCGCCGGTGTGGCGCCGACATGATCAAACAGGATCAGGCGGTAGTCCCGGGCAAAGGCTGGTGTGACTTGCTGCCAGAAGTGCTGGTCATAGCCGAGCCCATTGACGAACAGCATGGAGGTCGTTGCCGCCGTGTTGCCGGTGACGGTCACGTTGTTGCGTATCAGGGGGTTCGTCTGCATGGCGTCTCTCCAGAGGCGTGGTCTGCCGTGTGGCCAGAGCTGGCTGAGGGTGCCGTTGCATTATGCGATATGAGTTGCGGTGATGCCAGAAAGTTGCATGCGGGGTAGTGTGTGCCCAAAGAAACGGGGTCAGGTCTTTCATTTTGCACGGAAGGCGCAAAATGAAAGACCTGACCCCGTTTCTAGCGTCGTGGCTCAGGCGCTTTGCGCAGCAGAGGGGCCGTCCAATCCTTCTTCCACGAGGATGGCCTGGTAGAGCAAATCGAATGTGGCGCTGGAGACCTTGAACAAGCCCTGATAGGGGTGGGTCAGTTCCAGGATGAGAAAATCGGCGCTGGCAATGGCGATCGAGCCCAGGAACAAGAAAAAAATCTCGAATCCGCTGGCGCTGCCGAGTATGCCGTAGATAAAAAACAGCAGGCATGCCCAGCCAAACACAATGGCCAGCAGTAGTGACGGCACCTGATTGGAGATGTTTCTGATGATGTTGGTGTGGGTGGCCAGGTATTGATTGGTGTATTGCCGCATGGCATTGACGTCATCCTGGCTGACGCCTTCAAGTCGGTGGAAAGCACTGCCGATATTGATCATGGCCTCTGCATCTTCTTGCAGAATGTCGTAACTGATGTCTTTCGGGCCGGCCTGGCTGCGCTCCGGCCAGTAGGTTTTCAACACCCGGTCGATGGACGCCAATAATTGTTTGCGCAGGTGGCGGGTATCGTCCTGGTAGAGCTTCAGGATCAGATCCATATTGGCCACGGCCACGGCCATGCTGTTGAAGTCGGACTGCTGATTGTTGAATGTGGAATATGAAGATGAAATCAGCAGACCAAGCACAATGGCGAATAATGTCCCGATGAGAGAGGAGATCATCTTGATCAACTCTCCCGAGTGGCTGACATAAAACGGGTAGCTGTCATGGATGAACTCGCCGGCCATCGCCAGGGTGAACGTTAAGATGGCGATCAACCCGCAGTGGACAAATATTTTCATTTTCGTGATGGCCTTGCCATGGTGTGGATTCGGTCGCGTGCCGGTTCGGACAGGCCTGCCGGCGGAAGCGCTTACGATAGCCAGAATCTTTGCTGCATGCTAGTGGTATACCCATTGTCTTTGAGGCCTGGTCCGGCGCAAACCACCCTAGTTAACCCAGATCAGGTAGGCGCCCGAGATGATCAGGGTGATCAGGGTGACCGGTATGCCGATGCGGGCATGGCGCTTCCAGTCGATGTCGATGCCACGTCGGGCGGCGGCATCGACGACGATGATGTTGGCGATGCTGCCGACAATCAGCAGATTGCCGGAGAGCGTGCTGACCAGGGCGAGCAGCAGGCCGGCTGTCTCATGGTGGGCAACGGGGAGCAGCAGCATCACGGCGGGCACGTTGGAAACGATATTGGACAGCAGGAAGGTGACGGCAAACAGGTGGGCGGGCAGGTCCAGCTGTACCCCGATGGCGGCGAGATGGGCGATGGCGCGCGAGGTGATGCCGGTGCTTTGCAGTGCATGATTGACCACGAAAAGGCTCATGAACAGGACGAGCAGCTCCCAGTCCACCAGGCCCAGCATCTTGCGTGAGTGCAGCTTGCGGCTCATCAGCAGCAGGCCCGCGCCGATGAGTGCCATGTGCTCCCGCGGGCCGGGCACAAACAGAAACGCCAGCAGCAGTGCGCCGGCCACCAGCAGTCCCTTGCCGGTCTGCCAGGCGCTGAATGGCGTGGCCTCGTCGGTGGTCGTCCGCGCGGCGGCGGGCTGTGTCTCGTGCCAGCGCCCGTGGGTTTGCCAGACGATCAGTCCCCAGCTGGCGAGCAGCCCCAGTGCGACCGGCAAGATGGCGCCGAGGAAATACCCTGAGAAGGAAAGACGCAGTGTTTGGCCCACCAGCATGTTTTGCGGGTTGCCAATCAAGGTGGCGGCGGAGCCGATGTTGGCGGCACAGGCCAGCGCCAGCAGGAAGGGAATCGGTGCCAGCCGGCGTTTTCTGCAGGCGTCTATCAGGACCGGTGCGACGGCCAGGCAGACGATATCGTTGCTGAAGACGGCGGACAGGGCGGCGGTGACCACAATCAGTACGGCCAGCAGCCGCGGCGGGGAGAGTGACAGGCCCGCCAGCTTGTGCGGTATCCAGTCATAGAAGCCGCCCAGGCGCATCTGTGCCGAAATCACCATGAAGGAAAACAGCAAAATCATGGTGGGGAGGTGGATGGATTGCACCGCCTGCTCCGGGCTCAGCGCATCGACACCGATCAGCGCGACTGCCCCAAGCAGCGCCACCCCGGTCCGGTCGAGCTGCAAAAAGGGCAGGCCGCCCAGGATCATGCCGAGGTAGACGATAAAAAAAATGATGAGGATGGTGGTGGTCATGGTGGGCTGGCCGTTCGCGCCCTGCCTGTGGTGCGGCAAGCGGGGGCTGTCTCTGGCGCTGCAATGAAGTTGCGCCATTTTAACCAATCCGGACGGTCTCCGGGCCAGACATCGCCCACAGAAAGCAAAACCCGCATTGGCGGGCTTTGTCGTGTCTCAGGCCGGGTTGGCGTTCATGCGTTCGCGCAGGCGCTTGCGGTGTTCCGGGTACCAGGTGCTCATCACCATGGCCAGGACCAGCAGGGTGTAGTTCAGGGTGGAGTAGGCCCAGGATGGCATCATCGGATGCACGCTCTGTTGCCATGACAACAAGGCGCACAGGGTAAAGACCACCCCCCACATGCTGCTGAGCAGGTAATTGATACGCAGGAACTGCGGGTTCTGCCACATTTCCGGGCTGGTGCCCTCGCGCGCATAGGCCAGGGTGAATGGGTTTTTGCAGGCAATGCCGATCCAGGTGCCCAGCGCCAGTGAGCCATTGGCCAGGGCGCCCATGTAGCGCACGCTCCAGAAGTCATTCAGGAACACCACAAACACCACGCAATAGCAGAAGAAGGCAATGCTCACCCACATGATCACCCCGCGGTTCAGGCGCAGCAGTGCCATGAGCACAGTCAGCACCGCCGCGACGATGATCCCGGCCTTCAGCCGGAACAGCGAGTCCTGGGCGATCAGCAGGAAGGCGATCCAGGGGGCAAAGCTGAACAACATTTTCAGAAAGGACTTGAGGGCGGTCATAGGGCGTTGATTTCCGTATGAAATATACGAAGATCATAAAATATATTTTTTACAAATACACGGCTGACGGTCTTTCTGCCGCGGCAGGACATGCCCTTGTTGTGAATATGGTCAAAACGGCGCAGATGGAGCAAGCCGTCTGGCCTGCGCCAGGCTGAGGGTTAGCCCGCTTTGCCATCCACGCGTGCGCTGCCGAGTATCGGGACGTATTTGATCAGGTAGAGCAAAAAGCCGCCGCTCCAGAACAGGCCCGCGAGCCAGATTTCTGCCTGATAGGCGCCAGACAGGACAGGCAGGGTGGCCAGCAGGCGGCATGCTGCGGCGAGGAAAATGCACAGGTAGGCGAGGTGCTCCAGGGGGCCGGCGCGCAGGGGGCGTCCGGTATGGCCGAGTGCCGTGCGGGTCAGCATGGCGATGGTCAGTCCGCCGGTGGCGCCGATGGCCAGCAGGTGAAGGCCGGCCAGTCGGGGCAGGATGTCTGGCGGGGCCAGCGCCAGCAGCGCGATCCCGGCCGGGATGCACCAGTACCCCCCGTGCAGTACCCACAGCAACGGCGACTTGCGGCAGGCCCAGCTGCCCCAGCCACTGACGCGGTAAGCATGCATCAGCGCCAGCAGCGCATCGGCCGACGTGATCAGCCATGCCGGCAAGGGCAACAGGTTGCCGAGCAGGATGGTGGCGGTGAGCAGGGGCAGATGACGTTCGAGGGCGGGGGTATGGCGTTGTGTGATGCCCGGCAGGGCGTTCTTGGTAAAGGACGGAATGATGCGTCCGCCAATCACCACCTCCAGCGTGACAATCAGCATCAGGGCGGCTTCCATCGGGGTGAATTCGTTGAGTGGCAACCAGCCCAGGTGCGCCAGATAGAAGCTGAGGTTCAACAGCGCCAGTGCGCCCAGCAGCCGCGGGATGAATCGGTTGCGGGTGTTGTTGGCGGCGCGCAGGCGGGTGCGGATGACCCAGGCCAGGATGGGCAAAAACAGCAGGTCGGCCAGGGCGGTGAGCACGACCGGGGCGAACGGCAGCAGCAGGCGTGGTAACAGCCACAGCAGGCAAAGCCCGGCCAGCGCCCGGCCCGTGGGCGTCTCGGCCCCGGTCCAGTTGCGCACCGCGGTCAGCAGGAAGCCGGCGATCACGGCCACGACGTAGCCGAAGATCATTTCATGCGCATGCCAGGCCATGCCGTTCAGCCCCTGACCGGGGTAGGTGCCGGTAAAGCGTTGCCACAACCACCAGGGCATGGCGACGGCGGCGAAGAGCGCTGCCAGCAGATAAAAGGGGCGGAAGCCAAGCCGCAGCAGCGGCAGGCGGGTGTCCGGCGTACCGGGTTCGTCCAGGTGAATTAACATCATGCCTCGCAAATTGGGGGGTACGTGTCCGTCGGTGGCTTAAAGCAAGCTGATTTCCAGGTCGCCATCGACCGTGCAGCAGCAGGCCAGAAGCCAGCCCGCGTCGAGTTCTGCCTGACCCAGGGCGGTCTGGCTGCCCATCTGCCCCTTGCCTGACAGGGCCTTGACCTTGCAGCTGCCGCAATCGCCCTGACGGCAGGCGGCCATCAGGGGGATGCCGGCTGTTTCCAGTGCCGACATCAGGTTGCCCCCTTTGGGCGTGGTCACCAGGTCGCCCCAGGGTTGAATGCGGATCTGGCAGGTCTCTGCCGCCGCCTCGTTCGGGGCGGCGGCCTGCGGGACAAAAAAGGCTTCCTGATGGATTTGCCTGTCCGCGACGCCCAGTGTCCGCAGCAGGCTTCGGGCGGTGTCCATATAGCTTGTCGAGGCGCAGGTCATCACGGTGCGGCGTGTCAGGTCCGGCACCAGCGTTTGCAGCAGTTCGGTGCTGAGGGCGGTGCCGGCCCGGTTGTCCTCCCGGACCAGGATGTGCAGCGACAGCTGCGCCGGATAGCGCTCGGCCAGCGCTTGCCACTCTTCTCTGAAGATCACGTCACTGGCGCGCCGCACATGGTAGATCACCACCAGATGGCAGTCTGGTGAATGTTTCAGCAGCCAGCGCGTCATGGACATGATGGGGGTGACGCCGCTGCCGGCGGCGAGAAACAGATAGGCCTGGCCCTGGGCGTGTTGCGGGGTAAAGCGCCCTTGTGCGCCGGAAACAGAGAGTGCGTCCCCCGGGCGCAGTGACTGGGTCAGCCAGGTGGAGCCCCGCCCCTCAGGCAGGTGGCGGATGGTCAGTTGCAGGTGCGCCGAGATGCCGGGGGACGAGGAGAGGGTATAGGCTCTGAGTTGCTGGTGAGGTACCTCAACCAGTACGAATTGCCCGGGCAGGTAATCAAATGGGGTGCTGCTGTGGCAGTTCAGTGTCCAGACGTCCGGCGTTTCCTGGCGCAGGCTGTGCAGGGTGAGTTGATGCGCAAGTTGCTGGGTGGTGCTTGTCATGGTGAAGATCGGTCTGGTGGCGGCGCAACCGTGAGTCGGGCGCGCTTTGGGGTTGTCAGAACGCGCAAAGTGTACGAGGAATTACCCATTGAAAATCCGTCAGCGCCTGGTGTTTTTTAAATCCTTGACTGCCGTCAAGCCCCCCGGCGGCACACTGATATGGCGGCAAACCCGCACCTAGTTCTTTCGAACTATCTGTGTCTTCTCCTCTTGTCTGCGCCTTTGCTGCCGCAAAACACTTACACTAGCGCTAAAGAATGTATCGCGCCGGTGTTGTGCATGCTGGTCGCGTACCAGTATCAGGAGATGGGTATGTCCTCTACCGCGATCCCGTCGCTGCTCGATGCTCACGGGCGTCGCATCGACTATGTGCGGCTTTCCGTGACGGATCGGTGCGACTTGCGTTGCCAGTACTGCCTGCCTAAAGGCTTCGATGGCTATGCCGAACCAGCCGAATGGCTGAGCTTTGAGGAGATCGGCCGTCTGGTCGCCGCCTTTGCGGCGCTGGGGGTTCGTCGTTTCCGCCTGACGGGGGGTGAGCCGCTGATGCGGGCGCGGCTGGTGTCGCTGGTGTCACAGTTGTCGGTCATTCCCGGTGTGGATGATTTATCTTTGTCCACCAATGGCACGCGCCTGGCGGCGCAGGCCGCTGCCTTGCGTCAGGCCGGGCTGTCCCGCCTCAATGTCAGTCTGGATACGCTGGACAAGCAATGCATGGAACAAGTGACGGGCCGTGACTCGCTGGAGAGTGTCATGGCCGGTTTGCAGGCGGCCAGGGAGGCGGGTTTTGCGCTGATCAAGCTGAATATGGTGCTGATGCGTTCAGTCAATGCCCATGAAGTCGAGCGCATGGCGGCTTTTTGTTTTGAGCAGGGTTTTGTGCTGCGGGTGATCGAAACCATGCCGATGGGGGATACGGGGCGGCAGTCCGGTTATATGTCGGTCGAGGAGATTCTGCCGTCACTGGTGCAGCGCTTCGATCTGAAGCCTTCCGCCGTGACGCTGGGCGGCGGGCCGGCGCGTTACTGGCAAACGGCTGACGGCCGCGGGCAGATCGGCTTCATTACGCCCATCAGTCAGCATTTCTGTGCCACCTGTAACCGTGTGCGTCTCTCGGTCGATGGCCAGCTGCATCTTTGCCTTGGGCAGGAAGATCGGGTGGATTTGCGCCAGCCGCTGCGCGATGGCGCCAGTCAGGAGGCGTTGATGACGCTGATCCGCGAGGCCATGCAGCGCAAGCCGGAACGACATGTTTTCCGCGAGGTGCCGGAGCAGCTGGTGCGTTTCATGTCGCAGACCGGGGGCTAGCATCGCATGTCGGCCGATCTGCAACGATTTCCTGCCCGTCGTCTGAGTAGCCGCGTGGTTGGCGCTTTACTCGCTTCGCTGTTGCTGGGGCTGTTGGCTATTGGTGCCACGTTGTATCTCTCCTGGCAGCTGGAGGGCGGAGCGGCGGCCATCAATGCGGCCGGCAGTCTGCGTAAACAGACCTATCGCCTGGCACTGTCTCTGGAGGAGTATGCCGCCAGTCCCTCTGCCGAGTTGGATACACGGGTGAGGGGAGATCTGGCGGTGTTTGACCAGACCCTGACCGTGCTCCGTACGGGGGATCCGGCCAGACCGCTCTACCTGCCGCATGATGAGGCAGTCCGTGCCAGCTATCTGCGAGTGGTTGACGAGTACCGACAGACGATTCTGCCTCCTGCACAGAAGGTTCTGGCCGGGCTTCCTGTTAACCGGGGCGCCCTGCGCCAGGCTTCTGACGATTTTGTTGCGCGTCTGAATGATCTGGTGACGCTGGTGGAGCAATACAACGAGCAGCGTACGCTGTTGTTGCAGAGTTCCCAGGTCATCCTGATCGTCATGGCCGTCATGGGTTGTTCGGCCCAAATCATTTTGATGTTCTTGCTGGTGTTTCGTCCGCTGGAGCGTCTGCAGTTCGGCATGCAGCGTATGGCCACCCACGATCTGAGCGTACGTCTGCCGGTTGAAACACGGGACGAATTCGGAGCGCTGGCCGAAGGCTTTAATCATATGGCAGACAGGCTCTCCGAGTCGTATGCCACTCTGGAGGCGCGGGTCGAAGATAAAACGGCTTTGCTCAATGCACAAAATCGCGAGCTGTCCCTGCTGTATGGCACGACTGCCTGGCTAAATGAGAAGTTTTCGGCGCAAGAGCTCAGTCAGGGATTCGCCGAGCACTTGCGTGCCTGGTTCCAGGCGGATGCCTGCAGTGTCCGGGTGACGGATCCGAGCGGCAAGCAGGCGCATCTGATCGCAGCGGACGGGCTTCCTGCCGAATTGATGGAGGCAGAGGTTTGTCGCCAGCTGGCAGATTGCTACTGTGGCCAGACTGTCCGGCAGGCGTCTGTGGCCATGCAGGATTGCCGCTCTGGGATGCCGGAGCCAGTGCCTGCGCTCTGTGCCCGGCTGGGGTTTGCTCAGGTTTCCGCTTTCCCGGTTCGTTCGAGGCAGCAGCATGTCGGGCTGCTGACGCTGTTTTTTTCGACGCCTCATCAGTTCGGGCCTCAGGAAATGCAGTTGCTTGACAGTCTGGGCCATCACTTGGGCAATGCACTGGAAAATCAGCGCCTGGCAGCCAGTGAGCGTGAGCTGGCGGTCACCCAGGAGCGCAATCTGTTGGCTCAAGGTTTGCATGACAGCATTGCGCAGGGTTTGTCATTTCTGAATCTGCAGGTGCAAATGCTGGAGGATGCGCTGCGACGCGGACAGCTGGACGAGGCGCGCGAGGTGGTGCCTTTATTGCATGCTGGTGTTCAGGAAAGCTACGACGATGTCCGTGATTTGCTGCACAACTTTCGCTCCCGTCTGGGGGAGCAGGACCTGCGCAGTGCGCTGGGTGCCACCCTGGATAAGTTCCGTCGTCAGACGGGTATGGCGACCTCTTTTCGTGTGAGTGGTCACGGTATGCCCTTGCCGGCAGATCTGCAGATTCAGGTGCTGTTCATTTTGCAGGAGGCGCTCTCGAATGTCCGCAAACATGCACATGGCGCCGATCGGGTCGAGGTGAGTTTCTCAGAGGGTCCCGAGTTATCGCTGGTCGTGGCCGACAATGGCCCGGGGTTTGATCCCGATCAGCTGCAGCATCAGGGGGACGGGCATGTCGGCCTGCGCATCATGCGTGAGCGGGCCGGGCGGCTGGGGGCTCGACTGGAGTTTGAAACGCAGCGTGGGGTGATTGTGCGACTGGTCATGCCTGCACAGACTGCGCAGGCAGAGGAGACGACATGAGCAGTGATATCCGCGTTTTGCTGATTGATGACCATACGCTGTTTCGCAGCGGGGTTCGCATGCTGCTTTCCCGACAGGCAGACATTCAAGTGGTCGGCGAGGCCGCAGATGGCGCTGAGGGGGTCAAGCAGGTGCGTGCCCTGAGTCCGGACGTGGTGTTGCTGGATCTGAACATGCCCGGGCTGTCGGGGCTGGAGGTGCTGCAGTTGCTGCTGCAGGACATGCCGACACTGGCCGTGCTCATGCTCACGGTTTCCGAGGAAGCCGATGATCTGGGGGCGGCCCTGCGGGTCGGAGCGCGAGGCTATTTGCTGAAAAATATCGATGCGGATTATCTGGTCGCGGCAATCCGTCGTGCCCATGCCGGAGAGGCGGTCATTGCCGAGGGCATGACGGCCAAGCTGGTGCAGCAATTTCGCCAGGCGGGTCATGCACCGGTGGCCGAAGGGGAGAAGGCCAGGTTGACACCGCGCGAAACGGAAATTCTGACTTGTCTGGCGCATGGCGACAGTAACAAGGTGATTGCACGCAAGCTGGATGTGGCCGAGAGTACGGTCAAGATTCATGTGCAGAGTATTTTGAAAAAGCTGGGGCTGAGTAGCCGGGTTCAGGCGGCGGTCTATGCTGTCGAGCATGGCCTGAGCTGAGCATCGCCCAATCGGGCTAGTTCTCCTGCCGCCCCGGCACTGTGCTTGCGGCGAATAGTCTGTCTTCTCCCGACATCCTACTCTCTGTGTTGAATCCTGGCAGATCGCTGCCGGGCCATAACCAGGGAGCCTTTCATGTCTTCTTCCTCATCTGCGTTGAAACGCTGGGAGCCGGAAAACGCTGCATTCTGGCGTGATACGGGTCGCAGCGTCGCGATGCGAAACCTGTCTATTTCCATTCCCTGCCTGATGTTGGGTTTCATTGTGTCGGTGCTCTGGTCCATGGTGACACTGAACCTCAATAATGCCGGATTCTCCTTCAGCAAAGACGAGCTGTTCATGCTGACGGCGCTGCCGCAGCTTTCCGGCGCTACGCTGCGCATCTTTTATGCCTTCATGCCCGGCCGTTTCGGCGGTCGTCGCTGGACTACCTTTTCGACTGCCTTGCTTCTGATCCCTGCGTTGTGGCTGGGGTTTGCTGTTCAAGACCCGCACACCCCTTATTCGGTCATGCTGACCATTGCGCTGCTGTGTGGCCTGGGCAGTGGCAACTTTGCCAGCTCGATGGCGAATATCGCCCACTTTTTTCCGGCCGCAGAAAAGGGCAAGGCCAATGGCCTGAATGCCGGCTTTGGCAATCTGGGGGTGTCGGTGGCCCAGTTCCTGATCCCGCTGGCAGTGACGCTGCCGCTGTTCGGCGGGTTTGCCGGTGATGCCCAGCACTTCCTCAAGGATGGCGTGGAAAAGAGTCTGTGGTTGCAGAATGCCGGGTTTATGTGGGTACCGCTGATTGGGCTGGCGACATTGGCTGCCTGGTTCGGTATGAATGACATGGATGGGGCGCGATCGACCTTTGCCGAGCAGGCCTCCATTTTCCGCCGCCGTCACAACTGGCTGATGTGCTACCTCTATCTGGGGACCTTCGGCAGTTTTATCGGTTTTGCCGGCGCCTTTGCCCTGCTGACCAAGACGTTGTTCCCGCTGGTTCCTATCGCCAAAATCGCGTTTGTCGGGCCGCTGCTCGGCGCCCTGATCCGTCCGGTGGGTGGGATGATCGCCGACCGCATCGGTGGCGCCCGGGTCACGCTCGCAGTGTTCTTTGCCATGGGGCTGGCTGTGCTGGGCGTGCTGTCGGCCTTGCCTTCGGCGGGAGCCGCCGGCAACTGGCCGATGTTTTTTGGCAGCTTCCTGGCTTTGTTCCTGTTTGCCGGGGTGGGCAATGGCTCAACCTACAAGATGATACCGACCCTGTTCGTTTCGCATTGTTTGGCGGAAGCGGCGGCGAGTGGTGGTGAGCCGGGGGCTGCCCGACAGCGCGGGGTCAAGGAGTCGGCGGCTGCCGCCGGCTTTATCAGCGCCATCGGGGCCTATGGCGGGTATTTCATCCCGCAGACTTTCGGCCTGTCGATGAAACTGGCCGCTGGCCCGCAAGATGCGCTGTATTGCTTCCTGCTCTTTTATTGCACTTGCATGATGGTCACCTGGCTGTTTTTTGCCCGCAGAAACGCCCCCATGCCTTGTTGATCAGGTGTTGTAGTCAATAAGGACTAGTTCCACCGCAGGGGTAGTGTGAGCTGACAGGCTGGCTCAGACTACCCCTTTGTCGTAGCTGGCCGGCGCATTGTCCGGAATCGGGGTCAAAATGTCTGCATTGCATGTAGTGGTGGTCGGAAACGGGATGGTCGGGCAGCGCTTTCTGGAAGAGTTGGTCGATAAGCGCTGGCCGGGTGAGTTCAAAATCACCGTATTGGGGGCCGAACCGAGAGCGGCCTATGACCGGGTTCACCTGTCCTCGTATTTTGCGCACCACACGGATGAAGATCTGGCCTTGGCCAAACCGGATTTCTACCAGAAGCATGGCATCAGGCTTTGCCTGGGCGAAGCAGTCCGACGGATTGATCGGGCCGGCCAGTTTGTGGAAACCAACCTCGGGCAACACATCCCTTACGACAAGTTGATTCTGGCAACCGGTTCCTATCCCTGGGTACCGCCGATTGAAGGTGCAGGGCAGGCGGATTGTTTCGTTTATCGCACCATTGATGATCTTCAGGCGATCGAGCGTCGTGCACGGCAGGCACGACGCGGCGTGGTCATCGGCGGTGGGCTGCTCGGCCTGGAGGCTGCAGGAGCCCTCAAAGCGCTGGGACTGGAAACCCATGTGGTCGAATTTGCGCCGGTACTGATGGCTGAACAGCTGGATCGACGCGGTGGCGAGGTCCTGCGCGACAAGATTGTCCAGATGGGGGTCCACGTGCACACCGGGAAAAATACCCGTGAGATCGTGCGCAAAGGGACGGGGCTGAGCCTGCTGTTTGCCGGTGATGACTCGCTGGATACGGATCTGGTGGTGTTCTCTACCGGGATTCGCCCGCAGGACACGCTGGCCCGATACGGAGATCTGGCGGTTGCCGAGCGCGGCGGGATTGTGGTGAACGATCATTGCCAGACCGATGACCCGGCCATCTACGCGATTGGTGAGTGTGCCTCCTGGCAAGGTCAGTACTTCGGACTGGTCGCGCCGGGCTATCGCATGGCCCAGGTGGTGGCGGATCATCTGATGGGGGTCGAGAGCCAGTTTGCCGGCGCCGACATGAGCGCCAAACTTAAACTGCTCGGGGTGTCTGTGGGGAGTATCGGTGATGCTCACGGTCGCACGCCCGGCGCAAGAAGTTATGTTTATCAGGACGACCATCACGGCATTTACAAGAAACTGGTGGTGTCTGCCAATGGGCAGCACTTGCTGGGGGCGGTGCTGGTCGGTGATGTGGATGACTATGGTGAATTGCTGCAGCTGAAACAGAATGCCATCACGTTGCCCGAGCATCCGGATGTGCTGATTTTGCCCGCCTGGGCGGGCAAGAAGGATATGGGGGGCGCCCTGGCCCTCCCTGCTTCGGCGGTGATCTGCTCCTGCTTTGATGTCAGCAAGGCCCGCATTGCCGCGGCGGTTGCGGACGGCTGCCGCAGCGTCGAGGACATCAAGAAGCAGACCCGGGCCGGTACCGGTTGTGGCGGCTGTGTGCCGCTGATCCATCAAGTCTTGCAGGCGGAGTTGGCGACGCTTGGCATCCAGTCCAGTCGTCAGCTGTGCGAGCACTTTCCTCATTCGAGGCAGGATCTCTTTCATCTCATCAAGGCTCATCACGTTCGTCACTGGGCCGAAGCACTAAGCCGCTTCGGTCAGGGGTATGGTTGCGAAATCTGCAAACCTGCCGTGGCTTCGATTTTGGCGGGGGTTTGGAATGATCCTGTCCTACGTGCCGATCTGGCCCCTTTGCAGGACACGAATGACGCCTGGCTGGGCAATCTGCAGAAAGATGGTTCCTACTCGGTGATTCCGCGCATGCCGGGTGGCGAGGTCACGCCGGCTCAGTTGGCAGCGCTGGCCGCCGTGGCGGAGCGTTACCAGTTGTATACCAAGGTCACCGGAGCACAGCGTATTGGTTTGTTTGGTGCCAGGAAAGGCGATTTACCGGCGATTTGGGCGGCACTGATTGCCGCCGGATTCGAAAGCGGTCAGGCCTATGCAAAATCGCTGCGGATGGTCAAAACCTGTGTCGGCAGTACCTGGTGTCGTTTCGGTGTGCAGGACAGCGTTGGCCTGGGCGTGATGCTGGAGCATCGCTACAAGGGCTTGCGTACCCCGCACAAACTGAAATTTGGGGTGTCTGGCTGTACGCGTGAGTGCGCCGAGGCGCAGGGCAAGGACGTCGGGGTGATTGCGACGGATCGCGGCTGGAATCTCTATGTCGGCGGCAATGGCGGGATGAAGCCGCGTCATGCTGAATTGCTGGCTGCAGACCTCGATCAGGCGACACTGATCCGCTATATCGACCGCTTCGTCATGTGGTATGTACAAAACGCTGACAAGCTGCAGCGTACCGCCAGCTGGATCGAGAGCCTGGATCATGGCATCGAGGATGTGAGGCGGGTGGTGGTGGCGGATGCGCTGGGCCTGGGCGAGCGGCTGGAGGCGGAACTGGCGGCGCTGCGAGCCGCCTATGCCTGCGAGTGGCAGCGAACCCTGCAGGACCCGGGTAGCGTCAGACGCTTTGCCGATTTTATTAATAGCGATCAGGCCGATCCGATGCTGCAGTATGTCGCTGTTCGCGATCAGCATCGTCCTGCGACGCCTGACGAACGGCGGATCATCCCGCTGGTTCCTGTGGAGTCATGAGCATGTCGTGGATCAATATCTGTCCTTTATCGATGATCTTGCCGGGTACCGGGGTGTGTGCTCTGGTGGGCAATCAACAGGTGGCCATTTTTCGTCCGGATGATTCAGCCGTCTTGTATGCGCTGGATAATCTGGATCCGTTCTCCGGCGCGAATGTGCTGTCAAGGGGGCTGATCGTCGAGCACGATCATTTGCTTTGGGTGGCGAGTCCTCTGAAAAAACAGCATTTTTGTCTGCAGGATGGGCGATGCATGGAGGACAGCGTTCGGTCTGTCCGTGCCTGGCCAGTCAAGGTCGAGCAGGACTGTGTCTGGCTGCCTGTACGAAATGACTAGGTGAACTAGTTCTTCTCGCCACCGCCTGCCATGCCAATGGCGAATGGGTGACCTCCCGGCAGGCGCGTAGGCTCATAACGTACACCATTGTTGCCGTGGAGACGTCATGAGTCATTTTCTGGATCGCCTGAAGTTCCTGACCCGAACCAGCAAGCCCTTTGCCGATGGCCATGGCGCTGTCGTACAAGAAGATCGTCAGTGGGAGAACGCCTATCGCAGTCGCTGGCAGCAGGATAAGGTCGTGCGCTCCACGCATGGCGTGAATTGCACCGGTTCCTGTAGCTGGCGGGTGTTTGTCAAAAACGGTCTGATTACCTGGGAACTGCAGCAGACCGATTATCCGCGCACCCGTCCCGATTTGCCCAATCATGAGCCGCGTGGCTGCCCGCGCGGTGCCTCCTACTCCTGGTATGTCTACTCAGCCCAGCGCGTGAAGTATCCGATGGTGCGGGCCGAACTGATGGCTCTGTGGCGCGAAGCGCGCCAGACGATGGCTCCGGTCGATGCCTGGGCCGCCATCACGAATGATCCGGAAAAGGCTCTCCGCTACAAGCAGGCACGTGGTCTGGGCGGCTTTGTGCGTGCAGACTGGGATACGGCCACCGAGATCATTGTGGCCGCCAATGCGCATACCATTCAGGCGTACGGGCCTGACCGCATTATCGGCTTTTCGCCGATTCCAGCCATGTCCATGGTGTCCTATGCCGCCGGCAGCCGCTATTTGAGCC
This sequence comes from Paludibacterium sp. B53371, assembly GCF_018802765.1. Classification (NCBI taxonomy): domain Bacteria; kingdom Pseudomonadati; phylum Pseudomonadota; class Betaproteobacteria; order Neisseriales; family Chromobacteriaceae; genus Paludibacterium; species Paludibacterium sp. B53371. The sequence goes on from NZ_CP069163.1 coordinate 1,457,319, forward strand.
TGATTGGCGGCGTCTGTATGTCCTTCTATGACTGGTATTGTGATTTGCCACCGGCTTCGCCGCAGGTCTGGGGTGAACAAACTGACGTACCCGAGTCGGCTGACTGGTACAACTCGACCTATTTAATGGTCTGGGGTTCCAATGTTCCGATGACCCGGACCCCTGACGCGCATTTCTATACCGAAGTCCGTTACAAGGGCACCAAGACAGTGGCGGTCTCCAGCGATTTTGGCGAAATGGCCAAGTTCGGTGATATCTGGCTGGCCCCAAAGCAGGGTACCGATGCGGCCCTGGCCCTGGCGATGGGGCATGTGGTGCTCAACGAATTTCACAAGACCGGGAAGAGCGACTATTTCCGCCAATATGGCAAGCAGTACACCGACTTCCCCATGCTGGTGACCTTGCGCGAAAGCGAGCAGGGCCTGGTAGCGGATCACTATCTGCGTGCTTCACAACTCAGCGACCATGCCGAGGTGAATAACCCTGACTGGAAGACCCTGCTGATTGACGGTCACAGCGGCGATCTGGTCGTACCGAACGGAACGATTGGTCTGCGCTGGGGAGAGCAGGGTGCGCAGGTCGGCAAATGGAATTTGTCGCTGCATGCCACCGATGGCCGGGAGATCGATCCGCTGCTGTCTCTGAAGGATCAGCATGACCACATTGTGCCGGTGAGCTTTCCGTATTTCGGGGCAGATCAGGATGCCGTGCTGGCGCGCCATGTTCCCGTCAGGCAGCTGACCCTCGGCAATGGCAAGACGGTGTATGTGGCCACTGTCTATGACCTGATGCTGGCCAATTATGGCGTGGATAACGGACTGGGCGGGCCGAATGTGGCTGCTGATTACCAGGATGATGTGGCCTACACCCCTGCCTGGCAGGAAAAGCATACCGGTGTGGCTGCCCTTGATGTGATCACCGTGGCCAGAGAGTTTGCCGACAATGCTCATCGAACCCAGGGCAAGAGCATGGTCATCGTCGGTGCCGCGCTGAATCACTGGTATCACATGGACATGACCTATCGCGCCATCATCAATCTGCTGATGATTTGCGGCTGTATCGGCCAAAGTGGCGGGGGCTGGGCTCACTACGTCGGGCAGGAAAAGCTGAGGCCTCAGCAGGGTTGGGCGCCGCTGGCGTTCGCCACCGACTGGCAGCGTCCGCCGCGCCAGATGAATTCCACCAGTTTCTTCTATGCGCATACCAGTCAGTGGCGTCATGAGAAGCTGGGCGTGGACGAAATTCTCAGCCCGACAGCCAGTCAGCGCTATGCCGGTTTGAGTCTGATCGACTTCAATGCCAGGGCCGAGCGCATGGGCTGGTTGCCTTCTGCACCGCAACTTGAGACTAACCCGCTGCAACTGACCCGCGATGCGGCAAAGGCCGGAAAGGACCCGGTGGCCTATACCGTGGAAGGTTTGCAGAACAGCAGTTTGCGCATGTCATGCGAAGACCCGGACAATCCGAAAAACTTCCCGCGCAATATGTTTGTCTGGCGCTCGAATATCCTCGGATCGAGCGGCAAGGGGCATGAATACTTCCTCAAGTATTTGCTGGGTACGCAGAATGCCTTGTTTGACGATGAAAGCCAGGGCATCAAGCCGACAGAAGTTCAGGTGCGCGAAGCCGCCGAGGGCAAGCTGGATCTGCTGACGGTACTGGATTTTCGTATGAGCACCACCTGTCTGTATGCCGACATTGTTCTGCCGACGGCAACCTGGTACGAAAAGGATGACCTGAATACCTCAGACATGCATCCATTCATCCACCCTTTGTCCGAAGCCGTCCAACCACTGTGGCAGTCCAAAACAGACTGGGAAATCTACAAGCTTCTGGCTGAGCGTCTGTCTGAAATCGGCGGGCCGGTTCTGGGGGTTCAGCAAGATCTGGTTATGACACCGCTGATGCACGATACCCCCGGTGAACTGGGGCAGCCGTTCGAACCGAAGGACTGGAAGAAGGGCGAGTGCGATCTGATTCCGGGTAAGACTGCGCCGCAGATGACGGTGATCGAGCGGGACTATCGCCTGATTGGCGAGAAGTTTGTCAGTGTTGGCCCGCTGCTGAGCAAGGTCGGCAATGGCGGCAAGGGGATTGCCTGGTCCACGGCCAGTGAGGTGAAGGAACTGGGGCAACTCAACGGGCTGGCTGCCAATGGTCAGCCGCGTATTGAAACAGCGATTGACGCCGCGGAAGTGGTGCTGACGCTGGCGCCCGAGACCAATGGTCATGTGGCGGTCAAGGCCTGGGCGGCACTGTCGAAAATCACCGGGCGTGATCACACGCATCTGGCCCTGGGGCGTGAACACGACAAAATTCGCTTCCGTGATATCCAGGCACAGCCGCGCAAAATCATTTCCAGCCCGACGTGGTCAGGACTGGAGAGCGAAGAGGTCAGTTACAACGCCGGCTATACCAATGTGCACGAGCTGATTCCCTGGCGCACCCTGACCGGCCGTCAGCAGTTTTATCAGGATCACCGATGGATGCTGGATTTTGGTGAGGGGTTAACGGTCTACAAGCCGCCGGTGGACCTGAAGACCACCGCCAGCATGCTGGGGCGCCATGCCAATGGTCAGCCGGAGATTGTGCTGAATTTCATTACGCCGCATCAGAAGTGGGGCATTCACTCGACCTATTCCGACAATCTGCGCCTGTTGACCCTTAGCCGCGGTGGACCGCATGTGTGGCTGTCCGAAATCGATGCCGCCAAGGCCGGTATTGTCGACAACGACTGGATTGAGGTGTTCAACGTCAATGGCACGCTGACCGCCCGGGCAGTCGTCAGCCAGCGGGTTCCCGAAGGGATGACCCTGATGTACCACGCACAGGAAAAGATTGTGAATGTGCCGGGGGCGGAGACCAGTGGCAAGCGCGGCGGGATTCATAACTCGGTGACGCGTACTGTGACCAAACCGACGCACATGGTCGGTGGCTATGCTCAGCAGGCTTATGGCTTCAATTACTACGGTACGGTCGGCAGTAATCGGGACGAGTTCGTCATTGTGCGCAAGATGCAGCGGGTGGATTGGCTGGATCAGGCAGATGAACAAGGGAAGGTGTGAGGAAAATCATGAAGATTCGTGCACAAGTAGCCATGGTGTTGAACCTCGACAAATGCATTGGTTGTCATACCTGTTCCGTCACCTGCAAGAACGTCTGGACCAGCCGCGATGGTGTCGAATATGCCTGGTTCAATAATGTCGAGACCAAGCCAGGCACCGGTTACCCGACCGAGTGGGAGAATCAGGAAAAATGGCAGGGAGGCTGGCGTCTGCGCGCGGATGGGCAGCTGGAGCCGCGGCAGGGCAGCCGGATGAAAATTCTGGCCAATATCTTTGCCAACCCCAACCTGCCTGAGGTGGATGACTATTACGAGCCCTTCACCTACGACTATGATCATCTGCAGTCGGCGGGCCGCATGCAGACGCCGCCGACAGCACGGCCAGTCTCGATTCTGACTCGTCAAAAGATGGACAAAATCACTTCAGGACCGAACTGGGAGGACGACCTGGGCGGAGAGTTTGCCAAGCGCAGCCGGGACCAGTTGTTCAAGGATATCGAGAAAGAGGCTTATGCCGAATTTGAAAACACCTTCATGATGTATCTGCCGCGCTTGTGCGAGCACTGTTTGAATCCGTCCTGCGTGGCATCCTGCCCGTCCGGTTCGGTGTACAAGCGTGAGGATGACGGCATTGTGCTGGTCGATCAGGACAAGTGCCGCGGCTGGCGCATGTGCATTTCGGGCTGCCCGTACAAGAAGATGTATTTCAACTGGGAGTCCGGCAAGGCGGAGAAATGCACCTTCTGCTATCCACGGCTGGAGGCTGGGCAACCCACCGTGTGCTCCGAATCCTGTGTTGGTCGTATTCGTTATCTTGGTGTCATGCTATATGACGCCGACAAGATCGCCGCTGCGGCCTCGATGCGCGATGAGCAGGATCTGTATCAAAGTCAGCTGGAAATCTTCCTCGATCCGCACGATCCCGAGGTGCAGGCAGAAGCTCGCCGCCAGGGCATCGCGGAAAGCTGGCTGGCGGCGGCAAGGCAGTCGCCGGTTTACAAGATGGCAGTGACCTGGAAAGTCGCTTTCCCGCTGCATCCTGAATACCGGACCTTGCCGATGGTGTGGTACATCCCGCCGCTCTCGCCGATCCAGAAGGCGGTTCAAAGCGGGGTGCTGGGCAAGCAGGGCATATTGCCGGATGTCAGCGAGATGCGTATTCCCCTGCGCTATCTGGCCAACCTGCTGACGGCTGGCAAGGAGGAGCCCGTGCGGCAGGCGCTGGAGCGGATGTTGGCGATGCGTGCTTTTATGCGCGGCCGCCATGTCGATCAGCAGGATGATGTCGCCGTACTCGATCAGGTCGGCCTGACGCTGGCCGAGGTTGAGGATATGTACCGCATTATGGCGATTGCCAATTACGAAGACCGCTTTGAGATCCCGTCCAGCCACAAGGAGATGGTAGAGGATAGCTTCAACGATAAGGGAAGCTGCGGTTTCAGCTTTGGAAATGGCTGTTCTGGTGGCGTATCGGATGGCACTTTGTTCGGCAAGAAAAAGCAGGGCTCGGTGTTTTTTGCTTCCATGCCCAAGTCGCGTAAGCGCGCTGCGGAATAAGGGAGGCCAAGATGCGAGTATTTGCGCTGATTTCAGTCTTGCTGCAATACCCCGAACCTGCCTTGCAGGCGGCGAGTGCCGAACTGTATCAGGCACTGGATGCGTTGCCCGCCGAGCAGCAGGGGCGGCTGCGGCCGCTGCTGGATTATCTGATGTCGCAGCCCTTGCTCGAACTGCAGGCTGATTATGTGGCGATGTTCGACCGGCAGCGCTCGCTCAGTCTGCATTTGTTCGAGCATGTCTATGGCGAAAGCCGCGATCGTGGTGGCGCGATGGTCAGCCTGATGGCGGCCTATGCCGAGCATGGGTTGGCCATGCAGGCTGATGAACTGCCGGATTATCTGCCCTTGTTTCTGGAGTGTCTCGGCCAGATCGAACCGGACGCTGCCCTGTGCATGCTGGGCGATGCTGTCCATGTGATTGAGCTGCTGGCCGGGCGTCTGCTGGCGCGCCAAAGTCCGTATGCTGGGGCGATGTCAGCGCTGGTGTCGCTCAGCCCTGTGGCGCCGTTGCCGATCAGTGAACCGCCGGTACGAGACATGGACGAGGCCATGGAACGGTTTGGCCCGGCTCCGGATGGCATCGAGCCGCTGCTGACCCCCGCCCCCGCCATGTCTGTTGAGCCCGTCCGTTTTTATCCGCGCCCGGCGCGGCAAGGAGCCTGATCATGTCTTACTTCCAACAATTTCTGTTTGGCATCTACCCTTATCTGGCTCTGGTGGTGTTTTTGTTGGGCAGCCTGGTGCGGTTCGAGCGCGAACAATATACCTGGCGGGCGGAGTCGACCCAGTTCTTGCATCGCGGCAATCTGCGCCTGGGGTCCAATCTGTTCCACATCGGCATCATCGGCGTGTTCCTGGGGCATCTGGGGGGGCTGTTGACGCCGCTTGCCGTCTGGGAGTGGCTGGGCGTCCCCCTGACCGCCAAGCAGCTGCTGGCCATGATGGCCGGCGGCACGCTGGGCGGTGTGGGGCTGATTGGCCTGGTGTTGCTGTTGTTGCGTCGTCTGGCTCATCGACGCCTGGCGGTTCAGACGCCGCTGCGCGACAAGGTGCTGCTGCTATGGTTGTTGCTGACACTGTGCCTGGGGCTGGCTACCATTCCGGAGTCTGCCGGTCATCTGGATGGTCAGACCATGTTGCGCTTCATGCTCTGGGCGCAACATATTCTAACCTTCCGTGGCGATGCCGCGCAGTTGGTGGCAGATGCGCCCATGGTGTTTCGTCTGCATATTTTCTGCGGTCTGACCTTTTTTATGCTGTTTCCATTTACTCGCATGGTGCATACCTGGAGCGGATTCGCCAGTGTGGGTTATCTGACGCGTGCCTGGCAGCTGGTCCGCCCGCGCTAACGTCCGCCGCCAAACGACCAGTCCTCCAGCCCGGTGGTGGTGATGACGACCATGATGTCTTCCACCGCAATGCCCGGGCTGGCCGCCAGATGTTCGGCCAGCCTGGCGTAGAAGGCTTTTTTGCACTCAGCGCTGCGCGGCCGGCCGGCTGTCAACTGGATCAGCAGGAAGTTGTCGCTGCGCGGACCGCCCAGGTAGTGGCGGTCGTATACCAGTTCGCCGGGTTGGCATGGCTGGAATATCTGGAAACAATCTCCTGGCGGGACCTCGAAACTTTCTTCCAGTGCCTGCTGCAGGCTGGTGGAAATGGCGTTTAGCCAGTGTGCCGGCTTGCCGGCGTTCAGGGCGATGCGTGCATAGGGCATGGATGGGTCTCACTTTGCTTCTGGAAGGGTTGCCAGGATATCGATCGCGGAGACCGCCGCCGGCCAGCCGGCATAAAACGCCAGATGGGTCATCAGTTCACCCAGTTCGCTGCGACTGACGCCGTGGTCGAGGGCTTTTTGCAGGTGGAACGGCAGTTGCTGTGGTCGGTAGAGCGCCAGCAGGGCGGAGACCGTAGCGATGCTACGTTCGCGCGGACTGAGTCCGGCGCGCTGCCAGATGTCGTCAAACAGCAGGCTTTGGCTCAGTTCGGCCAGTTTCGGCGCCAGTCGGCCCAGATTGTCGAGGCTGGAGGGGGTGGTCTGCATGATGGATTCCGTGGCAGGTTTTGACAGGGTTCAGCTTAGCGACCGATAATTGTTTTGAAAATTGAGATTTTTTAAACAAATCGTCCTGTTATTTGGAATGGTTGCATGGGCCGAGTCAGTCTGGATCTGGAGGTGTTGCGCAGCTTTGTGGCGGGTGTCGAGCTGGGCAGCTTTGCGCAGGCAGCAGAGCGAGTCAGTCGCTCCACGTCGGCTGTCAGTGCGCAATTGAAGAAGCTGGAAGAGCAGGCGGGGCAGCCGCTGTTGCGCAAGGCTGGCCGTGGCCTGGTGCTCACACCGGCGGGTGAGGTGATGCTTGCCTATGCGCGGCGGCTGCTGGCTTTGAATGACGAGGCGGTACAGGCGGTGCAGGGGAGTGGGGTGCAGGGGGGCTGGCTGCGTTTCGGGATGCAGGAAGATTTTGCCGAGACGCTGCTGCCGACGATTCTGGGGCGGTTTTCCCGTGCGCATCCGCAGTTTGGCCTGGACGTGAAGGTGGCGCGTAACCAGCCTTTGCTGGATGGTTTGACGCGCGGGGAGCTGGATCTGGCCCTGGTCTGGGATGGTGGTGAGTCCTGGCCGCACCGACAGGCAATGGGGACGCTGCCATTGCACTGGATCGACAGCCGGGAAAGTCCCTGTGCGTGGCCGGGCGCTGCGCCCGTGCCGCTGGTGTTGTTCGAGGCGCCCTGCCTGATACGTGCCGCGGCCTGTACGGCGCTGGAGCAGGCTGGTCATGCCTGGCGCCAGGCGTTTAGCAGTGGCAGTCTGAGTAGTCTCTGGGCGGCGGTGGCTGCCGGGCTGGGGGTGACAGTGCGCACCCCGGCGGGCTTGCCGGAGACGCTGATGATCCGTCACGATCTGCCGCCCTTGCCGGCGATTCGTTGTCTGCTTTGCCGCGCCGAGGACGTCCCGTCTCCCGGGGTCGGCCGTCTGGCTGACACCGTCACCCGGGCCTTGCAGGATTATCTGCGGCCCTTGCCGGGCGTGGCGCTGGCGTAGGGCCGGCCCGTCTGGCGCACGCCCGGCCCCGGGTTTACTGCCCGGAGAAGATCAGCTTGATCTTGGTGCCGACATCGGCCGGGTCGAATTGCAACAGTGCCTTGTTCTTGCCCAGTTTGAGCACTTTGACGTTGCCGCCGATCGGTTGCACCGAGGTGACGACGCACGGGAAGGTGGCCGGGAAGACGATTTCCTTTTCGATGCTGGTCACGGTGATCTGGATGGTCTGAACCAGCAGGCCGCTGGAGTACAAGGTATATCCATTGTGCTCGCCGCCACCCTGGTTGAGGATTTGCCTGGCTTTGGCCACTTCTTGGACTGAATCGCTCATCTTGTTTCCCGGTGCAGTGTGAGTGTGTGTGAGACCATTGTATCCAACTGTCACGTTTGTCGGAATAAAAGCATTCGCAAGGCGTATCACCGTAGGACGCACAACCGTAGGACGCACAACCGTAGGACGCTCAACCGTAGGGCGCACTCTTCAAGTGCGCCATCCCATCCCATCCCCCCCCACACGACCCCATCCCCCCTTACCCCTGTCGTATCGCTGGTCGCAAGCCCCCTCCGTCAACGCGCGCTTCAGGCGCAATCCGGCGACAAATCTCCCGGTCGCCTCAGTCACACTTCATGATTTTTGCCCTGCGTCTGGTGCTGGAAAATGACCATCGTGCATCTTGGGGCGAGGCGTGTCAGGCGGGTGTATTTGTTCGGGTGGATGAGGGCATGAATTGAGTGGTCGTTCGCCGATTGGCCGGTGTTTGCGAAGGTGGAAAGGTGTTTTTCGGGTGGAATGTTCTTTGTGGCGCTGATTTTTTCGTTACTCAATCTAAATATAACTCCGGAAATGCATTAAAAGGAAAATCAGTGCACTATTTTGAGAGGATATAAAAATGATGTGCGAATAAAGCGTTGGCGGATTTGAGCGGGGAGGGGGATTTAAATGAGATGAATGGATTTTGATGATATGCCGCAGCTTATTTGATTTGTGTGGCATTGTATCGCCGCATGCCGATGTATTGTCGCCAAAGCTACAAATACCGACGTTCCCTTATATTGACCGTCTATTGGGCTTAACGTAGCCTCCACTCCTGCATTTACTGACATGCATCAACGCTGGTTCATGACCCTTTCCCCGGTCAAAAAACCGGGGCGGCCGATAAAAATAGTGGGGCTCGTGCAAGCCACGTAGCCCGCTGAATTCGAACTAATAAGTGAGTCTATTTATGAGTGGCTACAACGCAGTCCTGGCACGTAATACGGAAAACGCACACAAGGCAATCGGTCCTTATTCCCAGACCGTCGCTTTTTCGCATTACAACCATCTGGCGGCTCAACTGCCGATCGATCCGAAAACCGGCGCTTTTGTTGCTGGCGGTGTGAAAGAGCAGGCCGAGCAGTGCTTCAAGAATATCAAGGCCATCGTGGAAAGCATCGATCATTCGATGACTGATATCGTGCGCATCACGATTTTCCTCAAGAATATTGCTGACATCGATGCCGTTCACGCTGTTCACAAGTCTTTCTTCCAGAGCTATGTCCCGGCGCTGACCACCGTGGCCGTGGCCGCACTGCCGATGAATGCACTGGTGCAAGTGGAAGCGCTGGTATCCAATGGCGTGGGTACCATCCCGAATGCACCGCAAGCCGGCGATCTGATCAAGATCGCCAAGAATGTGGAAACCGCGCCGATCAGCGCGCTGTCGACGCAAACCGTGGCTTTCTCGCACTACAACAACCTGTCGGCACAGCTGCCGATCGACGTGAAGACCGGCAAGCTGGTGGCCGGTGGCGTCAAGGAGCAGGCTGCTCAGTGTCTGAAGAACGTCAAGGCGATTCTGGAAGGGATCGATGTGCCGTTTGACGATATCGTCAAGGTCAACATCTTCCTGAAGAATCTGTCGGATATCGACGCCGTCAACGAGGTGTACACCACCTTCTTCCCGGATTCGGCCATCGCCCGTGCCGTGGCTTACTTCCCGGCTCGTACCGTGGTTGCCGCTGCCGCGCTGCCGATGGATGCTCTGGTGCAAATCGAAGTCGTGGTTTCGCATGGCGACGGCACCCCGCCGCAAGCCGTTGAAGACCGTCACGGCATCGTGATCAAGGCCAACAATACCGACAATGCACCGAAGAGCCCGCTGCACACGCAAACCGTGGCCTTCTCGCATTACAACAACCTGTCGGCACAGCTGCCGATCGATGCCAAGACCGGCAAGCTGGTGGCTGGTGGTGTCAAGGAGCAGGTTGCTCAGTGCCTGAAGAACGTCAAGGCGATTGTCGAGAGCATCAACCACAGCATGGCTGACGTGGTGAAGGTGAATGTGTTCCTGAAGCAGATCGACGATATGGCTGCAGTGGACGAAGTGTATGGCGAGTTCTTCCCGGGTGGGGTACCGGCTCGTCGCACGGTGGGTGTTTCGGCACTGCCGCACGATGCCCTGGTGCAAATCGACGTCGTGGTTTCGAACGCCGAAGGCACGCCGCCGGCGCAGTAAGCGGGTCATGATGCGCTGACATGGCGCAGAGAAAAGGGAGCTGAGGTCAGCTCCCTTTTTTATTTGTTTCCGGCCGTGCCGGTGAAGGGCACGATCTTGCCTGGCTTAGTGGCTGGTCGGTGCCTTGACGGAAACGGCGCCCATGTCGGCATCGACCTGTGCTTCATATTTCAGGCCGTTTTTGAGCACGTTGACTTCATATTGCCAGCCGGTCAGGCTGTGTTCGAAATCGGCGCTGACCGCCTTGCCGCCGACCTGCTGTTCGGATAGCTGGATGGCCTGTTGCAGGCTGATGGCGGCCTGGCTGAGTGCGTCAGTCTGGTTGTTGACGGCTGGGGAGGCGAAGGTGGTGCTGGTCAGCAGCAGTGTGGAGAGAAACAAGGGTGCAGAGCGAAACATGTTCAAGCTTCCTCTTGGTCAGTCGGCGGATTGCCGACGGCTGCAGGGTAGGACGATGGGCGCTTGCGGTCTTGATGCGACTCTCGCTCAGAGATGAGTAAGCGTGTGCCGTAAGAAAGGATCATGGTCGCAGGGGGACTTCTGGTACACTGTACTGAAATAATTTCCCTAATATTCCTATGCTGCGAACAGAAAACCTCAATATTGAATCGTTCGATGCCATGCCGACACCGGACGATATTCACCAACGCTTGCCGCTCAGTGATGAGCTGGCCGCCCGGGTACTGGCCGGCCGTCAGACGCTGCAGGCCATTCTTGACCGGCAGGATGCGCGCAAGTTTGTCATTGTCGGGCCGTGCTCGATTCACGATCCGGTGGCGGGTCTTGACTATGCCCGCCGTTTGCGTGAGCTGGCGGATGAGTTGTCGGATGTGTTGTACCTGGTGATGCGCGTGTATTTCGAGAAGCCGCGCACGACAACCGGCTGGAAGGGGTTCATCAACGATCCGCATATGGATGACTCGTTCAAGATCGATGAAGGGGTGTTCCGGGCGCGTGAGTTTCTGCTGGAGATCAACCGCCTCGGGCTGGCGACGGCCACCGAGGCGCTGGATCCGATTGCGCCGCAGTATATCGGGGATCTGATTGCCTGGACGGCGATCGGCGCCCGCACCTCCGAGTCGCAGACGCATCGCGAGATGTCCTCCGGGCTGTCGACGCCGGTCGGCTTCAAGAATGGTACGGATGGTTCGGTGGCCACGGCGGTGAATGCCATCATGTCGGCCTCGTATCCGCACAGCTTCCTCGGTATCAACGGTCAGGGGCGCTCGGCAATTATCCGCACGCGCGGTAATCGCTATGGTCATCTGGTGATGCGCGGCGGTGGCGGGCGGCCGAACTATGACAGCGTCAGTGTTTCCATGGCGGAGGCGGCGCTGCAAAAGGCCGGCCTGCCCAGCAATATTGTCATCGACTGTTCGCATGCCAACTGTGGCAAGCAGGCGTCGCTGCAGCCGCTGGTGGTGAAGGATGTGTTGCGGCAGATCGAACACGGCAATCAAAGCATTGTCGGTCTGATGCTGGAGAGCTTCATCGAGGCAGGTAACCAGCCGCTGACGGATGATCTGTCGTCCTTGCGCTATGGTTGTTCGGTCACGGATCCCTGTCTGGATTGGGAGACCACGGCGGCAACGCTGCGTGAGGCGGCGGCGGTATTGCGCCGGCGCTAGACCGCTTTTCTGCTCATTCGCTCAGGACGCGATTGCGTCCCTGAGTCTTGGCCTGGTACAGCGCCTGGTCTGCGCGTTGCATCAGGCTGGCGGTGCTGTCGCCCGGGCGCACCAGGCTGACGCCTGCGCTGAAGGTGATGTGCAGGGCGCCGGCGCTGCTGTCGAAGGTGTGGGCGCCGAGTGCCTGGCGGATCCGCTCCATGGCGCTCACGGCCTGTGGAATCGATGTCTCCGGTAAGAGCAGGCCAAACTCCTCCCCGCCGATGCGGGCGACCAGATCGCCCGGCCGGATCTGTGTTTGCAGCAGGCTGGCGACCTTGATCAGCACTTCGTCACCGATGGCATGTCCATGCTGGTCGTTGATGGCCTTGAAGTGATCGATATCCAGATACACCATGCAGAAAGTCTGCCCATCTCCGGCATATCGCCGCAGCCATTGCGCCAGTACATCCATAAAATGTCGCCGGTTATACAGCGAGGTCAGCGGGTCGGTCTGCGACAGGCGCTCCAGGGTGGATTTGGCCGATTCCAGCTGCGCGGCGTGGCGATCCAGGGCCGTGACATGTTCGATCTTGTCGACCAGTTCGGATTCCAGTCGTTGCTGGCGCTGGCGCAGTTTGCCCAGCAGCTGGTTGATCCAGCCAATCGCCGCAACTTCGGTCAGGATGAAGATGGTGACCGCCAGGATGATGCGCTGTCTTTCGTCGGCGATCGGTTCTTCTACCGCCTGTCTGGGGGTCGATACCGACAGGATCAGCGGATGGTTGGGGTCGTGCATGAAGCTGGTAAAGGTCTCGCCTTCGGTGTCTTCTAGGTTGCTGATCTGGCCTGCGCTTTGTTGACTGGCGGCCTGCATCAGCAGGCTGTTCTTGATGTTTTTGCCTATCAGGCCGGGTGAGGCCGGCCAGTGTGCCAGTACGGTGCCATCGGTTCCCGTGAGCTGTATGGCCATGTCGGGGCCGGGGCCGGTCAGGCCCAGGGCGTTGGTCATGCTGTTCATGTCAAAGGCGACGTAGACAATGTCGATGCCGTGACTCTGGTGTTGCAGGAGGCGGCCGGCAATGACGTTCCATTGCCGGGTCTCGCTGTTGAATACCGGGTTGCTGAACGACACGCTGCCCACGGGTTTCTTTCTCAGCCACTGGAAGAATGCTGTCGGTGGCCCCGGGTGCAGGGGGCCGTTGATTTTTTCGCGCGGGAAGGTGATCTGGTTTTGCCGGTCCAGCACGCGCAGCGTGATCATGCCGTTGGTTTCGTCATGGAATTGTCTGGCCATGGACTGGATCAGCGGATCGGTGCGCGGGTCGTGGTCAGGGTGGTGTGCCATGATGCTGTCGGCCAGACCAAGTGCCAGTTTGACCTCGCGGGCCAGCTGGTTGACCTGCTGACTGGTTTTTTGCAGGATGCGCTGCTGATCGATGGCGTTGTCTTGTTCGCTGAAGGTGCGGAACTGATGGACCCATATCCAACCGGCCAGAATGGCCGCGACCGCCAGGGTGATGGCCAGGAGGTGCAGCAGGCGTTCCGTCAGATGGCGTTTTGCGGCCATGGCAACCTTTGCGGCGGCGTAGTGATCCTGATCTTAACTTTAGTCTGATGAGGCCTTGCACGAAAAGACATTTCTGAGTCTTTCTGTCGTCCTTACCCACAGATATTGTGGATAAGGCTGTGGGAAAGTGCAGCAAGTGCTTGTCGCATCGTTGTGCGGATATGACGATCAAAAAATGCGCATTGAGCGCTGCATCATTGATATACAGTATAAATTGTTTATACTGTTATGCACGTTCATGCACAAGGGTCCGCCATGAAAGATACCAAAGCTGTTGTCGCTGTTGCCAAACCTGTTGCCGCCAAGCCTGCTGCTGCCAAGCCTGCCGTAGCCAAGCCTGCCGTAGCCAAGCCTGCTGCCGCCAAGCCTGCTGCCGCCAAGCCTGCTGCCGCCAAACCTGCTGCCGCCAAACCTGCTGCCGCCAAACCTGCTGCCGCCAAGCCTGCCGTTGCCAAGCCTGCCGTTGCCAAGCCTGCCGTTGCCAAGCCTGCTGTTGCCAAGCCTGCTGTTGCCAAGCCTGCTGTTGCCAAGCCTGCTGCCGCCAAGCCTGCTGTAGCCAAGCCTGCTGTTGCCAAGCCTGCCGTTGCCAAGCCTGCTGTTGCCAAGCCTGCTGCCGCCAAGCCTGTTGCTGCCAAGCCTGTTGCTGCCAAACCCGCTGTAGCCCAGCCAGTGAGCGCTCCGCAGGTGGTGGCTGCCAAGGTCGTGGCGCCGTTTGAGGACGCCGCTCGCGGCAAGAAGAAAGCCGGCGGCAAGAAGGCAAAGCTGGTGCGAGACAGCTTTACCATGCCGGAAGGCGAGTACCAGCAGATTCCGCAGTTGAAGCAGCGTGTCTTGTCGCTGGGTCAGGAAGTGAAGAAAAGCGAGTTGCTGCGGGCCGGGCTGGCAGCGTTGACGGCCTTGTCGGATGCGCAGCTGCTGCAGGCTTTGTCGCGGCTGGAAAAAATCAAGACGGGTCGTCCGGCCAAGTAGTCGGTGTCGGCCATGCCGGTAGCGGGCAGTGCCGCAAGGTGCTGCCCGTTTGTCGTTCAGACGGGGGTGTTGCCGGGGTTCATCAGGGACTTGAGGAGCTGGTCGGTGGCGGCCTGGGCGACGATCTCTTTGCTGCTGTGATCATAGAGCACCGAGCCGATGGCGATCATGCTGAACAGCTCTTCTTCACTCAGTTTGGGGGCGATCTGTGCCAGGGTGACTGCGTAGAGGGCAGGGATGGCGGCCCATTTGATTTGCTGGCCGGTTTTGGCCTGGATCATGAAGCTGAGGATCTGAGAGGCGTTCATGGCGTACTCGGGAAATCAGTCTGGCTAGACTATCATAATTTTGCCGATCAGTCGGCAGCATTGTGGCCGCCACGAAGCGATCGTCCTGAGGCAATATGTCGCAGCCAGACCGCCCGGCTTTGCTCTATGCTGTCCTCAGTAGGGGCCTCCCTGCGCCAAGGTTGTGACCCGTGAGCGTTCGCGGGTTTTTTTTTGCCTGTCCAATTAGTTTAATGTCTTGCCGGTATCCTTTATCCGTTTGGAATATACTGACGCGATGTGATGATCCTCGGCGTCTGATGACAATTGGAATAGGGGCTTGATATGAAGTGCAGTATGTTTGCCGTGTCGCTGGGGGCGGTGCTGGCACTGAGCTCGGCGGCGGCTGTGGCGGAGGATGTGCCGTCCGGAGACGGGTTTGATTATTATCTGTTGTCCACGCAGTGGGTGCCGGGCTGGTGCCAGGCGGGGAGTGCGGGCAAGAGCAGTGCCACGCTGGATCAGGCCCAGGCCTGCCGGGCCGATGTGTCGCCCCTGATGTTCCATGGCTTGTGGCCTGAACGCATGGATGGCAGTTATCCGCATGATTGCCATGTCGTTCCGCCGCTCGATCCGCAACGTCTGACGTTTGCCAATCCGTTCAAGCCCTATCTGGCCAATGCGGTCGAGTTTGTCGATCACGAATGGGGCAAGCATGCGACCTGTACGCCGTTCTATCAGCCGGGGTCGGAGCAGCGCGATCCTGCCGGTTACTATCGCAAGGTGAATCAGTATTTTGGTGATGCGCTGGCGCGCTTCCGGCAGATTAAGGTGCCGCAGCTGGATACGGTCAGTGATATCGTGGCCATCAAGCAGAAGTTTGCCGAGCTGAATCCGCAGTATCCGGCGGCCAGTCAGTTTGCGACCTGCGATAAGGATGCGCAGCAGAATAAATATCTGAGTGGTGTCTGGCTGTGTGTCGACAAGGGGCTCAATGCCATGGCTTGTCCGGCCGGGTTGACCCGCTACGAGAATTGCCAGGGTGCGGTAATGACGCGCTGACCTGGCCGCGGTGGCGCAGTTCAGTGCGCACATGAAAAACGGCAGCCTGGGCTGCCGTTTTGTTTGTTGTGGGATGTGTCAGGACGTTCGCTCCAGGCCGAGAAAGCGCAGTCGTTCGTAGCCGGCGTCCGTCAGGACCAGGAAGCGGGCATTGTGGGTTTCGATCCAGCCCTTTTCGAACAGTGAGCTCATGGCTTGTTCCATGTGCTGAACCTGCGGGCTCAGGCGGCGCAGGCGCGGCGAGAACATGACGGCGCCGACCGGCTGCCAGGCTTTGGCGTTTTGCTGGGCAAAGATTTCGAACAGAAAGTGCTCGGCGGCGGCCAGTTCTTCCGGTGACAAAGTGGGCAGGGGTTCGGGGTCGGGACCGAAAATCCTGTCCGAAAGGCGTTTCAACAGAGCGCGCATGGGCTGCTATCCAGGGGGTAGTTCAGTATCGTCTCACTATGGCACAAAGCGCCTGCGGACGGTTTGATGCATCTCAGCCGGGGCCGCAACTCAGAACTGCAGTTTCTTGCAGGACGGGCAGCGAAACATCTGGCCGGCAATGGTGGTTTCGCCGCGCAGGCCACGGTGCGAGCAGTGGCTGCAGGTGCGCTGTTCGGCATCCAGGTGTTGCTGTCGCGGATCTTTTTTGCCCCACGAGGCCGGGGTGATCAGTCTTCTCTGGACGCTGCTGCGTTGGGTGCTCATGTTGTCTCCGATTGCCTGAGCCAGGAGGTCGACCGGCAGGTTGTCTGTCGGTCGGCGTGGCGGGAAGTGCGTCAAGTTAGCAGGGGTAGGCGGAATTGACAACGGGATATTGCGAATAAAATCGATTATTTTTAATGACAAATAAAAAGCCCGCCATGTCGGGCATGGCGGGCCGTATTCAGGCCTTCTGATGTTGCAGCAAGCCGATCTGGAGCAGGAAGGCTTCCGCCTGGCGGTAGGTCTCCATGTCCAGGTCTTCCAGAATCGTATGGGCCAGGCTCAGGTAGATGGCCTGGCGTTCAGCACTGCTTTTGCCGGCATAGTGGCTGGTCAGTTTGTCCATGGCCGTTCTGGCCAGGGCCAGGTCCTGCTGCAGCGTGGCTTTGCGGACTGTAGCCGGAAACTCGAGCAGCCAGCGTTCCATTTGCATGTTGCGGCCCTCCTCTTGTTGCGGTCGTGCGCCATCCATTCGTCATGGATCTGGATTCACTATAGCGCAAAGAGGCAGGGCCGGGTTCGTCACGCGCTCCCGGCCAGCGATTTTTACGGCCAGAGTTTGCGGTATTCGTTCAGCAAGCTCTGGTGCAGGCGGCTGTGTTCCACGTTGGCGCCCAGTTCCTGCAGGCCGAAGAAGCGGGTCTCGCCGTTCAGCAGTTGTTTCGCCTGCGCCACAGTGTCGTGGCCGTACAGCAGGGTCAGGCTGTGTTCGGCATCGCCCTGCAGGTCGAGCAGCGCCGCCAGGGCGCGGTAAACCTTGTGACGGGCCGGCGTCATGTGGCCGAGGTGGCGGATCCAGTCGCAGCCTTCGCGGATGCCGTCTTCGTCGCCCAGCGCCAGGGCCAGCAGGGTTTTCAGCTCGCCGACGCGCAGTTCCTTCCAGGGGCTGTCGGCATCGGCGGCCACGCCGATCAGCGCCGGCACGGGGCGTAGGTCGTCCAGGCCATGCTCTTCCAGCAGCTCGAGCAGTGTCCGGCATTCGTCATTGTCGAGCGACGGCAGGCGCAGCAGGTAGGGGCGCAGCTGGTTGCCGACGCTGTTGTTTTCCCATTCCAGCTCTTCCAGCGGGTAGATCTCGGACATGCCCGGCACCAGGATGCGGCAGGCGTAGACACCGAGATGCTCGAAATCGGCGACGTAGATGTCGAAGCCGGCCTGCTGGATGCAGTTGCAGATCCAGGCATAGTCGTCGGCGGTGGTCTGGCTGAAGTTCCAGTCGCAGAAGGTGAAGTCCGGCGTGTCACTGAAATAGCGCCAGGCGATCACGCCGCTGGAATCGACAAAGTGGATTTCCAGGTTTTGCGGGTCGGCGACTTCGTCCATGTCGAAGCCCGGCTCGGGGAAGCCGTCCAGTTGTGCCAGGGCACGTCCTTGCAGCAGTTCGGTCAGCGCCCGCTCCAGGGCGATCTCGAAGCGCGGGTGGGCGCCGAAGCTGGCGAAGACGCCCTGGTCGCGCGGGTTGAGCATGGTGACGCACATGACCGGGAATTCGCCGCCCAGCGAGGCATCCTTGACCAGGATGCCAAAGCCGGCATCACGCAGCCCCTGAATGCCGGCCGCGATCTTCGGGTAGCGGTCGATGACGGCCTGCGGCACGTCCGGCAGGCACAGGCCTTCGCGCAGGACCTTGAATTTGACATGGCGTTCGAGAATTTCCGACAGCGCCTGGGTGCGGGCTTCCGGCGCGGTGTTGCCGGCGGCCATGCCGTTGCTGACATACAGGTTGCCGATGATGTTGATCGGGAACCAGGTGGTTTCACCATCGCGCAGGCGCACATAGGGCAGGGTGCAGATACCGCGCTCGTGGTTGCCGGAGTTCAGCTCCACCAGTGCGGAGGCCGGAATGCTGCCTTCCGGGTTGTACAGCGCCTGCAGGGTCTCGTTGAGCAACCCCTGCGGCCAGGTATCGCCGTCGTCGAGGGCAAACCAGCGCTCCTGCGGGAAGAAGACATGCGGCCGGTTGGCGATCTCCCTGCCCAGGTAGTAGTGCGACCAGAAGTAATTGTTGCTGACGCGCTCGAAGAACTCGCCCAGGGCGCTGGCCCGGGCGGCCAGTTCGCTGGCGCCCTTGCCGTTGACGTAGATCAGCGGGCAGTGCTTGTTGGCCAGATGCACCGACCAGACGTTATCTACCGAGTTGAGCCAGAGTTGCTCTTCCACCTCCAGCCCGAGCGCTGCCAGCTGGCCTTGCAGGCGCGCGATCGTGGTTTCGAGTGCGGCGTCCTTGCCCGGGATGAAGTGTTCGCTTTGTGACATGTCAGGTTCTTTGCTGAGTAAGTTAACGACGGCCCTTGCCTTGCGGTTTGCGTGCCGGTACGCGCGGCTCGCCGCTGTGTTTGGTGTGCGCCGGATTGAAGCGCCCGTTGCGCTCGTTGCGGCCTTCGGCCGGCTGACGCGGCGGAATCAGGTGTTGCTTGCTGTAGCCGATCAGGTCTTCGCGCCCCATGTTGTACAGCGCCTCGCGCAGCATCGGCCAGTTGTTCGGGTCGTGATAGCGCAAGAAGGCCTTGTGCAGTTTGCGGCGGTAGGCGTCGCGCACCACGTCGACCTTTTCCGAGCTGCGGCCGAGTTTTTTCAGCGGATTGCGGCCGGTGTGCCACATGGTGGTGGCCAGCGCCATCGGCGTCGGCACGAAGGCCTGCACCTGGTCGAGGCGGAAGTTGTGCCGCTTGAGCCACAGCGCCAGGTTGACCATGTCTTCATCGGTGGTGCCCGGGTGGGCAGCGATGAAGTAGGGAATCAGGTACTGCTCCTTGCCGGCCTGACGCGAGAAGCGCTCGAACAGTTCCTTGAACTTCTCGTAGGCGCCCATGCCCGGCTTCATCATTTTCGACAGCGGGCCTTCCTCGGTGTGTTCCGGGGCAATCTTCAGGTAGCCGCCGACATGGTGGGTGACCAGTTCCTTGATGTACTCGGGCGAGCGGACCGCCAGGTCATAGCGCAGGCCGGAGCCGATGCTGATTTTCTTGACCCCGGGCAGGGCACGCGCCTTGCGGTAGAGCTCGATCAGCGAGCTGTGGTCGGTGTTGAGGTTGTCGCAGATGTCCGGATAGACGCAACTGAGCCGGCGACAGGAGGTCTCGATTTTCTTGTCCTTGCAGGCCAGCCGGTACATGTTGGCGGTCGGCCCGCCCAGGTCGGTGATATGGCCGGTAAAGCCGTCGGTCTTGTCGCGGATCTCCTCGATCTCGCGCAGGATCGATTCATGCGAGCGGCTCTGGATGATGCGGCCCTCGTGTTCGGTGATGGAGCAGAAGCTGCAACCGCCGAAACAGCCGCGCATGATGTTGACCGAGAAGCGGATCATCTCCCAGGCGGGAATGCGGGCGCCCTGATAAGCCGGATGCGGGTTGCGTGCATAGTGCAGCCCGTAGACGTAGTCCATTTCTTCGGTGGTGAGCGGAATCGGCGGCGGGTTGAGCCAGACGTCGCGTTCGCCATGCAGCTGCACCAGGGCACGGGCGTTGCCGGGGTTGGACTCCAGGTGCAGGGTGCGGCTGGCGTGGGCATACAGTACCGGGTCATAGGCCACGGCCTCATAGGCAGGCAGGCGCACCACGGTACGGCTGCGGGCTTCGCGGCGCGCGGCGACCCGTTCCTGCAGATTCATGAAACGGACCGGCTGTACGCCGCTGGCGGCGGCTTCGCCGGCTTCCGGCTTGGCCGGTTCCATCTCGTACGGGTTCTTGTGGGCATCGATCACGCCGGGGACGTCGACGGTGGTGGAGTCGATCTCCTGCCACGCCTCGTCCGGACGCCAGCCGTGCGGCACCATGAAGGCAGTGCCACGGATATCCCGCATTTCCGACAGCTTTTCGCCACGTCCGGCACGGTGGGCGATCTCGACAATGGCGCGCTCGGCGTTGCCGTAGACCAGCAGGTCGGCCTTGGAGGTGACCAGCACCGACTGGCGCACCTTGTCGCTCCAGTAGTCGAAGTGGGCGATGCGGCGCAGGCTGGCTTCGATGCTGCCGATCAGCACGCCGATGCCGGGATAGGCTTCACGGCAGCGCTGGGCGTAGACGCTGACGGCCCGGTCCGGTCGCTTGTCCGGGGCGCCATGCGGCGTGTAGGCATCGTCCGAGCGCGGTTTGCGGTCGGCGGTGTAGCGGTTGATCATCGAGTCCATATTGCCCGAGGTGACGCCGAAGAACAGGTTCGGCTTGCCGAGCTGGCGGAAATCGCTGGCGCTGTGCCAGTCCGGCTGGGCAATGATGCCGACACGGAAACCCTGGGCCTCCAGCAGGCGGCCAATCAGGGCGGCACCAAAGCTGGGGTGGTCGATATAGGCATCACCGGATACCAGGATGATGTCGCAACTGTCCCAGCCGAGCTGGTCCATTTCGGCACGGCTCATCGGCAGGAACGGGGCGGTGCCGAAGCGCTCGGCCCAGTATTTGCGATAGGAAAAAATCGGCTTGGGGGTGGCTTGTACTTGCGTCATGACAACTCGGGTTTTCAGGCAGACGCGCATTGTGCCAGAAATGACGTCTTGCGGTAAGCAATATAGTCTTTTTTTTCAATGTGCTAGCCGAGGAAAGTCCATGTTGTTCCTGTGGTTGTCGCCGGACGGGAGGCGCCGGCTGTTGCCTTTGACCTCCCGCAGGGCATGTCGCCGTCTGGTGCGCCGGCTAGTCGCTGCCCGTGCCTTGCAGCAGCTGGTCAAAGATCGTCAGCAACTGGGCGGTAGACGGATCGGCGTGGTGCTGCTGGCGAAATAGCTGCATGGTTCGGCGAGCCTGCTGGGCGTTGCTGACCGGGTTGTGAAACTGCAGCAGGCTCTCGCTCAGGGCCAGCTGCAGGCTGGCAGGCTGATCCTGGCGCAGCGGCTGCAGCCTGGACAGTGCCTGCTGGAAGATCTGCTGATTCTGTCGCGTGGTTTGCAGCAAATCTTCGATCAGGGGGAGGGCCGCATGGGGCGGGCGGTGTTGTGCCAGCCAGATCAGGCCGTGGCTCAGGGTGTTGCTGGCGATCAGTTGGTGGTAGTAGTGCGCCAGTGCGGTCACCAGTATGGCCGGTGAGGCCTGCTGCAGCGCCTGCCGCAGGGGCGACGGATCGACCGCGGGCGGTGCCTGACTGATCGGCCGGTCATGGGCCTGGCGGATGGCGATCAGGCCGCCGGGGTCAAAGCCACTGCCCCAGGCCGTGCGCAGTGCATCGATCAAATCGTCCTTGTTGTGTCGGGCGTCCGTCAGCAGCCTGGGCAAGGCCAGTTCGTAGAGGGCCAGCAGGTGTACCGACAGCAGGGGTTGTCCGGTGTCGGCCAGCATGCGCAGGGCAAAGGCTTCATTCAGGCGTGCCGACTGCGCCAGCGTGTCACTGACCAGGGCGGCGCCGCGTACCCATGCGGTCGGGTGGCGCTGGCTCAGGCGCTGTAAAAAGCGCGCCGCACGTTGTTGTTCGCCATGCTGCATGACGACGGTCAGGTAGCGCAGCCAGCTGTGGGTGAAGGCGCGCTCCTGATGGGCACTGTTGAGCATGAGTTGTTCGAGTTGTCGCAACAGTCTGGGGTTGGC
Organism: Paludibacterium sp. B53371; assembly: GCF_018802765.1. Taxonomy (NCBI): domain Bacteria; kingdom Pseudomonadati; phylum Pseudomonadota; class Betaproteobacteria; order Neisseriales; family Chromobacteriaceae; genus Paludibacterium; species Paludibacterium sp. B53371. Next base: position 1,479,157 of record NZ_CP069163.1, read on the forward strand.
GCTGTCCGGCGGGGTGCCGAGCAGTTGTGCCGGGGAGGCGGGTCGGGTGCTCTCCTGCATCGGCGCGGCGATGGCGGGAGGCAGCAGCAAGGTGAGTAGCAGGCAAAGGCGGCGCAGGGCAGGGAGCATGACAGGTCCTCCGGGTGAGTATGCCGGTTAGACAGAACCTGTCAGGCGGGATTCGGGCGTGGCCGCCGGTCGAAAGGTCAGAGGAATGGCAGCAATTCGAGGGGGGAGTCGATGACGATGTCCGCCCCCCACTCAAGTGGCCGGTCGCTGTCGGCGATGTAGCCCCAGCTGGCCAGTGCGGTGCGCATGCCGACATTGCGCCCGGCCTGTATGTCGCGTTCGGCATCCCCGACATACAGGCAGTGCTGCGGGTCGATGCGGATCTGTTGCGTCGCATGATGCATCGGGCGCGGATCCGGCTTGGCGACGCCCACCGTGTCGCCGCTGACGACCACCGCCGGCGGGACCGGGAATGGCAGGGAGGGCAGCAGGCGGTCGGTAAAGCGCATCGGTTTGTTGGTGATGATGCCCCACTTCAGCCCACGTTCATCCAGCGCCGCGACCAGCTCGACCACCCCGTCATACAGACGCGTGCGATCGGTCAGGTGGAGGTCGTAATGAGCCAGGAAACGCTGGCGCAGCGGCTCGAAAGCCGGGTCTTCCGGCTGCACGTCAAAACCGAGCCGGATCAGGGCACGGGCACCATGCGAGGCAATCGGCCGGATCTGTTCATCCGGCCGCGGCGGCAAGCCCTCTTCCGCAAGCAGATGGTTCAGGGCGGCGCCCAGGTCGAGTGCGGTATCGGCGAGCGTACCATCCAGGTCAAACAAAACGGCTTTGATCATGATGCGGTTTGAGACGGTGTTTCGAACGGTGTCAGACAGTCGGGGTCAGGTCTTTCTTTTTGCCTCTGGATGCAAAAAGAAAGACCTGACCCCGGGTTTGCTGATTCGGTTCTGTCCGTCATCTTCCTTGAGTTAGCGGGTTTGGCCGAGGAACAGCTTGTAGGCCGGGTTGTCGGTTTCGTCGACATACGGGTAGCCAAGCTGGTCCAGGAATTGCTGAAAGGCCACATTGTCGCTGACCGGCACCTGGATGCCAACCAGCACCCGGCCATAATCGGCACCATGGTTGCGGTAGTGGAACAGGCTGATGTTCCAGTCGGTGCGCATGGCCTCGAGGAAGCGCATCAGGGCGCCGGGGCGTTCGGGGAATTCGAAGTGCACCACGCGCTCGTCGCGCAGCGAGGGGGCATGCCCCCCGACCAGGTGGCGAATATGCAGCTTGGCCAGTTCATTGTCGGTCAGATCCAGCCCTTCGAGGCCGGCCGCGGACAGCTCCCCCAGCAGTTGCGTCACGTCTTCGCGCTTGCTGATCTGGATGCCGACAAACACATGCGCCAGCTGGGTATCGGCATAGCGGTAGTTGAACTCGGTGATGTTGCGCGTGCCAACCAGGCTGCAGAACTGTTTGAAGCTGCCGGGTTTTTCCGGGATGGCGACGGCCAGGATGGCTTCGCGTCGCTCGCCCAGTTCCGAGCGCTCGGAGACGTGGCGCAGCCGGTCGAAGTTCATGTTGGCGCCACAGTTGATGGCCACCAGCGTTTGATTGCTGACTCCCTCGCGTTCGATATAGGCCTTGGCACCGGCGACGGCCAGGGCGCCGGCCGGTTCGGCGATCGAGCGGGTGTCTTCGAAAATGTCCTTGATGGCGGCACAGATGGCATCGGTGTCGACCAGGATGATTTCATCCAGCAGCTCACGGCACAGGCGGAAGGTTTCCTGCCCCACCAGCTTGACGGCCACGCCATCGGCAAACAGGCCGACATCCTTGAGTTCGACGCGTTCGCCCTGGCGAATCGACTGATTCATGGCATCGGAATCGACCGGCTGCACCCCGATAACACGGATTTCCGGCTTGAGTCGCTTGATGTAGGACGCCACGCCGGCCGCCAGGCCGCCGCCGCCGATGGCGACAAAGACGGCATCGATGTGGCCGGGGTGCTGGCGCAGGATCTCCATGCCGACCGTGCCCTGACCGGCAATCACGTCCGGGTCGTCAAATGGCGGGATATAGGTGGCGCCGGTCTGTTTTTCCAGTTGTACCGCGTGCTGATAGGCGTCGGAGAAGGAGTCGCCGTGCAGCACTACCTGACCGCCGCGGCGCAGGACCGAGTCGATCTTGATCTGCGGTGTGGTGACCGGCATGACGATGGTGGCCTTGCAGCCCAGGCGCTGAGCCGACAGGGCGACCCCCTGGGCATGGTTGCCGGCCGAGGCGGTAATCACCCCGCGAGCCAGTTCTTCCGCTGTCAGGCGCGACATCTTGTTGTAGGCGCCGCGAATCTTGAAGGAGAACACGGGCTGCAGGTCTTCGCGCTTGAGCAGGATGCGGTTGCTGCAGCGACGCGACAGATTGGGGGCTTCTTCCAGCGGGGTCTCAACCGCCACGTCATAGACGCGGGCGGTGAGGATGCGCTCCAGATAGTCTTGCTTCATATCTCTTTGTCCTGATTGATTTCTTTGATTTGTCTGAGCAGATTATCAGCATCGTGCGCGGGCCGAAAGGCGCTTGTTGCGTTGCGTCATGTGTTGGCTGTCGGTCTGAGCGTACACGGGTGTATAATGCTTGCCGCATTAACGGTTGTACTGCGCAAAAATGCCCGCATCTGCTGGGGATTGACGCACGCTGCGCCTGAAGTGAAAGAACAAGCCATGACCCAGCCCAGCAAGGAACTCCTTGAATTCCCCTGCCGTTTTCCGCTCAAGATCATGGGCGAACGGCATGACGCCTTTGCCGCAACCATCTTCGAGGTGGTGCGGGTGCATGCTCCCGATCTGGCCGAGCATGATGTCGTGCTGCGCGAAAGCAGCAGCGGCCGCTACCTGTCGGCAACGGTGACGGTGACCGCCACCTCGCGCCAGCAGCTCGACACCATTTACCTGGCCCTGACCAGTCACCACATGGTGAAGGTGGTGCTGTAAGTGAGCCGCGCCATCCATTTCCTTGGCCAGGTCGAGTACGCGCCGACGCTGGAAGCCATGAAGGCCTTTACCGATGCGCGTGATGACCGTACCCCGGACGAGATCTGGGTGCTGGAGCATCCGCCGGTGTACACCCTCGGCCTGGCCGGCAAGACCGAGCACCTGCTGCGCAGTGATCTGCCGATTCCGGTCGTGCGCACTGATCGCGGCGGACAGGTCACCTATCACGGGCCGGGTCAGTTGGTGGTGTATCCGCTGATCGATTTCAAGCGCATGCACATTGGCGTGCGCGAACTGGTGCGCCGGCTGGAGCAGACCGTCATCGACACCCTGGCCGAATACGATATCCGTGCCAATGGCGACGTGGATGCCCCCGGGGTGTATGTGGCGGGTGCCAAGGTGGCCTCGCTGGGCCTGCGCATCAAAAACGGTGCGGTCTATCACGGCCTGTCACTGAATGTGGACATGGATCTGACGCCATTTGGCTGGATCAACCCCTGCGGTTATCCCGACCTGCGGGTGACGCAACTGAAAGACCTCGGTGTGAGCGATTCCGTGCAGCAGGTGGCCGACAGGCTGCTGCCGCATCTGGAACGCCAGCTGACGGTGTAACGAGGAGAGCAGTTTGAAGCCGGAAAACAGCACGGGCGTCAAGCACAAGGGCGCTGCCAAGACCGCACGCATTCCGATCAAGGTCGTGCCGCTGGAACAGAAACTGAAGAAGCCGGAATGGATTCGCGCCAAGCTGCCGACCGGCGAACGTTTCCACGAAATCAAGGCCATCCTGCGCTCGCAGAAGCTGCATACCGTCTGCGAGGAAGCGACCTGTCCGAATATTGGCGAGTGCTTCAGCAAGGGCACGGCAACCTTCATGATCATGGGCGATATCTGCACCCGTCGCTGCCCGTTCTGCGACGTGGGCCACGGCCGTCCTAATCCGCTGGACACCAATGAGCCGCTGCATCTGGCTGAGTCGGTGCTGGCGATGCGTCTGCGCTATGTGGTGGTGACCTCGGTCGATCGCGATGACCTGCGCGATGGCGGTGCCGAGCATTTTGCCGAATGCATCCGTGAAGTGCGTCGTTTGTCGCCCGATACCCAGATCGAAGTGCTGGTGCCGGATTTCCGCGGCCGGCTGGAGATCGCCATCGACATCCTGGGCCAGACCCCGCCGGATGTGATGAACCACAACCTGGAAACCGTGCCGCGTCTGTACAAGCAGGCCCGCCCGGGGGCCGATTACGCGCATTCGCTGCAACTGCTGCGCGACTACAAGGCCAAGCGCCCCGACGTGCTGACCAAGTCCGGTCTAATGGTCGGTCTGGGCGAGACGGACGAGGAAATTCTCGAGGTGATGCGTGATCTGCGCGCCCACAACGTCGACATGCTGACCATCGGCCAGTACCTGCAGCCGTCTGACGGCCATTTGCCGGTGTTGCGCTATGTGCACCCGGACACCTTCGCCATGTTCGAGCGCGAGGCCTATGCCATGGGCTTCAAGCATGCCGCGGTGGGTGCCATGGTGCGCTCCAGCTACCATGCCGATGTGCAGGCGCACGGGGCGGGAGCCTGAGCACGTCCCGCTCTCCGCGCTCAGTATTCGCCTGATCCGGTCCAGCCAGCCTTGGCTGGACTTTTTTATGCCGGATGCCGCTGCCTGCATTACCGCGCGAAAGGGGTTACACTCTGCGCTCCTGCATGCCAGTCCCCCTGTCTGGCAGCCATTGCCCCCGATGATGAGGATTCCATGTCTGAAGCCCTGGAACAGATTCAAGCAAGACTGATCTCGCTGGAAACGGAAATGGGTAGTCTGCGTGAGGGCTATCTGGTGGTGAATGCCCGCTATGGCGAGACCTTGCGCTCGCTGAGCGAACTGACTGAGCATGCCAGGGAGGCTGCCGAGCGTGCGGCGGTGGCAGCGGAGATGTCGGCGCTGGCGGCACGCTGGGCGGCCAATGCCGCGCGCGAGGCCTCGCTCGGTGCCGTCATTCCCATTGCCGAGGCGGCTGCCAGGGCGGCGCAGATGGCCGCCGAAGCGGCGGCCGAAGCCGCTGCATCGGCCTCTGCCGCGGCGGCGGCTGCGGCAGAGGCGGCCGCCCAGCAAGCCGAAGAAACCGCCCTGCAGGCCTCGGCCCTGGCGGCCAGTGCCTCGCAGCGCGCCGCCCAGGCGGTAGCCGAGGCGGTCAAGCTGGCCAATGAGGCCCAGGCTTGCGTGCAGCGGGTCAAACCCTGATCGCCCGTCCGTCCGGTGCCCGCCGTGGCCGGACATCCTTTCTCCCGCCTGACGTTCCCGCCAATTGCCCTGCCGGCTGATCTGCATCAGAGACTGTGCGGAAGGTGATTGCCTTGTCCGCCGCAGCGATTACATATAGGAAGAAAACTGACGGCTTTCTCATGGCCGTGCGGAGGAACTTCCGATGCCCATCAGCTGGGATGCCCGTTTCGCCATCGGCCATCAAACCATCGACCTGCAGCACCAGGCGCTGTTTGCCATTCTCGATGATCTGCAGCGCTGGCGTGAGCAGGCCGGCGATCTGGCCGCGCTGAAGCTGATTGTCCGGCGGCTGGAGCACTACGTCCTTTTCCACTTCGAGACGGAAGAGTCGCTGATGCGCGGTGCCGCACTGGATCCCGACTATCTGGCACGGCATCTCGCGGCACATCGTGCCTTCAGCGAAAGGGTGCATCTCTATGCGGCGCAACTGGCCGCGCTGTCGCCCGCCGAGCTGGATGGCCTGCTGGCCTTTCTGACCGACTGGCTGCAGCAGCATATCCTCGTCACGGATGCCGAGTTGGCCAAGGTGTTGAACGCGCCGACCGGCTGAGTATCTTTATTGCATGGCAATAAAAAACAATTAATGACATATAGTATATGCATGGCCTGGCATGCTGCCTGAGGCATCAGGCGACACGAGGGGACGGCGATGAGTGTGGACTTGCCACACGCAAGAATTCTGGTGGTCGATGACCAGTTGCTGGTCCGTACACTGGTTGGCCAGGTTCTGCGCAGTTTCGGTGTCGTGCCGGACAATATTCTGCAAGCCACGGATGGTAACCATGCCTTGCATGTGCTGGCGGTGCGCAAGGCCGATCTGGTGCTGTGCGACATGCAGATGTCGCCGGTCAACGGCATGGATCTGCTGAAGATGCTGCGCTGTGCAGCGACCCCCCAGTCTCCCGATTTGCCTTTCGTGTTTCTGTCTGCGCATCCCGATCGCAGCAATATCCTGCTGGCTGCGAAGCTGCATGCCGACGGTTTCATTATCAAGCCGCCCAAACCCAACGATATTGAAAAGAATCTGCAGGCGGCGCTGTCGCGGCCGCGGCCTGCCATTGACCCGTTTTCCTACTTTGCGATCGCTACCGGCAGTGAATATGACAGCCTGACCTTCGAGCGGCCAATGGTGCCGAAGCAGAGTCAGGACCTGACTCAGTTGCTGGAGCGCTATCTGCGACCGTGTGCGCTGGCAGAGGCAAGGCCCGGCGACATGCTGGCGCGTCCCTTGCTGGACCAGGCCGGGCGCGAACTACTGGATCGCGGGGTGCGTTTGTCCGCCCAACATCTGGATGTGCTGCAACGGTTTCAGTCGGTGTATGGCATCGCCAGTCTGGCGATTGCCGATCTGCCGCAGGAACAGATGGCGCAGGTTCAGGCCCTGTTCGGCACCGCCCTTTGACGAGCCTGCACATGGACAAGCCGGTCCGCGACGAAAGTGCCATCCGCAAGATCAAGCGCAGTCTGTTGCTGATCATGCTGGTCATCACGCTGATCCAGCTAGTCGGCTACGGCCTGCTGATCTCCCGTGCCATCGAAGCCTATCGCCATGTGCAGCTGACGGATACGGTCGACCAGATCAATCGCCTGCTGATGCAGTCTGCCGATGGCGTCGCGCTCGAGTCGCAGCAGTACCAGGCCTGGCTGACCGGCCGCGTCCTGCCGGCGCCGGCACAACGATTGTCGTGGCAGCGCCAGGCCGCGCTAGCCGAGGCAGGCTATGGTCAGGCTTTGAGTTTGTGGCTGGCCCGGCCGGCACTGGCCGACCGGGCCAGGCTGTTGCGCCTGCAGACCAGTCTGGCGCATATGCAGAGCTTGCGTCTGACGATCTGGCAGCGGTTGGCGGGTGCGGCGCCGCTGCCGGATGAAACCCTGTCGTTCGAATTGATGCTGGCCTCCGAACGCCTGCTGTCTCCCTCCTGGCAAATCGCCAACCAGTTGCGGCGCAAGATGAGTGGTGATGTCGATGAGGAGACCGCCCGGCTGCAGTCGCTGCAATTGTCACTTTGGCAAATTCATCAGCGGGTGCAGTCCGATCAGACGGCGCGTCTGGCGCGTCATCAGCTGGGCCATCCCCTGAATGACACGATGGAGGCGGGACAGGAAATCAATCGTCAACTGGCCGCCAATGTGCTCAGTCAGCTGCAGGAGGATCTCCCGTCCTTGCCGCCGGTGGCCGGCGGCTGGCAGGGCGGTGAACTGGCGCAAGCGTTTCAGGCCTTCATGACGCGGAGTCATGACATGCCGCCCTCGGGGGTGGCCGATACCGGCTATGTGCAGTCGGTTGTCGCGCTAACCAACGTGTTGCAGCATCTTCGCCAGCAGGCCGATCGTCTGCTGCAACAGCATATTGCGCGTCAGTCGGCCGGCGCGGTGAATGCCCTGATGGGGCATCTGCTGATTCTGCTGCTGGCCATCTTGCTGAATGCGGTACTGTTTCTCTGGCTGCTGCGCCGGGTGCTGCGCCCTCTCGATTTGTTCAGTGCGGTTCAGGATGCGGCGCGCGAAGCCATCATGCTGGTCAATCCGGCCGGTCGGCTGTTCATGGCCAATCGGGGGGCACAAAGCCTGTTCGCCTTGAGTGAAGCGCAATTGACCGCCTGTTATCTGCAGGAGTTGATCTCTGAACCCGGGCTGGATCACCGGCGCTTGCTGCAACTGGCCGAGAGCGGGCAGGAGATCGAAACCCAGGCGAGAGGCGGGAATGCGCAGCCCTTGCACATCAGTCTGATTGCCAGCCGGATCCGTCTGGGGGGCTTGCTGCAGGGGGTGCTGGTCATTGTGCGCGATGACCAGCAGCGCTTTCATGCCGAGCAGGCACGGCAATACAGCCTGCGGCTGTTGTCTGATGTTTCGCGGCTGCAAAACCTGCTGTTTACCCCGATTTTGCGCGAAGCGATCTTCGATGAGTTGCTGGCGGTCTTGCAGCGCTATGCCGGCAGCGAAGGCGGGGTTTTGCTGGAAACCCGGGGACTGCATCAGGCCGTCATGTATCGATGCCGTGCCAGTGCCGGCCCGACGGGGGTGACGCGCGATCAGCGCGGGCCACTGAGTGAGCTGCAGGCCGGGTGGCGCGCGGATGCGCGCTGGCATGTCTATCCGGTCTCCCTGCAGCAGGGAACGGGGGGCATCATTGCCCTGTGGGGGCCTGACGTCAAAGCGCTGCATGGCAGCGATGATGCCCTGCTGGCCCTGTATGTCAGCCTGCTGGGCTTCGTGCTGGAGGAGGAGGCGCGCAAGCAGTCGAGCGAGCGCCTGGGGCAGGTTATGCGCGAACTCGACGGCATTTTCAAGGCGTCGCCGGCCGGGTTGATTTTGCTCGACGATCGCAACCGTCTCCTCAAGGTCAATCATCCGGTGTGCCAGATGCTGGGTGTGGAGGCGTCGGCGCTGGTGCTGGGGGATCTGGCGCGCTTGCTGGGCGAGAGCGAGCAATGGCCGGCACTGCAGCAGCAAATCGAGCATGTCCGGTCAGGGGTGCCGGCTCAGCGCTGTGAGCTGGCCTGCCGTGCCCGCACGCACGATGAGGTCTGGCTGTTGTTCGAGTCGCGGCTGCTGCATGATGGCCATCCGGCCGATGGTGTGATTTTGTCTTGTACCGACATCACCACCATCAAGCGCAATGAGCTGGCCTTGCGCGAGGCGCGCGACAGCGCGGCTCAGGCCCGGCATCGCCTGGGCGCGGCCATCGAGGCCTTGCCGGAGGCCTTTGCCTTCTACGACGTCGAGGACTTGCTGATTATCTGTAATCAGCAATACACCGATCTGTTTTTCGACGGCATCGCGGCAGATCAGGTGGTGGGTGAAAGCTTTGAGTCGCTGGTGCGCCTGTCGATGATGCGGGCAGACGAGCAGACCGAGCCGGGCTATACCCCGGAGGGCTGGCTGGCCGAACGGGTCAGGCGCCACCGTTTGCCGGAAGCCTCCTTTGTGCTGCAGATCGGGACTCGTTGGTATATGGCCAATGACCGGCAGATTCCCGGGCTGGGCACGGTGTGCCTGCGTGCGGATATCACCGAGCTGAAGAGCCAGCAGCAGGCACTGGAAGTCGCGCGCGAGCAGGCGGATCAGGCCAATGCCGCCAAGAGTGCCTTTCTGGCGACCATCAGCCACGAGATCCGGACGCCGCTGAATGGCATTCTCGGGCTGCTGGAATTACTGCGGCTGGGCGAAAGCGATGCTCAGCGTCTCGATTCGCTGACGTCGGTCCAGACTTCGGCCCACACCTTGCTGCGGTTGATCGACGATATTCTCGATTTCTCCAAGATCGAGGCCGGACGCATGCAGCTGAGTCCGGAAGCGGTCGATCTCGTCGCCCTGTTGCGCAGCGTGCATGCGCTGTATCGCGAAACGGCTGAGCGCAAGTCGTTGCAGTACCGGCTTGAGCTGCCGGCTACCCTGGCACCGGCTTATGAGGTGGATCCACTGCGCCTGCGGCAGATTCTGCAGAATTTCCTCAGCAATGCGGTCAAGTTTACCGAGCAGGGGCAGGTGTTGTTGTGTCTGGAGGTGCTGGCAGGTGACGACCACAGCCAGACGCTGCGCTTCTCCTGCCGCGACAGCGGGATCGGCATCGCGCCGGAACAGCAGGCGCAGCTGTTTCAGCCCTTTACTCAGGCAGAAAGCAGTACCACCCGGCGTTTTGGCGGCACCGGGCTGGGCCTGGCGATCTGTCGTCGTCTGGCGGGGCTGATGGCGGGTGAAGTCGCCATGCAAAGCCGGCCGGGCGAGGGGACCGCGATCAGCCTGACCTTGCGTCTGCGGCTGGCCGATGCCGCCCGGATTCATTCGATGGCTGTCGCACCGGCCATCGATACCGCACTGGCTTTCGACCTCCCCGCACCGCTGCTGGTGGTGGAGGATAACCCGGTCAACCGCAAATTGATCGCCATGCAGCTCGAGCGCCTCGGCATTCCCTGCTTGCTGGCCGAGGACGGTCGCCAGGCGCTGGATTGCTGGCTGGCACAGCGCGTCTCGCTGATCCTCACCGATTGCCATATGCCGGTGATGGATGGATTGCAGCTGGCACGCGAGGTTCGTCAGGTGGAGGCGATGCGGGCGAGCCCGTCACGGATTCCGATTCTGGCCTGTACGGCGGATGTCGCCAGTGATGCCTTGCCGCAGGCGCTGGCCAGCGGCATTGATGAAGTATTGGGCAAGCCGCTCGGTTTGCAGGTGCTGCAGCAGGCACTGGCGCGCTGGTTGCCGACCCGGCAACTGGCGATGGCGGACGGCGTGGCAGCGTCTGTGGTGCCGCCGCCTGAAGGCGCTGCCGGCGGGGTGATCGATCGTCAGGTGCTGGCCATGTACAGCCAGGGGGATGCGGCGATCGAGGCCGACCTGATTCGGGATTTTCTCGACAGTGAAGCCGATGACTGGCAAGCCTTGCAGCAGGCCGTGCACGAGCAGCAGCCGGAGCGGGTCCGCTGGTATGCCCATCGGCTGAAGGGTGCTGCCCGCATGGTGGGCGCCATGGCGCTGGGGGAGGCGGCGCAGAGGCTGGAGCAGGAGAGCGAGCCGCCGGCGCAGCTGGCCGGGGCGCTGGTGCCGGTTGCTCAGGCCTGGCAGGCGGTGGCCGCCTGGCTGGGGGCGCAGGCACCCGCTCCCGAAGGCCGCTGATCCCTACGTTGACTGTGCGGTGGCAGCGCTTATACCTCAATCAGAACACTTAACATCGGAGTGGCTCATGCGCCTCAGGTCCTGTCTGTCTGGCATGTTGCTGTGGTTCAGTGCCATGAGTGTCCTGGCCTCCCCGCTGGTCTTGCATGTCTCGCCGCTCGGGGACTATCAGCGGGTGCTCGGGCCGTCGCTGAATGATCTGCGCGGTCTGACGCTGGAAATTGCCGCAGGGACATTGCGGCAGGCCAATCTGCCGGTGCAGCTGGCACGACCCGCTCCCTGGCTCCGAGCGCAGAAAGAGGCCGAGGAAAGCCCCTGCGCCCTGCTGGTCGGGCTGGCGCGCGTACCGGAACGTGAGGCGCACTGGCAGTGGGTGGGGGTGATGGTGGAAGACAGGGTGCTGGCCTTTACCTTGCAGGGCCGTCCGGTCTATCGCGACTGGGCGGCCATTCAGCGCGCCGGGGTCAAGGTCGTGACCCGGCTGGGCAGTGCCTCTGCCGCCATGGCGCGCGCCGCCGGTCTGCCGCTGCAGACGGCGGATGACATGAGCAGCAACTACCTGGCCCTGATCAATGGTCAGGCCGGGGTGTTGCTGACGCAGGAAATGGATGTCTATGCCAGCTGGCAGCAAATGATGCAAAGCCCCTATCGGCAACAATTTGGTACCGGTCTGCATGGCGTGCAGCGTACGGCCTTGCAGGCCATCTCGCTGTGGATGGTGGTGTCGCGCGGGACGCCCGCTGCGGAGGTCGAACGTCTGCGCCGTGCCTTGCAGGCGTTTCGTCAGACGGCGGACTATCACAATATCGTGGCGCAGTACCGGCAACGTGCAGCCATGATGGAACAGGGTAAGTTGCCTACGTCCTGAAATATCTATTGTGAGTTGCTAAATGTCATAATGAGCGGATGCCGCTGCGCTTATAGTCGATGCTGGATTAAACAGATAAAGGTGGTCAGCGTGTTTTTCAGGAGAACCGGATGAAACGTGGCTGCTTATGGCTGCTGGGCGCCTGGCTGGCGCCCGTGACAGCGCATCCGCTGCTGCTCTGTGCCGAGCCCTGGTATCCCTTTGTGTATCAGGAAGAGGGTCAGGTGCGTGGTTTGTTGGCCAATGCGCTGCAACGTCTGCCGGATGTCTCGGTTCACTACCGTTTCATGTCTTTGTCCGGTTGTCAGAAACTGATGAAGCAGGACAAGGTGGACATGGTGGCTTTTGCCGCCGGCAAGCATGCGCCGGCCGGATGGCTGACCACGCGTCAGACGCTGGTGAGCTGGGTGTTGTATGCCTGGGTGCCCGCCACCAGTCAGGACTCGCATTTCGATGCGGCACAATTTGGCAACCGGCGCCTTGCCTGGGTCAATGCCTATGATTATCCCTTCAGTGTGCAAAACGATCATCGCTATCAGCGGGTCGAGGCGCTGGACGCGGACGAGGCGGTCAGCCTGCTGGCCCGCGGCCGGGTCGACCTGATCCTGGATGACCCTTTCCTGACCCAGGGCATTGACCCGGATCTGGCCAATGGCATCCGCCGCCTGCCGGAGGTGGTGGCCATGCGTCCCCAGCCCCTGGCCCTGCGCCCGGGGCTGGCGGCGCTGCGTGACCGGATTGATCGTGAAATACAGAAAATGCGCAGCGACGGCAGCCTCGATGCCTTCTACCAGTTTCATTTTGGCAGCAGCCTGACTGCCCTCATGGGCAAATTGCCTTCCTAGCAGGTGCCTCACTATATTTCATGCAGACGAGGTGATTTTCACATCGCTCATCCGCGACAGGAGGCGTGCATGACAGAACGGCCAACGATTCTCGTTGTGGACGATGAAGCCCTGCCGCGGGCCTTTGTCAGCGCCGCCTTGCAGCAGGACTACCAGGTGCTGGAGGCTGAAAACGGCGAGATGGCCCTGAGCATGGCCCAGCAGCATCTGCCGCAATTGGTGCTGCTGGATATCCTGATGCCGGGACAGGATGGCTTCAGTGTCTGCCGCGCTCTGCGTGCCGATGGCCAGACCAGTGAAATCCCGGTGCTGTTCGTCTCGGCCGGCGTGTCGGAAGAAGATCGTCTGGCGGCCTATGAGGCCGGTGGTGATGATTTTGTCAGCAAGCCGGTCAATCCTGCCGAATTGCTGGCCAAGGTCGGGGTGGTGCTCAAGCATGCCAGCGAACGGGTGCGCCTGAGTGACAACTCGCGCGAAGCCTTCCAGACCGCCATGACCGCCATGTCATCGGTGGCCGAGCTTGGCGTGGTTTTGCAAAGCCTGCGTCAGGGATTTTCCTGCCATGGCCTGGCGGAACTGGCCGAGGTGCTGTTGCAGGCCTGCAGCGAATATCAGCTGGATGCCTGTGTCGCTCTGCGCAGCATGGATGACTGCCTGTTTCGCAGCCAGCGCGGTGCCGTGTCTGCCGTGGAAGAAGGGGTGTTGACCCATCTGGCCGGTACAGACCGCATTCGCAGCCTCGGTCGCCAGACCGTCTTCAACGATCATGGCATTACGCTGCTGATCAAGAACATGCCGGTGGAGGATGGTGAGCGTGCCGGACGCCTGCGCGACAATCTGGCCCTGATCGTTGAAGGTTGCCAGGCGCGGCTCGAGGCCCTGGGCGCCGAGGCACTGTTGCGTGAACGCGAACTGGCCGCCGGTCTGCAACAGGAAAAGGATGCCGCGGCCGCCAGACAGTCACAGCTGTTGCAGGCCGCGATGACCGCGCTGGCCGAGATTGATGCACGCCACCAGACCAATCGGGCACAGACCGAGCAGATTCTGGACAGCATGCTGATCGAGATGGAAAACACCTTTATCCGGCTGAGCCTGACGCAGCAACAGGAGGCGGCGGTGGCGCAGATGCTGCGTCAGACGGCCGAACAGATTTCCGGTCTGTATCTGAATGGTCTGGATGTGGCCGGGCATTTGCGTGCACTGCGGGCCTTGCAGGGCGGGCCTCGCTGAACAGGGAGTCGGCGCATGGGCAAGAAAATTTTGCTGGTGGATGACGATGATCTGATTGCCATTCAGCTGGAGGCCATTCTTGGCGAGGATTTCGTGCTTGCCCACGCGGCGACGGCCAGTGATGGGCTGGTGCAGGCACGCACGATGCAGCCGGATATGATTTTGCTCGACGTGCAACTGGCTGACCTGGATGGCTACAGCGTCTGCCGGCGCTTCAAGGCAGAAGAGGGCGTGGCCCACATTCCGGTAATCTTCGTGTCGGCCCGCACCGGGCTGGAAGATCGTCTCAGGGGCTATGAGGCCGGGGGGCAGGACTATATCACCAAGCCGTTTTCCGCCGAAGAGCTGCGGGAAAAGCTCAAGGCCATGCAGCAATACATTCGTCAGCAGAGAGCCTTGCAGTCCCTGGCGCAGGCGGCGGCAAAGACCGCCAATGTGGCGCTGGAAAGTGCCGGCGATGCCGGCCGCATACTGGGTTTTCTGCGACGTGCCGCCACCTTGCACGCCTATCCCGCGCTGGCCGAGGCCGCGCTGTCGGCGCTGTCGGATTATCAGCTCACCGCCAGCATTCAGCTGCGCAGCCGAGAGGCCTCATGGTCCTTTAGCCATCATGGCCCCTGTTCGCCACTGGAAGTCTCCGTGCTGAGCAATATGGCCAATCAGGATCGCATCGTCGATCTTGGTTCCCGCTCGGCGTTCAACTACCCGGCCGTGACGCTGATCATCGACAATATGCCAACGGATGAGCCGGAACGTTACGCTCGCATCAAGGACGTGGCGGCCATGCTGGCGGAGTCGGTCGATATTCGCATGAGTACGCTGGGTCTGTATCTGGCCACGCGCGAGCGCAGCGAACGGCTGCTGCAGATCCTCGAGCACAATAGCCAGGTGATGACCGGGATCGAGCAGCACCATGGCCAGCAGCGCCATGCCAGCGAGCAGATTCTCGGCAAGCTGGTCAAGGATATCGAGGACGCCTTCCTGCATCTGGGGCTGAGTGAGCGACAGGAGTTCGAGTTGCAGCGCATGACGCGCGATGCGGTGCAGTCTGCCCAGGATCTGTATCAGGACAAGGTCGACACGGCGGCCATTCTGCATGACCTGCAGCAGGCCATTGCCCAGGTCAAGGCCGATCTGGCCAGTGATGTCCTGCCTCAGCCGGTGGCGCCCAAAGCCGACGACATCGAGTTGTTCTGAGTGTGTTGTCCGGTCAGCCGGTCGAGATGTGCGGCGAACAGCCGGAAGACCCTGTCGGCACCGCGCGCCGCTGCCGGGTATTGAGCGGGCGGGCAGGTCGCCTCGGCATAATGCAGGAAGTCCCGCCACAGCGCCTCGGTCTGTCTGCCGCGACCATGAAAAAACCTCAGGGGAATGGTCTCCCCCAGTGTTTCTCTCACCTTGCGGGCAATGAACTGCCCGCCCAGTGCCGAGCCTTCCAGGGTGTACAGATAACCGATCCATTCCGCCGTGTCGCTCGGCGTCTGAAGGGCTTGCCGTAGTGCCCAGGGTTGCCGCTGCAGTGCCTGCAGGTCTTGCTGCAGGGAGGGCTGCCGGCGTCGGGGCCGGTAGTCGAAACCGTTGGCCATGAGGGCCTGGCTGGCGAGAATCACGCGTTCGCTTTCGGCATAGAGGCCATGCAGGGCTGCCAGCGCATCGCCATAACTTTGCCGGCTCAGCGCCTTGTGCAGCAGGGGGCGCAGCAAGGCATGCTGGTCGAGATGCTGGTGTGCCGCCCGGGTGGCCTGCTGCAGGTACTGCTGCAAGGAAGACATGGACGTATCCCTCATGGTTTGGGCGCCTGTTCGGCCAGGGTCTGGTCAATCTGCTGCAAGACCTGCTGCATTTCGACGCGCATGGTCTCCAGCTGGGCGCTGAAGCGCTCGTCCTGCGGCAGGGATTCCAGCGTGGCCGCCTGTTGAAACAGCTGCATGGCCCCGATGGTGCCGGCCGCCCCCTTCAGCTTGTGAATCAGCTGGCGCATGGCATCGATCTTGCGCTGGCGGATCGCCTCCTCGATGAGTGGGATGGCATTGCCATGCTGGATACGGAACACGGTCAGCATTTTGTGATAGGCGATGGTGTTGTTGCTGACATGCGCCAGACCCGCTTGCAGATCCAGTCCCGGGCTGCTTGCCTGTGCGGCGTCCTCTTGTGGCTTCGCCTTGACTGATGGGTGTTTGCCCGCACACAGGTACTGCAGCAGCATCTGCTGCAGCAGGGGCGGCGAGACGGGTTTGGTGATCAGATCGTTCATGCCGGCTGCCAGGCAGCGGGCATGTTCCTCCGGCATGGCATGCGCGGTCATGGCGATGACCGGCAGGGAGGCCAGGGCGGGCTGACCACGCAGGGCTCTTGTGGCCGTGATACCGTCCATATTCGGCATCTGGATGTCCATCAGCACCAGATCAACTGTCTGCTGTTGCAGGCGTTGCAGCGCTTCCACCCCGTCCGAGGCCAGCGTGACCACGATGCCGACCTCTTCCAGCAGGCCCTTGCCCACCAGGCGATTGACCTCGTTATCCTCGACCAGCAATACCCGCTTGCCGCGCAGCGCGCTGACAGGGGGTGCCTGGGGTGGCTTGTCGGCGCGCCGCAGCGGCGTGACCAGCAGGCGATCCAGTGCCTCGCACAGTGCGCTGCGCTCCAGCGGACGCGGCAAGATGCCCTGGATGTCTTTGGCAGCCACGGCTGATTGCAGGGCAGCGGGGTCGTCGCTCAGCAACAGAATGGGCTGTGACTGAAACCGGGCGTGCTGGCGCAGTTGACGGATCAGGGCCAGATCCTGATCGGGCTCGGCGCCATCGATCAGCAACAGCCGGTAGAGGTCGTCCTGCTGTTCAGGATCAATATGGCACTGATGTGCCTGGCGTTCGGCATAGCTGAAGGGGTAACTCAGTTCCTGCAGCAGGTGGGCCAGCATGGAGCGTGTAAAACCGGCGTCGGCCACCACCAGGATTTTCTCGTGGCGCAAGGCGGCTTTGCCGCGAGCGTTGGCGACCTTGCCGGGGGTCTGTTCGAACCACAGCTGCACGCTGAAGCGCGTGCCGGCGTCGGGCTGGCTGTCCAGTTGCAGGCTGCCGCCCAGCAGCGCGACCAGGCGGCGCACGATCGCCAGACCGAGCCCTGAGCCGCCATAGCGACGGGTTGTCGAGGTATCGGCCTGCTCGAACGCTTCGAAGATCCTGGCCTGCTGGGCCGGCGTCATGCCGATGCCGGTATCCTGGACCTCGAAGCGCAGCCGCAGCCGGCGCGCGACGGATTCCATGACCTTGATGCGCAGGGTGATCGAGCCCCGCTCGGTGAACTTCACTGCATTGCTCAGCAGGTTGAGCAGAATCTGCTGCAAGCGCAGCGGGTCACCGGACAGCTCGACTTCGCTGCCCTTGTCCGATTCGACCTGGAAAGCCAGCCCCTTGCCTTCGGCGGCCAGGCGGATCATCGGCTCAATCTTGTCCAGGGTGTCGCTCAGGCGGAAGGGGACCGTCTCGATCTTCAGCTTGCCGGCCTCGATGCGCGAGAAATCCAGAATGTCATTGATGACCTGCAGCAGGGT
The DNA here is from genome assembly GCF_018802765.1 of Paludibacterium sp. B53371. Classification (NCBI taxonomy): domain Bacteria; kingdom Pseudomonadati; phylum Pseudomonadota; class Betaproteobacteria; order Neisseriales; family Chromobacteriaceae; genus Paludibacterium; species Paludibacterium sp. B53371. Next base: position 1,496,540 of record NZ_CP069163.1, read on the forward strand.
CTGCGAGGTATCCATCACTTTGCCCAGGTAATCTCGCTGGTGCGGGTCGAGTGGTGTTTGCAGGCAAAGATGGGTCAAGCCGATGATGCCGTTGAGCGGCGTGCGGATTTCATGGCTCATATTGGCCAGAAAATCACTTTTGGCCCGGCTGGCGGCTTCGGCCGCATCGCTGTGCTGGCGAGCCTGCTCGACCAGAAGCTGCATCAGGGACAGGGAGAACAGGCGCACGGCATCAATGGTGGCCTGGCGCCATGGCTCGGCGGTGCCCATGACGGTTTCAATCCAGACGGCAAAGGATCGTCGCGGCTCGACACGGGGCTGCCCGCCCTGGTCGGAGACGACCTTTGCATAGGGGTTGCCGGCCCAGGCAATGTCACGCACCACTTCCGGCCGATACCAGCAGATGAAGTTGCTGCGGGTGTTGTCCAGGTCGATGGCCAGCAGCCCGGCGGCCAGGTCAAACCAGTCACGGGCGGGCGGGTATCGTTCGCCAAGGCTGTCGCAACTGAACACGCCATCGACGAAAGACTGTTGCTGCAGCCAGGTTTCCAGTGCCGCGATTTCCTGCTCTGTCGGGGTGTTGCCGATGCGATGGCGTTTGCCGGCAAACAGGATGGAGCTGCCACCGGCCTGCGCCAGGCTCAGGTAGTCCTCGGCATACATCTGCAAGACACGCTCCAGATTGTCGCTGTGGCGGATCAGGCGATAGAGCTTGCTCAGGCTCTGGCGGACCCGTTCCATCGAGCGGCTGTAAGCGCGCGATTGCAGAGACTCGATCTTGAGGCTGACCGCGGTGCCGATACACTCCAGGGCTTCCAGCTGCTGCATCGGCAAGGCTTTGGCCTGCTGGTGATGGCAGGCGATCAGGCCCCAGAGCTGCTGGTTGTGCAGGATGGAGACGGTGACGGTGGCGCGGACGCCCATATTGCGCAGGTACTCGATATGGATCGGTGACATGGCGCGCAAGCGCGAGCGCCCCAGATCGAGTGCCTGCCCTTCGACCGGCGGATGCCGGGGCAGGATCGGGATGTTCTCGGCTTCGGCATCGACCAGTTCGCGCAGCATTTTTTTGCTGAACAGTGCGCGCGCCTGCGGGGGGATGTCGGAGGCCGGGAAATGGTGGTGCAGCAGGGAAGGAAACACCGGGCTGCGGCTTTCGCCGATGACGGCGCCGTTCCATTTGTCGTCGAAGCGATACAGCAGCACCCGGTCAAAACCACTGAGCTGGCGTACCTGTTCGCAGATGAACTGGCAGTAAGCTTCCAGTGAACCATCCTGCGCCGGCGGGGTCAGGGTCTGGCGCATCAGGCCGAGCAGCTGGTTCTGTTGCAGGGGGTCGGCGTCGGACTGGCGGGTCAGTTCGATCAGGGTCCATGCCTGACTGCGATGTGCCTGGGCCAGCCAGGATTGCACGCCAATGCGCAGTGGCAGGACGGCGCTGTCGCTCAGGGCCAGGCACTGTCGGGTATTGTCCGTCCCGAGCAGGGCCTCGGCCGGCTGGTCCAGCCAGTCTGCGGTGGCTTTGTCCTGCAGCAGGTGCAGATTGTCGCTGGCCATGCGGATGAGGCCTTGATCATCCAGCGCCAGCAGGATGCCATGCGGCTGAATGGTGCCGCAAAGATGAATCGGCTCCGAGGCGCAATGGGCCAGCGCCAGCGCCAACTGTGTCGGGTCCGCAACCGAAGGGGAATCCGCCATGTCCCTCCCTTTCCAAGTCAGACTGGCAAATTATGCTATTCGATTTAAATTGTTTTTTGTGAACCTGTTTAGAATTCAGTATAGGCGAGAATGGCGTGCCTGCCGTGCGCTGTCCACTGGGCTTAGGGACACGCCGGCTGTCCTGTTGTCCGGGCGCCCGTTTGCCTGAAGCCGGCAAAAGCTACGGGTGCAGGGTTGCCGGGATCGTCGGACATTGATGGGTGGTGCGGTAATCGATGACGGACAGGCGTCCGCTGACGATGTTCCGCCGGGCCTGTGCCAGTTTTTGTTGCATGTCGAGATCAATCAGCCCCTGGTTGTAACGATCCATGGCCAGCCCGAGCGCATCGTCACGCAGGCCGAGCACCCGGACACCGGCATGCCAGCGCCCCCTTTGGCCGTCCCGCAGGGTTTGATAGACCGCCAGGTCGATGCGTTTGACCATGGAACTGAGCATGACGCCGGGAAAGAGGGCGTTTTGATTGATATCTACCCCGATGGCGAATTTGCCGGCCTCGGCCACGGCTTGCAGCGAGCCCAGACCGGTATGGCCCGCGGCGGCGTAGATGACGTCGGCAGCGTGGCGCAATTGTGCCTGGGCCAGTTGCTTGCCGCGTGCCGGGTCATTGAAGGCGGCCGGGGTGTTGCCGGCCATGTCCTGCAATACCCGGATGCGCGGGTTGATGTAGCGCGCTCCCTGGGCGTAGCCGCAGCCAAATGCCCGAATCAGCGGGGTATCCATGCCTCCGACGAAGCCGATGGTGCCGCTGCGTGATTTGAGTGCGGCGGCCATGCCGGCCAGAAACGAGCCTTCGTGCTCCTTGAACAGAATGCTTTGCACGTTGCGCCCGGGGGCGGCAGCATCAATCAGCGTGAACCGGGTGTGCGGGTAGCGGGGCGCCACCTTTTCGATCGCCGGTGCGAAGAGGAAGCTGACTGCCACGATCATGCTCGGATGGCGGCGTGCCTGCTGCTCAAGCAGTGCTTCCGGTGTCATGCCATGACGCAGACTGACCTGGCGATAGGCGAGATGGGACTCGTGCGCGAAGCGCTCCGCCCCCTGCCAGGCATTCTGGCCGTAGCCTTTGTCGAAACGCCCCGAGGTGCTGTCGTAGAGCAGGACCGGGGTAAAGGATTGACCTGAGGCGGCACAGGCCAGCAGCAGAGAGAGCACTGGCGGAAGAAAGCGCTTCAGGTCGGGGCGCATGGCCAATCCTTGCGGCAAGAATAGTTGCATAAGTATAACTACCTATTCTTGACGAAGGGAAGCAATATGACGATGCGGTGACGAGGGCGGGGGCTTAGTCGCTGGGGACGTGCAGCCGGACGACCAGCAGGGAGACATCATCCTTGGCATCGTCCCCATCCAGGTGGCGGCTGAGTGCTTCCAGGATGCTGTTGCCTACCGCATCCGGCCAGCCATGCTCAATGGCATGCTGAACACCGCTCAGCCCGAACTGGTCACCTTTCAGGTTGCTGGCTTCGGTGATGCCGTCGGAGGACAGTACCAGCAGATCACCGTCTTCCCAGTGGACTTGCTGCAAGGTGTTGTCGAAATCGGCTTCGTCCAGAATGCCCAGCGGCGGGTAGCGCGAGGGGAAGCCATGCTTGAGTTGCCCGCCGCGCCCGATCAGCAGGGCGCAGGGAATGCCCCCGTTCCAGATGGACAGGGTGCGGTGCAGGTAATCGATCGAGCACAGGGCGGCAGCGACAAAGCGGCCGGTGGGCAGCAGGCTGTGCAATTTTTTGTTGATGCCGCCAGCCAGCAAGCTGGTCGACAGGAACTGTTTCACCAGTTCGTAGAAGCCGTCGATGACCGGCAGGGCACTGATGGCGGCGGTCAGGCCGTGGCCGGTGCAGTCTGCCAGCAGGAAGTGCTCCAGACCCGGGGCGGAGTGGCTGCGGCAGATGATGTCACCGTTGAAGATGCCGGCCGGGTGCAGGGTGTGCCAGATGTGGGCCTGGCCGACAAAGGAGCGGTAGGTCAGGCGCTGGATCAGTTCCAGTGCCAGGGTCTGCTCGAATTCGTTCTCTTCGTAATAGCGTGCCAGCCGCACGGCATCGTCGGTCAGTTGGCGTTGCAGACGGGAGATCCGCAGGAAAACACGGATCTTCGCCAGCAGCATGTCGGGATTGGCCGGTTTGCAGAGGTAGTCGTCGCCCCCCACCGTCAGACCCGCCAGGATGTGGTCGGCGTCGTCGTCTGACGACAGGAAAATAATCGGCATCCATTCGTCGACAAACTGCTTGCGCAGCTGGTCGGTGAGCTGCAGACCATCCATGCCGGTCATCTGCAGGCTCATCACCACCAGATCCGGACGATGATTCTGGCAGAATGCCAGCGCCTCCTGGCCGCTGTGTACGCCGGTGCAGCGAAAGCCAGCCTGCTGGAGAAACAGCACCAGCGGACTGAGTGCGGCGACGTCATCATCGACCAGTAAAATCAATGGAAGCGGCATGTTTTCCTCAAGCCGTCAGCCTTGCGGCCATGTGCATCAGTGGTATTGAGTTGTCTTTGAATCGGGCTATTGGCTCCCAGATGTCATTATCGATAGCGTCGGCAGGAATGCAAGGAAAATAGAGCTATCACATTGGTTGTGATAAACAAATATAATGCCCCACTTTGTGAACTTGAACCCCGCTGTCGACACAGCGGACGGGAGTGTGACATGAGCTCTTCGGATTACCGGTCGATCTCGCCGGAAGCCCAGGCCGCCCTGGCGGCCGCCTGGCAGGCGCAGTGCGACGGTCGCCTGCAATGGGCGGGGGAGGGCTATCAGGGCTTGCTGGCCGACTGGCCGTGCTGGCCCGAGTTGCACTATCGCTTTGGCTTGTGGCTGTATCAGACCGGGCAGGGCGATTATGCCGTGCAGGCGCTGCATCAGGCGGTCGCGCTGGCGCCGCATCAGACTGCGTGGCCGAACGATCTGGGCAATATGCTGGCAGCCCAGGGGCGTCACGATGAGGCGGCGGCCGCCTTTATTCTGGCGCTGGAGCGTGACGCCCGTCAGGTGCAGGTCTGGCGCAATCTGGGCAGTGTCCTGCTGGCCGCGGGCAAGGCCGCCGAGGCCAGAACGGCGTTTGAGCAGGCGCTGGCCCTGGACCCGGCTCAGGCCGAGAGCTGGAACAGTCTGGGTACGGTCTATGCCGCGCTGGGCGAGGTGCTGGAAGCCGCCCGGTGCCAGTGTCAGGCCTATGTGCTGCCGCCGCATGACGACAAGGCTCACCATATCCTGGCGATTGCCTTTTATGTTCTGGGACGGATCGATGAGGCCGCCGAGATCTATCGGCAGTGGCTGGCGCAGGAGCCGGAGAATCCGATTGCGGCCCATATGCTGGCGGCCTGTACGGTGGAAAATGTGCCGGCGCGGGCTTCGGATGCCTATCTGCAGATGTATTTCGATCAGGCCGCTGATGTGTTCGACAGCAAAATGATCGGCACGCTGGAGTACAGCATTCCGGCCCGTCTGGACGAGATGCTGACACGCCACGGGGTGGGCGAGGGGCTGACGATTCTCGATGCCGGGTGTGGTACGGGCTTGTGTGGCCCTTATCTGGCGGCACGAGCCCGTCAGTTGGTCGGTGTGGACCTGTCGGCCAGGAGTCTGGCTCTGGCTGCCCGCAAGGGGTGCTATCACCAGCTGCAGCAGGTGGAAATGGTGGCTTACCTGCGTACGCTGCCTGCGGACAGTCTCGATCTGATCGCCAGTGCCGACACTTTCATCTATTTTGGCGCGCTGGATGAGTTGCTAAGGGAAATGGCGCGGGTATTGCGCCCCGGTGGCTACTTGCTGGCCTCGGCGGAAGAGCGCTTTGTGGCGGGCGATTTCGGCATTACGCCGAGCGGACGCTATCAACATGCGCAGGCTTATCTGCATCAGGGTCTTGAGTCCGCGGGGATGCAGCCGGTTGAGCTGACGCAGTTGGTGGTGCGAGAGGAGCTGGCCCTGCCGGTGGATGGTCTGCTGTTGCTGGCCGTGAAGCGCTGAACGGCGCGTTCCCCTCAGGGCAGCCCGATGTCCGGGTGCTGCAGGAAAGCTTCCATCTCGGCGGCCGGGAGCGGCTTGCTGAAGTAGTAGCCCTGGGCGTAATCACCGCCGATAGCGCGCAGGAAGCGCACTTGTTCCGCCTGTTCGACCCCCTCTCCGATCACGCTGGCCCCCATGGCATGTCCCATGGCCACAATCATTTTCACCAGATTGCTTTTCTGCAGGTCTTGCGGGACGGATTCGAAGAATTGCCGGTCAACTTTGAGACGGTTCACCGGGAAGCGGCGTAAATAGCTGAAGCTGGCATAGCCGGTACCGAAGTCGTCGATGGCCATTTCGACTTGCAGGGCTTGTAGTTCGCGCAGATTGGTTTCGACCTCGCTGGTATGGCTCATGGCAATGCTTTCGGTCAGTTCCAGTTCGATGGCGCTGGGCGGCAGTGCGTGACGTGCCAGTATCTCGCGCACCAGCTGATGAAAGCCGGGAGACTCCATTTGTCTGGCCGAGACATTGACGGAGATGCGCAGGGTCGGCGCATGACTGAGGCGCCAGCGTGCCGCATGGGCACAGGCCTGATCCAGCACCCATTTGCCGATGGCGCAAATCAGTACTTCATCTTCTTCGGCCAGCGGGATGAACAGCGCGGGTGAGATCGCGCCGTGTTCGTGATGCTGCCAGCGCAGCAGGGCCTCGGCGCCGCTGACTTGCCCGCTGCGCAGATCGATCAGCGGCTGGAAGTGAAGTGACAGCTGCCCCTTGTCCATTGCCTGGCGCAATTCCATGCGCAGCTGCTGGCTCTGTTTGCGCTGGTCGTTGAGGTGGCTGTCAAAGCGTGACCAGGGCTGGGGGCTTGGCCCGGGTGTCTGCTGCAGGGCCGCCTGAGCACGCTGTACCAGGGTTTCGGCATCCGGTCCGTCGTCGGGAAAGAAGCTGACCCCCAGCTGGAAGCGTGGGTGCAGTGCATGTGGCGGCAACAGATAGGGGGCGCGGATGCTTTGGTGCAAACCGGAGAGTCGGGCGTTCAGCTCCTCGTCATCCTGCCCTTCCAGCCAGACGGCAAAGCGGGTGTCGCTGAGCCGGGCGGCGATTTCGCCGACGCGGATCAGGTTTTGCAGCCGACGGGCGACTTCATTGGTCAGTGCGGCTCCGGTGGCCTTGTCGAATCCTTCGATAATCTGGGCCAGATCACTTAATTCGATGGCACAACAGATGCCCTGGCGGTCTTTGCCGGTCAGGGCCAGGTTGTCCAGGTGCAGCAGCAGGCGGTGCTGGTTGGGCAGGCCGGTCTGCGAGTCGAAGTAGAACAGGTTGGCCAGCTCGTTTTCCGCGGCCTGTCTGGCGCCGGTTTCGGTTTGCAGGGCGATGGCATTGGCTGCCGAGCAGATGAAGTTGATTTCATCCTGGTGCCAGCGCCGGGGTTGCTGGTGTTCGACGCTGATGATGCCGTGCATCTTGTGGCCGACACGGATGGTGGCGATCAGTGCGCTCTGCAGACGGTAGCGCCGGATGTAGCTGACGAAGCTCTCATGCAGCGGGCGGGTATCGATTTCGCGGATGGCCATGAAGCGCAGGCGATCTAGCCGTTCGATGCGTGCCGCGTCGGACATCAGGGTGATTTGTTCGTCCGCCAGATGGGTCTGGCTGTCGCTGCCGGCCACGCGGTGCAGTCGATGTGTATCCAGCGCGTGTTGCCAGATGACGACCCGGCTGGCTTCCAGGGTCTCTGCCAGTTTGCGGCACAGTGCCGACAGCCCGCCGCTGTGCTGCGACTGACTCTGCTCGACGATGTCACGCAAAGCCTGTCCTTGTCTTTCCAGTCGCTGCAGTGTGGCGGCCTGACGGCCCCGCAGCCGGTTGGCCTGGCGCCCGAGCAACCAGCCCAGTAGCAGCAGCAAACTGCACAGTGCCGTGGTCGCAGGCACCAGACGGTGCAGCATGTCTCTGCCCGGGGCGTGAAACTGCCAGCTCAGCCAGGCGAGCGGGCGGCCGTCGATCCCGTGAACCGGCTGTTGCAGGATGTCTGCCTGGCCCGAGGGGCGCAGGGCGATCCAGGCGTTGCTGATGGCGCTGTTGAACGAGATCTGGCGGGCCAGCACGCGATCGACGCGGCGGGCAAAAATCATGACCTTGCGGTGGTTCATCACGGTCGGGCCGTTTTCCTGCAGGACGGGCTGGGCGACCAGCAGCGACAGGTCCCCCTGCAGCAGCGGGCCGCCAGCATGGGTCAGGATGTAGCCGCTGGTCGGATGGCGCGCCTGCTGCAGCAGTACCGAGTGCAGCCAGCGCCATGCGGTGTCGTCGAGCGCCAGCGGATCCTGGCCGTCGGCGACTTCGTGGCCATCCTGCAGGGCAAAGATCACCTTTCTGCTGGCCGGATCGACGATCAGGGCACTGTCAATGCGCAGGTTCAGATACACCGAGCGGGTGAGGGCCGAGCGAATCCAGACCATGTCCGGCTCGCTGCGGTTGATGCGACTGCTGGCTTCGTCCCAGATGGCGTAATCGGAGAGTTGGCGTTCCAGTGCCAGCCGCTGTTGCTGCATGCTGTTGGCCAGCTGTTGCTGCAGCAGGGTGCGATATTCGGTGTCCTCCTGCATGGCGCTGTTGAACTGAATGGCCTCGATGCCGCCGATGCCGAGGGTCAGCAGTGCGATCAGCAAGGCCATCTGGTTGGCAAGCAAGCCGCGCCACAGGCGTGACAGGGTGGAGGTCATAAGGCGCTTTTAATAAATATGTGTTTATCTTAGGATTCTATTTCAGAAAAATTTGATGTCACCCCGCTTTTTTGTGCATGAGCATGAAGTGCTTGATGGTGGCAGGGCAGAAGGGATTGTCGCGATGAAGCAAATGGTATCGGTGTGGGATGTGCCGACACGGGTTTTTCACTGGACGCTGGTGTTGTTGTTTGCCGGCATGTGGTGGACTGGCACGCAGGGCGGTGACTGGCTGAGATATCACATCTGGTGCGGTGAAGGCGTGGCCGTGCTGCTGGTGTTCCGCCTGCTGTGGGGCTTTCTCGGCAGCCAGACCGCGCGCTTCAGCGACTTTCTCAAGGGACCCGGCGTCATTCGCCGTTATCTGCGTGGCCATTTGCCGGAGGCGCAGCAGCCCGGTCATAACCCGCTGGGCGGACTGATGGTGCTGGCGCTGATCCTGACGCTGCTGTTTCAGGTTGCCAGTGGCATGCTGTCTTCGGATGTGGACAGCTATCTGTTTGATGGTCCGCTGGCGCATCTGGTCAGCAGTTCGGCCTCGGAGAGCATTACTTCGGTGCACAAGCTGTTCTTTGATCTGATCATGGTGCTGGTGGTGCTGCATGTGGCTGCCGTGCTGGCGCACAAGGTGTTCAAAAAACAGAACCTGGTGCATGCCATGCTGTCCGGGCGCAAGGCCATTGAGGGTGAGGTTGCCCCGCTGTATTTCGCACCGTTGCGGCTGGCCTTGCTCAGTCTGGCACTGGCGGTGGGAGCGGTGGCCGCGCTGGTCTTGGTCGTCGGTGGCGCCTGACCGGCAGCTCGCAGCGGGTTGTCAGCAAGAAAAAAACCGCAAGTCGGCTGACTTGCGGTTTTTTTATGCCTGATGGCGGCTTATTCGACTTTCGGGCCGCGGAAGGTGTCGTGACAGGACTTGCAGCTCTGCGACACCAGGTCGTAGTTTTTCTTGATGCTGGCGAGGTCGCCACTGTGCGCGGCGACATTCAGGGCGTCGACCGCCTTGAAGAATTTGTCCTTTTCGCCCTGGAACTTGGCGGGCTGGCTCCAGATTTCCGGCTTGGCCCGGCTCTTGGCATCGATGCTGTTGGGGACAAACAGGGTAAAGGGCTGCTCGGCCGCCAGCTTGAAGGCATCGGCATGCTGAATGAAGGTGGCCTTGTTGTAGGGGTCTCGGCCACGAACGACCACCCCCATCGGCTCGAATTGCAGCAACATTTTCTTGAAGGCCTGCTGGCGTTCGGCGCCGCCCGGATTGGCCAGTACGGGGAGGGTAAAGGCGGTCAGCAGGGTCGTCAGAAGCAGTTTTTTCATGATGTCACGGTGTCAGGTTGAATGACGGCGATTTTATCACAATGGAATGTTGCTGCCGGTACGGGGTGTTAAAACTTGTAAAGAGGAAATGTTATAATATAACATGGGTTTTTTTCTGAAATGGATCGCCTCGAATGGATGTGCAAAGCTTTGTGGCCGAGGCCGAGCGTCACTGTCTGACGCGTGGCTGCAAGATGACCGCACTGCGCCGTCAGGTGCTTGAGCTGGTGCTGCGTCATGACGGGGTGGTCAAGGCGTATCAGGTGCTGGCCGATTTGCAGCAGGAGCGCGGGGGCCAGGCCGCGCCGCCGACCGTGTATCGTGCGCTGGATTTTCTGGTGGAGCAGGGCTTGTTGCACCGGGTCGAGGCGCTGAATGGTTATATCGTCTGCGACCATTTCGGCTGTGAGCATGAGTCGCTGTTTCTGGTCTGTCGCGATTGTGGTGCGATCTGTGAGCTGGATGCCGCTTCCAGTCTGTCCAGCCTGGCCTCGGCCACGGCGGAGGTCGGTTTTGAACTGCAGGCGCAAAATCTGGTACTGACCGGCACCTGTCAACGGTGTCGTCCATGAAGAAAACCATTGTCAACCTGTTTACCGGCTTTCTCGGTGTGGGCAAGACCACGGCCCTGCGCCACCTGATTGCGCATCGTCCGGCCGAGGAAAGCTGGGCGCTGATTGTGAATGAGTTCGGCGAGATCGGGATTGATGGCGCCGTGCTTTCCGGCGGCGAGGTACCGGTGGCGGAGATCGCCGGTGGTTGCCTGTGCTGTGTGGCCGGGCCGCAGATGACGGCCACGGTGGCGACCCTGCTGCGCCGGGCCAGGCCGGACCGGTTGCTGATCGAGGCCAGCGGGCTGGCGCATGCCGCCGGCGTGATTGACGAACTGCGCCAGCAGCCGCTGGCCGAGGCGCTGGAGGTGGGGGCGGTACTGACGCTGGTGGATCCGCGTCAGTTTGTCGATCCGAACTATCAGCGCCAACCCATGTACCGTGACCAGATCACGCTGGCGGATGTGTTGGTGGCCAACAAGATTGATCTGGCCGATGTGCCGACCATGGCGGCCTTCCGTCGTCAGGCCGAGGCCCTGTTCCCGCCCAAGCGGCTGATTGCCGAGGTCCGTGACGGGGCGCTGGAGGCTGGCTGGCTGACGCTGGCCAATGTGACGCAACAGCAGGCTTACCGGCCGCGCCTGAACCGTGAGATGCCTGCCGACTGGCAGTCGCATGGCTGGACGTTTGATGCCGGTCAGGCTTTTGATGCCGAGCGGCTGACGGCGTTTTTTGATGACTTGCCGCGGCGGGTCCCTGGCTTGCAGCGCGCCAAAGGGGTGTTTTCGGTGCTGGGAGACCGGGTCTGGCTCAACTGGGTGGATGGCCAGTGGGGCGCCACTCAGGTGGCATGGCGGCGCGACAGCCGTTTTGAACTGATTGCACCGCAGATCGATATTGCCGATGTCGAGCAGGCGCTGCGCGCCTGTTTCGCCTGAGCGCTCAGAGAGGAATCAGATGTAGCAGCTGCCAGACCCCCAGCAGACAGACCAGCAGGCCGGTGCCCAGTCGCACGGCCTGTTTTTGCATCTGCTGGCGCAGTGCATCGGCGAACAATCCCATGGCGAGCAGGTTGGGCAGGGTGCCCAGACCAAAGCAGAGCATGATGAGTGCGCCCTGCGCGGCATGGCCGCTGGCGAGGGCAGACAGGCTGGCGCTATACACCAGTCCACAGGGAACCCAGCCCCAGATCATGCCTGCCAGAAAGGCCTGGCCAGGGTGGCGCAGCGGCAAAATGCGGCCCAGCAGCGGTTGCAGGCGGCGCCACAGCGGCTGCCCCAGGCGTTCGATGCGAGTCACCAGAGCAGACAGGCCTGCCAGGTAGAGGCCAATGGCGATGATCATCAGGTTGGCCAGCAGATAGAGCGCGATTTGCAGCGGTCTGGCATGCTGCATGGCGGCGCCGGCCAGACCGCCGAACAGGGCGCCGATCAGGCTGTAGCTGCCGAGCCGGCCAAGGTTGTAGCCCAGCAGCATGGGCAGCCGGCGCTGGCCGGCGGGCAGCTTGATACTCAGCGCGGTGACGATGCCGCCGCACATGCCGATGCAGTGGCCGCCGCCCAGCAGCCCGGCCAGAAACATGACCAACAGACTGGTTTCGATCATCGGGTATTCACCATGAAAAGCGCATTCTAGCAGCCTTGCGGTCTGGATTGATGCCCAACCTTTTGCTGTTTGTCATGAATGGGGCAGTTTGTGATTCTTGTTGCATTTGAGGGGCTGGCGGCTAGAAACAAAGCAGGGGTGGCCCGTTGCGGGGGCGCGGCGCCTTTCCCGCCAGATCGAGGCGAGGATTACCATGACTTCATTCCTGACGCTGGAGCAGCTGGGGCGTACTGCGATTGTGACCATTCAGCAGCCGCCGGCCAATTTGCTGACGGTGGAGGTGCTGCAGGCTTTGTCGCAGCAGCTGTCGGTCTTGCAGGCCGACGATTCTCTGCACGCGCTGGTCCTGACCGGTGCCGGAGAGCGCTATTTTTCAGCGGGCCTGGCGTTGCCGCCACTGGCCGGGGGCGACTGGGCCCAGGCCGAAGGGCTGATTGATGCGCTGCTGACGGTTTGTCAGCAGTTGCGTTCTTTTCATGGTTTGTCTGTGGCGGCCGTCAATGGCTTTGCGCTCGGGGCTGGGCTGGAGTGTGCGCTTTGCTGTGATGTCATCGTCGCTGAACGCGGGGCCATGCTGGGGATGTCGCAGGCCAGGGTGGGTCTGATTCCGGGGGCGGGAGGGCTGAAGTTTCTGACCGACAAGATCGGGCAGCCCTGGGCACGTCGCATGGCGCTGTGTGGTGAGGTGCTGGATGCCGGCAAGGCCTGGCAGATCGGCCTGGTGGAGGAGGTGGTGGACGCCGGCTTTGCCAAGATTGTGGCGGTCAGTCTGGCCGACCGGATTTCACGTCAGGGGCCGCAGGCGGTGCGTCTGGCGCAGGGGTTGATCGATACGGCGCCTTCGCAGTCTCTGGATGATCACCTGCAGCAGGCACGTCTGGCCTATATGCAGGTGATCGGCAGCGAGGAGCAGCGTGAGGGGGTGGCGGCTTTTCTCGACAAGCGGGCGCCATCCTGGTGTGAAGACGAGGACGACTGAGTATCCGGGCCTCGCTGCCGGGTGGCCTAGCGTGACCCCATGTCGCGATCAGCGCCCTGTCCTTGTTGCATGTAGGTCAATTCTTCGCAGCGTACGATGCGACTGTCCTGCAGGGTGAACAGTGCCATGACCCGGTAGTGGGCCTGGCCGCCGTCTGTTTTGTCTACCCTGACCTGATGTTGGCTGAAAACCAGCTTGTCTTCCGCAATCAAGTGATCAATCTGCAGCGTCATCTTGTCGGCGCGCTGATTCAGTGTGGCCAGATGTTGCAGGAAGGCGGGGTAGTCAAGCTGGTGGCCGTCGACCCATTGTTGGTAGGTCGGGGCGATGTATTGCTCGATTTCGCTGCGGCTGGCTTGCCCGCTCAGAATGGTTTCGAGGGCCTGGCGAACGATGTGCTGTGGGGACATGTGAGCTCCTTGGTGTGTGAGCCGGTATTGTCCGGTTTTTTTCTCTGGTAATATTTCGATATTGTCTCTATTTATGTCTTGATCGGTTCATGATGCCAAATGCCACAGTGATGTCCTTGCAACATGGTGTGCGCGAGCGTACCGGCAGCCATGTGCATGCGACTGGTCAGCTTTTTGTGGTGCGCGAAGGGGCGATTCATCTGCGCAGCAGTGAAGGGCAGTGGCTGGTGCCTTCGGGGTGTCTGGGCTGGGTGCCGCCCATTTGTGCGCATGAGGCGCTGTTTCCCTGCGCGGTCAGCGGGCAGTCTGTCTATGTCGATGATGGTTGGAGCAGTCGCTATTTGCCGCTGGCACTCAAGGTCGTTCGCTTGTCGCCCTTGCTGATGGCGGTGCTGCCGTTTTGTCTGGATGAGGGTTTGCCTGCGCGGCGACGTGCGTTGTACTGGCAGGTGCTGGCGGATGGGCTGTCGTATGCGCCTTCTCTGTCCAGCGGCATGGCTTTGCCGCAATCGAGTCGTCTGCTGGCTGTGGTGCAGCAGTTGCTGGCGGTCCCCGATGATGAGCGTGGGCTGGATGACTGGGCTTTGCACGCAGGCATGTCACGCAGTACCTTCATGCGCCATTTCCGGCGCGAGACCGGACTGGCCTTCGGGGTGTGGCGTCAACAGTTGCGAGTCTGGCATGCCATGCGCCTGCTGGCCGAGGGGCGCTCGGTCACCGAGGTGGCGCTGACGGTGGGCTATCAGAGTCCCAGTGCCTTTATTCAGGTGTTTCGTCGTCAACTCGGCATGACGCCTGCTGCCTTTGTCGCGCAGGCATAAAAAAACGCCACGGCATGCCGTGGCGTCGGGTGAGGCAGCGGTCGGCGCTTATTGCTGGATCTTGGCCTTGGCCTTCAGATCGGCAATGTACTTCTGGATGCGCTCGCCTTGCAGTTGCTGTTCGAGTTGCGGACGCAGGGCTTCCAGCTTCGGGAATTCCTCGGTGCGGACGTCGTCCAGCTTGATGATGTGCCAGCCGAACTGGGTCTTCACCGGCTTGGCCGTGATTTGACCCTTGGCCAGCTTGGCCATGGCCTGGCCGAATTCCGGCACGAAGGTTTCCGGCTCGTTCCAGCCCAGATCGCCACCATTGGCCTTGCTGCCCGGGTCGATGGACTTTTCCTTGGCCAGCTGAGCGAACGGCTTGCCCTTCTTGAGGGCGGCGATCACGGCATTGGCTTCGGCTTCGGTCTTCACCAGGATGTGCTGGGCATGGTAGCTCTTCTTCTCCGGCGTTGCCGCCTTGAGCTTGTCGTACTCGGCCTTCAGGTCGCTTTCCGATACCGGGTTGCTGGCAACGAACTGCTTGATCAGCTGGTTGGCCAGGGTCATGGCTTCGGCGTTGTCCAGCTCGGCGCGCACTTCCGGCAGCTTGTCGATGCCTTTGCGCACGGCTTCCTGGCGCAGGACTTCGGCGGTGATCAGTTGCTGCTTGATCATTTCCGGCAGGCGCGGATCAGCCTGCTGGCCCTGGGCCTGAGCCTGGGCATTCATCATCTTGGCGACTGCGTCAAAACGGGCCTGGGAGATGGTGGTGCCGTTGACTTGAATGTCGGCAGCCAGAACGGCACCGGCGGCAAGGGCGCAGGCAATGGTGCCGGCAATCAGGGTCTTTTTCATATGTGTTCCGTATGAGTGAATCGGTTACTGGATCTTGGCCTTGCTGCGCAGATCGCTCATGGCCTGCTCAATTTTCTCTTCCTGCAGCTGGCGCACGATTTGCGGTTTCAGCTGGTCCAGCGGCGCCGGTACGGCCGGGCGCGACTCAACCAGCTTGACGACGTGCCAGATATTGCCGGCAGAAATGGTGGTGACCTGGCCTGCCTTGAGGTTCTTCACGGCATCGGCCAGCACCGGCGGCATGCTGGCGGTGTTGAGGATGCCCATTTCACCGCCAGACTGCTTGGCATTCGGATCGATCGATTTTTCCTTAGCCAGCTGGGCAAATGCCTTGCCCTTCTTCAGGTCGGCAATGACCTTCTTGGCGTCGGCTTCGCTCGAAACGACGATCTGTTGCAGGTGCATGTCGGTCGAGCCCTTGAGCTTGGCGGCAAACTCGTCGTAGCGGCTCTTCACGGCGGCATCGTCGATCGGGCTTTGCTTGACGATGTCGGCTGCCAGCGCTTCCTGCAGGATGCCATCGGTGGCCTGCTTGATCTGTTCCTGTACCGCCGGGGCCTTGTCCAGGCCGCGACGCTTGGCTTCATCCAGTGCCAGTTGCTGGTTGATCAGGGAGTTCTTGATCTTTTCGCGCAGTGCCGGCGTGTCCTGGGCCTGGCCGTTGCTGTTGCCTACGATCTGGCTGACGATCTGGTCAACCTTGCTCTTGTCGATCGGCGTGCCATTGACGACGGCAACCGAGTCGGCAAAAGCCATGCTTGGCAGGGCGATGGAGGCGGCGAGCAGAAGACTGGCCAGTTTGTTGAGTTTCATAGTTACCCCTTGAAGTTGAAATCAGGATTCTTCGGGTGCCAGCGCAAGGATGGCCAGCGCATGAATCCGGTTTTGCATCAGATCGCCAAGCGTCTGGTAGACCAGGCGATGCCTTGCGAGGCGGTTGAGACCGCTGAATTGTTGACTGACGATGGTCAGCTGGTAGTGGCCGCCGCCGGCACGGGCACCGGCATGGCCGGCGTGCAGGTGGCTGTCGTCACGAACCAGCAGTTGTTGCGGCGACAATGCCGTCAGGCGTTGCTCGATGAGGCTGACCGTATCGCTCATGCCGGGAAGACCTTGCGCCAGGGTTTGACTTCGACCTCTGCATAGACGCCAGCCGCCACATAGGGGTCGGCGTCTGCCCAGGCCCGTGCTTCGTTCAGGTCGCTGAATTCGGCAACGATCAGGCTGCCGCTGAATCCGGCCGGACCCGGGTCGCTGGCGTCGATGGCCGGAAAGGGGCCGGCAAGCAGCAGCCGGCCTTGCTCCTGCAGGGCGGTCAGGCGCGCCAGGTGGTCCGGTCGGGCCGCGAGGCGACGAGACAGCGAATCGGGCACGTCACGCGCCATGATGGCGTACAGCATGTCTCAGTCTTCCTTGATGTACTTGGATACCAGCAGGCTCTGGCCGATGGCGAAGGCCAGCAGCAATCCCGTGGTACCGAACAGTTTGAATTTGACCCACATGGGCTCGTCGACAGAATAGGCCACGAGCAGGTTGACGCCCCCCAGCAGCAGGAAGAACACCGCCCAGGCCTGACACAGCCGGTCCCAGATCGTGTCGGGCAGCTGGATCTGCTTTTCCAGTAGTGCGCGTATGCCGTTTTTACCTACATGACGCCCGATTAGCAAGCCTGCTCCCATGATCCAGTAAAGGATGGTGGGTTTCCACATGATGAAATGGTGGTTCTTGGAGATCAGGGTGGCACCGCCAAACACGGTGATCAGGGCAAAACTCAGCCACAGCATTTTGTCGACCTTGCGGTGACGGATCCAGGACCAGGCCACTTGCAGTGCAGTCGCGGCAATGGCGATCTTGGTGGCAAGGAAGATGTCGTGGCTGAAGGAATAGGCTGCAAAGAACAGCAGTACCGGGAACAGATCGGATAAGAATTTCATTAGCGCAGCTGCGGTAGAGGTTGGGGTGATTATGGGGGTTGCCGGCCGGCAATTCAAGCATCCGGCCGGCCTGGTGCAATTAAGATTTTGCCGGCTTGACGATGCTCATGGCGCTGGCGATCAGTCCGCCCAGATCCGCCACGTTGGCCGGCATGATGACCGTGTTGCCCTCTTTGGCCAGCTGGCTGAAGGCGGCAACATACTGCTCGGCCACCTTGAGGTTGACCGCAGCCATGCCGCCTTCGTTGCCGATGGCGCTGCCGACACGGGTGAGGGCTTCTGCCGTGGCGTCCGCCACCAGGCGCATGGCTTCCGCCTGACCCTGGGCCTGGTTGATGGCGGCCTGACGACGACCTTCCGACTCCTGGATGGCTGCCTCGCGGGCGCCGGTGGCCAGGTTGATCTGTTCCATCTTGCGGCCTTCGGATTCGGCAATGCGCGCACGTTTGCCGCGTTCAGCCGTGATCTGCGCCTGCATGGCGTGCAGAATTTCCTGCGGCGGTACCAGGTCCTTGATCTCATAGCGCAGCACCTTGACCCCCCAGCTGAAGGCGGCTTCGTCCAGGGCGGCGACGACGGCGGCGTTGATTTCATCCCGTTCTTCGAAGGTCTTGTCGAGTTCCATCTTGCCGATGACCGAGCGCAGCGTGGTCTGGGCCAGCTGGGAAATGGCCAGGACGTAATCGCTGGAGCCGTAGGAAGCGCGCTGCGGATCGGTGACCTGGAAGTACAGGATGCCGTCCACCTTGAGCTGGGTGTTGTCGCGTGTGATGCAGATCTGACTCGGGACGTCGAGCGGGATTTCCTTCAGGTTGTGGCGATAGGCAATGCGATCCACGAAGGGCACGATGATGTTGAGGCCCGGGCCGAGCACGCCGTGAAAGCGGCCGAGCCGCTCCAGTACGAAGGCGGTCTGCTGCGGGACCACGCGCACGGATTGCAGCACGAACAGCAGGACAACGACGAACAGTGCAATGGCGAATTCCATGTTTTTATCGACTTTCTGCAGGTTGGAGGGAGACGTGCAGCAGGTTGCCGTCACGTCCGACAATAAAGGCCGTCTGTCCGGCGGCCGGGTAAGGGGCTAGCAGCAGGGCATCCCATTCGGCGCCGCGGTAAAGGACCCGTGCGCGCTGAGCATCCTCCGGGCGGAGGTGCAGGACGCGGACCGGCTGGCCGATGTCCGGGTCGTCGACCGGGCGGGGTGGGGCAGGCGGCTGGCGCCGCTTCCAGGCGCTCACGGCGAACAGGGCCAGCAGGCCGGCCACGCTGGCGATGAAGAATTGGGGAATCGGTTGCCAGGCGTACAGCGCGGCGATGCCGCCGCCGGTCAGGGCGATGGCAAAGACCAGCAGGTACAGCGTGCCGGTCATGAACTCGACGCCCAGGGCAATCAGGGCGCCGACCAGCCAGAACGTGGCATGAGTGTCGAGCAGGGTCTGGAGGGACATGGCAAGTCGGTCCGGGGTGAGTGCTTTATCTGGCGCGGCCTTGCTCTGCTGCGGGCGGCGCCCCGGGGTGTTCAATATCACAAACAGTCATGGCCGGCCAGGGGCTGCGAACGGCCGTGGCGTGTCTGCAGATGTCGGCCCTGGCGATGCTTAGTCGCTCAGCATGGGAAAAAGATCCTTCAGAACGTTGATTTATCTTGATTTCATGCATTAAACCAGCGACGCCACCATGAAGCCGGAGGCTGTCTGCTGCCGGGCAGGGTGATTTCAGCCTCTCGAATCAAGGTGTCGCACAGCTCGATGTTCAGCGCCGGGATCAGTTGATCCGGTGTGCCCTTGCGGCCGGTGGGTTCGATCCGGGCCCGGCCGTGCTCCAGGTGGAGGACGACCTCGCTGGTGCAGTTGGGACAGTACAGATGGTCGCCGGCATGGTGGTGGCGGGTGCGCAGAATGATCGGTCCGCAGGCGGGGCAGTGCTCCAGCGGGATGCCCGGTTCGCTGTGGCCAACGATATCGGCCAGCTGGTTGAGCTGGGCGAGCCGGAGGAAATGCTCGCCATGCTGGCGGTCGAACTGGCTGCCCAGGTTGTCGCTGATGATGGCCAGGGCCTTGTCGATCGGCATGCCCTGGCGGTACGGCCGGCTGCTGGTCATGGCATCGAAGGCGTCACAGATGCCGACGATGCGGGCATCGACCGGAATGCTGTCCAGGGGCAGGCCGGCCGGATAGCCTCGTCCGTCCGGCCGTTCGTGGTGCATGCGCACGGCGGCCTCCACCAGGTGTCGCAGCGGGTGATTGGCCAGGATGCGTTGCCCCACCTCCGGGTGGGTCTTGATGATGGCGTATTCCTCGTCGGTCAGTTTGTCCGGCTTGCGCAGAATGGCGTCGGGGACGCCGATCTTGCCCAGATCGTGCAGGAAACCGCCGAGCATGATGCGCATGACATCGACAGGCGGGAGACCGGCAGCCTCTGCCGTTCGCCGGGCGAACTGCGAAACGCGCCATAAGTGCCCCCCTGTATAGGGGTCTCTTGCCTCCACCATCCAGGCCATGGCAAACAGGGTTTTGAGCAGGGAATCAAACGCATCCATGCGGAGGGTCCCGGTGTCTGACGATGTCATAGTATAGCCATTGCCCTGTCGTCTGTGAGGCGGGTTGTGACGAATGGATGGCAATCTGGCCGGAGAAGATGCATATGGTATAGTGACCGGCTGGAGAAAGCTCTGAACAGAGAGTTGCCGTTGGAGCGGTCTGTTCAGAGGGTTCTTGAGTCAGGGAATCCTTAGGGAGGATCAATGGTTCGATCAATTCTGGTGGCCAATCCGAAAGGCGGGAGTGGCAAATCGACGCTGGCAACCAATCTGGCCGGGTATTACGCCAATGCCGGGCGTCAGGTGATGTTGGGGGATGTGGACCGACAGCAGTCCTCCCTGCGCTGGCTGGCGGGACGTGATCCGGCGCTGCCGGCGATTCATGGCTGGGAAGTGGTGCCCGGCGAGCCCGCCCGGCCGCCGCGTGGTACTCAGGTGATGGTGCTGGACAGTGCGGCGGGTTTGCATGGCAAGAAGCTGACGGCGCTTTTGCGGCGGGTTGATCGAGTCCTGGTGCCGATCCAGCCGTCGCCGTTCGATATGTGGGCGACAGAAGATTTTTTTCAGCAGATTCTGGCCGAGAAGGCGCTGCGCAAGAGCAAGGTGTTTTTGGGGGTGGTGGGGATGCGTGTCGATCCGCGCACGCGCTCGGCACGCGAGCTGGAGCAGTTCCTCGCCGGCTATGAGGTGCCGGTGCTGGGCTGGTTGCGTGATACCCAGTTGTATGTGCAGGCTGCTGCCGGCGGTCTGAGTCTGTTCGATTTGCCGCCAGGACGCAGTGCGCGTGACCGGGAGGCCTGGGCGCCGATCCTGCGTTGGCTGGGGCAGGATCATGACGGTGACTGGTGTGACAAATAATTGCTTGTTGTTTTTTTGCTGGCTGGGGCTATGAATGGAGTGAGTGGCAAAAAAATCGCTTGACGTGAAGCGTTTGTGCGCTTAAATTCGCTTCGTAATTGCGTGTGCGACCGACGAACGGAAGCGCAGGGCAAGTTGCAACAAGGGAGCCATCACGGCTCCCTTTTTGTTTGGGGCCCTCTCTTTTTAATCCCGAACCTGGACGATCACGAACATGAACACCGAATTGAACTACGCCGATATCTATCTGGTGCCGAAGAAGACTGTGGTGGACAGCCGCAAGGAGTGCGATACCTCCGTGCAGCTGGGTAAACACCGTTTTGTCATGCCGGTTTACGCCTCGAACATGAAGAGCGTGGTCGATGCCGATACGTGTGAGTTTTTTGCGCGCCAGGGCTGGTTCTACACCATGCATCGCTTCAATGTTGATGTGGTGCGTTTCGTGGCCGACATGCAGGCCAAGGGGCTGTTTGCCTCCATCAGCGCCGGGGTGAATGAAGACACGCTGGTGCAGCTCAACGAGCTGAAGGCTGCCGGCCTGACGCCGGAGTACATCACCATGGATGTGGCCAATGCCTGGTGCGTCAAGGCGGAACGCATGATCAAGGTGATCAAGGACATGTTCCCGGACAGCTTCCTGATTGGCGGCAATATTGCCACCGCCGAAGCGGCCCGTGATCTGGAAAGCTGGGGCTGCGACGCCATCAAGGCCGGTATCGCCGGTGGCCGTGTCTGCATCACCAAGAACAAGACCGGTTTCCATCGTCCGATGGTGTCGACCACGCTGGATTGCGCCCATGCCGTGCGCGTGCCGGTGATTGCCGACGGCGGCATTGTCGAGCATGGCGATGTGGCCAAGGCCATGTCCTGCGGCGCTGCCATGGTGATGGCGGGCTCGCTGTTTGCCGGTTATGACGAGTCGGCAGGCAATATCGTCGAAATCAACGGCAAGCATTACAAGGAATACTTCGGCAGCGCTTCGCAGTACAACAAGGGTGCCTACGTCAACGTCGAGGGCAAGAAGATTCTGGTCGAGTACAAGGGCAGCATGCAGAAGCTGCTGGTCGAACTGATGGAAGACCTGCAGTCGTCGATCAGCTATGCCGGTGGCCGCGATCTGGCCGCGCTGCGCGATGTGGAGCGCATTGTCGTTCATCGCTGAGCGATGCCGATGAAAAAAGCCCGGACAGGTTCCGGGCTTTTTTGTTGTCAGCTGCCTCGGCTGCTCAGAACAGCGGGCTGAGCAGGGCGGCCAGTTTCTCCAGCTGACGGGCATCTTCGTCGTCGAAGCTGCCAAGCTGGTCGCTGTCGATGTCCAGGACGCCAGCCACTTTGCCGGTCTGGTCGAACAGGGGAACGACGATCTCCGAACGGGCTGCCGAGGAGCAGGCGATATGTCCCGGGAAGGCGTCGACGTCGGCGACCACCTGTGTCCGGGCGCTGGCCCAGGCGGTACCGCAGACCCCTTTGCCGTGCGGGATGCGCGTGCAGGCCAGCGGTCCCTGGAACGGTCCCAGTACCAGCTGTTCGCCCTTGACCAGATAGAAGCCGGCCCACAGCCAGTCAAAACTCATTTTCAGCATGGCAGCCACGTTGGCCAGTCCGGCGATCAGGTCGGTTTCTCCGCTCAGCAGGGCCTCGGCTTGCGGCAACAGGGTCTGGTAGCGCTCACGCTTGTCGGTGGTGTCAGAGATGATCAGTGTTTCTGCCATGGTGTCATACTCAAATTTAACGGACTAAGATAATAGCGCGCGGCCGCGTCTGCGTCATGAGGCGTCGCGTGCTTCCACTTTTGTCAGGAATGTCAGGAATAACCGGAAAATGAATCAATTGTCCCCGATGGCCGAGCGGTTTGTGCTGCACTTTGGTGAGATGGGGCGCCATTGGGGCATGAGCCGCAGTGTGGCGCAGATCTTCGCCTTGCTGTTTGTGTCCGGCCGGGCACTCAATGCGGATGAGCTGGTGGAGATCCTTGGCATCTCGCGTTCCAATGTGGGGGCAGGCCTGAAGGATCTGGCGGGCTGGCGTCTGGTGCACCCGGTTCCGCTGGCCGGGGATCGTCGCGAGTTCTTCGCGGTGCCGGAGGATGCCTGGGAGGTGCTGCGGCGCCTGGCGCTGGAGAAGCGCCGCCGAGAGCTGCTGCCGACACTCGAGTTTCTCGGGGAGGCGCTGCGCCAGTCGGCGCAGGATGGGGCAGAGCGGCAGGATCAGGCCAGGCTGCGCGCCTTGTATGATCTGCTCGATTTGTTCTGTAGCTGGTTTGACGATGTGCAGAAGCTGTCGCCGCAGACGCTGGAGCGGCTGATGCGTCTGGGCTCGCGCGTGTCGAGGGTGCTGGATGCCGGACCCGGGCGGCGCGAATGAGGAGGATTGAGGCAAAAAAACCGGCGGACAGGCAGTCCGCCGGTTTTTTTGGGGATGTCCTTACTTGGTGTGTTGCCCGCCGTTGATCGCCACATTGGCGCCGGTGATGAAGCCGGCGATGTCGGAGGCGAGGAAGGTCACCAGGGCGGCGATTTCTTCCGGCTTGCCCAGTCGGCCGACCGGAATCTGCGCCACAATCTTCTCGCGGACATCTTCCGGAATGGCCATCACCATGTCAGTGGCGATATAGCCCGGCGAGATGGTGTTGACCGTGATGCCCTTGCGGGCCACTTCCTGTGCCAGGGCCATGGTGAAACCATGCATGCCGGCCTTGGCTGCGGAATAGTTGGTCTGGCCGAACTGGCCCTTCTGGCCATTGATCGACGAGACATTGATGACGCGACCCCAGTTGCACTCGATCATGGTTTCGATCACCGGCCGGGTCATGTTGAATACTGAATCCAGATTGGTGCGCAGGACGGCATGCCAGTCGTCGAAGGTCATCTTGCGGAAGGTGCCGTCGCGGGTGATGCCGGCATTGTTGACCAGGATGCTGATCGGGCCGATCTCCTCGTGCACCTGATCGACCATGCGGCTGCACAGATCGGCATCCGTCACGTCGCACTGGTAGGCATGCGCCTCGATGCCGGCTTCTTTCATGTCGGCCAGCCAGGCGGCCTCCTTGCCCGGCTTGCTGTAGGTGGTCACCACAATGTGACCGGCCTGTCCGAGCGCCTTGCAGATGGACGTGCCGATGCCACCCATGCCGCCGGTGACCAGTGCAATTCGTTTTGTCATGATTTCTATCCTCCAAAGATTAACAGCGATCCTGCCGAATGCGTCTTTCTTCTTCTGTGACCAAGAATACAGGAGGGTAAAAAATTGTAAATGGGTCGTTCTACTTCGAAATTTATGACTTTAAGGTAGATTGTAAAGCTTTGTTAATCCAGTTCGTTGATCAGGCGTTGCAACAAAGCCAATCGATACGGGCGGATGCCGCCATTTTCAGCCGCCTGCTTGATGGCACAGCCGGGTTCGGCCCGATGGCTGCAATTATGAAATCTGCATTGACCGATCAGGGGGCGCATTTCCGGGAAGTAATGGATCAGCTCGGTGGCCTGCAGATGTTTCAGGCCGAATTCCTGTAGTCCGGGGGAATCGATCAAATGGCTTTGTGCGTCAAGGTGATAGAGCGTGGCATGTGTGGTGGTGTGGCGGCCGGAATCCAGTGCTTCGGAAATTTCCGCCGTCCGTGCCCGTGCGGCAGGCAGCAGCGCATTGGTCAGCGTGGATTTGCCCATGCCGGACTGGCCGACCATGACGCTGGTCTGGCCTTGCAGCCAGGGGAGCAGCAGGCTGACATCCTGCTTGGCCGACAGGGTGACCAAGGGGTAACCCAGCGCCTGATAGGGCGCCAGTGCCGTCAGATAGGCTGTACTTTCGGGCAGGTCAGCCTTGTTGACGACAATCACCGGCTCAATGTCGGCGGCCTCGGCGGCAATCAGGCAGCGGTTGAGCAGGTCTTCGCTCGGCGTCGGGACGGCAGCGGTCACGAACAGGATGCGGGTGACGTTGGCGGCAATGATCTTGGTGCGCCAGTCATCCTGACGGTAGAGCAGGCTGCGGCGCTCTTCGGCGCTTTCGATCACGGCCTGTTCACGGTTCTGTACCAGGATGTGTACCCGGTCGCCGCAGGCAAAATCCACTCGTTTGCCGCGGGTGGTGCAGTCGTATTCCTGGCCGCCGGCCTCGACGACGAAACGTCGGCCATGGCTGCGGATGATTTGTCCGTTCAGGGTGTCGCTCATGCGGTCTCCGCCTGCAGGGCCTGGCAGCGGGCGGCGCAAATGAAGTCGTTCATGGTCAGTCCGTTGGCATCATGGGTGTTCCAGGTCACATGTACCCGGTTGTAGTGCACCGACAGGTCGGGGTGATGGTCCTGCTGGTGGGCAATCCATGCCAGCGCGTTCACAAAGGCCATGGTGTGGTGGTAGTCGGCAAAATGGTAAGTCTTGCTGAGTGTCTGCCCCTCGATTTGCCAGCCGGGCAACTGAGCCATCAGGGCCGGCAGCTCGCTGGCCGCAGGGCGCTCGCGCACGGTGTGCGGGGTGCATTGCAGGGTGGCCAGGTTCATGCGTGCTCTCCTTTCAGGTGGGCGATACGCAGTGCCGCCGGGGGGTGCGAGTCGTAAAAGGCGGAATGCAGCGGATCGGGGGTCAGGGTCGATGCATTGTCACGATACATCTTTACCAGTGCACTGATCAGGTCGCGGGCATCGGTCTGGCTGGCCGCGAAGTCGTCCGCCTGGTATTCGTGGCGGCGCGACATGCGGTTCATCAGCGGGGTCAGCGGGAAGGTAAAGACCGGCAGCACCATGAAAAACAGCAGCAGGGCCTGAGCCGGTCCCTGGCTGGCCAGTCCCAGTCCCTGATAGAACCAGGCGGCATCGACCAGTTGTCCCAGCAGCCACAGGGAGACCAGGGAGAGCAGGAAGGTGGTGGTGATGCGCTTGATGACGTGGCGCAGTTTGAAGTGGCCCAGTTCATGGGCCAGTACGGCCTCGATTTCGGCTGGGCTGAGCTGTTCGATCAGGGTGTCGAAAAACACGATGCGTTTGGCGCTGCCAAAACCGGTGAAGTAGGCATTGCCATGGCTGGAGCGGCGCGAGCCGTCCATGACGAATACCCCCTGGCTGCGAAAGCCGGTGCGTTGCAGCAGTTGTTCGATACGCTGCTTGAGCGCCTCGTCCGCAAGGGGGGAGAAGCGGTTGAACAGCGGAGCGATCACGCTGGGGTAGATGACCAGCAAGGACAGGCTGAAGGTCATCCAGACTAACCAGAGCCAGAGCCACCAGTTCTGTCCTGCCGCCATCATCAGCCAGATGGCCAGTGCGATCAGCGGCAGGCCGACGATGGCGCCGACCAGCACACCCTTGAGGCCGTCCAGCAGGAACAGACCCAGGGTCATTTTGTTGAAACCGAAGCGTGCTTCGATGACGAAGGTGGCGTAGAGCGACAGCGGCAGGGAAATCAGGCTGGTCAGCATCAGGCTGATGGCGATGAAGGCCGTACCTTGCCAGATGGGGTGCTGGCTGAGGAGTCCGGCCAGCGACCACAGCAGATTGAAGCCGCCACCAAGGGTCAGCATCAGGGTCAGCAACAGATCGAGGCTGCCGGAGAAGATGTTCAGGCGGATTTTGGCGCGTGTGTAATCCGCGGCGCGCTGATGTTCCTCCAGCGGCATGTCGGCGGCAAAGGCCTGAGGGACGCTGTCGCGATGGGCCAGGATGTGGCGACTGTGACGCAGGGCCAGCCACAATCGCAGGAAAAACGTCAGCAGAACAACAGCGATAAACACCTTGGTAAAGACGGCAGCCATCAGATATCTTTTCTTTGAGGTTTGCCGGATAGGCGGCAATAGCGGAAAATGACCGGATACTAGCAAAGACGAGTAAGTATGGCACAAGATCAGAACAACCTCATCTGGCTCGACATGGAAATGACGGGCCTGAACCCGGATACCGACCGGATTATCGAACTGGCTGTCGTGATTACCGACAGCCAGTTGAATATTGTCGCCGAATCGCCGGTGTTCGCCGTGCATCAGCCGGACAGCGTGCTCGACGGCATGGATGACTGGAACAAGTCCACGCATGGCCGTTCCGGCCTGATTGACCGCGTGCGCGCATCGACGCTGAGCGAGGGCGAGGCCGAAGCGCAAATGCTGGCTTTCCTGCAGCAGTACACGCCGGCGCGCACGTCGCCGATGTGTGGCAACTCGATCTGCCAGGATCGCCGGTTCATGGCACGCTGGATGCCGGCGCTGGAGGCCCACTTCCACTACCGCAATCTGGATGTGTCTACCCTGAAGGAACTCTGCAAGCGCTGGAAGCCTGAATTGGCCCGCGGCGTGGTCAAGAAGGGCAAGCACGAGGCGCTGGCCGACATTCTCGAATCGATCGAGGAAATGCGTTACTACCGCGACAATTTCATCAAACTGTAAGCTACTGGCACGCCCGTGCCGACGGTGCGGGCGTGCGCCGGAATCCCTGCATGCCTGTTTTTCGCCAGAACGATATCAATGCCTCTGCCGCCTGGGCGCGCCTGCACCAGCATCAGCGTGCCACGCGCCACATGCATATGCGCCAGCTGTTCGAGGCCGATGCTCACCGTTTTGAACGTTTCTCCATCGAGCTGGACGGCCTGTTGCTCGACTACTCCAAAAACCGCATTACCGAACGCACGCTCGAACTGCTGATCGACCTGACCGATGCGGCCGAGCTGTCGGGCTGGATGGCGCGTATGCGCAGCGGCGAGCGCATCAATGTCAGCGAGGACCGCGCCGTGCTGCATACGGCGCTGCGTCTGCCTCGGGATGCCCGGCTCGAGGTTGACGGGAAGGATGTGGTGGCGCCACTGCATGCCGTGCTGCAGCGCATGCGGGACTTCAGCGAGCGTGTCCGTGGCGGCCAGTGGCGCGGTGCCACCGGCAAGGCCATCACCGATGTCGTCAATCTGGGGATCGGTGGCTCGGATCTCGGCCCCCTGGTGGTGACCGAGGCGCTGGCGCCTTATGCCAGCGAGACGCTGCGCATTCACTATGTTTCCAATGTCGACGGTCAGCATATTGCCCGCACGCTCAAACCGCTTGATCCGCAGTCGACGCTGTTCATCGTGGCGTCCAAGTCGTTTACCACGCCGGAAACCCTGCTCAACGCCCAGGCGGCGCGTCGCTGGCTGGTCGGTCATCTGGGCGAGGCCGCAGTGGCACAGCATTTTGTGGCGGTGTCCAGCAACCGCGAGGCCGTCACACAGTTCGGTATTGATGCGCAGCATATGTTCGAATTCTGGGACTGGGTCGGCGGGCGTTTCTCCGTCTGGTCGGCCATCGGTCTGCCGGTGATGCTGTCGGTCGGCTTCGAGCGTTTCAGTGAGTTTCTGGCCGGTGGTCATGCGATGGACCGGCATTTCTTCGAAGCTCCCTTCGTGCGCAATATCCCGGTCATCCTGGCTTTGCTCGGGATCTGGTACAACACGTTCTACCGTGCGCATACCCATGCCATCATGCCCTATGACCATGGCCTGCGCCGTTTGCCGGCGCATATCCAGCAACTGGACATGGAGTCCAACGGCAAGCGGGTCGGCCGCTATGGCGAGCGGCTGGACTTCGATACCGGCCCGGTGATCTGGGGTGAGGAGGGGGTCAACAGCCAGCATGCCTTCTTCCAGTTGCTGCATCAGGGGACCCGGCTGGTGCCGTGCGATTTCATCGTGCCGATGAACAGCCATGATGGCTGTGACCAGCAGCATCGGGTGCTGGTGGCCAACTGTCTGGCTCAGACTCAGGCGCTGATGCATGGCAAGACGGAAGCGGAGGTCCTGGCGGAAATCGGTGATCTGCCGGGCGATGTGATCGACATGCTGATGCCGCAGAAATTATTTCCGGGCAATCAGCCGTCCAATACCATCGCCCTTGATCAGCTCACGCCCTATACCCTGGGGATGCTGATGGCGATGTATGAGCACAAGGTGTTTGTGCAGGGGGTGATCTGGGGGATCAACTCCTTCGATCAGTGGGGGGTGGAGTACGGCAAGCAACTTGCCCGGGTGATTCTGCCTCAGCTCGATGGCGGCGATGCCGATCCGCACCATGATTGTTCCACGCAGGGACTGATCCGGCATTTTCAGCAACGTCGCGGTTAAGGACGGCATCAAGAGGAGCAGGGCGATGCAGCATGGTGCAGCAGACTGGTTTGAGCAGGCCGCGGCCTTGGCGCAGCGTCTGGGGCTGCAACTTCAGGCGCGCGCGCAATGCGTGGCGACGGCAGAGTCCTGCACCGGCGGGCTGATCAGCGGGGCGCTGACGGCCGTGCCCGGTTCTTCGGCCTGGTTCGGTTTTGGGTTTGTGACGTATAGCAATGAAGCCAAACAGCAATTGCTGGGCGTGGACGGCGACACCTTGCGGTGCCACGGTGCGGTCAGTGAGGCGACGGTGCGCCAGATGGCGCGCGGGGCCTGCCGGGCGGCCAAAGCCGACTGGGCGGTGGCGGTGTCCGGTGTGGCCGGCCCCGGAGGCGGCTCGGCAGACAAGCCGGTCGGTACCGTGTGGTTTGGCCTGGCAGGGCCGGATGGTGATGAAGCTTTCGTCTGCCATTTCGATGGCGATCGCGATGAGGTGCGCGGGCAGACCGTGCTGATGGCGTTGCAACGTTTGCTGGCACGCTGCGCGGCCGCCACCTCAGTCGTCTGAGGTCTTCGGCTTGCGCGCCCTGGGGTGAGCGGCATCGTAGACCTGGGCAAGATGCTGGTAGTCCAGGCTGGTATAGATCTGGGTGGTCGACAGGTTGGCGTGGCCGAGCAGTTCCTGTACGGCGCGCAAGTCCCCGGAGGATTGCAGCAGGTGCGATGCAAAGGAATGACGCAGCATGTGCGGATGGACGTGCTGTGTGGCGCCGCTCTTGAGACTCCACTCGGCAAGTCGCTTTTCGATCTGGCGTGCACCGAGCCGCCGGCCGCTCTGGCCGGTGAACAGGGCACTTTCCCCCGGTTCGGCCTGACGCTGACCCAGCCAGTCCTGCAGGGCGGCCCTGGCCACGCTGCCGACCGGCACGATGCGGGTCTTGTTGCCTTTGCCGGTGACGCGTGCCAGCGACTGCTCGAAGTCGATATCTTCCAGGTCCAGTCCGGCCAGCTCGGCCAGTCGCAATCCCGAAGAGTACATCAGTTCAAACATGGCTTTGTCGCGCAGCGCCAGCGGGGTGTCCGGCGTGACCCCATCCAGCAGTGCTGCCGTGGCATCGACGGCCAGGGCATGGGGCAGTCGTTTGCCTTCTTTCGGCGGGCGCAGTCCCTGGCAGGGGTTGTGGCTGGCTCGTTGCTGCCCGATCAGCCAGCCAAACAGGCCGCGCCAGGCGGAGAGCATGCGACCGATGCTGCGGCCGGACAGACCGCCGGCATGTAGCCGGACAATGTAGTGACGGATGTCGCTGACGCTCAGCTGCCCGGCCGGCTTGTCGCCGGCCAGCTCGGTCAGGGTGTGCAGGTCGCGCCGGTAGGCGCCGACGGTATGGCGACTCTTGCCTTCGCGTTGCAGCGCGGCAAGAAAGTCCGCGCAGTCTTCAGTCCAGGGCATTTTGCGGTTGCTGGCTGCCGGCTGACCGCGGTTTTCTGATGATGGCGGCCTCGATGTCGCTCAGGGTGATGTCCCAGCGTTGCATCAGGTAGCGCAGCAGGGCCATTTCCGGCGGGCTGATGTCGCCATCCGCCTTGGCCACGTCCATGGCCAGGGCGCAAGTCAGCAGACGCTTGCTGCGGTCGGTGACTTCTTCCAGCAGTGTGTCGATGCGCTGGCGGTCGATCAGATGGATGGTGCCGTCTTGCTCGGCCTCGTCGGAGATATCATCGCAATAGTCGACCAGCACCTGGGTGAACTGCTTGCGGCTCAGGCCGAGCAGGTCGTAGGTCATGATCTTTTCCAGCGCATCGAGTTCACGCTCGTCCATTTCACCATCGGTGATCATGAACATGGCGATGAAGCGGGCCATCGCCTGTGGGGAGTTGACGCGGTAGGGTCTCATGCGGGTGTTCCTCCTGCTAGCTGCGGCAGTCTCGCCAGAAAAGCTGGCGGAATCGGCGCTATTTTTCTGTGGGCGTAATCGAAAAATACGATACCTGTTTTCAATCTTGCCACTTCTTTGCCTGAGTTGTCATCGACAGCTTGGTAAATCATGTCAAAGCCATGGTGGCTGACATCAGTAATGCCCAGCTTCAGGCGCAGGCGGTTGCCATGAAAGACCTCGGCCTTATAGCTGATGGCTGCGTCTGCCATGATGATCCCACTGCCGGCGACGTCCAGTTCGCTATAGCCGAGCGACTGCAGGAATCGCAGTCGCGCTTCATGTGCATATCTTAAAATTGCATCATTGGCCATGTGATTGCCATAATTGATGTCGCCGATGCGAACTTCGAGCAGGGTTTCGAAGAGCACGGGGTCGGGTAAACTGATCTGAATTCGGGCCATGGGCATCTCTCGGTAGCAAGCCGTCAGTCTAATGGACTGTTTTAATCTGCATCAACCGTTTGGCAACCCGCTTTGCTAGACTGGTACTGACAGGGGACACATTCCCCAATGAAGGAGGGGCATCATGTACCAACGGATATTTGTGCCGGTAGACGATAGTGAAACCTCGAATCTGGCGCTGACAGAGGCCTGCAAGCTGGCCAGCGAGTGTGGCGCACAGGTGCGTATGGTGCACGTGGTGGACCTGGCGCAGTTTGGCTGGGGAGGGACCGAGTTCCTCGACGCCTCCGAATTGCAGAAATCGGTCAAGGAGGCCGGCGAGCAGGTGCTGCGTCAGGCGCATGAAAAGGCCGAGTCGCTGGGCGTGAAGCCGGAGTGCAAAATTCTGGAAAGCTGGGGCGACAAGATTGCCTCGGTGTTGCAAGAGGATGCCAATAGCTGGGGGGCCGATCTGGTGGTCATGGGGACCCACGGCTGGACCGGGGTGATGCATCTGCTGATGGGCAGCGTGGCCGAGGGTCTGCTCAAGACCTGCGATGTGCCGGTGCTGCTGGTGCGCTATAACGGCGAGTAATGGGTGACCGGTCGGTCATGAAAAAGGGCGGAAGCGCCATGCGCTTCCGCCCTTTGTCTGTCTGTCTGACTGGCGTGCCTGCTTAGCCCAGCAGCGCTTCTGCGCCGCCTTCCTGGGTTTCCATCTTGGCACGTACGGCCTTGCGCAGGCTCTTGTACAGGTCCGGGTGGGTTTCTTTCAGATATTCCACGATTTCGAAGTCTTCGCGACGAACCTTCGACAGGTCAATCTGTTCAACATGCACCAGGCGCAGCAGTTCGCGCACCGGCTTCGGCATGTTGCGGCCGCTTTCATAGCGCGAGCCACCGGATTGGGTGACGCCGATACGGCTCCAGAACTCTTGTTGGTTCAGGCCGAGTTTGCGACGGATTTCACGCGGGTTGGTGATCTTTTCGAATAGTTTCATTTTTGATGTCCTCTCATTGGCAATGCGAAATCGGCTGTCTAATAGTTGTTCGGCATGACCGACAATCTAACAGTAGCAAAATATCTAAATTGGGTATCCCAAAACTTTGTAAAAAAATAGTAAAGCCTTGGCGTAAGTAATTTTGCGTAATGTTAGCTGAATCTTATGGTTGAGAACAATGGGATTTTATGCCAATGTCGCAATGACATACGTGCATGACATGAATTTGCATGATAGGGAGAGGGGAGGGGTGGCGAGCCTGACCCCCGGCACTTGCACGATGTGATTTTGGCTGCTTCCTTCCGGACCTGACCAGGTGAACCACGATGCAATGCGGGGAGACCCGCCATAGAGAGGCAGAGTATAGCCACTCGGGCTTGAAGTGTCACGATCTTTTTCCGTTTTGCCGGGTCTACCATTTCATGTTCAGCGAAGTATGATGTCGGTATCGGAATCTGACTTACGCTGCGTTCCAGACTGCCTTCAGGAAAATGACATGTCCAACGAACCGGAATCCCTGCTCGCCACGCTGGTGGCCTTTGATACCACCAGTCGCCATTCCAATCTGAGCCTGATCGAATGGGTGCGGCAGCATCTGGCCGGGCTCGGCATCTCCAGCCAGCTGACTTATAACGATGATGGCAGCAAGGCCAATCTTTTTGCCCTGGTCGGCCCGGTCGCTCAGCCTGCGCTCATTTTGTCCGGTCACAGCGATGTCGTGCCGGTGGATGGGCAAAGCTGGTCGAGCGACCCCTTCGTGCTCAGCGAGCGCGATGGTCGTCTGTACGGGCGCGGTGCCGCCGACATGAAGGGGTTCATTGCCTGCGTACTGGCGTGGTTGCCTTCGGTACTGGCGGCGCATGCCGAAGGGCGACTGCAGCAGCAGATCGGTCTGGCGCTCTCGTATGATGAAGAGGTCGGGTGCCTGGGGGTGCCGCGGCTGATCGCCGATCTGCTTGCCCGTGGTATACCTGTGTCCGGTTGCATCATCGGCGAGCCGACCCGGATGCAGCCGGTCGTTGCCCACAAGGGCATCGCCCACTTCCGCTGCCGGGTGACCGGGCGTTCGGCGCACTCCTCGCTGACACCGCAGGGTGTGAATGCCATCGAGTACGCGGCTCGACTGATCAGCCATATCCGCAAACTGGCGGATACCGAAGCGCATTTTGGCCGCGCCCGTCCTCTCTATGATGTGCCCTATGCCACGCTGCAGACGGGGACCATTCACGGCGGTACCGTGCCGAATATCGTGCCGCGTGAATGCGAGTTTGTCTTCGAGTGTCGCTGGCTGCCGGGCGAACCGCTGGCACGTTATATCGATACCGTGCGTGATTACGCCGCCACGCTGGTTGAAGAAATGCGTCGTACCGCGCCCGAAGCCGACATCACCTTTGAACAGTTGGTAGATTGTCAGCCCTTCGAGTCACCGCAGGGCAGTTCGTTGCTGGACTACATTCATGAGCTGTGCCCGGGCAGGTCACATCAGGCTGTGGCCTATACCACCGAAGCCGGTTGTTTCAGCGCGGCCGGGTTCCCCAGTGTGGTACTCGGGCCAGGTTCGATCGAGCAGGCGCATCGCCCCGACGAGTATATTGAGCGGACGCAGCTGCAGGAATGCATGGTCTGGCTCGATGGTCTGCGAGAAATCGTGTGCCGATCGGCCGGCGGCGGCAAATAGTCTCTTTGCCTCGGCGTGGATATCCTGCAAAATCACGCCTGCCCGACGGTTTTTTGGGCAAAGGGGCTTGCTGGTGGTTGAGCAGGCCATGTATTCGGGGTAAAGAGAGACAAAATTAAATGAAAAATGAAAAAAAGGCCGCATCAGTGGCCGCCCGGGACGGATTTACCTCCAGTTTCGGGGTGTTGGCAGCCACGCTGGGGTCGGCTGTCGGTCTGGGTAATATCTGGAAGTTTCCCTATCTGACCGGTACCAACGGGGGCGCCGGTTTCCTGGTGGTGTACATTCTGGCCACCCTGCTGGTGGGGCTGCCGGTGATGATTGCCGAAATCATGCTGGGCCGTAAGGTCAAGGCCAATGCCTACACCACCATGAAGACGCTGTCCCCTCCCGGTCAGCCTTGGTGGCTGATCAGCATCGCCGGGGTGCTGGCGGCCTTCCTGATCATGGCCTTCTACTCGGAAGTGGCTGCCTGGGTGTTTGCCTATGTGTTCAAGTCGCTGGGCAGTGGCCTGCTGACCAGTGATCCCAAGGTGACGGAAGGGGTTTTTGGCCAGCTGATTTCCGATCCCTGGCAGTCCTTGCTGTGGCAGTGGCTGGTGCTGGGCCTGATGGGCTGCATCCTGCTGCTGGGTGTCTCCAAGGGGATTGAGGCGGCAACCAAGAAGCTGATGCCGCTGCTGTTCGTGTTGCTGGTGGTGGTCGGGGTGCGCAGTCTGATGCTGCCTGGTGCTTCGGAAGGACTGAAGTTCCTGTTTCAGCCCGACTTCAGCAAGATTACCGGCGCCGTGGTGCTGACTGCGGTCGGTCTGGCGTTCTTCAAGCTGTCGATCGGCATGGGTACCATGATGACGTACGGCAGCTATTTTCGTGATGATCAAAACATTCCGGCTACCGCATTCCGGGTGATGTGTGCCGACTTGTTTGTTTCGATGCTGGCCGGCATTGCCATTTTTCCGGCGGTGTTTGCCTTCGGCTTCAAGCCTTCAGCCGGTCCTTCGCTGCTGTTTATCACTATCCCGGCGGTATTCCACAACATGCCTTTCGGCCATCTGTTCATGGTGGTGTTTTTCGTACTGACCGCCGTGGCCTCCATGGGCGCCATGCTGTCGATTCTCGAAGTGCCGATTGCCCTGCTGAGCGAGCATTTCAAGATGAAGCGCCCGGTGGCCACCTGGCTGTCGCTGGCCATGCTGGCGCTGGTCGGCTCAACCTGCGCCTTGTCCAACAGCAGCATGGCGGGGGTCAAGCTGTTCGGCATGACAACCTTCGATCTGTTCGACTTTGTCACCTCCAACGTCATGATGCCGCTTGGTGGCATTGGTCTGTGTCTGTTTGTCGGTTGGGTATGGGGCAAGCAACGCATGAGCGAGGCTTTGAGCAATCAGGGGCAACTGCAGAATCAGGGTTTGCTCAATGCGCTGTTTACCGTTCTGCGCTGGGTGTCGCCCGTGCTGATCCTGGTGGTGATGCTCAAGGGGCTGGGCCTGTTCTGAGCCGGTGATGTGCCGCATGAAAAAAGGCAGCTTCGGCTGCCTTTTTTATTGGATGGTCAGTCAGTTTGGCGCGTCCGGGTCGCCGACGCTGGCCTCCGGACGGGGTTGGGGGACAAAACCGTTCACTTCGCGGGCGTTTTTTTCCAGCAGGAAGACGACCGCCGTATTGAGCGCGCCAAAGGCCCAGGCCGCCAGCAGGAAGAAGGTATAGGCGGCCCGCTTGTCACTGAACAGCTGGGTGCCGTGGAGCTTCAGTTCGTACGGGTCGAACAGGGCAAAGAACGTGACCGAAGCCAGGCAGGCGATGATGAAGGAGGGCCAGAATAGCAGGATGGTCTTGCGCATGATGGTTCTCCTTGTCGTTGTGGTGTCTCAAGCTTAGACAAGGTGGCGGGTGCGGATCAATATTTATCTGGCATGGAATGTAAAACACCCCCTGAGGTCAGGGGGTGTACGCGGGCAGCAGAAGGGCTCAGGCCAGGGCTTTTTCGATACGGGCCAGCGCCTTTTCCAGATTGCCCATGCTGGTGGCAAAGCTGATGCGGAAATAACCCTCGGCACCAAAAGCCGAACCGGGTACGACGGCCACATCTTGTGTTTCCAGCAGATAGCTGCCCAGTGCCATATCGGTCGCTTCGGCAATCTTGCCTTCGGCATGCAGGTTGCGGATGGCGTCACGGGCATCGACGAAGGCGTAGAACGCGCCGCCGGCCGGCAGGCACTTCAGGCCGCGGATGCGGTTGAAGTAGTCGACCACGAAGACGTGGCGCTGATTGAAGGCCTGCAGCATCGGGGTGATGCAGCCCTGATCGCCGGTGAGCGCCGCTTCGGCAGCGACCTGCGAAATCGAGGTCGGGTTGGAGGTGGATTGCGACTGAATGTTCTCCATGGCCTTGATCAGCCACTCCGGACCACCCGCATAGCCAATGCGCCAGCCGGTCATCGAATAGGCCTTGGACACGCCATTGAGCAGAATGGTGCGGTCCTTCAGCCCGGGGGCAGCGTTGAGGATGTTGCAGAAGCGGGTGTCTCCCAGCAGAACATGCTCGTACATGTCATCCGAGGCAATCATCACCTGCGGGTGGCGCTTGAGTACCTCGGCCAGTTGCTGCAGTTCTTCCAGCGTGTAGACCGCGCCAGTCGGATTGGACGGGCTGTTGAGTACCAGCAGCTTGCTGTGCGGGGTGATGGCCGCTTCCAGTTGTGCGGCGGTCAGCTTGAAGCCTTGCTCGATGCCGCATTCGACGATGACCGGCTTGCCTTCGGCCAGCAGCACGATATCCGGATAGGACACCCAGTAAGGCGCCGGGATGATGACTTCGTCGCCCCGGCCGATCAGTGCCTGGCACAGATTGAAGAAGCTCTGCTTGCCACCGACCGAGACCAGGATCTGCTTGGCGTTGTACTCGACCCCGTTGTCCCGCTTGAACTTGGCGATGATGGCCTGTTTCAGGCTGGGGATACCGGCCACCGGGGTGTATTTGGTGAAGCCTTTGTTGATGGCTTCGATGGCGGCAGCCTTGATGTGATCCGGGGTGTCGAAATCCGGTTCGCCCGCGGCCAGGGCGATCACGTCACGGCCTTCGGCCTTGAGTTTTTGCGCCTTGGCAGTGATGGCGAGCGTCGGGGATTCCTTGATGGCGAGTACGCGCTGGGACAGTTCCACTTTTGGTTTCCTATCGGTCTGATCTGGGAGTGAGAAATGAAGCCGCAATGATTCAGATCATACCGCCAAAGCCCGGGCGAGGCCAGTCTGCCGCCCGGGGGCTCAGCCTTGGCTGAACAGCGTGCGCGCGCCCTCGAAGCGGCTGGCGAAATAGCGGTTGTCGAGACGGTCGACCCGGATCACGCTGTTGCTGCGTGGTGCGTGGACGAATTTGCCGTCACCGATATAGATGCCCATGTGCGAGAACGGGCGGTTGAGCGTGTTGAAGAACACCAGATCGCCGACGCGCAGGTCGTTGATGTCGATCGGGCGGGCCAGGCCGGCGATCTGGGCCGCATTGTGCGGCAGCTTCACGCCGACGGCGTTGTAATAGATGTAGCTGACCATGCCGCTGCAATCGAGGCCGGCCGCCGGATTGCTGCCGCCGAACTGATAACCGACATCCAGCAGGCTGAGGGTGTACATCAGAATTTCGCGTCCGGCACCATCGGCCTGCAGGTGCGACAGGCCATACTGGCTGCCCGCAGGCGGGCGCGCATGCTGTTTCAGCGGTGGCGCACTGCTGCAGGCAGTCAGCAGGGCAATCAGCAAGCAGTAGTAGCCGCAACGACGCATCATTTCTGTTTGGCCTCCAGTTCCTCCCAGCGCGCCAGCTTTTCCAGCAGCAGCAATTCGATCTCTTCGATGCGAGCCTGCCAGGCGCGCGCCTCCAGCGGCGTGTCGCGATAACAGTTCGGGTCGAGCAGACGCTGGTTCAGGTCCTGCTGTTCGGTTTCCAGTTTTTCCAGTAAGTCCGGCAACTCGGCCAGTTCCCGGTTTTCATTGTAGGACAGCTTGCTCTTGCCGGTTTTCGGCTTGTCCTGGCGCGGCCTGGCGCTGTCCGGCTGGCTGGCTTTGACAGGGGTGGCCGGCTGCAGGGTGGCCATGCGGGCCTTGGTGTCGATCCAGTCCTGATAACCGCCCGGGGCTTCTTCCAGGCGACCGTTGCCCTCGAAGGCAATCACCTGGGTCACGACATTGTCGAGGAAGGCACGGTCGTGGCTGACCAGGAAGACTGTCCCGCTGTAGTTGGCCAGCAGCTCTTCCAGCAGTTCCAGCGTGTCGATATCCAGGTCGTTGGTCGGTTCGTCCAGCACCAGGACGTTGGCCGGACGCGTGAACAGCCGCGCCAGCAACAGGCGGTTGCGTTCTCCGCCGGACAGCGAGCGCACCGGGCTGCGGGCGCGGGCCGGCTCGAACAGGAAGTCTTCCAGATAGCTCATCACATGCTTGCGCTGGCCGCCGATGTCCAGAAATTCGTTGCCCTGGCTGATGATGTCGGCCACGCTGGCCTCTTCATCCAGCTGTTCGCGGAACTGGTCGAAATAGGCGATCTGCAGGTTGGTGCCGCGCCGAACCGTGCCGCGATCCGGCTCCAGTTCGCCCAGGATCAGCTTCAGCAGCGTGGTTTTGCCGATGCCATTGGGACCGATCAGGCCGATCTTGTCACCACGCAGGA
Organism: Paludibacterium sp. B53371; assembly: GCF_018802765.1. Lineage (NCBI taxonomy): Bacteria > Pseudomonadati > Pseudomonadota > Betaproteobacteria > Neisseriales > Chromobacteriaceae > Paludibacterium > Paludibacterium sp. B53371. The sequence continues at coordinate 1,534,493 of NZ_CP069163.1, forward strand.
TGCGGGTGGTGAAGTCTCGGATCAGCTGCTTGTCGCCGAAGCCCTTGTCGACATGCTCCAGCTCGGCCACCAGTTTGCCGGAGCGCTCGCCGCTGGACAGCTGGAAGTTGACCTGACCCACCCGCTCACGGCGTGCGGCGCGCTGGCGCCGCAGTTCTTCCAGACGCCGCACCCGACCCATATTGCGCGTGCGTCGTGCCTCGATGCCCTTGCGGATCCAGACTTCTTCCTGGGCGTGAAATTTGTCAAACACGCGGTTCTGTTCCTCTTCCGCCGCCAGTTCTTCCTGTTTTTTGCTCAGATAGCTGGCGAACGAGCCCGGATAGCTGCGCAGCAGGCCGCGGTCGAGTTCGACGATGCGTGTGACGGTATTGTCGAGGAAACGTCGGTCATGGGTAATCAGCAGCACGCTGCCGCCATGGGACTTGAGCAGGTTTTCCAGCCAGACGATGGCCTCCACGTCCAGGTGGTTGGTCGGTTCGTCCAGCAACAGGACATCCGGCCGGGCGCACAGCGCGCGGGCCAGGGCCACGCGTTTTTTCCAGCCGCCGGACAGGGCGCTGACCAGGGTGTCGGCCGGCAATTGCAGGTGGCTGAGGGTGGTCTGGATCTGGGCATCGAATTGCCAGCCGTCCAGGGCCTCCAGCTTGTGCTGGATCGGCGTCATTTGCGCCAGCAGGGCATCGTGATCGGCATCGGGCTGCTCCAGGCCACTGGTCAGTCGATGGTATTCGGTCAGCAGCTGTTGCAGCTCGCCCAGCCCCTCGGCCACGGCTTCGAATACCGTGTGCTGGGGGTTGAGCGCCGGTTCCTGCGGTACATAGGCCAGCTGGATGTCCCCCTTGATGTTGATGCGGCCGTCGTCGAGTCTGGCCGTACCGGCGATCGCCTTGAGCAGCGAGGACTTGCCGGCGCCGTTGCGGCCGATCAGGCCAACAATCTCGCCCGGTTCCAGGGCGAAATCGACGTGATCCAGGAGGGCGTGGTGGCCAAAGGCCAGGCAGGCCTTTTCGACGGTAATGAGTGCCATTGCAGAGTGAGTCCGGGGGAGAAAACCGGCTGGATTGTAGCACGGACCGGGCCTTCTGCCGCGTGCGCCGCCGCGGGAACCGAATAACTTGTTCAGGCCATGCGCCGTCGCTGCTACAATGCCGACCTGGTCAAAACAGTAGAAGGACGACCCCATGTATTTCGTCGATCGCTCCGTGGCAGTCATCAAGCCGAAGCAACCGTTCCATCAGTGGCTGCATGCCCTGCCGGACAATGATCTGGATCTGACGCTCGATACCCTGCGCAGCAATTGCAATGCCATCCTGCTGCCGGACTTCGAAGAGCCCGAGCAATGCGTGGCCTATCTGGACGAGATTTACGACCAGCTTTTCCGCATGGAGCTGGCAGGCTGGTGCGAAGACAGCGCCCTGTGGCCGCAGGATCTGTCGCTCAAGGCTTTCTGGGAGTGGTTTGATGTCGAGATCCATTCGCAGGTCTTTGACAGCGTCGAAGGCGACATCACCAACCGGGCTGCCGAAGGGGTGGAATGACCCCGTACACGGTGGCCTGCGCATCCGCCGCCGACTTCCGTGTCGCGTTGCGCCCCTCGCTGGCCTGGCGTGTCCTGCTGGCGCTGTGCGCCCTGATCTTGCTGTTCGCCTGGCCGGGGACGGTTTCCGTCTGGTGGCTGTTGCTGCTGCCGTGGCCACTGTGGCGGCTGTGGCAGCTGGGTGAGGGACCGGTTGCACTGGCCGTGCGCGATGGCCGCCAGCTGTCTGTCCGCCAGGGTGCCGACTGGGTGCCGGTGCAGCCGGGGGCGGACAGTGTGGTCTTGCCCTGGCTGATCATCCTGCACTACACCCTGGCCGGCCGGCGCTACCATTGCGTGCTGCTGGCCGACTCCGCCGCAGCCGATGCCCTGCGCCGACTGCGGGTTTTTCTTCGCTGGCACCCGGCGGTGCCGCTGCATCAGGTATCACGATCATGACCGTCCGTACCTTGCCCGAGTGGCTCTCTTATCTCGAAACCCTGCACACCAAGGTCATCGACCTGGGGCTGGCGCGGGTAGGGCGTGTGCGCGCCGCCATGAAGCTGACGCCGGCCTGTCCGGTGATCATGATCGGCGGCACCAATGGCAAGGGTTCGGTCAGTGCCATGCTCTCGACCATGCTGATGCGTGCCGGCTACCGGGTCGGTACCTATACCTCGCCACATATCCTGCGTTACAACGAGCGTGTCGCCATCGACATGCAGCCGGTGGACGATGCCCGTCTGGTCGAGGCCTTTGCGGCGGTCGAGGCGGGGCGCGCCGAGGTGCCGCTCTCCTATTTCGAGTTCGGCACCCTGGCGGCCGTGCAGTGCTTCATGCAGGCCGAGGTCGATGTGATGGTGCTGGAGGTCGGTCTGGGTGGCCGGCTCGATGCCGTCAACGTCTTTGAGCCCGATGTTTCGGTGGTGGTCAGTGTGGACCTGGATCATCAGGATTATCTGGGCGATGACCGGGAAACCATCGGATTCGAAAAAGCCGGCATTTTTCGTGCCGGCAAGCCGGCCATTTGTGCCGATGCCCATCCGCCGCAAAAGTTGCTTGACCATGCTGCCGCCATCGGTGCGCCGCTGTTCCTGATCGGGCGTGACTTCGGTTTTACCCGCATGGAGCAGCAATGGTCGTTCAGCATGGGGGAGCGTCACTGGCATGCCTTGCCGTTCCCGGCGCTGCGAGGCAGCTATCAGCTGGCGAATGCCTCGGCGGCGCTGGCCGTGCTGGCGCAACTGCGCACGCAGTTGCCGGTCGATCTGGGCGCCATCAAGCGCGGGCTGCTGGAGGTCGACTGGCCCGGCCGTTTCCAGGTGCTGCCCGGCCGGCCGCAGGTGGTGCTGGATGTCGGTCACAATCCCCACGCCGTGCGGGCGCTGGTGGCCAATCTGCGCCAGCTGCCGTTTGCTGAAAACCGCTATGCCGTTTTCTCCATGCTGGCCGACAAGGACCTGGCTGCCGTCGCGGCGCTGGCCGCCGGCGAGTTCGACGGCTGGTTCGTTGGCGGGCTGCACATGCCGCGCGGTCAGCGTGCGGAAGAGATCGCTGCGATCCTCAAAACGGCCGGAGCGAAAAACCTGCGTCTGTTCGATACGGTTTCCGATGCCTGGAAGAGTGCCTTATCTGTTGCGGCAGAGAATGATAGAATCGTCGTTTTCGGGTCATTCCATACTGTTGCCGAGGTGATGTCTGCCCGGCAGTCACTACCCTGAGGATTGCATGGCCGGTCTGTCTGCTCAAGAAGAGCTGCTGCTGATGAAGAAGCGTGCACGCCGCCGCCTGGTGGGCGCCATTGTGCTGGTGCTGATCGCCACCGTGGTGCTGTGGAAGGTGCTGGGGCGCGTGCAGGATCAACCGATGCGTCCCGAGTCGGTGCTGGTCGTGGGGGTCGCCTCCGGCGGCACGCAGACGGCGCCGGGCGCCAAGACCCCGGCAGCGCGTGCGGCCGCCTCGGCCCCGCAGGATGCCTCGCGTCCAGAAGCCACGGCGCTGCCCGAATCGCTCTCCACCCTGTCCGAACCGGTCAATCCGGCGGTTGCCGCCCGCAGCGACGGCTCCGCGCCGCACGTCACCGCTGCCGCCCGTGGCAAGGAAGCCTCGGCGGCGGTGCACAGGAAGCCGGCAGAGGCCTCTGCCGCCCACGGCAAACCTGCCCGTCCGAAAACCCCGGATGCCAAGCCGCACAAGGCGGTTGATCCTGCCGCCATTCTGGAAGGTCGCGCCGATGGTGCCGACTCGGTCGCGGCGGCCAAGCCGTCCGCCGACGGCAGCAAGTACGTCATTCAGCTCGCCGCCCTGTCCGACCCGGCCAAGGCCGATGCACTCAAGGCCAAGCTGGCCGGGCTCGGTGTCGATGCCCGCTTCAGCAAGGTGCAAACCAGCAAGGGGCCTGCCACCCGTGTGCGTGTCGGTCCGTTCGCCAGTCGCAGCGAGGCCAATGCCGTCCTGAGGAAGCTGGCCAACGCCGGTGTGTCCGGCATTGTGGTGGGGCAATAAGCGCATGACCGTTCTGGATTACATCGCCTTCGCCATCCTCGCCGGTTCCGTCGTGGTCGGGCTGGTGCGTGGCCTGGTGGTCGAGGTGCTGTCGCTGGGTGCGTGGATGATCGCCTTCTGGTGTGCCAAGCAACTGGCGCCGGTGGTGACCGATTTCGTGCCCAAGGCGCTGGCCGCGCAAGGCTTGCGCATGGTGCTGGCCTTCATGGCCGTCTTTTTTGTCGTCTGGCTGCTGTCCTGCCTGCTGCGGGTCGTGCTGACCGGCCTGCTGGATTCGGCCGGGCTCGGCGGGGTGAATCGCTTGCTCGGTGCCGGCTTTGGCCTGGCGCGCGGCTCCCTGGTGCTGGTGGTGCTGACACTGATTGCCGGACTGACCGATCTGCCCCGGGAGCCTGCCTGGCGCAATGCCCTGCTGGCCCCGCCGCTGGAATCCGGGGCGCTGGCATTAAGGCCCTGGCTGCCGCCCATATTGGCGGACAGTCTGCATTACCCGGATAACGGGTGATACAAGCGGAATATCTTGATATCTTCAACTCAAGATTTCCGCTTTTTTTTATGTTCATTTCGGTTTCGTGGAAGAGAGCGAGTATGTGTGGAATCCTCGGTGTGGTCGGCCAGTCGGCCGTCAACCAACTGCTGTATGACGGATTGCAGGTGCTGCAACATCGTGGCCAGGATGCCGCGGGCATCGTGACGGCCTCCGGCAAGACATTTCACATGCACAAGGGCAGCGGACTGGTGCGTGACGTCTTCCGTACGCGCAATATGCGCTCCCTGCAGGGAACGGCCGGCATCGCCCACGTGCGCTATCCGACCGCCGGTTCGGCTGCCAGTCTGGCCGAGGCGCAACCTTTCTATGTCAACTCGCCGTTCGGCATCGTGCTGGCGCACAACGGCAACCTGACCAATACCGATGAGCTCAAGGCAGACATGTTCCGGCATGACCTGCGGCACATCAACACGCGCTCCGATTCGGAAGTGCTGCTCAATGTGCTGGCGCACGAAATTGCCCAGCGTGTGGAAGGCTACGAGCTGTCGATTGACGCCGTGTTCGGCGCGGTCGAGGCCGTGCACCGCCGGGTCAAGGGGGCCTATGCCGTGGTGGCGATGATTGCCGGCTATGGTCTGGTGGCCTTTCGTGATCCAAGCGGCATTCGCCCGCTGGTCATGGGGGTGCATACCCATGAAAACGGCAAGACCGAAACCATGTTTGCCTCCGAGTCGGTCGCGCTGGATTGTTCGGGCTTCGAGTTGCTGCGCGATGTGCAGCCGGGTGAGGCGGTATTTGTCACTTTCGATGGCGATGTGCATGCCCGGCAATGCGCCGTCTCGACCCGCCTGGCGCCCTGCCTGTTCGAATATGTCTACTTTGCCCGCCCGGATTCGGTGATCGACGGCGCGTCGGTTTATCTGGCCCGCATCGCCATGGGCGCCATGCTGGCGGAGAAGGTCCGGCGCGTGCTGCCGGAAATCGACATCGATGTGGTCATGCCCATCCCCGATACCAGCCGTCCGAGTGCCCTGCAGCTGGCCAATACCCTGGGCTTGCCCTATCGCGAAGGTTTCATCAAAAACCGCTATATCGGCCGGACTTTCATCATGCCGGGACAGGCCGTGCGCAAGAAGTCGGTACGACAAAAGCTCAACCCGGTCGCCACCGAGTTCAAGGGGCGCAATGTGCTGCTGGTGGACGATTCCATCGTGCGGGGTACCACTTCCAAGGAGATCGTGCAGATGGCGCGCGATGCCGGTGCGAAAAAAGTCTATTTCGCTTCTGCGGCACCTGCGGTACGCTTTCCCAATGTCTATGGCATCGACATGCCGACTCGTGCCGAGCTGCTGGCCACCGGCCGCACCGAGGACGAGATTGCGCGGGAAATCGGTGCCGACGCCGTGATCTACCAGGATCTCTCGGCGCTGATGGCGGCGGTGCACAGTGTCAACCCGGCACTGAGCGAATTTGAAACCTCTTGCTTCGACGGCAACTACATTACCGGCGACATCTCGCAGGCCTATCTGGAGGCCGTCGAATGCTCGCGTCTGGCCGGCAAGGCCAGCGACGAGGAGGCCACGTCACAGTTCATCGACCTGAACCTCAACGTGGCTGAGCAGAATCTGATCTGAGTCGCACGGCGGCCTCCGGCCCCGTGACAGACCGGATCCCCCGGTATGATGTCGGCAGGCATCGTGCCGGGGGATTTGTTTTGCCATACCCCGAAAACAAGAAAGAGACATCATGAGCATCACCGAACCAAGTTACCATCCGGAAACCCTGGCGATTCGCAGTGGCAGCGAGCTGAGCGCGTTCGGCGAACACAGCCAGGCCTTGTATCTCTCCTCCAGTTTCACTTTTGGCAGTGCCGAAGAAGGTGCCCGTCTGTTTCTCGGCGAGCAGGAGGGCTATACCTATTCCCGCTTTACCAACCCGACGGTCAGTGCCTTCCAGTCGCGGCTGGCTGCGCTGGAAGGCGGCGAGCGCGCCATCGCCACCGCCAGCGGCATGGCGGCCATTCAGGCCGTGATGCTGACCAACCTGCAGGCCGGGGACCATCTGCTGTCGTCGCAAAGCCTGTTTGGCTCGACGCTGAACCTGTTTGCCGGCACCTTGTCGCGCTTCGGCATCGATACGACTTTTGTGGCCCCGACGGATCTGGGCGCCTGGCGTGCCGCCATGCGGCCGAATACCAAGATCCTGTTTGTGGAAACGCCGTCGAATCCGCTGACCGAGGTGGCGGACTTGCGTGCCCTGGCGGATCTGGCGCACGAACACGGCGCCCTGTTGGTGGTGGATAACTGCTTCTGCTCGCCGGCCCTGCAGCAGCCGCTCAGGCACGGGGCCGACCTGGTGGTGCATTCGGCCACCAAGTTCCTGGATGGCCATGGCCGGGTGTTGGGTGGTGCCGTGGTGGGCAGCGACAAACTGATCGAGCCCATCTATCTGCACGTCCGCACCGCCGGCCCGTCGCTTTCGGCTTTCAATGCCTGGGTTTTGCTTTCGGGGCTGGAGACCTTGTTCATTCGCATGGAACGTCAGTGTGCCACCGCAGGGCAACTGGCCGAATGGCTGCAGGGGCTGCCACAGGTCGAGCGCGTCTACTATCCGGGGCTGGCCAGCCACCCGCAGCATGAACTGGCCATGCGGCAACAAAGCCAGGGCGGGGCGGTGCTGTCCTTTGTGGTCAAAGGGGGCAGGGAAGCGGCCTGGCGTGTCGTGGACGGCGTGACGCTGATCTCGCGCACTGCCAATCTGGGTGATGTCAAAACCACCCTGACGCATCCGGCCTCGACGACCCACGCCCGGGTGACGCCGGAGGCCCGCGAGCGCGCCGGTATTGTTGAAGGCTTGCTGCGCGTGGCCGTCGGCCTGGAGCATGTCGAGGACCTGAAACACGACCTGCTGCGCGGCTTGTAGCGCGTCAATCGGGTATTTGCTCGGGCGTTTAAAACGGCAGCTTGTTAAGCTGCCGTTTTTCATTATATTGTCATCACAAGAGGGTCAAACGTTTGTCCCAGAGCGGGCCTCGAATGGTTGGCTATTGACATGGGTCAAATTAAAACGTAAGTTTCAAACACCTGTTCGAAACGCAGTGAACACAATCAAACAAAACAAAATGACAGGACCAGGAGATTCAATGGAAGTCGCAAGCAAACCCGATACGACGAGCCGGATACTGGATGTATCCGAGCGACTTTTTGTCGAGCATGGTTTCGAGGGCACCTCGCTGCGCATGATCACCCAGCAGGCGGGGGTCAATCTGGCCGCGGTGAATTATCACTTCGGCTCCAAGGACAAGTTGTTCGAGTCGGTTTTTCTGCGCCGCCTGGCGCCCCTGATCTCGGCCTGTCTGTCCGAGCTGGACCAGCTGGAAGCCCTGCCGGAACCCGGTGTGGAAGGCTTGGTGATGAGCTTCATTCGTCCCTGTCTGATGCTGTCCAAGGATCCGTCGCGGGGCGGTGCCATGTTTGTGCGCCTGCTGTCGCGGACCCTGGTGGAAAACCACCGCGTACTGCGCGATACCCTGTCGCAGCAGTACAGCGTGTTTGTTGAACGGTATAGCGCCGCCTTCAGTCGCGTCCTGCCGGAACTGCCGGCCGAAGAGCTGGCCTGGCGCATGCATTTCTCCTTCAGCGTGATGTTCAATGCCTTTGCCGGCAATGACGTGCTGAAGATCTTTACCCGCAGTCAGGTGGTCAGTGCCCGGGATCCGGACATGATCGTCAAACACCTGCTGCCCTATGTGGTCAGTGCGCTGGTGGCGCCTGCCCGCAGCTGATTTTGCAGTCCCGGCCGGCTTGCCCGCCGGCCCACAATAATCCCGGCAGATCAGGGTGAGTACACCCGACAAGCCGGAAAAAGGCTCAACACGAGGAGAAGTCTATGTTGTTATCTGCTGTCATCCTGATTGCACTATTGGGCGCGCTGGCTTACTTCCGCGCGCCGGTGCTCGCCTGGAGTGTGGTGGTGGCCGGCTGGCTGGGCGCCTTGCCCTTCCTGGCGGCCGGTACGGTCGTTGCACCGTGGGTCTGGGGCGTGTTTGTTGCCATTGCCCTGATCCTCAATCTGACGCCGCTGCGTCGCGCGCTGTTTACCGGTCCGGTGTTCGCCATCTTCAAGAAGATCACCCCGGCCATGTCGCAGACCGAGCAGGAGGCCATCAACGCCGGTACTGTCTGGTGGGATCGTGACCTGTTCTCCGGCAAGCCGGACTGGAGCCGCCTCGAATCCTTCCCGGCACCCAAGCTGTCGGCTGAAGAGCAGGCCTTTGTCGATGGTCCGACTGAAGAACTGTGCAACATGATCGACGACTGGTCGATTACCCACGAGCAGAAAGATCTGCCGCCGCAAGTCTGGGACTTCATCAAGAAGAGCGGCTTCCTCGGCATGATCATCCAGAAGAAATACGGTGGTCTGGAGTTCTCCAACTACGGTCACGCCAAGGTGGTGACCAAGATCGCTACCCGCAGCGGCTCGGCCGCCGTGTCGGTGATGGTGCCCAACTCGCTCGGCCCGGGTGAGCTGCTGCAGCACTACGGTACCGAAGCGCAGAAGAACTTCTACCTGCCGCGTCTGGCCCGTGGTGAAGACATCCCCTGCTTTGCCCTCACCAGCCCTTATGCCGGTTCCGATGCAGGCAGCATTCCGGATTACGGCGTGGTTTGCCGTGGTTCTTACACCGACCCGCATACCGGCGAACACCACGACAACGTACTCGGTATCCGCGTGACATGGGAAAAGCGCTGGATCACCCTGGCACCGGTCGCGACCGTACTCGGCCTGGCCTTCAAACTGTTTGACCCGGACAAGTTGCTGGGTGACAAGCACGATATCGGTATCACCTGCGCGCTGGTGCCCACGGCGCACGCCGGTGTTGAAATCGGTCGTCGCCACTTCCCCGGTGGCGCGGTATTCATGAACGGCCCGACCTGGGGCAAGGATGTCTTCATCCCGATGGACTGGGTCATCGGCGGTCAGGAGTATGTCGGCCAGGGCTGGCGCATGCTGGTCGAGTGTCTGTCGGTGGGGCGCTGCATTTCGCTGCCGGCCATGTCGGTGGCTTCCGGCAAGCTGGCCAGCTTCGTCACGGGTGCCTTTGCCCGTATCCGCGATCAGTTTGGTCTGCCGGTCGGCAAATTCGAGGGCGTGGACGAAGCACTGGCGCGCGTTGCCGGCCATACCTATCAAATGGAGGCGGCGCAGGATCTGGCGCTGACCGGCCTGGATCTGGGCGAAAAGCCCTCGGTGCTGTCGGCGGTGCTGAAGTATCACAACACCGAGCGCATGCGCAAAGTGGTCAATGACGCCATGGACATTCATGGTGGCAAGACCGTGGTACTGGGGCCGCGCAACTATCTCGGCCGTGCCTATCAGGCCATCCCGATTGCCATCACGGTGGAAGGTGCCAACATCCTCACCCGTTCGATGATCATCTACGGCCAGGGCGCTATCCGCTGCCATCCGTTCGTGCTGCGTGAAATGCGTGCCGCCATGGACAACAACCTGGCAGAGTTCGACGACGCCTTTACCGGACACATTGGCTTCATTGCCAGCAACAAGGTCCGTGCCTTCTGGATGGGCCTGACCGGTGCCGCGCTGGTGCGCAGCCCGAAGGGCGGGGCGACGGCCGCTTACTACAAGCAAATCACTCGCTTCTCCAGTGCCTTTGCCCTGTTGTCGGATATGGCCATGTTCAGTCTCGGCGGCTCGCTCAAGTTCCGCGAAAAGCTGTCGGCCCGCCTCGGTGACATGCTGTCCGGCTTGTATATCGCGACCGCAGCACTGAAGCGCTTCGAACGCGATGGTGCCCACAAGGAAGATTTGCCGCTGGTGCAGTGGGCGGTCGAGTCGGCGCTGTACGACGTGCAGCAAGCCATGCACGGCTTCCTCAGCAATCTGCCGAGCCGTGGTCTGGCCTGGGTGCTGCGTCGCCTGATCTTCCCGTGGGGCCTGACCCTGACGCCGCCGTCCGACAAGCTGGGTACCCGCGTGGCACGCAGCATCATGGAGCCGGGTGCGGCACGTGCCCGTCTGACCCATGGCATCTTTGTTTCCAAGGATGAGCGCGATGCCGTTGGTGTGATGCCGATTGCCCTGCAAGCGATTCTGGATACCGAACCGCTGGAGCAAAAGCTGCGCAAGCTGGCACGCGAAGGCAAGTTCCATACCCTGACTGCGCGCGAACGTCTGGCCGAAGCCCTGCAGCAAGGGCTGATTACCCAGCAGGAGTTCGATGCCATCAGTCGTGCGCGCAAGCTCAAGCGTGATGTGATCATGGTCGATGACTTTGACATGAAACTTGAGCAACACGACGCTGGCTTGCTGGAACGTCTGATTTTCTAGTGCAGCGCAACATTCGTGTCCTTCGGGTGGCTGTCCGCCATCCGAAGGTACCGGGGGAGAGTGCATGATCACGGTGCCGCAAGGCGCACCTGCTTTGCGGGTGCCAGTGTTGCAGGACAGCCTGGACGATCGCGGCAGAGTCCGTGCCGGCTGGTTGTTCGGTCAGATGGATCTGGCGGCCATTCTGGCCGGTGAGCGTCTGGCGCACGGACCGGTGGCGGCGGTATCGGTCAATGCCTTTCAGCTGCAGGTGCCTTTGTATCTCGGCGATGTGTTGTCACTTTATGCAGATTGCCTGCGCAAGGGTAGTTCTTCGCTGGTTTTGAAGATTGTGGCCTCGGCCGAACGGTCGGATGGCGCCATTGTGCCGGTGACAGAAGTGATCATGACCTATGTGGCGGTCGATTTGCAGGGGAAATCCCGTGTTATCGCCTGATTTTGCGGCGAAAACAGGGGTTGTTGCTATGGTGTTGCAAAGCTGTAATATAAAACGCGCGTTTGGAACAAGTGCTCGGTTTTTTAGTGGACAGACTCTAATTCTCTGGTAGTATCCCAGCAGAAACGTTTTGCGTTTCTCATAAAAAATGTGAAATCAAATACTATATGCATCGAGAGGGATAACATGAGACTCAAGCTTCTTAGTTTGTCGGTAATGACCATCGGCGCCGCGGCACTGTCCGGCCAGGCGCTGGCATCCGGCTATAACTTTGGCTCGCAGAGCGTGTCCGCACAGGGAACGGCACATGCTAACGCTGCAGAAGCAGCGGATCCGTCCACGATTTATTACAACCCGGCTGGCCTGTCCGAGCTTGACGGCACCCAGATGCAATTTGGTGTCACGGCCGTTCTGCCCGACTCCAGCTACACCGACTCCGGTTCCCATCGCTTCAACAGTGGTGCGACTGGCCTTGGCACCAGCGGCAGCGCGACCAACAGCTCTTTTGTGCCCTCTTCGGTGGTGGTGCCAAACTTCTATCTGAGCCACAAGCTCGATGATCGATTCACCATCGGTCTCGGGGTGTTCGTGCCTTATGGTGCCAAGCTGAATTATGGCACCGACAGCGTGACGCGCTACGCACTGGAAAGCATCAACCTGCAGTCGGTGAACTTTAATCCGTCGATTTCTTTCAAGCTGGACGAGCACAATAGCTTTGGCTTTGGTGTGTCGGCTCAGTATATGAAGGCCTCGCTGCAAAAAGCCGTGGATGTGGGTACTGGTATTTTCGGTCTAGGTGCCCGATTTGGTGCCGCAGCCATTCCCGGGCTGGGCGGGGTGACCGGCAATATGCTGATGGCCGCTGCTCCGGGGCTGGGCGACGGTCAGGTCAAGTTGGATGCTGATGGCTGGGGCTTCGGCTTTAACCTGGGTTATCTGTTCAAGCTGGACGATCACACCCGTTTCGGCCTGGCATATCGCTCCAAGATCCGCACCAAGTTGACCGGCACCGCCAACTGGGATTACAGCAATGTCGGCGGCGGGGCGTTGTCACCGGCTGTTCTGGGGATCATTAACTCCGGGTCACACCTGACCTCTTCGGCCAATACCACCGTGGATACGCCGCAGTCGGCATCGGCCAGCTTCTACCGCGACCTGACCGACAAGCTGGCGGTGATGAGCACTGTGACCTGGTGGGGCCACTCGGCGATGCAGAACATCACCGTGAACTTTGATCGCGCCAATGAAGGTCCGATGACCATCAACCAGAACTGGAAGGACAGCTGGACCTACGCCCTGGGCGCCAATTACAAGGTCAACGATGCCCTGATGCTGCGTACCGGTGTGGCTTACGAACAAAGTCCGGTACCGAATGACAATCTGCGCCATGTGGCTTTGCCGGACAGTGACCGTACCTGGTTGTCGCTGGGTGCCAATTACAAGTTCGACAAGAAGCAGTCGGTGGACTTCGCCTACAGCTATATCTGGTTCAAGAATGCCAATGTCAATTATGTTGACAATTGCAACCCGGCTGGGACCACTTGTACCGGTAACGGCGAAACCACTTCGGGTTCGTTCAAGACCCATATGCAAATGATCGGTCTGGCGTACAACTATCGCTTCTAATCAGCAGTCCGTTTAGAGGCGTGGTGACAGGCGGCGTGCTTTCCGGCGCCGCCTGTCGGCAGTAACGGAAGGGTTGAGGGGCCCGTCCGAGAGGCGGTTGCACCGGTGTGCTGCAACACCGGCGACAAACCGCACTAAACATGTGTATTCAATAAACGAGGAAACCATGTCTCAAACCAAGTTTATCGTGCGTAAGGTAGCGGTACTCGGTGCCGGCGTGATGGGGGCACAGATTGCCGCCCATCTGGCCAATGCCAAGGTACCGACCGTGCTGTTCGACCTGCCGGCCACGACCGGCGACAAGAATGCCATCGCGCTGAAGGCAATTGACGCGCTGAAGAAACAGAAACCGTCCCCGCTGGCCGGCAAGGATGCCATCAGTGCCATCACCGCTGCCAACTATGACGATCATCTGTCCCTGCTGAAAGACTGCGATCTGGTGATCGAAGCCATCGCAGAACGCATGGACTGGAAGACCGACCTGTACCGCAAGGTCGCGCCCCATCTGGGCGAAAACACGATCTTCGTGACCAATACTTCCGGCCTGTCGATCAACACCCTGGCCGACAGCCTGCCGGACAACCTCAAGCCGCATTTCTGCGGCGTGCACTTCTTCAATCCGCCGCGCTATATGCACCTGGTGGAAATCATCCCGTGCCGTGGCTCGGGTGCCGAGATGCTGGACAACCTGGAACGCTTCCTGGTGACCACGCTGGGCAAGGGCGTGATCCGCGCCAAAGATACCCCGAACTTCGTCGCCAACCGCATCGGCGTGTTCTCCATGCTGGCGACCATCGCCAATGCCGAAAAATTCGGCATCCGCTTCGATGTGGTCGACGATCTGACCGGCCCGCGCCTCGGCCGTCCGAAGTCGGCTACCTTCCGTACGGCGGATGTGGTCGGTCTGGACACCTTCTCGCATGTGGTCAAGACCATGCAGGACACCCTGCCGAACGACCCGTGGCATGGCCTGTTCAAGTCGCCTGAATGGCTGCAGAAACTGATTGCTGCCGGTGCACTGGGTGCCAAGACCAAGGTCGGCATCTACAAGAAGGAAGGTAAGCAGATGTTCGTGCTCGACCCGGCCAGCGGCAATTATGTCGGCTCGGGCGAGAAGGGCGACGATGCGGTCAAGGAAATCCTCAAGAATCCGGATCCTGCCGCCAAGTTCAAGGCGCTGCGCGAAAGCAGCCACCCGCAGGCGCAGTTCCTCTGGGCCTGCTTCTGCGATGTGTTCCATTACATCGCTTTCCACCTGGCTGATATCGCTCACAGTGCGCGTGACGTCGACTTCGCCATTCGCTGGGGTTTTGGCTGGAACTTCGGTCCGTTCGAGACCTGGCAATCGGCAGGCTGGCAGCAAGTGGCCGGCTGGGTGAATGAAGACATCAAGGCCGGCAAGACCCTGTCTGCTGCCGCGCTGCCGGCCTGGGTGCTGGAAGCCGACCGTGCCGGCGTGCATTTCGCCGACGGTTCCTACGATGCTGCAGGCGGCAAGCTGGTGGGTCGCTCCACGCTGGATGTCTACCGCCGTCAGCTGGCACCGGCCAAGGTGCTGGGCGAGAAGAATGCCCCGCTGGGCGAAACCGTTTACGAGAACGATGGCGTGCGCGCCTTCACGACCGGTGACGATGTGCTGGTGGTGTCGTTCAAGAGCAAGGCCCATGCCATTGGTCCGGATGTACTCGAAGGCGTCAATGCCGCGCTCGATATTGCCGAGGCCCGTTTCAAGGCCCTGGTGATCTGGCAGACGGAAGAGCCGTTCTCGGTGGGTGCCGATCTGCAGTCGATGATGCCGGCCTTCATGATGGGGGACTGGGACAGCATCGAGAATATGGTGCGTCGCTTCCAGGATACCTCGATGCGCCTGCGCTACAGCCAGATCCCGACCGTGGCCGCCACTCAGGGTTACGTCTTCGGTGGTGGCTGCGAGTTCACCATGCACGTCGACAAGGTGGTTGCCGCACTCGAATCCTACGTCGGTCTGGTTGAAGTGGGTGTCGGTCTGCTGCCGGGCGGTGGTGGTTGCAAGGAATTCGCACTGCGTGCCGCTCAGCAAGCCAAGGGTGGCGACATCCTGTCGGTGCTGAAGGATTACTTCCTGGCCGTGGCCATGGCCAAGGTGGGCACCAGCGCCATCGAAACGCAGGAAATCGGTTACTTCCGTCCGACCGATGTGGTGGTGTTCAACGCCTATGAGCTGTTGTACGTCGCCAAGCAGCAGGCACTGGCCATGGCCGAATCCGGCTATCGTCCGCCGCTCAAGGTCAAGTCTTTCCCGGTTGCGGGCCGCACCGGTGCAGCATCGATCAAGGGCCAACTGGTGAACATGCTCGAAGGGCGTTTCATCAGCCAGCACGACTTCTTCATCTCCGGTCTGATTGCAGATGTGATGACCGGTGGCGACGTCGAGGCCGGCACCGAGGTCGACGAGCAGTGGATTCTGGAGCTGGAACGCAAGGCCTTCATGACCTTGCTGAAGAACAGCAAGACCCAGGACCGCATTGCCAATATGCTGACCACCGGCAAGCCGCTGCGTAATTGAGGGAGAAAAACAATCATGGTTAAGCAAGTACAAGAAGCCTATATCGTTGCAGCGACGCGCAGTCCGGTTGGTAAAGCCCCGCGCGGCATGCTGCGTCACGTTCGTCCGGATGACCTGCTGGCGCATGTCATCAAGGGGGCGCTGGCCCAGGTGCCGTCGCTGGATACCAGCCTGATTTCCGATGCCGTGGTCGGTTGCGCCTTCCCGGAAGCCGAGCAGGGTCTGAACATGGCGCGTATCGGCGTGCTGCTGGCTGGCCTGCCGGATACGGTGGGTGGTGTCACCATCAACCGTTACTGCTCTTCCGGTATCAATGCCGTGCAAATGGCCGCCGACCGTATCCGTCTGGGTGAGGCCGATGTGGTGATTGCCGGTGGTGCCGAGTCGATGTCGATGGTGCCGATGATGGGTAACAAAATCGCCCTGAACCCGGAAATCTTCGCCAGGGATGAGAACTACGCCATTGCCTATGGCATGGGTCTGACCGCCGAGAAGGTGGCGCAGCAATGGGGCGTTTCGCGCGAAGATCAGGATGCCTTCGCCGTCGAATCGCATCGTCGCGCACTGGCGGCCATCGAGGCCGGTGCCTTCAAGTCGGAAATCACCCCGTTCGAAGCCACTTATCGTCGCCCGAATCTGGCGACCGGTGAAGTGCAGATCAGCAAGAAACTGCTCGACACCGACGAAGGCCCGCGTGCCGACACTTCGCTGGAAGGTCTGGCCAAGCTGAAGACGGTCTTTGATGCCAAGGGTACGGTCACTGCCGGTAACAGCTCGCAGATGTCCGATGGCGCCGGTGCCGTGGTTCTGGTGTCGGAAAAGATCCTCAAGCAGTTCAACCTGACCCCGCTGGCGCGCTACGTGACCTTCTCGGTCAAGGGTGTGCCGCCGGCCATCATGGGGATCGGTCCGAAGGAAGCCATTCCGCTGGCTTGCCGTCAGGCCGGCATCAGCCAGGCTGACCTGAAGTGGATCGAGCTGAATGAAGCGTTTGCCGCTCAGGCCCTGGCCGTGATTCGCGATCTGGAGCTGGATACCAGCCTGGTCAACCCGCATGGTGGTGCCATCGCGCTCGGTCACCCGCTGGGTGCGACCGGTGCCATCCGTACCGCCACCCTGGTGCACGGCATGCGTAACCGTGGTCAGAGCGGCTATGGCATGGTGACCATGTGTATCGGTACCGGCATGGGCGCGGCAGGCATTCTGGAAATCCTCTAAGCCATCCGCTTCCCGTTCGACAAAGCGGCATCCTCGACAGAGGGTGCCGTTTTTTTATCCCTTCTGCGGGATCATGCTGTCGCAAAAATAATACGACCAGCGGTCATTTTATTTTGAGAACGGCTAGGACGCCTGGTTTTGCCATGACATGCCGGCGAGGGCGGTGCTATTCTGGTTAGAGTTACGGCTCCAAACGTCCGTTCGTGACGTGAGCCAGGCAAGTCTAAGGAGATAGGATGGGAAGCCCGACCCTGCTGCCGGAGCAGCAAGTATCAACCCTGGAGGCCGCCTTTGCCGCCATGCAGGCCGCCAGTCGGCGCGAGCCGTTTCCGGATCTGGCTTTGCGACGCCAGCGCCTGACCCGGCTGGCCGATGTGCTGTTTCAGCATCAGGACGCCATCGCTGCCGCCATCAGCGCCGATTTTGGTCATCGCAGTGCGGAAGAAACCCGGCTGGCCGAGCTGTTTCCCTCGCTGGAGGGAATTCGGCATGCGCGCCACCATCTGCGCCGCTGGATGCGGCCGCAGCGCCGCTCGGTGGCGTTCTGGTTCAAGCCGGCGCGCAACCGGGTGATGCCGCAGCCGCTGGGCGTGGTCGGCATTGTGGTGCCCTGGAACTATCCGCTGTTTCTGGCGATTGGTCCGCTGGTGGCCGCCCTGGCCGCCGGCAATCGCGCCATGATCAAGATGTCCGAGTTCACCCCGCAAACCGGCGCCTTGCTGGCCGATCTCCTGGCGCAGGCGCTGGGGCCCGAGGTCGTGCAGGTGTTCAACGGTCCGGTTGAACTGGCGCAGCGCTTCGGCAGCCTGCCGTTCGATCATCTGCTGTTTACCGGCTCGACGGCCGTGGGGCGCGAGGTGATGCGCGCGGCGGCGGCGAATCTGACCCCGGTGACGCTCGAACTGGGCGGTAAATCGCCGGTATTGCTGGCCGCCGATGCCGATATGGCGCGTGCTGCCGAAGCGGTCGTTGCCGGCAAGATGCTCAATGCCGGGCAGACCTGCGTCGCGCCGGATTATGTGCTGCTGCCGCGCGGTCAGCGCGAACAGTGGGTCAGGGCGCTGTCTGCGGCTGCGCGCAAATTGTATCCGGCGCTGAAAGACAATCCTGATTACACCGCCATCATCAACCAGCGCCATTACCAGCGTCTGGCCAGCTGGATCGAGGCGGCGCGGGCGGCCGGGGCCGTGGTTGAGCAGATCAATCCGCGTCAGGAGGACACGGCCTCTGTGCGCAAACTGCCGCTGACTCTGGTCTGGCAATGCCCGGAGGACGCCGTGTTGATGCAGGAAGAGATCTTCGGCCCGGTATTGCCGCTGGTCGAGTACGACGATCTGCCGCAGGCCATCGACTATATCAACCAGCGACCGCGTCCGCTGGCGCTCTATCTGTTCAGCGACCAGCCTGCCGTACAGCAACGCGTCTTGCAGCAGACGGTTTCCGGCGGGGTGGTGATCAATGAAACCATGCTGCATGTGATTCAGGAGGATATGCCGTTTGGCGGTGTCGGCCCCTCTGGCATGGGCCATTACCATGGCCGTGAGGGCTTCCTGACGATGTCCAAGCTCAAGCCGGTGATGCAGCAGCGGCGTCTGCAGACGCGCTGGATGCTGTTGCCTCCCTATGGTGCCCTGGCGCGGTGCTTGCTCAAGCTGATGGTGCGCAAGTGATGCTGACACGCCGACAACTGATCAAGGGGGGCGTGCTGGGTGGCGTGGTGCTGCTGGGGGCTGGCTGGCTGGCGCGGCCGGCGCCTGAAACGCCAACCGGCAGTTCGAAGGCCTTTCAGTTTCTGACGCCGCAGGATGCCGTGGTGGTGGGGGCCATCGCACCAGCCATGCTGGCGGTCGAGGCACTGCAGGTGGCGCGGGTCGTGCAGGGCGTGGATCAGGCCATTGCCGCCTTGCCCCTGGCCTTGCAGCGCGAATTGCGCCAGTTGTTCGACTTGCTGGGCAATCCCTGGGGGCGGCGTTATCTGGCCGGCCTGAGCACGCCTTGGTCGCGGGCGGATGCCATCGAAGTCGCGGCCTTTCTGCGTCGCTGGCAGCTGAGTCGTCTGGCCTTGCTGCGCACGGGGTATCAGGCCTTGCATGCCCTGATTGCGGCGGCCTGGTATGGCAATGAGGAAAGCTGGCCCGGCATCGGCTATCAAAGACCAGCACGCATCATGGGGGTGTTGCAATGAGTGGCAAGGCGACGATTCCGGACCCGTGGGAGCAGGGGCTGAGTCAGGGCTGGCGCGTGACCGATGGCGCGAGCGTACATCAGGATCAGACGCTGCAGGCGGATGTGGCGATTATCGGCACTGGCGCCGGTGGCGGCATGGCCGCCGAGGTGCTGGCCATGCAGGGGTATTCGGTGATCCTGATCGAAGAGGGCGGGCTGAAAAGCTCGCGCGATTTTCATCTGCTGGAGCGAGAGGCCTATCCGGCGCTGTATCAGGAGTCCGCTGCCCGCAAGACGGTAGATCGGGGGATCACCATCCTGCAGGGGCGGACGGTGGGGGGCAGTACCACGGTCAACTGGACCTCCTCATTCCGTACGCCGGAGCCGACCCTGGCGTGGTGGCGCGAGCGCTATGGCCTGACGGCGCTGACCACGGCAGAAATGGCGCCGTGGTTTGCCCGCGCGGAGGCCCGGCTGGGGGTGGCCGACTGGCTGGTGGAGCCCAATGCCAATAACCAGGCCCTGGGGCGTGGCTGTCGTGCGTTGGGGATTCCCTATGGCCAGATCCGGCGCAATGTGCGCGGCTGCTGGAATCTGGGCTATTGCGGCATGGGTTGTGCCACCAATGCCAAGCAATCCATGCTGGTGACCACCATTCCTTCGGCCTTGCGTCATGGTGCGCAGCTGCTGACGCGCATGCGGGTGGATGCCTTGAGCTTTGATGCGGCGGGTACGCGGGTTACGTCGGTGCGCTGCCTGCCGCTGGCCGCCGATGGCTTGCGCCCCACGGGCCGGGTCGTAACCATTCGGGCGCGTGAGGTGGTGCTGGCCGCCGGTGCCATTGGTACGCCGGCCATTTTGCTGCGCAGCCAGGCCCCCGATCCGCATGGTCTGCTGGGGCGTCGCACCTTCCTGCACCCGGTGGCTTTGTCGGGGGCGCGCTTTGCCGAGCGTATCGATGCCTTTGATGGTGCGCCGCAAACGCTGTACAGCGACCACTTCATGCATACCGAGCCACTGGATGGCCCGCTGGGCTACAAGCTGGAAGTGCCGCCGGTTCATCCGTTGATCATGGGGGCGACGATGAGCGGTTTTGGCGCCGGTCATGCTGCACTGATGCGCGATCTGCCGCATTTGCAGGTCATGCTGGCACTGGTGCGCGACGGCTTTCATCCGGACAGCCAGGGTGGGGTGGTGCAGTTGAATCGCGATGGTCTGCCGCAGCTGGATTATCCGATCAACGATGTGTTGTGGGAGGCCTTGCGCCGCAGCTGGCTGACCATGGCCGAGTTGCAGTTTGCCGCCGGAGCCAGCACGGTGTTGCCGGTGCATGAGTCAGCTCAGCCGGCACGCAGCTGGCCGGAGGCACGGCAGATGATTGCCGGGCTGCCGCTCAAGGTGGGCCTGGCCAGAGTGGTCAGCGCCCATGTCATGGGCGGTGCGCCGATGGCCGGGGATGTCCGCTCAGGCGTGGTGGATGGCCATGGGCGTCACTGGCAGCTGGCCAATCTGACCGTGATGGATGGCTCGGTTTTTCCGACCAGCATTGGGGCCAATCCGCAGCTGTCGGTCTATGCCTTCTCGCTGCGCGCCGCCGAGGCGCTGGCTAGCAGGATGCGTCAGGGTTAGAAACGACGATGGCGCCGCAAGCGGCGCCATCTTTGACGAGGTCCCTGATTGCTTAGCAGGGGTAGCGGTCAGCCAGCATCTGGTAGGCGCCGGCGAAGTCCGGGGCCACATAGGGCTTGAGCAGCGCCAGCACCTGACGCACGCCGCGATAACCGGACAGCTCGGTGATCGGCGCCTTGGGGCGCGAGGTTTGCTCGAAAGCGAACCAGAACTTCACCACCAGCCAGATATTGGTCCCCACCGGGCCGATGTCTTCCTTCTCCATTCGCAGCAGCCCCAGCCGGATGAACTCCTCGAAGTGTCGTGCCAGCAGCTCCTGCAGATCCGTGTTGACGAACTGGTGGTACTCCGTCTGCAGCTGCGGGTTGCGCGCCAGCAGGCCCGGCAGGTCGTAGAACATGAAGCGGAACTGCCACATGGCCTGGAAGGCTGTATCCAGATAGTTGACCAGATCGTCGACCGTCATGGTGCGGTTGTTCGGCGCGGCCAGTCGCTGGTTAATGAAGTCGCGATACTGCACGAAGATCTGGTAGACGATTTCTTCCTTGTTGCGGAAGTGGTAATACAGATTGCCCGGGCTGATGCCCAGGTGGGCCGCGATGTGGTTGGTGGTGATGCTGCGCTCGCCCTGCTCGTTGAACAGCTTCAGGCTTTCCTGAATGATGCGGTCGTAGGTTTTGATGCGGGTTCGGCTCATGGCGTTCAGGCTTGTCTGATTTTGGTTATTGTCGCACGTTTGGAGCCCTTGCTCTAGATGGAAGCCGCCTGTTTTTGACGGCTTCCATCCTGACAGGCCGTCAGTCGTTCAGTTTGACGGCATGTTCGCGGGTTTCGTGGAAAACGATGTCCGGCCAGCGCTCCTGGGTCAGGTTGAGGTTGACCCGGCTGGTGGCCAGGAAGGCCAGATTGCCGCCGGCGTCGATCGACATCTGGTTGACCAGTGCCGATTCGAATTCTTCCAGCTTCTTGCGGTCCGGACAGCTGACCCAGCGGGCACTCCAGATGCTGGTCGACTCGAATACCGCATCCACGCTGTATTCGGCCGCCAGGCGTGCCGCCACCACGTCAAACTGCAGCACCCCCACGGCGCCGAGGATCAGGTCGCCGCCGTTGTGCGGCTTGAAGACCTGGACCGCCCCTTCCTCGCCCAGCTGCTGCAGGCCCTTGTGCAATTGCTTGAGCTTGAGCGGGTTCTTGATGCGGACGGTGCGGAACAGCTCCGGGGCAAAGAACGGGATGCCGGTATATTGCAGCGCCTCGCCTTCGGAGAAGCTGTCGCCGATCTGGATGTTGCCATGGTTGGGGATGCCGATAATGTCGCCGGCAAAGGCCTCTTCCACAGTTTCACGCGCATGGGCCATGAAGGTGACCACGCTGGAGGCGGCGATGTCACGATTCAGGCGCAGGTGCTTGATCTTCATGCCGCGCTCGAAGCGGCCGGAGCAGACGCGCAGGAAGGCAATGCGGTCGCGGTGCTTCGGGTCCATATTGGCCTGGATCTTGAACACGAAGCCCGAGAAGGGCTGTTCGTCCGGCTGCACGCTGCGCACGGTGGCGTCGCGTTCGCTCGGGGCGGGGGCCCAGTCGATCAGGGCGTTCAGAATCTCGCGTACGCCGAAGTTGTTGATGGCCGAGCCGAAGAACACTGGCGTCAGGCTGCCGTCCAGGAATGCCTGCAGGTCGAATTCGTTCGAGGCGCCCTTGACCAGCTCGATCTCCATGCGCAGCTGTTCCATTTCCAGCGGGAACAGTTCATCCAGACGCGGATTGTCGATGCCCTTGATGATTTCCACTTCGGTCAGCAGCTTCTCGCTGCCGGCTTCGAACAGGATGATTTCGTCGGACAGCAGGCTGTACACCCCGCGGAAGGTCTTGCCCATGCCGATTGGCCAGGTCACCGGCGCACAGCGGATTTTCAGGATGTTCTCGACTTCGTCGAGCAGCTCCAGCGAGTCGCGCACTTCACGGTCGTACTTGTTCATGAAGGTGACGATCGGCGTATTGCGCAGGCGGCAGACGTTCAGCAGCTTGATGGTCTGTTCTTCCACGCCCTTGGCGGCGTCGATCACCATCAGGGCCGAGTCGACAGCGGTCAGCACCCGATAGGTGTCTTCCGAGAAGTCCTGGTGACCGGGGGTGTCGAGCAGGTTGACGGTATGCTCGCGGTACTCGAACTGCATGACCGACGAGGCGACGGAAATGCCGCGCTGCTTTTCGATCTCCATCCAGTCGGAAGTGGCGAACTTGCCGGTTTTCTTGCCCTTGACCGTGCCGGCCTGCTGAATGGCACCTGAGAACAGCAGTAATTTTTCCGTCAGGGTCGTCTTGCCGGCGTCAGGGTGGGAGATGATGGCGAAGGTGCGGCGGCGCGCCACTTGTTCGGCGAGCTGGGTCAATTCTGTGGACATGTCGTCGGCGGATGCAGCGTAAAAGGCGGAATTTTACTCTATTTGCGCGGTGTAATGAATAGTTAAGCCCGCCCTGTGCAAGTTATTTCTTGCGCAGAGCAGGGCCAGGTGCCGTAGGCTGTCCCGGTTTAGCCTGTTTGTTCGTCTGACAGCCAGATCAGGCTGGCCATGCGGCCGGTGCGGCCATCGCGGCGATAGGAGAAAAACCGTCCGCGTTCGATCACGGTGCAATGATCACCGCCGTAGATGGCTTGCACGCCGCATCGCTGCAGGCGTTGTCGTGCCAGATGGTAGATGTCGGCCAAAAACTTGTCGTCATCGATCTGATGAAAGGCCTCGGCGGCCTGCGGGTCAGCCGCCATGAAGGCGCGGCGGACTTCGCCGCCCACCTCGAAGGCATCCGGGCCGATAGCTGGTCCGAGCCAGGCCAGCAGGGAGGCGGGCTCGCATTGCATCCCGGCAACGGTGGCTTCGAGAATGCCGTTGCACAGCCCGCGCCAGCCGGCATGAGCGGCGGCAACCACACGGCCGCGCTGGTCGCACAACAAGACCGGCAGGCAGTCCGCGGTCATCACGCAGCACACGGTGTTGGCGCTATGGGCCACGCTGGCATCCCCTTCCTCCGGGGCGCCCAGCTGCTCTGCCTGGCGGACCAGGGTGCTGTGCGTCTGGACCAGCCAGGCCGGCTCGGCCGGCAGCTGTTGGCGCAGCAGTGCGCGATTGGCCTGTACATTTTCCGGCGCGTCGCCGACGTGATCGCCCAGGTTGAGGCTGTCAAACGGCGCCGGGCTGACACCTCCCCGGCGGGTGGTGATCAGCGTGCGCACCCGGGCAGGTGCCGGCCAGTCGGCCTGCAGCCACTCAGTCACGGACATACAGCACCTCGACACCGTCTTCGTCGTCGTCATCCCACTCGTCATCTTCCAGCTCGTCGTCGCTGCCGGCATGGAAGGTGCCGGGACGCTCGGCGCGCAGGGTGGCCAGCAGGTGGCGCATGTCGTCCGGAATGCGTGCCGTCCAGCTCATTTCTTCGCCGGTCGCCGGGTGGATCAGCGACAGCTTGCAGGCGTGCAATGCCTGGCGGCCCAGCGCCTTGACCGCCAGTGCCACCTCTTCCGGCATGCTGTGGCGCGGGTTGCCATACAGCGGGTCGCCGGCCAGCGGGTGGCGTGCTTCGCGCATGTGGACGCGAATCTGGTGGGTGCGGCCGGTTTCCAGCTTGCACTCGATGTAGCTGTGGCTGGGGTAGCGCTCCAGGACACGGATATGGGTGACTGCCGGTTTGCCGCCGAATTTCACCACCGCCATGCGCTGGCGGTTGTGCGGGTCGCGGCCGATGGGGGCGTCGATCTTGCCGTCGCACGGCACCTGGCCGTCGGCAATGGCGCGATAGAGGCGGGTGACGGTTCTGGCCTGCAACTGGCGCACCAGCTCGGTCTGGGCCGGAATGGTGCGGGCGACGACCATCAGGCCGCTGGTTTCCTTGTCGAGGCGGTGCACGATGCCGGCGCGCGGCACGCGCGACAGGGCAGGATCGTGATGCAGCAGCCCGTTAAGCAGGGTGCCCGACCAGTTGCCGGCGGCCGGATGAACGACCATGCCGACCGGTTTGTTGATGACGATGATGTGCTCGTCCTGGTAAACAATCGGCAGATCCATGGCTTCGGGCTTGAAGGACAGGTCTTCTGCCGAAGGGCGGATTTCCACCCGGATCTGTTCTCCTCCTTGCACGCGCGTGCGCGGCGTGGCAGTCTTGCCGTCCAGCAGGACATCGCCGTCCTTGATCCACTGGGACAGACGGCTGCGGGAATAATCAGACAGCAGTTTTGCCAGGGCGGCATCAAGACGTTCGCCGGCCATGGCCTGGGGTACAACGAATTCTTGCGAGGTGGATACCTCGTTTTCCGAGTTATCGCTATAATCCTCGGAATCAAAATAAGGATCGGTCATGAAAAGATACGTTGCAGCTATGTTGGTTGTGCTGGGATTGTCCGCGTGTGCGACGCCAGATACCTATGACGAAACGCGTGGCTGGACTGTGGACAAGCTGTATACGGAGGCCCGTTCCGAGCTGGATTCCGGTAATTATACCCGTGCAGAGAAATTATACGAAACTTTGCAGGCGCGTTATCCGTATGGCCGATATGCGCAACAGGCACAAATCGACATTGCATACACTTATTACCGCGATCATGAGGCGGAATTGGCGCTGGCCGCTTGCGATCGCTTCATCAAGTTGCATCCTTCGCACCCGAATGTCGATTACGTTTATTACCTCAAGGGCCTGATCTACCTGAATAACGACGATGGCTGGTTCGCCAAGTGGGGCGGTCAGGACATGAGCGAGCGTGACCCGAAAGCCTCGGCCAATGCCTTTGCTGCTTTCAATGAAGTGGTGACCCGTTTCCCGAATGGCAAATATGCCGCCGACTCGCTGAAGAAAATGAACCAGCTGGTGGATGCGCTGGGCGGGTATCAAATGCACGTGGCGCGCTACTACATGAAGCGCGGTGCCTATGTGGCAGCCGTCAACCGGGCTCAGAGCGTCGTCAGCGAATACGGTAATACCCGCTATGTGGAAGAGGCGCTGGCCATTATGGTCGAGGGCTATGGCCGGCTGGGCATGACCACGCTGCAGGGTGATGCCAGGCGTGTTCTGGCGCTTAATTATCCCAAGAGTCAGTATTTGAGCCAGCCATGGCATGAGCAGCAAATGGCCTGGTGGAAGTTCTGGAACTGACACGGCAGGTAAAAAAACAACGCACACCCTCGGGTGTGCGTTGTTTTTTGTCTATTAGCAAAAATTGATGTTGTTGCCATGGCTGGCCGGCGGGCGCATGCTTTCGCGCCAGAGGGCCTTAAATGGCGCTTTCGTTGGTTTCGCCGGTGCGAATGCGCACCACCTGCTCGACCGGGGTGACGAAAATCTTGCCATCGCCGATTTTGCCGGTGCGTGCCGTGGCGACAATGCTGTCGATGGCGCGGTCGACCAGATCATCCGGCAGAACCACTTCGATTTTTACCTTGGGCAGAAAATCCACGGCATATTCTGCGCCCCGGTAAAGCTCGGTATGGCCTTTTTGGCGGCCAAATCCCTTGACTTCGCTGACCGTCAGTCCGTTGACGCCCAGATCGGACAGTGCCTCACGCACCTCGTCCAGTTTGAATGGCTTGATGATGGCTTCAATTTTTTTCATGTGAAGGGACTCCAGGGCGAAATTTATAGAAATGCGGAGTGAATGTTTTAGTCTCGGACAGTGAATGGCAGATTGCTTAAACTGACCGCATATTTACTGGTATTATGACGCGCTTTCCTGAAACTTGTCGCGGGTGCTGAATGGCTCACATTATCAAGCTGCGGGGTGGAGTCGCCCTGTCACAGTTCCGTCTGGAAAAACTCATCGCCGCAGCGCAGGCTGCCGGTCTGCCTGAAATCAATCTTTCCGCCGAGTATTGGCATCTTGTCGAGAGCGATGTGCCACTCGACGCCACAGGCCAGGAATTGCTTGCCCGAGTCCTGACCTATGGCGAGCCTGCTCCGGCGGCGGAACCGGCCGGTGAGCTGTTTCTGGTGGTGCCACGTCTCGGCACGCTGTCGCCCTGGGCCTCCAAGGCCACGGACATCGTCCATCACTGCGGTCTGACCGGCCTGCGCCGCGTCGAGCGCGCCACCGCCTATCGGGCCGCGGCCGACCGTGCACTGACCGAGGACGAGCGCAGCCAGCTGGCCGCGCTGCTGCACGATCGCATGACCGAAACCGTTCTGGCCGATTTCGACGCCGTCGAGCGTCTGTTCCTGCATGTGCCGCCACAGCCGCTGACCAGTGTCGACATCCTGTCGGGCGGCCGTTCTGCGCTGGCGCAGGCCAATCTGACGCTGGGTCTGGCTCTGTCGGCCGACGAAATCGATTATCTGGTGGAAAACTTCCAGCGCCTGCAGCGCAATCCGACCGATGTGGAACTGATGATGTTTGCTCAGGCCAATTCGGAGCATTGCCGCCACAAGATTTTCAATGCCAGCTTCGTGATTGATGGCGAAGCGCGCGACAAATCGCTGTTCCGCATGATTCGCGACACCCATGAGGCGCACCCGCAAGGTACCCTGGTGGCTTACAGCGACAATGCCTCGGTCATCGAAGGCGCCACCGTGGGCCGTTTCTACCCGAATGCATCGGATGCCGGCTATGCCTATCACGAGGAGCCGACCCACATCCTGATGAAGGTGGAAACCCACAACCACCCGACAGCGATTTCCCCCTTTGCCGGTGCCGCCACCGGTTCGGGCGGGGAGATCCGTGACGAAGGTGCGACCGGACGCGGCTCGCGTCCCAAGGCCGGCCTGTGTGGTTTCTCGGTCTCCAATCTGAATATCCCGGGCTTTGTGCAGCCCTGGGAACACTATCTGAAGGACCAGCCGCAATACGGGCGTCCTTCGCGCATCGCCTCGGCGCTCGACATCATGATCGAAGGCCCGATCGGCGCGGCCGCCTTCAACAACGAATTCGGCCGGCCAAACCTGACCGGTTACTTCCGTACCTTCGAAGAGATGTACCACGGCGAAATGCGCGGCTATCACAAGCCGATCATGATTGCCGGCGGTCTGGGCAATATTCAGGGGCGCCAGATCCGCAAGGATCGCATCCCGGAAGGCGCTTTGCTGATCCAGCTGGGCGGTCCTGGCCTGCTCATTGGCCTGGGGGGCGGTGCGGCCTCCAGCATGGATACCGGGGCCAATCACGAAGACCTGGATTTCGATTCGGTGCAGCGTGGCAACCCGGAAATTCAGCGTCGCTGCCAGGAAGTGATTGACCGCTGCTGGCAGCTGGGCGAAGCCAATCCGATCGTGTCGATTCACGATGTCGGGGCGGGTGGCCTGTCAAACGCCTTCCCGGAACTGGTCAATGATGCCGGGCGTGGCGCCATTTTCAATCTGCGCGAGATTCAGCTCGAAGATGCTGGCATGACGCCGATGCAGATCTGGTCCAATGAGTCGCAGGAGCGCTATGTGCTGGCGATCCTGCCGCAGGATCTCGAGCGTTTCCGTGCCATGGCCGAGCGCGAACGCTGCCCGTTCGCCGTGGTGGGGACGGCGACCGACGACGGTCGTCTGCAGGTGCGCGATGATCATTTCAACAATCTCCCGGTCGACATGCCGATGGAGGTGTTGCTGGGCAAGCCGCCGCGCATGACGCGTGACGTCAGCAGCCGCGAGTTCGCCTTCGAAGTGTTCGATGCCGCGCAATATGACCTGCGCGAAACCGCCTACCGCGTGCTGCGCCACCCGACGGTGGCCGACAAGTCCTTCCTCATCACGATCGGTGACCGCACCGTCGGCGGTCTGACCGCGCGCGACCAGATGGTCGGACGCTGGCAGGTACCGGTAGCCGACGTTGCCGTGACCGCCATGGGCTTCAACAGCTATCTGGGCGAAGCCATGGCCATGGGCGAGCGTGCGCCGTCGGCCCTGTTCAATGCGCCGGCTTCCGGTCGTCTGGCCGTGGGCGAAGCACTCACCAATATTGCCGCGGCTTATGTCGGCAGTCTGTCCAACGTCAAGCTGTCGGCCAACTGGATGGCGGCTGCCGGTCACCCGGGTGAAGATGCCAACCTTTACCAGACGGTGGAGGGCGTATCGAGTCTGGCCTGCGACATGGGGCTGTCGATTCCGGTTGGCAAGGACTCCCTGTCGATGAAGACCGTCTGGCAGGAGGGCGAGACGCAAAAATCGGTGACAGCACCGCTGTCGCTGGTCGTGTCGGCCTTCGCGCCGGTTCAGGATGTGCGCAAGACGGTCACGCCTGACCTGAAGGACGAGAAAGACACCGACCTGATCCTGATCGACCTCGGTTATGGCCGCTGCCGTCTTGGCGGCTCGATCTACGGCCAGGTCTGGAAGCACCTGCGTGGCCGTTCGCCGGATGTGGAGAGCCCGCAGCAACTGCAGTCGTTCTTTGACACGCTGCAAAGCCTGATTCGCGACGACATGTTGCTGGCCTATCACGACCGCTCGGATGGCGGCCTGTTCGCCACGCTGTCGGAAATGATGTTTGCCGGCCATGTCGGCCTGTCGATCGATTTGCAGGAGCTGGTGATCGAGCGCCGCAAGACCCAGCGCTATATTGATGACTTCGTGCAGCCGACGCCGGAAGCCGCCACCCGTGGCCGCGTCATGCGCGTGCTGTTCAATGAAGAGCTGGGCGCTGTGCTGCAGGTCAAGAAGGTGCATACCGCCGAAGTCATTTCGCGCTTCATGCAGGCGGGTATCGGTCGCGAGTTGTTTGTCCTTGGGCGCATCAACAACAAGGATCGCCTGATCATCAAGCATCGTGGTCAGGAACTGTTCAACGAGAGCCGCACCGATTTGCAGCGCGCCTGGTCGGAGACCAGCTACCGTCTGCAACGCCTGCGAGACAATCCGGCCTGCGCCGACAGCGAACACTTGCTGTTGTCCAACAGCAAGTCGCGCGGCCTGTTTGCCAACCTGTCCTTCGATGTTCAGCAAGATCCGGCGGCGCCGTACATCCAGAGCGGCCATCGTCCGCGCGTGGCAATCCTGCGCGAGCAGGGCGTCAATGGCCAGGTGGAAATGGCGGCTGCCTTTGACCGCGCCGGGTTTGCGGCCGTGGATGTGCACATGAGTGACATCCTCTCCGGGCGCCTCTCGCTGGCTGACTTCCATGGTCTGGCGGCGTGTGGCGGCTTCAGCTACGGAGACGTGCTGGGTGCCGGTGAAGGCTGGGCCAAGAGCATTCTGTTCAATGCCCGGGCGCGAGAGCAGTTCCAGGCCTTCTTCGCCCGTCAGGATGTGTTCGCGCTGGGGGTGTGCAACGGTTGCCAGATGATGTCGCACCTCTCCGGCATGATCCCGGGTGCCGAACATTGGCCGGTGTTCCGTCGCAATGCTTCCGAGCAGTTCGAGGCGCGTTTTGCCATGGTCGAAGTTGCTGATTCGCCGTCGATCTTCCTTGGCGACATGGTGGGCAGTCAGTTGCCGGTCGTGGTGAGTCACGGTGAAGGCCGGGCGGTATTTGCCGCCGGGGCGCAGGGCAAGGCGCATGTCGCTCTGCGTTACATCGATCTCGATGGCCGCGCGACGGAAACCTACCCGCTCAACCCGAATGGCTCGCCGGCCGGTATTACCGGTCTGACCACCGAAGACGGACGCTTTACCATCATGATGCCGCACCCGGAGCGCGTGTTCCGTACCGTGCAGAACAGCTGGCACCCGGCGGACTGGGGCGAAAACGGTGCCTGGTACCGCATGTTTGCCTCTGCCCGCAAGTGGGTGGGCTGATCCGGCTGCCGCGGCAGGTGTAAAAAAAGGCCAGCGATGTTCGCTGGCCTTTTTCGTGTGTGACGATGTCGTTCAGTCGAGATTCTTCGGACCGAAGGCGCCGGGCAGCAGCTGATCCAGCGTGGTGCTGATCACATCCTTGCCATTGCAGATCAGGCGGACCTGCATGGTCGGTCCGAACTCGTTGAGTACCTGACGACATCCGCCGCACGGTGGTGTAGGCACATCGGTCGGGGTATAGACGCAGACTGCGATCACTTCTCGCATATTGGTCTGGGCGCGGGCAGCGAACACCGCTGTGCGTTCGGCGCAGTTGGTCAGCCCGAAAGAGGCATTTTCAACATTGCAGCCGGTGAACATGTGGCCGTCAGCCGTCAGGATGGCGGCACCGACGGCAAAGTGGCTGTAAGGCACATAGGCATTGGCGGCAACCTGGCGCGCGGCTGATTCCAGTTCCGACCAGTTAATTTGGCTGTTGGACATAAGGTCTCTCGTCTGCACTTGAGTGGGGAGAGGATAATCTCTCTTCATATCAAAACTGTCAATCATGATGATGATTGCAATGCTCATAACTGCCGCATTGCCAGCATCCGAGTTGTATGTAATTGAATATTTAAAATGTTTATTGCGTGTGGCAAAAATAATTATTCTCTGTTAGGCTTAAGCCCGTTGTTGGACGAAGCGCCAAAGCGTGCAGGCGCGGGGCTTCGAAGATTACATTGGAATATTCCATATCAATCATGGGCACATCAGGCATGGAGAAAAGCGCGGGGTCGATGCTCGAAGCGCTTGGCCGGATCGTCGGGCTGTCTGCCGAACATGTGGCCGTATTGACGGCCTACAGTCATGCGCTGTTTGCCCGGCGGGACGCGCTGGCCAAACAGCTGTTCTGGTATTTGCTCAAACATACGCAAGGGGCGCGGCCGGACGTGGTCCTTGCGCGCCAGGTCGATACACTGATCCAGGCCCTGGAGCGCATGCTGACCGGCTGCAGCGATCCGGATCAGTCCGCCAGCGTGATGGCTCAGGCCGTGAAGCAGGGGGTGCCCCTGGCGGCCCTGGGCGGGCTGGCGGAGTGCCTGACCGAACATCTGGCCAATGAGGCTGCCGCGCTGACCGAGCCATCACTGATTCGCGAGGCGCTGGAAGAAGCGTTGCGCAAACGCATGGCGCTGGACCTCATGGCGCAGTTGCAGATGGTGAGTGGCCGCGATGCCAACGCCTCTGCCGCACGTCTGTATGCCACCCTGAGCAGCGTCAGCCTGGCATTGATCAATGCCCAGAGTCGTGAACAACTATTCGAAGACATTTGCCGCCTGTGCGTCGAGCACGGCGGCTTTGCGCATGCCTGGATCGGGCAGGTCGAATTGACCGAACGGCACATTGTCCCGGTTGCCATGGCCGGCAGCGGCGCCGAATCCTTCATCCCGGCGATTCGCATCGACTTGTCCTGCCAGTCGCCATCGGCACGTGCCATCACCAGCGGTGAAGTGCAGTGTGTGGATGAGGTCTCGCGTGAAGAGAGTCTGAAGCCCTGGCGCGAAGCCATTCTCGCCAGCGGCGTGCGCAGCATGCTGTCCATCCCGCTGCATCTCTACGGTCAGCCCGTGGGGACCCTGGTGCTGTACGCAAGGCAAAGTCACTATTTTGATCAGGATACGGTCGGCCTGGTGCGCGCCATGGCGGGGGAAATCAGCCACGCACTGGAACGACTCGATGCCATGGCCCGCAGTCAGCAGGCCGAGCACGATCTGGCCTACCTGATTCAGCACGATCCGCTCACCGGTCTGCCCAACCGGCAACTGATGCTGGAACGCATCGGGCAGATGATTCAGCACGGCGTGCCCGACAAACAGATTGGTGTGGTGACGCTGGCCATTGACGGCTTCCACGAACTGAATGCCCGCATGGGGCACGCCTCGGGCGACATGGTGCTGCGCGAAGTGGCCCTGCGCATGAGTCAGCGTGCCTTGCCGCACGGTCTGGTCGGCCGGGTCGGGGCGGCGCGATTCGTGGCCGTCAGCGACATCAGTCAGCCGCTGGACCAGCTGGTGGCTGATTTGCAGGAGGCCATGCGCGCGCCGATCCAGTGTCAGGGCGAACAGGTCAGCCTGCGCTGCAGTATCGGCGTGGTACAGGAATATATTGCTTCGGCCGAAGCCTCGGCGCTGATGCGCTGCTCGGATCTCGCACTGATCCGTGCGCGTGAAGCGGGCGGCGGGCGTTGCCGCTTCTACGATGAGGGCATGGATGTCGAGATCCGCCGCATGCATGCCCTGCGCGGTGATTTTGCCCGTGCGCTGGCCGAAGATGAGCTCGAGCTGTTCTATCAGCCCAAGATCAATCTGGTCGACCACTCGGTCAGTGGTGTTGAGGCGCTGGTGCGCTGGCGCCGGCCGGAAGGCTATATGTCGCCCGGCGAGTTTTTCCCGGCCATTGAGCATACCGACCTGATGCGCGAGCTGGACTGGTGGGTGATGAGCGAGGCTTTGCGCCACTCCAGCGTCTGGATGGCCCAGGGCAAGCTGATCCCGGTCAGTGTCAACCTGTCTGCCATGACGCTGCGTCACGAAAGCTTCCTGCCGCGCATCCAGGCGCTGATCATGCGTCATCCGATTCCGGATGGACATCTCGAGCTGGAAGTGCTGGAAACGGTCTCGCAGAAAGAGGCTGAAGAAATCATCCACAAGCTGGAAAGCTGCCGCGATTACGGTATTTCCATTGCCCTGGATGACTTCGGTACCGGGGCGTCCTCGCTGGTGCATCTGCAGCAGCTGCCCTTCGATACCATCAAGATCGATCAGCGCTTCGTGCGCAAGCTGCTCAAGGCCCCGGGCAATGAGGCCATTATTCGCAGCATGATCTCCTTTGCCCACTATACCGGCCGCAAACTGGTGGTAGAGGGCGTAGAGAGTCAGCCGATCTGGGATCGGTTGCTGGAGATCGGCTGCACCTCGGGACAGGGCTTTGCCATATCGGCCCCCGTGTCGGCCAGTGGCCTGATGGCGTGGATTGCCGAGCGCGAAGCCGGTGAGTCACTCAAATCGGCCTGAAACTGACCGAAAAAAATGCCCACCAGACAGGTGGGCATTTTTATTTGTCATGTCGGGTCATTGCAGGCCGGCGACCAGGTCCTCTCTGGTGAGCAGAAAGACGAAACCGTCGCCGCCGCTGGTTTCCAGCCAGACAAACGGCAGCTGCGGGAAAGCCGCTTCCAGGGCTTCACGGTTGTGGCCGATTTCGACCAGCAGCACGCCACGCTCATTGAGAAACTCCGGTGCGCGACGCAGGATTTCCCGGGTGGCATCCAGGCCATCCTGGCCCGAGCCCAGGGCCAGCTCCGGCTCGTGCAGATACTCGTCGGGCAGGGCATCGACCGATTCGGCATCCACATAGGGCGGATTGGAAACGATCAGGTCGTAACGGTCGGCCAGGCCCTCGAACAGGTCGGTATGAATCAGGTTGATCTGTTCACCCAGCCCGTACTGTTCGACGTTGATGGCGGCCACTTCCAGCGCGTCCAGCGAGATGTCCACGGCATCGATTTCGGCATCCGGATAATGATGTGCCATCTGGATCGCCAGGCAGCCGGAACCGGTACACAGATCAAGGGCGCGGTGCACCAGTTCCGGGTACTCGATCCAGGGGGCCAGGGGCTCGCCCAGCAGCTCGTAGACAAACGAGCGTGGCACGATCACCCGCTCATCGACATAGAAACTGAACTCACCCTGCCAGGCTTCGTGCGTCAGATAGGCCGTCGGAACACGCTCTTCGACTCGTCGCTCGATCAGCTCTACCACATCACGGATTTCATCCGGCAGCAGTCGTGCATCCAGGTAGGGGTCAAGCTGGTCCAGCGGCAGGTTCAGACTGGCCAGCACCAGATAGGCGGCTTCGTCGAAGGCGTTGGTCGTGCCGTGGCCATAAGCCAGCTCTGCCTGGTTGAAACGGGTGACGGCAAAGCGCAACAGATCGCGGACGGTGTGCAGCGTCTCTGCCGCCTGACGGTAAGGCGTGTTGTTATCCATGTTCATCCTCAGAACGGCAGCTTGGCGCTGGTGGCTTTGCCCAGTTCACGGCGGAAGTCCGCCATGATGCGCTCCAGTGCCGGCTGATTGTCGGCCTCGAAACGCAGCACGATCACCGGCGTGGTATTGGAGGCGCGCATCAGGCCGAAACCGTCGGCATACTCAACCCGCAGACCGTCCATGGTGATGACTTCTTCCGCGCCATCGAAGCGGGCGCTGGTCTGCAGCGCCTCGATCAGGCTGTGGTTTTCGCCTTCCTTGGTTTTCAGGTTCAGTTCGGGAGTCGAAACAGCGTTGGGCAGGGCGTTGAGCAGCTCGCTCGGATCTTCGACCCGCGCCAGGATTTCCAGCAGGCGGGCACCGGTATACATACCGTCGTCAAAGCCGTACCAGCGCTCCTTGAAGAACACATGGCCACTCATCTCGCCGGCCAGCAGGGCTCCGGTTTCCTTGATCTTGGCCTTGATGAAGCTGTGGCCGGTACGGCACATCACCGGCGTGCCCTTGTTTTCCTTGATCCAGGGCTTGAGCAGGCGCGTCGACTTGACGTCATAGATCACCTTGGCCTTGGGGTTGCGTTCCAGTACGTCGGCGGCATACAGCATCAACTGGCGATCCGGCCAGATGATGTTGCCGTCCTTGGTCACCACGCCGAGACGATCGCCGTCGCCGTCGAAAGCCAGACCGATTTCCGCGTCCGTCTTTTCCAGGGCTTCGATCACGTCCTTCAGATTCTCCGGTTTGGCCGGATCGGGGTGGTGGTTGGGGAAAGTGCCATCAACATCGCAGAACAGCTCGCGTACCCGGCAGCCCAGGCGGCGGAACAGGATGGGGGCAAAGGCACCGGCCACCCCGTTACCGCAATCGACGACCACGCTGATCGGGCGGTCCAGCTTGATGTCGCCAGTAATGCGGTCGAAGTAGGCTTCGCTGATATCGGCGCTGGAGAGTTGCCCTTCGCCGCTGTCGAGATTGCCGTCGACGATACGCTGGTACAGCGCCTGGATGTCTTCGCCCGACAGGGTGTCACCGGCCAGGACCATTTTCAGGCCGTTGTACTCCGGCGGGTTGTGGCTGCCGGTCACCATGACGCCGGACTGCGTGCCGAGATGGTGGGTGGCGAAATACAGCATCGGCGTGGCGACGCGACCGATATCGATGACATCGATCCCCGCCGCGCGCAGACCGTCAGCCAGCGCCTCGGACAGTGCCGGGCCGGACAGGCGGCCATCGCGGCCGATGACGACCTGGCTGACCTTGCGGGCGCGCGCTTCCGAGCCAATGGCCTGGCCGATCAGGCGGGTGGTTTCCACGGTCAGCGTCTTGTCGACGATGCCTCGAATATCGTAAGCCTTGAAGATGTCTTTGGAGAGTTTGTTCATGATTGTCGGGTAATTTCAATCAGGTAAATGGCATCGGCCGACCTCGTGGCCGGCCGACAGAATGTGTTTAGCCGGCCAGAGACTGGCTCGTGGTAATCAGCTCGTGCAGTTTCTGCTGCGCTCCGCCGCTGCGGACAGCTTCACGGGCGCGTTCGATGCCGTCTGCCAGGCTGTCGGCCACGCCGGCGGTGTAAATCGCCGCGCCGGCATTGATCAGCACAATGTCCAGCGCTGCCGATGCCTGTCCCGCCAGGACCTTTTCGATCATGGCGGCCGAGGCTTCGGCAGAGTCGGCGCGCAGGGCGCTCAGTTCACTGCGGGCAAAACCATAATCGCGCGGATCGAGAATCGATTCATGGATGGCGCCGTCTTTCAGTTCGGCCATCCAGGTGTTGTCGCTCAGGGTGATTTCATCCAGCCCGTCCATGCCGTGCACGATCAGCACGTGGCGGCTGCCCAGTTCCTTCAGTACCCGCGCCTGGATGCCGACCAGGTCGTGATGGAAGACCCCCATGACCTGGTTGTCGGCGCCGGCCGGATTGGTCAGCGGCCCCAGAATGTTGAAGACCGTGCGCACGCCCAGCTCACGCCGGATCGGGGCCACATGGCGCATGGCGCTGTGATGGTTGGGGGCAAACATGAAGCCGATGCCAATGCGGTCGATGCATTCGCCGACCGCTGCCGCATTCAGGTTGATGTTGACGCCGAGGATCTCCAGGACATCGGCACTGCCGGATTTGGAGGAGACCGAGCGTCCGCCATGCTTGGCCACGCGCGCGCCGGCGGCAGCGGCCACAAAGGCGGCCGCCGTGGAAATGTTGAAGCTGTGTGTCTTGTCGCCACCCGTGCCGCAGGTGTCCACCAGATGTTCGCGCCGGCTGACCGGCACGCGTTCGGAAAATTCGCGCATCACCGTGGCGGCCGCGGCAATCTCCAGCACGCTTTCCACCTTGACACGCAGCCCGATCAGGATGGCGGCCGTCAGCGCCGGCGAGATCTCGCCACGCATGATCTGGCGCATCAGATCCAGCATTTCGTCGTAAAACAATTCGTTCTGGTCAATTAACCGGTTCAATGCTTCTTGCGGTGTGATCATGCCTGTGCCTCACGCGCACGGGGCCAGCCGGCGTGCGCTTGCAGAAAATTGTTCAGCATGGCGTGGCCATGCTCGGTCAGAATCGATTCCGGATGGAACTGCACGCCCTCGATGGGCAGGGTCTTGTGCCGTACGCCCATGATCTCGCCATCATCCGTCCAGGCGGTGATTTCCAGGCAGTCGGGCAGGGTGGCGCGTTCGATCACCAGCGAGTGATAACGCGTGCAGCTTACCGGCGAGGGCAGATCGGCAAATACCCCCTGGCCATGGTGCCGGACCGGAGAGACCTTGCCGTGCATCAGCGTCTGTGCATGGATGATGCGGCCGCCAAAGGCCTGCCCGATGCTCTGGTGGCCCAGGCACACGCCCAGAATCGGCAGCTTGCCCGCAAAATGACGGATGGCCTCGAGCGAGATGCCTGCTTCGTTCGGTGTGCACGGTCCGGGCGAGATAATCAGATAGTCCGGCTGCATGGCCTCGATCTGCGCCACACTGATTTCGTCATTGCGATGGACGCGCACGTCCTGACCCAGTTCGCCCAGGTATTGCACCAGGTTGAAGGTAAAGGAGTCGTAATTGTCGATCATCAGGAGCATGGTGCGGTGGCTGGCCTTTGCTGGATAGAGAGGCGGGTAGAACCCTTTGCAGACAAACGACATTGTCTTTGCATTTGCCCCTGGCGGCAACTTTTTCGGCACGCATGGATGCCGTGTTCGGGCCGGATGAAGAGGTTGTGGAGCAAAGACGGAGGTTTGCGCAGTTTTCTGTCAGCAGACAGTCGCGCGTGGCGCGGCTGGTTCTGTCAGCAATCATACCACAGGATGCCTGAGAGGGCGGCTGTCGGGCGCCGCGAAGTCTCGGCGACCCAGGGCGCTCCGTTCGGTTACTGGCTGGGGGTGGTGTTCAGCCGCAGGGAAAAATCCTTGCGGATTTGCTCCAGCTGACCGCTGGCCTTCAAGGCTGCAGCAGCGGCGCGCAGCCTGGCAATGACGGCCGGATCGGTGTTGGGGCTGGCGGCCAGATACATCGGTTCGTGCCGCGACGCCGGCAGCGGGGTAACGGCTTCAAATTTGCTGCGCAGCTTCCAGTCAAGACTCAGTTCCCAGGCCAGTGAATCCGGGGATTCCACCAGGTAGGGTACCGTGCCGCTTTCCACCAGGCGGATACAGTCTGCGTAGCTGTTGGTGCTGATATAACTGCGCCCCTCGACAAACCCTTCGCGGCGCAGATCATCTTCGGCAATGTCGTCATTCACGACGCAGACCATGCCCTGATGGCGGATCTGGGCCAGCGTGCGGATCGATCCCGGCACCGTGCCGCGCAAACGGTAGATCCAGCGTTCATGCGTCGCCAGCGGGGTGATCCAGATAAAGGATTTCTCCCGCTCCCGGCTGCGATCCAGCCCGTAGATCAGGGTGTTCGGTCTGGTGCGCGACAGGGTCAGGCTGCGAGCCCATGGGTACAACATGAATTGTCCGCGCAAGCCGGCCTTCTCAAGAATGGCCCGGGTCATGCGTGTACCCATCCCGTCAATATTGCCCTGGCCGCTCATGAAGCTGTAGGGCGGCTGCTGCTCGGTCAGGACCAGCAGCACTTCCGGCGCAAGCTGCTCCGCCCAGGCGGGGTGGCCCAGGCGGGTCAGCAGCCATGCCAGCAGCAGCCAGCCGCCAAGCCGTTTAGTTGAGTACGGGAGGGGTATAGCCATAGCGTCGCAGTACCTCGCCTGCCGTCGGGCCGGTCAGATAATGAAATAAACGTTTGGCAGCCGGATCCGACTCGGCGCCGCGCAACAAGACCATGGTCAGAATGATGGGCGGATGACTGGCAGCGGGCATGATGACCCAGCGTCCGCGTCCCCGATTGGCCGGCGACATGACTTCCGCCAGCGAAACAAAGCCGGCATCAGCCACTTTCTGGTTCACCAGCAGGGCGGTTTGCGCCACGTTGGCACCGTTGATCTGCCGCTTCTTCAGGCCGTCGCGCAGATGATAGTAATCCAGGATCTGCAACACCATCTGACCGTAGGCGGTGAATTGCGGGCTGGGTACGGCGATGCTGCCGCTGGTGGTCTGCAGCCAGCGCTGCCAGTTGGCCGGGGTGAAATCCGGGCGCATGGACCAAAGGACAATCGTGCCGGTGGCATAGGGCTGCGGCGGGCCAATGGTCAGACCGTCAGCGTGCAAAATCTGCGGAAAAGTATCGTCCGAAGACAGAAACAGGCGGTAAGGATGGCCATTGATGATTTGCGCCGTCAGCTTGCCGGCCTGATCGTAGACCGCTTCGACCGGGGTGCCGGTGATCCGGGTGAAGTCGCTCGCGATCTCGCGAAAGGCTGGCGCAATATTGCTGGCCACGGCCACCTTCAGTGGCTGCGCGGCCAGTGATCCGGCCAGCAAACACATCAGGAAAAAGCCGCCGAGTCGCTTCATGGCCATGACTTACCAGAGAAAAGGGTTATTGATATAAAGCTAGCGTAATCCATGCGACCTGGCTAGCGCTCCCTTGTCCTCACGGGTATCCATTCGGGCTCAGCCCGGCAGCGCTTCCGGCCACAGGCTCAAGGCACCGGCCGACAGCACTACCCCGTCACCCACGGCCAGCTTGCCGGCTTCTTCGGCGCTGACCAGGACCACCACGATTTCCTGCCCCACCTGCACGCTGATGCGCCACAGTACATCTGCCGGCCGGATGGCCAACACCGTCCCGTGCAGCTGACAGCGGCTGCGATCATCGCTGTGGGGCAGAAACAGTGCCGCCGGGGTGCCATGAGCCAGCAATCGTCCCTGTGACAGGTGGAGGACATGATCGGCCAGACTGAACACCTCGGCCAGGTCGTGGCTGACCAGGACCATGGTGAAGCCCAGCTGCTGCTGCATGTCACGCAACATCTGGCGCAGCTCCAGTCGCAGTGTCTGATCCAGTGCCGAAAGTGGTTCGTCGAGCAACAGCAGTCGCGGGCGGCAGGCCAGCGCCCGCGCCAGTGCCACCCGTTGCCGCTGCCCGCCCGACAGGGCCTGCGGCCGCTGTCCGGCCAGGCTGCCCAGACCTGTCCAGTCCAGCAGCGAGTCCACCAGCGCCTGATCCTGGCGCCGGGCGCCAAATGTCAGGTTGTCGCGCACGCTCAGGTGCGGGAACAGGGCAAAATCCTGGAAAACCATGCCGATGCCGCGCCGCTGTACCGGCAGATGCTGACGCTGATCGAACCAGATTTCTTCGCCATGATGGAGGTAACTGTCAGCCAGCGGCGTTTCCAGCCCGGCCAGTAGACGCAGCAAGGTGGTCTTGCCCGCGCCGGATGGCCCGAAAATCGCCGTGGTCTTGCCCAGCGGACAATGCCCTTCGACATGCAGCGAAAAACGCTTGTCCGGGCTGTGATGATGCAGGTCGAAGCGCATCAGACCGTCCCTCCCGTTCGCTCGGCATGCCGGCGCAGCAGATTGACGCACAACACCACACAGAACGCGAAGCCGCACAGGATGGCGGCATACAGATGGGCCGCCGGG
The DNA here is from genome assembly GCF_018802765.1 of Paludibacterium sp. B53371. Lineage (NCBI taxonomy): Bacteria > Pseudomonadati > Pseudomonadota > Betaproteobacteria > Neisseriales > Chromobacteriaceae > Paludibacterium > Paludibacterium sp. B53371. The sequence continues at coordinate 1,574,686 of NZ_CP069163.1, forward strand.
TAGTTCATCTGTTCGACCTGCTGGTACACCGCAATCGAGGCTACCTGGGTCACGCCCGGAATGTTGCCGCCGATCATCAGCACCAGGCCAAACTCCCCCACGGTGTGGGCGAAGCTCATGACGGCGCCGACAGTCAGCGCCGCACGCACGCAGGGCAACTCCACGCAGAGAAAGGTGTTGAGCCGGGAACGACCCAGTGTCCAGGCTGCTTCGCGCAGGCTGGCGGGCTGCGCCGCCAGTGCTGCGGCAACCGGCTGCACCATGAAGGGCAGGCTGAACAGCACCGAGCCGAGCACCAGGCCGGGAAAGGAAAACACCAGCTGCAGGCCAAATTGCTCGCGCAGCCAGCCGCCGAAGTGACCGGTCGGGGACAGGATCAGCAAGAGATAAAAGCCCAGGACGGAGGGGGGCAGCACCAGCGGCATCGAGATCAGCGTCTCGATCAGCGCCTTGCGGCGCGAGCGCCGGTGCGCCAGCCAGCCAGCCAGCGGCACCCCGGTCAACAGCAGGATCAGTGTGGTGAGCGTGGCCAGTCTGGCAGACAGCCAGAGAGGGGCGAGATCGGGTATCACGTTTCGACTTCCAGGGCCAGTTGCATGTCGTTGGCCTTGATCAGCGCGAGCACTGCCATGCCGGGGGCCAGCGCCAGACGCTCGGCCGCGCTGCGGGTCACCACCGCCTGCAGCGATTGGCCGGCGAAATCCAGCAGGATGCTGCTCATCAACTGACCATGACTGACGGCGCGCACATCACAGGGCAAGCGGTTGCGGATGCTCAACTGGCCCGACAGGTCGCGGGCCAGTGCTACATCGATTTCACGAAACGCCAGGGTGACCGGCTGACCCGGCTGCCAACGGGCTGCCGTGCTGTCGCCCAGTACCAGGGCGGCGCAATGCTGTGAGCCAGTCATGGCCTCCAGCAGCAAAATGCCATCCGACTGATGCAGGGCGGTGACCGTGGCGTTCAGACGGTTCATGGCAGACGGTAGCCGTAACGTTGCAGGATGGCGCGCGCCGCCGGGCTTTGCAGATAGTCGAACAGCTTGCGGGCATCCGGATTGGCCGCCGCCGGCTTGAGCAGCACCATGTCCTGAATGATCGGGTCATGGCTTTGTGCCGGCAGCTCTACCCAGCGTCCCTGACCCTGCATCTGGGCAGAAACGACCTGTGACTTGGCGACAAAGCCGGCCTGAGCGGCGCCACTGGAGACAAACTGCGCGGTCTGACCAATGCTGTCGCCAGTGACCAGACGCGGCTGCACGGCCTCGCTCAGGTGGTAGTAATTCAGTGCGTGGACGGCTTCCGTGCCATAAGGTGCTGTCTGCGGGTTGGCAATCGCCACCTTGCCGCCGGCGCTCTTGAGCCATTGCTGCCAGTGTTCGGCGTCAAACTGTTTGTCCAGCGACCACAGCACCAGGGTGCCGATGGCATAGGTTTTCGGTGCGTTCAGCGTGAAGCCGGCACCCTGCAGTTTTTGCGGAAAGGTATTGTCGGCGGACAGGAACAGCTCGAAGGGGGCGCCGGCCATGACCTGGGTGGCGAATTTGCCCGAGGAAGAGTAGGACGGCTGAACCGCCACACCGGTGTCGCGGGTAAAGGCGGTGGCGATATCGCTGAAGGCGTACTGCATGTTGGCAGCAACCGCCACCTTGACCGGCGCCGCCTGGGCGGCCAGCGGCAACAGGGCGATCAGCGTGCAGAGCAGGGTTTTTTTCATGGCGTATTTCCTTGAGGTCAGGCCAGCGTGGCCAGAATGATGTCGCCCGGGCTGATCAGGGCCGAGGCTTCTTGTCCGGTTTGAAGGGCCAGCTCGGCCAGCGTGCCGCTGTCGAGCATGGCGTGCAGCTCGACGCCCTGGGGGAGGGTCAGCGTCACTTCGCTGTTGACCGTGCCGGGCAGGATCTGGCTGACGCGGCCATCCAGCCGGTTGGGCAGGGCAATGCCGGCCGCATGCTGCGGCCGGGTCAGCAGCAGGGCGCCGGCCTTGAACAGCAGCAGCACCTCGCTGCCGGGATCAAGCGGCAGGTGCCGGCTGCTTTCCCGGGTAATGCTGACCTGCAGCTCATGGCGGTTGGGCAGGGTGACATGGACCAGATCATTGACCGCTCCGACATCCACCCGGGCTACGTGGCCAATCAATTGGTTGCGGGCCGAGGTCTGCAGACCGAGTCGTGCCAGCAGGGTGCCCTGGTGCTGGCCCTCGAGCGCGGCACCGAGGGTTTCGGCCATGCGTGTCAGCAAGTCGCCGGCCGCCAGCAACGCCTGACCGCGCGCCGTGAGGCGCGTGCCGCCGCCACCGCTGCCGCCACTGTTGCGGATCAGCAGCGGTTCGCTGCTGGCGTTGTTCATGCTCTCCAGGATTTGCCAGGCGCCCTTGTAGCTCAGACCGACCTGCCGGGCGGCAGCGCTGATCGAGCCGCAGGCCGCCAGGGCACGCAGCAGAGACAGGCGCATGGCCTGGTGACGATCAAAAACGGGCAGGGCAGAAGCAGACATGGCGTATCGTTATGTAGCAATGTACATAACGATACGCCGTCTGTATCCGGAATGCCAGCCTCATGCCTGGCGCGGGCGCAGGTTGCCGTAAAACAGAGGAAGCGGTCTGCCGATGCACTGCAGGCAGCACAGACTCAGCAGTGCCAGCAGGAAGGCCGCACCGAAGACGGTCCGATAGCCCATCGTTTGTGCCAGCACGCTGGTCAGGCCGCCGGCCACGATCCAGCCGCAGCGCATGGCATTGCTGTACAGCGTGGTGGCGCTGCCGGCGCGGCCGGGCATCATGTCCTGGAAATAGGGCATGCCGATGCCGGCGGTGATGCCGACGAACAAGGCGTTGAGCAATTGCAGTGCCAGCAATTGCCACAAATGCTGCGCCAGCAACAATGTCGGGTAGAACAGCAGTCCGGCCAGCAGCGCCGTCTGCACCAGGCGACGTTTGCCGACGCGGCGCGACCACAGTCCGGCCAGCAGCATGACGGGAATCTCCAGCCCGGCGGCACAGCCCATCAGCCAGCCGGCCCAGCGTGCCGGCTGGTGCAGGTCGTGAGCCAGATACAGGGGCATGTTGATCAGATACAGGCAGTTGCTGGTGCCCAGCAGGGCAAAGGTCAGGCTGAGTAGCAGGATGTCGCGCTGTGGTGCCCGACGCGGGGCCGTGACGGCTTCGCGCCGGGCAGGGTGAGCGCGCGGCGCTTTCTGCAGCCTGGGCAGGGCATGCCAGGTCAGTGTCCCGCACAGAATGAATACCAGTGCCGCGCAACCATACATCACCCTGAAACCGAACCCCAGGGCGAGCATGAAGGCCAGCGGTGGTCCCGCCACCCAGGCCAGCGAGATCTGCGCGCGCAGCAGCGCATTGAACAGGGCGGCCTCGCGGCCGGACTGGTCGGCATACTCGCGCGCCAGGGCAAAGATCTGCGAGTTGGCGGCTGAACCCATACTGAGCAGCATGGAGCCGGCAATCAGCAAGACCAAGTAGCTGCGCACCAGGGCATACATCAGACAGCCGCCGGCACCGATCAGGCAGCACTTGAGAATCAGGCTGTTGCGTTGGCTGATGCGGTCGGAATAAGCCGCCAGTCCCTGGCTGACGGCAATGCCGATCAGGGCGCTGAAGACATAGAACAGGCCGACCATGGCGGCGTCGGCATGCAGGGTGCCGGAGAGAAACAGACTCAGGGTCGGCGTTTGCAGTGCGCTGGCAATCCCGGTCAGGAAGGTCGCACAGATAAAAGCTGTCGCCGTCGCATCCGGGCGCGGCGGCAGCATTCGTCGCAAGTCAGGCATGAAAAGCTCAATACAATGGTATCAGTAACCATGACATCGTATTGAGCTGACAGGCGGATCAGAATCGGATCAATCTTAATCAGAATTGAATCATGATTGTACGTGACTCAGAAGCGGTATTGCGCCAGCGTGGTCATCTGGTTCTGCGCCAACTGATCCAGCTCGCGCGCACTGTCCAGGGTGACGGCCGCCGCCGCATGGGCCGCTTCCGACATACGGGCAGTCTGTTCCACCTGCTGGGCGATGACGTTGCTGGCCCCTCCTTGCTCCTGAATCGCTTCGGCAATGGCGCTCATGCTGCGCGTGGTCGTGCTGGCACTCTCGCCGATGCGGCGAATGGCCTGATCGGCCTGGTCGGCACGACTGACGCCGGACTCCACCAGTTCAGCCGCCGTTTGCATCTGCTCGGTGGCGTGGCGCGAGCTTTCCACCATGGTGGCAATGGTCTGCGAGATTTCCTGGGTGGAAATGGCGGTGCGTTCGGCCAGTTTGCGCACCTCGTCGGCCACCACGGCAAACCCGCGCCCCTGCTCGCCGGCGCGTGCGGCCTCGATGGCCGCATTCAGGGCCAGCAGATTGGTCTGATCCGCGACCTCCCGAATGACCTGAATCACCGAGCTGACCTGCGCGCTGTAGCCGACCATTTCTTCAATGCTGGCGGCCGAGGTCTTGACCGCCCTCGAGATACTGCGGATGTCGTCAATGGTGTGGCCAATGATGGAGGAACCCTCATCCACCAGTGAGGCGGCCGCCTTGACCTCCTCGCGTGCCAGACGGGCCTGTTCGGCAACATGGTTGACGCTGACGGTGACCTGTTCGACGGTGGCGGCCATGCTGGCGGCGGTTTCGCTCTGCGTTTGCGAGGTGCTTGAGACCTGGTCGGCGGTCTCGGCCAGGCGGCGGGCGGCCACGGTCACCTGCTGGGCGCCATCACTCAGGCTGCGCAGATTCTGCTGCAGCCGGTCCAGCAGTCCGTTGAAGGCCATGGCCGTCAGTCCGATTTCGTCGCGGCGCAGAACCTGTGCCCGCCGCGTGAAATCCAGGCTGTGACTGACATCGGCCAGTGTGGTTTCGATACTGCCCAGGCCGCGGCGGATGGTGCGGAACAGGTTGACGGCCAGCAGGCTCGACAGCACGAAGCCGGCAACGATCACCACCAGTCCCAGGCCCAGGCCGGTGGCATAGGCGACATTGTTTTGCGCGGCCAGTGCCTCGGCCTGGTCGTAGTTGAACTTGGCGTGCTTGTCGAGGGTTTTCATCAGCTTGGCGATGCTGTCCGAGAAGGCGCCCATCAGCAGCGGGCGAGCCTCATCGCTGTGATAGGCGCGCGACTGGGTCAGGATTTTCTCGCGCAGCTCGCGCACATCCGCCATGGCGGCCTTGTCGGCCAGCAGCATCTTGCGGTCTTCCTCGTTGGCCACGTCATGCGCCAGGTAGTCCGCCATGGCCGCATCGAAAACTTTGTCATTGTCGCTGATGACCTGATCCTGCTCCGATTTGGTGCCGCCATCCTGGGCCATGACATGCTTGAGGGTGGCGCTGCGAATCTCGCTGGCGGCCCGCACGGCGGTGTTCATCACCTTGAGACTGGGGAAGGTATCGTTCTCGACATAGTTGAAGCGGGCTTGCGCCTGATGGATCTGCCAGACGCCATAGCCGCCGATCAGCAGCAGGGCGCTCAATGCTGTCAGCAGGGTCAGCGATAATTGGCGGATGATGGTCATGGCGCGCACTCCCTGTCGAACGGGGCGCGCCAGCCGGTGGTTGGCAGCCGCTCAGGCGGCCCGCGTCGTGCCGGACGGGCGCGACCAGGGCCGGCTCGTCCGCTTGTTATTGGTTTGAGTTGTCATGCAATTTGACTATTTATTTATACGTATCCTTGGCGAGACTGCAATAGTGGCCAGGGTAACTGGTTAAAAAAACCACATGTCATGATGTCGGTGTCTGGGCCGCTGCACGCCAGTGCCCGCTTTTGCCGCCTTGTTTCTCCAGCAGCCGGACGCCATCGATCTGCATGCCGCGATCCACGGCCTTGAGCATGTCGTAGACCGTCAGCAGGCCGGCCATCACGGCGGTCAGTGCTTCCATCTCCACCCCGGTGCGCCCCAGGGTTTCGGTGGTCACGGTCAGTGTGACGCGGGACAGGGTCTCGTCGATCCCGAAGTCGGCACTGACATGGGTCAGGGCCAGCGGGTGGCACAGCGGAATCAGGTGGGCGGTGTGCTTGCTGCCCTGAATGGCAGCCAGTCGTGCCACGCCGATGACGTCCCCTTTGCCGGCCCGGCCATCCAGTACCAGGCGCAGGGTGTCCGGCTGCATGCGGATATGGCCAGTGGCGGTTGCGCTGCGGCGGGTTTCCGGCTTGTCGCCGACGTCGACCATATGCGCCTGGCCAGCTTGATCGAAATGGGTGAGAGAAGACATGAATGGGCCTGTTGAATATAAAATTGGGCTAACATAACGCCTGCGCGCCCGGCCAACAAGTGGCGCGGCGAAGGCGAAATGGACAAGATGCAAAAAACCCTTGGCGTGATCGGCTGGTCAGGCAGTGGCAAAACCACGCTGATCAGGCAGCTGTTGCCGGCGCTGCAGCGGCGTGGCCTGCGCGTGTCGGTCATCAAGCATACCCATCATTCCCTGCAGCTCGATGAACCGGGCAAGGACAGCTATCAGCTGCGACAGGCCGGTGCTGCCGAGGTCATGGTGTTGTCTGCCGGCGGCTGGGCAGTGTTCGCCGATGTCTCTGCCGAGCCGACGCTCGAAGCCCAGCTGTCGCACCTGTCACCGGTTGACCTGGTGCTGCTGGAAGGGCAGAAGCAGCTGGCCTTGCCCAAGCTGGAAGTCTACCGGCCGGGCGTCGGCAAGCCGCCGCGTTATCCGGCAGACCCCCGCATCATTGCGGTGGCCAGCGATGCCGCTCTGGACGCGCCCATTCCCGTGCTGGATCTGAATGATATCGAGGCGGTGGCAGACTTTGTCGCCGACTGGAGCAGAAAGAACTGAACATGATCGTCATCCGCTATTTTGGCGTATTGAAAGAAACGCTGGGCCTGGAACAGGAACAGCTGGACTGGACGGGCGGCGACTGCCGGCAGTTGCTCAGCCAGCTGCGCGCGCGCGGCCTGGACTGGCAGGCGGCACTGGCGCCGGGCAAGGTGTTTCGTCTGGTGGTCAACCAGGTGATCGTGCGTGAGGACGGTGCCATTCCGGATGGTGCCGAGGTCGGTATCCTGCCGCCGGTCACCGGGGGCTGAGATGCAGCTGTCGATTCGCGTGGGCGAGGCGCCCTTTGACCTGGCGGCCGAAGAAGCAGCACTGACGGCACTGGCAGGCGATGCCGGGGCTGTCGTGGCTTTTGTTGGCAAGGTGCGGGGCCTGGATGGACCGCAGCCGCTGAGCTCGATGTTCCTTGAGCATTATCCCGGGGTCACGGAAAGCGAAATCACCCGGATCGCCGAGACGGCGGCGCAGCGCTGGCCGGTGCTGGCCTGCCGGGTGGTGCACCGGGTTGGCCATCTGGCCCCGGGGGAAAACATCGTGCTGGTGCTGATGGCCTCCAGTCATCGCCAGGCGGCCTTCAGTGCCGCCGAATTCCTCATGGACTACCTCAAGACCGAAGCCCCGTTCTGGAAGCGCGAATGCTTTGCCGACGGCAGCAGTCACTGGGTGGCCGCCAAGGTCAGTGATGACGACGCCTGTCAGCGCTGGCTTTGATCGCCCGCGGCTTGCCGGCGTGGTGCTGGCAGGCGGAGACGGCCGCCGCATGGGCGGATGCGACAAGGGCTGGCAGATGCTGGGCAGCCGGGCCTTGGTCGAGCACGTCTATGCCCGGCTGCATCCACAGGTCGATGCGGTCTGGATCAGTGCCAACCGCAGTCTTGAGCGCTATCGCCAGTTCGGCGCGCCGGTCTTCGGCGATGATCCGCAATGGACCGGCATGGGGCCACTGGCCGGCCTGGCCACGGTGGCAAGCCGTCTGCCCGACACGATCCGGCTGATTCAGCTGGTGCCCTGTGATACCCCCTTGCTGCCCCTGGATCTGGTCCGGCGCCTGCTGCCGGCGCTGGACGAACCCGCCTGCCTGGCCAGCTATCCACAAACCGAACGCGGACCGGAACCGCTCATGCTGCTGCTGCGGCGCGAGGCGCTTGCCAGTCTGCCCGATTATCTGCGCGAGGGCGGTCGCAGCCTGCGTGGCTGGTTGACGCAATGTGCGGCACGGACGGTGTACTTCGCCGAGCAGGATGCCTTCGCCAACGCCAATGACCCGGCCAGCCTGCAGCAGCTGACGCAGGCCATCGGCCAACTGAACGGCGCGCAATCCGCCGGACAAGGAACGACATCATGATGGATTACTACCAGGCACTGGATGCCCTGGCACAAGCGTTGACCCCGATTGACGGTCAGGAGTCGGTGCCGCTGACCGAGGCCCGGGGCCGCCGGCTGGCCGAGCCCCTGCTGGCCCGGCTGGATACGCCGGCGTTTGACAATAGCGCCATGGATGGTTACGCCCTGGCCGACCCGCAAGGCACCTTGACCCGTTTTGTGCTGCGCGGGCGCACGGCAGCAGGCGATGCACCTGCCGCGGCCCTGCAGCCTGGCGAAGCCTGGCGCATCTTTACCGGGGCGCCGGTCCCCCCGGGGACCACCGCCGTGGTGGCGCAGGAGAATGCCCGTCTCGACGGGGAGCAACTGCATCTGTCTGCGCCGCTGCCAGCAGGGCGACACATTCGGCGTCGGGCCGAAGAATTTGCCGCCGGGGCCACACTGCTGCCGGCAGGAACCACGCTGGGTGCCGCCGCCATCGCGCTGGCAGCCAGTCAGGGCAATGCCCGGCTCTCGGTCAGTCGTCCGCTGCGCGTGGCGGTGTTTTCCAGTGGCAACGAGCTCTGCGAGCCCGGCGCGACGCTGACGGCCGGCAAGATTTATGACGCCAACCGCTACCAGTTGCTGGCCTGGCTGCGCGCCATGCCGGTGACGGTGGTCGATGGTGGCATCCTGCCCGACGATCTGGCGCAAACCCGGCTGCGGCTGGCGGCCGTGGCGCAGGAGGTGGATGTCATCCTGACCAGTGGTGGCGCTTCTGTCGGCGAAGAGGATCATCTCAAGGCGGCCCTGATGCAGATCGGGCGTCTGGATGCCTGGCGTCTGGCCATCAAGCCCGGCAAGCCCTTTGCCTGGGGACGGGTGGGTCAGGCCCATGTCTTTATGCTGCCGGGCAACCCGGTGGCGACCTTTGTCACCTTTCATCAACTGGTGGCGCCGGCCCTGGGTTATCTGTCCGGCCAGCCGGCCCTGCGCGCCGAATCCTCGCGGGCACGGGCACAGTTTGCCAGTCGGGGTGAGGAAGCGCGGCGCGAATTCCTGCGCGCCCGCCTGAGTCTGAATGCCGAGGGTGAGCCGCAAGTCAGCCTGCTGGATGGTCAGGGATCCGCCATGTTGCGGGCGTGCGCCGAGGCCGATTGTCTGGTGGAGGTGCCGCCGCAGACAGCGGTGGCGCAGGGCGACTGGCTGACTGTCTATCCGCTGCGCCAGGGGTGATCAGGCGGCCTGACGTTCGCTCGCCAGGGCGGTGACAAAACCGTTTTGTTCGTAGCTGGCGCTGATGGCAGCCAGTCTGTCCGGTTGCTGTCCCAGCTCGTCCGGCAGCAGGATGCCAATGCGGCAGGGCAGCCCCAGCCGGGTCAGAATGTCGCGGAAGACTGTGCCATGGCCGCTCTGGACGCCATCGATCAGTGCCATGCTGACCGGCAGGTAGACCAGTTGCCGGGCGTTGACCCGGCCGGACAGATTGAGCAGGTGAATCGAGCGCGCAAAGCGATCGAGCACCACTGCCGTCTCGCTGGCACGGCACAGGGCAATGACATCGGCTTCACGCACCGTCTGCCCGCCGGGGGCGCGATAGCGCGTGCGGGCCAGCCAGCTGTCCTCGCCCAGCGGCAGCATTTCACTTTCAATGCGGTGTTTCAGAAACAGGCCGGCGTAGCCGCCCTGGCCGTCCGCCACAATGGGGAAATGGCTGAAGTACTGCGCTTGTACCCGTTCGGCAAAATGCATCAGGCGTTCGTCCATGGCTCGGCTTTCTGCCACTGTGCCCCGGCCTTGCGGCCGCAGAACTCCAGCGGCCAGTCCTGCCGCTGGGCCTCCTGTCGTACGCGCTTGCACAGATTGTGATTCACATAACCCAGCATGATGACGATCAGGTCGACCTGACGGGGGAAACTGCGGCGGCAGTCCCCGGTCTTGCGCCCCTGCCAGTGTTCTACCTGATCATAGCCGCGGGCGGCCAACTGGCGCCTCACGGTTTCCACGGTATCGCCGCCGACAATCAGTGCTTTCATCATGCTGCTCCCGGTCATGTAGGCCTTACTGCGCCTGGATCTGGTCGAAGATGCCGCCGTCGTTGAAGTGTTTGGCCTGAGTGCTGCGCCAGTCACCGAAGGTGCTCTTGAAGGTGAACAGCTTCAGTTTGGGGAACTGGTTGGCGTAACGCGCGGCGATGGCTTTGTCCAGCGGACGGTAGTAGTGCGCGGCTACCAGGGTCTGGCCTTGCGGCGAGTACAGATAATTCAGATAGGCTTCCGCCACTTTGCGGGTACCGTGGGCGTCAACGTTCTTGTCTACCACCGCTACCGGTGGCTCCGCCAGGATACTTTCCGACGGGGTCACGATCTGAACCTTGTCCGGACCGAGTTCCTTGATGGACAGCAGTGCTTCGTTTTCCCAGGCCAGCAGTACATCGCCCTGACCGCGCTCGACGAAGGTAATGGTGGCACCACGGGCGCCGGTATCGAGGATCGGTACGTTCTTGTACAGCGCCTTGACGAAGTTGCGCGCGGCAGTCTCGTTGCCCTTGTTGTGATGCAGGGCATAGCCCCAGGCGGCCAGGTAGTTCCAGCGTGCGCCGCCGGAGGTCTTCGGATTTGGCGTGATGACCTGAACGCCAGGACGGATCAGGTCATTCCAGTCGCGGATGTTTTTCGGGTTGCCCTTGCGTACCAGGAAGACGATGGTCGAGGTGTAGGGCGAGCTGTTGTTCGGCAGACGGGCCTGCCAGTTTTTGGCCAGCAGGCCGTTGTCAGCCAGCGTGTCGATGTCGTAACCGAGGGCCAGGGTCGCCACGTCCGCGCCGATGCCATCCAGAATGGTGCGGGCCTGCTTGGCCGAGCCGCCGTGCGATTGCCGGACGGTGACATCCTGGCCGGTGGTCTTTTTCCAGTAGTCGGCAAAGGCCTTGTCGTAGCTTTGATAAAGCTCGCGGGTCGGGTCGTAGGAAACATTCAGCAGGGTGGTGGCGGCCTGTGCCGTCACCAGGCTGAAGGCCAGCAATACGCCGGCCAGAACAGGGGATTTGCGGGGCATGCGACTCTCCGGACAGTAGGGATGTCTGAGAGTCTAGCCAGATTTTATATTCCAAAGAAATGGTAAATTAATATTTTTACATTCCAATTGGAAATAAGGTTTATTGTGAGGCCGGCGTGGGGAAGCGCTTGACGCGTCGGATCGGAACAACCGTCTTGTTGCCGGAGGCATCCGTCTTGCGCTGAACCTGCTTCTTGCTGCTCTTCTTGCCGGAAGATTCGGCACGATGGATGTGGACGGGCGGCGCCGCCTCGTCATCATCCAGATCCATGATGTAGGTCGAATTTCCGCTGGCGCGGTTCTGTACCTGGGCACTGGCATTTTGCGCGCCACCAGGCTTGGGGACGGGCATGGCTTGCGCCGCACCCAGCACAATCAGCAATGCCGCCGTAATCAGTCTTTTCACGGTCGGGTCCTGTGTTGTTTCCGCCGCTGACGGCATGCGTCTGCGGGAGTATCTCTCTAGATTTGTGTTCCTTCGGAACACTTGTGCCAAAAATCGGCTTTGATTTGAATGAATTATCGGAAACGGGCTGTCAATCGTCTGTTGGCGGAATGTGTTGATATGTAATGGAATGTACATGCGGCGGGGCGCGGCTTCAGGACGAGCCAGCGGGCTTGCCGGGTGGCAATGCTTGCTTTCACTGCCGGAATCGCCGATACCGAATAAATGTCGCGAACATGTTGAGCCATGGCCATCAGGGGAGGTCATGCCGCCGGATCGCGTTCCGGAGTCGATTGCCGGCCAGCCCGGCTTTGAAACGGTACTTTATGCTGCCTGCCCCCATTCCTGATAACGAGTCTCTGCGCCTAGCAGCGCTGGATTCCTTTGACTTGCTCGATACCCCTGCCGAAGAGCGTTTCGACCGGCTGACGCGGGTGGCTGCCCACGCCCTGTCGATGCCGATGGCGCTGATCACCTTCGTGGCCAGTGACCGACAGTGGTTCAAGTCGCGTGTGGGGTTGACGCAGGCCCAAACCCCGCGTGACTGGTCATTCTGTGCCCATGCCATTCTGCTGGACGAGCCGCTGGTGGTGCCTGATACCCGGCTGGATGAGCGCTTCTATGACAATCCCATGGTGCGTGATGCGCCGGCCATTCGTTTCTATGCCGGTGTGCCCTTGAGGCTGGCCTATGGTGTCAAGATCGGCACGCTGTGCGTGATGGACACCCGCCCGCGAACCCTGAGCGAAGGGGAGCTGGCCATCCTGCTGGACCTGGCACGCGTGGTGGAAGAAACCGTACAGCAGGACCGCATGACGCTGGCGCGGCCGAGTGAATTCGGTTTGCTGGCCAGCGCGCAGCGCGCGTCGCTACTCGATGCGGTCACGGGCTGCTGGAACCGGGCCGGCTTCGAGGCGCTGCTGCAAGCCGAAGTCGAGCATGCGCGCCAGCACGATCTGCCTTTTGCCATGCTGTTGCTCTCCGTCGAGCCAACCGGCATTCAGGATGAGCTGGTGATGGCGGAGGTCGCCAGCCGTTTGCGGCGGGTCGTACAGGGGGTGGGGACGGTGGCGCGTTTTGCGCCGGAGTGTTTCGTCCTGCTGGTGTCGCCTTGTGATCGTCCCATGCTGGGAAGGGTGCAGCGCCGGGTGCGCACGGCGGTGCAGGATCGGCACTTGGCCATCGCCGGGCGTGAACATCTCAACGTCAGCACCGGCGCGGCGGTCGTCTCGCGGCCGGGCTTCGATGTGGCGCTGGCCCTGGTCGATGCCGACCGGCGTCTGCGTCAGGCACGACAGCGTGCCGCCAGCAGCCGGGCGAGCGAGGACCCGGCTCGGGAGGGGTGAGGCCCCTCAGGCATCCAGGCCGCTTTGCACCAGTTCCGCCGCCCGGATCAGGGCGCGCGCCTTGTTCTGGGTTTCCTGCCACTCCGATTCAGGGACCGAATCCGCCACGATCCCGGCGCCGGATTGCACATAAAGCATGTTGTCCTTGATGACACCGGTACGGATGGTAATGGCCAGATCCATGTCGCCACTGAAGGCCAGATAGCCGACCGCGCCGCCATAGATGCCGCGCTTGGTCGGCTCCAGCTCGTCGATGATTTCCATGGCGCGGATTTTCGGTGCGCCCGACAGCGTGCCGGCCGGGAAGGTGGCTCGAATCACGTCAATGTTCGGTACCTGCGCACTGACGCGGCCTTCGACACTGGAAACAATGTGCATCACGTGAGAGTAGCGCTCGATCACCATCTTGTCGGTCACCTGTACCGAGCCGGTTTCCGCCACACGCCCGATGTCATTGCGGCCCAGGTCGATCAGCATCACGTGCTCGGCAATTTCTTTCGGATCGGCCAGCAACTCGTTGGCCAGAGCCAGGTCCGCCTCGCGGGTCGCCCCCCGCGGACGGGTGCCGGCCAGCGGGCGGACCGTGGCCATGCCATCGCTGCGTCGTACCAGTATTTCCGGCGAGGAACCGACCAGATGGAAATCGCCGAAATGGTAGAAAAACATATAGGGAGAGGGGTTGAGGCTGCGCAATGCACGATACAGCGTCAGGGGGGGCTCGCTGAATTGCATCTGCATGCGCTGGGCCAGCACCACCTGCATGATGTCGCCGTCCTGAATGTAATGCTTGCTCTGTTCGACCGCGCTCATGAACGCCTCGGCGCCAAACTCCGATACCGCGCGGCTGCCCTTGGCCGGCAGCGACAGCGGGATGTCGACCGGATTGCGCAGCCGTGCGCGCAACTGCCCCAGGCGCGACTGCGCCACCAGATAGGCATTCGGCTCTTCCGGGTCGGCATGCACCACCAGATACAGCTTACCCGACAGATTGTCGAAAACCGCCACCTCTTCCGACAGCAGCAACAGGATGTCCGGCGTCCCGACCGGGTCATGCTTCTGTTTGTCTGCCAGACGTTTTTCGATATAACGCACCGTGTCATAGCCGAAATAACCGACCAGACCCCCGGTGTTGCGCGGCAACCCCTGCGCCGGCGCGACGCGGAAGCGTGACTGATATTGGTGGATGAAGTCGAGCGGATTGCCCTGATGGCGTTCGATGACTTCGCCGTCACGTTCGACCTGGACGCTGCCGTTTTGAACCCGCAGGCAGGTGCGGCAGGGGAGGCCAATGAAGGAGTAGCGACCGAAACGCTCGCCGCCGACCACGGATTCCAGCAGATAGGAGAAAGGCTGATTGGCCAGCTTGAGATACACCGACAGCGGCGTGTCCAGATCGGCGAACAGCTCCAGCATCACCGGAATCCGGTTGTAGCCCTGTCGCGCCAGATCGTCGAATTCGCTCTGTTTCATGTTTGGCTGTGTCCCTGCTTGTTGTTGTCAGCCAGCGACTTGCGCACTGACCGCTGTGTTGTGCAGGTCATTCTTGCCGAATTTTCCGACTAAGTAAATTTTATCGCCAGAGAGCCGACCCGCAGGTCGGTTCTCTGGCGGTGATTTGATGACTGGTTGCTTAGGAATGGGTTGGCCAGTCGGCGTTATTGCTCACTGCACCCAGATGGCCGCTGTCGAAATCGGCGCTCGTGCCACCATAGATTTCCGGCAGATAGTCACCCAACTGAGTCGCATTGACCGGCTGTTGATCCCACGGCCAGCGGTAGCAGGTCGCATTCACCGGGTTGCCCTGCCAATTGGCGGCCGAAACCTTGTAACGCAGGATGATGCCGTAGTCCGGGCTGCCCAGCAGGAAGCCCTTGTACTTGCCCCAGGTCACTACCGGCGGCACTGAAGGGTCGGTGTGTTCGTAAGACGCCAGCAGCTGTGTCGTGCTGTCCGGAGCAAAGAACACATAGGCATAGCCATCCTTGTCCTTGTACTTATTCATCATTCTGGCGTTAACCGTCCAGTACTGCAGGGTCGGATTGGGGTTGTTGGTATGGGCGCCAACGCTGAAATACCGTGCCTGATAATTGCCGAATACGGTGTCGGGGTGATCGCTGTCAATGAAGGTGGTTGGCACCTTCATGCGCATGATCATCACCTGGTTGTTCGGGTTGACCGTATTGGTGAACGGATTCGCATTGGGATAGGCAATCAGATAGCTGGATGAGCAACCGTCCGGGGCGCGCTCATCCAGGAAGTTGCCGGCGCTGGAAGTGTCCTGGTCGGGACGGTAGACCGGGATGAATCCATCCGAATCATCACGTGTGGATTTTGCCGGTACGGGTACGGCAGGACGCGCTTCTGGCTGGTGTGGTGTTTCGGCGCTGGTTCGTGCGGCTGTCTGAGCGGTGTTGTTGCCCGTTGGTTCCGGATAGGCAAAGACCGATGCGGCGCCAGGCAGGTAGGGGTTGCAATCGCCCCCCAGATCCTTGTCATAAATTTCCGTTTGCTGGTCGTTCGACCAGGCATACATCACCAGACTGATCGAGGCCGTCTGGTCGTAGGGGCCGGCGATGGTGACCGGCGTGTTGGCGTACCCTGCAGGGAGCCTGACCATGTAGTACTGGGCAAACTGGTCGTAGCCCATCTGGTAGGCGCCATGATTGAAGTTGTAATAGTTGCCGTGATCCCAGCCCTTGGTGCCATACAGGCTCAATACGACCGGCTGGACGGTTTGGCCGGCGACGGTGACTGTTGGTAGCCTGGCGGGGGACTCCCAGCCTGTTTCGCTGCCATTCCCCCACTTTTGGTAGTAACGGAACACCAGGTCAACTTCGGAGGGATAGTACGAAGCCATCGGAATATTGAATGACTTGCTGAAGCTCGGCATGCTGCTCAGCTGACAGGTGGCGCTGGTTTCGACAACGTTCCCTGCCCAGCTGGGGGCACATTGGACCAATGCCAGCAGAGCCATGGCTCTGCCGGCATTCCGGATGGTGGCGAAAGATGATTGCATGGAATTTCCCGAATCGTTAGTGAGCTGTCGGGATGAGGCCGACAGGGTATCGTTCCTAGAACTGGCAGGCGTGAAAGGCTTGCCAGTCGGATAATCTACCGACTCGGTGGAGGAAAAAACTGATCAAAAACTGCCGCAGAATGATGGTGCCGGGAGGGTATGAAAAAGCCCTCCGTCAGGGAGGGCCGGGTGATCGGATGTTCGAATCGTCGGTTACGGCATGTCAGATGGCCGGCACGGCCGGCTTGATCATGTCGTACAGCGCTTCCAGTGAGTCCACCACCACGTCGGCACCGAGCTTTTCGGCGTCGGCATAGCCGTAGCGCACCAGCGCCACCGGGCAGCCGGCGTTGCGCGCCGCCAGGACGTCATTGGCCGAATCGCCCACCATGAGCAGTTCTGCCGGTGCAATGCCGAAAGACTGGCTGGTGTGCAGCAGCGGCAGGGCGGACGGTTTTTTCTCCGGCAGCGTATCACCGCCGATGATCAGGGCGAAGTCATCCGCCAGGCTGAGTTCCTGCAGCAGCGGCTGAGCCAGGCGCTCCGACTTGTTGGTGACCACGGCCAGCGGCAACTGCAGTGCCTTGAGCAGGCTCAGGCCGGTGGTGACGCCGGGATAGACGGTGGTGCCAACCGTCAGATGGGCGCGATAGTACTGGATAAAGAAGCGGAAGCCTTCTTCCCATTGTTCGTGCGGCGCCAGGGCATCGCGTTCGTCGGTGATGGCCCGATGCACCAGGCTGGCCAGACCATCGCCCACATGCTCGCGGATGCGGTCATGCTGCAGGGCCGGCATGCCCAGATGGGCGCGCATGGCATTGGCGGCGGCGATCAGATCGGGCAGGGAGTCGACCAGGGTGCCATCGAGATCGAAGGCAATGGCCTTGATGTGTTCAAGTTTCATGAGGCGTCAGCAGAGATAGAAAGGTTACGAATGTCGATGACCGGCTCGCGGCCGAAATCGGCATGATGCAGATAGTGCAGGATGCGGGCAGCAGCCTGCGCCGGCCCGCTCAGGCCACCCTCGGCCTTGAGGGCGTCAAAACGGTCGCGTTGCGGGAAATCCTGCGGGTCGCTGGCGCGGATGCGTGCCTGCATCTCGGTATCGATCACGCCGGGGTAGAGCGACACCACGCGTGCCCCGTTGGGCTGGGCCGCCTGTTCCAGTGCGGCATGGCGGCTGAAGTGATCGAGTCCCGCCTTGCTGGCACCGTAGATCCCCCAGCCCGGATAAGCGTGCGCAGCCGCTCCGGAGGAGATGTTCAGTACGCGCAGATCCTGGGTCAGGCGCGCGGCCGACGCCAGGAAGGCGTTGGTCAGCAACACCGCAGACAGCAGGTTGATGTTGAAGGCATCAATCACCGCCTGGGCCGGGTAGTGGCCGGCCAGGGCCATCGGGGTGACCACGCCGGCATTGTTGATCAGGCTGAGCGAGGAAAACGGGCCGTCGCCCAGCGCGGCCAGCAGTCGCGGCATCAGGCCGGCCACTTCGTCCGGCTGGCTCAGATCCGCCGCCACGAAGACAAAATGGCCGGGCAGGGGCTCGGCCGGGGCCTGCCGGGCGATGCCGACAACCGTCGCGCCCTCGGCCAGCAACTGGCGGGTCATCGCCAGTCCGAGGCCGCGCGAGCAGCCGGTGAGCAGATAGCCGCGCATCAGGCGACTCCGGCCAGTTCGCGACGCATGGCATCGATGGCGGCACGATAGTCGGGCGCATTATAGATGGCCGAACCGGCCACAAAGGTGTCTGCCCCGGCCTGGGCGATGCGGGCAATATTGTCGGCCTTGACGCCGCCATCCACTTCCAGCCAGATCTCGCCGCCGTGCTCGGCGGTCCAGGCATCGATGCGCGCACGCGCGGCACGGATCTTGTTCAGGCTCTCCGGAATGAAGGACTGACCGCCAAAGCCCGGGTTGACCGACATGATCAGCACCATGTCGATCTTGTCCATGACGTGATCCAGATAGTGCAGCGGGGTGGCCGGGTTGAATACCAGGCCGGCCTTGCAGCCCTGGTCACGGATCATGCCCAGCGTGCGGTCGATATGTTCGGAGGCTTCCGGATGGAAGGTGATCAGGTTGGCGCCGGCTTTGGCGAACATCGGCACCAGACTATCGACAGGCTTGACCATCAGGTGTACGTCGATCGGCGCTTCCGTGTGCGGTCGAATGGCCTCGCAGATCATCGGGCCCATGGTCAGGTTCGGGACGTAATGATTGTCCATCACGTCAAAATGAATGATGTCGGCGCCGGCGGCGATCACGTCACGAACTTCTTCGCCCAGACGGGCGAAATCGGCGGAGAGCAGGCTGGGTGCAAGGCGATAGGTCGGTTGCATGGCGTTCGGGCAGAAAGTGTTCGGGAAGGCGTTATTGTAACCCGCCGCATGCGCCTTGTTCGCATAATATAATGAGGAAATCCCTGTAAAGCCGATGCCGGTTGCCCCGGATAGCGGGTAAACTGGCGAAATGCCGCATCAGAAAATAGGAGAGACCATGTCGGACAAACAACTGGCATTTCAGGTGCAGCCCGAAGCCGTCTACGCAGAAGACCAGTCGGATGTGGCCACCGATGTCTATGTGTTCCGCTACCACATCCGCATCATCAATACCGGTAATGTCGCCGCCCAGCTGATCAGCCGCCACTGGATCATCACCGATGCCAACGAGCAGGTGCAGGAGGTGCGCGGCATGGGGGTGGTGGGCGAACAGCCGCGTATCGAACCAGGCCAGACCTACGAATACAGCAGCGGCACCACGCTCGGCACGCCCTATGGCAGCATGCGTGGCCGCTATCATCTGGTGAGTGACGATGGTCAGCGCCATGAGGTGGAAGTCCCGGAGATGCAACTGGTCGCCCATCGCGTCTTGCACTGATCCAGAAACAAAGGTTTTTCATGCGTTTCACACATAGCGGCCCGGCGCCGACCGACCGGCACGACTGGCAGACCCTGCGTACCCTGTTTCCCTATCTGCTGCAGTTCAAATGGCGCCTCGGGCTGGCACTGTCCTGCCTGATTCTGGCCAAGGTGGCCACCGTCACCACCCCGCTGTACCTCAAGCATGTCATCGATGCCCTGTCGGTGCCGGCCACCCTGCTGGCCGTGCCGGTGGCGGCGCTGGCCGGCTATGGTCTGGCCCGCCTGATGTCCAGCCTGCTGGCGGAACTGCGCGATGCCATCTTTGCCAAGGTCATCCAGGGGACGGTACGCACGGTCGCCCGCACTGTGTTTGAACACCTGTTCCGCCTGTCGCTGCGCTTTCATCTGTCGCGCCAGACCGGCGGCATGAGCCGCGACATCGAGCGCGGCACCCGGGGCATCGGCTTCCTGCTCAATTTCACGGTGTTCAACATCCTGCCGACCCTGCTGGAAATCGCCATGGTGACCGGCATTCTGCTCTCGCGTTATCAGGGCTGGTTTGCCGTCGCCACCCTCGGCACCATCGTCGTCTACATCGTCTTTACCCTGTCGGTGACCGAGTGGCGCACCGTTTTCCGCCGCAGCATGAACGACCTCGATTCGCGCGCCAATGCCAAGGCCATTGACGCGCTGATCAATTTCGAGACGGTGAAATACTTCAATAACGAAGGCTACGAATCGCGCCGCTACGACCGCAACCTGGCCGACTGGGAGGCTTCTGCCGTCAAAAACCAGGTGTCTCTGTCCCTGCTCAATGCCGGGCAGGGCGCCATCATCGCCATCGGTGTCACTCTGGTGATGAGCATGGCGGCCCGTGGCGTCGTGCAGCACACCATGAGCGTCGGCGACGTGGTGCTGGTAGCCACCTACATCACCCAGTTGTATGCGCCGCTGAATTTTCTCGGCTTCGTCTATCGCGAAATGAAGCATTCGCTGGCGGACATGGAACGCATGTTCACCATTCTGTCCTCCGAGGCCGAAGTGACCGACCGGCCCGATGCCCGGGTACTGACCTCACGTGACATTGCCGTGCGCTTCGAGGCGGTCGACTTCGGTTATGACGCCGACCGGCAGATCCTGCATCAACTCAGCTTCGAAATTCCCGCCGGCAACACGCTGGCGGTCGTCGGGGCCAGCGGCGCCGGCAAATCCACTCTGGCGCGTTTGCTGTTCCGCTTCTACGACCCGACTGCCGGACGCATCACCTTCAATGGTGTCGATACCCGCGATCTGACCCAGGATTCGCTGCGTGCCCACATCGGCATCGTGCCGCAAGACACCGTGCTGTTTAACGACAGCATCTACTACAACATCGCCTATGGCCGCCATGACGCCAGCCGCGAAGAAGTCATCGAGGCGGCGCGTTCGGCCCGCATCCACGAATTCGTCATGAGCCTGCCCAAGGGCTACGACACTCAGGTCGGTGAGCGCGGCCTCAAACTCTCCGGCGGGGAAAAACAGCGCGTCGCCATTGCGCGCACCCTGCTGAAAAACCCGCCCATCCTGATTTTCGACGAAGCCACCAGTGCGCTCGACTCGCATACCGAAAAGGCCATTCAGCAGGAGCTGACGGAAATTGCCACCAATCGCACCACGCTGATGATCGCCCACCGACTGTCCACCATCGTCGATGCGGACCAGATTCTGGTGCTGGATGGCGGCCGAGTGATCGAGCAGGGCACCCATCGGGAACTGCTGGCCAAAGCAGGTCGCTACGCAGAAATGTGGCGCCTGCAGCAGGAACAGCGCAACGATTTGTCGCCGGTTGAGATGGGTCAATAAGCTTTATATTATTTTCTATTCCATCGTGGTAAAGTTCTGCCATTCCCCGACGAGAGTGGCGAGAGACCCGCTCCCTGGGAATGCGTCGCGTGCTGGCTGGTCCCTTACCGCCCGGCAGTGCTTTCACCGTACTGCTTGCAAGCATGGCGCCATTTGCAATCCGCTCAAATAGCTCATAGGAAGTAGTGCAATGGTTATTGCCGAACTCGAACCCAAAGCGGTCTGGGAACATTTCCAGACCTTGTGCGACATTCCGCGTCCTTCCAAGCACGAAGAACAACTGCGCGATTACCTCAAAGGCTGGGCTGACCTCAATGGCCTGGAATCGGTGATTGACGCTGCGGGTAACCTGATCATCCGCAAGCCGGCTACCCCGGGCATGGAAAACCGTGTCGGCGTGGTCATGCAGGGCCACCTGGACATGGTGTGTCAGGCCAATGCCGGCACCGAACACGATTTCTTCAAGGATCCGATCCGTCCGGTACTGAAGGATGGCTGGCTGATCGCTGAGAACACCACCCTGGGCGCCGACAACGGCATCGGCGTGGCACTGGCCATGGCGGCCCTGGTCAGCAAGGACATCAAGCACGGCCCGATCGAAGCCCTGTTCACCCTGGATGAAGAGCAAGGCATGGGCGGCGCCATTGGCCTGGAAACCGGCCTGCTCAAGGGCAAGTTCATGCTCAACCTCGATACCGAGGAATGGGGTGAGTTCTATATGGGGTGTGCCGGCGGCATCGACGTTAATGTCGAACGTCAGTACGCCACCCGCGCCGTTCCGGCCGGCTACCAGGTTGTGCGTCTGGCCGTGACCGGCTTGCGCGGCGGCCACTCCGGTGCCGACATTCACCTCGGCCGCGGCAATGCCAACAAGATCCTGCTGCGCGTGATGAACGACCTGGGTCGTGAAACCGACCTGTGCCTGGCCGGCTTCACCGGCGGTACCGCCCGCAACGCCCTGGCACGCGAAGCCTTTGCCGTCGTGGCCGTTCCCAAGGCCGACCTGGGCAAGGTTGCCGGCCTGCTGGATTCGATGCAGCAAGTACTGCGTGAAGAATATGCCGGCATCGACGACGGCGTGACCCTGGGTTGCAGCGACGACAAGGCCGACAGCGTGCTGGCCGCCGATGACCAGAAGGCCATCCTGTCCGCGCTGCATGCCTCGCCGCATGGCGTCAAGGCCATGAGCGCCCGCGTCACCGGCGTGGTGGAAACCTCCAACAACGTTGGCGTGATCCGCATCAATGACGGCAAGATGACCGCCAACTTCATGGTTCGCTCGCTGAACAACTCGGGCACCATGATGCTGGCCAACGAAATCATCAGCCTGTTCTCGTTGATCAACGCTGAAATCAGCACCGAAGGCGGCTATCCGGGCTGGGCGCCGAATCCGTCCTCCAAGCTGCTGGCGCTGTGCCGCGAAGTCTACAAACGTGACTTCAAGGCCGAGTCCAACGTCAAGGTGATTCACGCCGGTCTGGAATGCGGCATCATCGGTTCCAAGTACCCGCAAATGGACATGGTGTCTTTCGGCCCGAACATCCGTGGCGCTCACGCCCCGGGCGAACGCGTTGAAGTCGAGTCGGTCGGTTACTGCTGGGAACTGGTCAAGGCCATCCTGGCGGAAGTGCCGGTTGCCTGAGTCAGAACGACGCCGCTCGCGTCACACAAAAACGCCGATCAGCACTGATCGGCGTTTTTTTTCGATATCTTTCCGTTGTTTTGCCACAGCAAGTCATCCGGTTAGCCATCAGACTGATGGCTTCGATCAAGACTGTCTGAGCGATCTACCATGCACATTGAATCGTCGCTGAAAAAATGGTTTTCCTGTCTTGCTCCGGCAGACCCGCCAAACAGCCAAGCCCTGCTGGATGACCTCCAGCGACAAGGCATTCAAACGGCGCAAGACATTCCCAGGTATGTCTGCGCTCTGGCAGAACAACTGGGGCGACACAAGCCGGAAGTGGTCGCGCAACATCTGATCGCCTTCAAGCAGGCCATTCATACATTCAAGTCGAATTTACCCAGTGACGGCAAGGAAGTCGCCGGCCCGGCCAAAGTGATGCAGGCTGTCCAGTCAGTGGATTTTGATGGCCTGGATTTGCGGGCGATGCGAGCGATCCGACAGTTTTGCCGCAGGAACGGAGCCCTGGAAACACCGTATCGTCAGGATGTGGCGTTACATACATTGTCGCAAAACGAGTTCAGTACGCTTGGCCTGTGTATGGCGCAGGCACTGGCGATCAAGCGGTATCAGGCATGCTGCGGCGGTGATGCTCAAAGCATCAAGGCCAAGCTGAACGAGCCGGGGCAACAGTCGACTGCGCTCTACCAGAGTATTAGCGCCGATACAACGGCGCTCGGGGAGTGGGTGGAAAACACGAAAGACGTACTGCCGCATGGTTACGAGATATCTCCGTGTGCAAACTGAAATCGGCGCTGTTCGCCTGTCTGCTGTCGGGCCATGGAGAGCGGGAAAAATGATGTCGGGCGCGCTGACTTGCCCCGTGTCAGGGAGGCCACCCACAATCGGCCTTTTCCTGCTCAGGTTCCGCGCCGATGTTTATTGCCCACTTGCCTGCTGGCTATCTGCTGACTGTTCGACTGTATGCCCACCTCTGTCCTCAGCTTAACTGGCGACTTTTTTTGTGTGTCGGCCTGTTTGGTGCCATCGCCCCCGATCTGGATTTGCTGTACGGCTATCTGATCGATCAGGGCAGGGTCCACCATCACCGCTACCCCAGCCACTGGCCGGTGAGTTGGGGGCTGCTTTTACTCCTTGCCAGCCGCTGGCTGCACTGGCGCCGCTCGGTCGCCGCGATGCTGCTGCTGATTTTCAGCCTCAACGGCCTGCTGCACCTGCTGCTGGATTCCGTGGTGGGCGATATTTGGTGGCTGGCACCCTGGCTGGACCGGCCCTTTGCCCTGGCCACGGTGAGCGCGCGTTATCAGCCCTGGTGGCTCAACTTTCTGCTGCATTGGTCGTTTCTGCTCGAACTGTTATTGCTGGCGCTGGCCTGGCGCAGGCTGCGCCGGCGCCGGTCCGGCGTCTGATATGATTCAGTCATTTTTCAGAGAATCCGCCATGGAAGACTGCCAGCGACTGCGCGCGATCGTGCGCCAAAACGCCACCTTCATGCAGGCCCTGACCCTGCTGCGCCAGCAGGCGCTGCCCGATGGCTGGATCGGGGCCGGTGCCGTGCGCTCGCTGGTGTGGGATGCGCTGACCGGGCAGCCGGACTGGCGCGTGCCGGGCGACATGGATGTCTGCTATTTCGATGAGCGGGACCTGAGTGCCGACACTGAACGCGGCTATCAGGTCAGCCTGCGCACACTCTGCCCGGACTTGCCCTGGGAAGTCTGCAATCAGGCGAGGGTGCATCTGTGGTATCCCCAAGCCTTCGGCAAGACCGTTCCGCCGCTGCGCAATATGCATGAGGCCGTGGCCAGCTGGCCGGAGTATGCCACCTGCGTCGCCGTGCGCCTCACTGCGCAGGATGATATCGAGCTGCTGGCCCCGCATGGCCTGGAGGATCTGTTTGCCCTGCGTATTCGCCACAATCCGGTCCGGGCCAGCCTGGCCGATTTCCGGCGCCGCCTGGCCAGCAAACGCTTTGATCAGCGCTGGCCAGGGGTGCACATCATCGAGCCCTGAGTATCACGTTTCTTGATCCAGCGCAGTGCCGGGACTTGACCGCAGGGGGCTGGCTGTTTAGTATGCAAACAAATGTTTGAGTAGCGGACAATTGTTTGCCATGACCGAACGAGAGCAGGAAATTCTGGCGCTGCTGCGTCAAGACCCGCTGATCCCGCAACAGCAACTGGCGGACCAGCTGGGTATCAGTCGCTCCGCCGTGGCGGGGCATATCATGAACCTGATGCAGAAGGGCTATATCCTCGGCAAGGGATATATCCTGTCCAGCCAGCGCTACGTCGTTTTACTCGGCGGCGCCAATATGGACATCCGCGGCAGCACCCCCGCACCGCTGCGCCTGGCCGATTCCAATCCCGGCAAGGTCAGCTGCTCCCCGGGGGGCGTGGCGCGCAATATCGCCGAAAACCTGGCCCGTCTGGGCGCCGATTGCCGGCTGATCAGCTGCGTAGGGGACGACCTCTATGGCCGCTCCCTGCTGGAAACCACTCAGCGCGCCGGTGTTGACGTGCGCCCGTGCGTGGTGCTGCCCGATGCCGCCACCTCGACCTATCTGTCGATCCACGGCCCGGACGGCGACATGTCCATCGCCATCAACGATATGGACATCCTGCAGCGCCTCGATGCCGCCACCCTGGCGCCGCAGCGCGAACTGGTGCGCCATGCCGGGCTGATCGTCGCCGATACCAACCTCACCCCCGAGGCGCTGGCCTGGCTATTTGCCGAAGCGCGCGACATTCCGGTCTTCGTCGATACCGTCTCTGCCTTCAAGGCCGAGCGCATCCGCCCCTGGCTGAGCCAGATCCATACCCTCAAGCCCAACCGTCTGGAAGCCGCCACCCTGTCCGGCCTGCCGCTGGACAGCGCCACCGACGTAGCTGCTGTGGCGCACTGGTTCCATGACCAGGGGGTACGCCAGCTGATCCTCAGCATGGGCAGCGAGGGCGTGTACTACAGCAATGGCAGCCAGCAGGGCTGGAGCCCTGCGCCCAGCGTCGACATCGTCAACGCCACCGGCGCCGGGGATGCCCTGATGGCCGGTCTGGCCTGGGGCTGGCTGCAGGAACTGACACTGGCCGAGACCCTGCCACTGGCCCAGGCCTGCGCCGCACTGACCCTGAGCTGCGCAGCCACCAATAACCCGACCCTGTCGCTGGCCGCCGTCCAGCATCTGTCCCGAACCCTGACGCCTACGGAGTAAACACCATGCAACACACTTACCTGGACATCCATCCCGAAGTTGCCGCTGCCCTGGCCGCCAATCGCCCGGTGGTGGCGCTCGAGTCCACCATCATCTCGCACGGCATGCCGTACCCGCAGAACGTAGAAACCGCCTTGCGCGTCGAAGCTGAAGTGCGCGCCCACGGTGCAGTACCGGCGACCATCGCCATCATCGACGGCCGCCTCAAGGCCGGCCTGTCGCCGGAAGAAATCGAATACCTGGGCAAATCCGGCCGTGAAGTGGTCAAGGTCAGCCGCCGTGACATTCCGTTCATCGTCGCCGCGCGCCAGACCGGCGCCACCACCGTGGCCTCGACCATGATCGTCGCCGCCATGGCCGGCATCCGTGTCTTTGCCACCGGCGGCATCGGCGGCGTGCACCGCGGCGCCCAGCAGAGCTTCGACATCTCGGCCGACCTGCAGGAACTGGCGCAAACCCCGGTCACCGTCGTCTGCGCCGGAGCCAAGTCCATCCTCGACCTCGGCCTGACGCTGGAATATCTGGAAACCAATGGTGTGCCGGTGATCGGCTATCAGACCAACAAACTGCCAGCCTTCTTCACCCGTGAAAGCGCCTTCGGCGTCGACTATCGCCTGGATGCACCGGGTGACATCGCTGCTGCCATGAAGGCCAAGTGGGACATGCAGCTCAAGGGTGGCATGGTGGTCGCCAACCCGATTCCGCATGAATTTGCCATGCCGAGCGACAAGATCGACGCCGCCATCGAACAGGCGCTGGCCGAAGCACAGACGCAAGGCATCAGCGGCAAAGAATCCACACCGTTCCTGCTGGCACGCGTGTGCGAACTGACCGGCGGCAACAGCCTGGCATCCAACATCCAGCTGGTACTGAACAACGCCCGCCTCGGCGCCGCCATCGCCCGCGAATACTGCATCCTGGGGTGATCTAAGCCGCAATAGGACGGGGTCAGGTCTTGTATTTTGCATTCCGCGCAAAATACAAGACCTGACCCCGTCCTTTATCCTTGTTTATCAGTCGGTGCGGTGAGGGTAGAGCTGACAGCCCGGGTCGTGGTCATTCACCACGCCGGTGGCCTGAAGGTAGGCATAGATGATGGTCGAGCCGACAAAGCGCATGCCGGCCCGTTTGAGTTCGCGGCTGATCTGGTCCGACAGCGGGCTGGTGGCCAGTGACTGAAACTGTCCGGCCGGCTGGATTTGCACCTGGCCGCCGACATGGCTCCACAGCCAGGTGTCAAAGGAACCATGCTCGCGCTGCAGGGCCAGAAACACCCGTGCATTGTCACGCGTACTGCTGACCTTGGCCCGGTTGCGGATGATGCCCGGGTCCTGCAGCGCCAGGGCCAGCTCTTCATCGCTCATGGCCGCCACCCTGGCCGGGTCAAAGCCATGAAACACCCGCCGGTAGCCTTCGCGCCGCTTGAGAATGGTGAACCACGACAAGCCGGCCTGCGCGCCCTCCAGAATCAGCATCTCGAACAAATGACGGTCATCGTGTTGAGCACGACCCCACTCCTGATCGTGGTAGGCCTGATACAGCGGGTCGGTGCTGCACCAGCGGCAGCGTGCGGGTTGGGCATGCATGTTTGGCTCCAATGGGATACACCGCTCAGATTTTGACACCCAGCTCACGCAGCCGCTCGGCCAGATACGCCCGCGCCGTATAACGCGAAGACAGCACGACCTCCGGGCGCGGATGCAGAAACAGCGGCAGCGAGATGCGACTCTTGCGCGCGCCTTCCCCAGTCGGGTTCACCACCCGGTGCTGGGTGGAGGGGTAGTAGCCGGCAGAAGCCTCTTGCAGCATGTCGCCGATATTCACCACCAGCGTGCCGAAGTCGCATGGCACATCGATCCATGCGCCGTCCTTGTCCTGCACCTGCAGGCCCGGCTCATTCGCCGCCGGCAGAATCGTCAGCAAGTTGATATCGCCATGGGCTGCCGCCCGCAGCGAACCGGCCGGCTCCTGGCCGGTCAGCGGCGGATAGCGCAGCACCCGCAGCAAGGTCTGCTGGCTGTCAGCGATCATCTGTGACAGTGGCTCGGTGTAATGTGCGGCAATCTCGGCCGGCGTGTATTGCTCGACCCAGCCCAGCAGCTCCTGCGCCAGCCCGTTGGCAATGCGGTAGTACTCAACGGCATCGGCCTTGAGTCCTGGCGGAATGCGACCCCAGGGGTAAATGTGGAAGTATTCCTTGATGTCCTTGACGCTGGCGCCTTTGGCGGTTTCCGAGACCTCGGGTGAGAACCAGCCATCCTGCTTTTCGACGGAAAAGGCGTAATCGTGTTTTTCGCTGCTGTTGAAGAACGCCAGCCAGTCGGCATAGATCTTCTCGACCAGGGCTTGCGGGATCGGGTGGTTGGTCAGTACGCCGAAGCCGGTTTCGTGCAGCGAACGGGTAAATTGCGCCGCTGCATCCGGGGCGCGGTAATCGACAACGCGGACATTCATCGGGGTGGATTTCCTGAGAGATAAGGCGCCGCCAGGCAAGAACGGGACGGGCGCCAGCGGCGCATTGTAACGACAAAAGCATGAGTGGCCAAGCCGATGGCATATCCGGCCGGGGCGGGGAGATCGCCCCGGCGCGTACCACAATCAACCAAATTTGGCTGCGTGTTGCTGCAGTGCCTGCAGCAACAGCCGCACGTTTTCCTGAATCTTGCCGTCGGTCAGATTACCGTCGGCATCGAACTGACCGGCAAAGGCGTTGGCAAACACCTCCGGTTTGTTGAGCAGATGCAGATCAAGAAATACGCACACCTGGCGCAGATGCAGCTGGGCACGCGAACTGCCCATGCCACCGGCAGCCCCCATCATGGCCGCCGGTTTGCCCGCCAGCAGCTTGTTGCCTTCGGCTCGCGATGCCCAGTCCAGCGCATTCTTCAATGCTGGTGCCAGCGAGTAGTTGTATTCGGTACAGCCAAACAGCAAGGCATCGGCCGCATCGATCTGGGCCAGCAAGGTCTGTACCGCCGGCGGTTGGGTCGACAGATCGCTGTTATAGAACGGCACCTCATGCAGATCGGCAATGGTGATCTGCATGCCTTGCGGTGCATTGGCCTGGGCGTAACGCAGCAAACCCATATTGGTGGACTGGCGGCGCAGACTGCCGCAAATGGCGAGAACCTGCATGTGGGGCTCCTTGTCGGGTGGTAAAAGGACGTGGTGGTTTACTCAGCATAGTGCATGAGGGACGGGGCGCGGGGTTGTGATTTACCCCTGGGCGGGAACTAAGCTGCGCATGGCTGAATGCGCGATCTGCTCAGGATCAGATATGTGACAGTATGTGGCAGAAGTGCTGCACAGCTCTTGCAGTGTCCGACTGATGGGGTGACTGGGTTTGTTGTGTAAGTGGCTGAAATGGAAAGGTAAAGTAAGTAATGTCTGTGGCATTGAGCGTTTTTTATGAATAATTAAAAGGCATTCTTTAATTAGATGGAGTAGAAAGCCTAAGTCGTTTTCACTTAAAGTCACAATAGAATGACCTTTAGGGAAAACCTTGCAGCTTAAGAGTTTTAATTAAAAAGTGTAAGTGAGGGAATCCAGCAGCGATTGCGCGAGGGATGGGTGATCTCAATGCCCGTCAAGCGGCAGCTCTTGAGGAGCTGCCAGGGTTTGGCTCACAGACAATTCTTCATAAGTCATTTGGTCAACGAGACTTGGCAGCTCTTTCGGCTGCCACAGGCGACGAATTTGCAATGTTCAGCGCAGGTGGTCGGCGTTTGGTCATGCGCGGTGATTTTGAATCTGTTCCCATAACACCAGAAATTGCTGCTGACTTGGCTAGTAAAGGTTGGCGCTGGTCTAGCCACGTCCATCCAGGATTCGATACCGGTGTGCTGAGGTCCTCACTTGGAGACCAAGTGGTATTGGGAGGCATGCAGGGAAATCAAAGTGCGATATTTAATTCTATGGGCCAACGTGCAATTTTCACGCCGGCCGGCGACAGTTTGAATGGGTGGATACCATGGTAAAACCAAGAGTTCTCCGCATTCCTGATATGGAACCTATTGCGAAAGAGGTGATGCATAATGCATTGACAGGCTATATCCCCCCCACGGAAGAGCAGAAAAAGCACTTAACGCTAGGAAAAGTTCTTACAGATACCGAGGGCGTTTTCGAGCTATACGTTCCAGCAGATCGTCCACAGGATGCAACCGTTATTAGTCGCGTAACGATTGACAGGATGACTGGTGGGGTGAAGGTAGAGGTCTTTCTTACACCCCAAAATTGATGCTGCCCTAGTCATCTTCAATGTCGCCGCATCGGTGGCCATTGTGTAGCTAGCCCAAAGCCAGGGCGGGCAGGCCAGAGGCCTTGCTCGCGTGTTGAGTACGAACTCCTATCCGAAGTGGGGGTATGGTGGCTATCGGCAATTTACAGGAACGACAAGCTCGTTCTCCCGTGACTGGATCGTGCCTGGATGGAGTAACTGATGAGTACTGCTGACGCACAATTCGTACAGGCCGTTGTCGCGGAAGCGAAGCAAAGTGGTCGTACATTCTCAAGGGACGTGCTTAAGGGCTGTTACTGCGCTGACCTTAAATTGTGTGGAGCGACGGAATTGCCAGCTGTTTCCGAAAAGTGGATTGACCTCTATATTGCTATCGACCCAAACAGCGTTAACTCAGAGCTTGCCGAAGTGTGGCAGACGGCCCCGCGAGTGAGCGGTGTAAATGGTCTTCCCTATCAACGTTCGATTTGGTCCCAAGAGGTTACGATTTATCAAACGATTCCCCAGGCAGCAATTATTGGACCTGTAAAACCATGAATGATACTGACAAAGATTTGCGTGACATTCGGGAAAGAGTGTCGGAATTTTTGACGCCTCTTTATGCCCGGAAAATAATTGATAAAGTGGCATTTGAAAATCTAGAAAATTGTGTGCGTTGTTTTGCTCGGAAGATAAAGGGGTCTGAGCTTGTGCCTAGATCAGTACTTAATGAGATCAAGGTGACGATTGGTGTATTGCGCGCAGAGGCGCACTGCTTGGGCGCTGAGGCGTCGATTACGATTGACATGGCCAACCGCCTAGAGATGATCCTCGATTTAATTTTGCGTGGTGAGTCGCCTGATGATCGCATTCCTGGCGTTCCAAGGATTATTTGATGGTTGCGAAATATTACGTTTCTTCGATTAATCCACAAGCGCAGATAGACGTTAATGGCTTTGAATGCTTAGATCCAAATTTGCACATGATTGAATGGTTGGGCAGGGGAAAAGAAATTCGTTAGCTTGTTGTTATGGATGTCGAGTCTGAGTTGTATGCTCAGGACAAAAATGCACAAGTACTCTCTGTTGACTGCATCGGAGAACCGGGATATGAGACAAAAATAAAGCGCCAAAATTTCGGCCCCGCAGGAATTCTCAGCCAATTTTCGCTTACGTTGCCGCTGCGCATTCGCGTGAGGACAAGCGGCGGCGATGTATGGATTTTATTAGTTATGCAAAACTACAGTGCAGTCGATTTGGATGTGCCTGGGCAGCGAAAATTGACTCTAAATTTCAAAATTGTAGGACAGCCTAAAATTGAGACGTGAAAAGGGCCTTGTTGCATAAGTGTCGCGTCCCGTCGGCGATGTTGATGGTGCATGGGGCACTTGGCTACCGTGCCACCAATCCATCTGACCATTCCTCTCTGATTATTGCTTGAGAGTGATATTGTCCTACTATCACGCCTATGTGATTTTTTTGTTTGAAATTATCGCTTCAGGGTGATATTGTGTAGATATCATTCTGGAGTGATATGCATGAGTTACCCGGTGCAAAATCCGTCGCAACTGTCCGACCACATCAAGGCGCTGCGCAAACATCGCAAGATGACCCAGGCGCAACTGGCTGCGCGGCTGGGGGTGGGGCAGAGTCGCATGGCGGCAATTGAAAAGAACCCGGCGCTGATCAGCGTCGAGCAGCTGATGGCGATTTTGTCCGTGCTGCAAACCCGGCTGGAACTGCGGCCTCAGGAGGCGGATGAGACTCGCCCGACCTCGGCGGGAGTGGACTGGTAATGGCACAGCATGCCCTGGCGGTCTGGATGAATGGGCTTCTTGTCGGGCATTGGCGTTGGGGGCGCCAGGGCGCTGATCATGTCTTTGAATACACCCCGGAATGGCTGGCCGAGCCAGCCTGTCGCCCTCTGTCCTTGTCCCTGCCGATCACCGCCGAGCGTGTGGTACGGGGCGAAAGGGTGCTGAATTACTTCGATAATCTACTGCCGGACAGTCAGCGCATCCGCGAGCGCATTCGCAAGCGATTCCGCCTGACCACGACATCCACCGCCGCCTTGCTGACCGAGATCGGTCGCGATTGTGTGGGGGCTGTCCAACTGCTGCCCCCCGGCATGAGTCCGCAAGCGGTTCATGCCATCCAGGCCCGGCCGTTGACCGAGTTACAGATTGAGTCTTTGCTGGGCTCGGTCACGTCGGACGCCGTCCTGGGCCAGGATGGAGAGGCACGTGATGAATTCCGTATATCCATTGCCGGGGCCCAGGAGAAATCAGCACTGTTGTGCATGGACGGGCAATGGTATGAACCGACCGGCAGCACCCCTACCACGCATATCCTGAAATTGCCCCTGGGGTTGGTCGGAAACCGCCAGGCAGACTTGTCCACCTCAGTGGAGAACGAATGGCTGTGTGCTCGCCTCATGAAGGCCTGGGGCTTCCCGGTCGCCGAAACCGGGATGGCGACCTTTGGTGCCAAAAAAGTGTTGGTGGTGGAGCGCTTTGACCGTCGCTGGTCAGAAGACCGGCGCTGGATCATGCGTTTGCCTCAGGAAGATTTTTGTCAGGCAGCCGGCCTGGCCAGCCATGAGAAATATGAAAGCGATGGCGGACCGGGGATGCGTGCCTGTTTGTCCTTGTTGTCAGGAAGCGAGCATGCCATGCAGGACCAGATTCGCTTCCTGTGCGTGCAGTTTGCCTTCTGGCTGTTGGCTGCGACCGATGGTCATGCCAAAAATTACTCGATCTTTCATTTGCCGGGTGGCCGGTATCGCATGACGCCGCTCTATGACATTCTCTCTGCGTGGCCGATTATTGGTGCGGCGGCAAATCAAGTGCCATGGCAAAAAGCACGGCTGGCCATGGCCATCCGTGGTGCAAATACCCATTACCTGCTGCGCGAAATGATTCCGCGTCGCTGGCAGGCATTGGCAGACAGTTGTCACTTGCCGCAGGCCTATCTGGCCATGCAGGACATGGTCGCCAGCGCCGAAGCGGTGCTGAAGACCGTGGAGGCCGAATTGCCGGCTGATTTTCCGCTGTCTGTCTGGTTGCCGGTTCGAGATGGTGTTCGTGCGCAATGCCAGCGGTTTTTGCGCTGAAAGGGGGCGCAAAGAGGAGCGTTTGCCCCATCAAAAAAAGCCACCCCGAAGGGTGGCCAAGGCAGTACATCAGCGGGTTTGCTGACGAATCAGGTAGTCAAAGGCGGCCAGGCTGGCTTTGGCGCCTTCGCCCATGGCGATGATGATCTGCTTGAACGGCACGGTGGTGGCGTCGCCGGCGGCAAAGATGCCGGGGGCCGAGGTCTGGCCGCGTTCGTCCACCACAATCTCGCCGCGCGGGCTCAGTTCGATGCTGCCCTTGAGCCAGTCGGTGTTCGGCAGTAGGCCGATCTGCACAAAAATCCCTTCCAGCTCGACCGTGTGATCCTGCTCCGTGACGCGGTCGCGGTACACCAGTCCGGTCACTTTCTGACCATCGCCCAATACTTCGCGGGTCTGTGCGCTCTTGATGACCGTGACATTACCCAGGCTGTTGAGCTTGGCCTGCAGCACCGCATCGGCACGCAGGGTGTCGGCAAACTCCAGCAGGGTGACATGGCTCACAATACCGGCCAGGTCGATGGCGGCTTCCACGCCCGAGTTGCCGCCGCCAATCACCGCTACACGCTTGCCCTTGAACAGCGGGCCGTCGCAATGCGGGCAGAAGGCCACGCCCTTGTTGCGGTAATGCTGTTCGCCTGGCACGTTCATTTCACGCCAGCGCGCCCCGGTGGCCAGAATCACACTCTTACTCTTCAGCACCGCGCCGTTTTCCAGATGCACTTCGGCCAGCTGGCCGTCCTGCGCCGGCACCAGCTTGCTGGCGCGCTGCAGGTTGAGAATCTCGACCTCGTAGTCTTTGACATGCTGTTCCAGCGCCATGCCCAGCTTGGGGCCCTCGGTCTGGCTGACTGAAATGAAGTTCTCGATGGCCAGGGTGTCCAGCACCTGACCGCCAAAGCGTTCGGCCACCACCCCGGTGCGAATGCCCTTGCGTGCGGCGTAGATTGCCGCCGCCGAGCCGGCCGGGCCGCCGCCCACTACCAGCACCTCAAAGGGGGCGGTGTCTTGCAGCTTGGCCAGGGCGCGTTCCGCGCTGGCCTCGCGGTCGACCTTGGCCAGAATCTCTTCCAGACTCATGCGGCCGCTGCCGAACAGCTCACCATTCAGGTAGACCGAGGGCACGCCCATGATCTGGCGTTGCTCGACTTCCTGCTGGAATAGCGCACCATCGATCATCACGCTGCTGATGGCCGGGTTGGTCAGGGCCATCAGGTTCAGTGCCTGCACCACGTCCGGGCAGTTGTGGCAACTGAGCGAGATGAAGACTTCAAAATGAAGCGGGCCATTCAGCTGGCGGATTTGTGCCAGCAGCTCGGCTTCGACCTTGGCCGGATGGCCGCCGGTTTGCAGCAGGGCCAGTACCAGCGAGGTGAATTCATGGCCGAGCGGAATGCCGGCAAAGTGGATGCGACCGTCTTCGCCGGGTCGGCCTACGCTGAAGGACGGGCGCCGCGCCTGCTGGCCGTCGCTGCGCAGTTGAATCAGCGTGGACAGGCTGGCAATTTCCTGCAGCAGCCCGTACATCTCCTGCGCCTTGGTGCTGTCGTCCAGCGAAGCCACCAGCTCGATCGGCTGTTGCAGGCGGGTCAGGTAGCTTTGCAGTTGAGTCTTGATGTTTTGTTCCAGCATGGTGTTCTCCTGAATGCATGAGGGTGGCCGTTGGCACGGGCAAGGGCGGTCCCTTGCTGCTGCCAGCGGGGCAGCAGGGGTGTCGGGCTGGCCGACACCCCGGGGGCGTTAGATCTTGCCGACCAGGTCCAGCGACGGGGCCAGGGTGGCTTCGCCTTCTTTCCACTTGGCCGGGCATACTTCGCCCGGGTGGCTGGCGACGTACTGGGCAGCCTTGACCTTGCGCAGCAGTTCGCTGGCATCGCGGCCGATACCGCCGGCGTTGATTTCGATGATCTGGATCTTGCCTTCCGGGTCGATCACGAAGGTGCCGCGTTCGGCCATGCCTTCTTCTTCAATCATCACGCCGAAGTTGCGCGACAGGACGCCGGTCGGGTCACCCACCATCGGGTAGCTGATCTTGCGGATGGTGTCCGAGCTGTCATGCCAGGCCTTGTGGGTGAAGTGGGTGTCGGTCGAGACCGAGTAGATTTCCACGCCCAGTTTCTTGAATTCGGCGTAGTTGTCGGCCAGGTCGCCCAGTTCGGTCGGGCAGACGAAGGTGAAGTCGGCCGGGTAGAAGAAGACCACAGACCACTTGCCCTTCAGGTCGGCGTCGGATACCGGCACGAAGTTGCCGTTGTGGAATGCGGTGGCCTTGAACGGCTTGATTTCGGTGTTGATCAGGGAAGTCGACATGGTGTTTCTCCTATCAGGGGTTTGAGCAATCTCGGCTTGTGCCGTCGTGTTGCTATGCATGATATGGAGAAGCTATCAATCAATCCACTTGATTATATTTATGCTATTAATTGGTGTTGGCTATGGGCATGGGCAGGCTAAACAGAGGGGTCAGGTCTTAAACAAAGGGGTCAGGTCTTGTTTTTTGCACCCGGGCGCAAAAAACAAGACCTGACCCCTTTGTCTGGCTGTGGATGGTCAGGCTTTGCGGCGTTCGCGCGGCAGCCAGGGGCGGATTTTCAGGTAGATCACTGCGCCCAGCCCGGCGACGGCGCAGCCGACCACGGTGTTTTCCATGCGGGCAATGGCCAGCAGGGTGGAGGCCTGCGGGTAGCCGAAGTCCAGCAGCACCATCACCAGGGCGGTGATCGGTACGACGGCCAGCCAGTAGCTGCGATTGAGCAGCAGGGCGGTGGCGGCGCCCAGCAGCATGGACAGCACGGCCAGCCAGGCTTCGTTGTGGCACCAGGTCAGGATGGCCCAGCCGATCAGGGCGCCGATCAGGGAGCCAGCCAGACGTTGTACCAGCTTGGCCAGGCTGTGCTGCGGGTCGTAGACGGTGACGATGGCGATGGTCAGCGGCACCCAGTAGGCACGGGTCAGGTCCAGGCCATAGGCGATGGCATAGCCGGCCAGAATCTTGCTGGCGAAATAGAAGGTGAAGTCGCCATTGCTGTGCCGGCGGCGCAGTAGCCGGTTCATGGCCTCGAACAGCATCGGGCCGAATTGTTTTTCCGGTTTGCCGCTCAGCAGCCGGTCCAGCAGCACCGACAGAATGCCGGTAAGGCCGCCCAGCAGCAGGTAGCTGCCTGCCAGCGGCGACAAGCGCGGGTCACTGTTGCCGAATAAAAAGGCAATCAGCCAGTACTTGCTCATCAGCTCCACCGAGGTGCCGGTGCCCTGTAGCCAGCCGGCCAGCAGCGAGAAGGCCAGCAGAAAGGCCAGCGGGGCGCCCGGCACCCAGCGTCCGACATAGCCGGCAATGCCGCACAACAGCATGCCGACGGTCATGTAGACGATGGCGACGATGCGTTCGCTGGTCTGGCCGCCGTTATCGACAAACATCGAATATAGGCCCGCCACACCGCCATACACCGCCGGCATGAACTCGCCGCGCCACAGGGCGATGAACAGCGGCAGACCAATGGCAATGGCGCCGCGCATGGCGCGTCGCCAGTTGGCAGGCTGGCTGTTGTCAAAACTCAGTGCTGGGTGCAGGAAATGACGCATGGCAAAAGGGGCTAAGGGTGATGGAGCGGGAAATTAAAGCAAAAGTTGTCATATGGAAAGGGTTTTCTGATCACGGTGGGCCGGCGGGTCAAGCCATGGTCATATCGACCAGGCTCACTGCGTCAGATCAAGCCTTGCTGTAGCTGTCTCACTACACCTCACAACCCTTGTGGCATATCAAACAATGCGACTTGCCGCTGTCCTATGATGCGTGCGACGGCGCCATACCGGCGCAGCGACACGCGGCACAGGGAGTCGCAGTGTGGCGGGCAGGTTTCTTTTTCCCGAAAGGGTTTTCCATGACTTATCCGGTATACGGGATATGGGACGGCAAGCGTTATGACTACCGCCGCAAGGCACCGAAGGATCCGGTGACGGTGGTGAAAGGTCTGGAAACGCTGATCCCCGACAATCCCACCAGCGGTTTCATCGCTGATCGCGGTTTCCTGGTGTTTGATGGCAAGGCCAATCTGGCGCAGATGTTCCTGCAGCACATGACCCGTGCCGCGCAGGAGTCCTGTGGCCGCTGCACACCGTGCCGTGTCGGCACTCAGCGCCTGCGCGATCTGCTGCACCAGTTTGCCTATGACGAAACCCGTGGCGAGGTGCTGGCAGAGATCGAACTGCTGGCACAGCAAGTCACCGAGACCTCGCTGTGCGGCATGGGCCAGACCTGTGCCAAGGCGCTGTGGCAGGCGCTGCGCGAATTCCGCGACGAATTCCGTCCGCTGACTGTGGCGCAGTGTGCCCAGACCCCGGGCAGCTTCAGCTATACCACCGCGCCCTGTATCGAGGTCTGCCCGTCCAAGGTGGATGTGCCGAAGTACATCGATGGCGTCAAGGGTGGCAAATTCGACTACGCCCTGGGCGTGGTGCTGGAAAAATATTCCATGGCGGCCACCTGCGGACGCGTTTGTGTGCGTTTCTGCGAAGACGCCTGTCGCCGCAAGGCGGTAGACGGTCCGGTCGGCATTCGCATGCTCAAGCGTTATGCGGCCGATGTGGCGTTGTCCGGCGGCAAGGCGCTGGACATTCCGGTGCCGACGCTGAAGCGTGAACAGCGCGTGGCGGTCATTGGCGCTGGTCCGGCCGGCATCACCTGTGCCTACAAGCTGCTGCTCGATGGCTTCCAGGTCGATCTCTACGATGCGCAGAAGTCTGCAGGCGGCATGGCCTCGGTCGGGATTCCGAGCTATCGCCTGCCCAAGGATGTGCTCAAGGCTGAAACCGAAACCCTGATTCGCCATCTCGGCGGCCGTTTCTTCTTCGACAAGGCGCTGGGACGGGATTTCACGCTGGACGATCTGACCGCTCAGGGCTATCAGGCCGTATTCCTCGGTTATGGTGCCAGCCAGGGCACGCTGCTGGGGGTCAAGAACGAAGATCCGACGCTGGAAGGTTATGAGTCCGGGGTCGACTTCCTGCTCAAGGTGCACAAATACGTCGAGTTTGGCCTGCCTTACGAAGTGACTGGTGATGTGGTGGTGGTCGGTGGCGGCAACGTGGCCATGGACTGTGTGCGTTCGGCCAAACGCATGGGTGCTCGCTCGGTGCATCTGGTCTATCGCCGCACCGTGGATGACATGCCGGCCGATCGCGAAGAAATCGTCGCCAGCGGTCACGAGGCCATTCATTTCCATTGCCTGCAGAACCCGTCCTCGCTGGTGGTTCAGGATGGCCGTGTCACCGGGGTCGAGCTGGTGACCATGCGTCAGACCGAGCTGGATGCCCGTGGTCGTCGCAGTGTCGAGCCGGTGCCGGGCAGCGAGCACATCATGCATTGCGATCTGGTGATTGCCGCGATTGGCCAGCAGGTCGACAAGAGTGTGCTGCGTCCGGAAGACGGCATCACGCTCGACAAGTGGCACTGCATCACCGTCAATCCGGATACGCTGGAAACCTCCCGCAAGGGCGTGTTTGCCGGCGGCGACTGCGTGCTCGGGCCGTTGACCCTGGTCAACGCGCTGGATCACGGCGATCGTGCGGCCGCCAGCATTCGCGAATATCTGTTGACTGGCAGCATCACCATCAAGCCGGCGGCGCGCATGCAGCAACTGCTGGCCGCCAACAAGCTGCTGAGCGGTGAGGGCGTGGATGTGGCACCGATACCGCGTGAACGGGCACATGTACCGGAGCAGGCCGCCGAAGTGCGGGTGCGCAATTTCAAGGAAGTGGATGGCTGTCTGAGCAAGGAGGCGGCGTACGAAGAAGCCAAGCGCTGCCTGCGTTGCTACCGGGTTTATTCGCTCTCGACCGCTCGCCCGCTGGCCTCGGCCCGGGCAGGACAGTGAGGAGGCCGCCATGCAAGCATTGATTAATGGACAAGCGTACGACTTCAAGGCCGGGCAGACCATTCTGCAAGTGGCGCGCGAGCACGATATTTTCATTCCCACCCTGTGCGAACTGAACGATATCGACCACGCGCCGGGCACCTGCCGGGTGTGTCTGGTGGAAGTGAATGATGGCCAGAGTGCCGAGCCACGCTTTCTGACCGCCTGTGACACTCCGCTGCAGGAAGGCTGGCAGGTGCAGACCCGCACGGCCAAGGTGCAGGACATGCGCCGGGTGCAGGTGGAAATGACCATGGCTGATCACCATCAGTCCTGTTCGACCTGCAAGCGCAACGGCAATTGCGAGTTGCTCAGCGTGGCCAATTCGGTTGGCCTGACCACGGTCGATTTCCATTACACCCAGGGCTGGGAAAACGACGAACCGATGGATGAGGGCCAGGCGATCATCTATGACCGCAGCCGCTGCATCCGCTGTCAGCGTTGCGTGGCTGTCTGCCGCAATGTGCAGAACATCGACTCGCTGGAGCTGGCCGGCTGGGGCAGTACCGCCGGCATCCGTCTCAAGGGTGGTTCGGTCGAGCCCTCGCCCTGTGTGACTTGCGGTCAGTGCGTGATGGTGTGCCCGACCGGGGCGCTGTCCGAGCGGGATCAGACGCAGGAAGTGCTGGATTATCTGGCCGATCCGGGCATTACCACGGTGTTCCAGATGGCGCCGGCCATCCGTGTCGGCTTCGGTGAAGAGTTCGGTCTGCCGCCCGGCCACAATGTCGAGGGGCAGATTATCGCCGCGCTGCGCAAGCTGGGCGCCGACATCATTCTCGATACCAACTTTGCTGCTGATGTGGTGATCATGGAGGAAGGTACCGAACTGCTCGGTCGTCTGAGCCAGAAGAAGGGCCCGACCTTCACGTCCTGTTGTCCGGCCTGGATTACCTTTATCGAGAAGCACTATCCGGACATGCGGCCGATGCTGTCGTCAACCCGCTCGCCGCAGCAGACGCTGGGGGTGATCGCCAAGACCTATCTGGCCGAGAAGCGCCAGATCGATCCGGCGCGCATGCGGGTGATTTCCATCATGCCGTGTACCGCCAAGAAGGAGG
Source organism: Paludibacterium sp. B53371 (assembly GCF_018802765.1). Lineage (NCBI taxonomy): Bacteria > Pseudomonadati > Pseudomonadota > Betaproteobacteria > Neisseriales > Chromobacteriaceae > Paludibacterium > Paludibacterium sp. B53371. The sequence continues at coordinate 1,614,493 of NZ_CP069163.1, forward strand.
AGGCGCGCCGGCCGGAGCATGTCAAGAATGGTCAGCCGGATGTCGATGTGGTGCTGACCATCCGCGAGTTCGCCCATCTGCTGCGTCGCGAGGGGATCGACCTCAAGCACATGACGCCGTCGGCCTTTGATGACCCCTATATGAGCGAGTACTCCGGTGCCGGGGCGATTTTCGGTACGACCGGCGGGGTGATGGAAGCGGCCTTGCGCACCATGTATTTCGTGGTGAACGGCAAGGAGCTGGAGCACATCGAAATTGGCCAGTTGCGCGGCTTCGAGAGTGTGCGTACTGCGCATGTCAATCTGGGCGGGGATTTCGGCGAGATCAAGGTGGCGATGTGTCATGGCCTGAAGGGCGCGCGCGAGGTGGTGGAAGCCATTCGTGCCGGCTCGGTCGACTTTGATTTCATCGAGATCATGGCTTGCCCGGGGGGCTGCGTGGACGGTGGTGGTACGCTGCGCTCCAAGAAGGCCTATCTGCCGCATGCGCTCAAGCGCCGGGCGACGCTGTATGACATTGACCGCCATACCAAGGCGCGCCAGTCACACAACAATCAGCAGGTGCAGAAGCTGTATGCCGACTTCCTCGAGGCGCCGCATTCGGAGAAGGCGCATCATCTGTTGCATACCAGCTATCGCGACCGCAGTTGCGTGCGCGCCGCCGATATTCGCGCCGTCTGGGGCGAGCAGGCGGAAGAAGGCCAGCGCTGATCGCTGAGCGAGCTGGATGTCATGACGCCCTGCCATGGAGACATGGCAGGGCGTTGTTTATTGCTGGGCGCGCCTGGGCGGGCAGGCAGGCGGCACTTATTCGGCCGGCAAGGGGTCGGGCGTTTTGACCGTGCGACGCTTGTTGAGCTCGCGCTCGATCTGTTCTGCCAGATCGACCACGCGCCGGGCAATCACCGGGATGTTGTTGATGCCGTCTTCCGGGTCTTTCCAGGAGGCGACAATGGTCGCAGCAGCGAGCAGGCTCGATTCATTCATGATGGGTTTTCCGTATGGGTGATAGCTGAAGCATAGTTGCTGCGCGGGGCGGGTGTACGGCTGAATCGGCAGGGCAGGAAGGGATCAATGAAAACGGGCGAGCCGGTTGGCATCGCCCGTTTTACGAGGGGGACCTCGGTTTGTCGGATTTACCGGATTTATCGCACACAGCGGCGACCTTCACGGTGGAATTGTTGCCAAGCAAAACGAATGGCGCTCAACAGTCGCATCATGATGATTCTCCTTTGGATTGGTTTTTGGCTGATGACCGGACCTCTGTGGTGCCGGTTGACTTCAAGCTACCGTGGCGCGGTGCTTGCAGCAATGCCATTTTCATTATTAACCCTTATTTTTTGCTGAAAATTCATTATTTATCGGTGTTTGCCGGGCGCTGGATAGTTGAATGTCATTATTGTTGCTGCTTTGCAGCAAGTAGCTGTCGAACAGTGCCCGGGCAATCGGCGCGGCACTGGCCGCGCCAAAACCGGCGTTTTCGACAATGATGGCGACGGCGATGCGTGGTTTTTCCACCGGCGCAAAGGCGATGAACCAGCTGTGGTCGCGATGTTGTTCCGGCAGTGCGGCCGCATTGTATTTTTCGCCCTGGCGGATCTGGACCACCTGAGCGGTGCCGGTTTTGCCGGCCATGCTGTAGGCCAGGTCGCGGCCCAGACGGGCACTGGTCCCATAGGCCATGGCACCCTGCATGCCCTGCTTGACGTAGGCAAAATGTTCGGCGGCATAGGGCAGGCGTGTCGCGTCGGCGCGCGGCAGGGTGGTGTCCTTGTCGGCCGGTTTGCCGCCCGGGGTGATGGCCCGCACCAGATGTGGCGGATGGATCAGGCCATCGCTGGCGAGGATGGCGGTGGCATGCGCCATTTGCAGGGGCGAGTAGGCATTGAAGCCCTGACCGATGCCGATGCTGACCACATCGGCAGGCAGCCAGCGTTGTGCGGCGGGCTGGGCGCGGGCAAAGCGGCGGGCCTTCCAGGCTTTGCTCGGCAGGGTGCCGCTGGCCTCGCCGTCGAGGTCGATGCCGGTCTGGCTGCCCAGCCCGAAGCTGCCGACCACCGGGTGGATGCGTTCGATGCCCATTTCCCAGGCCAGCTTGTAGAAGAAGGTGTCGCTGGAAACGGCGATGGCACGCTGCAGGTTGACCATGCCGTTACCCTGCTTGCGGCTGTCGCGGAACTGGTGGCTGGAGCCGGGCAAGGTGAAGTAACCCGGTGCCGGGCGGATGTCGTCCATGGCGATGGCGCCGGTTTCCAGCGCCGCCATGGCCATGAAAGGTTTGAAGGTTGAGCCCGGCGGGTAGGTGCCGCGCAGCGCACGATTGAACAGCGGGCGCTGCCAGTCTTCGTTGAGTGCCTGCCAGTTGTCCTGGTCGATGCCGTCGACAAACAGTGCCGGGTCGAAGCCCGGTTTGGACAGCATGGCCAGGACTTCGCCGTTTTGCGGGTCAATGGCGACCAGCGCGCCACGCCGCTCGCCGAATAACTGTTCTGCGCGTTGCTGCAGGCGGATGTCGAGCGTCAGGTGCAGGTCACGGCCGGGCTCGGCCGGGGTCTGGCGCAGGCTGCGCACGAAGCGGCCGCGTGAGTCGGTCTCCACCTGCTGGCTGCCGATCTGGCCGCGCAGCCTGTCTTCATAGACTTTTTCCAGACCGATCTTGCCCATGGACTGGGCACCGCGGTAGCGAGCCTCATCCTCTGCTTCTGTCAGCCGTTTGCGGTCGTCGGGGCTGATCCGGCCGACATAGCCCAGCACATGACTGGTCAGCGCACCGTAGGGGTAGTCGCGGAAGAAGCTGGCACGAATGTCGATGGCCGGCAGTTGCCAGGCATTGGCCGCCAGCCGGGCAGCTTCTTCATCACTCAGTTTTTCCTTGATCACCACACTGTCGGCCGCGCGCTCCTGTTGCAGTCGCTGGCGAAATTGCCGCTCTTCGCGTGCAGACAGGCGGATCCAGCGACGCAGCTCGACCAGCAGGGCATCAATGTCGCCTGCCTCGGCAGGCTTGATGTGCAGGGTGTGGCTGGCCAGATTGTGCGCCAGCACCGCACCGTGGCGGTCGAGGATGCGACCGCGCGCCGGCTCGACCGGCAGCAGGGCAATGCGATTGCTGTCGGCCCGGGTGGCGAAGTGCTGGTAGCGCACCAGTTGCAGACAGGCAAGGCGGCCGAGCAGCAGCAGGAAGCCCAGCAATACCAGTGAGCCGGCAATCAGCAGGCGCAGGCGGAAGCGGCGGTCTTCGTCGTGATCGTATTTCATGGGGTGAGGTGTTCCTGTGGTGTGGCGTCGTCCGGCTGATCCGGTGCGATGCCGAGAATGTGCAGCGCACCGCGCGCCACGTCGGCAAACACCGGCGCGGCGACTTCCCCGCCGTAGTACCGGCCGGCCCCGGGCTCATCCAGGGTGACGGCGATGATGATGTGCGGTGCCGGCCCCGGGGCAAAGCCGACGAACATCGCACGGTGGCGATTGGCGACATAGCGGCCGTTCTCCAGCTTGCGTGCGGTGCCGCTCTTGAAGCCGCTGCTGTAGCCCGGCACGCGGCCAGCCGGGTGTTCGCGCGCATTGCTTTGCAATAGTTTGTGTACGGCCTGTGCGCTGCCGCTGCTCAGTACCTGCCGTCCGGGTAGCGGGGTGCTCAGCTTGTAGAGCGAGACCGGCAGCAGCACCCCGTCGCTGGTCAGGGCGGTGTAGGCGCGGGCCAGTTGCAGCAAGTTGACCGAGACGCCATAGCCGAAGGACATGGTGGCCTGGTCGATCGGGTGCCAGCGTTCCCAGGGGCGCAGCTTGCCGCTGGTCTCGCCGGGGAAGCCGCTGCCGGCCGGCTGGCCAAAGCCAAGTGAGCGATAGAAGCGCCAGAAACGTTGCGGACTAATTTGCAGCGCCAGCTTGCTGGTACCGACATTGGAGGATCTGTGCATGATGCCGGCGATGTCGAGCCTGGGCTGCGGGCTGACGTCGCGCACCTGGCTGGCCCCGATGTAGTAAGGATGGGTGTCCAGCACGGTGCTCAGGGTGGCGATCCGATCCTCCAGGGCCAGCGCGATGGCAAAGGGTTTCATCACCGAGCCGCTTTCGAACTGGTCCACGACGCCACGCAGCCGTCGCGGTTCGGGGGGGACGCCGGCATGGTTGTTGGGGTTGAACGAGGGGTAGCCGGCCGCCGCCAGCAGCTCGCCGCTACGGGCGTCGAGCACCAGAACGCTGCCGCTGCGGGCTTTGTGTTGTGTGACGGCCTGGCGGATGGCGCGAAAGGCGAGGTACTGGATGCGGTTGTCGATGGCCAGTTCGATTTTCTGCCCGTCGCGGGCCGGCTGTGGTCTGCCCAGGCTGGCAATGATGCTGCCGCGGCGGTCTTTCAGTACCACCTGCTGTCCGGCGGCACCGGCCAGTTTGTCGTTCATGGCCAGTTCGATGCCTTCCTGTCCCTGGCCGTCGATGCCGGTGAAGCCGATCAGCTGGGCGGCGACCTCGCCGGTCGGGTAGTAGCGTTTGAACTCGCGCTGGGCAGCGATGCCGGGAATGTGGAGGGCCATGATGCGTTCTGCCAGTTCGGGGTCGATTTGCCGGCGCAGGTAGACGAAGTCGCGTTGCCGATCAGAAAGTCTGGCTGACAGATCCTGTAAGGGAAGGTTCAACAGCCTCGCCAGGGTGCGTAATTTTTCCGGTTCGACCGGTGCCATGTCGGAAGGGCTGGCCCAGATGGTCTGGACCGGTGTGCTGATGGCCAGCGGCTCGCCGCGGCGGTCGGTGATGATGCCGCGATGTGCCGGCAGCTGCAGAGTGCGCCGATAACGTGCCTCGCCCTGTTGCTGCAGGAAGGGTTGTTGGCGCCATTGCAGGTAGAGGGCGCGGCCGATCAGGCTGCAGAACGCCAGCGCCAGCAGCAGCCACAGCAGCAGGCTGCGCCAGGGCGGCACCGGGCGCACGGGTGTGCTGGTGGGCGCGCGTTTGTGGTCGCGGCTCACGGTTGCTCCTTTGCCGGGGTCGGTCTGGGTAAGTGCATGGTGCGGGCGTGGCGGGATCAAAGCGTCTTATTGTCTTGATCTCGCTGGCCCGCGGGGGCAGGGTGTCGGAGGAAATAAGCCTTCGTAAGGAGATTTCCGGGGGTGCCCCGGCGTCTCAGGCGGGGCTGGCTGCCTGATGGCGACGCAAGCGCCAGGCGTGTTGTTCGAGAAACTGCAGCGCACAGGCCTGACCGAGCCGATAGTCGTGGCGCAGTGCCTCCGGCTTGCTGCCCAGCAACTGGCTTTTCAGCGGGGTGCGCGGGGCCAGTTCGATGATTTTGACGCCCTGAGGGGGGCGGCGGATGAAGTCATGCGCCAGCAGGTAGCCATCCAGATGGCTTTGCAAAATGGCGGCCATATTGCTCAGGCGGCCACCATGAAGCAGGCGTGGCGGCAGTTTGAGCGGTTTGACGGCATAGCTGGCCGGCAGGGTGCGCACGACCACGATGCAATCGGCACCGAGTTGATGGGCGGCGCATACCGGCAGCGGTTCACTGACGCCGCCATCCCAGTAGTTGGCTTCACCCAGTGTCACGCCACCGCGGTAGAACAGGGGAATGGCACTGGAGGCCTTGATGGTGCTGGCCCAGTGCGTCTGGTCGAAGGGCAGGTAGTTGGCGGCCAGGGTGTCGCTGCGACAGGCCACCATATGCAGTTCGCGGCCACGCAGCCGGCGTGCTGCGCGTTCGGCGTCGAGCGGGAACTCCTGCGCCGTGGTGTCGAACAGCCAGTCCAGATCGATCAGGTGGCCGCCGCGGGCGAAGCGCAGCGGGTCGAAGAAGGCCTTGTGACTGCTGTAGCGCAGGATGATGTGCCGGGCGTAGCCGCGGGTGCCGGCGGCATAGGCGGCGAGGTTCTGGGCGCCGGCCGAGGTGCCGACCAGGGTACGAAAGGGAAAGAAGTCGTGCTCGAGGAAGGTGTCGAGAATGCCGGCGGTGAAAATGCCGCGCTGACCGCCACCTTCGCAGGCCAGCCCGAGCCGGCTGTGCCACAGCCAGGCGCCGGGATCTTGCTGACCGGTAAAGCGGATACTGAAGTTCATGACCTGCTCGCGCGAAAGGGTCAGGTCAGCATAAAACCTTCTGTGCGGTCTGACAAACCTTTTTGTGCACTGCGTCAAAAAAACAAGGCAGGCCACGGCGTTGCCCGGTCGGCCTGCCTTGTCAGCTTGTCTTGTCAGCCAGGGATCAGGGCTGCCGGGCGGGCGTCGCTCAGGACCACCAGTCGGGCTTTTTTCGGCTTGCGGCGTGGCGGACGAAACAGGGTCAGCAGGGCAGTATTCTTTTGCATCGATCGCTCCTTTGCGCGGGCGCGGCCTGTGGTCGCGGCATTTGTGTTAAACGTCTAGCCTAAATTAATCGTATGAAGTAACTATGATTGCGGCACTGCAAAATAGTTCACTGTGGTGTGAATTGATCTTTGTTGAGGCGGATTTGCCCTGGCGCAAGGGCGGTGCTTATAGATTATCGATTTATAATGTAATGTAATAAATATCCTAACCTGGTCATGAGGGCGTGAATGAGTACTCAGAAAGAGCAAAGGCAGGAAGTCTTTCAGCAACTGGGGCAGATGGCGCGCACCTTGCACAAGACCTTGCAGGACGTCGGGGTGGACAGTGAGCTGGCGCGTGCGGTGGATTCGATTCCGGATGCCCGCGAGCGGCTGGCCTATGTGCTGACCATGACCGAGCAGGCGGTATCCCGGGTGTTGAATGCCGTGGATGCCATGACACCGGCGCTGGAACAGAGTCAGTCCGAGGCGCAGGCTTTGCTGGCGCAGTGGGATCAGGTGGCCGGGCAACGGCGCGATTCAGCGGCTTATCGTGCCGCCATGCAGCGTACGCGTGATTTTCTGCAGCAGAGCGTCAGTGAGGGCGAGGCGCACAAGGCGCGGCTGATGGAAATCGTCATGGCGCAGGAGTTTCAGGATCTGACCGGGCAGGTGATCAAGCGGGTGGTGGAGGTGGCCGGCAAGATGGAAGCCGAGTTGCTGACGCTGTTGCAGCGCACTCAGCCGGGCAGTGGTCACAAGAAGAAGACGGACAGTCTGCTGAACGGGCCGGCCATGCAGTCGGATCTGCAGGGCGACCATGCGCTGGGGTCGCAGGCCGAGGTCGACAAGTTTCTCGATGACCTCGGCTTTTGAGTCGCAGCGTTTAGAACCAGCGGGTTGGGCGCTCGATGGCTAGCCGGTCGTTGAATTTGAGAAAGCCGGCGATGACACGGTAGATGTGCCAGATCCACAGGGCGCCCAGCAGCAGGAAGCCGATGCCGATGAGGGCGGTCAGCATGCCCAGCAGGCCGAAGGCCAGGGTGATCCAGAAGGTGCGGATCAGCCAGGTGAAATGGCTGGCATACGCGGTGCCGTCAGCCTCTCGCCGCTTGATCAGGGCGACGATCAGCCCGATCAGGGTGCACAGCGGGACGAACAGGCCCAGTCCGAAAAGTATGTAGCAGGCCAGGGTGACGCCGTGCAGCGGCGATGCCGGGTTGATCTGCCCATCGTCAATGACCGTTTCGTAATACATGTTTGTTCCTTGTTTGTCTGAATCCGCCCGTCCGGGCATGGGTTTTTTTACCGTATGTCGCTCCTGGCGGCAAGCCATTGCTGCCTTGCTCCCGTCAGAAGAGGCGCTACTGGTCCCAGGCTGGTTCCTCGCCAAAATATTCTGCCAGAAAGTCCACCAGTGCCCGCAGGGCACTCGACATCTGTCTGCGTGAGGCATAAACGGCATAAATGCGCATATCGCGTGGCCGGAAGTTGGCCAGTACGGGTAACAGACGCCCGGCGCGCAGCTCGCCGGCCGCCAGGTAGGTCGGTAGTTGGGCGATGCCGACGCCAGCCAGGGCGGCGGCCATCAGTGAGGTCACTTCGTTGGCGCTCAGGTTGCCGCTGACGGCGACGGAGAGGGGGCCGTCCGCCTGCTCGAAATGCCACAGGCTCTTGCCGGCATACACGTGGGTCAAACAGTTGTGCTGTGCGAGTTCTTCCGGTCGGCGCGGCGGCGCATGGCGCTGCAGGTAGTCGGGAGAGGCGCACAGGATGGAGCGGCACAGGCTGATCTGCCGGGCAATCAGGTTGGGGTCGAGCTCGTTGGTGATGCGGATGGCCAGGTCGATACGTTCTTCTACCAGGTTGACGGTGCGGTCGAGCAGTTGCATGTCGACCGTGACGGCAGGGTGATGACTGACAAAGGCGCCGAGGGCGGCTGCCAGCTGGGCCTGACCGAAGGAGGTGCTGCAGGTGACGCGCACCAGGCCGCGCGGGGCGTCGTCCGGCGCGCGCAGGTTGTGTTGCAGCTCGCTGGCCATGTCCAGCATTTGCCGGCAGCGCGGCAGGGTCTGTTCGCCGGCAGGGGTCAGGCTCAGTCGCCGGGTCGTCCGGTGCAGCAGGCGGGCGCCCGCCCATTGTTCCAGTTCGGCCAGATAGCGCGAGACAACAGGGCGTGAAAGATCAAGCTGTTCGGCGGCGGCGGACTGGCTGCCGCTGTCGACGACGGTGACGAAGACCCGCATGGCGGTCAGTCTGTCCATGATTTGACCGTTTTTTGCAATAAACTGTGTCGGATTATAGGCTTTTTTGCGCTGTTATTTGCAACTATTCTGCAGTCCTGTTTGATCCATACGGATCGTTTGACTGGAGATCATCATGTTGCGACGTTTTGCTGTTGGTTCTGTTTTGTCTGCTTCGCTGGCCCTGGGGCTGTCGGTGGGTGCTTCTGCGGCCCCGACACTGCATCTGCAGGTCTACAACCCGGGCGAGAAGGCCTTTTTCCCGGTGTCTTCGGTGCTGGTCAGCGGTGAGCGCGATGCGGTGTTGATCGATGCCCAGTTCGGCAAGTCGCAGGCAGCGCAGCTGGTGCAGCTGGTGCGTGCCAGCGGCAAGCATCTGACGACCATTTACATCAGCCATGGCGACCCGGATTACTATTTCGGTCTGGAAACCCTGCATGCCGCCTTCCCGGATGCCCGGATCGTGGCGACGGCGGCGACGGTGGCGCATATTCGTGAAACGGCGGCCGGCAAACTGGCCTTCTGGGGGCCGAAGCTGGGCGCAGACGCGCCGAAAGTCACGCTGACGCCCAGTGTGCTGGCGGGCACCCGGCTGATGCTGGAAGGCAAGACGCTGGAAGTGCAGGGGCTGAAGGGCGACTTGTCGCGCAGCTATGTCTGGATTCCGTCGCTGAAGGCCGTGGTGGGTGGCGTGGTGTTGTTCAATAACCAGCATGTCTGGATGGCAGATACCCAGACGCCGCAATCGCATGCCGACTGGCTGGCCACGCTGGACCAGATTCGCGCCCTCAAGCCGGCGGTCGTGGTGCCGGGGCATACGCTGCCGGGCGCTGTGGCCGATAGGGATGCGCCGGCCTATACCGCTGGTTATATCCGTGCTTTCGATGCCCAGACGGTCAGGGCCGCCAGTGGCGACGCTTTGATCGCGGCCATGCGCCAGCTGTATCCGCAGGCGGGTGAGCCCGCTTCGCTGGAAATCAGTGCCCGTGTCGCCAAGGGCGAAATGAAGTGGTAAGCGAGGGGACAGCATGAAACTGCACTATATCTATGATCCTTTGTGCGGCTGGTGCTATGCCGCGGCACCGCTGATCGCCGCGGCACGGGAGATCCTGCCGGTCGAGGCGCACGCCGGCGGCATGATGTCGGATGAAAACCGCCAGCCCGTCACACCGCAGTTGCGTCAGTATGTCATGGGGCATGACCGGCGCATTGCCGCCATCAGTGGACAGCCGTTTGGCGATGCCTATTTTGATGGTCTGCTGACGGATGAGACTGCCTGGTTTGATTCGACGCCGCCGATTGCCGCGATCCTGGCGGCCGAGCAGGTCGCCGGGCGCGGGCTGGACATGCTGGCCCGTTTGCAGCGGGCGCATTACGTCGAAGGTCAGCGGATTGCCGACCTGCCTGTCCTGAGTGTGCTGGCGCAGGAGATCGGTCTGGATGTCCCGGCCTTCGACGCAGCCCAGGCGACGGTGGATGTGAGCGGACATCTGGCCGCCAGTCGCCAACTGCTGGCTCGTTCGGGCGGGCGCGGGTTTCCGACCTTGCTGCTGGAACAGGATGACCAGTGGTCGCTGATTGATTTGGGTGACTGGCTGGGACAGGTGGCGGCCTGGCGAACCTGGCTGCAGTCGCAGCAGGGTGCGATGCCTGCCGGGGCCAAGGGAAGCGGCCCGGTTTGTGGCCCGGATCACTGCGAGATCTGATCGTTGCGATGGACGGCCTGCAGGCTGTCCATCAGCTCGCGCCGATAGGTGTCCAGCGTGCCGTCAGCCTGCATGCTGGCCAGTCCCTGGTTGAAGCGCTGCAGCAGCTGGCGCCCCAGTGGTGTGTCGCGGATCAGCAGGTAGGCGGGCAGGCTGGCAAAGGGAGCCGGGTCCCCCTCCAGCCGGATGTTGGGATTGATGCCGGGCAGGGGCTGGCTGCTCAGGTAAGCCAGGTTGACCGGGTCCATCGGGACAATGTCCACCAGACCGGCCTGTAGCTCATGCAGTGCGGTGGCGTCATCCTGGACGATGTCTGCCTTGAGGACGCCGCGACGGATCAAGTCCCAGAATTCGGTGGTATAGGTGTAGCCGCGAATCACCGCAAAGCGGTATTTCGCCAGATCGCTCAGTGTGCGCCACTTGCCCAGCGTCAGTTCGCTGCGGTGAAACAGCAGCCAGGGGTTATTGGTCAGCGGCGCGCTTTGCAGCAGGCGCTGGTCACGTTTGGCATCGTGGGCCCAGAACGAGCTGGCGATGACGTTGCCGTGCTGCAGGCTGGCCATGGCACGGGCCCAGGGCATGTAGCGCAGCTCGGTTTGCACACCCTGGCGGCGGAATGCTTCTTGTACCACCCGGTTGATGAAGCCGCCATTGGGCAGCTTTTCTCCTGCCCAGGGCGGGAATTCGCCGGTGGAGATCTGGATGGTTTCCGCGTGGCTGAGCCCGAGGGCGCAGCCCAGCAACAGCGCGGTAAGCATCAGGCGCAAACGGCTCACCGGAAAGTCTCCGCCTGACAGTGAATGACGATGCCGTGGATGGGGCCAGGGCTGATCAGGTGGCGGTCTTTGCCATCATCGCGGTTGCGCGCCATGATCAGGCGGTTGATCAGCCAGGCATGCCACTGACCAAGCTGGCTGAGGTTTTCCTGCTCGTTGGCCTGCCAGCCGACAAAGTAGGCCTGGATGTCCTCGGCCCGTCCGGCCCGGCGCTCACGGTTGGAAAACAGGTGGCTGGCCATGCTGACCGTACCGGTCAGGTGCTGGGCATAGGCATAGCGCAGGATGGTGAAGACTTCGAGTTCCAGATAGTTGGTGTCCAGTTTGGCCATGCGCCGGGCCTGCAGAAAGGGGATCAGCGCCAGACGGATCTCCCAGCGGTTCTGTCCGCAGGGAATGAGGTTGAGCATGGATTTGCGAAAACCGATCAGGTCGGGGATCAGGCTCAGGATCAGGCACAGTCCCAGGAACACCAGCAGGCGATCCACCCAGGGGGCAAACAATTCATGGTCCAGTCCCGGCCACCAGTCGTCTGCCAGGGCCACGGCCAGGCAAGTCAGTCCGAACACCAGGCTGCGACGCAAGGTCAGGGTATTGCGCAGGCGCGAGAAATAGAAACGGTCGTAAGCGTTTTTCAATGTTGTTTTCAGCATCGCTCCCCCCTCATCTCTTTTTTTAGCATATTCACGCCATCTCACCATGACAGGATTCCTTGTCTGAAGGCCTGTTCCTTTGCCGCCGGTCAAAAAATTATCGATTGCTAATTCATCTTCGAGTAAATTGGAACGCAAACGTCATAAGTGACGTGCCGTGCTGCTCGGGTGCGGACAATCAAAACAAGATGGAAGCACGATGAAACGCTGTCTGTGGGTGTTGCTGTTACTGCCTGTCTTGGCGCAGGCGCAGGGCTATCAGCCGGATGTCACGATTGTGCGGGATGACCGGGTGGTGGTGTTTCAGGCGGATGGCCGCATGGTCGTTGATCAGGTCTATGTCAAGCGGATTGAAACGGCCAGGGCGGTGAGCGACGACGGCCAGCAGAGCATCACGTTCTATGGCGATCAGGCGCAGTCGGTCAAGGTGCTGGAGGCCTATACCACCACGGCAGATGGCCGGCGCATGGCGGTGCCGGCCGACAAGATTTTCGATCAGTCCGGCCGGTTGAGCCGGTCGGCGCCGATGTATGTTGATCACCAGATCAAGACTGTGGTGTTCCCCGGGGTGGAGGTGGGCGCGGTGCTGACCATCCACTGGCAAAAGGTGTACGGCCAGCCACGCTGGCCGGGTGCCAGAATCAATCAAAGCGCATTCTGGTCGGTGCATGACCGCCTGTTGGGCGGCAGCTATACCATCAAGGCGCCGGCCGAGTGGTCGCTGAAGGTGTTTGCCCGTGATCTGCCCGCGCCTGACCGGCAGATCATCGGCGACCTGCAAGTCTGGCGCTGGACTGTGCCGCCGCATGAGGCCCTGGCCCCGGAGCCTGGTTCGGTGAGCGAGGAAGATGTCAGCCCGATGCTCTGCTACAGTAATTTCTCCGACTGGCAGGCGGCGGCAGAGGCCTATGGCCGCCGCGCCAATGCACAGGCTGCCGTCACGCCCGAAGTGCAGCGCCTGGCCGACAAGCTCACCCACGGCATCGCCTCGCCGCATGAACAGGCGCTGCTGCTGTATGACTGGGTGCGCAGCCAGATTCGTCACATCGATCTGTATGCATGGCGTACCAATATGGTGCCGCATCGCGCGGCCCAGGTGCTGAGTAACGGCTATGCCGATAGTCGGGATGCCGCCACGCTGCTGCAGTCCTTGCTGGCGGCACGGCAGATACGCAGCAGCCAGGCATTGCTGGATTACAGCGATAACGGCACGTTGCTGCCGGTCTCCGTGCCTTTCGCGGTTTTCGACCATGTCATGCTGTATCTGCCGGATGAGCATCGCTTCGTGGATCCTTCGCAAACCTTGCTGGCTTACGGGCAGATGGATGAGGGCTTGCTGGGGCAGACGGCGCTGGTGCTGGATGATGGCAGTGGCCATGCCGCGCTGTTGAAAACCCCGACGCTGAATTCGGCGCAGGATCGGACGGTCTCGGCGACGCGGATGGTGTTGCAGCCGGATGGTTCGGTTACGGGGGAAAGCACCAACCGCTATGCCGGTCAGGTGGAGAGCTATATGCGCTCTGTCTTTGCGGAGGTGCCCTCGGGGGGCGAGGAAAAGATGGCGGAGGATCTGCTGGATAAAACCGGCCAGCACGGTGCCGGTCGCTTTGATCTGCCCGATGCCTACGATCTGACCCGCCCCTATGTGCTGAATGCGCGCTATACCCTGACGGGGATCGCACCCATGCCCGGACCGGGTGCGTTTGCCATTCCGCAAGGCCTGGGCGGATTGATGTGTCTGCGCGACGCTTTTCCCCAGGCGAAGCTGGCCGAGCGGCATTTGCCCTTCGTCGTCCTGTCCGGTCACTGCCGCGAGCAGACGCAATTCACGCTGCCTGCCGGTGTGAAAGTGTTTTCCCGACCCAAAGATGTCCGGATCGACAGCCCCTTCGGCCACTATCAGAGTCATTACGAGCTCGATGGCGGTGTCTTGCAGGTGACGCGGCAGTTGCAAATGGACTGGCCGGAAAACTGGGCGCCTGTTGCGATGTATCCTGCTTATAAAAAACTGGCGGATGCCGTGCAGAAGGATCTGCGCGCGCAAGTCCTGTATCAGATGCCATAAGGTGACATTTCGATGAGAACGATGAGGGGCTTGCTCGTCTGCGTATTATTCGCTTCATCGCTGTCTTTTGCCGCGGGCCAGGCGGCTGCCGGCTATCAGCCGAATGTCACCGTGATGCAGGACGATACGCAGTTGACGATCCAGGCGAACGGCGCCAGTGACGAGGAGCGCTGGCTGGTCTTGCGCGTCAATAACGAGTCCGCGATTGCCGCCATGAGTCAGCGTCGTTTCGAGTACAACGCCGAGCTGGAAACCTTGCAGATTCTGGAGGCGTACACCCTGACGCCGGAAGGAAAGCGACTGAATGTGGCGGCCGACAGGATCTATGACCAGCCAGGCCCTTACAGCAGTGAGCCGGTGTATGGCTCGGACAAGGAACGTGTGGTGGTGTTTCAGGGCTTGCAGCGCGGCGGCAGTGTGGCCGTGCACTGGCGTCGCAGTGCGTCGCGTGCCTTCTGGCCGAATGGCAAGGTGGACTATGTCTGGCGTCAGTCACGACATGACCAGGTGCTGTCTGCGCGCCTGACGGTGCAGATGCCCAAGTCCATGGGGGTGCGCTGGCAAGCCTCCGGCATGGCCGCCGTGACGGCTTCCGGGTCGGGTGACAGCGTGCGCTGGACGTGGCAGTACAGCCAGCCACAGGCGCTGATGCCCGAGCCTTCGTCGGTGAGCGAGGACGACTACAGCCCCTGGGTGGCATTCAGCAATTTCAGCGACTATGCCGATCTGGCGCATGCCTATTGGTCTCGTGCGCAGGACAAGGCGGCGGTGACGCCGGGTGTTCAGCAGTTGGCTGACCAGCTGACCGCTGGTCTTGCCGACCGCCGTGCACAGGAACGGGCGCTGTACGATTGGGTCAGTCGCCATATCCGCTGGGTGGGTGTCTATTTCGGTTATGGCGGTGTCGTTCCTCATTCTGCCGATGAGGTGATCGCCAATCGTTACGGGGACTGCAAGGATCACGCCACCTTGCTGCAGGCCCTGTTGGCCGCCAAGGGCATCCGCTCTTCGCAGGCCTTGATTCAGGCCGGGGCGAGTTGGTGGGTTTCGGATACGGTGCCGGTACATTTTTCTGATCACGTGATCAATTACTTGCCGGATGAAGATCGCTTTGTGGACTCGACGATTGGTCTGGCGCCTTTTGGCCAGCTGGCCGACAGCGAGCAGGGCAAGCCGGTGCTGGTGATGGATGACGGTACCGGGCGACCACGCCTGATGCGTACGCCGGTGGATGGCAGCACCCTGAATCGCGCCGTGGGGCTGACGCATCTGCGTTTGCTGGCGGATGGGTCCATGCAGGGGGCGACCAACCTGCAGCTGGCTGGTGTGCCCGAGTTGTCGGCTCGACGCTTTTTCAATCAGTTGCCGCCGGGCAGTGAGACCCATGCGGCCGAGAGCTGGCTGGCCGAGACGCAGCAGACCGGCAGCGGGCGTTTGCTGCCGGGTTCGCCAACCGATTTGCACCATGCCTTTGCCTATCGTACGCAGTTCACCCTGAGTGAGGTGGCTGACCTGTCACAGCCGGGCGGGATGGCGGTGCCGCTCGGCTTGCGTGGTCGAGCCACCATTGCCTCCCGCTTTGCAGATACCAATGCCGCAATCCGTCAGACGCCGCTCTGGATTGAGCCGGGGCTGTATCAGGAGGAGACCGTGATCGATTTGCCGGCAAAGCTGCAGGTACTGGCCTTGCCGCGCCCCCTGCGACTGAGCACGCCGTTTGGTGATTATCAGTCGAGTTATCAGCGTCAGGGCGGTCAGCTCAGGGTGACTCGTCGTTTGCGGCTGGATTGGCCGCAACCGTATCTGGCGCCGGCGGACTATGCCGCGTACAAGGCCATGGGCGAGCGGGTATTGCAGGATCTGCGCAGTCAGTTCCTGTTTCAGACAGAACCTATGTGATCGGGAAGTCGAAGGCCTGTTCGGGGAAGGGTTCGTGACGCAGGGTGTAGTGCCACCATTCCTGCGGCAGGTTGACGAAGTCGTGTTCGAGCATCAGTTGCTTCAGCCACTGCCGGTTGGCACGAATAGGGGCAGGCAGGTCGGGGTAGTCGGTATGCGAGGCCTGACCGAACCAGTCGAACTCGGTGCCCATGTCCAGTTCGCCATTGTCACGCAAGGGGCCGGGCGCCTGGTGGTGCACACCGGCAATGGCGATGGTCAGGTCGACGGTGCTGCCCCGGCTGTGGCTGGAGTGCTCGACCAGGTAGCCCTCGGCAAACAGCTGCGCCTTGTCCAGTTGCGGGTAGAAGCGCGCCTTGTGACGGATGTCGTCGGGATCGAGGCTCCAGCGGATGAACTCGCGCACTGCGCGCTCGGGGCGGTAGGCATCGAACAGTTTGAGAGTGAGTCCAAGCGGTCGCAGTCTGGCTTGAATGCCTGCCAGTTGTTGTGCGGCGGGGCGCGTCAGCAGGGCTCTGGCACAGAGATAGCCATCGACCGGCCGGCCGATGAAGTTGTCGCTGCCGGCGTAGCTGAGTTCGAGCTGCAGATCCGGGATCAGGGTTTGCAGGTCGACGAACGGTTCTGGCCAGCGCGGGCGGTCTGGTGTTTGCATGGCACTTCCTGTTGGGCTGAGGCTGAAGATTAGCGACAGTTTGACTGCCCGTCATGATGATTGATTCATGTTATGGTCAAGATTCGTGATCAGTGGCGGCACAGGGCGTCGGGAGGGCGGGCTGATGGATCATCTGCGTCAGGAATCGGATTCGATGGGCACGGTCGATGTCGCGGCCGGCAAATACTGGGGGGCGCAAACCCAGCGCTCGGTGGCAATGTTTCAGATCGGCGTCGAGCGATTTCGCTTTACCGCGCCACTGATTCGGGCGCTGGGTGTGCTCAAGCTGGCGGCCGCCCGGGCCAATGCCGAGCTGGGGGAGCTGCCGCAGGCGCTGCTTGCGCCGATTGAGCAGGCCGCACAGGAGGTGATCGACGGCAGGCTGGACGATCACTTTCCGCTGGTGGTATTCCAGACTGGCTCCGGCACGCAGTCGAACATGAATGCCAATGAGGTGATTGCCAATCGTGCCAATGAGTTGCTCGGCGCCGCACTGGGCAGCAAATCACCTGTTCACCCCAATGATCACGTCAATTGTGGCCAGTCCTCCAACGATACGTTTCCGACGGCAATGTATGTGGCGGTTGCCCTGGAGGTGGCGCACACGTTGCTGCCGGCGCTGCACACATTGCGCCAGACGCTGGATGACAAGGCCCGGGATTTTGCTGGTGTGGTCAAGACCGGTCGTACGCATCTGCAGGATGCCACGCCGATTACCCTGGGGCAGGAAATCGGCAGCTGGGTGGCACAACTGGATTTTGCCATGCATGGCATCGGGCAACTGTCGGCCGGGCTGAACCAGTTGGCCATTGGCGGCACGGCGGTGGGGACCGGGCTGAATGCCCATCCGGCGTTTGGCGCGCGCTGCGCTGCGCACATTGCCGCGCTGACCGGCTTGCCCTTCTGCTCGGCCGACAACCGGTTTGCCGCCCTGTCTGCCCATGATGCCCTGGTGAATGTGTCGGCCAGTCTGCGCACACTGGCCGGCGCGTTGCTCAAGCTGGCCAATGATGTGCGCTGGCTGGCCAGCGGACCCCGCTGCGGTATTGGCGAAATTCGCCTCCCCGAGAATGAGCCGGGTTCGTCGATCATGCCGGGCAAGGTGAATCCGACTCAGTGTGAGGCCTTGTCCATGGTGTGTGTGCAGGTGTTCGGCAATGATGCTGCCGTGGCCTTTGCCGGCAGTCAGGGCAATTTTCAGCTGAATGTCTACAAGCCGGTGATGGTGCATAACGTGCTGGAGAGTCTGGCTTTGCTGGCGGATGCTGTGCGTTCCTTCGAGCAGCACTGTGCGCGGGGGATTGAGCCGGATCTCGCGGTCATTCAGCGACATCTGGGGGATAATTTGATGCTGGTGACGGCATTGAATCGCCATATCGGCTATGACCAGGCTGCCATGATCGCCAAACGAGCCCTGGCGGAAGGAGAAACGCTGAAGCAGGCGGCGCTGGCGCTGGGTCTGGTCAGCGCGGAGGATTTCGATGCCTGGGTGGATCCCTTGGCAATGACCGGACCGTCTGTCCGGACGTGAAATGAAAAAAGCCTTGTGAAAACAAGGCTTTTTTTGAATCTGGTGCCGGTGAAAGGAGTCGAACCCTCGACCTTCTGATTACAAGTCAGCTGCTCTACCAACTGAGCTACACCGGCGAGAGGGCGCCATTATGCGTAAATTGGCGCCCCAAGACAAGCACTGCGCTTATTTTTTCTTGTGGCTGGCGGCTCGCTTTGCCGGGCGGGCTTTCTGCTTGCCGTGCTGGCTGGCTTTGGCCGGTTTGGCGGCAGCCTTCTTGCTGTGCGTGGCGTGGCGTGGCGGAGACTTGCGCGCAGCCGCCTTGTGTCGGGTCTTGGCGCTCGGCTGCTTGCTCGTCTTGCCTTGCGGCTTGGCGTTTTTCACCGCTTTGCCGGCAGCCGGTTTTTTGGCGCTCACCGGGGTTTTGCTGCTGTGCGCCTTCTTGGCGGTATGCGGCTTCTTGCTGCCAGGCGCTTTCTTGCTGCCATGGGCCTTTTTGCCGGCATGGGCTTTCTTGCCGGCGGTGGTCTTCTTGCCGCGGACGCCCTGGCTGTCGGCGGCCGGGGCCGTGACCAGGTTGCTGCTGCCTTGGACCTTGCGCGATTTGTGGTGGGCGGGGGCCGGTTGCGAGACCTGTACATCGCCCGGCAGGGGCATGTCGGTCGTCGCCGGATCTTCGGCCAGTGCCAGACCGCTGGCGCACAGGAGCAGGGTGGCTGCCAGGGTCTTGAGAAGCGGGTTCAGTGCCATGTCAATCAGTTCTCGTTTCGTGAGTGATAACGGAGATAGTTTATTCATTGTGAATCGATGTGCCGGTCGATTAAGATATCCATTCGGCTCATCAAGAGGCCGATTATAGTGCACCTCAAGATTATTGGAGCAACGTGGGCATCAATCTTTTCTCCGGCTGGCGTGTCCTTGTCACACTGGCGTTCTGTTTTCTGCTGGCAGCGTGCGACCGCGGGGCCGGGCATCCGGATGCCGCGGCTGTTCCGGTTTACGTGGTTGGCAGCGATGCCAGCTATCCGCCTTTCGAATCCATGGACGAGCACCAGAATATGGTCGGCTTCGATGTGGATCTGCTGCGTGCCATTGCCCGTCGCGAGGGATTCCGGCTGCAGTTCGTGAATACCCCCTGGGAGGGGATTTTTGCCACGCTGGGCCAGCGTAAGCGCGATATCCTGGCATCGGCGATCAGCATCTCGCAGCAGCGAATGAAGCAGGTGGATTTCTCTGAGCCCTATTTTTCCGCGCGCCAGGTCATTGCGGTGCCGCGCGGTGCCAACGAGATCGGGTCGTTTGCCGATTTGCGCGGCATCAAGGTGGCCGTTCAGGTCGGAACCTCCGCCGATGAAGATCTGCAGCGTCTGCTGGGCAAGGAGAGTGGCGACGTCGTGCGCTATCAGACCATGACCGAGGCGTTTGCGGCCCTCAAGGCCGGCAAGGTCGGTGCGCTGGTGGGGGATAACGGTGTGGTGGCGGGTTTTGTGCGTCAGTCTGACGGTGCGTTCTTTGTGGTGCAGGATACCGCCAGTTTTGCGCCGGAACATTACGGTTTTGCCGTGGCCAAGGGGCAGACGGCCTTGCGTGACAAGCTCAACGCCGGTCTGGCCGCAGTGCGTGCCGACGGTACTTATGACAGGCTTTACCGGCAGTATTTCGCAGCCGGCAAGTGATTTACCTGATTCCGGGCTGTCTGGCGGAACATGCTGTCGCCAAACATCTCGGCTGCCATGCGTGAAATTCGCGTCCGTGGTAGAATTGCCCTCGTTTGCCAACAATAAAAGACAAGCTCTCACCCATGACAGATCAGCTTTTCGCCAAGGAAACCATTCCGGTCAGCCTGGAAGAGGAAATGCGCCGCTCTTACCTCGATTACGCCATGAGCGTGATTGTGGGTCGGGCGCTGCCGGATGTGCGTGACGGTCTCAAGCCGGTTCACCGTCGCGTGCTTTTCGCCATGCACGAACTTTCCAACGACTGGAACCGGGCCTACAAGAAATCCGCCCGTATCGTTGGTGATGTCATCGGTAAGTACCACCCGCACGGCGACACTGCCGTCTACGACACCATCGTGCGCATGGCGCAGGATTTCAGCCTGCGCTACCCGCTGGTGGATGGTCAGGGTAACTTCGGCTCGGTGGATGGCGACAACGCCGCCGCGATGCGTTACACCGAAATCCGCATGGCGCGTATCGCGCACGAGCTGCTGGCGGATATCGACAAGGAAACCGTCGATTTCGGCGCCAACTACGATGGCTCCGAACACGAGCCGCTGATCCTGCCGGCCAAGATCCCCAATCTGCTGATCAACGGCAGCTCCGGTATCGCCGTCGGCATGGCGACCAATATCCCGCCGCACAATCTGTGCGAAGTGGTGGACGCCTGTCTGGCTCTCCTGGCCAACAGCGAGCTGACGATCGACGAACTGATCGACATCGTTCCGGCTCCGGACTTCCCGACGGCCGCCATCATCTACGGAACTGCCGGCGTCAAGGAAGCCTATCGCACCGGCCGTGGCCGGGTGATCATGCGCTCGCGCACCCACGTCGAAGATATCGGCCGCGGCGAACGCCAGGCGATCATCGTCGACGAGCTGCCGTATCAGGTGAACAAGGCCCGTCTGCTGGAGCGCATCAGTGAGCTGGTGCGCGACAAGCAGATCGAGGGCATTTCCGATCTGCGCGACGAGTCGGACAAGTCCGGCATGCGCATGGTGATCGAGCTCAAGCGCGGCGAAATGCCCGAGGTGGTGCTCAATCACCTGTACAAGATGACCCAGCTGCAGGACAGCTTCGGCATCAATATGGTCGCGCTGGTCGACGGCCAGCCGCGCCTGCTGAACCTCAAGCAGGTGCTGGAAGAATTCCTGCGTCACCGCCGCGAAGTGGTGACGCGTCGTACCATTTTCGAACTGCGCAAGGCACGCGAGCGTGGCCACATCCTCGAAGGTCTGGCCGTGGCGCTGTCGAATGTCGACGAAATCATTGCCCTGATCAAGGCGTCGGAAAATCCGGCGGTGGCCAAGACGGCGCTGATGAGCCGCACCTGGCGTTCGCAGCTGGTCGAGGACATGCTGTCGCGCGTTGATCCGCTCAAGGCCCGCCCGGATGGCGTCGAGACCGGCCTGACGGCCAATGGTTACCAGCTGTCCGAAACGCAGGCCCAGGCGATCCTTGATCTGCGTCTGCAGCGCCTGACCGGCCTGGAGCAGGACAAGATCGTGGCCGAGTATCAGGAAATCATGGCCACCATCCTCGACCTGATCGACATTCTGGAAAAGCCGGAGCGCATCAACCAGATCATCGCTGACGAACTGACCGCCATCCGCACGCAGTTTGGCGACCCGCGCCGTTCGGAAATCGAACCGTTCGGCGGCGACATCAATATCGAAGACCTGATCACCCCGCAGGATCTGGTGGTGACGGTATCTCACTCGGGTTACATCAAGACCCAGCCGATGGACGACTACCGTGCCCAGCGTCGCGGCGGACGCGGCAAACAGGCGGCGGCGACCAAGGACGACGATTTCATCGAGACCCTGTTTGTCGCCAATACCCATGACTACGTGCTGTGCTTCTCGTCCTTCGGTCGTTGCTACTGGATCAAGGTGTACGAGCTGCCGCAGGGCGGTCGCGCCAGCCGCGGCAAGCCGATCGTCAACGTGCTGCCGCTGGTGGAAGGCGAAAAGATCAACGCCATGCTGCCGGTCAAGGCCTTTACCGACGACCACTACATCTTCATGTGTACCGCCAACGGCACGGTCAAGAAGACTGCGCTGTCGAGCTTCTCGCGTCCGCGTTCGGCCGGCATCATCGCCCTGGACCTGGATGATGGCGACAAGCTGATCGGCGTTGCGCTGACCGCGGGCGAGCATGAAGTGATGCTGTTCTCCAGTCATGGCAAGGCCGTGCGCTTTGCCGAGGCGGACGTGCGTCCGATGGGCCGCAATGCCCGCGGCGTACGCGGCATGGATTTGCCGGAAGGGGCGCAGGTGATTTCCCTGCTGGTTTCCGACAGCGAAATGACCCAGGTGCTGACGGCTACCGAGAACGGGTATGGCAAGCGCACCCCGATCTCCGACTATCGCAAGAGCCATCGTGGCACCCAGGGCGTGATTGCCATCGACACCTCCGAGCGCAATGGTTCGCTGGTGGCCGCCACCCTGGTGGTCGAAAGCGATGAAGTGATGCTGATCACCACCGGCGGCGTGCTGATCCGCACCCGTGTGGCGGAAATCCGCGAAACCGGCCGTGCCGCCCAGGGCGTGCGTCTGATCAACCTCGATGAGGGCGAAAAGCTGATCGGCCTGGAAAAGGTGGCTGAGAGCGAGTCGGAAGACGAAGGGCTGGACGACGAGGCGGGTGATTTCACCACCGGAGAAGAGGCATGACCGAGTTGGCGACGCCAGCCAATCCCCAGGTGCTCGAAGTGCTGAGTGAGCTGTTCGTGTCGCTGCCGCACGCCCGTACGCTGGGCATGCGGCTGGTCGGCACGGTCGGCCGCAAGCCGACCCTGGCGATCGACTGGCGCGAGGACCTGGTCGGCAATCCGGCGACCGGCGTACTGCATGGCGGGGTGATTACCTCGCTGGTGGATACCTGCAGTGCGATCTCGGTAGCCGCTCAGCTGCCCGATTTCGAAACGATCGCCACGCTGGATCTGCGCATCGATTACCTCAAGGCGGCCACGCCTGGCAAACCGATCTTCTGTACGGCGGAGTGCTATCGCCTGGCCGGCCAGGTCGCCTTTACCCGTGCGGTGTGCTTCCATGACAGTATCGATGCGCCCATCGCCCATGGTGTGGCGACCTTCATGCGTGAGTCCAGTCCGATTCCGATGGTCAGCGAGGCGGTGAAATGAGCCAGTTCATCGAGCAGTTCAATCTGTTGCGCGATGAAAAGCGCTTCGACGATCTGATCGCGCTGATTCCCTACGCCAGGCTGATGGGGGTCAACCTGCGCGCCGAGGATGACGAGGGGGGGCTGCTGTTTTCCCTGCCGTTTGCCGAGCGCAATGTCGGCAATACCACTTTGCCAGCCCTGCATGGCGGTCTGATCGGTGGTTTCATGGAGAACGCCGCGCTGATCCATCTGATGTGGAATCGCGAATCGCTCGACATCCCGAAAATTGTCGATTTTTCTCTGGATTATCTGCGTCCGGGCCGGCCGCAAACATTGTTTGCCCGCTGTGAAATCACCAAGCAGGGCAAGCGCGTTGCCCATGTGCTGATCGAGGCATGGCAAGACAGTCCCGACAAGCCGGTGGCGGTGGCGCGCGCGCATTTCCTGCTGCACAACAATACCAACTAGGTTGCCGACGGCAAGCAATCGCCCCGGAATGGCAATCACGACAAAGGATGGTCATGGCAAAGGTCTATAACTTTTCTTCCGGTCCGGCGATGCTGCCGCACTCCGTGCTTGCCGAAGCCCAGAGCGAATTGCTCGACTGGCACGGCAGCGGCATGAGCGTGATGGAGATGAGCCATCGCGGCAAGGAGTTCATGGAAATCATCCATGACGCCGAGCATGATCTGCGTGCCCTGATGGCGATTCCGGACACCCATCGCGTGTTGTTCCTGCAGGGCGGGGCATCGCAGCAGTTCTCCATGGTGCCGCTCAATCTGCTGGGCGAGAAGAAATCCATCGATTTCGTCAATACCGGACACTGGTCCAAGCTGGCGATGAAAGAAGCCAAGCGCTATGCCAAGGTCAAAGTGGTGGCCAGCAGCGAAGACCGTCATTTCTCTTATGTGCCGGCTGAAGACAGCTGGCAGTGCGATCCGCATGCGGCCTATCTGCATTACACCTCGAACGAAACCATTGGCGGTCTGCAGTTTCCGTTTATTCCGACCCCGCCCGAAGGCGTGCCGCTGGTTTGCGACATGTCGTCCGAATTCCTGTCCCACGAGATCGACGTCAGCCGTTTCGGCCTGATCTATGCCGGTGCGCAAAAGAATATCGGCCCGTCCGGGCTGACCCTGGTCATCGTGCGCGAGGATCTGCTGGATCGCGCCTTGCCGGTCACGCCGACCATGCTGAATTATCGTGTCCATGCCGATGCCGACTCGATGTACAACACCCCGGCCACCTTCCCGATCTATATTGCCGGCCTGGTGCTCAAGTGGATTCGCGAGCAGGGTGGCATCAAGGGCATGGCATCGCGCAACGAAGAAAAATCCGGCCTGCTGTATCACGCCATCGACAGCAGTGGCGGGTTTTACAGTTCGCACATCGAGACCCCGTTCCGCTCGAAAATGAATGTCACTTTCCGACTGCGCGACGAGGCCCTCAATGATACGTTTGTCAGCGAGGCCAAGAAAAACGGACTGGTGCAGATCAAGGGTCATCGCGTGGTCGGCGGGATGCGTGCTTCCATCTACAACGCCATGCCGATCGAAGGGGTCAAGGCGCTGGTCAATTTCATGCAGGACTTTGCCCGTCAGCACGGCTGATCGTGCACCCGGCCGCACCCGGCCGGGTGACGTGCATCTCCTGAGCGGCCACGGTCGTGGCCATTCCCTGCCTTGAGCAAAGGAGGAGAGACCATGTTGCAGCAGGAAACGCTTGAACAATTAAGAGCTATCTGGGTACAGGGAGAGGCCCATGATGCCAGTATCGATCAGGCACAGGCGCGCTGGCGCATGCTGTCACCCGATGCCGGCATGTTCCTCTATC
This sequence comes from Paludibacterium sp. B53371, assembly GCF_018802765.1. NCBI lineage: Bacteria > Pseudomonadati > Pseudomonadota > Betaproteobacteria > Neisseriales > Chromobacteriaceae > Paludibacterium > Paludibacterium sp. B53371. Next base: position 1,638,951 of record NZ_CP069163.1, read on the forward strand.
AGATGGCGCGCGCCGCCGGCGCCCGTCGCATTGTCGAAATCGGTACGGCCAGTGGCTATTCGACACTCTGGCTCGCGCTGGCGGCACGGGAAAATCAGGGCAAGGTCACCAGCCTGGATAGTGCCAGCGACTTTCATCAGCTGGCGGCGTCGCGATTGCAGCAGCTGGGTCTGTCGCATCTGGTTCGCCTGGAGCAGGTGGAGGCCGGCGAGTGGCTGACCTCGCTGGAGGGCGGTCCGGTCGATTTCCTGTTTCTGGATGCGGATCGCTCGCACTATCCGACGCTCTGGCCGCAGATCTGCCGGGTCTTGCGGCCCGGCGGCCTGCTGGTGATGGACAACGCCCTGTCGCATGCCGATGAATGCGCGCCGTTTGTGCGCGAAGTGCTGGCGACAGAAGGCTATCTCGCAGAAACCTACCCGATTGGCAAAGGACAATTTGTCATCCTGAAAGACGAATAAACGTGACGGATCACTTACTGAAAACACATCGCGATGCCATCGATGACATCGATGCCCGCATCCTCGAGCTGCTGAACCAGCGAGCCAGCCACGCACGCGCCATCGGCGAGATCAAGGGCGGCGGCATCGTCTACCGCCCGGAGCGCGAGGCCCAGGTGCTGCGTCGCATCAAGTCGCTCAACCAGGGCCCGCTGTCGAGCGAGTCGGTGGCGCGCCTGTTCCGCGAAGTGATGTCCGAGTGCCTGGCGCTGGAGCGCCCGCTGTCGGTTGCCTATCTCGGCCCGGAAGGGACCTTTACCCAGCTGGCAGCCATGAAACATTTCGGCCACGCGGCCCATACCGTCGCCTGCGCCTCGGTCGACGAGGCTTTCCGGCTGGTGGAAGCCCGCACGCTGGATTACGTGGTGGCGCCGGTAGAGAACTCCACTGAGGGGGCTGTCGGCCGCACGCTGGACCTGATGGTGGCCAGTCCCCTGAAAATTTGCGGTGAAGTGGTGCTGCGCATTCATCACCACCTGCTGCGACGGCCGGGGGATGAGGCCCCGGTGCGCCGGGTCTATGCCCATGCCCAGGCGCTGGCGCAATGCCATGAATGGCTGAACAAGAACCTGCCACAGAATGTGGAACGCATCTCGGTGGCCAGCAATGCCGAGGCGGCACGACTGGCCGCAGCGGAGCCCGGTGCCGCGGCAATTGCCGGTCAGGCTGCCGCCGAACGCTACCAGCTGGAAAAAGTGGCAGAGAATATCGAGGACGAGCCGAACAACACCACCCGCTTCCTGGTCCTGGGGCATCAGGACGTGGGGGCGACCGGTCAGGACAAGACCTCGCTGATCGTGGCGGCGCCAAACCGTGCCGGTGCGCTTTATACGCTGTTGGCACCGATTGCCGCCAATGGCGTGTCGATGACCAAGCTGGAATCCCGCCCGGCCCGCGCCGGCCTGTGGGAGTATGTCTACTTCATCGATATCGAGGGGCATCAGTCCGATGCCAATGTGGTGGCGGCGCTGCAGGCATTGCAGTCCACGGCGGCCTTCGTCAAGATTCTTGGCGCCTACCCCCTGGCGGTGATCTGAGCCCATGGCACTGAAATCGATCTGTCTGTTTTGTGGTGCGGCCACCGGCGCGTCGCCGGCCTATGCCGAGGCGGCACAGGCTTTGGGCCGTGCCGTGGCGCAGCAGGGGCTGACCCTGGTGTTCGGCGGTGGCCGCGTCGGCCTGATGGGGCTGGCTGCGGATGCCGCGCTGGCGGCCGGCGGGCGCGTCGTCGGTGTCATTCCCGAGTTTCTCAAGGCGCGTGAAGTGGCCCACCTGGGCCTGAGCGAATTGCATGTCACGCAAAGCATGCACGAACGCAAGGCCCTGATGGCCGGACTGTCCGATGCCTTTGTCGCCTTGCCGGGGGGCTTCGGCACGCTGGACGAACTGTTTGAAATCCTGACCTGGGCGCAGCTCGGTGTGCATGGCAAGCCGATCGGTCTGCTGGACGTGGACGGTTTCTATCAGCCGCTGCTGCAGATGGTGCACCATATGGCCGGGCAGGGCTTTGTCCGTGATGCGCAACTGAGCCTGCTGCACCATGCGCAACAGGTCGAGCCACTACTGGCGCACCTGACCGGCCTGCCGTCCTCGTCCGCGGCGTCGATCCTGCCCCTGAATCAGATCTGATGCTTTCATGATGTCCAATACGCCCACCATTGCCCTCATCCTGGCCGGTTGCGGTAGCCGGGACGGCAGCGATCCGCTGGAGGCGAGCAGCTGCCTGGTTGCGCTGTCGCAGGCTGGTTATCGCGTGCGTTGCTTTGCACCGGACCGCCTGCAGCGCGAAGTCGTCGACCATGCCGGTGGCCGGCCAATGCAGGATGCCCGCAACATGATGATCGAAGCGGCGCGCCTGACGCGCGGCCAGATCGAGCCGCTCTCGGCAATGAGTCCGGAATGGCTGGACGGTGTGCTGATCCCTGGCGGCGCCGGCGTGATGCGCGGGCTGAGCAACTTTACCCCGCGCGGCAGTGACGCCACGCTGGCCCCCGAGCTGGCCGAGGCGCTGGCGGCCATGTGGTCAGCCGGCAAGCCCATGGTCGCCCTGTCTGCGGCCTCGATCTTGCTGGCCTTGCTGGCGCGCCACTGCGAGCTGAAGGGCGTGCGGCTGACCTTTGGTACCGAGCAGGAGTCGAGCGAACTGGTGCAGGCGCTGGAGGGGTGGGGCATGCGCCATGTCGAATGCGAAGCCGACGAAGCCTGCATTGATGGTCGTCACCGCTTTGCCAGTGTGCCGGCCCGGTTATATGCCAGGGCCAGTTCCGCCGATATTTTTGGCGCTTGCCAGGCCGGGGTTTCTGCCCTTGGCTGGTTGCTGGCGCAGCAGGAGCCAACATGATCATTATCATGACCCCGGGCGCCAGTCCGGCCCAGATCGAGCAGGTGGTGACGCGCATTCGTGCCGCCGGGCTGCGCGAACATGTCTCGCGCGGCACAGAGCGCACCCTGATCGGCGCCATCGGCGACGAGCGGGTGCTCGACCCGGCGCTGTTCGAACGCATGCCGGCCGTCGAGCGGGCCATGCGGGTGGTGCGTGAATATCGGCTGGTCGGGCGCGAGATTCACCCGGCAGCGTCGACGGTCAGCTTGCGCGGTCAGCAGTTCGGCGGCCATGCCCTGCAGATCATCGCCGGCCCGCCTGCCATCGAAGGGGCTGCGCAGATCGAGGCGGCAGCCCGCGCGGTGCAGCGTGCGGGCGCACGGGTGCTGCATGGCGGCGCCTTTGTACAGAGTGACAACCCCTACGCCTTCCAGGGGTTGGGGGTCGACGGTCTGGCCAGTCTGCAGCAGGCAGCCAGGCAGTGTGGTCTGCCCGTCGTTTCCGAACTGACCGACGTGCGTAACATCGAAGCGTTTCTCGAGCTCGAGATCGACGCCCTGGTCATCGGCCCGCGCCACATGGCCAACAGCGACCTGTTGCGCGAGGTCGGCCGGCTCAACAAGCCGGTCATCCTCAAGCGCGGTCAGGCGGCTACCTTGAGCGAATGGCTGATGGCGGCTGAAACCATTGCCGCCGGTGGTAATCACCACATCATTTTCTGCGAAAGCGGCATCCGGGGGCTGGCGCCGGATGAACGTGTCATGGCCGATATTGGTGCCATTGCCGCACTCAAAGCCGAGACCCATCTCCCGGTCATTGCCGCCCCGGCCGAAGCCTGCGGCCATGCCCGGATGGTGCCTTCGCTGGCCGCGGCTGCCATTGCAGCCGGAGCGGATGGTCTGTGGCTGGATGTCCATCCGCAGCCCGAGCAGGCCAGGGTGCATGCCGAGCAGGTGCTGACCCCGGATCAACTGAGCGAGCTGATGACCGTACTGCGCCCCCTGGCCACAGTACTGAATCGCAGTTTGCCCTCTCTCGCGGAGATCGCAGGATGAAAAGCAGTGCACGAAATCAGTTTGATGCCACCATCACCGGCTTGCGTGCCGGGGCGGTGAACGATGAGGTGGAGCTGTCGCTGGCCAGTGGCCGGAAGCTGGTGGCGGTTATCACGCGCGAGAGCGCTGCGGCACTGGACCTGAAGACGGGTATGGCGGCAGTGGCACTCATCAAGTCTTCGGCCATTATTGTGGTCACGGACGACCAGGGCGTGCAGTTTTCTGCCCGCAATCACTTCGCCGGGACGGTGGTGGCACTGACCGAAGGGGCCGTCAACAGCGAGGTCACGATTGCCGTGCCGGATGTCGGCCAGTTCGTTGCCATGGTGACCAATGCCAGCCGTGACGGCCTGGCGCTGCAGCCTGGCCAGCATGCCTCTGTCCTGTTCAAGGCTTCCAGCGTGATTGTCGGCGTGCGCCGCTAGTCTCCGGGCCATTGTCTTGCGTTCCCAGCCTGCAGTTCAGTGTGTCGACGGGGTGTGGCACTACCCGCTGCATCAAGTGCGGGGCGGCACATCGCTCGGCCTGGTCCTGCCGCAAAGTCAGCTGCCGGCTCAGTCCGTGCTGCGTGACGAACTGCTGCGACATCTTCTCGGTCTGCCCCTGCTGGGTCTGCAGCCGGACAACCGGCAACTGACCGGGCTGGGGCGCGGCACGCCGACCAGCAACAAAGTCTTTCTTGTCGGGACGGAAACAGCGGACGGTCAGCCGCGGCTGGTCAGCACGCTGGCGCAAGGAGCGTCGCACACGGCCGAGCTGGACTGGCGCGTCAATTGCGGCAACCTGACCTCTGCCTTGCCCTTGTGGGCGCTGGATGTCGGCTTGCTGTCGCCGGTGGCCGACGGCGAGGTCCGGATCTCCATCCGCAATACCAATACCGGCGTGATCTCCGATGCGCGACTGCGCTTTGAGGCTGACGGCCAGCTGCGATGTGCTGCCATTCCAGGGGTGCCCGGCCAGTGGCCGGCGGTCGATCTGTTTCTCAACCATCCGGCGGGTGCCAAAACCGGGCGCTTGCTGCCGACTGGCCGGCCGCAGGAGCTGGTGGAAGGGGTGCCGGTCAGCTGCGTGGATGTTGCCGTGCCGATGGTGCTGATTCGGGCAGCGGATCTCGGTAAGCGCGGTGACGAGTCCCCGCTGGCCCTGCAGCAGGACGAGCCTTTCATGCAGGCTTTGCGACGGGTCTGGGTGGCGGCGGCGCTGCGCATGGGCTTGCGGGATGGCGAGGGGCAGCTGTTGTCGGCCGCCCGGATGGCTGTCAGCGAAACCCTGCCCAAGGTGGCGATCCTGGCTCCCGGCAGGCGGGGTGCGCAACTGAGTGTGCGTTACTTTACCCCGCAACAGGCGCACGCCTCGCTGGCCGTGTCCGGTGCCTGCTGCATTGCGGCCGCCTGCCTGGTGTCCGGTACGCTGGCGCACGAGATGGCTGTTATGGATGAGGCTGCTGACCAGGGAGATCTGGTCGACATTGCGCTGGATAATCCGGCCGGTCGGCTGCATGCCACGATTGAAAGTCAGGGGCGGGGAGAGGCGCTGCAGATCCTCCGGGTTGGTTGCCAGCGCAATGCCCAGATCCTGCTGCGCGGGCAGATGCCGCTGTACCGGCCATCAGCGGCCCTGTCGCAATGGCTGGCCGCACAGGCTCAGCCGTAGTTGAGCAGCGCAGGGACGGTGAGTGCGCACAGCTTGAACCAGCCCAACGGCACCAGCAGGGTCAGCAGAACCAGTGGCAGCCAGCCAATTCTCCCCTCAGCCTGCCGTCCCATCAGCCAGCACAGCGGAAAGTAAAGCAGCATGGTCAGCAGCACCATGGCGGGCGGCACCATCAGATAGAGCGACAGAATGCGCCCCTGGGACAGGGGCATGGCCAGCAAGACCCCGAGATGCAGTAACAGAGCCGCCAGATAGAGTGCGCCCATGCGGCGCGGGGTTTCGCGGATCAGCAGTCCGTGACGTGTCAGCCTGATCTGGCTGGCTGCCCAGAATACGGCGGCCAGACCAACCCAGGCATAGGGGTAGAGAAAGGGCGCCCAGACCGGGGCCATCGCATCAAAGGTGCGGCCAAGCCGCACCACAATGGCCAGCGGGAAGTAACCGGCGACGAAACAGGCTTGTGCCACGCCATGATCGCTGGCCACTACACGCCACATGGCGAATAGCCAGAAGCCGGCCACCATGACGAGAAACAGGGTGGACAGTGACAGCAGACTCACGCCTGACCCAGCACCCGCAGGCAGGCTGCACTGATCAGTTCACCGATTTGCACCAGATAGTGGGTATGCATGTCATGGGTGAAGCGCTGGGCGTCGTCACTGGCCAGCACCAGCAGGCCGAACGGCTCGCCGACGGCGTCGCGCAGGGCGACCTGGCTGAAGGACTGCAGCACGGGGACGGCCGGGAACCAGGACATCACCTCGTCGTTGACATAAGGGCCGCAGTACGGCGTGTTCAGATTGCGGGCCAGCATGGCGACATCGCTGCGAGCATTGAAGGCATCGCCGAAACTGGCGGCTGCCGGATGCCACAGGCGCAGGGCCATGCGGTCGAGGCCGAACTCGTCGGCGAAGCAGCGGGCGAGGGATTCGCTCAGCCGGGCAGGTGTTTCGGCCTGCAACAGGGTCAGGGCAAGACGGTGCATGCGCAGCTGAATCTGGTCATTGTTCTCGCCGTGGCGCACCAGTTGCTGCAGCCGGGCCTCCAGCTGGCGGCAGCGGTCTTTTAGCTCCAGCATCTGGCGATCGACCAGCGAGACCACGACGCGGTCATTTTGCTGTTTCAGACCGAAGCGGTCGGCGTGGTGCTGCAGGAAATCCGGATGGTTTTCCAGAAAGGCCAGTACATCGTCAGACTGCATCGTCACGTTTTGCTCAGACATCGATTTCTCCGCTGAAGACCGTGTTGGCCGGGCCGGTCATCCTGACTGGCTGGCCGTCGCCAGCCCATTCTACCGTCAAGTCTCCACCATGGGTATGTACCCGAACGCGATTGTTTAGCAAACCGCGCTGAATGCCGGCAACCACGGCGGCGCAGGCGCCAGTCCCGCAGGCCAGCGTCTCGCCGGCCCCGCGTTCATAAACACGCAGGCGGATCTCGTCGCGGCTCAGGATCTGCATGAAGCCGACATTGACGCTCTGCGGGAAGTAATGACTCTGCTGCAACGCCTGACCGATGGATTTGACCGGCGCCAGATCCGCCTCCGGCACCACCAGCACGGCATGCGGGTTGCCCATGGACAAGGCCGAGACTTCAAGGTCTTCGCCCGCGGCATTGAGCCGGTACAGTCTGGCCGGCTCGACATCCTTCATCGGCAGATCTGCCGGCGCGAAGCGCGGAACGCCCATGTCGACCTGCACCTCGCCGTTTTCCATGCGCTCCGGCATGATGACGCCGCGCGCGGTTTCCACCTTCAGCCGGGTTTGCTGGCTCAGGCCCTGTTCAAAGACGAAGCGGGCAAAGCAGCGCGCGCCATTGCCGCACTGTTCGACTTCGCCGCCATCGTTGTTGAAGATGCGGTAACGAAAGTCATGACCGGCCTCCTGTGCCGGCTCGACCAGCAGCAACTGGTCGAAGCCGATGCCGAAGTGGCGGTGCCCCCACAGACGGATCTGCTCCGGGGTCAGTCTGACCGTCTGGCGAACGCCATCGATCACCATGAAATCATTGCCCAGACCATGCATTTTGCTGAACTTCAGTTTCATTCTTCCCGACTCCGCGACGCGTGATTTGCCAGTCATCATACCCCAAGTAGATGGGCTGCCAAACCCCATGCCAGTCGCATTGACAGCTTACTGACCAGTAAGTAAAGTTGGCGCATGAAAACACCCGCAGACGCCAAGACCGATACCCGCAAACGCATTCTCGATATCGCCGAAGAATTATTGCTGACGCGGGGCTTCAATGCCTTCAGCTATCAGCTGGTCAGCAGCGAGCTTGGCATCCGCAATGCCGCCATTCATTACCATTTCCCGCACAAGACCGATCTGGGGGTCGCGCTGATCGAGCGCTATCGCCGCCGCTTGCACCGCTTCATCGAGGCGCAGGAGGCGCTGCCACCAGCCGAACAGTTGCAGCGCTACTTCGAGCTGGCGCAAAGCTACTTTCTGCAGGATCGTCAGGTTTGCCCGAGCGGCATGCTCAGTACGGAGTTTCATACCTTGCCGGATGCAATGAAGCAGCAGGCAGCCGCCTTTATCGACGAGATGCGGCACTGGTCCATCGTGCTGGCGACACGAGGGCGGGAGCAGGGGGTGTTTGACTATCCCGGGACGCCGGAGGACATGGGGGTGCTGATGTTCTCGGCGCTGCAGGGTGGCCTGCAGCTTGCCCGGGTGGACGATGGCTGGCTGGAAACGGTCAAGCGACAAATCAGCCGGTTGCTCGGGCTGTAAAACAACAAAACACAACACGGGGATTCGCAGGGATGCAAAGCAAACAAAACAGCATGAGCCGTATGGTGGCCAAGGCCGACCGTCTGCCGCGCGGGTTACGCAACGTGGTGCTGTCACGGCTGTTCGGCCGTGTCGTGCCTTTCCTTGGTACGGCGGGCCTGCGCTTCGAGGAGGTCGGGCCGCAGCGTCTGGTAGTGTCGATCCGCAACCGTCGCAAGGTGCAAAACCACATCCGGGGCGTGCATGCCGCCGCCATGGCGCTGCTGGCGGAAACCGCATCGGGGTTCGTCATGGGCATGAATGTGCCGGATGACAAACTGATGCTGCTCAAGTCCATGAAGGTCGACTATCTGCAGCGCAGCCAGGGTGACATGCGCGCGGTGGCAACGCTGCAACCGGCGCAAATCGCCGCCCTGCAGCAGGAAGAAAAGGGCAATACCGTGGTCGAGGTGGTGGTGACCGACGAATCCGGCAATGCGCCGATTCAGTGCGAGATGACCTGGGCCTGGGTGCCGAAAAAACGCTGAGGAGAGACCGATGAATTTCACGACACTGACGTTGGAACTGCAGGGCGCCGTGGCGCTGGTGACGTTCAATCGCCCGGACAAGGCCAATGCACTGAACGCCGACATGTGGCGCGAGATGCGTCAGGCCTTCGAGTGGTGCGATGCCGAGGGCGCGGTACGCGCCGTGGTGCTCTCCGGGGCGGGCAAGCATTTCAGCTCCGGCATCGACTTGTCGCTGTTGATGGGGGTGCAGGGGCAGATCAATGACGAGTGCGAGGCACGCAAGCGTGAAAAGCTGCGTGGTCTGATCCTGGACCTGCAGGCCTGTGTCACCAGCCTGGAGAAGTGTCGCAAGCCCGTGATTGCCGCCATCAGCGGGTACTGTCTCGGGGGAGGATTGGATATCGCCCTGGCGGCGGATTTCCGTTACGCCAGTGTCGATGCCCAGTTTGGCGTGCGTGAGGTGGATATCGGCATGGTGGCCGACGTCGGCACCCTGCAACGCCTGCCGACCATCGTCGGCCAGGGGGTGGCACGCGAGATGGCGCTGACCGGGCGTGATATCGGCGCCGAACAGGCCGAGCGCTGGCAACTGGTCAACCGGGTGTTGCCGGATGCCGAGGCGGTGCGCGCGGCGGCGCTGGAAACGGCCGGTCTGATTGCCGCCAAGTCGCCGCTGGCGGTCCGCGGCAGCAAGCAGGTGCTCAATTACAGTCGCGATCACAGCGTGGCAGATGGCCTGGAGTATGTGGCCAACTGGAACGCCGCCATGCTGTTGTCCGAAGACATCGCCAAGGCCGGCATGGCCGCGATGATGAAGCAGCCGGCACAATTCCGCGACTGATCCCTCCGGCGCCGCCGTCCGGCGGCGCCATTTTCCCGCATGAGGCCGGCTGCACGCCGACATCTCTGTTCATGTTTGCCCTGAGGCTGTTTACAAAAGCCGGGTGTCCGTGCATCTGCCATTTACTTGCGGATGGTTCAATGGCGGTCTGATCAACAACAAGGACTTACCCATGACCCGATCGAACTTTTTGATCCGCTGGCTGAGTCGCGGCGCCCTGGCCGGGCTGCTGGCATGCAGCGGACTGGCGGCCAACGCGGCCGAGCCATCGACAGCACCGCGTTGTGAAATCCGCAATATGATGCATGCCCGCGTTCAGCAAATGGCCGCCATACGTCTGAACCAAATGGCCGATGCCCTGCAGCTGCAGCCGGCACAGCAGGATGCCTGGCAAGCCTACAAGCAGGCGCGCATGGCAGAAATCAACCAGGCGCCGCTTTGTCCGCCGCCTGGCGCCAGTCCGGTCGACGAGGCCAGGCTGGCGGCGAATGATGCCCGGAAGACGGCAGGTGTGCTGGCCGATCTCAGCAGCAAGACCAGCGCCCTCTGGGCGGTCCTGACGCCGAGTCAGCGACAGCTGTGGCAAAACGGCCCGCAGACGGCCAATTAAGCCGGCATCGTCCGGGAGGGCAAGAAAAAAGCGGAGCCCGGAGGCTCCGCTTGATCATGACGATTGACTGGTGACTTACTGCTTGGCAGCACCACCGACAACCGAAACCACTTCCCACTTGCCATTCTTCACCTGGTAAACGGTCACGCTGCCGTTCTTGACGTCGCCCTTGTCATCGAATTCGATGTGGCCGGTTACGCCATCGTAGGCAGTCTTGCCGACTTCCGGCAGATAGACCTTCGGGTCCGTGGAGTTGGCGCGCTTCATGGCGTCGACCAGGACACGAACTGCATCGTATTCGTACGGTGCGTAGATCTGGATGTCGGTATTGAATGCCTTCTTGAACTTGTCGTTGAAGGCGGCAAAACCCGGCATCTTGTCACGCGGCACACCGGCCATCGAGGCCAGTTGACCTTCGGATGCATCGCCCGCCAGCTTGATGAACTCCGGCGTTTGCACGCCGTCACCGGCGATCAGACGAGCCTTGATGCCCAGTTGCTTCATCTGCTTGGCCATCGGGCCCGCCTGGGCGTCCATGCCGCCGTAGAACACCATGTCCGGCTTCTTGGCCTTGATGGCGGTCAGAATGGCATTGAAGTCAGTGGCCGAGTTGGTGGTGAATTCACGGTCAACGATCTTGCCGCCCTTGGCCTTGACGGCATTGACGAACTGGTCGGCGAGACCCTGGCCGTACGCAGTGCGGTCATCGATGACGGCAATGTTCTTGGCCTTGGCGACGCTGACAGCGTAGTCACCCAGTGCCATGCCTTGCTGTACGTCGTTGGCAATGACGCGGAAGGTGGTCTTGTAGCCTTGCTTGGTGTAGTCCGGGTTGGTGGCGGACGGGGAAATCTGCGGAATGCCGGCATCCGAGTAGATCTTGGAGGCCGGGATGGTGGTGCCGGAGTTCAGGTGACCGACGACGCCGACGACGCCGGCATCAACCAGACGCTGTGCAACCTGGGTGCCGATCTTCGGGTCGCCCTGGTCATCTTCCGAAACCAGCTCGAAAGTCACCTTCTTGCCGCCAATGGTCACGCCTTCGGCGTTCAGATCGGCAATCGCCAGCTTGGCGCCATACTCGTTATCCTTGCCCAGATGGGAAATCGGGCCCGACATCGGCGAAACCTGACCGATCTTGACTACGTTGCCGCTGTCGGCAGCTGCCGGGGCAGAGGCGGCCGGGGCGGAGGCCGCAGCACCGGATGCGTCGGAAGACGAACCACCTTGTTTGCCGCAGGCTGCCAGAGCCAGTACTGCGGCTGCCATCAATGTCAGACGAGCAGTGTTTTTCATTCTGTTTCCCTTATTTCTTTGTAGATTTGGTGACCCTTTGTTGCTGGCTCGGGGAGGCAGATCCATGCTTCCCCACACCTGCGTCTGATTATGCTAATCAGTTGTTTCTAGTGTCAACGGATAAGAAATTCGGGATTAAACAACCTTGAAAAGTCGGCTCAGGCTGTGGCGCCAATGGCCTGTGCACGCGCCTGGCGCTGTGTGGTATCCGATTGATTTTGCAGGGGCAAACCCTGAAGTTGTGACTGAATGATGTCGGTCAGGACCTGGATCCACTGGCTGTTGCTATTTAGGCAGGGAAGATAACGATACATGCCACCGCCATACTGATGGAACACCTCCCTGACCTCGACCGCGATTTCCTCCAGGGTCTCCAGGCAGTCGGCGACAAAGCCCGGGCACACCACATCCACCCGTGCCGTCCCTGCCTCGGCCAGTTCTCGCACAACCTCCACGGTATACGGCTTCAGCCATTCAGTGCGACCAAAACGGCTCTGAAAACTGATACGCCATGCCTCGGCGGGCAGGTGCAGGGCCTCGGCCAGCAGGCGGGCGGTTTTCTGGCATTCGCAGAAATAGGGATCGCCGCGCTCGAGGGTGAATTTGGGCATGCCATGAAAACTCATCACCAGCACATCCGGCCGGCCATGCTGCTGCCAGTCCTGTTCGATCTGGCCGGCCAGCGCGGCGATATAGCCCGGATGATCGTGAAAATGCCGCACGGTGCGTACCGCAGGCATATTGCGGTCTTTCATCAGCTCGGCAAAGACGCCGTCCAGCGCCGAGCCGGTCGAGGCGGCCGAGTATTGCGGGTAGAGCGGCACCACGACTAATTGATCGACATGCTGTCTGCGCATTTCCGCCAGGGCGGCAGGGATGGAGGGATTGCCATAGCGCATGGCACACATCACCAGCAGATTGTCCAGGCCGCGGGTCGCCAGGGCCTGACGCACTGCTTCGGTCTGCGCCTGTGTCTCCACCAGCAGGGGTGAACCCTGCTCGCGCCAGATGCTGGCATATTTGCGCGCCGACTGGCGCGGCCTGACGTTGAGAATCACCCCGTTGAGCAGAGGCCACCACAGCAGGCGCGGAATCTCGATTACCCGGCGATCGGAAAGGAATTCTTTCAGGTAGCGACGCAGCGCGGATGGCGTAGGGGCATCCGGCGTTCCCAGATTCAGCAGCAGGACCCCGGTGCGGGGCTGAAAATCGTGACGAAAGGCTTGCGGTGCGGTCATGCCGTCTCCTGATGAGTCATTCTTCGCGCGCCGGCGCCAGCACGGTGCGATTGCCGTTGGTTTCCATGGCGGAGACCAGTCCGGCGGCTTCCATTTGTTCGATCAGGCGTGCGGCACGGTTGTAGCCGATCCGCAGCTGACGCTGCACCGACGAAATGGATGCCCGTCGCGTCTTGAGGACCACGGCCACGGCCTCGTCATACAGCGGATCGGATTCGGCGTCCTCGGTGGCAAAGGGGGCGCCGGCATCGTCGTCACCCGCATTCTCGGCCGTGCCGCTCAGAATGCCCTCGATGTAATCCGGTTCGCCGGTGGTCTTCAGGTATTCGACGACGTGATGCACTTCGTCATCGGCGACAAAGGCGCCGTGGACCCGCAGCGGGTAACCGGTGCCGGGCGGCAGGTAGAGCATGTCGCCCTGGCCGAGCAGGGCTTCGGCACCCATCTGGTCCAGAATGGTGCGCGAGTCGATCTTGCTGGAAACCTGGAAGGCAATACGGGTCGGGATATTGGCCTTGATCAGGCCGGTAATCACATCCACCGAGGGACGCTGCGTGGCCAGAATCAGGTGAATGCCGGCAGCGCGTGCCTTCTGTGCCAGGCGGGCGATCAACTCTTCGATCTTCTTGCCGGCGACCATCATCAGGTCGGCCAGTTCGTCGATCACCACCACGATCATCGGCAGTGCTTCCAGCGGCTCCGGTGTTTCCGGCGTCAGCGAGAACGGATTGTCGACATGCTCGCCGGCTTTCTCTGCATCGCGGATCTTCTGGTTGTAACCCGCCAGATTGCGTACCCCGAGCTTCGACATCAGCCGGTAGCGCCGTTCCATCTCGGCCACGCACCAGTCCAGCGCGTTGGCGGCGTGTTTCATGTCAGTGACTACCGGTGCCAGCAGGTGCGGGATGCCTTCGTAAATCGACAATTCCAGCATCTTGGGGTCGACCATGATCAGCCGGACTTCCTTGGGCGTCGACTTGTACAGCAGTGACAGGATCATGGCATTGATGGCGACCGACTTGCCCGAACCCGTGGTGCCGGCGACCAGGACGTGTGGCATCTTGGCCAGGTCGGCCGAAACTGGCTGGCCGGCGATGTCCTTGCCCAGCGCCATGGTCAGACGCGAAGCCTGGTTCTGGTAGCCATCCGAACCGATGATTTCCGACAGTCGTACGATCTGGCGTTTCGGATTGGGAAGCTCCAGACCCATATAGGTTTTGCCGGGAATGGTCTCGACCACGCGGATCGACACCAGCGACAGCGCGCGGGCCAGGTCCTTCATCAGGTTGACGATCTGGGCGCCCTTGACGCCGACTGCCGGCTCGATTTCGTAACGGGTGATCACCGGTCCCGGGTAGGCGGCGACGACTTTGACTTCGACGCCGAAGTCGGCCAGCTTGCGCTCGATCAGGCGTGAGGTGTACTCCACCGTCTCGGCAGACACCGATTCCACGGTCTCCTTGGGTGGCTCAAGCAGGCTCAGGCCGGGCAGGGCGTTGTCGGCCGGATCGGCAAACAGCGACTGCTGTACCGGCTTGGGCGGACGGGGCGCCGCCGCCGGCTCGATGGCCGGGGTTTCGATGCGTACCGGCTGGTGATCTTCGTGCCGTTTTTTCTCGTTGCTGACCTTGGCTTCGCGTTTTTGCGCTTCCTTGCGACCGATCTCGCGGTCACGCCGCGCCTGCCAGGACTGATAGACATACATCACCCCCTGTTCGACCCAGGTGCCGATGCGCTCCATGATGTCGAGCCAGGAGATGCCGGCGAACAGGGAAAAACCGATGGCCGCCAGCGTTGACAGCAGCAGACTGGCGCCGGACAGACCCAGGGCATGACGGGCTGCATGGCCGATGAAATGGCCGATGACACCACCGGAGGGGAGCTGGGCCGCGATCTGATCGCCGAGTACGATGGATTCCAGGCTGGCACTGGCGAGCAGCAGCAGCCAGAAACCGGTCAGGGTGACGGCATTGAAGGCCCCGGGTGTCAGTCCTTCCTGATCCATGCGCCGATAGCCCCAGACGATGGCCGCCAGGCAGAACACCACCAGCCACCAGGCGGAGGCGCCGAGGATGAATAACAGCATGTCCGACAACCAGGCACCAAAGGTGCCGCCATAGTTGCGCACGGTCGGATCGGAGGAACTGTGCGACCAGGACGGGTCGAGCGTCGAGTGACTGGCCAGGATCAGCACCAGATACACCGCGGCAACCGCCATCAACAGCCACCAGGCTTCACGCAGCAAGGCATTGAGCCGCGGGGGGAGTTGATTCTGGCGATTGCGGACAACCGCTTTTCGCTTGAAAAGTCGCATAGTCTTTTAAACGGTTGATGACAGCCGGGGATTATATAGTGGCAAGGCGCAATCGCAAGCCTGCGCCCTTTATGCACGCGTAAAGAATAACGCGAAATTGACATTCGCGAAGCATGAATTACTGCATCACGCGGGTGAACCCGCGTGATGCAGCCTGCTCAGGCGTGATAGTTGCGATACAGGCGGGTGGCGTTGCGCAGGCACATGGCCACGGTCAGCGGGCCGACGCGCGGAATATAGATCCGGGCCGCTTCGCGTGCCGCGTCTTCGAAGTTCTTCACGAAGGAGAAGTTGAGGCAGATGGCGCCGGGTTTGAGCTCCTCGGCACGAATCTTGTCGAATTGCCGCGACGGCACGCCGGTAATGACGATATCCGATTGCGCCAGGGCCGTGGCCCGGTCGATCGGATGGTCGTTGCCGATGACCACGCCGCCGTTGACATCGAACGAGTACACCGTGCCACCGTCGTTGGCGAGCATATGGGCCAGCGGTTTGCCGACCACGTCGGAGCGGTTGAAGACGGTGATGACCTGGTCACGGAACGGCAGGCCGCCCGGGCTGTAGGCATCGGTCGCTTCCAGTACCTTGAGGATGGCCAGCGGCGTGCAGGGCAGAATGGCGCGGTGTTGGCGTGCGGCATCATCGAAGCGCTCGTTGCGGTACAGCTTGTCCATCCAGTAGCTGGTCAGTCCTTCGACATCCTTGCGCGGATCGACCATATCCTTGATGGCGGCATCACGCTCATCCCCGAAAATCGGGTAATAGACGAAGATGCCATGGATTTCGGGGTTGGCATTGGCGGCGCGGATGGCGTCGGCAATGGCTTCGCGCGGCATGTGCTGCAGGTTGAAATGAATGCCGACATCACGGCAGCCATCTTCGGTGTAGCGCGCATAGGTCGCGGATGCCGGGTCGTCCGAAACCAGAAACCCTGCGACGTTCACCTGGGCCTGAAGGGAATCAATCTCCTCGCGGATCATGCTGCGGTAAACCGCGGCCATTCCCTCCGGATTAAAGTCGTGCATGCCACTCTCCAATTCAGCGATCATCCAAAAACCGGTCGGATTATATCAACTGCGCAAAGCCGCGTGGGGACTGGATTTCACGACATAAAGACTCTTAACGTGGATAGATTGCGCCGAGGATGCGCGGACCGCGTGCACCGGTGACCGCGGGCAGGTTGCCGGCCTGGCGCAGCAGCGCCTGACGCGCCAGCCAGGCAAAGGCCGTGGCCTCGACTTGCTGGGTTGGCAGCCCCAACTGATCCGTGTCGGCCAGGCGGCGTTGCGGCATCTGTGCCGCCAGGGCGGCCACCAGGGCCGGGTTCTGCGCGCCGCCGCCGCACAGAAAAACGTCGCGGGCCTGGTCGGCATGCTGATGGATCGCATCGGCAATGGCCTGTGCCGCCTGGGCCAGCAGGGTGGCCTGAACGTCGGCAGGACGGATTGCGGGGAAACGGCCGAGGATGGCTTGCAGCCAGGGCAGGTCGAACAGGTCGCGGCCGGTGCTTTTGGGCGGTGGGGCAGCAAAAAATGGTTCGGCCAGCAGCGCCTGCAGCAGGCCGACATGGATCTCTCCCGAGGCGGCCCATTGTCCGTCGCGGTCGAAGGGTTCACCCAGGTGCAGCCGGCACCAGGCATCCATCAGCATATTGCCCGGGCCGCAATCAAAGCCGATGACCGGCTGCCCCGGCATCAGCAGGCTCAGATTGCTGATGCCGCCGATATTCACGATGACGCGGGCTTGTTGCGGATGAGCGAACAGGGCGTGATGGAAGGCCGGTACCAGCGGGGCTCCCTGACCGCCGGCCGCCACATCCCGGCTGCGGAAGTCGCCGACCACCTCCATGCCGGTCAGCTCGGCCAGGCGGGCCAGATTGCCGATCTGCAGGGTATAGCCATCCTGCGGGGCATGACGAATGGTCTGGCCGTGGCAGCCGATGGCGCGGATGCGCCCGCGCAGCATGCCGGTGCGGCGCATCAGGCCGTCCACAGCTTCGGCATAGAGCGCGGCCAGCTGGTTGGCCAGCAGGGCGCTGCGACGTAGCTCATCGTGGCCGCTCTGCTGCAGTGCCAGCACCTCGCTGCGCAGCGCGGGCGGGTAGGGCAGCGCATGATCACCGCGCAGAGAAAGCCGGCCCTCGGCATCAAAAGCCACCAGCACGGCATCCACGCCGTCCAGACTGGTCCCTGACATCATGCCGATATACAGCTCTTCCATCGCGTGCACCCCCAAGAAATTGTGATATTGCAACGGCCAAATGCATGAAATCGGCAACTCAGACCGGCAAAGACGGGTAAAATACGCAAGCCCGCGAGACAGGGCAAGTCTGTCGGCACCATTCCGGCCTGCCGCCCAGTATGAAGCAAAACGAGAGACCCGCATGCATCTGATTCTTTCTGTCCCCGGTCTGAGCTGGCTGGATACGCACGATGGTGGCGAAGTGGCGCGCGAACTGTCCCTGCCGGCACTGACGACCCTGCTGGGGCGCGGCACACTGGATCTGGCCGAGCGACCGCTGTCGGCGCTGATCGGGCAGCCGTTTGGCCTCGATGGCCTGCCGCTGGCCAGCGTCGCTGCCGCGCTGGACGGTCTGGATACCCGCGAGCGCCATTGCTTGCTGGCAGATCCGGTGACCTGGCGCATCGATCGCGACCGCGCGCTGCTGGCCGATGCCGGCGTGATGCGCCTCGACCAGGCGGAAGCCGATGCCCTGGTTGCCGCGCTGAATCAGCATTTCGCTGCCGATGATCTGCAATTTCATGCCCCCACGCCATCACGCTGGTATCTGTCGCTGCCTGAGCCTGTCCAGGCGCACTGCTACAGCCTGCCGGATGTGGTCGGCGAGAATGTGGATGATTTTCTGCCCCAGGGGCCGGATGCCTTGCGGCTTGGTCGTCTGCTCAATGAGGTGCAGATGCTGTTGTTTACGCATCCGGTCAATGAGGCACGCGAGGCGCGTGGCGAACCACGGGTCAACAGCCTGTGGCTGTGGGGCAGTGGCGCATTGCCCGCGCTGCATACCCCGCCGCTTCTGTATAGCGACGATCCCTGGCAGTGTCTGCTGGCGCGCCAGTGCCAGACAGAGAGCCAGAGCGTGCCCTGGACATTTGCGGCCTGGCTGGAGAGCGCGCCCCGGGACAATGAGGTCTGGGTGCAGCTCGACCGGTTGCAGGGGCCTGCACAGTATCGCGATGCCTGGGGGTGGCGCGAACAGGTGCAGCAGCTGGAGCAGGACTGGTTCGCCCCCTTGCTGCAGGCGCTGCGCACTGGTCAGCTCCGGCAACTGACCCTGTTGTCCTGTGGGGAGCGGTCCCTTCAGGTCCGAATCCGCCGTGTCGATTTATGGAAATTCTGGCGCCGCCCGCGAGCGCTGACCTCACTGTACTGAATCATGCAAAACATTCTGACACGTCCTGTTCCGCCCGATGCCTGTGCCCACCTGGTGCAAAACGGCTATTCCCCGCTGCTGGCCCGGCTGTATGCTGCGCGCGGCATCCATCAGGCGGATGAGCTGAATGATGGCCTCGGCGCCCTGCTGCCATGGCAGACCCTGAAAAACATCCGGCCGATGGCGGCGCGGCTGGCCGATGCCATTGCCCGCCGGCAGCGACTGCTGGTGATTGCCGACTATGATGCCGACGGCGCCACGGCCTGCAGCGTGGCGGTCAAGGGGCTGAGCGCCATGGGTGCCGTGGTGGATTTTCTGGTTCCCAACCGCTTTGAATATGGCTATGGCCTGACGCCACAGATTGTCGAACTGGCGGCTGAACGTCAGCCGGATATCATTTTGACGGTCGATAACGGCATCGCCAGCGTCGATGGCGTCGCCACCGCCAGTCGCCTGGGCATCGAAACCCTGATTACCGATCACCATCTGCCCGGCAGCCAGTTGCCGGACGCGCTGATCGTCAACCCCAATCAGCCGGGCTGTACCTTCGCCTCGCGCCACCTGGCCGGTGTGGGGGTGATGTTCTATGTGCTGATGGCGCTGCGTGCCGAGCTGCGTGAGCGTGGCCATTTTGCCGCCGGTGCCGAACCCAATCTGGCTGAACTGCTTGACCTGGTCGCGCTGGGGACGGTGGCGGATGTGGTCAGGCTGGATCAGAACAATCGTATTCTGGTAGGCAACGGCCTCAAGCGCATGCGTGCCGGACGCATGAGCCACGGTGTGGCCGCCCTGTTTCAGGTGGCTGGGCGTGCGCCGCACAAGGCGAATACCTTCGACCTCGGCTTTACCCTCGGTCCGCGCCTGAATGCCGCTGGCCGGCTGGATGACATGAGCCTCGGTATCGCCTGCCTGCTGGCCTCGTCGACCGACAGCGCCATGTCGCTGGCCCGGCAGCTGGATGACCTCAACCGCGAGCGCCGGACCATCGAGGCCGGCATGCGGGAAGCGGCGCTGGCCGACCTGTCCGGCATCGATCCGGCGGCACGCTATACCCTGACCCTGTTTCGCGAGGACTGGCACCAGGGGGTGGTCGGCATTGTTGCCGCCCGCCTGAAGGAGCGCTTTCATCGTCCTGCCATCGTTTTTGCCCCGGGGGACGGCGACGAGATCCGCGGCTCCGGACGTTCCATCCCGGGCTTCCATCTGCGCGATGCGCTGGACCTGGTCTACAAGCGGCAGCCCGAGTTGATCGTCAAGTTCGGCGGTCATGCCATGGCAGCGGGCCTGACCATTCGCCAGCAGGGCATGGCAGATTTTCGCGAAGCCTTCGAGCAGGTGGCGCGCGAATTGCTGGATGAAAAACAGCTCACGCGCACCATCGAAACCGATGGCGAGCTGCCCCCGCGCGACATTTCGCTGGCACTGGCCGAGTCGTTGAGCGCCGAGGTCTGGGGGCAGGGCTTTCCGGCGCCGACCTTTCATAATCGCTTCCAGGTGCTCAAGCAGCGCGTGGTGGGCGAAAAGCATCTCAAGCTGCGGCTGGGTAGTCGCGGTTGCGAGTTCGACGCCATGCTGTTCAATCATGCCGACTGGCTGCCCGACGAGATCGATGCGGTCTATCAGCTGGTGGCGAATGAATGGCAGGGGCGCAAGGAATTGCAAGTCTATATCGACCATTGGCGTGCCGTGGTCACTGAACCTCACGAGGCTTGAATGGAACTGCTACTGAGTCTGTTGTCCGGCGTATTGCTGGGTGGTGGTGCCTGTGTTCTGGTGCTGCGGGCACGTGCGCAGACGGCCTATCAGCAGGGGCGTGGTGAAATGGCGGTCGAGTTCGCGACCTTGCAGGGGGAAAAACATGCCCTGCAGGCTCGCGAGGCCGATCTGCGTCAACGTCTGACGGAATGTGACACGCTGTTGACACAGTTGCGCACTCAGCTTGGCCAGCGCGAACAGGATCTGGCCAGTCTGCAGACTGCCTTGCAACAGGAGCGTCGTCAGCACGAAGAGAAACTGGCGCTGCTGAATGAAGCGAAAGACACGCTGAGCCTGCAGTTCAAAACACTGGCCAACGATATTCTGGAAGAAAAAACCCGGCGCTTTACCGAGCAGAACAAGGAAAATATCGGCAATCTGCTGACGCCGCTGGCTGAACGGATTCAGGCCTTCAGCAAACAGGTGCAGGATACCTATGACAAGGATTCTAAAGAGCGCCTGACCCTGGAAGTCGAGCTGAAGAACCTGCAGGCGCTCAATACCCGGCTGAATCAGGACGCGGTGGCCCTGACCAACGCCCTGACCGGCGCCAGCAGCAAGGCGCAGGGGAACTGGGGCGAGATGGTGCTGGAGCGGGTGCTGGAGACGTCGGGACTGCAAAAGGGGCGCGAATATCGCGTGCAGGTCTCCGATGTGGTCGTCGGCGAAGAGGGCAGCAGCCGCTTCCAGCCGGACGTGATTATCGACTTGCCGGAAAACAAGCAGCTGGTGGTGGACTCCAAGGTGTCGCTCAATGCGTACACCCGCTACACCCGGGCCGAGGACGAGGCCACGCGCGAGGCGGAGCTCAAGGCCCACATCCTGGCCCTGAAAACCCATATCAAGACGCTGTCGGAAAAGCGGTATCAGGACCTCTATAGCCTGAACACCCTTGATTTCGTCTTTATGTTCGTGCCGGTCGAGCCGGCCTATCTGCTGGCGGTGCAGCAGGATATGGGCCTGTTCAACGAAGCGTTCGAGAAACGCATCATGATTGTCGGGCCCAGTACCCTGCTGGCGACCCTGCGTACCGTGGCCAGCATCTGGCGCTACGAATACCAGAACCAGAACGCTCAGGAGATTGCCCGCCAGAGCGGCGCGATGTTCGACAAGTTTGTCGGTTTTGTCGACAGCCTGGAGAAGCTGGGCAAACAGCTGGAGACCTCTCGTGACACCTGGCAGGATGCCATGAAGAAGCTTAGCAGCGGGCGCGGCAATCTGGTGACCAGTGCCGAAAAACTGCGCAAGCTGGGCATCAAGGCTAACAAGCAGCTGCCGACGGCGCTGCTGGATGCGACGCCGGAAGAGGATGCCTGACTTGGCGCCAGCGACCGTCGCCGGCTGCTGGCACCTGCCCACCCGCCTGACGCTTGCTCAGTTCAGTGCACACTGCGTCAGCGCGACATTCAATTCGCCATCATCCGGGCTTTTCATGCCCAGCAGGGCAGGAATCTGCCAGCCGCCAATTTGCTGATACTGCAAGGTCGTATCGAGTGACTGCCTGGCAGCCCCTTTGCCAGCGCGTGCTGGCCAGTAGACCATCCGGCTCAGCATCCAGCCGTCCGGCGATTCCCGGAAACTCGGCAGGATGGCGTAATCCTTCTGCAGACCGGCATTGGGTGTATAGCGTGTAATCCGCCCCTGCGGATCCAGCTGCAGCTCGTCTCGGGTCTTGCCGCTGCCAATGCGGGCCTGGAAGCCATCGGCATTGCTGCGAATCTCGGCCTTGTTGGCGGCCGACGGAATAATGGCCCCACTGGTAAAACGTCCCCATAGCATCAGTGCCGTTTCGCTTGATTGCTGGATGCCGCTGACCACTTCGCGGACATCCTTGATGCTGTCTGCGCTTGCCTGTTTCGGGATGACCCCCACCGTTACCCTGACCTGATCAGGCAGGGTGAAACGCAGGGAGATCGGCATTTTGGCCATCGTCTGTGCAAAGGGGTCCTGCTGATACTCGGCCAGGCTGATGTTCAGCATCTGTGCGGTGGTCTTCGGATCGAGCTGCAACTGGCAATGAAAGCCCCTGGCCTTGGCCGCGGGCAATACATAGTACTTGCCGGCGATCTGGGCCAGCAAATCCGGACTAGTGGCCGCCAGAGCGGGCAGGGTAAAGGCAGACAACACGAGCGCGAGGGTACGAGGGTGCATGGTTTATCCTGTTAGTTGTTTTGTGTGAAGCAATCTATCTTAACAGAATATTTACTCTAATGTCATTGACATGGATGCATACCCCGTCATTGCGAAAGACCTGACCCGAACCGAACAGTGGGTTAGTCGTGTTTTAGGTGGCATGCCTAAAACTGAGCTAATGAACCAGTCAAATGTCATCAGGTCGAACTGCCTTCCACGACTATCCAGGTTCGCCCCATGAGCTCACGTCGCATCCACCAGCAGCGATGTTGTCGATGCGCTGGTGCCAGCATACCGAAGCACGCTGGCAGAACAGTTCTATCGTCTAAAGGGCTGGCAGGGTCGCGTGATTGATGAGGAGGGACAACTGACCGTGCTTCTTGATCGAGCACCCGTCAAATAGGCCAGTATCAGGCAACCAAATGCCATTTTTCCGATCTCATACCGCCTGTTAGTCGATTACGCCAACAGATGGAGTTACCGTTTGTTGTTGGCGGTTTCCTACATATTGCCATGACCATACATGGGAGTATTGCCAACGCCACCCATGCGGTCGCTTGAGTTCGACATTTCTGAGGCGACTGGATGAGTGTTTTTTGTGATCTCCATGAGGAAATAGGAATGAAAGAACTGACCAACCAAGATCTGGAAAGTGTTTTCGGCGGGCAGTGCACAGGAGGTGGCAATGCCGGTTACGCCGGTGCCAGTTGCACCGTCACGGTTTATGAGAACAAAAACCTATCCTTGCAGGCGTCCCTCTCCGCCAACACCCGAACGGGCATTACCGGTGGCGGGGTAGGTTTCAAGATTGGTTTCTAGCCAATATGACTAGCGATTGATTGGCATGAGGGGCTATTGACGGAGGGCTTGTCAATGGCCCTTTTCTTTGTGAAATGGTTCGGTTACGTGACGAGGGTGAGATGAGATCGGTCAATTCGATATTGATTTGGTTAGCATTGACTAAAGTGGCTTTGGCGACTGAGCTTGGTTTCGACAAGATAGGGGATCTGGACATGACGTCTGGCAGGCCGGTGGTGATCGCACAGGTGGCTGGTGAGACTGTAGGTGTTGTGCTGGATACTTCCGCATCCGAGGCTGTCCTTCTGGAGGGGTTTGCCAAAAAAAAAGGACTCTTGATGCCAGGGCGCACCCCGGAGGATGGCGGCCTCTTTCTGTCCGCAGGGAAAGACATCCCTGTTGTTCTCGGCAAACATGAGTTCCGACTGCAAGAGGTGATGGTTTTGTCAGACCAGGGTCGCTATGACATAAAAAATGCAGGATTAGTCTTAAATCCGAATGCAATCAACTGTCAACACTGCCTGATTGTTCTTGATTATATTGGCCGGGTGTTTGCGTTGGCGAATAGCACGGACATCAAAGCGGTCGAGCAGGCGCTGAGCGAGCCGTATGGGAAACTGGTCCGGGCTTCTGCCGAGATGCATGTTCTAGAAAATAATGCTGCGCTCTATATGAGCAGTGTCAGCCTTGGGGCCGGGGTGACGTCCGTTCTGCTAGATACCGGATCGAACTATACGACTTTCTTGAAAGTCGCAATACCGAATCAGGTCAGGATGGCCGGCAAGTCGTTAATCAGAATGAAAGATGCCCGGATGACCGTGCATGAAACTGAGCCGGTTTCCATTCGTGTCAATCAGACGGAAATTGCCAAGACAGCTGTGCGGGTGGAGCCTGCGAGTTCATTTGCCCATTACTATGTCACTTATGGCAATTTTGCCTACTTTCCCCATCAAGGCAGCATTGGGATGGATGTGTTGAGGAACTGCATACTGGCCATCGAGCCCAAGAAGACCGTGCATTTGCTTTGTCGGAAAGTTGCCGACAGGCGCACGAGTGTTTCCTGATGTTTATTTGGGATGATGGCTTAGTCCGCCGCCTTCAATGTCAGCACCACCCTCAGTCCGCCGCCCGGGCGGTCTTCCAGCCGGACATCGCCATGCTGGGCGCGGGCAATGGCACGGGCAATGGCCAGTCCCAGCCCGCTGCCGCCGGTGCTGCGCGCCCGCGAGGATTCCAGTCTGAAGTAAGGTTCAAACACCTGGTCACGCAGCTCGGGCGGGATGCCCGGGCCGCGGTCTTCAATCATCAGTGTCACCGTCTGACGGGTGCTTTCCACCGTCAGGTCGATGTCTTCCCCGGCGTAGCGCCGGGCGTTTTCTAGCAGGTTGCCAAGGCAGCGGCGCAGGGCCTGAGGCTGTGCCAGCACCGGACGGCCCGCTTGCCCATGCAGGGCAATGCGGGCGCCCAGTGCTTCAAAATCCTCCACCAGGCTTTCGAGCAGGATGTCGAGGTTCAGCTTGACGACCGGTTCGCTGCTCTGGCCCGCACGCAGGAAGTCGAGCGTGTGGCCGATCATGCTGTCCATTTCGGACAGATCCATTTCGATACGTTCCCGCAGTGTCGGGTCGGCAATCTGCTCAAGGCGCAGTCGCAATCGGGTGATGGGCAGGCGCAGGTCGTGCGAGACGCCGGCCAGCGCCTGCGACCGGGTTTCCAGGTAGCTCTTCAGCTCACGTTGCATGCGATTGAAGGCGGCGGCGGCTCGCACCACTTCGCGCGGACCGGTTTCTGGCAGCGGGGGCTGATCCAGGTTGCTGGCCAGGCCGGATGCCGCATCCGCCAGTGCGGCCAGCGGCCGGGTCAGACGGCGGACCAGCCAGCTGGCCAGGATGGCCACCGTCAATGCCAGCACCCAGAGGAGCAGCAGGGTGCGGGCGGGCCAGTTGCGTGGCGTCGGCGGAATGGCATGGCGCCAGCTCAGGACAGTGCCATCCTGCAGCCGTGCCTGCACCACCAGGAAAGGCGTCAGCATCGGGCCATGTTCCGGTGCCTGTGATAGCGGCGTACCCGGTGGTGCCATGGGGCGCAGCTCGATCGGCAACACCTGGATGTCCAGCTTGCCGCTGGCGGCATCACGAAAGGTTTCTACCAGCAGATGGTCGCCGGTGGACGCTTCGCGTGCTTTGCCCCAAGGCTCTGCCAGGGTAAAGAAGTTGCCGGGTTCGTTCAGGATCAGCAGCAGGCGCTCGCGTTCGCCGGCCGGCGTGCGCGCCAGCATGTTGGCAATGCCGGCCAGTCGTTCGGCTGCACTTTCACCTCGCAGCTGCGCGCCAAAATGGTCACGGTCTTCCAGCAGCAGCCAGGCACCGAAACCTTGAGCCAGGATCAGGCTGATCACCACTGCAAGCAATAACTGACCGGTCAGGGTTCGCGG
This sequence comes from Paludibacterium sp. B53371, assembly GCF_018802765.1. Classification (NCBI taxonomy): domain Bacteria; kingdom Pseudomonadati; phylum Pseudomonadota; class Betaproteobacteria; order Neisseriales; family Chromobacteriaceae; genus Paludibacterium; species Paludibacterium sp. B53371. Next base: position 1,664,536 of record NZ_CP069163.1, read on the forward strand.
CAGCCGCTTCAAGTCAGCCGCTCCACCGTGGTGGCCAGCATGTAGCCGCCGTTGCGAACCGTCTTGATCAGTTGCGGATCTCGGGCGTCGTCACCCAGACGGCGACGAATGCGCGAGATCAGCACATCAACCGTACGGTCAAAGGGCGAGGCTTCGCGACCGGCCAGCCCGTCGAGCAGTTGATCCCGGGACAAGACATGATTGGGGTGCTCGGCCAGCAGACACAGCAAGGTAAATTCTGCGCCAGTGAGCGGAACGACTACGCCGTCGGCACCAATCAGGTGGCGTGCCCCCAGGTCCAGTGTTCGTCCGGCAAACAGCAGTTGCCTTGCCTTGCTGGCCAGCTCGCCGCTCTGGCTGCGTCGCAGAATGCTCTTGACGCGCGCCAGCAGCTCGCGCGGGTTGAACGGTTTGGGCAGATAGTCATCGGCGCCCATTTCCAGGCCGATGATACGGTCAATATCATCGCCACGGGCAGTGAGCATCAGGATGGGCAGGGTGGATTCGGCGCGCAGCGAGCGGCACAGCGACAAGCCGTCTTCTCCCGGCAGCATCAGGTCCAGAATGATCATGTCGGGCTTTTGCTCGGCACATTGCGCACGCATCTGCTCGCCATCGGCCGCAATGCTGACCAGATAACCTTGTTGCTTCAGGTAATCGCCCAGCAGTCGCGTCAGTTCGGGGTCGTCATCGACCAGCAGAATGCGCCGGGGCATGGTGTCGTTCCGTGTAGTCATGGGGCGTTAGCATAACGACTCTCACTCCTTTTGTGGCCGGGATTAATGCCCGATAGCAGAAGATTACAACTCATTTACAATGGGACATCCTCATTAAAAAATCTATTTACATAACTAGTTTTCAATAGGGGCTCCTCTCTCACAAAAGGATGTTCCGATGAAAACCGCTCATACGCTGCGTGTCACGTTTGCTTCCGTCTTGTTGATGGCCGGTCTGGCCGCCCAGGCGGCCGATCTGCCTGCCAGTGCCCCCGTGCCGGCTTGCCCTCCGCGTCACAGCGACATGCGGCAAGCCATGCAGCAGCACCAGCAGAAGCGCCTCGATCAACTGGCCCAGGCCCTGAAGTTGCGCCCCGCCCAGCAGGCGGCATGGCAGGCCTATACACAGGCCGAGCTGGCACTGCCGCCCGCACCGGCCTGCCCGAGCGCAGCGCCTACTGCGCCTGACATGGCCCGTGCCCGGGCCGAGCATGCCCGTCTGATGGCCGAGCACTTTGCTGCCTCCAGCAAGGCCTTGTCGGCACTGTGGCAGCAACTGACCCCAGAACAACGCCAGACCTTCGACAAGCTGGCCCGTCAGCACATGCCGCGCCACGGCATGATGGATCATCCGCATGGCGAACCCGGCCCGATGCCGCAATAACCCGAATGCGGGCCGGAAGCGCTGCCGGCCCGGCTTTTCTGCTCTTCCGTTGCAAGGAGATCACTGATATGCGAACCCTGTTTGCCACACCGCTTCGCCTCATCCAGCTGGGGGCACTGGCCCTGACCTTGTCCGCCGCGGCCTATGCCGACCCGTCGCTTGGCCTCAATCGCAGTCCGTGCCTGGCGGCGATGGAACAAGTCAGTCGCGACATGTCACGGCAACTGGATCAGATCGAGACCGATCTGGCCCTGCAGCCCTGGCAACATCAGCCCTGGCGTCGTTTTGCCGCAGATGCCCTGACCGTGGCTCAGCCACTTGACGCCCCGGTAGCCGGTGCCAGCCCGGCGGTGCTGCAGCAATATCGCATTGACTGCGCGCGCAAGATGCAGCTGCGCCTTGATTTGTCCGGACAAAGTGCGCGCGCACTCTGGACGGTTTTGACGCCGGTGCAGCGTGCGCGCTTCGAGACCCTGATGCAGAAGGGCATGATGGATCAGGCTACGTCCGCCAGGTCCGCTCTGTCAGTTTGAGCGGCAAACCGGGTGTGCAGGCTGCGCGGGCAGGGTAGAATGGCGAAAAACTCCAGGAGCCCTGCCATGACTTGCAAACTGAGCGTCAACCTGAACAAGATTGCCCTGATCCGCAACGCACGCGGACGTGATTTCCCCTCCGTCGAACACTTTGCCCGCCTGGCCCTGCAATGCGGTGCGCATGGCGTCACCATTCATCCGCGTCCGGATCAGCGCCATGCGCGCTATGCCGATATTGCCCTGCTGCAGCAGGTGACTCGAGCCTTCCCGGGCACAGAGCTGAATGTCGAGGGCTATCCGGATGAAACCTTTCTGGAGCAGGTCATTGCGGTACGGCCGGATCAGTGCACGCTGGTGCCGGATGCGCCGGGCCAACTGACCTCAGACCATGGCTGGGACCTGACCCGCCATCTGGATTTCGTCCGCGATGTCGTGTCACGCCTGCGCGCAGCCGGCATTCGCAGCAGTATTTTCATGGATCCGGACGCGGCCCAGATCGCCCTGGCGCCGGCGACCGGCGCGGATCGTATCGAGCTGTATACCGAGGGCTATGCCCATGCGCCGGGCAGCGAGAGCCTGGCACCCTATGCCGCCAGTGCACGCCAGGCGGCAGCGCTGGGGCTGGGCGTCAATGCCGGTCATGACCTGAATCTCGATAATCTCGCGGCCTTTGTGGCGGCGGTCCCTGAAGTGGCTGAGGTGTCGATCGGTCATGCACTGACCGTGGAAGCCCTGCAGTTTGGCTTCGCCGAAACCGTTCGCCGCTATGTCGACATTCTGAAAACGCACTGATCACCTCACATGATGCGCGCCGCCATGGCGCGCATAGCCCCGCGTCAATGCGTTAAGCAAGCTCGTTTCCTCAATCGGTTGTGCGATGGTCGCCACGGTCTCCGGCAAGTGATCCTCGTGGTCGGGCGTTCCCAGCAAAATGCCGCTGGTCGAGGGGTACATGCTGGTGATGCGTGTCAGAAAGGCACTGCCGCGCATTTCCGGCAATCCCTTGCCGACCACCACCACGCCGATTTCATGCGTTGCCATCAGCTCGAAAGCCTGCTGGGCCGTTTCGGCGGCCAGAATCTGGTAATCCGCCGTGGCCAGCCAGGGGCGGGCCTGTTGCAGACTGTCGCCTGTCGGGTCATACCACAGCAGATAATGCGGGTGATAGCGTCTGCTGGTCGGCGGCAGACGTTTGCCGCTGGCCAGCAGATCCCCGCAGGCTGCCGCAGAGACCGGACGGCTGAAATAGTAGCCCTGGATGATGTCGCAACCCGCCTCGGCCAGCAGCGTCAGCTGCCCCTCGGTTTCCACGCCTTCCGCCACGACCGACAGGTGCAGCAGGTGTCCCATCGCCACCACCAGCTGTGAAATCACCAGATCATCCGGCAGCGAGGTGATTTCACGAACAAAACTCTGGTCGATCTTCAGCTTGTCGACCGGGAAACGCTTCAGATAGCTCAGATTGCAAAAGCCGGTACCAAAGTCATCAATGGACATCTGCACCCCCATTTCGCGCAAGGCCTCCATGGTGGCCAGCGTCGCAACGGGGTTATGCATGGAGGCCGATTCGGTCAGCTCCAGCTCGAGCCACTGCGGGTCCAGCCCGCTTTGCGCCAGAGCCTGCCGGATGGTGTCTGCCAGCCCCGGCTGCGACCACTGTAAAGCAGACAGATTGACCGCCACCGGAACCGGCGGCAACCCGCTTTTTTGCCAGCGCACGGCCTGACTGCAGGCCAGGTCGAGTGCCTTGTCGCCCAGCGCGGCAATCAGACCGCAAGATTCGGCCAGCGGAATGAAGCGCATGGGGCCGAGCAGCCCCAGTCGCGGGTGTTGCCAGCGCATCAGTGCCTCCAGGCCGACAATGCGCCCGCTACGTATCTCGGCCTGGGGTTGATAGTCGAGGTAAAGCTGATTGTCAGCGGACAGGGCCTCATGCAGCTCGCCCTCCAGCTCCAGCCGCATCCGGGCCTCATCGGAGAGCAGGGGCTGATAAATATGGTAGCTTTCGGCCTGCTGCTGAATGGCGCGATGCAGTGCCATGGTCGCGGCCTGCAGGGTCTCTTCCGGATCGGTTTCGGTCTCGCAGAAGGCGACCCCCAAATGGGCCGTGAGGTAAAAACTGCGCTCGTTGAGTACATAAGGCTGATGTAGCCGGGTCAGCATTTCCTGCAGCGACAGGTCGAGGTTTTCTTCCGAATTGGCGGCACACAGCAGGGCAAAGCCGTCATCGCCGACCCGCGCCAGGCAATCACCGCCGAGTTGCCAGGTCAGCAGACGGCGCGAGACTTCGCGCAACAGGCGATTGGCGGCTTCATTGCCTAGGCTGTCGCGTACATCTTGCAGACGCGTCAGTCCGACCATGACCAGTGCCGTGCGACCGTTGGTGCCGCTGGCCAGGCTGCGCATGCGCAGCAGCAATAATTCCCGATTGGGCAGGCCGCTGGCGCTGTCGAAGTGACGCAGGTAGTAGGCCTGTTGCTCGGCTTCTTCCTGGGCAGTGACATCCAGACCGGACACGACAGCAACGCCTGCACTGTCTGTCTGCACGGTCAGGCGGGCCGCCGACCACAGCACTACCCGGCCATTGACGGTGGCACGCCAGGAGAGCGGCTGGGCTTGCTCGGCCTGGCAGACCTGCTGGAGCAAGGTGTGGACATGCTGGCGTTCATCCTCGCGGGCAAAGACCGCGGCAAACGCCTGGCCCTCGACCTGAAACTCGCCCGCCAGCGGCAGGCAGGCTGCGGGGTTGGTACGCACGATGGCGCCCTGCTCATCGACCAGAACGATCAGGGCGCCCGAGGTGTCGAGGACGGCGCTGAGTAGTTGCCGCTCGGTATGGAGCTGTTGCTGCATCGACGCACGGATCCGGGCGTCATCGGCCTCGGCCAGGGCGCGCAGGACCGCAATCGGCAGACGTTGCAGATTGCCTTTGAGGACATAGTCAGAAGCCCCGACATGCAGCATTTCGACCGCTCGCTCTTCGCCGAGCGAGCCAGTGACAAAGATGAAGGGCAGGTCGGGCGCCAGCATGGCGCGCAGAATCAGCGCCGAGAGGCCGTCAAAATCGGGCAGTGAAAAATCCGACAGGATGATATCCAGCGAATCCGGCCGGCTGAGGTGCTCGCGGAATGACGACTCATCCTTCACCAGACTGACGTCAATAGTCAGCCCGGCCTGGCGCAGCACCCGGCAGGTTTCCTCCGCATCTTCGACCACATCTTCCAGGAGCAAGATGCGAATCGTGCGGTTATGAAACGCACTCATGGACATCCCCGTTGTGGATGAAACAACTGATCACGCACGACCCCGTGCCAACAAGCGCTGATCAGGCAGGTTAAAAATAGAACATGGAAAATGTTTATGCCAATCAACTAGGTGTTTGATTGACGAAAGCTGGGTGGCATCACCCAATTGAGGCAGGACACGGCGGTGAGTGGCAAAAAGGTCAGCAGACAGCGTTACGTGGCCTCCGGGGCGTACAGAGGGTCAGCAGGCAGAGGCAGTCGGCAGTGATTCACGCAAGCGTCTTGCCGCATGAACCACCCCTTGCAGAATCGGTTCGGCCACCGCTACCGGGAACCCCGGCGGCAGCTGTTTGCGCAAGCGGGCGGACACGGGCAGGGCCTGCGCCGTCAGGGACAGGATCAGCTGCTCGATTTCTTCACGCGGCAAAGCGCAGGCGCGGGCGTGGGTCAGCCATTGTTCGCCGTCAAGTGTACGCCAGCTCGGCGGGGGGCTTTGGTCGGACAAGCCCAGTGCAGGGCGGATCTGTTCAGCACTCAATTTTCCCGGGCCGTGTCCGAGCAGGGGGTGTGCCGAAAGGACTCCCAGCGGAGGCGCCAGGCGGAAGCGGCCTTCCGGCAGCAGGTCGACCGCAAAGCGGCGGGCATGGCCGTCGAAGGCGCACAGCATCCAGAAGACCAGCAAACTGCGTACCAGTGCCAGCCGGTCGGCCGATGCGTCGCTGCTGCCCAGCATGAGGCGTGCCATGGCCGAGGCGCTGGGCCCGCCATGGATCTGATATTTCATCTCGGCACTCATGCCTTGTGCCTGACACAAATCATTGCGTGGCACCCCCAGCCAGACGCCTTGATCCGCATGCCAGCGGCGATCTGCACGTTCGATGACCAGGGCGCGACGGGCGCCGAAATGCACCAGCTCGCAGGCGGGTACCGGGACGCCGAACGCTGTGGCGACCCGCTGGCAAAGCCAGGCATTTTCCAGTGAGCCAGACAGTAGCAAGCCACAGTCCTCGTGGCGGTCCAGCGGCAGTTTCAGGATGTGGGTACTCAGCAGTCCGGGCTGTGGCATGTGCCATTGGCCCTGATGCCACAGCAGGGCGGTTTTGTCATGCGAGCCTGGCAGGGTCACCGGTGCCAGGGGGCCGGCTTCGCCCGTCTGCATCGGGCTGAAGCGCAAAGCGGATAACAAACCTTCGATCTCGCGCGGCGTCAGGACGCGCGCCTGTGCCGGAGAGAGGGGGGTCGGTGCCGCTTCCTGGCGGGTGAGCTGGATAGCCCCTGGGCAGTCCTGTCCCACGTGGGGCAGCAAATCAAAGGCGGATGCCGAGTCGGCGGCGAAATACAGGCGCAGGCGCTGCCGCTGCAAGGGACTGTCCGGCAGAAGGCTGTCGAAAAAGCGACTGACCACCGGGCCTTGCCAGGCATCACGTGCCGGTCTTAGCGGCAAGGAAAGCGACAGCGGGCGGCAGAGCGGCGAATCCAGCCAGCTCTGGTCGTACTGAAAGCGGTGACCACTGGCCTCGGTGAAATGCCAGCGTCCGACCAGTACGCCATTCATCCAGACGTGCAGACAGCTCTGACCGCGGCGTGGCATGTCACCAGTCCTGAGTGCGATGCAGGCTGCCGTCCTGCTTGTCACGCAGCACCAGCTCCAGATCCAGTGCTGACAAGACTTGCAGCAGACGTTCGACGCTGGATTGGGCCGTGTGGTTTTCCAGCGCGGAAATGGCTTTCTGGGCAATGCCGATGCGCCGAGCGGCCATGGCCTGCGTCAAGGCACGGGCACGGCGCCAGTTGCGCAGTTCGGCCCCCAGATTTTGGGGTGAATGAATGTTTTGCGGCATGACATACCCCTCATAAAGGATATCTTCATCATAGTCATTACAAGGGATAAACCAAGGAAAATTCGCAGTGCTTGGCTTGTGGCAGATCAATGGCCGGGGCCTGGACGGTCAGCGGTGAGCAGGGGCGCAGGCAAGCCCTGCCCGAAGGGGCAGGCTTGCTGTCAGGGAAATCGGGTGGCGGGGCTTAGCGTTTGAAGCGGCGCAGCAGCCGGTCAAGCACTTTGCGGCATTCTTCGATGCCCAGTAGCCAGGTCAGCAGGAAATACAGTACGCCATAAGTGCCCAGCACCAGCAGCGCCAGCAGGATGGGTTTGTCGTGGTGGAATTGCAGCTTGACCACCCAGGCAAAAGCCGCGCTGGCCAGGGCTGCGCCCCAGAGGTTGACCATCAGGGAAAAGGGCAGGCCGGTATGGCCGATGCGGGCATTCAACTTGCGACGCAACAGCATGAACTCGACCCAGCCGGCGATGCCGGCGGAAGCGGTCAGGCCGGCAGCCCCCCAGCGCGGCGCCAGGCCGAGCACCGGCGTGGCAACCAGCACGCATGCCACACCAAACAGGGTGGTCAGGACGAGGCGGACCAGGGCGAATCGCAAGGGAGAGCGCGTGTCACGCAAGGCATAGTAGGTGGACGAGTACAGTCGTCCCAGCGTGGTGGCCAGCAGGCCGACCCCGGAGCCTGCGATGATGCCCCAGACGTAAAGAGTGTGGGCATGCGTGAAATGACCTGTCTGGTAAAGCGCCGCGGTAATCACGTCCCCGAGGGCGAAAAAGGCCATGGCCGAAGGCACGATGAAAAAGGCGATCTGACGCAGGCCGGCATTGACGCGCTTGACCAGGGCTGCATAGGTCTCGCTGTCATGCTGCATGCCGACAGCACTGGCCATGGCCGGTAATTCTGCCGCCGAGACAGCCATGCCGAACAGGCTGACCGGCAGCATGTTGATGGATGCCGCGGTGGTCATGGCCGCCATGGCGCCCTGGCCCAGCAAAGAGGACAGCGCCTGGTCGACATAGGCACTGATCTGTACCACCCCCCGGCTGATCGCCACAGAGCCGAAATTGCGCACCACTTCACGCACATGGTGCGAGGTGGTGTCCAGGTTGAGCCGCAGATGGCTAGTAAAGCGCAAGACCGGCGGAATCTGGATCAGGAACTGCAGCGCACAGCCGGCAACGGTGCCCCAGGCCAGATATACGGCCAGCTGCTCCTGTCCGGCACGGCGGAAAATCAGCAGCGAGGCAATCATGGCGGCATTCCACAGCACCGGTGCCGAATACGACAGAAAGAACTTGCGGTGGCTGTTGAGGATGCCCAGGCACCAGGCGGAACAGACCAGCAGACCCGTGCCGGGGAACAGGATGCGCACCAGCAGGATGGTCAACTCGCGCTTGGCGCCGCTATAGCCGGGCGCAATGGCCCACAGCAGCCAGGGGGTGACCAGAATGCCGATCAGCACGATGACCGAGATCACCAGACCGAGCAGGGCACCGATGGCACCGGCAACGTGATCGGCTTCTTCTTCCTTGCCTTCGGCCAGCAGGCGCGCGTAGACCGGGATGAACGAAGCCGACAGGACACCTTCGCCAAACAGGTTTTGCAGAAAATTGGGGACGCGCAGGGCGGAACTGAAGGCGTCGGCGGTGTCGGACAGGCCGAAATAGTGGGAGAACACCCGTTGCCGCACCAGCCCCATGATGCGACTCAACAGAATGCCAATGCCCACCAGTAAGGCGTGTCGACCGGTACTTTCCCTAGCCATGCTCATCGTTCCGAACAGAGAACGCGAGAGTGTAGCAGAGCCGGGGGGCGACCGGAACCGCTGTACGGTTGCCGCTGGTGTGCGCCATGGCGTGGCTCACGAAGGCTCATGGGGTACCTTGCGCTGTGAGTCCAGTTGCTGCAGGACAAAGTCCAGGTGAGCAGCCGCGCTGCGCGCATCGCTGGCATAAAGTTGCAGCAACTCATCAAAACCTTGCGGATAGCGTTCGGGATGCTGGCTGACACGTTGCGCCAGTTGCAGCATGTTATTGATCACGCGATCAATAATTTTGCCGGCATCGCGCAGTGAGTGCTGGGCTACTTTGCTTTCGGCACGCTGATTGTCGCGCCATACCCGGGTGGCCTGTCTGACCTGGGCGCGCCTGGCTGCCTGGCGCTCTTCCTGGCTGCGATACTTGGCAGGACGGCCGCGCGGTTTCTTGCCGTCGGCGGGAGGGAGGTCGGATGACATGCGCTCAGCCCGTTAAATGATCACGTGATCAATATAATTCAGGTCACTGCGCCTGTCATCCGGATGGTTTATTGGTCTTGCTGGTGCATCTCGACATAGGCTTCCAGCTGCTTCAGCGTGATGTAGCCTTTCTTGTCGGTATCGATCTGATCAAAAACAGTCGCCACCTTGGGCATGCCCGCCTGGGCCTCGTTTTTGGTCAGATGGCCATCATGGTTGGCATCTGCCGCCTTGAAGCGACGCTCGACCAGCGGATGACTGTCGGCCAGCGCCTGTGAGGTGGCAGAAGCCGCCAGGACGGCGAGCAGGATCAGTTTGAGTTGTTTCAAAGTCATAAAGGAATTCCAGCGTTGGTTTCAGTAACAGGAAAACAGCACTCCCGCCGCTGAAGCAGCGGGAGTCCTTGCCGAGGTCGGGGAGGGTCAGACGGCCTTGCTGCCGGTGCGGCGTTCGCGCCAGGAGACGATCACCACATACAGCACCGGCACGAAGGCAACGGCCAGCACGGTCGAAGCCAGCATGCCGCTGAAAACGGTCAGGCCGATGGAGACGCGTGCGGCGGCACCCGCGCCACTGGACAGGATCAGCGGCACGACGCCGAGAATGAAGGCAAACGAGGTCATCAAAATCGGGCGGAAGCGGCGGCGCGAACCTTCCAGTGCCGCATGCACCAGATCATGGCCCTCATGCCGCATCTCCTGCGCCACCTCCACGATCAGAATGGCATTCTTGGCCGATAGGGCGATCAGCAACACCAGACCAATCTGAACGTAGATGTTATTGGCCAGCCCTACCGCCCACAGCACAGTGACCGTGCCGACCAGTGACATCGGTACGGCCAGAATCACCGGCACCGGCAGCCACCAGCTTTCGTACTGGCCCGCCAGCACCAGATAGACCAGCAGAATAGCCAGACCGAAGACCAGTACCACCGAGCTGCCCACCAGCTTCTCCTGGTAGGACAGGGCGGTCCACTCATAGCTGACGCCCTGTGGCAGGACTTCGGCCGCCACTTCTTCCATGGCCGTCAGTGCCTGACCCGAGCTGTAGCCGTTGGCGGCCGCGCCGTTGATGGTTGCCGTCGGGTACATCTGGTACTGCGAAATCAGTGCCGGGCCGCTGACCTGTTTCACCGACAGGAAGGCGCCGAGCGGTACCATATTGCCACTGCTGTTGCGTACGGTGAGCGCCGAGATCTGCTCGCTGCGCATGCGGAAGTCCTGATCAGCCTGCACATAAATGGTGTAGTTCTGGCCAAATTTGGAGAACTGACCAACATAGGACGAACCCAGATAGCTTTGCAGCACGTCATACACATCGTTGACCGCCACGCCAAGCATTTCGGCCCGGGCTCGGTTAATGGTCAGCGACAGCTGCGGCACCTGGGTGCGCAGCGGCGTGAAGGCCTGCTGGATTTCCGGACGCTGCTTGGCGGCAGCGATCAGTCGATCGGCAGCATCCGACAGCTTGTTCAGGTCGCCGCTGCCGTCGGTCAGCTCCAGTTGCATCTGGAAGCCTCCGGACATGCCCAGCCCGGGAATGGGCGGCGGCACCATGACCAGCGGACGGATGTCCGGCAGGGCATGCAAACGTTCGTTCAGTGTGAGGTAAATGTTCTTCAGACTCTGTTGCTTGTCCTTGCCGCGCTCAGCCCAGTCGGTCAGGGTCAGATAGACCAGACCGGCATTGGCCAGTGAGGCGTTGCCGTCCAGCGGCGACACGCCACCGATGGTGATGGCGTGCTTGACGCCCGGAATGGCGCGCGCGATCTCTGACACCTGGCTCAGGGCCTTGTCGGTGCGCTGTATCGAGGCGGCATCCGGCAACTGCACCGCCACCAGCATATAGCCCTGATCTTCGGTCGGGATAAAGCCGGTCGGCAGCTTGGCCAGCCCGACGATGGCCACCACGATCAGCCCCAGCGCCACCAGGGTACTGGTCTTGCGCGCGCCGACCAGCCGCTCGATCAGACGGGCGTATTTGACCTCCAGCGGGTTATAGACGCGGTCAAAGGCGCGGAAGAAAGCATTCTTTGGCTTGCTGTGGTCATGCACGCGCACATACTTGGCCGACTGGGTCGGTTTGAGCGTAATGGCGTTAATGCCGCTGATCAGGGCGGTGGCCGCGATGACCAGGGCGAACTGGCGATACATCTGACCGGTAATGCCGGGAATGAAGGCCGCCGGCAGGAAGACCGACATCAGCACCAGCGTAATGCCGATGATCGGCCCCATCAGTTCCTTCATGGCGGTGATGGCAGCGTCATGAGGCGTTTTGCCGGCCTCGACATGCTTGGCCACGCCTTCCACCACCACGATGGCATCGTCCACCACAATCCCGATACAAAGCACCAGGGCGAACAGCGTCAGCAGATTGATGGAAAAGCCCATGGCGGCCATGGCGGCGAAAGCGCCGATGATGGTGATCGGCACGGTCGTGGCCGGTACCAGGGTGGCGCGCCAGTCCTGCAGGAAAATGATGATCACCAGCAAGACCAGAATGCCGGCCTCGTAGAGGGTCTTGTACACCTCGTCGATCGAAGCCTTGACGAACACCGTGGTGTCAAACGGCACATCGTACTGAATGCCGGGCGGGAAGCTCTTGCTCAGGCGGGTCATTTCATTTTTCACCGCTTCGGCGGTGGCCAGTGCATTGGCATCCGGCAACTGATAGATGGCAACGCCCCCCGCCGGCTTGCCGTCCAGCGTGAACGACTGGCCATAGCTCTGGCTGCCCAGTTCGATGCGCGCCACGTCACGCAGTCGCGTGACAGCACCGCTGCTGTCCGTCTTGAGGATGATGTCGCCGAAGTCGGCGGCGGAATTCGGCGCCCCCGCCAGGTTGACGGTCAATTGCTGCGCCTGGCCGGGTCTGGCCGGCGGTGCGCCGATCTGGCCGACACTGATAGGCTGGCTTTGCTTGTTGACCTGGGCAATGACATTAGCCGGCACCAGGCCGCGCTGTTTCATCTGTTGCGGGTCCAGCCAGATCCGCATGCTGTACTGGCCGACACCGAAAACGGTGACATCGGCCACGCCCGGCAGACGGCTCAGGCGGTCCTTGAGTTGCAGGCTGGCAAAGTTGCTGAGGAACAAGCCGTCCATTTCCGGCTTGTCGGAGGACAGGGTGATGATCTGCAGGATGCTGGTGGATTTCTTCTTGGTCACCACCCCCTGTTGCTGCACGGCATTCGGCAGCAGCGGCACGGCGGCATTGACCCGGTTCTGTACCGCCACCTGGGCCTGGTCGGCGTCAGTCCCGACGGCAAAACTCACCGTCAGGGTGTAGCGCCCGTCGTTGGAGGAGGTCGACTGCATGTAAATCATGCCTTCAACGCCATTGACCTGCTGTTCAATGGTGCGCGCCACCAGTTGCTGTACGGTCAGGGCGCTGGCCCCGGGGTAGGTGGTCGTCACCGAGATGGTCGGCGGGGTCAGCTGCGGGTATTGCGATACCGACAGGCCAAACACCGACACCGCACCGATCAGCACGGTGATCCAGGCGATCACGTTGGCCAGAATCGGTCGTTCAATAAAAAACTTGGCAATCATCAGATTGTGCTTTCTCGTTGCCGCATTTACTGGGCGGGTTTGCCGGAATCAGCCTGCGCAGCCACCTTCTGGCCGACGCCCACATTGCTCAGGCCCTGGGTGATAACACGGTCAGATGCCGAAATACCGTCGGTGATTTCACGCAACTGGTCGAAGTCTGCACCGGTTTTGACGTTGCGCCGTACGACCTTCGAGTCGGCATCCACCACATAGACGTAGTTGCCCAACTGGTCATTCAGGACCACGGATGACGGGACCAGCAGCGCCTGATGGGGCTTGCTGATGCCAATGAATACCTTGCTGTACAGGCCCGGAATCAGGTGCAAATCCTTGTTGTCGAATTTGGCGCGCAGCTGCAGGCTGCCGGTGGCGGCGGCCAGCGTATTGTCGATGAAATCCAGTTCGCCGGTTTCGGATGGCGTGGCCTCGCCCTGGAGGGCCGCGCCGACCTTGATCTTGCCGACGCCGGCTTTGGCGGTTCCTTCCTTGTCAACGCCCGCCTTGCGCAGGCGCAGCAGATCACGTTCATTGACCGAGAAGTTGACATAGGCGGGCCGCAGGCGCGTCAGGGTGGCCAGCACGGTCCCCCCGGCCCCGGCGCCGACATAGTTGCCGACATCCACGGTCCGTTTGCCGATCACCCCATCAAAGGGGGCGCGTACGGCGGTGTAATCAAGATTGATCTGTGCCAGACGCAAATTGGCTTCGGCCTGTTGCAGGTTTGACAGTGCCGATTCGACGCTGGATTGCGCCGTGGCGTTTTCCTTCATCAGCACCTGCTGGCGCTGGTACTCAGATCGCGCCTGATCCAGCTTGGCCTGGTTGAGCTTGACTTGCTGCTGATAGGGATCCGGTTCGATGACAAACAGCAGTTGCCCCTGTTTGACCTGGGCCCCTTCGGCAAACGGTGCGGATTGCAGATAGCCGCTGACGCGCGCCACCAGATTGACGGATTCGGAAGGTGCCACGGTGCCATCCAGCTGGATGGTGTCGGTCACTTCACGCTGAATCGGTTGCTGAAACACCACCTGCGGCAGCGGCGGTTCGGCGACCGGTTTCTTGTCGCTGCACGCCAGGCAGAGCAGGGCGGTGAAGGTCATCAGAAAGACAGAACGAGGGCTCGTATTCATTGTGCGGGTCTCTGGCTATTCGGAAGATCAAGCGCGTCACCCCAGTTGGTGCGCGCCCGCATGGTTTTGGTGATGTTGTCCGGCAGGGATGCCGTCAGCTTGCCGTCCCAGCCGCCGCCCAGTGCGCGGTAAACCGCGACAAAGGACTGCAGCAGATTGCCTTGTGCCTGGGCCAGGCCGTCCTCGACCTGTAGCTGGGCCTGATAGGCGGTGGTCACGGTGGTGAAGTCCGATTCGCCGGATTTGTAGCGTTCGAGTGCCAGTACGGTGCTGCGTCGGGCGGCTTCAGCCGCGGCATTCAGGCGCTGGCGCGATTCGCGGTTGCCGGCGATGGCAGACAGCGCGTCTTCCACCTCCTGCTGGGCACCGAGCACCTGGTTCTGATAATTCAGGATCGCCTGTTCGAAGGCAGCATCCTGTACCCGCACCTGATTGACCAGCTGGCCATGATTGAAAATCGGCATCAACAGGCCGGCCGTGGCGCTGCTGACCGGGTTATGCCATTTGAACAGGTCATCCAGATGATTGCTGCCGCTGTCCGAGGACTGAAAACCGAAGCTGCCGCCGAGGGAGAAGCTCGGGAACAGGGCGGCCTTGGCCTGACCGATGCGCGCCGACTGGGCGATTGCTGCATACTCGGCCTGCAGCACATCCGGCCGCCGCTGCAGCAAGTCGCGCGGAATCCCCGAGGGGACGCCGGTCGGCACACTGGGCATGGGGGCTGCGGCAGCAAACTGTCGCTGATAGTAGTCCGGGGTCTGGCCAACCAGCACGCTCAGCGCGTGTTGCGCTTGCTGCAGGGCGGCACGCAGTGTCGGCAAATTGGCGCCGGTTTGCTCGTACAGGACCTGAGCCTGGCGCAGATCCTGCTCGCTGGAGGCGCCGGCACGGAAGCGGGCATTGGCAATGCGCAGGTTTTCCGCTTGTTGCTTCAGGTTGTCCTGCGCGACCTGCAGGCGTTGCTCCAGCGTGCGCAAATTGAAGTAGGTGGTGGCGATATTGGCTTCCAGCGCTACCATGGCCGCCTGGTAGGCGGCGACGGTCGACAGCCAGCTGGCTTCATTGCCCTCAACTTCGCGACGGGCAGCGCCCCACAGGTCTGGTTCCCAGGAGGCTTGCAGGCTGAGTTGCTGCGTGGTGCCGCCGCCGGTTTTGCCCTGTAGCTGGTTGGCCAGGTCCGGCTTGCTGTAGCTGCGGCTGAATGACAGTTGAACAACCGGCCATTCGGCACCTTGCGAGATGCCCAGTTGCGCTCGCGCCTGGGCGATACGAACGGCCGCACTTTGCAGGGTTGGACTGTTGTCGCGACCGAGTTGCAGCAGCTGGCTTAGTCTGGGGTCGGCAAACTGCTGCCACCAGACGGCAAGCTGGGCTTCATCGGCTTGATCGGTCGGGCTTTGCCAACTGGATTGCACCGAGACGTCCGGGCGCTGATAGTCCGGGCCGACGGCGCAGGCCGACAGTGTCAGACAGATCAGGGCGGACAGACAGCGCTTGGCGAAAGGTGCAGGGAGTCGCTCGAACCGGGCGGCGACATTGTTATATATCGTTGTCATAACGGCCCTTGATGTTTCTTGTCTATATAGACCATCCAGGTCAAAGATGCTTCGAGCATATGGTGTTTTTATTGCGTTTCATTATTATGAATTCCATTCAGTTTTCATACTCGCATTTACCAAGGCGTTGGATATGTCGGAAAACAAAGATCAACCCATTGATTTAATGACAAAAAAACCGAAGCAGGCGCGTGCCAGGCTGACGGTGAAGCTGATTTTCGAGTCCACAGCTCAGATTATTTTGCGCGAAGGTGTCGACAAACTGACCACCAACCGCATCGCCGAAGTAGCGGGTTTTAGTGTCGGGACTTTGTATCAGTACTTCCGCAACAAGGAGGCCATTCTGCTGGCCATGGCCAGGCATGAGACCGAGCACATGATTGGTGAAATCGATGCCTTGTTCGACGAATATGCCGGTGCCGCGACGACGGGATTAGCCGGTGCCCTGGTCGGATTTCTGATGCAGACCTTTTATCATCGGCGCGCCATCCGCCGACAGATTGCCTGTGCCATTTTCCAGCGACAGGTATTGCTCAACCTGTATCCGGTTATCGCCGCCGTCGAGAGCCATGTGGCGCAATGCCTGCTCGATCGGCAGGCTCCAGACATGCGTCTGCTGAGCGAAGCCGAAGCCTATGTGGCATCCCGCAGTTTGATCGGCACGCTACGTGCCGGTGTATTGGAACATTCTGAATGGGCGGACCATCCCGCCTTTCAACAGGCGCTGGAGCGGCAACTGCTGGCCATGTTGCTGCCCACAGACGGGGGAGGGGGCTGACGTCAGTAAAACAGCCACTTGAGGATAAATGGCAGAATAATGACGAATAGCAGAACACTGTTTTCGAAGAAAAATCTTTTCAGCCGATGATCGGGGGCGCCGAGTGCAGATCTTACGTCCCCGACGGATTTGCATGGCGATGCCCCGCAGGCCATCAGCGTGATGGCGCCGACGGCCATGGATAAAGCAAACCATGGCATGCCGGATTGATAGGCGGCCATCGCGACAAGCAGCATCAATATATAGAAATAGATGAATTTTATTCGGTGCGATTTCCTGCACGCATGGCGATACCCGTTATTTTGCTGCATAAAGCGCTCTCGAAATGATTTCCCGGCAATCAGATGATTGCCGGGAAATGCCGAATGATATGACTGCAGGTCATTATTTTGCATCAGCCCTGTGCTATTGCGGGTTACAGACTGCCGGCAATCGCGCCGGTTGCCGCCGCAATTCTGGGAGCATAGTAGGCGGCACGAGCGCCCACCGGACCGGCAATGGCACCCTGAACAGCGCCCCCTGCGGTATATACGCCGAGTTGTGCCCAACTGAACTGCCCGCTGGTTACCACCGATCCGAGATAGCCCGCTGCGCCAGAGACGCCGCCCACCACGGCGCCAGACGGACCCCAGGCACCATTGACTAACATGATTTCAGAATTGCTCATGTCGCGCATTGCCATTTACTCCTTGTGTGATTTGGTTTAAGTCCGACTGGCTTTTTATTAAGCTGCCGTTGCAAGCAAAATCTAAAATCTGCGCGGATTTTTTGTCAAAGTGGTTAGGGGCCGGAAATAAGCAAAGGGCCACGACGATTTAAGCCATTTCTGGCGCGGTGGTTGGCGCGGTTGTTGGCGGTGGAAAGACTGTAGCGGCGCGGCCATCATGCAAGGAGGCACCCGGATGGCCGGCCAGTCCCGACAGACGCAAAGGGTATTTCACCGCGAGTGGGCAGCCGTGTCTGGCACGCGATGCCAGAATGACTGACCGGACGGGGCATTCAGTCCTGCATCAGGCTCGGAACGCAGAGAACCTGAGGCGGATCTCAACCAGCATGTCATGGTTCGTATAATACATATTATGTCAAATACGGTTGATCCTGTCTGGCGCAAGGTCGGGCCTTTGCCAGTTCGCCCCAATGCGCGATGAGATCATCTCCTGGCCACCCCCCGGGCAATGACTGGACTGGCCGCCTGGTCTGACGTAGCATGCCGCTTCTCACTCACAGGAGTTGTCATGCGACAGAAAACGGCAAGAATCAATCCGGTCGCCAAGTTCGCCCGGGAGCTGCAACGCTGCAAGCCCTTCACCGATCGCAAGAAGCGACAGAAACAAGGTTACAGCAAGCACAAGAAAGTGGAGGTTTTTATGCCTCCACTTTTATTTTGCGTAATTTGAAAACGTACGTTTTCTATCAACCCCCGCCGTTATACTTCTCCTTCACCAAAATTGTCCGAGTGGCAGATCCAGATCCAGCTCTCCGCTTGCAAACCGCGCCATGGACTGATGAGCCTTGTCCGAGATGGGGCGCAGCAAGACCGTCTTGCCGCTGCTCAGGCTGTCCAGGGCGCCAGTCTGCCGCCCTCCCCGCAAAATCAGCCCCGGCATTGCTTGCCAGCCGGCTTGTTCGTAAAAGCGTTTTAGTGGCGGGTCACAGGTAAAAACACAGAAATCGGCGGAAGATCGCCGCAGTGATTGCCAGGCCTGCTGCAGCAGTTGCTGCCCGATGCCGGATTGTCGGTGTGCCGGGTGGACGCAAACACAACTCAGTCCGCTGGCCAGCCAGCGATGTTGCTGATCGTGAACCGGTTTGCTCAGGATGGCGGCATAGGCGATATAGTTCTCGTCCTGACAGCCCAGGATGCACCGTGGAGCCAGTGAGAGATCATGGGCGGGCTGCTCAACAGACGGGATGGCCGGCTCGGCCGGCCAGACCAGGTCGAGTAATTGATGGATCCGCTGGCGCTGCTGCGGATCGGTGTCGGCATATGCCAGGGTATGCCAGTGCAGGCTCATGCGGATTCCTTTTCTTCTGTAGGCAAATGCGTCGTACGGGACTATAGTCGCCAGCTACCCATTGATTCTTTCCAGATGGAGCAAGGCGTGAGCGAGCATAACAAACCGGGCAAGATTCTTCCTTATCCCAAAGCCGCCGGCGGTTGGGATGCCATCCGCTTTTCCGCCCTCAGCCTGCGCCAGGAAAAGGTTGACCTGAGCAACCTCAAAGCGTTTTTCAAGCAAAATCAGCCGAGCGGCTTTGATTGCCCGGGTTGCGCCTGGCCGGAGCGCAAGCACACCAATCGGCTGGAGTTCTGTGAGAACGGCGTCAAGGCGGTGGCAGCGGAAATCACCAGCAAGCTGGTGACGGCCGACTTTTTTGCCCGTCATACGGTCAGCGAGCTGATGCAGCAGTCCGACTATGAGCTGGAGCAGCATGGCAGGCTGGCCGAGCCGATGTGCTATGACCCGCAGAGCGACAAATATCTGCCGATCAGCTGGGATCAGGCGTTTGCGTTGATTGCCCGCCATTTGCAGGCCTTGCCGAGTCCGGATCAGGCGGCTTTTTATGCCTCTGGCCGGACCAGCAATGAAGCCGCCTTCCTGTTGCAGCTGTTTGCCCGCCGTTACGGTACCAATAATTTCCCGGATTGTTCGAATATGTGCCATGAGGCCACCAGCCGTGGCTTGCCGGGCACGGTCGGCATCGGCAAGGGGACGGTGACGCTGGAGGATTTTGAACTGGCCGACACCATCCTGATTTTCGGTCAGAATCCCGGGACCAATCATCCGCGCATGTTGGGCGAACTGCGGGAAGCCGCCCGGCGCGGGGCCACCCTTGTCTCGATTAATCCGTTGCGCGAACGCGGCCTGGAGCGCTTCACCAGTCCGCAGCACAGCGCGGAAATGCTGGCCGGCGGCAGTACCCCATTGTGCTCGCTGTTTATTCGTCCCCGCCTGGGCGGCGATTTTGCCTTGATCAAGGCGCTGGCCAAGCGGGTGGTCGAGCTGGATGATGATGCGCAGCGCCACGGCGCTCCGCGTGTGCTGGATGAGGCCTTCATTGCCGGGCATACCGTCGGCTTCGCCGAGTTTGCCGCTGACTTGCGCGGCGAAGACTGGGCGGCCCTGGTCGAGGAGTCCGGGGTCTGTCGTGAAGAGATCGAACAACTGAGCGCAATTTTCGTGCGTGGCCAGGCGGTGATCAGCACCTGGGGCATGGGCCTGACCCAGCACCAGCGCTCCGTGCCGACCATTCAGATGCTGTCCAATCTGATGATGATGCGCGGCATGATCGGCCGACCGGGTGCCGGGCTGTGTCCTGTGCGGGGTCACTCCAATGTGCAGGGCAATCGTACCGTCGGGATTGAGGAGCGCCCTGCCCCGGCTTTTCTGGACCGGCTGGCCGCTGTGTATGGTTTTGAGCCGCCGCGTCATCACGGACTGGATGTTGTGGCGACGATTCAGGCCATGCTGGCCGGCGATCTGAAGGTGTTCTTGGCGCTGGGGGGCAATTTTGCCATGGCGGCACCAGACACCCCGCGTACTTTTGCTGCCCTGCGCCAGTGCGAGCTGACCGTACAGATCACCACCAAACTCAATCGCAGCCATCTGGTGCATGGCAAGGCGGCGCTGATTCTGCCGACGCTTGGCCGCAGCGAGATCGATCGGCAGCAAGGGGTGGCGCAGTGCGTGACGGTGGAGGATTCGATGAGCATGGTGCATGCATCACGCGGCTTCAAAGAGCCGGCGTCGGCGGCGCTGCGCTCCGAAGTGGCCATTCTGTGCGGCGTGGCGCAGGCCACCCTGGGCAAGGCGCCGCTGGACTGGGCTCGCTTGTGTGGTGACTACAGCCTGATTCGTGACGAAATTGCCAGGGTGTTTGAGGATTTCGCGGATTACAATCAGCGTATCCTGGCGCCGGGGGGCTTTCATCTCGGCGTCGCCTCGCGGGACCGGGTCTGGCGTACCGAGTCGGGCAAAGCGCAGTTTCAGGTGCATGCGCTGGATCGGGATACGCCGATTCACCGGGCACGTCGTCAGCATGGCGATCGACTGCTGGTGCTGATGACGACCCGTTCGCATGATCAGTACAACACCACGATCTACGCGCTGGACGATCGTTATCGGGGTGTTTATGGCCAGCGCGACGTGGTGTTTGCCAATTCACAGGATATCGAGCGCCTCGGGTTGCGTGACGGGGATCGCGTCGATTTATCCACTGTATGGGATGACGGTGTGTCGCGCATGCTGTCCGGCTTTCTGCTGGTGGCTTATGACATTCCGCCCGGCTGTCTTGCGGCCTATTTCCCGGAGGCCAATCCGCTGGTCCCCCTGGATAGTGTCGGCATACAAAGCAATACCCCGACCTCCAAGTCGATCCCGGTGCTGATGCAGCGGCACCTGTCCTGATGCCCCCCCCGGGGGGGGCTTCGTGCTGTCAGAATGCGCCGATTTGTGTGCCGAGTGGCAACATGAGGCCGGCGTGATTGACCGTTTGCCGAGGCGGTTGCCCGCTGCCCGGGCAGGGTGGAACCGGCGATGCTGCCGCCCGCTCGCCGATGAAGCGCCCTGCTTCGCTTGCCACCAGTCCCTTTTGATTGTCGACCGTGATGACATGGTAGCAATCCTCCAGAATCAGTTTTTCGACATGTGATGAGCCCAGCCGGCGAGCGAGATAGTGCGCATTGCGCGGACTGGCGACGTTGTCTTCGCGGGCGTGCAGGATCAGGGTGGGTGCGCTGATGTCGCGCAGCCGTCGTTTGGTTGACCGCATCAGGCTGCGCATTTCCCGAATGCTTTCTGCCGGCGTCCGGCTATAGGCGACACGGGATCGTTCCCCCATTTTTTCGGACATCCGCTTGCGCATGCCCTGATTTTTGATGCCATAGTTGCCCCCTTCCTTGTATGACCAGAAGCGTCTCAGCGGTGTGTAGAGCACCAGGGGCAGCAAAAAGCTGTACCAGGGGATGGCGGGACCGTCATAGGCCAGTGTGGTGGACATGGCGACCACCGATGCCACGCGCGTACTCTGGCGTGCCGCCAGTTGCAGCGACAACAGGGCACCGAGGCACAGGCCGGCGACTGAAACGTGCGCATGGCCGGCACACAATGCCTCGAAATGATGCTCGGCGGCCTGGTACCAGTCTTGCCAGCGGGTTTGGGCGAGTTCGGCGACGCTTTGGCCGTGCCCCGGCAAGACCGGAATACGAACGGTGTAACCCTGCTGGTGGAGCGATCTGGCGACGTGCATGACTTCGAAAACATTCCCGGCCAGGCCGTGGATCAACAGTACGGCGTGCGGTCCGCCATCGAGCTGAATGAAGTGAATGGTTTTGCCCAGTTGCGTACTGTCGACATGTACGCCAGGCGGGGTTTCCGCGATGGCTCGGGTTTGTGGTGACATGATGGCGATCGATGGCCGCGGGAGACGCCTCCCGTGGCCATGTTTAGGGTGGGGTGAGCGAGGTGCGGGCTCAGGCGGCCATGCCGCAGG
This sequence comes from Paludibacterium sp. B53371, assembly GCF_018802765.1. Classification (NCBI taxonomy): domain Bacteria; kingdom Pseudomonadati; phylum Pseudomonadota; class Betaproteobacteria; order Neisseriales; family Chromobacteriaceae; genus Paludibacterium; species Paludibacterium sp. B53371. Next base: position 1,686,276 of record NZ_CP069163.1, read on the forward strand.
CCTGACCTCGTTGCGACAGGCGGTTGTCCAGTGACAGGGACTGGCGGGCCTGCAGGACGAGCGACTCGCATTTTGCGCGTTCGTCTTGCTGACTGAGGAACCTGGCGGCCTCTTCCGCCACCAGCGCGCGCTGATTGTCGACGGTGATCAGATGGTAGCAGTCATCCAGGATGACCTTGCGCGTATAGGACGAGCCCAGGTGGCGTTCGAGATAGTCGGCATTGCGTACGCTGGCGACTTCGTCTTCCTGTGCGTGCAGGATCAGTGCCGGTGCCGTGACCTTGCCCAGTCGCTGCTTGGTGGCGCGGATCATGCGTCGCATTTCCAGCACGCTGGTGGCCGGAGTCCGGTCGTAAAAGGTGGTGGACGTTTTGGCCATGGTGCTGGCTACCCGCTTGCGAATGGTCGGATTCTTGACGCCATAATTGCCGCCCTCTTTGTACGACCAGACGTGCTTGAGCGGCGTGTAGAGCACCAGGGGCAGCAAAAAGCTGTACCAGGGCATCGAGTAGCCGTCATAAGCCAGCGTGGTCGACATGGCGATCACCGAGGTGACGCGCTCGCGCTTCTGGGAAGCCAGATACAACGCCAGGACCGAACCCATGCACAGACCGGAAACCGACACCCGGGCGTAGTTCTCGGCCAGTGCCTCGAAATGGTTCTCCGCGGTCTGGTACCACGCTTGCCAGGTGGTGTTGGCCAGATCTCGCACTGAGGTCTGATGGCCGGGCAGGATCGGGATACGAACGGTGTAGCCGCGCCGGTTCAGCTGTTTGGCGACGTACATCACCTCGGTGGCCGAGCCCGACAGGCCGTGCAGCATGAGAATGGCATGACGCCCGCCTTCAAGATGAATGAAGTCTTCGGAATGCAATGTCTGGCAACCGGTGGATGAAGCGGCATCTGTGCTGTGCATGGCGCGGCTCATTGACGAGATGATTGATGTTGAGATGGAGTTTATGTGGGAAAATTTCACACGTCAATAGTCGGGTCAGAATTGGGTAAGAAAATGACCATGCATTTTACTGCGCAATAATGACAACGACATTGCAGTACAGCTTCAGACATGAGAAGAAAAGGCGTGGAGAAGGCCGCCAGCCCTTGTTCTTGCTCAAGGAGCACCTCAAACACTCTGCAGGAATCATCGTGCCAACGTAAAATGATCACTTTGTCTCAAAAATGATGAGTTGATCATGCTGCTGCGACGCCTGCGCCCTCTGTTCTTGCCCCTGCTGCTGACTGCCTGTGCGGCGACACAGCCGCCCGCGCCGGTTTCCCCGGCCTCGTCACCGCTGCCGGAAACGGCCTCTGCGCCAGTGGTCTCGCCCCCCTTGCCCACCCCCGTTGTACCGGCGCCGCCCGCCGCCGTGCCGGCCAAGCCGGTGCCGGCGCCCAATTACAACAATCCCCAGGCCGGGCGTGCCCTGCTCGACCGATTGCTGCCGCGCGGCATCCCAGCCAGACAGGCCTGGTCGGAGAATATTTTTGCAGCCTTCACGCAGCTGAAAATTCCGTACGCGCCTCAGTATTTCTGTGCAGTGCTGGCCGTCGCCGAGCAAGAGTCCGGTTTCAGTCCGGATCCGGAGGTGCCCAATCTGTCGGCGATTGTCTGGAAGCAAATCGACGAGCATCGCAAGAAGTACATGATTCCGCAGCTCGTTATTGATGCCGCCATGCTCAAGACCTCACCGGATGGTCGCAGCTACAAGGAGCGGGTGAACGCATTGCGCACCAAGCGGCAGATGAATCAGCTATACGAGGATATGGTGCGGGAAATGCCTTATGGCCAGGACTTGCTGCTGGCCAAGAATCCGATCCGTGACGGTGGGCCGATGCAGGTCAGCGTGGCGTTTGCTCAGACCCAGATCAAGGCATGGCCCTATCCCTACAGTTACGCCAATCTGCGTGATGAAGTGTTCAGCCTGCGTGGCAGTGTGTATTTCGGCACGGCGATTCTGTTGCAGTACGCTGCGCCGTACGACCGGATGATTTACCGTTTTGCTGATTACAATGCCGGTCGTTACAGCAGCCGCAATGCCGCCTTTCAGGCTGCGGTGGCGCGCCTGTCCGGGCAGAAACTGGCTCTGGATGGCGATTTGATGCTCTACAGCAACAAGATGAACCGGGTATTCTCCGGCCAGGCCAGTGCCACGCAAAAAGTGCTTTCCGGCATGGCCGATCGTCTGCAGATGAGTGTTGCCGACGTGGTACGCGACCTGAAACAGGAGAAATTGTCCAGTTTCGAGCAGACCACGCTTTATCAGCGGGTCTTTGCCGCGGCAGATCGTCAGGCCGGCCGCAAGGTCGCGCGCGAGATCATTCCGCAAATCGTGCTGATCAGCCCGAAATTTACCCGTCAGCTGAGTACAGAATGGTTTGCTACGCGCGTCAACGGACGCTATGAGCGCTGCATGGCACGAGGTGGATTCAAGGCAGACTAGGAACCAAGTACGGCGCGCATTGCCTGATGGTGTTCCGATGCTGCTCCCCTGAATGCCATGTCCCTGACGATTCGCCTGATGGTTCTGCTGTTTCCCGCGCTGGCCGCTGCCGCCAGCGACTATCAAATCTCACTCGAGCCCGCTCACCCGGAGCGGGCGCATGCCGTATTGACGCTGGGAGCGGATCAGTCAGCCGCCGGCTGGTTGTCGCTGCGAGGTCAGCGCTGGGGTCTGACGCCACAGATTGCCCAGGTGCGCTGTGGCGCGCGTCCCCTGCGTCGGCAGGGAGACCGCTGGCGCAAGCCTGCAGGCTGCCGGACGATCCGGTGGGAGGTGCATTTTGCGCGTGCTCAGGCTGGCGAGCTGGATCCTTCACGCCAGCAGAGTCTGTATTTTCCGGGCGAGGCTCGCTGGCTGTTTTCCGAAAGTGTCAGTCTGTTGCGGCCCGAGCGCGACCCGGATGCCGGTCTGCGCATTGCGGGTGTGCCGGCAGCGCAGGTGTTTGGCGGCGGGCAGGTGCAGGGTGATCGCTGGCCCTTGCCGGAGACCGGGCAAGCCCCGGCCTTTTTTGCCCTGGGCAGCTGGCCGGTGCTCTCCTCCTCTTCGTCGCTGACGGTGCTGGCCGACCAGCCGGCCCGCTTCGCCGCGCTGGGCCTGACGTCGTTACAGCAGCAGGCCTTGTCCTATCAGCAGTCCTTGCTGCAACTTCCCGTGACTGAGCCGTTGCTGCTGGTCTGGCTGCAGATGGCCGTGTCACAGGGGCGTGTGGCCGGCGCCGCCGGCAAGGCCAGCCTGCTGGCCGGTTATCTGGTTCCTGAGGGAGAGATGCTGGTGCGACGTCAGGCACAAAGTCTGATGACCGTCGCGCACGAGCAGTTTCATTTGCTGGCAGCGCAAAAGGGACTGGCGGCGCATCCGGCCTGGTATGACGAGAGTCTGGCGCAGTATTACGCCTTGAAAACCCTGCAACACAGTGCCCTGCCCACTGCATTGACGACAGCGCTGAGTGCGCGCTTCGTGGATGAAAACCGACCCGTTGAGCGGGGGTTGTTGCAATGGCAGCAGGCGTATCAGGCAGGCGACCCGGCCGCCTATCCCTGGTTTTATACCCAGGGGGCGACTTTCTGGAGCGCTCTGGACCGGCTGCTGATGCAGGCCTCTGCCGGAAAACATGGTCTGGACCAGGATTTGCCGTCCTTGTTGCAGGTACCGACGGATGATGACGCGCCATTGCCGCCGGATCTGCTGCGGCAATGGCGCGCCCTGCTCGGGGCGCGTCTCGATGCGCAGTTGCAGCGCTATCTGTCAACGACGGTTCAGCGTACCGGGTAGATCTGCCCGGTCTGGGCGCCTTCGACGCTTTTGCTGTAGGCCTGCGCCACCCTGGCAGCGGGTACCGGGACAAAGCCGCGGAAGAACGGACCGTAGCTGTCCATGGACTCCTCCAGAACCGTCGGGCTGATGGCATTGATGCGCAGACCGCGCGGCAGCTCGATGGCGGCCGCACGAACAAAGGACTCCACGGCGCCGTTGACCAGGGAGGCCACCGAACCGGCTACGATCGGGTCAATCGACAGAATGCCGCTGATCAGGGTGATCGAGCCGCCATCATTGAGCCAGTGCTGCCCCTGCAGTACCAGGTTGACCTGCCCCATCAGCTTGTCGTCCAGGCCCTGCTTTGTCGTGGCGGCATCCAGCTCGCCCAGTGGCGCAAAGGGGACCCCGCCCGCCGCAGAGACAATCGCATCCACTTTGCCAACCTGGCGAAACAGCGCTGCCAATGCCTGCGGGTCGCGAAAATCGACCTGCAGATCACCATGCTGCCGGCCAATGGCAATCACCTCGTGACGTTGCGAAAGCTCGGCACTCACCGCTTTGCCGATCGTGCCGTTTGCACCAAAAACCAGTACCTTCATTTGCATCTCCTGATTGACAATGTGTCGACGTGTTTGCAGTGTACTGGCCACTCTGGCCCGGATAAATCGCCTGCGAGCGGATATAATGTCATCTATATGGAAACAATAACCCCAAAATTCGAGTGGTCCATGACCTTTCTGGCCGTGGCGCAGTATGGCGGTTTCAGCGCGGCGGCTGCGCGTCTGGGACAGTCCAAGGCCTATGTCAGCAAGCAGGTCAGCCTGCTTGAGCAGGCGCTGGGGGTGTTGCTGTTGCATCGCACGACCCGCCGCGTGACGCTGACGCAGGCGGGGCAGCGCTATCTGTCCTATTGTCAGCAGCTGCGAGATACCTTTGACGAGGCTCAGCGTGCCGTTGGTGACCTGCAGAGTGATCTGTCAGGGCTGGTGCGGCTCAGCGTGCCCACCAGTCTGGGCGTGGTATTCGTGGCGGAACTGATGCGGCAATTCAGCCAACAATACCCCCGGCTGGAAATCGAGCTGGATCTGAGTCAGCAAGCGCGTGATTTGCTGGGTGACGGGTTTGATCTGGCCATCCGGGTGGGACCGGTGGTGGATGAGCGTCTGGTGGCGCATTCGCTCGGGCTGCTGGAAGAGTGGGTGGTGATTGCCCCGTCACGGCTGGCACAGTGCGGTTTGCCGCAGACGCCGAATGATCTGCTGGACGCCCCTTGTGTGCTGAATAGCCATTACCGTGCCGCCGGCGAGTGGTTGTTCAGTCATCGCTCGCAGTCCTACCGGATCCAGATGCATAGCCGCTATAGCGTCAACAGCTATATGGCTTTGCGCCAACTGGCCCTGTCGGGAGCCGGCTATGTCAAATTGCCGGATTATCTGGTGCGTGAGGAGGTGGCCGCCGGGGCGCTCGTCAGGGTGCTGGCAGATTATGCCTTGCCCCGAGCCCCCATTTATCTGGTACATCCGCCGCTGCGGCCGATGCCAGCCAGGGTGCGGGTGCTGATCGACTATCTGCGCCAATGGTTTGCGCAGCAGACCGGGAAATAAAAAAAGCGGCCCCACCGGAGCCGCTCTTGTTCTTTCTCGCCATCAGCCGTTGCTGTTGTCGCTCTTGTAGGCCTTGCGACGTTCGTGTTCCTGCAGGTAGCGCTTGCGCAGACGGATGTTTTGCGGGGTGATTTCCACCAGTTCGTCATCGTCGATGAATTCAACGGCCGATTCCAGCGTCAGCTTGATCGGCGTGGTCAGACGAACGGCTTCGTCGGTGCCGGAGGCGCGCACGTTGGTCAGCTTCTTGCCCTTGAGGGGGTTGACGACCAGGTCGTTGTCACGCGAGTGGATGCCGATGATCATGCCTTCATAGAGCTTGTCGCCCGGGCTGACGAACATGCGGCCGCGGTCTTCCAGGTTCCACAGGGCGTAGGCCACGGCATCGCCGGTATCCTGCGAGATCAGTACGCCGTTATGACGGCCGGGCATGTCCGGCTTGACCGGTGCGTAGTCATCAAAGACGTGCGACATCAGGCCGGTGCCACGGGTCATGGTGAGGAAGTCGCCCTGGAAACCGATCAGGCCGCGGGCCGGAATGTGGTACTCCAGTCGGGTGCGGCCCTTGCCGTCAGACTCCATGTTCTGCAGTTCGCCACGGCGACGGCCCAGTTCTTCCATCACGCTGCCCTGGTGCGAATCTTCCAGGTCGATGGTCAGGTTTTCGTACGGCTCACACTTTTCGCCGTTGATGTCCTTGAAGACCACGCGCGGCTTGCCGACGGCCATTTCAAAGCCTTCGCGACGCATGTTTTCCAGCAGGATGGTCAGGTGCAGTTCACCACGGCCGGAAACGCGGAATACATCGGCGTCTTCGGTGTCCTCGACACGCAGTGCCACGTTGGTCAGCAGCTCCTTGGTCAGACGATCGCGGATCTGGCGGCTGGTGACGAACTTGCCTTCGGTACCGGCCAGCGGCGAGGTGTTGACCATCAGGTCCATGGTCAGGGTCGGTTCATCGACCGTCAGCATCGGCAGGCCGATGGGATTGTCGCGGTCGGCAATGGTCACGCCGATACCGATATCTTCCAGACCGGAGATGATGACGATGTCACCGGCGCCGGCTTCGTCGACCGGTACGCGTTCCAGACCCTTGAAGCCCAGCACCTGGTTGATGCGGCCCTGGCCCACCTGGGTTTCGTGGTTCATGACGGCAACCACCTGGCCCGGACGGATCTTGCCGTTAAGCACGCGACCCACACCCAGGCGACCGGTGTAGGTGGAATAGTCCAGCGCGGAAATCTGCAGTTGCAACGGGGCATTGATGTCGCCGGACGGCAGCGGCACGTTCTTCAGCACAACATCGAACAGCGGGCGCATGTCCGGCGATTCGTTGGCCAAATCCAGGGTGGCAAAGCCGTTCAGGGCCGAGGCGTACACGACCGGGAAATCCAGTTGCTCATCGGTGGCGCCGAGCTTGTCGAACAGGTCGAACGTCTGGTCGACTACCCAGTCCGGACGGGCGCCGGGGCGGTCTACCTTGTTGACGACCACGATCGGGCGCAGGCCCAGGGCCAGCGCTTTCTTGGTGACGAAACGGGTCTGCGGCATCGGGCCTTCGACGGCGTCGACCAGCAGCAGCACGCCATCCACCATGCCCAGTACGCGTTCGACTTCGCCGCCGAAGTCAGCGTGTCCGGGGGTGTCGACGATATTGATGTGAACACCTTCGTACTCGATGGAGGTGTTCTTTGCCAGAATGGTAATGCCCCGTTCTTTTTCGAGATCGTTGCTGTCCATGACGCGTTCGGCGACATGCTGGTTTTCGCGGAAGGTGCCGGCCTGGTGAAGAAGCTTGTCGACCAGGGTGGTTTTACCATGGTCAACGTGCGCGATAATTGCGATGTTGCGAATCTGACGGATCATTGAACTCTGCCGAAAATAATAAGAGCGGGGAAAACGTAATATTTTAGCACATGGAATGTTGCAACCGCACTATGACTTCCATGTGAAATGCGGATAAACTGCGCGCGATCTATATCAGGAGTTGACGATGTACGACTGGAATGCTCTCTGGCACTGCCATCAAGGCTACCGCACCGGCTACGACAGCCCGCAGCAAGACATCAATCAACTGGCCGCCGAATTGGGCGCCCAGCTGGTCAAACCGGCCAGCCACCCCGGCGATGTGGCCGTTTATGATCAGGGCGAGCAGTTTTTGCTGGTCGGACATGAGCAGGGGCTGCAATTGCTGCACCTGGCGAAACATGCACTGTTCGACATTCAGGTCCGTTTCGTGCCCGACCTGGCACCCGCCCCCTGCGTCGAGGTCTATGTGCGCAACCAGGCAACCGGCGAGGAAGACAGCTGGCGCACCGAGGTGCGCCGCGAAGCTGACGGCCAGATCTGGCTCGGCAAGCGCCTGCTGTCCGAAGGCAGCATGCCGGCCATGCCATTTGATGCGCTGTCGTTTACCGACAACGCCCGATTCCGCGACCTGCTCTACAACGCATGGCAGCAGGCTTTGCCGCGCCTGCAGCAAGAGATTGGCAACTGGCGCCCGCAGGCCGATCTGGAAGCGCGTCAGCTGGCACGCTACCGCGCCCTGCTGCAGGTCGAACAGGCGCGCATGAAGCATCGCTTCGACCAGCAGGCCTGCGACCGTTTGCGTCTGGCTCTGGCCGGCCATCACTTCGATCAGCCACAAGACTGTCGGGGGCTGTGGCTCATCGTCGAGCATTACTGGGTCAGTCAGGCGGCGGAACAGGATTGGCGCCCGCTGCTGGACACGCTGCGATCGCTGGATTTTGCCGCGGAAATTGCCCTGATCGAGTGGCTGCAATAAAAAACGGGCGACTGTCAGCCAGCCGCCCCATCTCATCCGAACCAGGTCATTCAGAGGGTCTCGACGACCCTCTGCATGGGAATGTACCGCAAAGCGAATACAATGTCATCAGTTGTTGCAGGTCATTCTACGTGAAGCATTATTTTGCCGAGGTTGCGATTACTTTCCATGTGTAAATGGGCTTCTGCCACCTCGGAAAGCGGATAAACCGCATCAACCGTCATTTGCACCCGGCCGGCAGCCTGGGCCGGCAGGACATGTTGTGCCAGCGCCGATGCCAGGCGCGCCTTGACGGCAAGGGGTTGCGGCCGGAGCGTCGAACCCCGCAGGCTCAGACGTTTAACCAGCACCTGAGCCAGATTCAGCGAGGCCTGAGCCCCTCCCATGACCCCGATAAAAATCAGCCGGCCGTCAGGGTTCATGCAGGCGATGTTTTCTGCCAGGTAGGAGCCGCCCACCGGATCCAGAACCAGATCGGCGCCCCCCCATTGCCTGACCATCGGCGCAAAGTGTTCCAGATCACGCCAGTTGTAAACATGCTCGGCCCCGAGACGGCTGCAGAAGGCCATTTTGTCTGCCGATCCGGCGCTTGCCAGCACAGAGGCGCCCAGCATGCGCGCCAGTTGGATGGCTGCGGCGCCGACACCACTGGCGCCGGCATGAATCAAGGCGCGCTCACCCTCTGCCAGATGGCCGATTTCGACCAGGTTGAACCAGGCGGTCATCCAGGCCTCCGGCAAACTGGCTGCCTCCACCCAACTCAGCCGCTCCGGCTTGGCAATGGCCAGCGCGCTGTCGAGTACCGCATATTCGGCATAACCGCCGCCGGGCACCAGCCCAAAGACCGCATCCCCCACCTTGAATGCCGAGGGACCACGCACCTCGACCACCTCGCCGGCAACCTCCAGCCCCATGATCGCCGAAGCGCCGGGCGGCGCCGGATAATGCCCTTCGCGCTGGACGATGTCGGCCCGGTTGACCCCGGCGGCATGCACGCGGATCAACAGCTGGCCTTCTTGCGGAATGGGGCGTTCAATGGTGGATAGCGTCAGTGTGCCCACGCCGCCAGGGGCGGACTGGACGATGGCTTTCATAGACATGAGATTCCCGAAGAGTGACTGGCGATGCGCAGACCTGCTTTACATCGCATATTCCATTACAATAGCACGCTATGACAGAGCAATGTTTCCACTGCGGCCTGCCCGTGCCGCCCGACAGCCATTTCCGCATCCATCAAGGTAAGCAAGAACGGCCGGCCTGTTGTGCCGGCTGCCAGGCCGTGGCGCAAACCATTATCGATGCCGGGCTGGATGAGTATTATCGCCATCGTGAAGCCAGTGGTCAGCCAGCCGAAGCCCTGCCGGCCGAGTTGCTGCAGCAGATTGCCCTCTACGATCAGACTGATCTGCAGCGCGCTTTCGTCCGCGATGAAGGCAACGACGTTCACGAGGCGGCGCTGATGCTGGAGGGCGTGACCTGTGCCGCCTGTGTCTGGCTGATCGAGCAGCAATTGCTGCGCCTGGACGGCGTGATGTCGGTTGACATCAATTACACCAGTCACCGGGCCCGGGTACGCTGGGACCGTGGCCGTCTGCCATTGTCCCGCCTGCTTGAAGCCATCGGTCGCATCGGATACCGGGCCCATCCCTACGACAGCGCCCGCCAGGAAGCCCTGATGCAGAAGGAGCGCAAACAGGCGATCAACCGGCTGTGGGTGGCCGGTCTGTCGATGATGCAGGTCATGATGTACGCCGTGCCGATCTATGTCGCCCAGAGCAACGAGATCGAACCCCGCTTTCTGTGGATTTTGCACTGGGCCAGCTTCCTGCTGACCCTGCCTGTGATGCTCTACTCCGCCCTGCCGTTCTATCGCGGCGCCTGGCGCGACCTCCAGGCGCGCCGGGTCGGCATGGACACGCCGGTCACCATTGGCATTCTGACGGCATTCGGCGCCAGTACCTGGGCCCTGATCGAACATATTGCCCAGGGGGTCTATTTCGACTCGGTATCCATGTTCGTCTTCCTGCTGCTGGGCGGGCGTTATCTGGAAGGCATGGCGCGCCGCAAGGCCGGCGAGGCGCTGGAAAGTCTGGTCAAGCTGATCCCCGCCTTTGCCCACCAACTGATCGACTGGCCGGGCTCGCGCCAGACGGTGGAGGTGGCGGTCAGCATGCTCAACCCCGGCGCCCGTCTGCTGGTCCGGCCGGGCGAGACCATTCCGGTGGATGGCTGCGTTCTGGAGGGTCACAGCAGCAGCAATGAGTCGCTGCTGACCGGTGAGAGCCGTCCGATCGACAAGGCGCCGGGCAGTCCGGTGATTGCCGGCAGCGTCAACCTGACCAGCCCGCTGGTTGTCGAGGTAGCCGAGGCCGGACAAAACACCCGTCTGGCAGCCATTACGCGCCTGCTGGATCAGGCGCTGGCACAGAAACCGCGCATGGCAGTGCTGGCCGACCGCTTTGCCAGTCTGTTTGTCGCCCTGCTGTTATTGACGGCGTTGGGCAGCTTTATCGCCTGGGAGTTCATCGATCCCTCGCGGTCATTGTGGATCATGGTGGCGGTGCTGGTCATTTCCTGCCCTTGCGCCCTGTCCCTGGCCACGCCGACGGCACTGACGGCGGCCGGCGGGCGTCTGGCGCGTACAGGTGTGCTGGTGACACAGGGGCATGCGCTGGAGACACTGGTCAGCACCACCGACGTGGTATTCGACAAGACCGGCACCCTGACCGACGGCAAGATGCGCCTGCTGGCCTGGCAGTCTTTGTCACCGTCGTTCGACGAGCTCACCGTGCTGTCCCTGGCCCGTCAGATGGAGTCCGGCAGTGAGCACCCGCTGGCCCGGGCCATTCTGGCCGATGCGCCGGACTGTCCGGCGGCCCAGGCGCTGCAAAACCACCCCGGGCGGGGGGTCGAAGGCCAGATTGCAGGCCGCACCTGGCGGCTGGGCAACGCCGCCTTTGTCGCCGAGTTGTCCGGTCAGCACCTGCAGGAAGATGACTGGCAGGCGGGCAACAGCCTGATCTGGCTGGGCAACAGCGAGCAGGTCGTGGCTCGACTGGCCATTGGCGACCAGCCGCGCGAAGAAGCCGCGGCCAGCATCGCCTCGCTGCGGCAGCGAGGCCTGCGGGTTCATCTGCTTAGTGGCGATGGCGAGGCCACGGTGGCAAGACTGGCAGACAAGCTGGCGATTGACGCCTGGCGCGCCACGGCGACGCCGCGGGACAAGCTGGACTATGTCAGTGACCTGCAGGCCCAGGGGCGGCATGTGCTGATGGTGGGCGATGGCATCAATGATGCGCCGGTGCTGGCCCGTGCCGATGTGTCGATTGCCATGGGCGGCGGAACGGATGTCGCCCGCGCCAGTGGCGACATGGTCCTGATTGATGACAGCCTGTCGCTGATTCCGGAGGCGCTGGACATTGCCGCCAGAACGCGGCGCATTATCAGTCAGAATCTGTGGTGGGCGGCGGGTTATAATCTGATCGCCCTGCCCCTGGCCGTCAGCGGGCATGTCACGCCCTGGCTGGCCAGTCTCGGCATGGCAAGCAGCTCGCTGCTGGTGGTATCCAACGCCCTGCGTCTGATCAAAAGGAAGACCTGATGGAAAGTCTGTATCTGCTGATTCCGCTGAGTATCGTCCTGACCTTCGTCATCGGCGTGGTGTTCTGGTGGGCGACGCGCAGCGGACAGTTTGACGATATGGAAGGCCCGGCGCACCGCATCCTGATGGATGATGACCGCACCGAGGCCAGCAAGGACGAAGATCATTAATCCCGCGACCCCCTCCCAGGAGCCCGCTCACGTGACATCCGGTTTCAGTTTCTTTGCCACCCGACGCTTTTTGCCCCTGTTCGGCACGCAGTTCATGGGGGCATTCAATGACAATTTGCTGCGCACCGCGGTGGTGGTGCTGATCAGCTACTACGGACTGTCGACGGCGGGCCTGCCGGCAGAGCAACTGGTCAATCTGGCCGCCGGGGTGTTCATCCTGCCGTTTTTCCTGTTTTCCGCCACCGCCGGCAAGCTGGCCGAGAGCTTCGACAAAGCCGCCATTGCCCGCGTCGTCAAACTGGCCGAGATCGGCATCATGCTGCTGACCGGGGCCGGTTTGTTCCTGCACTCTGCCGGTCTGCTGATGACCGCCCTGTTTCTGATGGGGACGCATTCGACATTTTTTGGCCCGCTGAAGTATTCGGTGCTGCCGCAATATCTGCAAGGGCACGAGCTGGTGGCCGGCAATGGCCTGATCGAGATGGGCACCTTCCTGGCCATTCTGTTTGGCCAGATCATTGGCAGCCTGATGATGCACCACGGACCGCTGGTGGCCTCTTCGGTCATTCTGGCCACAGCGCTGTGCGGCTACGCCTTCAGCCGGGCCATGCCTTCGGCGCCGCCGACCGCGCAACATCTCAAACTGTCGTTCAATGTGCTGGCTGACAGCACGCACCTGGTCGGACAAGCCTGGCAAATGCGCGAGGTGCGCTCGGCGATTCTGGGCATTTCCTGGTTCTGGCTCATGGGCGCGGTCTATACCACCCAGCTGCCGACCTTTACCCGCCTGCACCTCGGCGGCAATGCCGACGTCTACACCCTGATGCTGGCGATTTTTTCCCTTGGCATCGGCGCCGGCTCGCTGCTGTGCGCCAAACTGTCGCACGGCAAGCTGCAGCTGGGGCTGGTGCTGGTGGGCAGTCTCGGCATGTCGGTGGCTGGATGTGACCTGGCACTCAATGCCCTGCCACGTTATCAGGGCGCCTTGCTGGATATTGCCGGCTTTCTGCAGCAAGCCGGGCATTGGCGCCACATGATCGACCTGGCCCTTCTGGGCTTTTTTGGCGGCTTCTTTACCGTACCGCTGTACACCTGGCTGCAGACGGCCAGCCCCGAGGCTTTTCGTTCACAAGCCATTGCCGCCAACAACATCATCAACGGGTTTTACATGGTGGCGGCGGCATTGGCCAGTGCGCTGATCCTGGGCTGGCTGCACAGTATCGCTCTGCTGTTCCTGCTGGTTTCGCTGGCCAACTTGCTGGCCATCGGCTTGCTGGTGCGTGGCGCACCGGTGATCTGGCGGACTCGCCTGGCCTGGCTGGGGCGTTGAGGGCCTGTTTGAGAATCGTCTTATATGTCTGACAGGCAATGTATCCGATGATGACGACTCAGAGCGTTTTAGTCGTCAGTTCATTCCAGCCGCCCATCGGGGCGGCTTTTTTTATCCTAACTGCCGGCCGCTTGCTGCAATACCTCGGCCAGTTCACGCCCCTCACGCAGGGGGCGCAACTGCTCAAACAGCCCTTCTGCTTCGGGGAAGCCGCGCTTGAGCTGCCCCAGCCACTGTTTGAGCCGCGCAGCCGGATAGGTCGAGCCCTCGCCGCGTTCTCGGCATTGCTGCAGGAAGTCCTGCAGCCAGGGCAAAAACGCCTGCCAGCTCATCGGCACGACAGACTCGCCGCGAGCCTGCGCGGCGATCTGCAGGGCCAGATCCGGGCGAGCGATCAGGCCGCGACCGATCATGACGCGATCACAGCCACTGACGCGACGGATGGCGTTGTAATCCTCCACGCTCCAGACTTCGCCATTGGCCACCACCTCAATGCTGACCGCTTCGCGAATGCGGGCGATCCAGTCCCAGTGCGCAGGCGGACGATAGCCCTCGACCTTGGTGCGGGCATGAACAGTCAGCCGGCTGGCGCCGCCCGCCTGCAGGGCCAGGGCACAGTCCAGTGCCCGAGACTTGTCGGCAAACCCCAGGCGCATTTTGGCGCTGAGCGGGATGACCGGCGGCAGTGCGGCGCGGACGGCACACACAATGTCATGGAGCAGCGCCGGTTCATCCAGCAACACGGCGCCACCACGATGCCGATTGACGCTTTTGGCCGGGCAGCCGAAGTTCAGGTCGATTGCCGGGGCGCCGAGCTCGGCGGCACGGGCCGCATTCTCGGCCAGGCAGGCCGGGTCGCTCCCCAGTAGCTGAACGTGTACCGGCGTACCGGCCCGGGTGCGTGCCTGGCGTGCCAGTTCCGGGGCCAGGCGCAACCAGGTGCGTTCGGGCAGCAAGGCACTGGTGACGCGGACAAATTCGGTCACGCACAGGTCGATGCCGCCGATGCGGGTCAGCACATCGCGCATGACCTCGTCCACCAGCCCTTCCATCGGCGCCAAAACCACTTCCATGACCATCACTTCCCACGCATTGACAGGACGTGGATTGTACCTGCATCCCTCGTATTGGCAGAAACAAATATCTGATTCCCATTGCGGGGTGCATTCCGTCATCCATCTGGGCTATATACAAAGCAGCCACCATTCAGGGGAGAGGCAATTGGGCTTTACCTTGCCATCCAATCTTTTCACCTCACACCGGTTGATCGAAGAGGCGGAGTTCACCTACCGCCTGAATGATCGCTACCGTGCCGCGCTATTGGCAGGCAGTGACGCGCCGTTGCCGACCAATCTGCCCGAGGAAAAGATCTCCCCCATTCAGGCGACCGCCATGCTGGCGCGCTACCTCACCGGGCTGCAAGGTCATTTCATCCGCCTGGATGACTCCCCCCGGCTGACCGCCAGTCTGGCAGGCTATATCAGCCGCATGGCCGCCAACTCACCGGATGGCTGTGTGGCGGCCATTCTGCTGAGTCCCTACACCCACTACACGGCGCACCACGCCATCAATTGCGCCATGCTCGCCAGCCGGATGGCGGACAATCTTTCCTTGCCGGAGGAAGAAAAAACGGCGCTGATCAGCGCGACCCTGACCATGAATCTCGGGTCAGCGGAAGTCCAGAATCAGCTGGCCAGCCAGGATGGCCCGCCAAGTACCATGCAGCGGCAAATCCTGGATATTCATCCCCTGATCAGCTCGGCCATGCTGCGCGAAGCCGGCATCAGCGACATGCTCTGGCACAGCACGGTCATCATGCATCATGAACGCAAGGATGGCCGCGGTTATGCTTTTGGTGCTGACGAGGAAGAGATTCCGCCGCTGGCGCATTTGCTGCACCTGATCGACGTGGTGACCGCCAAGATGATGCCGCGGGCCTATCGTGGCAGCATTGCGCCCAAAGCGGCACTGGCCAGCCTTTACAGTGGCAGCATGGATGCGTTTGAACCCACCTATATTGCGCAGCTGGTCAAGATTCTCGGTATCTACCCTCCGGGCAGTTTTGTCGAGCTGGAAAATGGCGATCGCGCCCTGGTGGTCAAGAGCGGGCGTAGCGCGGCCACGCCGCTGGCGGTGCCGATCAAGTCCCCCAATGAGTCGATCGATACTTCATTACCGGGTTATCATGTGAAATCCAGCGTGAGCATGCGAATTGACGCACGCCACCTGCCCCTGTTCACCCAGTACTGGAGTTGAGACGGTATGCATCCGGTTCCCGGCATTTATCGGCATTACAAGGGTCAGTTGTACGAGGTCATTGGCATTGCCTGTCATTCTGAAACCGAAGAGGCGCTGGTCATGTACCGTGCCCTGTACGGCGACTACGGCCTGTGGGCGCGCCCGCTGGCCATGTTCAATGAACGCGTGGATGTCCCCGAGGGGCAGCTGCCGCGCTTTGCCCTCATCCGGGCCTTCTGAGGAGATTTCATGGAAGAGGCGCTGCTGGCGGGTGGGTGTTTCTGGTGCCTGGAGGCGATATTTGCCAGCATCAACGGTGTACGTCAGGTGACCAGCGGCTATTGCGGCGGGACCTTGCCCAACCCGGATTATCGCGCGGTGTGTCGTGGCGACAGTGGCCATGCGGAGGCCGTGCGCATCGAATTTGATCCCGCCGTCGTGTCTTATGCCACGCTGCTGCAGGTGTTTTTCAGTATTCACGACCCGACAACCCTGAATCGCCAGGGGCATGACATCGGTACGCAGTACCGCTCGGCCATCTTCTATCTGTCTGATGCACAACGGGAAACCGCCGAGCAGATCATTCGCGCCCTCAACGATGAGCGAATTTACGATTCGCCTGTCGTGACCGAGCTCTCCCCCGCCGGAACATTTTATTCGGCAGAAGATCATCATCAGCGATATTATTGGCAAAATCGCCAGGCGCCCTACTGTCAGGTCGTCATTGCACCAAAAATTGCAGCGTTTCGCCGCCAACACCCGTCACTGTTCGATGACTGAGCAAAGGGACGGGCGATCTTGCTGAACCGGACGGGATGCCTGTTGCACTGTTGCTTGGTATGAGAAAAATATTTACCCGCAAGTTACTGTTTCTGCTCGGGCTCATCCTGGCCACCCTGCTGGCCGGCACCCTTGGCTATGTGTACATCGAAGGCTGGCCATGGCTGGACAGCCTGTTCATGACGGTCATTACCCTGTCGACCATCGGGTATGGTGAATCACATCCGCTGGATACGGCCGGGCGTGTGTTTACCATTGCCCTGATCGTGCTGGGTACCGGCGTACTCGGTTATGGCTTGTCGTCTCTGACCCTGTTGCTGTTTCAGGGTGATCTTCCCCTCTATTTCAAGCGCAAGAAAATGGAAAAGGTCATTGCCCGGTTTTCGGGACACGTCATCCTGTGCGGTTTGAGCCGTACGGGCCTGTATACCCTGGAAGAAATGGTTCGCAGCGGCCAGCAGGTGGTGGTCATCGAGCGCAGTGATGCGACGGCGGCCCAGCTGGAGGCGCGCGGCATTCCCTATATCGTCGGCGACGCCACTCAGGATGCCAATTTGCTGGCAGCCGGGGTCGGTCAGGCGCATGGCCTGATCACCTGCCTGACCTCCGATGCCGAGAACGCCTTTGTGATTGTGACGGCCAAGAGTCTCAACCCCGGCATCGTGACGATTTCCAAGGCGGAAAACGAGAGCACCCGCAAGAAACTGATTTCCATCGGTGCCGACAAGGTGGTGGTGCCCTCGATGCTGGGCGGGCTCAGTATGGCCAACAGCGTATTGCGGCCGGAGACGCAGCGCTTCTTCGAGACCCTGCACCACCGCTACCCGGATACGTTCAGCGCAGAAATCGTGACGGCCGGCCCGCAGTGGGACGATCAGCCGTTGCATGATTATATGGCGGCACAGGACAGCCGCCTGCTGGTCGTCGCGCTGGAGCACCCGGGCGAAGAAGTGCAGTTTGGCCCGAGTCCGGATACCTTGCTCAAGACTGACACGGCCATCATGGTCATCCGCAACCGCTGATATGCCAAAACGAGATCCCCAGCTGGCTTTTCATGGCGGCTTCTGGCAGGTGCAGCGCAATCTGCTGGCCGAAGCCCCGCGCAAGGCCTGGCTGGCCTTCGCCCTGACCTGGCTGCTGCTGTTTGTCCTGATTGGCTGCAGCATGGTGGCCGTCGACCTGCAGCGACAGAAACAGCACTTTGAGCGCGTGTCCTATTACATGACACGCGGCCTTGAGTCACGACTGAAAAGCTGCGAGCTGGTGCTGTACGGCTTTGAGGACCTGATCAACACGGATCCCGATATTCACGAAAGTGAATTGCGCCATTACGCCCAAATGGCCGCCCGTCGCTATGGATTCATTTACACGCTGGGCTTTCAGCAACGGATCGAACACTATCGCCGAGCCGAGTTTGAGCATCAGCAGCGCCTGGTGTTTGGCCCGGATTTTGCCATCCGCGATTACCGGCATGGTGCCGGACCGGCCTGGCGCAAAGCCTCCGGCTGGCGAGTCGCGCCACGGCGTGAGTCCTACATTCCGCTCATCATGACCGAGCCGCCGCTGGGACAGGCGGCGCGGCCGGCCATGGGGCTGGATCTGATGGCCGATTCGGTGGTGGGGCCGACGGTGGAGCGCGCCTTGCGCAGCGCCGAAATCGAGGTGACGCCGATGTTGCGTCTGGGGCCCAGCCAGTCGGCCATTGCGTATATCCATGCCTTGTATTCGCCCTCGCCGCCTTCCAGCAGTCCGATCATGCGGCCGGAAGAAAGCATCGGCATCATCACCCTGCTGGTGCATACGGACTCCCTGATCAATCTGCGTGACGAGCAACAGGAACTGCTGGATGTGACGTTGTCACGCCAGGAGGGGGCCGCCAGCCAGTACGACAGTGCCGTATTTCGCAGTCAGGCGAAGGAGGCAGCCACCCGCTTGGACCGCCTGCTGCCGGTACTGGAGCACCGCGAGCAGGTTTCCACCCCCTACTTCCCTTACGAGCTGAAAGTCTCGATGCAGTTGCGGCTGCGCATGATTCCGGGCATCAGCTTGCTGCTGGCCGCGCTGGCCGCAGCACTGCCGGGTTATCTGGTCTTGCTGATCGTGGCCATCCGGCACCATGCGCGCAAAGACCGGGAATATGCCGATGACAGTCTGTATCGCACCCGTGAGCATGCCAGTGTCACCCTGCAGGCCATCAGCGACGCGGTGATTACCATTGATAATCAGCGCATGGTGCAGTACCTCAATCCAGCTGCACTGCGCCACCTGGATACGACGGAAAAATACGCCATCGGCCGGCCACTGACCGAAGTGTTCAAATTGCGCTATGAGTTTGCCCGCCGGGCCGTGGCCGACCCGTTCATGGCCTGCCTGGACACGCAGCAGATGCGTGAACTGGAGGAGAATAGTTACCTCCTGCGCCCGAATGGCGAGAAATTATTGATTGAAGGCGTCGTTTCACCGCTGTTCGACCGTGCCGGCGGGCTGATCGGCGCTGTGGTGACTTTCCGTGACACGGCACCGCTGCGCCGGCGCATGCTGGAGGCACTGGAAAATAGCGAAACCCGCCTGAAACAACACGAATACGAGCTGGCGCGCGTCACCCGCATTACCTCCATGGGGGAGATGGCCTCCGGGATTGCACACGAGATCAATCAACCCTTGTCGGCCATCATGAGCTACTGCCAGGCCAGTCTGAGCCTGCTGGAGGAAGATGAACCGGATCTGGCGCTCATCGTTCAGGCCATTCAATCTGCAGTTAATCAGGCAGATCGCGCCGGCAAGATCGTGCGCCGGCTGCGTGAGTTCGTCTCCAAGAAATCGCGTCAGCACACCCCGGTGGACGTCAATCACGCCATCAACAATGTGCTGACCCTGGCGGATTACGATCTGCGCCAGGCCGGCATTACCGTGGACTACCATCCGGGCAACCGGCTGCCACTGGTTTATGCCGACACCATTCAGCTGGAACAAGTGGTGCTGAATCTGGTGCGCAATGCGCTGGATGCCATGCAGGGACAGGCACAGCCCGGCTGCCTGTTTGTCGAAACCAGCTACAGTGCCAAACGTGTCTGCATCAAGGTGGGCGACAACGGCCCCGGCATCAGCGAAGATAAGATCGACAGCGTCTTTGCGCCATTCTTCAGCACCAAGAGCACGGGCATGGGGCTGGGCCTGACCATCTGCCAGACGATTATCGAAAGCTTTGGCGGGCAGATCAGCGCGCATAATCGCACTACCGGCGGCGCCGAATTTACTGTCGAGCTGCCGCCGCTGGATAGCAGTACCGTCCCTTACACCGATACGAGAGCATGAAATGCACACCATGACGCCTACCGTCTATATCGTGGACGACGACCCGGCCGTCCTTGATGCCCTGGCCTTGCTGATTACCGCCCAGGGCATGCGCACCCTGACCTTCGGCAGTGCCCAGGCCTTTCTCGATCATTGCGCGCCGGGCGAAATCGGCTGCGCCATCCTCGATATTCGCATGCCTCACATTACCGGCCTGGCGCTGCAGGACATGATGGCGGAGCGCAACCTTCACATTCCTCTGGTTTTTATTACCGGGCACGGTGATGTCGAGCAATGTCGACGCGCCTTCAAGAATGGCGCCATTGATTTTCTGACCAAGCCGGTGGATCAGATGCGCCTGGTCGACAGTTTGCGCCGCGCGATTCGCCTGAGCATTCGTCAGCACAGCCAGGAGGTGGAAACGCAGGAAGTGCTGGCTCGCCTGTCGCGCATCAGTGGTCGCGAACGTGAGGTGCTGGAGGGGGTGGCGGCCGGGTTGTCCAGCAAGGAAATCGCCCGCGAGCTAGACCTGTCGCCGCGCACGGTCGAAGTGCACCGCGCCAATCTGTTCAGCAAGCTGGATGTCACCTCGCTGGCAGATCTGATTCGCTTCTACCTGAAAGCGCTCGAGGCCACCGGCATGAAGCATGATGCAGACGACATGAGCAACAACCGGTAAACTACCCGAATGCAAAGTCTGTTCAAACATATCGGCCTGGTTGCCCGCCACAGCAAACCCAACATTGTCGCCTCGTTGCGCCAGTTGGCCGATCATCTGGTCCAGCAAGGGTTCCAGGTCCATATCGACAGCGAAAGCGCGACCGACCTGGAGGCCGGCCCGCACCCGCTGATCGACCGGATGGACATGGGCAAAGCGGTGGATCTGGCCATTGTGCTCGGCGGGGATGGCACCATGCTGTCGGTGGCGCGCCTGCTGGCGCCCTATCGCGTGCCGATGGTGGGCATCAACCAGGGGCGGCTTGGCTTCATGACCGATATTCCGCTGCACGAGATGCTCGACTCGGTCGATGCCATCCTGCGCGGCGAGTTCATCCCGGAAGATCGCATTCTGTTGCAGACTTCGGTGCTGCGCGAAGATGCCGAAGTGGCCAATGCCCTGGCCTTCAATGATGTGGTGTTCAACCGCGGCGCGGTAGGCACCATGATCGAATTTGAAGTCTTTATCGACAATCAGTTTGTCTACAGCCTGCGTTCGGATGGTCTGATCGTTTCCACACCAACCGGCTCGACCGCCTATGCCCTGGCATCCGGCGGCCCGATCCTGCAACCGACACTCCAGGCCATCGCCCTGGTGCCGATTTGTCCGCAGTCGCTCAATAACCGACCGATTGCCGTCAATGACTCGTGCGAAGTCGAGTTCATGCTGACGCGCGGACTCGATGCCCGGGTGCATTTCGATGGCCAGTCCAACTGCGACCTGATGGAAATGGATCGCGTCCTGATTCGCCGCTACCGCAACCCGCTGCGCATCCTGCACCCGCTGGGTTACAACTACTACGACATGCTGCGCCACAAGCTGCATTGGGGCGAACGACTACTCTGACACCGGATGCCGACTGCCATGCTGTTATCGCTTAGCATCAAAGACTTTGTCATCGTTGACGAGCTGGCGCTTGATTTCGCCAGTGGCTTCACCGTCCTGACCGGCGAGACCGGCGCGGGGAAATCCATCATTCTTGACGCCCTCGGCCTGGCGCTGGGGGATCGCTCGGAAGGCGCCCAGGTCGTGCGCGAAGGCTGTGACCGTGCGGATATCAGCGCCCGGTTCGCCATCGGGCAACGACCGGAGCTGGTGCAGTGGCTCAGCGACAATGAGCTGAGCGGCGATGACGGCGAGCTGCTGCTGCGCCGCATTGTCGACAAAAATGGCCGCTCCAAGAGCCTGATTAACGGTCAGCAGGCCACGCTGGCGCAGCTCAAGCTGCTGGGCGATGCCCTGCTGGATATCCATGGCCAGCATGCCCATCAGTCGCTGGCGCGCGGCGAGACCCAGCGCACGCTGCTGGATGCTTATGCCAAGGCCGACACACTGGCGCGCGAGGTTGAGTCTGCCTGGCAGGAGTGGCAACAAGCGCGTCGCGCCCGGTTGTCCGCCGAGAAAAATGCCCAGCAGACCCAAAGCGAACGCGAACGTCTCGACTGGCAAATCGGCGAAGTCGCCTCGCTGGATACCCGACCAGAAGAATGGGAAACGCTCAACCAGCAACACGACCGTCTGGCCAACGCCAGCGAGCTGCTGCAAAGCAGCCAGCTGGCCATCGATGCCCTGTCGGAGATGGACGGCAATTGCCTGTCAGTGCTGGCCGGCGTGCAAAATCGCCTTGGCAAGCTGGCGCACCTGGATACGCGCCTGGCTGAGGTGCTGTCTCTGCTGGAGTCGGTCGATGCCGAACTGCATGAAGCGGTGCATGGCCTGCGTGACTACGCCGGACGCATCGATGAGGATCCGCAGCAGCTGGAAAACATGACGCGTCGCCTGGACGCCCTGATGAGCATGGCACGCAAATATCGCTGCCAGCCGCAAGAGCTGCCGGAACGGCTGGCACAGTGGCAGCGGCAACTGAGCGAACTGGATGCCGCCGCCGACCTGGAAGCCCTGAGCGCAGCGGAACATGAGGCCGAGCTGGCGTATCGCGCACTGGCCGACAAGTTGACCCTGGCGCGCCGGAAGGCGGCGGGCCAGCTGGGACGCCGTGTGGCCGATGAAATGCAGACACTGGCCATGAGTGGCGCCCGCTTCGAGATTGCCCTGCTGCCCCTGGAAACGCCGGGCGCGCATGGGCAGGAAGACGTCGAATATCAGGTGGCCACCAACGCCGGCACACGTCTGCAGCCGCTGGGCAAGATCGCTTCGGGCGGCGAATTGTCGCGCATCAGTCTGGCGCTGCAGGTGGCCATCAGTCAGGTGGCGCGTGTGCCGACGCTGATCTTCGACGAAGTGGACGTCGGCATCGGCGGCCGGGTGGCCGAAGTGGTCGGGCGCAAGCTCAAGGCACTCGGGCAGCACTATCAGGTACTCAGTGTCACCCACCTACCGCAAGTCGCCTCCTGCGGCGACCAGCACTGGCAAGTCAGCAAGGAGACCCGCAAGGGCCAGACCCTGTCGCGCATTCGCGTGCTGGACGAGACCGAGCGTGTGCAGGAGATCGCCCGCATGCTGGGTGGTGTGGCCATTACCGAGGCCACGCGACAGCATGCTGCGGAAATGCTGGCGCTGAACGCCGGACGGGAGACGGTCGCCTAGACGGGCCCTGGCGGCCGGTTTTTTGCCGCCCTCCCCCTAGTCAAATGACCATTGAGCCGGTAATATGACGACCTCTTCGGAAGCGTGGCAGAGTGGTTTAATGCACCGGTCTTGAAAACCGACGAGGGTTCACGCCCTCCGTGAGTTCGAATCTCACCGCTTCCGCCAAATTCAAACAAAAAGGCCCTGAATATTCAGGGCTTTTTTGTTTTCACTTTCGGTTCTCTCCCGCCACGCCAGTTTGGCCATTAATACAGCATAGACCCGGTTTCGTGATGGGTTGCGAGGGTGATAGCCATGCGGGCCACGGCCTTTCTCGCGCAGGCCGGCAATGACCATGTCAATCACATTAGGTATAATCTTGATAACGGAATAAAATCCTCGCATTCATCACGGCGCAATCCGCGCCTTTCCCGGGAAGCCCGATTTGCATGTATTTCCTCATTGAAGACGGACAGGTGATTTTTGACGCCAGGGAAGACTGTCTGATCTTCGCGGATGGGCGCCAGCACCGACTGTCGCACCCGGAGGGGCTATTGTTGCGCTGTCTGTTGACGGCCCAGCATGACAAGCGTCAGATCATAGAGACGGTCTGGCCTGGCTCGGTCGTGACAGACAGCAGCTACCACAAGCTGATCCATGATTTGCGCAAGCAGTTTTCCCAGCAGGGGCTGGCGCCAGAGAATATCAAGACCATTCCGCGGCGCGGCTGCCGCTACCTGGGGACGCAGGCCGAATACCCGACATTGCCGGCAGCCCTGGCAGCCAGGCGTGGCCAGAGCCCGGCTCAGGCATTGCCGCCTGAATCTGCACGGCAGGAAGCCTTGGCACCGGCTCCGCCACGGCCTGCACCCCCCTCCGCAGTCCGGCGTGCGCAACGCTGGCAGCAGGGACGGGTCGCCAGGGGGCTCAGTGTATTTCTGCTGGCCGCCCTGTTGGGCTATGCCGCCAGTGCCACGCTGGATGAGCGCCTGGCTATCGGACGAATGGGCGATGCGCCGAGGGTGCAACTCGGCGCTCGCTCGCCCTCTCTGCCCGCCAGTGCGCCGGCGGGTCAATTTCTGTATTTCAGTGCCAGCAAAAGCTCGGAAAGTTATCTCGCATGCAAGCAAAGCGATTCACAAGCCTTACCGCAAGACTGCCACGGCACGGTCTGGTTATCGCCGGGGCATTGATTGCACTGGCGGGGCTGTACGCCGGCAGTGTGTGCTACTTCCTGCAGCGGGACCGTGCCATCGAGTGCGAGGCCCCCATTGATCGCCTGCTGGTGACCCAGGGTGGAGAGTCACTGGCCTTTTCCGGCAAACTGCGGCTCGATCTGCCGGACAGCACGATGATGTTGTCCCTGACCAGGGAGGGTCAGGGGAAATTGATTCGCAGCCTGCAGGTTCAGCCTGAGTATGACTGGCTGGGGAGGATGGATGCCTTGCTGATCCGCAGTCTGCACTACGGCTACACCGACCTGCCCTGGCTGTCGGCGGACAAAAGGCTGCATTTGCTGGCCGCCGGTGACCGGCTGCGATTTGCCGCAGTGCCGGTCGGCCAGCACCTGTGGTTACTGCAGGTAAACGATGTCAGGCTTTTTTGCCTCAAGCCGGGCACGGACGCTGACAGACATAACTAGACGACCGGTCTAATTAGCGCTATCATATTGTTATGACTACTGAATCCCCCAGCGTGCGTCAGCACATCATCGACACCGCCAAGCCCATTATTCTCGGCAAGGGTTATGCGGCTGTCGGTCTGAGCGAGATCCTGGCTGCGGCCGAGGTGCCCAAGGGCTCGTTTTATCACTATTTCAAGTCGAAGGATGCGTTTGGCGAAGCCATGCTGACGCATTATTTCGAGGATTATCTGGCGCGGCTGGATGCGCTGCTGGCCGCGGACGGCTCGCCGGCAGCTCAGCGTCTGATGCGTTACTGGCAAGGCTGGTGCGATCGTCATGCCTGTGACGGCCCGGAAAGCAAGTGCCTGGTGGTCAAGCTGGGTGGCGAGGTGTCCGACCTGTCCGAAGCGATGCGCGAAACCCTGAACCGCGGCACCGATGAGGTGATCCGCCGCCTGGGCGCCTGCATCGAGGAAGGACGAGCGGACGGCTCGATGGCCGGGATTGGTGACGCGCACGCGGCGGCCGAATCGCTCTACCAGATGTGGCTGGGCGCCATGCTGCTGTCGAAAATCCGCCGCGACGGCAGCCCGCTGCAGGTGGCCCTCAAGGCCACCCGCCAGTTGCTACAGCTGGACTGAGTTAACCCGCCCGGACCCCGCTGGGAACGGCAAACTCCGGCTGCGCCAGTGCCGACGGGATAATCCCGTCGGCGTAGCCGATATCAAACAGCATTCCCTCCGAGACGACACCCGAAATCTTCTTTGGCGCCAGATTGACGACAAACAACGCCTGTTTGCCAACCAGCCCCGCCAGGTCGCTGCGCTCCTGCTTGATGCCGCACAGGATGGAGCGTTCGAAATCGCCAAAATCGACCATCAACTGCACCACCTTGTCGGAACGCGGGACATCATTGACCTGGCGGATGGTGCCGCAACGAATATCGATCTTGTCCAGATCCTCAAAACTGATCACCGGCTTGACGGGGGCGCTCATGGCAAACTCCTGCTGAAAAAGCTTCATTAGACCCGCTTTGCGCAGGCGCGGCAATCACGGCGCTTACGCCTCTACCCATTTGGGATATACTTTCGCTTTCCACTGCGAGTGACGTCATGACCGAATCGATGATCGACTTTTCTTGCCAGGACGGCATTGCCCGTCTCACCCTGCATCGCCCTGCCGCATTCAATGCACTCAATACCGAGGGCATTGTCCGCCTGGCAGAGATTGCCAGTCAGCTGGCACAGGACCCTCACTTGCGGGTGGTGGTGATTCGCGGTGCCGGCGACAAGGCGTTCTGTGCCGGAGGTGATGTCACGACCTTTGTCGAGCAGAGCGAACAGGTTGGGCGTTTGCTGCAGGAGATGACCGACCCGCTGCACCAGGCGGTGGCGCGGCTGATGCAACTGGATGCCCCGGTGATTGCGGCGGTGAATGGCGTGGCGGCGGGTGTCGGGCTGAGCCTGGTGGCTGCTGCCGATCTGGCGATCGCCGTCGACTCGGCGCGCTTCAATACGGCCTACACCCAGATTGGTTACACGCCGGATGGTGGCTCCAGCTGGCTGCTGCCGCGCCTGATTGGCCAGCGGCGGACCATGGAACTGTACCTGACCGGTCGGACCTTATCGGCCGCCGAGGCGCTGGAGTGGGGGCTGATCAACCGGGTCGTGGCGAACGGGCAACTGGATGAAACCATCGAACAGCTGGTGACACAGCTGGCGAATGGCCCGACTGGCAGCTTTGGCGGTGTCAAGCGCCTGATGCTGTCTTCCAGCACCAACGCGCTGGAGGCACAGCTGGCCCAGGAAGCACGCACCATCATTGCACAAAGCCAGACCGACGAAGGGCGCGAAGGCGTGCGTGCCTTTGTCGAGAAACGCCCTGCCCGTTTCCCGCGCCGATAAAACCATCTCGCAGCAAGCGGAAAGCGACGCCGGCATGAGTGCCGTCGTCGCTTTTCATTTGGCATCTAGGCAAGGTCGGCAGCAGCGACTAGACTGAACGCCAATCCGCATGACGAGATCCATCCGATGAAAATCCTGCTGTCCCTGCTGCTGGCGCTGAGCGCCGGCGTCGCTGGTGCCCGCGCCCTGGTGCCGGACATTGCCATTACCGAAACCCAGACCGTCCATTACCAGTGCGACGGCAACAAGACCCTGAAGGTACGCTATCTCAACGGCCATAACGGGCAGAGCTTTGCCTTGTTGCCCGTGGCCGGCAAGCCACTGCTGTTTGTGCAGACCCTGGCCGCATCAGGCGTGAAATATCAGGCAGATCACTATGTCTGGTGGAGCAAGGGCGTACAGGGCAATCTCTTTGACGATATGCGCGGGCCGAATGCGGCCCCGATACTGGCCAACTGCCACACGGGCGAGCTGCACTGAGCCGGCGACGGCCTTACCAGAACTGTTCCAGCGCCAGCTGTGCCGGCGCACTGAGACGGGACAGCGCCAGACCGCGCGACTGCAGAATCTGACGCATTTCCAGCGTCATCTGCGGATTGCCGCAAACCATCACGCGCGACCGCCCGGGGTCGATATCGAGCCCGGCAGCCGCTTCCAGTCCGCCATGGCGCAGCAGATCGGTCATGCGCTGCGACAACATCCCGGGCACCTGCTCTCTTGTCACGATAGGCAGCCATGACAGCCGGGCCACTGGCCCGTCCACCACGGGCGGAGGCTGATTCAGCCAGGCTTCGATTTGGGTGCGGTAGGCCAGCTCGGCAGCCTCCCGCACACTGTAGACCAGAAGGATGCGTTCGAATCGCTGCCAGATCTCTGCCTCGGCCAGCATGGAAAGGAACGGCGCCACACCGGTACCGGTTGCCAGCAACCACAAATCGCGACCATCGACAAAGCGATCCAGTGTCAGGTAACCAAACGCCGCGCGGCCGACCTGAAGGGTGTCGCCAGCCTGCAGTCTGGCCAGGCGCGAGGTAAACGCCCCGTCGGGCACCTGAATGGAGAAGAATTCCAGAAAGTCATCGTGCGGGGCCGACACCATGGTGTAAGCGCGGGCGATGAGTTCCTCGCCACTTTGCAAACCAAGGCGGGCAAATTGTCCGGCACGGAAGCGAAAGCCCGGCGCACGGGTCAGGCGGAAGCTGAACAGCTTGGGTGTCCAGCGCCGGATCTCGGTCAGGGTTTCGACGGTCATGCTGGCGTCTGTCATCCTGCCTCCTTCCGGCGCAAGGGCCTCAGTCGCTGCGGCGCGGACGCCAGAGAATGTCCGGCTGTTCGGCCAGACGGTTGAGGTGACGGGCCAGCACAAACAACAGGTCGGACAGCCGGTTGAGATATTGCCGGGCCGGCACGGAGACGTCCGACTCTTGCGACAGGCTCACCAGGGTACGCTCGGCCCGGCGGCAGACGGCGCGCGCCTGATGCGCCAGGGCGGCGGCACGGCAGCCGCCCGGCAGGATGAACTCCTTGAGCATCGGCAAGGCACGGTTCATGTCCTCCACCCAGGTTTCCAGTGCCAGCACCCGCTTCTCGGCCAGGGCGGAAAATCCGGGCACGGCGATCTCGGAGCCCAGATCAAACAGATCGTGCTGGATTTCTGTCAGCCAGCCCGCCTCATCGGCAGGCAACGGCTCGGTCATCAGCACGCCAATCAGGCAGTTGAGCTCATCCACCTCGCCCAGCGCATGAATGCGCAGGGCATCTTTGGCGACGCGACTGCCATCCCCCAGGCCCGTAGTGCCCCCGTCTCCGGTTCGGGTCACGATGCGTGACAGGCGGTGCCCCATCAGTAGCGCTCCCCGCGATCTTCGCGCCCCATCTCGGCGATGGCTTGTCGCAGACTCTCGCGCAAGGTTTCACTGAACAGCATCTCGTAATCCTCTTTCAATTGATGCATGACGCCGGACAGCATCTGCTTGGCCTGGTGGTCGAGCGCATCCTGCAGCCACAAGGACAGTTCAACCTTCATGCGCGGCATGATCTTGTCGTAAAGCGAGTCGATCAGCATGGCTTCGTCCACCAGGGTCACATAGGACTTGCGCACCGGCGGCAGGTTGAATGGCTGCGGCGTGGGCGACGAGGCCAGCCCGGCCACATTGATGATTTCGACCGGACGACCGGTGTCGGCCAGTTGCGGAACATAGTCAGTGGCCGCAACGCGCGGAGCGGGCTCTGCTTCTGGCTCGGCCACAGCCGGCTGCCAGCTTTGCATGGCCTCTTCTCGTGCCTGGGCCATGGCCTGGCGCAGGCGCTCCTGCGCCAGCGTCCGCTCCGCGGCACGAATTTTGTCCTGCAGACTGAGTTCGCTCTCCGCTTCCGTGGTTTCAGGCTCTGCAGAAGGTCCCTTGCCGCCACCCAGTACGCCATGCGGCAGACTGTCCAGCGGGATGGAACGGAAGGCAGCCGGCTCGCCGGTCGCACTGTCGATGGCAGTCGCATCTTGCGTCAGTTCGTCTTGAGCCTCGCTCAATGCCTCCTGAACCGCTTCGGCCTGTTCAGCCTCTGCCGCCATATCCATCGGCAAGGCGGCAGCGACCAGCGCATCCACCGCCTGATCCTCGGCCGCCGGACCGGGGGTGTCTTCAGCCAGGGGTTCATCAGCGCCGGACTGCTCGTCGGGCGACAGCAGGGCCGGTTCTGCCCCGGTCTCGCCCTCTTCAACCCGCTGCGGTGCCATCACGTCTTCCGTGACGGACTCGGTGACCTCGTCAGCGCCCGCGATGTCCGGCGAAGGCGTGTCGACGACGTCGGCAACGACTTCAGGTTCAGGCATGGCGTCCGCAGACGCCACCTCCGGCATGTCGGCTGCGGGCAAATCGAGCGCCGGTGCCGCAACGGTTGCCTCTGCCATGACCGCCTCGGCAACGGGCTCCGTCACATTGTCCTCGCCCGTCGCGACCGGGTCGGAAGCCGGTAACACATCGTCGATGGACAGTTCGGGAATCGCGTCCACATCCGATTCCGCTGGTGCGGCCTGCGTCGCCTCGACGGCCAGCACATCGTCCAGCGACAGGTCTGGAATCGCTGCGGCATCGACTGGCGCTGCGGCCTCGTTCTGCTCCCCGGTCAGCGCGGCCTCCAGTGTCAGCTCAGGAATGGCCGATGCGTCCGGCGCCGGGGGCTCGCGCAGGACGGGCTCCTCGGCCAGAACGTCGTCCAGCGTGAGTTCGGGGATGTCGTCGACTTCCGGGACGGGTGCCGGATCCGACCCCTCGGCCAGCGCCGCTTCGAGCGTCAGTTCGGGGATGTCCGCTGCTGCGGTCTGTGGTGCGGCGGACGGGGCTTCCAGCACTTCGTCCAGCGTCAATTCGGGGATGGCGCCGTCGTCCTCCGCCATTTCAGTCTGATCGAACATGGCGTCGACCAGCGTCGGCGCACCGACGGTTGGCGACGTGCCCAGCGCGTCGCTGGAGGAGGGTTCTGGCAGGACATCGTCCAGTGTAAGTTCGGGAATTTGTACACCCAGATCGTCGGCGGGCTGAACGGCTGCGGGCTGACCGGGCTCATCGAACTGGGCGCGCGCCATCAGGGCATCCAGTCCGCTGTCTGCCGGCGCTGCGGCCTGCAGAGGCTCCAGTTCGAACTCGAACTCGTGGTCGGTCTGCTTTGTCGCGTCCGGCGCCGCCTCTTCGCCCAGGTCGAGCGAAGGCAGGTCCTGCAGATTGATCGGGGCATCTCCCGGCTGGGCTGCGCGGTCTTCTTCCAGCAGCTCGGGCGGGAACTCCAGCGGCATTTCGGGGGTGGACAGCGAACTGGACATCTGGTCCAGTTCGCTCGAGAAATCGAAGTCAGGTATGTCGACCTGACCATCATCGACCTCGGTCAGGATCGGCAAGTCGATCCCGGCAAGGTTATTCGGATCCGGCTTCTTGGGCTCTGTCATGCTTATCGGGCGCTCATGTCGTGATGTTCGATGGTAAACCCGTGCTCGCGGTAAAACTTGAACCGTTGTCGCGCTCTGGCCAGCGAGTCTTCGTCGTTGCCGACGATTTCCAGAATGCGGGCAAAGCGTGTCGGCGCTTCGGGCAGCCCATCGGACAGGTTGAGCAATACGGCAGGGTGATGCTCGCCCATGGGCGCCCCTGCAGTCAACCAGATCGGCGTGACGCCGGCCTCGGCCGCATCATGACGGCAATGAGGCACGAACGCCACGTCGTCGAAACTCCACAGGCGGGTGCTGAAGGCGCCGAGCATGTCGTCATCCTCCAGCCGGACCAGCAGCCGTTCCCCCCTGTTGTACACCGTCTGGGTCAAACGGCAAGCAAATTGTGCCGGCTCGCTGACCCGGGTGTAAAAATCAATCCGCGTCATCTTCAACCGTTTCGGTGACTTCACGACGCGGACGTCCACGGCGAACGACATTGCCCAGGGCGATATCGGCACGATCCTGCAGGAATTGCACCAGCAGGGGAACCGGACGACCGGTGGCGCCCTTGTCCTTGCCGCTGCGCGAGGCGGTACCGGCGATATCCAGGTGCGCCCAGTCATAACTCTTGGCAAAGCGCGACAGGAAGCAGGCGGCAGTGATGCTGCCACCCGGTCGGCCACCGATATTGGCCATGTCGGCAAACGGGCTCTTGAGCATTTCCTGGTATTCATCCCACAGCGGCATGTGCCATGCACGGTCGCCCACTTCTTCGCCTGCCGCGCACAGTTCGCGCGCCAGCGCATCCTGATTGCTGTACAGGCCGGTGGCGATATAGCCCAGCGCCACCACGCAGGCACCGGTCAGGGTGGCAACATCGACGACGCATGCCGGGTTGAAGCGTTCGACATAGGTCAGGGCATCGCAGAGAATCAGCCGGCCTTCGGCGTCGGTATTCAGGATTTCGATGGTCTGACCGGACATCGAGGTCACGATGTCACCCGGCTTGACGGCATCGCCCGACGGCATGTTTTCGCAAGTCGGTACCACCGTGATCAGATTGATCGGCAGTTTCATGTCGACAGCCGCCTTGAAGGCCCCCAGGACCGAAGCGGCACCGCACATGTCGAACTTCATCTCGTCCATGGCCTCGCCGGGCTTGAGCGAGATGCCGCCGGAATCGAAGGTGATGCCCTTGCCCACCAGGACAACCGGCGCATCATTGCGATCCTTGGCTCCCCAGTGCTTGAGCACGATCAGGCGAGGATCCTGCACGCTGCCCTTGGCCACGGACAGGAAGGAGCCCATGCCCAGCGCCTCGATGGCGTCACGATCCAGAATCTCGGCTTCGGCGCCGACGGCCTGGGCCATGTTGCGGGCCTCTTCAGCCAGATAGCTGGGCGTGCAGACATTGCCCGGCAGGTTGCCGAGGTCCTTGGCCAGCGTCATGCCGGCGCCAATGGCCAGACCGCGCGCCAGACCTTTTTCGCCATCGGCGAGGTCGCTGCGGCGCGGTACGGCGAGGGTGAGTTTGCGCGGACCGCGCAGCGGATCGTCAACCTTGCTCTTGAAGCGGTCGAAGCGATAGAGCGTATCCAGCGTCACGACGGTGGCCTGCTCGACCATCCATTCGACGTCATGTTTCTTGACCGGCAGCTCGGTCAGATAGCTGACCGCCTCGTTGGCGGACGTCTGCGCCAGGGCACGAATGGATGCGCGGATGGCCTCGCGGTATTCCTTGGCGCGGAATTCACGCTCCTTGCCCAGGCCAACGAGCATGACCCGGTCGCACAGGGCATGTGGCACAGAGTGCAGCACCAGGGTACTGCCCAGCTTGCCCTCCATGTCGCCGCGACGGATGACGTCGCTGACAAAGCCATTGGAAATGCGGTCGAGCAGGTCGGCCGCCAGCGTCAACTTGCGAGATTCGTAAACACCGACGATCACGCAGGCCACGCGCTGTTTTTCCGGGCTTCCGCTTTTTATGTTAAATTCCATTGTGTACTCCCGTTGTTATCGCGTGTCAGCCACTCTGCGCGGCCGCGTCGATAACGTCGGCCATCTCGAGTGAAGGCGGGTATTTCGGTTTCCCGATATGCCCAAAAAATGCATATCAGTATTTTCGATTTGAATTATCACTACGCAAGTCACAAAAAGTCAAAAAAGGCACAACATCCATGGTTTTTTTCAAAAGCCTGACTCGCGAACTGACTTTGAACGCAGTCGGGGTTTTTGTCGTCCTGTTGGCGATTCTGGTTTCCACGCAGGCAATCAATCTGCTCGGCCGCGCAGCCGAAGGGCAGATCGCCAACGACGCAGTGGCCGCCCTGATTGGCTTCTGGGCCATCGGGCTGTTTCCGGTGCCGCTGATTTTAACGGTCTTCATCAGCACGCTGGTCGTCCTGACCCGGCTGTGGCGCGACCAGGAAATGCAGGTATGGCTGGCCGCGGGCCTGTCGCAAAAAAGTCTGCTGGGTCCGGTGCTGCGCTTTGCCGTACCCCTGTCGGCCATGGTGGCCATTGTGGCGCTCGGAATCGCCCCCTGGGCGGATCAGCGCAGCCAGGTGTATGCCGATCAGCTGAAACAGCGCGAAGATATCTCGGCAATCTCCCCGGGGGTATTCAAAGAATCTTCCGACGCAAACCGCGTTTATTTCATTGAGAGCTATGGCGGCGAAAACGGTAACGCAAAAAACATATTTTTCCAGGACCTGACGGACGGAAAAATATCCACCATTTTTGCCAAGAGCGGGCATTTGACCACCGATGACACGCGCCAGCGTCTGGTCACGCTGGAAGATGGCATTCGTTATGTCGGCACCCCGGGCCGGGCCGACTTCGATGTCACCTCTTTCAGCCGCTATTCGGTCGCCATCGGCAAGGATCACGATCTGGTCACGGCGCCGCGCTCGCGGCAATCGCTGCCGACGGCCTTGCTGTTGTCACAGTACGACGACCCGGCAGCGCGCGCCGAGCTCGCCTGGCGTCTGTCCCTGCCGTTCAGCTGCCTGATCCTGGCCATTCTTGCCATTCCGCTGGCTTACACCAATCCGCGTTCCGGCGGTCAGGCATTCAACCTGATTGCCGCCCTGCTTTGTTATTTTGCCTATCAGAACGGCCTGACCGTGGTGCGCAACAGCATCCTGCACGACACCCTGCCGATCTGGAGCATCGCCTTTGTCCATCTCGGCTTCCTGTTGCTGGGGCTGTTCGGTCTGTATTACCGCGACCGGCCCGTTCAATCGGTTTACAAGACCATGAAATCCCTGTTCGGAATGAAAGCCTGACCGATGCGACTGATTTCCCGCTACATCCTGTCGCAGCTGATCAGCTCGACGATCTACACCCTGACGGCCCTGCTGGCGCTGTACGCCTTCTTCGACATCATCCAGGAGATGCCGCGTGTCGGCCAGAACAGTTATGGCATGCAGACCATGCTGACCTATGTGGCCTTGCTGGTTCCGGGACATGCCTATGAGCTGCTGCCGCTGGCGGTCCTGATCGGCGTGCTGGTCGGCATGACCCAGCTGGTGACCCACAGCGAATACACGGTCATTCGCACCAGTGGCATCACGCTGCTGCAGATCGGCCGACTGCTGTTCGGCTTTGGTCTGGCCTGCGCCATCCTGACCCTGTTTCTCGGCGAGCTGGGTGCCCCGCTGGCACAGCAGAAGGCCGAACAGCTCAAACTCTCGGCCACGCGCTCACTGGTAGCGCAGGAGTTTCACTCCGGCCTCTGGGTCAAGGACAACACCAATTTCATCAACATCCGCGAAATGCTGCCGGATCAGACCCTGCTGGGCATTCACGTCTACACCTACAACGGCAACTACCGGCTGGAGAGCACCAGCGAGGCGGAGCGCGGCGTCTATGATGCAGCCAGCAAGTCCTGGCGACTGAGCAATATCAAGATCACCCGCTTTGCCGCGGACCACATCAGCACCGAGCATCTCGACCACACGGCATGGCAATCGGTCATCGAGCCGGGCATCCTCAACGTGCTGCTGGTGGTCCCCGAGCAGATGTCGGCCAGCAACCTGCTGACCTACATCCGCCATTTGCGTGACAACAACCAGAAAACCCAGCGTTACGAGATCGCCATGTGGGGCAAGCTGTTCTATCCGCTGGCCTGCGTATCGATGGCGCTGGTGGCCCTGGCGTTCACCCCCAAGCAGCGCCGGCACGGCCAGCTCGGTCTGCGCCTGTTTGCCGGTATCTGCATCGGGGTTGCCTTCCACTTCACCAACCGTCTGTTTGGCTATCTCGGCCTGCTGCACGACTGGAATCCGGCGCTTTCCGCCACCCTGCCCACCTTGTTGTTCCTGATGGCAGGTCTGACGATGATTTACCGACAGGAAACCCGCTGACATGAGTGATGACCTGGCCCTGGCGCGCCAATGGCGCAATGACCTGAAAGCGCGCCGCCAGGTACTGGCGGACGAGTACTGCCAACACCATGATCCGCAGATCTATCTGTCGCGCCATGCCGACGAGGTCGACGCGGCCATCCGCCAACTCTGGCACAGTCTCTCGCTGGGTGAAGAGGCCGCCCTGATCGCCGTCGGGGGTTATGGCCGGGGCCAGCTCTTCCCCTGTTCCGATATCGATGTCCTGATCCTGCTGCCGGACGATGCCCGGCCTGAACTGACCGAGACGGTCACCAGGCTGATCGGTCTGATGTGGGACATCGGCCTGGAGGTGGGGCACAGTGTTCGCACCCATGCCGAATGCCTGCGCGAATCTGCCGCCGACATCACCATCGAAACCAATCTGCTGGAGCAACGCCTGATCGCCGGTAACCGGCAGGCTTTCGACGCACTGAGCCTGGCACTGGAAAACCAGCGCGACCCGCTGGCCTTCTACGAAGGCAAGACACTGGAGCAACAGCAGCGCCACAATCGTTTCTTTGGCGTCACCAACAATCTGGAGCCCAACCTCAAGGAAAGTCCTGGCGGGCTGCGCGACCTGCAAACGCTGATCTGGATCAGCAAGGCCACCGGACTGGGCAGCCACTGGGATGATCTGGTGAAGCGCGGCATTCTCACGCCGGCAGAGGCCCGGCTGATCAAGCATGGCGAACGACAGCTGGAGCGCTTGCGCATTTTCCTGCACCTGCTGGCGCGTCGTCGCGAAGACCGGCTGATCTTTGACCTGCAGCAACAGCTCGGGCTGGCGCTCGGCCTGCCCGACAGCAGCATCCTGCGCGCCAGCGAGCAAGTCATGCAGCTCTACTACCGGGCAGCGCGTACCGTCTCGCAGCTCAACGGCATCCTGCTGCCCAATCTGCGTGGCCGCATCTATTCCCAGGTTCCTCGCATCACCGAGGTGCTGAATGAGCACTTCTACTCGGTGAACGGCATGCTGGGCATCCGCCATCCGGAAGTCTTCACCCGCGACCCGTCGGCCATCCTGCAGGCCTTCCTGATGCTGCAGCAGCACCCCGAGCTCACCGGCTTTGCCCCGCGCATGCTGCGGGCCCTGTGGCACGCACGTTCCAAGATCAACGAACGCTTCCGCCAGGATCCGGTCAACCGGCAACTATTCCTGCAGATTCTCAGCACACCGGGCCTGACGCGCAGCCTGCGCCGCATGAACCTGTACGGCGTGCTCGGCAAATACCTGCCGGCATTTGGCAAGATCGTCGGCCAGATGCAGCATGATCTGTTTCACGTCTATACCGTCGATGAACACATCCTGATGGTGGTGCGCAACCTGCGCCGCTTTGCCATCAGCGCCTTCAATCACGAATACCCCTTCCTGTCCCGGCTGATCAACGACTTTGAACGCCCGCATGTGCTGTATATTGCCGGCCTGTTTCACGACATCGCCAAGGGCCGGGGCGGCGATCACTCGCAACTGGGCATGGCCGATGCGCGCGACTTCTGCGACAAGCACGGACTGAGCGCCGAGGACACCGAGCTGGTGGCATGGCTCACCGGCCAACATTTGACCATGTCGCACATTGCGCAGAAGCAGGACATCTACGATCCGGAGACGGTGCAGCGCTTCGCCGAACTGGTAGAAACACCGCGACGCCTGTGTGCCCTCTATCTGCTGACGGTGGCCGACATTCGCGGCACCAGCCCCAAAGTGTGGAATGCCTGGAAGGCCAAGCTGCTGGAAGACCTGTATCTGGCCACCCTGCGGCATCTGACCCGTGGCGGGGCCGTCGACATGCATTCCGAGCTGGAGGCGCGCAAGCAGCAGGCCCGCGCCCTGCTGCGACTGTATGCCGTGCCGGATGGAGCCGAAGAAAAGTTGTGGTCACAGCTGGACATCGTTTACTTCCTGCGACACGAGGCGCGCGAAATCGCCTGGCATGCACGGGTCTTGAACCGCTTTACCGACAGCGGCGAACCCATCGTCCGTGCCCGGTTGTCCGATGACAAGGAAGGCATTCAGGTGCTGGTCTATACCCCTGACCAGTCGGCGCTTTTTGCCCGCATCTGCGCTTTCTTTGGACGCACGCATTACAGCATTGCCGACGCCAAGGTTTACACCACCGCACATGGCTATGCACTCGATACGTTCCACGTCTTCATCCCCGAGCATCATGAGGACGACTA
This sequence comes from Paludibacterium sp. B53371, assembly GCF_018802765.1. Lineage (NCBI taxonomy): Bacteria > Pseudomonadati > Pseudomonadota > Betaproteobacteria > Neisseriales > Chromobacteriaceae > Paludibacterium > Paludibacterium sp. B53371. Next base: position 1,723,099 of record NZ_CP069163.1, read on the forward strand.
TCGGGACATGATCAACTTCATCGAATTCGAGCTGGCGGGCAGCCTGCGGCGCCAGGATCCGTTGACCCTGCCGGGGGACGGCCGGATCAGCCGGATGCTGAAGCACTTCCCGATTACCCCGCAGGTGCTGATTCGCCCGGATGACAAGGCCAATTACTTCGTGCTGTCGATCGTTGCCGGAGATCGTCCCGGCCTGCTGGCACGCATTGCCGCCGTCCTGACTGATCATGATCTCGCCGTTCACTCTGCTAAAATCATGACACTTGGCAGTCGTGCCGAGGACTCCTTCCTGATCACCGGCCCGGGACTTAACGACGACAAGACGGTCGTGGCCCTGGAGAGTGAACTGTTCAACGCCCTGAGGATATGACCATGCGCCTGTCCCATTTGTTTTCCGCCCTGATGCTGTGCTGCCTGAGTACGGTCACGCTGGCCGAGAGCCAGACCGAAACGCTGGTTTTTATCCGTCACGCCGAAAAGCAACCCGACGATCTTGGGCAGCTGACCTGCCAGGGTCTCAATCGGGCGCTGGCCCTGCCTACGCGGCTCAAGAGCCTGTTCGGCAAGCCGGACTACCTGTTTGCCCCCGATCCCGCGGTCCTGAATCACGGCTTCAGTTACGTGCGCCCCCTGGCTACCCTGGAGCCGACGGCCATCCAGCTGGCGATGCCGGTCAACACGCACTTTGGCTACGATGATATCGACGGCCTGCTCAAGGAGCTGGATCAGCCGCGTTACGCCGGGTCGATGGTGTGGATTGCCTGGGAGCACAACATGATCGAGAAACTGCTGCATACCGTCGCCAAGCGCTACAAGGCGGACGACCTTGGGATCAGCAAATGGTCGGGCAAGGATTTTGACCGTATTGCGGTCCTGACGCTGACGCGCGACGGCAAGCAGGTGAAGGTCGCCTACCGGCAGCTACAGCAGGAACTGAACGGCCAGTCGACCCGCTGCCCGCTGCCGGCCGCACAAGGGGGCTGAATCAGTCCCACTCATCGAACAGCCGGCCGGTACGGCCGGTCTGTGACTGACAGGCGATCTGCAGGGCACGGTTGATCGCCTCTTTCTTGCTTACCCCCCACCACTCGATCATTTTCTCCAGCGCGCGCTGGGCGTCACGCGTCAGCTCTACCGTCACGGAGAGCTCCTGCAGGCGATTGCGCCGCAGTTCGCGACTGCGCCGCTTGCGCTCCGCCACGGTCATGGCGCGCGCACCCAGCGGCTTGCGCCCGGGTTTCTTGCGCACGCCGCCGATCAGATCAAAAGTGTAGTGGTCGCAGGGATCTTTCATACACGAAATCAGGTCGACGGAAAGGGGCGCAAGCATAGCATAGACCGCGGTTTCCGTCATATGAAAACCGGGCTGAAAGCCCGGTTTGACTGACTAGGTTGAACGACCGCGCCGCCCGCCCTGTTGCAGGGGGTTAGGCAGACTGCGACGCGACTCCTTCACGATATACATATCGTTGTCTGCCTTGCGGATCAGATCCTGTGGCAGCGTTGCCTCCGCCGGATAGAAACTGACGCCGATGCTGGCCGAAATGAACAGTTCGTCACGGCCAAACAGGATGGGAGTCTCCAGCCGGCGCAGGATCTTCTTTTTCAGCAGCGCTGCCGCCTCGCGGGTATTCAGTCCCGGGATGATGGCAATGAATTCGTCACCGCCAAAACGCCCGACCGTATCCGATTTGCGCAGCGCGGAGGCCAGGCGCTTGGCTACCTGCACCAGCACGCGATCCCCCGCCTCATGGCCATAGCGGTCATTAATCTGCTTGAAGTAGTCCAGATCGATGAACAGTACGGCAAAATGCCCGTCGTTACGCTGACAGCGCCGGATTTCCTGCCCCAGCCGGTCAAACAGCAGCACGCGATTGATCAGGCCGGTCAGAGAGTCGTGGCTGGCCTGGAACAAAATGGTTTCCTGCGCCTGCCGGGTATCGGTAATGTCCAGCATCACACCGAACAACTGATGCTGTTGCTGCTGCTCCAGCCGCATGCCGCGCAGCGAGAGCCAGCGGGTATAGCCATCGGCATTGATCATGCGCAGCTCGAGACCGATCTGAGCGCCCTCCTCCAGACAGGCGTTGATCTGATCGCGCCAGCTGCCGCGGTCATCGGCAGCAATCAGGGCCTCGAATTCGCCCAGCCCCCACTCCGGCCGCGATGGCAGGCCCAGGAAACTCTGCGCCTCATCGGAGAGCAGCATGGTCCTCAGCTGCATATCGAGCCGCCAGTGGCCCAGTCGGGCCACTTTTTCGGCCATGGCCAGCAGTTCGACCTGCTCTTCCAGTTCGCCATGCGATTCGCGCAGACGACCCTCGACATTCATGCGTTCGATCACCCCGCCCACCCAGCGGGCGAGCAGTTTGACGAAAATGCGGTCATTGTGATCAAAACCACCCGGGCGCAACACCCGCGAACAGAAGGACACCGTGCCATACATCTGCCCATGCACCCACAGCGGGGCACCGATGTATGACTGATAGCCGAAGTGGGAGAAGCAGGGATGATCGGCCCAGGGAGAGTCCAGGAAGGGCGACAGCGCCTGCACCTCGTGCGACGCGGCCGTGATGCTGCAGTAGGTCTGCGCCAGCGGCCAGGTCTGGCCATGCTGCAAGATACCCGGCGCATTGTGCGCCAGCAGATGGAACACGCCGTCCTGAATGTGGCTGACCATACCCAGCTCGAGGCCCAGCGTGCGGGCGCCTAGCTCCATGGACTCGTCCAGCCAGCGCTGCCGGTCCGATTCGGCCAGCGTCATGATGTCGGCCAGCGCGGTCAGGCGATCCAGCTTGCGGATGCGATTGCTCTCGACCTCGATCAGTTCACTGACATCGGTCAGGCGCAACAGACGACCACGCCAGTCAGGCAAGGGACAGGGAATTTCTTCAACCGCCAGAATGGCACCACTGCGTGTGCCCGGCAGCAGGGAGAACAGGGTGCCGCGAAAAATGGCATTGCTGCGCGAGATCATGGCGTCGACCCGCCTGAGCATGCCGGACAGCTTCTTGCCGATCAGCTCGGTCTGGGACAGGCCCAGCACCCGCGGGACCATGGCATTGAATTGCTGAATCTGGCCGTCCACAGACAGCGTCAACCAGGCATCTTTCGAGCGGCCATAATGCAGCGCCCAATCGGCAATGCTGCTGTAGTCGGTTTTTTTCACGCCAGTCTCTTGGTATGCAGCTTACGTTTCAGTCTCAGTATTAATTCAAATGGGCGTGTTTGTCACTGGTTTTGAAGGCATCGCTAGATCAGATGCGTCAGTTGCAGGCCCCACAATATCGCCATGCAAGGCACGGCAGCCACAATATCATCCAGCATCACGCCCAGACCACCGTGGACGTGCTCGTCAAACCAGCGAATCGGCCAGGGCTTGAGAATATCGAACAGTCTGAACAGGGCGAAGGCCACCAGCCAGGCCAGCCAATGCGCTGGCGTCATGGACAGAATCAGCAGCATGGCCACGACTTCGTCGAAGTTGGCACCGCCATGATCGTGCACGCCCAGTGCCTGATCCGTTTTTTCACTGACATACACGCCAAGGAAAAACAGTGGCAGGCACAGCAGGGCCAGCCAGAGACCGTCGACACCGGCCAGCCGAAGCAGCCAGTAGCACGGGAACGCCGCCAGGGTACCAAAGGTGCCCGGCGCCCAGGGCGCCAGACCGCTGCCAAAGCCAAAAGCAATGAAAAAAATCGGATGACTGAAAACAAGCTTCAGGTCAGGCTTGATTTTGAAAGTGGTCATAACCTTCTCTCTCCAGGACAAGCAATTGGCCGTTGCCATCGATCAGACGTGCCGGCCCCGCGCCAGCCAGAACACGACCGATGCGACTCACGGCGCCCTTGCCAGCGAGTGCGCTGATCGCTGCACGGGCCGATACCGGCGCCGTGAAACACAATTCATAGTCATCGCCGCCTGCGGCCAGCGCCCAAGCCAGCGACTGGCGGCGCTCGAGCAGCCAGGGGTGGCTGGGCAAGGCATCCAGCCAGACTTCGGCCGTCACTCCCGAGCGCTGCAGAATATGACCAAGGTCGGCCATCAAGCCATCAGACACATCAATGCAGGCATGGGCCAGCGGCAGCAGTGCCTGCCCGAGCGCCAGCCTGGGGGTCGGACGCTCCAGCTTGAGACGACAGGCGGCCAGCACGTCATCCGGCGGCGCATCGCTGCCCGGCACATGGTGGTGCAAGGCCAGTGCCGCCATGCCCAGCTCGCCACTGACCCAGATATCATCCCCTTCACGGGCTGCATGGCGACACAGTGCCTGCCCATGCGGCGTTTCACCGAGAATAGTCACTGACAGTGTCAACGGGCCGCGCGTGGTGTCGCCGCCGATCAGTGCCACATCATGCGCCCGGGCCAGATCCAGCAAGCCGGCGGCAAAACCCGCCAGCCAGTCCGGCGTCACCTCGGGCAAGGCCAGCGACAGCAGGGCCCAGCGCGGCCGTGCCCCCATCGCCGCCATGTCGGACAGATTGACCGCCAGCGTCTTGTGCCCCAGTGCAGCGGCATCGACATCCGGAAAGAAATGCCGGCCACTGACCAGGGTGTCGACCGAGATATGCAGATCACACCCCGGACTCGGCCGGATGATGGCGGCGTCGTCGCCAATCCCCAGCGTCGTCTGGCTGCCGGTGGCGCTCGGCGCAAAAAAGTGCTGAATCAGTTCGAATTCGTTCATGGATCCGGATGTGAAAACACCCGCCGACAACTGCGGGCGGGTGTGACAGGGCATCAACCGCTTATTGCGGCCGGCGGGCGACTTCTTCTTCGCGCACCTGGGCGGCCAGCTTGTCCAGCACGCCATTGACGAATTTGTGACCGTCGGTACCACCAAACGTCTTGGTGATCTCGATCGCCTCGTTGATGATGACCGGGTACGGCGTCTCCGGGTGCTGGGTCAGCTCCAGTGCCGCCATCAGCAGAACGGCACGCTCGATCGGGCTGACATCCTCCGCCGAACGTTCGTAGTAACGGGCAACCAGCGCAGACAGCTGGGCGGCATCCTTCAGCACGCCGAACAGCAACGTACGAAACAACGTTTCGTCGGCCTTGGCAAAATACTCGTTCTCGCGCAGGTGTTTCTCGATGGTGGTAGCGGTTCGATCCGGATTCAGCGTCCATTCATACAGACCCTGAACCACAAACTCGCGCGCACGACGACGGGCAGTTTTCATTGAAGCAATTCCTTGTAAAGAACGAAGCCGCCCGGCAAGGCACAGGCGGCCTGTCAACACTACCAGCTCAGCGCAGCGCCTGCTGCAACCGAACCATTTCCACCGCGACACGTGCTGCATCGCGGCCTTTTTCCAGCATGCGGACTTCCGCCTGCTCATCGTTTTCGGTGGTCAGTACGGCATTGGCCACCGGGATGCCCGCATCCAGACCGATGCGGGTCAGGCCGCTGCCCGACTCATTGGAAACCAGCTCGAAATGATAGGTTTCACCACGAATGACCGCGCCCAGGGCAATCAGGGCATCAAAACGGCCGCTCTTCGCCATGGTTTGCATGGTCAGCGGGATTTCCAGCGCGCCCGGCACCGTGGCCAGGGTGACATCCGCGGCCGCCACCCCGAGACGGGCCAGTTCGTCCAGGCAGGCATCGCGCAGCCCGTGGCAGACATTCTCGTTGAAGCGGCTCATGACGATACCGAATTTCAGGCCATGGCCATCCAGATTCGGGGCGATACGATGGATGCTATCCAGCATGTTCAATCTCTTTTGCAATTAGCGCAGAACTGTTTATTTTAATCCATTTCCACGCCGCCGTGTTGCGGCTGGCAAAATCCGCTGACTTCGAGGCTGAAGCCGGCCATGCTCGGCAGCGTTCGCGGCGAGGACATCAGGCGCATCTTGCCCACCCCGAGCGTCTTGAGGATCTGGGCCCCGATACCGAAGGTCTTGTTGTCCCACACCGCCTGTACCGGCTCGCTGGACGGCAGCGCACGGGCCAGCAGATCGTCGCCGTTTTCCGGGCGGTGCAGCAGAATCACCACGCCACAGCCCTGCTCTTCGATGTACTCCAGTGCATTGGGCACGGTCCAGGAATGCGGCCCGGAGACCGGGTCCAGCAAGTCCATCACCGACAGCGGCTCATGCACCCGCACCGGGGTTTCCCGCTCGCAAACCGGGGTACCCTTGACCAGCGCCAGATGCGTGGCACGGGTCAGCACATCACGGAAAACATGCAGATCGAAACTACCGAACGGCGTATCCACCGGACGCTGGCCGACGCGCTCCACCACGCTTTCGGTACGGCTGCGGTAATGAATCAGATCGGCAATCGTGCCGATGCGGATGCCGTGCTCGTCGGCAAACTTCAGCAACTCCGGCAGGCGGGCCATGGTGCCGTCGTCGTTCATGATTTCACAGATCACCGAGGCAGGCGTCAGACCGGCCAGCTGCGCCAGATCACAGCCGGCTTCCGTATGGCCGGCACGCACCAGTACACCGCCCGGCTGGGCCATCAGCGGGAAAATATGCCCCGGCTGAACCAGATCCTCCGGCCGGGCCTGAGGCGCGACGGCAGCCAGAATGGTTCTGGCGCGATCGGCAGCGGAAATGCCGGTGGTTACGCCACTGGCCGCCTCGATCGAGACCGTGAAATTGGTGCCATGCGAAGTCCCGTTGCGACTCACCATCAGCGGCAGGTTCAACTGATGGCAACGATCCTCGCTCAGGGTCAGGCAAATCAGGCCGCGACCGAATTTGGCCATGAAGTTGATGGCTTCCGGCGTCACGAACTCAGCCGCCATCACCAGATCACCCTCGTTCTCCCGGTCTTCTGCATCGACCAGAATCACCATCTTGCCCGCCTTGATATCGGCCACGATGTCCTGCACCGGAGAAATCGCCATGCTCACTATCCTTTATCGTTGTTCTGTCTGATCACTGCTTGGCCAGTACCCGCTCGACCGTATCCACGATCGCCTGGGTCTGGGGATCAATCTCGATATTGACCAGATCCCCGACCTCGCGCACGCCCAGAATGGTGCGCTGCAAGGTTTCAGGAATCAGGTGTACGCAGAAACGGTGTTCCTGCACGGCGCCGATGGTCAGACTGGCCCCATCCACGCCGATATAGCCTTTGGTCAGCACATACTTCATGGCACCGGCGGGCATGTCGAACCACAGCGTACGGTTGTCCGGGGTGCGAATCACCTCGCTGACACGTGCCTGGCAATAGATATGCCCCGACATGGCATGACCGCCGATCTCGTCGCCAAAACGCGCAGCGCGCTCGACATTGACGCGATCTCCGGGATGCAAGCCCCCCAGATTGGTCACCCGCAAGGTTTCCTGCATCAGATCGAAAGCCACCTGATCGCCGTCAATGGCACTGACGGTCAGGCAACAGCCGTTATGCGCCACCGACGCCCCCGGCGTCAGTCCCGCCAGCATGTCCTGCGGCAGACGGACGACATGACGACGAAAATCCTGTTTTTGTTCCACGGCGACCAGCTCGCCCATGCCCTGCACAATCCCGGTAAACATACCCGCTCCTGTCGCAACACCCGCACTCACGGCGGGCGAATAATCTGGTTGGCTATGATACCCAAATCCACTGCTGGCCGCCGGAGCTTATTGCTTCACATAAAGACAAAAGCCCGGCTCAGGCAGCGCAAAACACAATATCTTGATGAAACTCAAATTCAGTCGCTACATTTTGCAAATTCTCTTTCCCGCCTGCCGGAAAATTCCCCTAGAGTACCGCCTGTCAGCAGCCCCCTTCCGTACAGACGAGAGAATTACCCATGCTTCAGGTCAAAAAACGCGATGGCGCGATTGTGCCCTACGATGCCAGCAAAATTGCCGATGCCTGCCTGCGTGCCGCACAAGCCGCCGGCTATCCGGCACCGCGCGCCCTGGCCGGTCATATTGCCGATGAAATCGAGCAGGCATGCCGAGCACAGCCACAGGATCTGATCGACATTCCCACCCTGCAGCAAAGCGTCGAAGACGCCCTGATGCACCACTATCCGGATGTGGCCCGGGTGTACATCGAATACCGCCATGAGCGCGACACCATTCGCGCCCAGGGCTCGGCCCTGCATGCCAAGCTGATGGGGCTGGTGCACAAGACCGATGAAGAGGCCACCACCGAGAACGCCAACAAGGATGCCAACGTCTTTCCGGTAATGCGTGACCTGATGGCCGGCATCGTTTCGCGCCAGTTCGCCAGCACCTTCCTGCCCAAGGACATCCTGCAGGCACACCAGCAGGGCGATATTCACTATCACGACCTGGATTACTCGCCCTTCCTGCCATTCACCAACTGCTGCCTGGTGGACCTGCAGGGCATGCTGAAAAACGGCTTCCGCCTCGGCAACGCCAAGATCGAGAGCCCGAAATCGGTCGGCGTGGCCTGCGCGGTCACGGCGCAGATCATCGCCCAGGTCGCCAGCCACCAGTATGGTGGCACCACCATTCCGAATATCGACCTGACACTGGCCCCCTACGTCGAGAAAAGTTACGAGAAAAACCTGCTCATTGCCCGTGAATACGGCATCAGCGAGCCGGAGCGGTATGCCCGCGAGCGCACCGAGAAAGAAACCTACGACGGCATTCAGGCCTGCGAGTATGAAATCAACACACTGTTCAGCTCCAATGGCCAACAACCCTTCGTCACCTTCTCTTTCGGCATGGGTACCAGCTGGCAGGCACGCGCCATTCAGCAAGCCATCCTGCGCGTGCGCATCCGCGGACTCGGCAAGGAAGGCGTGACACCAGTCTTTCCCAAACTGGTCATGTTCCTCGATGAAGGCATCAACCTGCGTCCGCAAGACCCGAATTACGATCTGAAACAACTGGCACTGGAGTGCGCCTCCAAACGCATGTACCCAGACATCATCTCGGCCAGACTCAACCGGCAGATTACCGGCTCCAGCGTGCCGGTCTCGCCGATGGGCTGCCGCAGCTTCCTGTCGGTCTGGCACGATGCCGAGGGCAAGGAAGTGCTCGATGGCCGCAACAACCTGGGGGTTGTCAGCCTGAACCTGCCCCGGATCGCCCTGGAGGCCAAAGGAGACCGCAGCCGCTTCACCAGCCTGCTCGACGAGCGTCTCGAGATCTGCCGCCGCGCCCTGATGACACGCATTCACCGCCTGGAAGGCGTCAAGGCCAACATCGCGCCCATCCTCTACACCGAAGGGGCGTTTGGTACGCGTCTGGCACCGGACGACGACATCATGACGCTGTTCCGCGATGGCCGTGCCTCGATCTCGCTGGGCTATATCGGCCTGCACGAAGTGGGCCGGCTGCTGTTTGGCGTTCATCCGGCGGACAGTACGGCGGCGCAGGATTTCCTGCATGGCATCGTGCGACACATGAGCCAGGCCACCAAGCAATGGCGCGAAGAGACAGGCATTGGCTTCTCGCTCTACTCCACCCCCAGCGAGTCGCTGTGCCATCGCTTCTGCAAACTCGACCAGCAGCGCTTTGGCGACCTGCCGGACATTACCGACAAGGGCTATTACACCAATTCCTTCCACCTCGACGTGCAGCGCAAGGTCAGTCCGTTCGAGAAAATCGCCTTTGAAAGCGGCTATGCCGAGCTGGCCAGCGGCGGACACATCAGCTATGTCGAACTGCCCAATATGCAGCACAACCTGAAGGCCCTGGAGCGCATCTGGGACCATGCTGTCGAACATGTGCCCTATTTCGGCACCAACACCCCGGTCGACTCCTGCGGTGCCTGCGGCTTCATGGGCGAAGCCCTGGCAACATCAGAGGGCTTCACCTGCCCGCAGTGCGGCAATCGCGACAGCGCCTCGCTGTCCGTCACCCGCCGTGTCTGCGGCTATCTGGGCAGCCCCAATGCGCGACCATTCAATGCCGGCAAACAAAAAGAAGTCATGCGGCGCGTCAAGCATCTGGGAAGTGCACAAGCCCATGAACTATGATCGTTTTTACACTGACGACCTGGTGAACGGCGAAGGCATCCGGCTGACGCTGTTCGTCACCGGCTGCCAGCATGCCTGCCCGGGCTGCTACAACCAGAGCACCTGGGATCGCAAGGCCGGCCACCCCTTCACCGCCGAGGTGCGCGACCGTCTGCTGCAGCTGGCGGCGCGCCATGACGGCCTCAGCCTGTCCGGCGGCGACCCCCTGCACCCGGCCAACCGCGAGGCCATCCAGGATCTGTGCCAGCGCTTCAAGCAACGCTATCCGGACAAGGACATCTGGCTGTGGACCGGCTACCGTCATGAAGAAATTGCCGAGCTGCCTTTACTGCAATGGGTCGACGTGCTGATCGACGGACGCTACCTGCAGGCCCAGCCCACCACCCTGCCTTGGCGCGGTTCCGCCAACCAGCGGCTGATCCGCCTGGCGCACCACCACGCCGTTGCTGCATCGCAAAATTGATTGGTCATACCCTGTTGACACCTTTAAATCCCGAAGCGTATATTTCACGCTCCTCAATGATATAGGGGGCTCCGGCCTTGGAAAGCAGTCCTAGTCGATCTTGCATCGACCACATCTAAGCCCGGCAAGACCACCGCTGTTCATCAGCCACCGTCTTGTCGCAGGCAAGGCGGTGCGCCTTCGTTTTTCGCGCATCCCACACTGAAATGATCGTTCTGCAGCGCCGCTGGCGAGGCAGACAACCCATCACGGCCCCTGGCACGTCCGCTCACCCTGTCGTGGCGGATCGGCACTGGCCGTGAACGACCATGGCACCGCCATCTGCGGCGCCATGGCTTTGACATTGGCATTTTACTGGAGCGCATCATGAACTACGGATCCCTTCTGGCGGCAGACATTCGCCGCGACCGGCAAGCCTCGCGTGTCGGCCTCACCCATTTCTTTCAACAACTGATTCGTCGCCTTGCCGGCCTGGCGAGTCACTGAACCCGGGAGCCAGCCATGGAAGAACCCAGTTGTAGTCGATCGGTCACGCTGACCGGCAACGGACCGCCAGGCAAGTGCAGTATCTGACCCTGCCCCGCCTGCCCCCCCCCCTTCAGCGTGACCCGATCCCGCGCCACCGGCGCACAGTTCCCCCCACTGTTTGTCCAGACTTTCAGGACGGCTTGATGTTGCCGCCGCAGTACGCGACGGTCAGCAAACATCAAGACGCCTTGTCCGGTCGACATGTCGGGTATCCCCACGCATTCGAATCGAAGAGAAGTAGACAATGAGCGAAAAAAACACACAAAGCGCCGTCCTGGACAGCGCCCACCTCGGTGACATCCGCGGCGCATTCGGCACCATCCGGCAGGGCGATCACGCCAAGCGCACCGGCTGGTGGCATCGCCTGCGCACCCTGCTGGCCATTCTCGGTCCGGGCCTGATCGTCATGGTCGGCGATAACGATGCCGGCGGCTTCAGCACCTACGCCCAGGCCGGACAGAACTACGGCACCAGCCTGTTGTGGACGCTGGCACTGCTGATCCCGGTCCTGTACGTCAATCAGGAAATGGTGCTGCGTCTGGGAGCCGTCACTGGCGTCGGCCACGCCAGACTGATTCTGGAGCGGTTCGGCAAATTCTGGGGCGCTTTCAGCGCCATTGACCTGTTCCTGCTCAACGCCCTGACCATCGTCACTGAATTCATCGGCATCACGCTGGCCATGCAATTCCTCGGGCTGCCCAAGGAATGGGGGGTGATCGCCTCGGCGGTGCTGATCATGATGGCGGTCAGTACCGGCGACTTCCGCCGCTTTGAACGTTTCTCCATGGTACTGGTGCTGCTCAGCCTGTTGCTGGTGCCGCTGTTCTTCATGATTCACCCGCCCATGGGCCAGATCGCCCGCGACCTGTTCGTTCCCGGCCTGCCCGCCGGCGGCAAGCTGTCGGACGTGATGCTGCTGATCATTGCCATCGTCGGCACCACCATCGCTCCCTGGCAGCTGTTTTTCCAGCAAAGCTACGTCATCGACAAGCGCATCACCCCGCGTTTCATCAAATATGAGCGTGCCGACCTGTGGCTCGGCATCATCCTGGTCCTCATCGGCGCCATCGCCATTATCAGCTTTACCGCCGGTATCTTTGCCGGCAAGCCGGAGTTCGGCAACTTCCAGGACACGGGGGCCGTCGCTGCCGGCCTTGCCCACTACCACAGCCCGCTGGCAGGCATCCTGTTCGCCATCGCCCTGATTGACGCCAGCCTGATCGGGGCCAGTGCCGTGTCACTGTCAACCGCCTACGCCCTGGCAGACGTGATGAGCATGAAACACTCGCTGCACCGCAAACCCGGTGATGCCAAGGCCTTCTATGCCGTGTACTTCCTGCTGATTGCCGCGGCGGCCGCCCTGGTACTGATCCCCGGCGTCCCGCTGGGCCTGCTGACCAATGCGGTACAGACGCTGGCCGGCGTCCTGCTGCCTTCGGCAACCGTATTCCTGCTGATTCTGTGTAACGACAAGGATGTACTCGGCCCGTGGGTCAACAGCAACCGGACCAACCTCTTTACCGCCCTGATCGTTGCGGCGCTGGTCATTCTGTCCATCATCCTGACAGCCTCGGTCCTGTGGCCGACGATCAGCGGCGAAACCATCACCGAGATTCTGGTTGGCGGCGGGGTCATGGCCCTGCTGGTCGTCGTGGCGTCACAGGTGCTGCGCCTGCGCAAGGAGGCCGAGCATGGCGCCGGCCGCCTCACGGCAGCCGGCCGGCAAGACTCCGGCAACTGGCGCATGCCGCCGCTGCACAAATTGCCGGCCATGCGCCTGTCCAGAAGCAACAAGCTGTGGATGGCCGTGCTGCGCGGTTATCTGGTGCTGGCCGTGCTGATGGTGATCTACAAAGTGTTTGAAGTCGCCATGGGTGGCTGAGGTCGCAAACGGCCGGTCGAGCCGAACTCGACCGGCCCTGACAAGGAAAGGAGTGTGTCATGTGGACCAATCAACCGCAGGCACCTTGTGATACGCATTTGCAGGCACGCCTCCGGCAACAGCTGGCGCATTGGTTGCAGAGCGGCCGGGGCAGCCACCCGATGGCGCTGGAGCGTGACCGGCTGGTGGCCCGCTTTCTCAAATACCGCATCGAGAGCCGGCTGATTCCCTTGCGCGATATGCAGGGACGCGCTGCCGGCACCCTGGCCCGCAGCTGGATCGGCACCCCCGATGGCCGCTCGCTGGACGGACAGACGCTGCGCCTTATCCTGCGTCACGATGCCGCGGCACAACGCGCGCTTCAGGCGCTGTGGCAGCAACTGCATGCCTGCAACTACTTTTTGCTGGCAGAGCGGCAAGGTCCGCTGCACCTGCCTCTGCAGCCTGGCGAGCAGGCCCTGGAAGCCACCACCACCCTGCAGCAGCTCGGCTTGAGTGCGCGTCATGTGGCGGTGGTGATTGAACCGCAATGCGAGCCAGCCGCCAGCTTTCAGCGCCAGGGGCTGCATGTGGGCATCAGTCTGGCGCGTGAAACCTGGGGCAGTGAACTGCCACAGGATCTGCATGCCGGTTTTGTGCATCTTCAGCCCCAGCGCTGGGCGGCGCAACAGCTGAACAGCCTGCAGCGCTGGGCACAGCAGCATGCTGCCCGCATCATTCGCCACGGGGCACTGCTCTGTGCCTGAGTCTGGACGCGTGGTGGCGTTGCGCTGGCAGCGCCATTACTCGCCCGGCACCCTGTCTGCCGACAGACCGTATTCGATCGGCGTCAATACATAAAAAACATTGACCTGATGGCTGGCCAGCAAGGCGAACATGGCATCGACCTCCGCCTGAGTCACCGCCATGGTGATTTCCTGCGGCTGACCGGACAATTCAAAGAAGTGACTGGCCTGGATATGACCACTGCGACCGAAGCCTTCGCTGGCGGTTTGCAGGGTGGCGCCTTTCAGCCCAAGCTGGCGCGCCTGCTGCAGCAGCCATTGCGCCAGAGGCAAACCGTGCTGCAAGCGGTCTTGTTGGGTATAGAACGTCAGTTGATAGCCACGCATGACAAGCCCTCCGTTTGATCCATCCATTCTAGCCACAGCGGATGCATCATGGGGCGTTCTGTCCCGGCACAGCAGCGAATGCCTGACGCCATTGCTGTGGCGACACACCAAATCGCTGGCGAAAGTGCTGCCGCAGTGAGGCCGCGCCGGCAAAGCCGACCTGCAGGGCCACGGCCTCAACACTGAGGGTGCGCCGCTCAAGCAGGCGTTGCGCCTGCCCCAGGCGCTCATTCAGCAACCACGCCCCGACCGTGGTACCCGTCAGGCGACGGAAATGACGGGTAAAGGTACGGCGGCTCATCAACACCCGCGACGCCAGGCTGTCGAGCGTATGCGGTTCGGCAAGGTGTGCCCGCACCCAGTCGATCAGCCCGCTGAGCCGCATATCCCCTTCGGCACGCGGCAAGGGCTGTTCGATGAACTGCGCCTGCCCGCCCTGGCGCTGCGGGGATAACACCAGGCGCCGGGCAACGCTATTGGCTCGTTCGGCGCCGATCATTTGCCGCAGCAGATGCAGGCAGCAATCCAGCCCGGCGGCGGTGCCGGCGGAGGTCACCACCTGACCTTCATCGACATACAACACCCGCTCATCCAGTACCACTTGCGGAAATCGCCGGGCAAACTCCTCGGCGCAGGCCCAGTGCGTACTGGCGCGCAGACCATCCAGCACGCCGGCATGCGCCAGCACAAAGGCCCCCAGGCACAGGCCAACCAGTCGTGCACCACGCCCGTGCGCCTGGCGCAGGGCTGCCAGCAGGCTGGCCGAAGGCAGGACCTCAGGGTCCCAGCTGGGCACAATGATCATGTCGGCCTGCACCAGCACCGACAGGTCATGCTCGACACCCAGCGCCAGACCGACCGAAGTATCAAGCAAGCCCGGGCTCTCGGCGCACACCTGCAGCACCCAGTCATCCGCCTGGGTGCGCATGTCACCGAACACCACGCAGGGCACAGAAAGGTGGAACGGGCTGATCCCGGGGAAAGCCAGCACGGCAATACGCATCGTCATCCAGACACCAGACAGTGAATTGGCCCGATTATATCGTTTATTGTCATTCGGGCCACTCTCTGATCGATTGCAAGCCGGGCACAATCAGCACACCACCACCTCATCGAAAGGAAACAACATGCCCACCTGCCAACGCGCCCTGCTGGTCATCGACATTCAGAACGACTACTTCCCGGGCGGTGCTTTCGAGCTGGCCAATGCCGAGGCGACACTGCAGCAGATCGAACAGGCCGCCGCCAGTGCGCGGTCGCAGCAGATCCCGGTCATTCTGGTGCAGCATATTGCCGATCCGGCCAAGGGCCTTTCCCCCTTCTTCAACCAGGATACCCATGGCGTGGCCCTGCACCCGCGCATCACGGCGGCAGCACCGGATGCGGCGATCGTGGTCAAGCGCTTTGCCGACAGCTTTCACCAGACCGGGCTCGGCGAGCTGCTGCAGCAATGGCAGGTCAAGGAACTACTGGTCTGCGGCATGATGACGCAGAACTGCGTCACCCATACGGCACTGTCCCAGGCGGCCGCCCCCTACGAGGTCAGCATCCTGACCGATTGCTGCACGACGGTCAGCCCCATGCTGCATGCCATCGCGCTGAATGCGCTCACCTCCCGCAGCGACATTCGCCTGCAGTCATGGCAGCAAGCCCTGGCCTGAAAGCCGCCGGCATGGTTTTCCTTTTACAATGTCCCCCGATACAGAGACAGGACACCAGGGGAAGACCATGAAAATTCTGATCATGGCCGCCTTTGCGGCCGAGGCGGCATCACTGCACCAGCATTTGGCGAAGCAAGGGGCATGGCAGACCGCAGCCATCCCCGGCCTGGCATCGGCGCGCACCATGTCTTGCCTCGACCATGAAATCTGCCTGGCCTGCACAGGTGTCGGCACCGAGGAAGCCGCCATCTCCACCACGGCGGCCCTGCGTGCCTGGCAACCCGAGTGCGTGCTGATGTGCGGCACCGCCGGCGGTGTCGGGCCTGGCTGGCGGGTCGGGGACGTGGTCGCCGGGTCCCGCATCCTCAACATGGATCTGCTGACCTTGCCCGCCATCCTGCAGGGCACACCGTTCGAACACTGCCTGCACAATGACAACACGCAGCGTCAGCTGGAAACCGAGTGGCCGTGCGATCCCGTACTGCTGCGTCTGGCCTGCCAGCTGCCGGAAGTCCATGCCGGCACCATTTTCTGCAGCAATAGTTTTCCGGTACCAGCGACCCACTTCCCGCGCATGCAGGCCGAGGGGTCAGGGGTCATTGAAATGGAAAGTGCCGGCGTTGCGCGTGCCTTGCACCGCTTTGGCCAGACCCCCATGCTCACGCTGCGCGCCATCAGCAACCTGATCAATGAACGCGGTGAAGACCAGGGAACGGCAGAAGGCAGCATTGAGCGCTGTGCACGGCATTTGTCGACAACGGTACAGGGTCTGCTGGCCGCGCTGTAGCCCGTCACGCCGCACTCGCGAGGCCTATTGCCGCACACGGGCCACTGGCTCGGGAACCTTCCACGCGCCACTCATTCCAAAAGCTTCAAATAATTTACATAAATTATCACCAAAGCATATTCGAGGAATGAGCATGGATCGTATCGATGCGATGAGGGTCTTCGTGCAGGTGGCCGAAACAGGCAGCTTTACGCGCACCGCCGACACACTGGCCATGCCGCGAACCAGCATTTCCGCCGCCATTCAGCAGCTGGAAAGAGAGTGGTCAACCCGTCTGTTTCACCGTACCCCCCGCCGGGTCGCCTTGTCGCGTGACGGGGTCCGGGCCTTGCGCCATTGCCGGCAGATTCTGGCCGAGCTGGCGGCGCTGCCCGGCCAGCTGAACACCGAGCCACCGCCCCTGCAAGGTGTGTTGCGCATCGAGGCTCCCGCTCTCTTTGCCCGCAGCATGCTGCTGCCGGCCCTGCCGACTTTCCTGGCCCGTCATCCGGCCCTGAGCCTGAACCTGCTCAGCAACGAGCAGCCATCGGCCAGCCAGGCCGATGCACTGGATGGCCGCATTGAGCTTGAGCCAACGACATCATCCGACTGGAGGCACGAACCACTGGGCGCACTGCTCATGATCCATTGCGCCAGCCCGGACTATCTGGCCCGCTTCGGCACACCGCAAACCCCTCAGGATCTGGTGCAACATCAGTTCGTACCCTGCCGCGAGCACCCCACCGGTCAGTCGGTGCCTTGGCGCTGGCCACGACAGGGGCAAGACTGGCCGATCCCACGGTCGGCACGCCTCTGCGTCGACAGGCGCGATCACCTGCTGGCCTGCGCCCTGGCCGGCATGGGCCTGATCCAGGCACCGCTGGCCGAGGTGGCTGAGCCGCTGGCACGCGGTCAACTGGTCAGTGTCCTGACGGCATGGAGCCCGGCGCCCGTGCCGGTATGGATGAGCTATCCGCGACATGCGGGTGTCAACCCGGGGGTGCCCGCGCTGGCCGAGTGGCTGAAAACGGTGCTGGAGAACCACAGGTTATTTGCCAAAGACATCGGCTATCCCATTGATTGAGATATGTAATTAATCCATTTTCGATTAATTAGTCTAAACTCAGACCAAGGGCCCCATGCCCCGGGAGATCATCATGAAACTGGTGCACATGATCTATTGCAGCGCGGCCAAGACCAAGGTGCAGCCTGCCGAGTTGATGTCGCTGCTGAAAACCTGCCGCGAGAATAACAGCCAGCACGACATCACCGGCCTGCTGTTGTATCGCGAGGGCTCCTTCTTCCAGATTCTGGAAGGTGACGAGAGCGAAGTCGAAGCCCTGTATGACAAAATCAGCCATGATCAGCGCCATATGCTGGTGTCGAAGATTATCTGCGAGCCGATCAGCAAGCGCGATTTCGGGCGCTGGTCGATGGGTTTTGCCATGATGGATGCCGACGAATTGTCCGCCATCCCCGAGCTGCGCGAGTTCTTCAATGCCGATGGCGCCTTCGAGGACCTGGGAGAGGGTCGCGCCAGAACCCTGCTTGCTGCTTTCAATCAGGGCCTGTGGCGCGCCAAGCTGGAAGATGGCGTGCAGATTCACCAGCACGCCTGAGCATCATCCGTTCCGGGCGTGCCACACGGGCGTATCACTGCCCAGCGCGCCAGCCGGGCTGACGATCGGCCAGGCAAAACCATCGATCTGCGCCGGCATTCTCAGGCGCCGTGCGGCGCCCCACGCCGTTTGTTCTGTGTAATCAGCCCAATCCGCCCCGGTTTCTGTCCATCCCGCCGCGCCCATTCCCTGCACACTGGTCCCCGCCTGCTGCAGACAGCAGGCCACCCTGGCCAGCGAGCTGTTCGCCCGCCATACCTGCCCGTCCAGTCGGCGCTGGCTCAGCCCCCTCAGGGCCGCACAGGCCAGTAAATAGCCCGTGGCATGGTCCAGTGCCTGTACCGGCAGTGGTGTCGGGCGCGACTTGCCCCCCAGACGCATACCGGCTTCGGCAATCCCGCAGCTCATCTGCACCAGACTGTCAAAGCCTCGCCGTAACGCCCACGGTCCGGACCAGCCATAAGCATCCAGTGCCACCTCGATCAGACCGGGCTGCAGTACGCGACGGCGCGCAGCATCCAGCCCCAGTGCCGCCAGGGCATCGGCCCGGTAGCCATGCACCAGGATATCGGCCCCCGACAACAGGGCGCAGAGCTGCTCAAGCCCGTCGCGTGACTTGAGATCCAGTCGCGCAGTGCGCTTACCCGGCGTCAGCTCCTGCTCCGCCCAGGGTTCGTGCCAGCCGGGCGGGTCGATGCGCAGCACCTCGGCCCCGGCGGCGGCCAGAAACCGGGTCGCCACCGGCCCGGCGATCACCCGGGTCAGGTCCAGCACCCGCACCCCGGCCAGTGGTCGCTGCGGATCGACGGGCAAGTCGCGCGCACTGCCTGCGTGAAAAGACTCAATGGCCAACAGGGGCTCACGGGCCAGCGCCCGCCCCTGAGGATGGCGTTCCCAGTCTTGCTGACTGCGCATTACGGCGGCGCAGCCACCGGCCGCGACCACTGCCGCCTCGAGCGACTCGGCGGCCCAGCCGGACACCGCCGCCTCCACGGCGGCACGATCGGCAGTCACTGCCAGTACCTGCAAGGCAGCCTGACGATGATGTGGCGCATTGGTATGCAAGCGGATCCAGCCATCGCGCGTCGCATAATCCCCCGCCAAGGCATCCCAGCTGGGCGGCAAGGCCCAGCCCTGAGGCCGGATGGAGCTGGCAAACCACAGCGAGGCCAGCCGCCGATCGACCTCTACCCGACCGCTCAGACCCTGACTCAGCTGGCGCCACTCTGCCAGCGCCAGCGTCGCCGAAGCGACGGCGGCGGCAGCCAGATCGGTGACCGGGTAACAAGAAGGCAACTGGCCTTCGGCGACAAAATCGACCTGGTCGCACCAGGCTGGATCGCCCTGTGCCGCAAGCCAGAACTGTTGCAGCATGTGGCGGGCATTAGAGAACTGAGTAGACATGGCAAGGCTCCATACGAGTCAGAGCTACCACTGTAAGGGCTGCCAATATATAGTCAATCTTGATTGATTCGATCAACCTATGAGGGCGATGACCATGCAAACCCTGACGGCCCGCGAAGCCGCCGACTGCCTCGGCATCACTTTGTCCACCCTGTATGCCTATGTCAGCCGTGGCTTGCTGCATACGCTGCCTGGCGATACGCCCCGTGCCAGACGGTATCTGCTGCATGAAGTCCAGACCCTGCAGCAACAGCGTCGGCGCGGGCGCAAATCGCGTGATGTCGCGCGCACCGCGCTGGACTGGGGTTTGCCGGTACTGCCCTCGGCCATCACGCTGATCGATCAGGGACGTTTGTTCTTCCGTGGCCACGATGCCGCCCTGCTGGCGCAACAGGTCACGCTGGAACAACTGGCCGCCCTGCTGTGGCAGACCCCCTCCCTGCCACTGCCGACAGATCGGGCATGGCAAGCTGCCGGTACCTCAGCCAGACTGGCCGACCCGGAATGGTTGCTGACGCGTTTTGTTACCCTGAGTGCCGATCTGCCGGCAGACTGCGGCACGGCAACGCCTGCCCGGCAGGCGGGTAATCATGTCCAGTTGATGGCCACGCTGGCAGCGGCGCTATGTGATGTCTGGTTACCGGGACTGCCATTGCATCAATGGTGTGCACAGGCCTGGGGACTGGATAAGCGGGACGCCGAGCGGGTCCGCATGGCGCTGGTGCTGTGCGCCGATCACGAGCTCAACCCGTCCAGCTTTGCCGCACGCTGTGCAACTGCCAGCGGTGCCAGCACCCGCTCGGCACTGATTGCCGCCCTGGCCACGCTGTCCGGCGGGCGTCATGGAGGTGCCACCGCCCGCGTCATGGCGCTGCTGAAGGAAATCGGGACAGGCGATGTGGCGCACACCGTGACGGCACGCCAGTTGCGCGGCGAAGACATCCCGGGGTTTGGTCACCCGCTCTACCCGCAGGGCGATCCGCGCGCCCGACAGATCCTGTCAGGGTTGACGCTGGATCATGTCAGCGAGCAGCTGCAGCGCCATATGGCCGAAAGCACGGGCTTGCTGCCCTCGCTGGATTTTGCCCTGGTCGCACTGTGTCGCTCGCTGGCGCTGCCCGAGGGGGCGGCTTTCGGCCTGTTTGCCCTCGGCCGCAGCGTCGGGTGGCTGGCCCATATCGACGAGCAGCGCACCAGTCGGCAGCCGATCCGGCCAAGGGCGCAGTACAGCGGGCCGATGCCGCCGGTTCAGTCCAGCTGAGAGGTGCAGTGCGGGCAGCGACTGGCTTCGGCATGGACCTCGCTGCGGCAGAACGGGCAGGTTTTGCCGGCAGGGGCAGCCACTTGTCCGGCGGCCTCTTCCCGTTTGAGACGGTTGATCAGCTTGAGCAGCATGAAAATGGCAAAGGCAACGATGGTAAAGCTGACCAGCGCATTGACGAACAGGCCAATATTCAGCGTGACCGCCCCGGCACTCTTTGCCGCCGCCAGCGACACATAGGGACCGGCCTGCTTGCCACCCTCGCGCAAAACAATGAACAGATTGCTGAAATCGACGTTGCCGATCAGCAGCCCGATGGGCGGCATGATGACATCGTCGACCAGTGACTTGACGATCGTGCCGAACGCCCCGCCGATGACCACGCCGACCGCCAGGTCGATGACATTGCCCTTGACTGCAAACGCCTTGAATTCTTCCAGCAGTTTCATCGTCTCGCCCTTGTTTGAATAGGCCACCATTTTGCCGTATGCAGACGCAAAGGCAAATGCTTCTCAACTGGGCAAGGTGTCATGGTCTGAACTGGGCAAGCCGCGCGACTCGGCTTCATTGGCCACGGCATAGCCATCACGACCGCCTTTTTTCACCCGGTACATGGCCAGATCGGCCGCCGTCAGCAATTGGGCCGCCTCTTCACCATGATCAGGGAAAAACGCCACCCCGATACTGAGCGAGATATTCAAGCGCTGGCCGGCCAGTTCGAAGGGCTGCTGAAATGCCTTGAGCAGGCGTTTGGCCAGGATTTCACAACCTTCCTGCTTGTCGGGCTCGACCAACACCACAAACTCGTCTCCGCCGACACGGGCAACCAGGTCGCCCTTGCGCACGGTTTCGGTCAGGCGCCGGGCAACGGCAATCAGCAACACATCCCCGGCCCCATGCCCGTAGATGTCGTTCACCATCTTGAAGCCATCCAGATCAATGAAGGCCAGGCCAAGCCGGGTGTGATGGCGCCGTGAGCGATGAATCGCCGACTCAAGGTTGCTGAGGAAGGCACGACGATTGGTCAGCTGGGTCAGGGCATCATGAATGGCATCGTTGATCAGCCTGGCCTGGTGAGCTTCGAAGTAGCGATGCTCACGCCGCAGCAGCCACCACCAGCCGAGAGACGACAACACCACATAGCCCCAGCCAAACAGCAACATGCCTTCACGTGTCTGTTCATTCCAGCCCAGCGTGAAGCACAGCACAAACAGTGCTGTCAGGGCGCAATACAGCATCGCGAGGCGCACGGGATAGAGCATGGACGTTTCCTGGCTGATCATCCGCCATGGGGCGGGAAGCGTTCCGCAGAACGAGGCGAGAACCCGTGGCTGGCCGCGGGTTCTTCCTTCTTTTTAAGCCAGATTACAGAAAAAGTGAGCCTATCCTGCTGGCAACGGCACGCCTAGGGTTGTTTTTGGCAGGTCTGGCAGCCAATCAGGCGATACAGCGGGCAGAAACGAATCAGACCGGTCGCGAGCGGTACCACGCCCAGCCAGCCCCAGGGGCCGATCACGCCAGCCAGCACCAGCGCGATCAGCACCACCCCCAGAAGGATACGTAACAGACGATCAATACTGCCGACATTGGTTTGCATGGCTGCTCCTTGACGAGGGGACATTGCTCTATTTCATTATTTGACCAATAATTTGAATACTCAAGTTTACTTTGGCATGTCCGGAGCATCGCATGGCGCAATTACCCGATCAGGCACTGGTTCAGGTCGCCCAGTACTTTCAGGCCCTGGCCGAACCGACCCGCCTGAAAATCCTCAACGAACTGCGCAACGGCGAGCGCAACGTCGGCGAACTGGCGCAGGTCTGCCAATGCACGCTGGCCAACGTTTCCAAACACCTGTCCTTGCTGGCCAAGCATGGCCTGGTATCGCGCCAGGGGCGCGGCACCAGTGTCTACTATGGTATCAGCGACCCGAATATCTACGCCCTGTGCGACCTGGTCTGTGACAACCTGCTGCGCCAGCTGGACAAGCAGCACGAGTTTGCCAACCTGATCCGTCAGGCCGGCGGGCAGTAAGACCGGCAGGACATTTGTCCCGCCTCCGGGGGAGTGATATGTTATGGCCATGGTCGGCTGACGGTGCGCGCAAACAGAGGCAGCGGCAGCGGGCTCATTTCTCGGGAGAGACAAATGTATCAACGCATTTTTGTTCCTGTAGACAACAGTGAAGCTTCTTTTCAGGCGCTGACCGAGGCATGCAAGCTGGCCCAGGTCAGCGGCGGCACCCTGCGCATCGTTCATGTGGCCAATATGAGCGAACCGGGCTGGGGCAATACCGACTTCGTGCCGGCTGCCGACATGCAACAAGTCGCAGATGGCCAGAGTGAAATTCTGCTGCAGGCCAAGCAACTGGCCCAGTCGTTCAATGTGCCGTCGGAGTGCAAGGTCCTGAAAAACTGGGTCGACAAGATTCCGCACGTGCTGGCAGAAGATGCCAGGGCCTGGGACGCCGACCTGATCGTCATGAACACCCATGGCTGGACCGGACTGAAGCGCCTGCTGCTGGGCAGCGTGGCCGAAGGCGTGCTGCGCGCCGCGTCCATTCCCACTCTGCTGATCCGTACCTCGAACGACCGTTGATGTCCGACGGCCCATCGTCACATGGCTCACCACGGTGAGCCATGTCTCAGCCGGATACCCCCTTGTTGCCTCCCCGCTTCACCCGCCTGCTGCATGCCAGCCGCAAATTTGTTTACGGCCAGTCACTGTTCTGGTCGCTGCGTGTCGCCCTTGGTACATTTCTGCCCTGCCTGCTGCTGCTTGTCTGGCTGGACCGACCGGTCAGCGGCCTCGCCGCCGCCACCAGCGCCCTGTATGTCGGCCTGATCGACCTGCCCGGTCCGTTATCCGGCAAGCGCAGGGAAATGCTGTGGTGCGCCCTGGCCGTCATCGCCAGCGCCAGCCTGATCACGCTGGCCATGCACAGCGAGCCGGGGCTGTGGCTGGCAGCGTTGCTGATCAGTGCCGCCGGGGCCTACGCCATGCAGTTTGGCCTCAAAAGCGGGATTATCGGTCTGAATGCCGTCATGACGATGGCGGTGGCCCTGAGCCTGCGTGGCAAGCAACTGGATTACGAACTGGCCTATCTGGAGGGCGTCGTCATCGGGGCGCTCTGGTATGTGGCCTTTGCCCTGACGATCTGCCGGCTGTTTCGGCATCAGATGCATCGCCGTGCGCTGGCCGATGAGTTGTTTGCCACGGCCGAGCAGTTCCGCGCCCGCGCCTTGTGCTACGACCCTGCCATCTCCCCAAGGCAAGGCAGCATGGCTTTGCTGGCTTCGCAGAATCGGCAGCAGCAGCGTCACTTGCTGACACGCGAGTTGATTCTGGGCGAGCTGAGCCGGCAGCCCCCCGAATCGCTCTCCCCCGCGCAGTGGCAGCTTTACAATCTGATGGCCGATTGTGTCGCGCTGTTTGACCTGGTGGTCGCCGCACACACCGACTTTGCTGCGTTGCGCCAGCCCCCGGCCAGCCACCCGCTACTGCGTCAGTTGCGCGATGTGTTGAATCATGGCGCGGGCTTGCTGGATGAAATCGCCATGGCATTGTCGACACACCGGCAACTGCACCGCTTTGGCCTGGAGCCGGCGCGACTGCAGCAGCTGGAACAAAACCTGCAGTCCGTCGCGCCCACGCTGCCGTCACCGGTGCTCGCCAATCTGCAAGAAAGCGTGCAACGGATTCGCGAAATGCGCCGCCTGATCGCCAAACTGGCGCGTGACCTGCGTTCGACCAGCAACACCAGCGGCTTTGACATCCACCAGGTGATGCATTTCTATCGCGCGCCGGCCCCGTTGCTGAGCAAGCCGGCCAACTGGCTGGCCCGGCCGGCCACTTCCTATGCAGCCAGACTCAGCCTGGCCGTGTTGCTGGCACTCTGGCTGGCGGCCTGGCGCCACGGCACCCACGACAACTGGATCGTCCTGACCGTCGTGGTTGCACTGCGCCCCGGCTTCGGTCAGAGCTGGCAGCGCAGCATCCAGCGCGTCAAAGGCACCGTCCTGGGCTGTGCCCTGGCCGTCGGCGTGCTGGCGCTCAGTCATGATCCCTGGCTATTGCTCGGGCTGACCTTCCTCAGCCTGATGCTCGGGCTGGGGCTGGCTGCGCTGGACTATCTGCTGGCGGCGACGTTTTTCTCGATGATGCTGGTGTGGATGTACTACCTGCTGGTGCCGGAGGCGCGGGTGATTGAGGCCCGGCTGCTGGATACCGCGCTGGGCGCGGTCATTGCCCTGCTGGTCTGTCACCTGAGTCCGGACTGGGAGTCCGCACAGATCCGGCGTCGCAGCGAAGGGTTGATGTCGGCACTGATTGCCTGGCTGGGCGGGCTGGCGACGCTGAACGGGGAGCAACTGATTGCCTGGCGTGCAGCCCAGCGTGATGCACTGACGGCACTGATGCAGTTGGCGACGACCCGGGACAATATGCTGCTGGAACCGGAGGAAACACATCTCGGCGAACAGGATACACAGGATCTGCTATTGCTCGGCCACTTGCTGCTGACACTCGGTGCGCCCCTGGCTCGCCAGCAACTGGCCCAGGGGCTGACGGCAAGGCAAAGGCAGGATATTGAGCAGGCGCTGCAGATCTTGCAGCAACAACGGGTGCCGGACAGCTATCAGCCGGCCATGGAGGTCAATCTGAGTGAATGTACCGTACTCATGATTCAGGCACTGGCCAGACTGCAAACTGCCAGCCAGACCAGTGCTCATCGGCGCCGTGCCGCTCAGGCGGTCTCGACCGGCAGGCCGGCCGCATCGAAGACACCTTCGAACAAGACCGAGCTCAGGTAGCGTTCGCCGGAGTCCGGCAGGACCACCACGATCGTCTTGCCGGCATTTTCCGGCCGCTTGGCCAGACGCACGGCCACTGCCACGGCGGCACCGCAGGAGATACCCGACAGCAGACCTTCCTCGCGCGCCAGGCGGCGAGCAAATTCGATCGCTTCTTCATTGCTCACCTGCTCGATATCGTCGATCAGCGACAGATCCAGCACCCCCGGGACAAATCCGGCACCAATCCCCTGGATTTTGTGCGGGCCGGGCTTGAGTGGCTCTCCGGCACGGGTCTGGGTCAGAATCGGGCTGGCAGCCGGCTCGACCGCCACCGAGCGCACGGCCTTGCCGCGGGTTTGCTTCAGGTAGCGGGTGACGCCGGTGATGGTACCGCCGGTCCCGACACCCGACACGAAGATATCAATCTGACCATCGGTGGCGTTCCACAGCTCCGGACCGGTGGTGGCTTCGTGAATGGCCGGATTGGCCGGGTTCTTGAACTGTTGCAGCAGGACGTAGCGATCCGGATCAGAAGCGGCAATTTCTTCTGCCTTGGCGACGGCGCCACTCATTCCGCGGGCACCTTCGGTCAGAATCAGCTTGGCACCAAAAGACAGCAGCAGCTTGCGCCGTTCGATGCTCATGGTTTCCGGCATGGTCAGGGTCAGCGGAATGCCGCGGGCAGCAGCCACAAAGGCCAGCGCAATCCCGGTATTGCCGCTGGTCGGCTCGATCAGCTCTTTGCCCGGGCCGAGCAGACCGCGCTTTTCCGCATCCCAGATCATGGCGGCGCCAATGCGGCACTTCACCGAATAAGCCGGATTACGGCCTTCGATCTTGGCCAGAATCGTCGCGGGGGCGCCGTCGGCGATGCGGTTGAGTCGTACCAGCGGCGTATTGCCGATCGATTGGGAGTTGTCTGCAAACCATTGGGCCATGTCATGTTCTCCTGAGTGGCGATCCGTATGGGAACCTACTTTATACGCTCATTTATATAATTCAAAAGAATAAAAAATCATAATAGTCTGCAAAATGCACATATACTGCCTGCCGCACGGCCTGGCACGCCCTGCCAAAGGGGGGAATTGATCCATCTCACATCCCCGGCGGAGATAGCGTACTATATTGAAGTCAGCCTCATACAAATGGCATAGTTTGTCGCGGAGTTTCAGGAAATTCGTCATGAAACCGGCGCCAGACAGCCATCCGAACAAGGTTTTTCTTGCGACAAGGAGCCTCTTGATGCCACACCAAGCCATGACAGCCGATAACGAACAGCTGCTGCAGGATGTCCGTCAGGTGCTGTCCAATACCGAAGACCTGCTCAACAGTGCCGGTGACGAAGGGGGTGAAAAGGTGCGCGAATTACGTCAGCGCATCGGCGCCAACCTGAAACAGGCCAAAACCCGTCTGATCGAAGCCGAGCAACTGATCGCCGGCAAAGCCAAGGCCGCAGCCAAGGCCACCGACCAGTACGTTCACGAGAATCCCTGGAAATCGATTGGCATCGCCGCAGGCGTGGGCCTGCTGCTCGGCATGCTGATCTCCCGCCGCTAAGCCATGACGGATTCCTCGCCACGCCCCGCCCGAGCCGGTACGATTCGTTCGTTGCTGGACCGGGCGGTCTCTTTGTTTCTGGTCCGCGCCGAGTTGTTCAGCATTGAGGCGCGCGAGCAGAAAGAAGCGCTGCTGGCGCAATTGCTGCTGGCCTTCGCGGCATTCTGCGCCCTGCTGCTGACCATGATGGCCGGCTTGCTGCTGCTGGTGGTGCTCACCCCTGCGGCCTGGCGCGCCTGGGTGCTGGCCGGCGTGACCCTGGTGGCGGCACTGAGCTGCCTGCTGCTGCTCTGGCGTCTGATGCACGCATTGCAGCATCAACCGCCCGCCTTCGCGACCACGCTGCAAGAGGTGCGCAAGGATTGCCAGACCTTATTCAAGCTGCAGGACTGACCGATGAATCGTCGAGAGCGTGAATTGCGCAAGACCCTGCTGCTGGTCAAGGGCGACGCCCTGCGCATGCAACTTGGGCTGGAACTGCAGCAACTGCAGCACACCCTTTCCCTGACCGGTTTACTGGGCCGATTGTTGCCACAGCTGATCGGTCTGGGCGGCCGGCAGGGTGGCCGCCGGCGCGGCTGGTGGCGCATCCTGCGGCTGTTGTTCGGCTCGCTCGGCATCTGGCGCACCCTGTCGGACTGGTTCAAATCACGCTGACTGCCGGCCGCCACATGACCTCCCCCGCACCCAATATTGGTATCACCTGGTTTGCCACGCATCAGCCAGGCTATTCGATCTGGTCGAACGGCACCTTGCAGAATGTGCTGTTGCTGTTTCATTTGTTACGTCAGGCCGGTGCCGGGCAGATCTGGCTGATCAACGGCGGCGATGCCGACACGCTGCCGCCTGCCCTGCGCCTGGCTGAGCCGACACTGCCGCTGGTCCGTTTCGAGGAGGTGGCCGAGCAGCTGGACGTTCTGATCGAAGGCGGGGCGCAGGTTCAGCCCGCCCAGGCCGAGCAGGTCCACCGTCGCGGCGGCATCGTCCTGGCCTATCGCTGCGGCAATGACTATGTGATGGATGCCGAACGGATCTGCTTCGATTTGCCGGCAGGATCGGCTTTCAACGGCACGGTATTCGACGAAATCTGGACCCAGCCTCAGCACGAAAAGACTTGCCGGCACTTTTGGGAGCTGGCGCTTCGCGCCCCGGTGCGGATCATGCCGCATATCTGGAGCCCTCGTTTTATCCGCCAGGAGCTGGACAATCTGGCGCGCACCGACCCGGACGTCCATTTTGGCTACCAGCCGGGCAACGGCGCCAGACGGGTTGCGATCTTCGAGCCCAACCTGAATGTCATCAAAACCTTCATGACCCCCCTGCTGATCTGCGAAGCCGCCTATCGCAAGGATCCGGGGGCCCTGTCGGCCGTCTACGTCACCAATACCAGCGGCCTGACGTCGCATCCGAGTTTTCGTGACCTGACCGCCGCCCTGAGCGTCTGCCGCGACAAAGTAGCCTCTTTCGAGGCCCGTTACCGTATTCCGATGTTCCTGGGTCGCTATACGGATGTCGTGGTATCGCATCAATGGGAGAACGGTTTGAATTACCTGTATTACGACGTGCTGTATGGCGGCTACCCGTTGGTTCACAACTCACCCTGGTTGCGCGACTTCGGCTACTACTACCCGGACTTTGATGCGAACGCCGGTGCCCAGGCGCTGCTGAGCGCGATTCGCCAGCACGATCAGCATGCCTTGCACTACCGTCAGCAGACCGAGCGGCTGCTGGCACGGGTCGACATCGGCCACCCCGACAACCAGCGTTGCCACATGCAGCGCATCCACGAGCTGCTGGCAGCCCGGCGCAACTGACCTTCACCATGAACCCGAAATCCTTGCTGACTGCCCGTCCGCGATTACTGCTGGCCATCCTGCTCGCGGCCCTGCTGATGTGCTTGCTGCCAACGGACCGACCGGTGCTGACGCGCGTCTTGCTGGCCTGGAACGGCGGCTGCTGGTTTTATCTGCTGTCGCTGTTGACCATGATGTTGCGTGCAACACCGGAACGCATTCGCCATATCGCCCGCATCCAGGATGAAAGTGCCGCCATGGTGCTGACCTGTGTCTGTGTCGGGGTGGTGATGAGTCTGTTGGCGATTGTGCTGGAGCTGGCCAATGCCAAGGACCTGCACGGACTGGCGCGCAGCACCCATCTGGTGCTGGCCGCCAGTACCCTGCTCGCCGCCTGGCTGCTGGTGCCGACCATGTTTGCCATGCACTACGCCCATCTGTACTACGGCGCACGGGAGGATGCACGACCGCTGGTTTTCCCGGATCGGCCGGCCAGTCCGGACTATTGGGATTTTGCCTACTTTGCCTTCACCATCGCCGTGGCCTCGCAAACCGCCGACATCGCACCTTTCAATCGCCGTGCGCGGCGCCTGGTGCTGGCCCAATCCATACTGGCGTTTGTGTTCAACACCAGCATTCTGGCCATGTCAATCAATGTGGCCGCCAGCCTGATCAGCTGACTTTCCTGGGCGCCAGCAGCGCCCGCCTTGCAATCGCGTTATGTCGTTGCAGAAAAATATAACTGACCTTATCCGCCATATCGGCAATCTCTGCAGAAACTTTAATCATTTTATCTATGATTAAACTGCGATGCATGTTACCGGTATGACATCATGAGCACTCTGAACAGCCTGTCCTCGCTCAGTTCACCGCTTGGCCTCTACTCAGCATTGAGCTCGGCCAGCAGTAGTCTGGCCACCACCACCGCCATCGGCAATGCCACCAGTCAGAACAATCACGACCAGACGGTCATTTCCTCCTATGGGCAACTGCTCTCCAGCCTGTCGAATTTCATGTATGCGCTACAGCAGTTCGCCTATGGCGACAGCACCATGAATACGGTCAGCAGCAATAGCGCCGTGGCGACGGCTTCGGCTTATTCCTACGCACAAAAAGGGGTTTATCAGGTCAGCGTGAGTTCGCTGGCCCAGGCACAGGCCGTCAAGAGCACGACATTTGCCAGCGCCGGCACAGTGATTGGCAGCGGTACCCTGTCCATCCAGACCGGCACCTACAATTCGGGCAGCAATACGTTTGCCTCCGATGGTTCTTCACCCACCTCGATCAGCATCAGCAACGGCACACTAAGCAGCATCGCCAGTGCCATCAACAGCGCCGGCGCCGGGATCAATGCCAGCGTGGTACAGGACAGCGGCGGCTACCGCCTGCTGTTTACCGGCACCAAAACCGGCAGCACGGCCAACTACAGCATTACCGTCAGCAGCGATGGCGATGGCAACAATACGGACAACGCCGGCCTGTCCCAACTGGCCTACGACCCAACCGGCAGCAGCGGCGCCGGCAAGAACATGGTGCTGGCACAATCGGGCACGGATGCCGCCTATAGTGTCAACGGCACCAGCGCCACCAGCAGCAGCAACACCGGCATCACACTGGCCTCGAGTGTCAGCGCCTCGCTGCTGTCCACCGGCTCCACCACCATTTCGGTCGGGGTCGATCAGAACACCCTGTCCACCAATGTGCAAAGCCTGGCTACGGCTTTCAATAGTTTGCGCGCCGACATCAACAATCTGCTGATCCCCGGCGGTGCGCTGGAATATGACGCCGTCACCGGACAATTGGCCAACTCGCTCAATGCAACGGCACTGGATACCTATAGCAATAACAGCTCAACGCTGATCACCCTGAATCAGATCGGGCTGCAGTTTCAGCAGCCCCAATCGGCAGGCCAGGTGGGCATGTTGACGGTGAACAGCAATAGCCTGAATTTTGCCTACAATCTGGACCAGACCGGCGCAGCCA
Organism: Paludibacterium sp. B53371; assembly: GCF_018802765.1. NCBI lineage: Bacteria > Pseudomonadati > Pseudomonadota > Betaproteobacteria > Neisseriales > Chromobacteriaceae > Paludibacterium > Paludibacterium sp. B53371. Next base: position 1,753,832 of record NZ_CP069163.1, read on the forward strand.
ACCTGCTGACGCTGGCTTCGCAAAGCTTCATCGATCTGTCGCGCAATTATGCCGGGGCCGGGCACGGCATTTTGCCGGCCAGTGTGACGGCCCTGCAAAAACAGGTCATCAGCAACAACACCCTGATCGGCTACGCCAGCGGCAACACCTTTAACCTGGCCACGCTGATCGACCAGATGAACCGGGGTACCTCCATCCAGTCCGGACGCCTGACCGGCACGCAGATTGCCGCGCTGAATCAATACGCCAATGTGCTGGCCCTCAGCCAGCCTTTCTCGGTACAGGCACAGCTGGTGGGTTATCTTGGCCAGCTAGGCAGCAGCGGCTTCTCTGCGGTAGCCTGATCCTTCTTGACATGACAGCTGACTAAAGCGAATAATTGCGCCTTTAAAATAATGCCGCGATATTAAACAGATCGCATGTCAATGCTAAAGTCATCCCGCAAGTCCCGCCTACCCTGCTGGCCCGGCATTCTGCGTCCGCTGTGCCTGATGGGCGCCGAAATGCTGCTGATTCCGCTGTACTGGCAAATTGACCTGCCTGTCGCCGATGTGCTGCTGCTCGCCGGACAGGTGCTGATTGCGCTGGTGCTGTGGCGCTCGCTGACCAGGCCGCAGACATGGCAGATTCGACTGCACCATCAGGACTGGCAGCGCACAGCATTCGGCGGCTATGCCCTGCGCATCAACCGCAGCCTGCATCAGCAGGGGGGCAATCCTGGCTTTGAGATCTGCCAGCGTCACGAGCGCATACGGGGATTGATCGACGAGGAAGGGAACATTCACTTGTTTTGCGACATGCCGGTGCAGGCTGACCTGCAGGTATGGCAACAATCGTGGCAGCGCCTTCAGGCGGGCGAAGGAACAATCACGATCCAGTCCCTGTCATCCAGAGGCAGATGACAGGCCAGGCGCCAGCTGTCGGCCTGATCAGGCACATTCAGCGAGGCCAGCGCACTGGCGGGCAGACAGCCATGGCGCACCAGTACATTTCTTTCCTTGGGGGTGATCGACACCATACCGGGCTGATGAGCGTGCACGACACGCACCCGGCAGGTACCACAAGTTCCCTGGCCGCAGCGCCAGTGCAGCGGCACTTCGTTGGCGCGCGCCACATCCAGTAACAGCGTGCCCGGTTGGGCAAAGATATCCAGCAAGATCTCACCGGATTCGGTGCGAAAACTCAGTTGCGGCATGCCATCAGGCGACGCGGGCAGCTCGCGGCGACGCCACCGGCTCTTCAGCCTCGAATCGCTTCCAGTCAACAATCATCACCTGGCTCAGTCCGCAGTCAACCGCCAGTTGCGCTTCGATTTCTTCCAGCGCCTGATGACAGTGAATGGTCCCGTTCAAAGCCACTTCCGCCCGGCGCATCACACTGTCGTCGGGAGTTACAAACCAGATGCAGTAACGATTCATCACATGCCCCTATTAGTTCTGACTACAAATATCGCCTAATTTCACACCATTGGGCAAGTTTCTTGTCATAGGAAAGCGTGTAGGCCGGACTGGAAGACGGCAAGGCCAGCAAGGCAAGGCCGCTGGCCGCCAGCACGGGCATCGCCCGCGCCGCGGTTTGGCCATTGAAACCAACGGCCACCAGCGCAGGCAGTTGATCCAGCAAACTCGTCAGATCGTTGTACTGCACCTGGCGCAGATCGGCATCCAGACTGCCCTTGCGCACCGCTGCCCCCACCACATCCCACAACCCGATGCCGGCAGCCAGCAGCTGGTCGATACGCGCTTCATAAGGCAGGGAGATCAGCGGCAGCTCGAGGAGATCGCCCAACAGACGCCAGAACTGATTGCGCGGGTGGGCATAATAGCGCCCGGCAGCCAGAGAGGCCTTGCCGGGCAGCGACCCCAGCAGCAGCACGCGCGTATCAGCATTGACCCGGGGTGGAAAACAGCGATCCACACGTCTTCCTCAGAACAGTTCGCCCTGCTGCAGACCGAGCATCTTGCGCACGGGGCCAAATGTCTTGCGATGGACGGGCAGTACACCATGCGCGGCGATGGCCGCGAGGTGCTCGGGGGTGGGATAGCCCTTGTGGCGGGCAAAGCCGTAGTCCGGCCAGCGCACGTCCAGCTCGATCAACTCGGCATCTCGGGCGGTTTTGGCCAGGATGGAGGCCGCGGAGATTTCCGCCACCAGGGCATCCCCCTTGACGATGGCCTCGGCCGGCAGGGTCAGTTGCTTGGGCACCCGGTTGCCGTCGATCAGCACCTTGTCCGGCTGCTGCGTCAGCCCGGCCACGGCCCTGCTCATCGCCAACATGGTGGCTTGCAGAATATTGAGACGATCGATTTCTTCGACCGAGGCGCTGGCAATACTCCAGCACAGCGCCTGCTGGCGGATCTGCAAGGCCAGCGCCTCGCGGCGCGCCTCACTCAGCACCTTGGAATCGGCCAGGCCGTCGATCGGTCTGGCCGGATCCAGGATCACGGCGGCAGCAAACACTGCGCCGGCCAGCGGGCCACGACCGGCCTCATCCACACCACAAATCAGGCTCACAGCGCCAGTTGCAGCACGTCTTGCGCTGCCTGCCCGGAAGTATCCATACGCAGGCGCAGCTGCAATTCGTCGAACAGCACGGACAGCTCTTCCTGATAGTCCTTGTCCTGATAGATGCGTTCCAGCTCGGCCGCCAGCTTCTCCGGCCGGGCATTTTTCTGCAGCAGCTCCGGCACGACCAGCCGTTCACACAGGATGTTTGGCAAGCCGACATACGGCAGACGCAATTTATGCTTGACCATCCAGTAGGTCAGCGTGGAGAGCTTGTAGCTGATGACCATCGGCCGCTTGCACAAGGCGACTTCGAGCGTGGCGGTTCCGCTGGTGACCAGCACCACATCGCTGGCAATCACGGCCATCTGGGCATGACCGAACAACTTGCGGATCGGCAGCTCCCAGGCTTTCATGCGGGTCAGGATGGCATCGAAGCGGTCCCGCGTGGCGCGTGTGGCCAGCGGCACGACAAATTGCGCCTCGGGAAACTTCTTCAGCAGCAACCTGGCCGTTTCGATGTAGATCGGGGCCATGAAGTCCAGTTCGCTCAGGCGACTGCCGGGCAACAGGGCAAAAATCGGTGCGTTCTTCGGCAGGGCGAGCTGCTCACGCATCGCTTCCTTGTCGGTGGTCAGCGGAATTTCACTGGCCAGCGGATGCCCGACATAGGAGACCGGCACACCAGCCTTGCTATACAGCGGCGGCTCCATCGGGAACAGGCACAACACCTTGCTGACCGCCCGCGCAATACGCTGGATGCGCTCGGGGCGCCAGGCCCAGACCGAAGGGCTCACATAGTGCACGGTCGGAATGCCGGCCTGCTTGAGCTTGGTCTCCAGCGCCAGATTGAAGTCCGGCGCATCAATGCCGACGAAGACATCCGGCCGCGACTTGATCAGGAAATTGCGCAGATCGCGCCGGATGCGCAGCAGCTCGGGCAGCCGCTTGAGCACATCGGCATAGCCCATCACCGCCAGCCTTTCCTGCGGCACCATGGAGCGCATCCCCCTTGCCTCCATCTGCGGACCGCCAATCCCGAAAAATTCGATCCGCGGATAGCGGCGGATCATGGCCTCCATCAACTGCGCGCCCAGCTGGTCCCCGGATGCCTCGCCGGCAACCATCGCGACGCGCAGGGTCTTTTCGTAGTTATGAGTGATCTCTGGCATGGCTTAACGAATAATGCCGCGCTCCGAAAGCGCAAAGAAACGGGTAAACGGTGCCAGTTCTGCGCTGGCTGCCGCCTCGGATAGAATCTGCTCACGTGCCGTCTCGTACGGCAACCCCTGCCGGTACAGCGTTTTGTAGGCGTTCTTGACGCTGCGAATCGCCTCTGGCGAGTAGCCGCGTCGCTTCAGCCCTTCGCTATTGATGCCGGAGGGAACGGCACGATTGCCATGCGCCATGACGAACGGCGGCACATCCTGAGCCACCGCACTGCAGAACGCTGTCATGGCGTGTTCGCCAATAATGACAAATTGATGCACCGCAGTAAAGCCGCCCAGAATCACCCAGTCACCCAGATGCACATGGCCGGCCAGCGTGGCATTGTTGGCCAGGATGGTGTGATTGCCGACCTGGCAGTCATGGGCGATGTGCACATAGGCCATGATCCAGTTGTCGTTGCCAATGCGGGTCACCCCGACATCCTGGGCCGTCCCGGTATTCAGCGTGCAGAATTCGCGAATGGTGTTGTTGTCACCGATCTCCAGACGGGTGGGTTCACCGGCATATTTCTTGTCCTGCGGCTGGGCGCCCAGCGAACAAAACTGGAAGATATGGTTGTTGCGGCCAATCCGCGTGTGCCCTTCGATCACCACGTGCGGGCCAATGCGACTGCCGCTGCCGATCTCGACATTCGGCCCGATGATGCTGTAGGCCCCGACTTCGACGTCATCGGCCAGGCGTGCGGCCGGATCAATCAGGGCCGTCGGATGAATGCGTGCGGACGCGCTCATGTCACACCTCCCGCTGGGCACACATGATTTCCGCCTCGCAGGCGATTTCCTGCCCGACGCGCGCAATGGCGCTGTACTTGGCAATGCCGCGCTTGCTGTGCAACTGTACCGCTTCAAGGGTCAGCTGATCGCCCGGCACCACCTGACGGCGGAAGCGTGCCTTGTCGATACCGACAAAGAAGTAGAGTTCGTTTTCCTTGCGCTCATGGCCGGCACTGCGAATGGCCAGCACCCCGGCCGCCTGCGCCAGGGCCTCGATGATCAGCACCCCCGGCATCACCGGATAATGCTCGAAATGCCCCTGAAAGAACGGCTCGTTGATCGTGACATTCTTCAGACCGAGGATGCGCTTGTCAGCCTCGAACTCGACCACGCGATCGATCAGCAGAAACGGATAGCGATGTGGCAGGTAGCGCATGATTTCGCGCACATCGATCGAAACGGCATGTTCAGTCATTCGGGACGTCCTTGTTCTTGATGGTTTTGATTTCTTTTTCCAGCTGCTTGACCCGTTGCACCAGCTCATCGAGATGACGCAGATGCACGGCATTGGACAGCCAGTCTTTCATGGTAGACAACGGGTACGATGAAGCATAGTTGTCCGCCTGGCGGATAGATTTGGAGACCAGCGTGCCGCCACCAATATGGGTACGATCAGCAATCTCGATGTGACCGACAAACATGGCGGCACCACCGACGGTGCAATAGGCCCCGATACGGGTACTGCCGGCAATGCCGACGCAGCCGGCAATGGCCGTGTATTCGCCGATCTGAACGTTATGGGCGATCTGCACCAGATTGTCGATCTTGGCGCCGCGACGGATCACGGTATCGGCCAGCGCGCCACGGTCAATGGTGGTATTGGCGCCGACTTCAACGTCGTCTTCGATGATCACGCGGCCGGTCTGGGGAATCTTGAACCAGTCCTGTCCGGTCCAGGCAAGGCCGAAGCCATCGCCACCGACCACCGTACCGGAGTGAATGGCGACCCGGTTACCGATCAGGCACTGGTGGTAAACCGTGACATTGGGGTAGAGAACGACGTCATCCCCCAGCACGCAGTCGTCCCCGACGACCACGCCCGGCATCAGGCGACAACGTTCGCCAATGGTCACTCTTGCGCCAATGCTGACCTGCTCGCGGATTTCCGCGCTGGCGGCGATGCGGCACGCCTCGCCGATGACGGCGGAAGGGTGGATACCGGCCATCGCGGCCTTCGGCGGATGAAACAGCGTCGCCACCTTGGCAAAAAACAGGTAAGGATCGGGCGTCACGATCACCGGACGATCGACCGGCACGGCTTCAAGAATACGCGGCGAAATGATGATCGCCCCCGCTGCGCTGCTTTCCAGCTGCTTGCGGTACTTGGCATGCGTGATGAAACTCAGCTCTGCCGGACCGGCCTCCTCCAGCGGTGCAACGCGCGTCACCGCCAGATCCTGGCCACGCAGCTCGCCTCCGAGGCGCTCAACGATTTGCGATAAGGTATAGGACATCAAAAACAAAGCCGACCCGGGGCCGGCTTCTCCCGACGGTAAGTGGTTTATTTATCCAGCGCCTTCAGCAAGGTATCGGTCAGATCAAACTTCGGACTGACATAGACCGAATCCTGCAGAATCAGGTCGTAATGCCCCTTTTCGGCGATATCGCGCACCACCTGGTTGGCTCGCTGCAGGAAAGCAGCGAACTCTTCGGCGCGACGCTGATTGAAGTCTTCGCTCAGCGACGCCGATTTGGCATTGTATTCCCGGATGACCGAATCCAGTTCGCGCTGATCATTCTTGCGCTCTGCGTCCGGCAGATCCGGCTTGACCAGCTGGGCCTCCAGCATCTTGCCCTTGGCCTGCAGGGCTTTCAGTTCCTCCCGGCGGGAACCGAACTCCTGGTCCAGACGCTTCATGATGGCCTGCGCAGGCGCTGCTTCGCGATAAACGCGATCGATGTTGATATAACCCAACTTGAAATCATCAGCCTGACACTGCCAGGACAGCATCATGGCTGCAACGAGTCCTACCCACTTGATCGGTTTCACACACACTCCTCCGCTTAGAACACGGTACCCAGCTGGAATTGCAGGCGCTGGATCTTGTCGCCCTGCTGCTTGTGCATCGGTACGGCATAGCTGAATTTCATCGGACCGACAGGCGACAGCCAGGTCAGGGCCAGACCGCCAGAGTAGCGGAAGCCGCTGCTGGCAGACACGCTGGGGTTCTTGTCATCCCACAGGGTACCGGCATCGCCGAACAGGCTCATGCGTACCGACTTGTTGTCACGCATGCCCGGGAACGGGAACAGCAGCTCGGTATTGAGCACCATCTTGCGGGTACCACCGAGGGCGTAACCATTGCTGTCTTTCGGCCCCATGCTGCCGCTGTCGAAGCCGCGCACCGATCCGATACCGCCCAGGTAGTAGTTATCGAAGAACGGAACCGTGCTGGTCTTGCCATAGCCGTTAATGGCGCCGACTTCCCCACCCAGCATCAGGGTATAGGTCTTGCTGAGCGGGAAGAACCACGACTCACTGTGTCCCAGGCGATAGTAGTTCACGTTGCCGCCAGGCAAGCCCGCATCGAACGACACATTGGCCGTGTAACCACGTGTCGGCCACAGCGCGCTGTCCCGCGTATCACGGCCCCAGCTCACCCCGCCTGACAGGGTAGTACTGTTGCTGCCGTGCTTGTTGACATAGTCAATATACTGCTGCGGACTATTGCTGAAGGTCGTGATATTGGTGACATCAAAACCCAGCGTGAAATTAACACGGTCGCGTTCGGTGACCGGCACCCCGGCCGTCACACTGGCCCCCGAACTGGTGGTCTTGTATTCCGACAGGTTGATGGTGTCCGGGTTGTACTGGCGTCGGTACACGTTATAACCCAGGCTCACCCCATCAGTGGTGTAGTACGGGTCGGTAAACGACAGCGACAGCGTCTTGTTGACCTTGCCGGTCGAGATATTCAATGCCGCTGTCTTGCCGGAACCGAAGACATTGCTCTGCGAAATCCCGGCCGACAGTTGCAGACCCTCACCCTGAACAAAGCCGATACCGGCACTGATGCTGCCAGTCGAGCGCTCTTTGAGACTCAGGTTCATATCAACCTGATCGGGCACATCACCGACCGCCGGGGTTTCAATGTTGATGTCCTCGAAATAGCCGAGCAGATCAACGCGCTCCTTGCTGCGCTTGATGTTGGCGCTGTTGTAGTAAGCACCTTCCAGCTGACGCATTTCACGGCGAATCACCTCGTCACGAGATTTGGTATTGCCGGAAATATTGATACGGCGTACGTAAGTGCGACGACCCGGATCGACAAAGAACGTCAGATTGGCAATGTCATGCTCGCGATCCAGTTCAGGCACCACATTGACGTTGGCAAAGGCATAGCCATCGCGCCCCAGACGGTCGGTCAGCGCGGTGACGGTTTCATTGACTTTTTCGCGATTGAAAATCTGCCCGGTCTTGACCTGCAGCAGCGAGCGCAGCTCGGCCTCCGGCACCTTGAGGTCGCCGCCCAGCCGAAGCTCACCCAGTGTATAGCGCTTGCCTTCGGTCAGATTGATCGTCAGATAGACCGACTCCTTGTCAGCGGCAATCGCCACCTGCGTCGAGTCGATATTGAATTCGAGGTAACCCTGGTTCTGATAGAAAGCACGCAGCTTTTCCAGGTCTCCGGTCAGTTTCTGTTTCGAGTACTGGTCGTCGTGACTGATCCAGGAGGTCCAGCTGCCCGTTGTCTGGGAGAACTGATCCATCAGGGTCGAGGTGTCGAATGCCTGGTTGCCGACCAGGCGAATTTCACGAATCTTGGCGGTAATGCCTTCGGTGATGTCGAGCGAAATCGATACCCGGTTACGATCCAGCTTGCTGATATGCGGATTGATCTCGACCGCATACTTGCCGCGGCTGTAGTACTGGCGCTTGAGTTCCTGCACGGCGCCATCCAGCAGCCCCTGATCAAACACGCGCGACTCGGCCAGACCGTTTTCCTTCAGCGCCTTCTTCAGCTGCTCCTTGTCGAACTCCTTGGAGCCGGTAATGGTGAGCTGAGCAATCACCGGGCGCTCGGCCACTTCCACCATCACGATGCCGTTCGACGACTCGACGCGCACATCATTGAAGAAGCCGGTGGCGAACAGCGCCTTGATGGCCTCGCTGGCCTTCTGGTCCGTAAAGGTATCTCCCACCTTCAGCGGCAGATAGTTGAAGACCGTGCCGGCTTCAGTACGTTGCAGACCTTCGACCTTGATATCCTTGATGACAAACGGATCGACAGCCCAGGCAGCAGAGGACAGGCCCAACACGGCCGCCGCGACGAGTTTCAATTTCATAGGATCTTTTTAACCCCCAAAAAGGCGGCTGATATCGTTTAGCATTGCAAAGGCCATCAGAGCAAACAGCATCGCAAACCCGACACGCTGTCCGAGCAGTTGCACCCGCTCGCTCAATGGCCTCCCCCTGACAAGCTCCGCCGTATAATACATTAAGTGCCCGCCATCCAGAACCGGTATCGGAAGCAAATTAAGTATCCCGATACTGACACTGATCAGCGCCAGAAACTCCAGATAGGCCACCAGCCCTTCGCGGGCGCTCTGGCCGGCAGCACGCGCGATGACCAGCGGGCCGCTCAAGTTATCCACGGAAGCCGTCCCCGCCAGCATGCGCCCCATGAATTTCACGCTCATCCAGCTGGTATCGAACGTTTTGGCCAGTGCGGCGCCGACAGCCTCCCCCCCGGCAAAATGCCGGGTAAACTGCAAGCTTCTGACCCAGCCGGCATCGACACGCGGACTCAGTCCCGCATGGCCGACAAACCCTTCGCCGCTGTCGACAGAGGCAGGGCGCAACACCAGAGTCAGTGGTTTGCCATCCCGCAGCAAACCGACATTCAGTGCCTTGCCCGGATTATCGCGGATGACCGTCACCCACGACTGCCAGTCCGTGAGCGCGCGACCATCGACCGTTTGCAGGACATCCCCGACACGGAAACCGGCGCGCTGCGCCACATCGCCTTCAACGAGGGCGCCGACCACCGGCAGATAACGCGCCGGCAGAATACCGATATCGCCAGACTCGAACGCCGCAGCGAACTGTGCCGCAAAACGGGGTACATCCACCCGGCGTACCGCCTCGCCCTGCCCGGTCTGCACGCGGACATCCAGCGCTGCACTGCGACCAGCCAGTTGATCCAGCAGGGCCAGGCGAGCCCCCTGCCAGTCATCGACGGCCTGATTACCCACCGCCAGCAGGCGATCTCCCGGCACGAAACCGGCACTGGCGGCGGGAGAGCCGTTCACCACCGTCCCCACCCAGGGGTGCAGCTGTACCACGCCATGCACCATGACAGCCCAGTACAGCAGGAAAGCCAGCAGCAGGTTGGCCAGCGGGCCCGCGACCACAATGGCCATTCGCTTCAGGACATGCTGAGCATTGAAACTGTGCGGACGCTCCGCCTCGGTCACCGCCATTTCCCGCTCGTCCAGCATGCGCACATAGCCGCCGAGCGGAATCGGGCAGATCGTCCACTCGGTGTCGAACATGCGCCAGGACAGCAGGGGTTTGCCAAAACCGATGGAGAAACGCAGCACCTTGACGCCAAACAGCTTGGCGACGAGATAGTGGCCAAATTCGTGGAAGGTCACCAGGGCGCCGATGGCAACCAGAAAGGCAATAAATGTAATCATCAAACCCCAATCTGTGACAAAACAAATGCCCGTGTCGCCTGATCCTTGTCGAGCAGCTCGGCAAGGGTATGGCTGGCGGAAAGATCCAGACGGCTCAGCGCGGCATCGACCAGCGCCGGAATATCCACGAAGCGGGCACGCCCGTCGAGGAAGGCGGCCACGGCCACCTCATTGGCGGCATTCAGCACCGCCGGGGCGTCACCGCCGGTTCGCAGGGCCGCAAAAGCCAGCGACAGACAGGGAAAACGCGCCAGGTCGGGCTGCTCGAAGGTCAGCGCCGAGAGCGCACGAAAATCCAGCGGCGGCACCCCGGCATCCATCCGGCCAGGCCAGGCCAGGGCACAGGCGATCGGGGTACGCATGTCGGGCGAACCGAGCTGTGCCATCACCGAGCCATCGCGATACTGCACCATCGAGTGGATCACGCTTTGCGGATGAATGACCACCTCGATGCGATCCACCGGGGCATTAAACAGCCAGTGGGCCTCAATCACCTCAAGCCCCTTGTTCATCAGCGAGGCAGAGTCCACTGATATCTTGCGCCCCATCTCCCAGTTGGGGTGACGGCAGGCGTCCTGCGGGGTGATCTCGGAGAAAGTGGCCGCGTCGCGGGTGCGAAAGGGACCGCCGGAGGCGGTCAAAATGATCTTGCTGACACCGGCCGCATCCAGATCACCGCACCAATGCCCCGGCAACGACTGGAAAATGGCGCTGTGCTCACTATCGACCGGCAGCAATGTGGCGCCACCCGAGGTGACCGCCTGCATGAAAAGGCGACCGGCCACCACCAGGGCTTCCTTGTTGGCCAGCAGCACGCGTTTGCCTGCCTGTGCGGCAGCCAGCGCCGAGGGCAGCCCTGCTGCCCCGACAATCGCCGCCATGACGACATCGACCTCAGGCAGCTGAACCGCATCGACCAGCGCTTGGGCGCCATGGCCAACCTCAATGCCCGGAATACCCTGCTCCTGCAGCAACTGGCGCAGCCGGACGGCACTGGCCTCATCGGCCATGATAGCCAGCCGTGGCAGAAACTGGCGGCACTGCTGCAGCATACGCTCAACCTGCTGGTTGCCGGTCAGCACCACCACCCGGTAGGTTTCAGGGTGGCGAGCCAGCACGTCCAGCGTATTGACGCCAATACTGCCCGTTGCACCAAGTACGGCAATACCTTGAGGTTTCATCTATCGAACTCGGGAATCATCGTAGTACCGCACGCCACGCGTACGGCAAGAAGCGGATCAGGCGGCAGGGCCGCCGACCCTTACCACCCGGCCAGAACCCGCAGGGCGTTACTGACGGCCAGCACGGCCACCAGGCTGTCAATCCGGTCATACACCCCGCCGTGGCCGGGCAACAGCGCACTGCTGTCCTTCATCCCCGCCCCGCGCTTGAACCAGGACTCGAGCAGGTCGCCACACACGCTCACCAGGGTCAGCGGCAGGGCCAGCAGCAGCAGGCCGAGGGACGACAGCGGCAACAACATCCAGCCGGCCTGACCGACCCAGACGGCAAACAGCGCCACAGCGACCAGGGCACCCAGCACCCCTTCCCGGCTCTTGCCGGGACTGATGGCCGGGGCCAGCTTGTGGCGCCCGAAAGCCTTGCCGGCAAAGTAGGCTGCCACGTCAGCCACCCAGACCAGGGCCATGATCGCCAGCAACTGGCGGCCATGCGCCAGATCGGCGACCGCACGCCAGTTCACCATGGCAAACCAGGCGGGGAACATCAGCAGCCAGCCCAGCACACCAGCGGCCAGTCCCTTGGGCAAGGCCCAGCGACGGCGCAACCACAGCGGCACCAGCAACAGCCAGAAGACCAGCACCAGTCCGTGCATGGCGACCGGCATCTCCCAGTGACGCCAGCCAATCAACCCCGCCAGCAGGGCGGAAATGATCAGGTAGAGGGCATTGTCACGCGGGCTGAAACCGGCCATGCGGGCAAATTCCCACAGGGCCAGCCCGCAGACCAGGGCGGAAAAACCCTGCCATTGCAGGGTCGGAAAGCCAAACAGCGCGGCGAGCATCAACGGCAACAGGACCAGGGCTGTGAGGATACGGGTTTTAAGCATGTTCAGCCCCGACGCCGGGCCTCGGGAAGTTGTTCACTGGTCTGACCGAAGCGACGCTCGCGTTCACGATAGGACACAATCGCCCGGTCCAGAGCACCTGCATCGAAGTCAGGCCAGAGTTCATCAGTAAAGTACAGTTCGGCATAGGCCAGTTGCCAGATCAGGAAATTGCTGATCCGCTGCTCGCCGCCCGTACGGATGAACAGGTCGGGCTCCGGCGCGTAAGACATGGCCAGACGCGAGGCCAGCGCCGCTTCGTCAATCTGGGTCACGCCATCGGCCACCAGGGCATTGGCTGCCTGCAGTACATCCCAGCGCCCGCCGTAATCGGCCGCAATGGTCAGCACCAGCCCGGTATTCGCCGCCGTGCGCGTCTCGGCGGCGGCAATGCGTTCAACCAGCGATGGCGCGAAGCGCTCGCGATTGCCGACGACCCGCAGACGTATGTTGTTGTCCTGCAGCCGCTCGACTTCGCTCTCCAGCGCCCGCAGAAACAGCTCCATCAGGAAGGACACTTCATCTTGCGGCCGGCGCCAGTTTTCGGTGGAAAACGCGAACAGCGTCAGGTATTCGACACCCAGCTTGCGGCAGGCGGTGACGATGTTGCGTGCGGCATCCAGGCCTCGCTTGTGGCCCGCCACGCGCGGCAGCAGGCGCTTCTTGGCCCAGCGCCCATTGCCATCCATGATGATGGCAATGTGACGCGGCACCACCGGGGCATCCGGCACCACCTGGGTCGAACTTCCAAACAGGGCCACGCTTTATACCGCCATCAGCTCGGATTCCTTGACCGACAGGGCCTTGTCGATCTCGGCCACATACTTGTCAGTGAGCTTCTGGATGTCATCCTGGCCACGGCGCTCGTCATCTTCGGTGATGTCCTTGTCCTTGAGCAGGGTCTTGAATTCGTTATTGGCATCGCGACGCACGTTGCGCACGGCAACGCGGGCATTCTCCGCCTCGGCGCGCACGACCTTGATCAGATCGCGGCGGCGTTCTTCGGTCAGCATCGGCATCGGCACGCGGATGATCTCGCCCATGGCCGCCGGGTTCAGGCCCAGATCGGAATCACGGATGGCCTTCTCCACCTTGGCCAGCATGGGCTTTTCCCACGGCTGCACGCCAATGGTGCGGGCATCGATCAGGGTGACGCTGGCAACCTGGTTGATCGGGGTGTCGTTACCGTAATAATCCACCATGATGTGATCAAGAATGCCGGTATGCGCACGGCCGGTACGCACTTTGGCCAGATCGTGTTTGAAGGCTTCCAGAGACTTCTGCATCTTCTGCTCGGCCGATTTCTTGACTTCGTTAATCATGCTGACTCCAACAGTGAAACTGGGAAAAACAAAGCGGAAGCGGCAGAGCGCCGATTCCGCCCGATCATCATTATTCAAGCTTGGCAGTGTACCAGCGTGCCTTCATCTTCGCCAAGCACGACACGCTTCAGCGCACCATCCTTAAAGATGCTGAATACCTTGATATCCAGGTGCTGATCACGGCACAGCGCAAACGCCGTGGCGTCCATGACCTTCAGATTGCGCGAAATGGCTTCATCGAAGGTCAGCGAGGCATAACGGGTCGCCGCCGGATCCTTCTTGGGGTCGGCCGTATAGACACCATCCACCTTGGTGGCCTTCAGCATGATGTCGACATTCATTTCCATGCCGCGCAGTGCTGCCGCCGTGTCGGTAGTAAAGAAAGGATTACCGGTACCGGCAGCAAAAATCACGATCTTGCCCTCTTCCAGATACTGCATCGCCTTGCCGCGCACATACGGTTCGGCAATCTGCTGCATGGTCAGCGCGGACTGCACGCGCGCCACCAGACCTACGCGCGTCATGGCATCCTTCAGTGCCAGGGCATTCATGACCGTGGCCATCATGCCCATATAATCCGCCGTGGCACGATCCATGCCGGCGGCTGCCGGCGCCACGCCACGGAAGATATTGCCGCCACCGATCACAATGCCGATCTGCACGCCCAGCTCGGCCACCTCCTTGATTTGCTGCACGATCTGCTCGATCGTGGGCCGGTTGATGCCATAGCTGTCATCGCCCATCAGGGCTTCACCGGATAATTTCAACAGAATGCGTTTGAAGGCGGGAACTTGGCTCATTGCGGAGACCTCGGTAGTGATTTTTGTTAAACAGGCTTCGCCTGACAAAACGGCACCCTGAAGCAGGGTGCCGTCGTTGTGCCAACTACGAAATGCGAAAATCAGATCTTGGCAGCGGCGGCCACTTCGGCAGCGTAGTCCACAACCTTCTTCTCGATGCCTTCGCCGACCACGAACATGGCGAACGCCTTGACGCTGGCGCTCTTTTCAGCGAGCAGCTTCTCGACGGTCTGATCCGGGTTCTTGACGAACGGCTGACCCAGCAGGGTCACTTCAGCCAGATACTTGGTCACACGGCCTTCAACCATCTTGGCCACGATATCGGCCGGCTTGCCGCTTTGGGCTGCCTGCTCGGTATAGATGCGACGTTCGGTTTCCAGGGTCTCGGCCGGAACCTGATCCTTGGAAACGCAGATCGGCTTGGAGGCAGCAACATGCATGGCGATGTCGCGACCCAGCTGGTCTTCACCAACGAAGTCAACGATCACGCCGATCTTGCTGCCGTGCAGGTAGGTAGCGATCTTGCCGGCGGTTTCGTAGCGAACGAAACGGCGAACCGACATGTTCTCGCCCAGCTTGGCGATAGCCGCCTTGCGGATTTCTTCAACCGACTGGCCACCGACAACCACGGCGCCCAGCGCTTCGACGTCAGCCGGATTGGCCTTGACGACCGCTTCGGCAGCAGCCTTGGCAAACGCCAGGAAGGTTTCATCCTTGGCCACGAAGTCGGTTTCGCAGTTGACTTCAACCATGGCACCAACGGTGCCTTCGGTGAAGGTGGAGATCACACCTTCGGCAGCAGTACGGCCAGCCAGCTTGGCAGCCTTGCCGCCGGACTTGATGCGCAGGATTTCTTCGGCGCGCTTCAGGTCGCCCTCGGCTTCAACCAGTGCCTTTTTGCATTCCATCATACCCATGCCGGTCGAGGCGCGGAGGTCGGCGACCATCTTTGCGGTAATTTCCGCCATGCTAGAAACTCCTTAAAATTTTCCGTTACGTGAAGCTCAGGCCAAAAAAAGGGGCTGGCGCCCCTTTCATGCCTCGACCTTACTCGGCCGCTGCCGGTTCGGCAGCAACGATTTCCTGGATCGACTGGGCACGGCCTTCCAGCACGGCGTCAGCGATACCACGAGCGTACAGGCGGATAGCGCGACTGGAGTCATCGTTACCCGGCACGACATAGTCGATGCCTTCCGGCGAGTTGTTGGTATCAACAACGCCAATGACCGGGATACCCAGCTTCTTGGCTTCGACGATGGCGCCCTTCTGATAACCGGTGTCGATCACGAAGATCGCGTCCGGCAGGCCCTTCATGTCCTTGATACCGCCGAGCGAACGCTCCAGCTTGGCCACTTCGCGCTCCAGATCCAACAGTTCCTTCTTGTTGTAACCGGTTTCGCCAGCGCCTTCGAGTACGGCGCGCTTGTCTTCCAGTCGCTTGATGGACTGCTTGACGGTCTTGTAGTTGGTCAGCATGCCGCCGAGCCAGCGATGGTCGACGAACGGCATACCGCAACGGGTTGCTTCTTCACGGACGATCTCACGCGCCTGACGCTTGGTGCCTACGAACAGGACAGTACCCTTGTTGCCGGCCAGACGACGCACATATTCCTGGGCTTCCACGAACATCGGAAGGGTCTTTTCCAGGTTGATGATGTGAATCTTGTTGCGGCTGCCAAAGATGAACTGCGACATCTTCGGGTTCCAGAAACGGGTCTGGTGGCCGAAGTGAACGCCGGCTTCCAGCATTTGACGCATGGTAACGTTGGTGGACATACAAAAACTCCTTAAAGGGTTAGGCCTCCATCCGCGCAGACAACCCCTGCATCATGCAGCAGGCACCCTTTGGCGCGGATGTGCGTTATTTTCCCCCGAAAAATGGGGGACGCGGGATTTTATCACCCCGCATAAGACAAACTCAAGCTTTTACCCGTTTTTCCAGACGGGCCAGACGCATTCTGCGCCGACGCCGCAACACCCACCCCATGCCCAGCACCGGCAGCACCCCCAGAAAAAACAACACCGACACCGTCGCCACCATCGTGGTTTGCGCAACGGCGAAAATCACGATCACATACAGCCAGGCCAACAAAACAACGACCATTTCACCCCCGAAAAAAGCCCGTCCGCCTGAAACTATAAAACATTTGCATGAACTTAGCGGACTGCATATCTGTCCCTATAGTTTACGCCACAACAACGAGAGGAACGCATGACCATCAACGTCGCCTCGCTCACCCTGCTCAATCCGCTGACCGCCCTGGGCATCATCCTGGCGCTCGGCATCCTGGGCGGACAACTCGCCCGCAAAAGCAGCACCATCCCGACCGTCACCGGTTACATTGTCACCGGACTGATCATCGGCCCGCACGGGCTGGGCCTGATCAGCCAGCCCCTGATCGATGCCTCCGACCTGTTCGCCCAGCTGGCCCTCGGCATTGCACTGTTCGAACTCGGCCGGCGCATCGACCTGCACTGGCTGCGCCGCGAACGCATTCTGCTGCTGACTGCCCTGGGCAGCGCCGCCATCAGCTTCACCACCCTGCTGCTGGTCACCCCCGCCTTTGGCATGAGCCTCAGCGGCGCGGCACTGCTGGCCGCCCTGGCACTATCCTGCTCACCGGCCATCCTGCTGGAAGTCCTGCGCGAAAGCCGCGCCGAGGGCCAGGTCAGCGAGCGCCTGGTGGCCTGCGCCGGCATCGGCAATCTGCTGGCACTCACCGGCTACGGTCTGGTACTCGCCTGGGGACGCCAGGTCAGCGGACAAGCTGTCGAACAATGGTTGCTTCAGCCCGGCTGGCTGTTACTCGGCTCGGCCGCCATCGGCCTTGCCAGCGGCCTGGCGGCGATTCACCTCAACCGCTGGATCGGCGCCCAGTTCCGCGAAGCCCAGGAGGTGCTGCTGTTTGCACTCATCGCCCTGACCGTCGGCCTGTCGAGCGCCCTGCAGCTGCTGCCGGCACTGGCCCTGCTGATCTTCGGCCTCTCGACGCGCAATCTGCCGCATGGCTATGCCGTCGGCAGCCCCTGGGTCGTACGTCACAGCGTGGTGTTCTTTGCCGCACTGTTCGTCATCGCCGGCACCCGCCTCGATCTGCGCGTACTGAGCGAGCTATGGCCACTGGCGCTGCTGCTGGTCGCCCTGCGCAGCGGCGTACAGGTCGCGGTCGGCAGCCTGATGGCACACGCCAACGGACTGAGCCGCCGTCGCGGCGCCCTGATGGGCCTGGCGCTGATGCCGATGTCCGGCACCGCCAACCTGGCCCTGCTGTCTGCCAGCACCCTGCTGCCGCCCGGCGTCGGCACCATCCTGCCCCTCATCGTCGCCATGCTCTGCTTCACCGAACTGGCCGGCCCGCCCCTGACACAGCTGGCCCTGCGCCTCGCCGGCGAAACCAGCCAAACCCACTGAACCTGAGGAGACGCCCATGCTCGAATTCAAACCCAGCCAGCCCCTCACCCTCGGCGTGGAACTGGAACTGATGATCGTCAACCGCCGCGACTACAATCTGACGCGCGGCTCGGACGACCTGCTGACACTGCTGGACCGCCAGGCCCATGGCTACGACATCAAGCCGGAAATCACCCAGGGCATGATCGAAATCGCCACCGGCGTACATGAAGACCTGGGCAGCATGCGCCAAGAGCTGCACGCCATCCGCGAGCTCCTCAACCAGAGCGCCGAAAAGCTCAACCTCGGCCTGGCCGGGGGCGGCGCCCACCCCTTCCAGCGCTGGGGCGAGCAACGCATCTACCCCAAGGAACGCTACCAACTGGTATCCGAACTCTACGGCTACCTGGCCAAGCAGTTCACCGTCTTTGGCCAGCACATCCACGTCGGCTGCCCGGATGGCGACAGCGCCGTGCGGCTGACACACTTTTTGTCGCGCTACATCCCGCACTTCATCGCCCTGTCAGCCTCCTCGCCGTTCTATCAGGGCGCAGACACCCTGTTCCAGACGTCGCGCCTGTCCAGCGTCAACGCCTTTCCATTGTCCGGCTGCATGCCGCCGGTACAGAACTGGGACAGCTTCAATCACTATTTCGGCCAAATGCATGGCCTGGGCATCGTCGCCAGCATGAAAGACTTTTACTGGGATATTCGTCCCAAGCCGGAATTCGGCACCGTGGAAATCCGCATCTGCGACACGCCGCTGACGCTGGGGCTCGCCCCGCTGCTGGCCGGCTATGCCCGCATGCTGGCCCATCACTGCCTGGAGACCAACTGGAATGCGATCGACAGTGCGCTGTACCTGCCTTACACCTACAACCGCTTCCAGGCCTGCCGTTTCGGTCTGGACGGCGACATCATCCCCGGCGGCGGGCAGCAGCGCCTGAGTCTGCTGGAGGACATGCTCGGCACCTTCGATCGCCTGAGCGACAGTGCGCAGGCACTCGGCCTGGAGGACTGCCGCCTGCAACTGCGCGAGCGCGTCGCCCGGCGCCAGAGCGACAGCGACTGGCTGCGCACCCGCTTCAACCTCAGCGGCTCACTGTCCGACACGGTGCGCCATCAAAGCGAGCGCTGGATGTATGACGCCTGAGCATGGCGGCTTTTGATCCGCCAACCCGGGCTTGTTAGAATCAGCGCTTGATAAACAGATCGGGAATAGTCTGGTGAGCGCAAGCAACGGAGAACAACAAGCAGAAAACCACCCGGCACGCTGGTTCATCTGGCACGAAGGCCAGGTCCTGCTGCTGCAGGACCGCCTGCCCGACAGCGACCTCGGACTCTCTCTGACCGGCAGGCGCCACATCGGCACAGCAGACGGCCACGACTGCTACAGCGCCGAACTGGTCGGCCCGCCGCCCGCCGGCAGCCGCTGGACCGCTCTGCGCCCCCTGCTGGCCGAAGCCGACGAACCAATGCGTCAGGCGCTGGCGCGCGCGCGCCAGCTGCTGACCTTCGAGCGCGAACACCGCTTCTGCGGCCACTGCGCCGGCCCCCTGCTGCAAAACAGCCACGACAGCGGCAAGCGTTGTCCTGCCTGCAATGCCCATTACTACCCCCGGCTGGCCCCGGCCATGATGGTGGCGATCACCCGGGGACGCCAGATCCTGCTGGCGCGCGCCCCGCATTTTGCCGAAGGGGTCTACAGTGCGCTGGCAGGCTTCGTCGAGCCCGGCGAAACGCTGGAGCAGTGCGTACACCGCGAGACCTTCGAAGAGGTCGGCGTGCGCATTCACAATCTGCGCTACGTCGCTTCACAGTCCTGGCCCTTCCCGCACTCGCTGATGCTGGCCTTTGTCGCCGACTACCTGGACGGCGACATCGTGCCGCAGGCCGGCGAAATCGAAGACGCGCAATGGTTTGACGTCGACCAGCTGCCGACGCTGCCATTTCGCGCCAGCATCGCCTGGTCGCTACTGCAGCACGTCATCCGGGAAATCCGGCAACAGCAGGCACAACCGGACTGATCGCGCATGGACCTTCGCCGCCAACTCAACCACTGGCTACACCCGCGCTTCCGCTACCACCAGCTGGCGGTGATTCATGGCCTGCGCCTGGCCCTGGCCTTCCTCACCGCCAGACTGATCGGCGAGCTCCTCAATGAGCCCCACGCGGTCTGGATGACGGTGACGGTCGCCGTCGTCATGGGCAGCCTGCCCCATACCGGCAGCATCGTGGAAAAAGGCAAACAAAGACTGATCGGCACCACGCTGGGAGCGCTGGGCGGCTTTCTGGTGATCTTCCTGACCCACAACTTCCCCCCGCTGGCCTCGCTGGCGATTCTGGCCATCATCGGCTACGGCGGCTTCTGGGCGGTGCGCGGCGGTGGCTACATCGCCCTGCTCACCTGTATCACCCTGGCCATCGTCTCGACCAACAGCAGCTTCGACGTCGGCCTGTGGCGGATGGTCAATGTCTATGCCGGTGTAGTGCTGGCCATCGCATTCGGCATGCTCTTCCCGGAGCGCGCACGAGACCACTGGAGCTTCATGCTGGAAGAAAGCCTGGAGGGGATCAGCTGGTTGTATCGGGAAATGAATGCCAGCGGCGAATACAACAGCACGCTGGCGGAGGGCCTGGCCAGCCGGCACACCAAGATGCGCGAGCTGATTGCCGCCGTGGCTCGCGAAACCCGGCTTGGCAACAAGGCGTTGAAAGCCATCCTCAGTCAGCTGCACCATGCGCGCATCACGATCGAATTCCTCGCCAGCGAGGCCAGCGACCCGCAGCGCACGCCCGACAGCTCGGTAGAATCGGGGCACGACCGGGTGGTTGCCGCCCTGCAGCGGCTGGCACAGCAATTTGACATTCCGGCTGGCGACTTTCCGCCGCCAGCCATCCCCCCCAGCCCGCAGCAAGCCTGGCTGAACCTTACCCTGGCACGCCATCTGGAGGCGCTGGCGGAGACGCTGGACGACGCCCTGCCCAAGCTGCGCGGCGAAGGCAACGGCCTGCCGTTCGCCACGCCGCGCCTGCCTGGACAATGACCACCGGGGTCAGACCGGTGATTTAATCGCGGAAATTATTGAACTGAATCGGGAAGTCGGTAATTTCCTTGCGCATCAGCGCAATGCATTCCTGCAGAATGTCGCGCTTGGCGCCGCTGACCCGTACGGCCTCACCCTGGATACTGGCCTGCACCTTGAGCTTCGAGTCCTTGATCAGGCGGACGATCTTCTTCGACAGCTCGGTCTCGATCCCTTCGCGAACCGTGATCGCCTGCTTCACCTTGTTACCACTGACCTTTTCCAGCTTGCCATGATCCAGGCAGCGCACATCCACCCCGCGCTTGGCCAGCTTGCCAAGCAGGATGTCCTTGACCTGATCCAGCTGAAACTCGGCATCGGCAAACAAGGTCAGCACCTTGTCACTGGCCTCGATACGCGCATCGCTGCCTTTGAAATCATAACGCGTGGAGACTTCCTTGTTGGCCTGGTCCACCGCATTGCGCACTTCCACCTGATTGACTTCAGAAACGATATCGAATGACGGCATGATACTCACTTGTCAGTTAGCACTAAACCGCCAAATTTTAGAGACCAAGGGGCCTGCTGTCACCCGACACATCAATAAAAATCGATTGGAATAGACCAATCTCATTTGATAATATCTCGCCCCAGCTGAACTTCCCGGACCCACGCATCATGGCCAAGCTTTTTTTCCGCTACGCGGCAATGAACAGCGGCAAAAGCACCCTGCTACTGCAAATCGCCAATAATTACGAAAGTCTGGGGATGAGCGTCACCCTGTACACAGCGGCCATCGATGACCGCTATGGCAGCGGCAAGATCACCTCGCGGCTCGACATTCAGCGCGACGCCCTGACCTTCGACGATCAACTGGACTTCTTTGCCCTGCCGCTGACGCAAACCGCCTGCCTGCTGATTGACGAGGCGCAGTTTCTGACCCCGCAGCAAGTCACCCAACTGCACCGTCTGGCCCACCTGCGCAATATCCCGGTGATCTGCTTCGGCCTGCGCTCGGACTTTCAGGGCCAACCCTTCCCCGGCTCGGCCCACCTGCTGACCCTCGCTGAGGACCTGGAGGAAATCCGCACCATCTGCCTGTGCGGCCGCAAGGCCACCATGCATCTGCGGGTCGACAGCCAGGGCAAACGCATTGTCGATGGGCCGCAAATCGAAATCGGCAGCGAGGCGCGTTACCGCTCTGTCTGCGCCAAGTGCTTCTATAAAGCGCAATAAGCAGACGCCGTGCAGTGCTCGGCGCCTGCCGGCCCGGCTCACGCACCAGGCTGAATCGGCTGCATGGTCAAGTACACACGCTTGCTCTCGGGCAAGCGTGCCACCAACTGATCCAGTGGCATATCGGTAAAGTCACATTCCGGCACCGCCAATCCGTCAGCAAAATGGTTGCTGGCAAAATTCGCCAAGAACTCACCGCCAATATTTCTATTGGTGGTGCTCACCCGACAACGGTGGTCATCCATGGCATCAAACAGGTTGTCAAACACCAGAAAATCCTTCACCTCGATATGCTTGTCTGCCGTATCAGTAAAATTCTGCCAGTAACCAATGCCACCGCGCTCGATCTGATTATTAAAGAAATAGCTGTCATCCATCAGCATGGTGGCACTATTGTCGTAACTGCGCGCCACCACTGAAATGTGATCGAGGTAATTGGCGGCAAAAGTCAGGCCCTGAGCATTGCGAAATTTCAAGCCGCCCGACTCATCATCCGGCCAGCCGGCAAAGTAATTCTGATAAACATCTACATTGTTGTACTGCTTGATATAGACGTTATGGTCACGACCAAGCTCGTACTTGCCAGTAAGCGGATTGAGCAGCAAGGGTAAATCATTGCCGGCAAAGAAGTTGCGGCGGAAGGTGGAATTGCTCAAACCATCCGTGGCATACCAGCCATTGATGAAGTTGCCTTGATCCGGCAGCATGACCAGCCCGCCGGCTCGGGCCGACGCCTGTATCCGGGTGATCAGGGCATCCGTCTCGCTGTCCAGATAAGCGGCAGCCTTCGCCTGATTGGCGGCATCGCCAAGATAATTACCCTCGATCAGGGTGGACACATTGCGATAAGTACTCAGGGCGCTGCCGGGGTGTGCACTGTCCCGCATAAAGACGTTGCCAATCACCTGATAGGGCACATGGGCAACGGATAACTGCTCGGCGCCGACCGTATTGAGGAACGCGTCATGGCTGATCGCAATCCGCGCCTTGCGGTTACCATAAAAATCCACCACGACATTATCAAAGACCATGTCGCGGATCGTCAGATCCGTCACGGGGACGGAGTAGTTTTGCTCCCCTACCTTGGGAGAGCGTTCAGTGCTGACACTGCGAAAAATGGTCAATCCCGCTTCTGAGCCGACCATGCTCATATAAGACCCAAGGACCAAATCGCCTTCAATGCGATATACCCCGCTCGGGAAATACACGCCTTCATGCTGACTGGCAGCTGTGGTGAGCGCGGCCATGATCTTTTCACGCTGATCCTCATCCGCATTCGCCACCACGCCCAGATCCAGCGCACAGCGCAAGGCGCCCCTGTCCACAGGCATCGTCTCCGAACCACACTGGGCTGCCCATACCTCTTGCAGATTCAGCACCCCACCTAATAAACAAGCAACCAGCCACCATTTACGCATTACACATCATCCGGATAAAACCCGGAATGTATCGCACCACACCCAGAGCGCTCTTCGGGCGTAGTCTTAAAATGACAGACAAAAAAAATGCCCCTTCAGAAAGGGGCATTGGATTTGATACGGGCAAAGAACGTCAGGCACGCTGCTCCGCCAGCGCCGCATCATCGTCGGCCGCAGCGACCGGCTGCGCTTCATTGATCAGACGACGCAGGAAAGGAATCAGCAGCAACAGCAGCACACCGGTCACCACCGAGCCCCAGCCCAGCTGGCTGAACACTGAACTGAAGCCAGGATTGGTCGCCACCGGCGTCGAGCCGATATTCTGCGGCATCATGCCGGAAATGTAGCTGGCCAGAACCGAAGCCACCCCGGTCACCATCATCCAGCAGCCCATCATCACCCCCTGATAGCGCGACGGGGCCAGCTTGCCGATCATGGCGTAGCCGATCGGCGAAATCAGCAGTTCGCCGATGCTTTGCAGCAGATAGCTCAGGGCAATCCACTTGAAGGCCACCAGACCATCTGCGCCGGCCAGCGAAATCCCGATCGGCAGCACCAGCATACCCAGCCCCATGCAGAACAGCGAGGCGGCAAACTGCAGCGGAATATCGATCTTGCTGCCACGCTGGCGCATGCGATTGAACAACCAGGCCATCAGCGGGCCACCGACCACAATCACCAGCGTATTGATGTTCTGGATCCATTGCGGTGCAACCTGAATCCCCCAGACATTGAGATTGATATTGTGTTCGGAGAACAGCATCAACCCCATGGGCGCCAACTGATACAGCGACCAGAACACCAGAGAGCCCAGCGCCAGGATCAGATAGGCCGCCATGCGCTTCTTTTCACCACGATGCGGGTGACGCAGGGTCAGCATCGACAGCCAGGCCAGCACCACCAGGCCCAGGACAATCACCGAAGAGTTGGTCAGCTCGGTATGTGTCAGCAGAATGCGGATGACCGGCACCAGCAGCACCAGCACCGCCAGGCCCGCGGCCATGCGCAGGAAGAAAGGTCGTCCGCTGGCCAGCTTCAGCGGTGTGCTGATATCCGCCAGGATGCGCCAGCACAGCAGGGAAATCACAATCGCCAGCACATTGCCGATCGTGGCAAACAGGAACAGCGAGTGATAGTCACCCGACAGCTGGTAGTAGCCCGCAACGGTAAAACCAAGGAAAAACCCCAGATTCATGCCAGCGTAATTCCACAGAAACGCGCTTTCGCGGCGCTCGTCATCGGGAGAAAAACGCTGGGTCAGCATCATGTTCAGGCAGGTCACGTTCAAACCACTGCCGGTCAGGAACATGGCCAGCCCCCAGTACAGGCCGGGCACCCCCATTTCGGCAATCAGATAGCAGCCAAAGACCTGCAACACCATGCCGAGAACAAACAAATTTCGGTTACTGAGAAAGCGACCGCCAAGATACCCGCCAAACATGTGCAAGCCGTAATTGAAAGCCCCGAAGACCCCCATCATGGCATTGGCTTTATCCTCGCTGAAACCCAGCCGCTTGGTGGCATAAAGCACCAGGGTCGAATACAACACGGCAAAACCCAGCGTGGCAAACATCTGGATGAAAAACAGCGCGACCGAACCACCGCTGGCGGTTCCGGCAGGCGACGGACTCTGTTGGGAAGGGCTCAAGATATCACCTATATGTTCTTGATTGACACACACTCACGAGGCGTAAAACCAGGATTTGAGCGACCGTGGAAATTTGAATATGGATCAGCATCCTGCAATGAGGCTTGCATAGAAATATCAAACTACGGAATTTTATGCCATACATTTTACAAAAAATGGCTAGGAAGAATCTCATTCCTTCCAAGTATTGACATTATTCTCATTTATCATGGCATGAAAAAACAATTACTTATCGCGCATCTCCCCCCTCACGCACTGGACACGCCGGAGGCAACACGTACACTGCTGCGTGAACAAAGGAGACCCGCATGCCCCTGACCCCCGAACAAGTCGCCACGTTTCTGGCTGCCGCCATCCTGATCACGCTGGCTCCCGGCCCTGACAATCTCATGGTACTGAGCACCGGGATCAGCAATGGTCGCAAGCCCGGCATGCTGTTCGGGCTCGGATGCGCACTGGGCTGCATCAATCACACCATCCTGGCCGCACTGGGCGTCAGTGCCCTGATTGCCGCCAGCCCGACAGCTTTCACCCTGCTGCGCCTGAGCGGCGGCGCCTACCTGATCTACCTGGGCATCCAGGCGCTGAGAAGCGGCGGAACGCGCTTTGAAAGCGGCCAGCCAACGGCATCACAGCCCTGGCGCCGCTACCTGCTGCGCGGCATCCTGGCCTCTGCCATCAACCCCAAAGTTGTGCTGTTCTTCCTGGCCTTCCTGCCGCAGTTCGTCGTCACCCGCCACGGACAGGTCAGCCTGCAGATCACCCTGCTCGGTCTACTGTTCACGCTGCAGGGCGGGCTGCTGTTTGCTTTGCTGGGGTATTTTTCCGGCGCAGTCGGTCAATGGCTCAAGCGACGGCCGCAGACGGGCCAATGGCTGGACCGTCTGGCCGGTAGTGTATTCGTACTGCTGGGAATCAAACTGGCGCTGACGCAGAGCCGCTGAGGACGTGCGCCGGATCAGGCCTTGGGCTTTTCCAGATCCATCAGCTTGCGCGCCACGCGCAGGTGAATCAGGCGCACCGCACCATCCATGGCCTCCCGCACCTCGGCACTCATGACGGCATAGCTGAGCGCATGGCCGCAGCCACGACAAAGCATCATATCTTCATCTTGCGGGAACTCGGGCCCCTCAATGTCCAGAGAGCAACATTTGGGACAGATCAGCAAGGGAGCCGGGTCGGACATGGAAGGCTTTCAGCAGCAAGGGGAACGATTCGGATTTTAGGCGGAACCAGCACCGTGTCAACCGCCTCGACACGGAAAGGCTGACGCCAGTCAAGACAACCCATTGTAATCGTTTCGTTTTTTCATTCTGTTGCAGCAACACATCACTCCCCGCCCAACAAACTTGCCTCACCGGATGATTATGTACATAATCAAAAAAAACGCTGAAGGAGCAGTCAGATGACACAAGGCGGAAAACGCGAGGGAGCAGGACGCAAACCCCGCTTTGGCGCGGACAAGACGGTTGCCATGCGGGTGCCTGAGCCCCTCAAGCCCCTGCTGGACCAGTGGCTGAGCGATTATCGCGCACTGCGGACGCTGCAACGTAGCCAGGCGGAAGATTTTCGCACGCTCGGGCAAAGCCTGACGGCACTGTCCCTGCCGATGTTTGCCAGCCGCGTGCCAGCCGGCGCCCCCGTACCCGCAGATGATCTGCGCGAGGCCGACATCGACCTCAATACGCTGCTGGTCCGGCGCCCGGACACGACCTTCATGGTCACGGTCAAGGGAGAGTCCATGCGTGACGCCGCCATCCTGGATGGTGACATGCTACTGGTCGACAGCTCGATCGAGCCGCGCCATGGCAAGATCGTCGTCGCCGTCATCAATGGCGAGCTGACGGTCAAAAGACTGGAAAAAACCGCACAGGGCATCCGCCTGATGCCGGAAAACCCGGATTTTTCCCCCATTGAAGTGCCCGAAGATGCCAGCTTTTTCATCTGGGGCGTGGTGACCCGAGTCATCCACCAGGTGGATTAATCGTCAACGGACCGAGCCACCCGGCTCACCCGAACTGGAGCGCAACATGAACGTCAACGATCAACTCATCAAGATCAAATTCATGGACTGGCGTCGCCTGCCGCGCGCCTTCCGCAGCGTGGTCGCGGGCCAGCCGCAGGTACTGGTTTCGCGCACAGGAAAAAGCTTCTTCGTCCCGGTCGAATTCGTCTGACCCCTCCCGCGTGCGGTCATGTCCCTGCGGCATACCGCACAGCGGAAGACCGCCATGACTCGCTGTCCGCCCCCGCCAAGCCATAGTAATTTTCAATAACAACCCCATTCCGGCTGCCAAGCTGCACTGCAGCAAGTAAAATCCTATGGAATTTGCTCGATACCCGGCTGTCTAGCCATAAAAACCGGTCCTTCAGGACGCCATCGGCAAAATCCGGTTTTATCCCTTCTGCGGGATATTTGCCCTGAGCGACCGGCCACATGACAACCGGCAGACTGCGCCACCCATATGGATATTCGCATGACCGTCATCTCTCGTACCTTGCGCCAGGCCTTGCTGGCCGCCCTCCTCACCATGCCGGCCCTCAGCCAGGCCTCCACACAGAGCGACCTGATCGGCGCGCTGGATGCCTACCGGGCCAACGACCTGAGCCGCCTGCAACAATACGCCACCAGCATGGGGAACGACCCTCTGGCCATTTACCCAGCCTATTGGATCACCCTCAAGGCACTGGACAAAGACGACGACGATCAGATCAAGCGCTTTCTCGACCAGAATGGTCCGGGCATCCTGACGGAAAAAGTCCGCCGCGAGTGGTTGAAAAAACTCGGCCAGCGCGGCAACTGGGCGTTGTTTGCCAGCCAGTGGAGCAAGCTGCCGCCCGAAGGACGTGACGAGGAAACCCAGTGTTATGGCGATTTGCTGACGCTGCGCCAGGGCACGGCCCCCGCCAATCTGGACCGCTTCCTGGATGGCCGCCCCGCCCCGGAAGGCTGCACGACCCTGATCAACGCCGCAGCACAGCGCGGCCTGCTCAGCCAGGACTGGCTGTGGAAACGCCTGCGCCGACTGTTGACCGGCAATTACCTTACCCAGGCGCGTCAGCTGGCCGACAACAACAATCTGCCCTTCAATGCCACCCTGATCAACAGCCCGGGCAAGGTTGACCTCTCGACCAGACAGGGGCAGGAGATCATGCTGCTGTCGATCGAAAACAAGGCCCGCAACAACCCGCAGGATGCCGCCAGAGCGCTGAGCGCCGTTGAGGACAGCATCGGCAAATCGGCTGCCGGCTATGGCTGGGGCCAACTGGCGCTGCTGGCAGCCCGCAAGCTGCAGATGGACGACGCCCTGAACTGGTATGCCCGCGCAGATAGGCAGCAACTGAACAACGACCAATGGGAGTGGTGGGCCCGTGCCGCCCTGCGCCAGGGGCAGTGGGATCTCCTGCAAAATGTCATTCAGTCGATGCCGCCCGCGCTGAGCGCCAAACCAGCCTGGCAATACTGGCTGGCCCGCGCCCTGCGCACCCGCAATCAGCAAGGAGAGGCCAACGCCCTGCTGGCCCGTGCCAGCAACGATCGCGGCTATTACGGCCTGCTGGCTCAGGAAGAGCTTGGCAACAGCCTGAAGGCGCTGCCCGACCGCAGCACCCCCGGCGAGCAGGACAGTGCCCTGATGCGCCGCGATCCGGCCATCATCCGCGCCCTGGCCCTGTACGACATCGCCGAAAATGCCCGGCGCCCTGATCTGCGCAGCGAGGCCCAGAACGAGTGGCGCTGGGCCATGCGCGGCCGCAGCGACATGCAGCTGCTGGCCGCCTCCGAAATTGCCCGCAAAGTGGGTTTTTACGACATGGCCATCTACAGCGCGGAGCGGACCCAGACCCAGCATGACTTTTCCCTGCGCTATCTGACCCCCTTCAAGGAGATCACCCAGCGCTACGCCAAACAGATCGGCATCGATGATGCCTGGGTCTACGGTCTGATCCGCCAGGAAAGCCGCTTCATCACCATGGCCCGATCCGGCCCCGGCGCCACCGGGCTGATGCAGCTGATGCCGGCGACGGCACGCTGGGTTGCCAAGAAAATGGGCCTTTCCAACCAGCTGGCCATCAACGATATTGAAACCAATATCCAGCTTGGCACCTGGTACCTGAAATACGTACTGACCTCACTGTCCGGCAATCCGGTCCTGGCGACCGCCGGCTATAACGCCGGCCCGAACCGCGCCCGCGCCTGGCAGGCCAGCACGCCGATGGATGGCACCATCTATGCCGAGACCATTCCTTTCAGCGAAACGCGTGACTATGTGCAAAAAGTCATGGCCAACGCGGCTTACTACGGCAGCGCAATGAACAATGCAAACATCACGCTGAAAACCCGCATGGGCACCATCCCGGCCCGCGGCCAGTCCGGCAACGGCAGCGCCGACCAGAGCCCGGCTCAGGCCAGCCCGTCCCCGGAACTGACGCCATGAGGTTCCCGGCCCCGATTCAGGCCTATGTCGTCGGTGGTGCCGTGCGCGATCAGCTGCTCGGCCTGCCTGCCGGCGACCGTGACTGGGTGGTGGTCGGCGCCACGCCGGCGTGGATGCTCTCGCAGGGCTTTCGCCCGGTCGGCAAGGATTTCCCGGTATTCCTGCACCCGCAGACGCAGGAGGAATATGCCTTGGCACGCACCGAGCGCAAGACCGCACCGGGCTACCATGGCTTCACCTTCCATGCCGCCCCCGATGTCACGCTGGAGCAGGACCTGGCCCGGCGCGACCTGACCATTAACGCCATGGCCATGAGCCCGCAAGGCGAGCTGATCGATCCGTTCAACGGTCAGGCTGACCTGGCCGCCGGTCTGCTGCGCCATGTCAGCCCGGCCTTCGCCGAAGATCCGGTGCGAATATTGCGGGCTGCTCGCTTTGCCGCCCGCTTCAATTTCCAGCCGGCCGGCGAAACCCTGCAGCTCATGCGTGACATGACAGCCAATGGCGAAGTCGATGCCCTGGTGGCCGAACGCGTCTGGCAGGAGATGTCTCGCGCACTGATGACCGACACGCCCTCGCGCTTCTTTGCCCTGCTGCGCCAGTGTGGCGCCCTGGTACGCATCATGCCGGAGGTCGATGCGCTGTTTGGCGTGCCACAACCCCCGCAGCACCACCCGGAGGTCGACACCGGCATTCATGTGATGCAGGCGCTGGATTATGCGGCCCGTCACGACATGCCGCTGGCCACCCGCTTTGCCGTCCTCTGCCATGATCTGGGCAAGGCGCTTACCCCGCGGGACATCCTGCCACGCCACATTGGCCACGAGTCACGTGGCGAACAGCCCTTGCTGAACTTGTGTGAGCGGCTGCGCATACCGGCCGAGTGCCGTGACCTGGCGCGCATCACCGTCCTGCAGCACACCAACGCCCACCGAGCCGGCGAACTGCGCGCCGCCACCGTGCTCAAGCTGTTCAAGGCTTGTGACGCCTTGCGCCGCCCCGAGCGCTTCCGTCAGATGCTGGATGCCTGCCTGGCCGACGCCCGCGGTCGTACCGGTTTCGACACTTGCGACTATCCGCAGGCAGACTGGCTGGCCGGCATGCTTGATGCCGCCCGGTCACTGAATGCCGGTGCCCTGGCCAGTCAGCTGACCGATAAAAGCCAACTGCCACAGCGCATTGATGAGGCCCGAATCGAACTCATCGAGCAATGGCGACGACAGCACCTGCCGGCATGAGTCATGATCCCCCGCGTCCTCGACACCGCCCGACTGATTCTGCGCGAATGGCAAGCGGAGGATCTGCCCGCCCTGCGCGAGCTGAATGCCGATCCGGTCGTCATGGCCCACTTCCCGGCTCCGCTCAGCGCCAGGCAGAGCGATGCCCTCGTCGCAAGACTGCAGCAGCGGATGATTCAGCAGGGGTGGGGATTCTGGGCGCTGGAGCGCAAGCGGGATGGCGAATGTCTGGGCTTCTGTGGTCTGAACCAGCCGGCCTGGCAAGCCCACTTCACACCATGCGTCGAGATCGGCTGGCGGCTGGCCCGGGCTCACTGGGGTAAAGGCTATGCACGAGAAGCCGCCCGCGCGGTCTTGCGCTACGGCTTCGATCAGTTGCAGCTCGCCGAGATCGTCGCCTTCACCGTACCGGCCAATCAGCGTTCCAGGGCCGTCATGCAGGCCATCGGGATGCAACGGGACGACACGGGCGATTTTCTCCATCCGCAGTTACCGGCAGACCACCCGCTGGCACCCCATGTACTCTACCGGCTGAATGCCGCGTGCTGGCGGACTCAGGCCGGCGAGAGCTGACGAACCCGTTCAAACAGACAGAGCGTGGCCGCCATGGCCACATTCAGCGACTCGGCATACCCAGGCATCGGAATGCGCACCCGGGCATCCGCCGCATCATGCAAGTCCGCCGACACCCCTGCACCTTCATTGCCGAACACGAAGGCCACATTGCCGGAGAGGTCCTGCTGATACAGCGAACGATCCCCGGCCAGACTGGTCACCAGGCGCACCCCGTCGAACTGCTGCAGCACCGACAGCAAATCCGCCTGTTCATGCAGCGCCAGATAGAAGTGCGCCCCCATGCCGGCACGCAAGACCTTGGGCGCATACACGTCAACACAACCGGCACTGAGAAATACCTCGGTCACGCCGGCTGCGGCGGCCGAGCGCAGGATGGTGCCCATATTGCCCGGATCCTGGATATCTTCCAGCAACAAGCAGGATCGGCCCGTGATGACGGGTGGCACCGGTCGCTGGCAGATAGCCAGCAGCTCGGGCGCACTGGTCAGCGCAGTCACGCGCGCAAACAAGCCCTCATCCAGCTCGAAAACGGCAACACCGGCAGGCAGGCGCTGCAGCAAGGCCAGCACCTCAGCCTTGCCCAAAGCCTGGCGATTGACGAACAACTGCGTGCAGACCACCCCGGCGGCCAGCGCGGTCTGCACCAGATGAATCCCCTCCGCCACCAGCAAGCCTTGCTTGCGGCGCTCACGGGCATGCTCAATCAGGCGCACCAGCTGTTTGAGGGTATCGTTCTGGGCAGAGGAAATGACTTTGATGGACGGCTGCATGTCAGGCATGGCGGCCTGTGAGCGCCGCCACCAACTCCTTGAAACGTTGATAGACCGAGGCGTCGAGATGAATCTGCTCGTCACCGTAGTCAACGAAGAACACCCCGACCAGCTGATGGCCGGAGAACACCGTCATGGCGGCAAACTCGCCGCCGGGATGCATGCGGAAAAACTCGTCCGGATAGCTGGCAGCCAGCTTGGCTCGTGCCCCCTCGGGCGCATGAAAGCTCTGCGGCTTACTGCTCAGCACGGCAAAAAACGAGCCCGGCTCCAGTGTCACGGCATGGTTACGCAAGGGATGATCCGCCGCCAGGCCGACCTGATAGCGCAGCTTCAGACAATGCGCATCGTTGTCGTAACGCAGGAACATCACATGGCGCAAGCGCAGATCCTGCGCCAGATGACGCACGGTATCGCGCAAGGCGACATCCAGCTCGCCCTCCTCGTCATGCGGCGCAATGGCATGCATTTCCGGCTGATGGAACTCACCGGGCAGCATCATGAATTCGCGCAGCGGATAGCTATAAGACGGCGCTCGCGGCGAGCGGGCCACATGCAGGCAGGCGTAGGGCACCACGCTGTAGGCCACATTGGCACTGACACCGATCAGCCGGGCCGCAGCCTCCACCCCGGCCCACCACTGGGAACGCCAGGCGCCCTGCACCAGACCATTGGCCGTGGCGACCGCCAGCCGCAACAGTTGCTTGCGCCGCGACACACCGCCATCGGTGGCGATGATATTCAGCAGCCCCATCGGCAAGGGAATGGTCTTGACGAACTGTTCGAGCACTTTCGGGTAATCCATGCCGAACACTTCAGACACTTCCTGCAACAGCGGGCGCTCCGCCGTGCGATTGCTGTAAAGCAGATAGAAGCAGGCAGGCAGGTTATAAATCAGCGCACCGATGTAGCAATCTTCCACCTTGTGCTCGCCGGCCAGCGACAGCCAGTCCTTGGCGATGATGGCAGCAACCCGACCATGCGCCAGCCACAGACCAATGTCCTCCACCACGCCAGGATGCAGACGTCCGGTCACCGGCTCCAGCACCGTGAGCGAATTAAAACGACTGACCACCGGCTCCAGGCCGATCAGCATCATCGCCTGTTCAATGGAGGGCATGCTTTCATTGCGTTGCAGGGCGCGAGAGCCGCCGACAACACGAATCAGGTCGAACAGCAGCAAGGGATCGGAAAGCGTCAGGTTGGCCAGATCAGAAAAATTGATCAGATCACTATGGCGCGCACATGCCTGGCGCAGGTCCGCCATCGTACCCGGCAAGATCGGCCAGCGCCGGGCGGCAATCGAATTGAGCCAACTATTCAGTTCCATGCGCGGCCCGCCACAACAACAAGGACTGTTGCAAACGCCCGGACAGCGGCAAGCGCTGTTCCGGCTCGACACCTGGCACGGCGAAGGTATTGCTGATCAACATGGCCCCCGGTCTGGCTTGCATTTGAAATTTGTCCCATACCCTTTTCATCGGTGCCGGCGAGAGAAACACATAGACGGAATCGTAGTCTTGCCAGTTGACCCGCCAGAAATCCGACAACGCCACACGCACATTGGCCGGACGGCCGGCCCGCAGCCAGCGCAACCTCGCCAGACAGAAGCTGCCCCAGGCATTCTCCAGGGCATGCACCTGCAGATCCGGTCGCAGACTGGCCAGACGCAAGGCCAGCCGGGCATCGCCCGCCCCGGCTTCCAGCACCACGCCCTGCTCGGGCAACACCGCGGCCAGCTGCTGTGCCACTTCCTCGCTCGACCGATACAGCGGCACCCTGGCCAGCCAGGCATTGCGACCGAAGGCCAGGGTCAACAAAAAGGCCAGCATGAACAGCCAGGCCGGCAGGCCAGACTGACTGACCAGCACCGCCAGCGGCAACGGCAGGCCCTGCAACAGCACCGCCACACCCCGACTGCGACAAACGCGCGCCAGCAGGCAGGCAAACACACTGGCCAGCAACGCCCAGCGCCAGACATGCGCCAGGGGGGCCACAAAATACCAGGCCAGCAAGGCAGCCAGCAACTGAATCGCCAGGGCGCGCAACAGCCGCCACAGGGCGGAAGCAATCAGTGCAATTCTCCCTGCGGCTGCGAAGCCGCATCGATCGGACCGATCGGCTCATTATTGAGTGCCGGTTTGACCCCGTCATTCAGGATGGTCTGCTCGGCGTCTTTATTCAGTACCACGATGGTGATACGCCGGTTCTCGGCGGCAAACACATTGCCGTGAATCAGCGGGTCCGCATCAGCCAGTCCGACCACCCGCAGCACCTTGTCCGACCCCAGGCCCCCGGCCACCAGCTCACGGCGGGCGGCATTGGCCCGGTCGGCGGACAGCTCCCAGTTGCTGTAGCCACCGAGGCCACCGCTATATGGCGTCGAGTCGGTATGACCGGAAATGCTCAGATGGTTGGGCAATTGATTCAAATCCTTGGCCAGGGCCTGCAGCAAGGCACTGGTCGCTGGCAGCATGGTTGAGCTGCCG
Source organism: Paludibacterium sp. B53371 (assembly GCF_018802765.1). NCBI lineage: Bacteria > Pseudomonadati > Pseudomonadota > Betaproteobacteria > Neisseriales > Chromobacteriaceae > Paludibacterium > Paludibacterium sp. B53371. The sequence continues at coordinate 1,788,395 of NZ_CP069163.1, forward strand.
GAGGCGAACATCGGCCGGTTCTGGTCATCGACAATCTGGATGCGCAGCCCCTCAGGCGTCATCTCCAGCTTGAGCTGGTTCTTGTAGGCCTTGAGCTGCACACTGGCTTCGATGGTTTGCTGGATTTTCTTCTGCAGCTGGGTCAGCTGGGCCTTCTCCTTGGCCGGGTCCGACTGGGGGCTTTTCTTCACCTGACCGGACTTGCGCGTCAGATCGGTACCGCCACCCTTGACCAGCGCCGTCGCATCGCCGGTTCCCTGCCCGCCGGACAAGGCCACCTTGAGCGGGGTCTTGAAGTACTCGGCAATCCCGTCCAGCGTGCCCTGCGACACGGAGCCCAACAACCACATCAGCAGGAAGAACGCCATCATGGCCGTCACAAAGTCGGCATAGGCAATCTTCCAGGCACCCCCGTGATGGCCGTGGCCACCCTTCTTGATGCGTTTGACGATAATGGGCCGTTGCGATTCATCTGCCATGACGGACCTCTTTTAGCGATTCTTGGCCTGTTTGACGTGATCTTCCAGTTCCTTGAAGGACGGACGATCATGCGAAGACAGCGCCTTGCGACCGAACTCCACCGCCACCTGCGGCGCATAGCCGTTCAGACTGGCCAGAATGGTGACCTTGATGGTCTGGAATACCCGGGTACCGTCGGCGAGACGATGTTCGAGAATCGTCCCCAGCGGGCCGACGAAGCCATAGGAAAGCAAAATCCCGAGGAAGGTCCCCACCAGCGCGTGGGCAATCAGCAGACCCAGCTCGGCCGGCGGAATCCCCACCGATTCCATGGTGTGCACCACCCCCATCACCGCGGCCACAATACCGAAGGCCGGCATCCCGTCGGCAATGGCCTTGACGGCCGAAACCGGGATCTCGCCCTCGTGGTGATGGGTTTCGATTTCCACATCCATCAGGTTTTCAATTTCAAAGGCATTCAGATTGCCGCCCACCATCAGGCGCAGATAATCACAAATAAATTCAACGACATGATGATCTTTTGCGACGATTGGATATTTACTGAAAACCGGGCTGGCTTCGGGGTTGTCGACATCGTTTTCAATCGACATCAGGCCTTCCTTGCGCACCTTGGCAAGAATCTCATAGAGCATGGCAAACAGCTCCATGTAGAAGGCCTTGTTGTAGGGTGAGCCCTTGAAGACCTGAGGAAAGGCCTTGAGGGTGGCCTTCATCGCCGGACCGCCGTTGGCCACCACAAAGGCACCACCGGCCGCACCGCCGATCATCATGAGTTCAATGGGCTGGATCAGTGCCGCAAGATGCCCGCCAGCCATGACAAAGCCACCGAGCGTGGAAAGAAGGATCACCACATAGCCGATACCGACAAACATGCGTCACTGCCCCATAGTTTTAGTAGACGGTCAAGCCATTTTAATGACTATCTATTTTTATTTTTAACTAAAATAGCGGATTTGATTATACCAAATCCGCTATTGAAGGCGCAAAGCAGAAATCAGATATAACTAACTATACCTTAGTCAAAGTCATTCAATTAAAAAAGCACCTCTTTTTCGAAAGTCTCGACGCAACGCGCGGCCACAGACAGCATCTTGTCGATTTCTTCCTTGGTGATCACCAGTGGCGGCGCCGACACAATATGATCACCGCATGCGCGCATGATCAGGTTGTTGCGGAAGAAAATGTCGCGGCACTTCATACCCATGTTGCCCCAGTCCGGGAACAGTTCACGCTTGCTGCGATCCTTGACCAGCGTAAAGGCCTGGATCAGCCCGACACCGCGGATATCGTCAACATGCTCGAAATTGCCGAAAGTCTCGCGCCAGCGCTTCTGCATATACGGACCGGTTTCATTCTTGACGCGCTCGATGATGCCTTCGTCGCGCAAGGCACGCACATTCGCCTGGGCCACGGCCGCCGCGACCGGATGACCGGAGTAAGTAAAGCCGTGATTGAAATCGCCACCGGCCAGCAGCCCCTCGGCCACGCGATCACCGACAAACACCGCACCAATCGGCAGATAGCCCGAGGACAAGCCCTTGGCCGTGGTGAAAATATCCGGACGGAAACCCAGCAACTGGTGACCGAACCATTCGCCAGTACGGCCAAAACCACAGATCACCTCATCCGCCACCAGCAGGACATCGTACTTGCGGCAAATACGCTCCACTTCCGGCCAGTAGGTCGACGGCGGAATGATCACCCCGCCCGCCCCCTGAATCGGCTCACCAACAAAGGCGGCCACCTTGTCGGCACCGATCTCCAGAATCTTGTCCTCGACCCAGCGGGCGGCCTGCAGACCAAACTCTTCCGGCGTCATGTCCTTGCCATGCTTGTACCACCAGGGTTGCTCGACATGCGCAATGCCCGGAATCGGCAGATCGCCCTGCTCGTGCATATAGCTCATGCCACCCAGGCTGGCCCCGCCAATGGTCGAGCCGTGATAACCGTTCCAGCGACCGATCAGGGTCTTCTTCTGCGGCTTGCCCTGGGTGTCCCAGTAATGACGCACCATGCGCATCATGGTATCCACCGACTCCGAACCGGAGTTGGTATAGAACACATGACTGTAACCGGCCGGCGTCACCTCATTCAGCAGCGAGGACAATTCCACCACAGCCGGATGAGTGGTCTTGAAAAAGGTGTTGTAGTAGGCCAGCTCTTCCATCTGCTTCTTGGCGACTTCCGGCAGATCCTTGCGGCCATAACCGATGTTCACACACCACAGACCGGCCATGCCGTCCATGATTTTGTTGCCTTCCGAATCCCACAGATAAATACCGTCAGCGTGGGTGATGACGCGCGCACCCTGCTGATTGAGCGACTGCATGTCGGAAAACGGATGCAGGTGGTGGGCGGCGTCCTGTTGACGCAGGGTTTCGGTATTGTGCTGCTTCATCTGGTTTCTCCTGTTGATTCCCCTGCAGCCGGCGCGGGCCGGCTGCGCTCACGGCGTTGCGTTTCAGCCTTATACGTGCAACAGCAGGAACTTGCGCTCCCACGGACTGATCACGCGGAAATACTCCGAAAATTCCTTTTCTTTCAGGGCGACGTACATGCGCACAAAACGCGGCCCCAGCACCTCGGCCAGCTCCGGACACTCGCGCAGCTTGGCCAGCGCCTCCTCGGAGCCATGCGGGAACTGGAACGGCAGCTCGTAGGCATCACTCTGGCAAGGCTCTGAAGCCGGAATCTTGTTGATCATGCCGAGATAGCCGCAGGCCAGCGTGGCCGCCATGGCAATATAGGGATTGGCATCCACGCCCGGCACGCGGTTCTCCACGCGACGCGCCTGCGGCGAAGAATGCGGCACACGGAAGGCTACCGTCCGGTTGTCATAGCCCCACTGCACATTGGTCGGTGCGGCGGTATAGCGCGACAGGCGGCGGAAGGAATTCACAAACGGCGCAAACAGCGGCATGGCATGCGGCAGATAGGTCTGCAGGCCACCGATGAAGTGGAAGAAGTGCTCCGACGGCGAGCCATCTTCATTGGTGAAAATGTTCTTGCCGGTCGACCGGTTGATGATGCTCTGATGGATATGCATCGCACTGCCGGGTTCATTCTCCATCGGCTTGGCCATGAAGGTGGCGTACATATTGTGGCGGAAGGCCGCCTCGCGTACCGTGCGCTTGAACAGGAACACCTGATCGGCCAGCGCCACGGCATTGCCGTGCAGGAAGTTGATTTCCATCTGGGCGGTGCCGATCTCGTGAATCAGCGTATCCACCTCCAGCCCCTGTGCGTGGCAGAAGTCGTAGATATCCTCGAACAGCGGGTCAAACTCGTTGACGGCGTCGATCGAGTAAGAGCGCCGGCCGAACTCGGCACGGCCGGTACGCCCGACCGGCGGCGCCAGCGGAATGTCCGGATCCGGATTGGGCGACAGCAGATAAAACTCCATCTCCGGGGCCACGACCGGCTCCCAGTCGTGCTGGTCGTAGAGTGACAGCACACGCTTGAGCACATTGCGCGGCGAGACATCCACCGGCGTGCCGTCGGAGCGGGTGCATTCGTAAATCATCTGGGCGGTCGGATCGGCGGCCCAGGGCACAAAGCGCAGCGAACTCTCGTCCGGATACAGCACCATGTCCGGGTCCGTCACATCCAGGTAGCTGTCATCGGGATAATCACCCGTCACGGTCTGAATCAGTACCGCCTCGGGCAAGCGCATTTCCGGATCGCTGATAAATTTGTCACGCGGCACGATCTTGCCACGCGCCACGCCGGTCATGTCCGGCAAGATACACTCGACTTCGGTGATGTGGTGCTCGCGCATCCACTCGATGATCTCGTTGTTCATACAGAATCCCTCTATTTCAGTTGTCGGCCGTTAAAACGGCTCTGAAGACGCGCCGCTCAGCGGCTGCGTTGGGCACGGCGGGCGCGGCAGGCATCGCCGAACGCCTTGAAAATCGCCATGGAAACCGGATTGTCGGCAAACTTCCACTCGGGGTGCCACTGCACGGCCATCGCAAAGGCCCGCGCTTCGGGCACGCTGAAGGCCTCGACCAGGCCATCATCGGACAGGGCCTCGGCACGCAGGGACGGGCCGAGACGACGCACCCCCTGACCATGCAGGGAATTCACCTGGGCCTCCGCCACCGACAGCCATTGCCGGAACAGACTGTCCTGCGGGAAATGGACGGCATGCGCCGGCGCATACTTCACCGCCATGTCGTCGACCTCCGGTTCGCGATGATCGCGAAAACCGGGCTGCTCATGCACATACTGGAACAGCTCGCCGCCCAGGGCGACGTTCATTTCCTGGAAGCCACGGCAGATACCCAGTACGGGAATGCCGCGTTCGATCAGATGGGGAATCAGGGGCAGCGTGGTAGCGTCACGCGCCGGATCAGTGGGATTGCCGGGACGGCTGGGTTCGCCGTTGTAGTGATGGGGTTCAATATTGGATGGCGAGCCGGGAAGCAGCACGCCGTCGACCAGATCCAGAATCGCCTCGCGATGGGCAGGGTCCCCCATCGCCGGAATCAGGATGGGGACCCCCCCCGCACCGCCCGCCGCGGCGGCGATATATTTATCGCCGACCGCGTGGAACGGCAGCAGGCCGATCATCTTGTTATCACAAGGAATACCGATAATCGCTTGCTGCATGCCTACCTCTTTATCAGGAAGACGCCTTGATGGCCTCGATCGGATCAACGTACTGATAACCCAGATCCTTGGCAACCGCTTGGTAAGTCACCTTGCCACGGCAGATGTTCAGACCGTTGCGCAGATGAACGTTGTCGAGCAAGGCACCCGCCCAGCCCTTGTTGGCCAGTTCCAGCGCAAACGGCAAGGTGGCATTGGACAGCGCCAGCGTCGAGGTACGCGCCACACCGCCCGGCATATTGGCCACACAGTAGTGAACCACACCGTCGACCACATAGATCGGCTCCTGATGCGTCGTGGCATGACTGGTCTCGAAGCAACCACCCTGGTCAATCGCCACATCCACCAGCACGGCACCCGGCAACATCTTCTTCAGCATCGGACGGGTCACCAGCTTCGGCGCCAGTGCGCCCGGCACCAGCACGGCACCGACCACCAGATCAGCTGCTTCACATTGTTCTTCGATGTTCGAGGTATTGGATACCAGGGTCTTGATGCGACCCTCGAAGATCATGTCGATTTCTTTCAGACGATTCAGCGACTTGTCCAGAATCGTGACATCGGCACCCATGCCCATGGCCATGCGAGCCGCGTTGAGGCCCACGACACCACCACCGATGACCACCACCTTGGCCGGTGCCACGCCCGGCACACCGCCCATCAGCACACCACGGCCGCCCTGAGCCTTTTCCAGCGCATGCGCGCCGGCCTGGATCGCCATGCGACCAGCCACTTCGGACATCGGCGCCAGCAGCGGCAGGCCGCCACGGTCATCGGTCACCGTTTCATAGGCCACGGCAATCGCGCCCGACTCGATCAGCAGACGGGTCTGCTCGGGATCCGGTGCCAGGTGCAGGTAGGTAAACAGAATCTGGCCCGGACGCAGCATGCGGCATTCCACCGGCTGCGGCTCCTTGACCTTGATGATCATCTCAGCCTGATCGAAGACAGCCTTGGCGCTCGGCGCAATCGACGCACCAGCGGCAATGTATTGCTCATCGGTAAAGCCGATCGCCAGGCCGGCCTGGGTTTCGACCAGTACCTTGTGGCCGTGGGCGATCATTTCACGGGCACCGGACGGCGTCAGACCAACGCGATACTCGTGATTCTTAATCTCCTTCGGAACGCCGATTAACATACTTCTCTCCTGTGATTGATGTCTGGGTTCGGTATTGAGCGCAGGGCCTGCCGGGCATGAATCAGGCCACGGGACAGCCGTTTAATAAAATTTACATGCCACTTGCTGTCTGATACTGATTTTGACTATAAAATCTGCGTATTGCAAAGGACTATCGATTTTGCATTGCAGCAAGCTACCACGATTGCATCAACCAGCACATCACGGTAACGTCTAAAATTATTAACATCAACACACCAGTGAAAAACCGCCCGGCTTCAGCCACACAACCCCAGCACGGGCAGGCACAAGACGAGGAAGCACAATGGATGTAGGCGCACGCCTGAGAATGGTACGAGACCGCTACGGACTCTCGCAGCGGGAGCTGGCAAAACGCGCAGGCGTGACCAACGGCACCATCTCCCTGATCGAGCAAAACCGGGTCAGCCCCTCGATCAGCTCGCTGAAAAAGGTGCTGGAGGGACTGCCGATGACCCTGGCAGACTTCTTTACCTTCGACGCCGAACCCCAAACCCCGAAAGTCTTCTACCAGGCCGACGAACTGCCCAACCTGGGCAACGATCAGATCCGCTTTCTGCTGGTAGGCACGGCGCATGATCATCGCGACATCGCCATCCTGCGCGAACATTACGAACCCGGCGCCGATACCGGCCCGGATATGCTGATGCACGAAGGCCAGGAGGGTGGCGTGGTCATCAGCGGACAAATTGAAGTGACGGTCAACGGCGAAAGCCGCACCCTCGGACCGGGAGATGCCTACTACTTCGACAGCCGCCTGCCCCATCGCTTCCGCAATGTGGGCGAAGGCATCTGCGAGGTCGTCAGCGCCAGCTCGCCCCCCACATTCTGACCAAACCGCCCTGAGACCGGCAGTGTCCGGCCCGCCAGCGGCAATGGCAACACAACGACAAAGGAGATGGAGATGGGTCTTTCCCATGCAGACTGGCAAGCCCGAGCCGCAAACCTGCGGATCGAAGGCCGCGCATTCATCAATGGCGCCTATCAGGACGCCCATGATGGCAAACGCTTTCCCGCCATCAATCCGGCAACCGGCGCCAGCCTGGGCGACATCGCCTGGTGCGGCCAGGCCGAGGTCGACAATGCCGTTGCCGCAGCGCGCATGGCTTTTGACCATGGCGACTGGGCCCATCTGGCGCCACGCGAGCGCGCGCGCATTCTCAAACGCTTCGCCGGGCTGATGCGCCAGCACCTGGAAGAGCTGGCCCTGCTGGAAACCCTGGATGCCGGCAAGCCGATCGGCGACACCCTGAGTGTCGACGTCCCCGGCGCCGCCTACTGCACCGAGTGGTTTGCCGAGGCCATCGACAAGGTCGGCGGCGAGCTCGCACCGGTCGACCCCAGCCTGGTCGGCCTGGTCAGCCGTGAAGCGATTGGCGTGGTGGCAGCCATCGTGCCATGGAACTTCCCGATCCTGATGGCCAGCTGGAAATTCGGCCCGGCGCTGGCTGCCGGCAACGCCGTCATCCTCAAGCCTTCAGAAAAATCACCGTTGACGGCCATTCGTCTTGGCCAGCTGGCCAAGGAAGCCGGCATCCCCGACGGCATCTTTCAGGTACTGCCGGGGGCGGGCGATGTCGGCAAGCTGCTGGCCCTGCACCTGGACGTTGACTGCGTCGCCTTTACCGGCTCGACCGCGGTCGGCAAGCTGATTGCCGGTTATGCCGCCCAATCCAACCTCAAGCGTGTCTGGCTGGAACTGGGCGGCAAGAGTCCGAACATCATCCTCAAGGACTGCAAGGACATCAGCGCCGCCGCCCGGGCCGCGGCCGGCGCCATCTTCTACAACATGGGTGAAATGTGTACCGCCGGCTCACGGGTACTGGTACAACGCGAGATCCGTGACACCTTCCTCGCCGAGCTGAAAAAAGCCGCCGCACGCTACACCCCGGGCGACCCGCTCGACCCTGACACCCGCATGGGCGCCATCGTCGACCGCATCCAGTACGACAAAGTGCTGTCCTACATCGACAAGGGCCAGAGCGAGGGCGCCAAACTGCTCAATGGCGGACGCGCCGCCAACCTGCACCCCCAGGGCCTGTTCATCGAGCCGACCATTTTTGACTGCGAGCGCCCTGACCTGACCATCTGCCGCGAAGAGATTTTCGGACCAGTGCTGTCGGTGATCACCTTCGACACCATCGACCAGGCTGTCCACATCGCCAATGACACTGAATATGGTCTGGCTGCTGCCGTGTGGACGGCCGATCTGAGCACCGCCCACCAGGTGTCGCGCCGCCTGCGCGCCGGCACAGTCTGGGTCAACTGCTACGACGAAGGCGGGGACATGAACTTCCCGTTCGGCGGCTTCAAACAATCCGGCAACGGCCGCGACAAGTCGCTGCACGCACTGGAAAAATACACCGAGCTGAAGAGCACATTGATCAAGCTGTGATTTAGCTGCAAAAACGCAAAACGCCATGCAAAATTGCATGGCGTTTTTTTAATTTGCCAGTTTATATCACTACATTTTCGACCAAATGATAGTCGATATCACTATATGATGTTTGAAATTCTAAACACCATTCCCCGGCCTTGCGCCCATCACCCTGATGCCATGAACGTCGCATATTTGCCACACCCCTCACCCAGCACCCGCTGCGTACCGACAAAACAAATTAATGCTCACGTGAGCAAATAAAAAGCCGGGAATCACCCGGCCAGATAAAACACGATGCGGCAGAGGCGCCTCACCCCGCTTCGACCACCTGCAGGCGCGTCTGGACACGAGCACGCGACTTCAGCTCATTGCACTGCGGACAAAACCAGTTACTGGCACCACAGGCCTGCAGCCGCTCCAGCTCGGCACCACAATCCAGGCACCGTCCCTGCACGCGGAAAGCCTGTGCACAGCTCGGGCAGCGCCACTGCCGCCCTTCCGGCAGCAACTCGGTCTGATCAACGGGACAGACTTTTTCCATGGCATTTCTCCATCAACGATTGCGCATGAAATCTGCCGTGTCATAAAACGCGGCCAGCAACTTTTCTTTCAGCGCCTCTTCCACAATCAGTTCACTGACTGCCTGGCGCATACAGAACATCCACTGATCGCGCGCGGCTTCATCCACGGCAAAGGGCAGGTGGCGCATGCGCAGCCGCGGGTGGCCGAAGGCCTCGACATACAGCTGCGGCCCGCCCAGCCAGCCGGAAAGAAACATGAACAGTTTCTGGCGCGAACCGGACAAGTCCGCCGGATGCATGGCCCGCAGGGCAGCCACTGCAGGCTCCTGGTCCATGATGTCGTAGAAGCGGTCACACAACCAGCGCACCACCCCCTCGCCCCCCAGCAACTGATAAGGCGTCATGAGCTGAACATCCTGCATGCCACCCCCGCCTCAGCTGCGCAGCAGCGCCAGATACTTGTCGTCTTCGCCGTCGAAGATCTCTTCACCGGCCGCATCCAGGGCATCCCGCAAACATTCGCGCGCTTCTTCCAGTTGCCCCTGCTCGAATAGCACCTGTCCCATGCGCAAATCGATATAGGCATTGCCCAGACCGCCCGGACAGGTCAGCGCATAGTCCAGCTCGGCCTCCGCCTCGGCAAAACGACCGGCAAAGAAATGGACGTCGGCCATGGCAATCTTGATCCAGGTCGCGGCCTCCCAGGCACGCTGCGGATCGGGCAACAAGGCCCAGGCCCTGGCATACTCGTCCAGCGCCAGCGCCAGTTCATCCGTTTCGGTGAAATGATCACCCTGGGTACAGTGTTGCTCGATGGCCTGGTAAACCTTGGCGTCAAGCCGAATATCCGATGACATGTTCATTCCTGTCTGTGCAATCTCTACAATCCCGCCATGATACGCGAGCCACCATCAAAAAGGCGCCGGACCTTGGAACGCGTCAGGCGCCCAGCCCCGGCAGCACGGCACTCAGACGCACCAGATCGAGATGTGCCTCCAGCGAATCTGCCAGCCGGTCAATGTGCTGCTGGCGCAGAGCCGGGTAATCGATGACTTCAGCCCTCGCCAGGCCCGCCCAATCCAGCAGGGACTGCAAAGCCTGCGGGTGATCGAACAGTCCATGCAAATACGTGGCCATGATCTGCCCGTCTTGCGACATCGCCCCGTCGCATTTGTCCGCCAGCAGCACCGCAGGCCGGTCCAGTGCCGGACCTTGCGTCACCCCCATGTGAATCTCGTAACCGGTGACCGAGGCCCCGCTGCCCGCCAGTACCCCTTCCACCCGGGTCAGACATTTCTCGGCTGCCAGCGTGGTTTCCATGTCCAGCAAACCCAGCCCCGGGCAACTGCCCGGGGCCCCCTCCAGCCCGAGCGGATCATGAATCTGCCCGCCGAGCATCTGATACCCGCCGCAAATGCCGATCAATTTACCGCCATAGCGCAGATGACGCCGGATCGCCGGCGCCCAGCCATGCTGGTGCAGCCAGGCCAGATCATCGCGCACGCTCTTGCTGCCCGGCAGGATCATCAGATCGGCCGGCGGCACCGGCTGCCCCGGCCCCACCAGGGTCAGTTCAACCTGGGGATGCAGACGCAAGGGGTCAAAATCAGTGTGATTGCTGATGCGCGGATAGACCGGTGCCACCACGCGCAGGACCGCACGCCCGGTACCGGCTTCGGCCGAGCCTTTCTGGCTGATGCTGTCCTCGGCCTCGATATGCAAGCCCATCAGATAGGGCAAGACCCCGAGCACCGGCTTGCCGGTCTTCTGCACCAGCCAGTCCAGCCCCGGCTGCAGCAGAGCGATGTCACCGCGAAAGCGATTGATGACAAACCCCACCACCCGCTGGCGCTCGCTGGGCGACAGCAATTCGAGCGTACCGACCAGATGGGCAAACACCCCGCCGCGATCAATGTCCGCCACCAGCAACACCGGGCAATCGACCGCCTCGGCAAAGCCCATATTGGCAATATCGCCCTCGCGCAGATTGATCTCTGCCGGGCTGCCGGCCCCTTCCACCACCACGCACTGATACTGTTCGGCCAGCCGGTGAAACGACGCCAGCACCGCCTCACGGGCCTTGGGCTTGTAGGCGTGATAGGGCACGGCATCCATATTGCCGATCGAACGCCCCTGGATGATGACCTGTGATCCCATATTGCTGTTCGGCTTGAGCAAGACCGGGTTCATATCGGTATGCGGCTCAATGCCACACGCCAGGGCCTGCACCGCCTGCGAGCGTCCGATTTCGCCGCCATCCACGGTCACGGCACTATTGAGCGCCATATTTTGCGGCTTGAATGGCGCAACGCGGACACCGCGCCGGGCCAGCAGACGGCACAGCCCGGCGGCCAGCGTACTCTTGCCGGCGTCCGAGGTGGTGCCCTGGATCATCAGGGTTTTTGCAGACATGATTTGATCTCCGGACGCGCATTTTTCTTGCACTCGTCCTAGAATGGCGACTTTTTCCATGACCCATTCGGGTCGCAAGAGCCGAATTATATAGGCCGACAAAGTGATCAACGCCAGTTTTCTTTTGCTTGCCCTGCTGCTCGACCGCCTGCTGGCCGAACCGCGCCGCTACCATCCGCTGGTTGGATTCGGCCGCCTGACGCAAGGCGTAGAAGCCATGTTCTACCCGCGCCACCCCGACACCGAACCGGCCTGGCGCATGCGCCTGCGCGGGCTCTGCGGCATTAGCCTGCTGTTGCTGCCCCTGACACTGCTGGCCTGGGCCCTCGCCCGTCTGCCGCTGCTGGGCAACGCCGTCGCCGTGCTGTTGCTGTACCTGGCCATTGGCGCACAAAGCCTGGCACAGCACGCCGAAGCGGTGGCCAGTGCGCTGGAGCAGCACGATTTGCCGCTGGCACGCCAGCGGGTCGGCATGATCGTCAGCCGCCAGACCGACGAGCTGACAGAAAGCCAGATTGCGCGCGCCACGGTCGAATCCGTCCTGGAAAACGGCGGTGACGCCGTGTTTTCCGCACTGTTCTGGTTTCTGCTGGCCGGCGCTCCCGGCGTGGTGCTCTACCGGCTGGCCAACACGCTGGACGCCATGTGGGGCTATCGCAATCAGCGCTACCAGTACTTCGGCTGGGCCGCGGCACGCTTCGATGACCTGCTGAACCTGATTCCGGCGCGACTGACCGCGCTGACCTATGTCCTGCTGGGCAACACCCGTGTCGGCTGGCGCTGCTGGATGGCACAGGCCTCGACCTGGTACAGCCCGAATGCCGGGCCGGTCATGGCCGCCGGCGCCGGCGCCCTGAATCTCTCGCTGGGCGGCGCGGCGGTATACCACGGCAAGATCAAGGCGCGCCCCGCCCTCGGCGCCGGGCGCGAGCCAGAAATGGCCGACATCCGCCGCGCCGTCGCCCTGGTCCGGCGCGGCATGTGGGCCTGGGGACTGCTGGGACTGCTGGCCGCATTGTGCTGGGGAGGCTGGCATGCTTAAGCACGGAGGGGGACTGCGCGCCGCCGCGCGACAATACGGTATCGCCCTGGAAGACTGGGTCGACCTCTCGACCGGCCTCAACCCGCATGGCTGGCCTGTTCCGGCCATCGAGGCCAGTAGCTGGCAGCGCCTGCCGGAGCTGGACGACGGTCTGGAGCAAGCCGCCAGTGACTTCTACGCGGCGCCACAACCACTGGCCGTGGCCGGCTCGCAAGCCGCCATCCAGACCCTGCCGCGCCTGCGCCCGCCCTGCCGGGTCGGCATGCTGACACTGACCTACGCAGAACACCCGTACGCCTGGCAAAAGCAGGGACACCATGTTCTGCGCCTGGCACCGGAAGACATTGATGCCGCGCTGCCGCAAGTGGACGTGCTGCAGCTGTGCACCCCCAACAATCCGACCGGCTGGCTGCCCGAGCCGGCCCAACTGCGCGAATGGCATGCGCGCCTGCGTCAACGCGACGGCTGGCTGGTGCTGGATGAAACCTTCCTCGACGTCACACCGGAACGCAGCCTGCTGCCGCTGGCTGGACAGCCCGGCCTGATCATCCTGCGCTCCATCGGCAAATTCTTTGGCCTGGCCGGCGCGCGCGCCGGCTTTGTTTTTGCCTGGCCAGCGCTGATCGAGGCACTGCAGGACGAGCTCGGCCCCTGGACCCTGGCCGGCCCGGCACGCCAGGCCGTCAGAATGGCCTTGCAGGACCGGGCCTGGCAGGCGGCCATGCGCCAGCGCCTGCCGGCCGAAAGTGACCGGCTGGCCACGCTGCTGCGCCGGCATGGCCTGGCGCCAGGCGGGTCCACGCCGCTATTCCAGTGGGTGTGCCATCCGCAAGCGGCCATGCTGCATCGGCAATTGGCCAGCCAGGGCATCCTCACCCGCTTATTCGACGCGCCGCCAAGCCTGCGTTTCGGTCTGCCAGCGCAAGAAAGTGACTGGGCGCGACTGGATCAGGCGCTGGCCAGCTTCACCCTGGTCAAAAGCTAACGCCGGCGGCACAGGCAAACGATTGCCTGTGCCGCCGGAGGATACTCCCCCCTCCTATCCCGACCTAAGTCAAACTTTGTTCATTTTTTTACCAAAGTTACCCATTCATCACGTAATATTCGCCCTTTACATGACGGTGCCCGTGTTGCAACGGGTGAAACGGGAATGCGGTTCAATGCCGCAGCTGCCCCCGCAACTGTAAGCGAAGAGTCTGAATCCACTGCCACCGGGCATCCGACCGGGAAGGCGATTCAAGGCGATGACGCGCGAGCCAGGAGACCGGCCGTCAGACTTGTCGACGTGAGCTAGAACCAGTCGGGGTGTACTGGTGGACAAGCATGCAGACCGGACCATTCTCCCCAGACTGCTGCCCTCGCTCTCGACGACACAACGTCATCCGAGGGCGCCGATGCACCGCTACCATTTCCTGTCCGTCCATGCTGCCGAAGGTGTGGCATGAGTCACGGCATTGCCCTGCTGAGCCACGCCGGCACTGATCTGTCCGCCCTGCTGCGCGCCCCGCTGCCCGCCGACTTTGTCGCCGTCAACGGCATCAACCTGCAAGCCATCGACAGTGCTGAGGCCATGCAGCAGTTGCTGAACGGCCCTTTGCGCGACACCAGCGTCTTCGTGGTACGCGTCCTGGGCCGCGCCGAAGCCATCGCCGGCTTCGACCTGTTGCTGACCCATATCCGCCAGCACCATCACCATCTGGTGATCATCAGCGGCACCGGCGAGCCCGACCCGGACCTGACCGCCCTGTGCAATGTCGGCCACGGGCTGCAACAGGAAATCAACGCTTATCTGCAGGCTGGCGGCAGCGACAATCTGGCTCACATGCTGCGCTGTCTCTCCGACCGCCTGCTGATGACCGGTCATGGCTATGCCGAGCCGCTCACGTTGCCGGACCACGGCCTGTACCATCCGGAACTGGGCGCCCTGGCAACGCTGGATGACTGGCGCGCCATCCGCAACCCCCAATGGCCGACCGTCGGCCTGGTGTTCTATCGCGCCCACTGGCTGTCCGGCAATACCCGCTTTGTCGATGCCCTGATCGATGCCCTGCACGAGCGCCAGCTGAACACCCTGCCACTGTTTACCGCCTCGCTGCGCACGCCGGGCGAGCAAGGACTGCCGGCGGCGCTCAATGATCTGCTGGCCGAGCCGATCGAGGCGCTGGTCAACACCACCTCCTTTGCCATCGGCGAAGTCAACCCTGACGGTGCGACCCAGGCAGGCTGGTCGGTGAGCGCATTTGAGCAACTGGATGTGCCGGTATTGCAAGCCATCACCAGCAATATGACCGAGGCGCAGTGGCTCGCAGCCGACCGCGGCCTCAACCCGCTGGACACCGCCATGAACGTGGCACTGCCGGAGTTTGACGGCCGACTGATCAGCGTGCCGGTTTCCTTCAAGGAGGCGCATGCCGATCAGGCCAGCAGCGAAACCAGCTATGCCCCGGTGCCCGACCGGGTCCGCCGTCTGGCCGGCATCGTGGCACGTCAGGTCAGGCTGCGCACCACCCCGGCGCACGAGAAACGCATCGCCTTCATCTTCACCAACTCCAATAGCAAGGCGGCACAGATCGGCAATGCCGTCGGCCTGGACTCCCCCGCCTCGCTCTGGGCCATCCTGCAAGCCATGCAGACCCATGGCTATCAGGTCGAGGGACTGCCGGCAGACAGCACCAGCCTGATGCACCAGCTGATTGACCGGGGAGCCTACGACCAGGACTACCTGACCAGTACCCAGATGATGCAGGCGATTGCGCGGGTGCCGGCGGCACGCTACGCAGCATGGTTCGCCGAACTGCCCGCCTCGCTGCAACAACGCATGAACCAGCGCTGGGGTGAGGCCCCCGGTACGGCCTATGTGCATCAGGAGCAGCTTTACTTCTCGGGCATGCAGTTCGGCAATGCCTTTGTCGCCCTGCAACCGCCGCGCGGCTACGGCATGGATCCGGATGCCATCTATCACACCCCGGACCTGCCGCCGACCCACCACTACTACGCTCTGTATTGCTGGCTGCGCGACGAATGGCAGGCTGATGCCATCGTGCATGTCGGCAAGCACGGCACGCTGGAATGGCTGCCCGGCAAAGGCGTAGGTCTGTCACAAGACTGCTTCCCCGATGCCGTTCTGGGTGACATGCCGCTGTTTTATCCCTTCATCCTGAATGATCCGGGCGAAGGCTCGCAGGCCAAGCGCCGCGCCCACGCCGTCATCATCGACCATCTGACGCCACCGATGACCACGGCAGACACCTATGGACCGCTGGCACAGCTGACTCAGCTGGTCGACGAGTACTACCAGGTGGAAATGCTGGACCCATCCAAGCTGCCGATCCTGCAGCAGCAGATCTGGGATCTGATCAAGGAGGCCAAGCTGGATGCTGACCTGGGCGCCATGCTGGCGCATGGTCATGACCACGATCATGACCATGCCCACCCGCCGCTCAGGCCCGCCACCGCAGCCAGCAGCGGCTACCGCACCCCGGTCAAGGGGGCGGCCCACTACCGTCCGGCGGGCAAACCGCACGCTGCTCACGGCCATCACCATGGCCACCCGCACCCCCACGATCATGACCATGACCATGGTGACCACCATCACCATGATCACGATCACCACTGGGACGACACACCGGACGAGCACGGCGTCCCGAAGACCCTGGCCGGCATGGACGGAGTCGATGTCGCGCACCTGATCGAAGACATTGATGGCTATTTGTGCGAACTGGGTGCGGCACAGATTCGCGACGGTCTGCACATTCTCGGCCAGGCCCCGCAGGGCGAAGCGCTGATCGACATGCTGTGCGCCCTGACCCGACTGGCCAATCTGCAGATTCCTTCCTTGCCCGGCAGCGTGACACGCGCCCTCGGCCTGGACCCGGCCGCCCTGGAACAAGACAAGGGTCGTCGTCTGGAAACGGTACCAGCCCGGCTCGCCAGTCTGAGTCCACGACCACTGGTCACCCATGCCGATGCGCTGGAAGCGATTGCCGCCTTGTCGCGTCAGCTGGTAGCCGGACTGGCCAGCCATCACTTTGCCCGCGAAGCCATCCCTGCCTGCATCGCCGCCGCGCTGCCCGGCATGGCACCGGATCCTGCATTACTCAGCGTACTGGACTATCTGTGCAGCCAACTGGTACCGGACCTGGCACGCACCCGCGAGGAAATCGACAACCTGCTGCACGGTCTGGCTGGCGGCTACGTGCCGGCCGGACCCAGCGGCGCGCCAACACGCGGCATGGCTCATGTCCTGCCGACCGGTCGCAATTTCTATTCGGTCGACCCGCGCAGTCTGCCGTCGCAGGCCTCATGGAAAATCGGCGCCGAGCTGGCACGCGAAGTCATTGCCCGCCACCAGCAGGAGACCGGCAAGCTGCCCGAATCCGTCAGCATCAGCGTCTGGGGCACCAGCGCCATGCGCACCCACGGCGATGACATTGCCGAAATCCTGGCCCTGCTCGGCGTACGCCCGGTCTGGCAGGCCGAGAGCCGTCGCGTACAGGGTATTGAGGTCATCCCGCTGACCGAACTGGGCCGCCCGCGCATCGACGTCACCGTGCGTATCAGCGGCTTTTTCCGCGACGCCTTCCCGCACCTGATCCATCTGGTGGATCAGGCGGTGGAAACCGTGGCAAGGCTGGACGAGCCGGTCGAACAGAATTTCCTGCGCAAGCACTATCTGCAGGATCTGACACAGCAGATTCTCGGCCAGCAGACCGAGGCCCAGGCCCTGCTGCGGGTCTTCGGCTCCAAACCCGGCACCTATGGCGCCGGCATTCTGCCACTGATCCAGCAGCAGAACTGGCAGGACGAGCACGACTTTGCCAGCGCCTACATCAACTGGGGCGGCTATGGTTACAGCCGCCAGCACAATGGCTGCGATGCCCGCGATGCCTTGCGCCATCGTCTGGCCGGCACTGAAGTGGCGCTGCACAACCAGGACAACCGCGAGCACGACATTTTCGATAGCGACGACTATCTGCAATACCACGGCGGCATGATCGCCACCATCCGCAGCCTGAGCGGCCGTCAGCCCCGGCAGGAGTTCGGCGACAGTCACAACCCGGATAACCCGGCGGTGCGCGGTCTGAAGCAGGAAGTCCTGCGGGTGTTCCGCAGCCGGGTGGTCAACCCCAAGTGGATCGCCAGCATCCAGAAGCATGGCTACAAAGGCGGTCTGGAGCTGACCGCGACCGTCGACTACCTGTTCGGCTACGACGCCACCGCCCACGTGGTCGACGACTGGGTCTACCAGACGCTGGCAGAACGCTATGCGCTGGACGCCGACATGCAACAGTTCTTTGCCGACAACAATCCCTGGGCGATGAATGCCATCACCGAGCGTCTGCTGGAAGCGGCGGAACGCCAGCTGTGGGCCGAACCGGATGCCGACACCCTGGCCCGCCTGCGCGCCCTGCACCTGCAGAGCGAAGCCTGGCTGGAAGCACGCGGAGAATCGCGATCATGAAGCAGATTTACCCCTTTGCCGCCATCGTCGGTCAGCAGCAGCTGAAACAGGCGCTGCTGCTGTGTGCCGTCGACCCGACACTGGGTGGCGTGCTGATCCGCGGCGACAAAGGCAGCGCCAAGAGTACCGCTGCGCGCGGCCTGGCCGCCCTGTTGCCGCATATCGCCCGTACCCCGGGCTGTGGCTACAACTGTGATCCGCAACACCCGCTGGCGCACTGCCCGGTGTGCCAGGGCACCGACCATGTGCCACAGGAAAGCCCGGCCCCCTTCGTCAACCTGCCGCTGGGCGCCACCGAAGACCGGGTGCTCGGCAGCCTGGATTTCGAAGCGGCCCTGCAGAACGGCCGTCAGGCCTTCAAGCCGGGGCTGCTGGCAGCGGCACACCGCGGCATCCTGTATATCGACGAAGTCAACCTGCTGGCCGACCACCTGGTGGATGTGCTGCTGGATGTCGCCGCCATGGGCAGCAACACCGTCGAGCGCGAAGGCCTGTCGCTGAGTCACCCGGCCCGCATCAGCCTGATCGGCACCATGAACCCGGAAGAAGGCAATCTGCGTCCGCAGTTGCTCGATCGCTTCGGCCTGATGGTGGATGTCAGCGCAGCGAAAGATCCGGCCGAACGCACGGAGGTGGTACGCCGCCGCCTGGCCTTTGAAGCCGATCCGCTGGCCTTCGAGCAGCAATGGCAGGCCGAAAGCCGGCAACTGCAGCAGGCCATCGCCGTCGCCCGGGACCGGCTGCCCCAAACCCGCCTGTCTGACAACCTGCTCGGCTTTATCAGCCAGCTGTGCTGCGAATTTGAAGTGGCCAGCCTGCGTGCCGATATCGTGCTGTACAAGGCCTCCCGTGCGCTGGCAGCACTGGACGGGCGCGACGAAGTACGCGCGGAGGACGTGCGAGATGCCGCCTTGCTGGTCTTGCCGCACCGGCGCCGCCACAAGCCGTTTGAGCAGACCGGCATGGATCAGGACAAGCTGGAGCAACTGACGCGCCAACAGCAGTCACCCCCACCAGCGGGACAACCTCCCGAGGGCGAGCAGACCGCCGAAAAACCGCAAGAAGACCAGAGCGGCGAATCGCCAAACGACGACCAGGACACCACGCTGATTGCCGCAGCCCCGCCACGGGAAATCGGCCACCTGCAGGTCGACAGCCAGACACGCAGCAGCGCGGCCGGGCGACGCAGCCAGGCCGAGCACAGCCGCCACGGTCAGTATGTGCGCGCCGTGCCGGACAGCCAGCCGAGCCAACTGGCACTGGATGCCACCTTGCGTCACGCCCTGATGCGCGACGCGCAGCATTTTTCCGTCACCCGCGCCGATCTGCACCGCAAGGAACGGGTTGGCCAGCAGGGCAACCTGATCCTGCTGGTGGTCGACGCCTCCGGCTCCATGGCAGCCGAGCAGCGCATGGCCGCGGTCAAGAGCTGCGTGCTCAGCTTGCTCTCCGATGCCTATCAGCGCCGGGATCAGGTCGGGGTGATTGCCTTCCGCGGTCGCCAGGCCGAACTGGTGCTGGCACCGACGCGCCAGGTCGAGCAGGCACACGCAGCGCTGGAAAACCTGCCGACCGGCGGACGCACCCCCCTGCCACAGGCACTGGCGCTGGCCGGCGACGTTCTGGCCCGACACAGTGAGCAGATCGCCCCGCTGCTGGTCATCCTGTCCGACGGCCGCGCCAATGTCGCGCTGAACGAAGGTCAGGATCCGTGGCGCGAGGCCCTGACCTTCGCCCGCCAACTGGCCGATGAGGGTCATGCCACGCTGGTGCTGGACACGGAAAGCGGCTTTGTGCGGCTGGGACAAGCCCGGCAACTGGCCGAGGCCCTGCAGGCCGACTATCTGGCGCTGGACGAATTGTCCGGCGAGCACCTGACATTAACGATTCGCGAAAGGCTTGGCCGATGAAGGGCAAGGTATTTTTGATCGGCGCCGGCCCCGGCGACGTGGAACTGTTGACGCTCAAGGCGGTCCGCCGGCTGGGTCAGGCCGACCTGATCCTGATCGACGATCTGGCCAATCCGGAGGTCTTGCAGTTTGCCGCACCGAATGTGGAAGTGATTCATGTCGGCAAGCGCTGTGGTGCGCACTCCGCTGCCCAGCACGAGATCGAGGCCCTGCTGCTGCAGGCGGCGCAGGCCGGCCGGCAGGTCGCCCGGGTCAAGGGCGGCGACCCGTTCATCTTCGGGCGCGGCGGCGAAGAAATGCAGACCCTGCTGGCCGCCGGCATTGAAGTCGAGATCATCAGCGGCATCACCTCGGGCAGCGCCGTGCCGGCCACGCTCGGCATACCGCTGACCCACCGCCATTTTGTCCATGGCGTGACCTTTGTCTCGGGCCACAGCCACAAGGACGGCGACGAGCCGGACTGGGCCGTCCTGGCGCAAAGCGGCATGACGCTGGTGGTCTACATGGGATTGAACAATCTGGCCCACATCAGCCAGCGCCTGATCGCCGGCGGCATGACGGCCGACATGCCGGCCGCCGCCATTCAATACGGCACCCGCCCCGAGCAGCGCCAGGCGCTGGCGCCACTCGGCCAGCTGGCCCGCGCCGTCGAACAGCGCGGCATCGGCAGCCCGGCGCTGCTGATTATTGGTCGAACCGTCAGCCTGGCACACAGCGAATTCACAACGTCATTGCAGCAACTCGAGGAATTGACATGATTATCTGTATCGGCGCCGGTCCCGGCGATATTGGTTACCTGCCCCGCCGTTCCGCAGAACTGCTGGCTAACGCAGACGTCGTGGCCGGCTTCAATGCGGTCATCGACGTGGTGCGTCCGCTGATTCCGGCCAGCGCCGAAGTGGTGCAGATGGGCTACCGCGATCAGGTGGCACAGCTGGACAAGGTCGCGGCCATGCACCATGCCGGCAAGCGCTGCGTCGTGGTGTTTATGGGTGATATCCATTTCAGCGGCTTCCAGTACCTCGAGCGAGTCGAGCGCGCCTGCGGGCACCCGGTCGAAACCATGCCGGGCATCACCTCGGCCCAGGTACTGGCCTCGCGCGCCAAGGTCTGCTTCGACGAAACCAGCTTCATCACCCTGCACCGTCGCGGCGACCTCGAACCGTTCAAGCGCCATCTGGTTCACGTGCTGCAGGACGAGCGCAACGCCATCGTGATCCCCTGCCCGTGGGACGAGGCGCGCTCCTTCATGCCCTGGCACATCGCTGCTTATCTGATTGCACAAGGCATCGACCCGACACTCAAAACCGAAGTCTGGGAAAATCTGACGCGCAATGAAGCCGAGTGGCATGGCACGCTGGCCGAATGTGCCGAACACCGCTGCTCCGACATGAGCATCATGCTGATTCGCTGCAAGACCCCGATGGCCAGCCAGATCGAACCGGCGCCGGAGGTCGTGGCATGAACCCGGCAGACGATTTTGCCGTGCTGCTGGCCGGGCACGGCAGCCGTGACCCGGACGGCATCGACGAGTTCAACCAGCTCAGTCACCTGATGCAGCAGCGCCATCCGGCCCTGGCCCATGGCTTCCTGGAGTTTGCCGAGCCCACCATCGGCCAGGCTGCCGAACGCCTGATTGCCCAGGGCGCACGCCGCATCGTCATGACACCGGCGGTACTGCTGGCGGCCATGCATGCCAAGAACGACCTGCCGGCCGAGCTGGCGGCATTGCAAAACACGCACCCGGAGGTCAGCTTCCAGTTTGCCGCCACCATGAATCTGCACCCTAAGCTGCTGGAGGTCTGCCGCGAGCGGATTATTCGTGCCGAAGGCGACAGTCCGGCCACCGTGGCACGGGCTGATACCTGCCTGGTGGTGGTCGGCCGCGGCACCTCGGACCCGGATGCCAATGGGGATGTGCACAAGCTGGCACGCATGCTGCAGGAAGGCATGGGCTTTGGTGCCGCCTTTGTCTGCTACTCCGGCACCGCCAGCCCGCTGGTGGCCGACGGCCTGCAAAGTGCTGCCCGGCTGGGCTGCCGCCGCCTGATCGTGCTGCCCTATTTCCTGTTTGACGGTGTGCTGGTCAAGCGCATCTACAGTGCGGCGGACGATCTGGCGCAACGCCATGACGAGATCGAGGTATTGAAAGCCGGCTATCTCGGCGCCCATGCACTGGTCGCCGACGTGCTGCTGGAGCGGGCCGAACAGGGGCTGCGCGGCGAAGCCAACATGAATTGCTCGCTGTGCCAGTACCGCACCCGCATTGTCGGTTTCGAGAGCAAAGTCGGCCTGCCGCAGCAGGCACACCACCTCAAGGTCCGTGCTGATGCCGTGCTCACCGCAAGCGAGTGGCCGGCCTACCAGCCGCACCCGATCGAAGCCGAGAGCATGCGCATCATCACCGAAGGGCGTGACTGGTCAGCATTTCCGCCAGATCAGCACCTGGCGCTCAAGCGTCTGGTGCATACCACCGGCGACTTCAGCTGCGTCGACGAGATGTTCTTCTCTCCGGGCGCCGCCGACATCGGCATGCGCGCCCTGCTGCGCTGTCAGCGCATCGTCACCGACGTCACCATGGTGGAGACCGGCCTGAAACGTGCCGTACTCAAGCAGCTGGGCGTGGAAACCTGGTGCGGTGTGCATGACGAAGAAACCCGCCTGCTGGCCGAGGCACATGGCCTGACCCGTTCGGCGGCCGGCATTCGCCGCGCCTGGCAAAAATTCGGCAACGATGTGGTGGTGGCCATCGGTGATGCGCCGACCGCCATCATGGAAGTGGTTCGCCTGGTACGCGAACAGGGCTGGCGCCCGCAGCTGGTGGTCGGTCTGCCGGTCGGCTTTGTCGGCACGCGCGAATGCAAGGACGCCCTGAAGAAGCTGATGCAGGTCCCGCGCATTACCAATAGCGGCACCCGTGGCGGCTCCCCCTGGGCCGCGACCGTGGTCAACGCCCTGATGATTGCCGGCATCGAGCATGTCTACCGGGAGAAGCAGGCGCAATGACCGCACGCCGCGCCTTCGACCTGAGCGTACCGGCCCCCAACGGGCTGATGCGCGGCCGCACCACCGGCAGTTGCGCCACGGCGGCCGTCAAGGCGGCCCTGCTGCAATTGCTGGATGGCCGGCTGGTGTCATCGGTCGAAATCAGCCTGCCCGATCCGGATTTCTATCTCGACGTGCCGGTGGACAAGGTCTGGCCCGTCAAGGGGGGCATGGCGCGCGCCGAAGTGATCAAGTACGCCGGGGATGACCCGGACACCACGCAGGGCGCCACCATTTTTGCCGAAGTGCGACGCAACGACAGCGGTCAGTTGCGCTATCTGGCCGCCGAGGGGGTTGGCACCGTCACGGCGCCGGGGCTGCGCATCCCGCCCGGCGAGGCAGCCATCAACCCCGTACCGAGGCAGATGATGCGGCTGGCAGTCGATGAAGTCCTGGCCGGCCGCCCCGACCCTGGTTTCGATCTGGCCATCGGCTGTATCGACGGGGCACGCATCGCCCGGCGCACCTTCAATCCGCTGCTGGGCATTGTCGGGGGCATTTCGATTCTCGGCACCAGCGGCATTGTCGAGCCGATGTCGCTGGCCGCATGGATCGCCTCCATTGAGGTGTATATCCGGGTGGCACTGGGAGACAGCCCCCCGCCGGCCATTGCCCTCACACCGGGCAAGATCGGTCGCGGCTTTGCCGCCGAGACCCTGCAGCTCGCCAAACATCAGGTGGTGCAGATCGCCAATTTCATGGGCGATTCGCTCGACCATACCGAAGCCATCCTGCAAGAGCAGTCGGCACGCCTCGACACCCTGTGGGTGCTGGGCCACCCCGGCAAGCTGGCCAAGCTGCTCGACGGCAGTTGGGATACCCACTCCAGCAAGAGCCCGATGGCCATGCAGGGCGTGGCCCAGTTCGCCGCCCGCTTCGGCTTCGAACCCGAGATTGTTTTACAGATCGAGAAAGCCAATACCGTGGAAAATGTGATTCAGATTTTGCAGCCCGACCCGCGTGCACAGGCCTTCTGGCAGGCGCTGGAAGGCCATCTGGCCGGGTTGATGCATCCACGCGTCCCCAGCGTGGATCAATTGCAGGTCCGGCTGTTCAGCATGGATGGCACCCCGCTGGGAGAAGCCGCATGAGCCAGAAACCCGGACGATTCATCGGCATCGGCGTCGGCCCAGGCACGCCCGGCCTGATG
The DNA here is from genome assembly GCF_018802765.1 of Paludibacterium sp. B53371. Taxonomy (NCBI): domain Bacteria; kingdom Pseudomonadati; phylum Pseudomonadota; class Betaproteobacteria; order Neisseriales; family Chromobacteriaceae; genus Paludibacterium; species Paludibacterium sp. B53371. Next base: position 1,812,566 of record NZ_CP069163.1, read on the forward strand.
GCGGTGGCCGCGCTCAACGACCTGAGACAGGCCGACATCATCATTCTGCCGCGCGCCCGCTCGAGCGACATTTCCATTGCCCGCCAGTGCCTGGCCGGTCTGGACATTGACCCGAGCCGCTTCCGCGAGATCGAGTTCAACATGGATCCGGACCGCAGCGTACTGGCCCGGCACTATGGCGAACTGGCGCAGACGGTCGCCGAAGATCTGCGCCGGGGCCTTACCGTGGCCTATCTGACCATCGGCGATGCCATGACCTATTCCACCTACGGCTACCTGCTGGCGGCGGTGCGTGATCTGCTGCCGCAGGCTGAATACCGCACCTGGCCCGGCATTACCAGTTTTGCCGCCACCGCTTCGGCGCTGTCCTGGCCGCTGGGCGAGGGCAAGGAGCGCATGCTGATCCTGCCCTGCCCGGACGATATGGCTGCCTTGCAGGCCGATATCGAGAGCCACGACATCGTGATCCTGATGAAGATCGGCAAACGTCTGCACGATGTACTGGCCTTGCTGACACGCATGGGCATTGCCGAGCACTGCGCCTATGCACGCCGCATCGGTCTGGCCGATGAGGTGTTGTGCGAGCGCGTCGATCAGCTGGATGCCAGCGATGCCGTCGGTTACCTGTCTACCCTGTTGATCCGCCGTACGGCGCGAGAAAAGAGACATCTATGAAAGTCTATTTCATTGGCGCCGGTCCCGGCGCTGCCGATCTGATCACCCTGCGCGGCGCGCGCCTGCTGGGCCAGGTTGCCATGGTGCTGTATGCCGGCTCGCTGGTGCCGCGCGATATGCTGCAGCACTGCCGGCCGGATGCCGAACTGCTCGACACCGCAGAACTGTCGCTCGACGAGCAGCAAGCCTGCTATGAACGTGCCCGCGACGCCAATCTGGACGTCGTCCGCCTGCACTCGGGTGATCCGGCGATTTACGGCGCCACCGCCGAACAGATGCGCCGGCTGGAAAAGCTGGGCATCGAGTATGAAATCGTGCCGGGCGTGTCTTCGTTTACCGCCGCTGCCGCCGCCCTGGGCAGCGAGCTGACCAAGCCGGAAGTGTCGCAGTCGATCATTCTCACCCGGGTTTCCGGCCGTGCCTCGGCGGTGCCGGAACTGGAGTCGATCGATCGCTTTGCCGCCCACCACGCCACCATGTGCATTTTCCTCTCCGGTCAGCGGCTGAAGGACACCATTGCCGACCTGCAGAAGCACTACCCGGACGACACCCCGGTCGCTCTGGTGCATCGGGCCAGCTGGCCCGATCAGCGCCTGCATCGCAGTACGCTGGGCAAACTGCTGGGCGAGATCAAGCAAAAGGACTGGTTGCTGACCACCCTGCTGCTGGTCGGTCCGGCGCTCTCCAATGAAGGCGGGGTCGAATCCTGCCTGTACTCTGCCGGCTACACGCATATCTTCCGCGACAGCGAAGAACGCAAGGCCAAAAAGGCCGCCAAAACCGAGGAAAACCCGGCGTGAGCGAACTGGGCATCTGGCTGGTCCGGCCGGAAGGCGAGGCGCTCGGCCGGCACCTGGCCCAGGCACTCGACGGGGTGTTGTACCGCCCCTGGCTGGCGCCGGGCGAGCTGTCCGCCAAGGTTCAGTTCCAGGCCACGTGGTCACAGCACCGTCGCTGGATTCTGGTGATGGCCAGTGGCATTGCCGTGCGCTATCTGGACGGTCTGCCGGCCAGCAAGTTGAGCGATCCGGCCGTGGTGGTGCTGGACGAGGCGGCACGCTTCGCCATTGCCCTGCTGTGCGGCCATGAAGGCGGTGCCAATGCGCTGGCCTACCGCGTGGCGCGTCTGTGCGGCGCCACCCCGGTGGTCACCACCGCCAGTGAGGCGCTGAAGCCGCTGACGCTCGGCATCGGCTGCAGACGCGGCAAACGCCAGGACGAGATTGAGGCTGCCGTCCGGCACGCGCTGGGTCCGCGATCCCTGACGGAAGTACGCGAAGTCGCGACCATCGACCTCAAGGCCGATGAACCCGGCCTGCTGGCCTTTTGTGCGCAGCACCAGCTGCCCCTGCGGGTGATTGCACGGGCTGATGTGGCAGCTCGCGGCTGGACCGGCATTGCCTCCGACTGGGTGCGGCAGAACGTCGGTGTCGATGGCGTTTGCGAACCCTGCGCCCTGATTGCCTGCCCGCGCGGGCAACTCATTGTCCCCAAAACAGCCTGCGACGGTGTCACCGTCGCAGTCGTTGAAGATTATTTTCACAAGGAAGCTGACGCATGAGCGGCAAACTCTATCTGGTCTCGGTCGGTCCGGGCACGGCACAACTGATTCCGCCGATGGTGCGCGAGGCCCTGGCGGCCAGCGAGGTCATCGTGTCCTATGAGCTGTACCTGACCTGGGTGCGCCCGTGGGTGGAAGGCAAGGAGATCCATACGCCACCGATGACCCAGGAGCGTGCCCGCGCACAACTGGCCCTGGAGCAGGCACGTGCGGGCCGCACGGTAGCCTTGCTGTCCAGTGGCGATATCGGCGTGTATGCCATGGCCACGCTGGCCTTTGAAGACATGCTGGAAAGCGACACTTTCGACGTGCAGGTCGTGCCAGGCATTTCCGCTGCCAATGCCTGCGCCTCGGTCCTGGGGTCGCCGCTGTCGCATGACTTCGCCACCCTGAGCCTGTCCGACCTGCTTTGCCCGTGGAGCTGGATCGAAACCCGTGCCAGCCACATTGCCCAGGCCGATCTGGCCTGCGTGTTCTACAACGTGCAGAGCCGTCAGCGTCAGGAAGGCGTCTACCGCATTCTGGACATCATGCTGCAACACAAGCGTCCCGAAACGCTGTGCGGCATCGTGCGCAACGCGTACCGCGAAGACCAGAGCCACGAGATCGTCACCCTGGCCGAACTGCGGACACGCCAGTTCGACATGTTCACCTCGCTGGTGATCGGCAACCGCTTCACCCAGCGCAAGCGTGACTGGATCTTCACCCCGCGTGGTTACGGCAACTGGCAGGACTCTCCGGAAACCATCAAGGCAGCCGAGCTGCCGTCCGGCGCGCTGTGGGTCTTCTCCGGCACCAGCGATGGCAATGCCCTGGCCCGGCAGCTGGCCGAGGCCGGCCATCAGGTGGTGGTCTCCAGTGCCAGCGAATATGGCGCCGAACAGGCGGCCCTGCACTGCCCGAACGTCACCACGGTGGCCGGCCGACTCGGCCTGGAGCGTCGTCGCGAGTTGCTGAGCCAGAGCCAGGCCCGTGCCATCATCGACGCCACCCACCCCTATGCCAGCGAGATGTCCACACAACTGATCGAGTTGTCGCAACAACTGTCGCTGCGCTATGTACGTTTTGAACGCCCCAGCCTGACGGACGAGTACCCGGCCGAACGCGTCGCCGACATGGATCAGGCGGCTCAACGTGCCATGCAGCTGGGCTCGCGGATTTTCCTTGCCACCGGGTCGAAGGATCTGGGCCGTTTTGTGCAGGCGCCGGGCGCCAGCGACAAACAGTGGTTCCTGCGCATGGCACCCGACCCACAGCAATTGCAACGCGTCCTGGACCTGGGGATGCCGCGCGGCCATCTCTGCGCCATGCAGGGTCCGTTCTCGCGCGAAGCCAACGAAACGCTGTGGCGTGACTGGGGCATCGACTGCGTGGTCAGCAAGGAATCGGGCGAGGCCGGCGGGTATCGCGCCAAGGCCGAGGCAGCGGCCCGCCTGGGTATTCCGTTTATCGTGGTAGAGCGCCCGCAGCTCGACTATCCGCAACGACTCGACAGCATCGAAGCCGTGCTGAGCGAGGTGGCATCATGAGTCAGCCGCGCATCCCGGTAACCGTCGTGACCGGCTTTCTGGGTGCCGGCAAGACCACCTTGCTGTCCAATCTGATCCGTGACACGCGCGGTCGCCGACTGGCGATTCTGGTCAATGAGTTTGGCGAGATTTCCATTGATGGCACGCTGCTGCGCGATCATCAGGACAGCGCGGTGGAGATTCATGATCTGGCCAATGGTCTGGTGGCCTATGACGATGATCAGGACTTCCTGCCGGCCATGCAGGCGCTGTGGCAACGCCGGGCGCTGATCGATCATGTGCTGATCGAGACCTCCGGTCTGGCCCTGCCCAGCGCGGTAATGGAACGGCTGCAAAGCCCGGAGCTCGCGCCCTATTTCGTGCTGGATGCCACGCTGGCGGTGGTGGACACCCCGCTGCTGCTGGCCGATGCGTTCAGCCAGCAGGCGGTGGGCGCCATGTTCGAACAGCAGTTGGCCTTTGCTGACATCGTGGTGTTGAACAAGATTGACCAGCTGGATGATGACGCCCTGCTGACCGCCGAGACCCGGGTGCGGGCTCTGGCCCCGTCCATCCGCTTCATCGAGCTGGCTTATCAGGCCAAACTGGACACCCGGCTGACGCTTGGACTGCACCTGCACGAGGCCAGTGCCGACCGCCAGCGCCACTTCGGCCCGATCGCCAGCCTGCCGGGCCCGGGCTTCCGCCCGCTGGCCGACCAGCGCCTGCTGGATGGCCACAGCCATGGCGGGGGGGCGGCACACAGCCACGGACTGAATACACACAAGCATTTTCATGAGCAGGACCCGGGCTGGCAGTCTTTCATGATCAAGAGCCCGGAGGCCCAGGATGGCGAACGACTGCGTGCTGCCGTGGCCGCCATTGCACGCGAGCAACCCCTGCTGCGCATCAAGGGGTTTGCCATGCCGGCCAGTGGCGAAGGTCGCCTGCTGATCCAGGGTGTGCGTACCCGCATCGAGTTGAGTCATGCCCCTCAGGCCGCGCCGGCCAGACAGGCGCAGCTGGTGTTCATCGGCTACCACCCCAGCCGCCCGGCGATTGTGGAACGTCTGCGAGAACTGACTGGCACAGTGTGGCGTTAAGGCAAACAGGAGAAACACGGCATGAAGACCGATCCGAATGATCATCTGCGCATGGCCCAGCGGCGCAAGGCCGGCTTTGAGAAGAAGAAGGCCGCCGCCACCAAGGAAAAGGGCCTGCTGATCGTGCATACCGGCACCGGCAAGGGCAAGTCCAGCGCTGCCTTCGGCATGGGGCTGCGTACGGTGGGGCATGGCATGCGACTGGGGGTCGTGCAATTCATCAAGGGGGCGCTGTATACCGCCGAACGCGATGTACTGGGCAGTTTCGACAACTGCGACTTTTACACCATGGGCGAGGGCTATACCTGGAACACCCAGAATCGCGAGGCCGATATCGCTACCGCTCGTCAGGGCTGGCAACAGGCCTGCGAGATGATCGCCAGTGGCGAGTACGACATGCTGATCCTGGATGAACTGAACGTCATTCTCAAATACCAGTACCTGCCGCTGGACGAGGTCCTGGCTACGCTGGCGGCGCGACCGGCCAGCCTGCATGTGGTCATCACCGGCCGCCATGCACCCGAGGCGCTGATCGAGGCCGCCGATCTGGTGAGCGAGATGCGGCTGGTCAAGCACCCCTATCGCGAGCAGGGCATCAAAGCCCAGGCCGGGGTGGAGTTCTGACATGCTGCGCCATTGCCCCGCCCTGATGATGACGGCCCCGGCTTCGCACCAGGGCAAGACCACGCTGACGGCCGGTCTGGCCCGCTACCACCGCGATCAGGGTCGGCGTGTGCGGGTGTTCAAGGTCGGCCCGGATTTTCTTGACCCCTACGTGCTGGAGCAGGCCTCCGGTGCCCCGGTCGAATCGCTGGATCTGTGGATGACCGGCGAGGCCGATTGTCGTGCCAGACTCTACCAGGCGGCAGCCGAGGCGGATCTGATTCTGGTGGAAGGCAGCATGGGGCTGTTTGACGGCACGCCCTCGTCGGCCGACCTGGCGGAGCGTTTCGGCTTGCCGCTGGTGGCGGTGATTGACGCGGCCGGCATGGCACAGACCTTTGGGGCCATCGCCCTGGGCCTCAGCAGCCTGCGCCCGGCGCTGCGCTTTCACGGCGTGCTGGCCAACCATGTCGCCGGCGCGCGCCACGCAGAAATGCTGCAACAGGGCATACCGTCCTTTATCCCTTACATGGGATATGTCGCCCGGCAAAGCGAGATGGGCCTGCCGGAACGGCATCTCGGTCTGGTGCAGGCGCAGGAAATCGCCGATCTGGAGGCCCGGCTGCAACGTGCGGCAGCACAGATGGCGAACACCGGCCTGGCCGCGCTGCCGCCGGCCGTGACATTCGCCCCCGTCGAACAACCGGCCATCCGGCCGCACCTGACGGGGTGCCGCATCGCCATTGCGCGGGATGCGGCTTTTTCCTTCCTCTATCCAGCCAATCTGCAATGTCTGCGGGCCTTGGGGGCCGAACTGTCATTCTTCTCGCCGCTGGCGGATCAACCGCTGCCGGACTGCGATGCGGTCTGGCTGCCGGGCGGTTATCCGGAACTGCATCTCGCCCGCCTGTCGGACTGCCGCGTCACAGCGGCCGCTCTGGCACAGCATGTCACGGCCGGCAAACCCCTGTACGCGGAATGCGGCGGCATGCTCTACCTGCTGGACCGGCTCACTGACCGTCATGGCCAGTCCGGCATGCTGCTCGGTCTGCTGCCCGGTCATGCCACCATGGGACAAAGGCTGGCCGCACTCGGGCTGCAGCAGGTCGAGCTGGATGGTCAGATTTTGCGCGGTCACACCTTTCACTACTCCAGCCTGCACACGGCACTGACACCGCTGACGCATGCCCGCCGGGCCAGTGGCACGCAAGCGGGCGAGGCCGTTTATGCACATGGCCCGATCCTGGCGAGCTATCTGCACGCCTGGTTCCCCTCCAACCCATTGGCTGCCAGCCGGTTGTTTGGCGGCCCCAGGACTGACTGATGCAGATTCCATTCATTGAGCCGATTGCCAACCCTGAGCTGGCGAACCGGCTTCAGGCCGCCATCGACAACAAGACCAAGCCGCTCGGCAGCCTGGGCAAACTGGAAACCCTGGCACGGCAGATCGGCCTGATCCAGCAGACCACCGACGTGCAGATCACCCGGCCCGCCATGGTGATTTACGCTGCCGATCATGGCGTGACAGCGGAAAAGATTTCGCTCTACCCCGCCTGTGTCACCCGGCAGATGGTGGAGAACTTCCTGGCCGGTGGTGCCGCCAGCAGTGTGCTGGCGCGGCAACATGGCTTCGAAGTGCACATCGTTGACGGCGGCGTCGACCATGATTTTGCGCCGCGCCCCGACCTGATCGACTGCAAGGTGCGGCATGGCAGCCGCAATTTTGTTCATGAGCCGGCCATGACGCGTGCGGAATGCGAGCTGGCCATGCAGCGAGCCATGGCAGTGGTGGCCGGCCTCTGCGGCAATGTGGTGGCCTTTGGTGAAAAAGGCATTGGCAATACCACGCCGTCGGCGGCGCTGATGCACCTGATGACCGACATCCCGCTGGCACAGTGCGTCGGGGCAGGCACCGGGCTGTCTGCCGCCGGCATCTCGCACAAGCAGCAGGTCATCGAACGTGCCCTGGCGCGTCATGGACGGCCGCCAGACCCGCTGGACATCATGGCCTGCTATGGTGGCATTGAGATTGCCATGATGGCCGCCGGCATGCTGCAGGCTGCCGCGCTGCGCAAGGTGGTGCTGATCGATGGTTTCATCGCCACCAGTGCCCTGCTGGTGGCACTGCGCCTGCAGCCGGCGCTGCTGGACTACTGTGTGTTCTCTCATTGCTCGGATGAGCATGGCCACGCACGCATGCTGTCTTTCCTCGGCGTTGAGCCGCTGCTGCATCTGAACCTGCGCCTGGGCGAGGCCACGGGCTGCGCGCTGGCCCTGCCCTATGTGCGGGCCGCCGTGAATTTTCTGCGCGAGATGGCCACCTTCCAGTCCGCGGCCGTGAGCGAGGCCACGCCGTGATGAACCCTTTGCGCCGATTTTTCATTGCCCTGCAGTTCTTTACCTGCATCCCGATCCCGCGCTGGGTAGGATTCGACAGCAACTGGCTGAGCCACGCGGCCGGTTTTTTCCCGCTGGTCGGTCTGCTGGTCGGCGCCCTCACCAGCGCCATCCTGTTGCTGGCACAACACTGGCTGCCCCTGCCGGTCGCCATTGTGCTGTCGATGGCCTTCAGCACCTATCTGACCCGCGCCATGCACGAAGATGGTTTTGCCGACGTCTGTGACGGCTTTGGCGGGGGCTGGGAGCGCGAACGGGTGCTGGCGATCATGAAGGACTCCTGCGTCGGCAGTTTCGGCCTGGTCGGCATGCTGCTGATCTGCGGACTGAAATTTGTCAGCCTGAGCCAGCTGCCCGCAGGCGGGCTGCCGGCCGCCCTGCTGCTGGCCCATCCGGTTTCCCGCTTCATGGCCACCCTGCTGATCTGGCGCCTCGACTATGCCCGCAGCGGTGACAGCAAAGCACGCGCGGTGGCACAGCACATGAGTCATGGCGATTTTGCCCTGGCCCTGCTCAGCGGCCTGTTGCCCGCCTTGTGGCTGGCGCACTGGCTCGGTCTGCCGGCACGGGCCCTGATGCTGGCTGTGTTGCTGGCCGCCGTGAGCACGCTCTGGCTGGCCCGACTGTTCGTGCGCCGCATCGGCGGCTACACCGGCGACTGCCTGGGCGCCGTGCAGCAGGTCAGCGAAGTCGCCCTCTATCTTGGCCTGTTGGCCGCACTACCTCATTGATCCTTATAACAACTTCAGGAGCAGACATGCAGATCCCCTATATCAAACCAACCCACGATCTGGGACTGGCTGAAAGACTCAAAGCAGCCATCGACAACAAGACCAAGCCGATCGGCAGCCTGGGACGTCTGGAAGAACTGGCCAGCCAGCTCGGTCTGATCCAGCAGCGCGTGGAAATTGAACTGAACCAGCCGGCCATCCTGGTCTTTGCCGGCGACCACGGTGTCGTGGCCGAAGGCGTGTCGGCCTATCCTCAGGACGTCACTTGGCAGATGGTGGAAAACTTCCTGGCCAATGGCGCCGCCATCAACGTGTTTGCGCGCCAGACCGGCTGCGCCCTGCATGTGGTGGATGCCGGGGTGAACCATGATTTTGGCGTGCGTGATGGCCTGATCGACCGCAAGGTCGCCCCCGGCACGGCCAACTTTGCCCGGCAAGCAGCCATGACGCCCGAGCAGTGTGCCCTGGCACTGGAACGCGGCATGTCGCTGGCCCGTGACATCCCGGGCAACGTCATCGGTTTCGGTGAGATGGGGATCGGCAATACCACGGCAGCCGCGGCACTGATGCACGTACTGACTGGTTCACCGGTGGCCGACTGCGTCGGTGCCGGCACCGGACTGAGCAGCGAGGGCATTCTGCACAAGCAGAAGGTGATCGAGGCTGCCGTGGCCAGGCATGGCAAGCTGTGCGACCCGCAAAGCGTGCTGGCCACCTTCGGGGGGTTTGAAATCGCCATGATGGCCGGCGCCATGCTGCAATCGGCTGCCATGCGCAAACTGCTGCTGATCGATGGTTTTATCACCAGCAGCGCCCTGCTGGTGGCGTCACAGATGGAACCAGCCATTCTTGACTACTGCGTGTTCGCCCATGCGTCGCAGGAGAACGGCCACGCGCGCATGCTGGCCAGACTGGGTGCCAAGCCGTTGCTGCACCTCGACCTGCGCCTCGGCGAAGGCACCGGTGCGGCACTGGCCCTGCCTATCGTACAGGCCGCGGTGAATTTCATGCGCGAGATGGCGACCTTCCAGTCTGCCGCTGTCAGCCAGCAGTGCCAGTAAGCGTATGGCACTGTGGTTGATTCGACATCCTCGCCCCGAGCAGGCGGACGGCCGCTGTTATGGCCGCAGTGACCTCGGGGTCAGCGATCAGGCCCTGACAGAGGCAGGGCAGGCTCTGCGGGCAGCGCTGCCCGCAGGCGTGCCCCTGTATAGCAGTCCGCTGCAGCGTTGTGCCCGGCTGGCCGAAGTCCTGGCCCCCGGGCAGGTGCTGTACGATGATCGCCTGATGGAAATGGATTTTGGCTGCTGGGAAAACCGCCTCTGGCAGGATATCAATCCGGCTGAGGTCGACGCCTGGACACAGGATCTGCGGCATTACCGGCCTGGCGGGGGCGAAAGCCTCTGGCAGATGACCGGCCGGCTGCAGTCCTTTTGCCAGACCCTGGCGGACGCCGGTATCCGGGATGCCGTCCTGGTGTGTCATGCCGGCGTGATCCGGCTGTTGCTGGCACTCAGCCAGGGGCTGCCACCCGAAACGGCGGCTCAGGGCATGCACCAGATCGGCTACGGCACCATGCTCACCCTGTCATCCGACTGGCTGGGCCGGGAGAAACCATGTCTTGCACCTTGATCATGGGCGGGGCGCGCTCCGGTAAAAGTGCCCATGCCGAGTCGCTGGCACAGGCCAGTGGCAAGGAGGTGATCTATATCGCCACATCCCAGAGCGGGGATGTCGAGATGGCGGATCGCATTGCCCGGCATCGGGCACAACGACCGGCGCACTGGCTGACCGTGGAAGAGCCACTGGCCCTGGCCGACACCCTGCAGCGCCACAGTCGGCCGGACAATCTGCTGCTGGTCGATTGCCTGACGCTGTGGCTGAGCAATCTGCTGTTCGACCGTGACCAGCCATACCCGGAGGTCGGTCCGATTGCCTTGCCGGCACGCTTTGGCGAACAACGCCAGGCCCTGCTGCAGGTCCTGCCGACACTGCCGGGCGAGGTCTTGCTGGTCAGCAATGAAGTCGGCATGGGGATCGTTCCCTGGGGCGCAGTATCACGCACCTTTGCCGATGAGGCCGGTCGGCTGAATCAGGCGGTGGCACGGCAGTGCCAGCAGGTGGTGATGCTGCTGGCCGGTCTGCCGCTGGTGCTGAAAGGGCCCTGAGCCTTACTCCAGCCAGAGCGGATGGGTCTGCCCGTCCGCGCCCACCGTTCCTTCCGGCTGGCTGACCAGCGGCGCCACCTCGCTGACCTGCAGCAGGATCACGCTGTCGATCGGCCACTGGCCTGCGGTTCTGGCCAGCAAGGGGCGTCTGACATCGGCAAAACGTGCATCCTCCGGACCGACCAGTTGCGCACGCCCCTGAAGACGCAAGCCGCTCAGGCCGCTCTGATCGAGCAGACTGACACTGGCTTGCTGATTGTGCCGGACGTTGTTGACCGTTTGTGCCGAGGCAATATTGGCAATCACCAGGTCGGCCTCCCCGTACGGGGCAAACACGGCCTTGGGGCTCACCATCGGCCGACCCTGCACATCGACCGAGGCCAGCCAGCACAGGCGGGTTTGCTCGACCAGGGTACGAAATGCTTGTCGCTGCATCGACATCTCCTTACGCAATTATCATCAAAGATGAAAAAAAGGTAACAACATACCCATAGGCAGTCGCAAACTGGACTAAGTTCCGGCAGGCAGTTCAGGCATCTCCATTCATCATCAAGGCTTAAGCCCCATCGGTTTGAACCAGAGGGAACCTGTGATTGAGGAGGCTTGCCGATGCGACGGCCCACCATGCCCATCCTGACCCGACTGCTGTGCGGGCTGTCCCTCCTGCTGCTGTCCGCCCGGCTGCCGGCCGGCGAGACCCATACCTTTCTGCGCTGCTACTACAAACAGGTCGCCGGCAATCAGAACCCGGAGACCGGCTATGTCTGGGCACAGGACCCCGCGGGTAACGATTACCGGGTCTACGGTCACTGGGTACGCCAGGGCAAGCCCAGCTGGGTCAGCATGTTTTACAGCAACAGCACACCGGGGGCACTGGAGGCGGCGTGCCAGGCAACGCTGTCGCGCCAGCACAAGCCGGGACCGCTGGTCATGCTGGCCGCAGCGGACAAGCGGGCCTCTTACAACTACACCATCTGGACCCGGGAAGCCGCGCTGCCGCTCGCGGCGGGTCAGCGCTTTAACCGTCTGATCAGTTTCGGCGACAGCCTTTCTGACACTCAGAACCTGTTCAGTGGTTCGCAGTGGATCATGCCGGACAGGCACAGCTGGTTCATCGGCCGCTTCAGCAATGGGCCGGTGTGGGTGGAACACCTGGCCCGCATGCTGGGACTACCGCTGTATAACTGGGCAGTCGGCGGGGCCGCCGGAGAGCGTCATCTGGTGGTTCCCGGCCTGGTGCAACAGGTAGATTCGTGGCGCGGCTACATGCAGGCCGATCCCGATTATCGCGCGGAGCAATCCTTGTTCAGCGTGCTGATCGGGGCGAATGACCTGTTCAACTATGGCCGCACCCCCTCGGAGAGCATCGCCGCCATTCGACAGGCACTGCAGACGCTGGCGGATGCCGGTGCCCGGCATCTCCTGCTGCTGAATCTGCCGGACCTGAGTCGCACACCGGCGGCCGCGCATCGTGACCGCCTGCTGCTGCGCCAACAGGTACGCGACTTCAATCACCAGCTGGCCGGTCTGGTACAGACGCTGCGTCAGGGGCATCTGGCACTCGACATCACCCTGTTCGATACCGAAGCCATGTTCAATGACTTGCTGGACCGCCCCTGGTATTACGAGATGGACAATACGGCACAATCCTGCCTCGACCTGCCGGCGCATCCGCTGCTGCCCTACAACATTCGCCAAACCCTGCGCGCTGACTGTATCGAGGCCGATCGCTATGTGTTTTGGGATACGCTGCACCCCACGACGCGCACACACAAACTGCTGGCACACCATGTCCTGCAATTTGCCCGGCAACAAGGCATGTGGCTGGGCGGCGACAGGGCGGCGGCACCACAGGCCAATCAAATATTGCTGGACGAGCGCTAAGGCAGATTGAATAATCAGCCCCATCGCATCGCCGGAGCCAGACATGACCTTGTTGCGCCTGCGCCCTCTGCTGATTTGCCTTCTCTGCTGCCTGCCACTGGCCGCCTGCGCCGATCCCGATGCCTTGTGGCGCATCGTTCACGAGCAATGTGTGCCGAGTCAGCAGCAGGGTCAGCAACCCCCGGCCCCCTGCGACAACGTCGACCTGAGCCGGGGCGAAGCACAGGGCACCGCCTTGCTGAAGGACCGGCATGGCTGGCTGCAATACCTGCTGTTGCCCACGGCCAGAGTCAGCGGCATCGAGTCCCCCTGGCTACTGAACGACAGCGCCCCCAATTACTTTGCCGCAGCCTGGCAGGCGCGCAGCGCCATGGCTCGCCGTCGCGGCCAGGCCATCGACCGCACGGACGTCGCCCTCACCGTCAATTCCCGGCCGGGACGCAGCCAGAATCAGCTGCACATCCATATTTCCTGCGTCAGCCTGGCCCTCAAGCATCGTCTGGCGGAGTTGGCACCCTCGCTGGGTACGGCATGGCAACCCCTGCCGGGCGGACTGAATGGTCATGCCTATCAGGTCCGCCTACTGCATGACGCCACACTGAGCACACTCAATCCCTTCAAGGTGCTGGCTGCGTCGCTGCCCGGTGCGCAGCAAAGCATGGCCGAGCAGACGCTGGCGGCTGTCGGCGCCCGCTTTGCCGATGGCTCGGAAGGGTTTTATCTGCTGACCGACAAAGCAGACCTGCTGCATGGCGACTTTGCTTCGTCGGAGGGCGATGTCCAGGATCACGATTGCCAGGTGTTACGTCAGCCATGAACCAGAATCTGATGTCTTTCCGGCTGGCGACGCCAGCCCAGCGCCAGGAAGCCCAGGCGTTTTATGATCTCTGCGGCTATGCCGGCACCGAGATTGCCCCCCATGACCGGGTTCTGCTGGCCAGGCGCGGTGATCAGCTGGTAGGGATTGTACGGCTGTGCCCGGAGGCAGGTTTTTGCTGTCTGCGCGGCATGCAGGTCCTGCCGGACTACCGACGCCTCGGTATTGGCTCGCAACTATTGGGGCATCTGCTGCCGCTGATCGGCGACGAACCCTGTCTGTCGCTGCCGTTCCGGCATCTGGAACGTTTTTATGGCCAGATTGGCCTGCAGCGGCTGGCGCTGGCCGATTTGCCGGGGGTGCTGCAGCAACGCATGCAGGCGTACCAGACGCTGGGTATTGACGTGATTGCCATGGGGCGAGGCTGGCCCCCCGTCGGGGCCTGATCACCCGACCAGTCGCCAGTTTTGGCGTTCGACGCCACGATGCGGTCGTTATCACTCTGACGGCATAGCCGCGACGACCACATTATGAGCAAATCATTCCGCTGCCGTCTCCTGGCGCTCTGTTGGTGCGCTTTCACGACGGCCGCCCTGGCCAGCCCCCAGCCTGACGATCGTCTGGACGGCGTTCTGTCCGTTCAGCACCCACTCTCGGCAAGCGAATTGCACCGGCAACCCCGGATCACCCCCTTGCCGTTCGACAAACCCACGTTTACCTATTTGCGCTGCCATTATCGCCAGAGCAATGACCCCAACCACCCGGAAAGTGCCTATCTGTGGGCGCGCGACCCGGCTTCGGGAGACTACTTCCGCCTGCAGGGCGTCTGGCGTGCCGGCGGCATTCTGCCCTGGCGCAGCATGTTTTACAGCGATGCCACGCAAGCCAGTCTGCGCGAAGTCTGCCGGCAGACCCTGCGTGACCAGGCAGGGGGCCGCGAACCGGTCATGGTCTCGGCGGCCAATAATGCCCTCTCCTACAACCACACCATCTGGTCGCTGGCCAGCATCGACCCATCGGCCGGCCTGGAAAGGCTGATAGCCTTTGGTGACAGCCTGTCGGACACGCAGAACATGTATGCCATGTCTCAGTGGCGGCTGCCGCAAAACCAAACCTGGTTTCTCGGGCGGTTCAGCAATGACCGGGTCTGGGTGGAACGGCTGGCGGAGCGCTTGTCTTTACCGCATTACAACTGGGCTATCGGCGGTGCCGCGGGAGATCGCAAGGTCGTGTTGCCCGGCTTGCGCCAGCAGGTGGCCTCCTGGCAGGAGTACGCCCGGGCTGATCCGGCCTACCGGCCGGAACGCAGCCTGTTTACCTTGTGGATTGGCGGCAACGATCTGATCAACTACGGACGGACACCCGAGCAGGTGATTGGGGATCTGGACAGCGCCCTGAGCCAGCTGATTGCCCAGGGCGCACGTCATTTGCTGGTCCTGAATCTGCCGGATCTGGCGCAGACTCCGCTGGCCCGGGCGGGCAACCAGAGTCAGCAACTGGGACGCCAGGTCGACACCTTCAACCGCTTGTTGGCGGCCTTGCTGGAAACACTGCGCCAGCGTCACGGCAGTTCACTGCAGTTACATCTGTTTGATGCGCATGCGCTGTTCGACGATGTGATTGCCCGGCCACAGCAGTACCAGGTCGAGAATGTCCGTGACAACTGCCTGGCGATTCAGCCCGACAGCAAGCTGCCCTATTTCGGGCATTACACCCCGAGTCCGGCATGCCGCAACGCCGACCGCTACCTGTTCTGGGACCCGCTGCACCCGACGGCACATACCCATCAGGTGCTGGCAGATCGCGTCGCCGCCCTGCTGCAGGCAGCTACCAGGTCATGACGTCATCACGATGCGTGACATGACGCAGGATCGGGTAGCGCGGCTCCCAGATATGGGCACGAATCGTCGGCTCGATGCGATCCAGTGTCATGTCACCGTCCAGCAGGCCCTCATGGAAGGCGCGCAGGCCGACGGCCAGTGCCACACAGTAAGAAACACGGCGCAGGTCGCTGACCGGCGGCAGCAGGTTGGCACGCGGGTTGGCGCGTGCCGGCGAGATGGCAGCCAGCGCCTTGGCGGCGGCCATGAACAGACTGTCGGGGATGGTCTGGATTTTCAGCGCCACGGCCGCCAGGCCGACGCCGGGGAAGATGTAGGAATTATTGGTCTGGTCGATCTTGAAGGCACGGCCATCCCGCTCCACCGGCTCGAACGGACTGCCGGTGCCAATAATGGCGTGACCGGCTGTCCAGGCCAGCAGATCAGCTGGCCGGGCTTCGCTGTTGGCAGTCGGGTTGGACAAAGGAAAGATCACCGGCTGCGCGACATGACGTGCCATCTCGCGGACGACGGCTTCGCTGAAACCACCGCGCTGCCCGGAAACGCCGATCAGAACCGTCGGGTGGGCATGCCGCATGACATCGAGCAGGCTGTACTGGCCATGCTCTGCCGGCCCCCAGTCAGCGACGGCAGCCGCAGGCTGGACGAAACGCTGCTGGAAGGATTCCAGACCACTGGATGAGGGCAAGCCCTCGACCAGCAGGCCATGGCGGTCGACCAGCCAGAAGCGGCGATCGGCCTCTTCCGGGGTCAGGCCGGCCTCGACCAGGGCACGGTGAATCAGCGCAGCAATGCCGCAGCCGGCGGAACCGGCCCCCAGTACGGCAATGCGCTGTTCGGTCAGCGGCACGCCAGTGACATTGATGGCGGCCAGCAGTGTGCCGGTGGCGACGGCTGCGGTGCCCTGAATATCATCGTTGAAGGTACACAGTTGCTCGCGATAGCGCCCGAGCAGACGGTTGGCATTGTGTTTGGCGAAGTCTTCCCACTGCAGCAGCACATGGGGCCAGCGCTCGCGCACGGCACTGACGAACTCCTCGATGAAGGCATCGTATTCGGCGCCGCGTACGCGCTGGTGGCGCCAGCCGACATAGAGCGGATCCGCCAGACAATCCGCATTGTCGGTACCGACATCCAGCATGATCGGCAAGGTCGTGCGCGGATTCAGTCCGCTGCAGGCGACGTACAGTGCCAGCTTGCCAATCGGGATGCCCATGCCGCCCGCCCCCTGATCGCCCAGACCAAGGATGCGCTCGCCGTCGGTCACCACAATGGCCTCGACGGCATCGAAATGCGGATGGGACAGGATCTGGCGAATCAGATGCTTGTGCGGATAGCTGAGAAACAGGCCACGCGGACGGCGATACAGATGACTGAAGCGCTGGCAGCCGGCGCCGACGGTCGGGGTATAGATCAGCGGCAGCATCTCTTCGATGTTTTGCGTCAGCAAGGCGTAAAACAGCGTTTCGTTGCTGTCCTGCAAATCGCGCAGCATCACATAGCGGTCCAGGTCGCTGTCCAGCGCACGCAAGGCCTGCAGGCGACGGGCCACCTGCTCTTCCAGCGTCTGGATCGAGGGCGGCAGAAAACCATGCAGATGCAGCTCGTCACGTTCGGCCTCGGTAAAGGCCGTGCCCTTGTTCAGCAGCGGGTTGGACAGGACGTCGAATTCCCGCAGATCGGTTTCAATACTGAGTGGTTCGGCGTAGCGGATGCGATCGTCGGACTGGTGGGTAGCGCGCATGCTGACTCTTTCTCGGGAGGATAGCCGCTATTTTCCGGCAAACAGCGGCCCCGCCCCATGCGAATTTTGCATGGGGTCACACAAGAAAATCATTGCGGAACAATCAGCGCAGGAACAACCACAGGGTCAGCAAGCCCCCCACCAGCACGACAAAGCCGCGCAGCCACTTTTCCGGTAAACGGTGCATCAGCCAGGAGCCCAGCACGCCACCGCCGATCCCGCCAAGGCCAAGCGCCAGCGCGGCTTGCCAGTTGATCAGGGGGGAAAAGGCGAAAATGACCACGGCGGAAGCATTCATGGTCATGGCCAGGGCGTTCTTGGTGGCAGTGGCGGTCCTGACCGCCTGTCCGGCCACCGTGAGGGCCGCCAGCATCAGAATACCGATGCCGCCGCCGAAGTAGCCGCCATACAGCGCAATCCCGCCCTGGATGGCCAGCAAGGCCCCATAGGGAATCTGGGCCACGCCGACCGGGCCCGGCTTGCGCAGAAAGCTGCCCCAGAAAAACACGCCGGTGGCAAACAACACCAGCCAGGGCACCAGACGTGTAAACACACTGACCGGCGTAGACAGCAACAGGCAGGCGCCAAACACCCCGCCGGCCAGGCTGAGCCAGAACAGGGTACGAAAGCGCAGCGGCCCCACCCCCTCAACCAGCTTGCGTCCGGCAACGGCAGAGGTGATCTGGCTGGGAAACAGGGCGATGGTGGAGGTCATATTGGCGGCCAGGGGATTGAGGCCGGCCAGCAACAGGGCCGGGAAGGTGATGAATGACCCGCCCCCTGCCAGAACGTTCTGGGTTCCGGCATACAAACCCGCCAGGGCAATCAGCAAAAGGGTTGACCAGCTCAGGGGAACGGCAGTCATGTTGGCTTTCGGTTTTAACAAGAGTAAATAATTTACGACAATTGATATATCATATAAAGCCGTGCCTGACCGACCGGCCTCCGAACGCTGACTACCCCGACACCATCATGATCCGTTTTCGCCAGATTGAAGCTTTTCGCCATCTGATCATCACCGGCACTGGAACGGCTGCAGCCAAGCGCATGCAGATCACCCAGCCGGCCATCAGCCGATTGATTTCCGACCTGGAGGAAGACCTGGGCTTCTCTCTGTTCCGCCGCGAAAAGGGACGGCTGGAGCCGACGGTGGCCGGGCTGCGTTTTTATCGGGCAGTGGAAGAGAACTTTCTTGGACTGGAGCGACTCAAGCAGGTGGCCGACTCGATCCGCAGCGAGGCCTCGGAGAGCCTGAGCATTACCTGCCTGCCGGTCCTGTCGACCACCCTGCTGCCACTGGTGCTGCAGTTGTTCCGGCAAAGCCATCCGGAGGTGGTGGTCAAGGTAGATCCCTGCAGTCTGGGTGAGATCATGGCGCGCCTGCAGGACATGAAGACCGATGTCGCGCTGTCGCTGGAGTTTGCCGAGATTGCCGGTATCGAGATTGAACAGATTTTCGAGGCGCGCATGATGTGCGCCATGCCGGAAAATCATCCGCTGGCAGAAAAGACGCGGATTACGCCGCAGGATCTCGAAGGTCAGAACGTGATCGGCTGGCTGCCCAAAGGCTCGCTGTCCTTCGGGGCCGAGCGTTCGATTTTTGAAAATGCCGGCGTGCAGCCGCATTACACCATCGAAACCAACAATTCTCATACCCGTTACGCCATGGTCGCCAACGGGATGGGCGTTTCGATTGTCGAACCCTTTGCCTATAGCGTCTGGAAAGCCCACGGTGTGACCATCCGGCCCTTCGAACCGGCCCCCAGCTACGGCTATGTACTGGCCTACCCGCGCGCCAGCCTGCGCTCCGAGATCACCGAGGCCTTCCGCCAGGCCGTGCTGGAAGTGGTCAAGGGATTCAATTTCAACGTTAGCCCCTGAAAAGAGGATGCCACATGTCGTCAGACAGCCAGATCGTTACCGCCCGGATCAACCCGGCCGAAGGCCAACCCGCGGATAGCGACCTTTTACTGTCGGCGCTCGAGACCGGCAAAGTATTGCATGTACCCAGCATGCCTTTCGAGACCACGCCTGAAGAGCGACAAATGCTGGATCCGGTCCATGCAGTCAAAGGCCGCAAGAACATCAGCCTGCCCCCGCAGGCCGGACAGCTGATCGGCGTCGACCCGGCCAGTGCCGCCCATGACATCCTGCACGGCCTGGTGGCGCGTTACGCCCGCTCGGCGCGTCAGTGGATTGATCTGCTGTTTCCGGCCTATGCGGCCCACCTGATTGCCGCACCGACCAGTCTGCGCCTGCACCGTGTCGAGACCCGCCACGCCTCCTGGCGCAAGGATGACAGCCGGCTGCATGTCGATGCCTTCCCCTCGAGACCCAATCACGGCGAACGCATCCTGCGCGTCTTCATGAACATCAATCCGCACGGCGAGCCGCGGGTCTGGCGTGTGGGCGAAGCGTTTACGCCCATGGCGCAGCGCTTCCTGCCGCGCCTGCCCGTGCAATGGCCTGGCTCTGCCTGGCTGCAGCACCGCCTGGGCATTACCAAGCGTTATCGCACACGCTACGACCACATCATGCTGAACCTGCACGATGCCATGAAGGCCGACCTGGCCTATCAGGCCGAGTGCCCGCAGGAAACCATCGCCTTTGCGCCCGGGGCTGGCTGGATCTGCTTTTCGGATCATGCCTCGCATGCCGTCATGTCCGGCCAGTTCATGCTGGAGCAGACCTTCTTCCTCAAGCCGGAGCACATGGCCGACCCGCAGCAGGCACCGCTGGCCATGCTGGAAAAGCTGACCGGACGTACGCTGCGCTAAACCCTGAAGCGCCTGATGGTCTCGTGCATGTGCAGCGTCAGCTTGTCCAGGGTGGTGGCCATTTGATGGGTATCGTGCGCCACGACGCTGTTATCGCTGGTCATGGCGGCGATGCGCTCGATCTGTTGCTTGATGGCCAGGCTGACTTCTCCCTGTTCCCGTATGGCGGCACTGATATGGGTCGCCATGCGCACGGCCTCCTCGCTGCCCTGCTGGATATTGCCGATGGTGCTGGTTACCTGTGAGGCGCGTTCGACACCGCGATCAACCAGCGTCACGGCTTCGTCGGTGCTGGTCACCGCCTCGCTGGCACTGTCCTGCATGGCCTTGATGGTCTGGGCAATCTGATTGGTCGAGGAGGTGGTGCGCTCGGCCAGCTTGCGCACCTCGTCGGCCACCACGGCAAACCCCCGCCCGGCCTCCCCGGCACGCGCCGCCTCAATCGCCGCATTCAAGGCCAGCAGGTTGGTCTGTTCGGCGATTTCACTAATCACCTGCGCCACCCCGCCGATCTGCTGACTGCTGTCCACCAGACCATGGATGCATTCGGCGACACTTTTCACCGAACGCGAAATCTCGTGAATGTCACTCACCGTGCTCTCGATCACCACCCGCCCCTGCTGCGCCAGCTCGCCGCTTCGGGCCGACACAGTCGCCGCCTCCTGCGACTGATCGGCGACATAGGCGATGGCATTGGCCATCTGCTCGACATTGGTCGCCATGGCCGAAGCCGCTTCATTTTGCGCCGCACAGCGGGTAGACACCTTGCCGGAGTCCTGGCTCAGCCCCTGCACCATGCAAGCCACTTCACCAATATCGTGATTCAGCGCTTTCATGCTCTGCTGCAGCATCTCGAGCAGACGGTTGAAGGCCTGGATGGTCTGGCCGATTTCATCCTGACGTCCATGCTGAATGCGACGCGAGAAGTCCAGATGATCAATGACTTCGACGACCGTCTTGCGCATGGCCGCCAGCGGCAGCACGGCGGCTCGATACAGCCAGACCATCATCAAAAGGAAGATCGCCAGTACGGTGGCAACGCCGATGACGACACCGGCCTTGACCTCGTTCGCCACCCGAATCATCTCGTCCTGTGTCGAGGCGTATTGCTGGATGGACTGCTTGTTCAAGGCTTCCAGCTGACTGGTCATGGCATCAATGCGAACGTCAAAACCACTGCCGGGTTGTTTCATCATGGCATCGCCAGCCGCCTTGCCCTGCTTGAGGTAGGCATTGGCCATCTGCACACCGCTGTCATGCAAGGCATTCGCCTTGCTCTTGAGCTGGGCAATCTGATCGGCCGAGGAGGGATTGGCTTGCCGGGCCTGGTCCAGCGCCTGCTGCAACAAATCCAGATTGGTTTGAGCCTCTTTGAAGCTGTCGCTGTCACCCGTCAGGCTGGCATCGTTGAGGAATTGCTGAATCTGCACCGTGTTGTACCGCGCCATCGACAAGGCATCGGCAAAGGTATTGGCCTGGGGCAAGGATTGGCTGATCCCGCGATCCAGCGTTGACAATGACCACAGGCACCCCAGCAGCAAGACGCACAACAGCAAGGCCATGGTGCTGGCGAACACCAGCATCATGCCTTTGAAACTGAGTCCGACGCGCATGACACCCCCTGTCAATTTTTGGCGCTGCACAATTTATACTAAAGGCATATAGAAATTGTTAGGTCAGTCAAAACCAATAATCAACAAAAACCTTGGAGAAAGGCCCTGTCGCCGCGTACACACTTGATGCGCAGCGACCCACACCCCAGCGGCCAAACCTCTGCACAAGGTGCCTACGCACTCCTGCCGGAAGGACCTGGCGTTGAGCCGCGGATCCGCAGTTGACCGGCAAGGACCAGTTTGCGTCTGACCAGATCAGGTTGAGCGATTCGCGCCAGCAGCATGTCGACTGCTGTCGCGCCGATCTCGCGTACCGGCTGTTCGATCACCGTCAGCCCGCCGCCGACCAGCTCGGTCCAGATATCGTTATCGAAGCCTGCCAGCGCGACATCGGCCGGAATGGCAAGCCCCATCTGACGCAAACTGCGCAAGGTGTCGAGCAGCAGCAGGCCATTGCTGGCCAGCACTGCCTCGGGACGCTCCTCGCAGTGCATCAGGCCGGCCAGAACAGGCGCCGACCCCGCGCCACGTACAAAATGGGCCATCGGTGACAAGCCATGACGACGCATGGCGGCCTCATAACCGGCACAGCGCTCGGCCCCCGTGACGCTGAGGCTGCCAAACAGACCGAGAATGCGGCGATACCCCCGTTCGATCAGATGCTCAGTCAGGTCACCGGCTGCACGGTGATTATCCAGAACCACGACATCCGCCAGCCCATCCGGCGCCTCACGGTCAATCATGACAATCGGGAAATCATGCTGCTGTGACCGAAAGCTGCGTGCCGTCACCCCCGTTGGCGCAAAGATCACGCCAGACACCCTTTCTTCAGCCATCAGTCGCAAATACATCGCCTCTCTTGCCCTGTCCTCATCGGCATTACAAAGAATGACTCGCTGGCCATGGCGATAGGCGACGTCCTCTACCGCTCGACTCACGGCGGTGAAGAAGGGGTTAAGAATGTCGGCAACGATCAGCCCGATGATGCCGCTCTGGCTTGATCGCAAGCGCCGGGCACTCAGGTTGGGGTGGTAGCCGAGCGCGCTGACCGCATCCATCACCCGCTGACGCAACGCCTGGCTGACCGGACCATTCCCCAGCGCCCGCGACACCGTGGCGACCGAGACACCGGCCAGGACGGCCACATCCTTGATCTTGACACTCATCCGCTCTCCCGCTGGCGCTGCTGCTGCTCTCTGCACCGCTACGCACTAGCAAATTTTCAAATTCAATGACAAACGGCCACGCCATCCACCTGGCGTTGCCCCGGTTAAATGCAATCGTTTTCAATGCGTACACCCCGACCACCAAGGACACCCCGCCAATGCACAACACAAGGATAAACAGCTGCAAACCCACGCCATACCAAGACACAAGCGACAAAAAGAAAGCATCGTCTGACAGGCCGACACGATGACCGATCGTGTCCTGACAGGCCGCTGGCCAAGGCCTGGTGAAAACGTTCGCACACCGGCACAGGCCCAAACCCGCTGAGTCCCCATCCGCCACGCATTGTCTGCGCTGTCGGACAAAAGCGCACTTCGGCGCAGCACGCCGAAGCGCACCCCACCCACTCTGGAGAGTCCATGTACCATTTATTGCTCGTTCTGCATCAAACCGACCCCATGCCTGAGACCGCCACGGTCGCCAAGGCATTGCAAAGCGCTGCCACCGCCTTTCCCTGCCGCCTGACCACATGCTATGCCGGTGACGCACGCCCCCCTCTCCCGGACGCCCATTTCGACGGCATCCTGCTGGTGGGCGACCCCATTGCGTTGCCATACGCCTCGACGCCCGTCCACCCGTTGAGTCTGCAAGCCGCACAGGCTGACCCGGATGGTGCCTGGCGCACCTTGCTGGCAAAGCTGTCACCGGCACAGATGCCGCTGTTCATCGTGGCCATCACGTCCTGCACGGGAGGGGTGACGCATACGTTCATGGCGGCCGAGGGGCTGGAGATGGCGGCAGAGCAGATGGGGCACCGCATCAAGGTGGAGACCCAGGGGCAGGTAGGTTTGCGCAACACCTTGACCGAACAGGAGATCGCCGATGCCGATCTGGTCATCATCGCTGCAGACACCCAGGTGATGCTGCACCGGTTTGTCGGCAAGCGGGTGTACCGCACCGCCAGCGGCCAGGCCATCCGCGACGGCAAAAGCGTGATCGAGAAGGCCATCCGCGAGGCAACGCGACTGCCAGAGGGACCAACCGGCTCGGCGCAGCCGGTCACGGGAGGCAGGCTCGGTCATGCCGGCCCCTATGAGCACCTGATGACCGGGGTGTCTTTCATGTTGCCGCTGGTGGTCGCGGGGGGCTTGATCATTGCGCTGGCCTTTGCCCTGGGCGGCATCTTCGTCGGCGACACCAGCCCGCCGGGCAGCCTGTCCTGGGCGTTGTTCCAGATTGGCGCCAAAGCGGCCTTCCCCTTGATGGTGCCGGTGCTGGCAGGCTATATCGCCTACTCGATCGCCGATCGGCCCGGCATTGCACCGGGGCTGGTGGGGGGCATGGTCGCCGTCAACATGAATGCCGGCTTTCTCGGCGGCATCGCGGCCGGCTTCATTGCCGGTTATGGCACGGCCTGGCTGACGCGGCATCTGCGCTTGCCGCGCCATCTGAACGGGCTGGTGCCGATCATCCTGCTGCCACTACTGGGCACCCTGCTGACC
Source organism: Paludibacterium sp. B53371 (assembly GCF_018802765.1). Lineage (NCBI taxonomy): Bacteria > Pseudomonadati > Pseudomonadota > Betaproteobacteria > Neisseriales > Chromobacteriaceae > Paludibacterium > Paludibacterium sp. B53371. The sequence continues at coordinate 1,836,657 of NZ_CP069163.1, forward strand.
GGATTGCTGATGACACTGGTGGTGGGTTCGCCCATGGCCTTCATCATGCAACAGCTGTCGGCATGGCTGAGCGGACTGCATGGCTCGAGCGCCCTGCTGTTCGGGGCACTGATCGGTTTGATGATGGCTTTCGACATGGGAGGACCGGTCAACAAGGCAGCCTATGGCTTTGCCACGGCCTTGCTGAGCGCCAAGGTCTGCGGCCCGATGGCAGCGGTCATGGCGGCCGGCATGACACCGCCGCTGGGGGTGGCGCTGGCCACCTGGTGGTTCGGCAGCCGCTTCAGCGAACAGGAAAGACAGGCGGGCAAGGCGACGGCCATCCTCGGCATGGCATTCATGACCGAGGGGGCCATTCCCTATGCGGCCCGCGACCCGCTGCGGGTCATTCCGGCGCTGATGATAGGCTCGGCCGTCACCGGGGCGCTGACCATTCTGCAGGGTATCGAGCAATGTGTGCCGCACGGCGGCATTTTCATCCTGCCTTTCCGGCAGATGATGTCTCAGCCCTGGCTGTTTTGCCTGAATGTGGCCATTGGCAGCATCGTCACTGCCCTGACCCTGCGCCTGCTCAAACAGCCGGCAACCTGAATGTCCCTCATTGCAGGCCGGCGTCGGCGTTCTGAGCCAGCCAGGCACGACAGGCTGCCGCCAGGGCATCGGACAGCCGGAAGACGGTGGCCAGACTGGCACTCATCGCCGCGACATCCTGTGCGGCCGCCAGCTCTTCCAGCTCATAGAGCAGATCAGCATAGGGCGGATTGAGATAAAGGGCGGCACTGCCCATGCGATGGGCAGTCTGCCCGAGTGCCTCATAGTCTTCTGCCTGCCAGGCTTGTTTCAGCCTGGCCATGTCCTCCGCATCGCAATCCAGATAGCGCGCCACCAGCGCGCGCACATCCGCCAGATTCCCCTCGAACAGGCTCAGCAACTGCTCGACCTCGATGACCGGCTGTGCCTGCTCTGCGGGATCGGCGGTCGGTGGTGCAGTATCGGCTGTCGCTGCAGGCACCAGACCGAAGCGTTGCAATGCGGCACGCAGGGTATCGAGGCTGACTGGCTTGGTCAAATAGTCGGCCATGCCCGCCTGTCGCCCTGCTTCGAAATCAGAGGGGAAGGCATGCGCAGACAAGGCGATGACCGGCACATCGGCCAGTTTCTCTTCGGCATGAATGCGTCGGGTGAGTTCGAAACCATCCATGTCGGGCATGGAGATGTCGGTCAGCACCAGGGCCACATCACCAGCCTGACGCAGTTGTGCCAGCGCCTCGGGCCCCGAGCTGGCAAAGCGGGCCTCGACCCCCAGCGTGCGGAACTGAGCGCGCAGCGTGGCCTGATTGATGGGATGGTCTTCGACCACCCAGACTTCCCCCGTGCGGTAGTGCTCAATGCCAGCGGCCCGGGCGCCATCCTGCACCGGGGGAAATTCGGCTGCGGCCGCTTGCTCGCAGGGCAGACGCACGCTGAAGCGACTGCCCTCGCCCGGACGGCTGTCAACCGTGACCGAGCCTCCCGCCTGATCCAGCAATTGTTTGATGATGGCCAGCCCCAGGCCACTGCCGCCGTAATGTCGCACGGTCGAGGCATCCGCCTGGGAGAAGGGCTGGAACAAGCGCGAGATCTGCTCGTCGGTCATGCCGATGCCGCTGTCTTCGACATCAAGCTGCAGCCAGCCCTGCTGATAATCGATCCGGACGCTCACCACCCCCTCCGCAGTGAACTTGACCGCATTACTGAGCAGATTGCCGAGAATTTGCCGCAAGCGGTAAGGATCGAGTGAAAGCGTCAGATCCGGCGCTGACGGCCCCTGCCGCAGACACCGGACCGGCTTGCCGGCCACCTGGATGGCCGCCCGCTGTGACTCCAGCAGTTCGTCCACCAGTTCGCGAATGCACACCGGTTCATGGACAAATTCAACTTTGCCGGTCTGCAGGCGGGTGAACACCAGCACATCACTGATCACATGCAGCAACACACTGCTGGAACGCTTGATCAGGGACAGCGACTCACGCTGGGAGGGACTGAGCGGCTCATGCTCGAGCAATTCGAGCATGGCCATCACCCCATTGAGCGGGGTTCGGATCTCGTGACTCATGACCGCCAGGAACAGCGAACGGGCCTGACTCGCCTGCTCGGCTTCTTCCTTGGCGATCTGCAGCGAGGCATTGCTGTCACGCAGCGCTTGCTGGTAGTGCAACACCGCCGACAGAGCCTCCTCCGTCGGCCGCAGCATCAGCCGGCGCAAGGTCAGGTAAAACCAGATCAAGGCCAGCAAGGCCAGCAGCCAGACCAGCGCATGCGGCACCAGCTCGCGCCACTCGACCCCCGGTTCGTCCTTGCGCGACGGGGAATAGAGCAACACCCAGGGAAGCTGACTGAGCGCGTGCTTGAGCAACAGCTTGCCATCCCGCCGCACGGTTTCGGTCAGGCCAGACTGATGGGTCGCGGTCAACCCCTGCCAGCGCCCCAGCTCACTCCCCTCGGAGGCATACAAGGTCTGCTGCCCTGACTGCAGGGCAAACCAGCCTTTGCCGGCAAACAGCAAATCCAGATGGGCCAGCGGGATCGTCTGCACCAGCACTTCGGAACGGCCTTCGGCCTGGATGCCGATATAGGCCGCAACACAATCGCAGACCTGGTTGTCTGCGCGACGAAAGACCGTCCACTGGGTTTTGCCGGGCGGCAAGGGCGGCAACTGACGCACCCAGGACTGCATGCTGAGCAGAAACCGATGCTCCTGCGCTGCGGGATAAGTGGCGACATAGCCCCCGGCACGGTCCACCAGCGTCAGAGATCCTTGCCAGGTGAGTACTTTGATCTTGCCGTAGGCCTGATAAAGCACATTGCCGACATGGGGTAAATCCAGCGGCATGCCGGGCTTGTGCCACACCACGCCGAGAGCGCTTTGATTGCCCCCGGGCAGCGCCATGCCGATGGCCTCGATACCGCCCTCGGTGGCATAACGTGACACGGGCTCCAGGCGGGGATTGGAAAACGGGTGACTGGCAATGCGCCGCAAATAGACATCAATCAGGGCACTCTCGTAATCGAGCGTTTCCTGAACCGGCATCAGACGATCCAGCGCTTCGCCATGCACCATCTGCACGCGGGCCTGGAAGCTGGCATACACCACCAGGGTCACGGCCAGCGAAGCAAGCACGAGCATGACGGCACCACCGCGGCGCAGCAGTCGCGCCGCGCGTGCCAGCGAACCGGGGTCAAAATCAGCCGATTGGCTCATCGAGACGGCAGATCAGTCAGCGGCGCGGCATCATTGACGCCCAGCTCACCGGCCAGGCGGAACAACTCGGCGTCGCTCTGAATATTCAACTTGCGGAACGCTGTCTGCTTCTGCGTGCTGACGGTCTTGATACTGCGATTCAGCCGCGCCGATATTTCGCTGACACTCTGCCCGGCCAGCAGCAGACGTACCACCACCATTTCGCGCGGCGACAGGCTGAGAAATGCCTGCTCGAATCCGGAGGCCCGGCGCACCTCGCCCTGCAATGCCGGATCGATGTAGATACCGCCCTTGGCCACATTGCGAATCGCTTCACGCAAAGGGTCCCCGGACTGTGTCTTGCGCATGAAGCCATGAGCCCCGGCTTCGATGCAGCGGCTGGCCAGTGCCGCCGATGCCGTACCCGAGAACACCAGCAGACGGGTCTCGGGAAAAACCCGTGCCAAATACTGAATCAGCCCGATGCCGTCGAGTTCTCCGGGCATGGAGTAATCCAGAATCACCAGATCGCAGCGTTGCTCACGCAACAGCTTGATCAACTCGGGGCCCGAAGCCGGCTCACCCAGAATATTGAACTCCGGGTCGCTGCGAAGCACGGTTTTGAGCGCCAGCGACACCAGGGGATGATCATCACAAATAACAGTGTTTATCAGCATTTTCTTTCCCATGATGAACGATGATCATCCATCGTTGATAACCTGATTCTGATTGTTTTTTTCAGCATAATAGTCCAATTATGCCGTCAAGATTTCAGACAAAACATGATCGAATAATAGGAAATTCTGATAATAGCCATGAAAATCTACTCAGATTCAGTCATCCAAATCTTACATGAGTGCTCGGCTGCCGCGCTGGCCACCCATGCAGCCAACCTGCCCGGATTTCCTTATGCCAGCTCGCTCTCGTATGTGCCGGATGTCGACCACTGTCCCTTGTTCCTCATCAGCCGGCTGGCGGAACACACCCGCAACCTGATGGCCGACCCGCGCGCCAGCCTGCTGATCCAGACCCCCAGCGCGGAGGGGCCGGAAACAGCCGCTCGTCTGACACTGATCGGCGAGGTCAGACCGGTTGACGACACCGCGGCACGGCGCGCGCGCTATGTGCGCTATTTGCCGGCGGCTGCGGATTATCTGACGCTGGGAGACTTTACCTTCTTCCGTTTCCAGCCGCAGCGGGCCCGGCTGGTGGCTGGTTTTGGTCGCATGGGCTGGCTGGAACAGGCACAGTGGGACGACATGCCGACATTGCAGGCCGCAGAAGAAGCACAACTGCTGGCCAGTCTGCCGGCAGAAAGCGACGTGTTGGGCATTGATTGCTTCGGTGTGGACCGGCGCTTGCAAGGTGTGCGCCAGCGCCTGGCCTTCGGCCAGACACTGGCGTTCGAGCAGATTCCCGCTCAGCTGGTACAACTCGGACTGCGGATCTGACCCTTTCCGCTCAGTGCTGCGGCTGCAGCAGGATCTGGGCACGCAGGTCGCGCGCCACGGCATGGACCAGCTGGCGCAACTGCGGATAACGCTCTGGTGCCAGAACCGGCGGATTGTCTTTCAGCACCAGCAGCCGGCGCACCTGGACCGACTGGCCGACGTGCAGATACTCGGCACGATAGTCCCCCAGAGGAGACGTCATGTGCACCGGGCGCGGCAAAGCCAGCACACCCACGCCAGGGGGCAATTGCAACGTCAGGGTTTCCTGGAAATAGCCATTGTCCAGCATGGTGGGGGTACGACGGCTGGGCTGGGTACCGCCGGAATCAACGAAGGCAGACAGGCCGAGCACATTATCGGCCCCGCTGGGCAAAACCACGGCGGTCGGGCCACTCAGGTCGACATACTCCGGCAGGGTAAATTCGGACTGATAGCCAAACGGCTTGTCCAGCGCATACAGCGGATCGAGCCGCAGCGTGCCACTGCCTTGCAGTCCGCGATTGGCCAGCAGGTGACCGGCGGCTTCGGCCTCCATGCCCGGGGTGATGCCGGACAAGGCCGAGCGGGCCAGGAAGTCATACACCCCGCTGTGGCGGATCTTGCTGGCGCCCTTGAGACTGCCGTCCGGCAGCAGGGCAAATTGCGTATCGACCAGCACCCGGTCATGCGCCGGATTCAGGATCGGCAGGGTCATCAGCCGCGGCTGGCCGCTGCCGTCATCCATGACCAGCGCTGTCTTGCCGGCCTCGGTATCCGGCAAGGTGCCGAACGGTGCCAGTTGCGCCGTGGTATCGACAAACAGGTCCCATTGCGGCAGGTAGTTGATGGCGTGATTGAATGCCCCGGTGGGCACAGCCACACGTGACAACCACCAGCTTTGATCGGCATTGATCAGCACGGCACTGCTCTTGATGCCGCGAGCCGTCAGCAGCGCCTGATACAGGGTGACATGGTCCTTGCAGTCGCCGTAGAGTGCGCGCGCCACCGTTTCGGCATCGTGCGGCACCACGCCGCCGGCGCCAAAATAGATCGCCACATAGCGGATATTGTTGCTGACCCAGCGATACAGCGCTTCGGCCTGGGCGCGCGGATCGCTGATGCCGCGCGTAATGTCTGCGGCCAGTTGACGGATATAGGGCGTGACGGCCGCCTTGGGGTCGGCGCGCTGCGCATAGGCGCGCGCCAGCGCCTCGTAGCCCGAAAGCGTCGACAGGGCGACGCGCGGGCTGTAATCGACCTCACTGATGGCATCACTCTCCGGCGCCTGTGCCGCGTTGCGGCCGGCCTGCCAGTGCCAGCTGCGGTAGCCGGCACGGATCGGCGCCACCTCGCCTCCCTGCACGCCAATGGCCTCCACCTGCAGCTTCATGCTCGCCGGCAGGTGTACATACAGATCCGAGGACTCGCGGTCTTCGTTGAGCGAGTAATACTCCTGCAGCGCAAATACCCCGGGAAACAGCGGCTGACGCACCAGGCGGCGGAACTGGACATGTACCCTGGCGCCGGGCGACAAGGCGGGAAAAACGACATTCATCACCTTGGAGTCGTCAAACATCGGCGCACCGGCACTCTCGCTGCTCTGCTGCAGCAGGATGCCCTCCTTGCCGACACGGATTTTTTTACCCTCAGGCGTCAGGGTATAGGCATTGATCACCTGGACCGATTGCAGGGAAGAACTAAACTGAATCGGGTACTGCCCGAGCACATCCACACCCGCCTGGGTATTGACGCGCAACTCCTCCGTCACGTCTTCACGGTAGCTGCCGTCAGCCTTGACGTCGTATACCGCGACCGACTTGAGTACCGTATACGAAGGCGTATAGCCCTCGGTGACGGCCGGAGCCAGCGGCACGGCGGCCATGGCCAGCGCAGGGAATATCAGGAATGCGAGCAAGAAGAAACGATGACGAACCATGCCTACCCCAAAATGACATCCATTGAAGCGCCGACCCGGACCCGGCGTCCGACGCAGTGAATATTACGAATTGATCTTTGCATTGAACCAACCATTCTATAGCATGACAAACCCGTAGCGTTTTCCATTATGGCCCATTAGACCATGCAAATAGACACTCAACTCTGGCCAGAATTCATCAAGGCCGTCCGCAAAGAAGTGGTTCCGGCACTGGGCTGCACTGAACCCATCTCGCTGGCCCTGGCGGCAGCCATCGCGCGCGAGCATCTGGGCGCGCCCCCGCAACGCATTGATGCGGCCGTCTCACCCAACCTGATGAAGAACGGCATGGGGGTCACTGTCCCCGGCACCGGCATGGTCGGCATGCCGATTGCCGCGGCCGTGGGCGCCCTGGCAGGAGACCCGCACGCCGGGCTGGAAGTGCTGAAGAACCTGCAGCCACAGGATGTCGCCCAAGCGCGCGCCATGCTGGATCAGGGGCTGGTGCGCATCAGCGTGGCACCGGTCGACAATGTGCTGTATTCAGAGGCGCGCCTGCAGGCCGACGATCACTGGGTGCGGGTGGCGATCGCCGATGCGCACACCCGGGTCGTACTGATTGAAAAGGATGGCCAGACGCTGTTCACCCTGCCGCCGACACCGGCCAACAGCAAGAGCGACAGCTACTCGCTCGCCGGGGCCAGTGCGCGTGCGGTGTTCGAGTTTGCCACCCTCGCCCCGCTGGAGGACATCCGCTTCATCGCCCAGGCCGGCGAGCTGAACACCGCCCTGTCAGATGAGGGACTGAAGGGTGAGTACGGCCTGGCCATCGGCGCCTCCCTGCAGCGCAATATCGAGCGCGGCATTCTGGCCGACGATCTGCTGACCAGGGTACTCAAGCGCACCACGGCCGCATCGGATGCCCGCATGGGCGGTGCCATGGCGCCGGCGATGAGCAACTCCGGCTCGGGTAATCAGGGCATTGCCGCCTCCATGCCGGTGGTGGTGGTGGCCGACCACCTGGAGGTCAGCGAGGAGCAGCGCATCCGCGCCCTGATGCTGTCCAACCTGATGGCCATCTATATCAAGAGCTACCAGCACAAGCTGTCTGCCCTGTGCGCGGTCACCACCGCGGCCATGGGCTCGGCGGCCGGCATGGCCTGGCTGCTGGGCGGAGATGTCGAAACGGTCGGCCGGGCCATTTGCAACATGATTGGTGACGTGGCCGGCATGATCTGCGATGGTGCCAACAATGGCTGTGCCATGAAGGTGTCCTCTTCGGTCGGCGCCGCGGTCAAGGCGGTCTTGCTGGCGCTGGACGGCATCCGTGTCGGCGGCAGCGACGGCATCGTATCGGAAGATGTCGACCAGACGATTCGCAATCTGGCATCGCTGGTCAATCAGGGCATGGTGGAAACCGATCAGCAGATCCTCCGGATCATGCTGAGCAAGGACTGAGTCATGCCCCTGACCGTGACGGTGCTGGTCGAAAACCGGTCACTGCGTGACGACCTGCTGGCCGGACGCGGTCTCTCGCTGCACCTGCAGGCAGACGAACACAGCGTGCTGTTCGACACGGGTCCGGATGAACGGCTGATTACCAATGCCGAGCGACTGGGCATCGACCTGAGCCGGGTCAGTACCATCGTGCTGTCACACGGCCATTACGACCATAGTGGCGGTCTGCCGGCGCTGGCTGCCTGGTTTGCCCGGCGCAGCCTGCGCCCGCAACTGGTGGCACATCCCGCCGCCTTCCTGTCACGTGGCATCCTGCTGCCCCTGAGGCGCCGTGCTCAGCCCTGGCGCCAACTCGGGTCCCCGATGGATCAGACGGCGCTGGCCAAACACTTTACCCTCACCCTGAGCGATACCCCGCTCCCCTTGCCCGGTCGCCTGTGCTTTCTGGGACAGGTACCACGCCGAACCGGCATCCCCGGCGGCAAGTCGCTCGGCGCCAAACTGACTGCGCAAGGCTGGCGTCGCGACGAGGTCGCCGACGATTCCGGGCTGGTCTGGCAGGGTGATGACGGGCTGGTGGTGTTGAGCGGCTGCGCGCATGCCGGCATCTGCAACCTGACCGAGCAGGCGCGCCAGGTGGGCGGCGTGTCTCAGCCGGTGCAGGCGGTACTGGGCGGTTTTCATCTGCGCAGCAGCGGACCCGGGGATTTGTGGCAGGTGCGGGGGTATTTCCGCCAACTGGGGGCGGCGCGGGTGGGGGCCTGTCACTGCAGCGGCTGGGGACGCCACTGGCTGCCGGGTCAGAGCGACATCAGCACGGGCAGCCAATTACAGTTTCAGTGAGCCCCCGTGGGAAAAAAAGGATTCAGCGCGCCAGGATTTCGATCATCACATCCTTGATCAGAAAACCGAACACACCGACACCCAGCACCAAAAACAGCATGGCTGTGCCGAAGCGGCCCGCACCGGACTTCTTGCCAAGATCCCAGATGATGAAGCCCATGAAGACCATCAGAACGGTGAGGCAGCCATACATGCTGAGATTGGTGAATTCCTGTTCCGACATGCTTGCTCCGGGTGATTTAAAAAACGCAATGCAATATTAATCAAAGACTTGCCAAAAAGAAAGAGCCACCTTGCGGTGGCTCCTGGCCTGCTTACTTGTTCAGGTGCCGGTGGTGGGCGGCAATCCGCATGCGCAGGGCATTGAGACGAATGAAGCCGGCAGCATCAGCATGATTGTAGGCGCCGCCATCCTCATCGAAGGTGGCAATGCGCGCATCGAACAGCGAGTCGGAGGAGTCGCGGCCGACGACATAGACAGCGCCCTTATAGAGTTTGAGACGTACCCAGCCATTCACCGAGGCCTGCGAGGCATCGATCATCTGCTGCATCATCTTGCGCTCGGGCGACCACCAGTAGCCGGTGTAGATGAGGTTGGCGTACTTCGGCATCAGCTCGTCCTTGAGGTGCGCCACTTCCCGATCCAGGGTGATCGACTCGATGGCCCGGTGCGCCTTGAGCATGATGGTGCCGCCCGGGGTTTCATAGCAGCCGCGCGACTTCATGCCGACATAGCGGTTTTCCACCAGATCCAGCCGGCCGATACCGTGCTTGTTGCCCAGCCGGTTCAGCTCGGTCAGCACGGCGGCCGGGCTCATGGCGTGGCCATTGATGGCCACGATGTCGCCGCCGGCGAACTCCAGCTCGACGTACTCTGCCTCGTTGGGTGCATTTTCCGGACTGGTGGTCCACAGCCACATCGACTCTTCCGGCTCTTTGGACGGATCTTCCAGGATCGCGCCCTCATAAGAGATGTGCAGCAGGTTGGCATCCATCGAATACGGGCTGCCGCCATTGCGTTTATTGGAAATGTCGATGCCATTGGCCTCGGCATAGTTGAGCAGCTTCTCCCGCGACAGCAGGTCCCATTCACGCCACGGCGCAATCACCTTGACGTCGGGCTTGAGGGCGTAATAGCCCAGCTCGAAGCGCACCTGATCGTTACCCTTGCCGGTGCAACCATGGGAGACGGCATCGGCGCCGACCCGGTTGGCGATTTCGATCTGGCGCTTGGCGATCAGCGGCCGGGCGATGGAGGTGCCGAGCAGGTATTCACCTTCGTAGATGGCATTGGCGCGGAACATCGGGAACACGAAGTCGCGCACGAACTCTTCGCGCAGATCATCGATATAGATGTTTTCCGGCTTGATGCCGAGCGAAATGGCCTTGCGCCGGGCCGGTTCGACTTCTTCGCCCTGGCCGATGTCGGCGGTAAAAGTCACCACCTCGCATTGATAGGTGTCCTGCAGCCATTTGAGGATAACCGAGGTATCCAGACCGCCAGAATAAGCCAGAACTACTTTATTGATATCCGACATGATTCATTCCCCACATTTGCAAAAGTCGTACGCAACCATCACGGAAACACCGTGAGTCAATCCATCACTTGGCGCCACATGGGCGCATCAGGGGCAGGGTTGGTTAGCGGCTTCGTCGCAAAGTCTGGGCAAGAGCGCCGGTGGCGAGATTGGACTGGACGTTGGAGAGAACCTGGCCCAGCCGCGCCACATTGGACAGAAGCCGGCCATATCGTCGCTCGCGGACCAGTCGTCGCACGAAGAGACCACGGATCTCTTCATGGGGCTGGCTGCTGTGCGATGGATATTTGATGGTTTCCGTCATGGTTACTCTCTAAAAAGATGCCATTACGCGCATCGGGTAATACGCGCAACGGCTCACAAGTACACGCTGGTCTCAAGTCATTCATGTCGCAAGGTTCCCGACAAGGCCAGAAACGTACAGATTTGCGACACGTCTTTATATGTATCGGAATTTTTACCGTCTGACAAGCGCTCTGGCAAAAATATTTCGCAGCGCAACATTAGCAATAGGAACTGATATACGCAGACAAGCAGTCGGACGCACCTTCAGGTAAAATTCGCCGCATGCTCACCGATGTCGAAAAAGAGGCGATTCGCCACCACTACCGCACCATGACGCAGAATCTGCCCGGTTTCCGCCCGCGGCCGGCTCAGCGTCAGATGCTGGCGGAAATTGCCAACGCCTTCTCGCGCTCCCTGGAGATGGACGGCGAAAACAATCCGCAGCGTGAAGGCGAAAGCATCGCCGTGATCGAAGGCCCCACGGGCGTCGGCAAAAGTCTGGCCTATCTGCTGGCCGGCGGCGTCATGGCGCGCTCACGCAATCGCAAGCTGGTCATCTCCAGTGCGACCGTGGCCCTGCAGGAACAGCTGGTCAATCGCGACCTGCCGTTCGTGGTCACCAACAGCGACCTGCCGCTGACCTATGCCATCGCCAAAGGCCGCAGCCGCTACCTCTGCCCCTACCGCGTCTACCAGCTGACCGGCGACTACTCGCAGGGCGAGCTGCTGGCCCCCGACCCTTCTTTCCTGTGGGACCGCAAGCCGGAGCAGGCCGAAATCACGCAGCTGCGCGAACTGGCCGATGCCTTCGAGTCGCGCAAATGGAACGGCGACCGCGACCAGTGGCCGGAGGTCATTGAAGATGCCCTGTGGTCGCGGGTGACCACCGACCGCCACGGCTGCCTCAAGGCGGCCTGCCCCAACCGTCCGGAATGTCCGTTCTTCCTGGCGCGGGAAACCCTGGAAACCGTCGATGTGGTGGTCACCAATCATGACCTGCTGCTGGCCGATATCGGCATGGGCGGCGGTGTGATCCTGCCCCCGCCGGAGCAAAGTTTTTACTGCATCGACGAGGCGCACCACCTGGCGAAGAAAGCCGTCAATCAGTTTGCCGCCGAGCACTCGCTGGGGGTGGCACTGGCCTGGCTGGACAAGGTCGACCTCACCGCCGCCCGCGTCGGCGCCCTGACCAACAAGGGCGAACTGGCGGCCCAGGCCAGCGAAGCCGCTGCCGCCTGCAGCGAAACACTGAACGAATGGCTGTGGCTGCTGGAAGGCGAGAAAGCGCTGGCACTGGACAGCGACAATCTGGAACCGGTCTGGCTGATCGAGGACGGCATCCTGCCCGAACATCTGCAGGCGCCGGCCGCGAATATGGCCATGTCGGGACGCATGGTATTCAAACATCTGTCGCAGCTGAACGATGCGCTGAGCGAAACCCGCAAGGACAAGGGCAGCGACACCGCGGCCATCGACAAGAGCAGCAGTGAGCTCGGTTTTCTGCTGGCGCGGGCCGAGCAGCTGATGGCGCTGTGGGATCTGTTCGAGAAGCAGACCGGCGAGAATGAGCCGCCGATCGCCAAGTGGATCGCCCGCAAGAGCGAGGGCAAGGGCGACTATCTGTTCTGTGCCTCGCCGGTCAGTGCTGCGGCCAGCCTGGCGGCCACGCTGTGGCGTCGCGCCGCCGGGGCCCTGCTGACCTCGGCCACCCTGCGTTCGCTGGGCGCCTTTGACCTGCTGCTGGCGCAGACCGGTCTGAAATGGCTGCCACAAGTCAGCTGCATTGCCCTGGACTCCCCGTTCAACTTCAGCGAACAGGGGGAGCTGTACCTGCCGCCACTGTTGGCCAGCCCCAAGGATGCCAATGCGCATACCCGGGAAATTGCCGAGTGGCTGCCCAAACTGATTGCGACCGGCGAACCGGTCGGCTCACTGGTGCTGTTCTCCTCGCGCAAGCAAATGCAGGAGGTGGCCGCGCTGGTGCCGACTGCCCTGCGGGACTTGCTGCTGGTTCAGGGCGAGCTGCCCAAGAGTGTGCTGCTGGCCGAGCATCAGCAGCGCCTGGAGGCCGGCAAGGCCAGCGTGATCTTCGGGCTGGATTCGTTTTCCGAAGGGCTCGACCTGCCCGGCGAACGCTGCGTGCATGTCATTATTGCCAAATTGCCGTTTGCCATGCCGGACGACCCGGTAGGCCGCACCCTGTCGCGCTGGATTGAAAAGCGCGGCGGCAATCCGTTTACCGAACTGACCGTACCGGAAGCCTCGATCAAGCTGGTACAGGCGGTCGGGCGACTGATTCGGAGCGAACGCGATTACGGCCGCGTCACCATTCTGGATAATCGACTGGTGCGGCAAAGCTATGGCAAAAAAATGCTGGCCTCATTACCACCCTTCAAGCGCATATAGTTTGTGTTAAAATCAAATGGGGGTTGGCCCCCGAAATCATGCAAGACCAATAACAATGCTGCGCAAAGCGAACACGCAACCATGATCTGCAACCCCTATGAAATCGTCATCCAGGGCCTGACCCACGACGGCCGAACCTTCCGCCCGAGCGACTGGGCCGAACGGCTGTGCGGCATTCTCTCTTCGTTTGACGACAAAAAACTTTCCTACCATGCCTACGTGCGCCCGATGCTGCTGGAGGGGGTACGCTGCGTAGCGGTCGACAAGAAACTGGAAAAAATTCAGCCGCAGGTGTTCCAGTATCTGACCGACTTCGCCCGTGACAACGATCTGCGCGTCGTCGATTGCCGCACGCTGATCGACGAAATCTACCCTAACCGCTTCCTCGCCTGACCGCCACCGCCCGCGCTGATCGACAGCCCGGGCGTGTACCCGCCCCAACTCGTCTCGGTTACGCAACAACCCCATCGTTTCGTCGCAGACACACCACACACTTCGCGTCCGAAGCCCCCTTTGTGTATCTTTTTGCATACGTCATCAATCAGTAATGCCCATGTAACATTCATTAACAATACTCTCGCCTATTCCGGGCTGACAGCCCAAGACAGTTACCTACCACCTGACTTAGTGAATCGGGAGCTTTTCATGCAGAAGAAAATCATTGCCCTCGCCCTTGCCGGTGCCTTCATCACCCCGCTGGCCATGGCCGACGTGACGATTTATGGCTTCATCAGCGCTGCCGTTGAAGGCGCATCTGCCAGCAACAGCAATTCGAACGCCACCTACCCGGGTCGCGCCCGCGTCCAGGATCAAAACTCGCGCATCGGTTTCAAGGGCACGGAAGATCTGGGCAATGGCCTGAAGACCATCTGGCAAGTTGAATCCAGCCTGAAGAACTTCGACCAGGGCGGCACCAACGACAAGGGCGAGCAAGCCACCTTCGCGACCCGCAACACCTTTGTCGGCCTGAGCGACAGCACGCTGGGGACGGTTCGCCTGGGTTACTATGACTCCGCCTACAAGCGCTTCACCAACGTCGGCGCCAACATCATGGCCGACACCACTGCCGACATCATGGGCTCGAGCAGCATCGCTGGCCGCGGCGAAGCGCGCCTGAAGAACTCCATCCACTACGAAACCCCGGTATGGAGCGGCTTCCAGGCTGGTCTGTCCTACGGCTTCGATGAAAGCACCACCCAGAACCCGAGCACCAACACCGGTCGCTGGAGCCTGGGCGCCAGCTACACCAACGGCGGCCTGAAGGTTGGCGCGGCTTACGATCGCCAGTCCGACACCTCGACCAAGGCACTGACCAGCACCAGCGGCTTCTCGGCCTCGACCCGTACCGCAGGGGTGAACACCACCTTCTGGCGCCTGGCTTCCAGCTACAAGTTTGACTTTGGCACCATGGTCGCAGCCAACTACGAGTCGGCTTCCTACGGCAACATCGCCGGCGCCGGCAGCTCCAACCTGAGCCAGAAGGACTGGACCCTGGCCGTTTCGCAAACCTTCGGCAATGCCACCGTTGCCCTGTCCTACACCAAGCTGGGCGGTCTGAGCAATGTCAGCAGCACCAACTCGGGTGACTGGGGCGCCAATCAGTGGGTACTGGGCGGCACTTACAACCTGTCCAAGCAAACCCAGATTCTGGCTTATGCCACCCGCCTGAAGAACGAAGCCAACCAGAACGTCAACTTTGCCAACAACGCGATCTACACCAGCGGCGTCGGCAGCAGCACCGCCGCACTGGCAGCCGGCAACACCCTGAAGGCCATCGGCCTGGGCATGAAGTACAGCTTCTAAGCCTCTGCCGCAAGAAGTCAGACATTTGCGGGCATCCCGACGGGATGCCCGTTTTCTTTAGCTTTGCTAGAATAGCGGTTTAGACCGACAAAGATTTCAGCATGCCCGTCACCATCAAGACCGCCGAAGACATTGAAAAAATGCGCATCGCCTGCCGCCTGGCGGCCGAAGTGCTCGATTTCATCGCGCCTCACGTCAAGCCCGGCGTCACCACCGAAGAACTCGACCGCCTGTGCCATGACTACATGGTCAACACTCAGGGCTGCATCCCGGCACCGCTGCACTATACCCCGGAAGGCATGACGCCCTATCCCAAGTCGATCTGCACGTCGATCAATCATGTGATCTGTCACGGCATTCCCAATGACAAGCCGCTGAAGAACGGCGATGTGATGAATATTGACATTACCGTCATCAAGGATGGGTATCACGGCGACACCAGCCGCATGTTCTATGTCGGCGAGGTCAGCCCGCAGGCACGACGCCTGGCGAAGATCACCTACGAATGCATGTGGCTGGGCATCGAGAAGGTTCGTCCGGGTGCCCGTCTGGGTGATATCGGCTACGCCATCCAGCGCCACGCCGAAGCCAGTGGTTACAGCGTGGTTCAGGAGTTCTGCGGCCACGGCATCGGCAAGAATTTCCACGAAGAACCCCAGGTTCTGCACTACGGTCGCCCCGGAACCGGGCTGGAACTGGCCCCCGGCATGATTTTCACCATCGAGCCGATGATTAATCAGGGCAAGCGCCATCTGCGCGTGCTGGCCGATGGCTGGACGGTGGTCACCAAGGACCGCAGCCTGTCGGCACAGTGGGAGCACACGGTACTGGTGACTGACACCGGCTATGAAGTGCTGACCCTGTCAGACGGCGCCCCGCCGAAACCGGTTTTCAAGTAAATCCTGCCGCCGCCCTGCGCCAGCCACAGGGCGGCAACTCCGCTTGCCGCCCCGGCAAAAACTGCCGCCAGCCTCTTTCGTCCCGTTTTTTTTGCCTTTTTTGCCCCGTTTCCCCGGTCTTCCCCCGCCCGGTGCGCCTGTTACACCTCATTTCTTGATGCTTGTTGACGGATCTTTACTTTTCTTTACCCTTCACACCCTTCTCGACCGCCGTCACTGGCCGATAAATTGCTAGCCATGGCCTGACGGAGCTGGCATCTGGGCCACGCTCTGCTTCTTTCATCATCAGGGAGTGTTGTCATGTCATCCATTACCAGTATTACCAGCAGTAGCACCACACAGAGCATCAGCAGCACCCGCAGCCACCATAGCCACCGCAGCGGCCAGCAGGTAGCCGATCAGCAACAAGGCGGCAATGATGGCGGCCTGATGCAAAGCGTTGCCCAGGCACTCAGCCAGATGGGCATCAACCTGCCCGCACCCGGCGGCCAGGGCGACATGCCGCCGCCCCCAAGTGACGATGGCAACACGAGCAGCAGCGACAGCTCGTCGAGCAACAGCGTCCCGCAGGCGCTGGGGCAGCTGATGCACGATCTGTTCGATGCCACTCGCCAGGCATCAAATACCAGCAGCAGCGCCAGCAGTTCGTCTTACGGTGATTTTTCCAGCGACTTGCAGTCGCTGATCAGCCAGCTGGACAGCGGCAGCTCAAGCAGCAGTTCGCAACTGAATACGGATTTCAGCAATCTGCTCAGTGCCATTCAGTCCCAGGGAGGCAGCAGCACCAGCAGCAGTGACAACAGCAGCCAGACCCTGGTCAACTTCCTGAAGAACCTGCAATCCAATCTGGCCAGTCATACCACATCCTCACTCGGCAGCCTGGTCGGTACGACCAGCTGACCCCCTGGCGGGCTGTCGGCGACAGCCCGCCCTATTAGGCATTTCCCATTCACTTCATTCACGCCGATAATGTCTGCATGCAGATCGCGACACCCCCACTACCCCACGTCTTGCTGATTGATGACGATACCGAACTGACCAGTCTGCTGGCCGAATACCTGCAGCAGGACGGCTTTCGGGTCTCGTGTCGCCACGATGGTGAATCCGGCCTCCTGCAGGCCCGCTATGGCCGCCATGATATTCTGGTGCTGGATGTCATGTTGCCTGACAGTAATGGCATCCAGCTCTTGCGCCAGTTGCGCACCGAGGGCGTCACCCTGCCTGTGCTGATGCTCACCGCTCGCGGCGACGATATCGACCGCATTTTAGGGCTGGAGCTGGGGGCCGATGACTATGTCACCAAGCCCTGCTCACCCCGCGAGCTGTCGGCCAGACTGAAAGCCATCCTGCGGCGCAGTCAGTCCGCGATCGAGACCGCGACAGCCATCCTGGCGGTCGGCGCACTCCGTCTGACGCCCGCTCAGCGTCTGGCTTCGTATGCCGATCAGCCACTGAGACTGACCGGTATCGAATATAACCTGCTGGAAGTGCTGGTTCGTCATGCCGGCCGAATCGTCAGCCGGCAGAATTTGTCCGAGTGGGCACTGGGGCGATCGCTGGAGCCATTCGATCGCAGCATCGATGTCCATATCAGCAGCATTCGCCACAAGTTGCCGCTACAGCAGGATGGCCAGTCGAGCATTCGCACCATCCGCGGCATGGGCTATCAGCTGGTCGTGGATTAAGATGCTGCGCCTGTTCAGCCGATTCATTCTGGCCTTCTGGCTGGCCTTTATCGCCATTGCCCTGACTGCCGGCGCCACAGCCGGCCTGATTCGCCACTATCACCCGCAATGGCTGGCCTGGTCGGCGCCTCCCGGCAACCACGCGCCACCGCCACCGCTCAACACCTTCGCCACCCTGCTGCAAGCCGGCCAGCTCGACAGCGTGAGATTGCTGCTGCAAAACCAGTCGGGACAACATCACCCGGCACTGCGCATCCTGAGTGCCGATGGCCAGGCCATGCCCGGCAGCGCCAGCGGCGAGGTGGTGGAAGGCCAGTGGCAGGTGAGCACACCCTCTGGCCAGCGCTATACCCTGCAATGGCTGGCCGCGACCCCAAGCAGCTCGCCACCGCACGGCCCGCCGCCACCCCCCTGGTTGCTGATTGTCATCGCCATGCTGGTCAGCCTGGGGTTCAGTGCCGGTCTGGCCTGGACCATGTTGCGCCCTGTCCGTCTGCTGCGGCAGGCTTTGCGTGACATTGCCTCGGGCCAACTGGAGACGCGAATCAGTGAACGCATGGGGCATCGGCGTGACGAGCTGGCGGCACTGGCGCAGGACTTTGATCAGATGGCCTGGCAGCTGCAACAACAAATCGGGGCCCAGCAGCGCCTGCTGCATGATGTCTCCCATGAGTTGCGTTCACCGCTGGCACGGTTGCAGGCGGTACTCGGCCTGCTGCAGCAGCACCCGCAACAGCTGGATAGCGCGCTGAGGCGCATCGAGCGTGAAATTGAGCGGCTGGACAACCTGGTGGATGAAGTGCTGACGCTGGCGAGACTGGAAAGTGGCGTGGCGACCAGCGAAACCACGGTGGATGTGATGGATCTGCTGAGCGAGATCGCGGCAGATGCCGCCTTCGAGGGCCAGGCACGCGACTGCCGGGTCTCGCTGCAGGCGTCCGGCAGCTTTGTCCGTTCCGCTCAGGCGGCCCTGCTGCACCGCAGCCTGGAAAATGTGGTGCGCAATGCCGTGCGCTTTGCGCCGGCAGGCAGCACGATTGAACTGCGTGCCGAACAAGACGCGACAGGATTGCAGATTCTGGTCCGCGATCACGGCCCTGGCGTGGCCCCCTCCGAACTGGAGGCCATTTTCTCGCCCTTTTATCGCGGCACTCAGGGGCATGGTGACGGCTATGGTCTCGGGCTGGCGATTGCCCGCCGCGCCATTGAGGGCCATGGCGGGCAAATCCGCGCCTTCCTCCCCGACGACGGCGGGCTGGCCGTGGCGATCACCCTGCCGCGGTGATTTGCCCATGTTTTCTTTTCCGATCAGACACTTGATAACAATATGACACTTGCTGGCCAAGCAGACGGGATCTAGACTGAACTGTCGAATTGCCTTCTGAAACCAGGGGAGAGGCACCATGGCCCTGACCATCAACACCAATACCAACTCGCTGAATGCACAACGCACCTACACGCGCAACCAGCAGGCTGTCAATCAGGTGCTGGCCCAGCTGTCATCGGGCTCAAGCATCAACAGCGCCGCGGACAACCCCGCCGGACTGGCCATCTCGCAAGGTTTTACCTCGCAGATCAATGGCGATCAGCAGGCGCTGACCAATGCCAATGACGGGATTTCACTGACGCAAACCGCCAGTGGCGCCCTGAGCCAGCTGGCACAAAACACGCAGAAGATTCAACAACTGGCGCTACAGTCCAGCAATGGCATTCTGTCCAGTTCCGATCGCCAGGCACTGCAGCAGCAGGTGGACCAGCTGACGCAGGAAAACTCACGGATCGTGCAGACTACCCAGTTCAATGGCCAGCCCCTGTTGTCAGGCAATAACGCCACCACCTTCCAGGTGGGTGCCAACGGGACCAGCAGCAACCAGATCACCCTCAATGCCAGCGGTCTGGACAATGCACCGGCCAGCGGGGGGCTGAATACCTATAACAGTAATCTGTCGGCCACCAAAACCATCGACATCACCACTCAGGCCAATGCCCTGAATGCGACCGGTCAGTTAAGCCAGGATCTGAACACGCTGAGCAACAGCCAGGCGAATGTTGGCGCGGCGCAAAATCGCTTCAGCACCACCATCAACAATCTGTCCAACAGCAATCTGAACGCCCAGGAAGCGCGCAGCCGCATCAGCGATGCCGATTTTGCGGCCGCCAGCGCCTCTCTGGCACAAAACCGGATTCTGTCGCAGGCCAACGCCGCGACCCTGTCGCAAGCCAATATCTCGCAAAGTGCCGCCCTCACCTTGCTGCGCTGAACGCCTGCGTGATGCATAAAAAACGCCCGGCTTCGACCGGGCGTTTTCTTTCGGGTAGAGAAGGCTCTGCGTCAAAAGCGCTGACGAATGAAGGCCGCCAGCTCCACCAGCTTGCCATGGAAAAAATGCCCCACACCGGGGAAGACCGTTACAGGCAGACTTTGTGGCCGTGCCCAGCTGAGCACATCGGCCAGCGGAATCACCTCATCCTCTTCGCCATGAATCACCAGCGTGCCGGCAGGTACCGCCGGCGTCGGCAGAACGTACTTGCCAACCGCCACGCCGATGAGCAGCAGTTTGTCGGCCTCGATGCGCTCACGCACCCTGGCCGCCACAAAACCGCCAAAGGAGAAGCCGGCCAGGGCCAGTGGCAGACCGGGGTGATCCGCCTGTGCCCGCCCGATGACCGCCAGGACATCTTCCACCTCACCCGCGCCGTGATCGTGGGTACCGTGGCTGGCACCGACTCCGCGCAGATTCGGGCAATAGCAGGCATATCCTCGTTGCGACAGGGCCTTGGCTGCGGTCTGCACCACCTTGTTGGTATTGGCCCCCCCCTGCAGCGGGTTGGGATGGCAGATCACCGCCACCCCGGTGCACTCGCCTTCCGGCGCCAGAAACAGGGTTTCCAGGTCGCCGACCGGACCGTCTACGGTCAGCGCCTGCGTGGTGCGCGCCATCAGATCTTCAGCCTTTCCACCGGCTTGCCGGCCAGCAGATGCGATTCGATGACCTCGTCGATATCCTGCTGATCGACGAAGGTGTACCAGGTCTCCTGCGGGTAGACCACCATGACCGGGCCATGGTCGCAACGCCCGAGACAACTGGCCTTGTTGATACGAACCTTGCCCTCGCCGTTCAGGCCCCGCGCCTTGACCTGATCTTTCATATAGGCCAGCAGGTCGCTGGCGCCATGGTTGTTGCAGCAGGTCTCGCCGCCTTCGCGCTGATTGCAGCAGATGAATACGTGATGTTGGAAGTAGCTCATGGTGTTCGCCTGTTAACCGTCGCTGTCCGCCCAGCCGGTTGCGCCGTGCAGGGCGGCATTTTCAAATTTGGCATACTGACCGACGAAGGCCAGTCGCACGGTACCCGTCGGGCCGTTACGGTGCTTGCCGATAATGGCCTCGGCCAGCCCCTTGTCCGGCGAATCCGGATTGTAGTACTCGTCACGATACATGAAGATGATGATGTCGGCGTCCTGCTCGATGGCACCGGATTCACGCAAGTCGGACATCATCGGACGCTTGTTGGGTCGCTGCTCGACACTACGCGACAGCTGCGACAACGCGATCAGCGGCACTTTCAGCTCCTTGGCCAGCCCCTTCATGCCGCGGGAAATTTCGCCCAGCTCGGCGGCACGGTTCTCGCCACCGCGGCCGGAACCACTCATCAGCTGCAGGTAGTCGATCACGATCAGGCCGAGTTCCCCGCCATGCTGGCGCGCCAGCCGGCGAGCCCGCGCACGCACCTCCAGTGCCGTCAGCGCCGGGGTTTCGTCAATATACATCGGGGCCTCGGACAGCTTGCCGATGGCAAAGGTCAGCTTCTGCCAGTCCTCGTCGCCCAGGCGACCGGTACGCAGCACGTGCTGATCCAGCCGGCCGACCGAACCCAGCATACGCATCACCAGCTGGGTGCCGCCCATTTCCATGGAGAACACCGCCACCGGCTTGCGCTCCTCGACCGCCACGTGCTCGGCAATATTCATCGAGAAGGCGGTCTTGCCCATGGAGGGACGACCGGCGACGATCACCAGGTCCCCCGGCTGCAGGCCGGAAGTGCGGGCATCCAGATCGATGAAGCCGGTCGGGATGCCGGTCACCTCGTCCGGATTCTCTCGGCTGTAGAGCATGTCGATGCGCTCGACCACTTCCTTCAGCAGATTGGGCATCTCCAGGAAGCCCTGCTTGGATTTGGCCGTGCTTTCGGCAATCTTGAATACCTTGCCCTCGGCCTCGTCCAGCAGCTGCGCCGCATCGCGGCCCTGTGGGTTATAGGCCGATTCGGCGATCTCGGCACCGACCGCAGCCAGCTGGCGCATGATGGAACGCTCGCGCACGATCTCGGCATAGCGCCGGATGTTGGCCGCCGACGGGGTGTTCTGTGCCAGCGAGGCAATGTAGGCCAGGCCACCGATCTCGGCCAGTTCGCCGCTCTTGTCCAGGCTCTCGGATACCGTGACCACGTCGGCCGGACGGGAGTGTTCGACCAGCTTGGCAATGTGCTGGTAAATCAGGCGGTGATTGTGGCGATAGAAGTCCGCATCCGACAGGACGTCGGCAATCTTGTCCCAGGCGGCATTATCCAGCAGCAGGCCACCCAGTACCGATTGCTCGGCCTCCATCGAGTGCGGCGGCGTACGCAGACTCAGCGTCGCGTCTTCATAGTTTTCGTTCTGATCACTCATCTGTGCTTGAGACATTTTCGGACTAAACGACAATTCTACCAGTTTTATCCTGCCTGCCGCAGCGCCCTCCGGCATTAGCACGGAATATCCATAGAAGAAACAAATCCCAAGGATATTAGTCAACTATTGGCATGTCATCGCCGCTTACAGTAAACTTGTGGCACAAGCAAAAAGGTTGGCCAATCCCAACAGATAGGAGAGCAAGATGGAACACAAACTGCCGGAACTGCCGTACGCGCTGGATGCCCTGGCCCCTGCCATTTCCAAGGAAACCCTGGAATTCCATTATGGCAAGCATCATCAGACCTACATCACCAATCTGAACAACCTGATCAAGGGCACCGAGTTCGAACAGGCGTCCCTGGAAGACATCGTCAAGAAGTCTTCGGGCGGGATCTTCAACAACGCCGCCCAAGTCTGGAACCACACCTTCTACTGGTTCGGCCTGTCGCCGAACGGCGGCGGTGAACCGACCGGCGCCCTGGCCGATGCCATCAAGGCCAAGTGGGGCTCCTTCGAAGAGTTCAAGAAGGCCTTTACCCAGACCGCCATCGGCACTTTCGGCTCCGGCTGGGCCTGGCTGGTCAAGAACCCGGATGGCTCGCTGGACCTGGTTTCCACCAGCAATGCCGCTACCCCGCTGACCAGCGACAAGAAGCCGGTCCTGACCTGTGACGTTTGGGAACACGCTTACTACATCGACTATCGCAACAGCCGTCCGAACTACCTCGACGCGTTCTGGAAGCTGGTCAACTGGGACTTCGCCGCCAAGAACTTCGCCGGCTGATCTCTCTGCCGACACGGCAAAAAGGCCCCCTCTGAACTGCACCCCAAAGGTTGGACACCCGTCCAAACTTTGGGGTGTTTTCATGACGAAACATAGCAAGTCTCCCAATTCCCAGATCACCAAGTCTGACGAAGCACGTGCGTTGAATGCCCTTCAAGAAGCGAATGAGCTTCTGCGCGCGGAGGTGGCGTATCTAAAAAAATGGGACGCCTTGGCTCGAGCCGCTCAGCAAGCTGCGCCCAAAAAGCGCAAGCCGTGATCGAGCTAAGGCAGGAACATGCGCTGCCCACCTTGCTGAAGGTGGCTCAGTTGTCGCGCAGCACTTTTCCTACCGGGGCGATTACCCTGTTGAAGTGCCGAACGTACTGAGTCGGCAGTTTCAGGCAGACCGGCCAAACCAAAAGTGGGTGACCGATGTGACCGAGTTCAACGTGCGAGGCGACAAGCTTTACCTTTCGCCGGTGATGAATCTCTACAATGGGGAGATCATCGCCTGCGAGATGCAAGCGCGACCGCACTTTCCCTTGGTGGGCAACATGCTCCGCAAGGCATTAGCCAAACTGACGAACCCTGATGCGCCAGTACTGCACTCTGATCAAGGATGGCAATACAAGATGCCTGCCTACCGGCGCCAACTCGCGTCTCATGGTCTCACCCAGAGTATGTCGCGCAAGGGAAACTGCCTGGATAATGCCGCGATGGAGCGCTTCTTTGGCACACTGAAAGCGGAATTCTTCCACCTGAACCGCTTCGAGAGTATCGACGCTTTACAGGCGGGCATTCGGAAGTACATCCACTATGACAACCATGAGCGTATCAAGCTCAAACTAAAAGGCCTGAGTCCTGTGATGTACAGAACTCAGGCCTGGCAAGGCTAGTAGCAAACTGTCCAACTTATTGGGGTCAGTTCACTCGGGGTCTTTTTTTCATGTCGCCCACAAGCAAAAAGCCCCTTGCGGGGCTTTTTGCCGACCAGACCGTGAGACTTATTCGTCCTGCGACTGGCTGTTGAGCTTCTGCTTGCCTGCCAGCACCGGGTACTTGGTACGCAGGGCCTTCAGATAGCCCGCCACCTGGGCGTTGGTGTTCATCGTTCCCACCAGGCCTGTCAGCTGCGTGAGCTGATCCGGAGTCAGCGCCGGCGCCGGCTTGAGGGCAGAGATACGGTAGATCACATATTCACCGGTATCGTGCTTCAGCCCGACATAGGCTGGCAACTTGCTGACATCGGCACCAAAGATGGCACGCAGATCGGCAACCGGCAGTTGCGGTGCCTGCTGGCGCGACAGGTCATGGGTCGGCGTCCACTGCGCCGTCACCGGCTTGCCGGCCTTCAGGTCAGCCAGATCGGCCTGGCCCTTGGCAGTTGCCAGCTTGGCACCTTCGGTGGCGATCAGCTGCATCTTGATGGCGTCACGAACCTCATCCAGCTTCAGCTGGTGCGCCGGCTGATGATCCGTCACACGCAGCACCACCAGGGTGTTGTTGCCCATGTCGATCGGTTCGCTGTTGTGCTTCTTGACCAGCACGTCATTGCTGAATGCCGCTGCCAGCACCTTGGGATTGGATTGCAGCGGATCCTGACCGGACGGGTCACGCGTGATCCAGCCACTTTGCTGCGGCACAAGTTTGAGCGCATCCTGCACGCCCTTGAGCGAATCGCCCTGTTGATAGGCCACTTCGGTCAGGGTGTCGCTCTGACTGCGGAAGACGGCAGCCGCCTTCTGCAGCTTGAGCTGCTGCGCCACCTGTTCCTTGACAGCATTAAAATCCGGCTGCTGGATGGCATCCAGGCGAATGATGTGGAAACCATACTCGCTGCGCACCACTTCGCTGATCTGGCCCGGCTTCATCTGGAACACCACATTGTCAAAGGCCTTGACCATGGCGCCACGCGGGAAGAACCCCAGATCACCGCCCTTTTCCGCCGACCCCGGATCTTGCGAGCGGGCTCGTGCCACCTGGGCAAAGCTGGCCGGATTGGCCCGCACCTGCTTGAGGATGGCATCCGCTTCAGCCTTGATCTTGGCGACATCCTGCGGCGCCGCCCCCTGCGGAACGGTCAGCAGGATGTGCGAGGCACGGCGCTGCTCCTGGCCGAACTGGTCCAGATGCTGCTGATAGAACTTGTGCAGTTCTTCATCCGTGACATTGAGGGATTGCGCCAGCTGCGCCTGCGACAGCACGACATAGCTCAGCTTGACGGCTTCCGGTGCTTTGAACTTGGCGGTATTGGCCTTGTAGTAGGCGGCAATGGTGGCATCATCCAGCTTGACCTGCGAGGCAAAGGCCGGCGGGGTCAGCACCATGGCACTGACCGTGCGGGTCTCGCCCAGAATCTGGCCGATGCGGCCGGCCAGTGCCTGCGAGGTGATCTGGCCGGAGGTAAAGGCCGACATCTGGTTCTGCATCAGCAGGTCGCGGCTGATGCGCTCTTCGAATTGCGGGCCGGTCATCTGGCGCTTGGCCAGAAAATCCTTGTACTTGTCCAGGCTGAACTTGCCGTTGTCCTGGAAAGCCGGAATCGAGGCAATGGCCTGCTGCAGCTGCGCGTCGCCAACCAGCAGACGCGTCGAGGCGGCCTCATTGAGAATCAGGTTGCGCTGGATCAGCCCTTCGAGCGCACGCTGGCGCGCATCGGCATTGATCGGCTGACCATCCAGTTCGCGATCGATGTCGCGCAAGGCAATCTTGGTACTGCCGACTTTGACCAGATACGGGTCCTCGGCCACAGAGCTATAGCTGCTGACACCGAACCCGACAAACGTCAGGGCCACCAGGCCAAGAATGACCTGGATGACGATTTTGTTGTTCTCGACGAACTTGAACATGGCGACCTAACTCGTAGTAAAAAAGAAAAAGGTGAACGTTAGAGCGCGTTCACCTTTTGTGTCTTCTGGCGGAGCGGACGGGACTCGAACCCGCGACCCCCGGCGTGACAGGCCGGTATTCTAACCAACTGAACTACCGCTCCAAACCCTGGTGGGCGTTGACGGAGTCGAACCGCCGACATTCTGCTTGTAAGGCAGACGCTCTACCAACTGAGCTAAACGCCCGAACGGTCTCGCCAGTCAAGGCGAGACAACGCCCTTGTGTAAGGGGTCAGATTATAGCGCGTCTTTCAGTGCCTTGCCAGCACGGAACTTCGGGGAGCGAGCAGCAGCGATCTTGATGGTTTCGCCGGTCTTCGGGTTGCGACCGCTGCGAGCAGCGCGTTCGCCAACATAGAAAGTACCGAAACCAACCAGCGTTACGGTGTCACCCTTCTTCAGGGCGTCGGTCACGGAAGCAATCATGCCGTCGAGCGCCTTGGCAGCCGCAGCTTTCGAAATGTCAGCTTGAGCGGCGATAGCATCAATCAATTCAGACTTGTTCACGTAAGTCCCCTTTCGTCATTCTCGGTCTACGTAGGTAGTTGGATAAAAACCGTTTGCTTTATAACAAGGCGCAAATCCTTGTGTCAAGCGGCTTTCGGAGCATTCTGCCATTTAGCACAACGCGAAGGAAGCCCTTTTCTACATGCTTTCACAAGGATTTGCTAAACACCTGTTTTTTAATGCGTCATAACCGACACACTTTTACCGGAATCGCCCGTAGAAAGCACTTCTTCGGCCTTTTCCTCCTCCGTCAGCGGCTCGGGTTGCCGTTCGAGCGCCAGCGTCAGCACTTCATCAATCCATTTGACCGGATGGATTTCGAGCTTACTTTTGATGTTAGCAGGGATTTCGGCCAAGTCCTTGACGTTTCCCTGCGGGATCAGCACATGCTTGATCCCCCCCCGCAATGCAGCCAGCAGCTTCTCCTTCAGACCACCAATCGGCAACACTTCGCCACGCAGGGTGATCTCGCCGGTCATGGCCACATCCGAACGGACCGGAATACCGGTCAGCACCGAGACGATGGCGGTGGTCATGGCCCCGCCGGCACTCGGACCGTCCTTGGGGGTTGCCCCCTCGGGCACGTGAATGTGCATGTCCAGCTTTTCGTAGAAGTCACGCTTGATGCCCAGGCTGGCGGCACGGCTGCGCACCACGCTCATGGCGGCGGTAATCGACTCCTGCATCACTTCGCCCAGCTGCCCGGTGCGGATGATATTACCCTTGCCCGGCAAGGCCACCGCCTCGATGGTCAACAGTTCGCCACCCACCTCGGTCCAGGCCAGGCCGGTGACCTGACCGACGCGATTTTCCTCTTCGGCCACACCGAAGTCGAAACGCCGCACCCCCAGATACTTCTCGAGGTTCTTGGCATTGACCGTCACCTTGCCCGAGCCGCCCTTCTTCAGCAGATGCCCCGTCACCACCTTGCGGCAAATGCGGGCCACCTCGCGGTCCAGGCTGCGCACCCCCGCCTCGCGGGTGTAATAGCGCACAATATCTCGCAGCGCCGACTCCTGCAGCACCAGCTCGCCTTCCTGCACACCATTGGCCTTCACCTGCTTGGGTACCAGATAGCGCTGGGCAATATTGACCTTCTCGTCTTCGGTGTAGCCGGCCAGACGAATGATTTCCATCCGGTCCAGCAGCGCCGGCGGAATATTCAGCGAGTTGGCCGTCGCCACGAACATCACATCGGACAGGTCGTACTCAACCTCGGCGTAGTGGTCGACAAACGAGTGATTCTGTTCCGGATCCAGCACTTCGAGCAGCGCCGAGGCCGGATCACCACGGAAGTCGGCACCCAGCTTGTCCACTTCGTCCAGCAGGAACAACGGGTTTTTGACGCCGACCTTGGTCATGTTCTGCAGCACCTTGCCCGGCATCGAGCCGATATAGGTACGGCGGTGACCGCGGATTTCCGACTCGTCATGCACACCGCCCAGCGCCATGCGCACGAATTTGCGGCCGGTCGCACGCGCCAGCGACTGCCCCAGCGAGGTCTTGCCCACCCCGGGCGGTCCGACCAGACACAGAATCGGCGCCTTGAGCTTGTCGACACGCTGCTGCACCGACAGATACTCCAGGATGCGCTCCTTGACCTTGTCCAGGCCGAAGTGATCCTCTTCCAGCACCGCCTCGGCATTGGCCACATCCTTGTTGATCTTGCTCTTTTTCTTCCAGGGCAGATCCAGCAGGGTGTCGATATAGTTGCGCACCACGGTCGCCTCGGCCGACATCGGCGACATCATGCTGAGCTTCTTCAGCTCGGACATCGCCTTTTCGCGCGCTTCCTTGGTCATGCCGGCGGTACGGATCTTCTTTTCCAGCTCCTCGAAGTCGCCGGCCTCGTCCATCTCGCCAAGCTCTTTCTGGATGGCCTTGACCTGCTCATTCAGATAATACTCACGCTGGCTCTTCTCCATCTGGCGCTTGACGCGGCCACGGATGCGGCGTTCGACCTGCAGAATGTCGATCTCGCTCTCCAGCTGGGCGAGCAGGTGCTCGAGCCGCGCCTTGACATCGAACATCTCCAGCACTTCCTGCTTCTGCTCCAGCTTGAGCGGCAGGTGGGCCACGATGGTATCGGCCAGACGACCGGCCTTTTCGATACCGGCCAGCGAAGACAGAATCTCCGGCGGAATCTTTTTGTTCAGTTTGACGTACTGTTCGAACTGGGCCAGCAGCGCACGGCGCATGGCCTCGGTTTCGGTGCCGTCGTCATCCTCCAGCGGCAGCGGCATCACCATGCAGACGAAGCAGCCGCCCTCTTCGCGCACATCCTTGATGCGGGCGCGCTGCCGCCCCTCGACCAGCACCTTGACGGTACCATCCGGCAGCTTGAGCATCTGCAGCACGGTGGCAATCGTGCCGACGCTGTAGAGATCTTCCGGCGAAGGCTCATCCTTGGAAGCAGAACGCTGCGCGACCAGCAGGATCTGCTTGCCTTCGTCCATGGCGGTTTCCAGGGCGCAGATCGACTTGCTGCGACCTACAAACAAGGGGATGACCATATGCGGAGAGACCACCACATCGCGCAATGGCAACAGGGGCAATACGGTGTCTTCCAGTAATTCTGTGGCTTGTGACATATCACCAGACCTTGTTCTGACTATCTTGCAGGAAAGATGGGGCAGTGCAACCAAATATCAACCACCCCATACTAAAACAGTTTTCCGACGCTTCAAATAAAAAAACCGCCCGAGGGGCGGTTTTTACGGAGGTCAGGTCGATCAGGCCGACTGCGCCTTGTCATCACCCGCTTCGCGATAGATGAACAACGGCTTCTCGCCCTTCTCGATGACTTTCTCGTCCACCACCACCTTTTCGACATCCGTCATCGAAGGCAGGTCATACATGGTATCGAGCAATGCGCGCTCCAGAATCGAGCGCAGACCACGGGCACCGGTCTTGCGCGCCAGCGCCTGCTTGGCGGTCACCCGCAACGCCGACGGACGCACCTCCAGCTCCACACCTTCCATCGAGAACAGCTTCTGGTACTGCTTGACCAGAGCGTTCTTGGGCATGGTCAGAATCGTGACCAGCGCTTCCTCATCCAGCTCTTCCAGCGTGGCCGCCACCGGCAGGCGACCAATCAGTTCGGGAATCAGACCGAACTTGATCAGGTCTTCCGGCTCGACTTCCTTGAACAGGGTCGACACATTGCGCTCGTCGTCGGTCGACTTCAGCTCGGCACCAAAACCAATCCCGCCCTTTTCCGAACGACGGCGGATGATCTTTTCCAGACCATCGAACGCGCCACCGCAAATGAACAGAATGTTGGTGGTATCGACCTGGATGAACTCCTGGTTCGGATGCTTGCGGCCACCCTGCGGCGGAATCGAGGCCACGGTGCCCTCGATCAGCTTGAGCAGGGCCTGCTGCACACCCTCACCGGACACATCACGGGTAATCGACGGGTTTTCCGACTTGCGGGAAATCTTGTCGATCTCGTCGATGTAGACAATGCCGCGCTGCGCCTTCTCCACATCATAGTCGCACTTCTGCAGCAACTTCTGGATGATGTGCTCGACATCCTCGCCCACATAACCGGCTTCGGTCAGCGTGGTCGCATCGGCAATCACGAACGGCACATCCAGCAGGCGTGCCAGCGACTGTGCCAGCAAGGTCTTGCCCGAGCCGGTCGGCCCGATCAGCAGGATATTGCTCTTGGACAGCTCGACATCCTCGCTGTTGGCCGTCTGGGTGTAGAGCCGCTTGTAGTGGTTGTACACCGCCACCGACAACGTCTTCTTGGCCAGGTCCTGCCCGATGATGTACTGATCCAGGCTTTCGCGGATTTCCTGTGGCACCGGCAGCTTGCGCTCTTCGCCGGCCACGGCACCCTCATGGGTGCCCTGGGTCAGCTCTTCGCGGATGATGTCGTTGCACAGCTCGACGCACTCATTGCAGATAAAAACCTGCGGCCCGGCGATCAGCCGCTGGACCTCATGCTGACTCTTTCCGCAGAAAGAGCAATACAGCAGTTTTTCGTTGCTATTCTTGTCAGCCATCTAAGCGTGTCCGTACGGTTAAACCTTGGCCTCACGACGCGACGACAACACCTTGTCGATCAGACCATAGGCCTGGGCCTCATCGGCCGACATGAAGTTGTCCCGCTCGGTATCGTGTTGCACCTTGTCGACTGTCTGGCCGGAATGCTTGGCCAGCAGCTCGTTCATCCGCGCCTTCACTTTCATGAGTTCGCGCGCATGGATCTCGATATCCGTGGCCTGACCGCTCAGGCCGCCGATCAGCGGCTGGTGAATCATCACCCGGCTGTTGGGCAGGGCAAAGCGCTTGTCCTTGGCCCCTGCCGCCAGCAGGAACGCCCCCATGCTGGCCGCCTGGCCGATACACAGGGTCGAAACATCCGGCTTGATGAAATTCATCGTGTCGTAAATCGACATGCCGGCGGTAATCGAGCCGCCCGGCGAGTTGATATACAGGAAGATGTCCTTGTCCGGGTTTTCCGATTCGAGGAACAGCATCTGTGCCACAACCAGATTGGCCGACTCGTCGGTAACCGGACCCACCAGGAACACAATGCGTTCCTTCAGCAGGCGCGAGTAGATATCGTAGGCACGCTCGCCACGACCACTCTGCTCAACAACCATGGGCACCAGGCCCAACCCCTTCGGTTCCATCATCGACATCATTCGGCCATCTCCGGTTATTGGTTTATCAGGCTTGGCTGCCCATCAGCTCATCGAACGCCAGCGCCTTCTCCACAACATTGGCACGACCGAGGGCAAATTCAACCACATTGTCTTCAATCACCATCGAAGTGGGGCCATCCAGACGTTCCGGGCTGGCGAAATACCAGTTGATCACTTCTTCCGGATCTTCGTAGCTCTCGGCAAATTCGGCCACCAGCGCCTTGACCTGTTCCGGCTTGGCTTCCAGCTTGTTGGCTTCCACCAGTTCGGAAATGATCAGACCCAGCGAGACACGGCGCTTGGCCTGGTCTTCGAACATTTCGGCCGGGAACGGCAGATCCTTGACCTTCATGCCGCGGGCTTCCAGATCCTGGCGGGCCTTGTCCTGCAGACGGCCGACTTCCAGGGCTACCAGCGACTTCGGCAGCTCGACCGGGGTCACGTCCAGCAGAGCCTGCATGACGTTTTCCTTGGTGCGGGCGGTCAGGCGGCGCTTCACTTCGCGTTCGACGTTCTTCTTGATCTCGTCGCGCATTTTGGCCACATCACCGTCTGCCACACCCAGCAGCTTGGCGAACTCGCCATCCACTTCCGGCAGTTCGGCCGCAGCCACATTCTTCAGGGTCAGTTCGAACGAGGCGGTCTTGCCGGCCACATCCTTGCCGTGATAGTCCTCAGGGAAGACCACTTCAACGGTCTTGACTTCGCCTTCCTTCATGCCGCGCACGCCGTTTTCGAAGTCAGCCAGCATCTGGCCCTGACCCAGCACGAACGGGAAGTTTTCCGACGAGCCGCCATCGAACAGGACGCCGTCGATCGAACCCTTGAAGTCGATGATCACGCGGTCACCATCCTGGGCGGCGCGCTCGACACGCACGTAGCGGGTACGCTGCTTGCGCAGAATGTCGATGGTCTTGTCGATTTCGGCTTCGGTCACTTCGGTGACCGGCTTTTCGATTTCCTTGCCGGCCAGATCACCCAGCGTCACTTCCGGATAGATTTCGAAGGTAGCGGCAAACTTGAAGCTGCCGGCTTCGGACTGATCCAGCTGCGGCTCGAAACGCGGATAGCCGGCAACACGCAGCTTCTGCTCGGTCACGGCGCGGTAGAAGCCTTGCTGAACCTGTTCGCCCAGCACTTCTTCACGAATTTGCGGACCGTAGTTCATTTCCACGATCTTCATCGGTGCCTTGCCCGGACGGAAGCCCTGGATCTTGGCGTTGCGTGCCGCACGCTTCAGGCGCTCGGTCACTTGCGCGTCGATGGCATCCATCGGCAGCGCGATATTCATACGGCGCTCGAGGCTGCCCAACGTTTCCAACTGTACTTGCATGTCAAATCCTAACTGTGTACGAGTTTAGTCAACCGAGACACAAGCCCGCACGGGCGCGGACGGCATCGACACGTCCCCGGGCCGGGCATTGCGCTCAAATCTCGCCAGCCACAAGCGATTGCGGCAGCTACCACGAAAACGCGCAGTATACCATGGCTGACGGCAGGAAAGCAGCCTGCAACCCGAACACGCATTCTCCATAACCAGATGGCTATTTTTACCCATAAAAATTGGCCATTCTTGAATTTTGCTGCAATAATCAAAATATCAATTTTGCAAGCATTCACCCCGATGAAATCAGCCGACCCCTCACACGGCGGCGCTCGTCGCGGCGCTGGCCGGCCACGCGGCAGCGGCCGCTGCGACGCCGGCGAGGCACAGACCCAGCTGCGCATCCCACGCGCCGACAAACAAGCCGTGCTCGACCTGCTGGCCACGCGCCGCGCCCTGCGCCACATCCAGAGCTGGCGCCCGGCGCCACAAACCGAAATCGTCCCCCTGCCGCTCTACGGCAGCCGCGTCCCTGCCGGCTTCCCTTCCCCGGCTGACGACTACCTGGAAAGCACGCTCGACCTCAACCAATACCTGATCCAGGACGCGCCGGCGACCTTCATGGTGCGCGTCAAGGGCGACTCCATGATCGGCGCCGGCATTGCCGAAGGCGACATCCTGGTGGTGGAAAAGGGGCGCCACGCGCAGCACGACCAAATCGTGCTGGCCGTCATCGATGGCGAATTCACGGTCAAACGCCTGCACCGGCGCGACGAACAAGTGGCCCTGTTGCCGGAGAACCCGGCCTACGCGCCGATCACCCTGCGTGATGGCCAGGACCTGACCATCTGGGGCGTTGTCACCGCATGCGTGAAGAAATTCTGAACCCTGCCCTGCGCCCGCGCTTTGCCCTGGTTGACGGCAACAGTTTCTACTGCAGCTGCGAACGGGTATTCCGTCCAGACCTGCGCGGACGGCCCATCGTGGTTCTGTCGAACAACGATGGCTGCATCGTCGCCCGCTCGCGCGAAGCCAAGGCGCTGGCCCTGCCGATGGCGGCCCCCTACCACCAGCTGCGTCCCTTGCTGCGCCGCCATGGCGTGGCGGTTTTCAGCTCCAACTACGCCCTGTATGGCGACATGAGCCGCCGCATGATGCAGGTCATTGGCGAATTCGGCGACGAACAGGAAATCTACAGCATCGATGAGTGCTTTCTGCGCTTTGCCGGCCAGCTCGACAGCCAGCAACACGGCCAGGCCATCCGCCAGGCCGTCTGGCGCCGCGTCGGCATTCCCTGCGCCGTCGGTATCGGCCCGAGCAAGACCCTGGCCAAGCTGGCCAACCACCTGGCCAAACAACAGCGCAGCTACCGTGGCGTCTTCGACTGGGGCTGGCTGGATGAGGGCGGCGCCGCCCGGCTGCTCAGCCAGACGGCCCTGTCGGATATCTGGGGCATCGGCCGCCGCCTGGCCGAGCAACTCATCCGCCACGGCATCCCTCACCCGCAGGCCCTGCGCGAGCGCGACCCACACTGGCTGCGACAACGCTTCGGCGTCATCGTCGAGCGCATCGCACTGGAGCTGGCCGGCATCCCCTCGCTCGAACTGGAACAGATCAGCGACAAGCAACAGATCCTCTCCAGCCGCTCCTTTGCCCAACTGACCAGCGACCTGGACACACTGCGCGCCAGTATTGCCCACCATGTCAGCCGCGCCAGCGAGAAACTGCGAGCCCAGCGCAGTGTGGCCGCCCTGATCGGCGTCAGTCTGCGCACCAACCCGCACCGCCAGGATCTGCCGCAATACCACAACTATTGCTGCCTGCCCCTGCCGCAAGCCAGCGATGACACCCTGCTGCTGGCCAGCGTCGCCCGGCAGGCACTGCAAACCATCTATCTGCCCGGCTATGCCTACCAGAAAGCCGGCGTCATGCTGCTGGAAATCCGCCCGGCCACCCGGCTGCAATACGATCTGTTTGCCGCCAGCCCCGACCCGCGCCGACAACAACTGATGCAAACCATCGACCAGATCAACCGCCGCCACGGCCACGGCACCCTGCGGCTGGCAGCGGAAGGCCTGAGCACCGACTGGCACATGCGCCAGAACCAGCGTTCGCCCTGCTACACCACACGCTGGGATCAACTGCCACTGGTCGGCCCCTGAGGCTCCCGCCCCGGCGGCACCGGCGCCGACAACGATTGCAACACACGGCCCTGCACCATCAACACCTTCGGCTTGTCAGGGCAAAACAGACACAGGCACTGTAGCCCGGCCAGCGCTCCGACATAATCCGCATCCTGACAAGCCGCCAGCGTGCGCTGACAGCAGCCCTCCAGCATGCCGGCCAGCCACCTCAGCGCACATCACCGCCAAGCGATTGATACAAGCCCACCAGTGCCTGCAGGCTGGCCGACTGCGATTGCAACCAGGCATCGCTGGCCTGCTGCCAGGCACTCTCGGCCTGCAGCGCCTCCAGCTCGGCCGCCTCGCCCACCGCCACCCGTCGCTGCGTCAGCGCCAGCGTGCCGGCCGCCGCCCGGCGCGCAGCATCGAGTTGCTGCGACCGCGCCAGTTCGCGGTCATAGCGCATCAGCGCACTCTCCGTATCCGCGAGCGCCTGCAGGACCACCTGCCGGTAATTCGCCAGCGCGGCCTCATAGGCCGCCTGCTGCGCCCTGAGCTGCTGACTCAGCGCCCCACCGGCAAACAAGGGCAGCGCAAGACTCGGTCCCACGCTCCAATAACGCGCGGCCTGATCCGTCAACTGCCCCTGATGGATGGCATCCACGCCCAGCGACCCCACCAGCGAAAAACGCGGATACTGCGCGGCCGTCGCCACCCCGACCTCGGCACTGGCCGCCGCCAGATCACGCTCGGCCCGCCGCACATCCGGCCGGCGCTGCAGCAAGTCCGACGGCAGACCAACCCCCACCACCGCCGGCTGCGCCGGCAGCGGTGCCGCGTCCGCCAGCAGCTCGTCCAGCGCACGCGGCGTCTGCCCGCACAGCACGGCCAGCGCATCCAGATCCGTACGCACACCGGTCTGTAACGGCGGCAAGGCCGCCGCCGCCTGACGCGCCGCCGCCTCAGCCTGATTGACCTCCTGCAAGCCGACCAGCCCGGCCTGCTGCTGCAGCCGCACCAGACGCAGACTCTCCTCGGCCAGCCAGAGACGGCGCTGCGCCACCTGCACCCGCTGCTGCAAAGCGCGCAAATCCAGATAACTGCGCGTGACACTGGCCGCCGTTGCCAGTGCCGTGGCACGTGCCACCTCGACAGCGCTGCCGGCCCGCGCCGTCGCGGCTTCCAGCGAACGCGCGCGATAACCGAACAAGTCCAGCTCCCACGAGGCCGACAGGCCGACACGCGTATCCGTAAACTGATTTTGCGGATTGGGGAAAGGGATATTGGCAAACTGCTCGCCGCGGGTACTGAGGTGATCACGCGTCTGCTGCGCCTGGGCATTCACCTGAGGCCACGCAGCGCCGCCAGCCACCCCGCGCAATGCCTCGGCCTGCCGCACCCGCGCCCAGGCCGCCTGCAGATCCAGGTTTTGCTGCAAGGCCTGCCCGACCAGCGCATTCAGTGCCGGATCCGCAAAGGCCAACCACCAGTCCGCCTGAGGCAGATGCTCGTTCAACACCGTGCCCGCCACGGCAAAGTGCGCCGGCACCTCGCTGCGCGGTACCTGATAATCCGGCCCGACCGCACAGCCTGCCAGCAGACAGACCACCCCACACAGCCATCCCGACCTCATGCTTGCCCCCCTGTCAGGCCACCCGGCGCCGGAACACCGCATAAGCGGCACTCAGCGTCAGCACGGCAATCAACCACAATGGCCAAAGACTCGGCCATACCTGCGCCCACTCGAACTGCTTCAGGAACAGACCTTTGACGATCACGATGAAATGCCGCAACGGATCAATGAAACTGAGATAGCGCAGCGGCCAGGGCATGTTTTCGACCGGTGCCAGATAGCCGGACAACACCACGGCAGGCACGGTGAAGCTGAACACCCCGAGGAAAGCTTGCTGCTGTGTGGCACACACCGAAGAAATCAGCAGGCCGAACCCCACCAGGGACAGGCCGTAACAGACAATGGCAAAGAAAAACAGCCACAGCGCGCCGGTAAACGGCACCCCATAGGCCCACACGGCCGCAGCGGCAATGATACTGCCCTGCAAGGTCGAGACAATCAGTGCCGGCACCGCCTTGCCGACCATGATCAGCCCCGGGGTGAGCGGCGAAACCAGCAATTGCTCGAAGGTCCCCTCTTCGCGCTCGCGCGCCAGCGACAAGGCCGTGACAATCAGCGCGCCGATGGTGGTGATGATCGCCACCAGACTGGGCAGCACAAACCAGCGGTACTCAAGATTGGGGTTGTACAGGTTCTGCACCATCACGGCCGAAGGCGCCTCCTGCCCCTGCTCGGCCAGGCGATCGGCCACATAACCATTCACCACCGTCTGGGCATAACCGAAGGCAATCTGCGCCGCATTGGAACGCCGCCCGTCGATGATGGCCTGCAGCGAGGCGGGCTGGCCTCGTGCCAGCCGGCGCGAGAAATCTTGCGGGAAACGAATCGCCAGCAAGGCCTGCTGCTCATCAATGGCCCGC
The DNA here is from genome assembly GCF_018802765.1 of Paludibacterium sp. B53371. Classification (NCBI taxonomy): domain Bacteria; kingdom Pseudomonadati; phylum Pseudomonadota; class Betaproteobacteria; order Neisseriales; family Chromobacteriaceae; genus Paludibacterium; species Paludibacterium sp. B53371. The sequence goes on from NZ_CP069163.1 coordinate 1,873,572, forward strand.
TGCAACTCTGCCTCACCATGCACCATCAGCACACGGGGGAACGCCTCGGTGCTGGCCAGACGCTGCAACAGCTCCACCGAAGCCGCGCCAGAATCCTGATTGAACACCGCCAGCGTGCTGTTCCTGACCTCCAGCGTGGAAGAAAACGGAAACACCAGCACCTGCACCAGCACCGGCATAATCAGCAGCAACCGGCCCTGCCGGTCTCGCAACAAGCTTTGCAACTCTTTCAGAATCAAGGTCCACAGACGATAGCCCATTATTGCTCCTAATCCAGCCGCCGCGCGGTTTTCCACGCGGTCAGCCCGAGCCAGAACAGGGCGGACACCAGCAGGAAAGCCATCTGGCGCCACAGCACCGGCCAGACCTGACCGGCCTGAAACAGCGTCTGCAAGGCGCTGACAAAATAGCGAGCCGGAATCAGATAGGTCACCGCCCGCACCGGTGCCGGCATGCTGGCAATTTCGAAGGCAAAACCGGACAACATGGTCGCCGGCAGGAACGCGGCATTCAGGGCTGCCTGCGCTGCATTGAACTGATTGCGCGTCAGGGTCGAGATCAGCAGCCCCAACCCCAGCGCACTGCCGAGGAACAGGCTGGTCACCAGCAGCAGCACCCACAGCGAACCATTGAACGGCACTGCCAGCACCCAGACCGTCACGGCCAGACAGATCAGCATGGACAGCAGCCCGAGCAGGAAATAAGGCAGGATTTTCGACAACAGCAGTTCGGTCTTGCTGACCGGCGTGGACAACAGCGCTTCCATGGTGCCGCGCTCCCACTCGCGCGCCACCACCAGCGAGGTCAGCAAGGCACCGATGATGGTCATGATCACCGCAATCGAGCCCGGCACCAGATAGTTGCGGCTGACGGTAGACGGATTGAACCAGTAGCGTGGCACCAGCTCGATCATCGGCGCGGCATGCTGTCCGCGGGCTTCGGCCCGCTGCTGCTGCCAGACCTGCCACACCCCCTGTACGTAGCTGGCAACGAAATGCGCGGTATTCGGCTCGGCGCCGTCGGTCAGCAACTCGACCGGCGCCGTGCGCCCAGCCACCAGCCGACGCGCAAAGTCCGGCGCCAGCACCACCACACCACGTACCCGGCCGGCCCGCAGCCACTCGATCATCTCGACACGCGAATGCCCGTGCACCGCTTCAATGAACGGCGAGCCGTACAGGGCATCGGCAAAAGCCTGCGCCTCGGCACTGGGCGATTCGCTGACAATCCCGATCCGCATCCGGCTGGCATCGAGACTGACCCCGAAGCCAAAGATGAACAGCAACAAAACCGGCAGGATAAAGGCGATCAGCACGCTGCTGGGATCGCGCACGATCTGAAAGCTTTCCTTGCGGCACAGGGCGGCCAGCCGACGCCAGGAGAAAGCACTCATGGCGCCGCCTCACGCGCCGCATCGCTGTCGGCCACCAGCTGAATGAAGGCATCCTCCATGGTCGGCTCCGGCATGGCCGGCGATACCACCTGCGCCTTCAGTTCGTCCGGCGAGCCGGCGGCAATCATCCGCCCGCGATACACCAGACCGATGCGATCACAGTATTCGGCCTCATCCATGAAGTGCGTGGTCACCATCACCGTCACCCCCTTGTCCACCAGGCCATTGATATGCGTCCAGAACTCGCGCCGCGTCACCGGATCGACCCCGGAGGTGGGTTCGTCGAGAAACAGGATGGCCGGCTCATGCATCAGGGCACAGGCCAGCGCCAGACGCTGGCGAAACCCCAGAGGCAGGTCATTCGGCACACTGTCCAGATAGGGTCCCAGGGCGAATACCTGCACCATGTCGTCGATCTTGCGCCGCTGCTCCGCCCCGCGCAGACCGTAGACACCGGAGAAGAAACGCAAATTGGCCGCTACCGACAATTTGCCGTAGAGCGAAAACTTCTGCGCCATATAGCCCAGACGCTGCCGCGCCTGACTGGCACTGCGCTGCAAATCCATGCCCATGACCCGAGCCAGGCCGTCCGAGGGCGTCAGCAGGCCACACATCATCTTGAACGTGGTCGACTTGCCGGCGCCATTGGGGCCAAGCAAACCGAAAATCTCACCCCGAGCCACTTTGAAACTGACCTGGTCGGTCGCGATAAAATCACCGAAGCGTCGCGTCAGCGCACACGCCTCGATCACCGCGTCTTCGGCCACGCCGGACGGCAGACGACATGCCGGCATCACCCGCGCCAGCACCGACTCACCGCCCGGCCCGCCGCCGAGCAAATCGATAAAGGCATCCTCCAGCCGCGGCGCCACCTCGACCAGCCGCGCCGCCGGCCCGGCCTGCATGACCGCCAGGTCCGGCAACACCCCGGCCGTGCGCAGAACCAGCCGCACCTGCTGCCCCTGAATCACCCCGTCAATGACCGCCGGGTCACGCAAGGCCCGCGCCAGCACCTGCCGCCGGTTGCCGGTGATATCGCGCACCTGCAGACTGCGCCCGGCCATGCGCTGCGCCAGCTCACCCGGCGTACCGTCATAAGCGACCCGACCCCGGTTCATCAGCCGCACCTCATGACACAGCTCGGCCTCATCCAGATAGGAGGTACTCCACACCACGGCCATGCCATCGTCGGCCAGCGCATTGACCATGCGCCACAGTTCCCGCCGCGAAATCGGGTCAACACCGACACTGGGCTCATCCAGCAGCAGGATCTTCGGCTGCCCCAGCAAGGCACAGGCCAGCCCCAGTTTCTGCTTCATGCCGCCGGACAACTTGCCGGCAGGCCGATCGGTAAAGCGCGCCAGATCGGTAAAGGCCAGCAGACGCTCGAAGGTCTGCGCCCGCACCACCCCGGTGACATCGCGCAAATCGGCATACAGGGTCAGGTTTTCCAGCACCGTCAGGTCTTCATACAGGCCGAATTTCTGCGGCATATAACCCACAAGGCGATGTAAATCCGCCGCCTGATGCAGCGGGTCCAGCCCCGCCACCCGCAGGGTACCTGCCGTGGCCGCCAGCAGGCCGGCAAACAGGCGCATCAGCGTCGTCTTGCCGGCACCATCCGGCCCCACCAGCCCGGTGATCACGCCCGCACGGACCCGGGTGGTCAGCGCCTGCACCGCCGGCTCTGCCTGCCCGGCAAAGCGCTTTTCCAGCCCCTCCGCGACAATCAGGGCCGTCATCTCAGGGCGCCCTGGCCAGACGGACCGTGACCGGCATGCCCTGGCGCAGGCCACTATCGGCATCACTCACCACCACCCGCAGGCGATACACCAGACCGGTACGCAAATCCGGGGTTTCGACATTCTTCGGCGTAAACTCGGCGCTGGGCGACACCGACCCCACCACCCCCTGATAGGGCTTGTCTGGCCGGCCATCGGTATAGACATAGACCGCCGTACCGGGCGCCACCCGACCGAGATCCGGTTCTGCCACATAGGCACGCACCCAGACCGGGCTGTTCAAGGACAGGGTGAACAAAATCGCCCCGGGCGCCAGGATCGTACCCGGCTCGGCCGCCCGGGTGAGCACCACACCACCCTGAGGCGCCTTGAGCCGGGTATCGTTCAGTTGCAGACGGGCACTGGCCAGCGCCGCCTGCGCCTGCTGCAGCTGGGCCAGCGCCGCCTCACGATCCTCCTTGCGATAGCCGCGACGATACTGCTGCGCCTGTGCCTCGGCCGCCGCCAGCAAGGCCCGCGCCTGATCGCGGGCGGCCAGCGCATCGTCATAGCTGTGTGCCGCCGTGGCCCCGGTACCGCGCAGCGCGTTCTGGCGGACCAGGGCCGCCTCCGCATCCTGCAGTGCAGCCTGCCGCTGCACCACCTGCGCCTGGGCCTGCGCGACCTCTTCCGGACGATACCCGGCCTTCATCTGATCCACTCGCGCCTGCTGGGCCGCCACCGCCGCCTCGGCCTGGTTCAGGGCATGCTGATAGGGCTCCGGATCGAGATAGGCCAGCACCGCCCCCGGCGGCACCCGGTCTCCCTCATCAAAGGCCAGCGACTGCAAGCGCCCGCCCACTCTGAACCCCAGGCTGACCTGGCGGATATCGACATTGCCATACAGCACCAGCGGCGCCGGGGCACGGCTGGCCGCCCACCATGCCCACCCCAGCCCCACCAGCAGCAGCGCCCCCGCCAGCACCAGGACCCGCTTGTTGATCACGCTCATCGCTCCCCCTCCGGACGCAAACCTTTCAGCGCCCAATCCAGACGCTGGACAATCGCCTGGCGATCCAGCGCCAACTGTTGTTCCATGCTGACCCAGTCGGCCGGCAGTGCCGCCAGCCCGCTTACCATCTGCGCCAGCATCACCGGCGCGGCCAGCGAGGCCATGATGAACAGCATCTGCTGCCAGGGATCAGCCGACACCAGCTCCCCGTCCGCCTGTGCCTCGCGCACCGCGGCCAGCAACAGCAAGGGATGACGCTGCCCCATGGAACGCACAAAGGCCACCGCGGCCGGCTCCCCGGCTGCCACGTCCTGCAGCAGATGCGTGACAAACACCCGCTGGGCGATCAGGAAATCCAGCAATTGCAAAACCATGCTGCGCAATCGCACCAGGGCGGACGCCGCCTCGGCCTGGCGCAGTTGCAAACCGGCGAACAAGGGCTGATACCAGGACTCGATCAACTCGGACAGAAAGGCTTCGCGGCTGCCGAAGTGATAGACAAAGCTACCGGGATTGACGCCGGCACGCTGCGCCAGACCACGCACGGTCAGCGAACGCAGCCCGCCTTCACACACCAGTTGCATTCCGGTCGACAGCAGCAGCTGCCGGGTCGTTTGGGTACGTGGATTGACTTTCATGCCTTCATTTTATACACACGTATAAATTTGACAAGTGCATTTATCATGACGATATTCCGCCCCAGTGATTACATAATCGAAAAGCTTATGTCATGCTTTGAAGCTAGAATATTCATCAGGCATTAGCTCAACACAGACGGACAACCCTTGCTGGCTCTCGATATCCCCACCCTCGCCGTCATCGGCGTTGTTACCCATTTCGCCTTTGCTGCCTGCGCCTTTGGCGCCTGGCGACAAATCCCGGAAGAGCCCAGCTTGCGTGACTGGGGACTGGCCGTGCTCTTTCTCGGTCTGGGTGCCATCGAGCTGGCCATGCGGACGCCAGCGACTTCGCCCTGGTCAATTCCACTGGGCAATGGGCTATTCGCCGCAGGCTATGCCTGGATATTGCTGGCCCTGCGCCGCCTCATCGGCCGGCCGCGCCGCCCCCTGGAGTCCTGGCTCCCGGCCCTGGCCGCGGCACTGATTGCCGCGCCCTGCTGGTGGTATACCAATGTCGATCCCTCTCTCACCATCCGGCTGGTTCTGGTCTCGCTGTTAATGGCCATCTGGTATGTCAGCTTTGCCTGGACCATCAGCCGGCATCACGACCATCAGCTGTCGGGGTGGTTGCGCCTGACCATCGTGTTGCAACTGATCGGCGCCATCATGTTCCTGATCCGCGCCTGGAGTGCCCCCTCAGCCAACGTTTCGCCCGACTATGCCCACACCTCCAGCCTGGCGATTGCCGCACCGGGCTTTTATGCCCTGCTGTTCAATATCTGGATGTCGCTGACCATCATTCTGGTGATCACCTCCCGCATGCATGACCGGGTGGTCGAAACCCTGGGTTTCAATCGGGAAATCCTGGCCAACTCCCCGCTGGCCACGGCGGTATACCGCGCCGATGGTCAGTGCGTCCTGGTGAACGATGCCTACTGCCAGTTGCTGGAAACCCCGCGGGAAACCCTGCTGCAGCAAAACTTCCGTCACCTGCACCGCTGGCGCGAGTCCGGCCTGTTTGCTGCCTGCAACCAGGCCCTCACCCATCGGGAAAGCAGCCGCTGCGAAGTCCACAGCGTCACCGCCTCCGGCCACGACATCTGGATTGACTGCCGCATCCACCCCTCGAGCATCCGGGGTGTCCACCACCTGTTGCTACAGTTCAACGATCTGACCGAACGCAAGCGACTGGAAGACCAGCTGCGCCAGATGGCCTTCCATGACCCCCTGACCATGCTGCCCAATCGCCGGCTGCTGATGGACCGTATCCAGCAGGCGCAACGCAACAGCGAACGCAATGGCAACCATGCCGCACTGCTGTTCATTGATCTGGACAAATTCAAGCAATTAAATGACCGTCACGGCCATGGTGCAGGCGACCGCCTGCTGATTGCGCTGGCGGAAAGCCTGAGCCAGACGGTACGCAAGAGCGACACGGTCGCCCGCCTGGGCGGAGATGAGTTCGTGGTGATGCTGGAAGACCTGGGGCAGGACGCCGCCGAGGCGCTGGCCGTCGCACGCGACATGGCCAGGGTGATCCACCAGACGATCCATCGCGATTACCGCCTGGGAGAAATTGAGTATCGGGCCTCGGCCAGCATCGGCATCCGGCTGTTTGACAGCCAGTCCGAGTCAGCCGAAAAGTTGCTGCAGGACGCCGACAGTGCGATGTATCAGGCCAAGCTCAACATGAGCGCCCCGCAAGTTTTCTAAAGCGCTTGGCGACTATCCGCAAACCAGCCCTGCTCGCGCGCAGCCTCGAGCTTCTGCTGCATGTACTGCCACAGGGCCGGGCAACCTTCACTGATCGGCGGCTGCAAACGCGCGATGACTTGCTGGTAGCGAATGCCGTTTTCACGCCAGCTCTGGCCATGGTTGGCCAGATTGAGCAGACAGGGCATGGCGCGGTCGGCCGCATTGGCGAAACGCGCCTCGGCGGTTTGCGCCGCCTCGAACTCCTGCCACAGCGCCAGCATTTCCGCGCCGCGCCCGGCAGGCAGCAGGCCGAAAATGCGGCGCACCGCCTTCAGTTCCTCTGCCTTGCGCTCCTCCCAGCCCCCTTCGGCATAAACAATGGTGTCGCCGGTATCGATCTCGCCGATATCGTGCACCAGCAACAGCTTGATCACATGATCCATGTTCACTGGCTGCGGGGCGTAATCGGCCAGCGACCAGGCCAGCAGGGCGATCTGCCAGCTGTGTTCGGCAGAGTTTTCATAGCGGGCCAGACCCAGCGGGCGAGTTTTGCGCGTCACCCCCTTGAGTTTGTCCAGCTCGAGAATGAAATCAATGATTTGTTGCATGTTCGTCTCACTGGCAAAAAAATATGTTAACACACAGGCATATTCAAATTGATTTGCTGTTAAAAATGTCCTTTCAATCGACAGGGTGTTTCAAGATAATGAAGCCCCCGCGAGACCCGCGATATCGTCGGACAACAACATAAAAAGGAATTCGGCATGTTTGGCAAGGGACGGCAAATCGAAGCATTGCAAGCGCGTATCCGCGAACTGGAAGACGAGAAACACACCCTGCAGCAACAACTGGCAGCCAGCGACAAGAGCGCCGAGATCGCCGCCCTGCAAAAAGACCTGAATTTCTTCAGCGCACGCCGAGACAGCTATGTCGGCGCCTTCGACCAGTCGCTGCATGCCACCGAGGTGCTGCGCAATTCAGTGGCCAACCTGGCCAACACCCTCGACAACGAATATCACATCGCCAGCGAGTCCCTGACGCAGCTGAGCCATGTCCGCCAGGCCATTGAGGCCATGCTCTCGGCCTTCAGCCAGGTGACCCAGCACCAGCAGACCACCGCCGGCTCCATGGATGTGCTGGCACAGAAGAGCGGCGAGATCGTCGGCTTCGTCAAACTGATTCGCGAAATTGCCGACCAGACCAATCTGCTGGCGCTGAACGCCGCCATTGAAGCCGCGCGCGCCGGTGAACAGGGCCGCGGCTTTGCCGTCGTGGCCGATGAAGTGCGCAAGCTGGCCGAACGCACCGCCCAGGCTACCGGCGAGATCGCCACCCTGGTCGAGGGCATTGAAAACGCCTCCAAGAGCACCAAGGATCAGGTGAACGCCTCGGCAGAAAACGCCGCCCACTTCCTGACAGAGGCCCAGAAGACCTCGCAGGAAATCCGCCAGCTGGCGGACAACGCCGAGGAAATGGCCAACACCATTGGCAACAGCGCCCACAGCAGCTTCATCGAAACCGTCAAATTCGACCACCTGGTGTTCAAGCTCGGCATCTACAAGGCCCTGCTCGGCCTGCACAACCTGACCGCCGATCAGGTTGGCGATCACACTCAGTGCCGTCTCGGCCAGTGGTACACCCAGGGGCGCGGCGCCAGCGAATACCGCAACCACCCGCGCTACAAGGATCTGGAACAACCACACGCCCAGGTGCATGAATATGGCCGCGCGGTGGTGGAGGCCTTTGCCCGCCAGGACTTCCCGGCCGTGCGCAGCGGCCTGGCCGCCATGGAACAGGCCTCTAGCCGCGTCGGCGACATTCTCGACAGTTTCGAGTCCCGCATCGGCAAGTAATGCCTCACGCGGCCCCGCCTCGGCGGGGCCGTATCGCTTTTCGTCTCATTCCTGCGACACCCCGCCTCACCCCCACCATATCTGGGCACCCTGCAAACCCTTGCCACAAGGACTTGTGGGAAAAGTTTTCAAAAATACTGCCTGTCAAGACTTGAATCAGCCATTTCTGACCACTAGAATTTGCGTCACACAAGGCACATAACAATACATCTTGTGTTGCAAACAAGCCGCGCCACTGACCCGAAGCCGCTTCGGATCAGCGCAACAGCAGAAACCATCTGAATCGACGAGGACACCATGTCATCGACCCCCTATGAAGGCACCGGCGCCGAGGCGCACGCACCGACCGCCCCGCCCCAGGACTACAGTGCCTGGCAAACCATCCGCCGCAATGGCGCCGTGGTACCGTTCGAACCCGTCAAGATCTCCGTGGCCATGAGCAAGGCCTTCCTGGCTGTGCTCGGGCAACATGCCGCCGGCTCCGCCAGCCTGCGCGAACGGGTCACGGCGCACACCGACGCCGTGGTCAGCGCGCTGATGCGCCGCAAGCCGGATGGTGGCGCCATCCATATCGAGGAAATCCAGGACCAGGTCGAGCTGTCGCTGATGCGCGCCGGCGAGCATGACGTGGCCCGCGCCTATGTGCTGTACCGCGAGGAACGCGCCCGCGAGCGCGCCGCCCGCCCCGAAGAGCACCATCATGAAATTCGCGTTGTGGGCCGCCACGGCCAGCGCCAGCCGCTCAACCTGACCGCCCTGCGCGCCACCATCGGCGCCGCCTGCAAGGGACAGCCGCAGGCCGATGCCGAGGCCATCCTGAGCGAAGCCCTGAAAAACCTGTATGACGGCGTCGGCGAGGACGAGGTGGCCAAGTCGACCATCCTGGCCGCCCGCTCGCTGATCGAGCGCGATCCCTGCTACGACCTGGTGACCGCCCGTCTGCTGCTGGGCACCATCCGCGAGGAAATCATCGGCGAGACCGTGGCCCAGGAGGACATGGCCGCCCTGTACCCCGACTACTTCGCCCGCTTCATCGTCCAGGGCATCCAGGCGGAACTGCTGGATGCACGCCTGGCCGAATACGACCTGAAGAAACTGGGTGCCGCCCTGGACGCCGAGCGCGACCTGCAATTCGGCTACCTCGGTCTGCAAACCCTGTTCGACCGCTACTTCCTGCACATCGACGGTCGCCGCATCGAAATGCCGCAGGCCTTCTTCATGCGCGTCGCCATGGGCCTGGCGCTCAACGAGCAGGACCGCGAGGCTCGTGCCATCGACTTCTACCAGGTGCTGTCCAGCTTCGACTTCATGTCCTCGACCCCGACGCTGTTCAACGCCGGCACCCGCCGCAGCCAGCTCTCCAGCTGCTATCTGACCACGGTGGCAGACGATCTGGACGGCATCTACGAAGGCATCAAGGAAAACGCCCTGCTGTCGAAGTTTGCCGGCGGCCTGGGCAATGACTGGACACCGGTGCGCGCCATGGGCTCGCACATCAAGGGCACCAACGGCAAATCGCAGGGGGTCGTACCCTTCCTCAAAGTGGTCAACGACACCGCCGTGGCCGTCAACCAGGGCGGCAAGCGCAAGGGCGCCGTCTGCGCCTATCTGGAGACCTGGCACGCCGATATCGAGGAATTCCTCGAGCTGCGCAAGAACACCGGTGACGACCGACGCCGCACCCACGACATGAATACCGCCAACTGGATCCCGGACCTGTTCATGAAGCGGGTGCACGAGGGTGGCGACTGGACGCTGTTCTCGCCGTCCGAGTGCAGCGACCTGCACGATCTGGTGGGCACGGCCTTCGAGAAACGCTACCGCGAGTACGAGGCACTGGCCGATCAGGGGCTGATCAGGGTCTTCAAGCGCGTACCGGCCCTGAGCCTGTGGCGCAAGATGCTGACCATGCTGTTCGAAACCGGCCATCCGTGGATCACCTTCAAGGACCCGTGCAACATCCGCAGTCCGCAGCAGCACATGGGCGTGGTTCACAGCTCCAACCTGTGCACCGAGATCACCCTCAACACCAATGACGAGGAAATCGCCGTCTGCAACCTGGGCTCGGTCAACCTGGCACGCCACATGAAGGATGGCGAGCTGGACGCCGACAAGATCAAGCGCACCGTGTCGATCGCCATGCGCATGCTGGACAACGTGATCGACATCAACTTCTACCCGGTGCAGAAGGCAGCCAACTCCAACCTGAAGCATCGCCCGGTCGGGCTGGGCATCATGGGCTTCCAGGACTGCCTGCATATCAAGCGTGTCCCCTACGCCTCCCAGGAGGCCGTCGAGTTCGCCGATCGCACCATGGAGCTGGTGGCCTATCACGCCTACTGGGCATCCACCGAACTGGCCGAAGAGCGCGGCCGCTACCCGAGCTATACCGGCAGCCTGTGGGATCGCGGCATCCTGCCGCAGGACAGCATCCGCCTGCTGGCGGAGCAGCGTGGCGGCTATCTGGAGATGGACCAGCGCGAAACCCTCGACTGGTCGCCGCTGCGCAGCCGCATCCGGCAGTTCGGCATGCGCAATTCCAACTGCCTGGCCATCGCGCCGACGGCCACCATCGCCAACATCATCGGTGTTTCGGCCTCGATCGAACCGACCTACCAGAACCTGTTCGTCAAATCCAATCTGTCGGGCGAGTTCACCGTCACCAACGAGTACCTGGTACGTGACCTCAAGGCCCATGGTCTGTGGGACGAGGTCATGGTCTCCGACCTCAAGTACTTCGATGGCAGCCTGGGGCGCATCGATCGTGTGCCGGCCGCCCTGCGCGAACTGTACGCCACGGCGTTCGAGATCGACCCGAAGTGGCTGGTCGAGGCGGCGGCACGCCGGCAGAAATGGATCGACCAGGCGCAGTCGCTCAACCTGTACATGGCCGGCGCCTCCGGCAAGAAGCTGGATGAGCTCTACCGCCTGGCCTGGGTACGCGGTCTGAAGACCACCTACTACCTGCGCACCCTGGCAGCGTCGTCCGGCGAGAAATCCACCGGGCGCGGCGGCGAACTCAATGCCGTACCGGTTGCAGGCGGCATCAGCCCGGCGGTCACCGCCATGGCGGAGCCGGCGACCGATGCCAAGTTCTGCTCGATCGACAACCCCGATTGCGAAGCCTGCCAGTAAGGCCGGCCAGCACCTCCCGGGCGCCGGATGGCGCCCGGGCCAACCCAAGAAAAGGAATCAGCATGAGCGCTTCCGTTTACATGGCATGCAGCAATGCGACCCGCGGCGTCACCAACAACACGGTACGCCTGACCCTGGATGCGCCGGGCCCGGATGCGCCGCGCGCCCTGCAGGGCGGCATGCTGATTCTCGGCAAGGCCAGCGTGCCGCTGTACGCCATCCGGCAACAAGAGCCGGAAGACGCCGACAGCCACGCCTGAGCTGACCCTCGGCCCGCACGAGCGACACTCCCGGGGCGCCTGACGCCTCCCGGGATGGCTGATCTACCCTCAAAAAGAAAAGCACCAAGAGACCATGCTGAATTTTACCGACAATGCCGATGCCCCCGCCGCCGCCACCAGCCGCGTGAACGTGGTCGACAAGCGCATCATCAATGGCACCACCGACGTCAACCAACTGGTACCGTTCAAGTACAAGTGGGCCTGGGAGAAATACCTGTCCCAGTGCGCCAACCACTGGATGCCGCAGGAAATCAACATGCAGCGCGACATTGAGCAGTGGAAGACCGGCCAGCTGTCCGAGGATGAAATGCGCATCGTCAAGCGCAACCTCGGCTTCTTCGTCACGGCAGACAGCCTGGCCGCCAACAATATCGTGCTGGGCACCTACCGTCAGATCACCGCGCCGGAGTGCCGCCAGTTCCTGCTGCGCCAGGCCTTCGATGAGGCCATTCATACCCATGCCTACCAGTACATTGTCGAAAGCCTGGGGCTGGATGAAGGCGAGGTCTTCAACGCTTATCACGAGATTTCGTCCATCAGCGCCAAGGACGATTTCCTGATCCCGTTCATCGACGTGCTGACCGATCCGCAATTCAAGACCGGCAACACCGCCAACGACCAGAAACTGCTCAAGTCGCTGATCGTCTTCGCCTGCATCATGGAAGGTCTGTTCTTCTATGTAGGGTTCGTACAGATCCTGGCGCTGGGACGGCAGAACAAAATGCCGGGCGCCGCAGAACAGTACCAGTACATCCTGCGCGACGAGTCGATGCACTGCAATTTCGGCATTGACCTGATCAACACCATCAAGCTGGAAAACCCGCAGCTGTGGACCGAGTCGTTCAAGGCCGAGCTCAACGACCTGTTCCGCCGTGCCGTTGATCTGGAATACGCCTATGCCGAAGACACCATGCCGCGCGGCGTGCTGGGCCTGAACGCCAGCATGTTCAAGGAATACCTGCGCTTCATCGCCAACCGCCGCATGCAGCAGATCGGCCTGGAGCCGCTGTTCCCCGGGGCAGACAACCCCTTCCCGTGGATGAGCGAAATGGTCGACCTGAAGAAGGAAAAGAACTTCTTCGAAACCCGGGTCACCGAGTATCAGACCGGTGGCGCACTAAGCTGGGACTGAGCCGGCGCCGAACCGCAGCCTGCCGCCCGGCAGGCTGCGGCCAGCAAATAATCGTAGCCGTCCGCCCCCTTCCTGCCTTACCCTACGCAGCGCACGTCTTGGCTACCGCTTACCCCCATCATGCATATTCAGGATTTCCAGCAATCGCTCGCCGCCATCGGCGCCCAGCCCTGCCATATCGGCAGGATCACCCGCGCCTGGCTGCAGGGCCGCCCGCTGGGTGACGGCACGCGCCGCCAGAAGAGCGAGCACTATTACCCGCTGTCCGTCCGTCAGGGCTTGCCCGCCATCATTGAGCAGATGGGAACACTGGCCCGTATCGAGTCGCAGCACCCGGCAGCGGATGGTTCGCTGCGCCTGCTGGTGGCACTGGCCGACGGTCAGATGGTCGAGAGTGTGCTGCTGCCGCGCGACGGGCTGTGCGTCTCCAGCCAGGTGGGCTGCGCCGTCGGCTGCCGCTTTTGCATGACCGGACAGTCTGGCCTGCTGCGCCAGCTCGGCAGTGCAGAGATTGCCGCCCAGGTCGCGCTGGCCAGGCAGTTGCGTCCGGTCAGAAAAGTGGTGTTCATGGGCATGGGCGAGCCCTCGCACAATCTGGACAGCGTGCTGGAGGCCATCAACCTGCTGGGCACGGACGGCCAGATCGGCCACAAGAATCTGGTTTTTTCCACGGTGGGCGACCTGCGCGTGTTCGAGCGGTTGCCGCAGCAGGCGGTCAAGCCGGCGCTGGCGCTGTCGCTGCATACCACCCGGGCCGACTTGCGCGCATCGCTGCTGCCGCGCGCACCACGCCTGACACCGCAGCAGTTGGTCGAACTAGGTGAAGACTACGCCCGCCAGGTCGGCTATCCCATCCAGTACCAGTGGACCCTGCTGGCCGGCATCAATGACAGCCAGGCGGAAATGGATGCCCTGGTGCAGCTGCTCCGGGGCAAGTACGCCATCCTGAACCTGATCCCCTACAACAGCCTGGAAACCGATGCCTTTCAGCGCCCGTCAGCCGCCCAAATCGACCGCATGAAGCGCCACCTGCACCAATATGGCGTACTGACGAAGGTGAGGGACTCGGCAGGCCAGGATATCGACGGCGGCTGCGGTCAGTTGCGCGCCAGGGCTGCCGGACTCATTGACAGCAGTCGTCTGCGGCGCCGCCAGCCAGCCGGAACGCCCCGGCCAGCTGACTGAAGGCCGGGCGCCAGATCAGCTGCTGCGACCCCAGCCAGAAATCCGCCATCGTCTCCAACTGACCACCAATCTCGTGACTGGCGTAACGCATCAGACTCAGTCGCTCGACTGGCAGCTTCAGAACCGGCCCCGGGTCAAACTCCTGCAGCAGGCGGGCCAGCGGCGCGCTGGGCCAGGCCGCGCTATACAGACCTACCGTGACATGCGGGACATACTCCTGCTCGGCATGATCCTGCGGGTGTCCTGACAGGCAGGCGCGGACGGCGGGCAACTGTTGCGCCGGGTCTCGTACCCACAAGAAAGGTGCAGAGCGAAAGCTGTCCAGCTCGGCAACCTGCAGCTCAAAAGGCCGCCGGGCCAGTTGTCGCAGGGCATGGCACTGAGCATCCAGCCGGCGCCCGTCATACTCCCCCTCGCCGGTCGTGTCGGTCGGCGGGAAACCACACAAACTCAGGGTGACATGGGGCGCGCGGACATAGTCGTCCAGCAGGTAGGGCGCCAGACATTGCTGCGCCCGCTGCACGCGCTCGACGATAGCCGGCAAGGCTGCGTCAATGGCCCAGAACCAGAACCACGGGCGGCCGTGATGCCATGCGCTGAAATCACCTCGGGTGCTGGCCTGGGTTTCCCCCGCAGAGAGGAATACCGCCCGCAAGGATCGGGCGGTGAACGCCAAAGACACTGTTATTCTCCCTGTTCAATCGTACACGGATGGCATGGCAGACTGGACAGCGCGGCATCAGGATCTACCATGAAACAGAACCTTTTCGAGAGCGATGGCCATGCCTGTTCTGCCTGCCATGCGTCGCTGCCGCGGCGTCCTGCTGATCCTCCTGCTGTCCTGTCTCCCTGCAGCCCTGCGGGCCCAGCCAGCCTGCCAGCCATCCCTGCGCATCGCCCTGGATGAGTTCGGCCGCTACTTTTCTCTGGATGCCGCCAATCAGATGAGTGGCATCGACCTGGAGATCAGCAAGGAGCTGGCCAGGCGCCTGCATTGTCAGCCCGAGATCCGCGTCGAGTCGGTGATTCGCATCCTCAAGCTGGCCGAACTGGGGCAAATCGATCTGGCCGCGCACAAGTTCGCCACCGAGGAACGGGCACGGATCGCCTGGCTGGTCCCCTATCTGCGCCAGCACAATGTGATGGTCATCCGCAAGAATGGCCCAGCTCCGGGCATGAAAGCCTTTGTCAGCCAGCCGCAATGGCTGCTGGGTGCCGGCAAGGGCTGGCATTACGGCAGCGCGGTTTACGATCAGCTGGCCGACCAGCTGCAAAGCCAGGGAAGACTGGTTCTGGCTGCCGACACCGTACAGCTGTTTGCCATGCTGCGCGCCAATCGGGTTCAGGCCATCATCACCTCGGCGCCAGTCTATCGGGCCATGCTGTCTGCCGAAGAACTGGGCCAGTATCGTCAGGAAGACTGGGATGGCAATACTCAGTGGCCCCAGCTCAACCTGATGCTGAGCAGACAGACGGTCGATGACGCCCTGAAAACACGCATCGTGACCACCCTGCAGGAAATGCGCAGCGATGGCACGCTGCGCGATATCGTACAGAAATATGTCGGGCCGGAGGAAGCCGCCATCATGCTGAAACCCTGAGCACCGGCTGGATTGTCATATCCCTTGCATATTGTTCCGGCAAAATCGCGGATTTGCACTCCGGAGTGTTTCATGCGCCGCCTCGCCAGTCTGCTATTGAGCCTGCTGCCCGCCATCATCCCCCTGTCGGCACAGGCTGATTTTACGATTCCCGGCTATGAGCTGGTCCATACCGCCCCGGTCGGCGCCGGACTGGACACGCCGGATTTGCGTGACCCGGCCACGGTCTGGCGCCAGATGATCGATGCGGCGCAACACGAGATCGTGCTGGCGCAGTTTTATGCCGTCAGCCAGCCAGGCAGCAAACTGGAGCAAGTGATCGCCAGTCTGGACGCGGCCGGACGCCGCGGCGTCAACATTCGTTTTCTGATGGAAGCCAAGAGCCAGTTTGCCACCGACCCGGCCACCGTGGCCCGTCTGCAGCAGATCCCCCATCTGACCTTCCGCACACTGGACTGGGCCAAAGTCAGCGGCAGCGGCATCATTCACGCCAAATACCTGATCGTGGACGGCAAAACGGCCTATGTCGGCAGCCAGAACTTCGACTGGCGGTCACTGGAGCACATTCACGAAACCGGCCTCAAGATCGACGACGCCGCGATGGTCGACCGGCTGCAACGTATTTTCGAACACGACTGGCGAGCCCAGCAGCAGGTAGCTGCCGGCGAGCCTGTTCCCCCACTGCGCACCGGGGTGCCTGCCATCGACCTGAAGCAGCCGGCCCTGCTGCTGGCCAGCCCCAATAACTGGGATCCGGACGGGGTGGCTGATACCGAGTCCACGCTGACGGCCCTGATGGCAGAGGCCCGCCACGAAATCCGCATTCAGCTGCTCGACTACCTGCCACTGACCTTTGACAAACCTCGTCGATACTATCCGCTGTTTGACAATGCGATTCGTGATGCACTGGCGCGCGGCGTGCGTGTCAAGCTGATGCTGTCGGACTGGAATGCCGAGTCCCCCGGCATTGACTACCTGAAGAGTCTGTCTGTCCTGCCCGGCATGGAAATCCGCCTGGTGAAGCTTCCTCTGGCGGCCTCAGGGTGCATTCCCTTCGCCCGGGTCATCCACACCAAGAGCATGGAGATTGACGGCCAGATTGCCTGGCTGGGCACCAGCAACTGGAGTGGCGGTTATGTCGATCACTCTCGCAACCTGGAGATCGTACTGCGCAACCCGGCCATGGCGGAGCGCATCGCCACCCTGCACGCGCAGACCTGGAACTCCCCCTATACCTCGGTCGTCATCCCCGGGAAAACCTACCCCAGAGTCAACAAGGATTGCAGCAACCAACACTAAGCACAGCGATGCGGCCTGAGCATCTCAGGCCGCAAAAGCCAATTTCACTGCCTATTTGATTTTTTACAATCAAGTTCAACTGGCATAATGGCATTATGCCAGTGTATAAATAAATCGTTTTGTTGCTTTTGTGGTTATTTACACCAAACAAAACGCCGTCGTTTCGCTGCCGCTTGCCTCAGATCAAACCCCGCCCGGCGCACCCGCTCTAGCATCACGTCATGACCATCACCGCGCCGTCTTTTTTCCAACGCAAGCGTTGTGCGGCCTGCCTGCTGCTGGCCGCCGTTCTGTTCTGGGCCGGCAACGTCGTAGTAGCCCGCGCCTTCAGCAACGATCTGCCCCCTCTCTGGCTCACCCTCGGCCGCTGGGCCTGCGCATCGCTGCTTCTCTGCCCGCTGGCCGCCAGCGCCCTGCGGCAGCAGTACAAGCTGCTGTGGCAACAACGCTGGCACCTGCTCTGGCTGGCCGCGACAGGTATCGCCGCCAATAACGCACTGATCTACATGGGAGTGGCCAGGGCCGGCGTGACCAGTGCGGCAGCGCTGCAGACACTGACCCCGGTATGGATCGTCCTGCTCTCTGCACTGCGTCAGCGTCTCCCGCTTCGAACCTGGGCAGGTGTCATGCTGGCGATGTGCGGCGCGGTCTTGATCGCTGTCCATGGGGATCTGGGAGACATCCGGCAGGCGATCGCTGGCTCCGGGACGCTATGGCTGCTGGCCGCCAGCCTGTGCTGGGCAGGCTATACCCTTGGCGTCGTCCGCCTACCCGGCCAGCTGGACCCGGGCGCGCTGCTGGCCACCCAGGCCGTACTCGACTCACTGCTCTTGTTGCCGCTGGCCCTGTGGCTGGAACCGCAGGGGCTGAACAGCACGCTCAGTCGGGCCGACTGGCTGGCACTCGCCTATCTGGCACTGTTTCCTTCCGTCCTGGCCTATGCGTTCTATCGCCGTGGCGCCGACCGGCTGGGGGCCACCTTTGCCGGCAATTGCATGAACCTGATGCCACCGATGTCGGCCCTGCTGTCCATGATCTTTCTTGGTGAACACCTGCAAACTTTTCATGTCATCGGCTTTGCCGCCATCATGGCCGGCCTGGCACTGGGCAGCAGCAGGCCGCTCACCCTGCCATGGCGCATGCAGCTGGCACAACGCGGGTAGCCCGCCCTGGTAATGTAGTATTGCTACACAAACAGGAGGCTTGCCAGAAACATGACATGGATCAAAATAGCAATAGATCTCATAGGTTTTGGCCAATCAAGGCATTGACAGCGTCATCACGCGTAGCAATACTACACGAAAGTCTCATCCGACTTTACCAGGACAGCAGTAGACAAAACGAGAAAGGCCCCGCGCAAGCGGGGCCTATTCTTTTTTACCACACCGACGGACAAAGCCCGCATCACCCGCCAAGGGCAAGTGCGCAGTGTGACACCCCCGCCGCCGCCCCCATGTCGACCAGCACAGCCCCGACCATGCAACTGGCAAGCACCAAACCAAACAGCAAATAGCGCAAAAACAGGTTTCTCATTAAATTCTCCCAATCATTGATTGAAAGATGATGAGACAATCACCCTCCAGCAAGAATCAGAACACTCCCATTCTCGCGCCCGCACAACACACACCATACTTGCCGTTTACCTCAGAGGTGGCTCACCTCCCAGCCAATAACGAGCACCACCCCCACCCTGCGCCGCCTGGTCCTGCGGGTTGTACAACTGACAACGCTCGAGCGACAGACAGCCACAGCCGATGCAACGACTCAACTGATCGCGCAACCGGCACAGCGCATCGATCCGTGCCTGCAACATCGGCTGCCACGCAGCCGACAGCCGTGACCAGTCAGACGCATCCGGCGTTTTGCCATCAGGCAAGGACGCCAGTGCAGCAGCGATATCCTGCAGCGACAATCCCACCTGCTGGGCCGCACGAATAAAGGCAACCCGCCGCAAGGCATCACGCCGGAAGCGCCGCTGCCCGCCGGCCTGACGCACACTCGACAACAGGCCTTGCGATTCGTAGTACCGCAAGGCACTGCTGGCCACCCCCGCCCGCTGCGCCAATTGCCCGATCGTCAGCCACACTTCCGCCATACTCCCTCCGCACAGACACCCATCTGACAACCACATCAATTATGCCATCTGTATCATTTAATCAACAATGACCGACCTGCGCACCCCCCCCTATCTCTCGCCCAAACCAGGGCGGGATTGTTAACCTTTATTTCGCATGTAAACAGCACATCCAGGCAAAACATGCGCCAAATAAGGCTTTCACTCAGCAAAGCATTGCAAATACACAATATTTAATAGTTGTCAACTGGCCACTGCAAAATGAATGGGATATAAACAAAGCACAGTAGATGCGCAGGGAGCCATCTTAAACGCTGTTCCAAGGAGTTGAATATGAAAACCCACATTTTTGCCGCCATTATTGCCATTTTCGCGGCAAGCACCCCGCTACTGGCCTCCGCCGACACCATGCCGGCCAGCACCGCCAACAACGAAGCCAGCAACAGCAAGACGACGCTGAACTGTCAGTGGGCCCCGGGGAATGAAAGCCGTGGCGGCAACTGGGGCTGCGCCGACAAGGATCTTCACGACCACGGTCAGTGATGACGCCGTCGCGGCAGCCAGAAACCACAAAGGGGAGGCAGAGCCTCCCCTTTGTCCTATTCCCGACAGCGCCGACTCAAACGGCCATGCCCTCAAAGCAGACACTCAGCATATGCTCAACAATCTGCTCGTCCGAATAATCACCATATAAACGCAAGTACTCGACCGCCGGGTCACAACTGCGTGCATAGTAAGCAAACAGAATCACATCATCCGGCAAGTCGCCGCGCAGCAGCTTCTGCTTCTTCGCCGAAGCCACCAACTTTCCCAGCAATTTGTGCAGACGCGCTGCCCGCAACACATAGCGCGGACTGCGCGTCAGCATCTCGCGCACCTGAACACTGGTTGACGGCAAGAAGGGCAAACCGCCCTGCAGGCGGGTGCGCAGCGCCCAGGCCAGCAGGGCCTGCAGCTTGGCCACCGGATTCATCGCCTGATCGAGCCCGGCAACAAAGGCCACCGCATCATCCAGCAGGCGGATCATCACCTCGGTAGCCAGCTCTTCCTTGGACTTGAAGTGCTTGTACAGACTCGGCTTGGAGATACCGACCTCCCCGGCGACATCATCCATGGTCATCAAGTCAAAACCCTTGCTGGCCAATAGCTTTGTCGTGGCGTCCATCACTGCCTGCTCACGCAGACGGAATGCCTGATCCTTGAAACTGAGTCGGGATAAAATACTCATCGGTATTGTCTTTTACTAATTAGTAGATT
Organism: Paludibacterium sp. B53371; assembly: GCF_018802765.1. Classification (NCBI taxonomy): domain Bacteria; kingdom Pseudomonadati; phylum Pseudomonadota; class Betaproteobacteria; order Neisseriales; family Chromobacteriaceae; genus Paludibacterium; species Paludibacterium sp. B53371. The sequence continues at coordinate 1,893,830 of NZ_CP069163.1, forward strand.
TTTTGACTGCAAGGTTATATCCTGCACTATAAACAAGCCAGCCATCACTGCCAAGCAAACATGCAGGAGAACCAGTTGAACCCGACAGAGACAAAGCGTATCGCCGTCATCGGCTCAGGCATCAGCGGCCTCGCCACTGCCTATCTGCTCAATCCGCGTCACGATGTCACCTTGTTCGAAGCGGCCGATTATGCCGGGGGCCATACCCACACGGTCGACATCGAGGTGGACGGGCAATCCTTCCCGGTCGATACCGGCTTTCTGGTCTGCAATCGCCGCACCTATCCCAATCTGCTCGGCCTGCTGGCGGAACTGGGCATTACCTTGCATCCGAGTGACATGGGATTTTCGGTCTCCGCCGGCGAAGGGGAGCTGGAATGGGCCGGCAGCAACCTGAATACGGTCTTCGCCCAGCGCAGTAATCTGCTGTCGCCGGGATTTTACGGCATGCTGGCCGACATCCTGCGCTTTAATCGTCATGCCGAGCGCTATCTGCAGCAGTGTCACGTGACACCTTGCACTCTGGGCGAACTGGTGCAGCGCGAAGGCTACCGTCCGCGATTCCTGCAGCACTACCTACTTCCCATGGCAGCGGCGATCTGGTCCAGCCCGATGCGGGACATTCTGGCTTTCCCGGCAGAGACCTTTCTGCGCTTCTGCCACAACCACGGACTGCTACAGGTCAATCAGCGGCCTCAGTGGTACACCATTCCGGGCGGCGCGCGACGCTACGTCGAGCGCATGCTGGCCACGCTGAAAGACGTGCGCCTGAATACCCCGGTACTGTCGGTGTCACGCGGTCCGCAGCAGGCTGTGGTCATCAGCGCCCATGGCAGCGAAAGCTTCGACGCAGTCGTGTTCGCCACCCACGCCCCGGACACCCTGAAAATACTGTCTGACCCGAGTCAGGCCGAGCAAAGCCTGCTGTCCGCGGTGCGCTATCAGCGCAACCTGGCGATCCTGCATCGCGACCCCGGCCTGCTGCCACGACGCCGACGTGCCTGGTCGGCCTGGAACTACCTGATTCAGAACCAGCCAACCGAGCCGCAGCAATGTTGCGTTACCTATCTGCTCAACAAGCTGCAACCCTTGCCGGTCAGCAGCCCGGTCATGGTCACCCTGAACCCGCCACGCCTGCCGGACAGCAACCTGATTGACGGCAGCTTTGTCTACGAACACCCACTGATGGACCAGGCTGCCATGAACGCCCAGCAGAACCTGGCCAGCCTGCAAGGTCAGCAACACTGCTGGTACGCCGGCGCCTGGACGGGCTATGGTTTTCATGAAGACGGACTCAAATCGGCACTGCGCGTGGCGCGCGACTTCGGCGTCTCGCCGTCCTGGGGGGTACTGTGAGCCAGACGGATCATGCCCGACTCTACCGGGGCTCGGTGATGCACCGCCGGCTCAGGCCAGTGCTGCATCAGTTCAGCTATCCGGTATTTTTCATCCGCCTGCGCCTGGACGCCCTGCATACCCTTGGCAACCGCTGGTTCGGCGTCGACTGCTGGCGACTGCTCTCGGTCAGACAACGCGACTACGGTCCGCGCGACGGCAGTCCCCTGCTGCCCTGGATTCGCCAGCAACTGGCACAGGCAGGCTTGCCGCATGATGGCCACGTCTGGCTGCAGACCTTCCCGCGCATCGCCGGCTTCGCCTTCAACCCGGTCAGTTTCTGGCATTGTCACAACGGTGACGGGGCGCTGTGCGCCATCCTGGCGGAGGTCAACAACACCTTCGGGGAACATCACGGCTACCTGCTGGCCAGCCCGGATGGCAGCCCCATCACCCCAGACACCCCGCTGCACTGCCGCAAGCAGTTTCATGTCTCGCCATTTTGCCGGGTCGAAGGCGGCTACCGTTTCCGCTTCAGAGAAACCGCAGAGCGCAGCTTCACCGGCATCGACCTGCACGACGAACTCGGCCCGCTGATCCAGACCTCGATCAGCGGCCAGGCCCGGCCCTTTACCCGTCACAACCTGTTGCGCGCCCTGCTGGCCCAACCACTGCTTACCCTGGGGATTGTCTGGCGCATTCACTGGCAGGCCCTGCAGTTGTGGCTGAAAAAAGTTCCTTTCCATCACAAACCACCTGCACCAGGCCACGCCATCAGCAGCAATCTGGAGAAACCATCATGAGTCAGACGGCATCCCATGCCCTCCGCCGCACGACGGCCCGCCCTCCCGCGGCGGCCCGCGCCTTTCTGTCCCTGTTACGCCGGTTGCACACCGGCCACCTGCGGCTGACCTGCCCGGATGGCAGCCAGGTCGATTTCGGCCAGCCGGGGCACGGCCTGCACGCCGAATTGCAACTGACTGACTGGCGCGCCTGCGCCATGATCCTGCGCCAGGGGGATATCGGTTTTGCCGAAGCCTGGCGAGACGGACTGCTGCAATGCCGCGACCTGACAGCCTTGCTGCGCCTGGCGCTGCAAAACAGCCAGGCACTGGAGCCAGCGGTATTTGGTACCCGACTGGCCAGCCTGTGGTATCGCCTGCGGCATTTCCTGCGCCGCAACAGCCGCAGCGGCAGTCGGCGCAACATTCAGGCGCACTACGATCTGGGCAATGACTTCTATCGTCTGTGGCTGGATGAAAGCTGGACCTATTCCAGCGCCTGGTTCAACGGCGATCTGCGCCAGCCATTGGCCAGGGCGCAGCATGCCAAGTATCAGCGCATCATCGATACGCTGGCCCTCAAGCCCGGCATGCGGGTACTGGAGATCGGCTGCGGCTGGGGTGGTTTTGCCGAAGTGGCCACCGCGCAGGGCATTGCCGTGCATGGCATCACCCTGTCTCAAGAGCAGTTGCAACACGCCAGGACCCGCCTGGCCGGCACCGAGCTTGCCACCCTCGCCCTGCAGGACTACCGCGACCTGGACGAACGCTTCGACGCCATTGTGTCGATCGAGATGTTCGAAGCCGTGGGCGAGGCCTGGTGGCCCACTTTCTTTGCCACACTGAAACGCTGCCTGCGGCCGGGGGGGCGTGCACTGGTTCAGAGCATCACCATTGATGAGCGCCATTTTCTGCGTTATCGCGCCGGCAGCGACTTTATCCAGCAGTTCATCTTCCCCGGCGGCATGCTGCCCAGCGTGCCGCGCTTCGAAGCGCTGGCCCGGCACCACGGACTGGACAGCCGGGACCGGCTGGACTTCGGCCGCGATTATGCAGAAACCCTGCGACGCTGGCGCAGCGCCTTCGAAGCAGCGCTGCCCGCTGTCGCCGCCCAGGGGTTTGACGAAGCTTTCATTCGCCTGTGGCGTCTGTATCTGAGCTACTGCGAGGCCGGCTTCGAAGAAGAGCGCATCGGGGTCTCGCAATTCCTGCTCACCCAGACCGAAGAAGGAGAACCGGCATGAAGCGACTGATCGTGTTGCTGGCGGTGTGGCTGACGGGTTGTGCCGCCCCCGACATCCACAGTTATCAGCAGGACAAACCGGCACTGGATCCCGCGCGTTTCTTCCTGGGGGACACCCAGGCCTGGGGCATGTTCCAGCAACGGGACGGCCGTGTCCTGAAACGGTTCACTGTCCAGATTCATGGCCGCATGGAGGGTGAGCAGCTGGTACTCGACGAGCACTTTCTGTATAGCGACGGCACAACGCAGCAACGGACCTGGCGCTTGCGCGCCCAGGGCAACGGACAGTGGCGGGGCAACGCGGCCGATGTGGTTGGCGACGCTCGTGGCGAGGCCGCCGGCAATGCCCTGCACTGGCGCTATCGCCTGCAGCTGCCTGAGGCCCAGTCCGGCTGGCAGGTCGATTTTGATGACTGGATGTTCCTGATCGATGATCAGACCATGGTCAATCGCGCCACCATGAGCAAATTCGGCATTCGGCTGGGCGAAGTGACGCTATTCTTCCGCAAGGGCGGCTGAGATGTGGCCCTGGAAGGCAATGAACCCGCCCCTGCAGCACTGGCGGGGACAGCGTGTCTGGCTGATCGGCGCCTCGAGCGGCATTGGCGCCGCCCTGGCCAGGCATTTGCTGGCGCAGGGGGCATACGTCATTCTCAGCGCGCGCAATGTCGAGCAACTGACCAGCGTGGCGGCCGGCCATCCCGCTGCCCGCATCCTGCCGCTGGATGTCTGCAGCCGCGAGGACTGGCAGCAGGCTGCCCGCACACTCTCGGCAGAACACTCCCCCGACATGCTGATTTACTGTGCGGCCGACTATCAGCCGGAGCACAGCTGGCAGGTCAACCCGGAGCGCGCCGCCCATACACTGGACGTGAATCTCAATGGCGTCTATCGCGCGCTTTCGCTGCTATTGAATGACTGGCGTGCACGGCGCCACGGGCGGATTGTGCTGGTGGCCAGCGTGGCCGGCTACTTCGGCCTGCCGGGTGCGCCCGTGTATGGCCCCGGCAAGGCCGCGCTGATCAATCTGGCGGAGCTGCTGTACGTCGAGCTGCATACCCAGGGACTGTCGGTCCAGCTGGTGAACCCCGGATTTGTGGCCACCCGGCTGACCGCCCGCAATCGATTCAGCATGCCCGGCCTGCAGACACCGGAGCAGGCGGCGGCCCACATTGAAGCCGGATTGCGCCGCGGCAGCTTCGAAATTCACTTTCCGCGGCATTTCACCCTGCTGCTCAAGTGCCTGCGCACCCTGCCGTTCCGCTGGCGGGCCCGGCTACTACAAAGATTTGCAAGCAGCTGATTTTCATTGACTTTTTAGCAAACCAGCCGTCAAAAAAGACCTGGCAGGCCATTTCGGGTATCATAGCGCTATCCCCCTCTTTCCTGTCAGATTGCTAACGTGTATCAGCTTATCGCTTCCGACCTCGACGGCACCCTGCTTGACGCCAGCCACGCCGTCAATGACTTCACGGCCCAGACCTTGCGTGCACTGGATGATCAGGGCATTCATCTGGTGATCGCCACCGGACGCCACTTCCTCGATGTGAACGGCATCCGCGCCACGCTGGGTGTCCGCGCCCATCTGATCACCTCCAATGGCGCCCGGGTCCACGACCCCGACAACCGGCTGATCCATCAGAGCAACCTGCCGCCGGCGCTGGTCCGCGAGCTGGCAGACCCGGCACTGAGCGAAGGCTGTCTGCTGAATTTCTATCTGGATGATGCCTGGCTGATCAATCAGCCGTGCCAATGGTTACTGGACATGCATCGGGACTCGGGCTTCACCTATCAGGTCGAAACACTCACCGAGCATGATGGCCAGGGGGTCGCCAAGGTGCTCTACATTGCACCCCACGCGCACCTGCTGAGCGTCGAGCAGAAGCTGCATGCCCGCTTCGGCGACACGGTCACCATCACCTTCTCCGCCGATGACTGTCTGGAGGTGATGGCACGGGATGTCTCCAAGGGGTCGGCACTGGAGATGATCCTGGCGCGACTGCAGATCGACCCGGCGCATTGCGTGGCCTTCGGCGATGGCCAAAATGATATCGAACTGTTGCAGCTGGCCGGCCATCCGCGACTGATGGGCAACGCGCATCCGCGACTGGCAGAACAGCTGCCGGCCGCGCCGCGCATCGGCCATCACGACGACGCGGCTGTCGCCCGCCACCTGCGTGAGCTGTTCAAACTGCCCTGAGCCCCGGACAACAAAACAAAAAGCCGCACCCGAAGGTGCGGCTTTTTGTTTTGCGTGACAGTCCGGTATCAAGCTGTCCAGGTTGCGCGCATACCGCTATTGATCTGTCCTGTACGACTACCCCGACGCACAAGACAGGAACCAGCGTATAAGAGCGAAGGATGCATCACGGAATGCGCGCAACCTCGACATCCTGCTGAACTGCCCGGGTGACCCCGAATCGGTGCGGCGTTTTGTGGCTGCCGTCCGATAAGTTCAGCTTACGCCTCCGACAGAATTTTGCTCGTCGTTAATCTGAATTTGACTAGACAAACATGTGAAAACTTCTGAAAATTTCTGAATGGCGGCAGTTTTCCCCTGTCATGGCGCATGAACACGCCACCCTTCGCGCCAACAAAGCGGCACGCGGGTACCACACCAGAAGGTTCAATCAAGGGGGGTTACTGCTCGGTGCAATAGAACTGCAGGTCTTCATTCACCTGCACATTGAACAGCCCATCGGCCACCGGGGTGAAGGTCATGGCGCCATCGGCACCGGGCTGAATCATGGGAAAGAGATCGGTCACATCGTCGGCGGTGTCGTCGCGATAGCGCGCCAGGCTGCGCACCAGATAGCGATATCGCCCCATGCCCAGATCCTGAAAGTGCACATCCAGCTGCCGATGGAGCACATGCACGGTGCCATTGGCACGCCAGCTCAAATTGAAAATCCACTGCGATCCTGCGGGAAAAACCATCAGATGACCCGAGGCGGTCGAACTGCTGTCACGGGCAATGGCCACATTGGCCAGGCAGGGATGTCTTGGCGCATATTCGCGCCCGCCGGCAGGATTGCCCCACCACAGCGTCGCCGCCAGCACGCCCTCGAGCGCCAGGATGATCAGAGATTTTTTTGCATCAGGGATATGCATGATTCCGCCCCATCCGGCAAAGACGTCGGACATGCCAGGATGATGTAATTCTTGCCAACCGCCCGATAGTACACATAGCGGATATCTTGCCGCCCCAGAGAGAATTGCCGATAACGCCGCAGCACATCCGGCAAGGCAATGCCGGGGTCCTTGTAGACATACACCTTGACGCCCTCGGAGGCGCCCAGCAAACGAAACCCGTTATCAGAGCGAAACATCAGCCAGCCACACAAGATGGCCAACAGGGCGATCAGCAGACCGGTTCCCCAGTGCCCGAGGTCAAACAGCTCATGCGGTCGCCGTCTTGCAGGAGCAGCGGGAGGCGGGACTTCCACCGGCTGCAGCACCTCGGGCGGCGGCTCGACGGACACGGCTGCGGGCGCAGCTTCACCCTGCACCTCCGCCGTGCCGACATAGGCAATGCCGATGCGTGGCAGCGTCTTGAGCAGGTCTGCCGACAGACCAATGGCCTCGAAGGCATTACGCAGACCCTTGACCACCTTGTAGTAGTTGTTCTCCGTGACAATGACCCCACGGGACTCCCACAGCAAGGCGATGATCTCGCGTTTCGATTGCACGCCGCTCAGGAGCGCAGACAATAGTCGGGCCTCATGTTCCTTGAGCTCGACCTGCTGATCCTGCCGGGAGAGGTATCTGCGCTGGGCGTCGTACAACACCTGCCCTTCCAGCACAAACACCGGAGAGTAGTCAGTGGGCAATGCCATGTCATCTCAGGCTGCCAACGATCCTGCTGCACCAACCGGGTAGTAATATGCAAACAGGTCGTTAAGCAATTTCTTATACGCTATGGCAACGAATTATACAGATTGCAGCCATAATCTCCATGACCTAGATGAACTCGCATGATTTATTTTTGCGCAAACAACGGTTGAGCGTGCCATGCCGGCCATCAGTCACTCACTCTCCCGCTCATCCATCATGATATGCACGGCACGATTGAAGTGGCCAACCCAGACCTTGTCGAACTGATGGTCGGCCGCATTGACCTCGGCAGCAGCGCGCAACACCGAGCGAGGCTGGCCGCGTGCGCCCTGTTTGACCACCACCGACTCAAAGGCATCCACCAGCGCCAGAATGCGCGCGCCCGGCTCGATGTCTTGTAGCACCAGGCCCTGCGGATAACCCGAGCCATCCGGCTTCTCATGGTGATGCAGCACAATGCGAGCCGCCAGATCCCAGCCTGGAATCCGCTGCAGCAGCCCGGCGGCCCAGGCCACATGCTGACGCATCAGCTGCCGCTCTTCCTCGCTCATCATGCGCGTACCGATCCACATGGCCTCCGGCAACAGCATCATGCCCAGATCATGCACAAAGACCGCCGCACAGAGCTGATCCGCATCCACCGGCGAACCGGCCAGCTGATTGGTTAGCAAAGCCAGCTGCAGATTTCGTTCGGTGCGACCGGAAAACAGCGAGGAGCGACGCTCCAGTTGCAAGGCCAGCTGATGAAAGAAAGCCAGATCACCGGAACGGTCGGTCATGAAGGGTTGCAGATTCGGTCGCTCGCCCCGCGCCTCACGCACCCCGGTCAAGGCATCGATCAGACGGGCACAGGCCGCTTCCAGCTCGCCGGCCGGCTGCGTATGCAGGCTTTCCAGCGCGGCCGTCAACTCATCCAGGTGCAGATTACCGATCGCCTCATGGGCTGCCATGGCATCCACGGCCTGCTGCAAGCGGTCCGTCGACAGCAGCAAGACATCCGCCAGCCGGGGCGTGAAAGGCACCTCTCCGGAACGCACCCGCGCCAGCAGCGTCTCGGCCGCATGGACGAACGGCACCAGAAACAGCAGACGGCACAGACTGGCGTCACCCTTGATGTTGTGAAACGTGCGGAACAAGTCAGCCACCGCATCGCGATCACGCGGCTGCTGCCTCAGCAGCGCGACCAGCGCTTCAATATGTGGAGCGTAGTCGTTCAACGCATCATGAAAGTCATGAAAGCTTTCCTCATCCTCGATCAGTGGTCGTTCATCCGTCATGACACGCTCCATGTGATTCATCACAGACAGCAGCTAGTTTAAATTACATGATAGCGACAGTTATACCTAATGCATACAGGTGCACCCGAATAATGACGGATTTCGATGGCACACTTGCCGAACAAGCCCGGCTTATACTATGTTCGGCTCAAATATTTATCGCTGCATCAATAATCAATGAAACCAATCACCGATATTGCCGCCAGTGCCAGCACGCTGCGCAAACAGATGATGCTGCTGGTCAGACGCCTGCGGCGCGAGAGCACGCCACTGGAACTCCCCCTGAGCCAATTATTGCTGCTGAGCCGCATAGACCAGCTGGGCAACGAAGCCACCCCCACCGCACTGGCCGAATATGAGGGACTGCGGCCGCAAAATCTGTCCGCCCTGCTGCGCAAACTGGAGCAAATGGGGCTGACCTTCAAGGAAGAAGACCCGAACGACAAACGCAAAAGCTGCGTGAGACTGACCCGCGAGGGCATGGCGGTCCTGGCCGCCAACCGCAGCAATCGTGACAATTGGCTGACCCAGGCCATGGCAAGCTGCCTGAATGAGCAAGAAATCGCTTTGTTGCAGCAGGCAGGCCCGCTGCTGGAACGTCTGGCCACGGCACTGGAGCCGCCGCGAAACGGGCGTCCAAAAAGCGGCTAAACCGTGCTGTCGACAAGGTTTTACGCCTTTGGCATCACCCCCAAGCGCACACCGATAAAAAATAAAGCTTGCATAGCGTTGAAACCTTATGCATTATCCGTCCCTGCAGGATTTTCAAGTCGAAGATATGGGTTGTCGTAGTTGGACGCAAGTCTGTACCACAGTTCGCCATTTCCCTTGATTTTCATGCACTTGTTTTTATTTTTTTATGAATGGGAATTACACATGGCAACGGGTACCGTTAAGTGGTTCAACGACGCTAAGGGCTTCGGTTTTATCACTCCGGACGAAGGCGGCGAAGACGTTTTCGCACACTTCTCCCAAATCAAGGTCAATGGCTTCAAGACCCTGGCTGAAAACCAGAAAGTCAGCTTCGAAGTGACCATGGGCCCGAAGGGCAAGCAAGCTTCCAACATCCAGCCGCTGTAATCATCGGCCGAATCGGAAGACAAGAACCCGGATCACGATCCGGGTTTTTTTGCGTCTGCAGCAAAGCCATCCTCCTGCCCGACCCTTGTCAAAGCACGACTCATTCTGCATGATGCCTTTTTTACCGGGGATCCTGCATGACCGATATTCTCAACACCATCCTGGCGCGCAAACGGCAAGAAGTCAGCCAGGCACTCAGCCAGCGCTCCCTGCAACAAGTCCGCCAGGACGCTGAATCCCGCACCGGAGATCAGCGCGACTTTGTCGAGGCCCTGCGCCTGCGCCATCGCCTAGGCCTATCCGCCGTCATTGCCGAAGTCAAGAAAGCCAGCCCGAGCAAAGGTGTCATCCGTGCCGATTTCGATCCGGCCGCCATCGCCGCCAGCTACGCACAGCACGGCGCAGCCTGCCTGTCTGTCCTCACTGACCGGGATTTTTTCCAGGGCGATCGCCTGTATCTCGAAGCGGCACGACAGGCCTGCACCCTGCCGGTACTGCGCAAGGACTTTCTGGTCGACGAATATCAGGTTTATGAGGCGCGAGCCATGGGGGCCGACTGCATCCTGCTGATTGCGGCCGCTCTGGACGATGCCCGCCTGCACGCCTTCCACGACCTGGCACTGTCACTCGGCATGGCCGTGCTGGTGGAGGTCCACGACGCCGAAGAACTCGCCCGGGCACTGCATCTGACGACCCCGCTGATCGGCATCAACAACCGCAACCTGCGCACCTTCGACGTAGATCTGGCCACCACCATCGGACTGCTGCCGCAGATTGGCGCCGAGCGCATCGTGGTCACCGAAAGCGGCATCCTGAGCAGCGCGGATGTCACGCGCATGCACAGCCACCAGGTCAGTACCTTCCTGGTGGGCGAAGCCTTCATGCGTGCAGCCGACCCCGGCCGGGCACTCGCCGAACTGTTCGCCGGCTCGCCCCGCCCGGTTCAGTAATCCAGCCCGAGATACATATAGCCAATCAGACGGCCGCCGCGCGCACTCCCCACCCCGACAAAGAACGGGCCAAGGATGGTGTCGGCGCCCAGGAACACCGAGCCCCCGGGCAACCAGCCGGTATCTTCATCACTGAAATTGCGCCGCCACACCTTGCCCACCTCCAGCGAAGTGCCGGCATAAAGCCCGGAACCCAGCGCGGAAGGCAGGGTGGCCGCGCGCCAGTACACCATCACGCGCCCCAGACCGACCTTCTCGCCGTAGAGTTCGTCCTGCTGATACCCACTGAGATTCAGGAAGCCGCCAAGGAATTGCGGGGTAATGAAACGATCCGGATTGCTGACATCCAGATTCCCCTTCAATTTGCCGGTGAAGCGCCAGGTAAAATCGCCGAGGGTCAGCGCATTCTCAGCCGTCAGCGCGTAGTAACGCGTATCGATCCCCTGCCAGGCGGGCATGGAGTAACGCAGATTACCGTCAAAGAAATAACCGCTGCGCGGCCAGCGCGGGTTGTCAAACTGATCGGCCACCGCACTCATCTGCAGACCGGCCTCGGTCGCCTTCTGATCCAGCGACGACAACGAACCCGGCAAAACACCCATGGTCAGACGCGGATTGTAGCGGGTCCAGTAAGGACCACCGCGCAGCTGACCGTACTTGCCCAGCGCCACCCCGGCATCGAGCTCGCCACCGGTTTCGGCCAGCGTCAGCTCGGCATACTTCAGATGGTGGTTGTCAAAAAATGGCCAGGCCTCTTCCTTGTAGTGAGCCTGGGCAGACACGAACATCGGACTGTCCAGCCCCAGGGGCTGATAGATCTCGCTGCGCAGCAGGGTATCCGATCCGACCTGCAGATCATTGCGCCAGGTCGCCCCGGCCGCATCCAGCCAGGTATTCAGCGATGAAGCCAGGAAGGTGAAGCTGGCATCGCCTGTAGTGCTGTTTTTCAGGTTGAGACCGAAGCGCAGATAGGTCGGGCCGATAGTACGTTCCACCGGCATCACCTGCATCACATTGCGGCCGTCCTTGTTCTCGATGCGGTAGGTGAGATTGTCGTAATCACCACCGGCAAACAGCTCGCGCAACTGCTGACGCGCCGTATCCAGCCTGGGGGCTTTCTGCTCGCTGTCCAGCTTACGCGCAAGGCGCTCCCCATTGATATAGCTGCCGGTCGGACTCACCACCTCGATGCGCTCAATGTGCGGCGACTCGGGCGGGACCAGACGCGCATGCCAGGCCTGATATTCGGCAGGTGGCACCGACCAGGCGGCCAGACGCTCACGCACCGCATCCACGGCCTTGACACCGCGGGCAATGATGGCCTGGTTATCGACGAACGATGCCGCTGAATAACCATTCAGATCAGGCCGGATAACGATATCCTGATCATCCAGCAAGGCCTTCTGCTGCTTGACGTTGCGCGTCACCAGCAGATTGCTGGTCTGCGCCACCACATCGAACAGCGTCTTGATCTGCTCGGTTTTCATCAGCGGGGTGCCGACATCGACCACGATCACGTGATCGGCACAGTGATGCTTCAGGTCCTCGATCGGCAGGTTGCGCGCCACGCCGCCGTCAATCAGCAGCCTGCCCTGATCGGTCACCGGATCAAACAGCCCCGGCACGGCCATACTGGCGCGCAAGGCCGTAGCCAGCACGCCGTGATCGAACACCACCGCATCGCCATTGGACAGATCGGTCGCTACCGCCCGGAAAGGAATCGGCAGATGATCAAAACTGTCGATCACCCGATCGTGGGTCAGCTGGCGGATGTAAAGATCGACATCCTGCGAATTGATGGCGCTGCGCGGCACGCGAAACGCCCCGTCGCGCACCCCGAAGGTAATATCGAAATAATTCTTGTAGTCATCGCTCTTGCGTGAGTACGGCACCTGGGAGCGGGCAGGCCGGCCGGACAACATCGCATTCCAGTCAGCGTCCCGGAAAGACTGCTGCATCTCGTCCAGCCCCAGACCGTTGGCATACATGCCACCAATCAGCGCGCCGGCACTGGTTCCCGAAATACAGGCGATGGGGATATGCATTTTTTCCAGCTCGCGCAGCACGCCCAGGTGCGCAAAACCACGGGCCCCGCCCCCGCCCAGCACCACCCCGATACGAGGCCGCGCCGGTGGTGAGGCGGTTGAGGCCTCATCGGCCATCACCAGCATCGGACAGCAAAGCACCAACAGACACAGACATTTCAAATGACGGATCATGCACAATCCTGCAAACGGAGGTTCACTGCTCATCCAGTGATTTGATGGAAATACCCATGCGCTGCATGCGCGACAGCAAGGTGGTGCGCTTGAGCCCCAGCCGGGCGGCCGCCCCTTTTGGCCCGGCCACGATGCCATTGGCCTCGCGCAGCACACGCAGGATGCGCTCGCGCTCCGACTCGCTGCCATCGTCTGCCGACAGCGGCGCCGGCATCACCGGCCCGCGTGCAGGCGGCGCCACCGACTGCGGCACAGGATGGGCAGGCTGCAGATCGGCCATCGGCAGATGCAGCTCCGGTCCGCGCGACAGAATCACGGCACGTTCGATGACGTTCTGCAACTCGCGTACGTTGCCCGGCCAGGGATGGCGCACCAGACGCCGCAGCGTCTCATCGGCAATGGACTCAATATTGCGCTTCAGCCGCCGGGCGAACTTCTGCACGAAAAACCGTGCCAGCAGCGGGATGTCTTCCGGTCGTTCGCGCAGAGGCGGCACCCAGATCGGAAACACGTTCAGGCGATAATAAAGATCACTGCGATAGCGGCGTTCATCGATCATTTGCTGCAGATCGCAACTGGTCGCGGCAATCACCCGCACATCCACCGGAATGATCTTCTGCCCGCCAAGACGTTCGATCTCACGCTCCTGCAGCACGCGCAACAGCTTGGGCTGCAGCTCGAGCGGAATGTCGCCCACCTCGTCCAGAAACAGCGTGCCATGATGCGCCATCTCGAAGCGCCCCAGCCGCTGGGCACTGGCCCCGGTAAAAGCGCCCTTTTCATGCCCGAACAGTTCGCTCTCCAGCAGACCGGCCGGAATGGCGGCGCTATTCATGGTCACCATGCGCTGCGCCTTGCGCGGACTCAGATTGTGGATCGCCCGGGCAATCAGCTCCTTGCCGGTACCGGTTTCGCCACGGATCAGCACCGAAGAATCGGTGTCGGCCACCATGCGAACCTGCTCCAACAGCTCCGACATCAGCCGACTCTGGCCGATAATCTCGTCAAAGCTCTCGTAATTGCTGATTTCTTCGGCAAGCAGCCGGTTTTCGTCGGTCAGGCGATCCTTGAGGCGGGAGATCTGCTGATAGGCCAGTGCATTGTCCAGCGACAGCGCGATGCGGGCGGCAATCTGCTGCAACAACAACAGATTGTCATGAAAGAAATGCGCCTCGCGGTCATGCGCCAGCATCAGGGCCCCCACGATGCGCTCGCCGGAGAACAGCGGCAACACACACAGCGAGCAAAACCCCTGCGCCAGCAGCTCGCGCACATGGCGATGTTCCGCCGCCAGCTGCTGCATGCGCGACTGATCGCACACCAGCACCTGCTTGTTCATCACATCCTGCCGCGCCGGCAGATGATTCAGCGAGAACTCTGCCTGCTCGCGACGCAAAGAGCCGTCGGCACGAAACAGGGCCGCATGCGACTCGACCCGGGTCGAGTCGGCATCAAACAGGTTGAGATCAACGAAATGAATAGCCAGATAACGGCTCAGGGCACGGGCCACCTGCTCGACCAGATCATCGAGCTGCAATGTGGACAACACGGCATTGGTGACATCGACCAGAATCTGCAGATGATCACGCTCGCGACGCAAGGCGTCGAGCGATGCAGCCTGGCTGGCAGCGCCGACATCCGGGGCAAGACAATGCAGATGGGAGTCCATGGTTCGATCGGAATTATGGCCAATGAAAGAAGGAAAGCCTGCTACTGCCACAGTCAAGCGGCATTGTAACAGGCAGTGACCATTCGGCAAACGCGGTCAGATCAAGGGATGTCAGGGGTGCGCCGATTCCAGCCAGGGCATGCCATCCAGCCCCTTGCCGCTGGTCAGGCGGTCATGCAGCGCACGCACAGCCGCTTCGATGCGCGAGGTGAGCGGAAAATAGAACGCCACCACATCCGGCTGTACGCCGAGAAACAGTACCTCGTCGACCTCCTCGCGCAGACGCTCGATGAGAAAATTCAGCGGCAGATTATGTGTAGTCATGATGAACATGTCGGCAATGGTCCGGTCATCCACCAGACGCACCTCGCCCGGCGCCAGCCCCATATCGGCCGCATCGAACACCACGACCTGCCGCGGTCGTGCCGCCAGCACCTCATGGGCCACATTCTCCGGCGACGACCCGCCATCAATCGCCTGCCAGCCCGGCGCCGGTTGCGCCTGCAGCAAGTCAAACAGCAAGGGGCCGGCGCCATCGTCGCCCATCATGCGGTTACCCACGGTCAGCAACAGGGAATCAGTCACGGCGTTTCACCATCAGATACATGGCCGGCTCGGCCTCAATCGCCGCCAGCGCGGACATCAACGCACGCGTCCAGGTCAGCTCATCCTCCTCGAACCCTGCCTCGGCACGGGACAAGGCCAGCGCCAGCAACTGGGTATGTGAGGCATCAATCATGATTTCGCCGAACTTGAACACCCCTTCCAGCTTGCGGCGGGCCTCGCCGGGCGGCAACTTGCCCACCCAGCGATCAAAGCCGTCCAGTGGACAGGACAGTGCCGTCTTCAGGCAGTCGATCACCCCGATATGGTGCCCGAGCGCCAGCGTCTGGTAGATCACCTGACGCGCCGGCCCCTCAGCCGGCAGATCCTGTTCGCGCTCAAGGAACTTCTTCGATAGCGAGTAAAAGATCACCTTGCCGCTCATGGCCGGCCCCCGGCACCGATGTCCCACAGGCGGGTCAGGATCTCCGCCAGACGCGGATCATCTTCACCAGACAGACGACGCTTCATGCACTCATCCAGCGTCAGATCGGTTTCCGTCACCAGGGTAAGGAATTCATCGGCAATCAGCCGGCCACTGCGATAGCCGGCCAGACGACGCGCCTCGCGCTCGATCTCCACCCGCACATCCAACGGAATCGCCGGATGCGGCACGACCGGACGCTCATCCTCGCCCTCGACCTGATGAGTGGCCTTGAGCTTCTGGTCCAGCAGGCCGAGCGCCATGGCAAACCCGTACAGCGTGGCCGGCGGTGTCGGCGGGCAGCCGGGAATATAAACATCGACCGGCACCACTTTGTCACTGCCACCCCAGACGCAATACAAATCATGAAAAATCCCGCCCGAGCAGCCGCAGGCACCATAAGAGACGGAAATCTTCGGGTCCGGCGCCGCCTGCCAGGCACGCAGCGCCGGCATGCGCATGGCACGGGTCACCGCGCCGGTAAACAGCAAGATGTCGGCATGGCGCGGCGAGGCGACCACCTTGATGCCAAAACGCTCGGCATCGAACACCGGGGTAATGGCGGCAAAAATCTCGATTTCGCAACCGTTGCAGCCGCCGCAGTCCACCCGGTACACATAGGCCGAACGCTGGATATCCTTGAGCAGCTTGCCTTTCAGGGCGGCAATATGCTCGCTTTCAGTCAGGGGCACCGGCATGCCGCTGGCGTCGCGCGGGGCGATCAGCCGGGAAGTGTCAACAGCTCCGTTCATTGTTCCGCCTCCGGGGACAAATGCTGCGAGGTCAAATCACGTGCAATGGTGGCTTCACGCTTGCACGACGGGCAGCAGGCGAATTGCTCGCGCTGCGCCTCGCTGAGCGGCAAGCCGCTCTGTCGCAGCAGATCCATCACATAGCCGACCTCCCTGGCCGGTGCAAACGGCTGGCCGCACACGGCACAATCCTGCAGGCGGAAAGTGGCCTTCTGCAGCAGATCGTCCTTGTTGGCTACCGCCAGCTCGAATTCCGGTGTCAGGGCGATGGCATGGGTCGGGCAAACCTCCTCGCAGCGGCCGCAAAAGATGCAGCGCCCGAGATTGAGCTGCCAGGTTCGCGTGCCGCTGGCCGTGTCGTTGCCCATGGTCAGGGCATTGGCCGGACAGGCGGAAGTACAGGCTGCACAGGCAATGCACTGCTGGGCATTCAGCTCCGGCTTGCCGCGGAACCCGGGGCTGACCGGATAGGGGGCAAACGGATACTTGGCGGTCGCCTCGCCCGCACCGGTAATGATCTTGAAGAGCTTGAGCATGGATCGGCTCCTATTTCAGCGGCGAGTCTTTGCGCTCGCGGCCATAGCGTTCGATTTCCTTGTACGGCACCGTGGTGGACTTGTTCTTCTTCACGTCCACCAGCGTCACGCGGTCGGTACACGAGTAGCACGGATCGATACTGGCGACGATCAGCGGCGCGTCCGACACGGTATTGCCGCGCAGCATATAGCGCAAAGGCGGCCAGTTGGCATAGGTCGGCGCACGGCAACGCCAGCGGAACAGCTTCTGATTGTCGCCGGTCATGGCCCAGTGAATGTCCTCGCCGCGCGGGGCTTCGGCAAAGCCCAGCGCAAACTGGTGCGGACGATAGTGGAACCCTTCCAGCAACACCGGACCGGCCGGCAGATTGTCCAGCGCATGCTCGATGATGGCCAGCGAATCGAAAAACTCGCGCGCACGGATCAGCACCCGGCCCAGTACGTCGCAGCTGTCTTCGGTATGCACGTCAAATGGCAGACTGGCATAACCGGCATAGGCGTGATCGGCGCGGATATCGCGCTTGAAGCCGCTGGCCCGGATCAGCGGACCGACCGGACTGAAATCGCGCGCGACCTTGCGGTCGAGAATCCCCACGCCCGAAGTGCGCTCGCGCAGATTCGGCGTCGCCAGCAACATCTCCACCAATTGCGTGACTTCGACCCGCAGCTCGGCAACCAGCTTGAGCGTACGACTGCGCTCTTCCTTCATGATGTCGCGCCGCACGCCACCGATCAGGTTCATGCCGTAGGTCTTGCGGGCCCCGGTGAGCAATTCGGCCATGGTCATGGCCTTCTCGCGCACCCGGAAGAACTGCATAAAGCCGGTGTCGAAACCGACGAAGTGGCTGGCCAGACCCAGGTTGAGCAAATGACTGTGCAGACGCTCGACCTCAAGGAACACGCTGCGGATCGCCTGGGCCCGCGGCGGCACGACCAGACCCAGCGCATTTTCCACCGCCGTGCTGTAGGCCACGCTATGGGTAAAACCGCAGATGCCGCAGACACGGTCCGACAGGAAAGTCACCTCGTCGTAGCCCATGCGGGTTTCCGCCAGCTTTTCCATGCCGCGATGCACATAGAACATGCGGTAATCGGCGTCGACGATATCCTCGCCGTCGACAAACAGGCGGAAATGCCCCGGCTCGTCGGAAGTAATGTGCAGCGGGCCGAGCGGCACATCGCGCGTGCTGCCGGTGGCGTCATTGACGAAGGTATAGGTTTCGGTGTCACTGGTCGGCGCCGGGCGCTGGTTATAAGCCATGGCGTCCTTGCGCAGCGGGTGCAGATCGTCCGGCCAGTCATCCGGCAGCACCAGACGGCGCTCGTCCGGCAGGCCGACCGGCGTCAGGCCGTACATATCGCGGATCTCGCGCTCGCCCCACACCGCCGCCGGCACGCGCGGCGTCACCGACGGAAACTCCGGCCGATGGGCCTCCACCAGCGCCCGCACCACCACCCAGCTCTTGACGATGCCTTCCATCGACAAGACGTAATACACGGCGAAATGGTCGTTGAGCGAACGCTCATCGTTGCCGAACAACACCGACAACCAGCCGCCCTGCTCGTAGTACAGCCACTCGACCACTTCCGGCAAACTGCCCAGCTTGACGGTCACCGTCACCTGGTCCGCGGTCTGCCATTCCTCTTCCAGCACGGCAGCGGGAAAACGGGCCCGCAGGGCCTCGACATAGCTTTTGCCCACTCTGGCGTGTTCTGCTACTGACATATCTGACATTCTCCTCGCGGGCTTATTTCACGGTGGCAAGCGGCGCCACCACGGCAGCATTCATGGCGGGGGCGGTGCCGACCACATCCTGCACCGCCGCCGTGGCGGCATGCAGCAAATCGGTCACCGGACGTGGCGCTGCCACCCCCATCAACAACATCAGGCCAAGCAACACGGCCATCGGCAGCAGCGTCAGTGCGCCGGGCTCACCCTTCTCCACCTGCTCCGGTGCCTCGCCGAACAGGCTGCCAGCGACCATGCGCACCAGACCGGCCAGCACCACCGTCAGCAGCAGCAGACAGAGCACCATCAGCCAGCCATAGCCGACCTTGATCCCGGCAGCCACCAGCAGGAACTCACTGAAAAACACATTGAAGGGGGGAATCCCGCCCAGCGCCAGCGCCCCGGCGCCAAAGAGCATGGCGGTCAGCGGCGCCGTCTTGAGCAAGCCCTTGACCGAGCCCAGATCCGGCGTGCCGTACTTGAGCAGCACATTGCCCGAACCACAGAACAGCAAGGCCTTGGCCAGACTGTGATTGATGGTATGGAACAGTGCGGCAAACACGCCCAGTGGCCCACCCAGCCCCAGCCCCAGGGCAATCAGCCCCATGTTCTCGACGCTAGAGTATGCCAAGAGTCTTTTCATATGACCTTGAGATACGATAAAGAAAGCCGACACAGCCAGTGACAGGAAGCCGAACACCATCAGCAGGGTTTGCGGGAAAGCCGGACCAATCGACTGCGACACCAGCAGGTAAAAGCGGATGATCACCAGCAGGGCACAGTTGAGCAACACGGCCGACAGCAGCGCACTGACGGGACTGGGGGCTTCACTGTGCGCATCCGGCAGCCAGGCATGCATCGGGAACAGGCCGGTCTTGGTGCCGAAGCCGATCATCACGAAGACGAAGGCCAGACGCATCAGCGTCGGATCCAGGGCCTTGCCCTGCCCCATCAGCACGGTCCAGAACACCGCCCCGCCATGGTCCCCCATCACGCTGGCGGCATTGGAATACACCAGCACCACGCCATACAGACCGAAGGCCACACCAACGGTACAGATGATGATGTACTTCCAGGCAGCCTCCAGCGAGGAACGCTGGTTGTAGAAGCCGACCAGGAAAGCCGAGCCCAGCGTCGTGGCCTCGATGGCCACCCACATCATGATGATGTTGTTGGCTGTCACCGCCAGCAACATGGTGAACAGAAACAGATTGAAGATGCCGAAGTAGTTGCACAGTTGTCCGACATCAATCTCTCCCTCGTCCAGTTCGTGGCCCATATAGCCAATCGAATAGAAACCGGTCAGGAAACCGACCAGTCCGAGCAGGCCCAGGAAGATCGCCCCCAGCGCGTCGACATGCAGCCAGTCCGCCAGACCGGCCGTCGACCCGCCATGCAGCACCGAGCCGGCCACCAGCATCGACAGCACCAGCAGCAGCGCCGTGCCCAGCAGATGCAGCGCGGTAGCCGCCGAACGGGCCATGCCACCCAGCAGGCGACTGGCAAAACACAGCAGTGCCGTGGCCAGCGGGATGGTCAACATCAGGGAAAGCCATGGGTTATGGGTCATTTTGATCAGCCCTTCAACGCAGTCAGTTGCTTCACATCCAGGGTATGGAGCGTGCGATGGATGCGCCGCGCCAGGATCGCCATGATCAGCACCGCAAAGACCGCGTCCGTCGCAATACCGACCTCCACCAGCTCCGGCGCCTTGCTGGCCATCAGCGCCAGCGTCAGATGCGCACCGTTTTCCATCAGGCAATAACCGAAAATCTGCTTGAGGATGTTGCGCTGAGTGACGATACACATCAGCCCCAGCAGGAAATGGCCCAGCGACACGGCCAGCGCCGGCTTGAGATCAGCGACCACGGCCAGCTTGACCGACGACACGGCAAACCACGACAACATCACGATCACCGCTGCCAGCAGCAGCATCCAGGCGGGACTCAGCCAGCCTTGCAGACTCTCGCGATCCGCCAGCCTGCCCAGGGTGCGCACCATGATCAGCGGCACCAGCACCACCTTGGTGACAAAGGCCGACAGCGACCACAAGTAGAGCTCACCCGAGCCCTGCGTGGCGGCCAGCGCCAGGAAAATCCCGACCAGCACCAGCGACTGCAGGGCATACCAGCGCGCCGAGGACAGCACACTGCCGGTACAGATCACCAGCAGCGACGTCACGATCAGCAGACCGGCCAGGTTATTGACGATCAACATTCCATCCATGATTAACTCCTCAACCCAGCCAGGACGATGCGATGAAGCTGGAAGCCAGACACATCACCAGCAACAGCGAGAACACCACGCGCATGGCCATGGGCAGCGGCGTGGCCGAGGCCACCGCCTCGGACGGCTCTCCCGGCACCACCTTGCCGAACCAGGCCATCAGCCAGCCGAAGCTGCACACCGACTCGATCAGTGCCAGGATCACCAGCGGCAGCAGCAGCCAGTGCGCGCCCGACAGCTGGAAACCGGCAGCCAGAATGGCAAACTTGCTGAAGAAACCGTTGAACGGCGGCACACCGGAAATCGCCAGCGCCGCCACACCGAAGCACACCCCGAGGAACGGCGACTGCTTCAGCACCCCGCGCAGATTCGGCAGCACCCGGGTGCCGCAGGTATACGACAGCGCCCCGGCCACCAGGAAGAACAGACTCTTGGCAAAAGCGTGGTTGAAGATATGAGCCACCGCACCGTTGAAGGCCAGTTGCGAACCGAAAATCGACAGCGACAGACCGAGGAAGATGTACGACAGCTGGGCGATCGTCGAATAGGCCAGCAGTCGCTTCATGTCCTTCTGCGGCAGGTACATGGCAAAGCCGTACAGCATGGTCAGCAGCGCCATCACGGCACCGATCCAGCCGATGATTTCCGGCACCTGACCGGCCGAGTAAATGGCACGGGCAAAGATATACACCCCCACCTTGACCATCGAGGCCGCGTGCAGATAGGCACTGACCGGGGTCGGCGCCTCCATGGCATCCGGCAGCCAGACATGCAGCGGCAACTGCGCCGACTTGCCCCAGGCCGCCAGCATCACGCCGAGGAACACCACGATCTTGGCCTGCGGCGTCAGACTGGCGATACCGGTCAGGGCAAAGGACCCGGTCTGGGCAAACAGCCAGCCGGCCGCGACATACAGGCCCAGCGCCGCCACATGGGTCACCAGCAGGGCCTTGAGGGCCGACTTGAGTGCCTTCGGCTTCTGGTAGTAACCGATCAGCCCCCAGGAGCAGGCACCGGTGATTTCAAAGAACACCAGCTGGCCCAGCAGGGTGGAAGACAGCACCAGCCCGGCCATGGCCCCGATGAACACCAACAGATAGGCGTAGTAGCGCGGCTTGGCGACATGCGGGTGTTCCCGGTTGCCTTCCGACATATAGGCCGTGGAATACAGCACCACCAGAAACCCCAGCACCACCACGGCAATGGCCACCAGGGTGCTGAGACGGTCAACCGTGATGCCGATCAGCGGCATGCCCGCCAGGGAAAAAACCCCGGTCGTCAATGCCAGCTTGCCGCCGGCGGCGAAGGCTTGTGCCAGTGCCAGCGTGCCGAGCGAGGCGAGCGCAGCAAACAGCGAGGCAATCCATTTGGCGGCCCGCGCCGGCGCCAGCAGAATCAGCGCCGCCCCGGCAAATGGCACCAGAATGGTCGCGAGAGCGATATTCTCCATGATTGCTCCTCAGAGACCGGTGAGATAAAAGACGAAGGACAGCGCCGCCAGACCGAAGCCGACCCAGGTGACACGCGAGGTCAGCAGGAAGCGTCCGCGCGCCATGCTGTTCTCGATCAGACCGGCCAGCAGGAATACCAGCAGCAACTTCAGAGGCAGTACGATCAGGGCGATGAGCAAGGCGCCGGCATCGGCCGACGAGGCAATGCCGAACGGCAGAAATACCCCCAGCAGAAACTGCGCCATCACCACTTTCTTCAGACCCAGCCCCAGCTTGAGCAAGGCCAGCGACGGACCGGAATACTCGGTCAGCGGCCCTTCCTGCAGCTCCTGTTCGGCCTCGGCCATGTCGAATGGCAGCTTGCCCATCTCAATAAATACGGTGAAGGCAAAGGCCAGCATGGCCAGACCGATCGCCGCCGGCGACTGCAGATAATTGCCGCCGATGCCGGCGCCAATCGCGCCCAGATTGGTCGTCCCCTCGATCAGCGCCACCACCAGCAGCGACAGGATCATGGTCGGTTCGACCAGAATGCCCAGCGTCAGCTCGCGACCGGCACCAATCCCGGCGAATGAACTCCCGGAGTCGATCCCCGACAGCGAGAAGAAGAAGCGCACCAGGGCAAACAGATAGGCAAAAGTGATCAGATCAGCCAGCGCCCCCAGAGGCGAGTGACGAATGAACGCCGGCAGCGCCATGGCCATCAGGAACATGGCACCGACAATCACATAGGGCGTGAGCCTGAAAACCATGCCGGAGGCCGCCGGAGCAATATCCTGGCGCTTGAACAGCTTGATGATGTCACGGTAGTCCTGCAGCACGCCCGGGCCGCGGCGCGAATGCATGCGGGCACGGATCATGCGTGACACACCGGTCATCAGGGGCGCCAGCAACAGCAGGATCACCCCCTGCAGCACGGCCAGCAGAATCATGTTCGGGTTCGGCATTGCAATGCTCCTATCGAACCGAGACCAGCAGCAGCGTGACCAGGGCCACGACCACATACAGGCAATAAACACGGAAATCACCACGCTGCAGCCAGGCGATGCGTCGGGCCAGCTGCTGCACACCGGCAACAATCGGGGCGATCAGGCGGGCATCCCACTGCGGCTCCAGCCGGGTGGCGCCATCCACCGCACCGGACAGGCCGCGATCGAACCAGGCCGACAGGCTCAGCGTCTGACGCAGGCGGTACAGACTGCCGAACATGAAGCCCACCGGCTGTGACATGCCTTCCGGCGACACGGTCATGCGCTTTTCCGTGACATAGCCGCAGGCCCAGGCATCGCCGGCATGGCGACGCGCCACGCGACGTCCCTGCATGGCAGCGATCAGCAGGAAAGGCAACAGCGGCAAAGCCAGCAGCAACAGTGCCAGCAGCGGCGTCGACACCACGGCCGGGGTGTTCAGTTGCCCCGAATGCAGCACCAGACCCTGGGCAACCGGCAAGACGAAGCCCCCGGTCAGCGAGGCGGCGACCCGGGCAAACAGCGGGGCCAGCCACGGCGCGCCGACACCGGCGCCGATGCACAATACGGCCAGCACCCCCATCGCCAGCAACATGCTGTAGGGCGCTTCCTCCGCATGCTCGGCATGTTCACTCATGGCCTGCCCGGAGAAGGTCATGCCCCATGCCTTGACGAAGCACAGCGCCGCCAGGGCACCGGTCAGCGCCAGCATGACGATGGCGACCGGACCGGCCAGCCGCATCATGAAGTCGCCGTCATGGCTCATGGCGAACAGGGCCTGATAGCTGAACCACTCGCTGACAAAGCCATTGAGCGGCGGCAAGGCACAGATCGACATGGCGCCGATCAGGAACACCAGGGCAGTCAGCGGCATGCGGCGCGCCAGTCCGCCCAGCAGGGTCATGTCGCGGGTATGAGTGCGATACAGAATGGCCCCGGCGCCAAAGAACATCAGGCCCTTGAACAGCGCGTGGTTGAACAGATGATAGAAGGCGGCCATCAGCGCCAGACCGGCCAGCGCGATGTGACCGGTCGCCAGGCCAAGCATGCCGGCACCCACCCCCATCAGGATGATGCCGACGTTTTCCACCGTCGAATAAGCCAGCAGACGCTTGATGTCCTGCTCGGCCAGGGCATACAGCACGCCCAGCACGGCGGACACGGCGCCGACGGCCAGCACCAGCAGCCCCCACCAGCTCGACTGGGCCCCCAGCAGATCAATCCCGACCTTGATGATCCCGAACACACCGATCTTGACCATCACCCCGGACATCATGGCCGAGGCATGCGACGGTGCCGCCGGGTGCGCACGCGGCAGCCAGCTGTGCAGCGGCACCATCCCGGCCTTGGCACCAAAACCAAGGAAGGCCAGCACAAACACCAGCGAGGACAGCCCCAGCGGCAGCTTCAGTCCGCGGAACGACTGGAAGTCCAGGCTGCCGCTGCGGCTGTAGAGCAGGAAGAAGGCCACCATGATCAGCACCGAACCGGCATGGGCGATCAGGAAATACAGCAACCCCGCCCCGACCGACTCTTCATCCTGATCGAAGATCACCAGGAAGTAGGACGCCAGCGACATGGCTTCAAAGAACACCAGGAACCAGAAGGCATTGTCGACCACCACCAGCGCCAGCATGGCGGCGATGAAGGTATTCATGAACAGCCCCATGGCCCAGGCGCCACGTCCCTGATATTCGCGTACATATGACTGCGAGTAGATTGCCGCCAGCATCGCCAGCACGGAGATGACCGCCACCATCAGGGCTGCCAGCATGTCCAGACGCAGGGTGAAATGAGCAAAGGAAAACGGACCGGCCAGATCGAGCATGAACACCCGCCCGGTCAGCAGGGTCGGCAAGGCGGACGCCAGTCCGGCAAAACCGCCGAGCAGGCCGGCCAGCGCCGACAGATTGA
Source organism: Paludibacterium sp. B53371 (assembly GCF_018802765.1). Lineage (NCBI taxonomy): Bacteria > Pseudomonadati > Pseudomonadota > Betaproteobacteria > Neisseriales > Chromobacteriaceae > Paludibacterium > Paludibacterium sp. B53371. The sequence goes on from NZ_CP069163.1 coordinate 1,918,822, forward strand.
TCGCCAGCCGCTCGCAGCGTGCCGCGGCGACCGAAGCCACGCCGCCGGCCAGGAACAGCAGCACCGACAACAGCAGATAACCCAGTGGCATCAGACTCATTTTGGCTCCCGGGAGAAATCGATCGAGACGGCAGCATTCAGCGCCTCACCGGCATCGGCACGCTTGCTATCGGCATCCTGTGCCAGCGTGCGGCGATCGATCAGTCGCAGCGCCTTGGTCGGACAAACTCGGACACATTCGGCCCCCGTGGCGCGGAAGTCGCACAGATCGCATTTGACCGCCACCTGCTTGACCCCCGGCTGCCAGTCCAGCATCGGATCCAGCGTGGCCGAGGTATCCGCCCCCGTGGCAGCGCCGCTGGTAACCGGCGGTGCCTGGTAGAGATGGCTGACCGCCACCACGCCGCTGACCGGGGTCCCGGAGGGGGTAATGGCGCCAAACGGACAGGCAATCGCACACAGCTTGCAGCCGATGCACAGCGTCTCGTTCAGCACTACCGCATCGCCTTCATGGGTAATGGCCTTGACCGGGCAGACGCGCGCACAGGGCGCGTCCTCGCAATGGCGGCATTGCACCGGCGCAGTCACCTGCCCGGTTCTGACCACCGTCAGACGTGGATGCGCCTGCAGGCCTTCAGCCTTGTGCACCATGGTGCAGGCCGCCATGCAGGTGTTACATCCAATACAACGTGTTGGCTCCGCAAAAACGAAGCGGCTCATAACCAATCCCCCGAAAAATCGACGCCAGCCTGCAATAGGGGCCTTCCATGCCTTGTCGCTGCGATGCGGCGAAACGTGCGCACGGAAGGTCTCCGCTCATGCATTGCACATGCCGTGCCAGCTCTCGTCTTTGCGGCAAAACAATTTCACCGGGAAATTATTCCCTTTGTCGCCAAGGGATTGGCCTGTATCAAGCCGGGGAGGTGCGGGCTGAGATGTCGACACCTGCGTCAGCACTTCGACACAAATGACGAAACCGGGGAAGAAAAATGACACTTCGACATCAAATCAGACGCGACAAGCCGGGGCCAAGTCGGGATAATCATTCAGGGCCTCATGCCCACGCTCGTACACTCAGGAATCAAGATGAAAAAAAACCTGCTTTTCCTGCTTTGCACACTACTACCCCTGGCGTCACAGGCAGACTCGCTCACTGCCATCCCGCGCCTCGACGTCAACCGCTATCTCGGCACCTGGTACGAAATTGCCAAGTATCCGAACTGGTTCCAGCGACATTGCGTCGCCGACACCACGGCGCAATACGATCTGAACAGCGACCATCAGCTGTCCGTACTCAATCGCTGCCGCAACAGCAAGGGGGAGATCGAACAAGCCAGCGGCATCGCGCGCCAGCTGGGAGGGCCGGATTCCGCCAGACTGGAAGTGAGTTTCGCCCCGACATGGCTGCAGATTGCGCCATTGGTATGGGGCGACTACTGGGTCATCGACCTGGATGCGAAATATCAGCTGGCCGCAGTCAGCGAGCCAACCCGCAAATATCTCTGGATCCTGTCGCGCACACCGCAAGTCAAACCTTCTGCCTATCAGAGTTTGCTGGCGCGCCTTGAAGTGATGGGATTTGATACGTCCGGGCTGACCCTGACCCCTCAGACCGGCATGACGGCCGATCAGCCGAACTGAGTCGTGCCCGGGCTCAGGCCCGGGCAATCAGGGAAGACGGGGAAGCGGCGGAGGCCGAAGCGAATGCGGCCTCAAGACCCGCCCTGCCGGATGCGACACGCGGACTGAGACGCCACTGCGCCATCAGCGCCGCCTGTCTGAACTGTTGTTGCAGCTGGGCAAAGCCGTCCGACTCCCCCTCTGTCCCGGAAGCCGGGTTATCTGCAGCCGCCTGCACCGGCGCAGGCCCCCGCATGGCGGCAGGCACGGACGGCACGCTGCTCACCACCCCCATCTGAGCCAGACTGAGCCCTGCCCCGGGCATCAGTCCGGCATGATCTGGCGGGTCGCCCTGATAGCCAGGGGTGGCGGCCACGCCGGCCAGGTCACTGGCATGACTGCTGGGCATCAGCGTGAGCGATGCCGGACTGCCGGGCACGATCGGGAAATCCATCCAGACTCCTGTTCTGATGCGACCACGCCAGACAGGCCCATGCTCAACGGCGTGTATCGCACACTAACAGCTTTGTCAGACAGTCGAACGGCAAAATTCCCGAAATCGGTTTTGAAATAATTACCAATTGTTAATGATGACCTTGTCCTAGAACAGAGCAGCCGGTTCGGACAGGACTCAGGCACTGGTCTGCAGCAACGAGCCGGGGCGATGCAAACCATTCCCCTCCATGCCGGCAGCCACATGGCGCATCATCTGCGACACGGCCAGCCGGCCCGGACCATGATGCAGTGCGACCCGCTGCAACATCGCCTCGACCAGCAAGGGATGGCGATGGCGAACACGCCGCGCCGCCGCCTCAAGCGCCAGCACCTTTCCGACCTTGCCCAGCTTGACTGGCATGACATGACCATGCTGAGGCAACTGCGCCAGGGCAGCCGCCGCAGCGAGTGCATATGGGCTGGCCTCGGCCCGGTGGTGATGCAGGGCATGCACGACGGGATGAACAGACAACGACATAACAACTCCGTATGAGGGGAGCCCTGCGATCAGGGCGACATATCGGAGAGTTTGTTGAAATGGCAAACGACTGAATCTAGGCGAATTCCTAAACTGACAGCCGCAGCCGGTCATTGGCGGTCAGTGGAACACTTGATATGCACCGCGCAATATATGCTATAAACATATATTAAACCCCTAACGGCGCTGGCGATGATCGACGCACACAGCCTCTCCCATCTCATCCACCTGATTTATCGTGCAGCCGAAGACCAGCAGGCATGGCCCGCCTTCCTGGCTGCCTTTGCCCGGACATTCCATGGCGGCCCCAGCGCCTTGTTCATGCATGACAGTCAATGCGGCGATTTATCCCGCCAGGGGGATAAGATCATGCTGCTGGAGTATCACGACTACGATTCGGCGTATGTGGAAAGCTATACGCGTCACTACGCCGCCTGCAGCCCATGGACCCGCGCCCAGGCCCAATTTGCGCCCGGACAGGCCGTCCTGTCGGAAATGCTCTGTCCGACTGACGCGCTGATCCGGACCGAGTTCTATCAAGACTGGCTGCGCCCGCAAGGCTTGATGTATTGCCTGGGCGGACTGGTCAGTCGCGACAATGGCCATACCATCATGCTGGCCACACTGCGCAGCGCCGGACAACCCGCCTTCGACCAGCAAGATCTGCGACATTACGATCTGCTGCAGCCCCACCTGAAACTGGCACTGGCCCTGCATCGCCGGCTGAGCCTGCTGAGCAGTCTGAACGGCGCACTGGATTCCCTGCCCCTGGCCTTGTGGTTGTGCAACCGTGAGGGCAAGGTGTTGCATGTCAACCAGGCAGGGCGACAGATCGCCAGCCGGCGACGCGGATTATGGATTGACGAAGGCGGAGGGCTGCACAGTGAACAAACGAGCGAAGATGCCGGCCTGCAAGCCGCCATGCGGCGCGCCTGCGGACACCAGGACGCCGGACATCGCAGCGGCAGCGCCCTGGCACTGAGCCGCCCTGACTCCACCACCACCCTGACGGTCATGCTGGCCCCCGTAAAGGAGGGGGCGACCGGACTGAGCGATGACACCCACGTCATCGTATTTGCCACCGACCCGGACGAGCGCACCTATGCGCCGGAGGAGCTGTTGATCCAGCGATTCGGCCTGACGCGCCGCCAGGCACAACTGGCGGGCTGGCTGATGCTGGGGGAGGACCTGAAGAGTTACGCCCGCCATTTCGACGTGGCTTACGACACGGCACGCAGCCACCTGAAACAGGTTTTTCTCAAGACAGGGGCACGTCGTCAAGCAGAATTGATCCGTATCCTGTTATCGGTGATGCCGACACAGAACGAGTCCTGAGGCCAGGGCGGGCAGGATCAGCCCTGATGCAGGCACTTGCCGAAACAGGCGGCCTCACTGCGGCCACTGTACCGCCCATAGTTGGCAATCCGCACATAGCCATGCCGCTGATAAAACGCCACGGCACGACGGTTGATTTCGCGGGTTTCCAGCCAGACTTCCTCATAGCCCATGCGCCGGGCCTCGGCTTCGAGATGCGCCAGCAATTTGCGCCCCACCCCCTGATGGCCCGGCACCGCATACATGCGCTTGATTTCGGCAATGCCGGGTTCCAGCGGGCGCAATGCCCCGCAGCCCACCGGCTCGCCGCGATCACCACGCGCCACCACAAAACAGGACTTGGCGCCCTTGAGTTCGGACGGATCAAAAGAAGCGCGACCGCTACTGCCGGTCAGATTGAACAACACCGTGGACAAAGCATTCTGCAGCATGACGGCATCGGCACAGGACGGGTCTTCATGAGTCAGCTGGTACATGGCTCACCTCCGTGATAATCGGTCGTTGTCGTTGCCCAACGGGCATTTCCCTTGATTTCAGAATAAGACTTGTCAGCGATAGTGCAAGAACGGACCTGCACCCTGATCAGCGGGCCGGCGCGTGGGCCACCACAATGATTTCGCCACTACTCTGCGGATCGAATGCGCCCCCCTGCCAATCGCCATACCAGTCAATCTTTCCGAATCCTGCCAGCGCCAGATGCTCGGCCAGACGTGGCTGTGACAAAAAACGCAACTGGCTCTCGCTGACCCAGTGACGACCGGCCGGCAACAGCTGGTAATGATCTTCAAAACGAATCAACTGCCCGATCTGCTCGACAAAGCGGTTCCAGTGCGCCAGGCGCTGCCCGTCAGGCAGCATGACCTCGCGCCGGGTCACCATGGGGGTCCAGTGCCGCCAGGCCCGCCTGAGGGGATTGCGCGTCTCGAACATCAGCCGACCGGCCGGACGCAAACGTTCACGCACCCCACTCAGCGTGGCGGCAATATCGCTGTCCGTCTGCAGGCACTGAAAGGCATGGCCGGTCATCGTCACCAGATCAAACATCGGCTCCGGCGGTACAAACGACAACTCGCCGACATGCCACTGCACCGTTTGCCCCGCATCCTTGGCCCGCGCGCACTGCACCATGGCCTCGGCCGGATCGATCGCCATCACCCGGTGGCCGCCGGCGGCCAGCCGCAAAGGCCAGCTGCCGGTGCCGCACCCCACATCCAGCACATCCAGTGATGTTTCGCCCAACTGAGACTGGTAAAACAACCAGTCATGCTCAGACTCATTGAAGGCATCATAAAAACGCGCCAGCGTGGCAGAGGTGTAGTGTTCGACTTCCATCATTCCTCCCGGGACCGCCAGAACCCATTTACGGGGCCTGCAAACGAGCCAGCCTGACCCCCATGCCGATAAACAGCAGGCCGCCGAGGCGACGCAGCCCAGCGAACAACCTGCCGTTGCGCAGCCTGGACTGTATCTGACCTGCACTAAAAGCATAAATGGCATGCACCAGACACACGATGGCGGCGATGGTCAGGTACATCACGGCAAACTGGGACCACAGAGGGCGGTCATTCACCAGGAATTGCGGCAAGAAGGCCGAAAAGAAGATCATGGTTTTCGGATTGCTGCCAGAGACGAACATCGCCTCACGCCAGACCCTTCCCCGGTCAAAGGAAGGGACATCGCCACGCACAACGGCCGTGGACCGACCCGGCGACGACGGCCATAACTGCCGCACGCCAAGCCAGAGCAGATACCCTGCCCCGACAAGCTTCATGATGAGAAAAAGAGGCGGCAACGTCTTGAGCACGGCCCCGACGCCGAGCGCCACCAGCAGCACCACCAGCAACTGCGCCAACAAATTACCCGACACGGTCACAAACGTGGCTCGCGGCCCATAGCGCAGCGTATTGCGAATAACCAGCAATACATTTGGCCCCGGGGACAAGGTCGTCGCCAGATAGGCCAGTGCAAACCAACACCACAGATGCCAGCTCATCGTTGCACCGCATTTATAATCAATGACATTTTCATACTGCATTTCTATCAGAACGGCGTCAAGCCTGACTTGCCCTGGCCAGGGCCTGACACACCCGCACCACATCGGATGCCTCGGTACGCCAGTTGCTGAAAGCCGCCCGAATGCCTTTCTGTCCCTGCCACACCCCCGGTGTCATGAACACCTCGCCCGCGGCATTCAGGCGTGTCAGCACCGCCATCGCCTCAGCGTGGCGCGGCCGGAAGATCACCACATTCAAGCGTGGCGGCTTGAGCAGCTCATAATCCGGCGAAGCCTGCAGCCATTCAGCGAGAGCGCTCGCCTGGCGGCAATTCTCCTCGACGATATGCCGCATGCCATCGCGCCCATAGGCCAGCAGACTGAACCACAGCGGCAGCGCACGGAAGCGGCGCGATTGCTCGATGCCACGATCCATCAGGGCCGGCAGGCTGTCATGCATTTCCAGATAGGGGGCGGCGACCGAGCAGCACTGCTGCAGCAGATCCGCGTGGGGCGTGAAGAAAATACCGCAGTCGTAAGGCACATTGAGCCATTTGTGGCCGTCGCAGGTGATGGAGTCGGCCAGCTCGATGCCCGCGGTCCAGCCATGCCGCGAAGGATCCAGGCGCGAAAACAGCCCGAAGGCACCATCAACATGCAACCAGGCCTGATGCTGGCGGCACAGGGCCGCAATGGCCGTCAAGTCATCAAAGTCAGTACCGGTGACCGTACCGGCACTGGCAATGACAATTTTGCCCGGTTCCGGGCTGGCGGCCAGCATGGCGGCCAGCGCCGCGACATCCATCGCTTCGCTGTCCGGCAGACAAGGCACGGCAGCGATCTGCTCGCGCCCCAGCCCGACCAGACCAAGCACCTTAAGACTGCTGGCATGCGGGGTGGCACTGAATACCCGGATCGCCGCCGGCCCGATGCCGTCTCGCGCAATGTCGCGCCCCTGACGCCAGCCGGCATGCTGGCGGGCGCAGACCATGGCCAGCAGATTGGCCGCCGTGGCCCCGGTGGTCAGGCTGCCGACCAGCCCTTCGGGCAGATCCAGCAACTGCCGCAGCCAGTCCAGCACCTGTAGTTCCACCCCGGTGGCGATCGAGTTGCCGGCAGAGGCGACGTTCTGATCGATCACCGCCGTCAGCCAGTCGCCCGCCAGCGCCGCCGGGGTCACGCCACCGGTGACGAAGCCGAGATAACGCGGACCGGGCGAGGCATTGAAGCCGGGCGCCAGGTCCTGACAAAATGCCTGCCAGACGCCCGCCAGCCCCAGCCCCTGCCCGGGCAGCGCCAGCTCCGGCGGCGAAGGATCATCCGGCCGAGCCACCGGGCGCTGCCCCAATTGCTGCAACCACTCCCTGCTCCATGCCAGCAGCTGCGGTTGAAGATCGAAAAAAGCCTGATCCGCCTGAGCCTGTTCCATCGCATTGTCCTTTCGTGATTGATGCCAAAAGCTTATGCTGAAGACCCGGCAGGATACAGATACAGAATGACAGATAAAAAAGAGTACAGATGAACGCCAAATATCAGCAACTGGCCCTCAGCCTGCGCCACGACATTCATCAGGGCAGGCTGCCGCCCGGTCAGCGTCTGCCGTCGATCCGGCAGCTGGCCCGACAGCATGGCGTCAGCCTGACCACGGCCATTCGCAGCTACGAATGGCTGGAGGCACAGGGAGAGATCCAGGCCGCGCCCAAGTCCGGTTTCTATGTGCGTGCCCGACGGCAAGCCAGTGCAGCGCCGCGCTTTAAGGACTTCGATCCGCTCGCCCATCCGGTCGACCATGCCGGCCTGATCGCCGAAATCCGCCAGGGTGCCCAACACCCCGGCCACACCCCGCTGGGTACGGTCATGCTGGCCCCCTCGCTGCTGCCGCTCGCCAGCCTGCAGCAAAGCCTGCAGCGTTCGGCGCGGCGTGCGCCGCAGGCAGCGGCCAGCTATGGCGCCCCCGGTGGCGAAGCCATCTTGCGCCAGGCACTGTGCCAGCATTTCGCCGCGGACGGGCTGGCACTGCATCCGGAAGATCTGCTGATCACGCAGGGCTGCATGCCGGCACTTCATCTGGCGCTGCTGGCCGTCAGCCAGCCCGGGGATAGTATTGCCGTCCCCTCCCCCTGCTACAGCGGTCAACTGCAGCTACTCGCCAGCCTGGGGCGTCAGGCACTGGAAATACCCTGCAGCCAGCACGGCATGGATCTGGACCGGCTGGAGGCCTGCCTGGCCGGCGGCCAGACCCGGGTCGCCCTGCTCAGTGCCAGCCACCACAACCCGCTCGGCTTCAGCCTGTCCAGCGAGGACAAGCAGCGCATCGCGGCACTGGCACAGCGCTACCAGGTCACCGTGATCGAAGACGATGTGTTCGGGGAATGCAGCCATGGCGGTCCGCGCCCCCTGCCGATCAAGGCCTGGGACAGCACCGGCCAGGTAATCTGGTGCGGTTCCTTCTCCAAGACCCTGGCGCCCGGCTATCGCATCGGCTGGTGCGCCCCCGGCAGACACCATGATGCGCTGCGCAGCCTGCATCTGGCCGGCATGCTGGCTGTCAATGCCCCGCTGCAGCTGGCACTGGCCGATTTCCTGCATCGCGGTGAATACCGCCGTCACCTGCGCCGGCTGCAACCGCAACTGGCCCGGCAGGTCGACCAGCTGCGCCAGTCGGTGTTGCGCCATTTCCCGCCCGGCACCGCCGTCAGTCAGCCCGACGGCGGCTACGCGCTCTGGGTGCAACTGCCGGACGCAGGCGACGGCATGGCGCTGTATCGCGCCGCGCGCCAGCGAGCGATCAGCCTGGTACCGGGCATGGTGTTCAGCGCCCGCGGACTGTATGGCGACTGCCTGCGACTCAATGCCGGCAACCCCTGGAGCGACGGCCTGGATCAGGCGGTTTCACGGCTGGGCGCACTCGCCACGCAGGGTCTTGCCGCACGTGGATGACGATCCACCCACAAAGTGCCCAGCAGACCCAGTCCTGCCAAGACGGCCCCCAGTACCCGCCAGCCGGACAGCCCTGCGTGCAGCCAGGCATCCAGCAGCAGACCGGCACTCATCTGCCCCGCAAACATCAACAGGGTCATGGCAAAGGCCGAGACATGCGGTGTCACCCGATTGCACAACACCACGAAACCCACCCCCACCGCACCACCCAGCCAGGCCCAGCCTGGTACAGTGACCCAGGCAAGGGATGGCCAGGGCAAGGAGACGCCACAAGACAGACAGGCCAGCACGGCGGCAGCCAGCCCTCCCAGATAATTGACCAGCGTCCCCGGCAGCACGCCGATCTGTCCGGCCAGCCGTGCGTTCAACAGACGCGACAGGGTTCGCGCCACACCGGCCAGCAAAGCCAGCATCATCGCCATCCACATGATTGCCCTCCTTTCCATTCAATGCGCCATGGCCACAATGCCGACGACAATCAGGGCCAGACAGGGCCATTTGCGGGCATCAAAACGCACCCGGCGCACCCCCAGCCAGCCAAAGTGATCAACCAGCATGGCCGAAGCCGTCTGACCGAACAGGCCCAGCGCCGCGGTCAGGGTGACGCCCAGGCGCAGGAAACCGGCATTGGCCAGCACCACGATCAGCATGCCGACCACCCCGCCGCCATACCACCAGAACGGAATGCCCGGTCGCCACAGCGACCAGCGGCGCTGCACCAGCAACAGCAGCACCCACAACAGGCCCGACAAGTGAATCAGGACACTGGCCGGCTGATTGCCCAGTGCCGCCGCCATCTGACCATTGAGATGAATCATCAGCGCCGTCAGCGCGCCACAGAGAAATGCCCACACAGTCATCATCCTGCCTCCTTGCCACCGAGCTTAGGTGGTTTGAATTGGCAGTCGTTATGACAAATGTCACAATGGTATTTTCTTCGAGGGCAGCCGCATGGATCCGCGCATCGAACACTATTACCGACAGCACCAGCTGCAGCGCATGCTGGGCGAGATCCATCTGCCGGCGCTGCAGCTGCAAGCTTTCCAGGCTGGCGAGTGCCTGCTGGCGCAGGGCCAGCCGGTGCGGTATCTGCAGTTCTTTGTGGCGGGACGCGCCAAGGTGGTGCTGCCCATGGCCAATGGCCGCGAGCTGCTGCTGTGCTTCTACCAGCCTCTGCAATTATTTGGTGATATGGAAATTTTCGAGCCGGACCGGCCCGCCAGTTCGCGCATCGAAGCACTGGATGATTGTCTGTGCCTGAGTCTGAGCATGGACTACGTCAGACGAGCGCTGATTGGTGACAGCGTTTTTTTGCAATCGCTCAGCCGCTCTCTGGGACGCAAGCTGGGACGGGTGATCCAGAACAGCGCCCTCAATATGCTGCACCCGCTGGAGGATCGTCTGGCCAGCTACCTCCTGGCCACCGCCCGCCAGCAGGGTGAGGACTGGTGGTTCAGCGGCAATCTGAGCCAGATTGCCGACTGCCTGGGCGTCAGTTTCCGTCATCTGCACCGCAGCCTGCAGGCATTCTGCAGCAAGGGCTGGCTGATCAAACAGGGACAACAATACCGCCTGCAGGATCGCGCCGAGCTGGCACGTCGTGCAGGCGGTATCTATGTCATACCAGGCAGCGTTTACTGATCGTCAAAACCGTAGGACAGACCGGGATCGGGGTCGGCGCTGCCGACTGCCGGCGGCACATCGCGAATATCCTGATAGAAGCGCACCAGGCTGGTGGACAGATACGGGATCACCCACAGCAGGCCGATGCCCAGCGTCAGCAGGCCCAGCAGGAACCAGCCGATGAAGCGGCAGCCCAGACAGAAGAACTTCCACTTGTTGCCGATCATCATGATCTTGCTCTTGCGCAGCGCCTCGCGTGCACTCAGTTGCGGCTCATCGACCAGCAGATAGAACGTCATCGAGTAGGACAAGGCGGCGATGACGCCCGGGATGATCAGCAACAGCGCCCACAGCAGGATGAACAACACCATCAGCAAATAGGCGGCCAGACCGGTCAGGTAGCGCTCGAAGCCGCTGAACAGCTGACTGAAGCGCAGCTCGCCGCCACGCAGCAACTGCAGGTAAAACAAGGCAAACCCCAGCTCCAGCGGCCCCTTGATCAACAGGTCGACGAAGCTGTCAGAGTATGGCGGCAAGCCAAGGTAAACCAACAGGCTCAGGCCCAGTTCGATCCCCAGCAGGATGGCTGTCGCGCCGACCGCCATTTTCCAGCGGCCGCTCAGGGCGGCCCGGGCCTCGGCCATGATGCGGGCATTGTCGGTCATGGAAATCTGGCTCATTACTGGCTTCTCCGGATGGATGGACGGAAAAGCATAGCAAATCTTTGCCCAACATTCATGACAGACAGCTAAAACCCGCGCCCCGTCCTCAGCAGATACGCGGCAGCTGCTCGCCGTTGATCCAGTCCACCATGCGCCGACCGCCAAAAGCGGTTTCCATCTGCACGAAATGATGATCATCGGCCAGCACCTCGCCGATGATCGCCGCCTCGCGCCCTTCCGGACGCGCCCGCATGACACGCAGCAGACGCTCGGCATCTTCCGGCGGACAGATCGCCACCAGCTTGCCTTCATTGGCCACATACAGCGGGTCCAGCCCCAGCAGCTCGCAGGCGGCACTGACCTGCTCGCGCACCGGCAGGGCACGCTCGTGAATCAGCATGCCGACACCGGACTGGCTGGCAAACTCGTTGAGCACGGCGGCCAGGCCGCCGCGCGTCGGATCACGCAGCGCGCGCAGGCCCGGTACCGCCTCCAGCATGGCCGCAACCAGATGATGCAGGGCCGCGGTATCCGACTGAATGGTGGTGTCGAAACGCAAGCCCTCGCGCAGCGACATGATGGCCACACCATGGTCGCCGATCGGCCCGGAAACCAGGATCTTGTCTCCCGGGCGACAGCGATCCCCGGACAGCTCGATCCCCGGAGGCACCACACCGACACCGGTGGTGGTGATGAATACGCCATCGCCCTTGCCTTCCTCCACCACCTTGGTATCCCCGGTCACCACCGGCACCCCGGCGGCCTGTGCCGCCGCGGCCATGGATTCGACGATGCGCACCAGGTCGGCCAGCGCAAAGCCCTCCTCCAGAATGAAACTGGCGGCGAGATACAGCGGCCGGGCGCCATTCATGGCCACATCGTTGACGGTGCCGTGTACGGACAGACAGCCGATGTCGCCGCCCGGAAAGAACAAGGGCGACACCACATGGCTGTCGGTCGCCATCACCAGACGCCCGCCGTCAGCCGGCAGTGGCAGACAGGCACCATCGTTCTGTGCCGCCAGCCACGGGTTATCGAAATGGCGCAGGAAAATCTGCTGAATCAATTGCGCCATGGCGCGACCGCCACTGCCGTGGGTCAGATCGATGCGGCCATGTTTGAGATCCAGAGGTCGGGTATAGCTCATGAGAGATCCGGCTGCGTGGCCGTGCGGAAACGGCCGTAAGTGTAATGGGCGGCACAGGCCCCCTCCGAGGACACCATGCAGGCCCCGATGGGGTGATCCGGTGTGCAGACCGTACCGAAAACCTTGCAGTCCTGCGGTCGCTTCTGACCGCGCAGAATGGCGGCACATTCACAGGCCTTGTGATCCGGCACCTGACGATCGCCGATACCGAAGCGCCGTTCGGCGTCGAAGGCGGCCAGCTCGTCGCGGATACGCAAGGCACTGGCCGGCACCTCACCCAGGCCGCGCCAGTCGAAGGCATCGCGCAGGGTGAAGACCTCGGCCACCATGCCCTGCGCCTTGAGATTGCCCTCGCGGCTCACCGCGCGGGTGAACTGGTTTTCAATCTGTGCCCGCCCCTCGTTGAGCTGTCGCACCAGCATCAGAATAGCCTGCATGACATCCAGCGGCTCGAACCCGGCAATCACGACCGGCTTGTGATAGCGCTCGGCAAAGGCCTGATAGGCGCCATAGCCGATCACGGTGCTGACATGCGCCGGGCCGACAAACCCGTCCAGCGCCACGGCATCCGGTTCGGTCTGTGCCTGCATGATATGCACCATGGCGGCCGGGGTCAGCACGTGGTTACAGAACACGCTGAAATTCTGCACACCGCGTGCGGCCGCCTTGCGAATCACCGCCGCGGTCGGTGGCGTGGTGGTTTCAAAGCCGATGGCGAAGAACACCACCTGACGATCCGGATGCTGCTCGGCCAGCGCCAGCGCGTCATCGCAGCTGTAGACCATGCGCACATCCGCCCCCCGGGCGCGGGCCTTGTACAGCGACATACCGCCCGAGGCAGGCACCCGCAGGGTATCGGCATAGGTACACAGGATCACCTGGTGCTGCACTGCCAGCTCGATGGCGCTGTCGATGCGCCCGATCGGCAACACACACACCGGACAGCCCGGGCCATGGATCATGCGGACCTGCGGCGGCAGCAGGTCCTGCAGACCGTAGCGCGAAATGGCATGGGTATGGCCGCCGCAGAACTCCATCAGCCGGTAACTGCGCCCCGGCCGCACTTCGGCCGCGATCGTGCGGGCCAGGCGTTGCGCCAGCTCACCATCGCGAAATTCGTCGATATATTTCATGGCAGACTCAGCGATAGGCAGCAGGGTTGGCCGGATCGGCATCCTGCCCCATGGAGGCCAGCAGCGACAGGGTCTGTGCCGCCTCGGCCGGGTCGAGTTTGCCGATGGCGTAGCCGACATGCACGATCAGATAATCGCCAACCGCCACCTGATCAATCAGGGCGACCGAGATCACCTTGTGCACACCGCCCAGTTCAATACGCGCCTGATCATCGTCCATGAGTTCGATCACGCGCGCCGGTATGGCCAGACACATGCTTGTATTCCTTGCGTTCAACGGGTGTCAGTACACCCGAATGGTTTGATCCAGTTGATGGCGGGCCACCCAGGCCTGCCCGAGCGCCAGTCCGCCGTCGCCCGGCGGCACGGCGCCGGCGCTCAGCATGCGGATGCCGCGCGCTTTCAGGGCATGCTGCAGACCACGGCTCAGCAGCGCATTGAGCATGCAGCCACCGCCACAGGCCACCAGGTGCAGCCCCTGCCGTTCGGCATGCAGTGCCACCCAATCTGCCAGCGCATCCACCAGCACGGTATGAAACAGGGCGGCGCCCTGCCCGGCATCCGGCTCATCGGCCAGTCTCGCCAGCAGCGGCAGCAGATCGAGATGGTCATCCAGCACATACAGGGCACCGGGCGCTGTCACCGGCCCATGACGTTCGGCCAGGCCCTCCAGCAGCATCGCCGCCTGTCCCTCGAAGCGCATCACCGGCTGGACGCCCAAGAGGCCGGCTGCCGCATCGAACCAGCGCCCCATGCTGGTGGTCTGCAGCCCCGGTCGCGCCAGCCATTGCGCCAGTTGTGACGCGCCGGTCTGACCGGCAAAGCGCGTGGCAATCTCGTCGCCACGCCCGAGCATGGCCAGCGCGGCGGCGGCCATGCGCCAGGGCTCGCGCGCCGCCCGGTCGCCCCCCGGCAAGGCAATCGGTCGCAAGTGGCCCAAACGTTCAAACGCGGCACCGTCGACCTTGAGCAGCTCGCCACCCCAGGCTTGGCCGTCACTGCCCAGGCCGACACCATCCAGCGCCAGCCCGAGCACCGGCCGGTCGACCCCGTGTTCAGCCAGCACAGCAGCGATGTGCGCATGGTGATGCTGCACCGCCACCGCCGGCACCTGCCACTGCTGGGCCAGTTGCTGCCCGAGCCGGCTGCCGTGCAGGTCCGGGTGCAGATCATGCGCGACCGCCTGCGGCGTAATCTGCAGCAGATGCAGCAGGTGCCCGACGGCTGCCTCCTGGGCCAGACAGACCGCCACCCGATCCAGGTCGCCGATATGCTGCGACAGAAAGGCCTGATCCTGACGCGTCAGGCACAGCGCATTTTTGTAAAAGCCCCCCATGGCCAGCACCGCCGGACCAACCCGGGCCAGCGGGATACCCAGCGGGGTATAGCCCCGGGCGCGGCGCAGGAATTGTGACTGGCCCTGCTGTTGGCGCAGCACGCTGTCGTCACAGCGCGTGACGATGTCACGGTCGTGCAGCAACACGGCATCGGCCAGCCCGGCCAGTTGCGTCAGCGCCGCCTGATTGTCGATGACCAGCGGCTCGCCATGGGCATTGGCACTGGTCATCACCAGCGTCAGCGGCTGGGCTTGCGACAACCAGTCGGTGCCGTCGGGACGGCCGGCCGCCTCGTGAAACAACAGATAATGCAGTGGGGTATACGGCAGCATCGCCCCCAGCCAGGCCAGCCCGGGGGCGATGCCCGGCAAGGCCAGATCGGCCGCAGTGCGCTTGCGCAGCAACACGATGGGGCGGGCAGACTGTTCGAGCAGCGCCTGATCACCGGGCTGCCAGTCCACCCAGGCATCCAGAGAGGCCGTATTGGCCACCATCAGCGCCAGCGGCTTTTCTTCGCGCTGCTTGCGCAACCGCAGCCGGGCGACGGCATCGGGCTGGCGGGCATCGCAGGCCAGATGAAAACCACCCAGGCCCTTGATGGCCACGATCTTGCCCTGCTGCAGCCAAGCCAGGGTGGTAGCCAGCGGATCGCCCGCCAGAGGCTGGCCCTGCGGGTCCAGCAGCCTCAGGTTTGGCCCACAGTCAGGGCAGGCATTGGGTTCGGCGTGAAAGCGCCGGTGCAGCGGGTCTTCATATTCTTGCTGACAGCGGGCACAAAGCGGGAAAGCCGCCATGCTGGTACCGGCGCGTTCATAGGGCAAATGCCGCACCAGGGTGTAACGCGGACCGCAATCGGTACAGTTGATGAAGGGATAGCGATAGCGACGATTATCAGGATCAAACAGCTCGGCCAGGCAGGCCGGGCAGACCGTGCTGTCCGGCCCGATCTGCGCCATGCGCGCCGGACTGTCGCCATGATTGAGGCGGATGACGAAATCGCGCTCATCCTGCAGCGGCAGTGCATTCACGGCAATCTTGTCGATTCGGGCCATGGGCGGTTTGTCACGCTGCAGGCGCACGGCCAGCTCGGCCAGGGAGGCCGGGCTGCCCTGCGCTTCGAGGGTCACCCCCTCGGTGTCATTGCGCACCCAGCCGGACAGGCCGAGTTCGTGGGCTAGCCGAAACACGAAAGGGCGGAAACCCACGCCCTGCACCACGCCACGCACCACCAGGCGCTGTCGCAGCGGACTCATTGCCCGGCCTGATCCAGCCCCTGGCGCAACCAGTCGAGCCAGGCTTGCCAGCCTTCACCACTGCGAGTGGACAGACAGATCACCGGCAAACCCGGACGGACCTGACGAGCCATCTCGATGGCCGCCTCCACCTTGAAATCGACATAGGGCAGCAGGTCGATCTTGCTCAGAATCATCAGATCGGCGGCACGGAACATATCCGGGTATTTGAGCGGTTTGTCCTCACCCTCGGTGACCGACAGAATGGCGACCTTGTGCGCCTCGCCCAGATCGAAGGCGGCCGGACACACCAGATTGCCGACGTTCTCGATCAGCAACAGGCTGCGCGGTGCCAGGGCCCCCTCCCGATCCAGCTGCAGCAGGGCCTGATCCACCATGCGGGCATCCAGATGACACCCCTTGCCGGTATTGATCTGCACTGCCGGCGCACCGGTGGCGCGAATGCGCTCGGCATCGTTGGCGGTCTGCTGATCGCCTTCGATCACCGCCACCGGGCTTTGCTGCTGCCAGCGGCGGATGGTTTCCACCAGCAGGCTGGTCTTGCCCGAGCCGGGGCTGGAAACCAGGTTGAGGGCAAAGATGCCCTTGCGTTGCAATTGCGCACGGATATGCGCAGCGCGGGCGTCATTGTCGGCCAGAATGTCCTGCTCGATCTTGAGGGTTCGCGCCTGATCCATGCCCGGCGCATGCGCGGCATCCAGCGGCGCCACCTGGCGATAACCGCCGCTGCTCGTCCCCGGCTTGCCTGGCGGGTGGGCATGGCCGCGCGCGGCCTTGCCGTTGATCATGATATGGCCGTGACTGCAGCCGCAGGTGGTACACATGACAAGATCCTTCCTGATGTCGCCTTCCGTTGTCAGGCGACGGCAATCTCCAAAACCTGCATTTCTTCACCGGCCCGGATGTCCAGCTGGAAGCCGCCGCACTGTGGGCAGGGTGCCGCCAGCGCGACCGGTGACACCAGTTGCAAGCAATTCGCGCACCAGGCTTCGGCCGGAGGACGCTCCACCTCATATTCGGCGCCGGCCGCCGGCCCGTCGCGCGCAACCAGCTGACAGCAATACAGCAAGGCATCGGCATCGACATGTGCCAGCGCACCCAGCGCCAGACGCACCCGCGTCACCTTGCTGGCGCCGGCCCGACTGGCGGTTTGCTCAACGATCCGCACCACGCTTTCCGCCAGCATCAGCTCATGCATAAATCCTCCTAGATCTGCTTATATTAACATCTTCGAATATCTGCGCGCAGTGCCGCGCACACGCGGTGTACTGTCGACACTTCGACACTTTTGACGATCCGGCACACGGCACTGACGGTTTCGACACCCGGCGTCGACAAACCCTGCGCCCCGTCAGGCTGGCAACCCAAGAATTTCAACCCGCAGCCCCTGCGTACAAACCCCCGGCAAATCAATGTGCTAAGCCCGTCGCAACCCGAATCGGCCTTGCGCTGGCGCAAATCGCCGCCCCCGGTGACAGCGGCATAATCGAACCTGGCACAACATATGCAACTGACAGTCCCGGGCAATCGCAAATTGCCATCGCACTAGCCCGATTGTTTTGCATCAAGTCCGGAGCCCAAAGGAGGCGGAAACATGAACCGGTTCATCATTGCTGAACCCCAGAATTGCATTGGTTGCCGAACCTGCGAGGTGGCGTGCGCCATGGCGCACCCGGTCGGTGAGGGCACGGAAATGCTGTCCCCGGCCAATTTCAGACCCAGGTTGAAGGTCATCAAGAGCGCGCGGGTCAGTACCCCGGTGCTGTGCCGCCAGTGTGACGATGCCCCCTGTGCCAAAGCCTGTCCGAGCGGCGCCATTGTCCGGCGCGAAGACAGCATTCAGGTACTGCAGGAACGCTGCGTCGGCTGCAAGAGCTGCATGGTGGCCTGCCCCTACGGCGCGATGGATGTCACCACGGTCCCGGCACCCGGCAAGAGTGTCCTGAAGAGCCAGGCCAGCAAGGCGCTGGCGCTCAAGTGCGACCTGTGTATCGATCACCCGGGTGGCCCGGCCTGTATTCCGTCCTGTCCGACCAAGTGCCTGCATCTGGTTGACCAGGCCCGGCTGGAAGCCGCCATGAAGAAACGCCGCGAACAGGCAGCACTGGATGTGCCGCCACTGCCGTTCTGACCGCTCTCACTTTTCCGCTGAAGGAATCGCAACATGAAGAAGGTAATTACCGTTTGTCCGTACTGCGGCTCGGGCTGCAAGCTGAACCTGCTGGTCGATAACGGCAAGGTGGTCGGCGCCGAAGCCGCCAATGGCGTGACCAACGAAGGTGAACTGTGCCTGAAGGGCTATTACGGCTGGGACTTCCTCAACGACACCAAGCTGCTGACCCCGCGTCTGAAGCAACCGATGATTCGCCGCCAGCGTGGCGGCCAGTTCGAAGCCGTCTCCTGGGACGAGGCCATCCAGTTTGCCAGCTCGCGCCTGAAGTCCATCAAGGAACAATACGGCCCTGACGCCATCATGATGACCGGCTCGTCGCGTGGCACCGGCAACGAATCGAACTATGTCGCGCAAAAGTTCGCCCGGGCCGTCATCGGCACCAACAACATCGACTGCTGTGCCCGCGTCTGCCACGGCCCGTCGGTCGCCGGCCTGATGGTCACGCTGGGCAATGGCGCCATGAGTAATTCGATCTGCGAAATCGAAGATACCGACTGCATCCTGGTCTTTGGCTACAACGCCGCCGATTCGCACCCGATCGTGGCGCGCCGCATCCTCAAAGCCAAGGAAAAAGGCGCCAAGATCATTGTCTGCGATCCGCGTTTCATTGAAACCGCTCGTATCGCCGACCTGTACCTGCCACTGAAAAACGGCTCCAACATGGCGCTGGTCAACGCCTTCGCCAATGTGCTGATCCAGGAAGGCCTGTACAACCAGCATTTCGTCGAGCATTACGCCGAAGGCTTCGAGGAATACAAGGCGATGGTCGCCAAGTACACCCCGGAGTACACCGCCGAGATCACCGGCCTGGAACCGGAGCTGGTGCGCAAGGCCATGCGCATGTATGCCAGGTCGGCCACCGCCACCATCCTGTGGGGCATGGGCGTGACCCAGTGGGGTCAGGCCGTCGACGTGGTCAAGGGGCTGTCCAGCCTGGCCACCATCACTGGCAACCTGGCCCGCCCGAATGTCGGCGTCGGCCCGGTCCGCGGTCAGAACAATGTCCAGGGCGCCTGTGACATGGGGGCCCTGCCCAACACCCTGCCCGGCTATTACAGCGTGACCGATGCCGAGGCACGCGAGCGTTTCGCCAAGGCATGGGGGGTGCCGAGCCTGCCGGCCGAGAAGGGCTACAGTCTGACCGAGGTGCCGCACCTGATCGAGGAAGGCAAGCTCAAGGCCTACTACATCTTCGGCGAAGATCCGCTGCAGACCGAGCCGGACCTGGGCGTGATGCGCAAGGCCTTTGCCAAGCTGGACCTGATCATCGTTCAGGACATCTTCATGACCAAGACCGCCATGATGGCCGATGTCATTTTGCCGGCCACCTCGTGGGGCGAGCATGAGAACGTCTTCTCCAGTGCCGACCGCGGCTTCCAGCGCTGCTACAAGGCCGTGGACGCCCCGGGCGACGTCAAGGACGACTGGGAGATCCACAGCCTGATGGCCACCGCCATGGGCTATCCGATGCACTACAACAATGCCCGGGAAATCTGGGACGAGTTGCGCGGCCTGTGCCATCTGTACACCGGCGCCACCTACGAGAAGATGGCGGATCTGGGCTATGTGCAATGGCCCTGCCCGACGGAGGACCACCCCGGCACACCGTGGCTGTACGAAGGCAACAAGTTCGACACCCCGAGCGGCAAAGCGCTGCTGTTTGCCGCCGAATGGCGTGCGCCGCTGGAAAAGGTCGATGCCGACTATCCGCTCGGCCTGTGCACGGTGCGTGAAGTGGGGCACTACTCTTGCCGCTCGATGACCGGTAACTGCGCCGCGCTGCAAACCCTGGCCGACGAACCGGGCTTTGTCCAGATCCACCCGGACGATGCCAAGACCTACGGCATCCAGGATCAGTCTCTGGTCTGGGTTTCCTCGCGCCGCGGCAAGGTCATCACCCGAGCCAACCTGAACCCGCGTGTCAATGCGGGGGCGGTCTACATGACCTATCAGTGGTGGATCGGTGCCTGCAACGAACTGACCGCCGAGCATCTGGACCCGATCTCGAAGACGCCGGAGTACAAATACAGCGCCGTCAAGGTCGAAGCCATTGCCGACCAGGCATGGGCCGAGCAGCATGTGCATGAGACCTACAGCAAGATGAAGGCCGACATGCGCCAGGCGGCCCTGAACTAGCCGCAAGCCGCCCCCGGCCGCGCCGGGGGCGTTTTACAGATTCAGCAAGAAGCTCATGATGCGTGATATTGCCCCTTTGCAGGATCGTTTTGGCCGCCGGATCGATTACCTGCGCCTGTCGCTGACTGATCGCTGCGATCTGCGCTGCAGCTATTGCCGGCCGCACGCCTTTGACGGCTACAGCGAACCGGAGAACTGGCTGAGCTTTGAGGAAATCACCCGTGTCGTCGCCGCCTTTGCCCGCATGGGCGCAGGCCGCATCCGACTGACCGGCGGCGAACCGCTGCTGCGTCGCAATCTGGTGCAGCTGGTCGGGCAACTGTCTGCCCTGCCCGGCGTGCACGATCTCTCGCTGTCGACCAATGCCACCCAGCTGGCCAAACATGCCACGGCACTCAAGGCCGCCGGCCTGGCACGCATCAATGTCAGCCTGGATTCGCTGGATCGCGCCTGTGTGCGCGAGGTCTCCGGTCGCGACAGTCTGGACGCCGTGATGGCCGGCATCATGGCCGGCAAGGCCGCCGGACTGACGCCGATCAAACTGAATATGGTCGCCATGCGCGGCGTCAATGAACATGAAATCACCCGCATGGCCGCCTTCTGCCTGGAACACGGCTTCATCCTGCGCCTGATCGAAGCCATGCCGGTCGGCGACAGCGGACGCAACACCGCCTATCTGTCGCTGGACGAGGTGCGCCCGGTCCTGGTCGAACGTTTCGGGCTCACGCCCTCGTCGGCCGAGCTCGGCGGCGGGCCGGCACGTTATTGGGAAACCGCCGACGGTCGTGGCCGCATTGGTTTCATCACGCCGATTTCGCAGCACTTCTGCGCCACCTGCAATCGGGTTCGCCTGTCGGTGGACGGTACGCTCTATCTGTGCCTGGGGCAGGAAGAACGCTTCGAATTGCGCCCGCTGCTGCGCGCCGGCATCGATGATGCCGGCCTGGAAGCCGCCATCCGCCAGGCGGTGGAACTCAAGCCGCACAGCCATGATTTTGTCGCTGCACCGCAGAAGATCATGCGCTTCATGTCGCAGACTGGCGGCTGAGACAGGCTTGTGAGTCATCCGGCATCTCCGTACACTGCCGGACAGCCCTTCACGGAAAGATCATTCATGCCGCAAGAGACCCCGACCCGGTCCGGCCATGGCCGCGTCACCGTTCAGCGCCACCGCCATGGCGCAGTGCAGATCGTCACGGACAGCGTGGCAGAAGAATGCCCGGTCGCCCTGGTCTTCAACGGCATCTCCCACGCCGTGATGATGGCCACACCGGCCGATCTCGACTGTTTTGCCCTGGGTTTCGCCCTGTCGGAAGGCATCATTGCCGAGGCCAGCGCCATCCGTGACATGGAAGTCATCCATCACGCACAAAGCGCCGAAGTGCAAATGGAACTGGCCAGCGCAGACTTCATGGCGCTGAAGGCCCAGCGGCGCGCGCTGGCGGGACGCACCGGCTGTGGTGTCTGCGGGATTGAAAGCATCGAATTACTGGATCTGGAACCGGAAGTCATCCGGGTCGACACCCCGGCCCCCGAGGTCAGCGAAGCCATGATCGGCCAGATCCTCGCCGCGCTGCCGACGCATCAGCCGCTGATGCAGGCCACTGGCTGCGCACATGGCGCAGCCTGGTGCTCGCGCACAGGAAAAATCATCCGGGTCTTCGAGGATGTCGGTCGTCACAATGCGCTGGACAAACTGCTGGGCTGGATGGCGCGCGAGCAGATCGCCCCCGACAGCGGCCTGGTCTTTCTCACCAGCCGCGCCAGTTACGAACTGGTGCGCAAGGCGGCGCGACGCAATATCCCGCTGATTGCCACCATCTCGGCCCCCACGTCTCTGGCCATCGACATTGCCCGCAAAGCCGGCATTCGCCTGCTGAGTTTTTGCCGCAGCAATGGCTTTGTCGTTTACTGAGCCGCAGCAGCAAGCGCCGTCATTTCAGATAAGCGTGCAGCACACGGGACACCTGCGCCATGTCCTGCTCGCGCTTTTCCTCCGTACTTCCCCCATCCATCAGATGGGTGCGCATATAGCCATCCAGCACTTCTGCCATCAGGCCATTGACGGCGCCGCGGACTGCCGCCAGTTGCTGTAGCACAAGATGACAGTCGGTCTGCTGCAGCAGCGCGGCCTCCAGAGCCTGCGCCTGACCGATGATGCGCCGCACGCGAGTCAAAACGGCACGGTTGTTGTGGGGCATGTGTGTCATTTCGTTCTTTGTTGAGCATCGATACCTGCCCTGCAAACCAGGCATCACCCGCCACCCGGACATCATGCCAATAGCAGGCAATCATCCATAAGATACTGGTGAAAATTCCGAAATTCAGGGTTTTATCGTCTCACCTCAACCCATTTCAAGCAATAAATTCAAAAGACATATTTGACCTCAAACAAGCAACCATCAGGGGCGGTTTGCTGGGGCAGGTAAATATGAGAAGTCCATGATTCATTTAATAAAGTAAGACTTATCTTAAACTACTTGTCGTTGCATTCCCTTTTCTCATGCCCTATGTACAATCCCTCATGTAAGTAGCGTGAACCGGGACAGATTAATCCGTCAGAGGCGAATGAAAACACTCAGATCGCCATGACATGTTCCTTGTCGATGACACTGAACTTTTGTGCAAGCGCTGCCTCAATGTGACAGCGCCATGACAAACGCACTTGCCCATCGCCAGATTGCCACGGCACGGGCTTGACGATTCCCCGTTCTGAAAAATTGCGGGCAGACCGCCACGGGATTCGGCTCGGCTGCAATTAAACTTTTTGTTATTTCTGTTTAAATTATATATAGAGGTATTGATCATGCTTAGCAAAGAAGTCAATTTCGATCCGCGTGAAATGCGTCGCCGCCTTGACCTGAACCAGCAGGAATTCTGGTCCGCCGTCGGCGTGACGCAGTCGGGTGGTTCGCGCTACGAGCAGGACCGCCGCATTCCCAAGCCGGTCATGGAACTGCTGCGACTGCGCTATCAACTCGGCATCAAGCTGGAAGACATCACCGAGCAGAATGCCACCATGATTCGCGCCATTACTGAGGGCCATCTGGATACCGGCACGCTGAAACAGCAGCTGGATCGCATCCAGCGCGTCATCAAGGCCAGCCAGCAACTGGCCTACAGTGCCTCCGAGCTGTCCGGCGCCGCCGAAGCCGTGCTGAGTGACCGCGAAAAGCAAGCGATGAGCCCCTGCCTGGGCTGATCATGCCCCTCACGGGAGTCCGGCACCGCCCGGACTCCCGTGCACCACCTCTCCCGGGTGTGACGGGGGCAAGAAACCGACACTTTTGTCGCCAATCTGCCCCAAATGGGGGGCTGCCGGTTGATCCAGACCAAACCTTTGCCGGTTTAATACTGTCATTTCCCTTCGCCTGTGCAATATTCCACCAATATCAAGTTTTACTGTTAGAGCACATCTCAGCGCCACCCCCTTCCGGTCGACGTCGGCAAGTACCGCGCACTCAGTGGCACACCGCCAGGCATTGCCCCGGTTGACAATATGGCATCTGAGTATGCACTCTTGCGCCTACTTGATCGGTCCGGGCCCTTTTTTCCCGGCCAGCACAGTACCCACAGGCACAGAAAATTATTTTCAGGCCGCGCAAGAACGGCCGGGAGCGAAGTACATGTTTGTCTCAGCGCGTAAACTGACCCAGTTTCTCAAACCGCTGTCGGAAGCCACCCGTGACGGCGTCGACCTGACGGTCACGCTCGATGATCGTGGCAGTCTTGGCTGGATTGCCCAACTGATCAAAGGTCTGATCAATCGCTTCCACGGCGCATTGATCAAAATCGCCGGCACCGCCATCCGCCTGTCGCAACAGGCACCGGAGCTGGCCAAGCTCTCCCGCCTGCTGGAAGAACGCTCGCGTGCCCAGCAAAGCAATGCGGAGAACATTTCCACCGCCAGCCGCATTCTGGCCGAGACCGTCGACTCGATCACCACCAGCGCCAGCGAGGCCTCGGCATTTTCCCGCCAGGTGGCCGAAGCGGCCGAAAGCGCCAACAGCAATGACCTGTTGAGCCGCAAGCAGATTCAGGCGATCGGCGACAGCACCAGCGCACTGGAGCAGCAGATGGCGCTGCTGAAAGACAGCTCGGCGTCGATCAGCGAAGTGGTGGAACTCATCAAGAACATCGCCGACCGCACCCGTCTCTTGTCGCTCAATGCGGCCATCGAGGCCGCCCGCGCCGGCGAACAGGGCCGCGGCTTTGCCGTGGTGGCGGACGAAGTCCGCAAGCTGGCTGACCAGACCATGTCGGCCACCCAGAATGTCGAGGAGTTGCTGGCCACCATTCAGGAACAGGTCAGCACCTCCAGCGAAACCATGGTGGCCATGTCGCAGCAGGTACACACCGGCATCACCGTCTCGCAGGCCGCCGGCGCCTCGATTGAGGCCGCCTCGCGCGACATCAACACCCTGATTGAGCATGTACGTGTCATCGCTGAAGCCAGCAGCTCGCAGAACGAGAAAGTTCACGCCATTACGGCGCAAATCGGCGAAGTCGTGGAAAGCACCCAGCAACAACTGGTCGATGCCCGCGAACTGGCCTCACGTGCCACCCAGGTCAGCGAACAGTGCGATGTTCTGCTGACGGAAGTCGGTGAATTCCGCTTTACCGGTCACAAGCGCATGCGGCAGGTGGTGGAAGAGGAAATCGCCAAGTGGCAGCTGACCCGCCTGGACCCGGATGACCTGGATCGCAAGCTGGTCGGACTCTACCAGCGCGAGACCACCTTCGAAATGCTGTGCATCACCGATGTCAGCGGGCGCCAGATCAGCTCTGACGTGGAATCGGGCCAGGTCAACCCGGATGGCCGCAAGAACAACTGGAGCGATCGTCGCTGGTTCCAGGAGCCGGTGCGGCAACGTCGCCTGTTCGTCTCCGACCTGTACCGTTCGGTCGACACCAACCAGTACTGCTTCACCATCGGCACGCCACTGTTTGACCCGCAGGGCCAACTGCTGGGCGTGATGAGCGCCGACGTCCGCTTCAATCACATTGTCGGGCAGTAATCCACGGGCTCAGGAATAAAAAAGACCGGCGGGCGCGATGCGCCGGCCGGTCTTTTTTTCGCTGCAAATGCGGCGCTCAGCGCACCACGCGCATATCGTTCTGATCGATCTGCAGGCGGACCGAGGTGCCGATCGGCATCAGATCGGCAGCATTACGGTTCAGACGATCCACCAGCAACTGCACGCCACGACTCTCCACCTGATAGCGGATGACGCCACCGAGCAACTGGTGGCGGCGAATCACCCCTTCAAACATACCCAACTCGTGACTGCCGGCCGCCAGAACGTGAATCGACTCCGGACGGATGGCCATATGACCTTCGATCTGCAAGCCGAGCAACTGATGCGTCTCTTCCGCCTTGAGCAGGTTGTAGTTGCCCATGAAGCGCGCAACGAATTCGGTCGCCGGCTGGGTGTAGATCTCCTCTGCCGAGCCATGCTGCTCTACCCTGCCCTGATTCATCACATAGATGCGATCCGACATGGTCAGGGCCTCTTCCTGATCATGCGTCACGAAGACCGTGGTCAGCTGCAGGCGGCGCTGAATGTCCCGGATCTGCTCGCGCAGATTCTTGCGGATGCGCGCATCCAGCGCAGACAGCGGCTCGTCCAGCAGCAGAATCTTCGGTTCCACCACCAGCGCACGCGCCAGGGCCACGCGCTGGCGCTGGCCACCCGACAGCTCGTGCGGATAACGGGCTTCCTTGCCGGTCAACTCGACCAGCTTCATGACTTCGGCCACCTTGCTGGCGATTTCGCGCCCGGGCAACTTGCGCACCTTCAGGCCGAAGCCGATGTTCTGCTCGACATTCAGGTTGGGAAACAGCGCGTAATTCTGGAAGACGATACCGATACCGCGCTTTTGCGGCGACTGATGGGTAATCTCCTGCCCGGCAACGTGAATCGACCCCTGATTCGGATTCTCGAAGCCGGCAATCATACGCAACACGGTGGTCTTGCCGCAGCCGGACGGGCCGAGGAAGGTGACGAACTCGCCGCGCTCGATGGACATATTGATGTCATGCACCACGGCATGGTCGCCAAAGCTTTTGTTGAGTTGCTTGATATCCAGAAAAGCCATATTTGTTCCAATCAATATTCAGTCACTCAGACCGCTTTGCGTCTGGCACGGCCATTGCGGGCAAAAACCTGGATCAGCCCCATCGAGGCCCAGGTCACCAGAAAGGCGATGATCGCCAGCGCCGATGGCTCATAGGCCCGATTGGCGCCGATCAACTGCAGATAAGGACCAAAAGCCGGCCGGTTGAGCAGGCTGGCCATGGTGAACTCACCAATCACCACCGCAAAAGTCAGGAAGGCACCGGAGAGGATGGCCGACTTGACGTTGGGAAAGATCACTTGCAGCAGGATTTCGCCCCAGCTGGCACCCAGACTCTGCGCCGCTTCGGTCAGGCCACGCACATCCACCGCGCGCAGACCGGTATCGATGGATCGGTACAGATAGGGCAAGGACAACGTGACGTAGCTGGCCATCAGCAGAAAATCCGTGCTGCGCTCATGAGCGGTCAGCGGCAGCCAGGAACTGCTGTTGTACATCTTGAGATAGCCGAACACGATGACGATGGCGGGAATCACCAGCGGCAACAGGGTGATGAATTCAATCAAGCCACGCAGCTTCGGCAGCTTGAGCTGAATCCAGTAAGCCGTCGGCACCACCAGCACGATGCCGGTCACGATGGTCAGCAGCGCCATCATGGTGGAGTAGCTGAAGGTCGCCTGGAACTGCGGATCGGTCAGCACCACCTTGTAGGCATCGAAACTCAGGGCATCGCGACGCATCTTCAGACTGAACAGGAAGGTTGCCAGCAGCGGCAGCAAGAAATAGGCACTGCCGATGATCATGGCCACCCAGGCGCCAAGACGGGAAGAATGGCGACTCATGCCTGCCCCCTTTCCGCGCGGCTGCGCAGCCAGATATAGCCCGCATTGGACAGCCCGGTCACCACGATCATGCCCAGCGCCAGGGCATAGCCCAGGTTCTGGTCATGCAGCACATCGCCGCGAATCTGGGCGAACAGCAGGATCGGCACGATGTTGAGCGAACTGCCGGTCAGCGCATAGGCCGTCGCCACGGCGCCGAAGGCATTGGCAAACAACAGCAGCGCCGAGCCCATAATGCTCGGAAACAGGATGGGCAGCGCGACATGCCACCAGAAATACCAGCTGCTGCCGCCCAGACTCTCGCAGGCCTCGCGCCATTCGGCCTTCATGCCGTCGATGGCCGGCGCAATGATCAGCACCATCAGCGGGATCTGGAAGTAGAGATAAGTCAGCGTCAGACCGGTAAAGCTCAGAATGCTGAAGCCGGTGCCATACAGGTCAAAGCCGAGGTAGCTGCGCAGCAGGGCCGTCAGCAGGCCGATTCGCCCCAGCGTCGCCAGAAAGGCAAAGGCCAGCGGCACCCCGGCAAAATTGGAGGCCACCCCGGAAAAGGTCATCAGGGTCGGACGTACCCAGGCCGGCAACCCACCCTGGATGGCCGCCAGTGCCAGCAACAAACCAATCAGCGCCCCGCCGAAGGCGGATACGAAGCTGACCTTGAAGCTGACCCAGTAGGCCCCCAGGATGTCGTCGGTAAACAGCCGGGCAATATTATTCAGGGTGAAGTGTCCCTGGGCATCCTGAAACGCGCCGATCATCAGCTGCATGGTCGGCAGGATCAGGAACAGCAGGGCAAAAATCAGGAAGGGCGCGACACCGAGCCAGGTCAGGGCCTGACCGGCGTGACGCCGCGGAGCCGGGCCGGCGTGCAGCACGGCGGGCTCTTTGACAGTTTCCGTAATAGCCATCGGTTTTCTTTGCATGGTGTCTTGCTAGGTCTGCATGCCGTGCCGGGTGGCACAGCCTGGCCGCCATGGCGAACCATGGCGGCTTGCGGCTGAACAGCGATTACTTGACGTTACTGCCGACCACGCCATCCCACTGCTTGGTGATGGTGGCCTTGTAGGTTTCCTGATCCTTCAGGCTCGGGAACACAGCCTTCTTGTACAGCGCCGGGTTCGGCAGCTTGGCCAGCAGATCAGCCGGCACCTTCTTCTTGGCAGCCAGATCATTGAAGCGGATCGGGTGGCAATAGCCCTTCAGCCAGCCGATCTGGCCGGCATCAGAGTACAGGTACTCCATCCACAGCTTGGCGGCGTTCGGGTGCGGGGCATACTTGCTGATGGCCTGAACATACACACCGGCCAGCACGCCACTCTTCGGCACCACAACTTGAACGTTCGGGTTGCCCTTCAGAGTGTCGCGATCGGCCAGGGCGTTGTAGTCCCAGCGAATGATGATCGGGGTGGTGCCTTGTGCCAGCGAAGCGGCCTTGCCAATCACCGGAACGAAATTGCCGCTCTTGTTCAGTTGGGCAAAGAACTTCAGACCGGCTTCGGCAGCCTTGGCCGGATCCTTGGCGCCAGAAGCCAGACCAGCGGCATACACGCCGGAAATCGCCTGATTGGCCACGCGCGGATCACCGGCCAGCGCCACGGCATTGCTGTATGCCGGCTTCTGCAGATCCTTCCAGTCAGTCGGTACTTGCTTGATCAGATCAGTGTTGACCTCGAAAGCCAGCACACCGTAGTAGTCGCCATACCAGTAGCCTTCGGCATCCTTGGCTTCGTTCGGAATAGTGTTCCAGGTCGAGACCTTGTAGGGCTGGATTAGACCAGCTTCTTTGGCTTGCGGGCCAAAGGACAGGCCGACGTCAATGACGTCCGGTGCCTGCGGACCCATATTGCCCTTGTTGGCTTTGATGGCTTCGATTTCGTCGCCCGAGCCGGCATCCGGGTTCAGTTCGTTGATCTTGATGCCGTATTTGGCGCTGAAGTCGGCCAGCATGGCGCCATAACCGCACCAGTCATGCGGCAGGCCGATGGTGGTCAGTTGGCCTTCCTTCTTGGCGGCCTTGATCAGGGCGTCCAGATTTGCAGCCTGAACGGAAGTAGCAACACTCAGAGCACCCAGTACTGCACAAGCAAGCAGATTACGTTTCATGCGTTTCTCACCCTCTGGAATAGTCCACGACAAACAAGCGCGAGGATAAACAGGCAAAATGACAGACCGATGCCACTTTTATGACAAATGTGTTGCAGTAGTAGACATAGAAGACGCGCCCGACAAATGCAAGCCATGACGTCGGTTCGGGAGCCGATGCGTCGCACCCGACATTGAATTGACATAGTCAACTGTTGATATATACAATAATTGAACTAGTCAATTCAGGGGCCCTCATGCTCAATCGCCTCGGCCATCATCTGGCCCACATCGTCAACCTCAAGCGTCGTCTGCTGGATCAGCAATTACAGACCACCGGCATCACCCGCTCGCAACGGCAGATCCTGCTGATGTTGAATCAGGCCGGCGACTGCACGCAAAAGCACCTGCTCGGTCAACTGGACATGGATCCGGGTCAGCTGGCGCGCACGCTGGAAGGACTGGAAAAAGAGGGGCATATCACGCGTCGCCCGTGGCAGGCCAATCGTCGCTGCCTGTTTGTGGAGATGACCGCAAAGTGTCGAGAAACCCTGATGCCGACCCTGCTGGCAGCCATCGATCGCGTGGATGGCCTGCTGTTTGCCGGATTCAGTGAAGAGGAGCAAGCCCTCCTGCAGGACATGCTGAGCCGGATGCAGCACAATCTGCAGCATCAGGCAGGAGACGTCGATGGACTTTGATCCCCACGTTCTGCCAGAGGCCAGACTCAAACGCCTGTTGCTGGTTTTGCTGCTGCTGATGCCCTTGTTCGGCATGGCGGTGGATCTGATCTCCCCCTCCCTGCCGGCCATGGCCACTGAACTGGGCGAGCCGGACAGTGCCATCAAGAACCTGATCAGCCTCTACCTGCTCGGCTATGCGCTGGGCAACTTCTTTTCCGGCTTCCTGACCGATGCCTGGGGACGGCGCAAGCTGCTGCTGGGTGGCCTGCTGGGCTTCGTGCTGATCAGCCTGCTGCCGATCTGGCTGCCCACCCTGCCCGCACTGCTGGCCACCCGTTTGATACAGGGCCTGATGGTCGGCACCATCTCGGTCGTTGCCCGCTCGGTCTTTCCGGATGTCCTGGCGCCACAGGAACTGGTGCGCATGGGGGTGATTACCGGCAGCATGTTCGGTCTGGGGCCCATCATTGGTCCGGTGCTCGGCGGCTATCTGCAAGTCTATGCCGGCTGGCAGGCCTGCTTCGTGTTCTTTGCCGCCTCGATGGCCGTGATGGCCCTGCTGGTGGCCTGGCATGTACCGGAAACCCATTTCCGGCGCCATGCACTGAATCTGCCGACGATCCGCCAGAATTTGCGCGAGGTGCTGCAACACCGTCAGTTCATGGGCATGGTCATTCTGATGGGGGCGATCTACTCGATGAGCATTGCCTTCAATACCGTCGGCCCCTTCATCATCCAGAGCCGGTGGCACTACTCACCGATCGTGTTCGGGCACATCGCCTTCGGCCTGGGCTGCGTATTCCTGCTGGCTACCTTCTTGTGCCGCTGGCTGGTGGCGCGGTCCCCGGTCGCCCGCGTCCAGCAGGGTATGACCCGGCTGCTGCTGGCCGTCACCGCCACCGGACTGATCCTCGGTCAGTGCTGGCCAGACAGCCTGACCCTGCTGTGCGGCATCAGCGCCCTGATGTTTTTCAGCCAGGGCATGCTGTTCCCGATGTCGATGGGACGCGGACTGGCACTGTTCCGGCACATTGCCGGCACCGCCACCGCCCTGATGTTCCTGATTAATATCCTGATGACCAGCCTGACTTCGTTTGTGCTGAGTCTGCTGGCCGTTCATGACGCGCCGTCGCTGCTGGCGGTTTATCTGATCCTGGCGCTGATCTGTTTCACGGCCAACCGCTGGCTGATTCAGCCGGCACAACCACCCCGCGCCGCGGACAGCGTCGCGTGACAAGACACGGGCAGCGACAGTCAATCGCCGCTGCCCTGTCCGCACTTCAGCGATCGCCGTAGACAAACCACATCGAGTCGAAATACTCGGCAAATTCCTCTGCCCCGCGCGTCACCACGGCACGACAGGCACCCGCCTTGCGCGCCTGCGCCATATGCGTTTCGACAAAGTAGCGCGCCTCTTCAAAGGTGGCGAATACGCCCTTTGGGCCGACGGCCTTGTCCAGCGCCAGTGACCGGCCGACAACTTTCACCGGGGTGCGAAAGCCAATCACATATTTGTCGCTCAAATCCCCCTGCGGGGTGCGCTGCTTGTTCAATTTATTCCCCATCAATCGTAGCGTTCCACCCGAATACCCTGTGCCTGAATACGTGCCGCCAGCTGCTGCATCCAGGCCGGCGTCACCGCCGAGACCGTACGTCCCTCCTCCAGCATCGGCGGGCGCGCCAGGCCATACAGCAGAACCCCGCGAATGCCTTTCAGCGAGGCCAGCAGGTTCAGATAATCCGTCACAGCCGGCTCATCGGGCGGCGCTCCGTCCAGACAACACATGCAGGTCTGCACCCAGACACTGCAGCAGGCCGCTGCACGCTCGATCTTGCTGCGCATTTGTTCGGGCGTCTGGCGTACCTGATTAACCTCCCGCACCCCGGCCTCGCTGCCGCGGTCAATCTTGACCCAGGCCTCGCCGCCGGCCGCCCCCAGCTCACGCAGGGCCGCCTGCACCGCGGGGCGGTGCAGCATGCTGCCATTGGTGATCACCACCAGCCGGATTTTGCCCGCCAGACCAAACGCCTCGACCTGACGCAACACCGCCTGGATCACCTGAGGAAACTGCTTGCTCAGGGTCGGCTCACCATTGCCTGCCAGGGCGATATCCCGCAACTGGCGCATCGCGGCCGGCACATGCTGCTGCATGAAGTTGCCGTGCAGAATCTCGGTAAGCAAGGCGGCCAGCTCGCGCTCCAGCTGAACCACATCGGTCGCTTCCGGTGCGCCGCGCTGCAAACCAGCTACCTGACAGTATCGGCACCGCCAGTTACAGGCATTGTTCAGATTGAGATTGACGCCGACCGACACCCCGCCGGCACGACGGGAAACCACCGGATAGACATATTGAAAGCCGCTCAGGACCTGATTATGGTCCGTCGGGGAGAGTAATTTGCCCGGTGCCATCACCGGCGTTTGTCGAGCACTCATAAAGGGGCGGATCGGATCATGAATCGCTACAAAAACAGAAGATCACGGGTCACTCACCCGCAGAAACGATGTTAAAACCTTTCCGCTCGCGCGACCAATCCCGAATCAGCATCAACTGATATGGCGCAAGTGGTGCCGGATTATTGTCAGCGGGGAGAAAAACGGGAGGACACGACTGATGGCCCGCGGGGACGCGGGTTGTTACCGGATAAATCATGTGGTGCGAGCGGAGAGACTCGAACTCTCACGCCTTGCGGCGCTGGAACCTAAATCCAGTGCGTCTACCAATTCCGCCACGCTCGCCAAACCCATGCAAAGCGACTAAGATCCATCGCTTCGGGAAGGAGCGCAATAGTACCCGAAGCCCCGCCCTGCGGCAAGACGGGAAAATGTGCTCTTGAAAGAAACCAAATTCGATGCAATATGTCTATGTACATGCTGCAAGCAATATTTATAACTCTTGGGAGAAATCCGCTATGCACCCGAACCTTCAAACGGCATACAGCTCGACCTTGGCCGACTCGCGCCAAAAGGTTCTGCGCAATACCTATGCCCTGCTTGGCCTGTCGATGATTCCTTGCGTGATCGGCGCACTGATCGGCACCAATATGAGCTTCATGTTCCTGCGTACCAGCCCGATCATGGGCATGATCCTGATGCTGGTCGCCATTTACGGCCTGATGTTCGCCATCGAGAAGAACCGCTACTCCCCGGTGGGCGCCTATCTGATGTTCGCCTTCACCTTCATGATGGGTTTGCTGCTCGGACCGTTGCTGCAGGTCGCCCTGCACCTCAAGAACGGCGGCAGCCTGGTGATGATCGCCGGCGGTGCCACGTCGCTAATTTTCCTGGTGATGGCCAGCATCGGCGCCACCACCAAGCGTGATCTGTCCGGCCTGGGCAGCTTCCTGACCGCAGGTGCCATCGTGCTGATGATCTGCATGATTGCCAATATCTTCCTGCAACTGCCGGTATTCAGCCTGGTCATTGCCGGTGGCTTCGCGCTGTTCAGCTCGCTGATGATCATGTTCCAGGTCAAGCAGGTAGTGGATGGTGGTGAAACCAGCTACATCTCGGCTGCGCTGACCATCTTCGTCATGATCTACAACCTGTTTACCAGCCTGCTGCAGATCCTGATCGCCCTGAGCGGCAACAACCGCAATTAAGCGGCAGCCGCCACCATGGAAAACGCCCCGCATGCGGGGCGTTTTTTCATGGCTGGAACGATCACTCTGGCAGCCAGACCGGCCACTGCCCCGCTTCGCCGCGACAATCAGTGGCTACCGCCACTGACGGAATCGCCGCCAGACGACCATCGGCCAGATACAGCAAGGGCCAGCGCTCGCGCAGCAGGGGCGGAATACCCGCTTCCTGCAGCAGCGTCTTGACCGGCTTGTTGCCGACGGCCTGCGGTAAACGCTCCCCGCCGCGACGCGGCCGCAAGGAAAACCCACCCAGCAACAGCTGGTGCGCCACCCCCTGCTCATGATCGATCAGCTGCAACCGCCCCCCCACAAAGGCTTCCGGCCCGACAGCAGGCAGATAGCGTGCCCGCTGCTCGTCTGGCAGCGCCATGGCAGTCGACGCGACCGCCCAGACCTGATCCCGATAGCGGAACAAGGTTTTGCCCGACAGCCGCAAGGCGGGGTGGCGATCCTCACCGGCCTGCAGCAACTGCTGGCGAAAACTCTCCACCCCATCGGGGGACGCGTCGCCGGCCTGCAGCTGAGCCATCCAGCGCACCAGCAACTGCCGCTGACGCGCCGCACTCAGGGCGGCAAAGCGCGGCAACAGCAGGCGCCCCTGCTGCAGGCAGGCGGCCAGATCCTGCGTCGCCACCTCATCCAGAATCTCTGCTGCCTGCGCCATCAACTGCACCGTACGCTGCAGGTGCTGGCGGTAATCCGGTTGTGCCGCGGCAATCAGCGGCAAGATGTCATGGCGCA
Source organism: Paludibacterium sp. B53371 (assembly GCF_018802765.1). Classification (NCBI taxonomy): domain Bacteria; kingdom Pseudomonadati; phylum Pseudomonadota; class Betaproteobacteria; order Neisseriales; family Chromobacteriaceae; genus Paludibacterium; species Paludibacterium sp. B53371. The sequence continues at coordinate 1,953,212 of NZ_CP069163.1, forward strand.
GCAGATTACGCCGCCAGCGGGTATCGGCATTGCTCTCGTCGGTCACCCAGGAGAGCGCACGCGCGGCGGCATACTGTTCCAGCTCGCCGCGCGTCCAGCCCAGCAAGGGCCGCCAGAGATGCACCCGCTCATCCAGTGCGCGCCAGACCGGCATGGCTGCCAGCGCATGGGGGCCACCGCCACGCAGCAACTGCAGCAAGACCGTCTCCGACTGATCATCCAGATGATGCGCCAGCGCCACCACGCCTGCCGACGTGCGGGCATAGACCCGGTAACGCTCACGCCGTGCGACGGCCTCCAGACTTTCCCCGCCTTCCGGCCGCACCGAGACACGCTCGATGCGCAGGGGAATCTGGCGTGCGGCACACCATCCGGCACAGTGCTGCGCCCAGGCATCCGCATGGGGGCTCAGCCCGTGGTGTACATGCACGGCGGACAAATGAAAATGGCGCTGCTCACGGCAGCGCCACAACACATCGAGCAGCACCATCGAATCCAGGCCGCCCGACAGCCCCGCCTCGACCGACTGGCCAGCCAGCTCGGCCGGCCAGGCCGCCAACAAGGGCATCAGCAGATCAGGCTGCTTCTTCCTTGAATCGTCCATAGCTCATCAGGCGATCGAAACGGGTCTTGAGCAGATCGTCGAGCGTACGGCCATTCAGATCCTTCAGCTGTTCGACCAGCGCGCGCTTCATGCTGCTCATGGTCTGGGCATGGTCACGATGGGCGCCGCCCAGCGGCTCATTGATGACGCGATCCACCAGACCGAGCGTCTTGAGACGGTGGGCGGTAATGCCCAGCGCCTCTGCCGCGTCCGATGCACGCTCGGCGGTCTTCCACAGAATCGACGCACAACCCTCCGGCGAAATCACCGAATAGGTCGAATATTGCAGCATGTTCAGGTAATCACTCACGGCAATCGCCAGCGCCCCGCCGGAGCCACCCTCGCCAATCACGGTCGAGATGATCGGCACACGCAGCTTGGACATTTCGTACAAATTGCGACCGATCGCCTCACTCTGACCGCGCTCTTCCGCGTCAATCCCCGGATAGGCACCCGGCGTATCGACGAAGGTAATCACCGGCAGGCCGAACTTCTCCGCCAGCTTCATCAGGCGCAATGCCTTGCGATAGCCTTCGGGACGCGGCATGCCGAAATTGCGATACAGCTTTTCCTTGGTATCGCGCCCCTTCTGCTGGCCGATCACCATCACCGACTGGCCATTGAAACGGGCCATGCCGCCGACAATGGCGGGATCATCGGCAAAGGAGCGGTCGCCATGCAGCTCGCTGAAATCGGTAAACAGGGCACCGATATAGTCGAGCGTGTAAGGACGCTGCGGGTGACGTGCCACCTGCGAGATCTGCCAGGGCGTCAGTTTGCTGTAGAGCGTCTTGGTCAGTTCCTGGCTTTTCTTTTGCAGGCGCGAGATTTCTTCGGAGATGTCCAGCACCGAATCGTCCTGGACAAAACGCAATTCTTCAATCTTGTTCTCGAGCTCGGCGATCGGTTGCTCAAAATCGAGAAAGGTCGGTTTCATTCGTTACATCGTCCGCATTATGGGGAATCGGCAAATGATACATGGGGAGATTGGCCTCGTCATCTTTTCTGTCCGACAAAATTCACCCCGCCAGTATGTTTAAAGGAATCGGCCAAAAGCATAAAGTTTTTTGGATTATCCTCTTGCGCAAATATTTCCCGTATGTTTTAATTCGCCTCCTGCCAAGCAACGACGGGCATTAGAAGGGCGTTTAGCTCAGTTGGTAGAGCGTCTGCCTTACAAGCAGAATGTCGGCGGTTCGACTCCGTCAACGCCCACCAAGTCCGGAGCGGTAGTTCAGTTGGTTAGAATACCGGCCTGTCACGCCGGGGGTCGCGGGTTCGAGTCCCGTCCGCTCCGCCAACGTTGCAAAGCATAAAGTTTCGGGCGTTTAGCTCAGTTGGTAGAGCGTCTGCCTTACAAGCAGAATGTCGGCGGTTCGACTCCGTCAACGCCCACCAGGTTGGAGCGGTAGTTCAGTTGGTTAGAATACCGGCCTGTCACGCCGGGGGTCGCGGGTTCGAGTCCCGTCCGCTCCGCCAACCTGCACCATACAGAATAGATCGTTGGCTGATGGCACCATCAGCAACCGGAAGTTTCCGGGCGTTTAGCTCAGTTGGTAGAGCGTCTGCCTTACAAGCAGAATGTCGGCGGTTCGACTCCGTCAACGCCCACCAGGGTTTGGAGCGGTAGTTCAGTTGGTTAGAATACCGGCCTGTCACGCCGGGGGTCGCGGGTTCGAGTCCCGTCCGCTCCGCCAACCCGATCATTCAGCCGAATTCAGAAATTCGGGCGTTTAGCTCAGTTGGTAGAGCGTCTGCCTTACAAGCAGAATGTCGGCGGTTCGACTCCGTCAACGCCCACCAGAGTTCGGAGCGGTAGTTCAGTTGGTTAGAATACCGGCCTGTCACGCCGGGGGTCGCGGGTTCGAGTCCCGTCCGCTCCGCCAGCATCAAGCAAAAGGCTTGTAAAATCGTCGCAGACGACTTTACAAGCCTTTTTGCCATTCAGCCCGCCCCCTGCCGGATCAGGCGTAATCGTCGAGATGCCCCTGATCCGCCGCACAAGACGTCGCATCCACTTCACTGCCTGCCGGCGCACTGGCACCGGACCGCTGCCGGGCTTTTCTGGCACTCAGCCGCCTGGAAAACGCCAGCCATGTGCGCAAGGCACCATATCCAGGATGGCGCGGCACCGACACCGGGGTGAGTGCGCGCACCCCCTGCACGGGCTGAACCGGACCAATGGGATCATCAATCATCTGTCGCTCCCTGCGGGTGGTGAATACAAAAACAAAGCGGCAGACCCGGCGTATCCCCGAACCTGCCGCTCATTTGACTGACCCGTCCAGGCATCAGATCACTGCGAACCGGCCAGACGAGCGGCAAACGCCTCGCCAAACCCCTGCAGCGTCTCCAGACTGGCCCCCATGGCCTCATGGAAGGCCAGCGGTTGCAGATATCGCATGCCGACATACAAGGCACTGGCCTTCATCGGCGTCAGCACCTCGTCCATCGTGCTCTGCACCAGCCCCTGGGACGAATAGGTATATTCGCTGGCCCCCGCCGAGACCACCACCAGCATTTCCTTGTGACGCAGCGCATCACCGCCGGGGCCGAAGGCCCAGCCATAGGACCACACCTTGTTCAGATAAGCCTTGAGCATCGGCGTGAGATTGAACCAGTGGATCGGGAACAGATACACCACACGATCCACCCCTTCATGCGCCTTCTGTTCGGCAGCCAGATCAAACGCCTCGGTATCATGACCATACAGCGATTCCAGATTGCGCACCGTCACCCCCGGCACACTGGCAGCGACTTGCTGCAAGGTCTTGATGACGCTGGATTGCTCGGGATAGGGGTGAGACACAATGACCAGAGTTTTCATTTCAGTCAGCTTTCAAAAAATGGGTAAGTAAAAGATGGTCACCTGCCGGGTTCAGGCCTCACCCTGCACCAGATAGGCATGACTCTCGGACGAAGCCAGACGATGACCGATGATGGCCTGGTAGGCCGGCGAGTCGTGCCAGGCATGTGCCTGCGCCATACTGGGGAAACGCACGATCACCACCAGCCCGTTTGGCCCCTGACCTTCCAGCACATCGAGCGCCCCGCCATACACCAGACGCTCGCCCCCAAAGGGTTTGATCGTTTCGGCAACACGCGCCTGATAGGGCTTCATACCCTCCGGATCGGTGACTTTTACATCAATGACAAAATACGCAGCTTGAGACATGAGCAGATTCCTTGTTGACGGGATAATGCGTTTCACAGACTGGCCAGATACACCTGACGGCTCAGCGCCAGCGTGACATCCCCCTGCTCGCCCAGGCCAACCATGCCGTGCGCCTGCAGGGCTGCGACCAAGGCATCGATGTCCTGCTCGCCGATGCCATAGTCGGAAAGACGCGTGCCGATACCGAGACGCTCAAAGAAAGCACGGGTCTTGAGGATGGCCTGTTCGATGCGATCCTCCTCACTGCCCTCGGTCAGGTGCCAGACACGCTCGGCGTACTGCAAAAGCTTGCCGCGCTTGGCCTCACGCCGCAGATCGAGCATCGAAGGCAGCAGGACCGCCAGCGTCTGGGCATGGTCCAGACCATGCAGGGCGGTCAGCTCATGACCAACCAGATGCGTCGCCCAGTCCTGCGGCACACCACTGGCGATCAAGCCATTGAGTGCCATCGCGGCCGCCCACATCAGATTGGCCCGACTGTCGTAATCGGCGGGCTCATGCACCACTTTGGGCCCGATCTCGATCAAGGTCTGCAACAGTCCCTCGGCAAAACGGTCCTGCACCCGGGCATCCACCGGATAGGTCAGGTACTGCTCCATCACATGGGTAAAGGCATCCACCACCCCGTTGGCCAGTTGACGGGCCGGCAGGGTATACGTCTTGGTCGGATCCAGAATCGAGAACTGCGGAAACACCCAGGGCGAATGAAAGAAGGCCTTGGTCTGCGTGGCGCGGCGAGTCACCACCGCAGCGGCATTCATCTCCGAACCGGTCGCCGACAGCGTCAGCACCACACCCAGCGGCAAAGCGCGCTGCACCGCCGAGCCCACGCTCGACAGGATTTGCCACGGGTCGCCCTCAAACTGGGCCGCGGCAGCGACAAACTTGCTACCGTCGATCACCGAGCCACCTCCCACCGCCAGCAGAAAATCGATGCGCTCGGCACGCACCAGCATCACCGCCTCCATCAGGGTTTCGAAGGTCGGATTCGGCTCAATACCGCCAAATTCAAAGCAGGTCCGCTGACCCAGCGCAGTGCGCACCTCGCCCAGCGTCCCGTTGCGCTCGGCACTCTGACCGCCATACAACACCAGCACACGGGCATCCAGCGGCACATGCTGGTCAAGCGCCGCCATCGTGCCCTGGCCAAACACGATGCGAGTGGGATTATGAAAAGTAAAATTCAACATGACGCTTCTCCTCTGGACCTCACACAGGAGGTCGATGCCATTTCGATGACGCTATTCTAGGCGTCGGCATTCATGAAGATAATGCGTCAGATGGTTGACGATTCAATAACTCAAGGTTGACAATAAAAACACAGACCATCCCGCATTTGGACCCTTTCAAGACCGCCGCTCATGGACTCATCTCAACGTGTACGTGCCATCTTGTCCTTCGTGCAGGCCAGCGATGCCGGCAGCTTCGCCGCCGCCGCGAGGCAGCTCGGCATCTCGTCCGCCGCCGTCAGCAAAAACATTGCCGGCCTTGAAAAGGCGCTGGGCGTACGCCTGATGAACCGCACTACCCGCACCCTGAACCTGACCGAAGAGGGCGAAGCCTTCCTGCGCCAGGCGCGCATCGCCATCGAGGCACTGGAACAAGCCACCGATGCCGTCATCGCCCACCGCGCCGCCCCCTCGGGTCGCGTGCGCCTCTCCACCAGTGCCGGCTTCGGGCGCGAGCAACTGGCCCCCACCCTGCCCGGCCTGCTGGCGGCCTATCCCGGCCTGTCGGTCGAGGTCGATTTCGATGACCATGTGATCGATCTGGTGCGCGACGGCTACGACCTGGCCCTGCGCGGCGGCCGCATCGCCGACTCCTCACTGGTGGCACGCCCGATCTGCCAGTTCAATATGGTGCTGGTCGCCTCACCGGCCTACCTCGACCAATACGGGGTTCCCGCACAACCCGAGGATCTGCGCCAGCACCGCCTGATCACCCGACGTTTTCTCGGCGGCCGCGTGTCGCCCTGGCAATTTCAGACCGGCGACGGCAGCATCACCACCCTCAACACCGAAGCCGCCGTCCTGACCCTGTCCTCCCCCGAGACCATCACCCAGCTGGCCGTCGACGGCGCCGGCATTGCCGAAATCGGCGTGCATCACGCCTGGCATCACCTGCAGACGGGCCGGCTCAAGGTCCTGTTGCTCAAGGCCCACCACCCCGGCCAGTTCGAAATGACCCTGCAGTACCCGCACCGCGCCCTGGTCGCGCCACGGGTAAAGGTGACGGTGGAATACCTGCTGGAAGCCTTCGCCCGGCGTGAAGAATTGCACGTCAAGCCGGCGGCGCTCCGGGCGTTCGAGGCCTGAAATCGGAGACGGGCAACCGACCATGAAAAAGGCCCGGGTCGAACGACCCGGGCCCCTGACCGCCGATCAACACGCTGATCAGCGCATCTTGCGTTGCTGGAACAGCGTAAAGCCAATCACCAGCACAAAGAACACCAGCACCCAGAACGGCATCGCCATGCCGAGGAAACGCCAGTCCACCACCGCACACTCGCCACTACCCATCAGCACCTTTTCCAGCGCATGGGTAAACGGCAGAGTCTGCAGCAGATAGTCCAGCCCCGGACCGCATTGCGGTACCTGATCCGCCGGCAGGCTCTGCAGCCACAACTGGCGGGCCGATACGGCGCCCCCCGCCAGCGAGGCCAGCACCACCAGCCCGGACCAGACACGGAAGCCCCACTCACGCGGATTGACCAGACCGGCCAGCAAGGCCAGCACCCCGGCACTGACCACCCCCACGCGCTGCAACATGCACAGCGGACAAGGCTCAAGCCCCATCACATATTGAGCATAAAAGGCAAAACCCATGGCACCAGCGCAAGCAGCACTGATCAGAAAAAATCCGGCACGTCGCCCCGGCAACCGCATACTCACTCCCGATTTGTTCGAACACAAACCATCTAGAATACAGAAAGCAGATTAAAGTTCCAGAAAATTCAGAATCTCCGCCTTCTGTTTCAGAACATCCTTATAACCCAGTGAGATCAATTCACGACAATAGCCCGGCTCGAACAGCAGATAAGTCGCCAGCGACAAGCCACGGCGGCGCGTGGCACCAGTACCCTGCAGAATGAAGCGCAAAGCCGGTGGAAACAGATGCACGTGCTTGTGGGCGATCTCCTCCAGCGAAGCACTGGGATTGAGCAAGAAAACCTCGACACGCTTGAGCGGGGTCTGCGAAGCCAGCTCATGATGACTGTTGAGCAGCGAGACCGTGTGATTGACACGGATCAGCCGCTCCATGTCGCTGGCCATACTATCGGCAAAAATACTGTTGAGCAGATGGCCGAACACCTGAGCGGGGGAAGGATAGCCGCCATCGCGCACCGGCGTCTTGTGACTGGCCAGCCCGACGACAAACAACTTCTCCGCCCCCAGATGCAGCGCCGGCGACAGCGGCGCCATCTGCCGCACGGCACCGTCGCAGAAAAAGCGATCGCCCACCTTGGTGGCCGGAAAGATCAAGGGCAAGGCCGACGAGGCCATCAGGTGATCCAGGTCGAGTTTCTCGCGCACTCCGATGCGCATCTGCCGCGTCCACTCGCACACCTCGGGCACCCCGTCAAAAAACGTCACCGACTGGCCACTGTTGAAACAGGAGGCCGTCAGCGCTACCGCGCGCAGCGCCCCGGCACTGACCGCCCGGTCGATGCCGTCAAAACGCACCACCCGAGCGAGATAGTCACGCAGCGGGGCATTGTCGAGAAAACTCTTGGGGTTCTTCCACAGACGGCCGCCAGAAGCAATCGACACGCCAAAATGCAGGAAGCTCTTGAGGAAATACAGCATGTCCGACTGGTAGACATCGCTGATATGAATCTGACGCCACAGCTGCGCCAGATTGCCTGCCGCCTGACGAAAATCGTCCGCGGCACAGGCCAGACCGGTGGCATTGATGGCGCCGGCAGAGGTGCCGCAGATCACCGGAAACGGATTTTTCCTGGCATCCGGCAACAGGTGGGAAATCGCCAGCATGACCCCCGCCTGATAGGCCGCGCGCGCGCCGCCACCCGCCAGCACCAGCCCGATATTTGCTTGCTTGCTCATCACTGCGCCCCGCTTATGGTTTTTGTGCGGTGTCCGACAGGACGGTTGCCTCCCCCGATACGCTCACCGGGCAATTCAAAGCTAGTACAGCACCTCGACCGCGTCCAGACTGCGCCAGAAATACCAGCACGCCACCGTCCGCCAGGGGCGCCAGCGCTCACCGAGCTGGCGCAGGGCGGCCTGCTTCGGCACGGCATCCAGCCCATAGCAACGCGCCACCGCCTTCTGCAGGCCGATGTCGTCCACCGGCCAGACATCCGGACGCAGCAGATTGAAAATCAGGAACATCTCTGCGCTCCAGCGACCGATGCCGCGCACCGCCGTCAACTCGGCAATCACCGCCTCGTCATCCAGGGTCGCCAGCCGAGCGGCATCCAGATGACCGTCGGCAAAATGACGCGCCAGATCCTGCACATACTCGACTTTGCGCTGCGACAAACCGGCCAGTCGCAGCGCCTCGGGCGTCAGCGCCAGCACCGCCTGCGGCTGCTGCAGCGGCGCCAGCACCGCCTGCGGCTGCTGCAGCGGCGCCAGCTGCGCCAGCCGCCCCCAGATGGCATCGGCCGCCGCGATGGAAATCTGCTGGCCCACGATGGCGCGCAACAAGGTTTCGAACGGCTCGCCACGTGTCCGCAGGATCGAGGCATCGAACTGACGCATCAGACCGGCCAGCACCTGGTCCTCGGCGGCCAGCTCGGCGCAGGCCCGAGCCCAGTAATCAGGGACGCTCACGCCTGGCCGGCGACCGACATCGACTCGACCAGCACCGAGCCGATGCGCGTGGTGCCACGCACCAGCGTATCGTTGCCGATGGCCGCCACATGACGGAACAGATCGCGCAGATTCTCTGCCACGGTAATCTCCTCCACCGGATGGCTGATCATGCCGTTTTCCACCCAGAAGCCCGCGGCACCACGCGAATAGTCACCGGTCACGGTGTTGACGCCATGACCAAGCAACTCGGTAATCAGCAGGCCGGTGCCCATCTCGCGCAGCAGTTCGGGCAGGCTCTGACCCGTGCTGTGCACCAGCAGATTGTGCGCCCCGCCGGCATTACCGGTGGTGCTCAGCCCAAGCTTGCGCGCCGAATAACTACCCAGCAGATAGCCAGTCAGCACGCCGCGATCAATCAGACGCCGCGCACTGGTCTCCACCCCTTCGTTATCGAAAGCACTGCTGGCCAGCCCGCGCAGCAGGAATGGATCCTCGTCAATCGTCACCAGCGGCGAAAACACTTCGGTGCCCTGCGCGCCCAGCAAGAAGCTGGACTGGCGATACAGATTGCCGCCACTGATGGCGGTGATCAGGTGTCCGATCAGCGAGGAAGCCACATTGGCCTCAAAGATCACCGGATAACGCCCGGTCTTGATTGGCCGCGCCCCCAGGCGCCGTACCGTGCGCTCGCCAGCCAGACGGCCGACTTCGGCCGCACTGGCCAGATCGCCCGGATGACGAGCCGCACTGTACCAGTAGTCGCGCTGCATGGCGTCATCCTGCTCGGCCACCACCGCAGCCGACAGGCTGTAGCGGGTACTGGGGAAACCCTGGCAGAAACCCAGGCTGTTGGCGTAAATGAACTGACTGGCCTGGCGCGACAGCGTCCCGCCTTCGGAGTTGCTGATGCGGGCATCGACCGAGCGGGCGGCCTGCTCGCACTCGCGGGTCATGGCGACCGCGTCCTCCATCGACAAATCCCAGGGGTGATACAGATCCAGATCGGGGAACTCGGTCGCCAAGAGACCGGCCTCAGCCAGCCCGGAGCACGGATCTTCCGCGGTAAAGCGCGCGATATTGATCGCCGCCGACACGGTATCGGCCAGTGCCCGCTCGGAAAAATCAGAGGTACTGGCATGGCCTTTCTTCTGGCCGAGATACACCGTGACCCCGACCCCCTTGTCCTGGTTGTACTCGATGGTTTCCACTTCACCCAGCCGCACACTGACGGTCTGTCCGAGTCCCTCGGAGACATCCGCCTCGCAGGCTGTCGCCCCCTGACGGGCGGCCAGATCCAGCACATGCCGGGCGATCTGTTCGAGGGAAGCGCGACTGAAGCTGAAGTTGTTTTCTGTCATGGTCTTTTTCACAATCGGATAAAGAGTGGGCACCCGCCACAGCGGGCTTTTCCGGTATCATACCAGCCTTGAATAAATAAGAGACCGAGACAACCATGGCCGACTATCTGAATGATGGACCAGATGAGGAATTTGTCAGCAAGACCCAGCGCAAAAAGCAAATGGATGCGCTGCAGGATCTCGGCCGCGAACTGCTGGAAGTCCCGAACGACAAGCTGAAAAAGCTCGACCTGCCGGAAGACCTGCTGACGGCCCTGCTCGACTACAAGCGCATCAGTGCCTTTGGCGCCAAGAAGCGCCAGGAACAGTACATCGGCAAGCTGATGCGCGACATCGACCCCGAGCCCATCCGTGCCCACCTGGCCGTACGCAAGGGCGAATCCGCCGCCCACACCGGCTGGCTGCATCAGGTGGAGCGCTGGCGCGAACGCCTGCTGGAAGACGACAAAACCCTGCCGGTCTTCATCAACGAATTCCCGCAGGCCGATATCCAGCAATTGCGCAACCTGATCCGCAACGCACGCAAGGAAAAACAGGAAGCCAAGCCGCCCAAGCACTTCCGCCAGCTGTTCCAGGCCATCAAGGAGATCATTCCCGAACCGGCCATCCCGGGCAGCCAGGATGCGGAGGACGAGGCATGAGTCTGAAGATCGGGCTGGTCTCGGTCTCGGACCGGGCCAGCAGCGGCGTCTACGAAGATCGGGGCTTGCCGGCCCTGCAAGACTGGCTGGCCAGTGCCCTGACCACGCCTTTCAGTGTCGAGACAAGGCTGATTCCCGACGAGCAGCCGCAGATTGAAGCCACCCTGATCGAACTGGTCGACCAGTTGGGCTGCCATCTGGTACTGACCACCGGCGGCACCGGCCCGGCACCGCGCGACGTCACTCCCGATGCCACCCTGGCCGTTGCTGACCGCGAGATGCCCGGCTTCGGCGAACAGATGCGCCAGATCAGCCTGCGCTTCGTGCCGACCGCCATTCTGTCACGTCAGGTAGGCGTGATCCGCAAGCAGGCACTGATCCTCAACCTGCCCGGCCAGCCCAAGGCCATCCGCGAGACCCTGGAAGGACTGCGCGATGCGGAAGGCCAGAGCGTGGTACCCGGCATCTTTGCTGCCGTCCCCTACTGCCTGGAGCTGATCGGCGGCCCGCGCGCCGAGACCGACCCGGCCGTGGTCAAAGCTTTCCGTCCGAAATCAGCCCAATGACCTATCACCCGCCACGCTGGCTGCCCGGCGGCCACGCCCAGACCATCTGGCCCGCCCTGCTGCTGCGCCAGCCACGACCGCCCTACCGGCGCGAGCTGTGGGACACGCCGGACGGCGGCCAGATCGCCCTCGACTTCATCGACGGCCCGGCGGATGCCCCGCTGGTGGTGTTGTTTCACGGACTGGAGGGCAGCAGCGACAGCCACTATGCCCGCGCCCTGATGCAAGCCGTCGCCCAGCGCGGCTGGCAAGGCGTGGTGCCGCATTTCCGCGGCTGTGGTGGTGTGCACAATACCCTGGCACGCGCCTACCATGCCGGCGATGCCGCCGAGATTCGCTGGATCCTGCGCCGTCTGAGCGAACGCCAGCCCCAAATGTACGTGGCCGGCGTCTCACTGGGCGGCAGCATGCTGCTCAACTACCTGGCCGAAGACGGCGACCATGCCCTGCCGCATGCCGCGGCCGCCATCTCGACGCCGCTCGACCTGACCGCGGCCAGCACCCAGCTCGACCGTGGCCTGGGCCGGCTGATCTACACCCGCATGTTCATGAGTACGCTGAAGACCAAGGCGCTGGACCAGCTGCGCTACCATCCGCACCTGTTCAGCGCCGAACAGGTCAGGCGCGCCCGCACCTTCGCCGACTTCGACCACGCCGTGACCGCGCCACTGCATGGCTTTGCCAGCGGCCGCGAGTACTGGCGCCAGGCGAGCAGCAAGCAACGCCTGCACTGCATCGCCATTCCTACCCTGGTAATCAACGCGCAGAACGACCCCTTCCTGCCCGCCCAGGCATTACCGCAAGCCAGCCAGGTCTCGCCCGCCATTACCCTGGAGTTCCCGACGCACGGTGGTCATGTCGGCTTTGTCACCGGCCCCTTCCCCGGCCGGCTGGACTGGCTGCCGCGTCGCCTGCTGCGTTACTTCGAGGGCCAGAACGGCAGCCGGATCTGAAGGCTGCCGGGCCACAAGCTACCACCCTCTTGACTTTCATCGTATTGGCTTCATTTAACTCATTCATCCAATAAGCCGTGTTCCGCACCGTAGCTGGTCAGATCACCCCGCACCTGGTGCAGACCCAGTTTGGCTACCACATCATTCACCATCCAGGCGAACAGATCAGCTTTGACGACGTCAAGGAACGACTGCAGCAATACCTGACCCAAATGGCAGGCAACAAGCTGATGCATCAGTACCTGAGCGGTCTGGTGCAGGCCGCCAAGATCGAAGGCTATGCCATGCCGGTGCTGTAATTAAGCTGGCACGCCAGAACAACAAGGCCGCTTTCCCATCGGAAGCGGCCTTTATTTTTTGCTGGGCGCACTTTTTATGCACGCCGCCAATGATCGGTACATTGTCTACGACAGAAAGCCCCATGACGCTGACTACACATCACGCACCCCCTGCCGGCTCCCGCAGCGCGGCGATCACCAGCCGTACCGCCAGCGACAACTGCTTTCTGCTGGCGTAATAGGCGTGGTGACCGGTAAAGGAGTGAAATCAGTCCTGCAGCACCCAAACAAGCTCGCCCGCTTCAAGTCAGGCGAGGGCTTGGCGCAGACGCTGGAACGGCATGTCTGGCTCTACAACCAGCATCTTCCCCAACTTGCCTTGCAACACCTAACGCCAATCCAGGCGATGAAGAGTTGGCAAAAACGAAGACCCGATTTGTTCAAAAAGCGTATCTGTAATCGTCCGGGACTGGACACCTAATCCGGGCGAGTGTCGTGGATGGCCACTTCAGGCGTAAACACCCCACAAAGGAAGGGGACATAACACACACCGGTTTTGTCTCTGTATCGGGTATAGGCGGCATGCAGCGTTTCGCCATTCACCTGGATGGTCGTGCGATGCCAGCTTTGTCGAAGGGCGATTTGCCAGTAAGCGAAATAAGTAATGGCACGCTTGCCGAAGAATATCGCCATGACCAGAGCCGCCACCCACGCCAGCGCCGGCAGGCCGATCTGATGATTCCAGGATTGCAGGGCATGGCCCAAATCGTACAGCGACCAAAAAAACGCCGCGATATACAGGGCAAATCGAGTAGAGGAAAACCGACTGAGCTCCTTTTGCATCGTGTCCGGCGAAGTGAAGAATGCATTATGCAGCGTTGATCTGTTTTCTCTTACCGGGATGCCTTGCACATACACCAGCTGTTTTATGATCGCGGGATCCGAAATAGCCTGACCCGCATTGACAAGATCCTGCATGCGCATGCTCAGCCATACGGGGTGGAGCATTCCGATACAGAACAGGCCAAAAAATACGGCCTTCATACCAAACATCAAACTGATCACAACCACCAAACACAGTGCAACAACCCTGACGAACTGACGAAAAGAAGTGATCAGAGAATAAAACTGAAAGGGCAACATGAAGTATCTATCTTATGAAGAAGTTAAATAATTATTAATTCAAATAAAACCGCATTAATGCCATTCTAATCACATTATATTGTAAACAATAACAAAAATGGGCATCCGCCTCCCCGCCTTTTGTGTCGCGCCAGTTGAATCACCCATTGCTTCAGAGGACACAGCACACCGCGATGACAGATCACTCACGCCAGACAGCAAGCTGCTATGATCGGGACATCACTCTCAAAACTGATTGCCCATGTCTCACTCCCATCGCATGGATTGGCAACGCCTGCTCTCCACCCGGCGCTTCAAGGTCAGCCAGGGGCAGGTGCGCGACACCCGCACCCCCGCCACCGAAGAAGGCAGCCCGGGGCTGCGCACCGACTTCCACATCGACCATGACCGGGTGGTATTCTCCAGCGCCTTCCGCCGCCTGGGGCGCAAAACCCAGGTTCACCCGCTGGCGCGCCACGACCATACCCACAACCGCCTGACGCACAGTGTGGAAGTGGCCAGCGTCGGCCGCAGTCTGGGCAACCGGGTCGGCATGATGCTGCAGCACGCCCAGCGTCTGCCGGCCGGCTACACCCCGCATGACATCGGCGCCGTGGTGCAGGTAGCCTGCCTGGCACACGACATCGGCAATCCGCCGTTCGGCCACACCGGCGAAGACGCCATGCGCGACTGGTTCCGCCAGCCGAAAAACGCTCACCTGCTGGCCCCGCTGAGCGAGGCCCAGCGGCGCGACATCCAGACCTACGAAGGCAACGCCCACAGCCTGCGCATGGTGGCCACACTGGAGATGTACGCCAACGAAGGCGGCATGCGCCTGACCTCGGCCGCCATCGGCGCGCTGATCAAATATCCGTGGACCGCCGACGCGCCGCCGGCACTGGGACGTGACAAATTCAACATCTACCGCGCCGAGCTGCCCTACTTCGAACAGGTGGCCGACGAGCTGGGACTGATCCGCAAGGACACCCATGTCTGGGCACGCCATCCGCTGTCCTACCTGATGGAAGCCGCCGACGACATTTGCTATGCCATTCTTGATCTGGAAGACGCGGTCGAGATCGGCATCCTCGACGTCAAGGAGTTCGAAAGCCTGTTTGCCGGTTTTACCGAATATGAACGCGTCTGGGAGACCGACGACATCCGGCAAAAATGCGCCATGCTGCGCGGCATCGCCGTCGGCCGCTGCGTCAGCGAAGTGGCCGAGAAATTCATGCTGCACCATGACTCGCTGCTGGCCGGCGACTTTGCTGCCAAGGACCTGCTCAACGTCTGCACCCCGGCCATCCAGGAGACCCTGATTCAGGCCAAGGAACTGGCCAGCCACAAGGTCTACCGCCACCACACCAAGCTGGTGACCGAGCTGGCCTCCTACCCCTGCATTGCCGTGCTGCTCGATGCGCTGGTCCCCGCTGTCTTCACCCTGCACACCCGCGGCCGCGACCAGCTCAGTCCGCGCGAGAACCTGGCACTTGGCCTGATGGAACACGGCGGTCACATCCATCCTGATCTGTATCAGGCCTATATGCGTATCCTCGACTTTACCGGCGCCATGACCGACAACTACGCCGCCAATCTGGCACGCGACATTTCCGGTGTCGGCATCCTCTAAACGCAAGACGAAAGACCGCCCATGCCATCCGCACTGACCACCCGCTTCTGCCTGGTGCGCCACGGCGAAACCGACTGGAACATCGAGCGACGCCTGCAGGGACAGATCGACATCCAGCTCAATACCACCGGTCTGCAGCAAGCCGACCGGCTGAGCCAGGCGCTGGCCCAGGCGGGCCTGGCGTTCAGCGCGCTCTATGTCAGCGACCTGCAGCGGGCGCGCCAGACCGCGGCCGCCATTGCCCGCGACAACGCCCTGACACCGATCGCCACCGAACGGCTGCGCGAGCGGCATTTCGGCCACTTCCAGGGACTGACCTACGCCGAGGCCGAAGTGCGCATCCCGGAAGACTACCGATTGTTCAAATCCCGCGACCCGGCCTACGCCCCGGGCAGTGGCGAAAGCCTGGCCGTCTTCCAGAGCCGGGTGCAGACCTTCTTTGACGAAGCCGCCGCGCGTCACCCCGGCCAGACGGTACTGGTCGTCAGCCACGGCGGTGTGCTGGACATCGCCTACCGCATGGCCAACAAACTGCCGATCACCCATCAGCGCGACTTCCCCATCCCCAATGCCGCCCTGAACTGGATCAGCTATGTCGATGGGGAATGGCAGCTCGAGCGCTGGGCGGACCAAAGCCACCTCGAACACAGCCGCGACGAGCTGTGATGTGACTCAGGAGAACACACCATGATCAAGAAAACCGATGCCGAATGGCGCCAGCAACTCAGTGCCGAAGCCTACCGCGTCACCCGCGAAGCCGGCACCGAACGCCCGTTCAGCGGCGAACATTACCAGCGCAACGAAGCCGGTGATTACCTGTGCCTCTGCTGCGGCACCCTGCTGTTTCATGCCGACACCAAATTTGATGCCGGTTGCGGCTGGCCCAGCTTCTGGCAGGAAGCCGTTCCGGGCACCATCAACCGCCTGGTGGACCGCAGCCACGGCATGGTGCGAACTGAAGTGCGCTGCGCCAACTGCGATGCCCATCTGGGGCATGTTTTCGAGGATGGCCCATTGCCGACCGGGGAGCGTTATTGCATTAATTCCGTGGCGCTGACTTTCCGGAAGGCGTGAGAGGAGCTCGCCATGCTGGAACTCAGACCAAACTGTGAATGCTGCGACAAGGACTTGCCCCCCGAGTCTGCCGATGCGCGGATATGCTCATTCGAGTGTACCTTTTGCGTCGCATGTGCCGAAGAAAAGCTCAACGGCCGCTGCCCGAACTGCGGCGGCGAACTGCTTCCCCGACCGCGCCGCCCTGCCGGCAAACTGGCCAGCGCCCCGGCCTCCAATCAGCGTGTCTACAACCCGGCGGGCTGTCTGACAAAACCCGGACAGATCGACTGAACCCTCCCGGCATCACCCCTGTCCGTCATGGCCGACTGGCAGCGTGTCCAGCGCCGAGCGCGACTGCAGCAAACCGGCGATCCAGCTCATGAACACCTGCACGCGCTGTGGCAAATGGCGACGATTGGCATAGATCAGCGAAATCGGCATGGGCGCAGGACGATGAGACGGCAGGATTTCCACCAGTTCTCCGCTGGCCAGATAGCGGCGCATTCCCGGTTCGGGCGACTGCACAATTCCCAGGCCCGCCAGACAAGCCGCTGTATAGGCCTCGGAATTGTTGACGGTGAGCACACCACCCATGGCGACATGGCGCACGGTACCTGGCAGACCGGGGTCGAGATATTCAAAGCCGGGGTCTCGCCCCCCAAAGTGGGTGAGATAGTGCACCAGGCGATGCTGGCTGAGATCAGCCAGCGAGGTCGGCACGCCATACTCGGCAAGGTAAGCAGGGCTGGCACAGTTGATCATGCGATACTCGCCAACCGGCCGGGCAATCAGGCTGGAATCCAGCAAGGCCCCCACCCGCAGCACGCAATCGAACCCCTCGCGCACCGGATCAACCCGGCGGTCGGTACTACTCAGCTCCAGCGCCAGCGCCGGGTACTGGCGCAGAAAGTCGGGCAGATGCGGGATCACCAGGTCGCGTGCAATGGCAATCGGCATATCCACCCGCAAACGCCCGCTGACCGTGGCAGGCGCCTGGCGAAACAGCCCCTGCAACTCGGCCACATCGGCCAGCAGATCCTTGCTGCGTTCGAACACCACATGGCCGTCCTGAGTCATCTGCACACTGCGTGTCGTCCGGTGCAGCAAGCGCGTGCCCAGCAGGCGCTCCAGCTGTTGCACCGCCAGTGAAACCGTTGCCTTCGGCAGCCCCAGACTGTCCGCCGCGGCCGTGAAACTGGAGAGTTCGGCAACGCGCACAAAGATCTGCATGGCATCGAGCTGGTTCATGATGGCGGCGCCTTTTGTTCGTCAATATTGGACAGTCTAGCCAAAAAAAGCACATTTATCCCGAAATGGCGTAGCAATAGACTGCGTTGTACCAGGCAGGGCCTCTGCCTGACGAATCGCCACCCATCAGGAGAACACCATGATTCAACGCATCGCGCTCATCACCGGCGGCAGCCGCGGTCTCGGCAAAAATGCAGCCCTCAAGCTGGCCGCCAGGGGCGTCGACGTCATCGTCACCTACCACACCCGTCAAGCCGAAGCCGAAGCGCTGGTTGCCGAAATCGAACAGCACGGCCGCCGGGCTGCCGCGCTTCAGCTGGATGCCGGCAATGTGCCGGCCTTCGCAGACTTCACCGCACAGCTGAAAGAACGGTTGCAACACAAATGGCAAACCGGGCAGATCGACTACCTGATCAACAATGCCGGCATGGGGATCTACGGCGGCTTCGCGGAAACCACGGAAGCACAATTCGATGCCCTGATGAACGTGCATCTGAAAGGCGTCTTCTTCCTGACCCAGGCGCTGCTGCCCCTGATCGCTGATGGTGGACGCATCCTGAACATCTCCAGTGGGCTGGCGCGTTTCAGCCTCCCCGGCTACGCCGCCTACGCCACCATGAAGGGCGCGATCGAGACCCTGACGCGCTACCTCGCCAAGGAACTCGGCCCGCGCGGCATCTCGGTCAATGTCCTGGCACCCGGCGCCATCGAAACTGACTTTGGCGGTGGTCATACCCGTGACAATCCGCAGGTTAATGCCATGATCGCCGCCAATACGGCCATGGGTCGGGCAGGCTTGCCCGACGATATTGGTGACGCCATCGCCGCCTTGCTGACGGCGGAAAGCAACTGGATCACCGGCCAGCGGATTGAGGCTTCGGGCGGGATGATGTTGTAGGCAGCGGGAGGGGATCTGGGGTGTCGCCCTGTCCCACAGCCCTTGCCTGCTGTTCTGGCCGCGCCGGCTTGCCTGGCTGTCATCCTGGAGGCCGGGGAGCGAAAGCCCCCCGGTGGGATGGGATCATTCTCGGCAGTCCATGCCTTCGCCGCAGACATGGGCAAGCCGTTCCCCGGCAATTGTTTGACTACAATCAAGTGAAATACGGTGCCATGGCATTTCTGAACGTGCCATCGATTCCAGCCTGGACCTATCCAATGTTATTGTATTGGGATAAACGAATGTTTTCGCCCTGCCAGCGTCATTCTGGCAGGGCGATGATCTCGCTGGCGACTGTCATTCATGATAAAAAAAATACTGTTTTCGAGTCTGATGTTGCTCTCGATGGCATCTTTCTCCGAAAAATTGGTACTCCATACAAGCGGGATCACAGATAACCCGATTCGCTTCGACCCAGGCAATCGTCAGCAGCCCGGCTTCAGCATCGAGCTGATGCAGGCTTTGCAAAAACGGGATCCCGACCTTTCTTTTGCTGGCCAAAATGATTTGCGTTCAATAAAACGAATTGAATCCGGCCTGAAATCAGGCAAATTGGACATCTTCTTCGGCCTGGTAAGCACCCCGTCCAGGCAGGATGACTTTCATGTCATCACGCAACCCGTTCTCTACGTACAACATATACGCCTGGCCGCGGCCAAAGATGATCATGCTGAGGTGCATGATTTGGCTGACTTGAGCAAAACAGTCAACGCCGGCGCTGTCGCCGTCCCTCAGGGATCCATCTATGTCGAGCAACTCAAATCACTCGGCGGGGTGGAAATTGACGATGGTTCTGAATCGCTGCTGAATTGCCTGAAGAAACTGCTTCTGGGTCGGGTCAGGTTTGTCTATTACGGCGGCGAGGAATTAAAAAGGTATCTCCACGATAAACACCTGAACGGCAGCATCAAGTTGCTGCCTGCCGTATTGGCAACCGGCGCGATTTGTGTGGTGATCTCCAGAAAGGTGCCGCAAAACACGCGCGCCCGTATCCTGGCCGGGCTGCAAAAATTGCAACGGGATGGCACTTTGGACGCCTTGCGGGATAAATACGGGCTTTCCGTCCTGTAAAGCGTTCAGCCGCTGCTGGCGAGCATCACGCCAGCCTCAGGGCACGCATCTGCCGGTCCTGCACACGGGCGAGCAGCAGCAGCGCCAGGCTGGCACCAATCAGGGCACAGAACATGTCCGACTGGGTATCCCACGGGTCGCCCTGCGTCCCCAGAAAAGCATCCGCTCCCTGCCCCATGGCCAGGGCCGAGGCCCACTCAAGCAATTCATAGCTGGCGCTGATGGCCAGTGCGATGCAAACAGTGACAAAGGACAGCATTTTCCGACCCGCCACATGCCGGCCCCGCAGCAGAATTTCACGGATCACCAGCGCCGGCACAAAACCCTGAAACAAATGCCCGATTTTGTCGTAGGGATTGCGCTGAATGCCCAGCAGATGGGCGAGATCGAAGCCGATCGGTACTCGCGCATAGGTGTACTTGCCGCCCAGCAGCAGAACGCAGCAGTGCACAAAGATCAGGCCATAGACCAGCGGGGTGAAGGTGAAGCGGCGGTAGGTCAGACTCAGCAGCGGAATGACGATCAGCACCGGCAAGACTTCGAGCAGCCAGGTGGTCTGGTCATAAGGGTGATAGCCGGAAATGGCCAGCAAGGCGATGAGCAGCAACAGGCCGGCCCGGAAGCGAGTATCTGGGTGCATATTCTTATTGGGAGAAAACGGTAATACCAGTATGACAGGGCGCCGGCCAAATGCTCAAATCAATCTGACTGGTTCCGGCAAGCGGCAATGGCCGCCTGCAAGCCACTGATCGGGCTGGTCAAAGCGGATCGGTTGTGCCGCACATAAGCCGCAGCGCCCGCCATGGAGGCCTGGGCGAAGGCCACAACCCCCGCCCCTTCGGCATACGCGCTGTCCGCCGCCTGCGCCATCGTCAAATCATAGCGCGCCATCTCACCTGCCATGAAATAGCCCCACGCATCGTCAACCAGTCGTACGTCAACGGTCGCACCGGTCTCCCGGGCCCGTTGCTCGAACAGCGCCCGGGTGGGCGCCAGGGTCGTTTCGACCGCGCACAGCGCCACTACGGAGGTGCTCATTGTCACGGCCTGCCGGGCCAGCGCCTCATCCACGCGCAAAACGGGCGTAGACGAGACGAAAGCGCTCACTACCGGACCGAGTGTCGAGCAGGTGAGCAATACGACCTCATTGACCGCACACAATGCGGCCAGCGCCTCGCTGGTTTGCAGGACGATCTCGTCATTCAGTCCGCCGGCGGCGACGGCCGCCGCCAGCAAATCGGGACGCACCTGATGGCTGAGCCGAACGTCCGCGCAGGCCAGGCTGGCCAGCGCCGCATCGAAGACAGGGATATTGCTATTCGCGGTATGCAGGCATCCGATTCGCATGGTCAGGATCGTCATGAATGAGAGAAAGTGTCGACGTCAGCCAACATCACCGCATCGCTGACCACTGCCATGCTATCACGCCGGCATCGCCCCGGACCGCCAACCGGCCAAGCGCCCTATTCCTCACGACGCCCCGGTTCGGCCGCATGGAGGAACACCGTATAGGTGTCGGCCGGGCGCGGCGCACCGGCCAAATCCAGCGCATGACCAATGGCCCCCCGGTGGTAGGTACCATGATTGATGAGGTGACAAAGCATCTCCTCCCGGCTCATCGCACCTTTTTGACCATCCACAAAGGTGAAGCGGATGCACTGCGCCAGCGCCCCGGCGTTCAGGGTAGGCACATAGTCCAGCAGCCAGTGATTCGATGCCTCCAGCGAGGCAGCCAGTGCCGCAAACGCCGGCAATTGTGCCGTGTTGGTTGAATCATGCGGCGCAGGCTCACCGATGAGTCGGGCGCGAAACAGCGCCTCGACCCGCACCATGTGATTAAGTTGTTGTCGGGCAAAATCGAAGGCAGCGCCATGCTGGCTGCGGTCGATATGCGCCACGGCCGCCAGTGTTCGGGTGTCGGCCCAGGATTTGTACTGCAACAGGGAAAGAAGCGGCATGGACATGACCAGCTCCGGGCGAATGACGACATGCCGAGTGTACACCGCCAGCATGGCCTGCGGCGCCACACGCCCCTGTCAGGGCATGTGGCACACTCGGCGGACGCCGTGGTCAGCGCAATCAGCGCTGGGCATACAGCGTGGTCTTGCCGTCCGCGCCGAAGGCCATCACCTGATAAGGCACCGGCTTGCCGGGCAAGTCCATCCCCGGCGCGGAAGGCGGCATCCCCGGGCTGGCCAGCCCGGCCAGATGAGGCTTGTCTTTCAACAGCTTGCGGATCAGGTCAGCCGGCACATGCCCTTCGATCACATAGCCGCCGATCGTGGCGGTATGGCAGGAACGCAGGGCGACAGGCACATGCTGCTGGTCCTTGAAAGGCGTGACATCGGCCATTTCTACCGTCTTGACGGCAAAGCCATGGGCCTTCATATCGGCCGCCCAGCGTTCGCAGCAGACGCAGCCCTTGTTCTTCACCAGCGTGAGGGTCTGACTGGCCGCCGCCCAGACGGTCTCATGCAGGGTCAGCGTCAACAACAGGGCCAGCGCCAGCGACAGGCGCGGCTTGTTCAATCTATTCATGTTTTTCTCCAGCGAGATTGGCGCCATCCACGGTTCGCGTGGCGCCGCAACGATGCTTACGCCATGCCCGGCATGGCGCACACGGGGGGGCAAAGCCGAATCAGGCCTGGGGTGGCCGCAGAAGCTGTCGCTGGATGTGGGAGGTGAAACGGGCACCATGCCGGCTGTTCTGCGGCGCCTTGAGTGCCCAGGGGGCCGGCAGGACAACAGGTTGGGCAGCCAGTGGGCTCTGGCAGCAGGACGCATGCCCATGCGTGTGGCCAGTCGTCGTGGACGGCTCGTCGTGATGTGCACAATCCGCCTGACTGAGCACGGCCCGGGCGCGGTCGGCGCCCTGCGCGGACCGCCAGGGCGTATCGCCGCCCCAGCTCTGCAAAGGCAGCAGGGCCATGGCGATCAGCAGCAGGCACAACCGGAAAATTCGCATGCGTGCCAGCATAGCGCCGAATGCCGCCGAGGGCAACAATACCCCCATTAGGTATCCATCAGACCGGCAGCAAGGGGAATGCTCAGGGCGGGGTACCCTCTGCTTCACCCTCCCTTGCCACGCCGGCCAGCCAGCGACGCAGCAGCGTCGTCTCGCTTTCGCTCAGGCCAGCGGCCAGCGCAGCCTCCAGTTGTTGTACACGCGCTCGGCAGGAAGCCAGCAGCGCCATGCCCTGCTCGGTGAGGTCGATATGCTGGATGCGGCCATGTTGTGCATGAGGTCGCCGCAGCACGGCGCCCATGCTCTCCAGATTGCCGACGATGACTGTCACGGTGGGCGGGGTCAGCATGGCCAGCCTGGCGATGTCGGCATTGGACTGACCAGGATAGGCGGCCAGCATGGTCAGCACCGAGAATTGCGGCGGCGTGACCCCCAGGTCGCTCAGGGCACGCTCCATCTTCAGCCGGTGCATGGCGGCAGCCTGGCGCAACAGATACCCCAGGTGTCCGTCTTCTCCCCGTTTGCCCTCTCCGGGGGCCGGCGGCCTGGCCGCCGATTGCTGCTTGCGCATAATGTTAGAACTCTAATATCATGTTTGAACTCTAACATTATACAGGAAGCCTGTCATGCCATCCAGCAGCCGCACGTTGCCATTCCCGCTCTTGCCTGCCGCCCTGTGGGTACCGGTCAGCTGGCTGACCATCTTTCTAGTCGGCACCGATCTGTTTATCGTCTCGGCCTTTTTGCCGCTGATCGGCCGCGAACTGCACCAATCACCGGCGGCGGTCGCCGTCCTGGTCAGCGCTTTCAGCCTGACCTATGCCCTGGCCTGCCCGCTGCTCGGCCGGCTCGCCGAGCGCTGGGGTTTGCGCAACGTCCTGTTCGCCGGCGTCGGCGCACTGGCATTGGCCAATGCTTATACCGCGCTGGCACCGAATTTGTGGCAACTCACCCTGAGCCGTGTCCTGGCCGGTCTGGCCGCAGCCGGCATTTCGCCCATGCTGTATGCCATGGCGGCGGAGCGCGCCGCCCCGGCGCAACGGGCCGCACGGTTGGCTCAGATCAATTCCGGGCTGGTGATTGCCCTGTGCCTGGGTGCCCCGTTCGGGCTCTGGCTGGGGCAACTGACACATTGGCGCATGCTGTTTGCCGCCCTCGGCGTGGCGCTGCTGGCCATGGTGCCGGTCAATGCCGTCGCCTGGTCCGGCAGCCTGCCGCACCAGGCTCCGGTTCGCCAGGACAGCAGTCAGGAGCGACTGTGGCAGGCCTGGCCGCTGCTGCTGTGCATGTGCGCCTGGGCGGTCAGTGTCTATGCCTGCTATACCCTGCTGGCCACGGCACTGGTGCAGACGTTCGCGGCACCTGCCGCTCAGGTGGCACTGACCCTGGCCTGCTTTGGCGCCGGGGCGACTGGCGGGGTGCTGGCAGGAGGCCGGCTGGCGGACCGTCTCGGCGCGGCGCGCCAGGTACGGCTGTCGCTGGCACTGATGACCGCCTGCTTCGGCCTGTGCCTGCTGGCCTATCGGCAGCATGGGCTGTGGCTGTTGGCCGCCGCCCTGTTCACCGTGGCCTTTGTCGCCTATGGGTTTTTCCCGGCCTTGCAGGCTTGTGCGGCGCAGGCCTTTCATACCCGACGCCCCACGGTACTGGGCCTGCTCAGCAGCGCGCTGTATGTCGGCATTACCCTGGGCGCCGCGCTGGGCGGCAGACTGTATTCGGCATGGGGCATGACTGCGGTGCTGCTACTGAGTGCAGCAGTGGCTGCCGCAGCCTGCCTGCTGACCCGCCATCGGCTATTCAGCGCTGATACGCACCAACCAGCGGCATAGCTGCTGATGTGCCTCGCTGGCCGGGTCGAGAAAGCGCATATGATCCATACCCTCGATCACGGTCAGTTGTGCCGCATCACCGGCTTGCAGCGCCAGGCGGACATAATCCTGCGACCAGACCAGCGGCACCGCCTCATCCTCGCTGCCATGCAGAATGAGTTGCGGCACGCCCAGCGGCAGGCAATCCACGGGTGAGGCCTGCCGATAGCGCTCGGCCTGGCTGGTAGGCGTGCCGCCCAGCAAGGTGCGCAGCACCTCGGGCTCACGCACGAACTCATGGCAGCGACGCAAATCGGTGACCGGGGCCAGCCCGGCCACCGCCAGAGGACGAACCGGCCCGTCATGCCTGGCGGCCGCCCATAGCGCCAGATGACCACCGGCCGAATGGCCGACCAGCAGCACGCGATGCAAATCGAGCACCACCCCCTGCCCGACCAAGTCGGCCAGGGCATCCAGACCGGCGCGCACATCCTCGAAGGTGCCGGGCCAGCCACCACCGTCCTCACCAAGCCTGCGATAGCCCATATTCCAGACAGCAAAACCGCGCCGACACAGGTCCAGGGCCAGGGGGTGCAACTGCTCGCGTCCCCAGGGCAAGCGCCAGAATCCGCCATGCAGCAGTACCACCACCGGCGGACTGGTTCGCGACGGCAGCCACAGTTCGCCCGCCTGGCAGGCCATGGCGCCGTAGTGATGGGTTAGGCTTGGGTAGTCAGCTTGCATGAGGACCTCCTGTTTCTGGTGAGCGATCCTTTGCATGATATTGAATATTTTTATGCTACTGTTACGGCATTATTTCGCCACATTGGCGACAAAATGGAGTCGTTAAAATGGCCAATCCGGATCGGCTCAGTGGCATCGCCGCCTTTGTCGAGGCAGCAGAAGCCGGCAATTTCAGCATGGCGGCTGAACGCATGCATCTGTCGCGCTCGGCGGTCGCCAAAAGCGTCGCCCGGCTGGAGCAGCGTCTGGGCACCCGGCTGTTTCATCGTTCAACACGTAGTCAGCACCTGACTGCGGAAGGCACGTTGTTCTATCAGCGCTGCTTGCGGGTGCTGGCGGAACTGGAGCAGGCCGAAGCGGCGCTGGCGCAGGGCCAGCTGGCGCTGAAGGGTCGACTGCGGCTGAGCATGCCGGGACTCTTGGGACGCACGCTGATCGCCCCGCTGTTGTTTGCGCTGGCCGAGCAGCACCCGGGCCTGCAGTGGGAACTGTCGTTGACCGACCGGCGGGTTGACCTGATCGAAGAAGGATTTGATCTGGCGATCCGCAGCGGGGACCTGCCGGACAACCACGACTATCAGACGCGCCCTCTGGGGCAACAGCACATGGTGCTGTGCGCCAGCCCGGCCTATCTGGCGCAACGCGGCAGACCGGATACCCCGGCCGCGCTGACACAGTTCGACTGCCTGATTTATGGCCGAGCTCAGCAGACCGCCAGCTGGCGCTTTGAGGCGGGCGCTACCCCCGCACAGCGCGTCGACGTCCCGGCGCGGCTGTGCTTGGATGATCTGGGTGCGCTGCTGGATGCGACTCTGGCCGGGCTGGGCATCGCCAGGCTGCCGCTGTGGCTGGTACGTGCAGACCTGGACAGTGGCCGCCTGCTGCCAGTGCTGGGCGACAGCCTCTCGGTCGGCTACCCCTTGCAGTTGCTGTGGCCGGCGGCACGGCAGATCACACAGCGCCTGCGCCTGGTCATCGATACACTGGCAGAGCAGTTGCCGACCAGACTGGCGGGGTTGGGCTGACCCACCGCGGCAGGGACAGGTGCCAGAACACCGCACAGGTCAGCGCGATAGAAGGACCACCGCCTTGACCCCAAAGCGCCATCACCCTACCCAATCAGCATGGTAAAGTCGCTGTCTCACCAACCCATGGCCAGGCCCGCACAGACAGATCGCCGCAAGACAGCGGCGCGGGCATGAGAAAGGATGTCGCAGCTTGCAGCAACTGACACGCGGGGTCGCCTGTGGCATGGCGGCCGGGGCATTGTGGGGGACGGTATTCATGGCGCCCCTCTGGGCGTCGGACTTCACGCCGCTGCAGCTGTCAGCCGGGCGTTATCTGGCTTATGGCGTGGTTGCGGCGGGTCTGCTGCTGCCGCGCTGGCGCAGTGTGGTGCCGGGGCTGGGCTGGCGCGAATGGCTGGTACTGGCCTGGCTCAGCCTGCTGGGCAACATTCTGTATTACCTGCTGCTGGCTTCGGCGGTACAGCGAGGCGGTGTGGCGATGACCTCGCTGATGATCGGTTTCATGCCGGTGGCCATTGCACTGATCGGCTATTACAGGCAGCGCAAGCCACCGCTGTTCCGTCTGCTGCCATCGCTGCTGCTAGGCCTGGCCGGCGTGTTGTGCATTGTCTGGCCCAGCCTGCACAGTGCCCGGCAGGCCGCGGGAAACCACCCGTTGACCGGGCTGCTGTGTGCGGTGGGCGCGCTGGTTTCCTGGACCTGGTTTGCCGTCAGCAACAGTCACAGCCTGTCACGGCTGCAGCACATCAGCGCCGGTGACTGGAGTTTGTTACTGGGGGTAGTGACCGGCATCGAGTCTCTGCTGCTGATCGTGCCCTCGCTGCAGGACAGCACGGCGCACGGCGCATCCGACTGGCTGCGCTTTGCCGCGGTCAGCGCCGGTATCGCCCTCTTTGCCTCGGTCATTGGCAACGCCTTCTGGAACCGCATGAGTCGTCTGCTGCCGCTGACCATGACCGGGCAAATGATTTTGTTCGAAACCCTGTTTGCCCTGCTGTATTCGTTTCTCTGGGCATGGCGCGGCCCGACGCTCTGGGAAACGTTGGCGGCCTTCCTGTTGATGATCAGCGTGCTGCTCAGTGTGTCTTCACACCGGCATTGAGTCAGCGGGAATCTGCGGATTACAGCTCTTCGTCCATCAGCGCGATGGCACCTTCGCCATGCAGTTGCGCCAGCAATTGCTGCAATTGATGTTGCGTGTGCAGATACGCACAGAGTTCTTCCTGATAAGTCATGATGTGGCCTCGCAATGGGTAGTCGATGCCTCAGGGCGGCTGCGACATCGTCGACCACAGCATAGTCTTGAAATCAAACTATTTATTGCGCTGCATCATATGGTGCGCCATCTGATAAGTTCAGGTCGCATCACTGTATGGCTCGTGTGGCAACACCGCCGCAACCTGCCGGTTTGCCAACGTCACCCATCATCTTGACATGCCGATCAATGATCCTGGCACACAACGACCTTCCAGCATGACGGACCAGTGCGCACCAGGGCGGGCAACTGGCCAACACGCTGACCATCGACCCCCGTCACGCGGCTGCCAGATGCGTCGTGACGGGATAGATCTGGCGCAGGGAGCCGTGCAAACGGCCTCAGGTGTGACTTACTCTTCGCGCGTCAGGTAGCAATAACAGAGAGCAGCCACGGCAATCAGCGCCAGGACCCCTACTGTCGAGAAACTCATTTTGTCTCTTTCAGGGAGCAGACTCCCGGAAATGGAATGCCGAAGAAAGGGCCCGACGCATGCGTCAGCCGGGACCACCTGCCACCGGCAATCAGCATACTCGCATGTCATTTAAAGAGAAAGGCAAGCAGCGTTTTTTTGCCCCACCCCCGCTTGAGCGCGTACACTGAATGGGTGTCCCAACGCTGAACCTCTGCGCCTCCGCGCACCTTGTCCATGACTACACCGACCCGCTGGCAGCGGCTGCGCGCCCTGCTGAGCAATGAATTGCGCCACCTCACCACCATCCATGCCAGCGACCGCCCCTGGCAGCTGCCCTTCGCGGCGGCACTGGCCAGCGGCCTGCCCTTGCTGGTCGGTGCCTGGTTCGGCCATTTGGCTTATGGACTGATTGCCTCGCTCGGCGGCATGATTTTTCTGTACTTGCCGGATACGGCACTGCCGCACCGCATGCTGACGGTGATGAGCTGCGCCTTTGCCATCACGGCCAGCTATGCACTGGGCGTCATCAGCCATCACTTTGCGCCGGGCATGGTCGTGATCCTGGCGCTGATCACCACCCTGGTCACCATGGTGAGCCGCTTCTATGCGCTGGGCCAGCCCGGCAGTTTGTTTTTCATCATGGCCGCGGCGATTGGCGCCTACTCTCCCAGCACCACCGCCGACCTGCCGCTGAAAGTCGGCCTGATGTTCCTCGGCAGCCTGCAGGCTTGTGTCATTGCCTTCTGCTACAGTCTGTACAGCCTGCGGCATCGCCCGCCCAAACCCGCGCCGAACCTGGCAGAAAAGCGCTTTGAGTATGTGGTGGTGGATTCGGTGTTCATCGGCGGCTTCGTCGGTCTGGCCACCGCGCTGGCGCAACTGCTGCACATGGAAAATGCCTACTGGGTACCGATCAGTTGCCTGGCGGTGATTCCCGGCGTGTCATTGCGGGCGGTCTGGAACAAGCAGCTGCACCGCCTGCTCGGCACCTCGCTCGGGCTGATGCTGGCATTCGCCATTCTGATGTTGCCGCTCACCCCCTGGACGGTCTGTCTGGTGATGATCAGCCTGAACTTCATCATCGAAACGCTGATCGTGCGCCATTACGGCTTTGCCACCATGTTCATCACGCCGATCACCATCCTGCTGGCCGATGCGGCCCGTCTGGGCCTGACGCCGCCGGAGATCTTGATCCGGGCCCGCTTCGCCGACACCGTGCTGGGCTGCCTGGTCGGCCTGGCCGGGGGCTACTGCCTGCATCATCCGCGTTGGCGCGCCACGGTCAGCCGCCATCTGCGCCGCTGGGTCCGGACCCTGCCCGGGGTGCCGCACAAGGCGCTGCCGCACGATCCTGCACCCTGACTCCGGGCACCTGTCCTTTCGCACAGGCACCTGACCCCCATATTGCCGCGCAACATTTCATATGGATATTAATCTTAATAAGCCAATTCCATTCGAATGGCGCAAGCCTTCGTCCTGGCTTGCCTGATGGCTTATTCAAGAGGATTTGATCCATGAGCACGCAAGCAGAGTCCACAGCGCCTTTCCGTGTCGGCCAATGGCTACCTTCCGATCAGGCCTTGCTGACGCAATGGTTAAGCGACCTGCATGAAGAGGCACGGGAACTGAAAAAGCCCCTGCATCCGGTACTGCAGTCGTTTCAGGCGCTGATCGAGAATGATGCTGAAATCTACATGCTGTTCCATCAGATGTTCGAGCAGGTGCCGCATCGTCCTCCGTACAATCGCAACCCGGCCGGCGGCCCGCAGGTTCGCAATTACCAGCAGATGCTGCAGATGATCAATGTCATCCTGACTCGTGCGCCGGCATTCAACACCACGGGCCTGGTCGGGTTTCCGATCAATGCCATTCTGGACTGGTCGATGGGCACCACCGCCGGGTTTGCCGCGTTTCTCAACGACCGGGTCAATCAGCAGCTCAAACTGGTGTTGAACGAATGGGCGCGCTTTCTTTGCTCGAAGGACTCCTGCGCCGTTCTGGGGAACCAGAGCAACAGTGACTGGTTCGGGCCGGCGGCACGCAAGGCCATGCCGAATTTCGACCAGGAGTTTCAGTGCGAACCGACCCAGCCCTATCATGGCTTCCGCTCCTGGGATGATTTCTTCACTCGTGAATTCCGCCCCGGAGTACGCCCGGTCGCCGCACCAGACAAGGATGACGTCATCGTCAACGCCTGCGAATCGGCTCCCTACCGGCTGGCGCACAACGTCCAGGCGCATGATCGCTTCTGGATCAAGGCTCAGCCCTACTCGGTCGCCCATATGCTGGATAACGATCCACTGACCGAGCATTTCATCGGCGGCACCATTTACCAGGCCTTCCTCAGCGCGCTGAGCTACCACCGCTGGCACAGCCCGGTCAGCGGGACCGTGATCAAGGCCTACGTCAAGGATGGTACGTATTACTCGGAAGCCCTGTCGGAAGGCTATG
Source organism: Paludibacterium sp. B53371 (assembly GCF_018802765.1). Classification (NCBI taxonomy): domain Bacteria; kingdom Pseudomonadati; phylum Pseudomonadota; class Betaproteobacteria; order Neisseriales; family Chromobacteriaceae; genus Paludibacterium; species Paludibacterium sp. B53371. The sequence goes on from NZ_CP069163.1 coordinate 1,983,295, forward strand.
ACCCGGCCGGGCCGAATGATTCGCAGGGCTACATCACCGAGGTGGCGACCCGGGCGATGATTTTCATTCAGGCGGACAATCCGGCCATCGGACTGATTTGCGTCATGCCGGTCGGCATGGCCGAGGTCTCGACCTGCCAGATCACGGTGTATGAAGGTCAGAAGGTGAAAAAGGGCGAGCAGCTCGGCATGTTCCACTTCGGAGGTTCGACCCACTGCGTGTTCTACGGGCCGCAGGCCAAGCTGGCCTTTGATCTGCACGGCCAGCAACCGGGACTCAACGCCAGCAACATTCCGGTCAATGCCCGCATCGCGACCGTGATGCGCTGACGATGACAGGCCGGTCACCGACCGGCCTGTCCCGCCCTACTGCAAACCGCTGGCGACATACCACTCCTGCTCTGCCTGTGGCGTATCCAGCGCCACCAGCAGGGCCTCGCCCAGTTCGCGAGGCGCAACATCCAGCCCCAGCGCCTGATAGGCCGCATCCGCCCCACGCATCAGGGCCTCGGCGCCAAAGCGGATAGCCATGTCCTGCGGCAAGGTCTCGTCGCCCCGGGCACAGGCCGCCACTTCCAGTGAGTGCGCCCGCCGGCAAGTCGCGGGACGTTGCTCATACACCAGACAGCGCTGCTGCTGCAGCAAGGCACAGTCATGGCGAGCAAACGGATCCCTCGCGCGCACCACAACCTGGGTCTGCAGGCGCTCACGCAAGGCGTCTCGCTCGTTCTGCGGCCACTGGCGAATGGTGCGCAGCATCAGCCACAGTTGCGGCGGCGTGATCTCGACACGCGCCTGGCAGCAGTAACTACAGCCCTCGCGACAGGCCAGCACCGGCCCATCCCCGGCTGCCTGCTGCACCACACGGTCCACGCCGCGCTGCACGTTGACGACAAACTGCACCGCCGCCTCGCGGCCTGGATGCTCGCTCAGATGGTGCAGGGCCTTCTGGCACACGCCAGCCACCGATTGTTCGAACGCAGCCTGTTGTTCTTCATCCAGCATGCAGACACTCCTGTTTTCAACACATGCGCCTTTTTGCATGGCCGCGGCGAAAAAGTCAAAAGTTGTCTTGCGCCTGCCTTTCCCCTGGCGTCGACATGGCCCGCGGGCGCGTCTGGAAACCCGCGCCATGCCAGTCACCTGTCTCACCACATCCGCTCATGAACCAGGCTTGCCCCTGCTGATGACAAGGGCTAAATTGACAGGAGACCTGTTTCATTCCACCGACATAGACCCTTGCAGGTACGCCATCATGAGCAATGCGGACTTCAACCCGGCCGACCCTTTCGCCATGTTCCGCCAGATGTGGCAGAACGCCACGCCGGCAGCGGCACAACCTTTCATGCCGCCGATGACGGAAGAAGATATTGAGCGACGCATCAATGAGCTGAAGGTGGTGGAAACCTGGCTGACCATGAACCTGGGCATGCTGTCGATGCAGATCAAGGGGCTGGAAATGCAGAAAGTGGCGCTCGCCGCCCTCAAGCCGCAGCCTGCCAAGAAAAAAGAGGGCTGAACGCTGCTCACAGCCAGCCAGGCCTGACTGAGAAAGGCCGCGACTTGAGCGCCGTGCTTGAGTAGAATAGCGCCTTTGCTTCCCACACCTGATCCGGTATGCCCCAGACTGCTGCCTCACTCCTGCGCCAATTGGTGCGCGGGGACTTTTCTCGCCGCGATGGCCTGGACGAATTCAAGCACCGCTTCAAGCTGGGCTTTCGCAGCCTGCTGACCCTGCCGGCCATGCTGCGCTGGCTGGACCTGTTTGTTGCCGACGAGGCCCTGCTGGCCCATCTGCGGCTCAACCCCCGGCTGGCGATGAAGCTGCATCGGCCCTATCTGATGCAAAAGCTGAACACCGGTGCCAAGCTGCAAGTCCTGCTGGCCAATTACCAGCTGGAGAAATCGCTTTTCCCGCCCGCCATACTGGATACCGTCTTGCGCAACCAGCACCAGTTGCTGGCCGAGCTGACGGGCAAGGATGAGCGCCAGTACACCCTGCTGCTCACTCATGCCCACGGTTTCGACAAAGAGGGCGAACTGGCGATTCTGCTGATGGATCCTGCCGGCTTTGCCCTGGTCACGCTGTCTTTCACGCTTTGCCAGCGCCACGGCGCACCGGCTCTGGTCATCGGCGGCCTGCAGGGGCCGCGCCGTTATGAGGGCAGTGCCGACACCATCCGTGCCGTGACCAAGGCCTTCCACGGCCTGTTTCCCAAGCGCGTCGCCATGGAGGCCCTGACGGTGCTGGCGCAGCGCCTGGGTATCAAGCAGGTACTGGCCGTGGGCAAGGCACAGCACATTTACAACTCCTGGCGTTACCGCAAAAATTTCGAGGCAGATTACGACAGTTTCTGGCAGTCGCTCGAGGCCAAACCCGAGGATGGCGACTATTTCCGTCTGCCACTGCCGCTGCCCCGCAAGACCATGGAAGACATTGCCAGCAAGAAGCGCGCCGAATACCAGCGCCGCTACACCCTGCTGGATGACCTGGCGAGCCAGATCGCCACGAACATCAAGTAAAAGAGCGCATGAACGCAACCCGATTCATTCATCTGCGACTCCATTCGGAGTTCTCCATCACCGACGGCATCGTGCGCCTGGACGATGCGGTGAAACGTGCTCAGCAGGACAATATGCCGGCCATCGGCATGTCGGACCTGATGAACATCTTCGGTATGGTGAAGTTTTACAAAGCTTGCCGCGGCAAGGGTCTGAAGCCGATCGTCTCCTGCGATATCTGGCTGGAAAACCCCGACGATGCCGAAAAACCCTACCGCATGATGCTGACGGCCAAGAACCGTGCCGGTTATGGCCGCCTGTGCGAGCTGCTGACCGAAGCCTTCACGCACAACCAGCATCGGGGCCGCGCCGAAATCAGTCGTGCGCAACTCGAAGGGGGCGACAACAGCGGGCTGATCTGCCTGTCCGGCGCCCACTTGGGCGATGTCGGCATGGCACTGTCGATCGGTCAGCGTGACGAGGCCCTGCGCCGTGCGCGCCACTGGGCCGAGATCTTCCCCGGCAGTTTCTATCTGGAACTGCAGCGGCTGGACAACCCGCAGATCGAGTCGGTCCTGCAGCAGACCTTGTGGCTGGCCGGCGAAACCGGCCTGCCGGTGGTCGCCACCCACCCGATCCAGTTCATGGATCCGGACGATTTCAAGGCGCACGAGGCCCGGGTATGCATTGCCGAGGGTTACACCCTGTCGGACAAGCGCCGGCCGAAACACTTCAGTGAGTGTCAGTATTTCCTGTCGACCGAGCAGATGCTGGAGCGCTTCCACGACATCCCCGAAGCGCTGGAAAACACGGTCGAGATCGCCAAGCGCTGCAACCTGACGGTACAGCTGGGCAAGAACTACCTGCCGGATTTCCCGACGCCGGACGGCATGACACTGGATGACTACCTGCTGGCACGCACGCGCGAGGGGCTGGAGCAACGGCTGGCCGGGCTGTATCCGGATGAAATCGAACGTGAACGCCAGCGTCCGCGCTATGAGGACCGGCTGAAGTTCGAAATCGACACCATCGTACAGATGGGTTTCCCGGGCTACTTCCTGATCGTGGCGGACTTCATCAACTGGGCCAAGCACAATGGTTGCCCGGTCGGACCGGGCCGGGGCTCCGGTGCCGGTTCGCTGGTCGCCTACGCGCTGGGCATTACCGACCTCGACCCGCTGGAGTATGCGCTGCTGTTCGAGCGCTTCCTCAACCCGGAACGGGTGTCGATGCCTGACTTCGACGTCGACTTCTGCCAGGACAACCGCTACCGCGTGATCGAGTATGTGCGCCAGGCCTACGGCGCCGAAGCCGTCAGCCAGATCGCCACCTTCGGCACCATGGCCGCCAAGGCCGTGGTGCGTGACGTTGGCCGGGTACTCGACCTGCCCTACACCTTCTGTGACCAGGTCTCCAAGCTGATTCCGGCCGCGCCGGGCAAGCAGTACAGCCTGGATGACGCAGTCGAAATGGAGCCGGTGCTCAAAGAGCGGCTGGAAAACGAAGAAGAATTGCGCCAGCTGTGGGAGCTGGCCAAGAAGCTGGAAGGCCTGACGCGCAACATTGGCATGCACGCCGGTGGCGTCCTGATCGCCCCGGGCAAGCTGACCGACTTCTGCCCACTGTTCCAGGCCAGCGGCGAAGAAGCCGTGCCGGTATCCATGCTGGACAAGGACGACGTCGAGCAGATCGGCCTGGTGAAGTTCGACTTTCTGGGTCTGCGCAACCTGACCATCATTGATTTGGCGGTGCGTTACATCAAGGACCTTGACCCCTCCTTCACCACCGATCTGAATCACCTGGAGTTCACCGACCCGGACGCTTACCGCGTGCTGCAGAAGGCCAATACCACCGCGGTGTTCCAGCTGGAATCGGACGGCATGAAGCGGCTGCTGGAAAAGCTCAAACCTGACCGTTTCGAAGACATCATCGCCGTGCTGGCACTCTACCGTCCGGGCCCGCTTGGCTCGGGCATGGTGGACGACTTCATCCTGCGCAAGGCCGGCAAGCAGGAAGTCGACTATTTCCACCCCGACCTGACGGCCTGCCTGGAACCGACCTATGGCGTGATCGTGTACCAGGAACAGGTGATGCAGATCTCGCAGATCATCGGCGGCTATACGCTCGGTGGTGCCGACATGCTGCGCCGGGCGATGGGCAAGAAAAAAGCCGAGGAGATGGACAAGCACCGCGGCATCTTCACCGAGGGCGCGCAGAAAAAGGGCTACCCGGAGGAGCTGGCGCGCCATCTGTTCGACCTGATGGCCAAGTTTGCCGAGTACGGTTTCAACAAGTCGCATACGGCAGCCTACGCCGTGGTGGCCTATCAGACCGCCTGGCTCAAGGCCCATCACACGGCTGCCTTCATGGCAGCCACCATGTCGTCGGAACTGGACAACACCGATCAGCTGAAAGTGTTTTACGACGACTCGATCGCCAACCAGCTCAAGTTCCTGCCGCCGGACGTCAATGAGTCGTTCTATCGCTTCGTGCCGGTGGATCGCAAGCACATCCGCTATGCGCTGGGCGCCATCAAGGGCAGCGGCGAGTCGGCGGTCGAACACATCATCCAGGTACGCCAGGAGAGCGGTCCGTTCAAGGATCTGTTTGACTTCTGCCGCCGCACCGACAAGAAGCTGGTCAACAAGCGGGTGATCGAGGCGCTGATTCGTGGCGGCGCCTTTGACGCCATCGACAGCAACCGCGCCCGCCTGCTGGCCAACGTCGGTTTGTGCATGGAATCGGCCGAGCAGGAAGCTGCCAATGCCAACCAGGGCGGCCTGTTCGACATGTTCGGTGATGATGTCGCTCCGCCGCTGGAAATGCGCGATGTCCGCCCCTGGGATCAGATCACCCAGCTGGCGGAAGAAAAAACCGCCATCGGCTTCTACCTCTCCGGCCATCCTTTCGCCGCCTACGAGCGTGAGGTGCGAGGCTTCATCAAGACACCGCTGGCCCGCATCAGCCCGCGCAAGGAGCCGCAACTGCTGGCGGGCTTTGTCACCGGCATCCGCACCAAGGTCGGCAACCGCGGCAAGATGGCCTTCATCCAGCTCGATGACATGAGTACCAAGCTGGAAGTCAGCGTATTCTCGGAAACCTTCGACGCCAACCGCACCCGCCTGCGGGAAGACCAGGTGCTGGTGATCGAGGGCAAGGTCAGCAACGATGATTTTTCCGGCGGTCTGCGCATCACCGCCGACAAGATCTACGAACTGGGCGAGGCACGCAGTCTGTATGCCCGCAGCCTGCAGGTACAGATGTCACAGACCAATGCCGACACCGCCCGCTTCGCCGGTCTGCTGACCCCCTACCGCAGCGAAGAGGCCGGTTGCCCGGTACGGGTGGTGTACGACAATGGTCAGGCCCGCGGCGAGCTGATGCTGCCCAAGCACTGGGGAGTTCGGCTGGATGACGGCCTGATCGGCAGCCTGAAGGACTGGCTGGGCGACAAGGCGGTGAAGATCATCTGGTAAGCCCGGCAGGCCATGGGGCCAATGGCACAAAAAACGGCAAGGGCACGCCCTTGCCGTTTTGTTCAAATGAAAACCTCCACGCCTAGACCTCTGCTGCCAACCCCGGCACGCCCCCCGTTGTGACGCGTTTCCCCGCTCGGGGGCCGCCTGGCGATGCAAGGGGCGGTGGCGGGACACCGCCCCTGCCCCGGTGCAGCGGGGTCACTGCGTCAAAACATCGTCCGCGCTAGCGGACAAGACAAATCACCCTGATCACCCCGGCGCACTCGGATAAACCACCGCCTGCGCCCGGCCGCGTTCCTTGGCCATATACAGCGCCTGATCGGCCGCCTCCAGCCAGGTCACCTCGTCGAAGACCTCGCGGGCCGTCCCGACGCCCACCAGTCCGACGCTGGCCGACAATTGCACCTTGCTTTCCCCGACAATCACCGGCCCGCTGATCACCTGGACCAGCTTGTTGCCGACATCCTGCAGCACCGAAGGACTGGAACCCGGCAACACCACCAGAAACTCCTCACCGCCCCAGCGGCCGACGATATCGCCACCGCGCAGCGTGCGCTGGATACGGTGCGCCGCCTCTTTCAGCACCTCATCGCCAACCAGATGGCCGAACTCGTCGTTGATGGCCTTGAAATGATCCAGATCGACCAGAGCCAGAGAGAAACCGCGATGCTCGTGAATACAACGCGCATAGGCATGATTGGCCATGTCGATGATGCCGCGGCGATTGAACACCGAGGTCAGCTCATCGGTGATGGCCTCGCGCCCGACGGCACTGGCAAACACCAGCGCGCGCTCATGGGAGAAACTCAGATAACGCAGGGCAATGGTGGCTTCCAGCAGATAGCCCAGATCTTCCAGCCCCTGCAACTCGGCTTCGCTGATACTGCGCGGCCGGGTATCGGCAATGCATAGAGCGCCGATGACATGGCCTTCGGCATTGTGAATCGGCTGCGCCGCATAAAAGCGAATACCCGGTGCCCCGGTCACCGCCGGAACATGGGCAAAACGCTCATCCTGACTCGCATCCTCACAGACGATACGCTGCTTGGCCTTGACCACGTGCTGACAAAGGGATTGCTCGCAGGGCACCGCCACCGGAGCCAGGCCCAGCGGCGACATCATGTACTGATTCTGCCCGTCCAGCACGGAGACAAAGGTGATCGGCACCTGGAACAGTTTCTGCGCCAGCCGCGTGACACGCAGATACTCATGCTCAGCCGGCGCTCCCAGCGTCAGCATGCGCCGCAGCGATTCCAGTCGTGTCTGCGCCTCGGACACCGCGCGCAATTTGGTATGCAGCATGCGTCACCTCAATTGAGTAGCTTCTGATTTCAGCTTATACCATCGGGAATATCCACCAAACCATGACGACGCAGCAAGGGTTGCAGCAAGGTCATGGCACGCTGCATGTCCACCTGTTGGAATTGTGCGATCACCGGCTCCCACGCCGCCAGCGGCGCATCAGGCACCTCGGGCAGCCAGTGCAACAGGACGTCCCAGTCATGACAGTCGCCCAATGCCACCTGCAGCGACTTGAGCTCGCGCACCTGCCGCGCGTGGACATCGGGCAACTGATCGGCCAGCGCCAGCACCCAGAAACGATAATGCTTGATTGCCAGGCGCAGGCGGTGCCAGTCGCGCGCACGTTGTCGCCTGAGAGCCTGCTGCATGCGCCGCCCGAGCTGTGCGGCCAGGTCGTCGGCGTGACGGCTGGCGCGTCGCCGCAGTTTTTTGGCCGGCAGGCGTTGTTCCAGCCGCTCGACGGCCTCAAGCATCTGTCCCAGCGCGGGCTCCAGCCCCAGCACCGCCATCTCGCGGGCGAACTGGGCATATTGCTGGCGCAGCGCCTGCGCCAGCGCGGTCGATGGCCGGCGGCGATTGCGCGGCCAGCGCGCCTCCAGCAGCCGGATCAGACCAATCCCCACCTGGCGGTCACGCAGACGTGAGGTGGCGCGGTAACACAGGTCCAGCGTAACCGACAGCGTCTGGCAGGCAGGATCCTTGCGTACCAGGGGCAGCAGAATACGGAAAATACGCAGGGTCAGGCGTAGCTGATAGAGGGCATCGGCGGCCAGGGCGGGTTGCCTGAGTTGCCGGCACGCCAGCAGGGCCGCCTGATGCAGGGACTGGCAATGCACCAGCAGTACACCGGATGGGGACTTGGCTTTCATGACATCTTCATTGAGACGATGACCCTGTCAGCTTGCCCTGCCCGGCAGGCGAAGACAAGCGCTATTCGTCCCGAATGCGCGATGGCCGCCCCGGACAGACCTTCAGGCAGACTGCAGACGCGTCGAACCGCGGGCCAGCAGCTTGCCGTGCAGGACCAGCTGACGGGGTGACAGTGCCGGGTTTTGCAGCCGCGACAGCAGCATGTCCATGGCCATGGTGCCGATATCGGCCACCGGCTGTTCGATGACGGTCAGGCCATCGTCCACCAGGCCGGTCCAGAGATCGTTATCGAAGCCGGCCAGGCCGATTTGCTGGGGCATTTTCAAGCCGGCGGCGTGCACGGCCTGCATGGCGCCCAGCAAGAGCAGGCCATTGCTGGCAATCAGGGCATCGGGGCGCTCTGGCGCTTGCAACAGCTGCTGCACGGCCCGTGCGGCAGGGTCGCTGCCTGGTGCGATGAAGCGGGCGTCCGGTTTGAGTCCGTGCGCCTCCAGCGCCGCGCAGTACCCGGCAGCACGCTCCTTGCCGGTGGCACTGATATTGCCGAACAGCCCGCTGATGCGGCGGTAACCTTGTGCCAGCAGGTGCTCGGTCAGATGGCTGGCCGCCAGGCGGTTGTCGAGTACCACGGTATCGGTGGTGCCCGGGGGAGCGGCACGGTCAATCATCACCACGGGAAATTCGAAGCGCTCGGGACGAAAGCGCCGCGCCGTCACACTGGTCGGAGAAAAAATCACGCCGCATACCCGTTCCTCCTGCATCAGGCGCAGATACATGGCTTCTTTGTCGGGGTTTTCATCAGCATTGCACAGAATGACCCGCATGCCGGCCTGATACGCCACATCTTCGACCGCCCGGCTGACCGCGGTGAAAAAAGGATTGCGGATATCCGCCACGATCAGGCCGATGGTCTGACTATGCTGCGAACGCAGGCGCCGGGCCGACAGATTGGGACGGTAGCCGAGTTGCTGCACGGCCGCCTCCACCTGCTGACGCAGCGCCGCACTCACCGGCCCGTTGCTCAGCACGCGCGAAACGGTCGCGACCGACACCCCGGCCAGTGCAGCGACATCCTTGATCTTTGCCCCCATGAACCTACCCCGCTTGTAAAAAATGATCTTGCAGGCACCATTGTGCCCTGCCTCGGCCAATTACTTAAGGACCAGACCGGCAAACGGCCGGCGTCCCGGGCTGCCGGCCAGCATGCCCCCCCCGTTTCCCGCCACAAAAAGTCATGAATCAACCAGAGGGTATCCACGGCAAATTGACTTTTATGATGTAATCGTTTTCAATCATAGCAGATCTTCTCAAACGGTAGCCTCGCCATGAACGAAACCATACTGCAAAGTAAAAATATTCTTTTATCTTCTGATGCTTCCAGCAAAGACGAGGCTATAGAGCAGATTGCAGCGCTGATGGCAGCCTGTGACATCGCACCGATCGAATATGGCACAAGCTTGCTTAAACGTGAAAACGTTTCCAACACTTTTCTCGGCCATGGCGTGGCGATTCCGCACGGCATGCCCGAGGACCGCTCGCTGATCAGACAAACTGGCATTGTGGTCTTGCAAAGCCCGGCGGGACTGACCTGGAACCCGGGAGAAACCGTTCATCTGGTGGTAGGGATTGCCGCGCGCTCCGACGAGCACCTCGCCATCCTGCGCCGACTGACACGCATGATGCAGGATGAAGCCCTGATGCAGCAGTTGTTTCATACCGGTGATGCCGAGCAGATCCTGCAGGCGCTGAATGCCTCGCCGGGCGTCAGCCAGCCCGCCCCGGAGCCGGCCCATGACCTGCCCTGGCGCCAGACCTGGCAACTGGACTACCCGAACGGGCTGCATGCGCGCCCGGCCAGCGTCTGGGTCAATACCGCCAAGCAGTATGCCGCAAGACTGCAGATCCGCCACGGCCACGAAGTGGCCGACGCCCGGCATCTGGTCGGCCTGCTTCAGCTCGGTCTGCAGCAGGGAGATATCCTGACGCTGTCGGCTGACGGCAGCGATGCCGAACAGGCGCTGGATGGCTTGTTTGCCTGCATGCAGTCACTGAGTCAGAGCGAGAAAGCCTCCGCCGAGCTGGCCAAAGCCAAGGCGCGGGCGGCGGCCTCGCCACTCTTCACGCCCGAGGCGGGACTAGACAGCCTGCAAGGCATCGGCGCCAGCCCCGGGCTGGCCATCGGCATCACCCGGCGCTGGCAAACCCGCCAGCATCAGGTCGAGGACGTGCCGGGCTCGCTGGCCGAAGGGGGACAACGCCTGGAGGATGCCCTGCAGCAGGCACGCCAGGCACTGCAGACACTGGCAGACGACACACAGGCCCGACTCGGCGCCGAGGCCGCACAGATCTTCCACGCCCAAAACACCTTGCTCAGTGACGGCGAGCTGATCGGGCACTGCTGCCGCCTGATGGCTGCCGGTCATGGGGTCGCCTGGTCCTGGCAACAAGCCGTGGAGGAAAGCGCCAGCCGCCTGCAGGACAACCCCAACCCCCTGCTGGCGGCGCGGGCCGCCGACCTGCGCGATGCCGGACGGTCAGTCCTGGATCTGCTGCTGCCCGGCCAGACAAGCGGACACCGGCTGGATCCTGCGGAGAAGGTCATTTTGCTGGCCGAGGACCTGGCGCCCTCGGACACGGCGCGCCTGGACCCCGCCAATATTCTCGGTCTGTGTACCGCCCGGGGCGGCCCGACCTCGCACACCGCGATTCTGGCCCGCACGCTTGGCCTGCCGGCCCTGGTCGGCGCCGGCGATGACTTGCTGCAGATCGCCGATGGCACCCAGGTGATTCTCGATGGTCAGCAGGGAGCGCTCTACCTCAACCCGGGCAAACAGGCACTGCAGCAGGCGCAGGAGAGCATGGCGCGCCAGCGCCAGGCCTTGCAGTCGGCACAGCAGAGCGCCGGTTTACCGGCCCAGACACTGGATGGCCATCGCCTCGGCATCCAGGCCAATATCAACCGGGACGATCAGGCCGCCGGCGCCCTGCAGTCCGGCGCCGAAGGCGTTGGCCTGATGCGCACCGAACTGCTGTTCGTCGAGCGCGACCATGCGCCGGAAGAAGAGGAGCAATACCAGGCTTACCGCGCCATGCTCAGCGCACTGGATGGCAAACCGCTGGTGGTCCGCACGCTGGACATCGGTGGCGACAAGCAGGCCCCCTGGCTGACCCTGCCGGCCGAGGACAATCCTTTCCTCGGCGTACGTGGCGCCCGGCTGCTGCTGCAGCGCCCCGACCTGCTGGATACCCAGATGCGGGCGCTGTATCGGGCCGCGATTCATGGGCCGCTGTCCGTGATGTTCCCGATGATCACCAGCGTCGCCGAGCTGCAGCAGTTGCGGCAGCGCTGCGAAGCGATCCGCCAGTCGCTGCAGGCTCCAACCATCCCGCTGGGCATCATGATCGAAGTGCCGGCAGCGGCAGTACTGGCCGACAAGCTGGCACTGCATGCCGACTTCTTCTCCATCGGCACCAATGACCTGACGCAGTATGTGCTGGCCATGGACCGTCAGCATCCGCAGCTGGCCGCCCAGGCGGACGCCCTGCATCCGGCCGTGCTGCGCCTGATTCGTCAGACGGTGGAAGGCGCCCACAGCAATGGCATTGATGTCAGCGTCTGCGGCGGCCTGGCCGGTGACCCGGATGGTGCGACCATCCTGGCCGGCCTCGGGGTCGACAAACTGTCGATGAGCCCGAGCGACATCCCGGCAGTGAAGGCACGACTGCGCGCCAGTCGCAAGGATGGGCTGCAGGCACTGGCCGAGCGCGCCCTGGCCTGCGACAACGCCGCTGACGTACGCCGCCTGTGTGGAGAAAGCGCATGAGCAACCCGATCATTACCGTGACGCTGAATCCCGCTATCGACCAGACGGTACGCCTGACGCAACTCCACCCCGGGGCAGTCAACGCAGCGCTGGACAGCCAGAGTCACCCGGGCGGCAAGGGCGTCAATGTGGCCGGCTGCCTCGCCGACTGGGATATTCCGGTGATCGCCACCGGCATTCTGGGACGCGACAGTGCGGACACCTTCGCCGAGATGTTCCACCAGAAAGGCATCGGCAACCGCTTTGTCCTGCAGCCGGGTCATACCCGCGTCAACATCAAACTCAGCAGCGAGCAGAACACCACCGACATCAACCTGCCCGGGGTAGCGGTCGATCCGGCGGTGTTTGCGCGCTGGCGCGACACCCTGGACGAGCTGGCCGAACCCGGACGCTACATCGTTCTGTCCGGCAGCCTGCCGACCGGCATCCCGGATGACTGCTACGCCAGACTGTGCAGCCGCCTGGCCGATGATCAGAGCCGCATCATCCTCGACACCAGCGGCGAACCGTTGCGCCGGGCACTGGCCGGCACCACCCTGCCCGACTGCATCAAACCCAATCGCGAGGAACTGGCGCAATGGGCAGGCCACCCCCTGCCGGAAATCCGTGACATCCTGGACACGGCGCTGTCTATTCACCGTTCGGGCGTTCGCCAGGTCATCGTCTCGCTCGGCGAACAGGGCGCGCTGTTTGTCGGCGAGCCCGGCCAGTGGCTGGCCCGCTCGGCACCGCAGAAACCACTGAGCACAGTGGGCGCCGGGGATGCACTGCTGGCCGGCTGGGTTGCCGCCCAGCATGCCGGACTGGCATGGGAAGACAGCATGCGCCAGGCCATGGCCTTCGCCGCCGGCAAGCTGGCTTTTCTCGGCCCGAACCTGCCCGACCGTTCCACCATTGACAAGCTGGCCGCAGAAGTCCAGCTGACCCGACTGCCTGCCTGAGCGGCCTGCAGCCAACACCCAGAGGAGACAGACCATGTCCAACACGATTGTCGTCATCACCGACCCGGGGCGTCTGACCCAGGCCCTGCTGGCCAGTGAAGCGCTCAAGCAGGCGGCGCAAAAGCGCGGCCTGACGCTGAGTATCGAGATCAATGGCACGCCGTCCCTGACAGCGGCCGAAATAGCCGGGGCCAGCGAGATCCTGCTGGTGGGCGAACCTGCCGACAAGGCGCGCTTCGCCCAGAAACCACAGCGCCAGTTAAGTCTGGATGCCGTGCTGAACGATCCGGCCGCCGCGCTGGGCGGGGCCGGTGCCGGCAGCGCTGCAGCCGGCCTGTCGATTGTCGGCATCACCGCCTGCCCGGTCGGGGTGGCCCACACCTTCATGGCGGCCGAAGGGCTGATTCAGGGCGCCAAGGCACTCGGACACCACATCAAGGTGGAGACCCAGGGTTCGGTCGGGGCACAGAACACCCTGAGCGCAGAGGAGATTGCCGGAGCCGACCTGGTCATCATCGCCGCCGACACCCAGGTCGACCTGTCGCGCTTTGGCGGCAAGCGCATCCTGCACGCCAGCACCAAGCAGGCCATTGCCGACGGTACCGAACTGGTTCGACGCGCCATCGCCGAAGCACGCGAACAGACACCAAGCGCCTCGCTGCTGGACCAGACCATGGCAGCCAAGGCCGACCTGAGCGCCCAGCGCAGCGGGCCGTACAAACATCTGATGACCGGGGTATCGTTCATGCTGCCATTTGTGGTGGCCGGCGGCATCCTGATCGCCCTGGCCTTCGCCCTGGGGGGCATCTATGCCTTCGATGACAGCCACAAGGGCACCCTGGCCTGGGCACTGTTCCAGATCGGGGCCAAATCTGCCTTCGCCCTGATGGTGCCGATTTTGTCCGGCTACATTGCCTACTCCATCGCCGATCGTCCCGGCATCACCCCCGGCATGGTCGGCGGCATGCTGGCCGGCAGCCTGGGTTCGGGCTTTCTGGGCGGCATCGTGGCCGGCTTCATCGCCGGTTACGGCACCGACTGGCTCAACCGTCACATCAAGCTGCACCGCAATCTGGACAGCCTGAAACCGGTGCTGATTCTGCCGGTCCTGGGCTCGCTGCTGGTGGGGCTGCTGATGATCTATGTCGTCGGCACCCCGGTCGCCGGCGCACTGGCCTGGCTGACCGAGTGGCTCAAGAGCATGCAGGGCTCGAGCGCCATCCTGCTGGGCGCGCTGATCGGCGGCATGATGGCTTTCGATATGGGCGGACCGGTCAACAAGGCGGCCTACACCTTCAGTACCGCGATGATCGCCAGTCAGGTCTATGCGCCGATGGCCGCCGCGATGGCCGCCGGCATGACGCCGCCACTGGGGATTGCCCTGGCCACCTGGATCTTTGCCGATCGCTTCACGCGCGATGAACACGAGGCCGGCAAGGCAGCTGCCGTACTGGGCATTTCCTTCATCACCGAAGGGGCCATCCCCTTTGCCGCCCGCGATCCGCTGCGCGTCATCCCGGCCCTGATGGGCGGCTCGGCGCTCACCGGCGCCCTGGCGATGATGCTGGGCGTGGAGCAGCGCGTCCCGCACGGTGGCATTTTCATTCTGCCCATCCCCAATGCCGTCACCCATCTGGGCAGCTATGTCCTGTGCCTGATCGTCGGCACCGTGGTCACGGCCCTGTTGCTGCGGCTGCTGAAGAAGCCGGTCAAGGCCTGACCCCCTCGTCTCTCCCTCGCCGCGCACCCTGGTGCGCGGCTTTTTTCGGGCAAAAAAAAGGGGGCCGAAGCCCCCGTGAATACGCCTTGACGCAAAAAACGGTTTATTTCCAGTTGGCCGGCAGCTTGTAGCCGGCATATTTCTGCTTGGCCCAGCTCTTGAATTCCGCCGAGTTATAGGCAGCAATCACGTCCTTGGCCCAGGGCTTGGCCGCATCGGCACTGCGCACCACCCCCCAGTTGACGTAGGCATAGCTCTTTTCCTGATACAGCGCTTCGGTCAGCTTGATGCCGGAGCTGGTGGCATAGTTGCCGTTGATGACAGCGAAGTCAGCATCGCTGCGCGCACGCGGCAATTGGGCGGCTTCCAGCGGCAGCAGCTTGATGTTTTTCGGATTGGCCGCGATGTCATGTTGCGAGGCGGTCAGCGGGTTGATGCCGGCCTTGAGCTTGATCCAGCCCAGGTCGTTGAGCATCACCAGCACACGGGCAAAGTTGCTCGGGTCGTTCGGTGCCGCCACGGTGGCGCCCGGCTTGACGTCCTTGAGCGACTTCAGCTTGCCGGCATAGAGGCCCAGCGGGGCGGTCGGCACCTGGAACACCGGCGTCAGCTGCAGCTTGTGCTCGGCGGCGAAGCTGTCCAGATAGGGCTTGTGCTGGAACACGTTAACGTCCAGCGAGCCTTCGGCCAGCGCCAGGTTCGGGCGAACGTAGTCGGTGAATTCCACCAGGCGCACGCTGTAGCCTTCTTTCTCCAGCAGCGGCTTGATCTGCTGCTTGACCATGTCGCCGAAGTCACCGACGGTGGTCCCGATCACGATATTTTTCTTGGCCGGGTCGGCGGCCAGCGCCGAAGCACTCAGCGACAAGCCTACCAGCGAGGCTACCAGCGATTTCACGATCCATTTCTGCATTGTCATTTCTCCTTGTTTCATGACTTGAGGTAAGCGTTAGCGTTTGTCCAGCCGATGGGCCAGACGATTGCCGACAAACTGGATGATCTGCACGATGGCCACCAGCAACAGCACCATGGCCACCATCACATCGGTCTGGAAGCGGTAGTAGCCATAGCGGATAGCCAGGTCACCGATGCCACCGCCACCCACCACCCCGGCAACCGCCGTATAGGACAGGAAGCTGATGGTCAGGATGGTCAGGCTGGAAATCAGCCCGGCGCGCGCTTCGTTGAGCAGGACCTTGGCAATGATCTGCCAGGGACTGGCCCCCATGGCTTCGGCCGCTTCGATCACACCGCGCGGAATTTCGCGCAGGGTCTGCTCGACCAGACGGGCAAAATACGGGATAGCGGCAAAGGCCAGCGGCACCGATGCCGCCACCGGGCCAATGGTGCTGCCGACAATCAGCCGGGTCAGCGGCACCAGCGACACCATCAAAATGATGAAGGGAAAGGACCGCACCAGGTTCACCAGCCAGCCCAGCACGCCATGCACGCCCCGATGAGCGAACATCTGCCCGGGTCGGGTCAGGTAGAGCACAATGCCAAGCGGCCCTCCCAGCAGAATGGCGGCGGCCAGCCCCAGGCCCAGCATCATGGCGGTCTCGATCAGCGCCTGGCCGATCTCCGGCCCCATCAGGCTCAGGTCCTGCCAAATATCATTCAGTTGAGCGATGTCCATCACGCAGCCTCCAGCAGGGAACGCGCCAGTTCGGATTGCGCCTGTACCGCCCCATCGTCAATGGTCATGACCTCGACCACCTGCCCCTGATTCAGTACCGCCGCACGGTGGCAGATCGAACGCACCACCCCCATTTCATGGGTCACCACCACGACGGTGACACCAAAGCGCTGATTGATTTCCTGCAGGCAAGACAGGATGGACTGGGTGGTTTTCGGATCGAGGGCCGAGGTCGGCTCGTCGGCCAGAATGACGTGTGGGCGCGGCGCCAGGGCACGGGCAATCCCGACACGCTGCTTCTGGCCACCCGACAGCTGCGCCGGATAATGGTCGGCGCGATCGCTCAGGTGAACCACCTCGAGGCATTCGGCCACGCGGCTGGCGATATCGGCCTTGCGCCAGCCGGCGATCTCCAGCGGGAAGGCCACATTCTGTGCCACGGTGCGATTAGCCAGCAGGTTGAATTGCTGAAACACCATGCCGATATTCTGGCGCGCACGACGCAGCTGTGCCGCGCTCAGGGCGGTGAGATCCTGACCATCGACGATCACGGCACCGCTATCCGGGCGCTCCAGCAGATTGATCAGACGCAACAGGGTCGATTTGCCGGCACCGGAAAAACCGATCAAACCGAAAATCTCGCCCTGGGCGATAGAGAGCGTGGTGTCATCAACGGCATGAAACCAGCCCCCCTCGGGGCGCTGGAAACGCTTGGACACCGACTGCAATTGAATCATGGCAACACTCCAAAACATAAAGCCCGCCGGAACTGCTGGCGGGCTGTACATGGAATGCCACTCATGCTGCGAGAGGACTGTAGCCGCAAGGCTACCCACGCTTTAGCTGTTTTACGCCCGCAAGCTGTGTTCAAATCGGCGATAAATTGTGTTTTTTATTGAACAGAAATTTTCAGTTTGTGTCAACAGGTTTTTCTTAAAGCAACATCGGCAACAAAGAAGCCGTCAGTGGCAGATGGTCAGAAAGGTGGGGCCAGGGATGGTCCTCCAGCACGGCTGCGGCCACCGGACGCAGACCACGCACATAGATGCGATCCAGCGACAACATCGGCAAACGTGCAGGAAAACTGCGGGCATGGCTACCAAAAAGACTTTGATGCACTTCACTCAGTCCAGCCTCCTGCTGCAGACATTGCGTGGCCTGGCCACGCCAGTCATTGAAGTCACCGGCCAGAATCAATGGCAGCTGCGCAGGAATATTTTCGCGGATATAGCGTGCCAGCGTGTGATATTGCTTACGCCGGTCGTGCCCCAGCAGATTCAGATGAGCACACAGCGCCACCACCGGCGTCGGCCAGCCGGCGGGCTGCAGCTGACAATGCAGCACACCGCGACTTTCCAGCGGGTTGACCGAAATATCCAGATTGCACCAGGAATCGATGGGAAAACGTGTCAGCACGGCATTGCCATGGTGGCCGTGCTCATAGGCGGCATTCAGCCCGTAGGCGGCACGCAGATTGAGCCGGCGCGCCAGGAAGTGGTGCTGCGGCACCACCGACCAGTCGGCATGATGCAGGGCGCGACGGCGGTTCTTGCCCTGCACTTCCTGCAGGAACAGCAGATCCGGCGCCTGCGCTGCCAGCGCCCTGGCGATGTCTTCCAGCCGCACATGCCGGTTCAGCGGCGACATGCCCTTGTGCATGTTGAAGGTCACGACGCTGAGCGGCTGCATGGTCCCCCTACCCCGGCGCCAGGCGCGAGGGCAGCAGCCGCAACGCCTCGGCATTGGAAGGCGAGAACACCCGCTCAGCCGCCTGCTGCCAGGGCAGCCAGCACCAGGCCAGATGCTCCCCCGGCGCCAGCCGGACCGGCAGGCGGTCTGGCAATTGCAGGCCGAACACCTGCTCGCGGTTGTGCGTCACACCGGGCGCGTAACGATGACGCCAGTGCGGATAAATTTCGTAGGTATTGCTGATACCCCAGTCGCTCAGGGCCGGCGCCTCGGCCAGCAGGCCGGTTTCCTCGCACACCTCGCGCCGGGCCGTCTCGAACAGCGACTCATCGCCCTCTCGGCTGCCGGTGACGGACTGCCAGAAGCCAGGCCGGTCGGCACGCTCCAGCAGCAGCACCTCTCCCGCCAGGGTATGAATCACCACCAGCACTGACTCGGGCTGTTTCCAGGTCTTCATGGCGCTTTCTCCGCCGGCAGCGACTTGACCGCCACCTCCATCTGCGGGAACGGCATGGTCACACCCTGTTCGCGGAACAAACGCCAGATGGCCATGTGGATATCGGACTTCAGACCGAGAAAGCCGTTTTCCGGATCCAGCACCCAGAAACCGACTTCCAGGGTGATTCCACTGGCGCCGAACTGGGTCACAAAACCGCGCGGCCCCGGCTCGGCCTGCACCCGCGGATGGCGTGCGGCCTGTTCCACCAGCCTGAGTGCCAGCTCCAGATCGGTGTCGTAGGCGACATCCACCTTGACACTGCTCCACATGATCTTGTCGGAGTAAGACTGGTTGATCACCGTATTGGCAATCATGGTGTCATTGGGAATCAGCGCCTCGGTGCCATCCGTACCCTTGAGCACCACAAAGCGCGAAGTGATCTTGGTCACGTAGCCGACCCGGTCGCCGACCATCAGGCGGTCGCCAATGCGAATCGAGCGGTCGAGAAGGATGATAAAGCCTGAAACATAGCTGCTGGCAATCTTTTGCAAGCCGAAGCCGAGACCAACACCGAGGGCACCGCCGAAGACTGACAGCACGGTCAGGTCGATACCGACGATCGGCAAGGCGATCAGCACCGCGGCGATCATCAGGCCGGTGCGGGCCAGCTTGGAAAACACGATGCGCAGATTGAGGTCGAGCTCGGTCAGGCGCATCAGCCGCTTTTCCACCGCACGACTGATCCACAGGGCGGCAAACATGATCACCGACACCCACAGCAGGGCGCTGAGGATCATCGACAAATCAAGCTGTACCTTGCCAATACGGAAGGAGATCGACTCCATCCAGTCCAGCACGAAATCATCCAGCTGGATCGCCCAGGTGACAAAGGCCAGCCACAGCACCGTCGAGATAAAATTCTCGGTATGTCGCTCGAAGCGGCTACGGGGCAAAGCCTCGCGCACGATCGCCGTCAACATGCGGATAATCGCCATCCATAACAACATGGCAGCAAAAGCCAGCAGGACGTGTGGCCGGTGCTGCAGCACCACAACCCAGACCACCGCACTGAACAGCAGCAGCAGTTCGGAGGTCAGCGGCAACACCAGGCGCAGGCCGGCATAGGGCAGGAAGCGCTCGAAGCGGTCAGGATGATGCAAAAACCAGCGCCGGAAGGCCTGGCGGCTCAGCCACCAGCCGACGAGCAGACAGACAGCACCAATCACGAACTCGGTCAGACCCGCCCAGGTCTGGATCGAGTCGATCAGCGCATCGACACTCATTTCATCCCGTCGGAACAGCATCAGCACGCCCCCCATCATGTCAGGCTCCGGTGGCGGCATCGGGCATCAGCACGCCATCGCTCAGTCGCCATTGCCGGTCGGTTCGACCCGCCAGCTCGCGATCATGGGTGACGATCAGCAGGCTGGTGCCGAAACTTTGATTCAATTCAAGCATCAGGTCAAATATGACATTGGCAGTATGGTGATCCAGATTGCCGGTCGGCTCATCGGCCAGCAGACAGGCCGGACGGGTCACCAGGGCACGGGCGATGGCAGCCCGCTGGCGTTCGCCGCCGGACAATTCACCCGGCTTGTGCGCCAGACGCTGTCCGAGGCCAACCTGCTGCAGCATGGTGGCGGCCTGCTCGGCAGCCTCGTGACGCGACAGGCGTCGAACCAGCAGCGGCATCATGACGTTTTCCAGTGCCGAGAACTCGGGCAGCAGGTGGTGGAACTGATAGACGAAGCCCAGCTTGGCGTTGCGCCAGGCACCCAGCTCGCGCTCGTTCATCCCGGCCAGCGGCCGCCCGAGCACCGATACCGTGCCGGTCGTCGGTTTGTCCAGGCCGCCCAGCAGGTGCAGCAAGGTACTCTTGCCCGAGCCCGAAGCACCGACAATCGCCATGGTCTCGCCCTGCCCCACGGTGAGATCCACGCCGGACAGCACGGTCACATCCAGCGGCCCCTCACAAAACGACTTGCCCAGTCCGCGGCATTCGATCACGGCAGGATTATTCATAGCGCAAGGCCTCCGCCGGCTGGGTACGCGAGGCGCGCCAGCTTGGGTATACCGTGGCGAACAGGGCCAGCAGCAGGGAAACAATGGTAATCATGCTGACATCCGCCCACTGCACGTCGGTCGGCAGATAATCGATCATGTACACCTCGGGCGACAGCAGCTTGCTGCCGGTAATGTGTTCGATGACGCTGACGAGCGCATCGATATTCCAGGCGCCCAGCACGCCAAACACCACGCCGGACAAGGTGCCGAGCACCCCGGCCACCGCCCCCTGGATCATGAAGATCGACATGATGCTGCCCGGCGCCGCCCCGAGGGTGCGCAGAATGGCGATATCCGCTTGCTTGTCAGTGACAACCATCACCAGCGTCGAAACCAGATTAAAGGCCGCCACGGCAACAATCAGCGTCAGGATAATCGTCATCATGCGCTTTTCGATCTGCACGGCGCGGAAATAATTCGAGTTCATGTCGGTCCAGTCGGAGACCATGGCATTCTGGTTCAGCACCCCCTGCAGCTGCGCCTTGACTGCCGGTGCGGCCATCACATCGTCCAGCCTGAGGCGCACCCCGGTCACGTCATTGCCGAGCCGGAACAGTACCTGGGCATCCTGCAGGTCGATCATGGCAAAGCTGGCATCCAGCTCGTACATATTCATCTTGAAAATGCCCACCACCGTGAATTGCTTGAGGCGCGGCATCATGCCAGCCGGGGTGATGTTGCCCTCCGGCGTGATCAGCGTGACCTTCTCGCCCAGCGTGACGCCGAGCTGCAGCGCCAACTGGTTGCCGATCACGATGCCGAAGCCGCCAGGCTTGAGCGAATCGATGCTTCCGGCAACCATGTGCCGGCCAATGTCCACCACATGGCTTTCCAGCGCCGGGCTCACCCCGCGCACCATGGCGCCGCGCACTGTACCGCCGAAGGACATCAGGCCCTGGGCCGAAACGAAGGGCGCCGCGGCCTGTACGCGCGGCTGCTTGAGCAGAAACTGCTGCAGCCCCTGCCAGTTGGCCACATGCCCCTGGTAATCACTGACTTCGATATGCGCGGCGGCACCGAGAATGCGGCCGCGAATTTCCTTCTGGAAACCGTTCATCACCGACAGCACGATGATCAGCGCCGCCACGCCGAGCGCAATGCCCAGCACCGAAATCAGCGAGATGAACGAGATGAAGCCATTGCGGCGTTTGGCACGCAGGTAGCGCAGACCAATCATCGCCTCAAAGGGCAGTTGCATGGGAATCCTTGCGGCTTAAGGGTTATAGGGGTTTTTCAATGCCTGCATGATGCTGACCAGCACCGCGCGGACCTGATTTTCATCACAGCCCATCAGCACGGCATCCTCGAAGGCGTCCTGGGCCATCTGCCCCAGCTCTTCCAGGTTTTCACGCATGACCTTGAGTTTTTCGACACAAGCCACCGGCTTGCCGTCCGGACCAAGCCAGACCGGGAGTTCGAGTTGCACTTGATTTCCATCCATTTTGAACGACGATGCCCGCTGAAGCGGGCATCGACAGACTATCCGGGATTATAGACCCGACACGCGTGCAAATGGGCAAGCAAGCATGCTACTTGCGGGATTTCTTCTTGCCCTTTTTCGGCGCGGCCGCCTTGGCACTGACCGTGCGGCACTTCTTGCCCTTGACACAAACCGAACTGACGCGCTTGCCCGGCGTGGTGTCGAGCGTATCGGCGCTGTCTGCCGGCACATCGGCGTTATCCGCCGCCTCGGCCGTGCCACTGCCTCGGGCCACACGACGGGCCCCGTTGTAATGCGACACCCAGTAGGACTGGTTCAGCTGTGCCACCTCGATGGTCTTGCCGGTTCGCGGGGCATGAATGAACTTGCCGTTGCCGAGATAAATACCGACATGCGAATAGGAAAAACCGCGCGTATTGAAGAAGACCAGATCGCCAGGCATCAGTTCCGTCTTATTGACAGAACGTCCGACCCGCGCCATGCCGGCGGCGGTGCGCGGCAGATTGACCTTGAGGGATTTTTTGAAGACGTACTGGATAAAGCCACTGCAATCCAGCCCGGTACTGGGGTTGGAACCGCCAAAGCGATAGGCCACGCCCATCAGGCTGATCGCCTGCAGCAACATGTCGCCGACGGCATCATCGGTCGGCGAAGAGGCATAATTGCCAATGGGGTCCCCCGCAGGCTCGGCTGCGGTATTATCGTCCTTCGTAACTTTATCCGGTGGTGTCTTGTCCGGTGCGGCGGTGACGCAGGCCAACCAGCCAGCCAGCGCGAGGGCGAGTATGCGGCGGTGCAATTTCATAGGCCGGACTTTAACGGACAGGGCTGGCAGTGTAAAGCCGCCCTACTCAAGGCAGTTAAAATATGTTGAAAGAAACACTGGTTGCCATGCGTGATCTGCCGCGACTGAAAGAGATCTCCGGCGTGCTGATCCGGCATGGGTTGGGCGAGTTTGCCGAACGTCTGCGCTTGCCGCGTGCGGTCGAGATGGCGGGCGAATGGCTGCACCTGAAAAAATCGGACAATCCCGAGACCACACCGACACCGGTACGCGTCCGACAGGCGCTCGAGGAGCTGGGCCCGACGTTCATCAAACTGGGCCAGATTCTCTCGACCCGTGTCGACGTCTTTGCCCCGCACTGGATCGCCGAATTCGAAAAATTGCAGAACGAAGTGCCCCCGATCGATGCCGGGCAACTGCCGCAGCTCTTGCAGACGGCGCTGGGCGCTTCGCCGGATGCACTGTTTTCCAGCTTTGATCCCTGCCCCATCGGCTCGGCCTCGATTGCCCAGGTGCATCGCGCCGTCCTCAGGGACGGACGCACCGTGGCAGTCAAGCTGCGCCGCCCTGGCATCGTGGAAAAGGTGCAGGCCGACCTGCGCATTCTGGCGCACCTGGCCAGCGTGCTGGAGTCCGAGTTCGCCGATGCGCGCCGTTTCCAGCCACAGGAGATCGTGCGGCAGTTTGCCCGCTCCATGACCCGGGAGCTGGATCTGGCGGTAGAAGCCCGCAATATGGAGCGCTTTGCCCGCGACTTCGCCGAAGATCCTCACGTCACCGTCCCCGGCGTCCACTGGCAGTACACCAACCCGATGGTGAATGTACAGGACTTCATCGAAGGGATTCCCGGCAGCCGGCTGGACCTGCTGGATGCGGCCGGCCTGGTGCCGGCACAGATGGCACACCATGGCGCCAATGCGGTGCTGAAGATGATTCTGGTCAACGGTTTTTTCCACGCCGACCCGCACCCGGGCAATGTCATTTTCCAGCCCGGGCCGCGCATCGCCTTTGTCGACTTCGGTATGGTCGGGCGGCTGTCACACGCCCGCCGCGACGAGATTGTCGATTTGCTGCTGGCCCTGGCCCAGCACGACGAGCGCGCCATGATGGACGTTCTGATCGAGTGGACCGGCAGCAAGCCGATCGACGAAGCCCAGTTTGCTTCCGACATCGGAGAACTGGTGTTCGCCTACGAGCATGTTCCGCTGAAAAACCTGCGCATCAGCCAGCTCATTGGCGAGATCATGGACCTGATCCGCAACCACTCCATTCTGTTGCCGGCAGATCTGGCCATGCTGTTCAAGGCGCTGATCACCCTTGAGGGACTGGGCAGGCAGC
The DNA here is from genome assembly GCF_018802765.1 of Paludibacterium sp. B53371. Taxonomy (NCBI): domain Bacteria; kingdom Pseudomonadati; phylum Pseudomonadota; class Betaproteobacteria; order Neisseriales; family Chromobacteriaceae; genus Paludibacterium; species Paludibacterium sp. B53371. The sequence goes on from NZ_CP069163.1 coordinate 2,007,323, forward strand.
TGGATCCGGATTTCCTGCTGATCGACCATCTGACGCCCTTCGTGCGTCGTCTGGCGCGGGCGCGCTACCACCCCGCCAGCCTGCTCAAGCGGGGTCGGCATACACTGGGCGAGACGCTGGGCATGCTGTCTTCACTGCCACGCGGCATGGCGCGCCTGGGCAAAGACATGCGCCAGGGCAAGTTCAGCGTCAACCTGGACCTCAAGCGGCTGGACAGCTTTGCCCGGCAACTGGATCGCAGCGCCAACCGGCTGACCATGGGGATCGTGACCGGTGCCCTGATCATCGGCTCATCGATTGTCATGACAGTCAATGCCGGCCCCAGGCTGTTCGGCTTCCCTTTCCTCGGGCTGTTTGGCTTTCTGATTGCGCTGATCAACAGCCTGTGGCTGATCGTCTCGATCTGGCGCTCCGGAAAACAGTTGTAAGCAAAGGCAAAAAGTCGCTCAAGCCCGCCCCGATCAAGACGATATAGGGGCAGAGACAGCAGGAGTGACGATCATGCTCATCGAGTCAGTCAAACAGTCTTCCCGCACCGGACAATCCGCCACGCCGCCGGGCATGGCCTTCCCCGGCAGCGGCACAGGCTACGCCAGCGACCATCAGGATGAGCAGGTCGACCTGCACCAGGCCAGCGATAGCGAGCTGGCCGCTGCCTGCAGCCAGGAAACCCTGCTGGCGCTCATGCAGGCCCTGCTCGAAACACTCAGCCCGCAACCGCTGAGCCTGACCGACCCGCAACACGGGGGGCAGTCCCTGTACGACGATGCGCTGGCACCAAGCTGGCTGACCCATGCACGCCATGCCCTGACCCATCCGGCCAGCCAGGCATTGCGGCTGACCGCCATCGGTCAGCTCACCCTGCCGGGCGCGACGGCACAGCCCTTCGTGCTGGACATGCAGCTGCCGCACACCGCACTGAGGCCCCCTTGCGGCGAGCAGATGGGCCAGCTGGTGCTGGATGCCCGCGCCGGCGCCAGCCAGGGTGCCCGGGTCGACTATACACTGACCCGCCTGACCGATTTTCACGCAGCCGATCGCTGCAACCCGCCCCTGTCGGCCGAACCTCCGCCGACGATGTGCGGGTCCTCCGGCACACCGCTTTTTGCCCAGTTTTCTCTGGGAAGTGACCCGGAAATTCGCTGCATGGCGGCCCGGCTTCTGCCGGCCGGACCTCGCCATGCCCTGCCGATGCACGCCCACTTCTGGCGTGACGGAAGCTATGTCGCCATGGAGAACCCGAGCGGCAGCCCGCACCAAGTGGATATCAGCGCCTGACCGAAAGTCCTGACCGGATGATTGACAATGAGAATGATTCTCATTATCTTTGCATCACACCACTCAGGAGAATACGACATGAACGCAATGTTGGTCGGCGCTGATACCCTTGGCAACATCCCTGCCGTGCTGGATCAGTTCGGCATCACCATTCAGCGGCACGTCAGCGGACGCAACAGCTCCCACCAGCGCAAACTTGACCGGCTGCCCGCCGGCACGGAGCTGCTGATCCTGTTCACCGACTTTCTCGGTCACAACGTCATGCGCCATTTCCGCGCCCTGGCCTCGCAACACAATGTGCGCTTCATTGCCTGCCGCCGTTCGGTCTGCGCCCTGAAACAGTCGCTGAACTCGGCCGGTTTGTGTGAAGGCAGCTGCCAGCACTGCACCCGGCACTGAATAACAGAAAATGGCCGGTACCCGGTACCGGCCATCTTCTGTTGCGCCCCGCCGCCTGCTTACTGGCCGCGGCAGTAATCCACCGCCTGTTCCAGCCGGTCGACACCAATCACTTCCAGCCCCTCAATCTCCTGCCTCGGCCGATTGGCCATTGGCACGATGGCACGGGTAAAGCCCAGCTTGGCGGCCTCGCGCAGTCGTTCCTGTCCACGCGTGACCGGCCGGACCTCGCCGGCAAGCCCCACCTCGCCAAACACCACCATCTTGGGTGGCAGGGGGCGATTGCGCAGCGAGGACACCATGGCCAGGATCAGCGCCAGGTCGGCGGCCGGCTCGGTGATCTTTACGCCGCCGACCGCATTAAGAAACACGTCCTGATCAAAACACGCCACGCCGGCATGGCGGTGCAGCACGGCCAGCAGCATGGCCAGCCGGTTCTGCTCCAGGCCAACGCTGAGACGCTTGGGCTGAAACCCGTGCGCATCGTCGACCAGCGCCTGGACTTCCACCAGCAGCGGGCGCGAGCCTTCCTGGGTGACCAGCACGCAGGCCCCGGACACATCATCTCGCCAGGAGGACAGGAAAATTGCCGAAGGATTGGACACCCCCTTGAGGCCACGCTCGGTCATGGCGAACACGCCCAGTTCATTGGCGGCGCCAAAGCGGTTCTTCACCGCGCGAATCATGCGGAAGCTGGAGTGCGAATCCCCCTCGAAATACAGCACCGTGTCGACCATGTGTTCGAGCACGCGCGGTCCGGCCAGCGAGCCTTCCTTGGTGACATGGCCGACCAGCAACAGCGTCGTGCCGCTTTGTTTGGCCATGCGCGTCAGCTGGGCAGCGCATTCGCGCACCTGTGACACCGAGCCGGGCGCCGAGGTGACCTGATCGGTATACAGGGTCTGAATGGAGTCGATCACCGCCACTTCCGGCTTGTCGCGCTTGAGCACCGCCATGATGGCTTCCAGGCGGATTTCAGACAGCAGACGCACCTTGCCGGCATCCACGGCCAGCCGCGAGGCGCGCATGGCAATCTGCTGCGGCGACTCTTCACCGGAGACATACAGCACAGGCCGCGTGGCGCCCATGGCAGCCAGCGCCTGCAGCAGCAAGGTCGACTTGCCGATGCCCGGGTCGCCGCCGATCAGGATGACCGCCCCGCGCACCAGGCCACCGCCCAGCACCCGGTCCAGCTCGTCAATGCCGGCACTGTCGCGCGGCACGTCTTCGGCCTGCACCTCACTGAGCAACTGCACCTGGGCGGTGCCGCTCCAGGCTTCATAGCGACCGCTGCCGGCAGCAGGTTGCGCCAGCGATTCAGTCAGGGTATTCCAGGCACCACAATGCGGGCACTGCCCCTGCCACTTGGGGGTTTCGCCACCACATTCGGTACAGGAAAAAACGGTTTTACTTTTGGCCATGCCTATTTTTTCGGCTTGGGTGGGGCCGAACTGGCCGCCCCCTGTTTGAGGATGGACTGCAACTGCTTCTCTTCAGCATTGCTCGGCGTGGTGGCGCCATTACCACTGCGGTTATTGATGGTATCCAGCACGGCCTGGACCTCGGGGTCCGGTTTACCGCCATTGCCATCATTGGCACCCGCGTCGGACATGGTGGGCGGCTGGTTGCCGTCTGCCGCGGCAGGCGGCGGGTGGCCCGCGGCCACTGGCGCCGAGGCGGCGGGCGGCGGCGGATCCGGCGGGGGCATCATGGTCGGCAACTGCTGCTTGGTCATGTATTCGTGCATTTCACGCCAACCGGCAAACACCTGCGCCTTGTCGGCATCCGGATTGCGCCGGAAGCACTCCTCGAGCGAGCGCCCGGTCTGGCGGCAGGCCGCACCGGTCGCCCGGTCCTGTTCCTTGCTCAGCCCGGTGACGTGATTGAACCAGTTGCAACCGGACAGACACAGCACCAAAGGCAACACCAGATATGCACGCATGCTAGTCCCCTTCCTGATCGTGCTGGCGCAGATCCAGCTCGATGATTTGGCCGCTCCGTCCGGCACTGTCCGGTCCTGCCCAGTGCAGGAACCATGGCATGACATCACTCAATTCGGCTCGCTCGCTGCGATCTTCACCCGGGTGCGTCTTCATGCGCTGCGGCGCATTGATCGGCCCCGGCACCAGCAGGTTGACGCGCAGATTCGGGCGATCATCCCACTCGCTGGCCGCCACCTGAGTCAGATAGGCCAGTCCGGCCTTGGAGGCGCCGAAGCCACCCCAGAAAGCCGCCGGGTGCAACCCATGCGTCTCGCCGACAAACAAGACCGCCGCATCCGGCGACTGTTGCAACAGCGGCAGACAGGCACGGGTCAGTGCATGCGGCGCAACCGTGTTGATGCGGTACTGGTTCATCCATTCTTCAATGCCCTGATCCACCAGCGGCGACAGGGCATACAGATACGAGGCACAGTGCACGATCCCGTCCAGGCGACCGAACTCGCGCTGCACCTGCAGGGCCAGCTGGTTGAACTCGGCCTCGGTCGCCGTGAACAAATCCAGCGGAATCGCCGCCGGTTCGGGGCCGCCCGCCGCCACAATCTCGTCATAGACCGCTTCCAGCCGTTTCACATGCCGTGCCAGCAGCACCACAGTGGCACCGTGGGCGGCAAAGGTCAGGGCCAAGTGCCGCCCCAGACCCTTGGTGGCCCCGGTCACCAGCATCACTCGGCCAGCCAGATAATCGCGGGCAAATTCTTTTTTCATTGTGTCTGTCTATTCATGATTGTCATGTCCTGCAACAACGCCCCGGCAGCGGCAACGCCACTGCGCACAGCCCCCTCCAGCGTCGCCGGATACAGCCCCTGACACCAGTCTCCGGCGAGATAACACGATGCCGCATTCAGACGCACCCCAGGCCTGACCATGCCGGGAGTAGCAGCAAACGTCGCCCGGCGCTCGACCAGCACCTTCGACCACACCGGCGCAGGCAGATCCGGCCGGATGCGGCGCACATCGGCCAGCACGGCCTCGGCCAGTGCCAGCGCCCCCTCGGGCAATCGCCCCGCCTGTGGCGCACTGATCACCGCAGCCAGCATGCCAGCCTCGCCGCACAGGGCTTCACGATCAAACAGCCAGTCGGCCGTGCCTTCGCGCAGGCCGATCATCGGCCGCGGCAACTGCGGCGCCTGAGCGAAGCGCAGGTATACGGTATATATCGGCCAATAATCCAGCTTCTTGACAGCCGCCGGCAGCAAATCGTCCGGCAGCAGATGAGGCAGATGATACGGGGCGCAGGCCACGATGGCCGCATCGAAAGGCTGCCCGTCCACCCTCACCCCCTGCCCGGCTGCCTGCAACTGCCCGACGCGCTGCCCCAGACACAGCGTGGCGCCCTGCGCCGCCAGCCAGGCCAGCGCCGGCTCGGGAAACAGCGCGGACAGATCGGTGCGCGGCAGCATCATGTCACTCGCGGCGCGACGCGCACCCAGACTGTCACGCAAGACGGCCGCCAGTACCGACATGGCGGCCTGCTCCGGCGGCGTATTCAGCGCCGACAGCACCAGGGGGCGCCAGAATACCTGTTGCAGCGCGGCCCCCTGCCCCTGCTGCTGCAGCCACTCGGCGACGGTCTGATCCGCAGCAACCTGCCAGCCCGACAGGGCCAGCCGTCCGAGCGCCCGCAGCAACTGCCCCTTGCCGGACCAGGGCAAGCCCCGGGCCGAAAGCAGGCCGGCAAGCAGATGCCAGGGCGCCGGCCAGGACGGGCAACGCATCTGCAAACCATCGGCCTGCCACCAGTTCAGCGGCAGCCGGTGCAGCAGCCGATCCGGATCGGCGCCGACCTTGCGCATCAGTTGCCAGCAGGTCTCATAGGCCCCGAGCAAAATGTGCTGACCGTTATCGACATGATTGCCGTCACTGGAAACACGGCGCGCCCGACCACCCGCCTGGCGACCGGCCTCGAACAAGGTCAGGTCGGCCTGACCGGCCAGTTCAACGGCGGCAGCCAGTCCGGCCCAGCCGGCCCCGATGACGGCCACCCGTGGCTTCATGGCCGGTAGCCGAAGGTCCAGGTCTTCCATGCCAGCCACAGCTTGCGCAGCGGCGTCAGCGACAGCCGCTGGTTCAGGACTTTTTCCGGGCCGTCCAGCAGGATTTCCGCCAGCGTGGCGCGATAGATCGCCGCCATCAGCAATCCGGCCCGCTGCGCCTTGCGATCAGCCGGCGGCAACAGCGCCCAGGCCTGGCGGTAATAGTCCTGCGCCCGCTCAATCTGGAATTGCATCAGACGCGCGAAGGCATCGCTTTCACGGCCATGCTGCAGATCCGCGGCCGGCACATCGAAGGCATGCAGATCCTCGATCGGCAGATAGATGCGGCCACGCCGGGCATCTTCGCCGACATCCCGGATAATATTGGTCAGTTGCAGCGCCACGCCGAGCCGGTCGGCATACTGCAAGGTGGCGGCATCGCTGAAACCGAAAATGCGCGCCGACAGCTCCCCCACCACGCCGGCAACCCGGCGGCAGTAGCGCAGCAAATCCTCGAAACGCTCATAACGGGCAAACTTCAGATCCATCTCCATGCCATCAATGATTTCCAGCATGGCTTCCTTCGGCAGCGCAAACGACGACACATGCGGCGCCAGCGCCTGGGTCACCGGATGACCGGGGCGACCGTCGTACAGACGGCCGATCTCTTCACGCCACCAGGCCAGTTTGGCATGGGCCACCTCATGCTCGAGCGTTTCGTCGACCACATCGTCGACCTCGCGGCAAAAGGCATACAGCGCCGTGATCGCCAGGCGCCGGGCATCGGGCAGAAAACGGAAACTGTAGTAGAAGCTGGAGCCACTGGCTGCAGCCTTGTCCTGGCAATATTGCTCGGGCGTCACACGCCTCTCCTTGTCGAAAGCATCATTCAGCGCACCCGGGTGGCACGCCATATCATCCAGAGCCAATCCCGCCAGCCCAGCACCGGACGCCGGGCAAACACATTGCCACCCTGCGCATGCAGTTTCTGCAAGATACGATCGCCGCCGAGAATGATCAGCCGCAGTTCGAAACCGATGCGACCACGCAGGCGCTTGCCCAGCGGGGCACCGGCCTGCAGCAGTTTGCGCGCGCGTTCGATCTGCTTGAGCATCAGCGGCGTCCACAGCCCGCCGGCGTCGCCGGCGGCAATCTGCGCTTCGGTGACACGGAAGCGGGCCAGATCTTCCTGCGGCAGGTAGACCCGCCCTTTCTGCCAGTCAATGGCCACATCCTGCAGGAAATTGATCAGTTGCAAGGCACTGCAGACGCCGTCGGACATGGCCACGCTGCGGGCATCGGTTTCGCCATACAGCGCCAGCATCAGCCTCCCGACCGGATTGGCCGAACGACGGCAATAGTCGATCAGCTCGGCAAAGTTCTGATAGCGGGTTTTCTCGACATCCTGACTGAAGGCCGACAGCAGATCATAGAACGGCGCCAGCGGCAGGGCATGGCTTTCGACCACTCGTGCCAGATCCTGCATCAGCGGCAGCGTGGCTGGCTGGCCGGCGGCGAGCAGATCGAGTTCGCTGCGCAGCGCCTGCAATGCGTCCAGCCGGGCCTGCGGCGATGCATCCCCCTCGTCGGCCAGGTCATCGGCATGGCGGGCAAAGCGGTAGATCACATGCACTGCGGCGCGCAGGCGCCTTGGCAGCAGCAGCGACCCCACCGGGAAGTTTTCGTAATGTCCGACCGACATAGTGTGCGTTATGACGAGTGGCAAACCTCGCATTATAACCGAGCCACTGCGGAAAGACTGCTGCAAAACCTGCCCGTGGCCTGTCGGATGTTCATAACCGAAAATGCAGTGCAATTGGTTTTTATATAAAACTTTGTTCTATTTATTCGCACAATGAAAGGATTGCCATGTATGTGATCTTGCTCATTTTCGGCATTCTTCATGTCATCCCTGCCCGCGCCGAACTGCCGGGCTATCTGCACCCGCTGGCACCTTCACAGGGGCTGATGGAGTCCCTGATTTACCCCATGCGCCAGTTGCTGGCCATCCTGGCTCAAACCCCGCTGTAATGCCCAAGGAAAACACCATGAACCCTCGTCACCTCGTCATCCTGCTGATTCCGCTGCTGCTGGCCGGCGCGGTACAGGCAGAGACCCTGCGCCACCTCAATCTGACCCGCAGCCAGCTGCAGCGCATCATCACCTGCAATCTGGCCACTGGCTGGTACTGCAGCCGTCTGATCATGCATGAACAGAAACCCGCCGCCAGCAACCACTGACCCCCGGAGGAAACACCATGTCCCGGCGATATTCCGCAGCCACCCTGCTGCTTGCCCTACTACTTGCCCTGCTGCCCTCTCTGGCCCGTGCCGGCCAAAGCACCGTCCGGCCAGCCCAGCACGACCGGCACAGTCTGCTGAGCTGCAGCATGCCCAACGCCTGGTACTGTCAGGTGCTGCTGCGCAAAAAGGGACTGCGGCCCAGCCCGCCCGTCCCGCTCAATTCACTTTTTTGAACTTTTTTCACCAAACCCCTTTACAGCAGAAAATGCTGTCCCTATAATGCGCCCCACTGTTCGCAGTACGGGGGTATAGCTCAGCTGGGAGAGCGCTTGCATGGCATGCAAGAGGTCAGCGGTTCGATCCCGCTTATCTCCACCACAGTCCCTATAGTTTAGCGGTTAGAACACTGCCCTTTCACGGCGGCGGCCGGGGTTCGATTCCCCGTGGGGACGCCAGATCCAGACAAAAGCCCGATCATCCGATCGGGCTTTTTCTTTGTCCATTCCGACACAAAAAAAAGCGCGGAGCCATCAGGCACCGCGCCAGTTTCACCAAGGAAACCGCAGGTAGGGAACATCAGGAGACCCAGCCTCGGCCAGGTCAGCCATTAATCAGAAAGCCGGTACGACCGCCCCCTTGTACTTCTGCTCGATAAACTGACGGACTTCCGGCGAATTCAGCACCGCAGCCAGCTTCTTCACGGCCGGGGCATTCTTGTTGTCCGGACGGGCCACCAGCAGGTTGGCATAAGCCGAGGTGCCATTTTCCAGGGCAATCGCATCACGGGTCGGTACCAGCTTGGCTTCCAGCGCATAGTTGGTGTTGATCACCGCCAGATCGACCTGATCCAGCACGCGCGGCAACACGGCGGCATCCAGTTCGCGAATCTTCAGCTGCTTCGGATTGCTGACGATGTCCCGCGTCGTGGCCAGCAGGTTATGCGCATCCTTCAGCGTGATCAGCCCCTTGTGTTGCAGCAGCAGCAAGGCGCGGCCGACGTTGGACGGATCATTCGGAATGGCGATGGTGGCACCGCTCTGCACCTGGGCCAGACCCTTGACGCGATGCGAGTAGATACCGAAGGGCTCGACATGTACCGGCACCACCCCGACCAGATTGGTGCCATGACTCTGGTTGTACTTGTCCAGATACGGCTGATGCTGGAAGAAGTTCACGTCAATGCGCTTCTCGCTCACCTGTACATTCGGCTGCACATAGTCATCAAACACCTTGACCTGCAGATCCACTCCCTGCTGCGCCAGCTTGGGTTTGACGAATTCGAGAATCTCGGCATGCGGGATGGCGCTGGCCGCCACCGTCAGCGTCTCGGCCCGTACCGCCAGCGAAGCGAGGCCAATCAGGGCTGCAGCCAGAAAATGACGCTTTTTCAACATGGCACTTCCTTTCATTTCATTAGAATCACAATTCAGATGCCGGAACCATTCCGCATCAACGTCGGGAAAAATGTCTCACCAGCCGGTCACCGCCCCACTGCAGCAGCTGCACCAGCACAATCATCAGTAATACCGTGACCACCATCACATCCACCTGGAAGCGCTGATAGCCATAGCGAATCGCCAGATCCCCCAGGCCGCCGCCGCCAATCGCCCCTGCCATGGCCGAATAGGACACCAGTGCCACCGCGGTCACCGTGGCCGCGGCCAGCAAGCCGGGCATGGCCTCGGGCAACAGGGCGGACAGCACCACCTGGCGGCGGCGTGCCCCCATGGCCAGACAGGCCTCCACCACACCGTGATCCACCTCGCGCAGCACGTTTTCCACCAGCCGGGCATAGAACGGCGTCGCAGCCACCGTCAGCGGCGGAATGGCACCTGCCACACCGATCGAGGTCCCGATCAGCCAGACGGTCAGCGGAATCATGATGATCAGCAAAATAATGAACGGTACGGAACGCAGCACGTTCACCAGCAAAGACAGCAACTGATTCAGCACCCCTTGCTGCAGCAGGCGCTGTTTGCCGGTCAGAAAAAGCAGCACCCCCAGCGGCAGACCGAGCAACACACTGAACAGCAGCGAAAACCCACTCATCACCAGGGTGTCGCGGGCGGCCTCGGCGATTTCCGGCCAGAAAATATCGTTCAGGTTCATGCCAGTACCTCATGATGGATCTGCCACTGTTCAAACTGACGCAGCACCCTGGACAAGTCGGGCACCTCGCCGACAGCTTCGACCAGCAACTGGCCATAGGGCGTGGTCTTGATATGCCCGACCGAGCCTTGCAGGATGTTGAAATGCAGGCCGGTCTGCTGCGTGACGCGGCTGAGCACCGGCTGATGGGTCGCTTCACCGACAAAGGTCAGGCGAATGAGCGGTCCGCGCGTTTCCTGACGCAAGCGCTGCAGTGCCGATTCATCCACCAGGCCCAGTTCGCCCAGCAGGCTTTGCGTCACAGCATGGCGGGGATGCAGGAACACTTCGCTCACCGTGCCGGATTCGACAATATGGCCATGGTCCAGCACCGCCACCCGGTCACACAGCTGGCGAATCACCGACATCTCATGGGTAATCAGTACGATGGTCAGCCCCAACTGCTGATTGATATCCGCCAGCAGTGCGAGAATCGACTGGGTGGTTTGCGGATCCAGCGCAGACGTTGCCTCATCGGACAGCAGGACCGTCGGACGATTGGCCAAAGCCCGTGCAATGCCGACCCGTTGCTTCTGCCCGCCCGACAACTGATGCGGATAACGGTCGCCAAGGCCGGCCAGGCCCACCAGCGCCAGCAGCTCATCGACCCGTTCCCGGATCACGGCGGTGCGCCGTTCGCCGGCCAGTCGCAGCGGAAAGGCCACGTTCTGGGCCACGGTTTTGGAGTGCAGCAGATTAAAATGCTGGAAAATCATGCCAATGCGGCGGCGATGCTCCGGCAGTTCGCGTGGCGGCAAAGCGGTCAGGTCGATGCCATCGACCAGCACCTGCCCTGAATCCGGCCGCTCCAGCAGATTCAGGCAGCGGATCAGGGAACTCTTGCCGGCCCCCGAGCGTCCGATGACGCCGAAAATCTCCCCCTGCGCCACCTGCAGACTGACATCCGTCAGCGCCTGCACCGACTGGCCGCCGCTGCGGTAGGACTTGTTGACATGCTCTATGCTAATCACGATGAATTCCGTCTGGCTGGCAATGTGCATACTGTATCCTGCCACCCTCATTCCCGAAAATTATTTATATTTTTATTTTTATTCTTTTTAGGAATATGACATGCAAAATGAACGCCAGCAGGTCATATGAATCCAATAGGCTTTCATTCCACCCAGAGCCCCCCCATGCCCCGTTTCCCTTTTCTTGTCACGCCGTTACTGCTGGCCTCCCTGCTGTTGTCCCCCGCCAGCCAGGCTGCCGGTGCCGGCTGCGCCCTGCGCGACGGAGAGCGCCTGTTGCTGGTACAGGGCGGCCCGGCCAATCAGTGGTCGCTGCCGGCCGGCTACATCGACGGCGAGGAAACCGGCCAGCAGGCCGCGGCGCGTGAAACCCTGGAGGAGACCGGACTGGCGGTCCGCGTCGGATTGCGACTTCCGTGCTTTGGTGAATCATTCCGTCTGTACGCCTGCCAGACCCTGCAACCCATGCCGATCAGCGATGACCGGCTCAACCTGCTGAACGCACCGCATCTGGGCAGCGAGGTCATCCAGGCGGGGCTCTTCACCCGCCAGCAGGCGGCGGCCCTGCCGCTGCGCTACCCGGCCCAGATTGCGCGCCTGTTCGACCAGCTCGACAGCATTCCGGACAGTCAGACCGAGGACCATGCGGACTTCCGTCAGGCTGCCCCGGCCATCCAGCAGCAGGAACTACCGCTGATCCAGTCCCTGCAACAGGCCACCCCTGGCTGGGGCGGATTTTTCCGCAGCGGCAGCTTTCTTGGCGAGGTCTGGTTCTATGTCCTGTGCCTGCCCTTCGTCGCCCTGGCGCTCGGCCGCCGCTACCTGCACCGCATGGCCTACTGGCTGGCGCTGCTATCCATGCTGACCCAGGGGCTGAAATCGCTGCTGGCCCTGCCACGGCCCTTTCATTACCTGCCGGCACTGAGCGAACGCGGCGCCGCAGGCTTCGGCATGCCCAGCGGACATGCCTTCAGTGCCCTGTTTTTTCTCGGCGCACTGGCCTTCTGGTGCCGCGCCAGGCTGCCACTGAAGTGGACCCTGCCCCTGGCCCTCCTGCTGGCGACCTGGACCGCCATGGCCCGTGTCTGGCTCGGCGTACACTTCATCTCCGACGTCCTGGCCGGCCTGACGCTGGCCGCGCTGCTGATCGCGCTGGAACGCTGGCAATGGCGCCACGAAGCCCATGCCGCGCAGCCTGCCGAATGCCGGCGCCTGCCCTGGCTGCTACTGGCACTGGCCAGCCTGATCGTCGGCGTGATCACCCGACAGGCGACACAATTGCTGCCGCTGGGTCTGGCGCTGGGTTATGCCCTGCCGACAAGGCGCGACATGCTCGGCGTCATGCGCTGGCCGGAAACCGGATGGATGCTGGCCGGGCTGCTGCTGGTGCTGGCCACGAGCCTGGGCAGCATTCAGTTGCTGACCACCTTCTGGCAGCAGGCGCTGGCGGGATTACTGGGTTTCCTGCTGCTGGGTGCCTGGGCGGCACAGGGGGCACAGTGGAGTTGGCAGGCAATACACCGCCGCAGTCGCTAGAATGAATGGCCAGAAGAACAAACAGGACACAGCATGAACAAGATCGCACTGATCGGTGGCAGTGGCTTCATCGGCAGACATATCGCCAACCGGCTGAATCAGCGGGGATGGCAGCTGAGCATTGCCAGCCGCAAGACCGGCTTGCAGCTGCACCCCCTGCAGGTCTTGCCGCGGGTACAACTCAGTCGGGTCGACCTGCAGTCAGCAACCGCCATGGCGGACTGGCTGGCCGGGCACGATGCGGTCATCAGCATGGCCGGCATTTTGCATGGCAGCCGTCAGCAATTTCAGGCGGTTCACGCCGACCTGCCTGCCCGCATCGTCGAAGCCTGCCGGACGGCCGGGGTACCGCGTTTGCTGCATATCAGTGCCCTGGGCGCCGCCACGGATGCGCCCAGCCTCTACCAGCAAAGCAAGGCCGCTGGCGAACAGGCCGTGCGCGACAGCGGGCTGGACTGGACCATTCTGCGACCTTCGGTGGTTTTTGGGCGCGGCGACAACTTTCTCACCCTGTTTGTCCGGCTCAACCGGCTGTTTCCCCTGATCCCGCTGGCCTGCGCCCAGACCCGCTTCCAGCCGGTCTGGGTCGAAGACGTCGCCCATGCCGTTGAGGCCGCCCTGGATACCCCGGCCAGTATCCGGCAGACGCTCGATCTGGTCGGCCCTCAGCGCTACACCCTAGCAGAACTGGTGCGTTATACCGGCCGGCTGAGCGGCCACCCCAGGCCGGTCTGGCCGATGCCGATGGCGCTGGGCATGCTGCAGGCCGGGCTGCTGGCCTGTCTGCCAGGCGAACCGCTGATGAGCCGCGACAACCTGCGCTCGCTGGCGAGCGACAACATCAGCGATCAGGGCTTTCCGCAGGCACTGCTGGGCTTTGCGCCACAGGCCCTGGAAGCCATCGCGCCGGACTGGCTCAGGCCGGCACGATAAGACGCCGCACCGTCAGGTGCGCGCCCAGGCAGCCAGTGCGGCAATATCCGCCGGCGAAGTGCGGCAGCAGCCGCCAATCAGGCGGGCACCCGCCTGCTGCCAGCCACGCGCCGCGCTGGCAAAGGCCTGCGGATCACGCTCGCCATGCCAGCACTTGCCGTTCGGATCATAGTGTTCACCCGAATTGGGGTAGACCAGCAGCGGCTTGCTCGTGGCAGACCGCGCTGACTGCAGCAGCTCAGGGACAAAGCCGGGGGCCGTACAGTTGAGCCCGACGGCCAGCACCTGATCGAACCCTTCCAGTGCAGCCAGACAATCTGCCAGCAGCTCCCCCTGGCTATTGTGCCGGCCATCCCGGCAGGAAAAACTGATCCAGGCGCGCGCCTGCGGAAACTCGCCCAGCAGGCGCGCCAGCGCCCGGGCCTCGCTCAGGCAAGGCACCGTCTCGCAGGCCAGCAAGTCCGGCCCCGCCGCCAGCAACTCGGCCATGCGCGGCCGGTGAAAGGCCATCAGTCCCTCCTCATCCAGCGCATAGTCCCCGCGATACTCCGAGCCATCCGCCAGCATGGCGCCATACGGCCCCACCGAGGCGGCCACCAGCGGTTTCAGCCGGCCGGCGCGATGCGCCGGTTCGGCCCAGAAGGCGTCACGCGCCTCGCGCGCCAGTTCGACCGCACGCCGCATCAGACCCGCCGCGGCCTCATGATCCAGCCCCCGGCGGGCAAAGCCCTCGAATGTGGCCTGATAGCTGGCCGTGGTGGCCACATCGGCCCCGGCGGAAAAATAATCGGCATGCACCTGACGAATCAGCGCCGGCTGCTCAATCAGCACCCGCGCCGACCACAGGGGATCGTTCAGATCGCAGCCACGCGCCTCCAGCTCGGTGGCCAGCGCACCATCCAGCACCATCACTGCCTGTTGCTGCAAAAACGGCAGCAATCCCGCCTCATTCAAGCTCATGCCTTTTCCTCCGCTAACGCGGTTGACGGCGCCAGAAAGCCAGCAAGTCCGCCTGGGTAATCAGCCCCAGGTAATGGCTACGGTCCACCACCAACGCGACATAGCCATCATTGAACACTTGAAGCAGGTCTTGCAAGCCGGCATCCGGCTGCAGCGTCTTGACCTCCGAGCTCATTGTCTGCGACACCTTCTGCTGGAAGTTCTCCGGTTCGCCATGAACCGAGAGCAGCAGATCCCACTCGTCGATGATGCCGACCACCGTCTCATCGGCCAGCACCGGCAACTGCGACACATCGAACTGGCGCATGCGCTGATACACCTGGGCCAGGGTCTCGTCCGGACGGCACACCACCGACTGTCCGAGATCATGGCGGCGCGGGATCAGGTCCAGCAAGGTGCCCACCTGAGGCAGCTGGATCATGCCCTGATCCTGCAACCAGTCATCCGAATACATTTTCGACAGATATTTGTTACCGCTGTCGCAGACAAAGGTCACCACGCGCTTGGGCTCGGTCTGCTCGCGACAATAGCGCAAGGCCGCCGCCACCAGCGTGCCGGAGGAAGAGCCGGCCAGTACGCCCTCCTTCTGCAGCAACAGACGCGCCGTCTCGAAACTCTCGCGGTCGGAAATGCGGAAGGCGCGGCGCACACGCGACAGGTCGGCCTGCGGCGGTACAAAATCTTCACCCACGCCCTCGACCAGCCAGCTGCCGGCCTCGCCGTGGTGACCGGTCTCGACATAGTCGGCGAGGATCGACCCCTGCGGATCGGCCAGGACGAACGCCGTCTCCGGTGATTCACGACCAAAGAAGCGTGACAAGCCGGTCAGCGTGCCGCTGGAACCAACCCCGACCACGATGGCATCAACCTCATGGCCCATTTGCTGCCAGATTTCCGGTGCCGTGCCGGTTTCATGTGCCAGCGGGTTGGCCGGATTGTTGAACTGGTCAATGTAGTACGCCCCCGGCGTCTCATTGGCGATGCGCTGTGCCAGATCCTGGTAGTAGTCAGGGTGCCCCTTGCCAACGTCCGAACGCGTCAGCACCACCTCGGCGCCAAGCGCCTGCAGGTGAAGCACCTTCTAGCGGCTCATCTTGTCCGGCACCACCAGAATCAGTCTGTAGCCCTTCTGCGCGGCCACCAGCGCCAGGCCGAGACCGGTGTTGCCGGCGGTGGCCTCGACAATGGTGCCGCCGGGCTGCAGCAAGCCATCGCGCTCGGCGGCGGCAATCATCGCCAGCCCGACCCGATCCTTGATCGAGCCGCCCGGATTATGGCTCTCCAGCTTGAGAAACAGCTGGCAGGGTCCGGTGTCCAGATGATTGACCCGCAACAACGGGGTTTGGCCGATCAGATTCAGTACCGACGCATTCGACATGACCTTCTCTCCTGTCTGCCTTGTGACGCTCCCCGACCCGCTGGCCAAGGATGAAATAACGGTTGAAGTAATAAAAATGATGCATTTGATTCCTCCTGATTCTATTGGAGGCAAAAAAAATCAGGCATGCGCACTGGCCTGGCAAAAACTGTAGAACAGCACCAGATCCGGATCCTTGGCCAACTGCGCCAACTCGGCTTGCATGCCCGCCACCAGCGCCTGATCGACCCGGCCACTGGCCAGCAACTGCTCGACCGCGGACAGCAGCAATTCGCTCCAGTACAGCAGCACCTCATGACGGCGTCGCGGATCACGGGCATCCAGATGCCAGGTCTTGACCTCGGTGCGTACGTCGCGGAACCCCTGGCGCAGCGGCATCTGGCCCAGCTTGACACCGACAAACGGATCGCCGCCCAGCGCCAGCTGATGATCATTGAACGCCAGCCAGTACTGCTGCAGATGCGGCGAGTACGGCGACACGAAGAACGTGGCGTTCATCACCTCGGTGGCATAGACACGCCCGCCGGGGCGCAACACGCGCCGCACCTCGGACAAGACCTGCTCGGGTTCGGGCACATGCTCCAGCACCCAGCACAGAAAGGCCGCATCAAAACTGGCGGGGGCAAACGCCAGATGGCCGGCATCCATCTGCATCAGCTCCGTTCGCCCTTCAGCCAGCGGATTTTCCAGCAAGCGGGCACGCGCACTGGCCAGCTGTTGCTGACTGTAGTCGATGCCCGTAATGCGCAGATCCGGAAAACGACGCAGCAGGATCTCGGTCTGTGCGCCCACCCCGCAACCTACCTCAAGCAAATGACAACAACGTGCCAGGTCGATATCCCGATACAGCTCGCTCTCCAGGAAACGGGCCTGACGCGCCAGACGCGCCTGCTCCGCCGGAGAAAAACCGTGAAGATAAGGAAACTCGCCAAACAGGGTTGCCAATTGCTCAGTCTGCATGAATCACTCCATGGTAAAGATCATAAGACTATATCATTTTTATTTTTTATTTCAATAAAGAATATGTAAGTGGCAAAAAACCCCTCCATTACCAGTCGTCACAGGACACTGGCACGAGGGGCTACGTTCAGCTTGCGATCAGTGCGCTCAAGCCAAGGAACGCAAACGATCCAGCCGCAGACGATGGCGCGAGTCGGTCAGACGGTATACCCCGCCCAGCACCGCCGCCAGCGCCCCCAGCCCGGTGCCGCCGCCAATCAGGAACAGGATCAGGATCTGGTATTTGACCGCCTGGGCCGGCGGCACGCCACCAAGGATCTGGCCGGTCATCATGCCCGGCAGCGCCACCACGCCGGAGGCAGACATGACATTGATGATCGGCAGCATGGCCGCCACGAGCGCCTCGCGGGTGACCGGCGCCAGTGCCGAGCGGCGATCATGCCCCAGCATCAGCCGCGCCTCGATGGCGGCCCGGCGGTTATACAGACCGTTGGCCAGTCCGTTCATCCCCAGTCCGATGCCGGTCATGGTATTGCCGAGAATCATGCCCAGCAGCGGAATGGCATAGCGCGGGTCGTACCAGGGATCGGGCCGCAGTGCCGAGGTCAAGGCAAAAATCGTCACCAGTGCAGCCGCCAGGAACATGCTGCCGGTACCGAGCCCATAGCCCCACCAGCCAGCCATCGGCCGCTGCTGGCGCGACACCGCCTCGTGCCCGGCAAACCCCACCATGGTCAGGGCTGCCAGCAGGGTCGCCAGCGGCGAAACCCAGGCAAACAGCTTGACCAGCACCCAGCCCATCAGCGACAGCTGCAACACCATGCGCAAGGCGGCCACCAGCAGTTTGCGCTCCAGCCCCAGATGCAGCCGCAGCGACAAGGCCGCATTGGTCAGCACCAGCACACTGGCCAGCAACAGGTCGCCGTACCCCAGTTGGATATACCCAGTCATCACAGTGCCTCCGCGACAAACTGACTGCCATCCCAACGCAGACAGCGCCGTGCCACCCGCGTCACCTGGGCCGGATCATGACTGACCCACACCACGGCCAGCCCCTGCGCCAGCTGATCGGCCACCAGCGACTCCACCAGCCCGACGGCCGCGGCATCCAGGGCGGCAGTCGGCTCATCCAGCAACAGCACCGCAGGCCGATTCATCAGGGCACGCACCAGCGCCAGCCGTAAACGCTCGCCACTGGAAGGCCGGGTCATCGGCCAGGCATTGGCATCGGCCGGCAAACCGAGCCGGGTGACCAGTGGCTGAGCGGCAGCCCAGTCATCAAAATGCTGGCCGACGGTATCGGCCCACCAGCCGGGTTCGGCCGGCACATAGCCGACACGCCGCCGCCACTGCGGGGCCGGCATGGCATCGCGCACGGCACCTGCCAGCCGGACCTCGCCTTCATTGGGGTCCAGATCGGCAATGGCACGCAGCAGCAGGGACTTGCCACAGCCGGAGGGACCGGCAATCGCCAGGCACTCACCGGCCGCCAGCGAAAAGGACACCGGCAGCAAGCCGGTGCGCCGCAAGGCACGGACTTCCATCAACATGAGAGGGATAAACCAGGGTCAATGATGAAGTCGATAGTATAAGGCAGTTACATCGAGCCACGCGCTCAGCCATGCCGTGCCAGCAGCAGGCGAGTCTCCAGCCAGGCCTCGAACTCGCGGGCCGGCATGGGCCTGGCGTAGAAAAAGCCCTGGAAGTCATCACAATGCAAGTGGCGCAGAAAATCCGCCTGGGCCGGGGTCTCCACGCCCTCGGCGATGGTGGACAAGCCCAGTGCCCGCGCCACCGCCAGAATGGCCTCGACAATCGCGGCATCGTTGGCATCTTCCGGTACACCCCGCACAAAAGCCTGGTCGATTTTCAGCCGGTCGACCGGAAACTGTTTCAGATAGCTGAGGTTAGAATAACCGGTACCGAAGTCATCAATCGCCATCCGCACTCCCAGCGCTTTCAGACGATTGAGCTGGTTGAGCGTGGCAATCGAGTTGCGCATCAGGGCGCTTTCGGTAATTTCGAACTCCAGATGCCCGGGCGCCAGCTGATTGGCATTGAGCGCCTGCAGGATGATTTCGAACAACTGCGGATCCTGCAGCTGCAGGGGGGACAGATTCACCGACATGGTCTCCACCCCCAGCTCAAGCCAGCGCGCCATCTGCCGGCAAGCCTCGCGGATCACCCAGGCGCCGAGCGGCACGATCAGGCCAGTCTCTTCGGCAATCGGAATGAACTCCACCGGGCTGACGAGGCCGCGCACCGGGTGATTCAATCTGAGCAAAGCCTCGACGCCCGTCAGCACCCCGCTGTCGGCGGCCACCTGCGGCTGGTAAAACAGCTCGAAATGCTCATGTTCCAGCGCCTGCATCAACTCGGAAGACAGACTGAGACGATCACGCGTGCGCTCGTTCAACTCACGCACATAAAAGCGCAGATGATTCCCCCCGCACTCGGCGGCATCCATGCGGGCACTGTCGGCATGCTTGAGCAAGGTACTGAAGTCATCACCATCCAGCGGGTAGAGCGCAATGCCAATACAGATTGTCTGGCTGATCTTGATGCCATCCAGCTCATAGACCCGCGAAGCCGCCTTGAGCAACTGACTGGCAACCTCTTCAGCCTGCCGGGCATGGGAAAGTGCGGGCAGCAGCGCCACGAAAGCGCCACCAGACAAGCGCGACAGCACACTTTGTTCATCCAGCACCTCACTGAAGCGCTCGGCCATGATCTTCAGCACCTGATCCCCGGCGCCATGCCCCAGTGACTCGTTGACGTAGTGAAAGCGATCCAGATTGATACTGAGCATGGCCACCATCTGATCGTGCTCGCCTGCATAGGCAATCGCCGCCTCGGCGTGCTCCTGCAGCACATTGCGATTGGGCAGACGGGTCAGCAGGTCATAACGCTTCATCCACTGCAACTCTTCCTTGGCACGGTGTTCCGACAGATCACTAACCACTTCAAAGTAATGGCTGACCTGGCCAAGCTCATCGCGAATCACATAAATCTTGGCCCAGCAGGGAAACAGCTCGCCATCCTTGCGCCGGTCCCAGACCTCTCCCTGCCAGCACCCGTCCTTCATCAGGCAGTCCCACATTTCGCGGTAGAACGCACTGCCATGCCGCCCGGAGCGCAGCATGCGCGGATGCTGGCCGACCAGCTCCTCCTGGGCATAACCGAACAGCGTGGTAATCGCCCGGTTGGCCATCAGGATGATGTTGCCGCGATCGCAGATCAAAATGCCGTCACGGCTTTCATCAAACACCCTGGCCAGCAGTTTCATGCGCTCGAGCGTGGCGCTCTGCCGCTCGGCCTCATGCAGGTTTTTCAGCGCAAACGAGACCTCCTTGCCCACCTCGAGCATCAGCCCGACCACCTCTTCATCGAAGAAATCGCGCTCGCTGGCATAAGCGGTCAGGGTTCCCTGAAACCCGCCACCGCCAATGACCATGGACACACAGCTGTGCAGGCCATGGACCAGCGCCACACGCGCCCCGTCCACCAGCGGATTGTCCAGTGTGGCGAAGTCATTGATGATGACCGGGTTGCGACTCTGCCATGCCCGCCCTGCCGGCGTACCCGCCTCGATCAACTGGTTCCAGCTGTAATTGGACAACTCATCCAGAAAGTCGCTGGCATAGCCGGCATAGGCCAGCGGACGCACCGCCCCCCCCAGTCCTTCTTGCGGGGAACCAACCCACACCAGCCTGAACAGGCCGATCTTCAGCATGGCCTGGCACACCAGACTGAACAGTTCCTGCTTTGTCCGGGCGTGAATGATGGCCTGATTCGAGGCGCTGAGCACGGCATACATGGCCTGGCGACGACGCAGCGACTGCTCCATCTGCTTGCGCTCGCGGATATCGTGCACCATCGCCAGCACCACATCCTGCTCGCCGATCCGCGCCTGCTGCAGCGTCACCTCGACCCAGAACGTCGCGCCGTTCTGATGGCGTCCCAGCCAGTCAAAACGCTGCGGCCCTTCGGTCATGACCTTGAGCAGTTTGACCCGGGCCTCCGCCTCGGTATAAGGCAGGACATTGGACGACAATTGCCCGACGCTCATGGTACGCAAGACATCGGGAGCATAGCCGTACAGATCGCTGGCACGCTGATTGACATCCAGAATCTGCCCGGTCACCGGATGATGAATGAAGACTGCCTCGCTGACGGCATTAAAGACATGGCGAAAGCGTTGCTCGCTTTCGCGCAAGGCGCGCAGGGAGCCCTGCCAGCCAAGGCGGATCACACGATAGGCCAACAAGGCCGCCACGGCGGACAACAGCCCCACCCCGGCCAGCAGGAATGCCAGCGCATGCCGCTCCTGCGGCAAACCGGGCACCGGCCACAGCATGGGCAACAAGCCCAGACCAGCCAGGACGGCCAGCAGCAAAAAAGCCATCAACAACCCGCGCAATTGATGCAAGCTCAAGACCTCGTTTCGATGCCTGACGCCCGCCGGGGACGCCAAAAAAATGTCAGTATCTTACGGTTAATTTATAAACTAATTATTCCGGGTTAAAAGTCAGAATTTTTCACGCCGCCGATTGCTGCGTAGCAATATTTTTTCGAGCTGTCACACTAATTTCTGGCCTACATTTGATTTATGTGGGAGCAGAGCAACGCGCCCCATGCTTGAATGGCGGATTGACAAATCCATCCAGAAGGTTGGGCCAGGATGTTGAAGAAGCAGCAAATGATCACCGTAGACGGCAATGAGGCCTGCGCCTCGGTCGCCTACCGCAGCAATGAAATCGCCGTGATTTATCCGATCACGCCCTCGTCGACCATGGGTGAACTGGCCGACCAGTGGGCCGCTGAAGGGCGCCGCAACCTGTGGGGCGTGGTACCGGAAATCACCGAGATGCAGTCCGAGGGCGGCGCTGCCGGCGCGGTGCACGGCGCCATTCAGGCCGGGGCAATGGGCACGACCTTTACCGCCTCGCAGGGCCTGCTGTTGATGATCCCCAATATGTACAAAATCGCCGGCGAACTGACGCCGTTCGTGATGCATGTCTCGGCACGCACGCTGGCGACCCATGCCCTGTCGATCTTCGGCGACCATTCTGACGTGATGGCCACCCGCCAGACCGGCTTTGCCATGCTGGCCTCGGCCTCGGTGCAGGAGGCTCAGGACATGGCCGCCATCGCCCAGTCCGCCACCCTGAAGACACGCGTGCCTTTCCTGCACTTCTTCGATGGCTTCCGCACCTCGCACGAAGTCGCCAAGATCCACTATCTCGATGACGAGACCCTGGGCGCCCTGCTGGACGACGAGCAGGTACACGCCATGCGTCATCGCGCACTCAGCCCGGACCATCCGGTGGTGCGCGGCACGGCACAGAACCCCGACACCTTTTTCCAGGCGCAGGAGGCACGCAACCCGTTCTACGACGTCTGTGCCGCCACCGTGCAGCAGGAAATGGACCGCTTTGCCGCCCTCACCGGCCGGCAATACAAGCTGTTCGACTATGTCGGCGCGGCCGATGCCGAACAGGTGATCGTCATGATGGGCTCGGGTGCCGAAGTGGCCGACATGACCAGCCTGGCGCTCAACCGGGCCGGCAGCAAGACCGGCGTCCTGAAGGTTCGCCTCTATCGCCCCCTGTCAGCCCGCGACCTGGTGAATGCCCTGCCGCCCTCGGTACGCTCGATCGCCGTCCTGGACCGCTGCAAGGAACCAGGCAGCCTGGGCGAACCGCTGTATCTGGATGTCATCGCCGCGCTGGAAGAAGGCCGTGCCGCCGGCTGGCTGCCGCAGGACTTCCGCCCGCAGGTCATTGGCGGCCGCTACGGGCTGGCCTCGAAAGAATTCACCCCGGCCATGGTCAAGGCGGTATTCGACGAACTGACCGCCAGCCAGCCGAAGCGCCACTTCACCGTGGGCATCAATGATGATGTGACCGGGTTGTCGCTCAAGGTGGACGATCGCTTCCATCTGCGCGAAGACGGCGAACAATGCGCGGTCTTCTTCGGCCTGGGTTCCGATGGCACGGTGGGTGCCAACAAGAATTCGATCAAGATCATCGCCGACAACACCCCGCTGTATGCCCAGGGCTATTTTGTCTACGACTCGAAGAAATCAGGTGCGGTCACCATCTCGCACCTGCGCTTCTGCCCGCAGCCCATCCAGTCGAGCTACCTGGTGCAGGAAGCCCAGTTTGTCGCCTGCCACCACTTTGTCTTCCTCGACCGCTACGATGTGCTGCAATACGCGGCCCACGGCGCCACCCTGCTGCTGAATGCCCCCCATGCGCCCGATCAGTTGTGGGCACAGTTGCCGCGCAGCGTACAGCAACAGATTCTCGACAAACAGCTCAAGGTCTGGACCATCGATGCCCGCGCCGTGGCACAGGCCACCGGCATGGGCAACCGCATCAACACCATCATGCAGACCTGCTTCTTTGCCCTGTCGGCCGTGCTGCCGCGCGAAGAAGCCATCGCCCAGATCAAGAAGGCCATCGAGAAGACTTACAGCCGCAAGGGTCGTGCGGTGGTGGAAAAGAACTTCGCCGCCGTCGACCAGACACTGGCCGGCCTGCATGAAGTGCCGCTCGGCAGCCAGGCCGACGCGCGTCGCGACCTGCCGCCGATCGTACCGGCCAATGCGCCGGACTTCGTCCAACGCGTCACCGCCATGATGCTGGCCGGCAAGGGCGACCTGCTGCCGGTCAGCGCCTTCCCGGTCGATGGCACCTGGCCGGTCGGCACCGCCAAATACGAAAAGCGCAATATCGCCGACGAAATTCCGGTCTGGGAGCCGTCGCTGTGCATCCAGTGCAACAAGTGCACCATGGTGTGCCCGCATGCCGCCATCCGCGTCAAGGGGGTGGCCAACAGCGAACTGGAACAGGCGCCTGCCACGCTCAAGTCCATGCCCTACAAGGGGGCCGAAGCCAAGGGTGGCGCCTATCTGCTGCAAGTAGCACCAGAAGACTGCACCGGCTGCACCCTGTGTCTCAAGGTCTGCCCCGGCAAGGACAAGGCCAATCCGGAGCGACTGGCACTGGCCATGGCCCCCAAGGCACCGCTGGTTGCCGACGAACACGACAACTTCGAGTTCTTCCTCGGCCTGCCGGAGTTTGAGCGCGCCGACATCAAGCTGAGCCTGAAGACCACCCAGCTGATCCAGCCGCTGTTCGAGTTTTCCGGCGCCTGCCTGGGCTGCGGCGAAACGCCTTACGTCAAACTGCTGACACAGCTGTTCGGTGACCGCACACTGATCGCCAACGCCACCGGCTGCTCGTCGATTTTCGGCGGCAACCTGCCGACCACGCCGTTCACCACCGACCGTGCCGGTCGAGGACCGGCCTGGTCCAACTCGCTGTTTGAGGACAATGCCGAGTTCGGCATGGGCTTCCGCCTGGCGCTGGACCAGCACAAAACGCACGCCCATGAACTGCTGCGTCAGTTGGCACCCACCCTGCCGGCCGATCTGGCCGACAGCCTGATCCATGCCGATCAAAGCAGCGATGCCGGCATCAAGGCACAGCGCGAGCGCGTCGACGCCCTGCGCACGGCACTGACCGGGCGCCAGGATCCGGCTGCCATCCGCCTGCTGGCTTTGTGCGACTACCTGGTGGAAAAGGTGGTGTGGATCGTTGGTGGCGACGGCTGGGCCTATGACATCGGCTACGGCGGCCTGGACCATGTCCTGGCCTCGGGGCGCAACGTCAACATCCTGGTAATGGATACCGAGGTGTACTCCAACACCGGTGGCCAGCAATCCAAGGCCACCCCGCTGGGGGCCGCCGCCAAGTTCGCCACCGCCGGCAAGGTACGACCCAAGAAGGATCTGGGTCAGATCGCCATGACCTATGGCAATGTCTACGTCGCCTCGGTGGCCTTTGGCGCCAAGGATGTGCAGACGGTACGTGCCCTGCAGGATGCCGTCAGCTATGACGGCGTCTCGCTGATCATCGCCTACGCCCACTGCATCGCACACGGCTATGACATGGGTGATGGTCTGGAACGGCAGAAAGCCGCCGTACAGGCCGGCTACTGGCCGCTGTATCGCTACGACCCGCGCAAGATCGCCACAGGGGAAAATCCGTTCAAGCTGGACAGCGCCGAGCCCACCCTGCCGCTGGCCGATTTCATGGAGAGCGAAGGCCGTTTCCGCATCACCGAGCGCGCCCACCCCGAGCACTATCAAAGCATGGTGCAAGAGGCGGACAACCAGATGCGGCAACGCTATGCCCACCTGAAGCAAATGGCTGGCAGCGGCGAAGAAGGTAGCGACAGCTGACCCTGCTTCGGCATCCTTCACGCCCCCGCCAGCCTGCTGCCGGGGGCGTTTTGCTGCCCATCGGGACAGCCTGCACCTCAGATCTGGGTTTCCCGATGCCGTGGCGTGCCCGCCGTCAGGACTCGCCATGGCGCCTGCACGACAGAGACATCCGGACGGAGCGTCTTGCCGGGCGGCAAGGGCGGCAGGCCCCAGCGCGCCTGAAAGTGCGGGTAGCTCTGCGGCAGGGACTGCAGCAAGGACAGCGCAGCCTGACGCAGGCGTCTGTCCGCGCTGCGCAGCAGGGACTGCAAGGCAACACCTCGACCATCCGGACCCAGCAAGACCTGCTGCTGACCTTCGGCTGGCAAGCCTTGCAGGAGAAGGCGAAAGTCACGGATCAGTGACGGATCTTTCTTCACCAGGGCCAGCGTGACAGGCGTCAGCCCCTGTTCGTCCGTCTCACTCAGCAGCGCCTGCTGCTGCGCTGGCAACACGGTCTGCAATAAACGGGCCAATGCCGGCAACATGCCGCGCGCATGCTCCTGAATCGCAAAAAAAACTGCCTGTGATTCCTGCAACGCCTGCTGACGGTCAATCTTTGGCAACCGATCAAGCACCGGGGCAAAACCGGCAACGATTTCGGGGGTCGCAAAAGAGATGGCCAGCGTCAGCAAATGATTCCCGACCCTTGAGCGATTGTTCAGCAGTGCACGCCGCTCGCGCGCAATCAGCGGCAAGGTGGCCAATAAATGCAGGTAGGCGCTGGCCGAGGCATGCCGGGCATGGCTCATGGCGTAGTGTGCGGCATCCAGCATGCCGGGCGCCTGACAGCACAGGACAGCCAGTCGCTGATCAACAGACATGCTGAGCAGTTGCGGGGCTGTCGCCAACACGGCTTCACCCAGGTTGAGGGTCATCAGATCCATCAACACCGCAGCCGAGCAAGCCTCGGGCAAGTGGTTGGTTTTCAGTTGTGTGGTTGCAGCGTTTCGGCTCAGCGTCTCCTCACCACAATCCAGGATCATGAAATGTTGCTGCTCACCGATGAAGTAACTTTTACCTGCCGCCGGGGAAAAATCCTCCCAGCGCATCGCCCTCAAAGCCGCGACATCTCGCGGCTTGCAGCGCACCGCCTTGTTGGTCAGGTTCGGGTCGTAGAAATGCACCACCGGCGTCGGCTTGCGCGTCAGCCACAACGCCATGACATGGGTAGTCGATGTCATCAACTTGACCCGCAAGGCCTCGCCCGACCGCGCCATCTCGTCGAACTCCTGCTGCAGGTACTCGCCAAAGCGTTCAGGGATAACAAGATGGACGGTTGAGGCACCATTCAGCAATGAGAGGTATCGCGACTCCACCTCCGCCGGAACATGGCGAACAATGGCATCGGCTGAGGCATAGTGCGACCAGTTCACTTTTGGCTGATCGCTGCCCTGCAGCAAGTCCAGTACCACCTGGGTCGCCAGGTGGCGACAAGCAATCTCTTTCTGCGTCCCCGGGAAATTCACTTTACAGTTCAGCGACGCCAACTTGTCGCCCTCAACCGACAGATACGGTCGGGATTTATCACCCACCTCACCCTGCTTGTACAGAGGAACGCCCCCCACCTTCTTCAAGATTCCACTTGGCATCGTCTTGCTCCGATTGATTGATGCGCAGAATCGTGCCATGGGGACAAGCGGCAAGCTTTGGGATTGATGCAATGACTTTGCTGCACAGCACACGACTGTCAGACAACATCAGGACTCGGCGTCGGCCTGTTGCGCCGGATGCGCCGCGATGAAAGCCGGCAGCGGCAGGCAGGCGGCTTCGATGGCCAGCAGACGCGGGTAGCCGTCCAGCGGCACGTCAAAACGGCGGGCATTGAACAGCTGAGGCACCAGGCAGCAATCGGCCATGCCAGGCTGATCGCCATGACAGAACGGACCGCTGGCCGGGTCATCGCTCAGCAGGGCTTCCAGCGCCTGCAGACCTGCAGCGACCCAATGGCGGTACCACTGGTCACGGGCCGGCTTGTCCTGGCCCAGTACCTGCTCGAGATATTGCAGCACGCGCAGATTGTTGAGCGGATGGATGTCGCAGGCGATCTGCAGCGCCAGGGCGCGCACCCGTGCCCGACCGGCCGGATCGGCCGGCAGCAGTGGCGGGTTTGGATACACCTCATCCAGATAGTCGATGATGGCCAGTGACTGCCGGATCAACAGGCCGTCATCGGTCACCAGCGTCGGCACGGTGCCCGCCGGATTGATGGCGCGAAAGGCCGCCTGATGCTGCTGCCCGCCATCGCGCAGCAAATGCACCGGCAGCGCCTGCCAGGGCAGTTGCTTCAGATTGAGTGCGATGCGCACACGCCAGGCGGCAGAGCTGCGAAAGTAGGTATAGAGCTGCACGGTCGCCTCCTGGGGGCAGATCAATCCGGATAGGGAGCCACACGCTGTTCGATGGCACCGAACAGACTGTGTCCGGCAGTATCGAGCATCTCGATGCGCACCGTGTCACCAAAGCGCAGGAAGGGGGTGTGCGCCTGCCCGCTCTCGATGGTTTCGTACATGCGAAGCTCCGCCAGGCAACAATAGCCGACCCCGCCGTGCGCAATCGAAGAGCCGTGCAGACCGTCCTGCTTGTTGGAGACGGTACCCGAACCGATGATCGACCCGGCAGTCAGCTCGCGGGTTTTGGCCGCATGGGCGATCAGCTGCGGGAAATTGAAGGTCATGTCGACCCCGGCATCCGGCTGGCCGAACAGGGCACCGTTGACATGGACGGTCATGGGTCGGTGCAGCTTGCCATCGCGCCAGGATTCACCCAGCTCGTCCGGGGTGACGGCGACCGGACTAAAGGCTGAGGCCGGCTTGGACTGGAAGAAGCCAAAGCCCTTGGCCAGCTCGCCGGGAATCAGATGACGCAGCGACACATCGTTGACCAGCATCAGCAGGCGAATGGCGGCGGCGCTCTCGGCTTCACTGGCGCCCATGCGCACATCACCGGTAACGACCGCCACTTCGGCCTCCAGGTCGATCCCCCAGTCTTCCGAGCGGGCGTAGATCGGGTCGCGCGGGCCGACGAAAGCATCCGATCCGCCCTGGTACATCAGCGGGTCGGTCCAGAACGACGGCGGCAATTCGGCGTTGCGCGCGCGGCGTACCAGCTCGACATGGTTGACATAGGCCGAGCCATCGGCCCACTGGTAGGCGCGCGGCAGCGGGGAGTGGCAGGCAGCGGCATCGAAGGGCCGGGCCTCGGCCAGTTCGCCGCGATTGAGCGCCGCGGAGACTTCGGCCAGCTGACCGGCCACACTGTCCCAGCGGTCCAGCGCCGATTGCAGGGTGGCGGCGATCTGCGGCACGGTCACACAGTGCTGCAGATCACGACTGACCACCACCAGGGTGCCATCGCGGCCGCCTTGCTTGAGAGAAGCCAACTTCATCGGATTCCTTTCCTGTCTGGTTCAATGGCCGGCGCGCTCAAGGCTCGTCGTGCCGGCGGGCATGGCTGCCATCGTGCATCCAGCGCGCGTGTTGCGGGGCCTGTTTGGTACGATCCCATTCCTCCAGCATCGCCCACTTGACCTCATCCAGGCGCCGGTTCATGTCGCTGGTGGCGGTATTGCAGGCCAGCTCCAGCCGATGGCCATTGGGGTCGAAGAAATAGATCGACTGGAACAGGGTATGGTCGGTGGGCCCGACCACCTCGATCCCGTCTGCCTCAAGCCGGGCCTTGGTTTGCAGCAGGTCTTCCATGGTGCCGACCTCCAGCGCCAGATGCTGGGTCCAGGCGGGGGTATTGGGGTCGCGCCCCATCGGCGGCCGGGTCGGCAGCTCGAAAAACGCCAGCACATTACCATTGCCGGCATCCAGGAACACATGCATATAGGGATCGGGCTCTCCGGTGGACGGCACCTTGTCTTCGGCGATCGCCAGAATGAAGCGCATGTCGAGGTACTTGCCGTACCATTCGACGGTTTGTTTGGCGTTGTGGCAGCGGTAGGCCACATGATGAATCTTGCGGATCTGCATCGCGAAGTCCTCCGGACGGATGCTGTTATTGAAGCCCAGGCAGATTTATTGTACAAACCGTATTATTTAATAGATTTATCAGATTTCATGATGAGCATCTCGCTTCGCCAATTGCGGGCCTTTGTCGCTGTCGCCCGCAGCGGCAGCTTCACGCTGGCCGCCGACAAGCTGTTTGTCACGCAATCGGCGCTGAGCGGCCTGATCAAGGAGCTGGAAAACAGTCTCGGCCTGCGACTGTTCGACCGTACCACGCGCCGCATCCAGCTGTCCGAGGTGGGGCGCAGCCTGTACCCGCGTGTCGACAAGATTCTGCTGGATCTGGATGGCGTACTGGAGGAAGCCAGCAATCTGCGCACACTCAAGACCGGCTCGGTCAGCATTGCGGCCCCGCAACTGATGGCAGCCACTTTCCTGCCCGAAGTCATGGCGGCTTTCTCGGCGCACCACCCAGGGATCCAGGTGCGCCTGGTCGACTGCGTGGTAGAGAACATCATGACCGCGGTCTTCTCCGGCGAGGCCGATCTCGGCATCGGCCCGGAACGAACGCAGAATTCGGATATTCAGGCCTCCCTGCTTTTTGACCTGCCCTTCATGGCGGTCTGTCCGGCCAGCCATCCGCTGGCACGGGAAGACCGGGTACGCTGGCGTGACTTGCTGGCGCAGCCCTTCATCTCGCTGCGCGGCGAGTTTACCGAACGGCTGTCGGGGGAGTTGCATGCCGTATTCCGCGACCAGGCACTGACGCCGGGCACCGAGGTCAGCTTCATGTCGACGGCCTTGTCGATGGTCAGTGCCGGGCTCGGGGTCACCAGTTGCATGGCCTACGCAGCCAGCATGGTGTCTTTGCATGGCCTGGTGATGCGCCCGCTGATCGAGCCCGAAGTCACCCGACGGTTCTTCGTTTACACCCGCAAGGAGCGCGCCGCCTCGCCGGCGGCCCGCCAGTTCAACGACTTCCTGCGCCAGTATCTCGCCCACCCCCGTTTTGCCCTGCCCGTTCACGGCACGGCGCCTGAGGAGCCACACCATGTCTGAGCCCGCCTTTTCTGACCGCCTCGATGCGCTGCTCGACTGGTTTGGTCGTTTATCACCGCAGACGCTACCGCTGATCGATCACTTCTACGCCGAGCAAGTGCAATTTCAGGATCCGTTCAATCGTGTCAACGGGCGCAGCGATCTGCGGCGGCTGTTCCAGCACATGTTCGACAGCAGCGAGTCGGCTCGCTTCGTCATTGCCGATCGCCTGCTGGACGGCCGGCAGGCCTTTGTCACCTGGGATTTCCATTGCCGCATCCGTGGCCGCGACTATCACATTCATGGTGGCAGCCATCTGCGCTTCGATGCCGCCGGGATGGTGGTATGGCATCGCGACTATTGGGATGCTGCCGAGGAATTGCTGCAGAAGCTGCCGCTGATCGGTGTGCCGGTACGCTGGCTGCGCCGTCTGTTCAGGGTTCCGGGCCTGAGCGAGGGCCCGCCGCAGGAAAGCAGGTTTTGATTTAATACAATAACTAAAAGATATTGGCATTATTTAACCAAACATCTTATTGACCTCGTGTCCTATTGTCTGGCAGGATGATTCATTCTGCCCGCCTTCACGAGGACGTTGATCGTTTGCTGTTGCCCATGACTGCCTCCCCCCTGTTTGGCCCAAGCCAACGACTGCGTCTGCTGAGCTTCATCACTCTCAACTTGCTGTTCGCCACCTTGATGCTGTCCCTGCTCTGGTCCCGCGCCGACCATGAGGCACGTGTGCTGACCGGCGTTGGTGTCAACAAAACCCTGCAGATTGTTGAAAATGCGCTGCGGCGCGCCGAGCTCAATCTGACGCGCAGTCATCCGCTGCTGACCCAGTCCTGCCAACAGGCCTTGCCAGCGCTGCAGCAACTGGCGGCCAAGGCCACCTCGCTCAATGCCATCTATCTTGCTGACCGCGAACATGGCTTTATCCTCTGTGCCTCTGCCTGGACAACGCCCGCCCCCGCCGCCGTGCCGCTGTCCGCCCTGATCGGCCGAGCCGATCCGGCAAGGGCACAGTTGCTCTGGCGCCGGCAACTGCCGCTGACCAGCCAGCACGGCATGGTGCTCTACCGGCCGATGGCCAATGGTCAGGCCCTGATCGGGGTCATGCATGCCAACATGCTGGAAGATCTGCTCAAGGTGATGCGTGGCGAAATGATTGATGAAATCGGCATCACCCTGTCAGGGCTGCGCCTGGAAAATCGGCAGGGAACCATTCAGTGGGACAGCCAGCCTGCCAATGCGCCACTCGAGGTTCGCCAACACTCAGACCTGCAGCCCGGCCTGCAGGTCAGCGCCCGCTACAGCCCGGCTCTGGTCTGGCGACTGGCCCGCCTGTATCTGCCGCTCGCTCTGTGTGGCATCGCGCTCTTCATGCTCGGCTCGGCCTGGGTATTGTGGCGCCGTTACAGTCCCGGCTATTTCTTCCGGCGGGCCATCCTGACCGCCATCCGCGGCCGGCAATTCGTGCCGTATTACCAGGCCATCCGCTGCCGCAAGGGCGAGAGCGCCTTTGAAGTGCTGGTGCGCTGGCAGCACCCTCAGAAGGGTTTGCTGATGCCGGGAGCATTTATCGCGCAGGTCGAGGCACTGGGCTGGCTGTCGCCGATGATGATCCAGGTCATGCAGCAAGTAGAGCGCGATTTGCGTCAGGCCGGCTTTCCCCGCGGCAGTCGGCTGGCCATCAACCTCAGCCCGCAGCAATTGCTCGAACAGGAGATGCTGGCGGCCATCCGCCAGTTTCAGCACCATTTGCGCCAGGCCGGACACAGCCTGGTGATTGAAGTGACGGAAGAAGGTCTGATCCAGGATCCGCAGCATGCCCGGCAGATCATGGCCAGCTGGCGGGCCGAGGGCATTGGTGTAGCGATTGACGACTTCGGTATTGGGCACAGCTCACTGGCCTACCTGCGCCAGTTTCCGTTCGACTATCTGAAAATCGACAAAAGCTTCATCGACGCGCTACCGCAGGGAGAGAAGGACCGCACCATCATCGAAGGCATCATGACGCTGGCGCGGCAGCTTGAGCTGACCGTGGTCGCCGAGGGAGTGGAACAGCAGGAGCAGGCGGATTATCTGTGGCAGATCGGTGTCGACTGCCAGCAGGGCTTTCTGTTTGCCAGACCCCAGCCGATCGCCTCGATCTGCGGTCTGCAGGCAGGATAAGGCCAGCCGGAGAAGGCTGGCCCGTCATCTCACTCGCCGGTGCCGCCAACCGTCAGACCACCATCGATGCGCAAGGTCGGCTGTCCGACCCCCACCGGCACGCTCTGACCTTCCTTGCCGCAGACGCCCACCCCCTGATCCAGCGCCAGGTCATTGCCGATCATGGAGACATACTGCAGCACGTCCGGACCATTGCCAATCAGCGTGGCCCCCTTGACCGGATAGGTCAGTTTGCCGTTTTCGATGCGCCAGGCTTCCGATGCAGAGAAGACGAACTTGCCGCTGGTGATGTCCACCTGACCGCCACCGAAGTTGACGGCATACAGGCCATCCTTGACCGAGGCAATGATTTCTTGCGGATCATGGCTGCCGCCCAGCATGTAAGTATTGGTCATGCGCGGCATCGGAATGCTGGCATAGGACTCACGCCGGCCGTTGCCGGTCGGGGCTACCTTCATCAGACGGGCATTCATGGCATCCTGCATATACCCCTTGAGGATGCCGTCCTCAATCAGGGTGGTGCACTGGGTCGGATTACCTTCGTCGTCGATGGCCAGCGAGCCGCGACGACCGCTCAGGGTACCGTCATCCACCACGGTCACGCCTTTGGCTGCCACCCGCTCGCCGATGCGGCCACTGAAGGCCGAAGTGCCCTTGCGGTTGAAGTCCCCTTCCAGGCCATGGCCGATGGCCTCATGCAGCAGCACGCCAGGCCAGCCCGGCCCGAGCACCACAGTCATCTGACCAGCCGGGGCCGGGCGGGAGTCGAGATTGGTCAGCGCCTGATTGACAGCCTGACGGACGAAGCGCTCGACCACTTCATCGGTAAAGCCGGACAGGTCGTAGCGGCCGCCGCCTCCGCTGGAACCCTGTTCGCGCCGACCGTTCTGTTCGGCAATCACATAGACCGACAGGCGCACCAGCGGACGCACATCCGCGGCACGGACGCCATCGTGGCGAGCCAGATAAATGACATCGTATTCGGCCGCCAGGCCCGCCATGACCTGAATGACGCGCGGATCCATGGCGCGTGCCAGTTTTTCCACTTTTTCCAGCAACGCCACCTTGGCGGCCGCCTCCAGGCTGGCGCAGGGGTCGATGGCCGGATACAGCGCCTCGGGCTGGCGACGCTGCGGCACCGACACCGGCAAATGCCCCTCATTGCTGCCGATGGCACGCACGGCATCAATGGCACGGGCCAGGGCGGCACCGCTGATCTCGTCGGAGTAGGCAAAGGCCGTCTTGTCGCCACTGACGGCACGGATACCCACGCCCTGCTCGATATTGAAGCTGCCGGATTTGACGATACCCTCTTCCAGGCTCCAGCCTTCGTTGCGGATGTATTCGAAATACAGGTCGGCGTAGTCGATATCACGACGCGCCAGACGGGCAAAGGCAGATTCCAGGGTGGCCTCGTCCAGGCCGCTGGGGGTCAGCAGCAACTGTTCGGCAGCGGCAAAGGCTTCTTGCATGTCAGCTTCTTTCATTTCAGTACCCGGTGTGCCAGGGCTGGCAGACGCGAGCGGACAGATTGAATCATGTTGGCGTCGATCTCGGCCAGCACCACGCCTTCGCCTTGCGGCAATTCGGTCAGGATGCGCCCCCAGGGATCGATGATCATCGAATGACCATGGGTGGCACGGCCATTCTCGTGTTGACCGCCCTGGGCAGAGGCAATCACATAGCACTGGTTTTCGATGGCGCGCGCGCGCAGCAGAACCTCCCAGTGCGCCTGACCGGTTACCGCCGTGAAGGCCGCCGGCAACACCAGCACATCAAAGGGGGCCAACTGGCGGAACAACTCGGGGAAGCGCAGATCGTAACAGATCCCCAGGGCCAGTTCGCAAAACTCGGTACGACATTTGACCGGCAGGCTGCCGGGACGGATGGTATTCGACTCGCAGTAGCTCTCGCCCTGACCGGTAAAATCGAACAAATGAATCTTGTCATAGCGGGCTGCCGCCATGCCGGCAGGATCAAACACCCAGCTGGTGTTATACACCTTGCCCGCCTCGCCCGACGCCAGCGGCACCGTCCCGCCAACCAGCCAGATCTTGTGGCAGCGCGCCATATCGGCGAGCGCCTGCTGCAGCACGCCTTCACCCGGCACCTCGGCCAGCGCCACCTTGTCCTGATCGCGAGCCCCCATCAGGCAAAAGTATTCCGGCAACACCACCAGGCTGGCGCCACGTCCGGCCGCCTCGGCCACAAGCCGCTCGGCATCGCGCAGATTGCGATGCCAGTCGGTGCCGGACACCATTTGCACCGCAGCCACGAGAAATTTGGATTTCATGGTTGAAGCTTTCGCAAGGTATTGGTCAAGGTGGCGGACTTGAGCCGCGTCACCACCGGGTCGGTGAAGGTGCCACTGACACTGTAATCCACCGAGAAGATCTTGCTGACCGGATCACGCAGCACCTTTTGTGCCGCCAGGGCCGCCACACCGACCACCGGGTTGATCAGGGCGGCGCCGGTTGCCAGCGCCACCCCCTCGGACAAGTGCGGTTCGACATGCACCAGCAGCTTCTGCGTTTCGGCCCCCAGGTTGACTTCGCCATTGATACTGACGTCGGCACCCGGGCCCTTCATGATCAGATTATCCGATTTAAATATACCCTGATTGATCGCGGCGTCACCCCGCAATGAGTCGAAGGCGAAGCCTTCGCTGAAGACATCGGTGAAGTCCAGATGGATGCGGCGCGGCAGGGACTGCAGACTCAGCACCCCCAGCAGGCGGGCCACGCCCGGATCAACCTTGGCAAAACGGCCATCGGCCAGACTGATGCTGACCTGGCCACTGAGGGCCGCCGGATTGAAGTCGGACAATCCCCCCGGCCATGACAAGCTGCCGGACAGGCTGCCATGCCCCTTGTTAAAAGTATCCCCCTCGCCGAAACGGCTCAGCAGCTTGCCGACATCGGTCGCCTGCCCCTTGAAGCGGGTCTCGACCCGCCCGGCATCCAGTACGCGCACACTGCCGCTGAGCGTCCCTTCCGGCAGGGTCAGGCTGACATCATCCAGCTGCCAGTCGCGAGCCAGGTAGCGGGCATTGAGCTGCAGGCTGCCGAGGGTGTTTCCCTTGAATACCAGTTTGCTGACGTGGATATCCATCGCCGGCAGGCTGGCCGGGCCGCTGCCACCGCTCCCGCCGCGCCAGGCCGGATTGAGCACCAGCAGCGGCAGGCGGGCACGAATGCTGCCATTGCCGTTCGGGTCGTAGTCCACTTCGCCCTTGGCTTCCGCCGCGTCCACCATGGCATGCCAGCGCGCGTCCCCCGGACTGTGCCCCAACCAGAGCGATGCCTTGTGAATCGCCAGGGCGCCCCAGTGGATTTCCGGCGAAGCCAGTTCGATATACAGCGGAGGCATGGCCTGGCTCTGCGACTGGGCCGGCACCCCGGCCAGGGCCCAGTTGGTCCAGGCCTGGGCATCAACCACCGGCAGGGCCACCTTGACATGGATGCCCGGCGCCGGCTGCTCGCCCAGCAGGCGACCGACAACCACTTCGGTGCCCAGGGCATTGCCTTCGGCATCGAAGCGCACCCGGCCTGCGATCTGGCTGCCGGCGGAAAAATCCAGCCTCATGCCATTGGCCGGCTGTCGTGCCGGCAGCATGGTCAGATTGAACGGCAAGGCATCGCCGGCAGCCTTGGCCAGTGGCGCCGGGGCCGACAGCTGGGTGCCGCGCAGATCCGAGCCGACCTGCAGTGACTCCAGACCATTGTGCAAGGTAAATCGCGCCTGATAGTGCGAGCTACCCGTGATGTGCGGTGCCAGAAAATCGACATACTGTGCCAGCACCTGATGGCTGTCGGCCTGTCCGTCGACACTGAAATGCATGCGCGCATTGGCATCGGTATTGGCGCGCAGCAGGAAGGGGCCGCCGAAGGCATTGAAATGAATGCCGGAAGTCGCCACCCCCCGCTCATTGAAGGCCAGCGTGCCGGTGGCCGCCTGCAGCGGCGGCAGGGGCAAGACCGTCAGCGCCAGCTGATTGTTCATCAGTTGCAGCTGGCCGTTGACCTTCGGTCCGTTGTTGCCACTGAGCGGAATCGACAACTGCAGGCGCAAGGCTGCCGCGCCACTGGCATGGGTCTTGCCCAGGAAACCGGACAACCAGCCATCGACCGGGCTGTGCGCGGTATAGCGCAACATATCGGCCAACGGACCGGATGACTGGCCCTGGATCTCCAGATGAATGTCCTGGGCGGACAGATCGGGGATCGACACCTGCACCTGATTGAGGCGATTGCCCAGCGTCGTCACCTGGGCAGAGCGGATGTCCATGCGCTCATTCTTGAACAACAGGGCGGCATCAAACCCTTCCAGCACCGGCCAGGCGGGATCGAACTTCAGCGAAGCATGACGCACATTGCCCTGTACCAGGAACTCGCCGCCCTGCCCGCCCTTGAAGGGGAACTGATCCAGATTGCCGCGCAGACGCAGCTGGGCGCTTTCCAGCGTGCCGGCCTTGAGGGCGGCACGCAGCCACTTGAGGGTATCGGTACCGGCCTGGTAAGGCAGGTAATCCGCGACCCGTACCGCCGAGACCTGACCGATCTGGCCGGTCAGGTCGATCTGGCCGGCACCCGAACCGGTGTTGCGGTAGCTGCCGGTGACACTGCCCTGCAGATCATCATTGGCGAACTGCAGGCGATCGAAGCGCACATCGATGCCCTGCCCGCTGCTGCGCCAGCCCACATCGGCCGCCAGCGAGCCAAAACGCAGCGGCAGCGGAAAAATGTGCGGCATGGTCACGGTTTCGGCATGGTCGACCCGCAGTTTGCCGCCTGTCTGGTCGAAGCTGACCGAGCCTTTGACCCCGGTCACGCCAGGCACTTCGCCAAAGGGCTGCCAGGCCAGACGGGTAAAGGAGGACTCGAAGCGGTAGCGCGTCGGGGCATCGATCCGGCCCTGCCAGCTGACCGAGAGATTCTTCAGCTGGCCCGCCGGGGCAAAGCGGGCCAGCAGCGGATTGCGGTCAATCCCCAGCGCACGCAGGAAGGGCTGCAGGGCCGCCAGATTGACGTTGTCGACATGCAGCTCGCCGCCGCCCGGGGCGCCGGTATCCCAGTAACCATTGATGCTGGAGTCTTCAAACACCGGCCCGTTGGCACCGAGCAGCGACAAATGCGTGGCATTGATCTGATAGACCTCGCCATTGCGCTCCAGCTGCAGGTGCCCGCCCAGCGCAGGCAGGGTCAGTTCGGAAGCGCCGGGCAAGGTATAGGCGGCATTGCGCACCTTGACGTCGGCCTGCAGGCTGTTGATGCGGCCACCGGCAAAGGCGAGCTCGATCGAGCCATCCCCTTCGCCGCGACTGAGCAGACCAAAGTTCTGCAGATAGCGGCTCCAGGGTGATACCCGGGCCCCTTGCAGACTGGCCGATACACTGCCACGCCACTGCGACCACTCGTCCAGATGATCCCCGCGCCAGTTGCCGCTCAACTCGAAACTGTCGCCGACGGCGGCCGGAGGCCGGCCGGACAGGCGCAGCTCATGCGACAACAGCCCGCTGGTGAGCTCCAGTCGCCCCCGGGCCAGAGTCAGCCTGGGCAGGCCGAGGTATTCATCCTGCCAGGCAATGCGTGCACCGCTGATCAGGATACGGCTCTGGCGCAGCAACAAATCGCCGGGATTGGCCGCGCCGGCAGCACGCGGCTTGTTGCCCGAAAGCGGGAAGCCATTCAGATAGAACCTGCCGTCATGACCCCGGCGGATATCCAGCGAGGGTGAGGTGATCTGGATAAGCGCCATGCGCGGCTCAAATGCCAGCAGGCTTTTCCAGGAGGGCACCACCACGATGCGGTCGAGCGTGAGCGGATTGCCGTGCGGATCGTCAATGGACAGGGCCCGCAGCTCAAAGCGCGGCGCAATCCCGTCCCAGCTTCCGGACAACCGGGCGATGTGCACCTGGCGCCCCAGCACCTGAGCCGATTGCTGCTCCAGCGCATGACGATAGCGGTCGAGATTCGGCAGAACCTGGTAAGTAAAAAACAGGAAGCCCGCCGCCACGGCCAGCAGCGCCAGACCCAGCAGCCAAGCCGAAAGCCTCAGCCCCCATTTCAGGGTGCGAATGACCGGCAGGTGACGCAACAAGCCAATGAGCTTTTTCAAGGGAGACAAACCAGTACAATGGAGGGCGACCGCAAGGATTTTCCGGCACCGGCGTTCAGGCCGCAAACACCACGCACCCGGAGAAATCCATGCATCTTCTATAGCGCGGAGACATTATGCCATCAAACGCCATTCGTGCCAGTGCCATCACCCGGGCCATCGCCTATTCCGGCTATCTGGCGCGTGTCTTGCAGGCACACCCGGAGGAACGCGAGCGACTGGAGCGGGAGCTTGACCAGCCCTTCTCCCTGCAGCAGATGCAGTCGTTCACCGACTGGACGGCACTCGACAGCCCCGACGCCCTCGCGCCGGCCCTGCGCGCCCTGCGCCGTGCCGTGATGGCACGCCTGATCACCCGCGATGTCGGCGGGCTGGCCGAACTGGACGAAATTGTCTCCAGCATCAGCACCCTGGCCGAGTTTGCCGTCCGTACCGCGCTGCCGGTCGCCTGCCAGGCCCTGGCACAGTACGGCCAGCCAATCGGCGAGGATACCGGCACCCCGCAGCAATTGATCGTCATCGGCATGGGCAAGCTGGGCGGGCGCGAGCTGAATGCCTCCAGCGATATCGACCTGATTTTCATCTATCCGGAAAACGGCCAGACCGATGGCAGCCGCAGCATCAGCAATCACGAGTATTTCTGCCAGGCAGGCAAGAAGCTGATCGCACTGCTCAACGATGTCACCGCCGATGGCCAGGTGTTCCGTGTCGACATGCGTCTGCGCCCGTACGGCGACTCGGGGCCGCTGGCCATGAGCTTCAGCGCACTGGAAAACTACCTGCTGACCCAGGGGCGGGAGTGGGAGCGCTACGCCTGGATCAAGGCCCGCGCCCTGACCGGCGATGCCGAAGGCCTGTCCGAGCTGGTCCGTCCCTTCGTCTACCGCAAATACCTCGATTACAACGCCTATGGCGCCATGCGCGAACTGTCGAGCCAGATCCGGCGCGAAGTGGCACGACGCGACCTGGCCGACAACATCAAGCTCGGCCCGGGCGGCATTCGCGAAATTGAATTCATCGCCCAGGTCTTTCAGTTGATTCGCGGCGGGCGTGAAAAAAGCCTGCAGCTGTTTGGCACCCGGGAGACACTGCAACGCCTGGCGGTACTGCGTCTGCAGGAACCGCAGGCCATCGACGAGCTGATGCAGGCCTATACCTTCCTGCGCAATCTCGAACACCGGCTGCAATATGTCGACGACCAGCAGACCCAGACCCTGCCGGAACAACCTCAGGCACTGGAAAATCTGGCCAGTGCCATGAACTTTTCCAGCACCGATGCCTTTCTGTCGGCACTGACCGAGCACCGCCGCCATGTCACGCGGCACTTCGAACAAGTGTTTTTCCTGCCGACCGAGGCGGCACCCGACCATCCGCTGACCGCGCTGTGGCGTGATATCGGGGAAGGTGACATCAGCCCGCAGCTGGCAGCCCTCGGCTATCAGCAGGCGCAGGACGTCGCCCGCCTGTTGCACGGCCTGTCCACCAGTCAGCGCTATCAGCAGATGGCACTGGCCAACCGCAAGAAATTCGACGCACTGATTCCCCCGCTGGTGGAGGTTTCCGGCCATTTTCCCAATCCGGATGCCACCTTGTCGCGCGTCCTGACCCTGCTGGAGGCCATCAGCCGTCGTGCGCCCTATCTGGCTCTGTTGACGGAATATCCGCAGACGCTGCAACGACTGGCCTCGCTGTCATCGGCCAGCGCCTGGGTATCCACCTATCTGACCCGTCACCCCATCCTGCTGGACGAGTTGCTGGATGCCCGCGTGCTGTACGGCACGCCGGACTGGCCGGCCATCGCCGCCCAGCTGGAACAGCAGTTGATTGATTGCCAGGGCGATGTCGAAGCCAAGATGGACACCCTGCGCCATGTGCAGCACGCCCAGGCCTTCCGCCTGGTTGCCCAGGATCTGGCCGGCATGTGGACCGTCGAGGCCCTGTCTGACGAACTGTCCCGGCTGGCCGACCTGATCCTCGACGCGACCTTGCGTCATGCCTGGCTGGACATTGCGGCACGCCATACCGATATCCCCTGCTTCGCGGTCATCGGCTACGGCAAGCTCGGCGGCAAGGAGCTGGGCTACGCCTCCGACCTGGATGTGATCTTCCTGTTCGACGACCCGCACCCCGACGCCCCGGAGCTGTACTCGCGACTGGCCCGCAAGATGGTCACCTGGCTGACCAGCACCACGGCCGCCGGCGGGCTCTACGACATCGACCTGCGCCTGCGTCCCAACGGCTCCAGCGGTTTGCTGGTCAGCACGGTACAGGCCTTCGAGAACTATCAGGAGAAGCAGGCCTGGGTCTGGGAGCACCAGGCACTGAGCCGGGCGCGCTTCGTTGCCGGCGACGAGCAGCTGGGACAGCGCTTCGATCGGGCGCGCCAGGCGATTCTCGCCGCGCCGCGCGATCCGGCGCTGCTGGCGGACGAGGTGCGCAACATGCGCCAGCGCATGCTGGAGACCCACCCGGCCGAACCGGCCGACGTCAAGCATGCACGCGGCGGGCTGGTGGACATCGAATTCATCGTGCAGTACCTGATTCTGGCCCATGCCGGTCAGTTGCCCGAGCTGTGCGCCAATACCGGCACCATCGCCCTGCTGGCCGTGGCCGCCCGAGCCGGGCTGATTCCGGGCGAGCTGGCCGAGGCCGCCCGACAGACCTATCGCTACTGCCGAAAACTGCAGCATGCGGCACGCCTGAACGAGCTGCGGCGTTGCGAAGTCACGCCGGAACTGGAAGAACACTACCGTCAGGCCCGGGCGCTATGGCAATATCTGTTTGGTACAGACTGACTGGCGTGGCCGTGGCAACGCTATAATCACAAAACATTAAAACGGACAAACGGAGAAACTCATCATGTCGATGGCTGAACGAGACGGCTTTATCTGGTACAACGGCGAACTGGTCGACTGGCGCAGCGCCACCACCCACGTGCTGACCCATACCCTGCACTATGGCATGGGCGTATTCGAAGGGGTGCGCGCCTACGAAACCCCGCGCGGCCCGGCCATCTTCCGCCTGCAGGACCATACCGACCGCCTGTTCCGCTCGGCGCACATCCTCGGCATGAAGATGCCCTTCACCAAGGAGCAGATCAATCAGGCCCACCATGAGGTGGTCAAGGCCAACAAGCTGTCCTCCTGCTATTTCCGTCCGATGGCCTTCTACGGCTCCGGCAAGCTGGGTGTCGCCCCGCCCACCGACGACGTTCAGGTCATCGTGGCCGCCTGGCCGTGGGGCGCCTACCTGGGCGCCGATGGCCTGGAGAAAGGCATCCGCGTCAAGACCTCGTCCTTCACCCGCCACCATGTGAACATCACCATGTGCAAGGCCAAGGCCAACGGCAACTACATGAACTCGATCCTGGCCAATACCGAAGCCACCCGCGACGGCTATGACGAGGCACTGCTGCTGGATGTCGAGGGCTATGTGGCGGAAGGTTCCGGCGAAAACGTCTTCATCGTTCGCAAGGGCAAGCTGTATACTCCCGATCTGACATCGGCACTGGAAGGCATCACCCGTGATACCGTGATGCAGATCGCCGAGGAAATGGGGCTGCAGATCATCGAAAAACGCCTGACGCGCGACGAGGTCTACAGTGCCGAAGAGGCCTTCTTCACCGGCACCGCCGCCGAGGTCACCCCGATCCGCGAACTGGACAACCGGCAGATCGGCGAAGGTCGCCGCGGCCCGATTACCACCGAGATCCAGCGACGCTTCTTCGACAGCGTCAAGGGTCTGGATGACAGCCACGCCGAATGGCTGACTTACGTGAAATAAGCAAGGAAATACCTGATGTCCGAACTCAAAGCCAATACCGCACGCCATATCGACATCACGGCCAGCGATCTGCCGCTGGCCTGTCCGATGCCCGACATGCTGAAGTGGAATGCCCATCCGCGCGTCTATCTGTCGCTGGACGAGCATGGCGCAGCACAATGCCCGTACTGCTCGACCCGCTACCAGCTGCAAGGTGGCAAACCGGGTGCGCACCACTAAGGCCGTCACGACGTCGCAAAGGGTGCTGCCTGGCCGCACCCTTTTTTAATTGAATTCAAGCCGAATGAAAAAAATCCTGGTCATCGCGCCCTCCTGGGTGGGCGACAGTGTCATGGCCCAGCCGCTGTATCGCCGTTTGCATCAGTTGTACGGTGACATCGAGCTGCATGTCTTTGCACCCCAGTGGACCTTGCCGCTCCTGGCCCGCATGCCGGAAGTCTCGCAGGCACACCTCAACCCCTTCGGCCATGGCGCGCTGAACCTGCTGGCCCGCTGGAAGGTCGCGCGGCGACTGGCACGGCTGAAGTTCGATCAGGCCATCGTCCTGCCCAATTCGCTGAAGTCGGCCCTGATCCCCCTGTTTGCCGGCATTCCCTGCCGTACCGGCTTCATCGGCGAATCACGCTACGGCGTGCTGAACGACTGGCGCGAGCTGGACGAAAACAGCCTGCCGATGATGGTCGAGCGCTTCTGCGCCCTGGCCCCCAGCAAGGGGCAGCCGCTGTCGCGTCCGATTCCGCATCCGCAGCTGATTGCCGATCCGGCCCGACAACAGGCGACACTGGCCGAACTCGGTCTGACGGCCGACCGTCCGGTGGTGGCCTTCTGTCCCGGCGCCGAGTATGGACCCGCCAAACGCTGGCCGGCCCGGCACTTTGCCAAACTGGCCGAACGCTTCGCTGCCGCCGGTTTCCATGTCTGGCTGTTTGGCTCGAACAAGGATGCCGAGATCGGCAATGACATCAGCCGCCTGTCGCATGGTCTGGCGGTCAACCTGTGCGGCAAGACCGGCCTCGATCAGGCCATCGATCTCATCGGCCTGGCCAACATTGCCGTGTGCAATGACTCCGGCCTGATGCATGTCGCTGCAGCACTCGACATTCCGCTGGTGGCCCTGTACGGCTCCTCCAGTCCCGACTTCACCCCGCCGCTGTCCGAACGCGCGGAAATCGTGTCGCTCAGCCTGGAATGCAGCCCGTGCTTCGAGCGCACCTGCCCGTTCGGCCATACCGATTGCCTGGAGAAGCTGGCTCCCGAGCAAGTCTGGCATGCGGCGACCCGCCTGCTGCCCGACCTGAGCCCCGCTGCCGACGCCAGTCATGAATAATCACGCCACCGACCACAACAACCGTCGCATGGAACTGGTGCTCGCCGCCGCCAGCCTGTTCCGCGATCAGGGCTACGAACGCACCACCGTCCGCGACCTCGGCAACGCCGTCGGCATGCAATCCGGCAGCCT
Source organism: Paludibacterium sp. B53371 (assembly GCF_018802765.1). Classification (NCBI taxonomy): domain Bacteria; kingdom Pseudomonadati; phylum Pseudomonadota; class Betaproteobacteria; order Neisseriales; family Chromobacteriaceae; genus Paludibacterium; species Paludibacterium sp. B53371. Next base: position 2,050,899 of record NZ_CP069163.1, read on the forward strand.
GTTCTACCATTTCCGCAACAAGGAAGAGATTCTGGTCGCGGTCATGGCGCTGGGCATTACCCGTACCACCGAACAACTGCAGGCCGCTCTGGCCCAGGCCGGCAATCTGCGCGCCAGACTGGCGGCACTGTTCCATGTCCACCTCAACTCGCTGCTGGGCGAAAACCAGGCGGCGCTGGAGGTCATGCTGTACGAATGGCGCAGCGTCAGTGAAGCCGCCCGCCCGGAGCTGATCCGGCTGCGCGACCGCTATGAGGCGCTGTGGCAGGATACGCTGGACGAGGCCGCTGCTGCCGGCATGATCAGCGGCGACACCCGGCTGCTGCGACGCACCCTGCTGGGCAGCCTGCACTGGACCGTGCAATGGTTCCGCCCGGATGGCGAACTGAGCGTGGATCAGCTGGCTGAACACATGCTGGCACAGGTCTTGCACGAAAAACCGGCAAGCTGATGATTTTGATGTGATTTTCGGCCACGCATGCGCTAAACTGACAGAAAGTCCCCTTGGAGTCAGGCATGAGCAGCACCATCGTCCGCCTGCCCTCCAGTGCCGCCACCAATGTGCCGGTACTGCAGGCACAGCAGACACAACAGGCAGAACAGACCCGCCAGGTTCGCCAGCAGAATCAGGCCGGCGCAGCCAATCAGGCCGGTCAGGCCGCCGCTGCGCCGTCACTGCAGCCGCAATACAACCAGCAAACCGCGCGGGTCCAGGCCGAACTGCAGCAGCAACTGGCCAGCGCCCAGGCCAGTCAGGCGGCACAAAGCCAGCAACAGCGCACACAGGTCACCCAGGCCGAGCAGGCACGCCAACAGGCCGCACAGCAGACCAACCGTCAGGCCGAGGCACGCCAGCAACAAGCGCAGATCCAACAGGCGCAGCAGGCCAACAGCCAGGCCCAGAACAGCCGCGCCCCCAATCCGCCGCCGCCCACGGCCATCCAGCAATACCAGACCGCCCAGACCCTGCTGTTGCCCTCCGACAGCAACACCCACGTCAATACCAAGGCCTGAATCCGCCGCAGGATTGAGTCGTCCGGCCGGCTGATCTACCATGCAAGCACTGAAATTGCCATGGGACAGCCATCATGCCCTTGCGTCCATTCGGCTGGTTTCAAAAATCCGTACAACATCACATCGAACTCAGCCATGAGCAGGACATCCTGCTGCGCCGTGCCGCCGACCTCTGCGGCAAAACCCTGAGCGCCTTTCTGCACGACAGCGCCTGCGCGGCTGCCGAACGCACCGTCCTGGACCAGTGCCAGTTCTATGTCCGCGGCCATGAACGGCAGCAACTGATCGCCTTGCGCCAGCGTCCGCAGCCACCATCGGCCAGCCTCTGCCACCTGATGGCACAAACCCCGCCCTGGCAAAGTCACTCAGCGCTGCTGCCGCCGTCCGAGCTGCAGCTACAGCACGATACCCATGCCTTCGACTGCGACAAAATTGCCATGAATGACTGGCTGGCCCATCGGGCCTGGCAGGCACAACGCAACCATTCGGCCAAGACCTTCGTGGTCTGCGTCCAGCAACGCGTTGTCGCGTATTTCAGCTTGAGCGTCGGGCAGATCGATTCGCGCGAATTCCCCGGTCACGGCCAGCAGATCGCCGATCGCGACCACTTCCCGCTGCCGGTGGCCATCCTGACCCGACTGGCAGTCGACAAACTCTACCAGCATCAGGGCCTGGGCCACGCGCTGCTGGCCCAGGCCATCCGGCATGTGCTGGCCATCAACCAGCAGGCCGGCGTGACGGCCCTGCTGACTCAGCCCCTCAACGAACAGGTCGCCCGCTTTTATCAGGGCTGCGGCTTCGTGGATTCCCCGGCGGCCTACAAACAGCTGTTTTTACCAATCGAAGCCATGCAGGCCGCCGTCGAGAGCCAGCCGGCGTAAAAAAAGAAACCGGCGCCCACGGGCGCCGGTTTTCTAGTCAAAGCGTGCAGGATGGTCAGGCGTGAACGTCGACGTTCTGCCCCAGATGAGCCGGATTGACCGTGGTCGCCTGGATCTGCTGCGACGACTGCACGGCAGAGTCGAGCAAGGGCAAAACGGTACTGGCGTCGATGTTCTTGGCCTTGTTGAGCACAGAGATCTGCGCTGCCTGGCCCACACCACTGCTATCCGAGCCGATATTTGATACTTGACTGGCGATGTTCATGCCCCAATCTCCTATAAACCCAAAACTGTCATGCCAAGTGTAGATGGCGGTTTGCCAGTTGTCATGGCAGAGCTGCTAAAATGCACTTGATCCACATAAAACTGCAACAGGAAAACCACGATGAGCCAATCCCGCCACAGCCGCCTTCTGATCCTCGGTTCCGGCCCGGCCGGCTACACCGCCGCTGTTTACGCAGCCCGCGCCAACCTGCAACCGGTGATGATCACCGGCATGGCACAGGGCGGTCAGCTGATGACCACCACCGAAGTGGACAACTGGCCGGCTGATGCCGACGGCGTTCAGGGACCGGAACTGATGGCCCGCTTCCAGCGTCATGCCGAACGTTTTGGCACCGAGATCATTTTCGACCACATTCACACCACCCATCTGAACGAAAAACCGATCCGCCTCGAGGGTGATGCCGGCAGCTACACCTGCGACGCACTGATCATCGCCACCGGTGCTTCAGCCAAATACCTCGGCCTGCCGTCGGAAGAAGCCTTTATGGGCAAGGGCGTATCCGGCTGCGCCACCTGCGATGGTTTCTTCTATCGCAATCAGGACGTCGCCGTGGTCGGCGGCGGCAATACTGCCGTTGAAGAAGCGCTGTACCTGGCCAACATCGCGCGCCATGTGACCCTGATCCACCGCCGCGACAGCTTCCGCGCCGAAAAAATCATGATCGACAAGCTCAACGAGCGTGTCGCCGAAGGCAAGATCAGCCTCAAACTGCATGCCGTCCTGGATGAGGTGCTGGGTGACCAAAGCGGCGTCACCGGTGCCCGCATCAAGTCTGTTATCGACGGGAAGACCGAAGACTTGAGTCTGAGCGGCGTCTTTATTGCCATTGGCCATCAGCCGAACACCGAGATTTTCAAGGGTCAGTTGGAAATGGATGCCACCGGCTACCTGATCACCAAGGGCGGCAACCAGGGCAATGCCACCGCCACCAGCATTGCAGGCGTTTTCGCAGCCGGCGACGTGCAGGACCATATCTACCGCCAGGCCGTCACCAGCGCCGCCTCCGGCTGCCAGGCTGCCCTGGACGCCGAGCGCTACCTCGACCAACTGAAGTAAACCCGCTTGAAGTCGCTCAAGGATAAATTGCGCGCCTTGCCGCGCCGGCCGGTACCCGAGGTACCGGCCAGGCCGGCCAAGCCGGTCGAGCCGCCCGACATCGACTTCAAAAGCCAGTTGTGCGACGTCACCCCGCTTGCCGATGATGGCCGTGTCCACTTCGCCCCGCCCCGCCCCAGCCCGCACCCACGCAAACGCGCCCGCGCTCACAGCGACAGACTGCACCCACATCCTGTCGGCTGGTTCGAACCGGCACACAGCGACAACCAGTTTGTGCGCGCCGGCATGCAGGGCAATACCCTGAAAAAACTGCGAGCACTGCACTGGCCGGTCTGTGCCGAGCTGGACCTGCATGGCTACGACCGCTATCAGGCGCAGGATCGCCTGGCCATTTTTTTGCATCAGGCAAGGCGCCTCGGCAATTGTGTGCGCATCATTCATGGCCGCGGCATCGGTTCCAGCGGCGAACCGGTCTTGAAACGCATGACCCGTACCTGGCTCTCTCACCACCCGGAAGTTCTGGCCTGGAGTGAAAGTCACGAAGGCGGCGCCCTGTTGGTATTGCTTAAACGTATGACCGATTGATTTCCTACCCCAAGTTCATGCTAATCTTAAGCAACGGCACAGGGAACACGTAACATAACGACGATAACGTTGCAGACAACCACTGATTCCACTGGAGCTTCCATGCAAGACGAGCTTTGCCCTGACTTCACCCTGCCGGCCACCTCCGGCAAGACCTTCACGCTGGCGGACGCCCCACGCCCCCTGGTGATCTACTTCTACCCCAAGGACAACACCCCAGGCTGCACCAACGAGAGCATGGCCTTCCGCGACCTTTACCCGGCCTTCCAGGCCAAGGGCGCCGAAGTCGTCGGCATCTCGCGTGACAGCCTGAAGTCGCACGAAAACTTCAAGAGCAAATACTCGCTGCCATTCGAGCTGCTGTCGGACAGCGAAGAAACCGTGTGCAAACTGTTTGATGTCATCAAAAGCAAGAACATGTATGGCAAAAAGGTGCTGGGCATCGAGCGCAGCACCTTCGTCATCGGTGCCGACGGTCGGGTGGTGCGCGAATGGCGTGGCGTCAAGGTACCCGGCCATGCGGAGGAGGTGCTGGCCATCGTCGAATCACTGTAAGGATTGGCAGTTTCACAGGCAGTGCCCGATGGCGGGCGCCGTCAGCAGGCTCGGGACGGTGCCGCCAGGACCAACAAGTCAAAGGGGATATCCATCATGGCAAGCCGCAAGAAAAACAAGATCAGCAAACTGTTCGTTCTTGATACCAACGTACTGCTGCACGATCCCACCTGCCTGTTCCGCTTCGAAGAACACGATGTTTTCATCCCGATTATCACCCTGGAAGAACTGGACGAACACAAGAAGGGCATGTCCGAAGTGGCCCGCAACGGTCGTCAGGCCAGCCGCTTCCTGGATGAAATCGTCACCAGCAACGATGCCGACATTGCCGCCGGCATCGAACTGAAAGGCCCGAGCAAGAACGCTGCCACCGGCAAACTGTTCCTGCAGGCCCAGGCCATCCGCGGCGTCCTGCCCGACTCCCTGCCGGTAGGCAAGGCCGACAACCAGATCCTCGGCATCGTCTCGGCCTTGCGTGACCAGTTCCCGGATCGTCCGGTGATCCTGGTGTCCAAAGACATCAACATGCGCATCAAGGCGCATGCCCTCGGCCTGGCCGCCGAAGATTACTTCAATGACAAGGTGCTGGAGGATACCGACATCCTCTATACCGGCACCCGCGAAATTGACACCAGCTTCTGGGAACGCAACGGCAAGGACCTGAAGTCCTGGCAGGACAAGGGCCGCAGCTATTACCAGCTGCGCGGACCGGATACTGCCTCTCTGCATTGCAATCAGATGCTGTGGCAGGAGGGCGAATCGCCACTGCAGGCCAGGGTCCTGAGCCTGTCCGGCAAAGATGCCGTGCTGGAAACGCTCAAAGACTACTCGCACAGCAAGAACAACGTCTGGGGCATTACCGCGCGCAACCGCGAACAGAACTTCGCCCTCAATCTGCTGATGAATCCGGAGATCGACTTCATCACGCTGCTGGGGCAGGCCGGTACCGGTAAAACCCTGCTGACCCTGGCAGCCGGACTGGCCATGACGCTGGAACAGAAAATCTACAGCGAAATCATCATGACCCGCGTCACCGTGCCGGTGGGCGAAGACATCGGCTTTCTGCCGGGGACCGAAGAAGAAAAGATGGCCCCGTGGATGGGCGCACTGGAGGACAACCTCGATGTGCTCAACAAAACCGATGACGATGGCGGCGACTGGGGCCGTGCCGCCACGCGCGACCTGATCCGTTCGCGCATCAAGGTCAAGAGCCTGAATTTCATGCGCGGGCGCACCTTCCTCAATAAGTACCTGATCATCGACGAAGCGCAGAACCTGACGCCGAAGCAGATGAAGACCCTGATCACCCGGGCGGGCCCCGGTACCAAGGTGGTCTGTCTCGGCAACATCTCGCAGATCGACACCCCCTACCTGACCGAGGGCAGCTCGGGTCTGACCTATGTGGTCGACCGCTTCAAAGGATGGGAGCACTCCGGCCACATCACACTGCAACGCGGAGAACGTTCGCGCCTGGCAGATCACGCGGCCGAAGTCCTGTGACCCCCAGACTTGAACTGATCCACCAGCCGGCAAGCGGGGAGGCGCGCCAAGCGCCCCCCCTGTTGTTTTTGCATGGTGCCTTTTGCGGTGCCTGGGCCTGGCAGCCGCACTTCCTGCCGTGGTTCGCCAGCCAGGGCTACGACTGCTGGGCGCTGAGCCTGGAAGGCCACGGCCAGAGCGAAGGTCGCCATTATCTGGCCGCAGTCAGCATTGAGGACTATCGCAAGAATCTGGCCAGTGCCATCCGTCAGATCCGGCAACAGCCCGTGGTGATCGCCCACTCCATGGGCGGCTTTGTCCTGCAGCAATACCTGCGTCACAGCCCCCTGCCCGGCGCTGTCCTGCTGGCCTCGGTGCCACCGGCCGGCCTGGCCGGCTCCAGCCTGCGCCTGTTGAGCAATGCGCCGGGGCTGTTCATCAAGCTCAACCTTTACCAGCACGGTCAGTACAACCCCGACTACGACGAACTGCGCGCCTTGCTGTTCTCGCCGTCCACCCCGGATGAAGACATCGAATGGCTGATCCGCCACAGCCAGCAGGAAAGCCAGCGTGCCCTGATCGACATGACCCTGGTCAACCCGCTGGCCATCGGCCGCCCCCTGCCCACACCTGCCCTGGTGCTGGGCGGCGCCGGAGACCAGCTGATCCATGCCGATGATGTCGTCGCCACCGCCGGCCACTTCGGCGTCAGCGCAGAAATCCTGCCAGACACCGGCCATATGCTGATGCTGGATACAAAATGGCGGCAATGCGCCGAACGCATTGCCGCCTGGCTGACCTTGCTGCCGCAGGTCAGGTCTGCTGACGGAACGACAGATTGACCGTGCCGGTATAGCTGCCGGCGGGTTTGGTACTGTCGGTACTCGCCTGCGTAATGTCCAGATTGATGGTGGCACCCGAAGTATGGGTGGTGCCATTCCAGTTCAGGCTGGTCGCCGGAATCGTGGTCCAGGTGCCATCCGGTGTGGTCTTGTAGGTCGTGGCCGCCGTGCCGATCTTGATGCCGACAGCCAGGTTCATGGTATCCGAACCCTTGGTCAGCGTGCTGCCGCTGGTCCAGGCCCACTCCACCCCCTTGGAGGTGTCACTGGTGGTAAACGTCAGCGCATTGGTCCCCGAGGTCAGCAAGCCGGTGTTGGGGTCATAGGCGCCCAGCGTCACAGCCCAACCACCAGTCGGTGTCACACTGAAAGTCACCGGCATGGTAGCCGACACGGTCACTGCGGCCGTTACCGGGGTGGCTGTCGCCCCTGCCTGCAACGACAAGGCCAGCGTTGCGGCCATCAGGCCGGACAATACAATCTTGTTCATACGATTTCTCCAAAGGTTATCAAACATACTTACCTCAGACCGGCACACTCAGGGTCAAGGTCAATTGCCCGCTATAACTGCCGGCAGACACGCCACTGGCGGCCCCTGCCGTCGAGCCGTCACTTGTTGTGCTCAGATGCAGCGTGATGGGCAAGCAATAAAAGGGATAGGGAATGCTCGTCGTGGCCGCATGACTCACCGTCTTGCCTGGATAAGTGCTGCTACTGAATGACTGGGCCACGCCGCGCTGCATCGGCCCCCAGGTCTGCCAGCCAACCGCCTCCACGGACAACAAATAGTCCATCCGGCTGCTACCGCTGGCCCCGGTCGCTCCGTTAAGCCCCAGCGAGAACAACCTGGGGTTGCTGCGGCTGCTGGTATTGTCATCCGTGAAGCTCAACTGCATGTCGCCACTGGGGGACGGCCTGCTGCCCGAGCCGCCGGATCCATCAAACAGACAGACACTGCCAAGCGTCCCGTCCGAACCATCGACTGGCAGGGTCACGCGTGTCGCGCCATCAAACACGATCTGCGGCGGATCGCGCGGCACCTGAAGCGACAGGTTGATCGTGGCACTGTCCGCCATTGCCAGCCCGGTCCCGCTCAGCAGTGCCAGTGCCCCCACCCACGCCCTTCGGTCCATCTTGTCTTCCGCTTTCACCTGCCACCTCACAATCCGGGCATAAAGGCAATCACCGCCTGCCCGCTATAATGATCTGCCTGCGGCAGGCTGCCGCTGGCATTGACACGCAGCAGAAAGGCCTGACTATTGGCAAACCCGCTACTGCTGTCCCACTGCGCCTCGGCCACACTGAAGGGCACCGGCACACCGGCCGGCAGAGGGCGCATCAGGGCGCCGGACACGCCCAGCGCCGCCTCCAGCGGGAATGACTGGTGATAGGTAGCACCAACCATGGCCGCACCAGGCAACAGCGTTGCCTGCAGGCCACGTGACGCATCCGACGTCAGAAAGCGCAGCGACATGCTGGCCGGTTGAAAACGGTCCGCCAGCAGGTCATACCCCACCACCATCGGGTCGGACAACGCACCGCTGGTCGCAGAGGCCACGACATAGGGATCCACTCGACCACTCACCGGAATGTCTGCTGAGCTGGTCGCCCAAGCCCAACCCGGGTAAGCCAGCCACAACGGCAGCGAAGCGCAACACAGAAAATGCCGGATCGCCCGCATGCTGTTCTCCTTGTCATTTTGATCACGGCGCCAGAGAGAAGGTCAATTGCACATGACTGGAATACACGTCAGCCGGAATCCGGCCGGTCGGTACCCCCAGCACGTGCAAGGTGATATCCGGACTGGTCAGCGTCGTGTTATTCCAGTTCATGTTGGCGCGGGAGATCGTGGTGGTATCGTTGCGATTTTGCAGTACCGTCGAGGTGACGCCATTAGCGGTCAAAGTGAGCTGCAGCGGCACCTGGGCGGTGTTGCCCACGATGGCACCGGACATGTGGTCATCATTGGTCAGCTGAACCTGAACCCCTTTGCTGGTATCCGTGGTGTTGAATACCAGATCGCGCGAGCCATCAAAGGTATTGCTGGTCGGGTCATAATTCAGTGGTAACTGCGTATTGAGCCCCCCGGGCGTTGACGAGTCCACGTTCAGATAAACCGGTACTGAACCGGTCACGGGAATATCCGCCGTATTGTCGGCCCAGGCAGATACCCCGGCGAGCAACAACCATGGTGTGGCAGCCAGCATCGTAAGCTTCATCTTCATGTTTCCTTTCAGGTAAAAAAACAGCACGCACCTTACGGCGCACTACTCAGGGTCAAGTTCAGCTGACCGCCATAGGTGCCCGGCGCCTTGCCTTGCGGTGCGGCTTTCAGGCGCAGGTTCCATGGCACACAGTTGAACGAAGCGGGCAGACCGGTCAGATTGCCGCCGGTCGATGGGTCATAGGTGGCTTCATAGGCCGAATAATTGCGGTAGCTATAAGTCTGTGCACGATTAATCACCACTCCCTGATTGATCGGACTGGCACCGGTCAGGGAAAAATACAGCAACTGAGATGCCGGTGTGCCGGCCTGGCCATTGGGTGCCAGGGCGAAATTGCTGCTGCTGTTATTGGTCATGTTGTTGTCGACGCGCACTTGCAAGGCCCCACCCGCCGAGCCATCACCCGTGCCGTCATAAAGACATATCTTCTGCAGATACCCGCTGGCAGAGAACAGGCCGCTGCTGCTCGAAGCCAGGTCACCGGCGGGAGGATCGGACGTCAGGATGCGCGAGGGCGCCGTAACCTTGATCGTCAGCTTGTAGGTATTGGCCGGTAGATTGCTGCCGCTGATCGAGGTATAGGATCCCGGGTCGCGAGGGTCGTTGTAGTACTGCAGGCCATACTGACCTGTCGGGGAAAAGTTGGCGGTCCATTCCGTCGTCCCGCCATTTTGCAGATCGGCCGCCGACAGAGTGGACAAACGCAGCGTCACCCCCAACTTGGGGGTATCACTGACACTCCAGTTGCCCCCGATACCCGAGTTGTAATGATTCTTGCGCGTCGAAGTCTGAGTACTGTTGTTGGCACAGACATTGGACGAGACCCCGCCCGAATCGGTTGGCGGCCCGTAATACAGGGCGCTGTACGCCCCGAACGTTGGCATGAGCTTGCTGCTGTTGCCGCTATAGTTGCCACTCGTCCCAATCCAGGGAGAGACCTGCGCCAGGTTACTGGTCGAAGCCCGCACCGGAAACTGACCGGTAATCGGTACCGTCAGCTTGATGCTGGAAGACTTGTTGGAGGTAAACACAATCGAGCCACCCAGATTGGTGGTCACTTGCACATTGTTCAGCGCACAGGGCGTATTGTAGTCCTGCAGGGTCGACGGATCCCTGGCCAGCACCACGATGCCGAACTGGGCATCCTGTCGGGCATCCGCATTGTAGTTAAAGTCGAGGTTATAGGTCGTCGCCCAAGCAGGCAGCGACAGCAGGCCGAAGACCAACCCCAGGCCAGACAATCGGAAAGACTCGCGAGAAAACGCAGACATGGCAGCCCCCGTCTCAGTGCGGCAACAGCGAAGCAGCCAGAATGTGCGTCACCGGTCCACCCTCATTGTCCGAGACATCAAACGTCAGCTTGTCCACCCCGCGCGCCGAGCCAATCAGCCGCTCCATGTCCGGATAGACATTGAACTCATCGCTCTTCCCTTCTTTGCTGATGGCCGGGCAACTGGCTTTTTCATCACAGTGCTGCACGTTCTTCACATGAAAGCGGACATTGCCGGTATTTTTCAGATAGAACTTGCCGTCATGCACACTGGCACTCCAGGCGATCTTTGGCTCAGCCGGCAGCAGACGGATCAGCGCCCCCCAGGCAATCGCTACCGACACCTCGGTCTTGATGGCCTTGCTCTCGCCCCTGGCGGCAGAAGCAGTCCCCTCCAGCGCGCCGGCCAGATCGGCCAGTTGCTTGCTGTCAGTCACCGGGGTGGTATAGACCCGGAAATCGCGCTCTTTTTCGACGGTATCCATGAACACCAGCCGAACCTTTTTGTTGGCACCGGGGGCCAGCACAAATTTGGATGGCGAGGCAATCAGATCCTTGTCATCCAGCCCGGACAGCTCGACTTCCTTTTCCTGCGGCGTATTGGGTTTCAGAATCTCGGTCACTCTGGTCGAGACATAGGTTTTACTGTCGGGTGAGTTGATCACCGTCAGCGTCGGCAGGTGCGCCGTGCCGGCCGTCGCCTTGACCTCCATCGGGTAGAGGGAAATCTGCCCGGCCCTCACGGCAGGGGACAGCGCCAGTGCCAGCAGGCTGGCGCGTAAAACTACAGACTTGCAATGCATGATTGCTCCTTGAACAGCATGAAATGTAGGGAAGACATCAGGACGCCGGACTGGCCGGCAAATCAGAAGGCGGCGACTCGGCTGTCTGCTGCCATGCCTGTATCCGGGCAGCTACCTCGGCCGGCGCGGTCGCCACATCCACTGGCTCACAGGCCAGACTGCCAACGAAGACCACGTCAGCTCGGTCCCGGTGTTGCACGACCTTGCACTGATACAGACCACCGGCTTCAGCCCAGGCATACACCAGTCCGGCATCACGCCGATCCATCAACAGAGAAAAACCACCGACTTCCGAGCTGACCGAGCTACTGCTCCCCAACAGCAAGGCACCGGCAAACGGTTTGCCATCACGCAGCAGACGGCCGATATAGGTGTAGCTGGCATGGCCTTGCAGGGTTTCATCGTAGACATGGCCTGGCAGCAGGAAGCCTGAATAGTTGCGTCCCGCTCCGAGCGACAGATTGCCCACGGTGTTTTCATTTGCCTCACTGACGTTCACGGAGGCCACCGAATAGCCGTCGACCGGCACGCTGATAGCATGGCCAACAGATGCGTCATAGTTTCCGTTACTGGTTTGCAACAACAACATGGATTCGTTACCGATCGGCGGCAGATCGATCACCACCGCGGCAGGGGGCTGTCCGGCGCTGCTGGGTGCCGCACCGAAGGCCAGGCCCTTGTGACTGACACTGAAAGAGGAGTCATAACTCAGACTGAGAGAGGACGAATCGTTGCCGCCGCCACTATTGCCCAGCAGGGTCGCCGCGCCATGGCCGTATTGACCGTTGTAATCGCCACTGAGCGTCGCGTCTGTCGAGCCATCGCTGCCTGCATCGCCGCTGACGCTCCAGGCACGGTAACTGCCGTTCAACCAGCTCTCGCTGTGTGTGACGCCCAGCGTATGGCTCGCACGATCGCTGCCACCCTGATAGCGATAATCCAGCGCGGTATTGCTGGCATGGCCGGCACTGCTCAGGGTGGCATCCGGCATCAGATTGGCATTGAAACTCAGGAAGGCGCCATGGCGGCTGCGACCATCGTTATAGCTGTTCTGCGTCAGCCCCAGACTGGTATTCACCACCAGCCGCCCAAAGTTAAAGCTGCGGGTTGCAGTCAATTGATAACTTCGGCTGACATCGTTGATCCCGCGGACAATCGGACCGGGCGGCCAGGTATAAGGGTCATCCGGCTGTTGCTCGACATCGACACCGTCATAGTCGCTGTGGGTGTAGAGCGCAGCCCAGGCCCATTTGCCGGTATTGAACGACAGGGAAGCTGTCAGTGACTGATTGCAGCCCTTGACTCCCAGCAACGGAGAGTATTCGGCACCACAGGCCGGTGCCCAGGAGCGGGTCTGATACAGCGAGGCCCCCATCCCGCCATCCGGCATCGACCAGCTGAAATTTTGCGCCACACCACGAACACCGTTGTTGCCGGCAAAGGCAGACAACTGGCCATTGAACGTGCCCCAATCGGTGCTGTTCGACCAACTGAGCCCGGCCTCGCCATAACGCGCGATCATGTCAGACGAAAATCCGAGCGTCAGGCTGGCCGGCCAGCGCCCCAGCGGAATGCGCGCCCCGGCCTGAAACACCTCATCATCGCGTTGTCGGCCATTGGCATCGGCCACGCTATCCTGAGTACGCAGTTCGCCCGCCTGGAGAAAACCATCAAAGCCATCCAGGCCCGGCGCTTGTAAGCCGCTGCGACGAGTAAATGGCAGGGTTTGCTCATTCACCAGCCGGTCTCCCTCGAAGACGCGAATGGTGACGGGATAACTGCCATCCGGCAGCCGCGAGGCGTCCAGTAAATGTGCGCCAGGAGCAAGAACGTAAGATTGCAGCAGCTGCTTGCCGCGATACAGATCGACACGAGAATTATTCTGCAGCACCACCGGCAGGCTGCTGGCGGTAAAGTCATTACTCGCATTGATATAACTGCGCGAGGAGCCGATCCGCACCCCGCTGATGACCGGAATCGGCAGGAAGGAAAATGACTGCGATCCGCCGAGAGGGCCATACAGATCCTGCGCCCCCATGCGTCCGGCCTGCAGATACATACGTTCATTCAGATCACCGCGCAGATACAGGTCGGTGACATCAAAATCATTGTCGGTGCTGCCGCCACTCTGATCATGGCTTCCTTGCCAGCGCAAACCCGCAAAACCCCGGTCCCCCAGGCCCAGTGCACCGTTACCAAAGGCAGACATCACCTGGTTGCGGCTGCTGCCGGTCTGGCTTTGTACCGCCTGAAAGCGCTGCTCGTGCACCAGGCCGACTGAAGCGTCCGGATCAGGCTGATACAGTCGGGCACCGTGCGGGTTTTCATTACCATCCACTGCCAAGACATCTCCGGGCAGGAACAGCGACAAGCGGCTCTCGGCATCGTCGTAGATCACCTCGGCCTGTCGGGGTGCGGAAATCGTGCCACAACCCGCAGCCTGATACTGTGCCGCGCAGGTCAGCTCATCATGACGCGGCAACGCCACCGACAACCATTGCAGCACCAGGCCACGCGACTCGGGCCGCAGCTTGATTTTGCTCAGCAGTGCTTGTGGATGATCAAACTGCACGCTGTCCGCTGATAAATGCACGGGCTCCTGCCCCAGTGAGCGACCGAACAACATGACGTCCAGAATCTCTTCATGGGGCTTTTCCAGCGCCTCAAAACCGGGTGGTGCCGCACGGACGCCGACCGAATAGGCCAGCAACAAGGCCAGCGTCAGGCGTGTCGGACGCCAACCCGTCCTGGCGTTCAGCATGCGTGGAAAACAGGTATTCATTGCACGGATGACTCCATACCAACAGCAACGGATCCCGGCCGGGCAACCGGCCGGGCCACATCAGGGCACTCAGGCACCCATCTTGAAGTTGACGATGAAGCTGCCAACGTAGTGATCCGCCGCCGGGCTGGTGGCACTAGAAGTCACATCCAGTGACAACGGCACCTTGGTCGTGCCTTGCGTCCCATTGGCCACCCAGTCCATGGTGGTGGCATCGAATGAAACGTCATTGCCAACCGTCAACGGCTGACCACCAAACTTGATTTGCAGCGGGATCGCTCCACCGTGATTCTGGCCAGTGAGCACCGGCTGGGCACCCAGTTCAACCTTGATGCCCTTGGATTTGTCCGAAGTCCAGACATCCAGCAATTGGCTGGAAATACCGAACTTGTTAGTCGCAAGGGTGTAGGTCAGCGGTGGCATCTGGGTGTTGAGCGTGCTGGTGCCGTGGGTGTAGGCATAGACCGAGATATCGGACTGAGCCATGACATCAAAGGTGGCTTCCTGCGCCTGGGCAGAAGCAGCAAACGCACCCGCCAGCAACAAGCCAAGCACGGCCGAGATTTTCATGTAACGCATGATGGTTTCTTTCTTTGAATGAAGTCGGAGCGTGGAATTACAGGTCCACTGCAAACTGAACGGTGAAGTTGCCGTGATACTCGTCCGAGACCGTGACCGGCCCATTGGCGGCCACCGTCAGCGGAAAGCCCGCCTTGCTTTCGCCACCGGCGCCATGAACCGTCCAGGCCATCTGGTCCTTGGTCAGCGTGATCGCCGTGCCCGTCGTCATGGCGACACCATTGAAGCTGATGGTGGTCGCCGCGGTGTTGGCTGGATCGAAACGACCAACCAGACCGGTGTTATTGATCAACGTGACGGCCAGACCCTTGGTGGGATCCGTGGTCTGGAAGTCGAGCCGCATGGTGGACGGAGAAAAGGTCTTGCTCACTGGCGAATAACCCATGTCTGGCATATGGGTATCCAGCGTGGTGCTGTTATGGGTATACGCCATCATCTGGCTGTCCACGTCTGACTCGATATTGAATGTCGCTTCCTGTGCCTGAGCCTGAAGCGCGAAGGCAGACAACATAAGCGTCGCCAGCAGAGATGAGAGTTTACGGTTAGTCATAAATTTTCCTGATCAAAGTGGCCTGCATCACCCTATACGGGCAATAGTCAGGCCCGTTGAGATAACAGCCTGTTGGCCTGGAAAAATGTACGACACCCCACTCAGAAATCGAAATTAAATCCTATTTAAAATAATGATTTTTCCGTCAGCAAAAATCAATATGGCTGATATTTAATTCACCAAGCCAAAAGGCAAGAAAATTCTGATTCAAACAATGCACATCCTTTCTCATGATCAGCTGAGATCCCGCAAGGCAGAGGTCAGAATCCTCCGTGATCTAGGCATACGGACGCCAGGACCAGGTCAGAAACCGGAGTAAAACCCTGAAATGACCAACGTCAAACATTCGGAGAAGGCGGGAATAACACCAAGCAGAGAAAATCAAAATGGCCAATATCACTCATTTCATTCATGAGCTGAAAACAAAATTCATGAAAAAGGAGACACAAAAGCCAAACAAACCTGGATATTTACTGAATGGTCATTTTGAATACTGGCCGTCATGCGGAAAAATATATGCCAGGCGTGAAAAGAAAATGTACGAGCTGAATGCCAACTGCAATATTTTATTGCAGGCATTATTAAATGGTGTTTCACGCAAGGAACAACTGATTGAAACCGTATGGCATCAGCGCGGCATGATCGTGGCTGAAAACAGCTACCACCAGCTGGTCAAACTGCTGCGCGACCGCTTCAGCGAGATTGGGCTGGACCCTGCCCAGATCAAAACGATTCCAAGGCATGGGGTTCTTTTCCAGGGAGAGGCGCTGGCACTTGAGCCCATGGCGCCCAAATCGCAACGTCGCTTTCAGCTGAGGATGCTTTGTCTACTGCTCATCGGCTGCGCTTATCTGGTGGCCTGGCGCTACCAACCGCTGCAACCGCCAGTTTTCCGTCCACTGATGCAAGTGGGGAGCCGCACCGTCTACGTGCATGTCAGCACGACAACGGTAGATCGAACCCACCTCACGCAACTGGTCCGATCCGTGGCGCCGTCACAGCCTTTCATTTACTACATCAAAAGAGGAAATGCCGAATGGATTGCCGCCTGCCCAACCCAGATCGCCCTGGATACCGAATCCTGTACTTCACACTTGTATTACTGGCCCTGATCCCAGCACTGATCGCAGCCTGGCACAAACAGCATCTCAATCCGCCCTACCCGCGCGGGCGCTGCTTTGCCGACAACAACCAGCTGTTTCGCAGTGATGCCCCTGGTGGACAACAAACCAGTGGCAGCGTGGTGTTCTGGATTGACGCCGGCAGCATCCTGATCGACTCGCGGGTCGCCATCGACGACAAGGTTGAACACCGATGGCGGGAAATCCAGTTCGACAAGGAATTTCAGGAAGGACATGACCTGCGCCTGCGCGTCAGGGCCAATCAGAGCAAACAGGAGACCGACCAGCCTTTACCGGTCTGGCTGGCACCGCTGCCCAGCCCGGGCAGTGCCCTGAACCTGACTTTTGAACCGCTCGGCACCAACAGTTATCTGGTTTATATCGGCTCACAGATGACGTTCATGTGCCATGAGGGCAATGCCTGAAACAACAAAAAGCCCCGGTGATGAATCACCGGGGCGACAGGGAACCGTTTCGGGGGGGCGTGATCAGCCAAGCTTGGCCAGCTGCTCGCGCACCTTGGTCAGACGGGCTTCCAGCTCGGCCTGCTGCGCACGGTCACGTTCAACCAGATGCGCCGGCGCACGATCGACATAACCCGGCTTTTCCAGCTTGGCCATCAGCTTGGCGTACTCCGCCTCGGTCTTGGTCAGATCCTTGTTGAGACGGGCCGCTTCAGCCTCGCGGTCGATCTCCACCTTCAGCATCATGCGGGCACCGTTGCTGATGGCCACCGGGGCATCGTCCTGCGGCAATTGCGCCACGACCGCGGCATCGGACAGTTTGGCCAGCGGCTTCAGATACGGCAGGAAGTCATTGAGGGCTGCGTCGCCCTCCACAAACAACGGTGCCTTCTGTGCCGGGGACAGCCCCATCTCGCCACGCAGATTGCGCACCGCATTGACCAGGTCCTTGAACTCAGCCATGCGCGCGCTGGCCGCAGCATCAATCTTCTCCGGCTGAGCGATCGGCCAGCCGGCCAGCATGATCGACTCGGTCTTCTTGGCATTGGCCAGCGGGGCCACGGTCTGCCACAGCTCTTCGGTGATGAAGGGCATGATCGGATGCGTCAGGCGCAGGGCCACTTCCAGCACCCGCACCAGCGTGCGGCGTGTGGCGCGCTGCTGCGCCTCATTGCCCTGCTGCAGCTGAACCTTGGCCAGCTCCAGATACCAGTCGCAATACTCGTTCCAGATGAACTCGTAAATCGCCTGGGCGGCCAGGTCGAAGCGATAGGTATTGAGGGCTTCGGTCACATCGATTTCCGCCTGTTGCAGACGACCGATGATCCACTGGTCGACAAAGCTGAACTCAAGCGGCAGCGACTCGTCCTGGCCGCAGTCCTTGCCTTCCAGATTCATCATGGCGAAGCGGGTCGCATTCCACAGCTTATTGCAGAAGTTGCGATAGCCTTCACAGCGCTTGAAGTCGAAGTTGACCGAACGCCCCAGCGAGGCATAGCTGGCCATGGTGAAGCGCAGGGCGTCGGTCCCGTAGGCCGGAATACCTTCCGGGAACAGCTTCTTGGTCGCCGTGGCAATCTGCGGTGCCTTCTCCGGACGACGCAGACCGGTGGTGCGCTTCTCTACCAGACGCTCGAGATCGATACCGTCGATCAGATCCACCGGGTCAATGACATTGCCCTCGGACTTCGACATCTTCTTGCCTTCGTGATCGCGCACGATACCGTGGATGTACACGTCGCGGAACGGTACCTTGCCGAGGAAGTGGGTGGTCATCATGATCATGCGCGCCACCCAGAAGAAAATGATCTCGTAACCGGTGACCAGTACATTGGACGGCAGGAAGGCCTTGAGCGCATCGGTCTCGGCCGGCCAGCCCAGCGTGGAGAACGGCACCAGCGCCGACGAGAACCAGGTGTCGAGCACGTCATCGTCGCGGGTCAGCGGCTTGCCGCCGGACAGCTTGAGTGCCGCAGCTTCATCGCGCGCCACATAGACCTTGCCGTCGGCATCGTACCAGGCCGGAATCTGATGTCCCCACCACAGCTGACGCGAAATGCACCAGTCCTGGATATTGTTCATCCACTGGTTGTAGGTGTTGACCCACTGCTCCGGCACAAAACGGACCTCCCCGCTTTCCACCGCATCGATGGCTTTCTGGGTAATCGACTTGCCGGTCGGATCATCCTTGCCCACGCGGGTCATGGCCACAAACCACTGATCGGTCAGCATCGGTTCGATCACCGAGCCGGTACGGTCGCCACGCGGCACCATCAGTTTGTGCGGCTTGACCTCGACCAGGAAGCCCTGAGCCTCCAGATCGGCTACCAGCGCCTTGCGTGCCGCACGGGTATCCAGACCGGCATACGCCGCCGGCAGGTCGATGGCGTCGAACTGTTCGCCTTCAAAGCCCCACACTTCAGCACGCGCACGCAGCGTGGCATCCAGATTGAGCACGCTGATCAGCTGCGTGTTGTGACGCTTGCCGACTTGATAGTCGTTGAAATCATGCGCCGGGGTAATCTTGACGCAGCCGGTACCGAAGGCCGCATCGACATACTCGTCGGCGATCAGCGGAATCTGGCGGCCGGTCAGCGGCAGCACCAGCATCTTGCCGATCAGGTGTGCATAGCGTTCATCCGTCGGGCTCACTGCCACCGCCACGTCACCGAGCATGGTTTCCGGACGGGTGGTGGCCACCACGATGGATTCGTCACTGCCCACCACCGGGTAACGGATATGCCACATATGGCCGTCTTCTTCGACCGATTCCACTTCCAGGTCGGAGACGGCGGTACCCAGCTTCGGATCCCAGTTGACCAGTCGCTTGCCACGGTAGATCAGACCCTGTTCGAACAGGCGCACGAACACCTCGGTCACCACCTCGGCACGGGTGTCGTCCATGGTGAAATACTCGCGCGACCAGTCGACCGAGCAGCCGACACGACGCATTTGCGAGGTGATGGTGCCGCCGGACACACCCTTCCAGTCCCAGACCTTGCTGATGAACGCGTCGCGGCCCAGATCATGACGCGAAACGCCCTGCTCGCCCAATTGGCGTTCCACCACGATCTGAGTGGCAATCCCGGCGTGGTCGGTTCCCGGAATCCAGGCCGCATTGTGGCCCTGCATGCGGTAATAGCGCGTCAGGCCATCCATGATGGTCTGGTTGAAGGCATGGCCCATGTGCAAGGTGCCGGTCACATTCGGCGGCGGCAGCTGGATGCAGAAAGACGGACGGGAGAGGTCCATGCTCGGCTGAAAATAGCCGGCCTGTTCCCAGTGTTGGTACCAGCGACGCTCGATGTCGCCCGGTTCAAAGCTCTTGGCAAGTTCCATGTTTACTTGTGCGCTTGGAAAATTCGGAAAAATGGGACGATTATAACCTGACCAGGCAAAATCCGGTGAGCCGATTCACCCCCCCGGACTGCCACAGTCGCCACCACGGGGTCAGGTCTTGTATTTTGCGTCTCGATGCAAAATACAAGACCTGACCCCGTGGTTGTTTTTTTACGTTGCCAGGGCGGCCAGACGATCCAGCCAGCGGGTTGGCAGCAGCCGCTTCAGGTACCAGAAAACCTTGGTGGGCAGGGTCACACGGTAGCGCGCTGCCGGATGACGGGCGTTGAGCGCGCGCCAGACGGCAGCAAACACCGCCTCGGGGCCTTCGGTGAAGGGGGTCGGCTTGCTGACGCGCTGCAGGCGATCGAGCTGACTGCGATACGAGTCGGCATGCACCCCGCGCGTCGGATCGACCTGCTGCAGAAAGTGCCCCAGTGCATTGTCGCGAAACGGAGTGGCAATCGGCCCCGGTTCAATCAGCACCACCGCCACCCCGGAACCGGCAAGCTCCAGCCGCATGGTGTCACACAGCCCTTCCAGCGCAAATTTGCTGGCATTGTAGGCGCCGCGATAGCGCATGGCGGCAAAACCGAGAATGGAACTGGTGAACAGAATGCGGCCATGTCCCTGCCGGCGCATGACCGGCAGCAGCAGATTGGTCAGTTCCCAGGCGCCGAACACATTGGTTTCAAACTGGGCTCGCATGGCCTGGCGACCGATGTCCTCCACCGCCCCCGGCTGACCGAAGCCTGCATTATTGAACAGGGCATCGAGCCTGCCGCCAGTCAGCGACAGGGTTTTTTCCACGCCGGCACGCAGTGAGTCCGAATCATCAACATCCATCTGCAGCGCCTCCAGCCCCTCCCCCTGCAACCGCGCCACATCCTCGGCCCGGCGACAAGTCGCCAGCACCCGCCAACCCCTGGCCTGCAAGGCTTTGGCGCAGTGATAACCAATACCGCTGGAGCAGCCGGTGATGAGAATGGTTTTATTCATGATGAAGAAAGAACCTTTGTTCAATGGTAAAGTCTGACTGCGTTTGCAGAATGTTGCCTGATTATCTCTGGAGAGTCTTGTTCATGACCAGTTCCGTTCCTTCGGTCGGATCCCCGTTGTTCTATTTGCTGTTTTTTGTGATGGTCCTTGGCATGATCGCCCTCGACATGCTGGCGCTGAAGCAAAAGGGCCCTCACCGGGTGACCACCAGGGAGGCGCTGGGATGGAGTCTGGTCTGGTTCAGCGTGGCACTGGCCTTCGGATTCGGCCTGTGGGCCTGGCTGGCACATGACCCGGCGGTCGGGCCGGTGATTGCCCGGCAAAAGGCGCTGGAGTTCTTTACCGGCTACGTCATCGAAAAAGCACTGGCCGTGGACAACATCTTTGTTTTCCTGGTGATTTTCGGCTTTTTCGGCGTCCCGGCCGAACACCAGCGCAAGGTGCTGTTGTACGGTGTCCTGGGGGCTCTGGTGCTGCGCGCACTGATGGTTGGCCTGGGCGCCGCACTGGTGGCGGAGTTCTCCTGGGTGCTGTACCTGTTCGGGGCCTTTTTGCTGCTGACCGGGATCAAGATGCTCAAGGGCAATGACAGCGACCCGGACCTGAGCCAGAGCCGGTTGCTGGCCTGGTTGCGGCGCCACATGCGCCTGAGCGACCGGCTGGAGGGCGAGGCCTTCTTTACCCGGCGCAACGGCATGCTGTACGCCACCCCGCTGCTGCTGTGCCTGGTGATGATCGAGCTGTCGGACGTGGTGTTTGCCGTCGACAGCATTCCGGCCATCTTTGCCGTGACACTCGATCCGTTCATCGTGCTGACCTCCAACATCCTGGCGATTCTCGGTCTGCGCGCGCTGTTCTTCCTGCTGACCGGCATGCTCGACCGCTTTCATCTGCTGCAGATCGGTCTGGCACTGGTTCTGTGCTTCATCGGCCTGAAGATGCTGCTGGTCAACTGGCTGCACATCGCCGCCGGCTGGTCGCTGCTGGTGGTCTTCCTGCTGCTGGGCGGCTCGGTGGTACTGTCGCTGCTGAGACCGCAACCCGCCCAATAAATCATTGTCTCACTAGCTTCACAGATCGCCGACGTAGGGTGCCGCGTGTCCCGCCCCGGGATTCGTGGCATCATGTCCGACCCGATTTCATCCGGACTGTCTCATGACCCGTACCCTGACCCGACTGTTTCCGCTCTGGGCCATCCTGCTTTCGCTGGTGGCATTCATGCTGCCCGCCCGCTTCACCCCCCTGCTGCCGCATACCGGGCTGATGCTCGGCCTGATCATGTTCGGCATGGGCCTGACCCTGACGGCAGCAGATTTCCGACGTGTCCTGCAGCGTCCGGCACCGGTGCTGGCAGGCATTGGTCTGCATTATCTGATCATGCCGCTGGCCGCCTGGCTGCTGGCACGTGCCTTTCACCTGTCCCCGGAGCTGACCGCCGGCATGGTGCTGGTCGGCAGCGTGGCCAGCGGTACAGCCTCCAATGTCATCATCTATCTGGCCGGTGGTGACGTGGCCCTCTCGGTCACTGTCTCGGCGCTCTCCACCCTGGTCGGCGTCTTTGCCACCCCGCTGCTGGCTCGGCTCTACATTGATGCCTCGATCAGCGTCGACATCCTCGGCATGCTGCTGGGCATCCTGCAAGTCGTGATCCTGCCCATTGGCCTCGGCGTGCTGGCTCACCGCTTTGCCGCCCCGCTGGTACGACGCATCGAGCCGGCGCTGCCGCTGGTCTCCATGGCGGCCATCGTGCTGCTGATCGCCGCCATTGTCGCCGGCAGCCAGAAAAACATCGCCAGTGTCGGACCGGTGCTGATCCTGGCCGTGATGCTGCACAACCTGACCGGACTGTTCTGTGGCTACTGGGGGGCGCGCCTGCTGGGCTTCAGCGAATCGGTATGCCGCACGCTGGCCATCGAGGTCGGCATGCAGAATTCCGGTCTGGCCGCCCAGCTGGGCAAGACTTATTTCTCGGTACTGGCCGCTCTGCCGGGGGCGTTGTTCTCGGTCTGGCACAATCTGTCGGGCTCGCTGCTGGCGGGTTACTGGCGCAGCCGGCCCTGTGGACAAGCGAACTCGGTACGCCCCGACGTCGGGCGCTGACCGCCACCCCAACAAAAATCATTGTTATCTGGCACAGCTCAGTAGATGGGCATAAAATATGCCGTTTCCGTTCGCGCTACGCGCGCGAGCCAACCACATCGCGCAAGGGACTTCTGATGGCCAAATCCGCCAAGACGCCGGAGAGCTTCGAATCTGCATTGGCCGAGCTGGAAAGCATCATTCAGGCCATGGAAGGCGGCGAAATGCCGCTGGATGCGGCGCTGACGGCTTACAAGGACGGTATCGAACTGCTCAAGTTCTGCCAGGGCAAGCTGTCCGATGCCGAAGGCCAGCTGAAAGTGCTGGAAGAAGGTCAACTTAAGCCGCTGGAGCTGAAAAATGGTGCCTGAGCCATTTCTCGGCTGGATGACCGACATTCAGCAGCAAATCGAGCGCACGCTGGCGCACACGCTGCCATCCGAAAACTGTGCACCGGTCGAACTGCACCAGGCCATGCGCTACGCCACGCTGGAAGGCGGCAAGCGCGTGCGGCCGCTGCTGGTCTGCGCCGCCGGCGCACTGACTGGCGCCGGGCAGGACAACCTGCTGCGCATCGGCGCCGCCATCGAGATGATCCACGCCTATTCGCTGGTGCATGACGACATGCCCTGCATGGACAACGACGTGCTACGCCGAGGCAAGCCAACCTGTCACGTGGCCTATGGTGAAGCCAATGCCCTGCTGGTGGGCGATGCCCTGCAGACGCTGGCCTTCGAGCTGCTGGCCACGCCGTTGCCGGGCGTCGAGGCCGCCACCCAGCTGTCGATGGTCGCCACGCTGGCGCAGGCCTCCGGTCAGGCCGGCATGGCCGGTGGTCAGGCCATCGATCTGGCCAGTGTCGGGCAGCAACTGTCGCTGCCGGAGCTGGAATACATGCACATGCTGAAAACCGGCGCCCTGATCCGAGCCTCGGTACTGCTGGGCGCCCGTGCCGGCCGTGCGCTGAGCAATGAACAGCAACACAAGCTGGACCACTTCGCCAAATGCATCGGTCTGGCCTTTCAGGTGGTCGACGATGTCCTTGACTGCGAGGCCGACACCCAGACTCTGGGCAAGACCGCCGGCAAGGACGCCGCCAATGACAAACCCACCTATGTCAGTCTGATGGGCTTCTCCGAAGCCAAACGCTTTGCACGCGAGCTGCGTGACGATGCCTTTGCCGCCCTGGCGGACTTCGGCCCCGATGCCCAACGCCTGAAAGAGCTGGCCGATTATATCGTCGCCCGCTCGTTCTAACGCACACGAACAGAACGACCATGTACCCGTTGCTAGACACCATTGACACCCCCGCCGACCTCAAGCGGCTGACCCGCCAGCAGTTGCCGCAGCTGGCCAGCGAGTTGCGCGCTTTCCTGCTGGAATCGGTCAGCAAGACCGGCGGCCATCTGGCTTCCAATCTGGGCAGCATCGAGCTGACCATTGCCCTGCACTACGTCTTTGACACGCCGCATGACCGACTGGTGTGGGATGTGGGGCATCAGACCTACCCGCACAAGATCCTGACCAACCGCAAGGCGCGCATGCACACCATGCGTCAACAAGGCGGCCTGGCCGGTTTCCCCAAGCGTGAAGAATCCGAGTACGACACTTTCGGTGTCGGCCACTCCTCGACTTCGATCGGTGCGGCGCTGGGCATGGCGGTCGCGGCACGCCAACAAGGCATCGAGCGCAAGAGCATCGCCGTGATCGGCGATGGCGCCATGACCGCAGGCATGGCCTTCGAGGCGCTCAACAATGCCGGCGACATGGAGGTCGATCTGCTGGTGGTGCTCAACGACAACGACATGTCGATTTCGCCCAACGTCGGCGCGCTCAACCACTACTTCTCGCGTCTGCTGTCCGGTCGCTTCTACTCGGCCATGCGCAGCGGTTCGAGCAAGGTGCTCGGCATGGTGCCGCCGATGAAGGAAATCGCCAGCAAGGTGGAAGAGCACGTCAAGGGCATGTTCACGCCGGGCACGCTGTTCGAGGAGTTCGGTTTCAACTACCTCGGCCCGATCGACGGCCACGACCTGAATGCCCTGGTCGACATGCTGAGCAATATCAAAAACCTCAAGGGTCCGCAGTTCCTGCACATCGTCACCAAGAAGGGGCAGGGCTACAAGCTGGCGGAAAATGACCCGGTGGCCTATCACGGCGTCACCCGCTTTGATCCGGCCAACGGCCTCGCCGGCGGCAAGAAGGATGGCAAGCCGGCCTACACCCAGATCTTTGGTGACTGGCTGTGCGATATGGCGGCACTCGACAAGCGGCTGGTCGGCATTACCCCGGCCATGCGCGAGGGCTCCGGCCTGGTGCGCTTTGCCCGCGAATACCCTGAGCGCTACTTTGATGTCGGCATTGCCGAGCAACATGCGGTCACCTTTGCGGCCGGCCTGGCCTGTGACGGCATCAAGCCGGTGGTGGCCATCTATTCGACCTTCCTGCAACGCGCCTACGACCAGTTGATTCACGACGTGGCGCTGCAGAACCTGCCGGTGGTCTTTGCCATCGATCGCGCCGGACTGGTGGGCGCCGACGGACCGACCCATGCCGGATCCTTCGATATCTCCTTCCTGCGCTGCATCCCGAACATGACGGTCATGACGCCTTCGGACGAAAACGAATGCCGCCAGATGCTGTATACCGCCTTCATGCTGGATAGCCCGACCGCGGTACGTTACCCGCGCGGCACCGGCCCGGGCCGTCCCATCGAGACGGTCATGCAGGCTCTGCCGCTCGGGCGCGGCATCGTACGCCGCCAGGGTCAGGGCAAGGTCGCCATCCTGGCCTTCGGCAGCATGGTCACCCCGGCCCTGGCTGCCGCCGAAGCGCTGGATGCCACCGTGGCCGACATGCGCTTCGTCAAGCCGATTGACCGCGAGCTGATCGCCGAACTGGCCGCCCGCCATGCACTGATCGTCACGGTGGAAGAAAACGCCATCATGGGCGGCGCCGGCTCTGCCTGCGTCGAAGTGATGGAGGCGCTCGGCCTGCAGACCCCGGTCTTGCAACTGGGCTTGCCGGACGACTATATCGAGCATGGCGACCCCGGCCTGCTGCTGGCCGGCTGCGGCCTCGACGCCAATGGCATCGGCGCCGCCATCCGGCTCAGGCTGGAGACACTTTGATGCAAACCAAAGCCGGCGCATGCCGGCTTTTTGCTTGCCGGAAGGGGCTCACATGAACGGCTTTCACCCTGCAGACTGGCTGCAGCTGACCGGCACCCCGCTGGAAGCGCTGCCCGCCTTGCTGACCAGCCTGGGCATCGGCCTGCTGGTCGGCATCGAACGCGAGCGCAAACGCCATGTCCTGGCCGGGATTCGCACGTTTCCGCTGGGCGCCATGTTCGGCACCCTGTGCGCCATGATCGGCCAGCACAGCGGCGAACCACTGTTCCCGCTGGCGGGCCTGCTGGTACTGACGGCCTTCGGTTTTCTGCCCGGCGTGCATGGCGTCGACGAAAACAGCGACCCGCACACCACGACCATTGCAGCCTTTGTGGTGGTCTACTGCCTGGGCGTACTGGTTTATTACGGCTACGCGCCGCTGGCCGTGGCCGGGGCCATCCTGGTCACGGCCCTGCTCTACCTCAAGCCGGAGCTGGTCGGGCTGACCCGCAAGCTAGACCGGCGCGACATCTACTCCCTGCTGCAGTTCGGTGCACTGAGCTTCATTATCCTGCCGCTGCTGCCCAACCGGGCCATTGGGCCCTTCGAGGCCTTCAACCCGCATCAGGTCTGGCTGATGGTGGTATTGATCGTCGGTCTGGGTCAGGTCGGCTATCTGTCGGTACGCCTGTTTGGCAACCGGGTGGGCGCACCACTGCTGGGACTGCTCGGCGGCCTGGTGTCCTCCACCGTCACCAGTCTGATCTATGCCCGCCAGGTCAAGCGCGAGCCCGCCAGCCTGGTGCGCGCCAGTACCATCATCCAGCTGGCCAATCTGGTACTGAACTTGCGCATGATGCTGTTTGCCGCCGCACTGGCACCGGCCGCCCTGCCCTTTGTCGCCACGGTCATGGCCCCCGGCATGTTGCTCGGGCTGGCCATCGCGTTATTGCGCCACCACCGGCAACAACGACAGGAAGACCAGCAACAGCTGGCGCTGAGCAACCCGGCCGACCTCAAGATGGCACTGGGCTTTGCCGCCGCTTTCGCACTGATCCTGCTGGTCTCGGCCTGGCTGAATGCCGAATTCGGACGCTCGGGGGTCTATACCGTCGCGGTGATCTCCGGCGCCAACGAAGTCGACGCCATCGTACTGACCGTGCTGAACCTGTTTGCCCAGCAACGCTTTGAAGCCGTGTCCTGCGCGACGGCCATTGCCCTGGCGGTCGGTGCCAACGCACTGTTCAAGATGGGGTTGATCTTCAGCATGGGCGGACGTGAGCTGGCCCTGCGCTGCCTGCCCACTTTCCTCGCCATCCTCGGCGGGTTGATGCTGGGCACCCTGGCGCTGCAACTGGGCTGGCTGTAAAGCCAGACAGCGCCCGGGCGCCTTCTGGTGGCTCAGGCGCCCGGCGGCAGCGACCCGTCGCCGCGCAACCAGTGGACAAACAGGGTGTAGCAGACGGCGAGCAAGGTCGGGCCGATGAACAGGCCGATCATGCCCCAGGCCAGCAGGCCGCCGATGACGCCGATGAAAATCAGCGACAGCGGCAATTTGGCCCCCTGACTGATCAGCACCGGCTTGATGAAGTTATCGATGGTATTGACCAGCAGGAACCCCCACAGCGTCAGGAAAATCGCCAGGCCATTGTGCCCGGTGTAGAACACCCACAGCGCCGCCGGCAGCCATACCAGCAGCGTCGGCAACTGCGCCACCGCCAGCATGAAACACAGGAAACCCAGCACCACCGGCGCCGGCACGCCGGCAATCACCAGACCGATCACACACAGCAGGGTCTGCACCAGTGCGGTACCGATCACCCCGGTGGTCACGCCGCGAATCGTACGCGAGACCACCTCGGGCAATTCGATGGCCGGCGCACCACCCAGTTTGATGATGGTGGCCTCGGCAACACGCCAGGCATGCTCGCCATTGATCAGCAGCAAACCGGCCACCACCAGCGCCAGCACGATCTCCAGCAGGCTCAGCACCAGCTGCGCGCCATAGGACAGGGACCACAGTGCGCCGCGATTGATGGCCGGCATCAGCTTGCCCAGCATCGCCGGCAGATCGTTCTGTGCCCCGCGCCAGATCTGGCCGAGCGGGTCACCGACAAACGGCAGGTTGAGCAGCCAGGCCGGCGCATCGGGCAGGTGGTAGTTGCCCAGCCCGCGCGCAATCTGGCTCAGGAACGGCCACAGATCCCCCAGAGACAGAATCATCAGGGCAATCGGTGCGGCAATCGCCAGGGCGATCGCCCCGATCATCACCAGCGCCGCCAGCCGGCGACGATTATGCAGTTTGTAGACCAGCCAGTTGTAGGCCGGCCAGACTGACACGGCAATGATCACCGCCCAGATCAGCGCACCGAGAAACGGCTGGATGATGCGATAACAGGCCACCACCAGCAACAGCACCACGGCGATGCGCATGACACCCATCACGCTGACATTCGACAGACTCTTGGCAAACATTCCTTCTCCCGGCGCCACTGGCGCCCGACTCACTGTGCGGACTGCAACGCCGCCAGCCTTTTGGCCAGCGCCGCTGCATCGATATAACCAATGATACGATCACGTTCCTGTCCGCGGGCATCCAGCAGAATAATGCCCGGCGGGCCGTACAGGCCGAAACGGCGCAGCAGCGCGGCATGCGCTTCACTGTTCTGCGTCACGTCGGCACGCAGCAGGGTCATGCCCGAGAGCGGCCCGACCAGCGATGCTGCGCGCCAGGTGGTGTCGTCCATCTCCTTGCAGCTGACACACCAGTCGGCATAGAAATCGAGCACCACCGGCCGCCCGGCCGCTGCCTGCAAGGCAGCATCAAAGCCGGTGACATCGGCCACCGGCGCAAAATGCGGCAGGCTGCCCGGCGCGGCCGCCGCCGCACGCCCCCCCAGCCAGGCCAGCGGCGCCCGCGGATTTGACTCGCCCGCCAGCGCACCAACCAGTTCGGCTGCCCCGATCAGAAACAGGACCAGTCCCAGCGCCTTGCCCAGGCGGGTCAGGGAGTGAGCATTGACCGGCAGCGCATCAAATGCCCGCAGAAACACCGCCGAGCCGATGCACAACCCCCCCCAGGCCGTCAGCACCAGCCAGCCGGGCAGAAAGGGCGTCGCCAGTTGCAGGGCCACCGCCAGCATCACCACGCCGAAGACCGCCCGTACCCCGTTCATCCAGCGGCCGGCACGCGGCAGCAGGTGTGCGCCGAAGGTCCCGACCAGCATCAGGGGCACCCCCATGCCCAGCGCCATCAGATACAAAGCCAGCCCGCCCAGCCAGGCATCACCGGTGCTGCCGATATAGCCCAGCGCCAGCGCCAGCGGCGGGGCCACGCAGGGCCCGACAATCAGCGCCGACAAAGCCCCCATCAGCAACACCGTCAGCAGTCGCCCGCCCGGCAGGCGATTGGCGCACGCGGCCAGCTGCGACTGCAAGGCATTGGGCAACTGGATGTTGAACAGCCCGAACATCGACAGGGCCAGCAACACCATCAGGGCGCAGGCCGACAGGATCACCGCCGGCTGCTGCAGCCAGACGGTCAACAGCGAGCCGGTCAGCCCGGCCACCACGCCGACGGCGGTATAGGTCAGCGCCAGTCCCTGCACATAAGCCAGCGACAGGGCAAATCCGCGCCGGCGCGTCAGCGTGCCCCCCTGCCCGGCAATCAGTGAGGCCAGGATGGGCAGCAGCGGGTACATGCAGGCGGTGAAGGCCATGCCGACCCCGGCGGCAAAGAAAGCCAGCAGCGTCAGCGGCAGCCCCCGGGGGGCCGGCTGACTGCCGGCCGGGGACGGGGTCTGCCAGCCGGTCAGCCAGGCACCGGCCGAAGCATCGGTCCCGCCGACCTGCAGCTTGCGGGTATATGGCGGATAGCAGACCCCCACCTTGGCGCAGCCTTGCAGGCGTACCGACAGGGTGAACTGCGCCGGCGCACCGGGTCGCAATGGCACCACGATGCGATTCTGGCGCTCGAAGATCACCTGACGGCCGAAATAGGGATCGTTTTTCACCTCACCGGCAGGGAAACGCACCGCCTGCAGCAGGTCCGGCGGGGTGGTGGTCAATTGCATACGATCACGGTAGACGTAATAACCCTCTGCCACGTCCAGCGTCAGCATCAGTTCATCGCCGGTTCTCTGCACCGAAGTGACAAAGGCCTTTTCCGGGCGCAGCAAATCGCCCTGCTCCAGCGCCTGGGCGGGACGAATCAACATGGCAAGCGATGCCAGCAAGATAAAAAAGAGGAAAAAACGCTGTTTCATGCAGGGCCTTATTATCGGGTCGACCAGAATGGACTGATACACAACCGGCCAGTTCCCCGAGCCTTCCGATGCTTACCAATCAGTAAAAAATTCCGCTACTATGACAAACGTTTGTTCCAATTTGCATAGACCATGACAGAACACCTGTATTTTGCCCATGCAAACAGCTTCCCCGCCAGTGTTTATCAAAAAATGCTGACGGCGCTGGGCCAGCACTACACCGTGTCCTACACCGACTGCATCGGTCACAACCCGGCCTATGCCATCCGTGACTGCTGGCCACAGCTGGTAGATGAAACCATCGCTGCCATCGAACAAGGCGGCCAGGGCCCCGTATGGGCAGTCGGGCACTCCCTCGGCGGCATCCTGGTGCTGTACGCCGCCATCGAGCGCCCCGACCTGTTCAAAGGACTGGTCATTCTGGACTCCCCCCTGTTCGCGCCACGCCGCGCCTGGAGCATCTGGCTGGCCAAGAAGCTGGGCTTCATCGACCGCGTCACCCCGGGCGGCAACACCCTGAAGCGACGCGACAGCTGGGCTTCGGTCGAGATGGTGCACGATTATTTCGGCCGCAAGCCGATGTTCAGCCGTTTTGATCCGGACTGTCTGTGGGACTATGCCCGTCATGGCACGATCGACGACGGGCATGGTGGCCGCCAGCTCAAGTTCCGGCCGGCCATCGAGCATCAGATCTACTGCACCCTGCCACACAATATGCACCGCTACCGTGATCGCAACCGGGTACCGGGGCTCTACCTGGCCGCCGGCGACAAACCGGTGCTCAACGCGCACGACCTGCACTATGTGCGCCAGCGTCTGGGGCTGCAAACCGATCATCAGCCCGGCAGCCACCTGTTCCCGCTGGAACAGCCACTGGCCACTGCCGAGCGCATCATCCAGGCCTTTGCCGCCATGCGGCAGGCCGACTGAGGCCCCCCATGGACATCACACTCCGCCTGTTGCAAGCCAACGATGCCGAAGCCTTTCGTGCGCTGCGGCTGCACAGCCTGCACACCGACCCACTGTCCTTCGTCCCCTACCCGGATGAAGAAGCATCCCTCTCCGTAGCGCAATTTGCCCAGCGGCTGACCGAGCCGCCCTGCGTCGGCATGATCGGCGCCTTCTGCGACGGACAGCTGGTCGGCATGGTCGGTCTGCTGCAGCACGCACGGCGCAAACAACAGCACAAACTGACCATCGTCAGCATGTATGTCGCCGAAAGCGCGCGCGGCAGCGGTACGGGAAGAAAGCTGATGCAGGCCGCCATTGCCCATGCCAGGCAACAGCCCGGCGTCAGCCGTCTTTTGCTGAGCGTCCACGGCACCAATGTTCCGGCCATCCGTCTGTACCGTTCGCTGGGATTTGTGCCCTATGGCGTCGAACCCGAGGCCATGGTTGTCCATGGCCAGCCTCAGGATGAGATCCTGATGGGGCTGGCACTGTAGCCATGGCGCCCGCCGGGGAGGTTGTTGACACCCCCTGGCGGAACTGCCAACCTTCCCGCTTTGTTCATCAGCCCTCAGCAATCATGAAAATTACCTCGAACAGCGCCGTCACCTTGCGGATGAAAGTCACCGACAGCCAGGGACATGTTTACGACGATGGCAAGTCGCCGGTGTCCTACCTGCATGGGGGTTACGACAACCTCTTCCCCAAACTGGAGGCCGCGCTGGAAGGTCAGGAAGCGGGCTTTCAGACCACACTGGAACTCGTCAGCGAAGACACCTTTGGCGAACGTGACGAGGCGCTGGTCACCAGCATGCCCAAAGCCGACTTCCCGCCCGGCATCAAGGTTGGCGGCCAGATCCGCCGCCTCGGCCCGGATGGCGAGCCCCGCTACTACTTCGTCACCAAGATCAAGGGCCCGGTGGTCCTGCTGGATGGCAACCACCCGCTGTGCGGCAAGACCCTGCGCTTCCAGATCAAAGTACTGGACGTGCGCGAGGCCAGCCAGGAAGAAATTGCCCATCAGCATGTCCATGGCGAGCACGGCCATCAGCACTAAGCATTGTCTGCACGCGATTGGCAGTTGCGGACAACAGAAGGCCCTCCCCGACGGGGAGGGCCTTCTGCCCAGGCTGTTAACAATGGTGGTTTGCGACCATATTGGAGGACCCGGCAAAGCCGGGCCTTGTCACCAACTGACTGATTTTCCAGCCTGCCCATCGACGCCTTAACCCCCCGCCCTTGCCCTGCAAGGGAGCGTCCGCTACGCGGACAAGGGTTTGTCAGCAAGCTGAACAGAAGGCCCTCCCTGACGGGGAGGGCCTTCTGCCAAACCAAACAGGTGCCGTGGACATACCTGCTTACATCAGCTCAATCGCCATGGCGGTCGCTTCGCCACCGCCGATACACAGACTGGCCACCCCGCGACGACCACCGGTCTGACGCAGGGCCGAAATCAGCGTCACCAGAATGCGTGCACCGGACGCACCGATCGGATGCCCGAGTGCGCAGGCCCCGCCGCGAACATTCAGACGGGCATGTGGCAGATCCAGTTCGCGCATCGCCGCCATCGCCACCACGGCAAACGCCTCGTTGACCTCGAACAGATCCACCTCGCTCACCGACCAGCCGGTCTGCGCCAGCAGCTTCTTCATCGCCCCCACCGGGGCGGTGGTGAACCAGGCCGGGGCCTGCGCGTGGGTGGCATGGCCAACAATGCGTGCCAGCGGCGTCAGGCCACGACGCGCCGCCTCGGCGGCTGTCATCAGCACCAGCGCCGCCGCGCCGTCGGAAATCGAACTGGCATTGGCCGCCGTCACCGTGCCATCTTTCCTGAACGCCGGCTTGAGCTGCGGAATCTTGTCCGGACGGGCCTTGAGCGGCTGCTCGTCCTGGCTGACCGCACGCTCGCCTTCCAGCGCCACGATCTCGTCCGAGAAGGCCCCGCTCTCGATCGCCTGCTGCGCGCGCGCCAGCGACTCCAGCGCATAGGCATCCTGCGCGGCCCGGGTGAAACCGTAATGCTCGGCGCACTGCTCGGCAAACACCCCCATCAGCTGGCCCTTGTCATAGGCATCCTCCAGCCCGTCGAGGAACATATGATCCTTCAGCTCGCCATGGCCCAGCCGCAAACCGGTACGTGCCTTGGGGATGATATACGGGGCGCGGCTCATGCTTTCCATTCCGCCCGCCACCATCACCGCCGCCGACCCGGCCTTCAGTTGGTCATGCGCCAGCATCACCGCCTTCATACCCGAACCACACATCTTGTTGATCGTCAGGCAGGCCGTCGATTCGGGCAGTCCGCCCTTGAGTGCGGCCTGACGTGCCGGTGCCTGGCCCTGCCCCGCCCCCAGCACATTGCCCATGATGACTTCTTCGACCTGATCGGCCGCCACACCGGCACGCACCACCGCAGCGCGAATCGCCGCCGCTCCCAGTTCACCGGCGCTCAGGTGCGCCAGATCGCCCTGCAGCCCCCCCATCGGGGTACGCGCCATACCAACAATCACGATGTCTTGCTGTTGCATCATTGCTCTCCACAGGAAGGAAAATCAGGGTCAGTCCATGATAGATCACAATTGACGTTAACGTAAACGTTACGCTATGGTAAAAGCACCATTTGTCATAAGAACAAGCCACAAAAAGGGATCTGCCAATGAAGATCGAACGCGCCGCCGTCATCGGTGCCGGCACCATGGGCCATGGCATTGCCCAGGTTCTGGCCGCCAGCGGCTGTCATGTCATCCTGGTCGATGTCTCGGCCAGTGCCGTCGATGCAGCACTGGGAAAAATAGCCGCCAGCCTGGACCGCTTCTGCCAGAAAGGTCAGATCAGCGCCGAAGACAAGGCCGCCACCCTGGCGCGTCTGCACCCGGCCAACAGCCTGAGCGAACTGCACGAGCGCCAGATCATCATTGAAGCCGCCAGCGAAAACCAGGCCATCAAGCAACAGATCTTTGAAGAGCTGGACCGGCTCAGTCCGCCGGAAACGCTACTGGCATCGAACACCTCGTCTATCCCGCTGACCCGCATCGCCGCCTGGACCCGCCGCCCGGCGCAGGTGATCGGCATGCACTTCATGAACC
Organism: Paludibacterium sp. B53371; assembly: GCF_018802765.1. NCBI lineage: Bacteria > Pseudomonadati > Pseudomonadota > Betaproteobacteria > Neisseriales > Chromobacteriaceae > Paludibacterium > Paludibacterium sp. B53371. Next base: position 2,084,716 of record NZ_CP069163.1, read on the forward strand.
CGGTGCCGCTGATGCCGCTGGTCGAAGTGATCCGTGGCCTGCGTACCAGTGACACCACCTGGCAGACCGTCATGGACCTGGCTCGCCAGTGCCAGAAAACCCCGGTCACCGTGCAGGATGCTCCGGGCTTCATTTCCAACCGCATCCTGATGCCAATGATCAACGAAGCAGCCTTTGCCCTGTACGAAGGCATCGCCAGCGCCGAGGACATCGACACGGTGATGAGACTGGGCATGAATCACCCCCTCGGCCCGCTGGCGCTGGCGGATCTGATTGGTCTGGACACCTGTCTGTCGATCATGGATGTGCTTTATCAGGAATTCCGTGACAGCAAATACCGCGCCTGCCCCCTGCTGGCACAAAAAGTCGCCGCCGGCCAGCTGGGCAAAAAGAGCGGTCAGGGCTTTTACACCTATTGAGCGGAGACAGACATGGACTTTGCCCTCACCGATGACCAGCGCGCCTTTCAGGACGCCGCCCGCCGCTTTGCCCAGGACGCGCTGGCGCCGCATGCCGCCGAATGGGACGAACAGGAGCACTTCCCGCTGGACGCCATCCGCCAGGCGGCCGACCTCGGTTTCTGCGGTCTGTACATCCCGGAAACGTTCGGTGGCCTCGGTCTGGGACGGCAGGATGCCGCCCTGATCTTTGAAGAACTGGCCGCCGGCTGCACCGCTACCGCCGCCTACCTGACCATCCACAATATGGTCGGCTGGATGATCGCCCGCTTCGCCCGACCGGAGGTTGCCGGACACTGGGTGCCGCAAATGGTGGCCGGCGACAAACTGGGCAGCTACTGTCTGACTGAGCCGAATGCCGGCTCGGATGCCGCCTCACTGCAAACGCGCGCCGAGCGCACGGCCGGCGGCTACCGCCTGAGCGGCTCGAAAATGTTCATTTCCGGCGCCGGCAGCACCGATGTGCTGGTGGTCATGGCCCGTACTGGCGGCCCTGGCGCAGGCGGGATCTCCGCCTTTGTTGTCCCCGCTGATGCACCCGGCATTGGATATGGCAAAAAAGAACGTAAAATGGGTTGGTGCAACCAGCCGACCCGCGCCGTGACCTTCGACCAGGTGGAGATTCCGGCCGACAACCTGCTGGGCGAAGAAGGTCAGGGTTTCAAACTGGCCATGCGCGGTCTGGATGGCGGGCGCATCAACATTGCCGCCTGCGCCCTTGGCTGCGCCCAGGCAGCCCTGAATGCCGCCGGGACCTATGTGCAGCAGCGACGGCAGTTCGGGCAGCATCTGGCCGAGATGCAGAGCGTGCAATTCCGCCTGGCCGACATGCTGACCGAGCTGGTGGCCGCCCGACAGATGGTGCGTCTGGCCGCCTGGCAGCTTGACAGTGGCAGCCCGGAGGCCGGCACCTATTGCGCCATGGCCAAACGGTTTGCCACCGACGCCGGCTTCAAGGTGGCCAATGAAGCGCTGCAATTGTTCGGCGGATACGGCTATCTGAAAGACTTCCCGCTCGAACGCCATGTGCGCGACGCCCGGGTCCACCAGATTCTGGAAGGCACCAACGAAATCATGCGACTGATCATCGCCCGTAAACTGCTGAGCGCCGGCGCGCTCGACACCCTGCGCTAGGAGAGATGCGTGACTGACACCATTCAACTGGAACGCCTGGGCCATACTGCCCTGCTGACACTGGCCAACCCGCCGGCCAACACCTTCACCCGCGACAATCTGGCTGCGCTGAAACAATGCGTGCTGCAGCTCAATGCCGAGCGCGACATTTACGCCCTGGTGATCACTGGCCAGGGCGAAAAATTCTTCTCGGCCGGAGCCGACCTCAAGCAATTTGCCGACAGCGACAAGGCCGTGGCACAGACGCTGACCATCCTGTTCGCCGAAGCCTTCGAGACACTGAGCGCCTTCCGCGGCCTGAGCATTGCCGCCATCAACGGCTATGCCATGGGCGGCGGGCTGGAGTGTGCGCTGGCCTGCGACCTGCGCATTGCCGAAGAACAGGTGCAACTGGCACTGCCGGAAGCCTCGGTCGGCCTGCTGCCCTGTGCCGGCGGCACGCAGAACCTGCCCTGGCTGGTTGGCGAAGGCTGGGCCAAACGCATGATTTTGTGCGGTGAGCGCGTTGATGCGCCGACCGCCCTGCGCATCGGCCTGATCGAACAGATGGTGCCGCGTGGCGAAGCGCTGAACAGCGCCCTGAAGCTGGCCGAACAGGCTGCGCGCCAGTCCCCCGGCTCGCTGGCTGCCTGCAAGACCCTGATCCAGGCTGGCCGCCATCAGCCGATGGCCAGCAACCTGATCCGCGAACGCGAAGCCTTTGTGCGCCTGTTCGACAGCCAGGACCAGCACGAAGGGGTCAACGCCTTTCTGGAAAAGCGCAGCCCGCAATGGAAAAACGCATGAACCCGGTTGAATTCAGCACCCTGCCTTGCGGCGCGGGCCAACAGCTCGGCATCGCCACCCTCAACAGCGAAAAGAGCCTCAATGCCCTGACGCTGCCCATGATCCGCGCACTTGATCGCCAACTGATCGCCTGGCAGCACGATGCCGCCGTGGTCGGCGTCGTGCTGCGCGGCGCCGGCGACAAAGCCTTCTGCGCCGGCGGCGATGTGCGCGCCCTGCGCCAGGCGTTGATCGACCGCCCGGGCAACGCCCCGCACCCGGACGCAGAAAGCTTCTTCAGCGAGGAGTACACCCTCGACTACCGCATCCATTGCTACCCGAAACCCCTGATCGTCTGGGGCAGCGGTATCGTCATGGGCGGCGGCCTGGGCCTGCTGGCCGGTGCCAGCCACCGCGTGTTGACCGCCACCAGCCGCATCGCCATGCCGGAAATCACCATCGGCCTGTACCCGGATGTCGGTGGCAGCTGGTTTCTGTCACGCATGCCGGCCAGGGTCGGCCTGTTCCTGGCACTGACCGGCGCCCCGGTCAATGCGGCCGATGCGTTGTGGCTCAACCTGGGTGACCACATCCTGGCAGCCGGCGCCTTCGACAGCATGCTCGACCGCCTGGTCAGCGCACCCTGGCCGGCCGATCCGCGCGACCACAAGGCCTATGTCAGCCAACTGCTGGGCGCCATGGAGGACCATCCGGCACTCGACAGCCCGGTGCAACGCCACTTCGACACCATCCGCCGCCTGATGAACCAGGGCACCCTGCAGGATGTGCGGCAAAGCCTGGAATGCGCCAGCTTCGACGATCCCTGGCTGGCCAAAGCGCGCGAAGGCTTCCTGCATGGCTGCCCGACCAGTGCGGCATTGTCGTGGGAGATTGAACGGCGTACCGCCCACCAGTCGCTGGCCGATGTGTTACGCATGGAACTGACGCTGTCGGTCAATGTCTGCGCGCGCAGCGAATTCGTCGAAGGCGTTCGCGCCCTGCTGGTGGACAAGGACCGGCAGCCCAGATGGTCACACAGCTGGAGCCAGCTCAGCCACGACTGGATTGACAGCCACTTCGACAGCCCCTGGCCGGACAACGCCCACCCGCTGCGCCAGTTGGGGCACTGAGCCGCAGACAACAAGCCCCGGCTCGCCGGGGCTTGTTGCAACGCAAGGCAAATCTGGCAAAAACCGCTACCATGGCGCCATGACCTCGCTTCACTACCTCCATGGCTATCCCGCCACCTTGCAGGAACAGGTACTGACCCTGCTGCAAACCAACAAACTCGGTGACTGGCTCGCACGGCGCTACCCGGTCCGCCACACCATCCAGACCGACAAGGCGCTGTACCAGTACGTCAGCGATCTGAAACAGCGCTACCTGAAGAACGCGCCCGCCCTGGCCAAGGTGCAGTTCGACGGCCAGCAGCATCCGGTCAAGGGCACGCTGGGGACGAATACCTTCGTGGCGCGGGTACAGGGCAACAAGCTCAAGAGCAAGAACGAAATCCGCATTGCCTCGCTGATGCGCGAGGCACCGGAAGACTTTCTGCGCATGCTGGTGGTGCACGAGCTGGCACACCTGAAGGAAAAAGACCACAACAAGGCGTTCTATCAACTGTGCTGCCATATGGAGCCGGACTACCACCAGCTCGAGTTCGATATGCGAGTCTGGCTGACCTGGCGCGATGCCCAGCCGGAGTCAGCCTGACCATGTCCAAGCCGTCCGCCCCCCTCCCTGCACGCCAGGGCCTGACACCCAGCAGACTGCACTTGCCCCCTGGCAGCTGGCCGACCCTGCTGGCCTTTCTCTGCGAGCGCTTTGCCCATGTGGATCAGGCTAGCTGGCAACAACGCCTGACAGAGGGACGGATCTTCGATGCCCAGGGACGGCCCTTCCAGCCCGACAGCCCCTATCCGGCACGCCAGCTGATCTGGTACTACCGCGAAGTGGCTGCCGAAACCCCGATCCCGTTCAATGCCCCCGTTCTCTACCGTGACGAGCATCTGATCGTCGCCGACAAACCGCATTTTCTCGCCAGCATTCCCGGAGGCCGCCATGTGCACGAGACCCTGCTCGGCCGCCTGCGACGTGAACTGGCCCTGCCGGCGCTGACGCCGATCCACCGGCTGGACCGGGAAACGGCCGGCGTCATGCTGTTCTGCTGTCGGCCACAAGAGCGCGGCGCCTACCAGACCCTGTTCCAGCAACACCAGGTGCAAAAAGAATACGAGGCCATCGGTGCCTGGCGGCCGGAGCTGACCTTGCCCATGGTCTACCGCAGTCGCCTGCAGGAGGCCGAGGGCCACTTTCGCATGATCGAAGTAGCGGGCGAAGCCAACAGCGAAACCCATATTGCGTTGATCGAGCGGCGCGGGATGCTGGCGCGCTACCACCTGCAACCGCGTAGCGGCAAGAAACACCAGCTGCGCGCCCACCTGGCCGCACTGGGCATCGGCATCTGCGGTGATCCTTGGTACCCGGACTTATTACCCGACAAGGCCGCCGATGACTTCAGCGCACCGCTGTGCCTGCTGGCACGCGCCATTCACTTCACCGACCCGATCGACGGTCAGGCACGCAGCTTCTATAGCCAACGCACGCTCGACTGGCCGGGCGAGGATTAAACACCCATCCAGAAAGACGGGGTCAGGTCTTGTTTTTTGCATCGAGATGCAAAAAACAAGACCTGACCCCGTCTTTCTCCGTCTTTCGCTACCCTTGACCGCCAAAATTTTGCTGCAGGAAATCCAGCATGGCCGTCAGTTTGGCCTGATGTTGCCGGCCGGGCGGAAACAGTGCCGTCAGTGGCATGGGGTCATCGACACGCCAGGGCTTCAGCACTTCGACCAGCCGCCCTGACTGCAGGGCTGGCTCGAGCATGAAGGCCGACTGGCGAATGATGCCGCCGCCAGCCAGGGCCAGACTCAGCAGGGACTCGGCACTATCCACGCGCAGGCGGGCGCCGACGTCGATCATCCTTTGCTGTCCGTCGACCCGGAACGGCCATTGATCGGCCTGTGCCACATCGGCCACCACCAGACACTGATGCTGTGCCAGCTCTGCCGGATGTCGCGGCTCACCAGCCTGCTGCAGATAGGCCGGCGCGGCACACACTTTGCGCGGCAACGCGGTAATGGGCCGGGCCACCAGATCATCCACCGGGCCCAGCGGCCCCAGCCGCAAGCCCAGATCAAATCCGTCGGCCGCAATATCCACCAGATGATCCGTGACCGAGACCTCCAGACTGACCTGAGGATACATCGCCAGAAAGCGCGGAAGCGCCGGCAGCAGTTGATGGTTACCAAAGGCGGTCCCCACGGTCAGCCGCAAGGTGCCTTGCGGTATGCGGCGGCCCAGGCGCAGATCAGCTTCGGCCGCCGCCAGATCATCCACAATGCGCCGCGCATGCGCGATAAAGCGTTCGCCCTCGGCGGTGGGCACCACACGCCGGGTACTGCGGGCAAACAACCGGCTGCCGAGGCGTTTTTCCAGCCGGTCTATCGCTTTGGACAAGGCTGAAGCGGTCAGCCCCAGGCGCTCGGCGGCGCGCGTAAAGCTGCCGGTTTCGGCGAGCTGCACGACCGCCAGCAGCTCGATTGTCTGTGTGCCGATCATATTAATGAAATCCATTCATCAATGAGTTTCCAGATGAACTGATTATAAATTCACGAATAAGGAATACGCTGAAGCTTTGACGGAGGACATCGGATGCAGCAGACATTGCAGACCCTGTTTCAATACAAGGCATGGGCCCATGAACAGCTTCACGCCCTGCTGGCGGTGCACCTGAGCAGCCTGTCGGCGCAGGACCAGACCACAGTCCTGCGTCTCCTGAATCATGTCTGGGTGGTCGAGCAGATCTTTCAGGCCAATCTGCAGGGACTGCCGCACGGCTGGGCTGCCCTCAATACCACGGACACACCGACACTGGCGACGCTGCTTACCCGCCAGCAAGACAGTGACCGCTGGTTCCAGCACTACCTGCACACGCTGGATAACACCGACCTGGCACAACAGCTGGATTTCTGTTTTGTCGATGGCCAGGCCGGCAGCATGCAACGCGATCAAATGCTGATGCACCTGCTGACGCATGGCAATTATCACCGTGGCATGGTGGGCAATGTGCTGGCACGCGCCGGCATCCAGCCACCCAAGGACAGCCTGACGGTCTTTCTGCATCGCCACACTTGAGAAAATGAGAGGCAAACCATGGCGTCATTTGTCGTCGAAGTCTTGTGGCAGCGCGGCGAGCAGCCGTTTCTCGACCGCCGCTACAGCCGGCAGCATTGGCTGCGTTTTGATGGGGGTACCATCGTGCCCGGCTCGTCCTCACCAGCGGTGGTACCGCCGCCCATGTCCGATGCCGCCGCGGTCGATCCGGAGGAGGCCTTTGTCGCGGCCCTGTCCAGCTGCCATATGCTGTGGTTTCTGGATATCGCCGCGGGCCGGCAATACTGCGTGGATCATTATCAGGACAAGGCGCAGGGCTTCATGGGCAAGAACGCCGAAGGCAGGCTGGCCATGACGCGGGTAACTTTGCGCCCGGCGGTGCAGTTTGCCGGCCCCCAATGCCCGGACAGAGAGGAGATTGTCGCCATGCATCAGTTGGCCCACGAGGCATGCTTCATCGCCAACTCAGTTAAAAGCGAAGTCCGTTGCGAACCGGTGCTGCCGGGCATGTAAGACCCAATGGGTGCAATGCCGTCGGCGATTGCACCCTACAGGTTATCCGGGGTGGCGTGGGGGTGCTGCGCATGGGTGATGACCCGTGACATCTCGTCTTTGCCCAGTCGTTGCATCTGTCCGGCGACTGATTCGCGGTCATGTGCCTCTTTGTTCTGACTGGCCTTGGAGATGCCGACGATCTCGGTGATGTCGATTTCGATCACCACGATTTGCTTCAGCAGTGCATCGATATAATCAGGCGCCGAGTCCGTCATTTTCCACGGTCTGGCTTCCTGTACCCGTACCTCGTGGGTGCGCGTCAGGCGGGCCACAACGCCCCTTGCCGCCTTCTCGTCATCGATCGCGCGAAAGCGACCACGCACATGCACGGCCTGGTAATTCCAGGTCGGTACCTGACGATGGAGCGCGTGTTTGCTGGGGTACCAGTTGGGCGAGACATAGGCATCCTCGCCGCGGAACAACACCAGCACCTCGGCACCGGTGGTCAGCTCGGTCCAGAGCGGGTTGGCACGGGCGATATGGGCCCGCAGCACGCCCCCCTGCGGCGAAGGCTCGAATTCGAACGGCACATGAATGGCATCGAGCCGCCCGTCGACACAATACGACAGGCTGCCCAGCGGGAACTGACGAATCAGTCGCGCCAGCTCTGCCGGGCGCTGTTCAGTGAATTTTTCCGGGATATACATCCAGACTCCATCAACCATGCTTGCGTGATTCGGATAACCTGTCCGCCCGAGCCGCATGCGGCGTGCGAACGACATCATGGTACCGCCGACAAGCGCGTGTCCCCAGAGCCACTTCCCTGTTTCTCCGCCGGACCACTTCCCCGGCTATCAATAGCGATATAGCGCCAGCGTGGTCCGCTGCTCATCGGCCAGTTGACGCACCTGCAGAGCGGCGCTGGCAAGTTGTTGCGCCACTTGGTGTCCTTGTCCGGACAGCGTTGCCGTATGCGCAATTTCACGGGTCACTTCGTCATACAGTCCCTGCTGATCACTCAGCGCATTGGTCATGCTGCCGACCATGCCGGCGGCTTCGGCAATGGCATGGCGAATCTTTTCAATCGCAATGCCGGCCTCATCGGCTTGTCCCTTGCTCACCGCCATCATGTCTTCCACGCTCGCCATCTGGCTGGTGGCCTGGGTCGCGCTCTGAATCATCGTCTCGATGGTCCGGGTGATTTCGTGCGTTGACTGGGTGGTGCGCTCGGCCAGTTTGCGAACCTCATCGGCGACCACGGCAAAACCACGCCCGGCCTCACCGGCCCGGGCTGCCTCAATGGCGGCATTCAAGGCCAGCAGATTGGTCTGGTCGGCAATCGCGCCGATCAGGCCAATGACAGTCTGAATTTCGCTGCTGTGTGACTCAACCTCGCGAATGCGGTGCGAGGCTTCGGTGATGGTCGAAAGAATGCCGTGGATATGCTTGAGTGTCTGGCTGATGACTTCGTGACCTTCGTCTGCATGACTCTCGGCCGAGGTGGACAAGGTCAGCGTCTCTTCGGCCTGATGGACGACGCGGAAGATATTGTTGGAAAGCGCCTGCTGACGGTCTGCCATCAGTGTCGATGCCGAGCCCTGCTCATGCGCGGTTTGGCTGACCGCTGCCGCGGTACTGGTCAGTTGCTCTGCGGCTGCCGCGAGAGAAACCGCACGTTGCTGCAACTGGTTGAAATCCTGCTGCAACGCAGTCATCAATCCATTGAACGCGGCAGCCGTCTGCCCGATTTCATCATGCCCCAGGGCAGGGAGCCGCAGTGACAGATTCTTTTCTTGTGCCGTCTGGATGATGCGCTGCTGGACCTGGGCGAGAGAGACGTGAATCTGCTGGCCCAGCCGCAGCAGGGCCGCACTCAGCAATACCGCCAGAGCCATTGCCAGACTGGTCGTCCACCACAGTGTGCGCACTTGCTCCTGATCCGCACGATGCTTGCTCGCCAGCGCATCTTCCTGCAGCGTTTTCACCAGGGATTCGATACTGGCCTGCAGGGGTAAAAAACGGCTGTGATACAGCGCCACGACTTTCTCGTTGGCCACCTTGCTGTCCCTGGACGCCTCGGCAATGATCGACGCCGACTCGCTGCTGTATTGCTGCCACTGCGACAACACCAGCCGGATCTTGTCCTGGTAGGGAACGGCAGTATCGCTGTGATTCAACTGATCGGCCATGCGACCGATGTTGCCATTGGCATCAGCAAAAACCTTGACCGTATCCTGAGAAGCGGGATCGAGGATGATGGTGGACAGGGCGCTGGCCTTGACCTCGATGATGGCCTGGGCATCCAGTGCCTGGTGATAGACCTTGGCATCGCTTGCCGACACCGATTGCATGCCAAAGAAAATGACGCCGGCCAATAAAGCCAGCAGGGTAAACACCGAAAGCACCAGAAGCTGAAGCTTGCTGCGAATCGTCACAATGGCCCCTTTGAACGATGTCAGGTCCTCGCTGCAGGCTGCTTTTTTATCTGGATGACCAAGCTGACACGCTGTCAGTAAGGCCTGCACAATATGACTTATAGCTTTTTATTCGGCTGATTCAATGACAAATTAAAGACACGTGCGACACAAGGCTCCCGTCAATGGCCGTATGACACATTTGGGTAAGGCGTCCCTACAACAGCTCACCTCAACGCCGATAGCGCAACGCTTCGACCAGCAAGGCAAACGCCGGAGAAGACTGCCGACGGCTGGGATAGTACAGGTGGTATCCGGTCAGGGTGGGCCACCAGTCCTCCAGCACCGTCACCAGTTCGCCTCGCGCAAGATAGGGCGCAAGCAGATCTTCGGGCACATAGGCCATGCCATAACCGGCCAAGGCAGCGCGCAGCATCTGTGGCGTGGTATTGAACACGAACTGGCCATCGATACGCACCTCCAGCGCCTTGCCGTCTTTCTCGAACTCCCAGGCATACAGGCCGCCGTGGGTCGGCAAACGCAGGCCAATGCACGCATGCGTGGCCAGATCCTGCGGGATGAGCGGCCTGGACCGGCCGGCCAGATAATCGGGGGAGCAGGCAACGGCGAGACGATAGTCCGGTCCGATCCGCACGGCGACCATGTCCTTGGCCACCTGGTCGCCACTGCGCACCCCGGCATCGAAGCGCTCCGCAACGATGTCGATCAGCCCATAGTGGATATTGATCTCGACCTTGATCTCAGGGTAATCGTGCAGCAGGTCTTTTAACCTGGGCCACAGGACGGTATCCACCGCATGATCGTGCGAGGTGATGCGCACCGTGCCGGCCGGTTTCTCTTTCAGCTCGCTCAGCGCCGCCAGCTCAAACTCAATCCCTTCGTAATAGGGACCGATATTGGACAACAAGCGCTCCCCCGCCTCGGTGGGAGAGACCCCGCGGGTGGTGCGCGTGAGTAGTCGAAGGCCAAGGCGCTCTTCCAGGCCACGAATTGCATGGCTCAGTGCCGACTGCGAGACCCCAAGCTGCGCCGCCGCCCGGGTAAAGCTGCGCTCGCGCGCCACGACGACGAAAGTTTGCAAGGTGTTGAAGTCCATACGCGCCATCATGAATTTTCCTCATATCACTATCTCAATGATAGCGACTACTGGCATGACTGTGGGACTGATAAAGTTCAACCATCGCCATGGCAATGTGCTCGCAGCCCAGGCAAACCCGGGCGTGCAGGCCTTTCCCGGCGTCCCGCACCATGAATCAACCTTGCAGGAAGTACGCCATGAACCAACCCAAAGTAACGGCCGGCCGGGATCAACTGGGTGATTTTGCCCCCCAGTTTGCCGCGCTCAACGACGATGTGCTGTTCGGTCAGATCTGGTCACGAGACACCGAGCTTTCAGCCCGAGACCGCAGCCTGATCACCGTGACTGCGCTGATGGCCAGCGGCATGCTCGACAGCGCACTTGACTTCCATTTGCAGACCGCCAGGCGCAACGGGATCACCCGGGAAGAAATCGTGGCGGTGATCACTCACCTGGCTTTTTACGCGGGCTGGCCCAAAGCCTGGGCCGCCTTCCGTATGGCCCGGGCGATTTGGCAGCAAGACTGACAGGCCTCGCGACAAGAGCGCTTTCTCTGGTACTGAAAGGAATCAGAAATCATGAAATACACAGATCAGAACGAGTTTGAAAAAGCCAATGTGTTTGGCACCGGCATGCCCAATGAGGCCTATGCGCAATACTTCTCCGGTGCGTCCTTCCTGAATGCACTGGTTCCGCCGGGAGAGGCCCCGCTGTTTCTGGCCAATGTCACTTTTGCCCCTGGCTGCCGGAATCACTGGCATATCCATCACGCCAGGCAGGGGGGCGGCCAGATGCTGATCTGTACCGCGGGGGAAGGCTGGTATCAACAGGAAGGGGAAGACGCCATCAGCCTGAAGGAAGGCGTCTGTGTCTATATCCCGGCAGGCGTGAAGCATTGGCACGGGGCCAAAGCCGATAGCTGGTTCAGCCACATTGCGGTCGAGATTCCGGGGCTTGAAGGCCGCAATGAGTGGCTGGAGCCGGTCAGCGACGCGGTCTACGACGCCCTGTGAGACGCGGCGGGCATCAGCCCGGCCGGGCGCCAGACAGCAGGGCTTGCGCTTCACCGACCAACTCCGCCAGAAGATCGGCAAGCAGCCGTACCCGTGGCGAGCGTTTGACGTCAGGATGCATCGCCAGCCAGATCTGCCGAACCGTCGGGCAGGCCGGGTTGACGAGCAACGCCAGAGCCTCATCGCCGGCAGCCAGAAAATGCGGCAGCACGGCAATGCCCAATCCGGCGCGAGCAGCATTGAGCAATGCCGCCAGATCGTTGCTTCTGAAGACGAAAGGCCGCGAGCCGGCAAACTGAGCCAGCCATCGCTGCTGCGGCACCTGGACAAGGTGATCGTCGTAACCGAGAAACGCCCACGCTTCTGCGGGCCTGCTGGTATAACCATGGGCAGCATACAGTCCGTATCCCATGTCCCCGATGCAACGGGCAGCCAGGCCCGGCGCCGTGGGGCGCGACATCCTGATGGCCAGGTCGGCCTCCCCCCGTGCCAGATTGGCCTCGCGCGATTCACCAATCACTTCCAGTTCGATGTTCTGCCAGCGTGAGCGGATGGCGGCCAGGCGAGGCACCAGAAAATGCCCGGCCAGCACCGGGGGCGCGGAGATGCGGACTGTTCCCTGCAGGGATGAAACGCCGAGGGCAATCCGCGAGAATGCCTGCGCCTCGTCATCGAGCCGACCGGCCTGGGCGACCAGGGTTTCGCCTTCCGTCGTCAATGTCCACGCTTTGGGCAAGCGGTCAAAGAGCCGGATACCCAGAGACTGCTCCAGCGCCTCGACCCGTCTCGCGACGGTCGAGTGTTCGACCTTGAGCCGCCGGGCGGCACCCGACAGGCTGCCAGTGCGCGCAAGCTCGAGGAAGTAGCGGATGTCATCCCATTGCAGGCCACGCTTCTCAGCACCAGGATTTTTTGTGTTTTTTTGCACAGTAAATGTCAATGTTTTGCGAATTGATGAGCTATTTTGCGCAACGTATGCTGCGCTGGCAAGCTGATTCATCAGGAGCCAAACATGAGCAAGTACGCATCTTTTCCAGCATCCTCCACAACGACGCAGATCGTCATCGGCCAGTATGGCGACGCTGCCACACTGACCACGACCGAGACCGTCCTTCCTCCGCCGGCGGCCGGTGAAATCCGTGTCCGCCATACGGCAATCGGCGTGAATTATGTCGACATCTACCATCGCACCGGCCTTTACCCGTTACCCTCGCTGCCGGCGGTTCTGGGGGTCGAGGCAGCCGGGGTGGTCGAGGCGCTCGGCCCGGATGTCGATACGGTACAGATTGGCCAGCGCATCGCCTACGCCGGGCCACCCACCGGCAGCTATGCCGGGGCACGCAACCTGCCGGCCGCAAGGGCTATCCCCTTGCCTGACGATGTCACCGATGACGCAGTCGCCAGCCTGTTGTTGCGCGGCATCACCACCCACATGCTGCTGAACGATGTTCGCCCCCTGAAAGCCGGCGAGACCGTCCTCGTTCACGCGGCCGCCGGCGGTCTGGGGCTGGTCATCGTGCAATGGGCAAAAACCATGGGGGCCCGCGTCATTGGCACGGTCAGTTCGCCGGCCAAGGCGGCGCTCGCCACCGCACATGGACTGGACCACGCGATCCATTACCGAGAGGAGGACTTCGTGGCGGCGGTCATGCGCCTGACCGATGGCCAAGGGGTCGATTACGCGATTGATGGTATTGGCGGAAAGACGCTGCTCGACACGCTCGGCTGCGTCCGCCCCTACGGCATGGTCGCCAGCGTCGGGCAGGTCGCTGGCGACAGCGGTCCACTGGATCTGTCGCTGCTCGGCCCGGCACGTTCGGTCGCACTCATCCGCCCCGGCGTCTTCCGCTTCATGACGGATCTGGCCCGCTACCGCGAAGGTGCCAGGGCGACCATCCGGCAGTTGCAAATGGGCTTGCGGCCAAGCATTGGTGCCGTTCTGCCCCTGAACCAGGCGGCAGAAGCGCATCGCCGTCTCGAGTCGGGCGCCACGGTCGGCGCCACACTCCTGCAACCTTAAGCACATACCGAAGGGGGATTGGCTGATGACAGCCCAGCGGCGTGATCGACTCTCCGGATCCCTTGCAGCAAACAAGAAAGAGAAACTCGACATGAGCAATTCACAAAAAGCCGTTGCCATCATTACCGGTGGCGGCACAGGTATCGGCCGGGCCACCAGCGAGATGCTGGGCGCCGCCGGATGTATGGTGGTGATTGTCTACTCACGCAGTAGTGCAGCAGCACTGGACACCGTTGACACGATCCGCGCGGCAGGCGGGGAAGCCATCGCCATCCAGGCGGATGTCGCTGACGATGACCAGGTAAGGCGAATGATGACCAAGATCGCCGAAGCCTTCGGCAACATCACCTATCTGGTGAATAATGCCGGCATCACCCGACAATTGCCGTTCGCTGAACTGGAAGCCATCAGCGACAACACCTGGGACGAACTCTTTGCGGTCAATGTCAAAGGGGCATTCCATTGCAGCCGGGCTGCCGCCCCATATCTGCGCACCACACCCGGCAGCGCCATCGTCAATGTAGGCAGCATCGCCGGAGAAACAGGCTATGGTTCATCCCTGCCTTATGCTGTCTCCAAGGCCGCCCTGCACGGCATGACCAAATCCCTCGCACGGGCCCTGGCGCCGGACATCCGCGTCAATTGCATTGCCCCTGGGGCTGTCGATACCCGCTGGTGGTCAGGCAATGAGGCCAAGATGCGCCAACTCTCGGGCCACCTTCCCCTGCAACGCATTTCGACAGCGGAAGACATCGCACACACCATCTGGCTTCTGCTCACTTCGCGCTCCATGACCGGACAAGTCATCCGCGCCGAGAATGGACAGACCCTGTGATGGTATGGGTAACGGTGCACCTGAAGCGAGTGCACCGCCGGCATTCGCGCACCACCTTTCTCCGGGCCCTGAAGGCGTATGCCCCCTTCCGCTCCTTGCCTCGTCTGACCGCGCTGATTTGCTGGTCTGTCACCTCCTTCGCTAGGGTATGTGGCGCGGCAGGTTTGCCGTGTTAAAGGGCCCGGGGGGGTGCAACCACCCCCGGACCCGCTGACCACACCAAGGCAGCCGAGGAGTCAGTATGGCTGACAGGCATGGTTAATCACCCCCTGTACGTCACAACTCGCCGTCTGCATCCGTCGCCGTTGCTGCCGTTGTTTGACCTGGTGGCACGGCGGTGTCTGCCGCGCGATGTGTCGGCTGACGGCCGGCCGCTGGCAGGTTGCACGATGTTGCTGGCGAAGTAGGCAATCACTCTGGAGGCCGGGGGCGAAAGCCCTCCGGGGGGGATCCTCCCCGATGAGGCATGGCGGGAGCCATGCATGGACAAACATCGCGAAAGGACGACAGCGCAACATGCAGAAAACCCGCAGAGCCCATGCTCGCAGCCATGCGCATAGCCATTTCCCACCTCACACGGAGGACTTGCACGGCATTCGCATGGCGACTCGCCGTCAATTCGCCGTTGCCAGCGGACATCTCGATGCCTGCCTGGGGGTGATTGAGCAACGGATGCACGGTCGGATCCAACGGGTAGACCATCGCATCACGGCACTGCAAGAGCAGGTCCGGCAATCCGCCGAACAGAGCAAAATCACCACCACCACCCTGGGGGACAGTGTCAGACAGCAATTGAAGCAGCAGGCGTCAGAACAGGTTTCATTGCGTCGAAGCATCGAGCAGTTGCAGGACAGCATCAGCACTTTATGCGAGGGGCAACGGGCTGACGACGATAAACAGCTGAACACCATCATGCAGCTTCGCGAGATGCAGCACGCTGACTACACAGCGTTACGTGAGGCTCAGCGCATCGACTTCAACAAGCTGCAGGACGCCATGACACAACAACGTGAATTGCAGCGTTCGGATTACGCTGCGTTGCGCGAAGCCCAGCGCATCGATTTTGACAAACTGCTCGAAACCATCATCCAGTTGCGCGAGATGCAGCGTGCTGACTGCGCAGCGTTACGAGAGGCTCAGCGCATCGACTTCGACAGGCTGCAAGACGTCATCATCCAGCAACGCGAGATGCAGCGCGCAGACCATCACAGCCTGATGACTGCCCTGGCGCAGCAGTCTCAGGCGTTCAACATCAAGCTCGAGCAGCAGCGCGAATCACAGCACAAGGAAGTCTCCTCCCTGCGCAACAATCTCATCCTGACGGCCATCAGCTGTGGGCTGGCGATTGTGGGTGCCATCGCTGCGATGAATGCCAACCTGATTTCGGCATTCGAGTCTGGCAAAGGACTGGCAGCACAGTCTGGCAAGACCACGCAGGCCATGCAGATTCAGCAGCACCCTCCCATCGCCCTCCCCTGAGTCAACATAAGGAACAAGGTCAATGAGCGCTCAACGCCCTGCCAGTGTCTGGGACATTTTTATGCAAACCACCGAAACGCCCGCCAATATGCAATTGCGCGCCGAGTTGATTCTGGCTTTAAAAACCTTCATCAGCGACAACCACATGAATCAGAGTCAGGCAGCCCGCTTCTTCGGCATCACGACCACGCGTATCTCGGACCTGGTAAACGACAAAGTCGAAGCATTTGGTCTCGATGTGCTGGTGAAATTGGCCACCAAAGCCAACTTGAAGATCGATATGAAAATTCGTGCGCGGCGTACGGCATCAACTGAACGTTAAGCTCTCCGGAACAAGAAAAAGCCCGCCTTGCGGGCTTTTTGCGCTTACAAAGCGGAGTCGGCCACCCGTTCATGAGCGATTTACCTGCACCCACCCCTCGCAACAGATCCGCAGCCGGCCATGATTGACCGGTCCTGACATGCGTCCCGGTCAAACTAAGATCCATCTGCCACCCCCCTGTTCAAGGGGACGACATCTTTCAACCGCAGATAATCAACATGATCATTACCGTTTTCGTCGGCGTAGATCAGATCGACGAAGGCATGATCCCAGCGGATGTCCTGATGCGAAAAAACCTGCCGGGCAATCACTGACTGAACAGTGGTTTCATCAATACCGCTGATGGTCAGGACAAGCTGGGCTTTTTTCTCGGCCAGTGAGGCGGCATCTCGCCCGAACAGCGGACTGTTTTCATCCAGTTTGTGGATCATGGTCCAACCGAGCAAAAACATCGGATGCTCATGCCGAATCAGCGGCAAATCGTAGAACTTGCGAAATGACACCCCCTCGTCGGTCAGCTCATGCTGCAGCAAACGCAGGCGGGCACTGGCATCAATGATGAAATTGGTTCTGGCATTGCCGGCCCGGAACATCAGCACCCGCTCGCCGTTGAAAGTGCGCACAATCGGATGGGGCGTAAAGACAATACGGGAGTGCGGACGGGAGAAGCGGGCAAAGGTCACCCCGGTAATCAGCGCCAGGCTCATCATGCCGATGAAGATTTCCAGCATGGAAATCCAGTGGGTATAAAGAGTCTGCGGGTGCATGTCGCCATAACCCACCGTGGCCAGCGTTTCCACACTGAAGAAAAAAGCGCCGAGAAAACCTTGCGGATATTGATTGGCAATGCCGCCAGACTGAAGCTGATAGAGCGCGGCAAACACCAGGTTCAACACGACAAACGCCAGCGCAATGAACCAATAAAACCGTGGCCAGCTGATCGTCATACAGTAGTGATACAGGTCTTGCGGTGAATGTGCCGGCAGGTTGTGAATGAACAGGTCGCGCCCGCCCACTGAGATGCGCCGCTGGCGCTTGCCCTGGTGAAAGAACATTTCACATCCCTTTTATCATCGTCGGCGAGCTCTCGATTGTGGAGAGAATAGCCCCCCTGGTCAACGACGGCGCCTGCCGGCCCTCGGCAGCGTTCCCCCAGCCTGCTGCAGATTCTCAATTTGATAGCAAATGGTATTGCTTTGATACGGCAATCACCGTTTATCGCTTCAAAAACCCCCTCTTCCCCATGGCGCGTTAATTGCTCTGTCATAGAAAACTCAGATCCAGGCACCGCAAGGTGGCCGGATCCATCTTGCCGTTTTCCTCCTTTGATGGATTCTTATCATGTTCAGAACAATGTCGGTTCGTTCAAAAATGCTGATCAGCGTCGTGGGCATTCTGGCCGCCGCGCTGCTGGTCACCGGCCTGTTGACAGCCCGTCTGGTGCATCGGGCGCTGGCCGATCGCCTGGAGCAATATGAATTGGTACGCACGGTCGAGGCTATCCGCAATGGTCTGGATACGGCGGTATCGGTGCCCATGGCACAAACCCGGCAAATGGCGGGCAATGTATTTCTGCTCGACTGGATGGCACAGGGAGAACCCGCCAGCGGGATTGGCACCTGGCAACGTTATGCCCGTCAGGTGAAGGCCATCAGCGGGGCTGAATCAGTAGACTGGATCTCCGAGGCGACGCTGAATTATTACGACGACGGCAAAGGGCTGTCGCGCAAGGTGGAACCGAAGTCGGCCAGCGATGGCTGGTTCTCGGCATTTCTCAATAGCGGCAAGACCGTGGACTTCAACCTCGGGGTCGAACCGGGCAGCCCGAATGTGATGATGTTCATCAATGCCCTAGCCAAAGATGCGGCCGGACATCGTGCCATTGCCAGTATCGGGCTGAATGTGACCGCCATTGCCAATCAGGTGCGTCAAACCTCGATCGGCAAGGACGGCCAGGTCTTTCTGGTGGACCAGAACGGCGGGATCCAGATTCATCGCGACCTGAGTCTGGTGAAGGTGAGCAACAAGGTCGGCATGCAGACACTGCCGGGCATGGCGGAGGTATCGGCAACCTTGCTGCAGAAGAACAACTTCAATCTCGGGCATTTTGTCGGGCCGGAGGGGCCGATGGTGGTCGCCTCGAGCTATATGCCCAGCACCGGCTGGTTTGTCGTGGTGCAGGTCTCGGAGGCAGAGGCCTATCAGGCGGTCAATACGACGGTGATGTGGCTGGCCGGGGTGAGTGCGCTGGTCCTGCTGGTGGCGGTATTGCTGATCTGGATGGTGGCCAATTCGATTACCCGTCCACTGGATAAGCTGCAGCGTGCGATGGCAGCACTGACCTCGGGCCATGGAGACCTGACCAGCCGCCTGCAGGTGGAAAGTCGTGACGAAATCGGACAAATTGCCAGCAGTTTCAATATTCATATGGAACAGTTGCATCAGCAGTTGCTGACGGTGCGACAACAATCGCAAAACCTGAATGGCAATGTTGATCGCCTGGGAGACATGGCCCATGCCCTGACGCAGGACTCGGTCAACACCACCGAACTGGCCGAATCGACAGCGGCCACCATCGAACAAATCACCGTGAGCGTGACCCACATTGCCGACAATACCCGGCAGACCACCCAGGTGGTCGAGCAGGCCGGACGCCTGTCGAACGACAGCGTCAAAGCCATGCACAGCGTGGCGGGCGAGATCGGTCAAGTCTCTCATTCGATGGTCGACTTGCTCAGCGACATGACGGCACTCGGTGAACGTTCGCGGCAAATCGGTTCGATTGCCGCCGAGATCAAGGAAATTTCCGATCAGACCAATCTGCTGGCGCTGAATGCCTCGATCGAAGCTGCCCGCGCCGGGGAGCAAGGACGCGGCTTTGCCGTGGTCGCCGATGAAGTGCGTAAACTGGCTGAGCGCACTGGCAAGGCCACGGTGGAAATCGACCAGATGGTCGAGTCGATGGGCCAGGCGGCCGGTCAGGCGATTCAGCGTGGTCAGCAAACCAATCATGCCGTAAGCAGCGGCGTGGCCCAGATCGAAGCGGCACTGGCGTCCATCTCGGCCATCCAGCAATGTATGGACGATGTAAGACAGAAGATCATCGAGATTCGCGACGCCGCCAACGAGCAGTCACACGCGGCAGAGACCATGGCCCAGGCCGCGGAGAGAATGTCGCAGAGCGCCCAGAACGAGAACGGCCAGATCCAGCAGACCGAGCACATCATTCAGGACTTGCAAAAACTGTCCAATGGCCTGGCACAAGTCGTCAACAGCTTTACCCTGTAAAGGTTAGGCGCATTCGCCCGATGCAATGCGCCGATGCCATACCGGATGATGGCGCAATTGAAGATTGCGCCCTACGGATGAGCGCATTTTCGACCGGTGCATTCACGTAGGGTGCATTCGCGTAGGGTGCATTCGCGTAGGGTGCATTCGCGTAGGGTGCATTCGCGTAGGGTGCATTCGCGTAGGGTGCATTCGCCGGAGGCAATGCACCGATGCAATGCACCAATGCAATGCACCAATGCAATGCACCAATGCAATGCACCAATGCAATGCACCAATGCAATGCGCCATTTGCAACTCACTTTTATTTTTCATGAAATTCCACCATGCTGACAGGATATCGCAACCGATGGATTCTCCATGACCACCAGCCTGAAACTGTCAGAACTGATCAGCTCGCTCAGTTACGCCCTCGACATTACCGAAGGGCAGCCTGAAGGCCATTGCATCCGCAGTTGCTGGATTGGCATGCACATCGGTGCCGCAATCGGCCTGGACGAGCAACAAAAGTGGGAGCTCTATTACGCCATCCTGCTGAAAGACCTGGGTTGCAGCAGTAACGCTTCTCGCATTTGCGAGTTGTATTTGACGGATGATCGTCACTTCAAACAAGCGTTCAAAATGGTGGGGGCCAATCTGCCGCAGATGTTGAATTTCGTCTTCAACCATACCGGCACTCATGCCGGCAATTGGCCGCAACGGGTGAAATCCATTCTCAATGTACTGCGGCACGGCAAGCAGATGGCCGATGAGCTGATCAATACCCGCTGCCACCGAGGCGCCGATATTGCCCGGCAGTTGCGCTTCAACGAACAGGTCGCCCGCGGCATTCAGTCGCTGGATGAACACTGGGATGGCTCGGGTCGGCCACTGGGTCTTCAGGGTGAGGCCATCCCGCTCAATGCCCGTATTGCCCTGCTGTCCCAAGTGCTGGATGTGTTCAACATTACCCATGGCCGGGAGGCCGCACTGGCGGAGGTCACGGCGCGAGCCGGGGGCTGGCTGGATCCCGCCCTGGTGAAAGTGGCCCAGGGCCTGGCCAGGGATGACGCGTTCTGGCAGCAGCTGGAGGCCGAGGACATCGATTCGGCAGTGCTGGCGCTGGAACCGGCCCATTGCACGGTGCCACTGGACGAGGACTATCTGGACGAAATCGCCGATGGCTTTGGCCGGGTGGTCGACTCGAAAAGCCCATTCACCGCGGGTCACAGCCAGCGAGTAGGCCATTACGCCGACTGCATCGCCGCCGAGCTGGGCATGGACGAGACGCGTCGGCGGTGGCTGAAGCGCGGCGCCCTGCTGCATGACGTCGGCAAGCTGGGGGTCAGCAACACTATCCTCGACAAGCCCGGACGACTGGATGCGGAAGAATGGGCGGCAGTACAGCGTCACGCCGGCTTTACCGAAGATATCCTGCGGCGTATCACCCAGTTTGCCGAACTGGCCCAAGTGGCGGGTGCCCATCACGAAAAGCTGGATGGCAGCGGATATCCCAAAGGGCTAAAGGCGGCACAGATCGCGCTGGAAACCCGCATTATCACCACCGCCGATATCTTTGACGCCATCAACGCCGAACGGCCCTACCACCCGGCCACCCCGGTCGACAAAACACTGGAGATCATGCGATCCAACCTGAACAGCGCCATCGATCCGGTTTGTTTTGACGCGCTGGAAACCGTCCTGAGACAGGAAGGCGCATTAGCCGCATAAGGTGCATTCACGTAGGGTGCATTCACGTAGGGTGCATTCACGTAGGGTGCATTCACGTAGGGTGCATTCGCGTAGGGTGCATTCGCCGGAGGCAATGCACCAATGCAATGCACCGATGCAATGCGCCGATGCAATGCGCCAATGCCATACCGGATGATGGCGCAATTGAAGATTGCGCCCTACGGATGAGCGCATTTTCGACCGGTGCATACGCGCAGGGTGCATTCACGTAGGGTGCATTCGCGTAGGGTGCATTCGCCGGAGGCAATGCACCGATGCCATGCACCGATGCCATGCGCCGATGCCATGCGCCAATGCCATACCGGATGATGGCGCAATTGAAGATTGCGCCCTACGAATGGGCGCATTTTCGACCGGTGCATACGCGTAGGGTGCATTCGCGTAGGGTGCATTCGCGTAGGGTGCATTCGCGTAGGGTGCATTCGCCGGAGGCAATGCGCCGATGCAATGCGCCGATGCAATGCGCCGATGCAATGCGCCGATGCAATGCACCAATGCAATGCACCGATGCCATGCGCCAATGCCATACCGGATGATGGCGCAATTGAAGATTGCGCCCTACGGATGAGCGCATTTTCGACCGGTGCATACGCGCAGGGTGCATTCGCGTAGGGTGCATTCGCCGGAGGCAATGCACCAATGCAATGCGCCGATGCCATACCGGATGATGGCGCACTTGAAGAGTGCGCCTTACAAGAGTGCGCCTTACAAGCGTGCGCCTTACAAGAGCACGCCCTACAAGCATGCGCCCTCACCGGTTGCCCCCAGCTTCGCCATCACCGCATTCATCAAGGCCTGCCCCACCCCGAGTGTCATGATCGACTCGGGGTGGAACTGCACGGCGGCCAGCGGCAGCTGGTGGTGCTCAATGGCCATGATCACACCATCCTCGCTGCGGGCAGTGACCTGCAGGCAGGTCGGCAAGTGTGCCGGGTCGGCATACAGCGAATGGTAGCGCCCCACCTCGAAGCGCTCTGGCAAGTCCGCCAGCAGGCGGCCGCCCAGCCGGCTGACCGGCGAGGGCTTGCCGTGCACCGGCAGCGGCAACTGGCCCAGCCGACCTCCGAAATACTCCACCATGCCCTGCAGACCAAGGCAGACACCAAACACCGGAATCGACAGGCCGATCAGGATTTCCAGTGTCTGGCGCATGGCAAAGTCCTCCGGTCTGCCCGGCCCCGGCGACAACAGCACCAGGTCGGGACGCAGGCCCTGGGCCAGTTGCTGACGAGCCAGCGGCGCACGCAGGGTGTGCACTTCGGCGCCGGACACACGCAGGTAGCCGGCCAGGGTATGCACGAAGGAATCTTCATGATCGATCAGCAGTACCTGCTTGCCGGCACCCGGCAGGGACACCACCCCGGTCGCGAGACTGGCGGTGACGGCAGGACGCAGGATGGCACGCTGGGCCGAGGCCTTGAGGTGGCACTCGGCGTCCTCCGCCGCGGCATCACTGTCGTACAGCAATGTGGCTCCGGCACGTACTTCGGCCACACCATCCTTGAGGCGCAGGGTACGCAGCGTCAGGCCGGTGTTCATGTTGCCGTCGAAGGTCAGGCGTCCGATGGCACCACCGTACCAGCGGCGGGGCGAGTGTTCGTGGGCCTCGATGAAGGCAATGGCCGAGCGCTTGGGGGCACCGGTGACGGTCACGGCCCAGGCATGGCTGAGAAAGGCATCCAGCGCGTCGAACTCTGGGCGCAGCAGGCCTTCGACGTGATCGACGGTATGGATCAGGCGCGAGTACATCTCGATCTGACGCCGACCGATGACGCGCACCGAGCCCGGCTGACAAACGCGTGACTTGTCGTTGCGATCAACGTCGGTACACATGGTGAGCTCCGACTCGTCCTTGCCGGAGTTGAGCAAGGTACGAATCTGGGCGGCATCTTGCAGGGCGTCCTGACCACGGGCAATGGTCCCGCTGATCGGACAGGTCTCGACACGCTGGCCTTCGACGCGCACAAACATCTCCGGCGAGGCCGCGACCAGAAACTCGCCCTCCCCCAGGTTCATCAGGGCGCCATACGGTGCCGGGTTGCTGGCCTGCAGCCGGTCGAACAGCACGCCGGGCTGTTCGCTGCAGGGCTCGACAAACAATTGGCCCAGCACCACTTCAAACAGATCGCCGCGGGCAAAGGCCTGTCGTGCGCGTTCGACCTGGGCAGCATATTCGCCGGGGGCATGGTCGCAGGCCGCCGGGGTCTGGCTGGCCAGGGAGTGGTACGGGGCAGCAGCCCCCAGGCGCGGCAGGCCGTGGGTGCGCTCCCCCTGCAGGCTGAAGTCATAACGCACGGTACGGGCACGTTGTTGCATGTGGTCCACCAGCAGCAGTTCGTCGGGCAGATACAGGACCAGATCACGCTGATCATCAGCCCGGGGCAAGCGCAGCGTCATCGGCTCGAACTGGAACACCAGGTCGTAGCCGAAGGCCCCATACAGACCGAGATCACTGTCTTGCGGGCTGGCGAACAGACGGCTCAGGGCGCGCACCAGACTGAAAGCCGAGGGTTGCCGGCTGCGCAGCTCTTCGCTGAAATCCTCGCCGGCCGGCAGAATCTGGCCACTCAGCGTCTGCTCGTCTTGCTGCAACTGACTCAGCGCCGGCTCATCTGCCAGCATGGCAGCCAGCCCGGGCAGCAGAGCCTGACCACGCGCGTTGAGGGCCTCAAGACGAAAAGTTCTGCCACGGGTGGTCAGCACCAGAGGCGGATTAACGAAACCCATATCCCAGCGGGTGTAACGCCCGGGAAATTCAAAGCGGGAAGAGAACCAGACACCACGCGACTGATTCAGCGCCTCGACCAGCGCGCGGCCCGCCTGTGGGTAGGCACATTCTTCGGTCTGGCGCAGCACTTCGATGCCGCCCTGGGTGCAGTAACTGACTTCTTGCATGAGTTTCTCCGGGGTTGGCGCCCGGAGATTTCGGCGGGGGACAGGCAAGACAAAGCCGCTCGAAACTTCCGGGCGGCTTGGTTGGGTTTCAGACACAGGCAGGCCGCTCGATCAGTCGAGCCACCACCAGCCTTGTGTAAGAAATTTGCTATTCATGCGGAATAATCTATCAGGGCATGCCCTGCTGGTAAAGAGGTATTTTCCGATCCCTCATTCGGCACGCGGCGCCGTGACACTGTCGAGCAACGTGTAGCCACGCGCCTTCAGGGCAGCAGCGAATTCGGCCAGCGCCATTTCGGCCAGGGCGGCCTTGCCGTTGAAGCCGAATTCGATGTGCATCTGGCTGATGCGCTGGTTGCCGAAACTGGGCAGGCTGGACAGGCGCAGCGCCGGGTAACGGCGGACGAAATCCTGCATCAGGTCGATCAGATCGCCTTCACGCGCCTCGAGGGCAATCAGGGTGCGGTCAACATCCGGCTGGTCACTGAACAGGTGGCGGTAATCACGATCCAGAACGGACTCGATCATCGGCCAGGCCATGGCCGGAAAGCCCGGCACGAAGTGAACGTCCGCGACGGAGAAGCCGGGCACCTGATTGACCGGATTGAGGATCAGCCGCGCGCCTTGCGGAAAGTACCCCATCTGGATGCGGTGCGGGTAGGCATCGGCACCGAAGCGCTGCTCCAGCAGGATTTTGGCCTCGGGATGCAACTCAAGCGGCTGGCCGCAGGCGGCAGCGGCACAGGCGCGGGTGAAGTCGTCCGGGGTGGCGCCAATGCCGCCGAAGCTGAACACCAGGTCGCCGCTGCCGAAGGCGCGTGTCAGGGCGGCCTGAATGCGCAGCGGATCGTCGCCAAGGTAATCGGCCCAGGCGAGTTTCATGCCACGGGCGGCGAGGAGGCGGATCAGGGCGGGCAGATGCTTATCGCTGCGTTTGCCGGACAATAATTCGTCACCGATGATGATGGCACCGACATCCATGAGACGCTCCCTGAGTATATTTGAATGGCTGATGCTACTCGCCTGCCCCATTGGCATGCAAATTCATCCAGGCGATGCCGACCCACTCGCGCAGCGCAATCCAGCTCTGTCGCTGGGCAGTACCGCTGGGCAACCAGTTGATCAGGGCACTGGGAGACGGATGGCTCAAGCCTGTCGGTGCCGACAGCACGTCAAACCCCTGGCGCACAAACAGGGCGCGTGCCCGGCGCAGGTGCCAGGCATTGGAGACCAGCGCGATACGCTGCACGCCGGCTGCCTTAAGCAAGGGAGCGCTGTAGCGGGCATTCTCTTCGGTGGTGTTGGCACGGCTCTCTGCCCAGCGTACGTCGAGGTGGTAGTCACGCTGCAGGGTTCGGGCCATCACGACAGCCTCGGGTTCGCCACCCAGCGGCGAACCGCCGGTCACCAGCAGCGGCTTGCCGAGTTGCTTGGCCAGCCAGCTGGCATAGCGCACACGCAGCAACGAGTCGGACGAGAGCTCTTCATCACCGTACTCGGGCGCGAAGTCTTTGCCACCGCCGAGGACCACGATGGCATCAATGGTCTGCAGGGCGCCGGGTGACGCCACCACCGGTTCCAGCGGGCGGGTCAGCCACCAGGCCACTTGCGGGGTCGCCAGCAGGTAAATGCCGGCCAGGGCCAGGCCCACCAGCCAGCGGCGCCGGAACCACAGCCCGAGCAGGGCCAGCCAGAGGAGGCACAGGGGGGGGAGTAAAAGAGCCCCGGCGGCCTGATGGATCAGGACGACGGGGCTGAACGTTGCGCTCATTGCTTGCTTACTACCCTACTCACCGAGATAGGCGTTGCGCACGCGCTCATCGTCGAGCAGCTCGCGGGCATCGCCACCGATGGTGATCTTGCCACTTTCCATGACATAGCCGCGCTGACTGACTTCCAGCGCCAGGCGGGCGTTCTGCTCCACCAGCAGCATGGTGACCCCTTCGGCCGCCACCATCTGGATGATTTCGAAGATCTTTTGCACGATGATCGGTGCCAGCCCCATGGAAGGCTCATCCAGCAGCAACAGCTTCGGCTTGGACAGCATGGCACGTCCCATGGCCACCATCTGCTGCTCACCACCGGACAGGGTGCCCGCCAGCTGCTTGCAACGTTCCTTCAGCCGCGGGAACAGGTCGTAGATGCGAACCAGTTCATCCTGGATCTGCGCTTTGTCGTTACGGATGTAAGCCCCCATCAGCAGGTTTTCTTCGACGGTCAGTTTGGGGAAGATGCCGCGCCCTTCCGGCACCATCACCAGGCCATGCCGCACAAAGTCGTGGGAATGAATGGCGGCACAGTCCTTGCCTTCAAACTCGATGCTGCCGCCACTCTTCTTGACCATGCCGATCAGGGTCTTGAGGGTGGTGGTCTTGCCGGCACCGTTGGCGCCGATCAAAGTGACCAGCTCACCCTGCTTGATGTGAAAATCGATCCCCTTGACGGCCTGGATGCCGCCGTAGGCCACTTGCAGATTTTTAACTTCCAAGAGATTCATTCTTGTGGCACCCCCAGGTAGGCTTCGATCACTTTCGGGTTCTTGCGTACCTCTTCGGGCACCCCTTCAGCGATGCGCTTGCCATAGTCGAGCACGGCGATGCGATCGCACAGGCCCATCACCAGTTTGACATCGTGCTCGATCAGCAGGATGGTGACGCCGCCGTCACGGATCTTGCTCATCAGTTGCTTGAGGTCGTCGGTTTCGCGCGGGTTCATGCCGGCCGCCGGTTCGTCCAGCGCCAGCAACTTGGGCTCGGTCGCCAGAGCGCGGGCGATTTCCAGCCGGCGCTGGTGGCCGTAGGACAGGTTGCGTGCCCGTTCTTCGGCCACATCGGCGATACCGACATACTCAAGCAGCTCCCAGGCCTTTTCACGAATGGCGGCTTCTTCGGCCCGGGTGCGCGGATCACGCAGCACCGCGCCCAGCGCACCGGCACGGCTCTTGATATGGCGGCCCACCATGACGTTTTCCAGTGCGGTCATTTCGGCAAACAGCCGGATGTTCTGGAAGGTACGGGCAATACCGGCTGCTACCACTTTGTGCGGCTTGGCGCGGAACAGGTCATGGCCGTCGAAGTCGAACTTGCCTTCGTCGGGCATGTACAGGCCGGTCAGTACGTTGAACAGTGTGGTCTTGCCGGCGCCGTTCGGGCCAATCAGGCCGTAGATCGCACCGCGAGGAATTTCCAGGCTGACGCCGGACAGGGCGTGCAGACCACCGAATCGTTTGTTGATGCCTTCAATTTTCAGCAAAGCTTCTGCCATGATTTACCCCTTCTGTACCCTGGCCTTGGCCTTGGCATCGGAAAACTCGAGTGCGCGGCGCTTGGAAGGCCACATCCCGGCCGGACGTACCAGCATCATCACCACCAGTGCCAGACCAAACAGCAATTGGCGGGCATTTTCCGGATCGACGATCATGCGTCCGAAGGTATTCATTTGCAGCGGTCCGATGGTATCGCGCAGGATTTCCGGCGCGATGGTCAGCACCACGGCCCCCAGTACCACGCCCGGGATATGCCCCATGCCGCCCAGCACCACCATGGCCAGAATCATGATCGATTCCATCAGGCCGAAGGATTCGGGCGAAATGAAGCCCTGGAACGAGGCAAACAGGCCGCCGGCGATACCGCCGGACAAGGCGCCGAGGGCAAAGGCCAGCAGCTTGATGTTGCGGATGTTGATACCCATCGCGGCGGCGGCCACGTCGTCCTCTCGCAGGGCGACCCAGGCACGACCGATGCGCGAGTGCTGCAGGCGGGTGGCCATGATGACCACGGCGACCGACAGGAACAGGAACAGATAGTAGTGCAGGTAAACCACCGGGAAGGACAGGCCGCCGATTTCCAGGGTCTTGCCCAGGGTGAAGCCGCCAAGATGGATCGGGTCAATCAGGTTCACGCCTTGCGGGCCATTGGTGATATTGATCGGCTGGTTGAGGTTATTCATGAAGATACGAATGATCTCACCGAAGCCGAGGGTCACGATGGCCAGGTAGTCACCCTTGAGGCGCAGCACCGGGGTGCCGAGCATCAGGCCGAAGCAGGCGGCAAACACCGCGCCCAGCGGGATGGTGACATAGAACGGCCAGTGCAGGCCGAACTGCGGCGAGCTCATCAGACCATAGCTGTAGGCGCCGACGGCATAGAAGGCGATGTAGCCCATGTCGAGCAGGCCGGCAAAGCCCACCACAATGTTCAGGCCGAGGGCCAGCATGATGTACAGCAGGGCGAAGTCGACGATGCGCACCCAGGAGTTGCCGAGGAAGCCGCCGACCACGAAGGGCAACACGGCCAGCACGATGGCACTGGCGATGTAGATACCCAGCTTGTTGCGAATGGTGTTGTTCATGGTGTTCTCCTGATCAGGCGCGATCGGCCAGTTTTTCACCCAGCAGGCCGGATGGACGGAAGATCAGTACCAGGATCAGGACGACGAAGGCGAAGACGTCCTGGTAGTTACTGCCCATGAAGCCACCGGTCAGGTCGCCGATATAGCCAGCCCCCAGGCTTTCGATGATGCCGAGCAAAATCCCGCCCAGTACCGCCCCGCCCAGGTTGCCGATGCCGCCCAGCACCGCTGCGGTAAAGGCCTTCATACCGATCATGTAGCCCATGTAGTAGTGAGCCTGATCGTAGTTGGTGGCAACCATCACACCGGCCACGGCGCCGAGGCCGGAGCCGATGACGAAGGTGGCGGAGATGATGCTGTTGACGTTGACGCCCATCAGGCCGGCCACAGCCGGGTTCTGGCTGGTGGCGCGCATGGCGCGGCCAAGCTTGGTTTTCTCGACCATGAGCAGCAGACCGACCATGATCGCCAGGCACAGGGCGATGATCACGATCTGCAACTTGGTGATGCTGGCGCCGAAGATGGAGATGACGTCATGGTTGAGGATGGGCGGGAACGGAATGTAGTTGCGCCCCCAGATCAGGATGGCCACCTGCTGCAAGCAGATAGACAGGCCGATGGCGGTGATCAGCGGCGCCAGTCTCGGCGCGCCCCGCAGCGGCCGGTAGGCAATCCGTTCGATGGTGAAGCCGATCAGCATACAAGCAGGAATGGCGATCAGGAGACCGATGATCACCAGAATCGGTCCCGGCAGATTGATGCCGGCGCCGACCAGTGTGCTGATGACGGTGATGGTCACCATGGCGCCGAACATCACCACTTCGCCGTGGGCGAAGTTGATCAGGCCCATGATCCCGTACACCATGGTGTAGCCGAGGGCAATGAGGGCGTAAATGCTGCCCAGCACCAGCCCGTTGAGGATCTGCTGCAGAAAAATGTCCACGAGGGAAATCTCCTTGTTCTATTTATCCCGGCGGCAGACAGTGTTGTGCACCGTCCTCCGTGTCGGTCTTCCATGTCCTGCAGGGTGGTTTTTTTCCCGTTACCTTGCCCCGCCATCCATGCAATCCGACACTGGCACCGCATGCTGTCGTTTATTGTGTTCTGTCCGACAGTCGTTCGGATTATGCTTGCGCGCTCAATAAACTGTCAATCTTAACAATTGGTTAAATGGCACATTTTTCGAAACTATTTTTGATTTTTGCATGTCTTTGAATTTATTGGATTTTTACCGCACAAAACACCCACATCGCCAGATGTTTTGTATATCAGAAACCATTGATATGAAGACATTTTAAGGGGGCAAAATATCCGCCATTTTGTTGGAAATGGAATAATTCACCCTGTCTGTCACGCCATTTGGTGCAATCATTGTTCGCAAACGAAAATCCGCCAGAGAACAGATCGGTACAAGATTCGCTTGTATACAAAATACAAGTACACAAAACAAAAGGCCGCACCAAGGTGCGGCCTGCAGATGGAATATTCATGCCTGGAGCATGTCAGCCAGCCATGACGCAGTTATTGCCATGCATCATGTCATCGGGATGTCTCTCAGACATCAACCCGGGGTTTGTGCGCGCGGCGAGAGGCTGACGCAGCGCACTTTGCCCCCCTCCTCCAGGCCCAGTGCGTCGTACTGCACCGCACTGAGCGATACACTGGCTGCGGCGGCATCGCCATAGACCAGGATCGCCCGGAAGCCGGCAAAGTCGGTATTGCACACCAACAACCGTTCCCCTTGCTCAACGGCCTGTTCGACCAGATTCACCGACCTCAGCTGGCTGTCGCGCACGGCGCGGATCTCCCGACGATAGGCCTGTACGGTCGGGCCACCATCAAAGATGTCGACATAGCCCTCGCAGCGGAAGCCTTCAGCACGCAGCATTTCCAGCGCCGGCCGGGTATCAGCATGAGGCTGGCGGATCACCGCCTGGGCCGCATCGGGCAGCATCTCGATATAGATCGGGTGCTTGGGCATCAACTCGGCGACAAAGGTCTTTTCACCCAGGCCGGTGAGGTAATCGGCATGCGAGAAGTCCATCGAGAAGAAGTGGCGCCCCAGTCCCTCCCAGAATGGCGAAGAGCCCCTGGCATCGGAAACGCCGCGCAGCTCGGCCACCACCACGTCGCTGAACAGGTCGGGGAACTGCGCCATGAACAGCAGGCGACTTTTGGACAGCAGGGAACCATTGCGGTTGGCGCGGTACTCCGGATGCATGAACAGGCTGCACAACTCGGAAAAGCCGGTATGGTCGTTGGACAGAAACAGCGCATCGTGGCGCTTGTAGACCCCGAGCTCTTCCGAGGCGTGCACCACGGTACCGATACGGTAGTTGTACCAGGGCGTCTTGAGACCGACGGCGGCTTCCAGGGCGCAAGTGCCGGCAATGGTCCCGCGCACCGTATCTTCCAGCACGAAGATATAGCCCTGCTCGACCTGGGGCAGTTCTCCGGCGAAGGATTTGACCGAGCGCTCAATGCGCTCGGCCAGGCAATGCTCGTCGGCCGGCAGCGAAGTCATGCCCACACCGGCCTCTTTGGCCAGGGCCATGAAGCGATCCAGATCGCCGCGTGCGATAGGTCGGATGATCATCATGATTGTCTATTCCCGATTTGGCTTTGGCGGGCCCGCCCTGTCTGCGCAGGCCCGACCGGTTTCACCCCAGTTGCAACTCGGCGACGCGGACCCAGGTCCCGGCGCTCACGCCCAGTGCCTCGATGGCATCGGCCTCCAGCTGCACCACGCCGTCCGCCAGCACGCTGGGCGCCAGTGCCGCCACATAATTGGCGCAACGCTCGTTGCTGACCAGGCGCACCTTGGCACCTGCCGGCTGGCTGCCGACCTGCTCGATGCGATACAGCCGTGAGTGCTGCAGGGTGTGCAGGCGGTCAATTTCGGCGGTCAGGACAGCACCGCCGTCGAAGATATCGATGTACTGATCCATTTCGAAGCCCTCGCGCGACAGGATCTGGCAGGTGCGCTCGGAGCGGGGATGAACCTGGCTGATGGCATCCTGTGCATCGTCGGGCAACAAGGGGACATAGATCGGGTAGTTAGGCATCAGCTCGGCAATAAAAGACTTGCTGTGGCTGATGAAGGCCTGTTCGACCTGGGGGAAATCCATGTCGAAGAAAATGCGACCGATGGCATTCCAGAACGGCGACTGACCGGCCTCGTCATGCAAGCCCTGCATCTCGGCAATGATGCGTTTGCCAAATCGCAGGCGCTGGCCGGCAACGAACATCAGCCGGGCACGCGACAGCAGCTCGGCGCCCAGCTGATTGAACTGCGGATCAACGTGGAAGCCGCACAGCTGCACCATGCCGGTCAGATCGTGACACAGATTGAGCACATGCACGCGGTTATGCACGCGCAAGGTTCTGGAGGCATGCACGAAGATCTCGTTGCGGTAGCTGTAGAAAGGCTCATCAAAGCCCGCCGCCGAAGCCAGGGCGGCGGTACCGACGACCTGGCCATCGTTCTCCAGCACAAAGGCGTAGTACTCGTAGCCGGCGCCGGCAGTGGCCTCGTGCTCGAAGGACGAGACCGAGCGCTGAATACGATCAAACAGCCGATCGCGGTCGGCCGGCAAGCTGGTCACGCCGATACCACTGTCGTAGGCCAGACGTTCAATGACCGGCAAATCCGCGATGCGGACAGGTCGGACGGTCAGCATGGTGTCACTCCCGTTACGTTCTGGCAGCGGACTCGCGTCCGCGCCAGGATTGGACCCAGTTCAAAGTCGATATGCCATGCCCGCCGGGCGGGCACTTACAGCAAGCTATCCAGTGCGGCAGTCAGGCGTTGCAGCCCCTGCTCGATGTCCTGTGCTTCGATCAGCAACGAGGGGGCGAAACGCAGCACGCCAGGGCCAGCCTGCAACAGCATCAGCCCCTGCTTCTCCGCGGCGGTCAGCACATCCCGGGCACGACCGGCCAGCGGGCCTTGCAGTTCGCACCCCAGCAGCAGGCCCTTGCCGCGGATATCGGCAAACACCTGGCGGGTCTGATTGAGGGCCTGCAGCCCGGCCAGCAGTTGCTGGTGACGCGCCCTGACCCCGGCCAGCACTTCGGGACGGCTGATGATGCCGACGGCACACAGCGCCACGGCGCTGGCCAGCGGGTTGCCGCCATAAGTGGTCCCGTGTGTGCCGGGGGTAAAGCTGGCGGCAACGTGCGCGCGGGTCAGCATGGCACCAATGGGGAAGCCGCCACCCAGCGCCTTGGCCGAGGTCAGGATGTCCGGGGTGATGCCGTAGTCCATGTAGGCATACAGCGAACCGGTGCGCCCCATGCCGCTTTGCACCTCGTCGAAGACCAGCAGGGCCTGATGGCGATCACACAGCTCGCGTGCAGCCTGCAGATAGGCCGGATCGGCCGGCACAACCCCACCCTCCCCCTGAATCGGTTCGATGATCACGGCACAGACATCATCGCCCATGGCGGCAGCCAGAGCGGCGATGTCGTTGTAAGGAACATGATCAATGGCGGGCGGCAGAGGGGCGAAACCTTCGCGGTATTTGGCCTGACCGCCGACGCTGACGGTAAACAGGGTGCGCCCGTGGAAACTGTTGAGGCAGGCAATGATGCGCTGCTTGTGGCTGTGCCCCTGGTCGCAGGCGTACTTGCGCGCCAGCTTGAGTGCCGCTTCATTGGCTTCGGCACCGGAATTGCAGAAAAACGCGCGATCGGCAAAGGTCAGCCCGGTCAGCAAGGCGGCCAGTCGCAGCACGGGCTCATTGGTAAACAGATTGGAGATATGCCACAGCTTGCCGGCCTGCTCGGTCAGCGCAGCCACCATTTCAGGATGACAGTGACCCAGCGCGTTGACGGCGATCCCGCCGGCAAAGTCGATATACTCCCGCCCCTCCTGGTCCCACACGCGCGAACCGCTACCTCGCACCGGCACAAAGCCGGCCGGAGCGTAAGACGGGACCATTACCTGGTCGAACGTGGCGCGTGAAACTGTCTGGGTCATGGATCATCCTTTATGGCTAAAGTCAGTCAGGGAGAAGATGGCATGCAGACGGAATGAGCGCCTGCAGCCACTCATTTTAACCCCGATGCAGGAAAAAAGGCCGCTCGCGAGAGGATTTTTCCGGAGAGCAGCAAACAGAAGGGGGCCCGGTCTTTCATTGTGCTTGCCATGCACAATGAAAGACCGGGCCCCCTGGATGACGACTTGATCAGAACTGGTGAGTCATGCCGAAGCGCACGCCATTGACGGCATTGCCATAGGCCTGTTGCCCCCAGAAGGTCTGGGCCTGCAGGCGGGTGGCCTTGTCCATGCTGTAATTCACCGTCAGCTCGCTGTGCAGACGAGTGCGCTTGGCATCGTCGGCGTTGCTCTGGTAACGGCCCAGCACATCGATATCAGCAGCAAACTGGCTGTCGGCACGATTCAGGTCATGGTCCACGCCAAGGTTGGTGCTCAGGCTCCACTTGTCGCCGAACGGATGCTCGGTGCGCAGGCCGAGGACGGCAGCCGTCGCTCGACGCTGGAAGGCGTCGTAGCCGGCGAGGAATTCACCGCCGCTGGCTTCGTCATAGGCCGAACGCTCGATCGAGGTGTATTGCAGACCACCGTAGGGGGCCAGCGAGCCGGCGCCATGGCGCAGGCGATAGCTGGCCAGCAGGCTGGCGGCCTTGCCGGTCAGGCGGGCGCTGCCGGTGCCGGCTTCGGTGTTCTCCGCCAGATCACGGGTCATGTCCAGATCCAGACGGCTCCAGGCGAGCGCCATACGGGCCGAGAAGCCTTCGCCATCACGCTGTTGCTGGAAGTTGGCATAGGCACCAAGGGACGGGATGGTATTGCCGTGGGTCTGGTACTGACCCGGCAGCGTTTGCTGCAGGCTGCTGTCGACGCTCATGCCCAGCTGCCACTGACTGTCGAGACGGTAGCCCAGCGTCGCCAGACCATCGCTCACCTGCTCGCCATTGCCCCCACGGTAGCCGCCCTGGATGCCCAGGCACAGCTGGCCGATCACTTCACTGCCACAACCACTGCCCAGCAAGCCGTCCAGCTGGCTGGCCGCGGTATCGAGCAGCACTTGCTGGCGCTGGGCGCTGGTGCCCATGGCGCTCAGGGTGTTGTCGACGTCGATCATGTGGCCGCCACCCGAGGATGGATCGGTAGCCGATGCCTTCCAGACGAACATGTGGCTGTCGCCACCGGCGGTGGTGGAGGTGCCGCTGACGATACGACCATCATCCGACACCGCGAGCGCGGTAGACGTATCGCCACCCAGGGTGCCCAGGTCGTTCATGGTCGCGCCGTCAACCGAGCGGAAGGCATGAACCGTACCGGCGCCAGTATCACTGTAGCCGACGACGGTGCTGCCATCGTGCGAGATCGCTGTGGCTTCAGAGTTGGTGCCACCCAGGGTACCCAGATCCTGCATCAGCAGGGTGCTGTCATAGCGATAGGCGTGCTTGCTGCCATCAGCCATCTCGGAGGTGCCGGTCATCTGGTTGCCCGTTCCGGACATGCCGA
Source organism: Paludibacterium sp. B53371 (assembly GCF_018802765.1). Lineage (NCBI taxonomy): Bacteria > Pseudomonadati > Pseudomonadota > Betaproteobacteria > Neisseriales > Chromobacteriaceae > Paludibacterium > Paludibacterium sp. B53371. The sequence goes on from NZ_CP069163.1 coordinate 2,119,686, forward strand.
CGAAGGTGACGTTATCGCCGCCCAGGGTGCCGATATCTTCCATCGGACCAGAGCCATCTATCCTGAAGACATGGTTATTACCAAATGCATCGTCAGATTCGCCGGCAATAACGTAGTTACCGCTAAAGCCATCCGAGACCGCCATGGCGGTCGAGTTGGTTCCACCCAGCGTCCCCAGATCACGCCATGCGCCGTAGCTGGTAGGACTGTTAGGGATGGCCACGGTAGCGTGCGTGGCAGAGGAGGCAACGGTGGCATCACCGACAATCATATTGCCATCCGCCGCTACGGCATTGACGTGCGAGGCCCCGCCCGCCACCAGCGTGCCCATATCCTGAACCGGGGCGCCATTGACCGAATAGAAACCATGCACGGTATCGCCAGGAATGTAGCCCGACCCGACGACGACAGCACCCGTCTTCGAGATACCGCTGACCATCATGGTACTGCCGAATGAACCGAGATCCTCGAAAGCACCGGTGGTGGTATTCACCCGGAAGGCCTTCTCGCGGGCGACGGCATCCAGCCCGGAACCAGCGGCATAGTGTCCGTCATCCGAGAGCACCACATCGGTGACCAGCCCCATGCCGAGCGAGCCAAGATTGCGTACGCCCGTGTCGGCGGTCCAGACAAACAGGCTGTTGTCGGACGGTGCGGTTTCGACGGTGCCCACGATCATCGAACCGTTGCCTGCGATTGCAGTCGGTGTGAGCGGACCATCTGCGCTGGACACATCCGTCATGCTGCCAGCCTGGGCTGCCGTTGCTTGCAACATAGCGCAGGCGGCGGCACAAGCCAGAGCGATTTTGCTTCTTTTGAAAGACATGCTTTCTCCTTGTCAACAAGAGAAAGCATTGTTTTCTGACGGCTGGCCTTGCCCTATCAGAGCGCTCCGAAACCCCCCTGACGGCAAGAAAAAACCCGCCAGAACGGGCGGGTTTTTTGTGCGACGGCGAAACGGCTTATTCGCTGGTCTTGAGGCCGAAGGATTCGGCCGTGGCCTGAGCAGCCTTGGCTTCTTCTTCCAGCAGGGCCTTGATCGACAGGCGGATACGGCCGCGATCGTCCTGCTCGATCGCCTTGACGCGTACGACCTGGCCTTCCTTCAGGTAGTCGGACACATTCTTGATGCGCTCGTGAGCGATTTGCGAGATGTGCACCAGACCGTCCTTGCCCGGCAGGATGGAGACGATGGCGCCGACGTTGTTGTCGAGGATCTTGACCACGGTGCCTTCGTAGGCCTTGCCCACTTCGACTTCGACGGTGATTTCTTCGATGCGCTTGCGGGCAGCGTCTGCGCCTTCCTGCGTCACGGAAGCGATGGTGATGGTGCCGTCTTCCTCGATGTTGATCTCGGTACCGGTATCCTTGGTGATCGAACGGATGGTTTCACCACCCTTGCCGATGACTTCGCGGATCTTGTCCGGGTTGATCTTCATGGTGAACAGGCGCGGTGCGTAGGTGGACAGCTCTTGTACACCGCCGACGGCATCCTTCATCAGACCCAGGATGTGCAGGCGGCCTTCCTTGGCCTGGTCGAGCGCGACCTGCATGATTTCCTTGGTGATGCCCTGAATCTTGATGTCCATCTGCAGTGCGGTCACGCCGTTAGCGGTACCGGCCACCTTGAAGTCCATGTCGCCCAGGTGATCTTCGTCACCCAGGATGTCGGTCAGCACGGCGAAGCGGTTGCCTTCGAGGATCAGACCCATGGCGATGCCGGCCACGTGGGCGGTCAGCGGCACACCGGCGGACAGCAGCGACAGGCAGCCACCGCAGACCGAAGCCATCGAGGAGGAGCCGTTGGACTCGGTGATTTCCGAGACCACGCGCATCGAGTAACCGAATTCGGTTTCCGGCGGCAGCACGGCCACCAGGGCGCGCTTGGCCAGACGACCGTGGCCGATTTCACGGCGCTTGGGCGGGCCCATGCGGCCGGCTTCACCGGTGGAGTACGGCGGGAAGTTGTAATGCAGCATGAAGCGTTCGGTGTATTCACCGGCCAGCGCGTCGATGATCTGCTCGTCCTGCTTGGTGCCCAGCGTGGTCACGACCAGGGCCTGGGTTTCACCGCGGGTGAACAGCGCCGAGCCGTGGGTACGCGGCAGCACGCCGGTCTTGATGGCGATCGGACGCACGGTGCGGGTATCGCGACCATCGATACGCGGCTCGCCGGCCAGGATCTGGCCGCGAACGATTTCGGCTTCCATCCCCTTGAAGATGCCCTTGATTTCATTGGCCTTCAGGGTGTCGGTTTCTTCGTTGATCAGCGCGGCCTTGACGGCAGCCCAGGCTTCGTCGATGGCCTGGGTACGGGCTTGCTTCTGACGCAGGCGGAAGGCCTCGGCCAGCTTGGCACCGGCGATGTCGCGGATCTGGGCCACCAGGGCTTCGTCACGCGCTGCCGGCTGCCAGTCCCACATCACCGGGTTGACTTCGTCAGCGAATTCGTTGATGGCGCGGATGGCGGTCTGCATCTGCTCGTGACCGAAGACCACGGCCCCCAGCATGACGGCCTCAGGCAGTTCCTTGGCTTCGGATTCAACCATCAGCACGGCACGTTCGGTACCGGCGACCACCAGATCCATTTGCGAGGTTTGCAGTTCGGTCTTGGTCGGGTTGAGCAGGTACTGGCCATCGGCGTAGCCGACGCGCACGGCACCGATCGGGCCATTGAACGGCAGGCCGGAGATGGCCAGGGCAGCGGAAGCACCGATCATGGCCGGGATGTCGGAATCCACTTCGGGGTTCAGCGACAGGACGGTGGCGACGATCTGCACGTCATGGTAGAAGCCTTCCGGGAACAGCGGACGGATCGGACGGTCGATCAGGCGGCTGGTCAGGACTTCCTTCTCGGACTGCTTGCCTTCGCGCTTGAAGAAGCCGCCCGGAATCTTGCCGGCAGCGTAGGTGCGCTCGAGGTAGTCAACGGTCAGCGGGAAGAAGTCCTGGCCCGGCTTGACGTTCTTGGAGCCGACCACGGCCACCATGACGACGGTTTCTTCAACGGAGACGATGACGGCGCCGGAAGCCTGGCGGGCCACTTCACCGGTTTCCAGCTTGACGGTCTGGTTGCCCAGCTGGAAGGTCTTTTCGATTTTCTTGAACACGGCGGTTCCTTTTCTGTTGTGCCTGCGGATCGCGTGGTGCAACGGGAACCCCTAGTGATGACAGCCCGTCAGGACAATCATGACTAGAGGCTCCCCCCGTTGCTGCTTGTGTGACTTGGTTGCGATGCCGCCGGGCGTGAGGGTCAAACCGGCAACAGTTAGAAAAAAGTCGCAGACCAGCTGCGACTTTTTCCTTGCTGCGTATTACTTGCGCAGACCCAGACGGGCAATCAGGGCGCGGTAGGCATCCGCGTCGGTACCCTTCAGGTAATCCAGAAGGCGACGGCGGCGGCTAACCATTTTCAACAGGCCACGACGGCTGTGGTGATCCTTGGTGTTGGCCTTGAAGTGCGGGGTCAGATCGTTGATGCGAGCGGTCAGCAGGGCGATTTGTACTTCGCTCGAGCCGGTGTCGCCTTCCTTGTGCTGGAAGTCTTTAACGATTGCTGCTTTTTGTTCAGCGGTCATTGCCATTGCGGTGTTACTCCAATTGCGGTTTGGGGCAGGTGCCCGACAAGCGAGGCGAGCATCGGCAAGCCGAAACCCATCCATGCTTCGTTCACGAAGGGTGCCTTGCGGCGCCCTTCTCATTCGGCGTTGAACGCCATCAGTCTGACTGGTTGCAGCATGCCATCAGCTTGCGCATCGGCCAGACCGAGAAATTTCCGAGTTTCCTGTCGGTAAACCCGGAAGCGCAGCATTGTCTCACACTTTTCGTCAATGCGCACGGCCTGGCCATGACAAAAGCGCGCCGACTGCTTTTCATCCAGCGAAATGGCCGGCAAGTGTTGTACCAGCACGTCAGCAGGCAGCAACAGGGCATCGCGCCCGGGCAGGTCGAGGGCTTCCAGCTGGTCCAGGGTGATGGCGTCTGCCAGCTGGAAACCCGCTGTGGCCGTGCGGCGCAGGCCGGTCAGGTGGGCACCGGCATCGAGGCGCTCGCCGATGTCCTGGGCCAGGGTGCGCACATAGGTCCCCTTGCTGCAGATCACGTCCATCACCGCTTCGAGACCATCGAAGGATTGCAGGGTCAGGCTGTGAATGGTCACGCGACGGGCCTTGCGCTCGATTTCGACCCCTTCACGGGCATATTCGTACAGCGCCTTGCCCTGGTACTTGAGCGCCGAGTACATCGGCGGCACCTGGTCGATCTCGCCGACAAAAGCCTGCATGGCGGCAAGGAGTTGCTCGCGATCGAAGGTGACGGGCCGTTCGCGCACCACTTCGCCTTCGATGTCGCCGGTGGTGGTCACCTGGCCGAAGCGCACGGTGGCACGGTAGGCCTTGTCGGCATCCAGCAGGTAGGAACAAAACTTGGTGGCCTCGCCGAAGCACAGCGGCAGCAGACCGGTGGCCAGCGGATCGAGCACGCCGGTGTGGCCACCCTTGGCAGCGCTGTACAGCCAGCGGGCCTTCTGCAGCGCACCGTTGCTGCTGATTTCATACGGCTTGTCCAGCAGCAGCACGCCATCGATATTGCGTTTGACGCGACGCACCTGGGTCATTCGGCTTCGCTCTCGCTGTCACCCTCTTCCCGGGCAGGGATGCGGTCTTTTTCGTTGACTTCGTCGATCAGGCGGCTCATGCGCACGCCGCGCTCGATGGAGTCGTCGTAGACGAACTGCAGTTGTGGCGTGGTGAAGATCGACAGGCGACGACCGAGTTCGCCGCGCAGGTAGCCGGCGGCGTGGCGCAGGGCTTCGGCGGTGACCTCGCGGGTCTTTTCGTCCATCACGGTGTAGTAGATCTTGGCGTGCGAATAGTCGCGGGTCACTTCGACGGTGGTCAGGGTGATCCAGCCGGCACGGGGGTCTTTCAGACCTTTTTGCAGCAGCTCGGCCATTTCCTTGCGGATCTGTTCGGCTACGCGATCAGTGCGGGCGAACCCGCGTTTGGCTTTTGCCATGTCACTTCTCCTCAGGCGGCAGGCGCCATACTTGCCCGCCGCGAAAAACAAGGCCCGCCTAACGCTGACGCCAGACGGGCCTTCGGACGTATCGACCGGATTACAGCGTACGTGCCACTTCGACGATTTCGAAGGCTTCCAGTACGTCACCCTCGTGGATGTCGTTGAAGTTCTTCATCATCAGGCCACACTCGTAACCCTGCTTGACTTCCTTCACGTCATCCTTGAAGCGACGCAGCGAGTCGAGCTCGCCCGAGTGGACCACGACGTTGTCGCGGATCAGGCGGTACTGGGCGTGACGCTTGATCAAGCCATCGGTCACCATGCAGCCGGCAATGTTGCCAACCTTGGAGACGTTGATGACCTGACGGATCTCGGCGGTACCCAGGATCTGTTCGCGCTTCTCCGGTGCCAGCATGCCGGACAGGGCTGCCTTCACTTCGTCCACGGCATCGTAAATGATGCTGTAGTAGCGGATATCGACGCCTTCGGCTTCGGCCAGCTTGCGTGCTGCCGCATCGGAGCGGGTGTTGAAGCCGATCACGATGGCCTTGGAGGCAATGGCCAGGTTGATGTCCGATTCGGTGATGCCACCCACGCCGGAGTGCAGGATGTTGACGCGCACTTCGTCGGTGGACAGCTTCTGCAGGCTCTGTGCCAGGGCTTCGTAGGAACCCTGCACGTCGGCCTTGATGATCAGCGACAACGAACGAACTTCGCCTTCGGCCATCTGGGCAAACATGTTTTCCAGCTTGGCAGCCTGCTGCTTGGCCAGACGTACGTCGCGGAACTTGCCCTGACGGAACAGGGCGATTTCGCGCGCCTTCTTTTCGTCGGCCAGTACCATGGCGTCTTCACCGGCGGACGGCACATCGGACAGACCGAGGATTTCGACCGGAATCGAAGGACCGGCTTCATCCACCGACTTGCCGGCTTCGTCGATCATGGCGCGAACGCGACCGAAAGCCGTGCCGGCCAGCAGAATGTCACCCTTCTTCAGGGTGCCGGACTGCACCAGGAAGGTCGCCACCGGACCGCGACCCTTGTCGAGACGGGCCTCGACGATCACGCCCTTGGCCGGCGCATCCTGGGCGGCGGTCAGTTCCAGCACTTCGGCCTGCAGCAGGATGGCTTCCAGCAGCGCATCGATGTTGGTGCCCTGCTTGGCGGACACTTCGATGAACTGGGTATCGCCACCCCAGTCTTCCGGCACGACTTCCTGGGCAACCAGTTCCTGACGGATGCGTTCCGGGTTGGCGCCCTGCTTGTCGATCTTGTTCACCGCCACGACGATCGGCACACCGGCAGCCTTGGCATGGTGAATGGCTTCGATGGTCTGCGGCATCACGCCGTCGTCGGCTGCGACCACCAGGACCACGATGTCCGTCGCCTTGGCACCACGGGCACGCATGGCGGTAAACGCTTCGTGACCCGGGGTGTCGAGGAAGGTGATGACGCCACGCGAGGTTTCGACGTGGTAGGCACCAATGTGCTGGGTAATGCCACCGGCTTCACCGGCAGCCACCTTGGCGCGGCGGATGTAGTCCAGCAGCGAGGTCTTGCCGTGGTCGACGTGACCCATGACGGTCACGACCGGCGGACGCGGCAGCTTGACGACTTCGACCGCGCTGCCTTCGGTGACTTCCAGGAAGGCTTCCGGATCATCGGCCTGGGCAGCCTTGCCCTTGTGGCCCATCTCTTCGACCACGATCAGCGCGGTTTCCTGATCCAGAACCTGGTTGATGGTCACCATCATGCCCATCTTCATCAGGATCTTGATCACTTCGGCAGCCTTGACGGCCATGCGGTGCGCCAGGTCAGCGACGGAAATGGTTTCCGGCACCAGCACTTCATGCACGATCGGCTCGGTCGGCGCCTGGAAGGCATGCTGGCCCTGATGCTTGTTGCGGCCACCCTTCTTGGACTTCCAGTCATTGCTGGCATCACCGCCACGCACCTTCAGACCGCGACCACCCTTGCTCTTGTCGTCCCAGCGGTCCTTCTTGCCGGCAGAAGCGGGCTTCTTGTCCGGCGAACGCGGACCGGCGCTCGGATTGGCAGGCTGACCGGCAGCAGCCGGTGCGGCGCCGGCCGGGCGCGGAGCGCCGCTGCGCGGGCCGTTGTTCTGACCCGGACGGGCACCGCCAGGGGCGCCCTGGCCTGCCGGACGGGCCGGACGGGCAGCGTCGGTACGGCGCGGCTCGGCGCCGGCTTCGGCGGCAGGACGAGCAGCAACCGGCGCGGGCGCGGCGGCCTGCTGTTGCGCCTGACGGGCCGCCGCAGCACGGCGCTCTTCACGCTCGATTTTTTCTTTCATCAGCGCAGCCTGACGCTCACGGAAAGCGATCTGGCGCTTCTCTTCCGCTTCACGGGCAGCGATTTCTTCCGGCGACAGGATGGATGCCGGGGTCGGACGGACTGCGCGCACCGGCTCGGCGGGGGTTTCCGCCTTGGGCTCGGGCTTGGGCTCCGGCTTCGGTTCCGGCTTGGGCTCAACCTTGGGCTCCGGCTTCGGTTCCGGCTTCGGTTCGGGCTTGGGCTCCGGCTTCGGCTCGGGTTTCGGTTCCGGCTTGGCCTCGGCAACCGGTGCGGCGGCAACGGCGGCAGCCGGTGCGACCGGCTCGGCTTCTTCCGGACGGACGACCACGCGCTTCTTGCGGGTCTCGACCTTGACGGTCCCGCCAGCGGTACGGATTTCGCTGGTCTGCTTGCGTGTCACGGTGATGCGGCTTTCGTCGCGCACACCATGGGAGCGCTTGAGGTAATCCAGCAGCTGTGTCTTGTCTTTTTCCGTCAGGGTTGCGTCCAGCGAACGGTCACCCACCCCGGCTGCGCGCAGTTGTTCCTGCAGGCGCTCGGGGGTCAGACCCAGTTCACTGGCAAATTGCTTTACATTCGTCAATACCATGCGTTTTCCCAAATTCGTCGGTTGCTAACTGAAACCCGGCACTCATTCAAACCAGTGCTCGCGCGCCTTCATGATGATTGCGCGTGCGGTTTCAGCCTCCATGCCAGTCATGTCTACGAGATCATCCACGGCAAGGTCAGCGAGATCGTCGCGGGTGTTCACGCCATTATCGGCCAGCTTCTGCAGATGCTCTGCGCTCAGCCCTTCGAAATCCTGCAAGCCTGCCAGACCGGATTCGGCCTTCTCTTCCGAGGCGATGGCCTGATTGAGCAGGGCATCACGGGCACGGCTTCTGAGATCGTTGACGAGCGTTTCGTCAAAGCCTTCGATCTCCAGCATTTCGGCGATTGGCACATAGGCCACTTCTTCCAGGGTGGCAAACCCTTCCTGCACCAGGACTGCGGCGGTGTCGTCATCGACACCCAGATTCTTGACGAAGAGTTCTCGCAATGCAGCATCCTCCTCCAGATGCTTCTCTTCGGCTTCGGCCACGGTCATGATATTCAGATACCAGCCGGTCAGTTCGGCTGCCAGGCGCACGTTCTGGCCACTGCGGCCAATGGCGAGCGCCAGTTGATCTTCCTCGACCACCACATCCATGGCGTGATTGTCTTCGTCGATCAGAATACGGTTCACTTCGGCAGGCGACAGGGCATTGATGACAAACTGTGCCGGCTCAGGGGCCCACAGCACGATGTCAACACGCTCGCCAGCCAGTTCCTGCGTCACCGACTGCACGCGCGAACCGCGCATGCCGATGCAGGTACCCTGCGGGTCGATCCGCGGGTCGTTGGCCTTGACGGCGATCTTGGCGCGCATGCCCGGGTCGCGGGCGGCTTCCTTGATTTCCAGCAGGCCTTCTTCGATTTCCGGCACTTCCAGCTCGAACAGCTTGACCAGGAATTCGCGGGCGGTACGCGACAGCACCAGCTGCGGGCCGCGACCCAGACGGTCGATACGCAGCAGGAAGGCCTTGACGCGGTCACCGACACGCAGGTTTTCCTTGGGGATCATCTGCTCGCGCGGCAGCACGGCTTCCAGCTTGCCGCACTCGATGATGGCGTTGCCACGTTCGATACGCTTGACGGTACCGGTCACCAGGTGCTCGCGGCGTTGCAGGAAGTCATTGAGCAGTTGCTCGCGTTCGGCATCGCGGATTTTTTGCAGGATGACCTGCTTGGCGGTCTGGGCACCGATACGGCCGAACTCGACGGCTTCCATCGGTTCTTCGATCACGGCACCGACTTCCAGCTTCGGGTCACGCGCCTGGGCATCCGTCAGCGACAGTTCGCGGCTGTCGAATTCCAGCAGCTCGTCCTCAACCACCGTCCAGCGGCGGAAGGATTGATGCTGGCCGGTATGGCGATCGATTTCGACGCGCACATCAATCTCGTCATCGGCAAACTTTTTCTTGGTGGCCGAAGCCAGCGCCGATTCCAGCGCAGAAAACACCACGTCCTTGCTAACGTTCTTTTCGCTCGCCAGCGCATCTACCAGCAACAAAATCTCGCGACTCATGCAATCCTCCGGAATTCTTGTCTTGTTCGTGGCCCAGTGCCGTCCAGATCTTTAGAACTCAGGCTCCAGCCTGGCCTTGTCGATGTTGGCGAACGGAATTTCCACGATGCGGCCTTCTACCTCCAGCTTGAGGACACCGTCCTCGAAGCCGGACAGTCGGCCGAGAAATTTCTTTTGCTGCTCGATCGGCATGCGCAGCTTGATCTTGGCAAGCTGCCCGGTGAAGCGCACGAAATCGGCTTCCTTCTTCAGGGGGCGATCCAGCCCCGGCGAAGAAACCTCCAGCCGGTCGTAATCCACCTCTTCCACCATGAACAGGCGGGTCAGGTGATTGCTGACCGTCACGCAGTCTTCAACGGTGATGCCACCGGGCTTGTCGATAAATACCCGCATGCCACCACCCGGTGCCAGCTCGAGATCAACCAGTTCGTAGCCCATGCCCGGCAACGTATTTTCCAGCAGCAAACGCACATCCATTGCTTTTCCCACAAATAAAAAATGGGCGAATCGCCCATCCATAATCGCCGGGATTGTAACGCATTTCGGCCAAAAAGGAAACCGAGTCGCTATTACTTCCGACTACCCCATATTCATCAATTTTGACGCAAGATAATCCCTTATGTAAATTAGCAGCGCGAATGTCATAAACATAGCCATAACCATAATACGCAAACAACGCCGAGACGACGCCAGCAGCCACACGCAGCGGCATGCCCGTGCGCGCTCGCAGCACGACGGAGAAGCCTTACGATGGATAAGATCTGGTTGAAAAACTACCAGGCGGGGGTCGCCCACGACATCGACATCAATGAGTTCAAATCGATCGTCGAAGTGTTTGAACGCAGCGTGAAGAAGTTCAGCGATCGTCCCGCCATGGCGAATATGGACAAGATCCTCAGCTATGCCGAGCTGGATGCCTTGAGCGCTCACTTCGCCTCCTACCTGCAACATCAGCTCAAACTGACCAAGGGCGCCCGCGTTGCGGTCATGATGCCCAACCTGCTGCAATACCCGATCTGTGTCTTCGGCGCGCTGCGCGCCGGTCTGACCGTGGTCAATGTCAATCCGCTCTATACCCCGCGCGAGCTGGAGCATCAGTTGAATGATGCCGGCGTCGACACCATCGTGATTCTGGAAAACTTCGCCAATGTGCTGGAAGAAGTCCTGCCGCGCACCAAGGTCAAGCACGTCATCGTGACAGCCATTGGCGACCTGCTGGGCTTCCCCAAGGCGCAACTGGTCAATTTCGTGGTACGCAAGATCAAGAAGATGGTGCCGGCCTGGCAGATCCGCGGCCACATCCGTTTTAATGATGCACTGGCGCAAGGTCGCCGCCAGCCGCTGACCCCCGTCGAGATCGGCCACGAGGACATCGCCTTCCTGCAGTACACCGGCGGCACGACCGGCGTCGCCAAGGGTGCCATGCTGCTGCACCGGAACATCGTGGCCAATATGCTGCAGGCCGGTGAATGGGTGAAGCCGGTCATTCGCGAGGGCGAGGAAATCATCATCACTGCCCTGCCGCTCTACCATATCTTCTCGCTGACCGCGAACTTGATGATCTTCACCGAGGTTGGCGCACTGAATGTCCTGATCACCAATCCGCGAGATATCCCGGGGTTCATCAAAGAGATCAAGAAGTACAAGGTCACCGCGATGACCGGGGTCAACACCCTGTTCAATGCCCTGCTGAACCATCCGGATTTTGCCACGGTCGATTTCTCGACCTGGCGGCTGGCGCTCGGGGGCGGCATGGCGGTGCAGAAGGCAGTCGCCGACAAATGGAAGGCCGTCACCGGCGTGACGCTGGCCGAAGCCTACGGTCTGACCGAGACCTCGCCGGCGGCCTGCATCAACCCGCTGGACATGCCGGCCTATAACGGCACCATCGGTTTGCCGATTCCCTCGACCGAGATCCAGATCCGGGACAGTGAAGGACGCGAGGTGCCGATGGGAGAATCCGGCGAGCTGTGCATCCGCGGACCGCAGGTGATGAAGGGCTACTGGAATCGCCCGGACGAGACCGCCAAGGTCATCGACAGCGAAGGCTTCCTGGCCACCGGCGACATGGCGATGATGACCCCCGAGGGCTACGTCAAGCTGGTTGACCGCAAGAAAGACATGATTCTGGTGTCGGGTTTCAATGTCTATCCGAACGAAATCGAGGATGTGGTCGCCGCCATGCCCGGCGTGATGGAAGTCGCCTGCATCGGGGTGCCGGACGAACACTCCGGCGAGGCGGTGAAAATCTTCGTGGTACGCAAGGACCCGAAGCTGACCGAGGACGATATCAAGCAGTACTGCCGCCACAACCTGACCGGCTACAAGGTTCCGCGCCAGATCGAGTTCCGCGACGAGCTGCCCAAGACCAACGTCGGCAAGATTCTGCGTCGCGCACTGCGTGACCAGGAGGTTGGCAAAGTCGCAGCCTGATCGCTGTTTGTCGCTCTCGCACAAAACACTGGGCCCATGCGGACGGGATATTGCAAAAACCCGACCCCATGGGCCCAAAATCATGTTTCTCGCCGCAGCCGATGATAAGATCATCACTTTGATCGCCACTACCCCCTTGCGCCATGACCATTGTTTACGGCATCCCCAATTGCGCCAGCGTCAAGAAAGCCCGCCAGTGGCTGGAAGCGCAGGGCATTGATTACACCTTCCATGATTTCAAGAAGCTGGGTATCGACAGCGAGCATCTGACGCGCTGGGTGTCGGCCTGCGGCCTGGACCGGGTACTCAACCGTAAAGGCACCACCTGGCGCGCACTGTCGGAAAGCGAGAAGAGCGCGGCCGACACGCTGGCCGGGGCTCTGACGCTGATGGAAACCCACACCTCGCTGATCAAGCGGCCGGTGATCGTGCACCAGGGGGGCATCCTGCTGGGCTTTGACGCACCCGCCTATCAGGAAGCATTCGGCCGATGAACGATACCCTCTCTCTGGCACAAGCCCTGATCCGACTGCCCTCCGGCACCCCCGACGATGCCGGTTGCCAGGACATGATGATTACCAGGCTGCAGGCAATCGGCTTCCAGATCGAACGCCTGCGCCACGGTCAGGTCGACAATTTCTGGGCCCGGCGCGGCAGCAGCGGCCCGCTGGTCTGCTTCGCCGGCCACACCGATGTGGTACCCAGCGGACCGCTGAATGGCTGGGACAGTCCGCCGTTCGAGCCGACCATCCGTGATGGTTACTTGTATGGCCGCGGGGCGGCCGACATGAAGACCTCGCTCGCGGCGTTTGTCTGTGCCATCGAGCAATTCGTGGCTCAGCATCCGGACCACCCGGGCTCGATCGCCCTGCTGATCACCTCGGATGAGGAAGGCGACGCGGTGGACGGTACGGTGCGAGTGGTCGATGCGCTGCAAGCGCGCGGTGAAAGCATTGATTACTGCATCGTCGGCGAACCGACCTCGGTCGACCGTCTCGGCGATACCATCAAGAACGGCCGTCGTGGCTCGCTGTCCGGCACCCTGGTGGTCAAGGGGCAGCAGGGGCATATCGCCTATCCGCATCTGGCGCGCAATCCGATTCACCTGCTGGCACCGGCGCTGGCCGAACTGGTCGCGACAGAGTGGGACCATGGCAACGCGCATTTCCCGCCGACCTCCTGGCAGGTGTCGAACCTGACGTCAGGCACGGGCGCCAGCAACGTCATTCCGGGCACCGCCGAGCTGCGCTTCAACTTCCGCTTCTCGACAGAGAACACCGCCGAATCGCTGCAGGCCAAGGTGCATGCCATTCTGGACCGCCACGGCCTCGACTACGATCTGAGCTGGTCGCTGTCCGGCAACCCCTTCCTGACCGAGCCGGGCAAACTGACGCAGGCGATGGGTGCGGCGATCCGTACGGTCTGCGGTATCGAGACCGAGCTGTCCACCACCGGCGGTACGTCGGACGGCCGTTTCATCAAGCGCATTGCGCGAGAGCTGGTCGAATTCGGACCGGTCAACGCCACGATCCACAAGCTGAACGAGCGAATTGCGCTACAAGATATCAATCCTTTGACGCAGGTCTACTTTAATACGCTGGAAAACCTGCTGATTTGAGGTATCATCTTGCGCGGCAGTCTTTTCTTACCCTAGACCGCCCAAATTTCTGACAGAAAGACGGCATGGAACTCGAAGTTAGCAAAATTTTCATGGCACTGCTGGTGCTGATCAACCCGCTGTCGGCGGTGCCGATCTTCATCGGCCTGACGCCGCACAGCAGCCAGGCCGAGCGCAAGAAAATCGCCAAGCTGGCCTCGATCACCATTGCCGCGGTGGTTTGCCTGTTCTCGCTGGTGGGCCAGGGCCTGCTGAGCTTCCTCGGCATCAGCATCGGCTCCTTCCAGGTTGCCGGTGGCCTGCTGGTGCTGATGATTGCGCTGGCGATGATGAACGCCCAGGAAACACCGACCAAGACCACCGATGAAGAGCGCAGCGAAGCCGAATCCAAGGCGAATATTGCCGTGGTGCCGCTCGCCATTCCGCTGATGTCGGGTCCGGGTGCGATCTCCACGGTCATCATTTACGCCACGACCGCCCATACCTGGATTGATGTGGCCAAAATCATCGTCAGTGGCCTGATGGTGGCGGTGGTCTGCTACGGCGCCCTGAACATGGCCACCCCGATCAGTCGCGTCCTGGGCAAAACCGGCATCAATATCGTCAACCGGGTCATGGGCATGTTGCTGGCCGCCCTGTCGGTAGAAATCATGGTCGACGGTCTGTACCGTCTGTTCCCCCATCTCGGCGCACACTGATTCCCCGGTGCGCGTGCCCGCCGGCACGCGCCGCCCCGCTCCACTTCAGCACAGACTTCCCGCCGCCTCAACTGGTGCTCCGTACCGTTGTTGACCGACAGCGGCCAGACCATGATCGCGCAGACCGTGCCCGCCATGGTGGCCAAACGGTTCTACGATGGGAGTTCTGTCCTCATGCAAACCTCGATCTCTCGTGTCGGCAAAGCGCTGACACTGCTGCTGTTCGTCACGGCGGCTCATGCCGAGCCGCCGATCAGCGCCACCCAGCAGCAAATCAATCAGGCCATCCTGCAGACCGATGCCGGCTGGAGCACCCGGGTATCGCCGGTTTCCGAGCTGCCGCTGGAGCAAAAAAAACGGCTGACCGGCGTCCCGCAGGGTGCACCGCCGGTGATGGCCGGCGTGGAAACGAAACGCTATCAGCCGAGCGCCGGTACGCTACCCGGCCTGTTCGACTGGCGTACGGTCGGCGGGCGCAGCTATGTCACGCCAGTCAAGAACCAGGGGAACTGCGGCAGTTGCTGGGCCTTTGCCGTGACCGCCGCGCTGGAGTCGCGCGCGCTGATCTCGGCCAACACGCCGGGCAAAAACCTCGACCTGTCCGAGCAGATCGTACTGTCGTGCAGTCAGGCGGGCAGTTGCGATGGCGGCTGGCCGCATCTGGCCAACGGCTTTCTCACCCGAACGGGCAACGCCGATGAGGGCTATTACCCCTACAGCGCCGCCAACGGGGCATGCAGCCTGGCGCAAAGTGGCTGGCAGGACGCCAGCTACCGGCTGAAAAGCTGGCAATTCGTTACCCAGGGCCAAACCCCCAGTGTTGATCTGCTGAAGAACGCGCTCTACAACAGCGGACCGCTGGTCACCACCATGCGGGTCTTTAACGACTTTTTCTATTACGGCTCGGGGGTCTATCGTCATGTCGCGGGTGATTATGTCGGCAATCACGCCATTGTAATTGTCGGCTGGAACGATGCTGACCAGGCCTTCATCGTCAAGAACAGTTGGGACACCAGCTGGGGCGAGGCGGGCTTCTTCCGCATTGCCTATAGCGAAATCAGCGGTGATTCGCAATTTGCCACCCAGATGACGCTGGCCGACGGCGACGTGACCGCCCCCGTCCACCCGCCGGCGCCCCCCGCGCCCACGGTCTTGCTCAGCCCGGTCGGCGACAGTGTGCCGATTCGAACGACGTTCAGCTGGGGCGCTGTGCCCATGGCCGATCGCTATTACCTGTATGTACGTGACAGCAGCGGACGGATGGTATGGCAGACGTCACTGTTGGCCAGTGAAGCAGGTTGCACCACCTCGACCGGGATTTGCCTGTACAAGGCCAGCAACTCACTGAATGCCGGCAGCGACTATCAGTGGCAGGTGCTGGCTGCCAACGGCCGTGGCTACAGCCCGTGGAGCCGTGCCACCGCCTTCCGCACCGCCGCCACAGGAAAAGCCGGCGGCGGCCAGGACTAAGGCAACACGGGCAAATCGCTGCCCACCCCACTACAGCAGTCAAATGGGCCACCGGCAACTGGTTGATTGATCCGTTGCCGCGCCCTGCCCCACTTCCGACACTTCAGCTCAGGCTCCTACGGCGGCGCATCATCCCGATGCCGCCGATGACAGGTGAGCCCGTTGTCTCTCTTCACAGAATGGACCCCGACCATGAAGACTCTTTCCCTGCGCAGCGGGCTGCAGTGCATGCTGCTGACGCTATCGCTGATCGCCTTGCCGGGCTGGGCTGCCGCACCCGAAGAACCGGCCAGACTGAGCGAGCAGCAAGTTGCCCGTGAGCTGGCCAGCATCCAGCTGGCGATTCGCCAGAGCGGCGCACAATGGCAAGCTCGTGCCACGCCGGTCGCCAACTGGACGCCGGAAGCCAAAAAAAGACTGACCGGCCTCAAGCCAGGCGGCAACAAGACACCGTTCATCAATCCCAAATACCAGCAGCGCAAGCCGGGGCTGGCGGCCCTTCCCGCCAGCTTTGACTGGCGCAACCTGAATGGCCACAGCTATGTCACCTCGGTGAAGAACCAGGGCAATTGCGGCAGTTGCTGGGCCTTTGCCGTGACGGCGGCGCTGGAGTCACGGGCCCTGATCAGCGCCAATACGCCGGACAAGAATCTGGACCTGTCCGAACAGATCGTGCTGTCGTGCAGTGGCGCGGGCGATTGCGGCGGGGGCTGGCCGGATCAGGCCTCCAATTTCCTCAAGTCTCCCGGCAACGCCAGTGAGGCCTACTATCCGTATACCGCCGACAATGGCAGCTGCAGTACCGCGCGCCCGGGCTGGCAGTCGCAGAGCTACAAGATCAACAGTTGGCAGTATGTGGTGCAGAACGCCACCGCCACGGTGGATGTACTGAAGAATGCGCTGTACGCGACGGGTCCGCTGGTGGTCACGTTCCGCGTTTTCAATGATTTTTACTATTACGCAGGCGGGGTCTACCAGCATGTCAGCGGCGACTGGGTAGGCGATCATGCCGTGTTGCTGGTGGGCTGGAATGATGCCGATCAGGCCTTCATCGTCAAGAACAGCTGGGGGGAGAGCTGGGGAACAGCCGGTTTCTTTGAAATCGCCTACAGCGAGCTGGCCAGCGACGTGCAGTTCGGCACGGAAATGGTGCTGGCGGATGGCGCGGTCACCCCGCCCGACTCGCCATGCCAGTTCAAACTGGCGCGCAACAGCGGCACCATGAGCGCCGTGGGCGGCTCCAGCAGCGTCAGCGTCAACAGCAGCAAGACCTGCGCCTGGAGCGCCAGCAGCGACGCCAGCTGGCTGCAGATCACCGCCGGCAGCAGTGGAGCCGGTCATGGCACGGTACGTTACCTGGTCGGCGCCAACCGCAGCACCGACAGCCGTACGGCGCACCTGACCATTGGTGATCAGTCTTTCACCCTCACCCAGTCAGGCAACAAGGCCGGCGTACCGATTTGCAGCCTGAGTGCCGACCCGGCCTTTGTTGGCCGTGGATCGCCCAGTCATCTGAGCGCATCCTGCCAGCCTGCGGCCAGCAGCTACCGATGGAGCGCCAATACTGGCCTGAGCAACACTGACAGCAGTGGCGACGTCACGCCGCAGAATGACACGACCTACAGTGTCATCGGCAGCAATGCGGCCGGCAGCGGCAACAGCGCCACGGTGACCGTGACCGTGGGCGAGCCGGTACCGGTCAAACCGACCGGCCTGCTGGCCCCCTCCGGCAACAGCAGCGAGATCAAACCAACCTACCGCTGGCAGCCGGTTCCGGGCGCCACCCGGTATTATCTGAATCTGCGCGAAAACAACGGCCCCACCCTCTATACCGGCCAGTTCTCCCCCGATCAGCTGGGTTGTGCCAGCGGGACATGCAGTGTCACGCCGGATGCGGCACTCAGAAACGGCGGCGACTATATCTGGGTACTGCTGGCGGCCAATCATTCTGGCAGCAGCCCGTGGAGTGAGCCTCAGTCCTTCAGTGTCATACTGAACCGCCCCTGAGGCCTGCAGCTGCCGCCCCTGGGGGCGGCAGCTTTCTTCATTGCCTGCAACTGTACGACGAGTGGCTGCTGCCGGTGTGCAGTCCGCACGATGCTGCCCGGCTGGCGCTGGCACAGGGGGTCAAGGCACTGGCCGGGGCGCGCTTTATTCATTGCACCGAATCCATCGACAGCTTGTCCCCGTCCCTGGCGTGGCAACACTGGCGGCACGATCAGGGAGAGACGCTGGAAGTACAGCAACGGCAGACCGTGTTCAATCATATGCCGAGATGGCCTTGCAGGCGGCGGTCAGTGGCATGGGCGTAGCGATGGGACGACGTTCGCTGCAGGCGGAAGCACTGCGCGACGGACGCCTGGTCGCGCCGTTCCCGGCCGGTCCGTCAGGCTATCGCTACGATCTGATTTGTCCGGCAGGGGAAGAGAAACGGCCACGCTTTGCCGCCTTCGCCGGATGGCTGGCGGCACAGGGGTGGCCGTCCATGAAACAGGCCCGACAGCCTGAACGGCTGTCAGGTCGTACGGCGCTCGTACAGGGCTTGTGCCAGGGTGCCGGGATCGACGTGCTCAAGCTCGCCGCCCACCGGCATGCCGCGCGCAATGCGTGACACTTTGAGGCCGCGCTGCTTGAGCAGTTCGCTGATCATGTGGGCGGTCACCTCCCCTTCGGCGGTGAAGTTGGTCGCCAGAATCACCTCCTCGACCACGCCGTCCTGGGCGCGCAGCAAGAGCTTGTCGAGATTGGCCTCGCGCGGTCCCAGACCTTCCAGCGGCGAGATGCGTCCCATCAGCACGAAATACAGGCCGTCGTAGCAACGGGCCTGCTCCAGCATCAGCAGGTCAGCCGGCATCTCCACCACGCACAACTGGTTCTGGCTGCGCTCGGGGTCGGCGCACAGATTGCACAGCGGGGTTTCGCTGAAGGTATTGCAGCGCTCGCAATGCACCAGACTGCTCAAGGCACGATCCAGCGCCCGCGCCAGTTTCTCCGCGCCGGCCTGTTCGCGCTGCAGCAGGTGGAAAGCCATGCGTTGGGCCGATTTCGGCCCAACGCCCGGCAGTACCTTCAACGCTGCGATCAGTTGATCGAGCGAAGGCGGGTTTTTCATCAGAACGGGAATTTCATGCCCGGGGGCAGGCTGAGGCCATTGGTGAAGCCGGCCATTTTCTCCTGCGAGGTCGCTTCGGCCTTGCGCACGGCATCGTTGATGGCCGCGGCGATCAGGTCTTCCAGCATTTCCTTGTCATCGGCCGCATCGCTGAGCAGGCTGTCGTCGATGGCAACGCGCTTGACATCGTGGCCGCAGGTCATGACGACCTTGACCATGCCGGCACCGGACTGGCCTTCCACTTCGATACGCGCCAGTTCTTCCTGCGCCTTTTTCATGTTTTCCTGCATTTGCTGCGCCTGCTTCATCAAGCCGGCCATACCGCCTTTTCCGAACATTGCTTACGACTCCTGAACGGGTTGAATGGTATCCGTGAGCAGTGTGGCATCAAAATCGCGCACGAACTGCTGAACCACGGCATCGTTTTCCAGTGATTGTCGCGCCGCCGCCAGTTGTGTCTGGCGTTCGCGGGCATCCTTCATGGCCGGGGTTTCCAGGCCAAGATCCTCGACCGAGACGGTCACTTGCAGCGCACTGCCGAAACGCTCGGCCAGCACACTCTTGAGTTTTTCCTGATAGTCGCGCGCCGCGAGGTGGCGAAAGCTTTCCGGCACCGCCAGTGCCAGCAGCTGACCATCGTAGGACTTGAGCATGGCATTCTGTGCCAGCATGCGCGCGGCGCCCATGCGCGGGCCCAGCTCGCCGATCAGGCTGATCCAGTCGCCATCAAACACCGCCGGCACGGACGGCGCTGCCGGCGGCTCGGCCACCCAGTCGTCATCGACCGGTCGGGGGGTGGCCAGCTGGATGTCATCGTCGTCATCCCAGGGCGGGCTGTCCTGCGCCTCGGGTTCGCGCACCGCCGGGGCAGCGGCCACCACAGGGGCCGGTGCAGCAGTCTCCCGCGGAGGCTCGGCGGGTCGGGCGGCCGCAGCCACCGGCGCGGTCGGCGGTACCGCCGCAACGGGTGCGGGTGCCGGTATCGCAGCAGGCTCGGGCTCTTCCGGCGCCGCCGGTTCGGCCGCCTGCTCACGTGCGGCAGGACGGGCGCTGCGTCCGGACAGTTGCGCCAGCAGATCACGTGCCGGGGTCGCCGTACTCGCCGCCGCTGTCGCGGCATGGGCCGCCGGTGCCGCCGGCGCATGGGACGATGACTGGGCGCGCGGGATGGCCGGCGCCGAAGACGTCGCGACTTCGCCCGCATGGCGCGGATGGAAGGCCAGCATGCGCAGCAAGGTCATGGAGAAACCGGCCAGTTCATCCGGTGCCAGCGCCAGGTCTCGACGACCGTGCAGGGCAATCTGGTAATACAACTGAACATCTTCCGGCGCCACGCGCGCAGCCAGCTGGGTCAGCGCCTCTCGCTCCGGTTCGTCCTCGGCAATGGCGGCCGGCACGCTCTGCATCAGCGCCACCTGGTGCCACAGCAGGGCCATCTCGGCCAGGGCGCCATCAAAACCGATGCTGCGCTCGGCCAGCTTGCCGGCTTCCTGCATCAGTCTGGCACCATCCCCCTCGGCCAGGGCCTCGGCCAGCACGAAAAGGTAGCGGCGGTCGACTGCGCCGAGCATGGCACGGACGCCCTCTTCCCGGACTTCACCCACCCCGTAGGCGATAGCCTGGTCAAGCAGCGACAGGGCATCGCGCATCGAGCCGGAGGCGGCGCGGCCAAGCAAAGCCAGCGCCGGGGCCTCATAGCTGACGCCCTCCTGCGCCAGCACGTGCGCCAGATGGCCGGAGACCTGCTGGGGCGTCATATTGCGCAGATTGAACTGCAGGCAGCGCGACAGCACGGTGACCGGCACCTTCTGCGGATCGGTGGTGGCGAGAATGAACTTGACGTGTGCCGGCGGCTCTTCCAGCGTTTTGAGCATGGCATTGAAGGCGCTCTTCGACAGCATGTGCACTTCGTCGATGATGTACACCTTGAAGCGGCCGATGCTTGGCGCGTACTGGGCGTTTTCCAGCACTTCGCGGATGTTGTCGATGCCGGTATTGGAAGCCGCGTCGATTTCCAGCAGATCGACAAAACGACCGGCGTCAATCTGCCGGCATGCCGGACACTCGCCACAGGGCTCGGCCCCGACGCCGACTTCACAATTGAGGCTCTTGGCCAGAATGCGGGCAATCGTGGTTTTACCTACCCCGCGCGTACCGGTCAGCAGATAGGCATGATGCAGCCGCGCATCGGTCAGCGCATTGGACAGCGCACGAACCACGTGCTCCTGGCCGACCAGGTCGGCAAAGCGCTTGGGACGCCACTTACGGGCAAGAACTTGATAGGTCATGGAGGCGGATTCTAATGGCAATTGTCCGGGATGGCGAAATGTTTTCCGGAAAAATCAGCTCGGCTGGTCGGCATACACTGCCGCCACATAGCGCGATTTGATCTCCCTGGCGATTTCCTGGGCCACCTTGGCATACAGCGTGCTCTTGTTGTAACGGGTAATCACATAAAAGTTGTTCAGCCCCAGCCAGTATTCGGTCACCCCAGGCGAGACCTCGAGCGGCACCAGCACCGCCTTCACCGCCGGCGCCAGCGGCACTTCCGGCTTCACGCCCATGCCCGCCAGTTCAGCCACGGTGTAGTGCAGATTGAACTTGTCGGCCACCAGGGCATCGACCTGCGGTCCCGGGGTAACATCGGCGGGAATCAGAATGTCGTCGCCATGGATCCAGCCATGCTGCTGGAAGTAATTGGCCACACTACCGATGGCATCGTCGGGGTTGTTCCAGATATCGCGATGGCCGCTGTGGTCGAAATCGACCGCCCACTGGCGAAAGCTGGACGGCATGAACTGCGGCCAGCCCATGGCGCCGGCGTAGGAGCCCTTGAAAGTCAGCGGATCGAGGCGTTCTTCATGCGCCAGTTGCAGCAGCTGCGTCAGCTCACCACGGAAATACTCGGCACGGCGCGGATAGTTGAAGCCCAGGGTCGACAGCGCATCCACCACGCGGAAACTGCCGGTATTGCGACCGTAGTGGGTCTCGATGCCCAGAATGGCCACGATCATCTCCGGCGCCACACCGTAGGTTTGTTCGGCGCGGGCCAGCGCGTCGGGGTGGGCCTTCCAGAAAGCGACGCCGTCATTGAGCAGTTTTTCGTTGTAGAAATTGCTGCGGAACTGGTACCAGGGGCGTGAGGTTGCCGGCCGGTCCATGACCTCGATGATGCGCGGCTTGAGTTCCACATTGGCAAACACGGCTTCGAGTTCCGGCCGGGAGAACTGGCCGCCGGCAACCTGCTCGTCGATATAGCGCTGCACGTCGGCTCGTGCGAGGAAGGCGGCATCGGCCCGGGCCAGCAATGGGGCGGCAAGCAGCAGCGCCGCCAGGATTCTTTTCTTCATGACATCCATTCTCTTAGGGTTGGACGAGGGGCCTACTCGCCGAATGACAGGGCACTCGACACCAGGCGCGCGGTAATGTCGACGATCGGAATCACGCGCTCGTAGGCCATGCGGGTCGGTCCGATGACCCCCAGCGTGCCGACCACCTGCCCGTTAATACGGTACGGAGCCGCCACGACACTGCATTCATCCAGCGTCAGCAGGCCGGACTCGTCGCCGATGTACAGACTCACCCCCTGGGCCTCGCGGCTCTGGTTGAGCAATTCGAGCAGTTCGGTCTTGCGTTCGAAGACGTCGAACAGCTCGCGCAGGCGGTTCATGTCTTCGGACAGATCCCGCACATGCAACAGATTGCTGCCTCCGCTGATCATCACCGACTCCTGCGGGGTGCGGGCGGCCTGACGGCCGAAGTCGATGGCGGCCGTCATCAGCTCGGTGATGTCGCGCTGCAGACCCTGCAGCTCGCCCTCCAGCCGCAAGGCGATGCCGCTCAGCCCCAGACCGGCATAATGCTGGTTGAGGAAATTACCGGCTTCGACCAGCTCACCGGGCGCGTAATCACGCTGGGTCTGCAGCAGGTGGTTCTGCACATCGCCATCCAGCGTGACCAGAATCAGCAGCACGCGGCGTTCGGAGAGGCGCAGGAACTCCACCTGGCGAAACGCCACGTCGGGTCGCTGTGGCGTGACCACCACGCCGGCGAAATGCGTCAGTTCCGAGAGCAGCGAGGAAGCGGCATGCACCAGCCGCTGCGGACTGTCCGGCTGCAGCCCCGACTCCAGCTCGCGCACGGCATCGGTCTCCAGCGGGGAAACGGTCAGCAGGCGGTCGACGAAGACCCGGTAGCCCCGCGAAGTCGGGATGCGACCTGCCGAGGTATGCGGCGCGGCAACCAGCCCCATGCCCTCGAGGTCTGCGAGCATGTTGCGGATGGAGGCAGAAGACAGCTCCAGCCCGCTGGCCATGGCCAGCGTGCGCGAACCGACCGGCTGGCCATCGGCGATATACAGCTCGACCAGGGTCTTGAGCAGGCGTTCCGAACGTTGATTCAGCATGCTGTGCATTCTGGCATAACCCTCAAGGCGACAACAGTAGTCTGTCTGCAGACCGGGCGGCAAAATGATTTTGTACGATATCAAGTGACAAATCGATTTTGATTACGTACACTATCATCAATGACCGGGCAAAAGTCTTTGTTTGCAGGAAAAAAGCTTGCCGGTTGAAGACTTAGGTGGTGACGTCCGGCAAAATGGCAAGGCCTGGCCGGTTTCGTTTGTCACCCCCGAGGTTTGTGCGATAATCCGCCCCTTACCGGCAAATACATTTATTGGAGATAGCATGGCAGAGCGTACCGAAGACAAGAGCCGCGCCCTGGCGGCCGCCCTTGCCCAGATCGAGAAGCAGTTCGGCAAGGGCTCGATCATGCGCATGAGCGACAACCAGATTACCGAAAACCTGCAGGTGATTTCCACCGGCTCGCTGGGTCTGGATCTGGCACTCGGCGTGGGCGGTCTGCCGCGTGGCCGTGTGGTCGAAATCTACGGTCCGGAATCCTCCGGCAAGACCACCCTGTGCCTGCAGGTGGTCGCCGAGGCACAGAAACTGGGTGGCACCTGCGCCTATATCGATGCCGAAAACGCCCTCGACCCGGTTTATGCCCAGAAGCTGGGCGTCAAGGTGGAAGATCTGCTGATCTCGCAGCCGGACACCGGTGAGCAGGCGCTGGAAATCTGCGACATGCTGGTCCGTTCCAGCGGCGTCGACGTCATCGTGGTCGACTCGGTCGCCGCACTGGTGCCGAAGGCTGAAATCGAAGGCGAGATGGGTGACTCGCACGTGGGTCTGCAGGCCCGCCTGATGTCCCAGGCGCTGCGCAAGCTGACCGGCAACATCAAGCGCACCAACACGCTGGTGATCTTCATCAACCAGATCCGCATGAAGATCGGTGTGATGTTCGGCAACCCGGAAACCACCACCGGCGGCAATGCGCTCAAGTTCTATGCTTCGGTCCGTCTCGACATCCGCCGTATCGGCGGCATCAAGAAGGGCGAGGAAGTGGTCGGCAACGAAACCCGCGTCAAGGTCGTCAAGAACAAGGTCTCGCCGCCGTTCAAACAGGCCGAATTCGACATCCTTTACGGCGAAGGCATCTCGCGTGAAGGGGAAATCATCGAAATGGGCGTGCAACACGGCTTCATCGAGAAATCGGGTGCCTGGTACAGCCATAACGGCCAGAAGATCGGTCAGGGCAAGGACAATGTGCGCGAATTCCTCAAGGAAAACCCGGCCATCGCCCAGGACATCGAGCGCAAGGTACGTGAAACCGTGGGGGTCACCATCGCCATGAGCGAAGATGGTGGCGATCCGGAAACGCTGGAAGACAGCGTGCTGTAAGGCATGGAAAAGAGTCTGATGGCGCGAGCCGTCGATCTGCTCTCGCGGCGCGAATACTCGCGCCGCGAGCTTGTTACCCGTCTGCGTCCGCACGCCCAGTCGGCAGAAGAGCTGGAAGACGTGCTGTCGCGTCTGGCAGAACGCGCCTGGCAATCCGACGAGCGCTTCGCCGAACAGTTTTCCCGCAGCAAGGCCGACAAATATGGCAGTCTGCGCCTGCGTCAGGCCATGCGTGAAAAAGGCCTGAGCAACGAACTGATCGAACAGGCGCTGGCCGGTCAGGACGATCTGGCCACTGCCCGCGCCGTCTGGCAGCGCAAATTCGGCACCCTCCCCGCCACACCGCAGGAAAAGGCACGTCAGCTGCGTTTTCTGGCTTCGCGTGGCTTTCCGCAGGAAATCATCCGCAAAATTCTCGCCGGAAGCCTCGAAGACAGCGAATAACCCTTCGCACGGCTTGCCAGCAGGCGCTCGCCTTGCGAAACTATGGCCATTGCATTCAGGGCAGGTATGGCGGACTCATGCCGCCCCAGCCATCGCCTAACATACTCAGACTAAATCGATGAAAACTGCTGAAATTCGCCAGAAATTCCTGGACTTCTTTGCCTCCAAGGGACACCAGATCGTTCCGTCCAGCTCGCTGGTTCCGGGGGATGACCCGACCCTGCTGTTCACCAACGCCGGGATGAACCAGTTCAAGGATGTGTTCCTGGGCTTCGACAAGCGCCCTTACAACCGCGCCACCTCCTCGCAAAAGTGCGTTCGTGCCGGCGGCAAGCATAACGACCTGGAAAACGTCGGTTATACCGCCCGTCACCATACCTTCTTCGAAATGCTGGGCAATTTCAGCTTCGGCGATTACTTCAAGCGCGATGCCATCCACTTCGCCTGGGAATTCCTGACCAGTCCGCAATGGCTGGCCATCCCGAAGGAAAAGCTGATGGTGACCGTCTACGCCAGCGATGACGAAGCCTTCGATATCTGGGCCAAGGAAATCGGCGTACCGGAAAGCAAGATCGTACGCATCGGCGACAACAAGGGCGCGCCCTACGCCTCGGACAACTTCTGGCAAATGGGTGACACCGGTCCGTGTGGCCCGTGTACCGAGATCTTCTACGATCACGGCGCCCACATCTGGGGTGGCCCACCCGGAAGCCCGGAAGAAGACGGCGACCGCTTCATCGAAATCTGGAACTGCGTCTTCATGCAGTTCAACCGGGATGAAAGCGGCACCATGCATCCGCTGCCCAAGCCCTCGGTCGACACCGGCATGGGGCTGGAGCGCATTTCGGCCGTGATGCAGCATGTGCATGCCAACTACGAGATTGATCTGTTCCAGCAACTGATCAAGGCGGCCGCGCGCGAAACCGGCGTGCCCTTCAGCATGGACGTGCCGTCGCTCAAGGTGATTGCCGACCACATCCGCGCCGTGTCCTTCCTGATCGCCGATGGCGTACTGCCGTCCAACGATGGCCGTGGCTATGTCCTGCGCCGTATTATCCGCCGGGCGATCCGCCATGGTTACAAACTGGGTCAGAAGGGTCTGTTCCTGCACAAGCTGGTCAAGGACCTGGTGCAGGAAATGGGGCACGCCTACCCGGACCTGGCCGCACGCCAGTCCGACATCGAAGACGCGCTGAAGCAGGAAGAACTGCGCTTCTCCGAAACCCTGGACAACGGCATGGCCCTGCTGGAAGACGCGCTGACCAGCGGTCAGCAGCGCCTGGCGGGTGCCACCCTGTTCAAGCTGTATGACACTTTCGGCTTCCCGGTGGACCTCACGGCCGACATTTGCCGCGAACGGGGCATCGAGGCCGATCTCGAAGGCTTCGAGCGCGAGATGGAAGCGCAACGCGCCCGCGCGCGCGCGGCCTCCAGCTTCAAAATGGTCGGCAATGTGGAATACAACGGCGCCGACACCCGTTTCGACGGCTATGAAAAAGCCAGTGTCGATGCCACCGTGCTGGCCCTGTACAAGGGCCAGGAACAGGTCGACAGCCTGCAGGCCGGGGACGAAGGTATTGTGGTGCTGGACAAGACCCCGTTCTATGCCGAAGGCGGTGGCCAGGCCGGCGATCAGGGCGAGATCTCCATTTCCGGTGGTGTCGGTGCGCTATTCGATGTGGTCGACACTCAGAAGATCCAGGCCGCCGTATTCGGTCACAAGGGCCGTCTGGCCAAGGGCAGCCTGAAAGTCGGCGACAGTGTCGCTGCCACCATCGACCTGCATCAGCGTCAGGCCACTGCCCGCAACCACTCGGCCACTCACCTGCTGCATGCCGCGCTGCGTCATGTCCTGGGCAGCCATGTGGCGCAGAAGGGTTCGCTGGTCAACCATGATCGCACCCGTTTCGACTTTGCCCATGGCGAGGCCGTCACAGCCGCCCAGATGGCTGAGATCGAGCGTGTGGTCAACCATGTGATCAGTGCCAACTATCCGGTGACGGCGAGCAGCATGTCCTACGACGAAGCCATCCGGGCCGGCGCCATTGCCCTGTTTGGCGAGAAGTATGGCGATGAAGTGCGCGTACTGAAAATGGGCGACTTTTCCACCGAACTGTGTGGCGGCACCCACGTCAGCCGCACCGGTGACATCGGCCTGTTCAAGATTGTCAGCGAAAGTGGCGTCGCAGCCGGCGTTCGCCGCATCGAAGCCGTCACCGGCGAAGGCGCTCTGCAGCAGGTACAGGCACAGGATGCCCTGCTGCGCGAACTGGCCCAGCGCCTGAAAGCCCAGCAGAGCGACGAGATCCTGCAGCGCGTCAGCGCCCTGCAGGAGCAGGCGCGTGCGCTGGACAAGGAACTGGCCCAGCTCAAGCAAAAGCTGGCGGCCAATGCCGGCGAAGCCCTGGTGGATCAGGCTGTCGAGATCAAGGGCATCAAGGTACTGGCGGCTGAGTTGCCCGGCGCCGACAGCAATGCACTGCGCGAAACCCTGGACAAGCTGAAAGACAAGCTGAAATCGGCCGCCATCGTACTGGCGGCGGTACAGGACGGCAAAGTGGCGCTGGTCGCCGGAGTCACTGCCGATCTCACCGGCCGCATCAAGGCCGGCGAACTGGTCAACAGTGTCGCCCAGCAGGTTGGCGGCAAGGGCGGTGGCCGTCCGGATATGGCCCAGGCCGGCGGCACCAACCCGGCCCCGCTGGCACAGGCGCTGGCCGGCGTCACCGACTGGGTCGCCGCCAAGCTGTAACCCCTTCTGACTGAGCAGACAACCCGTACCTCCCGGTACGGGTTTTTTTATCCCCCGTCCCCGACCGCTGCACACCACCGCGCCGACTTGTCACGGCGACCTTTAAGCATATAATTTAAAATAAATCGCTTTTTTAAACAATTCAACCAACACAATCAGGAGTGACCATGCCCCACCATCATGAAGTCAGGGCTGAAGATGCCTTTGATCCGCTCATGTGGCTGGCGTCTTTGAGCGAGCTTCCTTTACCGCTTTTGCTCTTCTCCCTGCTGATGCCGATCGCCGTCATCGTGTTCACCTGCCGCGCTGGCCCTCTCCCGCCGTCTGCCGCACCCGCGGCCGGAACGCCACCAGAGCCCGAGCCGGCAAGTGCCGCCATGCAGGCGCTGCTCAGCCATGAAATCCGCACGCCGCTGGCCGCCATCAGCCGTCTGCTGGAGCTGGCGCTGGCCAATCCGGCCGACAAGACCGCCATGATCCAGACGGCCTGGCAGGCCAGCACCGCACTGCTGGCCTTGCTGGATGACCTGATCTCGCAAAGCAAGGCACAGCAGCCTGCCTGGCCGTTGTGTCCGGCCCCCTGCCAGCTGGAGGCGCTGTTTGACGAGCTGCAGCAGATTTACCAACCGATCGCCGCCAGCCGCGGGCTCCGCCTCACATTCAGCAAGCAACTGGCGGTGCCGCGGGTGATACTGGATGCACAGCGCTTGCGGCAGATCCTGCACAACTTGCTGTCCAATGCACTGAAATATACTGCGCACGGCGCGATCTCGGTCCAGGCCAGCAGCCAGCCCGATGGCAGCCAGGGCTGCCTGCTGCAGATCTGCGTGCGAGATAGCGGAATCGGCATGTCGGCACAGTTGTGTGCCGAACTGGATCAGCCCTACCAGGCAGCGGGTGCCGCCGCACGGCAACGGCATGGCGGACATGGCCTTGGCCTGCACCTGAGCCGGCAATTACTGCGTCAGATGGGCGGTGAAATGCGTGTGCAGAGTCTGCCGGAGCGAGGCACGCTGATCCGGCTGACGCTGCCCGTGCCCGTGGACAATACGGCGGGCCCCGTCCGCTCCCCCGCCGAAGGGACCTGGCTGGCAGGTTATCGGGTATTGCTGGTTGAGGACGAGGTGGCAAACCGGGTGCTGCTGATGCATACCCTGCAGCAGTGGGGGATCGCTGTCACCCCCTGCACGAGCGGCATGGAGGCATTGCGGCAATGGTTGCGTCAGCCATTTCATTTACTGCTGATCGACCGACAGCTGCCGGACCTGAGCGGGCCGACAGTCTGCCGGGTCATCCGGCAGCTGGAACGCCGCCGCGGTTGCGGGCCAACCCAGACCATCCTCGGCATGACCACCGGCAGCGAACGCTGCCACACCGGTCATCTCTTCGATGCCTGGCTGGAAAAGCCGGTGGCGGCAGAAGACCTGCTGCGCCATCTGCAGGAGGGTCTGCAGCCGATCGAACCAGGGGAAATACTGAATCTGTCGGTACTGGGCAAGCTGATCCGCGGCGACCGCAGTTTCGGCGAACAATTTCTGGCGGCGGCACGACAAAGCCTGCAAAGCGATCTGCAACGACTGAGGCGGGATCAGGCCGGCCAGCGGGAGCAGCTGGCGCAGACCCTGCACCACCTGCAGGGTCTGACGCGGCTGATCTGTACACCCGCCTATATGGCGCCGGTCCAGCAACTGATGCAAAGCATCGAAGCCGGCCAGGATGCCGACATCCAGCGCCAGCTTCCTGAACTCATCCGGACACTGTGCCGCGTCAGCCAGGCCCTGGCGCAATGCCCGCCGCAGCAGGGATGGGCAGCGACTACGCCAGCAGATCGTAACCCAGCTTGAGAATCAGCCCCCCGGTCAGGCAAAGGAACAATTTACGCACAAAAACCGTACCCTGACGGATGGCCAGCCAGCTGCCACTGAGTGCCCCGAGGATATTGCACAGGCCCATGGGAATGGCGTAGCGGTACAGAACATGGCCGGCCGGAATGAAAAATACCAGCGCCGCAATATTGGTGGCCAGATTGACCAGTTTGGCCGAGGCCGAGGCATGGATAAAGTCGAAGCCGTAATAGCGGATGAAGAGGAAAATCAGAAAGCTACCGGTCCCCGGCCCGAACAGGCCATCATAGAAGCCGATGGCGGCACCGAACAGCAGCGCCATGGCCTTCTCGCGCTGGCCGATCTCGCGCGGCACATGCAGCGCCCCGAAATCCTTCTTTTTCAGGGTATACCAGCCAATCAGCAACATCAGCACCAGCACCATGGGGCGCAGCAGATTCTTCGGCACCATCGACACCGCCGCGGCCCCCACAAAGGCCATGACGAAGGCCGCGCTGGCGGCGGGCAGAATCACCGCCCAGGGCAGGCGTACGCGGCGCAGGTAGCTGCGCGCGGCAAAGGTCGTGCCGAGCGCGGAAACCAGCTTGTTGCTGCCCAGCAGCGTGACCGGCAACTCACGCGGCAGCAGCGTGAAGATCGCCGGAATCTGCACCAGCCCTCCCCCGCCGACGGCTGAGTCAATCAGACCGGCAAAATAGGCAAACACGCACAGCAGGGTCAAAGTCACCATCACACTCTCCGAAACAATGGCGTCAGCTTACTCCGATCGAGCTCCCTGATGTTGCAACAGAAGGTTGCATTTTCTGCAATAATTCACCGAATTGCGCAGGGGGAGCCCCATGAAATCACTTTGGAATATCCAGGCCTTCTGTACGGTGGTGGAGAAAAAGAGCTTCATCCTGGCCGCGCGAGCCCTCGGCGCCTCGCCCAGCGCCGTCACCCGGGCCGTTCAGGCGCTGGAAAACGAAATGAGTACCTTGCTGCTGGCGCGATCAACGCGGCAATTCAGCCTGACGCCGGCCGGTGAGCTGTATTACGAGTCGGCACGGCAGATCCTGCAGATTCAGGAAGAGGCCGATGATGAACTGTCACGGCTGAATGCCGCGCCCAGAGGCTGGCTGCGCCTGGCCGCACCACACAGTCTGTCCTGCCATATCCTGCCCCTGGCTTTGCACAGCCTGAGCACGCACTACCCGGAGCTGCGCTTCGATGTGCGCTACAGCGATGTCATGCTGGACCCGGTACAGGAGCAGCTGGACCTGGTGATTCGCGGCGCCTTCCCGGTGGATAGCGAGCTGATCGGCTATCCCCTGTGGGGCTATCGTCGCTACCTGTATGCCAGTCCGGCCTATCTGGCGCGTCACGGCGAGCCCGCCCAGCCAGAGGCGCTGGGCGAACACGCCATCCTGATGCATACGGCGCCTCGCATTCTGCGCTCCTGGAACTTTCTTGGCGATACGCGCGCCGTGAGTCTGAACATGCGTGCCAGCCATCGTTTTGACAACGGGCTGGCACTCCTGTCGGCAACCGAAGCCGGACTGGGGATCGCCCGTCTCTCCGACTGGCTGGCCGAACCGCTGGTGCAGGCAGGACGCCTGCAGCGGATTTGCCCGGCCTTCCGCCTGGTCTCGGCACGCGGCGAGGATCCGCAGATTCATGCGGTCGCCGCACAGCGCCGGCTGCCGGCACGTTCGCGCCTGCTGCTCGATGCCTTGCGGCAGCACCGTCCGGACACCGCTTTCGGCTGATCAGAGCCAGCAGGTCTCGGAGGATTCGCTGGCGAGGAAAGTCGTCATCGCCGGCAGATGCCGTGCCAGCGGCCACCA
This sequence comes from Paludibacterium sp. B53371, assembly GCF_018802765.1. NCBI lineage: Bacteria > Pseudomonadati > Pseudomonadota > Betaproteobacteria > Neisseriales > Chromobacteriaceae > Paludibacterium > Paludibacterium sp. B53371. The sequence continues at coordinate 2,151,069 of NZ_CP069163.1, forward strand.
GGTGCAACGCTGTTCACGCGCCACCCGGATCAGGGCACGGGCGCGATTCTCATCACCCAGCGCCAATGCCAGTACAGCCAGCAGCCCCGGACAGCCATAACGGATGCGGATCTCCCCCATCCAGCGTGACAGCATCTCATGCCCGTCGCCCGCCTGACTGCCTACCGCCGCGACGATTAACTGCAGAATCCTTTCCGGCATGCCATTCGGCGCGGTTTGCACCGCCAGCCCGGCCTGCAGATTCGCCTGATCGTGCCGCCCCAGTGATGCCAGTACCAGCCCATGCATGGCGAGGAACAGGGGCGAAGGCGGCGTCTGCTCCATCTGACGCTGGGCGAACAGATGCGCCTCTTCGTCCCGCCCCATGACATGCAGCCCCCACATCTTGAAAATCAGCAAAGGGCTCAGGCCACCATCACGAGCCAAACCCGCATTGAGACGGTCCAGCGCCAGCTCGTTTTCCCCCTGGGACAGGCGATACATGGCCTGGTACAGGCACACCTCGGCCGGCGTTCCGGCCTGCTGCGCCTGGCGCAACAGGCCGGCGGCAACACCTTCGGTATCACTGGACAGCCGGGTCAGCCAGGCCATCAGCGCCAGCGCGCTGGGTTGCCCCGGCGCCAGACTGAGGACTTTTTCCAGCAAGGGCCTCGCCTCGCTGAAAGCCCGGGCAGGCCAGATCAACCCCTGCATGGTCTGTGCCAGCATGGTTTCCGCCATGGACACCATGGAGGGCACATGCAATGGGTCCTGCATCAATCCCATCTGCAGATACTGCTGCGCCATGTTGAGATCACCATGATCCCGGCGACGCAGACAGCGCCGTGCCATCACATGAGCCACCATGACTTCGCCATTGCCTTCGCTGAGCACATCGGTCCCCGGCTGCGTCAGACGGGCCAGCACACGCTCGGCCACCGCCGCCATGCGTTGCGGCCAGGTTTCGGCATTGCCGGGCAGAAAGGTCTCGCGCAGCAACAATTGCTGACTACTGGCATCCACTAACTCAACGGTCAGCAGGCGCTGGCTGCCATCCTGGCAAAAGTCACCGGTCAGATAACAATCCAGCTCCAGCTGTCGGCACAGAGACAGCAGCTCCTCAGGGCGATCGTGTCCGCGGGTAAGAATGGCCGGTACCAGCGAAATCCCCGGCTGAGGACGTTCAGCAAACGCATCCATCAGGCGGGCATGCAACAGCATGGCTTCACGAGCCTCTCCACCGGAGAAAGGCAAAATGGCCAGTTTGTATCCCTGGGACGGATGGCGCTGACGCTGCACTGGTGTGACCGGCTTGCAGAAACGATAGCCCTTGCCGTACACGGTCTCGATGAACTTGTTGTTCTTGGATTCGCGCAGCAAGCGTCGTAAAGAATAGATACAGCGGGTCAGCGACTCATCGCCCACAAGGTTGTCACCCCAGACTTTGTCAATGATGAAATTCTTGTGAACCAGATTGCCCTTGCCTTCCAGCAAGGTAATCAAAACCTGCAGCTCTTTCGGCGGAATAGACACATCCTGGCCATGAAAACTCATCGCCCCATTGGCATGCAGGACGAAGTCATCAAAAAGATAATCATGGTTCAATACATGATCCCTGCTCATAGCTCACTACCATCCCGGATGATTGATTTTGATTCGGTGATGTACGGGTCGGAAACCCGCACATCCATTCCGGGCAATCATGAAGAGATTGGTAAGAATCCCCTATCGGAGAACTCTGAAAGCAATGAAGGGAACTGATCGAAAGATCAGTTTCAGAGGTAGTCCATGGGCTGTCGCGCCTGCTTGACCAACAGGTTTGGTGCTGGTTGCAGCAACTCGGCCAGTCGGATCAGCCGCTGTGCACACTCAACCCGCCCTCCCAGCCGGCAGGAGTGCGCCATGGCGCGCAGATAGTCAGGCCGATGCCAGTCCAGCAGACACAGGGCGCGCAGGACCCGATCGGCCTCCGCCTGACGCTGCTGAAGGTGCAGCATGCCGACGCAATCCTCAAGTGAAAGCCCCGACCACTCGATCTCCTGTACGTCCCCCGCCGAGACCTGTACCAGTCTGTCCTGCTCGCCCATCCCGACCTCCGCTTTGCCTGCCATTGGAAAGAACCCTCCCCGGCGCCAGGCTCGGGGAAGTGCAGGCAGCGTAAAGTGACCGTGTCGAAGGAGATTGCAGATTCCGCTCATTGACGAGCGAATCAGGAGTCGCTATGAGCCGAAAGGTCATGCCGGGAAACAGAGTCGATTCAGACGGGCTGAGTCCTGCCCAGCAGCCACTGAGGGCTGACGCCTAGCTGACGACGCGCATCATTCGACAGGTGCGAGGACGAGGCATAGCCGTATTGCATGGCCAGCGAGGTCAGGGAGACCTCCCGACAGATGGCATCCAGGATGGTACGCCGCAGTCGCCAGGTCATCATGGCAGATTTGGCACTTTGCCCCAGGGCGTCATGGGCCAGCCGACGAAAATGCGAGGCCGACAGCCCATAGCGACGGGCGAGCTGAGCCAGGGGCACCGCCTGCTCGTGTTCGGCCAGCAAGTGGCGGATCAGTCCATACCCCTCGCAGCGTCGCAAGCGTTGCAGCAGCGAGTGAAACAAAGGGTCGCGGCCAAACAGCCACATGCGCAGGAACCAGTTCTCGAAAGTCTGGGGAGAGGCATGGCAGGGGATGGTCAGGCAGGCCGGCAGCTTCGCGGCAGGCAGGGGGATGGTGCGCCAGTGCTCGACAAATGCCAGCAGGCGGCAAACCCATGGCAGGGGGATCGCCCAGCCTTGTGGCTCACCAGCCAGAGGATGGACCACCCCCTGATCCGCGACGAAGAGCATGCCGCGCCCCGGAGCGAGGATCAGGCGGCGCTCGCCATCCGGTGTCAGCAGACGGAGGCGGCCATCATGGCAAGTGTTCAGAATCAGCAGCAAGCTGCCGGAAACGATGGGCCAGCACGGATCCTGACCTGACAGACTGATTCGCTTGATCGTATGCATGAAAATCTCCCGCAGTGACATGATTGCAGGCGTCAGACGCCATTCGTAACAGCTTATTGAAACTGTATAAATAATCATGACGATATTGCCAACAATCGCATGTTCAGCAGGGGTCTGCAGCAGACAACGGCATGATTCATGTCGATCAAGCGGGAAAAACATCATGCAGCTGACCGAATGGTCAGCAAGGGCCGCCTCACCGCCTCAGCGGGGAACAGACCACAAATCGGCCTCGCACCAGCCCAGTTCGGCCAGATCTCCGGCGCGGGCCGCCTCATCGTCGGCGCGGAAAAAATCGTCCAGCTGCGGCGGTGCCACGCGGGTGCCGGCCAGCATGGCATGAATTTGCCCGCGGTGATGGATCTGGTGCTGGAACAGGTGCGCCAGCAGACGCGCCCGGTTGCCATAGCGAAGTCCTTGCGCATTGCCGCCTAGCAGGGGCAATCCCAGCATGTCATCTCGACACTGACGACAATAGGCGATCAGTCGCTCGCCGGCCTCGCGCAGCAGAGGGTCCAGCTGCGCCAGGGTGATCAGCTCGGTACCATCGGCGGAAAAATCGGGGCGAAAGTCGAACTTGCCGACCAGATCGTGCTCCAGCAGCGACAGATAGCTCTGATCGACGACCAGCAGATGCTGAAACGTCTCACGCAGGGAAGGGAAAAAGCTGCAACGCGGTGCAATATAGTCATCCTGACTCAGCGACGCACAGGCTTTCAGCAAGCGGTGATTGGCCCAGGCATTGTTATAGGCCATGCTCAGAAAATGTTGATTCAGATTCATGCTTCGTCCTCTCGGTTTGCCCCCCATCTTAGCGGGTTTGGCTGGGGAAGGACGAGCATAACGAAAAACCCCAGTCATTGCTGACTGGGGTTTTGAATGGGGTGGCTCCCCGAGCAGGGCTCGAACCTGCGACCTGCGGATTAACAGTCCGTCGCTCTACCAACTGAGCTATCAGGGAATCGCCTGAGAGACACGTATCTTACAGATGCCCCTCGGTAGTGTCAAGCCCCTTTTTATCGGGGCCAGACTCTTTTTATTGCTGCTCGCCGCGGGTCTCGACTTGCTGCAGGGAAACCTCTGCTGCTGCAGGTGCTTGTGCCTGGCGCAAGGCATCGCGACGGCGCAGCCCGGCAACCGGCTCTTCTGCCGGCGCCACGTCAGCCACCGGTGCGCTGGCACGGGTATTGACCATCACCAGCCCACCCAGATCCAGCGGCTTGGCCGGCTCGGCCACGACCGGCTCGACCTTGGCTTCGACGACCGGCTCGACCTTGGCTTCCACAACCGGCTCGGCCGCCTGTACTTCGGCAATCACCAGCGGCTCGGCCGCGACCGGCACAGCCACCGGCTCGCTTACCGTTTCGGCAACCACCACCGGCGTCGTCTCGACAGGCTCGGGCTGGGCCACACTGACCACCGGCTGAGCCGATTCGACCGCCGGGGCCTCCACGGCCGGGGAGTCTACGATCTGGGCAGCCTCCACCGGGCTGTCGACCACGGCCGGGACTTCGTGCACGACCGCCAGCGGCGCGACCGGCTCTTCCCTGACCACGACAACCGGCTGAGTCACGTCCACCGGCTCGGCCGACACAACATCAACCTGCGGGGCGGCCTCGACGACCGGGGCAATAACGGGTACCGGTACGGCTTCAACCACCGGCTGGGCGATCACTTCGCCGGAAATCTGTTCCGACACAAGCTGCTCGCCTGCCGCTTGCTCAGCGCCACCCTGCTCTGCATTGTTCTGCTCGCTGTTGTCGCGACGACGACCACGGCTGCGGCGACGACGGCTACGCTCACCGCGCTCGGCATTCTCGGTCTGCTCGGCAGCCACCGGCTCCGCACCAGCTTCGACGACGCCGGTCTTGAGCACTTCCGGCTGGGTTTCTTCCACCGGCAGCGGCTGGCGGCGACGCGATTGCGGTTCAGCCTGACGCGGGGCGCGTTCGCTGCGAACGCTTTCGCCCGTCACATCGTTTTCACGATTCTCGCGCGGCTCACGTTCACGGCGCTGACGCGGTTCATTGCGCTCCGGACGTTCCTGACGTTCGTTGCGCTCCTGACGCTCGTTACGTTCCGGACGTTCGGTTCGCTCCTGACGCTCGCTGCGTTCCGGACGCTCAGCGCGCTCCGGACGAGAAGCATTGCGGCCTTCCACACGCGTGTCTGCCTGAGCGGCACCGGCGTTGCGGCGACGGTTCTCTTCACCAGCAGGCTGCGGACGGCGCTCGTCGCGCTGCTCGCGGCGACCCTGCTGTGCCGGGCGACGGTCATTGCCACGGCGCGGCGGACGCTGAGCCTCGCGCACTTGCGGGGTTTTCTTCGCCGGCTGAGCCTGCGGCGCCTCATCGCTGCCGAACAAGCCCTTCAGCCAGCCACCCAGGCGGGTCAGCAGGCCCGGCTCTTCAACCACGGCACGGGCGGCAGGACGGGCAGCCGACTGCGGTGCCGGCTGTTGCGGGGTAATCCCCTTGACGGCCGCTTCCTGACGCTCGACCTTCGGCTTTTCCTGGCCGAAATTGGTCACGATGTCTTCTTCCTGCACTTCGACACGGCTGTAGCTCGGCGCATCGCCCAGCTCGGTCAGGTCGTCATGGCGCAGGCGCACGATCTTGTAGTGCGGCGTTTCCAGATAGATGTTCGGGATCAGCACCACGCTGACATCCAGGCGCTCTTCGATCATGTGGATCTCGGCGCGCTTCTCGTTCAGCAGGAAGGTGGCCACGTCCACCGGCACCTGAGCATGCACGGCACCGGTATTTTCCTTCATCGCCTCTTCCTGGATGATGCGCAGGATATGCAGGGCGGAGGATTCGGTACCACGGATGAAGCCGATGCCATGGCAACGCGGGCACGGCTGGTGACTGGTTTCACCCAGCGAAGGCTGCAGGCGCTGACGCGACAGCTCCAGCAGGCCGAAACGCGACAGCTTGCCCATCTGGACGCGGGCGCGGTCGTGCTTGAGCACGTCACGCAGGCGGTTTTCGACATCACGCTGGTTCTTGGTGCTTTCCATGTCGATGAAGTCGATGACGATCAGGCCACCGAGGTCACGCAGACGCAGCTGGCGGGCAATTTCTTCGGCCGCTTCCAGGTTGGTCTTGAAGGCGGTTTCTTCGATGTCGGCACCCTTGGTGGCACGTGCCGAGTTGACGTCGACCGAGACCAGGGCTTCGGTATGGTCGATCACGATGGCCCCGCCGGACGGCAGCTGGACGCTGCGCGAGAAGGCGGTTTCGATCTGGTGTTCGATCTGGAAGCGCGAGAACAGCGGCACCTGGTCCTTGTACAGCTTGACCCGGCTCAGGGTATTGGGCATGACATGGCTGATGAACTGACGGGCCTGGTCATGGATTTCTTCGGTATCGATGAGGATTTCACCGATATCGGCATGGTAGTAATCGCGGATGGCGCGAATCACCAGACTGCTTTCCTGCAGGATCAGGAACGGTGCGCTCTGGGCGCCGGCGGCACCTTCGATGGCGCGCCACAGTTGCAGCAGGTAACCCATGTCCCACTGCAGTTCTTCGAAGTTACGGCCGATGCCGGCGGTGCGGGCGATCAGGCTCATGCCCTGCGGCACTTCCAGCTGGGCGAGCAGGTCTTTCAGCTCCTGGCGCTCTTCCCCTTCGATGCGGCGCGACACGCCACCACCACGCGGATTGTTGGGCATCAGCACCAGGTAACGGCCCGCCAGGCTGATATAGGTAGTCAGGGCCGCGCCCTTGTTGCCGCGCTCGTCCTTTTCCACCTGGACGATGACTTCCATGCCTTCGCGCAGGACATCCTGAATGCGCGGGCGGCCGCCATCATAGTTCTGGAAATAGGTACGGGAGACTTCCTTGAACGGCAGAAAGCCGTGACGTTCGGTGCCGTAGTCGACAAAGCAGGCTTCGAGCGACGGCTCAATACGGGTGATGACGCCCTTGTAGACGTTCCCCTTGCGCTGCTCCTTGCCCACGGTTTCGATATCAAGGTCAACGAGCTTTTGCCCGTCGACAATCGCAACGCGCAGCTCTTCGGCCTGCGTTGCGTTAAAAAGCATGCGTTTCATCTTATTTTTCCTTGCGCGGCACTCACGCAAGGGCACAGCAAGTATTTGACGGCCCAGTGGCTAAAATGGGCGCTTTCCGAAAGAAGTGTCTGTATAAAGAACAAGGTAAATCAATATATCAAGCCGACTTCCTGAAGTACGTCACACGGACGATGCTGTGATTTCTGCCGTGCGCCGATCCGTCCTGCGAGGACCTTTCGACGCCGTGTCGCCCGTGCCGGGTCAAACTTTGCCATGGTATCTCCTGACTGGCTTATGCATCAGGGGATGGAATACTGGTGAGTGCGCTATGTGTCCAAATGCATTACCATCGCTGCTTTTCGGTGAGCGAGTTAACCTTGGCTGCATGCGCAGATTGCGGCGTCAGGTCAGGGCCATCGCCCTGCCGGCCGTATTGCTGCACAGCAGCAGCGTCTATGAGCGGACACCGCTCGCGACCTTGCTCTGCAGGTTTTGCCGCGACCATTTTTTTGGTCAAGCGCAGGAAGTATAAGCAAAATGACTGATATTCGCAAAGATTCCGTGTCCTTCCACCAGGTCGGGGAAGATGGCGCCGGACAACGCATCGACAACTATCTGGTACGCCTGCTCAAAGGCGTGCCGAAAAGCCATATTTACCGCATCCTGCGTTCCGGTGAAGTACGGGTCAACAAGGGCCGTGCCGACGCCTCGCGCCGGCTCGAGCTGGGCGATACCCTGCGCATTCCGCCGATCCGGCTGGCAGAGCGCGACGAGCGTCAGGTACCCGGCGCCACCTTCCCCGTCGTGTATGAAGACGAGGCCATGCTGGTGATCGACAAACCGGCCGGCGTAGCCGTGCACGGCGGCAGCGGCGTGTCATTCGGTGTCATTGAACAACTGCGTCGCGGCCATCCCGAATATCGTTATCTGGAGCTGGTGCATCGCCTCGACCGCGAGACCTCCGGCCTGCTGATGCTGGCCAAGAAACGCTCGGCACTGGTCAAACTGCACGACATGATGCGCGACAACGTGCCGGACAAGCGCTATCTGGCCCTGGGTGTCGGCCACTGGGACGCGCAGAAAAAGCACGTCAAGCTGCCCCTGTTCAAGTTCACGACCGGCGATGGCGAGCGCATGGTCAAGGTCGCCGACGGCGACGAGGGGCTGAGCGCGCACACCATTTTTGCGGTCGAACAGCGCTTCAGCGAGTTCACACTGGTCGAAGCCCGGTTGCGTACCGGCCGGACCCACCAGATCCGCGTCCATATGGCAGCCAGCGGCTGTCCGATTGCCGGCGACGAGAAATATGGCGACTTTGCCCTGAACAAGCAGCTGCAGAAACGTGGGCTGAAACGCATGTTCCTGCATGCACGGCGCCTGAGCCTGCCCCACCCGCTGACCGGCGCCCCGCTGCTTCTCGAAGCCCCGCTGCCCGCCGAATTGCAACGTTTCCTCGACAGCCTGCCCACATCATGAACCAGCCGCTGCAACTGATCGTCTTTGACTGGGACGGCACCCTGATGGACTCCACCGGCCACATCACCCATGCCATCCGTCAGGCCAGCGCCGAGCTGGGTCTGCGCGTCCCGGCGCTGCATCAGGCACGCGCGGTGATCGGCCTGAGCCTGGTCGAGGCGCTGGCCACCGCCTGCCCTGACCTGCCACCCAGCCGCTACCCGGAAATGGTCGCGGCCTATCGCAAGCATTTCTTTACCGGTGATGAACAAATCGAGCTGTTTGACGGCGTACGCGAAGCCCTGGCGGCGCTGTCCGCGCGCGATGTGATGCTGGCCGTCGCCACCGGCAAGAGCCGGCGCGGGCTGGAGCGCGCCCTGCAGAGCAGCGGACTGGGCGACTACTTTGCCGCCACCCGCACGCAGGATGACTGCCCGTCCAAACCGCATCCGGCCATGCTGCTGGAGCTGATGGATCAACTGGGCGCCGACCCGGCCTGTACCCTGATGGTCGGCGACACCAGCCACGACCTGCGCATGGCCGAAGCGGCGGGCACACTGGCCGCCGGGGTACTCGGCGGCGCGCATGAGAGAGAGGCGCTGGCCCGCTGCCCGTCCCTCGGCCTGTTTGACGACTTCCGGAGTCTGCACGCATGGCTGATGACCAGGATTGCCTGATCTGCCCCTCCGAAGACCTGCCCGAGCGCGGACGCGGCCAGCGCTTCCTTTTTCCCGCATCGCCCCAGCCCCTGCCGGCCTTTGTCATCCGCTACCGGGGCAAGGTTTATGGCTATCTCAACGCCTGCCGCCACATCCCGGTCCAGATGGACTGGCAGGATGGCGAGTTTTTCGACCTGAGCGGGCACTATCTGATCTGCAGCATGCATGGCGCCCGCTACCTGCCGGACAGCGGCCTGTGCGTCGGCGGCCCCTGCCAGGGGCAAAGCCTGATTCCCGTGATCACCAAAGAGTCAAACGGGATGATATATTATGTCAAACCAATCACCGCGCCTGACCGGCCCGAACCCGGAGTCACCGAGTGAGCGATCAAAACTGGGAACGCACCCTGCTGGAACAACTTGCCAGCGCCGCCCTGATTGAACAGCGCCGCAGCCGGCGCTGGAAAATCTTTTTCCGCCTGGCCTGGCTGGCCGTCTTCGCCGCCATCGCTGCCAGCATGCTGTGGAGCAATGAAGAAAAATCCGTTTCGCGCCTGACCGGCAACGGCCACGCCGCCATCCTCAACCTGCAGGGCGAGATCAGCAGCGAGAACAATACCGCCGACAAGCTGATTCAGGGCCTGGCCGATGCCTATGCCGACAAGGGCACGCGCGGCATCATCCTGCAGGCCAACAGCCCGGGCGGCAGCCCGGTTCTGTCCGGCATGGTCTATGACGAGATCCGGCGCCAGAAGAAGCTGCACCCGGCGATTCCGGTCGTGGTGGTGGTAGAAGAGATGTGTGCCTCCGGCTGCTACTATATTGCCAGTGCAGCCGACCGCATTTACGTCGACAAGGCCAGCATCGTCGGGTCGATCGGTGTGCTGTCCGACGGTTTCGGCTTTACCGGGCTGATGGACAAGCTGGGGGTGGAACGCCGCCTGAAGACCGCCGGGGAAAACAAGGCGATGGGCGACCCCTTCTCGCCGGTGAACCCCAAACAGGAAGCCATCCGCCAGCAGTTGCTGGATGACATCCATGCCCAGTTCATCAAGGCAGTGCGTGATGGCCGCGGTCAGCGCCTGAAAGAAACGCCGGACATGTTCAGCGGCATGGTCTGGCTGGGCGAGCGCAGCATTCCGCTGGGTCTGGCGGATGCCTACGGCACCGTGGCCTCGGTGACGCGCAACGAGTTCAAGACCGATCAGACGGTGGACTTCACACCGCAGGATGACCTGTCCAGCAGGGTGGCACGCCGCTTCGGCGTGGCGTTCAGCGCTGGCATCAAGAGTCTGTTCGACCCGCGCCTGCTGTAACAGCGGCGCATCGCAGAGGAATACGACATGGCACGCAAGTTACCGGAAGATCATGACAACCACGAGCGCTGGCTGGTCTCCTACGCCGACTTCATCACCCTGCTGTTTGCCTTCTTCGTCGTGATGTACGCCATTTCCTCGCTCAACGAGGGGAAATACCGCGTCCTGTCGACTTCGCTGGTCAATGCCTTTCGCTCCGGCAGCAACATCACCCTGAACACCACACCGCCGTCCGGCAGCGCCAACACCCTGGTCCAGGTGCCGGAAACCAAACCGATCGCCAAGGCCATCCAGAGCGATGCCCTGCTGCGCGAGCAGGCCAAACTGGGCAAGCTGGCGGCCGACATGCGCCGGGTGCTGGAGCCGCTGGTCAAGGGCGGACAGGTCAAGATTTCACAGACCAACAAGGGCATCGAGATCGAAATCAAGGACAGCGCCCTGTTCCAGACCGGCCAGGCACAGCCCTCCAGCGCCTCGATCAGCGTCATGACCCAGCTGGCGGCGCTGCTGACCCACGTGGACAACTCGGTCAGCGTGGAAGGCTTTACCGATAATGTGCCGATCCGTACCGCCAACTTCCCGTCCAACTGGGAACTGTCCGCCGCACGTGCCGGCAGTGTGGTGCGCCTGTTCCAGGAGAATGGCGTCACGCCGCAGCGACTGGTGGCCGTCGGCCGTGCCGAGAACATGCCGGTCGCAGACAACGGCAGCAACGAAGGACGCGCGCGCAATCGACGGGTATCCATCACCGTCCTGACCAACGATGTGTCATCGTCGCCCGGCCAGTCGATCCCGGTTGAACAAATGAAGGCGCTGCAGGATTTTGCCGCTTCGGCACCGCAAGCCGCCCTTCCCGCCGCACCAACGCCCTGAAACCCGGCAACACGGAGACCCAGCATGACCACCCCCATCGGCAAATCGGCTCTGGATCAGTTGTTCTTCAATGCCCGTACCCACAGCCACTGGCAGAAGCGCCCCGTATCCGAGGACCTGCTGCACCAGCTGTTCGAACTGCTCAAGCAGTGCCCGACCAGTGCCAACTGCTCGCCGGCCCGGCTGGTTTTCATTACCAGCAGCGAGGCCAAGGCGCGTTTGCTGCCCTGCCTGGCTGAAGGCAATGTGGAAAAAACCCGCGAAGCCCCCGTGACCGTGATTGTCGGCATGGATCTGAATTTTCATCAGCATCTGCCGCGGCTGTTTCCCCATGCCGATGCCCAGAGCTGGTTCAACGGCCATGATGAGCTGATCCGGGCCACGGCCATGCGCAACAGCTCGCTGCAGGGTGGCTATCTGATTCTGGCGGCACGGGCACTCGGTCTGGATTGCGGTCCGATGTCGGGCTTCGATGCCAACCTGGTCAATGCCGAGTTCTTCCCGGAGGGCAATGTCCACGCCAACTTCCTCATCAACCTGGGCTACGGTGAAGCCAGCAAGCTCTATGGCCGCTCGCCAAGATTCCACTTCGACGAAGTCTGCCAGATCCTGTAAAATCGCCCGCGATTCCCTTCCATGCCCGGCCATGCCGGGCATTTTGCTGGAGACGACCCGCGATGCTCTACCCGCTGTTACGCCCCCTGCTGTTCCGCCTCGACCCGGAAAAAGCCCACGAACTCACCCTGACATCGCTGGAACTGACCCACCGTCTGCACCTGATGCGCCTGGCGGCCCCCGCCGCGGTGCAGGCGCCGGTCCAGGCCATGGGACTGACCTTCGCCAATGCTGTCGGGCTGGCGGCCGGGCTGGACAAGAATGGCGCCCACATCGACGCCCTGTTCGACATGGGCTTCGGCTTTGTCGAGATCGGCACCATCACGCCGCGTGCACAGCCCGGCAACGACAAGCCGCGCATGTTCCGGGTTGTCGAGCACGAGGGCATCATCAACCGCATGGGCTTCAACAATCTCGGCGTCGACACGCTGATTGACCATGTGCGCAGCCGGCGCAGTCGCGGTGTCCTGGGGATCAATATCGGCAAGAATGCCAGCACGCCGATCGAGCGGGCTGCCGACGATTACCTGGCCTGCATGGACAAGGTGTATGAGCATGCCAGCTATATTGCCGTCAACATTTCCTCGCCCAACACCAAGAATCTGCGGCAACTGCAGCAGGGCGACGAGCTGTCGGCCCTGCTGGGGGCGCTCAAGACCCGTCAGGCCAGCCTGGCTGACCGATATGGGCGCCATGTGCCGCTGGCGGTCAAAATCGCCCCCGACCTTGAGAGCGGGCAGATCAGCGAGGTGGCGCGCCTGCTGTGCGAGCACCGGATCGACGGCGTGATCGCCGGCAATACCACACTGGCCCGCGAGGCCATTGCCGGTCATCGCCATGCCGGCGAAGCCGGCGGGCTGTCGGGCAAGCCACTGACAGACAAGGCCACGGCACTGATCAGACAATTGGCCATGGAACTTGATGGCGCTTTGCCTATCATAGGCGTAGGTGGTATTTTGTGCGGTCGTGATGCCACAGACAAAATCCATGCTGGCGCGACACTGGTACAACTGTACAGCGGCCTGGTCTATCGCGGCCCCGGTCTGATTGCCGAATGTGCCCGCGCCATCGCGAATACACCGCCAACACAGGCCTGAACCGGATTCGACTCAAAGGGAGACTTTACATGACCAATAAAACACTGATGCTTGCCATGAGCGCGCTGATCAGCGCCGGCATCCTGACTGGCTGTGCCAGCAACGACTCTTCCATGGTGTACTCGCAAAACCAGATGCGCCAGGCACAGAGCGTGCAGCTGGGTACTGTGGTTTCGGTTCATCCGGTCAAGATGGAGGGCAGCAATAACGAGCTGCTGACCCTGGGTGGCGCGGCGCTGGGCGGCCTGGCCGGCAGCAACCTGGGCAATGGCAGCAAGGCCAATGCCGCCGGCGCCATCGTAGGCGCCCTGGCTGGCGGCTTCGGGGCCAACGCGGCGCAAAAAGCCGTTGGCACCAAGAACGCGCTGGAAATCACGGTCAAACTGGACAGTGGCCGCATGGTCTCCATCGTGCAGGACGCCGATGTACAGTTCGAGGTCAAGCAGCGCGTGCGCGTGCTGTCTGGCCGTGGCACCGACCGGGTGGTTCCGTTCTGAGCTTCCCCGCCAGATGACAAAACGCCCCGCTAGCGGGGCGTTTTTCATTTTGTCAGACCGGGATCGAAAGGCATCCAGCGACCACTCTGCAACTTTTCCAGCGGCCGGTAGGCCGCCTTATAGGCCATCTTGCGGCTCTCGCCGATCCAGTAGCCAAGGTAAAGATGGTTCAGCCCCAGCTGACGTGCGAGGTCGATCTGCCACAGGACGTTGTACACCCCGTAGCTGGCCGGGTGATCCTCCGGCTCGTAAAAGGTATAGACCGCCGACAGACCATCATCCAGACGGTCGATCAGACTGACCATCTTCAACACCTCGCCCAGACGGAACTCCGCCAGCCAGCTCTCCACCCCGCTCTTGAGAATGAATTCGGCATACTGCGCCGGATCATCCTCCGACATGCCGCCCCCCCGATGCCGGGCGGCCTGGTAACGACGGTAAAGATCATAATGCTCGGCGCTGTAGCGCAACGGCGTTAATTGCACCGACAGGTCGGCATGCTGCTTCCAGGCCCGGCGCTGACTGCGGTTGGGCTGAAAATCCGCCACCGGCACCCGCACCGGCACACAGGCCTGACACATGTCGCAATAGGGACGATAGGTGTAATGGCCGCTGCGACGAAAGCCCAGCTGGACCAGTTGACTGTAGACACGACGATCGATCGACTCGGCGGGAATGGCCACCTGGGAACGCGCCTCGCGCCCGCTCAGATAGCTGCAGGCATAGGGCGCCGTCGCGTAGAAATGGATGGCCACGAACTGGCCGGCATCACGATGGCTCATTGCGGTATCGGTATTCCCACAGGTTGGTCGGTTGCGCCAGGGCAAGCTGCTCTTTCAGAGTAGCAAGAAACTCGCGACGTGAAACCTGCCGAGCCCCCAGGCTTGCCAGATGATCGGTATACATCTGGCAATCGATCAGACCGCACCCGCCGGCGGCCAGATGGCGCACCAGATGGACAAAGGCCAGTTTCGATGCATCACGGCGCCGGGCAAACATCGACTCACCGAAAAACACCCCGCCGAGCGAGATGCCGTACAAGCCCCCCGCCAGCTCGCCATCCACCCAGGTCTCACAACTGTGGGCATGGCCCAGCGCATGCAGACGGCAATAGGCGTCAATCATCTCCGGCACGATCCAGGTCCCGCGCTGACCATGGCGCGGCGCACTGCAGGCGGTCATCACCTCGCGGAAGGCCGTATCGACACGAATTTCATAGCGGGTATTGCGCAAGGTTTTGCCGAGAGAGCGGCTGACCTTGAGATTGGCCGGATACAGCACCATGCGCGGCGCCGGACTCCACCAGAGAATCGGCTCATCCGGGCCATACCAGGGAAAGATGCCCTGCGAATAGGCCGCCAGCAAGCGTTGCGGCGACAGGTCACCGCCTGCAGCCAGCAGGCCGGGCGGATCCGCCAGCGCCGTATCGGGAGAGGGGAAAACCGGGGAACGACCCAGCCAGGGCAGCATCAGGCCTCCTGACCGGCTCCATCCTTGGCCAGGCATTCCGGGCATTCGCCATACATGTAAAGCGCATGCTCCATGATGCGAAAGCCGTGTTCGCCGGCGATCCGGTCCTGCAGGGCTTCGATCTCGGGATCAAAGAACTCGACCACCCGGCCGCACTGCACACAGACCATGTGATCGTGGTGACCGCCCTGATTGAGCTCGTAGACGGCCTTGCCGGTTTCGAAGTGGTGACGCACCAGAATGCCGGCCTGCTCGAACTGGGTCAGCACTCGGTAAATGGTGGCCAGACCGATGTCGATATTCTCGGCCAGCAGGGCACGATACACATCCTCTGCGGACATGTGGCGCAATCCGGCAGTTTCGAACAAATCCAGGATTTTCAACCTGGGGCCGGTTGCTTTCAGACCGATATCTTTGAGGTGACTGGCTTGGCTCATCGTGATATAAAGTGGCATCAGATTTAGGCCATAATAATGCCTTTTGGCTGGTTTGCCTAATTCATCCCGAATTTTTCGCTACCTGTTGTGGAGTCACATGCGCGCCCTGACCTTCGTCGCCGTCATAGCCCTTTCTGGCTGCACCTATCTCAATCCCGCAAACTGGCATGCCTACCATATGGAGATCCAGCAGGGCAACCTGATCACCCAGGATGATGTCGCCCGCCTGAAGCTCGGCATGACCCGCTCGCAGGTACGGTTCGTGCTCGGTACCCCGCTGATTGCCGACAGCTTCCACGCCAACCGTTGGGACTACAAATACCAGTTGTTCAGCAACGGCCAGAAAGTGGCAGACAAGCTGCTGACCGTCACCTTCGCCGATGACAAGCTCAGCAAGATCGATGGCGATGCCATGCCGGCAGAAGTCCCGACGCCCTCGCTGAACGCTTCCGCGCCTGCCGTGGCACTGAAGCCATGAGTGCATTGAAGGTTGTCATCGTCGGCGCCGGCGGACGCATGGGCCGCAGCCTGATCGAAGCCGTACTGGAAAGACCGCAGGAATTCCGTCTCCATGCCGCACTGGATCGCCCGGATGCGCCGCAGATCGGGCAGGATGCCGGACTGATGTCCGGACTGAACACCGGCGTACCGGTTACCCATGATGTGCAAGCCGCCCTGGCCGAAGCCGACGTACTGATCGACTTTACCCGTCCGGAGGCCACCCTGACCTATCTCGAAGCCTGCCGGCAACACAAGGTCAACATGATCATCGGCACCACCGGCTTTGACGCGGCAGGCAAGCAGGCCATCGAAGCGGCGGCCGGAGACATCGGCATCGTGTTTGCGCCGAACTTCAGCGTCGGCGTGAACCTGACCTTCAAACTGCTCGATATCGCCGCACGCGTTCTGTCGGAAGGCTACGACATCGAAATCATCGAAGCACACCATCGCCACAAGGTTGACGCCCCCTCCGGTACCGCCCTGCGCATGGGCGAGGTGGTTGCCGATGCCCTGGGGCGCGATCTGGAAAGCTGTGCCGTCTATGGCCGCGAGGGGCATACCGGTGCACGTGATCCGTCGACCATCGGTTTTGCCACCGTGCGCGGCGGCGATATCGTCGGCGACCACACGGTGATGTTCGCCACCCAGGGCGAACGCGTCGAAATCACCCACAAGGCTTCCAGCCGTGCCACCTTCGCCCAGGGCGCCGTTCGCGCCGCGGGCTGGCTGGCGCAACACCAGCGTGGCCTGTTCAGCATGCAGGACGTTCTGGGCCTCCGCTGAGGCATAAGTTTCGATGCGTCTGCTCTCCCTGGTACTGCTGCTGGCCACCGTCATTCTCCTGACGGTGGCGGCGGCGCTCTGCCTGACACCCGACGGACACCCTGCGCCGGTGCTCACCCTGCTGACCGGCACCCTGCCCGATATCGAACGCCAGTTGCTTTGGCAACTCCAGTTGCCGCGCCAGATTCTGGCCTTCCTGGCAGGCGCCCTGCTCGCTGCCGCCGGCAGTGCCATCCAGGCGCGCTTTCAGAATCCGCTGGCCGAACCCGGGCTGGTCGGCATCAGTGGCGGCGCCGCCCTGTCGGCGGCACTGGCCCTGCAATTCGCCCTGCCGGTTCCCCTGGTCTCCCTGCTGGCCTTCCTCGGCGGCCTGGGCGCACTCGGACTGACCTGCCTGATGAGCCGCAATGCCGCCGACGGTGAACGACTCATTCTGGCGGGCATTGCCGTCAACGCGGTCTTCGGCAGCTTGCTCACCCTGCTGATCACCACCCTGCCCGACGGCTCGCTGCGCACCATCACCTTCTGGCTGATGGGCAGCTTCGCCAACGCGGACTGGAACCAGGCCCGACTGTTCCTGCTGACCGCCCCGCTGCTCATCTGGCTGCTGTTTCGCGAATGGCGCCTGCTCAACGCCCTGCAGCTGGGCGCCCCCACCGCCTTCCATCTCGGCTTCGATGTCCGCAGGGGTGGCCTGCGCGTCATCCTGCTGGCCGCCATGGCCACCGCACTGGTGGTCTCGACCTGCGGTATGGTCGGCTTCATCGGCCTGATGGCACCCCACCTTGCCCGCCAGTTCATCGGCAGCCATGCCAGGCGCCTGCTGATTGCCGCACCGCTGATGGGCGGCTGGCTGGCGCTGCTGGCCGACTGGCTGGCTCACAGTGTGCTCTACCCGGTCGAGTTGCCGGTCGGCGTCATCACCAGTCTGGCCGGCGCCCCCTTCTTCCTCTGGTTGCTCTGGCAGAACAGTCAGCGGAGGCCCCATGCTTGAAGCACGTCAACTGGGACTGCAGGTCGGCGACAAGGTCCTGCTGGACGACATCTCGCTGCAGGCCGCCTGCGGTGAACTGACCCTGATCATCGGGCCCAACGGCGCGGGCAAGAGCACGCTGCTGTCCCTGCTCTCCGGCCTGCAGCGCCCCAGCAGCGGAGAGATCCGCCTGGGCAACCATGATCCGGCCGGCCTCGACGCCCGTGCGCTGGCCAGCCTGCGCGCAGTGGTCGAACAATACCCGGGCTGGCAGCCAGGCTTTACCGCGGCAGAACTGGTGATGATGGGCGGCTATCTGCATGACAGACAGGCCGCCGACTGGCGCCAGGCCATGCAACTGATGCAATGCGATCAACTGGCACAGCGCCGGCTCGAGACCCTGTCCGGCGGCGAACGACAGCGCGTCCATCTGGCGCGCGCCCTGTTGCAGCTCACCGGCTCCGGCGCGCCACAGCGCTATCTGCTGCTGGACGAACCGACTGCCGCGCTGGATTTCGGTCTGGCCGATGCGCTGATGCATCAGGTCCGTCACCTGGCACATACCTACCAGCTGGGCGTCATTGCCGTCGTGCATGACCTGAATCTGGCGATGCGCCATGCGGACCGGGTGCTGCTGCTACATGGCGGGCGGGCCGCGGCCTTTGGTCCCGCCAGCGAGGTGATGCAGAAAGCCAGGCTGGAAGCCATTTATGGCGTAAGACTTGCCGAATTAATCAGTAATGATGAACAACTACGTGCTTTTGTTCCTCTGGCAGGAACATCAGCCGATTGAAACCGTCTACCAGAGCGTAACGGACAAGACATCGATGGCGGCAGCCACTGCCGCCATGACAAACCGGCAGCCCGGATGACTGCCGCAGACTAGATCAGGAAAATAAATTGCAAACACGCCACCTTTTCCCGCTGGGACTGAGCATGGTACTCCTGCCCCAGTTCAGCCACGCTGCCACCGACAGCACCGACCGGCTGGTCGAGCAATACACCCGCCAGATGCAAGCCAGCAGCCGCCCGGTCGGCATGACCGTCGTCATTGTCGATGGCAACCGTACCTGGCAAAAATACCTCGGCGAAACCCGTTATGGTAATCGGACAGCTCCCAAAGCCGACACACTGATCCGCATCGCCTCGATCAGCAAGCTGTTCACCAGCGAAGTCCTGGTCGCCCTTGCCGCGGAGGGCCGGCTCAACCTGAACGACCCGCTGCAGAAATATGCACCGCAGGGCGTCACCGTCCCGCAAGGCAGCAAGGGCGAGACCATCCGGCTGGTCAATCTGGCCACCCACACCAGCGGACTGCCGCGCGAGATGCCCGGCATGCGCCCGGCCGATGCCCCGGTGTTTTCCTGGCCGACGCAGCAACAACGCTGGCAATGGATGAGCCAGGGCCGTCTCAATGCCGTGCCCGGCACCCGCGCCGCCTATTCCAATCTGGCCTTTGACTTTCTGGCCGACGCGCTGGCACGTGCCGGCGGCAAACCCTATGCCGAACTGCTGCGCAGCAAGGTCACCGCGCCGCTCGGCATGAGCAACACCACCTTCACCCCGAGTGCGGCACAATGCGCCCGCCTGATGCAGGGCATTGACGCCAGCCCCTGCACCCCCTCCCTGCCGGCCGATGGCAGTGGCGGCATCTACTCCACCCCGCATGACATGGCGCTGTGGCTGCAAGCCCAGCTGCATCCCCGAACCGCCGTGGCGCAGCGTGCCCAGCAGATGGTGTACCGCCGCAAGGACCTGCGGGCGGTCAATGGCATGGACCATGCCGGCCAGGCTGATGCCCTGGGCCTGGGCTGGGTGTACATGGAAGCCCGCAACGGCCAGCCGGCCATGCTGCAGAAAACCGGGGGCGGCGGGGGCTTCCTGACCTACGTTGCCATGGACCCGCAACACAAGGTCGGCGTCTTCGTCGCCATGACCCGCAGCCGCCATGTTTCACCGCGCGTGATGATCAATCAGGCCAACAAACTGGTCGCTGCGCTGGCCGGACAGCGCTGACGCTTTAAGAACCGGCGCATTGGCGGCCCGGCAAGACGCGCGGCACACTGAGCCCCCTCACCAAGCTGGAGCCACCATGCGTCCGAATCCGTCTGCCGTCCTGCTGTGCGCCACCCTGTCGGCAAGCAGCCTGTCTCTTGCTTCATCCATCGTGCCACCTTGCCAGGCCAGCCAGCTCAGCCTGGCACTGCTGGCGCGCGAAACCCCGGGCATGATGAAAGAACGCTGGCTGATCGCCATCACCAATCAGGGACAACAAGCCTGCCGACTATTGGCCCTGGCGCCACGCCTGAGCGCCGAAACCGCAACGGGTCCGACCGAACTGGCTGGCAGGCGCGCGCAAAAAGCCGGCTGGCTGACTCTGCAGTCCAATCATCGGCGTCCACTGATGGCTGCCAGCCGCATTGTCTGGTTCGGTGTCGAGCTGAGCCATGCCGATCCGGCAGACTTCCGGCAATTGCAAATCCGGCTGGCGGGCCTGGATACCTCGCCCTTCACCCTGGCCCTGGCGGGTAACAGTCAGGAAATCCATCACATCGGGGCACTGGCACGCGATATCAGGAAATGGCTGGGACAAAGTCGCTGCCAGCCGGGGAGCGGCTGGCAGGGAAGCGACTGGACGGTCAACCTGCAGCAAACCGTCCAGTGCGAGTGACAAACATCAGGCTTCAGGCAATCTGGTATTCCAGCGGCAGCGCCTTGGCCTCGTAGGTCTGGCAGACATGGCCGGTTTCATCCACGCTCTCCAGCCGCACATCAAAGCCCCACAGGCGGGCCACATGCTTGAGCACCTCCTCGGTACTGCTCTCCTCCAGCGGACGGCGCTGATACATGCTGTGCCGCAAGGTCAGGCTGCGGTCTCCACGCACATTGACCGACCAGACCTGGATATTGGGTTCGCGCGAACCGAGGTTGTACTGCTCGGACAGCTTCTGCCGCACCGCCTGATAGCCTTCGTCATCATGGATTGAGGTGATTTCCAGCTTGTCATCCAGGTCATTGTCGCGAATGCTGAACAAGCGGAAATGCCGGATCATGTTCGGTGACAGGTACTGCGAAATAAAGCTTTCATCCTTGAAATTACGCATGGCGAAATCCAGCACCTCGCGCCAGTTGCCACCGGCAATGTCCGGGAACCAGGCGCGATCCTCCTCGGTCGGCGCCTCGCAGATACGCCGGATATCCTGGAACATCGCAAACCCCAGCGCATACGGATTGATGCCGTTGTACCAGCGCGCCGTCACCGGCGGCTGATAGATCACATTGGTATGCGATTGCAGGAACTCCAGCATCGCCCCATCGGTAATCAGCCCCTTGTCGAACAGCCGGTTCATGATGGTGTAGTGCCAGAAAGTCGCCCAGCCTTCGTTCATCACCTGCGTCTGGCGCTGCGGATAGAAGTACTGCGCCACCTTGCGCACGATACGCACGATTTCACGCTGCCACGGCTCCAGCAGTGGCGCCGACTTCTCGATAAAGTACAGCAGATTCTCCTGCGGCTCCGGCGGGAAACGCAGACTGGCCTTGTCGGCATCGTCGCGCTCACGCCGCGGGATGGTGCGCCAGAGGTCATTGACCTGCATCTGCAGATAATGCTCGCGCTCCTCCTGCCGGGCCTGTTCCTTGGCCAGCGACAGCTTCTGCGGGCGCTTGTAGCGATCGACACCGTAGCTCATCAGCGCATGGCAGGAGTCGAGCAGACTCTCCACCGCATCGATGCCATAACGCTCCTCGCAACGGGCGATATAGCTCTTGGCAAACACCAGGTAATCGATGATGGCCGAGGCATCGGTCCAGGTCTTGAACAGATAATTGCCCTTGAAGAAGGAATTGTGGCCATAGGCGGCATGGGCAATCACCAGCGCCTGCATGGTCATCGAGTTCTCTTCCATCAGATAGGCAATGCAGGGACTGGAGTTGATGACAATCTCGTAGGCCAGCCCCATCTGGCCGCGACGGTAGCTTTTCTCGGTCGAGACGAAATGCTTGCCGAACGACCAGTGGTGATAGTTGACCGGCATGCCCACCGAGGAATAGGCATCCATCATCTGTTCGGCAGTGATGATCTCCAGCTGCACAGGATACACATCCAGGCCGAACTCACCCACCGCAATATCGCGGATCTCGCGGTCATAGTCGTTGATCAGATCGAAGGTCCACTCGGAGCCGGTCGAAATCGGGGTCATGGCACGTCTCCTTCAGCGGTTGGTCGCAGGCTGACGCTTGAACAGCTCGCGGAACACCGGATAGATATCCGCCGCCGTATTGATCTTCTGCATGGCGAAGTGGCGGTTGCGTTCCTTGACGTTCAGATACTCGTACCACAGGTTCTGCGGATCACCGTCGGTAATTTCGATATAGGCGTAGTACTGGCAGTACGGCAGCAGCTGTTCTTCCAGAATGCGGGCGCAATTGGCCGAATCACTGTCCCAGTTGTCACCGTCCGAAGCCTGGGCGGCGTAGATATTCCAGTCACTGGTCGAATAGCGCTTCTGGATGACATCACGCATCAGGTTCAGCGCCGAAGACACCACCGTGCCGCCGGATTCGCGCGAATGGAAAAAGTCATGCTCGTCCACCTCCACCGCACTGGTATGGTGACGGATGAACACCACCTCGATCTTGTCGTAATTGCGCTGCAAGAACATGTACAGCAGGATGAAAAAGCGCTTGGCCATGTCCTTCTTGGCCTCATCCATCGAACCGGACACGTCCATCAGGCAGAACATCACCGCCTGACTGGTCGGCATCGGCAACTTGACCCGATTGTTGTAACGCAGGTCAAACGGATCGATGAACGGGATGCTGGCGATCTTCTCGCGCAACTGATGGATCCTGGCACGCCGTTCGCGCACCTCGATCGCCACGTCATCGTCGGACTCGATCAGGGCGTCGAGTTCTTCCTCGGCATCGTTGAGCTGATTGAGCGTCGGCGCCGCCATGGCCACCCGGCGCGCCAGTGCGCCGCGCAGTGAGCGCACGATGCTGATATTGGTCGGCGTACCATCATTGGTATAGCCGGCACGCACCGACTTGAGCTCGTCGATGCCCATCAGCTGGGTCTTGATCAGATTCGGCAGCGCCAGATCATCGAAGAACACATTCATGAACTCTTCGCGCGACAGCTCGAAGGCGAAATCATCCTCGCCGGAGCCATCCTTGCTGGCCTTGCCGCCGCCACCGCCACCACCGCCGCCTTGCGGACGGTCGATACGATCTCCCCGGATGTAATCCTCGTTGCCGGGATGCACGTTCTCCCACACCCCGCCACGGCCATGATGGAATTGCGGTTCAGAAATATCCTTGACCGGAATCGACACTTTTTCACCGCTATCGATATCGGTAATGCTGCGCCCCTTGATGGCGCGCGAAACGGCCTCCTTGATTTGCGCCTTGAAACGGCGCAGGAATCGCTCGCGGTTGACCGCGGACTTGTTCTTGCCGTTGAGACGACGATCGATGAGATGGGACATGGCGACCTCGCTTGGGGCGCCCGTCCCGGGCGCCCCCCGTCAGGTTGGTTAGGGCCGTGCGTTCATGACGACTTGCGCACGCGCAGATACCATTCGCACAACAGCCGCACCTGCTTGGCGGTATACCCCTTCTCGACCATCCGATTGACGAAATCCTCGTGCTTCTTGGCATCCTCGGCACTGGCCTTGGCATTGAACGAGATCACCGGCAGCAGCTCCTCGGTATTCGAGAACATCTTCTTCTCGATCACCGTACGCAGCTTCTCGTAGCTGGTCCAGGTCGGATTCTTGCCACCGGCGCTGGCGCGGGCACGCAACACGAAGTTGACGATCTCGTTGCGGAAGTCCTTCGGATTGGAAATCCCCGCCGGCTTCTCGATCTTTTCCAGCTCGGCGTTGAGCGAGTTGCGGTCGAAGATCTCACCGGTATCCTGATCGCGGTATTCCTGATCCTGGATCCAGTAATCGGCAAAGGTCACATAACGATCAAAGATGTTCTGCCCGTATTCGGAGTAGCTCTCCAGATAGGCGGTCTGGATCTCCTTGCCGATGAACTCGACATACTTCGGCGCCAGATACTCCTTGATGAAGGACATGTAGCGCTGCTCGGTCTCGGCCGGGAATTGCTCACGCTCAACCTGCTGCTCCAGCACATACAGCAGATGCACCGGGTTGGCCGCCACTTCGCTGTGGTCGAAGTTGAACACCTTGGACAGGATCTTGTAGGCAAAACGGGTCGACAGGCCACTCATGCCCTCGTCCACGCCGGCAAAGTCACGGTACTCCTGCTGCGACTTGGCCTTCGGATCGGTGTCTTTCAGGTTTTCACCGTCATAGACCTGCATCTTGCTGTAGATGCTCGAGTTTTCCGGCTCTTTCAACCGCGACAGCACGGCAAACTGCGCCATCATTTTCAGCGTGCCCGGGGCGCAGGGCGCACGGCCCAGCGAAGAATTGGTGATCAGCTTGTCGTAAATGCGGATCTCGTCCTTGACGCGCAGGCAATACGGCACCTTCACGATGTAAATACGGTCAAGGAAAGCCTCATTGTTCTTGTTGTTGCGGAACTGCTTCCACTCCGATTCGTTCGAGTGCGCCAGGATGATGCCGTCAAACGGAATCGCGCCGAAGCCTTCCGTCCCCTTGAAGTTGCCTTCCTGGGTGGCGGTCAGCAGCGGGTGCAGCACCTTGATCGGCGCCTTGAACATTTCCACGAACTCGAGCAAGCCCTGGTTGGCCAGGCACAGCCCGCCGGAGTAGCTGTAAGCATCCGGATCGTCCTGGGCGTACTTCTCCAGCTTGCGGATATCCACCTTGCCTACCAGCGACGAGATATCCTGATTGTTCTCGTCCCCCGGCTCGGTCTTGGCCACCGCAATCTGGCGCAGCACGGAAGGATAACGCTTCACCACGCGGAACTGGCCGATGTCGCCATTGAACTCATGCAGGCGCTTGACTGCCCACGGGCTGGGAATCGGCTTCAGGTAGCGGCGCGGGATACCGTACTGTTCTTCCAGAATCGGACCGTCTTCCTCATAGTTGAACAGGCCAAGCGGCGACTCGTTGACCGGGGAGCCCTTCAGGCAATAGAACGGCACCAGCTCGGTCAGCTCTTTCAGTTTTTCCGCGATGGACGATTTGCCACCCCCCACCGGCCCCAGCAGATACAGAATCTGCTTCTTCTCTTCCAGGCCCTGAGCGGCGTGGCGGAAGTAGGCCACCACCTGCTCGATCACCTCCTCCATGCCGTAGAAGTCACGGAAGGCAGGGTAAACCTTGATGATCTTGTTGCTGAAAATACGCGACAGGCGGGAATCGTGACGGGTATCGACCAGCTCCGGCTCGCCGATGGCCATCAGCATGCGCTCCGACGCCGTGGCATAGGCCGCGGGCTCACGCTTGCACAATTCGAGATATTCCTGGATGGTGAATTCTTCTTCGCGGGTACGATCGTAGCGCGAGGCGTACTGACTGAAGATGTCCGGGTGCATGGCTCTCTCCTGGCAAATTGCAGGGAAACGCAGGACTGCATCAAAGCACCCGGCGCCCCTTGCTCAACTTAGAGTGACTGCAGCAAATTCCGTTCTGTTTTTTTAGGGTATAGCACAATGACAGGCTGGTGACGCAAGCCGGAAAGCCCGATAAATCCGTCATTTCAGGCGGCAAACACCGCGACGGCAGGAAAAATCACTGAAGAAACAAAAACAAAGGCACGAAACGCAAAGCGAAAAAAATTTGCAACCGTTGCATGGTCGGGCAAATGTCAAAGACATGATCCAGAGGACGGAATCATGACGTTATCACCTCAACGACGGGTGAGAATCTTGGCGCCGATCTCGTAGAGACGGTGACGCTCCAGCTCGTTGCAGCGGCGAACCTCAACCTCGGCTTCGAAAGGACGACCGGGCACGCTGCCCACGGATGGCGTCAACACCAGCACCATCAGGTGCTCGCCATACTGCGGCACGTAAGAGGTATGCAGCGCGATGCCGTCGACCGAGATGTCGGCACACTCGCCGTAGTGGGTTTCACCGGTATGCAGCGACTTGATGCGGGCCTTGCAGCGCATCGAGACCCGGCGCGAACCGCGCCGGTTATGGTGGGAATCAAACGGCACCGGGCATTCTCCCTTCAAGATAAGCCTGCAGCCAGTACAGGCCGACCAGGCTCTTGCTGTCGCAGATGGCTCCGTTCAGGGTCATGGCGGTCACTTCTGCCAGCGGCAGGGTCACCACCTCGAGAAACTCGCCGTCATCCAGCTGACGGGCAGACTGGCTCAGCCCGCGAGCCAGGAAATAGTGGATCTGTTCATCGGCATAACCGATGCAGGGATGTGCGGTTCCGAGGAAGACCCACTCGCGCGCCACATGGCCGGTTTCCTCCAGCAGCTCGCGCCGGCCGCAGGCCTCGTGCGACTCTCCCTGGTCCAGCTTGCCGGCCGGAATCTCCAGGAACTCGCGCCCCGAGGGATAGCGGTATTGCCGTTCCAGCACCACCTGCTGATCATCGGTGAGCGCCAGCACCGCGACGGCCCCGGGGTGACGGATATACTCACGCCAGCCCTCGCTGCCATCCGGCAGTTGAATCCGATCGCGTCGCACCTTGAGGAAGCCGCCCTCGAACACCAGCTGCGAATCAATCATCTTCTCGGTCAAATCCACGGCAACCCTTTCAAACCAAAAGCAAAAACCGTTCGATACAGCGATGCGCCATTGTACCGAGGCAAGCCAGCGACAAACACAAAATATTGAGTTCATTCTAGGACATGAACGCCAGATGTGCCGAAACCCAGCAAAAATGGTCTCTGGCGGCCAGTGCAAAAATACAACGCTGGCTCCCCCTCGCCCCCCCTCCCCGATGTCATATAACACTTGTCAAAGCAGCGGAAATAAATTAAACAAACGTTTGAATCAATTCCGGCGAGCGCGACCACGCCACAAGACAGCCCGAGCTGCATGCGACCGCGACCGCCCCGACTGAAGGCCCCCTGCCCAACCACAGCAAGACCAGGAGAAACTGATGCCCGCTTATCAAGCCCCGCTGCGCGATTTCGACTTTGTACTGAACGAACTGTTTGCCGTGCAGCAAACCCTGAAGACCCTGCCGGGCTACGAGGACATGGACAAGGAAACCCTGGCCTCCTACCTGGAGGCCGCGGCCACCTTCTGTGAAAACGAACTGGCACCGCTCAACCGTCAGGGCGATGAGCAAGGCTGCCAGTTCGACCCGGCCACGCACAGCGTCACCACGCCGACCGGCTTCGCCGATGCCTACAGGCAATATTGCGAGCTCGGCTTCCCGGCACTGGACTGCGACCCGCAGTATGGCGGACTGGGCATGCCGAAGATCCTCGCCTTCCCGGCCATGGAGATGCTCTGCTCGGCCAACGTCGCCTGGTCGATGTACCCCGGTCTGTCGCATGGCGCCTACGCCGCGATCCACGCCCATGGCACCAGCGAACAGAAGAACCAGTACCTGCCCAGGCTGGTCGATGGCAGCTGGACCGGCACCATGTGCCTGACTGAACCGCACTGCGGTACCGATCTGGGCCTGCTGAAAACCCGCGCCGAGCCGAATGGTGATGGCAGCTTTGCCATCACCGGCACCAAGATCTTCATCTCCGCCGGCGAGCACGACCTGGCGGGCAACATCATCCACCTGGTGCTGGCCCGTCTGCCGGATGCGCCGAAAGACGTGAAGGGCATCTCGCTGTTCATCGTGCCCAAGTTCCACGAAGACGGCAGCCGCAACCCGGTCTTCTGCGGCAGCCTGGAGCACAAGATGGGCATCCGCGCCAACGCCACGGCCGTGCTCAACTTCGAAGGGGCCCGCGGCTACCTGCTGGGCGAACCGAACAAGGGTCTGGCCTGCATGTTCACCATGATGAACGCCGCGCGCCTGGGCTGCGGCATGCAGGGCCTGGGACTGGGTGAAGCCTCCTATCAGGGCGCGCTGACCTATGCCAAAGACCGCCTGCAGATGCGGGCACTCAATGGCCCGAAGGCACCGGAAAAAGCCGCCGACCCGATCATTGTGCATCCGGACGTGCGCCGCATGCTGCTGACCCAAAAGGCTTACACCGAGGCCGGCCGCGCCCTGACCACCTTCCTGGCGCTGCAGCTGGATATCGAGGAGAAGCATCCGGATGCCGATGCCCGCAAAGCCGCTGCCGACCTGGTCGCCCTGCTGACCCCGGTCGCCAAGGCCTTCATGACCGACAATGGCTTCAGCGCCACCAACCTGGGGGTACAGGTCTTCGGCGGTCATGGCTACATCCGCGAATGGGGCATGGAACAACTGGTGCGCGATTGCCGTATTGCCCAGCTCTACGAGGGCACCAACGGCATCCAGGCGCTGGATCTGCTGGCACGCAAGGTGCTGTCCGATCAGGGCGCCAAGCTGCGCCAGTTCTCCGGCCTGATCCAGCAGTTCCTCAAGGAAAGCCAGGATCGTGCCGAACTGACCGAATTCACCGCCCCGCTGGTGCAACTGATGAAAGAAGTCGGGGAAGTCAGCGTCAAGATCGGCATGGCCGCCATGCAGGACAAGGATGAAGTCGGTGCCGCGGCAACCGACTATCTGCGCCTGATCGGCCACCTGACCTATGCCTGGCTGTGGGCACGCATGGCCGCCGTGTCCTTTGGCCAGGACGACGACTTCCACAAGGGCAAGATCGCCACCGCCCGCTTCTACTTTGCCAAGCTGCTGCCGGAAACCCACAGCCTGCTGGCCCAGCTGAAGACTGGCGCCAAGCCGCTGATGAAGGACACCGACTTCGCCCTGCAGTAAGCCGGTTCTTTCACAACAAAAATGCCCCGCACACTGTGCGGGGCATTTTCATGACCGGCCGAGAGCGTTACTCGTCCTTGCCGCAGCACGCCTTGTACTTCTTGCCGCTGCCGCACGGGCAGGGATCGTTGCGGCCCACCTTGTCTCCGTCACGGCGGATGGTGGCCGGCGCATTGGCCTTGGCATGCCAGTAATTGAACACCGCCTGCACGGCATCCGGCAGCTGGTCGCGGAAATCATCCAGTTCTTCCGGACTGAAATCCACCAGATCGTCGCCGTCGTCTTCCTCGAACATGCCGCCCAGCGCCATCACCGGCAGCAGCAGCTCCTCGAAACCCTCGTCGTCGGCCTTGTCGAACCAGTCGGTCGGCACGCTGTCGAGGGCATACAGATAGGCATTGCACCAGGGCCAGTAATCGGCCTCGTCCGAGTCTTCCTCGGCATACAGGATCAGGTCCAGCGGCGCTTTCGCGGCCAGGGCATCCGCCGTGGCGTGGTAGAGCTTTTCCAGCAGGGTCTGCAACTCGGCCTTGTCGGCCTCGTTGGCAAAGGCCGGCGCATCGCCCAGCACTTCCGACCACCAGAACGAAGCCGGTACTTCATCCGGGCCGCTGATCAGCGCCGCGAAAAAGCCTTGCACCTCATCCGGACGCATGGTGCTGCCTGCGGCAGACAGCGGATTGAGCAGATGTTCCAGGCGAGCCAGGTCTTGATCGTCGAATACGGTGGCACTCATGATGCTTCCTCGGTGAAGGGTTGGGGCGAATTGTAGCCAATAACGCCGCCGCTTGTGGGACATTCGTCAAATATCATTGTCATGGCGCATGGGCAGGCCACCGGCAATGGCAAAATTTGCGCTTTGGCCGCCATCACTTAAGATTAAACGCTACAATCGCGCCCTGAGACCGGGCAAACCGGCAAAGCAGAGAAAAACATGGAACAGGACACTTACACCATCTCCGAACTGGCCCGCGACCTGGACGTCACCGCGCGCACCATCCGCTTCTACGAAGAACAGGGGCTGATCGAACCAGAGCGCCGGGGACAGCAGCGCATCTTCACCCGCCGCGACCGCGCACGGCTGAAACTGATCCTGCGCGGCAAGCGCATCGGCCTGTCGCTGGCCGAAATCCGCGAAATTCTCGACCTCTACCAGCGCGCCCGCGACGAAGCACAACAATCCCATCTGCTGCTGCAACTGCTGACCGAACGCCGCGACCAGCTGCTGCGCCAGCGCCAGGACATCGACGAAGTCCTGCAGGAAATCGACGTTCTGTCGGCCCATTGCCGCGAGGTCATCGCCAGCATCTGAGTCCCTGAAGTACACGCTGCTCCGCCCGCGGTCCACGCCGAATACGTATTGACGTTTACGTAAACGTAATGGATGATTAATGCATACACCACAGGGAGAGACACCATGGATCAGCAAAGCCTCGACATGCTGCGAGACAGCGTGCGCGATTTCGCCACGCAGGAAATTGCCCCGCGCGCCGCCGACATCGATCGCGATAATCTGTTTCCGGCCGACCTGTGGCGCAAGATGGGAGACCTGGGTCTCCTGGGCATCACGGTCTCCGAGGCTTTCGGCGGCAGCGAACTGGGCTATTTGGCGCAGATCGTGGCGATGGAAGAAATCAGCCGCGCCTCGGCTTCGGTCGGTCTGTCCTACGGCGCGCACGCCAATCTGTGCGTCAACCAGATCTTCCGCAATGGCAACGAAGCACAGAAACGCCGTTTCCTGCCCAAACTGATCAGCGGTGAGCATGTCGGGGCGCTGGCGATGTCCGAGCCCAATGCCGGATCCGACGTCGTCAGCATGCAGCTCAAGGCCCGCGAGGACGGTGATCACTATGTGCTCAACGGTTCGAAGATGTGGATCACCAACGGGGGCGACGCCGATGTGCTGGTGATCTACGCCAAGACCTCGGACCGGGACATCACCGCCTTCCTGGTAGAGAAAGGCATGCCGGGCTTCTCCTTCGGCAACAAGCTGGACAAGCTGGGCATGCGCGGCTCCAACACCTACCCGCTGTTCTTCGACGAAGTCCGCGTGCCGCGTGCCAATGTACTGGGCGAAGTCGGCGGCGGCGTCAAAGTCCTGATGAGTGGTCTGGACTACGAACGCGCCGTGCTGGCAGCCGGCCCGCTGGGCATCATGCAAGCCTGTCTGGACCTGGCCCTGCCCTACCTGAAGGAACGCAAGCAGTTCGGTCGTGCCATCGGCGACTTCCAGCTGATGCAGGGCAAACTGGCCGATATGTATGTCTCGCTTTCAGCCACCCGCGCCTACGTCTACTCGGTCGGTACGGCGCTGGACAATGGTCTGGAAGGCCGCGTAGTACGCAAAGATGCCGCCGGCGCCATCCTGTTCGCGGCCGAGAAGGCCACGCAGATGGCGCTGGAAACCATTCAGTGCCTGGGGGGCAACGGCTATATCAACGACTTCCCGGCCGGCCGCCTGCTGCGCGATGCCAAGCTGTATGAAATCGGCGCCGGCACCAGCGAAATCCGCCGCTGGCTGATCGGTCGCGAACTGATGGCCGAACAAGGCTGAAGGAGCTGCCATGGCCATCCTGGAAACCACGCTGTCCCCGCAGTCTGCCGACTTTCAGGCCAATAGCGCCGCCATGCGCGCGCTGGTCGACGATCTGCAGCAGAAACTGGCGCAAGTGGCACAGGGAGGGGGGGCGAGTGCCGCTGCCAGGCACACCGCACGCGGCAAGATGCTGGTGCGCGAGCGCATCGACCATCTGCTGGACGCCGACTCGCCCTTTCTCGAGCTGTCACCGCTGGCGGCCTTCGACATGTACAACAACGACGCCCCGGCAGCCGGCATGGTGTGCGGTATCGGCCGGGTCAGCGGCGTGGAGTGCATGATTGTCGCCAACGACGCCACGGTCAAAGGCGGCACCTACTACCCGATGACCGTCAAAAAGCATCTGCGTGCTCAGGAAATCGCGCTGGAGAACCGCCTGCCCTGCCTTTACCTGGTCGATTCCGGCGGTGCCTTCCTGCCGCTGCAGGACGAAGTGTTTCCCGACCGCGATCACTTTGGCCGCATCTTTTATAACCAGGCCAACCTGTCGGCGGCCGGCATCGCCCAGATCGCCGTGGTGATGGGTTCCTGTACCGCAGGCGGCGCCTATGTACCGGCCATGAGCGATGAAACCATCATCGTGCGCAACCAGGGCACGATTTTCCTCGGCGGCCCGCCACTGGTCCGTGCGGCGACGGGTGAGGTGGTCAGCGCCGAAGACCTGGGCGGTGCCGACGTACACACCCGGCTGTCCGGCGTCGCCGACTATCTGGCGGAAAACGATGGCCATGCCCTGGCACTGGCACGCCAGATCGTCGCCAGCCTCAACTGGCGCAAGCAGGGCGAGCTGGACCGCATCGCCGCCCGCGCACCACGCCGCCCGGCCAGCGAGCTGTACGGGGTGATTCCCTGCGACAGCAAAAAACCCTTTGATGTCCGCGAGATCATCCTGCGCCTGGTGGACGACTCTGATTTCGACGAGTTCAAGCGCAACTACGGCACCACCCTGGTCACCGGCTTTGCCCGGCTCAACGGCTTTCGCGTCGGCCTCATCGCCAACAACGGCATCCTGTTCTCCGAGTCGGCACTCAAGGGCAGCCACTTCATCGAGCTGTGCTGCCAGCGCGGCATCCCGCTGATCTTCCTGCAGAACATCACCGGCTTCATGGTCGGCCGCAAGGCGGAAAATGCCGGCATCGCCCGGGACGGCGCCAAGCTGGTCAATGCGGTCGCCTGCGCCCGGGTGCCGAAGTTCACCGTACTGATCGGCGGCAGCTTCGGCGCCGGCAACTATGGCATGTGCGGACGAGCCTTCGGGCCGCGCTTCCTGTGGATGTGGCCCAACAGCCGCATCTCGGTCATGGGCGGCGAGCAGGCCGCCGGAGTGCTGGCCCAGGTCAAGCGCGACCAGCTGGGCGATGCCTGGCGTGCCGAGGACGAAGCCGCCTTCAAGGCACCGATCCGTGAACAGTACGAAAAGCAGGGGCACCCCTACTACGCCAGCGCCCGCCTGTGGGATGACGGCGTGATTGACCCGGCCCAGACACGCGAAGTCCTGGCCCTGGCGCTGGATGCCAGCCTGAATGCCCCGATCGAGAGCACACGCTTTGGCGTGTTCCGTATGTGAGGCCATCATGAGTGACACACTGCAACTGGAACGGCGCGGCAACCAGGCATGGATCTGGCTGTCCCGCCCCGAGGTGCACAACGCCTTCAACCCGGCGCTGATTCTGGAACTGACCGATACCCTGGCTAACCTGCAAAACCAGCCCGAGGTACGGGTTATCGTCCTGGCCTCGCAAGGCAAGAGCTTCTGTGCCGGCGCCGACCTGAACTGGATGAAAAGTGCCGGTGAACTGGGGGACGCCGAGAATCTGGCCGATGCCCAGCGGCTGGCACGCCTGTTCCGCACCCTGTACCGCTCGAACAAGCCGGTCATCGCCCGTATTCAGGGCGCTGCCCTGGGCGGCGGCATGGGCCTGGTCGCCGCCTGCGATATCGCCGTTTGCACGCCGGCAGCACGCTTTGCCCTTTCGGAAGTGCGCCTCGGACTGATTCCAGCCGTCATCGGCCCCTATGTCGCCGAAGCCATCGGCGTACGCCAGGCGCGTCGCTATGCCCTGACCGCCGAAACCCTGGACGCCGCCCGGGCACTGAAGCTGGGCCTGGTGCACGAAGTGGTCGAAGACAGTGCCCTGGACAGTACCGTCAGCCATCTGGCGGAACACATCGTGCGGGGCGGACCGGAAGCCCTGAGCCAGGCCAAGGCCCTGCTGCGCAATCTAATCGAAGGCGGTCCGGGCGATGACGAGGTGCTCGACGACTGCGCACGTCGCATTGCCATGCTGCGCCGAGGCCCGGAAGCACGCGAAGGGCTGCAGGCCTTCCTCGACAAACGACCGCCACACTGGCAGGGAGAATCGGCATGATCCGCAAGCTGCTGATCGCCAATCGCGGCGAAATTGCCTGTCGCGTGATCCGAACCGCCCGCAACATGGGCATCCAGACCGTCGCCGTGCATGTGGCCGCCGATGCCGCCGCCCCCTTCGTGCAACAGGCCGATCAGGCCTGGCATCTGACCTCAGACAGCTACCTGGACATCTCCGGCATTCTCGCCATCGCACGCCAATGCGGCGTGGATGCCATCCATCCCGGTTATGGCTTCCTGTCGGAGAACGCCGAATTCGCCCGCGCCTGCCGCGAGGCCGGCATCCTGTTCATCGGCCCGCGCGAACCGGCGCTGGCCACCATGGGCTCCAAATCCGCCGCCAAAGCGCTGCTGGCCCCCAGCGGCATACCATTGGTCCCCGGCTACCACGGCGACAATCAGGACCCGGCCCTGCTGGCGGCCGAGGCCGACCGCATTGGCTACCCGGTGCTGATCAAGGCCAGTGCAGGGGGCGGCGGCAAGGGCATGCGCATCGTTCAGCAGGCCGGCGATTTCGCCGCCGCCCTCGCCTCCTGCCAGCGCGAAGCCCGCGCGAGCTTTGGTGATGACCGCGTACTGATCGAGAAATATCTCAGCGCACCGCGCCATATCGAAATCCAGGTCTTTGCCGACAGCCATGGCCAGTGCGTCTACCTGTTTGAGCGTGACTGCTCGGTACAACGCCGACACCAAAAGGTGCTGGAAGAAGCCCCGGCCCCCGGGCTGAGCGAGGCCATGCGCCGCGCCATGGGCGAGACTGCCTGCCGGGTCGCACGGGCCGTCGACTATCTGGGTGCCGGCACGGTCGAATTCATCGTCGATGGTCAAAGCGGCGACTATTACTTCATGGAGATGAATACCCGCCTGCAGGTTGAGCATCCGGTCACCGAAATGATCACCGGCCAGGACCTGGTCGCCTGGCAGATTCGTGTGGCGCAGGGCGAACCCCTGCCGCTGCGCCAGGATCAGCTGACCCTGCATGGCCATGCCATCGAAGCCCGCCTGTACGCCGAAGACCCGCAGACTGGCTTCCTGCCCTCCTGCGGACGCCTGCTGCACCTGCAGACCCCGGTGCCGTGCGATTGGCTGCGCATCGATAGTGGCGTGGTCGCCGGCGACACCATCACCCCGCTGTTCGACCCGATGCTGGCCAAGCTGATCGTCTGGGGACCGACCCGCGCCGAAGCCCTGGCGCGGCTCGATCAGGCCCTGGCGGCGTATCAGGTCGCGGGCGTCGCCACCAACTTTGCCTTCCTGCGCAAAATTGTTACTCATTCAGCATTTGCCGACGGTATAGTGGATACCGGGTTCATCGAACGCTACCAGGCCGAGCTGTTGCCGGCACCGGCGGCGCCAGCAGCCGAAGCGCTGGCACTGCTGGCACTGGCCGACAGCCTGGCCGCTGCGCCGGGTGGCGATGGCCCCTGGGATGGTTCCCTCCCCGGCTGGCGCCTGGGCGGCGCGGCACAACGCCAAAGCCGGCAGTACCAGTGGCGCGAACACACCCTGCCGGTCGTGCTGCAACGTCGCGGCCATGAATGCCTGCTGCAGATCAGCGATGTCACCCTGCGCGCCGAGGCCGTACAGTGGCGCGATGGCGTGATCAGCGCCCGCCTCGGCGGCCGGCGTTGCCAGGCGACCGTGCTGCAGCGCGAGCAGCAGCGCATTGTGTTTTACCAGGGCGAGACCCTGACACTGACATGGGTCGACCCGCTGGCCGCCAATGAGGGCCATCAGCACGGCAGCGGCCACCTGCGGGCGCCGATGCCCGGCCGGGTGGTGGCGCTGTGTGCCGAGATCGGCGCCAGGGTCCGCAAGGGCCAGGCCCTGCTGATCATGGAGGCGATGAAAATGGAGCACACCCTGTTCGCCCCGGCGGATGGTCAGGTCAGTGCCTATCATTTCACCCCCGGACAGCAGGTCGAAGAAGGTGTCGATCTGCTGGATTTCGAAGCACAGGACTGAAACATGAGCGATCAGGTCAGGATTGTGGAAGTCGGGCCGCGAGACGGTCTGCAAAATGAAAGCCGCCCCCTCCGTGTCGAGCAGCGGCTGGCCCTGATCCGGCGACTGGCCGAAGCCGGATTGCCGGTCATCGAGGCCGGTGCCATGGTCTCCCCGGCGCGGGTGCCGCAGATGGCTCAGTCCGATGCGGTGCTGACACAGCTCCCCCTCGACGGCACGCAACGCTATCCGGTACTGGTGCCCAATCTGAAAGGGCTGGAAGCCGCGCTGACCGCCGGTGCGCGCGACATCGCCGTCTTCGGCTCCGCCAGTGAAACCTTCAGCCAGCGCAACATCCAGTGCAGCATCGCCGAAAGCCTGCAACGCTTCGAGGCCGTCATTGAACAGGCACGCGAGCGGGGTATCCGGGTACGAGGCTATGTCTCCTGTGTGGCAGGCTGCCCCTATGAGGGTGAGATTGCCCCCGACAAGGTCGCCCAGGTGGCCCATGCGCTCTATCAGATGGGCTGCGAAGAAATCTCGCTGGGAGACACGATCGGTTGCGGTACCCCGGGCAGTATTCTGGCCATGCTCGATGCCGTGGGCCGCCGAGTCCCCATGCGCCAGCTGGCCGGCCATTATCACGACACCCGCGGCATGGCGCTGGCGAATATCTATGCCTCGCTGCAGGCCGGCGTTCGCTGCTTCGACGCCTCGGTCGGCGGACTGGGCGGATGCCCTTACGCCGAAGGTGCTTCGGGCAATGTGGCCACGGAAGAGCTGGTTTACCTGCTGCACGGCCTCGGCTACCGCACCGGTATCACGCTGAGCGCCCTGATCGACACCGCCTGGTGGATCGGCGAATTACTGGGCAGTGCGCCACGCAGCAAGCTGGCGCTGGCCATGAAACCCCAACACTGACGCACTAGACCATTTCCAGGAGCTGGGATGATGCAAGATCTGCCGCTGTGGGAACCGAGTCCGGCCAGGCTGGCCGGCTCACATCTGACCGCCTTTACCCGTCTGGCACGAACCCGCTGGAACCAGCATTTGCCCGACTATGATGCCCTGTGGCAGTACAGCATCGACCATCCGGCGCGTTTCTGGTCACTGGTGTGGGACTACTGCGGCGTGATAGGCGACAAGGGCGCCCAGGCGCTGATCCACGGCGACAGCATGCAGTCAGCACGTTTCTTCCCCGAAGCCAGGCTGAACTATGCCGAAAACCTGCTGCGCCGGCGCGATGAAGCGCTGGCGGTGGTGTTCTGGGGAGAAGACAAGGTGCAGCGCCAGTGGAGCTGGCGCGAACTGTACGAACAGGTGTCACGGCTTCAGCAAGCGCTGCGCGCCGAGGGGATCCGTCCCGGCGACCGGGTCGCCGGCTGGCTGCCCAACCTGCCGGAAACCTTGGCGGCCATGCTGGCCGCCACGAGTCTCGGCGCCATCTGGACCAGTTGCTCGCCGGACTTCGGCGTCGATGCGGCACTGGACCGCTTCGGCCAGACCCGACCCAGCGTTCTGTTCTGTGCCGATGGCTACTGGTACAACGGCAAAGCCTTCGATTACCGCGACAAACTGGCGCATCTGGCCGGCGAGCTGCCCTCGCTGAACCGCATCGTGGTCGTCCCCTATCTGGACAATGCCAATGCCGTGGCCCGCGCACTGCCCGGCGGCATCACCCTCGACGATCTGGTCGCCCCCTACCCGGCCTGTGACATCACCTTCGAGCGTGTCGCCTTCCATCACCCGCTGTTCATTCTGTATTCCAGCGGCACGACCGGCAAACCCAAGTGCATCGTGCATGGCAGTGGCGGGACGCTGCTGCAGCACATGAAAGAACATCAGCTGCATGGCGACTTGCACAAACAGGACCGGCTGTTCTACTTCACCACCTGCGGCTGGATGATGTGGAACTGGCAAATGAGCGCCCTGGCCAGTGGAGCGACCCTGCTGCTCTACGATGGCTCACCCTTTGCCGCCGCCGGCGATGTGCTGTGGCAATACGCCGAAACCGCCGCCGCCACCCATTTCGGCGTCTCGGCCAAATTCATCGACAGCACCCGCAAACTGGGCCTGGTTCCGAGAGAGCGCCATGATTTCCCCTCACTGCGCACCCTCTTTTCCACCGGTTCGCCATTGATGCCGGAAGGCTTCGACTGGGTCTACCAGTCGGTCAAGCGCGACCTCAACCTGGCGTCGATCTCCGGTGGCACGGATATCGTGTCCTGCTTTGCCCTGGGCTCGGCCAATCTGCCGGTATGGCGCGGCGAGCTGCAGTGCCGCGGGCTGGGCATGGCCGTCGAGGTGTTCGACGAGCACGGGACCATCCTGCGCGAACAGAAAGGCGAGCTGGTCTGCACCCGCCCCTTCCCGTCCATGCCGGTCGCTTTCTGGAATGACGAGGACGGCAGCGCCCTGCGCCGCGCCTACTTCAACCGCTTCCCCAATGTCTGGGCGCATGGCGACTTCGCCGAAATCACCGCCCACAACGGCATGATCATCCATGGCCGCTCCGATGCGGTTCTCAACCCCGGTGGCGTTCGCATCGGTACGGCGGAAATCTATCGTCAGGTCGAAGCCTTTGATGAGGTGGAAGAAGCGCTGGCGGTGGGCCAGCAATGGCAGGACGATGAGCGAGTGATTCTGTTCGTGCGCCTGGCACGCGGGTTCCATCTCGATGAGGCGCTGGCAGCCCGGCTGCGCGAACGCATCCGTGAAGGCGCCAGCCCGCGCCACGTACCGGCCCATATTGTGGCCATCGCCGATATTCCGCGCACCGCCAATGGCAAGATTGCCGAACTGGCGGTGAAGCATGTCCTGCACCAACAACCGGTGCAAAACCTTGGCGCCCTGGCCAACCCGGAATCCCTGAAGCTGTACGAAAACCTGGCCATCCTGCGCACTTGATTCAAGACGCAAGCAGGGGGTCAGGTCTTGAATTTTGCGGCCTGCTGCAAAATTCAAGACCTGACCCCCTGCTTGCTGCCCTCGTCTCTGTCAGACCTGGCTAGTGGGCTCGCCGGCGTTCCAGAACGAAAATCTCGTCGTCTTCCCGCGGGCGGCTGCCTTGCCAGATCACCTGCCAGGCCGGATCAGGCAGAATGCTGCGCGGGCGGATGATCAGCCGCAATTCGCAAGCGGACTCGCGCAAGGACAGGTTCATCCCGGCATAGTATTGCCAGCTCACCCGTCCCATCAGATTGCCTACCCCGGTGGAGACACAGCCGGCATCCGCCGGCAGGT
Source organism: Paludibacterium sp. B53371 (assembly GCF_018802765.1). Classification (NCBI taxonomy): domain Bacteria; kingdom Pseudomonadati; phylum Pseudomonadota; class Betaproteobacteria; order Neisseriales; family Chromobacteriaceae; genus Paludibacterium; species Paludibacterium sp. B53371. The sequence goes on from NZ_CP069163.1 coordinate 2,189,668, forward strand.
GGCGTACCATGTCGACCACCACCGGGCGATAACTCTTGAGGGCATCCAGCCAGGGCAGCCAGAGGCTGCCGATCAGCCCCCACAGCAGGGTGAGGCCGGCAGCCCAGTTGGTGACCGCCTGGCGGCCGCGCAGATTGCGCCGCGTCAGGGCCCAGATCCAGACCAGTGTGGCAAACAGGCCGCACAGCGCCATGGCCACCGATACATGCGGTACATAGTAGGGGCTGAAATAATGTGCCCGTCCGGCCAGTCGCTCCGGCCAGCCAAAGTTCATTGCCGCCCAGCCAAACCAGACCAGCAGGCCGAAAAAGCCAAAGGTCATCAGGGCAAACCAGTTCAACGCCGCCGCGGCCCCGCGACGCAGGGTATCCAGCTCGATCGCAGCCATCAGCGCCAGGGGCAGCAGGAGTGGCATGGTGTTCTTGGTGGCCTGCATGCCGGACAGGGTCAACAGGATGATGATCACGGCAAAGAACAAACCCGGCAGCTGCATCATCGGCTTGTCAAAATGACGACGGCGGTAGAGCGTCCACCCCGCCAGCGGCCAGGCAGGCCAGGCATACCACAGCGCGGTTTTCAGGTAATAACCCGAGTCATGGAAGAAGTCCGGACGGGAAAATCCGGCCAGTTCACCCAGGGCATAATCGTGCCACCACAGATCGAACAGTGCCGGATAGTAGCGGGCAAAGGCCACCGGCCAGACCAGCAACAGGGGCAAGCCGAACAGCAGGGCCATGGTCACCGTGATGGCATAACGCTTGTTGCGCCAGGCCGGAAACAGCGGCAGGAGCAGTACCACGGACCAGAGCAGCATCAGATCCAGCAGACTGGAGGACAGGAACAGCACCGTACTGGCCAGGCCCAGCAGGGCGCCGGACAGTGCCGGCAGGCGCAGGCACAGAGCCAGCGCGTAGAAGGCGGCCGCATAACCGGTAAAACTGGCCACGCTGGAGGTCATCTGGTGACCGGTTTCCACCAGACCGATGCAGCCGATCAGAATCAGCACGGCACTGCGGCCGTGCCGCCGTCCGATGAGCTCCCGTGCCGCCCCGCCGACACAAGTCAGCGCCAGCGCCATGAATAACGGGGTCGCCAGCCGCGCCGCATCGTGCGCCGGCAGCAGCCAGGGCGAGAACAGCCGCACGAAGAAGCTGGCCACCCAGTAATACAGCGGGGGATTGCTCAGCCAGGGCTCGCCCTGGAACGTGGGCACCAGCCAGTGGCCATGGGCCAGCATGTCCTGCACCACCGCCAGCACGAACGGCTCGTCCGGCTTCCAGGGGTCATGGCCGATAATGGCCGGCCACAGCCAGATGAACGCCAGCAGCAGGAGCACCCAGGGCTTTTCGGTCGGGCGCGGCAGATTGTTCTGGTGATCAGGGGAATAGGTCAGCATGCGATGTTCAGCCTCGGAATGGCTTGCGGGTCAGGGACCCTCTGAACAGGTTATCTCTTTTGCCTTCAAACGCCGTGGAAATCACTTGCTCAGAAGCCCCACAGCTTAGCATGAATGGCATCAGGAACAAAAAAGGCAGCCTGGGCTGCCTTTTCTGGAGTCTTCGACGCGAATTAGCCGCGCTTGAAGAAGCTGCCGAACTTCTGGTTGAACTTGTCAACGCGACCGGCGGTGTCGACGATCTTCTGCTTGCCGGTGTAGAACGGGTGGCAGTTGGAGCAAACTTCGATGTGGAAGGCTTCCTTGGCCATCGTGGACTTGGTCACGAAGGTGTTGCCGCAGGAGCAGGTCACAGCGACGTCTGTGTAAGACGGATGAATATCATTGCGCATGATGCGTTCCTTTACTCGGGTACAGGGGTTTTGCCTGTACTGCATGACGAAACCGACGATTATCCGCCGATTACCTCATCTTGACAAGACCCCGCCATGGAATCAGCCACGACGCCAGGTTGTCACACCGGCACTGTCTTCCAGGATCACGCCCTCTGCCGCCAGTTGGTCGCGAATTCGGTCGGACTCGGCCCAGTTCTTGGCGGCTCGCGCGGCGCGGCGCTGCTCAATCAGCGCCTCGATGTCTTCGGCGGCCAGCTGGCCCGCCCCGCCCTGCCCGCCTTGCAGGAACGCCACCGGATCACGGTGCAGCAGGCCGAGTACACCGGCGAGCGCACGCAGCAGACCGGACAGCTCGGCCGACTGAGTCTTGTGAACCTCGTTGGCCAGATCGAACAGCACGGCCATGGCCTCGACGGTATTGAAATCATCATCCATGGCCGCCTTGAAGCGCACGGCATACTCATCGTGCCACTCCAGAGGAACGTCCACCGGCGGTACGTTCTTCAGTGCCGTATACAGGCGGGTCAGGGCGGCACGCGCATCGTCCAGATGAGCATCGGAATAATTCAGCGGACTGCGATAGTGGGCACGCAGGATAAAGAAGCGCACCACTTCGGCATCATACTTTTGCAGCACTTCGCGGATGGTGAAGAAATTGCCCAGGGACTTGGACATTTTTTCATCGTCGACACGAATGAAGCCGTTATGCATCCAGTAATTGACGAAGCCATGACCATGCGCGCCCTCGGACTGGGCAATCTCGTTCTCATGATGCGGGAACTGCAGATCCGCGCCGCCGCCATGAATGTCGAAATGCTCGCCCAGCAGGTGCTCGCTCATGACAGAGCATTCGATGTGCCAGCCCGGACGGCCCGGCCCCCAGGGGGAATCCCAGCTCGGCTCACCCGGTTTGGCTGCCTTCCACAAAACGAAGTCCATCGGGTCGCGCTTGTGCGGATCGACTTCGACCCGCTCCCCGGCGCGCAGGTCTTCCAGACTCTTGCCGGACAACTTGCCATAGCCCTCGAAAGCATGCACGGCGTAGTACACATCGCCATTCTTGGCCGCATAGGCATGACCGTTGCCGATCAGGGTCTCGATCATGTGGATCATCCCCGGCACATAGGCCGTGGCACGCGGTTCGTGGTTCGGCCGCTCGACGCCAAGCGCTGCGCTGTCTTCATCCATGGCGGTAATGAAGCGTTGCGTCAGCGCGCCGATGCTTTCACCGTTCTCGGCCGCGCGGCGAATGATCTTGTCATCAATATCGGTGATGTTGCGCACGTAGTTGACGTCATAACCACTGGCCCGCAACCAGCGCGCCACCATGTCGAATACCACCATCACCCGCGCATGACCGAGATGGCAGAAGTCGTAGACGGTCATGCCGCAGACGTACATACGTACCTTGTTGGCCTCGATCGGGGTAAAGACTTCTTTCTGTCTGGACAGGGTATTGTAGAGCTTCAGCATGGTGATTCGACGTTGAGGGAGGTTGACTGACCGAGAATTGTAGCAGAAGTCCGGCGCGCCGGGCCGGGCGTTTCGCCCGCGCCAGCGCGCCGCAGGATCAGGGGGCGTAATCCGCCGCCTTGATCGGGCTCCTGGCCGCCAGATAGTTTTTCAGCACATCGGCATCGACAAACCCGGTATCCACATAGCCGGGCAAACGATTCAGCCTGGGATAACCATCGCCCCCCGCCGCGAGAAAGCTGTTGGTGACCAGCTTGTACTGACGCTGCGGATCAAGCGGCTTGCCGCCGACCTCAACGCCGGTCAGTTTGCCCTCCTGCCGGATCAGGCGCACGCCGGCCATCTGCGGGTAGCCGCCACTGCCCGGCGTCATGAGCGCTGCCTTGGTCAGCAAGTCCAGCAGCGCATCGCCACGCAGTTCGACCGTCACCACGGTACTGCCGAAGGGGAAGACCTTGAGCACATCCCGATAACTGACGGCACCGGCAGGCAGCGAGTCCCGCACCCCGCCACCATTCATCAGCGCCAGATCGGCACCGGTCTGTGCCATGAAGGCCTCGCCGGCAAAGCGTCCCATACTGGTCGGCTGGCTGCGCACATGCTCACGGGCACCATCCAGCGGGCTGTCCAGCTGACCGACCGGCTGGGAGAGCACCTGCTGACCTTTCTGCTGGTACGGCGTGAGCAGGCTGACCATGACCGGATCCGGCGTAATCGGCGCCCCCCAGGTCACCTTGCTGGTTTTGCCATCCGGACTGGTCACGGCATGCTTGAGATTGACCGGAATCAGGGTGTAACGCACCAGCGTCAGCTTACCCTGCTGGTAGCGGAAGTCGGCGCACCCCACCGACTTGCCCCACTCCCCGGTCTGCATGATCCAGGTGCCATTCTGCTGATCCGGCCGGCAAGGCGCCCCCGGCTGATGGGTGGTCTCCAGCTGATTGGGACCGGACATGCATACGGCGGTATGGCTGTGCCCGCCGACAATGACGTCAATACCGGGTACCGTGCGCGCCAGTTCCACGTCGCCCGGGGCATTCACGCCATGCTGACCATCGGGGTAGTACCCCAGGTGCGTCAGGGCAATCACCACATCGGCCTTGCGGCGCAGGGCCGGCACCAGTTTGGCGGCTTCACGCTCCGGAGCGACAAAATGTGCGCCGGACAGGTTTTGCGGATTGACCAGCTTGGGCGTATCCGGGGTGGTCAGTCCCAGCACCGCCACCTTGAGCCCCCCCAGGTCGAATTGGGCCGTGGCGGCAAACGGACGGGTCTTTCCCTGATAGAGATTGGCCGACAGCAATGGAAACGCAGCCCAGCCTTTTTGCCGCAGCAACACGCTGCGCGGCTTGTCGAACTCGTGATTACCCAGCGCCATGGCATCGTAGGCAATGGCATTCATGCCACGGAACATCGGCTCGGCGTCCTGCATGTCCGACTCGGGCACACCGGTATTCACGTCACCGGCATTGAGCACCAGGGTGCGCCCGCCCGCCTGCCGCACCTCGGCACGGATCTGGTCGATGAGCGCCTTCTGGGCCGCCAGGCCATACTCACCGTCCGCATCCGGCCAGAAGCGACCATGCAGATCATTGGTGTGCACGATGGTGAAATCATAGGTTTTGCCCGGCTGAGCGGCCTGCGCCCAGCTGCCGGCCAGCAACCCCAGGACCAACAGACTGGAAAGACGACACTGCATAGCGACGATCCCGTTCAAAGTAAAAAAAATGGCGAACCGAGGTTCGCCATGTCGAAAGACTTACTTGCTCCAGGTATCACGCAGCCCGACGGCGCGATTGAATACCGCCCTCTTGCCCGGCTGGTGATCGTAGCGATCCGCAACAAAGTAGCCGAGACGCTCGAACTGATAGCGGCTCTCCGGCTGCACATTCAGTGCCGAGGCCTCGAGATAGCCCGTGGTCACGGCCAGCGAGGCCGGATTGAGGAACTGACGGAAGTCCAGGTATTCACCGTCCTCGCCGCGAATGGCATCCGGGCGCGGTTCGGTAAACAGACGGTCGTACAGACGAACTTCGGCTTCGATGGCGTGCTCGGCGCTGACCCAGTGGATGACCCCCTTGACCTTGCGACCTTCAGGGTTCTTGCCCAGCGTGTCGTGGTCGATCGAGCACTTGAGTTCGATCACGCGACCGCTTTCATCCTTGATCACCTCTTCGCACTTGATCACATAGGAATAACGCAGACGCACCTCACCCCCCGGCGTCAGACGCTGCCAGCCCTTGGGCGGCACTTCGGCAAAGTCGTCCTGCTCGATCCAGATCTGGCGGGCAATCGGCACATCACGCTCACCGAACTCCGGATGATGCGGATGAAACGGTGCGCTACGCGAGGCGGTCACGGCGGCATCGTAGTTGCTCAGCGTCACTTTGATCGGATTGAGCACGGCCATGATGCGCGGTGCTTCCGACTCCAGCGTCTCGCGCACGGCACCTTCCAGCACGCTCATGTCGATGACGTTGCTGCTCTTGGAAATGCCGATGCGCTGGGCAAACAGGCGAATACCGGCCGGGCTGTAGCCACGGCGACGCATGCCTTCGACGGTGGGCATGCGCGGATCATCCCAGCCGCTGACCAGACCTTCGGTCACCAGGGCATTGAGCTTGCGCTTCGAGGTCAGGGTCGAGAGCATTTCCAGGCGCGAGAATTCGTACTGGCGCGGGTGGCAGGGCACGTCGAGGTGATCCAGCACCCAGTCGTACAGCGGGCGATGGTCTTCGAACTCCAGCGTGCACAGCGAGTGGGTAATGCCTTCCAGCGCATCCGAAATGCAATGGGTGTAGTCGTACATCGGGTAGATGCACCACTTGTCGCCGGTACGGTGATGATGCACGCGGCGGATGCGGTAAATCACCGGGTCGCGCAGATTGACGTTGCCGGAGGCCATATCGATCTTCAGGCGCAGCGTACGACTGCCGTCGGGAAACTCGCCGTTCTTCATGCGCGTGAACAGGTCGAGGTTCTCCTCGACGCTGCGGTTGCGATACGGACTGTCGCGGCCCGGTTCGGTCAGGCTGCCGCGGTATTCGCGCATCTGCTCCGGCGTCAGTTCGCAGACATAGGCGTGACCGGCCTTGATCAGGGCCACGGCATAGTCATACAGCGCATCAAAGTAGTCGGAGGCATAACGCACATTGCCGTCCCACTGGAAACCCAGCCAGCGGATGCTGTCCTGGATCGAACGCACATATTCGTCCGATTCCTTTTCCGGGTTGGTATCGTCCATGCGCAGATGGCAGCGCCCCTGGTAGTCTTCGGCCAGACCAAAGTTCAGGCAGATCGACTTGGCATGGCCGATGTGCAGGTAACCATTCGGTTCCGGCGGGAAGCGGGTCACGATCGAGGCATGTTTGCCGGAGGCGAGATCCTCGTCGATGATGGAGCGGATGAAGTTGCTGACGACAGGCGTGTTGTTTTCCGTGCTCATTATGTGATCAGTAGCCAGAGTTAATGCGTAATGTGCCGATTGTACCCGATTTGCCGCGCCAAGTTCAGACCCGAGACAGAGCGCAATATTACTATCGACCTCGTTATGCCAAAGAAGTAGGATAGATCTATCCATGCTTCCTGCAGGGTCATTGCCATGAACGACACCACGCCCCAACCCGACTCGCCCGCCGACGAGCCCGTTGCCGCCCCTACCGCAACCGAAGCCACTGACGCCCAGACCGCAGCCACCGGCAGTGACAAACCGGTGCGCAGCAAGACCGCATCACGCAGCAAGCCCCGCTCGTCCCAGGCCGAGCGCGCCGCTGCGGCCCGAGCCCAGGCAGCGCGTGAAATCGAAGCCATCAGCCAGTCTCCGATGGCGATGCAGATCGCCCATGCCCCCCGCGGCTCCTCAGAAGACAGCACGACGGCCCCGTTGCCGGCCAATTATCCCTACAAGACCCGCATGCGCCGGCCGGAGTACGAGCACATCAAGGCCGAACTGCAGATCGAACTGCTCAAGGTGCAGAACTGGGTCAGGGAAACCGGCCAGCGGATCGTCATTCTGTTCGAGGGGCGCGATGCAGCGGGCAAGGGCGGCACCATCAAACGCTTCATGGAGCACCTCAACCCGCGCAGCGCCCGGGTGGTGGCACTGGAAAAACCCACTGAAGTCGAGCGCGGCCAGTGGTACTTCCAGCGCTATGTGCAGCATCTGCCGACGGCAGGGGAAATGGTGTTCTTCGACCGCTCCTGGTACAACCGCACCGGGGTCGAGCGGGTGATGGGCTTCTGCACACCGAACGAGTATCTGGAATTCCTGCGCCAGGCACCGGAGTTTGAACGCATGCTGGTCAACAGTGGCCTGAGGCTGTTCAAGTACTGGTTCTCTGTCAGCCGCGAAGAACAGCTGCGACGCTTCATTTCGCGCCGGGACGATCCGCTCAAGCACTGGAAACTGTCACCGATCGACATTCAGTCGCTGGACAAGTGGGATGAATACACGGCAGCGAAAAAGGCCATGTTCTTTCACACCGACACCGCCGATGCACCGTGGACCGTGATCAAGGCCGATGACAAGAAGCGGGCGCGCCTCAACTGCATCCGTCACTTCCTGTGGCACCTGCCCTACCCGGACAAGAATACCCGCGTGGTCTACGAGCCGGACTCGTTGCTGACCGGTCCGGCCTCCCATGTGCTGGGCGAGCAGGACAATCACATCATCGACCGCTTCTGAGCATCGGACACATGAAAAACGGCAAGCCAGTGTGGCTTGCCGTTTTTCATGATCGCCGGCGCAGGCCGGACAGACTCAGGCGACCGAGGGCTCGCGCATCAGCAGCGTCAGCAGGTCGGCCACCTTCTGCTTCAGTTCGCGGCGATCGACGATCTGGTCAATGGCGCCCTTCTGCAGCAGGAACTCGGAACGCTGAAAACCTTCCGGCAGGGTCTGCCGAACCGTCTGCTCGATGACGCGCGGGCCGGCGAAGCCGATCAGGGCGCCCGGCTCGGCCAGCACCACGTCCCCCAGGAAGGCAAACGATGCCGATACCCCCCCCATGGTGGGATCGGTCAGAATGGAGATGAAAGGCAGACGCGACTCAGCCAGCAGATCCAGCGCGGCGCTGGTCTTGGCCATCTGCATCAGCGAGTTCAGCCCTTCCTGCATGCGCGCCCCGCCGGAGGCAGAGACGCAGATGAACGGCGCACGGGCCTCGACGGCCGCCTGGACGCCACGCACGAAGCGCTCGCCCACGACCGAGCCCATCGAACCGCCGATGAACTTGAATTCAAACGCGGCAACCACGGCCGGTACCGACAGGATGCTGCCCTGCATGACCACCAGCGCATCGTCTTCCGCCGTATCGGACTGGGCGGCACCCAGGCGGTCAATGTAACGCTTGCTGTCCTTGAACTTCAGCACATCAACCGGCTTGACCTCGCTGCCGATTTCGCGCCGGCCTTCCTGATCCAGCAGCACCTCGAGACGCGCACGCGCATGCAGCGGGTGATGATGCCCGCACTTGGGACAAACCTGCAGATTGGACTCGAGATCGGTGTAATACAGTACGGCTTCGCATGCGGAGCATTTGCTCCACAAACCTTCCGGCACCGCCGACGGTCGATCCGCGCGACCTTCGCGCTTGATCTTCGGCGGCAGGAGCTTGTTCAACCAGCTCATGCAGACTCCTTGGACAATTCGACCCGGCCTGGCCGGGTCGTCACGTCAGGCTCAACACGCTAGAGAGCAAAAACTCTAGCGAATGGCCGATTTCAATTCGGCCACCAGACGCGCGAGCCGCCCTTTGGCAGCTTGCGGCTCGGCGGCCTCGATTTCCTGCACCAGTCGGCTGCCCACCACAATGGCGTCGGCAGTGACTGACAGTGCTCGGGCGGTTTCCGCATCACGAATGCCGAAACCCACTCCGATAGGCACGGGAATTGACTCCCTAAGGGCGGCAATTTTACCCGTAACTTCAGCAATGTCCAGATGACCGGCACCAGTTACGCCTTTTAGCGACACATAATAGACATATCCGCGCGCCAGTCGGCCGATCTGCGCCACCCGCTCCGGCGGCGTGGTCGGGGCCACCAGAAAGATCGGATCCAGACCGGCGGCAGTCAGCGCGCCGGTCAGTGCCTCGGCCTCTTCCGGCGGGCAATCCACGGTCAGCACGCCATCGACCCCCACCGCGCGCGCGCGCTCGGCGAAGCGCTCGAACCCCATGGCGCAGACCGGGTTGAGATACCCCATCAGCACGACCGGAGTATAGGAATTTTCCAGACGGAATGCGGCGACCATTTCCAGCACCTGGGTCAGGCTGACATGGTGCTTGAGCGCCCGCTCCGAGGCTCGCTGGATCACCGGACCGTCCGCCATCGGATCAGAAAACGGCACGCCCAGTTCGATGATGTCCGCCCCGCCCTCCACCAGACCATGCATCAGGTCGACGGTGAGTTTGGGGTTGGGATCACCGGCGGTGATAAACGGAATCAGCGCCTTCTCACCCGCCAGACGATTGAAACACTCTGCAATTCGCGACATGTGCGCCCCCGCTTACAGGCTGATGCCGGACAGGCCGGCAATGGTGTTGATATCCTTGTCGCCCCGTCCGGACAGGTTGACCAGAATCACCTGGTCGCGCGACATGGTTGGCGCCGCCTGGGCGGCCCAGGCGAGTGCATGGCTGGACTCCAGCGCCGGAATGATGCCCTCCATACGGCAACAGTCATGGAAGGCCTTGAGCGCATCATCATCGTTGATGGCGGTATATTCGGCGCGACCACTGTCCTTCAGATAGCAATGCTCCGGACCGACGCCGGGGTAATCCAGCCCGGCAGACACCGAGTGGGTCTCCATGATCTGGCCATCGGCATCCTGCATCAGATAGCCGCGGAAGCCATGCAGCACCCCGGGGGTACCGGCTGACAGCGGCGCGGCATGGCGCAGGCCATCCAGACCTTCGCCGCCCGCCTCGACACCGACCATGCGCACGCCCGGCACATCGATATAGGGATGGAACAGGCCGATGGCATTGGAGCCTCCCCCGACGCACGCCACCACCACATCCGGCTGGCGGCCGATCATTTCCGGCATCTGAACCTTGCACTCTTCACCGATCACGCGCTGAAAGTCACGCACCAGCATCGGATAAGGATGCGGACCGGCAGCCGTACCGAGAATGTAGAACGTGGTATCGACATTGGTCACCCAATCGCGCATGGCCTCGTTGAGGGCATCCTTCAGCGTGCGCGAACCGGACTCGACCGGCACCACGGTGGCGCCAAGCAGTTTCATGCGATAGACATTGGGCGATTGCCGCTTGATGTCTTCCGACCCCATATAGACCACGCACTCCATGCCGTAACGGGCCGCCACGGTCGCCGAGGCGACGCCGTGCTGACCGGCACCGGTCTCGGCAATCACGCGCTTCTTGCCCATGCGGCGGGCCAGCAGGGCCTGGCCAATGGTGTTGTTCACCTTGTGGGCACCGGTATGGTTGAGGTCTTCCCGCTTGAGATAGATCTGGGCACCACCGAGCATTTCCGACCATCGGCGTGCATGGTAGATCGGCGAAGGACGGCCGACAAAATGCGCCAGCTCGCGACGGTATTCGTCCCAGAAGGCCGGATCGGCCTTGGCACGGGCATACTCTGCCTTCAGTTCCTCAAGGGCCGCCATCAATGTTTCGGCCACATAGATGCCACCATAGGCGCCGAAACGGCCCCCGGCATCGGGAAGATCATACTGACCCATACTTTGCTCCTTGAATGAATGCCGCCATGCGGCGGGCATCCTTGATCCCCTTTGACACTTCCACACCGCTCGACACATCCACGGCAGCAGGACCCACCTGCCGTACCGCATCGGCGACATTTTTCTCATCCAGCCCGCCGGACAGAATCAGCGGCACCGGCAACCTTTCCGGCAACAACGACCAGTCGAATCGCGTCCCGGTCCCTCCGTGGACACCATCGACAAAGGCATCCACCAGCAGGCCTCTTGCATCGTGAAACACGCCGGCCAGGGCCAGCAAGTCCACCCCCGGCCGCATCCGCACCGCCTTCAGATAAGGACGGGCGAAGGCGCGGCAAAAATCGGCAGACTCATCGCCATGAAACTGCAGCACATCCACCGGCACGGCGGCCAGGACCTCCTCGACCGCCTCGCGCGACGGATCGACAAACAGCGCCACCACGCTGACGAATGGCGGCAGCGCCGCCACTACCTGACGCGCAGCGGTCAGCGATACATGACGCGGACTTCTGGGATAGAACACCAGCCCGATGGCATCGGCACCCAGCCGGGCCGCCTCGACACCGTCTTCAGGGCGGGTAATCCCGCAAATCTTCACCCGGGTCATGCCCTCATCTCCATAGTGTCAGCCGCGCCGTCTCCGTCTCGGACGGCAAGTTAAAGTGCGCCGGATAGCCCACCCCGGTCAGGTACAGCCCATCGGGCATGAAGGTCGGCGGTGCCGTCGTGCGATCTCTCGCCGCCAGCAACTGGCGCATGTCATCGACGCTCAGTGCGCCTTTGCCGACATACAGCAGCGCCCCCACCAGATTGCGCACCATATGATGCAAAAAAGCATCGGCCAGCAGATCGAAGCGAATCAGGCCCTGATGCTCGACCAGATCCAGTTTTTGCAGATCCTTGACCGGACTTTTGGCCTGGCACTCCGCAGCGCGGAAGCTGGAAAAGTCATGACGCCCGATCAGACAGGCAGCCGCTGTGCGCATGGCATCCACGTCCAGTGACTGGTGATACCAGCCCACCTTGCCTGCCAGCAGGGCCGGACGCACCGGATGCGTCAGCAGGTAGTAGCTGTAGCTGCGGGAAAAGGCCGAAAACCGTGCATGGAAGTCATCCGCAACCTGACGTGCCCACAAGACACTGATGGCCGCAGGCAGATGGCTGTTGACGCCACGCACCCAGGCATTGTCCGGGCGCGACACGGCGCAATCGAAATGCACCACCTGCCTGGAGGCGTGCACCCCGGCATCTGTACGCCCTGCCGCCATGGTACTGACCGGCACGCCGGCGATGGCACTCAGGGCGCGATTGAGTTGATCCTGTACCGTATTGCCGTGCGGTTGCGTTTGCCAGCCAGCGAACGCCCGACCGTCATACTCCAAGCCGAGCGCAATTCTCATTGATATTCCATCCTTGATCCGACAGCCAATCCCTGCGCCAAATGATTCACTCTACCTCAAGCCATGGTGGTCTGACCACGGGGCCGACATAAAAAAGGCCAGACAAATGTCCGGCCTTCCTGACAGATTCTGCATCGGGCTCAACTGCCCGGGTGACGTGCCATCTCCTGAGCGGATTTGTGATCGCCCATTTCCTGGAACAGCAGTGCCAGGGCTTTCTGATCAATCGGCTGAGGCAATTCCGGTGCCTCGGCCGTATCAAAATCGACCGCCGCATCACGGAACACAACCAGATCATCGGCCAGTTCATCCAAGCCACCCAGCTCGCGCAGAGGGCGTTCCGGCATGGCGGCAGCCGCCGGGGCGACAACCGTCGCACGACGCTCCCAGTCATGATCCGGCGCCAACTCGCGACCCATGCGTAACACGCCCTGCCACATCTCGCCCCCCGCATCGAAACGGCTGCGTGCCATTTCAGCCTGCTCGATAAACCCCTCACGGTCATTCTGACTGGCCAGCAACAGCAGCAGGCGATAGCGCAGATCGTCCCGGGTAGGGTCATAGCGCAGCCATTGCCGCATCCCCTCGACCGTGGTACCGCGATCCAGCCCCTCTGCCTGCTGAGCCTGCAGGCGCTGATGGCGGCGGCGCAAAGCCAGGGCCGTCACCGCTGCCGCGAGCAGTATGCCCCCGGCGGCGGTGGCGGCCACCATGGAGGAGGAAGACCTGGCCTTGACGACAGGCGGCGCAGCGACGGATTTTTGCTGCTGCAGGGCCTGCAATTTTTTCTCCAGCGACCGGGCGATGGTGTCGGCATCCGACAGTTGGCGCTCTTGCTGCGCCAGCTTGGCGCGCAAGTCGGCCAGACGGGACTGGCTATCCTCGATGCCGGGTAACGGCGCATTCAGCTGGACGACGGCCGGCTGGCCGGCAGCGGCTGCGGACGCCGGGGAGGCATCCGGCGTCGCGGCATCCTGCCTTGGCGACCACTGTGCCGGATAACGCAACAACACACCGGCGCGCAGACGATTGATATCGCCAGCGATGAAGGCCTCCGGGTTGTTACGGTACAGGCGCTGCATGACCGAGGCCAGTGAGAGGCTGTCAGGACGCAAGCGGCTGGCGATCGACGACAAGGACTCCTTTGGCTGAACGCGCCAGGTCAGGAACCGGCCATCGGCATCGGCGCCTGTCCGCTCGCTCTGAAGATCGGTGGTCGCGGCAGGCTCGGCCTGCTCGGACACAACAATCTGCAGATCCTTCGCGTCCAGCTGGTAATGGCGAACCAGCCGCGCTTCATCCAGCCGGACATCCAGGCGGAAATCCAGCCGCGGCAACATCAGCGCTTCCGTCGAAATCAGCTGCAGCACCCGGCTGCCATCCGGACCACTGATGACGGAGTAGCGCATCGAAGACAGCAGCGAAAGTGTCTCGGCAGAGGGTTTACCCGCGGCAGACAACGGAGAAACACGCACTTTCAGGCGTGCCGTATCGGCGGGTGCCACCCCCAGCAGGGGAGCCTCGGCCAGCAGGGGTTCACGCGCCTGGGACAGGACCTTCAGGTCCCCCAGGGCCACATGACCATGACCGCCATGCACCGAGGGCAACAGCGAGGGTTTCCGATCCGGCGCAGGAGCCGGCGTCCGCTTCTTCTGACCGGCCGCCGCATGACGTTCGCTGACCTGGTACTCGCGCACCGCGCCGCCCGAAGCCCAGCGCAGCGCGACGGCAAAATCCAGCTCCTTCTCGGCAAAATGCTCCGGTCCGAACACCAGAATGCCGGTCGGTTTGCCATCGACGGATTTTTGCAGGGTAAAGTGCAGCTGGCCGGCCGAACTGCTGTAGGGAGACAGCATCGGGTAACGGTTGCGATCGGCGAGCGATACCACGGCATCCTCGCCCGGCATGTCGTCCACAAAGGGAATCAGCGCCGTAAAGGCCTCTCCCGGGGCAGACAGCACCTCGATCGCCCCCAGCCCTGCCTGGGCGGCATGCGGCCAGGCGAACAGGCCGGAGACGGCCACCGCCAGCAACTGGCGTCGTACCGGACGCTTCACTGCTGCCCTCCGGCAGCGGCAACAAAACAGAATGTCAACGTATTCATCTGGCTACTCATGCAACTTGCGCCAACATGTCTTCGGCCCGCTGCTTCAACTTGCCGCCGGCCTCGCGGATCAGTTCGTTGAGCACCTCGCGGGCACCTTCGTTGTCGCCCATGTCGATATAAACCTGGGCAAGATCCAGCTTGGTCGACAAGGCCTCCTCGTCTTTCGACGGCGGCAGGCTGATGTCTTCCACCAGGACCTCTCCGGCACCGCTGACGGCAGGTGCCGATGCCGTCCCGGCCACCGCCTCTTCAACGGGAGCGGCCGGTACCGGGTCGGCGACCGGAGGCATCTCAATGACCGGTTCCTCTGCAACAGGCTCGGGATCATTCAGCATAGACAAATCAGGCTCGATGTCCAATGCCGGTTCGGCCGAAGGCAATGACGCATTGTTTTCAAGGGAAAAATCAAAATCCAGCAGGCTGTTTCCGTCGGAATTTTCAGCTGCAGGGGTTTCGACCTGTCCCTCGGCCGGCAGTTCAGTCTCCGGCAGCGCCAGAGGCGGTTCAGCAGGCGAAACCGGCAACATTTCGGACTCCTCCGAACCCACCGGCGTTTCCAGCGCCGAGAAATCCATCATCGGTGTCGCCGCCGCGGCCGCCACCGCCGCCGGGTTCTCCGGCAGATACAGCGGATTTTCCGGATCGATGGCCGCGCCCATGGCGCGGGTCCGCTCCCAGAGCGCTCCGCGTCCGTCATAGGCGTCGTGCACCTCACGCGCCAACACTTCGAATTTCACCTTGTCGGGCCGAGCCGCATAGATCTCCAGCAGCTTGCTGCGCAGATCCTGGCGTCCCGGATGCTGATCCAGCGCCTTGCGCAGAATGTCCTCAGCCTGATCATCATGACCATAGGCCAGATACACCTCTGCCTCCGCCAGCGGATCGCCATGACCGCTGGCCTCGGCAGCGGCCGGATCGGGCTGGGCCACGCCGGTCGTGGCCAGCGGGTGCTTGCCCGGAGATTTCGGTGCTTTCTTCTTGCCGTTGGCCGAACGGCGACGCCCGAGCAGGAAGAACAACACGGCAATCAGCGCCACGGCACCCGCTGCCATCGCCAGATTCAGCGGGTTGCGGTAGTTGAAACCCTTGGCCAGCAAATTGGCCGTGGCCGCCTCGGAGGCCTGCAAGGACTTGATCTGCTTGTTGAGCTGATCGATATGCTGGTTGGCTTTCTTCAGCGCTTCGGCACGCTGCTGGACCTGCTGCTGCAGGGTATCGATCTTGGCGTGCGCAGCCGCCTCGGAAGCGGCATAAGCCGCGATCTGTGAGGCCGCGAGCGGCGGTGGCGGGGCCGGATGGGCCTCGGTGGCCGGATGCGCCGCGGCGCCAGCCGGTGCCGGTGCCGGTGCCGGCGCGGCGTGAGCAGCAGCCGTCGGCGGCACGGCAATCTTGTCGGGCGGCGGCAGCGGTTCGCTCAGGGGGACCGCAGGACGAATGTTGCGCGGGGCAGCCACCTGGGTTTGCGGATGCAGGATGGCACGCGCCCGGGCAAGCGTCAGTGCACGCATCGCGGCAGCAGACGGCACCTGCAGTTCACTGCCACTGCGCGGCACCGGCGGAGTGCCCGGCAGAAACTGACGCTTGTTGGCCTGATACAGTGCCGCCATGGCCTGCTCTGGCGCCACGCCTTTGGGACGCACACGGGCGGCCAGCGAAGCCAGACTGTCCTGCTTGCCGACCTTCAGCCGCTGCGGCATCGCCGGAGCGGCATTGGCAGCCGGGGTGGTTTCCACCGGCACATCGACCACATCCCCCTCGCCACGCGACTCGAGTTTCAGATCATAAGCGCTTACCCACTGCCCGCCGGTGGTCTTCAGGGCCAGCACGAATTGCAGATAAGGCGTGCGAATCGGCTTTTGCGAACGGATCAGCACCACCGGGCCGCGCGGACCGGCGCGCAGGGAAAACCGCAGATCGGCCAGCTCGGGCAGATACACCACGTTGAGATTGTCGAAGGCGGCCCGATCGGCCAGACCGACGCGCCAGTGCATGAAGTCGATGGCTTCCGGGCGGGTAATGGCCACCTCGGCCCGCAGCGGTTCGCCCAGCCGGGAATACAGCACGATGGGGCCCAGTTCAGCCCGGGCACAGACGGCAAACAGGATCAGGGCCAGTCCGGCAAGGTATCGTCTCAACACATCGTCTCCTCGCGCGGCAGATCGTCACCCGCCGCGCTGGTCGGGACACAACATATGGCGCACAGACGCCAAATGGCGCTAAATACTGCAATATTAGAATGTGCTGGAACAATTGACCAGCACAAACCTTATGTCATCAATTCAACTTGCCGGCCTTGAGTAGCACTTCCGCGACTTCGACACAATTGAGCGCGGCACCGACACGGACATTATCGGCCGTCAGCCAGAAAGCTAAACCCGCCGGGGTAGCGCGTACGCGACTGACCCAGATGCGGTCGGAGCCGGCCACTTCCATCGGTGTGGCATAGCCATCCTCGCGTTGCGGCTCATCCACCACATGGATGCCGCTGGCAGCCAGCAGCTTGCGGGCCCGATCGACCTCCAGCGGCTTGTCCAGTGCCACATGTACAGCCCAGGCATGACCAAAGAACACCGGCACCCGCACGCAGGTCACCTCCACCGGCAAGGACGGCACACCAAGCAGGCGACGCACTTCGTCGATCACCGACTGCTCTTCGCTGCTGTGCCCGTCCGCCGCCACCTCACCGATGCACGGCAGCAGGTTGAAGGCGATACGCTTGGGATAAACCGCCGTCTCGACCTCACGCTGGGCAAACAGCGCCGTCGTCTGGTCGGCCAGGGTTTCCAGCGCCTGCTGGCCGCTGCCCGACACCGACTGGTAGGTCGATACCGTCACCCGGCCCAGGCCATGGCCGGCCAGCGCATTGAGCGCCACCGCCAGAGGGGTGACCGTGCAGTTCGGCACGGACACCAGCGAGGTGTCTTCCTGCGCGGCCAGACTGGCCCCGTTGATGCGCGGCACGACAAAAGCTACCTGTTCGTCGTGGCGAAACGCCGAACTGAAATCGATGACGCTGGCACCGGCGGCCCGCGCCTCCGGCACCCGCTGGCGCGACAGTTCGCTGCCGGCGACAAAAAACGCCAGGCCGACGTTTTCGAAGGAAAAATCATCGATGGACTGCACATCCAGCTCCAGATTGCCAAAGGCGACCGTTTCCCCTTCGTGCTGCGACTCGTCAACGGCAAAGACACGCTGGGCGGGGAACTGGCGGGTAGCCAGCAGATCGAGCAGCGCCTGGCCGATCAGACCGGTAGCGCCGACAACGGCAACTTGCAGAGCTTGCGACATGATGAAAATCCTGTAAGCAACAGGGGCGCTTGCGCGCCCCTGATCGATATATAAGAGCTGATTTAAGCCGTATTCTAGCGCTCAATCAGAAAATGTTACAAAGTCCGTCCGGATTGATTACCGCTCCAGCAAAATCCGCAGCATGCGACGCAGCGGTTCCGCCGCCCCCCACAGCAGCTGGTCGCCGACGGTAAAGGCCGAGAGATACTCCCCGCCCATACCCAGCTTGCGCAGGCGTCCCACCGGGGTGCGCAGCGTTCCGCTGACAGCGGCCGGACTCAGGGCGCGCATGGTGGCCTCGCGCTCGTTGGGCACGACCTGAGCCCACTGGTGCGCCGAGGCCAGCATGTCGTTGATTTCGTCCAGCGGCACATCACGACGCAGCTTGATGGTCAGCGCCTGACTGTGGCAACGCATGGCACCAACGCGCACACACAGACCATCGACGATCACCGGGTCATCGCCGCGGCCGAGAATCTTGTTGGCTTCGGCATGCCCCTTCCACTCTTCCTTCGACTGGCCATTACCCAGATCCTTGTCGATCCAGGGGATCAGGCTGCCGGCCAGCGGCACGCCGAACTGCTGGCAGGGGAAAGCGTCGTCGCGCAGGGTCGCGGTCACCGCCCGGTCAATATCCAGGATGGCGCTGGCCGGATCGGCCAGCTGGGCGGCCACCGCACCGTGCAGGGTGCCCATGCCGGTCAGCAGCTCGCGCATGTGCTGCGCACCGCCGCCCGAAGCAGCCTGATAGGTCATGGCACTGACCCACTGAACCAGATCACGCTGGAACAGGCCGGACAACGACATCAACATCAGCGACACGGTACAGTTTCCGCCAATATAGTTCTTGATGCCCTCGCCCAGGCCGCGATCAATCACATCGCGATTGACCGGATCGAGGATGATGATCGCGTCGTCGGCCATGCGCAGCGACGAGGCGGCATCAATCCAGTAGCCCTTCCAGCCGGCAGCTCGCAGCTTGGGATAGACCTCATTCGTGTAATCCCCCCCCTGGCAAGTCACGATGACATCCATCGCCTGCAGTTCGGCGATGGCATAGGCATCCTTGAGCGGCGGCAGCTCGCGGCCGATGGCCGGTGCCTTGCCGCCGACATTGGAGGTGGTGAAAAACACCGGCTCATCGATATGGGCAAAATCGCGCTCTTCCTGCATGCGCTGCATCAGCACCGAGCCGACCATGCCGCGCCAACCTACAAACCCTACTCTCATCAGATGTCCTTTCAATCTCGCATTCTGTTGTTGTCTGGCGCTCACAGCGCCGCGACGACAGCGTCACCCATGGCACTGCAGCTGACCTTTTCACAGCCCGGCTCATAAATATCCCCGGTACGCAGACCGGCGGCCAACACCTTTTTCACCGCATTCTCCACCCGTTCGGCAGCGTCATTGCGATTGAAGGTGTAGCGCAACATCATGGCCGCCGACAGGATGGTCGCCAGCGGGTTGGCCAGATCGCGTCCGGCGATATCCGGCGCCGAGCCATGACTGGGCTCGTACAGACCCTTGTTGTTCTCGTCCAGCGAGGCGGATGGCAGCATGCCGATCGAGCCGGTCAGCATCGAGGCTTCATCGCTGAGGATGTCGCCGAAGATATTGCCCGTCACCATCACGTCAAACTGCTTCGGGTTGCGCACCAGCTGCATGGCGGCGTTATCCACATACATATGACTGAGTTCGACCTCGGGATACGCCTGGCCGACTTCGATCATGATTTCCTTCCAGAACTCGGTGGTCTCCAGCACATTTGCCTTGTCGACCGAGCACAGCTTGCGGTTGCGCTTCATGGCAATGCCAAAGGCCACATGGGCAATGCGACGCACCTCGCTCTCGCTGTAGCGCATGGTGTTGTAGGCCTCGCGCTCGCCCAGCTCGTTGACCGAAATGCCGCGCGGCTGGCCAAAGTAAATGTCACCCGTCAGCTCGCGCACGATCATGATGTCCAGTCCGGACACCACCTCCGGCTTGAGGGTGGACGCCGAGGCCAGCTCCGGATACAGCACGGCCGGGCGCAGATTGGCAAACAGGTTCAGATCCTTGCGGATGGCCAGCAGGCCACGCTCGGGGCGCAGGGGACGGTCAAGCTTGTCATACTGCGGCCCGCCGACGGCACCGAGCAGCACGGCATCCGCGGCATGCACCAGCTGGCGCGTCGCCTCGGGATAGGGTTCGCCATGGCGGTCATAGGCGGCGCCGCCCAAAACGCCGAATTCGGTTTCCAGCGGCAGACCGTCCGCCCTGAGGACCTCCAGCACGCGGCACGCCTGGGCGATAATTTCCGGGCCGATCCCGTCACCGGGCAATACGGCAATTTTCATGTCGGTCTCCTCGACTTACAGCAACCAGGGCTTGTCGGCCGCGATACGGGTTTCAAAAGCACGGATCTTGTCGGCGTGCTGCAAGGTCAGGCCGATTTCATCCAGCCCGTTGAGCAGGCAATGCTTGCGATGCTCGGTAATCTCGAAGTGATAACTGCGTCCGGCCGGGCTGTTGACCACCTGCTTCTCCAGGTCGATGGTCAACCGGTACCCGGGGTGGGTGGCACACTCCACAAACAGCCGGTCGACCACCTGCGCCGAGAGCACAATCGGCAGCAAGCCGTTCTTGTAGCAGTTATTGAAGAAAATATCCGCGAAGCTCGGGGCGATCACGGCACGGAAACCATAATCCTCCAGCGCCCAGGGCGCATGCTCGCGACTGGAACCGCAACCGAAGTTCTCGCGCGTCAGCAGGATCTGTGCGCCCTGGAATCGCGGCATGTTCAACACGAAATCGTCATTCAACGGGCGGCGGCTATTGTCCATGCCGGGCTCGCCATGATCCAGGTAACGCCATTCGTCGAACAGATTCGGACCGAAACCGGCGCGCTTGATCGACTTGAGAAACTGCTTGGGAATGATCGCGTCGGTATCGACATTGGCGCGATCCAGCGGGCAAACCAGCCCGTCGAGTGTGGTAAAGGCTCGCATGCTGGCTCCTCAGAAGGTACGGATGTCGACGAAATGACCGCTGACCGCGGCGGCAGCGGCCATGGCCGGACTCACCAGATGGGTGCGCCCGCCCTGCCCCTGACGACCCTCGAAGTTGCGGTTGGAGGTCGCGGCACAGCGCTCGCCAGCCTCCAGGCGGTCGGCATTCATCGCCAGACACATCGAGCAGCCCGGTTCACGCCACTCGAAACCGGCATCGATAAATACCTGATGCAGCCCCTCGGCCTCGGCCTGCGCCTTGACCAGCCCGGACCCCGGCACGACCAGCACCTGACGCACGCTGTCGGCCTTCTTGCGGCCACGCACCACGGCAGCGGCCGCTCGCAGATCCTCAATGCGCGAGTTGGTACAGGAACCGATGAACACCTTGTCGACGGCAATCTCGCTGATCGGGGTGTAGGGCGCCAGACCCATGTAGTGCAAGGCACGCTCGATGCTTTCGCGTTTGACCGGGTCACTTTCGCGGGCCGGATCCGGCACCAGACCATCCACACCGATCACCATCTCCGGCGAGGTACCCCAGGTTACCTGTGGCACGATCTCGGCGGCATCCAGCGTCACCACGGCATCGAACACCGCATCGTCGTCGGACACCAGGGTCAGCCAGTCGGCGACAGCCGCCTCCCAGCGGGCGGCATCCGGCGCCAGCGGACGACCCCGGATATAGTCGATGGTCGTCTGATCGACGGCCACCAGGCCAGAACGGGCGCCGGCTTCGATGGCCATATTGCACAGCGTCATGCGACCTTCCATCGACAGAGCGCGCACGGCCGCGCCACCGAACTCAATGGCATAGCCTGTCCCGCCAGCGGTACCGATCTTGCCGATGATCGCCAGTGCCATGTCCTTGGCGGTCACGCCGGCAGGCAATACACCATCGACGCGCACCAGCATGTTCTTGGATTTTTTGGCCACCAGACACTGGGTCGCCAGGACATGCTCGACCTCCGACGTCCCGATGCCATGCGCCAGGGCACCGAATGCGCCATGAGTCGAGGTATGGCTGTCGCCGCACACCACGGTCATGCCCGGCAGCGTTGCGCCCTGCTCCGGCCCGATCACATGCACGATGCCCTGACGGCTGTCGCGGAACGGGAAATAGGCACGCGCACCATATTCACGGATATTGGCATCCAGCGTTTCGACCTGCAGACGCGAAATCGGGTCCTGGATGCCCAGCTCCCAATGATCGGTAGGGGTATTGTGATCGGCAGTAGCGACCACCGACTGAATGCGCCACGGCTGGCGCCCGGCCAGTTTCAGGCCTTCGAAGGCTTGCGGGCTGGTCACCTCGTGCACCAGATGCCGGTCGATGTAAAGCAACACCGTCCCGTCAGCCTCCTGATGCACCACATGACGCGCCCACAGCTTGTCGTACAGGGTTTGTCCGCTCATCTCTGGTTTCTCGACTTTGTCCAAATTTTTAAGTACACCCGCCGGCATGCTTCGACTATCAGAATGGTCGGAATGTTGCACAAACGGGCTATTAACTTTTTGATTTTGACCATTCTTGCATAGCAACATCACCGCTTACAAGCAGCAAAACGCCCGGTTTTTGTCGAAAAAACCGGGCATTGGACAGGGTGTCGGAATTGTTGGACGAAACGTCCAAATGCAGCAGAATGAAGTGGTTAAAAGCGGGCTATCGCGGCGAGGCCCCCACGGTCTGACGCAAACCGAGCAAGGCCACCAGCCCCCCGGCAAGCGCGGCGGCCGCCGAAATACCGAAAACCAGCGGCACCCCGCCGTGTGTCCAGAGTGCGCCGGCCAGCAGCCCGCCAAGACTGCCGCCAATCCCGAAAGACGAGATGATGTACAGCCCCTGACCCTTGGCATGATGCTGCTCTTCGAAATGGCGGTGAATCAGGCCGATTGAAGCCGCATGATGAATGGCAAAGGTTGGCGCATGCAGCAATTGCGCCAGCACGGCCAGCAGCGGATTGCCGATGGCCAGCGCCATGACGCCAAAGCGCACGACTGCCGCCAGCAGGGACAGCAGCATCAGTCGCTCCAGCGGCATGGCACGCATGATGCGCGGCATGAACCAGAACACGCCGATCTCGGCCATGACCCCGACCGCCCACAGCCAGCCAATCAGACTTTTGTCAAAACCGGCCTGCTTCAGGCCAATGGAATAAAAAGTGTAATAAGGCCCGAAGGCAAAAGCCATGAGGAAGGTGCAGGCAAACAGGGCGATCACCGCCGGCCGGCGCAGAGTGCCCCATAGTGAATGCCGACTGCGCACCCGCTGTGGTGCCGCGACCTCGGGCAGACGCCAGGCTGACCACAGCACGGCACACAGCAAGGCGAAGGCCATCCAGGGCAGCGAACTGAGTTTGAGCCAGTCGAGGGCATAACCGGTGGCCACCACCAGGATCAGATAACCGATCGACCCCCAGACCCGTACCCGGCTGTAACGCCCGGGTTCACTGCGCGTCAGATGCGCGGTACTGGCCTCCACCAGCGGCAGAGAGGCCGCCCAGAAAAAGTGCACCCCGGCCAGACACACGAACACCCAGCCAAACGTCTTGTCATGCAGGCAGATCAGCAGAAAACCCAGCGCAGCCAGCAGCGAGGTCACGATGATCAGCGGCCGGCGTTGACCGCGACGGTCGGCCAGCCAGCCCCAGAAGCCCGGAGCAACGATACGCGCCATGGTCGACAGCGCGATCAGCAGTGAAATCTGCCAGGGCGAGAAAGACAGAGAATCGAGGTAGAGCCCCCAGAAGGGGTTGAATACCCCGGCATAGGCAAAGTAGCAGAAATAGAACGTGGCGAAGGGCAGCAGGGAGGTCACTAAAAGCCATCCTTCAGCCGCATGATGTCGCGCCGGGCACGTTTGGTCGGACGCCCTTCTCCATGCGGGAAACTGGCCCGCTCGGCACGCAGCAGCGCAGCCTTCTCTTCGCGGGCGGCCAGCGACTCGGCACGCTCCTCATACAGCAGATGCACCTCCTTGGCCGATTTGCGCTGGGCACTCAGGCCAAGCACGGTGACGTGGTACTCCAGCTGATTCAGTCGCAGGAACAGACGGTCGCCGACATTCACCGTCCGCGAAGGTTTGACGCGATCATCGTTGACCAGCACCCGCCCCAGCTCGATGGCTTCATGCGCCAGCTGGCGGGTCTTGAAAAACCGCGCTGCCCACAGCCATTTATCCAGCCGGGTCTTGCCACTCTCCTCCACCGGCTCGGCAGGTTTGCGACTCATCGTGCCACCACCCATTGTGCACGGACCAGGCCCTCCAGCTCAGCGTCCAGCTCGGCACCAGCGTGGATCGGTCCGACCCCCTCCGGCGTACCGGTATAAATCAAATCGCCTTTTTTCAGACCATATTCCGCCGACAGCCAGCTCACCAGCTCGGCCACGCCGAGCAGCATCATGGCCGTATCCCCACGCTGGCGCACCTCGCCGTTGATGCTGAAGGAAAAGCGCAGACGGCTCGGATCGGCCACACGGCTGGCTGCCACGAAGTCCGACACACAGGCCGAGGCGCGAAAGCCCTTGGCACGGGTCCAGGGATGTCCCTTGGCCTTGAGTTCGCTCTGCACATCACGTGCGGTCAGATCCAGGCCGATGCCATAAGCGGCAATCAGCGACAGCGCCTGCTCGGCCGATACATGATCGGCATCGGCGCCCATCAGCAGCACCAGCTCGCACTCGTGGTGCACATCCTGCGAATAATCCGGCAAGGAGAAGGTCTGCCCCGGCCCCAGCAAGGCCCCCTGCGGCTTCAGAAAAACCAGCGGCATGGCATCGCGGACATTGTTAAGCTCGGCAATATGGGCGGCGTAATTGCGTCCGACACAGAAAATACTGCCTACCTGGGTCGGTTTGCCCTCTACCATGACATGTGCCATGACATCTCCCTTGGAAAATTATGTCTGATTATCTCACTTGCACCCGTGCTTTCAACAGAAAGAAAATGGTGCATTGCGCAACAGACGACGGGCCGAGGAGCGGAAATTTGCGTAAATGAATGTGTGCTAACGTGTAAACGTCATAATTTCTTGTTACAGTCAGTCCATGACGGCGTCAGATTCCAGCGACGCGCCCGGGCAGCGGCCAGGCCGCCAGCCCTCTCGAACACACGCTTGAGGAGTGGATTTTGAGTCAGGATACGACAGTCTCTCTGGATCAGTTTTTCGAGAATCTTACCGCCGCCAACCAACAATGGCTCCAGCAGTTCACCGAGTCATTGTCCGGCGCCGACCAGAACAATCCTTTCGCTGTCTGGCGCCAGGCGTTCAGCGAAAGCAATCCTTTTTTTGCACTGCAAAATAATCTGTACCAGCAACAGATGGGTCTGTGGATGCAGTTTCTCGGCCAGCAACAGGCGGCCGACGCCCCCGAAAGCAAAGATCGCCGTTTCGCCGCGCCGGAATGGAACGAACATCCCTTCTACAGCTATCTCAAGCAGAGCTACCTCACGACCTCCAACTGGATGACCCAGATGGTCGATCAGGCCCAGCTGGAGGGCGACAGCAAGGAACGCCTGTCCTTCATCACCCGCCAGTATCTGGACGCCATGTCGCCCAGCAACTTCATCCTCACCAACCCGGAGGTGATCCGTCATGCCGTCGAGACCAAGGGCGAGAGCCTGGTCGAGGGCATGAAGAACATGATGGCCGATATTGAAAAGGGCCATATTTCGATGTCGGACGAAAGCCGCTTCGAAATCGGCGTCAATATCGCCGCCACCCCGGGCCAGGTGGTGTTCCGCAACGAGCTGATCGAGCTGCTGCAATACACCCCGACCACCGAGCAGGTGTACGAGATGCCGCTGCTGATCGTGCCGCCCTGCATCAACAAGTACTACCTGATGGATCTGCAGCCGGAAAACTCCATGGTGCGCCACTTCGTCGCCCAGGGTTACCGGGTGTTCCTGGTCAGCTGGCGCTCGGCCGAGCCGTCGATGAAGCACTTCACCTGGGACAATTACATCGAAGATGGCGTGCTGGCAGCCGCCGAAGTGGTCAAGAAGATTACCCGCCAGCCGAAGATGAATGCCCTGGGCTTCTGTATCGGTGGCGTGATTCTGGCGACCTCGCTGGCGGTGATGAAGGCCCGTGGCCTGGACTGGGTCAACTCGGCCACCTTCATGACCTCGCTGATCGACCACAGCGAGCCGGGCGAAATCAAGGTGTACATCGACGAGCACATGGTGGAGCAACGCGAAGCCAAGATGGCCCAGGGCGGCATCATCAGCGGCAAGGAAATCGGCCGCACCTTTGCCTCGCTGCGTGCCAACGACCTGGTGTGGAACTACGTGGTCAACAATTATCTGCTCGGCAAGACCCCGGCACCGTTCGACCTGCTCTACTGGAATAACGATGCCGTCGACCTGCCGCTGCCGATGCACACCTTCTTCCTGCGCCAGTTCTACCTCAACAATGCGCTGGTGCAGCCGGGTGGCGTCACCCTGTGCGGCGTGCCGATCGATCTGGGCACCATCGATATTCCGGTCTACATGTTTGCCGCCCGCGAAGACCACATCGTACTGTGGACCTCGGCCAGCGCCGGTCTGAAGTACTTCAGCGGCGCCCCCTCACGCCGCTTCGTGCTGGGGGCGTCCGGTCACATCGCCGGGTCGATCAACCCGGTGACCAAGGACAAGCGCAACTACTGGGTCAACGATGAATTGCCGCTGGATGCCGAGACCTGGTTCGACCACGCAGAAAGCCGTCCCGGCAGCTGGTGGAAGGACTGGGACAGCTGGCTCGCCCCGCAATCCGGCAAGAAGGTCGCGGCGCCCAAGACCCTGGGCAACAAGAGCTTCCCGCCGCTGGAGGCTGCGCCGGGCAGCTATGTCAAGGCCAAGGCCATGCCGACCGCCCTGGCCAACGTTCAGTAACCCGGGGGAGGCCTGCGCCAGGCAGGCCGCCACCCTGCATTTTCATAACAAGAATGTCCGCCTTGTTTGGCACTTGGGGCGCGGCAGTGACAGTGTGGCGGCAAGCGCTGCCTGACTGAGTCGCGGTCCCCATTTCTCAGGAGAAACTCATGCAAGAAGTCGTGATCGTCGCAGCAGGCCGCACTGCCCTCGGTAACTTCGGCGGCTCGCTGGCCAAGATTCCTGCCCATGAACTGGGCGCCACCGTCATCAAGGCATTGCTGGAAAAGACCGGCATCAAGCCGGAACAAGTCTCGGAAGTGATCATGGGTCAGGTTCTGACGGCCGGCTGCGGCCAGAACCCGGCTCGCCAGGCGCTGATCAAGGCCGGACTGCCGGTCGAGATCCCGGCCCTGACCATCAACCAAGTCTGCGGCTCCGGTCTGAAAGTCACCCATCTGGCCGCCCAGGCCATTGCCTGCGGCGACGCCGACATTGTGATTGCCGGCGGCCAGGAAAACATGAGCATCGCCCCGCACCTGCTGCCGGGCTCGCGTGACGGCTTCCGCATGGGGCCGGCCACCCTGGTCGACAGCATGGTCTATGACGCGCTGACCGATGCCTACAACCAGTACCACATGGGCATCACGGCGGAGAACATCGCCGAAAAATATGGCATCAGCCGCGAGGAGCAAGATGCCTTTGCGGTCAGCTCGCAGAACAAGGCCGAAGCAGCCCAGAAGGCCGGGCGCTTTGTCGACGAAATCATTCCGGTGCTGATCCCGCAGCGCAAGGGCGATCCGATTGCCTTCGCCCAGGATGAGTTCATCAAGGCTGGCGCCACGCTGGAAGGTCTGAGCAAGCTGCGCGCCGCCTTCAAGAAGGATGGCACGGTCACCGCCGGCAATGCCTCCGGCATCAACGACGGTGCCGCGGCCGTGATCATGATGAGCGCCGCCCGTGCCGACCAGCTCGGTCTGAAACCGCTGGCCCGCATCAAGGCCTATGCCTCGGCCGGCGTCGAACCGTCGATCATGGGCATGGGCCCGGTACCGGCCACCCAGCGCGTGCTGGCCAAGGCCGGCTGGACGGTGGATGACCTCGATCTGATCGAAGGCAACGAAGCCTTTGCCGCCCAGGCACTGGGCGTCGGTCGTGAACTGAAGTGGGACAATGCCAAGCTGAACGTCAATGGCGGCGCCATTGCCCTGGGCCACCCGGTCGGCGCTTCCGGCTGCCGTATCCTGGTCACCCTGCTGCACGAAATGCAGCGTCGTGATGCCAAGAAGGCCCTGGCGACCCTGTGCATCGGCGGCGGCATGGGGGTGGCGCTGGCGCTGGAACGCGACTGAGTCTGACCCCGGCCTGACCCTGCCCGCCCCCGCCTAGTGCGGGGGCGGCGTTTTTCAGCCCAGCAGTTCGTGCGAACCGACCCGGTCGCCACGGGCCAGTGCCTGGCGCAAAGCCTGATCCATCGCTTGTGCAGCGTTTTCATCCATCAGCTGGATCTCGTCGAGGAGCGGCGCCCCTGTGGCATCGGTCTGGCCTGTATGACCATGCCTTCGCAAAAACCAACGGTCCAGATCCGCCCGCACCCCCTCCCAACTGGCATAGCCACGCCACTCGCCCAGATTGGCATCGAAATAGGCATGCTGGCTGCCATCGCTGACCACCACGGTCAAGTGGCGCCGATCACTGATCAGAGCGGCACGTCGGCCGGACATCTGCTGCAGATGCTGACACAGCCCTTGCGGTGAAATATTGCCGTATCTGGGCAGGGCGTCGGTCAGTTGATTGATTTGCCGATCGGCATACAGTTCAAGCAAGGCACGTCGTCTGAATTCGCGCCGCATCCTGTCATTTTGCCCACGGGCACCAAGCAGGGTCATACGACGAAACAGCTTGTCCAGCAAGTGTGCCCCCGCAGCCGGCTCCGGCGACAGCAGCTTATCGAGCGCATAGAGATAGGTAAAACTTTCACAAAAGCCACGTCCATCCAGTTGAAGTGTCCATAACTGGACACGCTGATAGTGCGGTGAAAACTGGAGGTAGTGTTTCATCTGATTCTGGTTGGCCGGAATCGACTGCTGGAAAAGATCACTACTCCTCTGGCGCAGGCGATGCATGGATTCCTGCAAAAACCCGATACGCGCCGGATCATCCTCATAAACCAGCATTTTGATCAGCTTGTCATACTCTTGCTGCTGTTGAGCCTGCTCGATCAGGGCAAACTGATCATCGCCAAACCCCAGCGAACGCACCTGTTCACGCGCAACCGCCTGCGGCTGCGCTTCCGCCTGGCGGACCCGCGCTACGCCACGCTGATATTCGCTCTCAACCTGAGGCAGATTGCCGCGCAGCTTGGCCAGTTGCGCCAGTTTTTCGTCCACCGCCGCAGCCGCCACCATCGCCGCATGTAACTCTATCTCCGTCGCCGTGCCGAGAGGCTTGGCGTGACTCCAGTCGATGCGCTTCCAGGCCTCATGGACCTGCATCAGGAAAGCCAGATCATTGTCGGACAAAGGCGCCGGCCGGGCCTGCCCGTGCGGGACCACACGCGCCTGGCGCCATTGTTCAAGCCACTTACCGTATAGACCAATAAAGTGCTGTTTGGCCGACTGCTGCAGGCGATCCAATCGATCATACTGCGACACCCAGCCATGCAGGCGACCGGCCTGCTGTACCTGGATCACCTTGTCAGGCAGGTTCAAAAACTCATTATTGATTGGCAACAGGCCATGCCAGTTTTGCAACTGTTGCTTCACCTGAGGGTCGTCGAGCAAGGCCTGCAACTGCTGGCCGGCGCGCTGAAAGCGATGGTCAACATGAATACTGTCCAGCATTTCGTCCCGGCTGCGCAGCGCGGTGAGCGGCGGTGACGTTCGCCGCGCCTGGCGCGCCTCGAGAAATGCCACGGTTTCGGCTTCATCCAGCACATCCAGTTGCGCGACACCCTGCTCATCAAGCCGTAAGCGATAAAAGCCGTCTTTCAGCTCGGCCACCGCCACGGGCTCCCCTGGCAGACGCGGATCCTGCCAGCTTTCCAGTTCATGGTTTTTCAACGTGAGCGCCTGACCTTCCAGCTCCACGCGCACGACATACTCGGTCTGCGAGCGCAGCGGTGGCAGCGCCAGCAAGTCCGGGCCGACATCCTGATGCGTTTGCGGATCGAAGGCACGCAACACCGGCAGCCCCTGGGCATTACGCTCACCGGTCAGGCGCGCCAGCGTTGCGACCCCAGCGCCGGTCTCCACCAGCACCACGTCCGGATCCTCCGCCAGGGTGAGCAACGGACGACGGAAATCGCCATCGGTTTTCTTGACCGCCAGCACCATGCCTTCCGCCACCTGCCAGTAACCGTTCTCGTTCTGCTGCATCACCTGGGAGAGCTTCTTCAGCGTGGCCGGCTTGAGCTGGGTCAGTTGCGGGGGCGGCGTGACCGCCATCACCCGCTTGAGACTCGGCCGCAGGGTCTCCACCAGTTCGGCACTGCTGCGCAAGCCAAGATTGGCAATACTGCGCACGCTGCCCAGACTGGCGGCACCATCCAGCAGGGATTTGGCGGCCATCGCCGGATGCAGATTGGAAGCCAGATCTTCCAGCAGTTCGCCGCCGGCGGCAGCTGCCTGTTGCAAGCCCTGCACCGCATGCTGACGCGCCAGCGTACGCGCCTGATGCCAGCCTTGCCAGCGAGCCGCCGCCGTCATGGTGCGCAAGCCCGTGGTTTTTTGCATTTGCCGTGCCGTCAGGCTGGCGGCTGCGCGCACCAGACTACCCACGGCCCTGGCACCGCTGACCAGCGCCCGCCCCAGGCCATAGGCTTGCGGCACGCTGGTGACCGTATCGACCGCGCACCAGACCGCGTTGTCGACACTGACACGCTGACCGGCCAGCAACTGACGCGCCAGATTGATGCAGTTGCCAAACGGCACCAGGTCCAGCAGCGCCTCCGTCAGCGACGGCAGGTTCATGCTGCGTGCCGCTTGTTGCAGGGCCTGGTCGATCTGCGTCTCGATGCCGCTGAGCCGGAACAGCACATCCCAGCTGTCTTCACCTGCTTTGGGCACCAGCCGCTGCAGCACCATCTGCCGCTGATCGGCGGGCAGGCGGACCAATTGTGCCTCGGTAAAATATGCCGCCAGCGACTCCCCCATCCGATCCGGATCTTCAATCGGGGCAATCCGTGCCAGCTTGTGATTCAGGGCATCGATCTCGCAACGAAAGAACAATGGCCCGCTCAATCCGGCGACCTTGAGAATCACGGCGCGTTGCCCTGCCGCGCTGCCAAACGCCAGCTGCGGCTGCAGGACCTCAACCTCAGCGGCCGCCACCGGACGCCCAAGCTGCTCTTCCAGCGCAATCTTGAGCACCGCTTTCAGCGTGCTGCGATGCTTCCTGGCATAGTCGGCCAGCATGGTCTCGTACTGCGCCCGCACTTCGGACAAGTTGATCGTCACGCGCTCCTGGCTGCCCTTGCGGTACAGCTGCACCTGGCGATAACCGCCCTGCAACAGTTGCAACAGGGTCTGATCCCGGATGGTCTGGAAGGCATGCAGCCGTGGGCCACTGCCCAGTCCGGCAGCAGAAGGATGCTCGACTAAAGCGTGCACCACTTCGCCGGCCTGATAGCCGGATCGCAGGGACAGGTTGTCGCACAGCGCCTCCTCGGTGGGCATGGGTTCTTCCACCATTTGCTGCAGCCGGGTCAGGGCGGCCTGATCCCGCCCCTGTGCACGCGCCGCATTCTCCATGTCTTTCGCATAGTCCTGCAATACCTTCTGCAGCACCGGTGCGGCCTGATCTTCACGGCGCAGCGCCTGCTCCTGCTCGAGGTCAAGACGACCATGGTGCCGGGCATGAGCGAGCGCCAGGGCAATAACCAGTCCCTGCTGCTGCAGACTGGGGCGGGCGCCCTCGCCGGGTGAGGGGGTCGGGGCCGCGTCGTGCGCCGCGACCGGTTCGACAGCGAGGCCATGCGCCAGCTGGCGCATGGCGCGCAAAGCCAGCTGATGGCTGAAATCCAGTGAAGTAAAAGGCCAGCCGGCTTCACGCTCCATCGCCAGCCCGGTACTCAGGGTCAGATGGGTCAGGCTGGCCCAGGGGATTTGGGCCAGCGGCGCTGCCTGGACGGCCGGCACCCGCGCCAGCGGTTCCACCTCGGCCAGCAGGCGCTGGCGGGCAGCGTCGCTGTCCAGCAGCCCGCCAGGCTGCCACAGACCGCGCCGCAATACCGACTGCAACTGACCGCTGTCGATCTGCTGACGCAAGAGGGTGAGTCCCTCTGCAAGGGTCTTGCCGCGCAGGGCACCGGCCAGCGAGCTAAGCAGCGATTGCGGATCCGCGCGAAAACACAACAAGCGGAACACCTGCTGCTCGGCACGGCGCCAGGCCTCGCTTTCTGGCTCGAATCGCAGGTTCTGGACAAGCAAAAAATCCGCGATCAAGCGTTGCCAGGTTTTGGCAGCCACCCGCTCGGCACTCAGCCCGGCATGCTGCTGGCGCACCACGGAAGCCAGATCGGCATACCAGGCCTGCAAGGCAGCGCCCGGATCAGCACTGGGCGTGGGGTGCGAACGCAGCGCCGGATGCTGTTGAATCAGCGCCGCATGGGCCGAACGGATCTGCGCTTCGATCATCGGCTCACTCTGCGCCGCGCTCTGCCAGGGCGGCGGCATCGACACCGCCCGCCCTGCCGGCACAAAATGCCGCGCGTGATCACGCCGCTGGCGGCCAATCTCGACGGCAGCGCCTTCCGGCACCGTCGGCTGCGTCGCCATACCAGCCGCCACCTGCTCGCAGGCCAGATCGACCCGTGAAGTGCAGACCGCCGCCCCGCCCCATACCGGTTCGCCGGCTGGCCGACCGGCGGTGGACTGCGGCGCCTCGGGAAACAGGCTGGCCGGCGGGGGCGGCGGCGTATCCCGCAAGGGCAATGCCGCCGCCCCCGGCAACACACAGCCCTGCAGTACCTTGCCGATGCCTGCACTGACTGCTGCCCCCAGATGGGACAACATGGCCAGGACCGACTCGTGGTCCGTCGTGGTGACGGCACGGGCGGACGCAGCGCCCGATGCCGCGGTGGCGCGGGCCTGCCCGGCATGCATCCCCCCCTGCCCGCCAAACCACGAGCCCCAGCCCAGCAGCATGACCCCTTTCCATGTCAGCCTGTGCCATGCAATGTCGGCTGTCGCATCAAGAGGACGATAGGGCACCGTCAGCTCGTCCACCGAAAAAGACTGGTCGGCCAGCGAACTGAGTGCACGCCGGGCCTGGTTGAACTGCCGGCTCGCCTTGCGGGTTGACTTCCGGCGCCGGGAACGGGTTGCCCCGGGACGGGCGGGGCTCGACAGGGTCGGCTTCGGATCGGCCTCCTGCCGTACCGACGCCGCCTCCGCCGAAGGAGAGGGCCAGACAAGACTTCTGGGGGAGAAGAAGTTAGAACTCAGCATGGTGGCGACTCCGTCGCAATGGAAACCGGCTCATGCTGGTTGCTGCGCCAGGACCCCGACATCGGAAGACTCTGTCATTCGAGCTGCTGACGCAGCATTCCGAATCCCCCCACCCGATCATGATCATCGAGCTGTCGGCATGATTGCCCAAGCAAGGACAGGCATAAAAAAACGGCAAACCGTTGGCACGGCTTGCCGTTTTGTCTCGCCAGATCCGGGGCAGACCCGGACGGCTTACATGGTTTCCAGCACCTCGATGCCCAGCAGGCCGAGGCCAGTGGACAGCGTTCGCGCCGTCCATTCGGCCAGACGCAGACGGCTGTCGCGCACTTCGCCCTCGCTCTTGAGGATCGGGCAGGCTTCATAGAAGCGCGAGAACAGCGTGGCGATATGGTACAGGTAGCTGCTCAGGTGGTGCGGGTAGCAGCCCTCGGCCACCGTCACCAGCACGTCCTCGAACTGCGACAGGGCCACGGCCAGCTGTTTCTCGGCCGGCTCGCTGACGTGGATGCGGGCAGCCTTGTTCCAGTCGCCGGCCTTGCGGAACACGCTCTGGATACGGGTGTAGGCATACTGCAGGTAGGGCGCGGTATTGCCCTCGAACGACAGCATGCTTTCCCAGTTGAAGATGTAGTCGCTCATGCGGCTCTTCGACAGGTCGGCATACTTGACGGCCCCAATGCCCACCACATGGGCGATGCGGCGCTTGTCGTCCTCGGCCAGATCCGGGTTCTTGGCCGACACCATGGTATAGGCACGCTCGATGGACTCGTCCAGCAGATCCACCAGCTTGACGGTGCCACCGGAACGGGTTTTGAACGGCTTGCCGTCCTGCCCCATCATGGTGCCGAAGGCCACGTGCTCCAGACGAACGTCTGCCGGCGCAAAACCGGCCTTGCGGCTGGTCGCGAACAGCTGGGCGAAGTGCAGACTCTGACGGGCATCCACGACGTAGATCAGGCGGTTGCCATGCAGACTGCGCACACGATAGCGGATGGCTCCCAGGTCGGTGGTGGCATACAGATAGGCCCCGTCCTTCTTCTGCACGATGAAGGGATAGGGATTGCCATCGGCATCCTGGAATTCATCCAGGAACACACACTTGGCGCCCTGGTCTTCCTTGAGCACCCCTGCGGCCTCCAGATCCTCCACCACGCGCGGCAGATCCTCGTTGTAGGCCGACTCGCCCATCACGTCGGACGGCTGCAGCTTGAGGCCCAGCTTGTCGTAAACCGACTGACAGTAATCGAGCGACACGGCGACAAATTTCTTCCACAGCGCCAGCACCTGTTCATCCCCGCCCTGCAGCTTGACCACATAGTCACGGGCACGGTTGGCGAACTCCTCGCTTTCGTCGAAACGAACCTTGGCTTTGCGGTAGAACTCTTCCAGGTCGCGCAACTCGGCCGAGGCGGTGCCCTGGTTGTCGGTTTCCACCAGATAGGCGGTCAGCATGCCGAACTGGGTACCCCAGTCGCCGACGTGGTTCTGGCGGATCACCTGATGACCGAGGAACTCCAGTACACGGGTGATCGAGTCGCCGATGATCGAGGAACGCAGGTGACCGACGTGCATTTCCTTGGCCAGATTGGGCGAGGAATAGTCGATGACCACGGTCTGGGGTGCCTGCTGGGCCACACCCAGCTTGGCATCGGCCAGCGCACGTTCGGCCTGCTCACCGATGAATTCGGCGCTCAGGTGGATGTTGATGAAGCCGGGGCCGGCAATTTCGACGCGATCTGCAATTCGTCGCAAGTCCAGAGCGTCGACCACTTTTTGGGCCAGTTCGCGCGGATTGACGCGCATTTGCTTGGCAGCGGCCATCACGCCATTGGCCTGATAATCGCCGAACTCCGGTTTGGAAGCAGGCTGAACGGTCGCCGGCGCATCCGGGGCGCCCACGGCGGCCAGCGCAGCCTGAACCCGCTCGCTGATCAATTGCTGAATCGTCATAGATAGTTTTCCAATCAACACAAAAGCCAAAATGATTTTCGCTTGCGAACGAAAATGCTGTCTTGATTGTAAGCCTACCCCGGCGCCAGCGGCAACGCGATATCCGGTTTTTTACCGGACATTCGTCAAGGATTTGCCTTGCAATAAGAAAGCACGTCCCGCAGGACGTGCTTCAGGGGCTGCCCGTACGGGAATCGTTCAGGCGGATTCGGCGGCAAACGCCATGCGCATTTCCCTCGCCAGTTTGCGCTCGGCGGCACGCATATACCAGTTGACCGCCAGCACCCCGATGGTGACCGAGGTAATGAACAGGGTCGCCAGGGCGTTCATTTCCGGATTCAGGCCCAGGCGTACACGCGAGAACACCACCATCGGCAGCGTGGTCGACCCCGGTCCGGACAGGAAGGCAGTCAGCACCAGATCATCCAGCGACAGCGTAAACGACAGCAACCAGCCGGATACCAGCGCCTGCGAGATCAGCGGCAGCGTGATGGCAAAGAAGATCTTGCCCGGCGTCGCCCCCAGATCCATGGCCGCCTCTTCCAGCGACAGATCCAGTTCCCGCACCCGAGACTGCACGATGATCGCCACATAGGACACGCATAGGGTGGTGTGCCCGATCCAGATCGTCACCAGACCACGCCCGGCGGGCCAGCCGAGAAACTGCCCCATCTGCACAAACAACAGCAGCATGGAAATACCGATGATCACCTCCGGCATCACCAGCGGCGCATTGATCATGGCCGAGAACAGGGTAAACAGGCGGAAACGGCCGAAGCGGGCCAGCACAAAGCCGGCGATGGTCCCGACCACCACCGAGGCGGTTGCTGTCAGCAGGGCGATACGGATGCTGAGCCAGGCCGCCGAGATCAGTTCGTCATCCTCCAGCAGGGCGGCATACCATTTGGTGGAAAAACCCGACCAAACCGTCACCAGCTTGGATTCGTTGAACGAATAGATCACCAGCAGAATGATCGGCAGGTAGAGAAACAGATAGCCGAAACCCAGCACGGTATTGGAGAGGGTCTTGTTGGGTTTGATCATCTCAGGACTCCTCCATTTCCTTGGTCTGGTAATGCTGGAACAGTGCCATCGGCACCAGCAGCAAGACCACCATGGCGCACGTCACGGCTGCCGCCACCGGCCAGTCATTGTTTTCAAAGAACTCGCTCCACATCTGACGACCGATCATCAGGGTATCGGAGCCTCCGAGCAGTTCCGGAATCACGTACTCGCCGACGGCCGGAATGAACACCAGCAGACTGCCGGCAATGATGCCGTTCTTGGACAGCGGCAAGGTGACCTGGAAGAAGGCTTTCCAGGGCTTGGCGCCGAGGTCATAGGCCGCCTCCAGCAACGACAGATCCATTTTCACCAGATGGGCGTAGAGCGGCATGATCATGAACGGCAGGTAGGAATAGACCATGCCGATATAGACCCCCCAGTTGGTGTGGTAGAGCCGCAAGGGCTCATGGATCAGCCCGAGCCAGATGAGGAAATTGTTCAGCAAACCATCATTCTTGAGAATGGCCACCCAGGCATAGACCCGGATCAGGAAGGAAGTCCAGAACGGCAGCATCACCAGCATCATCAGCGTATTGCGCGTCGAGGGTTCCGAGCGGGCAATGTAGTACGCCACCGGATAGCCGATCAGCAGACAGAGAAAGGTCGAGACCAGCGCCATCCGCAGCGAGCTGAGATAGGTGGCGATATACAGATCATCACTCCACAAAAACTGGTAGTGACTGAGATTCAGCGTGATGTGCAGCACACCATCCTTGATCTCGTGCAGCGGCGTGTAAGGCGGAATGCCCATCTGCTGCTGCGAAAAGCTGATGCCGATGACCAGAATGAACGGCACAAAGAAGAACAGGAACAGAAAGGCAAACGGAATCGCGATCACCCCTGTCCGGCCGGAAGGCACGTAACGTGCGAGCAGTCTGCGCAGTTTTTTCATGATGTCAGCACCACCTGGCTGGATTCACCCCAGCTTGCATAGACTTCGTCGTCATAACTGGGCGCATCACCGCCGGCCAGCACCAGGCTGGAGAGGTTGGCCAGGATGATCTTGCCGTTGGCCAGCTGCACGTGGTACAGCGTATAGCTCCCCATATAAGCCAGATCCTTCACCACGCCGCGGGCATAGTTGTACTTCTGCTCCGGCTTTTCTCGCGTGACACGGACGCGCTCTGGCCGGATCGACACCGTGACTTCCATGCCCAGCGGCCCGGTAATGCCATGGTTGATATACAGCCGGGTATCCAGCTCCGGGCATTCGACAAACACATGGTCCGGCTCGTCCTCCACCACCACGCCATCAAACAGGTTGGTGGAGCCGATGAACTCGGCGGTGAATCGACAGTTGGGATATTCGTAGACCTGATTCGGTGTGCCGACCTGGATCACTTCCCCTTCACTCATGACCGCCAGACGCGTGGCCATGGTCATGGCCTCTTCCTGGTCGTGGGTCACCATGATGCAGGTCACGTCGACTTTCTCGATGATGTTGACCAGCTCCAGCTGGGTCTTCTGGCGAATCTTCTTGTCCAGTGCCGACATCGGCTCATCCAGCAGCAACAGTTTCGGCCGCTTCACCAGGCTGCGCGCCAGGGCAACACGCTGTTGCTGGCCGCCCGACAACTGGTGCGGCTTGCGCTTGGCGTATTTCTTCATCTGCACCAGATCAAGGGCATCGTCCACACGCTCCTTGATTTCGTTTTTGGGTACGCCTTCCTGCTTGAGGCCGAACGCCACATTGTCGTGCACACTCATGTGCGGGAACAGGGCGTAGGACTGGAACATCATGTTCACCGGGCGACGGTAGGGCGGAATCCGGCTCAGGTCTTCCCCATCGACCAGAATTTTGCCGGAGGTCGCCGTCTCAAAGCCGGCCAGAATACGCAGCAAGGTTGACTTGCCGCAGCCCGAGCTGCCCAGCAAGGCAAACAGTTCATTCTTCTTGATGGTCAGACTGACCTGATTCAGCGCGACATGCTCGCCGAAGTTTTTCACCACATCGATGATCTGGACAAAATCCTGGCGCTCATTCTTTGCCGCTGCCACGGCCTGGGTGTTCATGCGTTCGTTCATCATGATTTTTGTACTTTGCGTCCGCTACTTGCAAAAAAGCCCGGGGAGATCCCCCGGGCCCCTCAGACTCAGTGCCCGGTCTTGAGCTGTGTCCACAGGCGGTTCTGCAGGCGCAGCACCTCCGGAGGAACCGGCTTGAGCAGGAACAGGGTCTTGATGACTGCCGCCGACGGGTAGATGGTCGGGTCGTTGGCAATCGCCGGGTTCACGTACTTGCGTGCTTCCTTGTTGGCGGTCGGATAGAACACTTCATTGGTGATGGCCGCATTCACCTTCGGATCCTGGATATAGTTGATCCACTGGTTGGCCAGCGCGGCGTTCGGCGCATCCTTCGGAATCACCATCACGTCAAACCATACCGGCGCACCGGCCTTGGGAATGAAGTACTGGATCTGGTACGGCTTCTTGGCCTCGGCGGCACGACGCTTGGCAATGTTCACGTCGCCGGACCAGCCGAACACCATGCACACGTCACCGTTAGCCAGATCATTGATATAGCCGGAGGAGTTGAACTGGGTGATGTACGGGCGAATGCTCTTCAGCAGCTGGAAGGCCGCCTGCTGATCGGCCGGATTGTGGCTGTTCGGATCTTTGTGCAGATAGAACAGTGCGGCAGCAAACACGTCATTGGCCTGATCCAGCACCGAGACGCCACAGCTCTTCAGCTTGGAGACATATTTCGGGTTGAACAGCATGTCCCAGCTGTCCAGCGGGGCATCCTTGCCGAGCAGGGCTTTCACCTTGGTCACGTTGTAGCCCAGACCATCCGTACCCCAGGCCCAGGGCACACCATGGGCATTACCCGGGTCGGCAATGGCGACTTGCGCCATCAGCGCCGGGTCCAGGTATTTCAGATTGGGGATCTTGGCCTTGTCCAGCGGCTGGTAAATGCCGGCCTGGATCTGCTTGGCCATGTAGTTGGAGGTCGGTGCGACCACATCGTAACCAGAGTTCCCGGTCAGCATTTTGGCCTGCAGGGTATCGTCACTGTCATAGACATCGTAACGGACCTTGTTACCGGTCTGCTTCTCAAAACCCGGGATGGTGCTCTTGGCGATGTAGTCCGACCAGTTGTAGACGTTGAGCGTCCCCCCGGCCAGCGCCGCGCCGAAGGGCAGCAGCATCAGCAGAGAGGCCATCACTTTCCTGGAGCTTTTCATCATTTTTGCGGTTTCCTAAGGTTCACCATCAGTTTGCGTCCCGCCGAGGTTGCCACCACGCCGGACCCCTGATTTGCGCCAGTGGCGCCGTACCTGCAAGCCATTCCAAATGGCGTTTATTCTCTAACGGCATACAACATGAGCATTAAAGCAAAAAACATGCTCGGTGAGTCGTTCCATGCGACGAAAAATAACCATTGCGAAGACATTGCCCCGAAATGAGGCAGGCAAACCGGATGCGCCCACAGCATGCACATCGTTCAACCATGTGCCCTGACCCTCCATCCCGCATTTCGGATCACGATTTTGCGCAGAGACACGGCCAAGTGTTTAATGAATCCATACAAAATGACGTCTTTGTCACTACTTTTTAATCATAATTTATTCTGTAGGCAACAATAATTCATACCGCATCGCAACAAAACACTCGTCGCCGGACAAGGGGAACTGATGTTTTGCTGCAACAACCCATAGGGATTTCTGCCACGAAATGAGGCGACGACAGGAGAAATCGACCGTAGCCACTGGCCCGGCGCATTTTCTTGAGGGGATCAGAAGTACTTCGTGTTTCGCTGATACGTGATTCAGCTGAAAAAAAACAAGATATATGCCAACAGCAACACTAGTTGCGATTCAGGATCAGGGTGGAAATCCTGCAACACCCTGGTCGCCCTGCCCGGTCTCGGTCACGGAAATGAACAAAAACGGTGCATGCCAGGCAGGCCATGCACCGTTTCGGATCCTCGGCAACCATCAGAGGAAGCGGGCGATCAGCGCCTTGTCCATGCCGGCCATATCCGGAATACGCACCTTGACCCCATTGCCGGGCGCGACCTGGCAGTCGGCACCATCGCGGGTCATGGTGCTCAGCTCGAACACGCGATTACCCCGCGGGTGAATGATTTCCAGGCGGTCGCCCACGGCGAAACGGTTCTTGACGTCCACCAGCGCCCAACCCTCCGCATCCACCTCCAGCACCTCGCCGACATACTGACTGCGGTGAGCCTGCGAATGACCGGTCAGGTAGTTCTGGTACTCGTGGGTGTGATGGCGCTCCAGGAAGCCATCGGTATAACCACGATTGGCCAGCCCCTCCAGCTCGGACAGCAGGGCCGGATTGAACGGGCGACCGGCCACGGCATCGTCGATGGCCTGGCGATAGACCTGGGCAGTCCGCGCCACGTAGTACAGCGACTTGGTGCGCCCTTCGATCTTGAGCGAATCGACACCGATCTGCACCAGGCGCTCGATGTGCTCGACCGCGCGCAGATCGCGTGAATTCATGATGTAGGTGCCATGCTCGTCTTCGACGATCGGCATCAGCTCGCCCGGGCGGCTGGACTCTTCGATCAGGTAAGTCTTGTCGGCCAGCGGGTGGCGCTCGGCGCCGCCACAGGCAGCGAACTGCTTGTCGGCCTCTTCCTGCTCGCGGCGGAAATCGAACTGGATGCGCTGCACATCGCCGGCATCATCTTCGCGGGTGTCGTGCACCTGATAGTCCCAGCGGCAGGCATTGGTACAGGTGCCCTGATTCGGATCGCGCCGGTTGAAATAGCCCGACAGCAGGCAGCGGCCGGAATAGGCAATGCACAAGGCGCCATGCACGAAGACTTCGATCTCCATGTCCGGGCATTCCTGGCGGATTTCGGCGATTTCGTCCAGCGACAGTTCGCGCGACAGGATGATGCGCGACAGTCCCAGCTTCTGCCAGAACTTCACCCCCATGTAATTGACCGTATTGGCCTGCACCGACAGGTGTACCGGCACCTCCGGCCAGCGCTCGCGCACCATCATGATGAGTCCCGGATCGGCCATGATCAGCGCATCGGGTTTCATGTCGATCACCGGCGCCATGTCGGCCAGATAGGTCCGGATCTTGGCGTTGTGCGGCAGGATGTTGGAGGCCACATAGAATTGCTTGCCACGGGCGTGCGCCTCCTCGATGCCCTGCTGCAGCTCTTCGAGCTTGAAATCGTTGTTGCGTGCACGCAGCGAATAGCGCGGCTGACCGGCATAGACGGCGTCGGCGCCGTAATCGTACGCAGCACGCATTTTGTCGAGGGTGCCCGCAGGCAGAAGCAGTTCGGGAGATTTCATCGGCATTCGATCGGTGGGTGGCAGCCGGTTCGGCTTTATCAACAAATGACAACAGGCTCCCGAGGGAGCCCGATCAGTGCGCGGCGCATTATGCGCGTCCCGGGGAGTCGGCGTCAAGCGCCACCCCGGTACAAACAGACATTAAACCCCTGTTTTAAAACCACTTATTGACCATGGTTATCAGACTTCGCTCCCCTCCCCGCTGCAGACGCGCTCTCCCGGCTCACCGGCAGGGGTCTCCGGCGCCGGCCGGGCCGGGGCAATGCCCAGCACCCCGAGCAGACGACCGGCGGCAGCTTGCAGGCGCAGCTGCGACATGACCAGATCGGTCTCGCCATCGATCAGGGCCGAACGCGAACGGAAAAACTCATTTTCACTGTCCAGCACGTCCAGCAGCGAGCGTTTGCTGATCTCGAACTGATCCCAGTAGGCATCGCGCACTTTCTCGCTGGCCAGCGCGTGCTGGCGCAGGAAACTGAGCTTGCGCTGCAGTTTGTCGAGCTCGGTCTGTGCCATCTGTACCTGCTGTCTGACCTCGCGGCAGGACTTGTCCTGCTGGGCCAGCGCCGCATTCAGATCTTCGGCGGCGCGCTGCAGCTGCGCCTTGTCCGCGCCCCCCCGCGACAGATTCAGCACCGTGCTCAGTTCGATGATGGCGCGGGAACGGTCGCGCCCGACCGGCCCGGCATTGAGCCGCCCCCACTCCTGACGCGCGCGGGCATCCACTCGCGGCAAAAAGGCACCGCGCCGCACCTGAACTTGCTGCCTGGCGGCCTGTACTGCCGCCAGGGCGGCACGAACCGCCGGGGTATCTCCCGGCTGAATCGCCCTATCCTCTGGCGCCTTCGGTGCGCGATAGGGCTGCAGCCTCGCCGGCGGCGCCTCGCCGACAATG
Source organism: Paludibacterium sp. B53371 (assembly GCF_018802765.1). Taxonomy (NCBI): domain Bacteria; kingdom Pseudomonadati; phylum Pseudomonadota; class Betaproteobacteria; order Neisseriales; family Chromobacteriaceae; genus Paludibacterium; species Paludibacterium sp. B53371. The sequence goes on from NZ_CP069163.1 coordinate 2,231,917, forward strand.
CGGGCATAGCGGGCGGACACATCGGCCAGATTGGCCTCGACCGTCAACAAATTGGCTTCCGCCAGCGCCAGACGCCCGCCGGCCTGCTCCAGGTCGACGCCGGCGGCCACCGCCACCCCGCTGTCGGGACGCACCTTGCTGCGGATTTTCTGGTAGATGCGGCGGTGGCTGTCATGGTTGGTGCGGGCCGCTTGCAGCAGCTCGCGCTGGCGCATCACATCCAGATAGGCCCTGACGGCCTCCAGCGCCTGCTGCTCGCTGACATCGAGCAACTGATAATAGCGGGCGGTTTTGGCATGATCTTGTTGACGCAGCGAATAGACGGTCTGAAAACCCGAGAACAGATTCTGCGTGAGGTTCAGGCTCCAGGCCCAGCGCTCCGACTGGCGCTGCATCCGTGTCGGGCCATCTCCCGTCGACTGCTCCCGGCCGCTGACATGGCTCAGCTCGGCCTGTGGAAAGAATCCGGCGCGAGCCAGCGCGACATCGGCCTCCGCCCCCAGGTACTGATGCAGCTTGATGCGGACTTCCGGGCTGTTGCCCATTGCACGGGCGGCCACCTCCGGCAGCGACAGGCTGGCGCTGGCCGGCGGCGTCACCAGCAGGGAAAACACGCACAGAGAAGAAGCGGCATGACAGATTTTCAATCTCGGACCTCCTGTTTGAACGGCAATTGACAACTAACTGTGAAAACGTTTTCAACCATAACGCGATAAGGACGGTAATGAAACGCTTGTGCCCGAAGCCACAGCTGGTATCAGAATCGAGCGACACTCACTTGGGAATCGGCTTAGGACAGGGCCGATGGTTATGGCGCAGCCTCTTGCTGTTTCTGGCCCTCCTGCCCCCATGCCAGGCAGGAGCGGTCAAACACCGGGATCTCTCCCAGGCCTGGGGTCAGTGGATGACGCAATGGTCCAGCCTGGAGGAGGCTGACCAGGTGGCACATGTCAACAGCCTCCTCAACCAGATGCTGAGCTTTGCCGATGACCGCAGCCTCTGGCAGCAGCAGGACTACTGGTCGACACCGGCAGAGACCCTGCGCCGCGGCCAGGGCGACTGCGAGGACTACGCCATCCTCAAATACTTCACCTTGCGCCAGCTCGGCGTGGCCACCGACAAGCTGTGGCTGACTTTCGCCAGAGTACGGGTCGGCGGACCGGACAGCCCGCTGACCCTGCAGCACATGGTGCTGGCCTACTATCCGACACCGGGTACCGACCCCCTGATCCTGGACAATCTGGTCGGCAGCCTGTATCCGGCCTCGATGCGGCCGGACCTGCAGGCAGAGTGGTCATTCAATACCGAGATCCTGCAGATCGGGCAGGAGCGCTACCCGGCACGCCAACTCCCGCAATGGCGCCTCCTGCTGGCTCGCATGACGCCCGCCCGCGGCGTCACCGAGCCAGCCAAGCAATAAAAAAACGCGGACGCAGAAGGGGGATAACAGCGCGCCGCGCGTTGAAAGGATCCGACTCAGGCAGCCAACCCCGCCATCGTGCCATCCTGAAGATAACGCGCCAGGATGGCACTGCTGTCCGCGGCCACAGGCATGGCCAGTCCCTGCACATCAATCCGCAGCGTTTGGCCATCCTGGCCGAACAGCAACTCGACCCGGGTGGCATCGGGCGCCAGCGCACTGAACTGCCAGCGCAGCTTGTCTTGATCGACGTAGTGCTGAATACCGCGAAAATCGAGCTGATCTTCTCCCATGCGGAAGTCGGTGATGCGGTCGGTCTCCATCTCGGTACGGCCCCGATGCGGCACATACCATTTGAAAATGTCTCGCCCGCTGCCGCCGGTCAGCACGTCATTGCCATTGCCGCCGACCAGCACATCCTCCCCGTCGCCGCCCCAAAGCTGATCATTGCCCTCGGCCCCGAACAAGGTGTCGTTGCCCTGGCCGCCATACAGTTGGTCATGCCCTTCCAGCCCCAGCAGGACATCGGCCCCGCCCTGCCCGTACAGCACATCATCACGAACATAGCCCATCAGCGTATCGGCGCCCTCGCCCCCCTTGAGCAGCGCCGACTGACCGGCATTGGCAAAACGGATGAAATGCCCGGACTCTCCGGTGACAGGCGCAGTCTGGGGACCATGGAGCACGATGTCCTCGCCATACCAGGACGGGGCAAGCACGGGAAGGTCAGGGGCCAGCACGATGCGTAATTGTCCCGAATCGCTGCTGCCCTGCAGGCCGGTCAGGGTAAAGTCCAGCGTGACGGTCTGTACGGAGGCAGGTTGCAGACGCTGTGTGGCGACATAACTGCCGCTCAGCAAGTCAATGCTGAGCAAGACCTCGTCACTGCGCAGGCTGAGCAGATGACTGACCGGGTCGAAATGCGCCAGGGACATGTCCCCGCTCACCGCCTGCCGACCATCAAACAGCCATTCTTTGCCGGCCAGGCTGACGCGGCTGACATACCCCCCTCCCTCGCCCATTTTCCCCAGCGAGCCACCGGCCGAGTAAACATGGCTTTGCCCCTGAAGGATGGAGGACAGCCACTCGCCGGTGGAGACCTGCAACGACTTGCCATCGGGGCTCAGACTGTCGAGCATTTGCTGGCGAGTAAAATGCTTGCCATCCAGATCATAGCCTTCGTCCTCCCGATAGCGACCGATGCCGACCACATGTCCCTCGATTTGCTTTTGCTGTAAAAACTGTTGCCACTGGCGGATATCCTGCTGACCGATCGTATAAGTCGGAATGCCATCCGAGATGAAGAACGCTACGCGGTGTGCCCCCTCCCGGCCCGAGCCTTGCCCGAACGACTGTTGAGCCAGGTTCAGCGCGTCTACATAGTTAGTACCCAGGTTGTAAAACACATTCAGATCCATGACGCCGCCGTCCAGCAAGCCTGCCTTGAGCTGATCCGGAGTGACCCACCCCGGGCGCGTCCCCGGATGATCGCTCAGACGATCAGACCACTCGCCATAGGCATTGCCATCAAACATCACCACATTAACCCTGACCGCCCCCATCAGTTGATACCGTTCGATGACATCGGCCACGGCCTGCTTCAGCCAGTGCAGTCGCGGCTTGTAGTCCACCGCCCCCTCCGCGGACTGCTCGAAGGTCTGCATGCTGCCGGACATGTCCAGCACCAGCATCAGGTCGATGGGGCGCGCTGCCGGTGCCTCGATCCGGATCTCTCCTTTCTCGGCGCGCGGCCCACTGCCCGTCCCATGGATATCAACATGAAAAAACACCTCGGTCCCGTCCTGAGTCGTCAATGGCAGGGTGAACGGCAACACCTGCCCTTTCGCCATTGGCGCCAGCGTTTCGGCAAGGCGCAGACTCACCCAGCCATCGCCGTCCACGCTGTAGCGCAAGGGGCCGACCGCCTTCTCGCCCATGGCGCGGGCCTGCGCCTCGTCGGGATCATCATCGCGGATGGCGGGTTGAAAACGCAGGCGGCGTCCGACGTCGTTCTGGTCAAAATTCAGGGTAAAGGGCGTCATCGCCGCCGGGGTGTTCTCTCCTTGATAGCGCAGAGTGAGTGTGGCGGGGGTACCGTCCAGCGAGACAAGCGGCAACTCGTCAGTCCATTGCCACCAGGCACGCATTGGCGGCAGCTTGCTGACGTCGACCTCGATCTCGCCGCTGGGCAGGACCCGCGCCCGGCTGTAGTTGAGTTCGATCCAGTCCCCCGCCTGCAGGCCGCTCTCACCCGGGTCGGCGTCGGTGACGGTCGGTCCCTTGAACACCAGCACGCTGCCACGCTGGCTTTCGCGGATGTCGAGTGAGGTAGCGGCAATCTCGGCCGGCTGGTTCTCGCCGTGGTAGCGCACGTTAATCGAGGCACGGCTGCCGTCCAGGCTGAGCAATGGCAGTTCGTCACTGAGCACCTCACCGCGCCGCAGCGGCGGCAGCTTGCTGACGTCAACCTCGATCTCGCCGCTGGGCAACACTCGCGCCCGGCTGTAGTTGAGTTCGATCCAGTCCCCCGCCTGCAGGCCGCTCTCACCCGGGTCGGCGTCGGTAACGGTCGGCCCCTTGAACACCAGCACGCTGCCACGCTGGCTTTCGCGGATGTCCAGCGAAGTGGCGGCGATCTCGGCCGGCTGGTTTTCGCCGTGGTAGCGCACGTTCACACTGGCGGCGGTGCCGTCCAGGCTGAGCAATGGCAGTTCGTCACTGAGCACCTCACCGCGCCGCATTGGCGGCAGCTTGCTGACGTCAACCTCGATCTCGCCGCTGGGCAGGACCCGCGCCCGGCTGTAGTTGAGCTCGATCCAGTCCCCCGCCTGCAGGCCGCTCTCACCCGGGTCGGCGTCGGTAACGGTCGGCCCCTTGAACACCAACACGCTGCCACGCTGGCTTTCGCGGATGTCCAGCGAAGTGGCGGCAATCTCGGCCGGCTGGTTTTCGCCGTGGTAGCGCACGTTCACACTGGCGGCGGTGCCGTCCAGGCTGAGCAATGGCAGTTCGTCACTGAGCACCTCACCGCGCCGCATTGGCGGCAGCTTGCTGACGTCGACCTCGATCTCGCCGCTGGGCAGCACCCGTGCCCGGCTGTAGTTCATTTCCACCCAGTCACCGGCCTGCAGGCCGCTCTCACCCGGGTCGGCGTCGGTGACGGTCGGTCCCTTGAACACCAGCACGCTGCCACGCTGGCTTTCGCGGATGTCCAGCGAAGTAGCGACAATCTCGGCCGGCTGGTTTTCGCCGTGAATCACCACTTCCACAAACCCCGGCTGACCATCCAGCGTCAAGACATCCAGCCGGTGCCGTTCGGTCTCATCACCACGCATGGCTTTCAAGCCGGGGGTCAAGGTCACCAGCACCTGGCCATCTCTCTCGACGCGGTAATACCCGGCTTCGAATGGCAGCAAGGCCTGAGGCTGCAAACCCTGCTCGTCAGGGTCGCCATCGATCACGGTCAGGGTCGTCGACTTTTCAAGACCGCTCTCGGTTTCCAGAAAGACAAGCTGCCCGGGCTCCACGCGTGCCGGGTCGTTGACGCCAAGGATCTGCAGGGGAACCCTCGCGGCAGTGCCATCCAGGGTACGGACGGGCAGCCAGAATTCCGCCACCTCGTCGCTGCTCATTTCGCGCCAGGCCGGATCAAGGGCAATGCGCAGGTCACCGCTGACCTGCACCTGATAGCGCCCGGCGGCAAAATCCTGCCAGCCCTGCGCCCGCAGCCCGTTTTGCCCCGGATCAGGATCGCTCACTTCCGGCCCGGGAAAGCGGCGCTCACGGCCACGATCCGTCTCCAGCATGCTGAGTGTTCTGGCGATGACCACCGCCGGGCGGTTGTCGTCCCCGCCCTCCCGGATGCCGGGGGGATCGCTGACCCGGTGGTCTTGCCAGGAGGGACGTCCCAGCGGCCCGTAACCGCCAGGCACCACCTCCTGCAGTCGTTCAACACGCACAAAGTCGTGGCCATGGTTCTCGCCCGCTTCGCCCTGCAGGCCGGCCTCGGGGCGCATTTGTTTGAGTCTGGCCTCGCGCGCCAAAGCTTCCAGCACACTGCGAGGTTTGCGCACCGGCGCTGGCTCCGGCGCCACAGACGGGCTGTCGGTCAATGCGGCCACCTGCTGCGGGTTGTCTCCGCTGATGGCGACCCGCTGGCCATCTTCACGCAGCAGCAGCAGCTGGGCGCCGGGCGTCGCCTCTATGCGCTCGTCGGCACGGAGCCGGTCAAGGCGACGCAGCAGGCGACGCTGTCCCTGGGCATTGACGGCAAATACCTCTCCACTGACCTGCAGCACCTGGCTGGCCATACTCATTGCATGGATCTCCTTCTCCAATGGATAGAAAACGCTCAACGCTCACTCAAGGACTCGGCCTTGGCGCGCAATACCGGTTTCAGCAAATAGGACAAAACGGTTTTCTTGCCGGTCAGGATGTCCACCTGGGCCACCATGCCGGGGATAATGCGCCAGGCGCGCTGATGGGGCGCCTGGCGGGTCTGAACGCGGACCAGGTAGTAAGCCTGCCCCTTTTCATCGACCAGGCTGTCGGCACTGATCTCCCGCACTTCGCCATCCAGCGCGCCATAGACGGTATGGTCATAGGCGGTAAAGCGCAGCCGAGCCGGCTGTCCGGGGTGCAGGAAGGCAATGTCGCGTGGCGACAGACGAGCCTCGACCAGCAGGTCGTCTTCCGCCGGTACCAGTTCGAGAATGTCCTTGCCGGGCTGCACGACGCTGCCGATGGTATTGAGATGCAGCCGTTTGATTTCGCCTGCCACCGGCGCCCGCACTTCGGTGACCCGCACCTTGTCCTTGAGGGCAATACTGCCGGCCGACAGGCCGTCGATCCTGGCCATGACGTCGGAGAGCTCACTGCTGGCGGCGTTGCGGAAGCTCAGCTCGACTTCCTGAACCTTGCGTTCGGCTTCGGCAATCCCGCCCTGTAAGCGGATCAGTTGTGCGGCCAGGGTGTCGCGTTCGCCCCGGGCCCGGGCCAGTTCGCGTTGCAGGCGCATCAGGTCGACTTCCGAGACGGCGCCGGAGGCTTTCAGCGGTGCGGTGACTTCCAGTTCCCGACTGGCAAGCTGGAACTGCTGAACCGCCTGGGCATGGCGCGCGCGCGCCTCGGACAGCTCCTGCCTGCGCTGGCCAAGCTGGGCGCGGGCAATCGACAGCGATGCGTTCAGCTCGCTTTGCCGGGAGTGGTACAGGGCACTTTCCTGCATGGCCACCTCGGGGGCGTGCTGGCGCACGATCTCTGGAATCTCGAAGGGCTGAGGTCCGGCCAGCGCACGCAGGCGAGCCGCCTTGGCCTGCAAGGCCAGGTGCAGGGCGCGGTTTTCGCGCAGCGAGGATTCGGCGCGGGTGCTGTCAATGCGCAGCAGCAGCTGATTTTTCGCGACTTTCTGCCCTTCCCGCACCAGGATCTGTTCGACCAGTCCGCCATCCAGGCTCTGGATGTGCTGGTTCTGGAACGAGGGCACCACCTTGCCTTCGCCGCGGGCCACCTCATCCACTTCGGCCAGGGCCGCCCAGAGCAGGCAGGACAGCAGCAGACCACCGCTGCTCCAGACGAACAGTCTGGGACGAGCGGGATGTTGCAGCTGTCGGCTCCACTCGGCATCGGCGGCAAAGTCAGCGCCCTCTCGCAGATCTCGTCCGGCAGCCCAGTTGCTCAGGCGGTCAAGGTACGGGCCAAGCTGGCTGCGCAGCTGCTGCAGACGGTCGGCATAACGGATCAGTCGGCTTTTCATGCTGTGGCCTCCGTGCTACGACGACCGCCGCTCAATGCGGCCAACACCTCGGCCTTTGGCCCGTCGGCAACAATGTGCCCCTGCTCCAGCACCACGATGCGATCGACCAGTGCCAGCACATCCGGCTGATGCGTCACCAGCAACAGGGTCTTGCCGGCCAGCTCGGCCGACAGGGCGCGAATGATGCGCTGAGCCTGCGCCGGATCCATATTGCTGGTCGGTTCGTCCATCAGCAGGATGCTGGCATCGCTGACCCAGGCGCGGGCAATGCATACGGCACGGCGCTGGCCGCCTGACAGGGTCTCGCCCCGTTCACCCACCAACAGGTCATAGCCTTCCGGATGCTGATCGACAAAGCGGTCCAGTCCGGCAATGCGCATGGCGCGCTGCAGGCGCTCCACCGTCACCCGATGCTGTCCCATTTCCAGGTTGTGACGCAGGGAGCCGTAGAACAGCAGGCTTTCCTGCGGCACGTAGCCGATATGCTGACGCAGCTCGTCCGGGTCGATCTGGCGCAGGTCTATGCCATCCACCCGCACGGTGCCGCCAGTCGGCTGGTACAGGCCCATGACCAGTTTCTGGATGGTGCTCTTGCCGGAACCGATGGCGCCGAGGATGGCGACGCGCTCACCGGGCTGTAGTCGCAGACTGACGTCGGACAAGGCCGGGCGGCTGGCCCCCGGATAGCTGAAACTGACCCCGCAAAGTTCGATGGCGCCACGAAACGGCGCACGCGGGGTATAGACCTGCTCGCTGTCGCGCTCGACCGGCAGCTGCATGACCGACTCCACCGAAGCCAGCGAGGCCCGGGCATTGTGGTACTGGGTCAGCAGGCCGACCAGTTGTCCCAGGGGGGCCGTGGCGCGTGCAGACAACATGCCGGCGGCGATGATGCCCCCCGGGCTGGTCCGGCCATCCAGAATCAGATAGACGCCAAGCACCAGCATGCTCAGGTAGCTCAGTTGCTGGATCAGGGCGGCGAAGTGTCCGGTCAGGGCGGAAAGGATTTTCAGGCGAGCCCCGGTTTGCGCCAGATAGCGGGTCGTGCGCTCCCAGCGCCCTTGTTGCACCCCCTGGGCCGACAGGGCCTTGAGGGTCTCCAGACCGCCCAGACTTTCGACCAGCAGCGCATTGCGCTCGGCCGCCGCGCGCAGGGTGGATTCAGACAGGGTGCGCATGCGTCCGGCGGTCAGCCAGGCCTGCAGCAGCATCAGGCCCGCCGCCAGGACGACCGGCAAGGCAAACCAGGGGGACAGCCACAACAGAATCAGCACGAACAGCAGCACAAACGGCAAGTCGACCAGGGTGACGACCGAACTGGAAGCAATGAAATCGCGTACCGACTCGAAGGCACGCAGATTGGCCGCAAAGGCGCCGACCGAGGCAGGCCGGTGCTCGAGCCGCAGGCCCAGCACCCGCTCCATGATTTGAGCCGACAGCCTGATGTCGATGCGCTTGCCCGCCAGGTCGAGCAGATGCGAACGCGCCAGTTTGAGCAGGAAGTCAAACACCAGCACCAGGGCAGCCCCCAGGGCCAGTACCCACAACGTGGAAAGCGCCAGATTGGGCACCACCCGGTCGTAGACATTCATGGTGACCAGCGGGACGGCCAGGGCACACAGATTGATCAGCAAGGCGGCAAACAGGGCATCGCGGTACAGGGGCCAGCCTTCCGCCACCGCCTGCCAGAACCAGTGCCCTGGCTTCACGTTACGCTGGACAGCCGTTCGCCGGTCTTGCCGATAGCGTGGCCGGACCAGAATGCACAGACCCTGGTACCGGGCAGCCAGTTGGGAAACCGGCAGACGTTGCTCCCCCTCCATCAGGCTCGGTTCGCGCAGGCGGGCCAGGCCATCCGGATCCAGTCCTTCGTACAGGCAGGCCTGATCCTGTGCCAGCAACAGGACAGCGGGCAGCATTTCCGCGGTCAGTGACGCCAGCGGCTGGCGCACGATGCGTGCCACCAGCCCGAGGCGACGTGCCGCGCGCACGAACAAGGAAGGGGTCAGCCGCCCCTGTTCCAGGGGCAGGCCGGAGAAAACGGTTTCAGGCGGGAACGGAAGGTCCCAGTGGTGCGCCAGTGCAAGCAGGCAGGTTCGCAATGGATCTTGCTCTGGCACTGAACTGATTTCTTCCCGGCCCGGGCCGGTTTGGGCAATGGCATCGATCACGGTGGCTCGTTCTATTTTGTAAACGTTATCAAACACAGAGTTAACTGATTGGCGCGAATAATAACCATGCGCTTACAAGTCGTGCAATAGTGCGTGAAATCGTTTTCCAAACCGACTGAACATTCTGACAGCCAAGCTATTGATCGTCCGGCAGAAAGGCAAAAAAAAGCCCGCCGAACGCTGCGGCGGGCTTTAAATTACTTGTTATAAATTATTCAAAAACCAACTGTTCTCCGCGTGCATCGATCAGCACGGTATCCTTCGGTGCATATTTGCCGCCGAGTATGGCCTTGGCCAGCGGGTTTTCGATCTCGTTCTGGATCGCCCGCTTCAGCGGTCGCGCCCCATACACCGGATCAAAGCCAGCCTCGGCCAGCACGGACAAGGCGCTGTCGCTGACTTGCAGGTTGAGATCGAGCTTGGCCAGACGGGCTTCCAGCGCCTTGAGCTGAATGCGGGCAATCGAGCGGATATGCCGTTCGTCCAGGGCATGGAACACCACCACGTCGTCGATCCGGTTGATGAACTCCGGCCGGAAGTAGTTCTTCACCTCGGCCATGACCGCCAGCTTGATGACCTGATAGTCGTCGGTCGACATCGCCTGGATCTGCTGGCTGCCGATATTGGAAGTCATTACCACCACGGTGTTCTTGAAATCCACCGTGCGCCCCTGGCCATCGGTCAGGCGACCATCGTCCAGCACCTGCAGCAGGATGTTGAACACATCGGGATGTGCCTTCTCCACCTCATCGAGCAGGATCACGCTATAGGGCTTGCGTCTGACCTGCTCGGTCAGATAGCCACCCTCTTCGTAACCGACATAGCCCGGGGGGGCGCCGATCAGACGCGCCACCGAATGCTTCTCCATGTACTCGGACATGTCGATGCGGATCAGGTGATCCTCCGAATCGAACAGGAAGCCGGCCAGGGCCTTGCACAGCTCGGTCTTGCCGACGCCGGTCGGGCCGAGGAACAGGAAACTGCCATACGGGCGATTCGGGTCGCCCAGGCCGGAGCGCGAACGACGGATGGCATCCGAGACGACATTGACCGCCTCATCCTGGCCGATCACCCGCTGATGCAGGGCTTCTTCCATATGCAGCAGTTTTTCGCGCTCGCCGGTCAGCATTTTCGAGACCGGAATGCCCGTCATGCGGCTGACCACCTCGGCAATTTCTTCGGTACCGACCAGGGTACGCAGCAGGCGATTGGGCGTGGCGCCCTTGCCTGTGCCTGCCGCTTCGGCATCCTTCAGCTGTGACTCGAGCTGCGGCAGCTTGCCGTACTGCAGCTCGGCCAGTTTTTGCCAGTCGCCGCGACGCTTGAGATCTTCCATCTCGCTCTTGAGACGGTCGATTTCTTCCTTGATGGTCTGGCTGCCCTGGGCGCTGGCCTTTTCGGCCTTCCAGATTTCTTCCAGATCGGAGTATTCCTGCGTCAGACGCGTGATCTCTTCTTCAATCAGTGCCAGACGCTTGGCCGAGGCTTCGTCGCTCTCCTTGCGCACCGCTTCGCGCTCGATCTTCAGCTGGATCAGGCGGCGATCCAGCTTGTCCATCTCTTCCGGCTTGGAATCCAGCTCCATCTTGATGCGGCTGGCCGCCTCATCAATCAGGTCGATGGCCTTGTCCGGCAGGAAGCGGTCGGTGATATAGCGCTGCGACAGCTCGGCGGCGGCCACGATGGCCGGATCCGTGATTTCCACCCCGTGGTGAATCTCGTACTTCTCTTTCAGGCCGCGCAGGATGGCGATGGTGTCCTCGACAGTCGGCTCGTCCACCATGACCTTCTGGAAGCGGCGCTCCAGTGCGGCATCTTTTTCGATGTATTTGCGATATTCATCCAGTGTGGTAGCACCAAGGCAATGCAATTCGCCACGCGCCAGCGCCGGCTTGAGCATATTGCCGGCATCCATGGCCCCTTCGGCCTTGCCCGCGCCAACCAGGGTATGGATTTCGTCGATGAAGATCAGGGTATTGCCTTCGTCCTGGGCCAGATCGGTCAGCACAGCCTTCAGCCGTTCCTCGAACTCGCCGCGATATTTGGCGCCGGCCAGCAGGGCGGCCAGGTCGAGCACGAGCAGGCGCTTATGCTTCAGGCCTTCCGGTACTTCGCCATTGACGATGCGTTGCGCCAGACCTTCGACGATGGCGGTCTTGCCGACACCAGGTTCACCGATCAGCACCGGGTTATTCTTGGTGCGGCGCTGTAGTACCTGAATAGCACGGCGGATTTCATCATCGCGGCCGATGACCGGATCCAGCTTGCCCTGACGGGCGCGCTCGGTCAGGTCAAGGGTGTATTTCTTCAGGGCTTCACGCTGACTTTCAGCATCCTGAGATGCCACAGCCTGGCCGCCGCGTACGGCATCGATCGCAGCCTCCAGCGCCGCGGTCGTCGCGCCCTGCTCCTTGAACAGCCGCGCCAGCTCGCTCTTGTCCTGGCTGAGTGCCAGCAGGAACATTTCACTGGCGACAAACTCGTCGCCGCGTTTCATGGCGGCCTTGTCGGCCAGATTGAGCAGATTGGCCAGATCCCGTGACACGGTGATCTCGCCGCCGGTCCCCTGAACGCGCGGCAGCCGCTCGACAGCCGCCTTGGTGGCATGCTTCAGACCGGGAACATTGACACCGGCCCGCGCCAGCAAACCGGCCACACCACTTTCCGCATCTTCCAGCATGGCCAGCAGCAAATGGGCCGGCTCGATAAAACCGCACTCGCGCGCAATCGCCAGGCTCTGGGCGTCGCCCAGCGACTGCTGCAATTTGGTTGTCAGTTTGTCAAAGCGCATCATGCACTCCTGTCAATAGTTGATAAGCAATAGTTTGGGCAGCGCCGGGAACATTTCAAGGGCAGACTCAGCACACTGGGGACGGGAAAAGAAAATGGCCCGGATGACACCGGGCCAGAATCTTCACTGAGGGTTGGCGATCAGGCTTGTTTCGGGCCACTTTTGACCGCCGCGATGGCCGCTCCTGCGGCAGCGCCGACAGCAACACCTTGCCAGGAACGGGAGCTCGTACCATAAATGGCGCCCTGCAGCGCCGCATCAACCACGGCACCCAACCGCGCCCCGCCACCGCCATGGGTATGCGATGGCGTTGACGTGGCCGGGTAGCATCCGGCATGGCAGCCCCCGGTGACTTTCAGCAGATCATTAACATGAAGCGTATGCATGGCAATTACCTCCAAATGTTCATGATGCTGGTTTGAAAACACCTGTGCGTTCCAGATACCAGATCACGCAACTCACTGCGCATCCGATCATCACCGACAGAGGAAGCCGACTCACCCAGTTCGCCAGACTCAGACACTCAAAACCGCATCGACTGGCGAAAATCAGCTGGTCAGCCACCACAACCCGAAGAAGTACGGATAAAACGCACTGTTCTTGCATATCTACACCCCCCCAAGGTCAGGCTTAGTTTGAACGGTTGAGACAAAGAACATCAGAGGAAATTGGAGAGCCGCGGAACAGACTGGTTCGACACCAGGCAGCGAAAACCGAACCAAATGCCAGCGATTCCGCTGCAAAACATGGCCGAGGACATCAGCAGACAGGGACAAGGATGAAAATGAAAAAAGGTCAGACCGCTTGCGGCTGACCTTTTTGATCGAGATGGTGCCGGTAAGAGGAAACGGGTATTTCGTTGTTAAGTTGTTTATAATCAATTAGTTAAGCTGTCTATTTTTTGTGCTGTACCACAGTGCGATGCTGGTTTTGTACCACGGGTGATGATGCAAAAATACCTGATGATTGTCAAACCCATGATTCGTATGCGAACAGGGTAAATGTCATTGGTGATAAGATATGATGACTAATCTTTCAATGGGGCAGTGATGAAAGTTTTGTTTGTTGAGCGAGGGAGTAAAGGAAATTTCTGCGGAAAGGTACTAGAAGGCGACTCCGTGCTTATTTCAATCTCTGGCCAGCCTTCTGTTCGCCGACTTCTCGATACCTTGCATAAGTCGGGAATTGAGTTCGACCACATCGAGTTGGTAGGCTTAGATGCTGATGATGTTGGTGAGGAACCAAAGCGATAATCGCCCAGCGTCTAAGCAGGAAAATTTCAGCAAAAATTTCTGAGAGGGTATCTGACAAAACCGGTCTAGGCAGTTACCCCCATGCCCCTCACGGAAGCTGTAGGCCATCCTTGACGACGATGAGGCAACTGTTATTCAGCCGTATTCTCTTGATTTCCAATCCTTCAGTAGGAATGGGCAACCGAACTAGACTGTTCAGAGGGAAGAAAGGGAGGTTCGGCCATATCTTCCAGCGAAAGATAATGTCCCTGATTGATGGCTTGGGTGTTGAACCGCAGTGAATGCCTTCCGTTATTGTGTGGAACCCAAGTCTCGATGACTTGATGTACATGCTGAAAGCAATCATCTTTGCGGCTTTTGGATTGGTGTAATGGAAAAGAAATCCGTGGCCATCTCCAGCGTTAAACCTGTCGATTAAGGCTGATGCCTCTTCGTCTGAATAACCCAGCCCCTTCAAGAAAGCGCTCTCTAGTTCCGAATGGTAGTTGCTCCAAACAAACCATTCGTTCAAAACCCTGCTGATTGGCTTCATCACATATCCCGCATTGGTCTAGTTTTGGAAATTCTAACCACCAACAGCCTATCTGTCCTTTTCATTTCAGGGCGCAGTTCATTTAGGTATACCCATACGACCCATGCCAAAACCCCTCAAAATCTAGTCCAATAGGGTTGACTATGGCTTTTGGACTATCTACTATTGGCCTCATTACCTTTTGAGCTAGCCCAAAATCATGCCTCATTCCATCTACTACGGTCGTGTCTCCACCAGCGAACAGAACATCAACCAGCAACGTGCAGAAGCGGAATCCCTTGGCTGTGATGCTTCCTTCTTTGATGAAGGCGTATCCGGCTACCATGTTGCCCCTGCTGACCGTCCTGAATGGCAGAAGGTTATGGCTGCCTTACGTGCTGGCGATACGCTATATGTTCGCTGGCTTGACCGTATCAGCCGTCGATATGATGAACTCCACAACACCATGCAAACCCTGATGCAACGTGGCGTCATTGTGTTTTGCACCATGAACAAGATGGCGTTTGATGGTTCATCAGATGACCCGATAGCCAAGGCAACCCGCGATGCAGTCCTGGCATTCATGGCGGCTCAGGGTGAAGTGGATTACATCAACCGCAAGGAAATGCAGCGTAGAGGCATTGAACTAGCCAAGGAGCAAGGCCGATACAACGGCAGACCAAAGACCGTGGATGACAAGGCTGTTGCTGCATGGCGATCCGAAACAGGAGCCAGCATCAAGGCCACGGCTGAACATTTTGGGATTGGGGAAAGTAGTGTGAAGAGGGCGTTGAAGGCGGTGAGCAATGCCTGACAAGAATAGTTTGTTATTGGCCTGTGCATCGGTGTCTATCAATAGTTAGGCACATGATGTAATGTTTTGGGGTAACTTTAAACAATTTCCCATCTACTACGTAATGGATTGCCATTGCTATGAGAAAATTACTTGCAATATCACTGGTGCTACTTGGCGTTTTAACTGTCCCTGCCAACGCAGAAGAAGTTACAGATGCCGACGTTCGTCAGTTGTTGGTTGTAATGCATATGCAAGACAACTTGCAGGTCATCAAGAGCCAAATGATTAATCACATGATTCAAATGGCCGATGACGAGGCGGCCCAGAGAAATGACTTCACTCCAGAAGCTAGAGAAAAACTACACAGGGTATTACTTTCTTTTTTTACAACCGTTTATAACAAAATATTGTCATGGGACAAAATAGAGCCGGTGTATCTAGAAGTTTACAAGGACAACTACACAGACGACGAACTCAAGGGAATGTTGCAATTCTATTCATCGCCAGCCGGTCAAGCAGTCATAAGAAAATCACCTAAAATTGTGACACAAATATTGTTCCGTATGGATCAAGAGGTCAGTCCTCAAATTCCGAAGATGCAGAGTCAGTTGAAAGAAATGATTGAGAAAGAAGTTACTAACCATAACTGATGCCAGAAAATAATTTTCAGCGCTATTAGGCCAGCCATCGTGCTGGCTTTTTCGTATCCCCAACTCCCCCATCGACAGCCGAAATCTGACCCACTACCGGCAACTGAAAGCTGACCCACCATCAACGCCCGAAAGATGGCAGCAGGCATTAGCCCGAACTTTGTTCACTCCCTGGACGCCTCGCACCTGATGATGACCGTAGCGACTTGCCTTGAATATTCCGATATTCAGCACTTCGCCATGATTCATGACAGTTACGGCACTCATGCCGCCAACACTGACACCCTGGCCGAACTCTTGCGGGAAGCCTTTGTTGCTCAGTACGGCCAAGAAGTGATTCGGGAGTTTTATGAAGAACTCTGTGAACAGGTTCCCGAAGGCGTAGAACTTCCGCCGCCCCCGGCAGTAGGTGACTTCGATTTGGAGCAGGTTCTCGATGCTCCGTATTTCTTTGCGTAGGACATTCTCATTTTTGAGAACTATTCGGGAGGTTAGCAATTCCCCCCACGTATTAGCTCAGTAAAACGCTGCCCTTCTTTCTCTCATTTCTTTCATTCAATCCAAGCCTTCATTTGCTTGGTTCTTCACTGTGGACGCTAGTCCGCGCCCTGCTAAGAGCGCACCCGCTACCGGCTTTGTTCCTTTCGCGGTATGTGGGATGAAGGACGCTACTTAGAGGCGACTTTGAAGAACCAAACAAATGGAGGCTTGGCACATATAGGAATCACAACCATGAACACCCAAGTACAAAACTTCTCCATCGCTACCGCCGACCTAACCGCAAACATTCGCATCATCCAAGATGAACACGGTGAACCGTGGTTCGTGGCGAAGGATGTTTGTGAGGCGCTAGGCCATACCAACCCTACGGTAGCCATGCATATTCTTGATAGTGACGAGTTCCGCCGTTCTACCCGAGAAAGCGACCCTAACCTTTTCTTAGGTTCAAAGGCGCAGAGTGCCAATATCGTTTCTGAATCCGGCCTGTATGCCCTGATTGTGCGCAGTAACAAGCCCTCCGCCAAACGCTTCCGCAAGTGGGTTACTTCCGAAGTCCTGCCATCCATCCGTAAAAACGGCATGTATATGGCTCCGGCTGTTGCCAAGGAGGCCGTTGAATCCCCGGATGATTTCCTTGCTCGCGCTGTCCTGGTTGCCTCTGAACAACTTAGCAAGCTGAAGAAGGTGAATGCCGAACTTCAGGCCGATAACCACAAGCTGAAATCCATGATTTCCCTGAACCAGTGGGCGCTGAATGCTGACCTGCATCTGACCCAATCCGAGAAGAACAGGATTGCCAGCAAGGCCAAGGTGATTACTGAAGAAATGGGTTTCCCGGTGGAGAAGCGTGAATTCATGATGACCGTTAAAGGTGAATCCTTCCCGGCCTATGCGAATCTGTACCACGTTGAATCGCTGTACAAGGCTGCTGAGAAACTTGGGATTAACTGGTAATCGGCTCATGTTTCCTGATTGGTGTATCTACGTCCCGCTGACCATCCTCATTGCAATAACTTCCGTGGTGTCCATTGCTCTGTTTGAGCTTGTGAAATATCTGTTTTCTTAATTGTCCCCACGTACAAGGAGGAGAAACGCTATCTATTCATCGTTTTTATTATGAATCAGCAAATTACTCAACTTTCTTTCCAACCAACTTTAACAACAGCCAAGGAGGCCATGCGCCCATGAACTAGAAGGAGAGCTATGCCAAGACCCAAGTCCGTTATCCGTCATCATCCCGAATCCCATTCCATCCTGTTCCATCAGCCAACCCTATCAGCAACCAAGATTGTCATCGCTGGTCTGCGCAACGTCATTGCAGGTCGAACCAAGCACCTTGTCATGACCATCAAGTTGGATGCCATTCATCGTGGCTCAGTCCGGTTTGACGATATTGAACGTCAGTGCAAGACCCACTCTGTTCAGCCCAAGTGCAAGACCGTCATCAAGGCGATGAAGCTGCTGGCTGAAGAAGGGGAAGCAACCACAAAGCAGCTAATGAAACAGGTTGGTGTCTGTGAAACCACTGCCTTGCAGTTGAAGCGGTTGATTCCGTTGATTCAGGAACGACTGGTCATCAGCTTCGGAGGACTGCGACTAATGGAGCCCCTGTCCATGACGGCAGAGGAAAAGGATGAATTTCCATATTAATCATGCACTTATAAATAAACTCCAATCACTATAGGAGCGCAAGTCTACGAGAGCGATACAGATATAACAAAACGAGAGTTATACAGGGTAGTTAAGCTCACCTATGTATATAGATTTTTACTAATACTTACACAACTACAGGAGTGTCACTAGATGATTGAGCGGTATATGAACGTGATTATCTGCTTGCTGTTCTGGATTGGTCTTCAAGCCACCTTCTCCAACATCTTCAGCATCCTCACCCTTCGGGTTCGGCTGACTGCCTTATACAGACGGCTACGCCGGGGATACCCCAAGGAAGAGGATGTTAAAGGATGATGGATGATGATGGTCATCAATCCCTATATGGTTGGCTCGATTGAGACTTAACGTCAGACCAGAATCTGACTAACCATATCCCCTTCATCCTGCTGTATCCCAATCCATCAGCATCATCCCCTTGATGGTGTGTATCCCGGTCATCCGGGTATCCATCTTCAGTATCCGCATCACCAGTATCAACTGACCGTCCTTGGTCAGCCTGTTTCATCCATCAACTTCAACGCTTTTCGTCATGGCCTTTCCTCTTGCCTGTTCAGTTTCCCGTTGTGGGGAGTTGAAGGGCTGAGCAGGAAAGGACTTGAGGAAGGGCTATCACGAAAAGGAGCCACAACATGAACCACGTATCTACCATCAACCCGACCATCAGCAACGACTCCATCATCATTGGTGGTTTTCCATTGCGTAGAGATGAACAAGGCCGCTACTGCATCAATGACCTGCATAAAGCTGCCGGTGGTGAAGAGAAGCATCAACCGGCCTTCTTCATGCGCCGCAATGAAACCAACGACTTGTTGGCTGAACTCGCTAACTCTGCGAATTCGCAGAATAAGCAACCTGCCGAATCGAAGGCTGGCCGTTATGGCGGCACCTACGTTTGCAAGGAACTAGTCTACGCCCTACGCCATGTGGGTCAGTCCGGCCTTTAACCTTGAAGTTATCCGCCTCTTTGATGAAGTACAGACACACGGCATTGCTGTATCTGACCGGGTGAAGGGTGTGGAGGTCAATGCGGGGGTCTTGCTGGAAGCTGCCATTGAAGCAGTGGAACGGAAAGGCGGTCTTGTCCGTGAAGAAGAACTGGACGCCAGACGAACCGCACTACAGCACATCAATCAACGTAAAGGGGCATCACCGAAGAAAATTCGATACCTGATGGCTCGTGCTGGTTATCTTCATGCGCTGGATGGTCTGCCAGTATCCAATCAATGCCGTGAAGCCATGATGTATTACGATTGGGGACGGAAGGCACTGAACAACCAGTTCATCAAGGATAGGAACAACCGGATGTTTGACGAACTGACGCCACGAACGGTCAAGCGGCTTAACGCTCAGTAATCAGGGGGCTATAGGGCAGGAGGACAGGACGGGTTGATACCGTTCCTGCCTGCCTTGATTGGTCTGTGTGTTGGCTTTGCTATTTGTGGAAGTGGTTGGCGTAAAAATACAGGGCAACCATTGCCAGTGTCACAAGGATGACCAGCAGGTTAAACAGCATGTTTGTCGCCTTTCTGAAGAACCAGCTACTTATCTAGCCCAAGAGTAGTTCAAGGGCAGGATGGTGGCAATCATGGTGGTATCGGCCAACTACAACCAGTCAGCAAACCGCACAAGGCCTGATACCACATCAACAGGAATGGCCTTTACCAGCGCTTCTCGGCCTTGCTTGGCCGTGCTCCCCTTTGAATACCGCTCATAGGTAACGTCCGTAAAGCTGTGTCCTGCCAGGCGCTTGACCAGAATAGGGCTGATATCTGCCTGTTCCAGCATGGTGATGAACGTATGGCGGAAGCTATGGAAGCTGACTTGTGCATCAATGCCAGCCCGGTACAAGAAGCCAGATTCACGGCCAGCCTGACCGCTAAACCACTTGCTGACCCTTGCCCCGTATCCATTGGTGGCTGACATGGGTAGTTCGGGGAACAACCGGTTATGGCCTGCTGAAGCCTGTTGCTTCGCATAGTCGATGAAGCCAAGTTCAATCAGCTTGGGGTGGATGGCTATCAACCTTGCCCCGGCAATGGTCTTGGTTCCCTTCTCGCCATCATTTTGCTGGGTGATGGACAAGCAATGAATCCCATCCTCTTGAACAACGTCTTGTGGTCGCAAGGACGCCAGTTCATTGACTCGTGCGCCAGTAAAATAGCCAAGCAGGGGCATCCAGTAGTGGAATGGCTTCCTGTCCCCTCTTTTGACAACAAGACCATGCTGGATTGCGGCAAACATGGCGCAAAGCTGTTGGCTGGTGAACATATCGCGTTGTTCTGCTGCCTTCTTGCGCTGCTGGACGGTCATGTTATCCGCGTAGTTTTTATCGACATACCCTTGCTTGACCATCCACTCAAACAGCGAGGACAGACGAATCAGGTACTTGTTAACCGTACCAATCCCCATTGGCTCCGGTTGCAGCTTGATGATGGCATCAATGCTCAGACCCTTAAAACGACCACGATTCAGGTTAGCCGGTAGCTTCAGGAGCGTTTCCTTGACCCGTCGCACATCAGGAAACGACAGCTTCGATACATCAACATCACCGAGGATACGCAAAACTAAGCTGTAGATGGCCTTGTTCTCTTGCATCGTCTTGTCAGACCAAGTCCCGCCCAACTCTTGTTCACGATAGTAGGCATCGATGATGACCGATAAAGACGGATGCACCGATATGGACGTGGGCATGGGGGGGGTCTCAACCACTTCCCCGTCATCCCGAGCCAATACAGCTTCAGTGGCCTTCTTCATCATCTTGGCAAAGGCATAGACCTGTTCAGGGCTGGGCGTGCCAGTGATGCCACGTTGGCGAATGGCGTATTCCATTGCGCCACGAACGGGGGCTGTCTGCCCTGTCCCTATCGCTGTCTTCAGAATCTTGGTGATGTTTGCCCGGCTAGCAGGAACAAACTGGATGCTTTCTGGTGTTAGGAGTTCACCCGATATGCGCTTCTTCTCGTCCGTCGCAAGGTAATGGGCTTCTGCCCACTGTTGCACATAGGCGGCATCTGCTTCGGATAAGGGCTGATTGCTGGCTTGTGGCTGGGCTGCCTGGGCTTGTCGTAACTCGACCTGATGAAAGGCGTCAGACCAATGCAGAAAACGCTCAGAAGCGCGGTGCTTGGCTACCTTGGGGTCTTGGGTTCTGAGTGATTCCCGAATTCGGGTTAACTTGAATGCTGCTTGGAGGTGCGAAGGAACACGGAGAACAAACCAATAGGTCTTGCCGCGTAACTCTGTATGATTGATTTTCATGGGGCTTGTACCACAACTTGTACCACGTTTCGTGCCACGCAAACCCATGATTTTACTACAGCTTTACTGAAATCAACGACTTAAAGCTATATGGTGCCGGTAAGAGGAGTCGAACCCCCGACCTTCGCATTACGAATGCGCTGCTCTACCAACTGAGCTATACCGGCATCCAAACTTGGTAAAAAAGCCTTGAACGCGCATCCGCTTGATCAAGGCTTTTTTGTGTCCTGGTCGGGGTGAGAGGATTCGAACCTCCGGCCTCTACGTCCCGAACGTAGCGCTCTACCAGGCTAAGCTACACCCCGTTTCCTGCGTTTCGCAAGAGACACGCAATGTACAGCATTTCGTGTCTTAACACAAGCCTTTTTGGTCGGGGTGAGAGGATTCGAACCTCCGGCCTCTACGTCCCGAACGTAGCGCTCTACCAGGCTAAGCTACACCCCGTCTTCCAAATTGGCAGCTCCGAGAAATCTGACGACTGCCCCGCTTTCTGCGGTACAATCCAGCTCCCAGAGGACGCGCATTATGAAACAATTATGTGGTTTAAGCAACTCTCATTTTATCGACTGAACGACCAATCCGTTCCGGATAGCGCGCAACTTTCTGCTGCGCTTGAAAAATCACCCTTTCAGCCCTGCACCGGTCTCGACTGGTTCAGCGAAGGCTGGGTGAATCCGGCCCATCATCTCGACTTGCCGGTTTTTGGCGCCCGACAGCGCCTGCTGGTCTCGCTCAAGCGCGAGGACAAGGTACTGCCCGGTGCCGTGATCCGCGATTTTGTCGAACTCAAGGCAAGTGAAATTGAAGCGGCAGAGCATCGCAAGGTCGGCCGCAAGGAAAAACAGGCCCTGAAGGAACAGATCACCGACGACTTGCTGCCGCGCGCCTTTACCCGCGCCAGCCGCCTGTCTGCCTATCTGGACACCGAACGCCGCTGGCTGATGGTCGACTCGGGCACGGCCAGCAAGGCCGAAGCGCTGGTCAGCAAGCTGCGCGAGGCGCTGCCGCCCTTCCCTGCCGCGCTGCCGCGCACGCAGATCGCGCCGCATACCGCCATGACTGACTGGCTGGCTGCCGGCGAAGCACCGGCAGGCTTTGAGCTCGATGCCGACTGCGAACTGAAGGACAGCAGCGAAAACGGTGCCGTGGTGCGCTGTGTACGCATCGACCTGACCAGCGAGGAAATCCGCCAGCACATCGCCACCGGCAAGCAGGTGACCAAGCTGGGACTGATCTGGAAGGAACGCGTGCGCTTCATGCTGACCGACACGCTGCAACTGAAGCGCATTCAGTTTCTCGACGTGATTCAGGACGAGGCCAGCCACGCCGGTGATGACAGCGCCAGCCTGTTTGAGGCGACTTTCACACTGATGAGTGAAGAGCTGGGCGACCTGGTTGAAGCACTGATCGAAGCGCTGGGCGGACTGGAAGGCGAACCCGCCTGAGACTGACGCCATGCAAAAAAGCCCGTGCATCTTTCTGCACGGGCTTTTTTTTTGCCGCCATGGATCAGTCGAAGCGCCAGATCGCCATCGAAAGGCCGCCAAAGCGCCAGTCGTCATGCACGCGGCGTGGCGCGATGCCATCACTGGCCGCCCCCAGGGCAATGAAGAGCGGCAGGAAATGCTCATCGCTCGGATGTGCCTGCAGGGCATGAGGCGCTTGCGTTGCCCAGGCATCAAGCATGTCGTCCTGACGCTGAAGCAGACGCTGATCGACCCAGTCAGCAAACTCCAGCGCCCAGGCGGGCGGTGCACTGCCATCCGGCTGCATCATCCACAAGTTATGGGTATAGCTGCCGGAAGCCATGATCAGCACATTCTCGGCACGCAGCGGACGCAGGGCACGACCCAGCGAGCGCAAGCCGGCCTCATCCAGATTGGCAGGCAGAGACAGGTTGATGACCGGGATGTCCGCTTGCGGGTACAAGCGCATCAACGGCGTCCAGGCACCATGATCCAGCCCGCGCACAGCATCTTCCGCCACCTCGAAACCCTGCGCCGCCAGCAGCTGACGCAACTGGCTCACCCGACCGGCGTCTGTGCGGGCCGGATAGTTCAGGGTATACAGCACGCGCGGGAAGCCGCCGAAATCGTGAATGGTGGCTGGCTGCGGGGCAGAGCCGATCAGCAGGCCATGGCTTTGCCAGTGTGCCGAAATGACGATAATGGCGTCCGGACGCGGTTCGGCTTCACCCCAGTGCTCAAGAAAGCGGGTGGTCGGGGTATCCTCCAGTGCCAGGGTCGGGGCACCATGCGAGACAAACAGTGCGGGTTGCATAAACAGGTTTCCGGTTAGTTCTAATTGATTTAATCATAGTACGAACAATCTCACAAACAAACCAACCGGTTGTGCCTGAATTGTTTACCAATAATTAGCAATCCAGGGTTTTCAACTTCCCCCGGAAATCAGCCAGACACTGATAACCCTTGCGTTGCATCAGTTCGATCAACTCACTCTCAATGCGGGCAAAGGCCGCTACGCCCTCTTCATGCAGGCAGGTTCCGATCTGCACGGCCGTGGCGCCGCACAACAGATGCATGAAGGCTTCCGCCCCGCTCTTGATCCCGCCGCAACCGATGACGTGCTTTTCCGGCATCAGGCGCGAGAACTCGCGCACATTGGCCAGCGCGGTAGGCAGGACATAATCCCCGCCAAGCCCACCCAGACCGCCCTTGGGACGAATCAGCGTGGACTCACTCTCCAGGTCGACCAGCAGGCCGTTGCCGACCGAGTTGATGCAGGTAACAAAGCGCAGACCGTCGAAGCGATTGAGCAAGGCCGCCATCTGGGCAAAGTGCACCGGATCGAAGTACGGTGGCAACTTGACACCGAAGGGATGCGGATAGACCTGGCTGATTTGTTCCAGCGCCTCGGCGGTCGCGGCGAAGTCGTACGCCAGCTGCGGCTTGCCGGGCAGGTTCGGGCAAGAGAGATTCACTTCCGGCAGGCAAGGCAGGTTGAGCGCGCGCAAGGCGGTCAGCATTTGCAGATTGTCGTCCAGCGACATCCCCGAGATCGAGACAAACAGGGGCTTGCGGTAGTCGAACTGCCGGGCGTAATCGAAATAGTATTGATAGCCTTCGTTCGGCAGGCCCATCGAGTTGATGCTGCCCAACGGCGTGGCGCGATAACGCGGCTCGGGATTGCCCTCCCGCGGCAGCAGGGTGCAGCTCTTGGTGATCAGCGCACCGGCGGCCGATCCGGCCACGGCATCCAGTTCTTCGCGGGTACGGCACATGACCCCGGAGGCATTGTAGAGCGGGGATGCCATAGAGAGCCCCAACCATTCGAGTGACAAGTCCACCGCCATGAATTTCTCTCCTGCGTGCAATGAAAAAGACTGGCAGTATGCCACAGCGCACCGGCGTACGATTTGACCTGAGCCATAAGCCTCAGGCGAGGCTGGCGCAGACGCCGGGCAAACAGGTAGAATCACCCCTATTTACCTTCAGGATACTTACGGCAATGAGCATCAAATCCGACAAATGGATTCGCCGCATGGCAGAAGAACACGGCATGATCGAACCGTTCGAAGCCGGTCAGATCAAGAACGTGGATGGCCAGAAGGTAATCTCCTACGGCACCTCGAGCTATGGCTACGATATTCGCTGCGCCGACGAGTTCAAGGTATTCACCAACATCAACAGCAGCATCGTCGACCCGAAAAACTTCGACCCCAATTCCTTCGTCGAAGTCTCCGGCAAGGGCTACTGCCTGATTCCGCCGAACTCCTTCGCGCTTGCGCGCACGGTCGAGTACTTCCGCATTCCGCGCCAGGTGCTGACGGTCTGCCTCGGCAAGTCCACCTACGCCCGTTGCGGCATCATCGTCAACGTGACGCCGTTCGAACCGGAATGGGAAGGCTATGTGACGCTGGAGTTCTCCAACACCACACCGCTGCCGGCAAAGATCTATGCCAACGAGGGCGTGGCACAGGTGCTGTTCTTCGAATCGGATGAAGAGTGTGATGTGTCTTACCGTGACCGTCAGGGCAAGTACATGGGGCAAAGCGGCGTGACGCTGCCGAAACCCTGAGTCGGTGCACCGTCCCCGCCCAAAGCCGCACACCGTGCGGCTTTTGTCATTTTATCAAACACTTAGCAACAAAAAACCCCATTTGTCACTACGCATTTTTGTCCGGGTGTCCTACGATGAACAAGGGTGGTGACTCTGCACACACCACCCTGACGCCTACAGGCGTCTTCTTGAGGCGTTGCGGTTCCCCCTTGCCGCCACGTCTTTTTTTTGCCCGCCCAACGACAAAAAACAACCGGCGCCTGGCGCCGGTTGTTTTTGACCCGAGATCACATTCAGAAACAACATTGTGATCCGGCAGCCTCCCTGGCCGCCTTCGCCAACATGGCCAGATCGTCGTCCAGTCCATGATGAATATCCGCCAGCGCCGAACGCAAAATCACAAAAGCCAGATGCGCCGGCTCACAATCGAACACATCGGCCAGCGCCTTGAGTTCGTGACAAGTTTGCAGATCCATCGGCATCTGCAGCGCGTGAGGCACCTCGGCAAACAACAGTTTGCGCGCCGTGGCCTCTCCACGGCAGGCTTCGAGCTCGGCCAGCAGGCCGGTTAATGCTTCTCCCATGATGCTCACCTCCATGTTGCCATTGCCCCCGCTCGAATTCTTTTATAGAAGCATAGCCCGTCTGCGATCGATATTCTGACGGATCGGGGCCGGCTTGATCCGACTCAAATGCTTGATTCGAAAGCAGTTAGCACATTGACGGCATTCATGCCGATCGGCTCGACCGCGTAGCCGCCCTCGAGGCAGAACAGCGCCGGAATACCCAGCCGGCCCAGACGTTCGCCCAGACGCAGGAAATCCTCGCTCTGCAGGGCAAATTTCGAAATCGGGTCACCGACAAAGGCATCCACCCCGAGGGAAATCACCAGCGCGTCCGGCGCAAAACGGCCGATGCGTCCACAAGCCAGTTCAAGCGCGGCAAACCAGCTGTCCACATCACTGCCCGCCGCCAGCGGATAGTTGACGTTGTAGTCCAGCCCCTCCCCTTCGCCGCATTCGTCGGCAAAACCGAGGAAGAAGGGATATTCGGTACGCGGATGGCCATGAATCGACAAGAACAGCACATCACTGCGACGGTAGAAGATGTCCTGCGTACCATTGCCATGGTGATAGTCGACGTCCAGCACCGCGACGCGCCGGGCACCGTTCTGACGCAGATGCTGGGCGGCAATGGCCGCATTGTTGAAGAAGCAATACCCGCCACAGTAGTCACGTGCCGCGTGATGGCCCGGCGGACGGGTCAGGGCAAAGGCCGCACGCTGCCCGGCCAGCAGGGCATCGGCCCCGACAGCGCCACATCGGCCGCCGCACAGATCGCCGGCCAGGTACCGGCGGTGATCGGCGTGCCGCAATCCATCGAGTAGTAACAGAGCTGACCTTCGACATGCTCCGGTACCGCCTGGCGCATGCGACGGATCTGCCACATCTTGGGCAGCGCATCATAATCCCGCCCGAGCGCCTGCCAGCGATGCCAGGCGCTCTGCAAAAAGGTGACATAACCGGCATCATGCACGGCGAGTACCGGGTCCAGCCCGTGAGACCGGGGTGGCAAGACCTCACCCAGTGCGGTCGCACGCACCCGTTCCAGCACCATATCGGCACGGGAAGGCATCTCGAAACAGGGCACCAGCGTACCGGCATACAATTCGGTACGACCATGATGCTGGCGGTGGATATCGGAATAGAAAGTCTGCATGGGGCAATCCTGACAACAACAGCGAAGCAAACGATGTTCGTGCCGGCAGGAAGGCAGGTCAAGCACAGCGAGGCCAAACCTTGCGGCGGCGCAAGGGCCGCTTATTCGCTCACATCACCGTCACGGTAATACCAGCGGCCATCCACGGCGACAAAGCGGCTGGTTTCGTGCATCCGCCCCGCCCGGCCACCCAGCTTGTAGCGGGCGACGAATTCGACCACGCCTTCCTGATCGCCGGGCTGCCCGCCCACCGTGCGCAGCACCTCCAGGCTGATCCACTTCAGACCAGGATCATCCTCGGACAGGTCCAGCCGGTCCGGGCGCGTATCGGCGTGCCAGCTCGCCAGCAGATAATCGACGGCCTGACGGGTATAGGCGACATAGCGCGAGCGCATCAGCGCCTCGGCACTCGGTGCAGGGGTTTCGGGATGGTCGACATAGCGGCCGCAGCATTGCGCATAAGGTGCGGACAGGCCGCAAGGGCACGGGGCATCAACAGTCTTGCGCTTCATGGCCGGGAAGCATCCAGCAGGGGAAGATTGAACAATTGCATGAGGAAATTGGTAAAGGCCGGGTCGACCGGGCGATTGCGCATCCCCGGCCACAGGCGTTGCCAGTCGCGCAGCTTCATTTCCATGCGCGAATGAGACTCTTCGGCCGTCATGCGGCCACTGTCGCGCTGCGCCGCCAGATAACGATAGGTCGCGAAGGTGGAGTCGTCGATACGGTTGGACCCGGCGACGCGCACGCGGAAGGTATTGAGCTCGTCGGCCGCTTCCAGCCGGGTCAGGTGCCCCTGCTCGACTTCGCCGGCCAGACGATTGGCCTCACGGAAAATCAGCGGCGTCCGTGATGGCGGCTGCAATGCACTGCCACGCACGGTCGCAGAACGGCCACCGGACTGTACCGGTGCAGCGGACTGCTTGAGGCTGCCGCAGGCAGACAACAGCAGCGAAAACAGCAACAGGGTCGTCAGCGCTCTCATGCCCGGAGTGTAATACAATATCATCAGCAAAAGGGAACCATTGCGACCGCACTGGTGAAAGCCGCGTCACGGCTGGCTTTGCCGCCCATCACAACAGCCGGGTTACTCATCCATGACCACTAGCGACATGCCCGGCGCCCCCTGGCGCCAGAAGCTCTACACGCTGTTTTTCGAACCGGACAGCTGGCGTGGCCGGCTGTTCGATCAAGTCCTGATCATCGCCATTCTGCTGTCGGCGCTGACCGTGACGCTGGAAAGTGTTCAAAGCATCCGCCGACAATACGCCGGCCTGCTGCACGGTCTGGACTGGGGGCTGACCATCCTGTTCACCATCGAGTACCTGCTGCGTCTGCTGTGTGCCCCGCGCCCGGCCCGCTATGCCCGCAGTTTTTTCGGCATCGTCGATCTGCTGGCGATCCTGCCGCAGTACATCGCCCTGTTCGTACCGGAAAGCCGCTTCCTGTCTTCGGTGCGCATCCTGCGCCTGTTGCGCATGTTCCGGGTCTTCAAGCTCACGCGCTACCTGGGTGTGGCACAGCAGTTGCGCGACGCCCTGCAGGCCAGCCGGCGCAAGATCACGGTGTTTCTGGTCGTGGTGATGATGATGGTGATGGTGCTGGGCTCGCTGATGTATGTCATCGAGGGGGAAGAGAACGGCTTTACCAGTATTCCGGTGAGCATTTACTGGGCCATCGTTACCCTGACCACGGTCGGATTCGGCGACATCACCCCCAAGACACCGCTCGGCCAGTCACTGGCCAGTCTGGTGATGATTCTCGGCTACGGCATTATTGCGGTGCCCACCGGCATTGTCAGTGTGGAAATCGGCAAGGCCCGCCCGTCGGCATTACGCTGCCCGGACTGCGGGCTGGACAGGCACGACCAGGACGCCCGCCACTGCAAGCGCTGCGGCCACAAACTGGCCCCGCAGTAAAGCTCAGCGGGATGGCGCATGGCGGGCGCTTGCCAGCACAAGGCGTGCCAGCTGCTCACTGGTTTCACTGATCAGCGTCGCCGCATTGGCCTTGGCATAGGCGATGGTCATCGGCCCGCGACAGAGAGAAAACAAACCATCAAAGGCCTGTGACAAGGCAGGATGTGACTCGATACCTCCGGAGATCAGACAGACAGGGATACCCGCCAGACGGGCGCGACGCGCCACTTCGAGAGGCGCCTTGCCATTCAGGGTCTGGGCATCGGTTCTGCCCTCCCCCGTCACGACCCAGTCTGCCCCGGCCAGCGCGGCATCCAGCCGGCAACGTTCGGCGACCGCCTGCGCGCCACGGCACAGCGTCCCGCCAAGCCACTGCAGGGCAAAGCCAAGACCACCGGCCGCTCCGCTTCCCGGCCTTTCTGCCAGGGAGCCCCCCGCCAGAGAGGCCAGCTGCCCCAGCAGCGCCTCAAGGCGCTCACCGTCTTCAGCCCCCGCGCCCTTCTGGCGTCCAAAAACCCGTGTAGCCCCCTGCTCGCCCAGCAAGGGATTGTCGACATCACTCCAGACCTCCAGCGGCACCTGCGCCAATCGCGCATCCAGTCCGGAGAGATCGACGGCCGCCACCGCCTGCAAGCCCTGCGGCGTAGCGTCCAGCGCCTGCCCGTGATCATCGAGCCAGACCGCCCCCAGCGCCGCCAGACAGCCCGCCCCGCCATCATTGGTGCCGGAGCCTCCCAACGTCAAAATCAGTCGCCGGCACCCGGCATCCAGACAACCGCGGATCAACTGACCGACACCACGACTGCTGCGATACATCAGGGGCGTGCCCGCGGCCAGCGTCAGCCCGATGATGCGAGCCACCTCAATCACGGCGGTGCCATCCGGCAACAACAGGCAATCGGTCTGCCGCTGGCGCCCGGTGAGATCTTCTGCCGGCAGACGCAACCAGCGCCCGCCCAGCGTATGTTGCAATACCGACAGCGTCCCCTCTCCGCCATCGGCCATGGGCTGCAAGGTGCATTGTGCGCCGGGATCTGCACGCAGAATGCCGGCCGCCATCGCCCTGGCCACCTGTTGCGCGGACAGGCAGCCTTTATAGGCATCCGGAGCGAGTAACCAATGCATGAGGCACCTCGTCAAAGACGGCCTGACTGCCACGGCAGCAGACCCGGGACCCACCGGCAGACAACAAAAAAGCCACCGCAATGAGGGGCGGTGGCTTTCCGTACGGCGGGCTTACTCGCCGCTGGCCGGCGGCACAGCGTCTGCCGCAGGTTCCGGCACCGGCGCGGCCGGCTTGGGCAGGGACTGCAGCTCGGCGGCCTTCTTTTCTTCCGGCTTGACCTCGCCGGACGGCTTGCCTGCCAGGTCAAAGCGCTTGCCGCCACGGGCCA
The DNA here is from genome assembly GCF_018802765.1 of Paludibacterium sp. B53371. Classification (NCBI taxonomy): domain Bacteria; kingdom Pseudomonadati; phylum Pseudomonadota; class Betaproteobacteria; order Neisseriales; family Chromobacteriaceae; genus Paludibacterium; species Paludibacterium sp. B53371. The sequence continues at coordinate 2,261,749 of NZ_CP069163.1, forward strand.
CCGACTTGATGTAGCGCGGCTTGCGGCAATGGTTGGCGACCACCCGAGCAATCAGTACCGGATCAAACTGTGGCAGGGCTGCAATCAGGCTCTCGTGAATACCCAGCGCCAGAGGGCGGAACTGGCGAAACACTTCAAACTTGTTGTAGACATGCTCCGCGATCATCTCGGTCTGCTTTTTCTTGCTCAGACTCTGTACAGCGGATTTGAGAGCGGCGCCCAGTGCCGTTTCAGTATTTGGCTTCATGAACTTCAATCTAGTCGGTTAGTGCTTCGGGCAGCATGGCCACCCGTCTGCGGTCTGAACTGTGCATCGATACAAACCGTTGCCACATGGTCGCCATCAGCAGCAATGGCAAAGCGCGTATCTTATGTCAAAACCCGGGAAAAAGCGAAGACGCCCGGTGTTTTTTCGGCCAGCCGAGGCAAAAATGTGCCAGTCAGCCAATCGGCACGCGCGCCGGCCCCCTTCTGCGCGGTATACGCCTGGCGGCGAGGCGTGCTCACGGAGAGATGTCTGCCCATCGGTGTTGCCTAAGTGCAATTCACTGCCCTTTAAAGATCAAGCCAGCCAAATCAACTGCTTCACGCAACAAACCCAGCTAATGGGACCACTATTAGTTTCATGCATAGCAATTAAACCCAGGTTAACTCCCCGCCTAATATTCGATTTTGCGACAATATTTTATGTTTAAATGCTTAAATTTGCTGCTTCCCCAGCAATTCGGGCAAGATCAGGCTGTCTTTCGCCAACACGAGAGGCTGCTCCGTACAGATGGGTTCGGGAGCAGATTTGAGCTGGAGAACTAACGTCTTGTGAGCCGCCTGCGCGGCTCATTTTTTTTGTCCCTGCGCCGCACGCATTGACGAATGAGTATGTTATACCGTAACATTTGCTATCCGTTATAACATAACACTGGAACCGTGATGACGCTGCTGCGCAAACTCCTCGGGCTAAGTGCCCTGCTGCTGGCCGCCTCGACCAGCATCGCCGCCAACCAGACCATCCAGGTGGTGGCCGCGGAAAACTTCTATGGCGACCTGGCCCAGCAACTCGGCGGGACGCATGTCCAGGTCAGCAGCATCATGAGTAACCCGGAACAGGACCCCCATCTGTTCGAAGCCAGCCCGTCGACCGCGCGCGCCCTCAGCCAGGCCAGGCTGGTCATTTACAATGGCGTCGATTACGACCCGTGGATGAACAAACTGCTGGCAGCCGGCAAAAATGCACAGCGCAAAGTCGTTGTGGCAGGCAGCCTGCTGGGCAAGAAATCCGGCGACAACCCGCACCTCTGGTATGATCCTGCCACCATGCCGGCACTGGCCCGCACGATCAGCACCCAGCTGCAGCAGCTGGACCCGGCTCATGCGGCCGACTACAAGCAGCATCTGGCGCAGGTCCTGACCAGCCTGAAGCAGATTGACCAGCGCATCGCTGCCATGAAGACTCGCCATGCCGGCAAGGCCGTCACCGCCACCGAACCGGTGTTCAGCTATATGGCTGGCGCGCTGGGCCTGATCATGCGCAACGAACGCTTCCAGCTGGCCGTCATGAATGGAACCGAACCACGGGCAGGAGATATCGCCGCTTTCGAGCGAGACCTGAAAACCCGACAGGTCCGCGTACTGCTTTACAATAACCAGGCCAGCGACGCCTCCGCCAAGCGCATGCAGCAACTCGCACTGAAGGCCGGCGTGCCGGTGGTCGGCATCAGCGAAACCATGCCTGCCGGCAAACACTATCAGGACTGGATCCTGTCCGAACTGGATACGCTGGACAAGGCACTGAAATAATCCGCATGAACGTACTGCAACTTGACCGGGTCACGGTGTCTTTCCGTGACCGTCGCATCCTGGACGATGTCAGTCTGAGCATCGGCCAGGATCAATTCATTGGTGTGCTCGGCCCCAACGGTGCCGGCAAGACCACCCTGATGCGCACCATCCTCGGCCTGATCACACCAGAGTCCGGCCGCATTGCCGTCCTGGGTAGCCAGGGCCTGCGCGGCAACCCCGACATCGGCTACATGCCGCAGGTACGCAGCCAGAACGCCAGTCTGCGCCTGAGCGGCCGGGACTTCGTTGCCATTGCCCTCAACGGCCATCGCTGGGGCTGGCCGCGACTGGATCGCCAGCAGTGGCGCGAGGTTGATCGGGTGCTGACCCTGGTGGACGCACGCGAGCTGGCCCGCCGACCGCTGATGGAGCTCTCCGGCGGCCAGCGCCAGCGTCTGCTGCTGGCCCAGGCCCTGATCGGCAACCCGCGCCTGCTGCTGCTGGACGAGCCGCTGGTCAGCCTTGACCCGCGCCACCAGCATGGGGTGATCGAGCTGGTACGCCAGGTTCGTGCCGAGCTGGGGATCACGGTCCTGTTCAGTGCGCACGAGCTCAACCCGTTGCTGCCGGTCATCGATCAGGTGCTGTACCTCGGCCATGGCAAGGTGGCACTCGGCACGGTCGATCAGGTCATCCAGCCGGCGGTATTGTCGCGACTGTATGGTGCCCCCATCGATGTCGTGCGCCACAACGGCCGCATTTTCGTCATGTCCGGCGAAGTGGACGTGGAAAAAGAGGATCACTGTCACGATGCTTGACTACGATTTCATGCAAAACGCCCTGATGGCGGGCGGAATTGTCGCCCTGCTGGCGGGCATCGTCGGCTATTTTCTGGTGCTGCGCGGGCAGACCTTCGCCGGTCATGCCCTGTCGCACGTCGGCTTTGCCGGTGCCACCGGCGCCGCCCTGATTGGACTGTCGCCGATGGGCGGCCTGGTTGCCGTCACCCTGGCCGGCGGCATGGCCATGGGCTATATGGGTGACCGCCTGCAGGGCAGCGACATCGCCATCGGCTCGGTACTGTCACTGTCCCTCGGCCTGGGCATGCTGTTCCTGCATTTCTATACCAGCTACGCCACCCAGGCGACGGCCCTGCTGTTCGGCAACGTCCTCGGCGTCAGCAGCGACACGCTCTGGTGGCTGGCCTTGCTGGCCGTGATCAGCCTGGTCTTGCTGGCCGTGCTGGCCAGACCCCTGCTGTTTGCCAGCCTGCAGCCCGAGCTGGCGGAAGCCAAGGGTGTTTCCCTGCGCCTGGTGTCGATGCTGTTTCTCGGCATCGTGGCGCTGGCCACCGCCGAATCGGTACAGATCGTTGGTGTGCTGCTGGTCTTTACCCTGATGGTCGGCCCCGGCGCCACCGCCCAGAAGCTCACCAGCCGCCTGGGCGCCGGCATCCTGCTATCCGGTCTGATCGCCCTGGGCGAAACCTGGCTGGGGATTACCCTGGCCTACTTCACCGACTGGCCGACCAGTTTCTGGATCACCCTGCTCAGCGCACTGGCCTACCTGCTGGCGTCCCTTCAGGCTTCACGCAACACATAGTCGTGCGTGATCTCGGCGGTCTTGCCCAGCATGATCGATGCCGAGCAGTACTTTTCCGCTGACAAAGACAGGGCGCGCTCCACCACCTCGGGTTTGAGATCGCGCCCGGTCAGTTCGAAATGAAAATGAATGCGGGTAAAGACCTTCGGATCCGTGTCGGCCCGCTCCGCCTCGATCGCCACCTGGCAGTCCCGCACATCCTGACGCGCTTTTTTCAAAATCGTCATCACGTCATAGCTGGTACAGCCGGCCGTGCCCAGCAGTAACAGCTCCATCGGACGCGGACCGAGATTCCGCCCGCCGCCCTCCGGTGCGCCATCCATCACCACCGCATGACCACTGCCTGACTCACCGAGAAAGCACACCCCGTCCACCCATTTCAATGCTGCCTTCATGCTTTTGACCCTCTGAAATTCATGTGCAATGGCACGAAAGTATCACTATCGATTTGGGCGTTCAAAGATTCACCAGTAGAATGGAAAGCTTTCTTTGTTATAAAGAGCCTGTCAGCCCTTTTTTCAGGCGTCTGGAGCATCATGCTGGTACTGGGTATCGAATCTTCCTGCGACGAAACCGGCGTTGCGCTGTATGACAGCCAGCGCGGCCTGCTCGCGCACCAACTGCACACGCAAATGGCCATGCACGCCGAATACGGTGGCGTGGTACCGGAGCTGGCCAGCCGCGACCATATCCGCCGCGTCATTCCGCTGACCGAGGCCTGCCTGGCCGAGGCCGGCCTGACGCTGGCCGACCTGGATGCCGTGGCGTATACCAAGGGACCGGGGCTTGGCGGCGCCCTGCTGGTGGGCACCAGTGTGGCCAATGCACTGGCTTTCGGCCTGGGCATTCCGGTCATCGCCGTCCATCACCTGGAAGGACACCTGTTGTCACCGCTGCTGGCCGAGCCGCGTCCGGACTTCCCCTTCCTGGCCCTGCTGGTTTCCGGCGGACACACCCAGTTAATGGCCGTGCATGGTGTCGGCCGCTATGAAGTACTGGGCGAAACGCTGGACGATGCCGCCGGCGAGGCCTTCGACAAAACCGCCAAGCTGCTCGGGCTGGATTACCCGGGCGGACCGACCCTGTCGCGCCTGGCAGAAAGCGGGGACCCGCTGCGCTTTACCCTGCCGCGCCCGATGCTCAACTCGGCCGACCTGGACATGAGCTTTTCCGGCCTGAAGACCGCCGTACTGACCCTGGTCCGGCAGCAGGAAGCCGCGCTGGGTACGCTCGACGAACAGACGCGCAAGGATATCTGCCGCGCCTTCCAGGAGGCCATCGTCGAAGTGCTGTTGAAAAAATCGCTCAAGGCCCTGAAACAGACCGGCATGAAGCGTCTGGTGGTTGCCGGCGGCGTCGGTGCCAACCGTCAGCTGCGCGCGGCCCTGGACCAGGCCGCGGCCCGTCGCCGTTTCGAGGTCTTCTACCCGCCCCTGGCCCTGTGTACCGACAACGGCGCCATGATCGCCTTTGCCGGTGCCATGCGGCTGAAATACGCCGAGCCGGCAGCCGGCTTCAGCGTCAAGCCGCGCTGGGACCTGTCCAGCCTGCCGGCCGTCTAACCCTGATTGCCGGCCTCCCCGGGGGCCGGCCTGCAAACCGATGATACAAATCAAGAACCTCGCGCTGCGGCGCGGCCTGAAAGAACTGCTCAAAGATGCCAGCCTGACCCTTAATCCGGGCTACAAGGCCGGCCTGGTCGGCGCCAACGGCGTCGGCAAATCCAGTCTGTTTGCCCTGCTGATGGGTGAACTGCATGCCGATGCCGGCAGTGCCGACATCCCGCCCAACTGGGTGATTGCCCACGTCGCACAGGAAACACCGGCACTGACGCAGAGCGCGCTGGACTTCGTACTGGATGGCGACCACGAACTGCGCACCCTGGAGCGCGATCTGGCCGCGGCAGAAGCCGCCGGCGATGGCATGGCCCAGGGGCATCTGCACGACGAAATGACCCGCATCGAGGCCTACAGCGCCCCGGCACGTGCAGCCCGGCTGCTCAACGGTCTGGGCTTCAGCACCGAGCAGCATGCCCGGCCGGTCGCCAGCTTCTCCGGTGGCTGGCGCATGCGCCTGAACCTGGCCCAGGCACTGATGTGCCGCTCCGACCTGCTGCTGCTCGACGAGCCGACCAACCACCTGGATCTGGAAACCGTGTTGTGGCTGGAAGAATGGCTCAAGGGCTACCCGGGCACCCTGCTGGTCATCTCGCACGACCGCGACTTCCTCGATGCCATCTGCAGCCATATCGTGGAAATGGCCCAGCAAACCCTCTCGCTGTACACCGGCAACTACAGCCAGTTCGAGATCATGCGTGCCGAACGCCTGTCACGTCAGCAGTCCGACTTCGACAAGCAGCAGCGGGAAATCGCCCACCTGGAAAACTTTATCCGTCGCTTCAAGGCCAAAGCCTCCAAGGCACGCCAGGCTCAAAGCCGGGTCAAGGCGCTGGAGAAACTGGAGCGCATTGCCCCGGCGCACGTGCACTCCCCGTTCGACTTTCACTTTGCCACCCCCGACAGCCTGCCCAACCCGCTGCTGCGCCTGGACGAGCTATCGGCCGGCTACGGTGAACGCACCATTCTGTCCCGGGTGTCCCTGTCGGTCGAGGCAGGCAGTCGCATCGGCCTGCTGGGCGTCAACGGCGCCGGCAAGTCGACCCTGGTCAAGGTACTGGCCGGCGAGTTGTCGCCCCTGCAAGGCCAGAGCATCACCTCGCCCACCATCCGCATCGGCTACTTTGCCCAACACCAGCTGGAACACCTGCGACTGGAAGAATCCCCCCTGTGGCACCTGCAGAAAAAAGCCCCGCAGGCACGCGAACAGGAGCTGCGCAGCTTCCTCGGCGGCTTCAACTTCCGCGGCGACATGGTCAATGACCCGGTGGGCCCGATGTCCGGCGGCGAAAAAGCTCGCCTGGCGCTGGCACTGATTGTCTGGGACAAACCCAACCTGCTGCTGCTCGACGAACCAACCAACCATCTGGATCTGGAAATGCGCCATGCGCTGACCATGGCCCTGCAGGACTTTGCCGGCGCCCTGCTGGTGGTATCGCACGACCGTGCCTTGCTGGAGTCCACCACCGACACCTTCTGGCTGGTGGCCGATGGCAGCGTACGCCCCTTCGACGGCGATCTGGAGGATTACCGCCAGTGGCGCCTGGCACAATTGTCCGAAGCACTGCGGCCTGCGGCATCCGAGGAACCAGCCGTCAACCGCAAGGAACAAAAGCGGCTGGAGGCAGAGAACCGGCAACGACTGTCACAGCAGCGCAAACCGTTGCAACAGCAGCTCAACAAGCTGGAAAAGGAACTGGAAACCCTGGGCAGCGAGAAGGCGGCACTGGACAGCTTCCTGTCGTCGGCCGAGGCCTACGAGGAAGCCAACCGCGAGCGCATGACCATCAGCATCAAGCGCCAGGGGGAGGTCAGTACGCGGCTGGCCGAGGTGGAGGAAGCCTGGCTGGGCGTACAGGAGGCTTTGGAACGCCTGGAGAACCCGGGAACAACAGGTTGACCCTCCCGGACGCAGGTCAAGCCATAACATGCCAAATCAGCCCGGTGCGCCACCACCGGGTTGCTCACAAGAACTTTGGGATAAGGCTGTGGATAAGCCTGTTAATTGCCTGTCCGGGCGAGATTTTGTGGCAGCGATCAATTTCTAGCCACCGACTGGATGCACTTAGTCAAAAATGGCGCGCAAAAGTTCCGCGCACCTCAAACAAAGACACAAAATAGTCCGGCCAACGCACATTGCAAAACTATTGTCATACACTTAAGACGTAAACGACTGATTTGGGTTGCCCACAAGAATCGGGGATAAATCTGTGGACAACCCTGTTAATTCACTGTCCGGCCGGGACTTTATCTCGCTGGTCAAAAACTGGCCAGCGACACCCCGGACCCTAGCCCCAGACCACGCCTTGCAGCAATAGCTCTTCGGCATGCTTGAGCGCTGCCGCCAGATCCGGCTGCAAATTGCGCTCCCCCATATCCGCCGCCAGACGCGAGCCGACCAGCAGATCCATGACTTCGGCGCCCGCACCGCACAGCACCAGCACCCGCCCCTGCTCGCGCAGCTTGCTATTGAGGCTGTCGAGCGCCAGCAGGCCGGTGGTATCCAGCAACACCAGCCGGTGCAGCTGCAGAATGATCACACGCGCATCCGGTGCCTGGTGCAGTAACTGATCCACCGTATCGGCCGCCCCAAAAAACAGTGCACCCTCGATCCGGAACGCGGCGCAGCCCGGCGGGACGACCTTGCCGGCAATCGAGTGACGCTCGAACAGCTGGGCGTACTCTGGCTTGAGCAAATGCACCCCGGTATGGCGCGCCATGCTCTGAATGAAAAACACCGCGGCCATCAGCAGGCCGACCTCGACCGCCACCGTCAGATCGAAGGTAACCGTCAGCACGAAAGTCACGATCAGGATGGCGGTATCGCGGCGAGGAAACAGCATGGCCTTGCGCACATCCCAGTCACCCATCTTCAGTGACACCGACACCAGAATCGCGGCCAGCACGGCCAGCGGAATATACGATGCCAGCGGTGCGGCCAGCAGCAGGATCAGCAGCAGCACCAGGCAGTGAATCAGGGCAGCGACCGGCGTCCGCCCGCCATTACTGATGCTGGTCGCGGTCCGCGCCACGGCACCGGTCACCGGAATACCGCCGAACAGCGGCACCAGCAGGTTGGCAATCCCCTGCGCCATCAGTTCCTGGTTCGCATCATGCTTGTCATTGGTCATGGTATCGGCCACCACCGCACACAGCAGGGACTCGATGGCACCCAGCAAGGCGATGGTAAAGGCCGGAGCCAGCAGATCGGACAGATGATTGAAATCCAGTTGCGGCACGACCAGAGAGGGCAAGCCTTGCGGAATCGCGCCGAACTTGCTGCCGATGGTGGCCAGCGGCAGATGCAGCAGCGAGCACACTACCGTGCCCAGTACCAGTGCCACAAAGGGCGATGGCAAGAGTTTGTTGAGACGGCGCGGCCACAGCAGGATCAGCGCCAGCGTCAGCACGGCCACGGTCGTGGTCAGGGGATCCAGATGCGGCAGAGACTGTTTCAGGGTTTGCGCCACAGCGAAGAAACCGGACGGCATGTGCGCCACCGGCAAGCCGAAGAAATCTTTCAGCTGGGTCAGGAAAATCAGCAGGGCAATCCCGTTGGTGAACCCGGTAATCAGCGGCATGGGGAAGAAGCGGATCACCTGTCCCAGGCGCAGCAGCCCCATGATCAGCAGCATCACACCGGCCATCATGGTACAGATCAGCAAATTGGCGACGCCGTACTTCAGCACGATGCCATAAATGATGACGATGAAGGCCCCGGTCGGGCCGCTGACCGACAGGCGCGTCCCCCCGAACAGGGCAGCCAGCAGGCCACCGATCACCGCGGTGAAAATCCCCGCCTGCGGCGTCACCCCGGAGGCCATGGCAAACGCCATGGCCAGCGGCAGCGCCACAATCCCCACCGTCAGCCCGGCCATCAGATCATGGCGGAAAATTTGCCGGTCATAGCCGGCCAGACAGTCCAGTAACCTTGGACGAAATGCAATCATGACAAGTCTTCTTGAAAATGGATAAACCCGGATCCAGCCCGCCTTCCGCGCCCATGGTCTCGGCAACCAAACCGTGGTGCCTGCAGCGCAATAACTTGTTCTGAGGCGATCGAACGCTGTGCTAAAATCCGCTTTTTAAAATGTCGCCGAGATCAACGATGAAAAAACTGCTGGCTCTCCTTGCGCTGCTGCCTGGCCTGGTGCTGGCGGCGCCGGTGGTCGAACTGACCACCAACCAGGGCAATATCGAGATTACGCTTGATCAGGCCCACGCACCCAAAACAGTTGCCAACTTTCTGGCCTATGTCAAATCAGGTCATTACAACGGTACTGTATTCCACCGTGTTATAGAAGGTTTCATGATCCAGGGCGGCGGTTTCGATGCCAAACTCAAGCAGAAACCGACACGGGCACCGATCGTCAACGAGGCCGACAACGGCCTGAAAAACACCATCGGCACGATCGCCATGGCGCGCACACCGGAACCCAATTCGGCCACGGCACAGTTTTTCATCAACGTCGCCAACAACGACCCGCTCGATTTCCGCTCCCGCACCGATGAGGGCTGGGGCTATGCGGTATTCGGCAAGGTGACGCGCGGGATGGATGTGGTCAACCGCATCTCGCACATGAAAACCATTGATGTCGGCATGATGTCCGACGTCCCTGAAAAACCGGTCGTGATCATCAAGGCGGTGATCAAGGGCTGAGTCCCCCTCTCCACGCTATATCGAAGGAACAAGACATGATCAAACTGAGCACCAACCTGGGCGATATCGTCATCGACCTGTACCACGACCGCGCACCGGTCACCGCCGCCAACTTCGAACAGTACGTGCGTGACGGCCACTATGACGGCACCATCTTCCATCGCGTCATCAACGGCTTCATGATCCAGGGCGGCGGCTTCACCGCCGACATGGCGCAAAAAGAAACCCGCGAGCCGATCAAGAACGAAGCCAACAATGGCGTCGGCAACAAGACCTACACCATCGCCATGGCCCGCACCATGGACCCGCACTCGGCCTCGGCTCAGTTCTTCATCAACGTGGCAGACAACGACTTCCTGAACCACACCTCGGCGACCGCCCAGGGCTGGGGCTATGCCGTATTCGGTGAAGTGGTCGAAGGCAAGGACGTGGTCGACCGCATCAAGACCGTACCGACCGGCCGCAGTGGCATGCACCAGGACGTACCGAAGGAACCGGTGACCATCGTCAAGGCTGAAGTGATCGAAACCGCCTGATCGTCCCCCGCCCCCTGCCCGTCAGGGGGCCTATCCATACCCACCGCCGCGCGGAGCCGCCATGGCCATCCACCTGATTTCCGACCTGCACCTGAGCGAAGAGACGCCGAAACTCAACCAGCTGTTCCTGAGGACACTGGCCGACTGGCAAGGAAAGATCGACGCCCTCTACATCCTTGGCGATCTGTTTGAATACTGGGTGGGAGACGACGACGATTCGGATTTCATCCGCCAGATGCTGGCCGCCATGCAAGCGTTCTCCCGCGTCACGCCGCTGTTTGTCATGCGTGGCAACCGAGACTTCCTGCTGGGCCAGGGCTTTGCCGACGCCAGTGGCGCCACCCTGCTGGAAGAGCCGAGCGAGCTGCAGGTCGGCATCGGCCGCTACCTGCTCTGCCATGGCGATGCCCTGTGCACCGATGATCTGGCCTACCAGCAGTTTCGCGCCCAGAGCCGCCAGCCGGCCTGGCAACAGGCGATGTTGTCACGACCGCTGGCCGAACGCCATGCCATCGCGCGCCAGGCACGCATGGCCAGCGAGAGCAACAAACAGCAGACAGGCCTGAGCGATATCTCCGATGTCACCGACAGCGCCGTGCTCGCCCTGCTGCAGGCTCATGGCTGGCCAATGCTGGTGCATGGCCACACTCATCGCCCAGCCTGTCATCTGATCGAGCAGGACGGACAGCAAACCCAGCGCTGGGTAATTGCCGACTGGCACGATGATCGTGGCGGCTATCTGCAAATCGACACACACGGCATCAGCGCCCATGCACTGGGGCCTGTCACCGGCGAGCGCTGATCGCCAGGCCCCTGGCGCCCCCACCCCCGGCCGGCACACTCAACTGGAACAGCTCAGGCAGATCTCTGCCGCCCAGGAGGGTGGCAGCGCCGCATAGGCCTCGAACTCGGGCTGCTCGTCAAAGGGATGCATCAGGCATTGCTGCAGACGGGCAATCTCGCTGTAGTCGCGTGCATCACGCGCCCGGGCAATGGCCTGTTCCGCCAGATAATTGCGCAGGATGTATTTGGGGTTGACCGCCAGCATCGCCGGATGACGAACGGCATCGACACTGCCCTCGGCCTGCAGGCGGGCACGATAGCGGGCAAGCCAGGCCAGCCAGTCGGCCGGCTCGGCAAACAGCGCGGTCAGCGCATCATCCTCCCCTTGCAGCGACAGACGACTCAGACGCCGGAAGAACACCGTAAAATCGACCGCCTGCGCCTGCAACAGCAGCAGCAAAGCCTGCAACAGCGACTCGTCGTCATCCTGCGCAGAGACGAACCCCAGCTTGGCACGCCAGCGGCTCAGCCAGGCCTGGCGGAACACGCCCGGAAAATCCTCCAGCACGGCCAGCAGATCGGCCTCCGACACCAGCGGCAGCAGCGCACTGGCCAGACAGGACAGATTCCAGTGCGCCACGCGTGGCTGCTCGTTATAGGCGTAGCGCCCGCCATGGTCGGAATGGTTGCAGATATGGCCGGCATCGAAGGCATCGAGAAAACCGAACGGGCCATAGTCGAGGGTCAGGCCGAGGATCGACATATTGTCGCTGTTCATCACCCCGTGGCAGAAACCAACAGCCTGCCAGGCAGCGACCATCTGTGCGGTACGCCGGCTGATTTCGGCAAATAGCGCCGCATAGGGCTGGTCGGCCGCCAGGCACTGCGGGTAATGATGCTGCAGCACATGGTCGGCCAGGGCGCGCACCACATCGTGCTGGCCGCGGTGATAGAACACCTCGAAAGAACCGAAACGGATAAAGCTGGGCGCCACGCGCGTCACCACCGCCGCGGTTTCGGCGCTTTCGCGCCAAACGGTCTCGTCGGAACCGGCCAGGCACAAGGCACGGGTGGTCGGGATGCCCAGCCCATGCATGGCTTCGGAGCACAGATATTCGCGAATACTGGAACGCAGGACCGCACGGCCGTCCCCCATGCGCGAAAAGGGAGTCTGCCCGGCCCCCTTCAGCTGCAGCTCCATGACACCGTCCGCATGAGGCAAATCACCCAGCAACAGAGCCCGACCGTCGCCCAGCTGCGGCACATACACCCCGAACTGATGTCCGGCATACAGCGCGGCCAGCGGTTGTTCGCCGTCGGCCACGGCCGAACCGGCGAACAGGAGCAGCTGGCTGGCCAGCAAATCATCCGGCAGCCCCAGCTCGGCCGCCAGCGCGGCGTTGCGGGCAATCCAGTAGGGCTGGGGCAGCGGCGTCGGCGCCACCTGGCGGTAACACACGGCAGGCAGCGAACGGAAGCGCTGGCCGAAACGGGGAAATGAGATAGGCATGCCCGGATTCTAGCCGTGGCCGACGCGGAAAAAAACGTGGTTACCGGTAGGGGAATGACTTACTTGCTGCGACCACAGCCCGGCCGGCAGTAATACATGCCGCCGTGCCCGGCCTTCGGTTCATGGCCCTGGCTGATGAGCCAGGCCCGGCGTGCTTCGCGCGCCGCATTGACGGCGGCCGCCGACAGCCGGGTCGAGGCAAAATGACTGACCTGGCGCGTCATCTTGGCCATGGCACCACAGGAAACGTCGCTCAGGCGAATGGCACGGGCAATCGGATCATCCGGATCCTGCCAGGGCTTCAGCCACAGCGCATGCAGGGCACTGAGCCATTGCTCACCCACGCGCTGCATTTCGCGCTGGCTGTCGGCATGAACCTGCCACCAGGCCAGCGAGGCCACCATGGCACCGTCCAGATGCTGCTGCCATTCCTCCTCGCGCCAGTTCATGGCGGAGTCGATGGCATCGGCCACCGAGCGACAGACATCGCGTTGCGCCTCGTCCAGGCAGCGACGATGGTGATCCAGGGTATCAAGATAGCTACGCATGGCGGCAAACCCGTCGATGAAGTGAAGATCAGGAAAGAGCCTGTGCTTCGGCTGGCGACAATGTCCAGATCTCGGCCAGGGAGGACAGCAACAAACGCATGACCGGATCGCCCTCACGGTCTGCAGGATAGACAAACTGCAAATCAAAATGTTTGCGCACGCCGGGAACAACCCACAATGCGCCGCGCGCCGCCATCGCCTGGGCGGCATCCTCACGCACCAGCGCCAGCCCCACCTCCGACGCCACCAGCTCGAGCAGGGTGTCGTGATGATCGCACTCCACCAGCTTGCGCGGTGAAATATTCAGTTCGCGCCACAACTCGGCCGTCAGGCGGTTAAAGCTGGAAAACTGCGAAAGACCGATCCAGGGCAACTTGCCCAACTCTCGTAACTGGCCACCGGCCAGACGCTCGCGCCAGGCGGTCGGCATGGCGATCACGAAAGGCAGCTGCGTCAACAACTGGGTATTCACGTTGGCATAGGGGTTTTTTCCGAGGAAAAATCCCCCTTCCAGCTCATGCTTGCGTACCTTGTTGAGGATGTCGATCGTCACCCCCTGATACAGGCGTAAATCGAGCAAAGGGGTACGCTGACAAAGGTGCGCGACCCAGGGGCCAATACGCAGAATCGACGGCGACAAGGCCAGACCGATGCGTGCCAGCCCGCCGGGCTGCCCTTTCAGGCTACGGGCATGGTCAATCATGTGACGAGCCGAATCGAGGATAGACTGCGCTCGTGGCAGCAGGTCCTGTCCGGCCAGGGTCAGCATCACGCCCCCCGCGGTACGTTCGAACAGCGGCAAACCCACCTCTTCTTCCAGCGCCTTGATCTGCGCCGTCACTGCGGGCTGCGACAGATGCAACTGCTCGGCAGCCTGGGTCAGATGCCCCTGCTGCGCGACAGTGACAAAGGTGCGCAGTTGATAGATTTCCATGGATTGCTTCAGCCGCTTGAGTCGGCCGCCCGAGCACTTCGATTGCGCTGAGCATAGCAGTTATGCAATTTGGCTACAACGACGGTTTCACGCCAAAACAAGCCCGACACCCACAGGCAACCTGTCTGACAATCCATCAGGAATGGAGCAAAAAATCTATTGCAATAGATTGTTTTTAAATGGTTTTTGCATTGCATCATCGGCATGACAAATAACAGGCATCAAAATTTGCGATTAGCCATCCGGACGCCCCCTCTATATGGTTAAACAGCGGTGTAATACCCGCACTACAAAGGAGACGACCATGGATCAAGATGTACTGAAAAAAGTACAGTCCAATCCCAAATTTATCGAACTGGTGCACAAGAAAACCAGTCTGGGCTGGACTCTGAGTGTGATCATGCTGGTGATTTACTACGGTTTCATCGCCCTGCTGGCCTTCTCTCCCAAGACACTGGGTACGCCGCTGGCCGCGGGCATGGTGACCACCGTCGGCATCCCTGTCGGGGTACTGATCATCCTGTCGGCCTTCGTGCTGACCGGCATTTATGTCCGCAAGGCCAACAGCGAATTCGATGCACTCAACAAGCAAGTGGTAGAGGAGGCACAACAATGAAAAACCGCCTGATCCCGATCGGCACCGCCTTGCTGCTGCTGGCTGCACCGCTGGCACAGGCCGGCGAGGCCATCAGCGGCGAGGTCAAACGCCAGCCGCTGAACATTCCGGCCATCACCATGTTCTTCATTTTCGTGCTGGCCACCCTGGGCATCACTTACTGGGCGGCACGACGCACCCGCTCCGCCAAGGATTTCTACGCAGCCGGAGGCGGCATCACCGGTCTGCAAAACGGTCTGGCGATTGCCGGCGACTATATGTCGGCAGCGTCCTTTCTCGGTATTTCCGCCATGGTGTACGAAAAGGGCTATGACGGCCTGATCTACTCCATGGGCTTCCTGGTCGGCTGGCCGATCATTCTGTTCCTGATTGCCGAACGCCTGCGCAACCTCGGCAAATACACCTTTGCCGACGTGGCCTCCTACCGCCTGAGCCAGACCCCGGTGCGCAGTTTCGCCGCACTGGGCACGCTGGTGGTGGTGGCGGTTTATCTGATTGCCCAGATGGTCGGTGCCGGCAAGCTGATTCAGCTGCTGTTCGGCATGAACTACACCTCGGCCGTGCTGCTGGTCGGCATCCTGATGGTGCTGTACGTCACTTTCGGCGGCATGCTGGCGACCACCTGGGTACAGATCGTCAAGGCGGTGATGCTGCTGTGTGGCGCCACCTTCATGGCCCTCATGGTGCTGCAGCACGCCGGCTTCAGCTTCGAAACCCTGTTCCAGCAGGCCACCGCCGTCCACAGCAAGCACCTGGCGATCATGTCCCCGGGCGGTCTGGTTTCCAACCCGATTGACGCCATCTCGCTCGGCATGGCGCTGATGTTGGGTACCGCCGGTCTGCCGCACATCCTGATGCGCTTCTTCACCGTGGCCGATGCCCGCGCTGCACGCAAATCGGTGTTTTACGCCACCGGGTTCATCGGTTACTTCTACATCCTGACCTTCATCATCGGCTTTGGCGCCATCATGCTGGTGCTCAACCAGCCGGGCATGATGGAAACCGTGATCAAGGAGGGCAAGCCCGTCACCCAGCTGATCGGTGGCAACAATATGGCCGCCATCCACCTGGCCGATGCCGTCGGCGGCAATCTGTTCCTCGGCTTCATCTCGGCCGTGGCCTTCGCCACGATCCTGGCGGTGGTTTCCGGTCTGGCACTGTCCGGCGCCTCGGCGGTGTCGCACGACATCTACGCGTCGATCATCAAGAAGGGACAGGCCAATGAGGCCGATGAAATCCGCGTTTCCAAGATCACCACGGTGATCCTGGGGCTGGTCGCCATCGTCCTGGGCATCGCCTTCGAGAAGCAGAACATCGCCTTCATGGTCGGCCTGGCCTTCTCGATCGCCGCTTCGGCCAACTTCCCGGTGCTGTTCCTGTCGATGTTCTGGCGCGGCCTGACCACGCGTGGTGCCGTCGTCGGCGGTCTGGTCGGCCTGATCTGTGCCGTCGGCCTGATCATTGTCGGCCCGACGGTCTGGGTGGATGTGCTCAAGCACAAGGAAGCCCTGTTCCCGTACAAGAACCCGGCCCTGTTCTCGATGACCCTGGCCTTCCTGACCACCTGGCTGTTCTCGATTACCGACAGCTCGGCCCAGGCAGAAAAGGAAAAGGCCGAATTTGACGCCCAGTTTGTCCGTGCCATGACCGGCATCGGTGCCAGCGGCGCATCCAAGCATTAAGACGCAACAGCGCCGCCCGGTTCGGGCGGCGCGCATTTGAATGGCTTTATCAAGGAGAAATTCATGTCCGCCCTGGAATCCATCCTCAAGGAAACCCGCAGCTTTCCCCCGTCCGACGATTTCCGCCAGAAGGCGGCCATCCCGGGCATGGAGGCCTACAATGCCTTGTGTGATCAGGCCAACGACCAATACCAGTCTTTCTGGGGCGACCTGGCACGCGAGCTCCTGACCTGGAAAAAACCGTTCACCCGGGTACTGGACGAAAGCCAGGCCCCCTTCTTCAAGTGGTTTGACGACGGCGTGCTGAACGTGTCGTACAACTGCCTGGACCGTCATCTGGCCAGCAGCGGCAACAAGACCGCGCTGATCTTCGAAGCCGATGATGGCGCCGTCAGCAAGGTGAGTTACAACGAACTGCATCAGCGCGTCTGCCAGTTCGCCAACGGCCTCAAGCACCTTGGCGTCACCAAGGGTGACCGCGTGGTGATCTATATGCCGATGGTGGTGGAAGCCATCGTGGCCATGCAGGCCTGCGCCCGGATCGGCGCCATCCACTCGGTGGTGTTCGGCGGCTTCTCCGCCGGTGCCTTGCGCGATCGCGTACAGGACGCCGGGGCCAAGGTGGTGATTACCGCCAACGAAGGTCTGCGCGGCGGCAAGACCGTCCCGCTCAAGGCCACGACCGATGAAGCCATCGCCATGGGCGGTTGCGAGAGCATCCAGCATGTCGTGGTTTACCAGCGCACCCCCGCTCAGCCCGCCAGCTGGAGCGAAGGCCGCGATGTCTGGTGGCACCAGCTGGTCGCCAGTCAGCCGGTACAGTGCGAACCGGAATGGATGAACGCCGAAGACCCGCTGTTCATCCTCTATACCTCGGGCTCCACCGGCAAACCCAAGGGTATCCAGCACTCCAGCGCCGGCTACCTGCTCGGCGCCATCAACAGCTTCCGCTGGGTCTTCGACTACAAGCCGAACGACGTTTACTGGTGCACCGCCGATGTCGGCTGGATCACCGGTCACTCCTACATCTGCTACGGCCCGCTCGGCATCGGTGCCACCCAGGTCATCTTCGAAGGGGTGCCGACCTATCCGGATGCCAACCGCTTCTGGCGCATGATCGAACAACACAAGGTCACGCTGTTCTATACCGCGCCGACCGCCATCCGCTCGCTGATCAAGCTCGGTGCCGAGGCACCCAAGCAGTTCGACCTGTCCTCGCTGCGGCTGTTGGGCACGGTGGGCGAACCGATCAACCCGGAAGCCTGGATGTGGTACTACGAAGTGGTCGGCGGTGGCCGCTGCCCGATCGTCGACACATGGTGGCAGACCGAAACCGGTTCGGCCATGATCGCCCCGATGCCTGGCGCCGTGGCGACCAAACCGGGTTCTTGCACCTTGCCGCTGCCGGGCATCATGGCCGACATCGTGGATGAGTCCGGCGCACCGGTCGAGGCCGGCAAGGGGGGCTTCCTGGTGATCAAGCGCCCCTTCCCCAGCCTGGTCCGCACGATCTGGGG
Organism: Paludibacterium sp. B53371; assembly: GCF_018802765.1. Taxonomy (NCBI): domain Bacteria; kingdom Pseudomonadati; phylum Pseudomonadota; class Betaproteobacteria; order Neisseriales; family Chromobacteriaceae; genus Paludibacterium; species Paludibacterium sp. B53371. Next base: position 2,279,529 of record NZ_CP069163.1, read on the forward strand.
CGACGCCGATCGCTTCAAAAAGACCTACTTCCCGGAAGAGTTCGACGGCAAATACTATCTGGCGGGTGACTCTGCCCACCGCGATGAAAATGGCTACTTCTGGATCATGGGCCGGATCGATGACGTCCTGAACGTTTCCGGTCACCGCCTGGGGACCATGGAGATCGAATCGGCGCTGGTGGCCAACCCGCTGGTGGCCGAAGCCGCCGTGGTCGGCAAGCCGCACGAGATCAAGGGGGAAGCCGTGGTGGCCTTTGTGGTCTTGAAGGGACCCCGACCGCAGGGGGACGAGGCCAAGAAGGTGGCCGACAACCTCAAGCAATGGGTGGCGCACGAGATCGGCAAGATTGCCCAGCCGGATGAAATCCGCTTCGGCGAGAACCTGCCCAAGACCCGTTCCGGCAAGATCATGCGCCGTCTGCTGCGTTCGCTGGCACGCGGCGAGGAGATCACCCAGGACGTGTCGACGCTGGAAAATCCGCAGATCCTGCAACAACTGCAGCAATCGGCCTGATCGGCTCAAACCGGCAGGATGGCGCCCGGCAGAGACCGGGCGCGGCATAAAACCATGCAGCACAAATCTTAACGCCCGGCATGTGCCGGGCGTTTTTCATGCGACTACCTCACGAGCAAGACAGCTTATCGTGCCAAAGCAAAGACGTGCTGCACGCCCTGGCCATCGACCAGATTGCCGGAAATCAGATCACCACTGGAGGACAGCTGGGTCAGATAGGCATCCCTGACGCCACCCTGGTCAGCATAGGCCGCATTCAGGGTATCGGTCAGGTCAACCAGCTGGCCGTTTGCAACATAGTAAAAGGCATGGCGGTGGCCATCCTTCTCGAAATCACCCACGATGACGCCACCATTCGCCGACATGGCCGCCGGATGAAAGTCGCCGGCGCCAGGCAGGGTGCCCAGATCGTTCATGCCGTTCTGGGTGTAGACAAACACATGGTCTTTGCCGACGGCAGGCGCGGAATAACCCATGATCACGTTCCCATTATCGGACATGGCCACCACCGTGGCCTCCTTGCCGCCCAGCGTCCCCAGATCCTGCATGCCACGACCGTCGACATAGCGGAAAGCGCGATGGTTGGATGTATTGCCTGCCACGACAGAACCGCTGGTCGACACTGCAACCGGACGCACACTGTGGTTATTGAGGGTGCCCAGATCCTTCATGCCAATTGCATTGTTATACAGGAAGGCATGACCGGTCGTGGTGTAGCCGTCGGATACCCCCGCCACCCAGTCACCAGACGAGGAAACAGCCGTCGCTTCCGAAGTTGCCCCGCCCAGGGTGCCGATATCCTTGACAGTGCCACCCAGGCTCCAAATGAAGGCATGCTGGCTGCCACCCAAACCAACGCGGCCGACGATTTGCTGACCGGAAGGCGAAGCCGCATTGGCAAAGGTCACATTGTTGCCACCATCCAGCTGTTGAAACTTGCCGGAGATGATATCCAGACGATAAGCATGCGTCATGCGATCATCGAAAGCGGAAACCATATTGCCTTGCAGCGAGCTGCCATTTCGCGCCATGGACTGCACCGAATAGTGGTAGTCCTTCTTGCCCATGATGTCGACGTTGCGATCTTCCGTCACCAGCATCACATCATTCGGCAGCGACTTGTCGGCCGGGGTCTGTACCACGCTGGCCAGCCAGCGACCGTCCGGGCCGCGGGTGACCGGGCCTTCGCTGAACACGGTCCCGTTATCGGAAACGAAGTCGTACAGGAAATCAAAGCCACCGGCACTGGCGGTAACCGGTTGATGGCTCTGTGCCAGAGCCGGCAGCGACATGGCGGCCAGGGCCCCCATGACCAGGGTACGGGTAAAATGCTGTTGCAAATGCATGAGTCTCTCCATTAAACGCCACAAAGGAAGAAGCATTGTTTACGACATGGCTGTCGGCCAATATAAGCAAGATCCGAAAGGCCTCTCTGACTCAAGGCGCTCGTCAGCACCCAATACAACGCCCCCGCCAACCTGCAGATTGGCGGGGGCGCAAAACGGTCAGACAACCGGATTACAACAGAATGGCAAAGGCGTGCTGTACACCTTGCTGATCGGTGAAGTCGCCCGAGACAACGTGACCATCGGCCGACAGTGCCGTGAATCGGGACTGGACAACACCATCGTTAGCGAAGGTCCGTGCCAGATCCGCATTCATGTCCACCAGACCGGTGGCGGCGCTGTAGTAGAAAGCGTGGGGCTGCTGATTCACCTGCACAGCACCGATGACCACCTTGCCATCATCCGACATGGCCGCCGGGCGGAAATCCTGCGCCCCGGGCAGTGTGCCGAGGTCTTCCATCACCTGGTTGAAGAGGAAGACATGATCAAAACCGGTTGCCGGGGCGGAATAGCCCATCACCGTCTTGCCATCACGCGACATGGCCACCGTCACGGCATAGCGACCGCCGAGCGTGCCCAGGTTTCGCCAGCCCAGCCCCTTGACATAAACAACCGACTGCGAAGCGGTGCCGGCATCATAAGTCGCCGCCACCACCTGACCACCGTCCGACACGGCAACCGGACGGACCGCGGCGTTACCGGGCGAGCCGAGATCCTGAATTTGCTTGCTGTTGACGCTATCGAACAGGAAAGCGTGGCCGCTGAAAGTACTGCCGTCCGCTTCACCGGCAATATAGTCGCCGCGACGGGAAATGGCGGTCGCTTGCGAACGCCCGCCCAGGCTGCCGATCAGGTCCAGCCCGGTACTGCCGCAGCCCCAGGCAAAGGCACGCTGCTGGTCGCCGGTACCCACACCGCCTACCACGACGTCGCCATTGAGCGAGCTGGCATTGACCACACTGACATCACCAGCGTCCGGCGCCATCTGGTATTGCCCTTTCTGGGCATCACTTATGCAGAATGCATGAGCCTGGTCCGGCAACCAGGTCGGTGCCAGATTACCGATCAGCTTGCTGCCATCCTGAGCGATGGCACTCAGGTGAATGTTGACCGGCTCATGGTTAGGCGTATCGCCTTCGATACCACGTGTCCAGCCCTCATTCCCCTCCTTGCCCCCCACCAGCAAGGCGGTCTGGGGGGTCATCGCCGCTTGTTTCATGGTCCGTTGCAGGCCGCCGCTCCAGAACTGGCTGCCCACATGCGCAACCGGACCAGCCGCAAAGCCATTCACATCATTCGAGGCCTGGTTATAGAGTACGTGAACGATCACCGGGCTTTGTGCCATGACCGGCATGGTCAGGCAGGCCAGTGCACCGGCAATCAGAGAGCGAGACAACTGAAGAGGCAGACGCATCCAAAACTCCATTGAGAGGGTTAAAAACCGGAGAGGCGATGCTCTCGCACACAATGGGTGCCAAAAATCGGATGAGTACGAAAGGAAACACTGACGTCGCAGGAAAAAGCAGGCAAATGACCTGTCGGCAGATCAGGACATTCTGACAATAAACTGGCATAGTGACGGCCAGGAGATCTCCATGACCGAACAACGCGCCCAGGCGTATGCCCGGCGCTTCAACCGGGTGTTTGATTACATCGACCAACATCTGGATGAAGACCTTTCGCTGGAACGGCTCAGCCAGGTGGCCAATTTTTCCAAATACCATTTCCAGCGCCAGTTCACCGACTACTGCGGCATCAGCGTCAGTCGCTATATTCAGCTGATGCGTATGAAGCGTGCTTCATTCCGCCTGGCATTCAACCCGCTGGAACGCATCATCGACATTGCGCTGGAGAGTGGTTTCGAGAACCCGGAGTCGTTTACCCGTGCCTTCAAGCAACTGTTCGGACAAACGCCCAGTGCCTTTCGCCGCAAGCCGGACTGGGAGGCCTGGGCGCGTCGCTACCAGCAACACAAGCGGCAGCGTCCGCTGAACCGGGAGGTTGACATCGTCGACTTTCCCCAAACGGCGGTGGCCATCCTGCCCCACCGTGGCGCCCCCTCTCTGATCCCGAACACAGTACGGCGCTTTATCGACTGGCGACGGGAAAGCGGCCTGTCTCCGCTGGAGAGCAGCCAGACCTTCGGCATTGCCCATGACAACCCCGAGACCACCGCGCCGGAAGCCTTTCGCTTCGATGTCGCCGGCTCGGTCCTGGCGCCGGTGCCGGCCAATGAGCAAGGGGTGGTCAACGGCGTGATTGTCGCCGGGCGCTGTGCCCGCTTGCGCCATCATGGCAGCCATGACCATCTGGGGGAGTCCGTGCTGTACCTGTATCGTGAATGGCTGCCACACAGCGGCGAAGAATTGCGCGATTTCCCGCTGTTTTTCCACTACCTCAGTCTGCTGGTCCATACCCCGGAGCACCAGTTGCAAACCGATATCTATCTGCCGCTGAAATAAGCCGCCCTGCCTGCAGTGCGGTTGAAGCCACCGGCAGATCATCGGATAATGAGGCCCTTTCAGCCGCCTGCCATCCGCCGCATGTCCCGACCCGTCATCCCGCTCGTCAGCGCAGAAGCCATTGATGCCATCCTGCCGCAAACCCAGTGCCGCCAATGCACCTATCAAGGCTGCCGGCCCTACGCAGAAGCCATTGCCCGCGGCGAGGCCGACATCAACCGCTGCCCGCCCGGTGGCGAAGAAGGCATCCGCAGGTTATCGGCACTGACCGGCAAGCCTTATCTCGGCTTTGCACCGGATGCGCCCCAGCCCAGGCCGCGTGCCCTGGCGGTGATCGATGAAGAAAACTGTATCGGCTGTACCCTGTGCATTCAGGCCTGTCCGGTCGATGCGATTCTGGGGGCTGCCAAGCAGATGCATACCGTGATCGGGGACGAGTGCACCGGCTGTGAACTGTGTGTGGCACCCTGCCCGGTCGACGCCATCAGCATGGTGCCGCTGCAACCGCTGACCATGGGACTGAGCGCCGCCCAGTCGCAGCATGCGCGGCAACGCTACCTGCAAAGAGAGGCCCGGCAGGCACGCGACCGGGCCGAGAAGGCAGCCCGGCTGGCCGCCCGTCAGACCGCGCCGGCGACAAGCCCGGACGCCCCGGCAGCGCCCGTGGCGGCCAACACCCTCGACGAGCAGAAAAAGGCCGTGATTGCGGCCGCCATGCGTCGAGCGGCCGAACTGCAGGCGGCCCGCAAGGCCGGGGACAAATCATGAACAGCGCCAAACGTCTGGAGATCTTTCGCCGCTTCGCCGCCGAGACGGCCAAGCCGACCACCGAGCTGAATTACCGCAACCCGTTCGAATTGCTGATCGCGGTACTGCTGTCGGCCCAGGCGACCGACGTCAGTGTCAACAAGGCCACCGTCGGTCTGTTTGCCGCGGCCCCGACGCCCGAGGCCATGCTGGCGCTGGGCGAGGCCGGCGTCATCGAGCACATCCAGACCATCGGGCTGTTCCGCAGCAAGGCGCGCCATATCATGGCCACCTGCCACCTGCTGCTGGAGAAGCACGGCGGCCAGGTACCGGACCAGCGTGCCGCGCTGGAAGCCTTGCCCGGCGTGGGCCGCAAAACGGCCAATGTGGTGCTCAACACCGCGTTCGGCCAGCCAACCATCGCAGTCGACACGCATATCTTCCGCGTGGCCAATCGCACCGGCATCGCGCCGGGCAAGGATGTCCGCGCCGTCGAGGACGGCCTGATGCGCAAAGTGCCCAGAGAATACCGCCTGGATGCCCATCACTGGCTGATTCTGCACGGACGCTATGTCTGCAAGGCACGCAAACCCCTGTGCCAGCGCTGCCTGATCGCCGATCTCTGCGAATATTCTGCAAAAACGGTATGATAGCCCGCAGGCAGGTCTGTTTTCGGAACAATCCTGCTTGAAAACTGTCTTTCGGCCCCGAAATTCAGCCAATATAACAATCTGGTCATATCGACTCCATCAGCCTAAAGGATAGCCTTGTGACTGCCCGTGTTCGTCTGTTGTGCACCGCCGCCTTGACGCTGACTCTGCTGACTGGCTGTGATCAGGTGCGACAATGGTTCCACAAAGAACCGCCTGCGCCGACCGCCCCGGCGGTCATTCCGGCACAGCAGGACGGCAAGATCGGCATGCTGTTGCCAGACTTCACCCAGCTGGTCGAGCGCGCCGGACCGGCGGTGGTCAATATCCAGGCTGTGCGCAATGGCCCGGCCGGCGAGGAGGAAAGCACCGATGCCGGCGGGCAGGATGACCCCTTCTTCGACTTTTTCAAGCGCTTCATGCCCAACCCCTACGATCAGGGCAGTGAAGGCCAGGACCAGCAAGCGCCATCGGACAGCATCTCGTTTGGCTCGGGCTTTGTCATCAGCCAGGACGGCTACATCATGACCAATGCCCATGTGGTACAGGGTGGCAACCCGATCAAGGTGGTGATGACCGACAAGCGCGAATTCAAGGCCAAACTGGTGGGCCTGGACAAGCGCACCGATGTGGCCTTGCTCAAGATTGACGCCTCCTCGCTGCCAGTGGTCAAAGTGGGCGATCCGGACCAGCTCAAGCCGGGCGAATGGGTGGCGGCCATCGGCGCACCGTTCGGCTTCGAAAACTCGGTCACCGCCGGCATTGTCTCGGCCAAGGGCCGCAGCCTGCCGGATGAAACCTATGTCCCGTTCATTCAGACCGATGTGGCCATCAACCCGGGCAACTCCGGCGGCCCGCTGTTCAACCTGCGCGGCGAAGTCGTCGGCATCAACTCGCAGATTTACAGCCGTTCGGGCGGATTCATGGGGATCTCCTTTGCCATCCCGATCAATCTGGCGATGAATGTCGCCGATCAAATCAAGGTCAAGGGCAAGGTCAGCCGTGGTCAGCTGGGGGTCAGCATTCAGGAAATGACGCAGGAGCTGGCGCAGTCTTTTGGGCTGTCACAGCCTCGCGGAGCACTGGTCGTTCGCGTCGAGCCGCAAAGCCCGGCAGCCCGCGCCGGTGTCCACCCGGGGGATGTGATCCTGCAACTGGATGACAAGACCATCACCAGCTCGAAGGATCTGCCGCAGGTCGTGGGCAGCATGAAGCCCGGCAGCAAGGTCAAGCTGCGCATCTGGCGCAAAGGCAGCGAAGTGCAGTTGTTTGCCACGCTGGGCGAGCTCTCCAATGACACGGCCGCGCAACCGGCGACCGAGCCGAACCAGCCGCAGAGCTATCAGTTCGGCAAGCTCGGGCTGGTGGTCAGCGAAATCCCGCCGGCACAGCTGGCCCAGATCGGCCTGCGCGGCGGTCTGCTGGTGGAAAAGGTCAAGGGGCTGGCGGCCCGTTCGGGACTGATGGGCGGAGATGTCATCATCGGCGTCAACCAGACCGAGGTGACCACCATCAAGGGCTTCGAGCAGGCGCTGTCCAGTGCGCACGGCAATATTGCGTTGCTGGTCCGCCGCATGAGCGACACCTTGTATGTACCGCTGAAACTGAACTGATCTGCAGCCTGCCAGGACAAGCCCGACCAGACGGTCGGGCTTTTTTTCAGGCCAGCCGCAGTGCGGACAGTGCCTGCTCCAGTACATGGCGGGCCGCCCGTTCATCGCCGCCATCCTGCCGATGCCACAGCACTGACAGTCCGCTCCAGGCGGCAATCCAGCCCAACAGCCGCTGAGGCACCAGCCCGGCCTCCTCGCAGACCAGGGCCAGCAGACGTTCCAGCCTTCCCGGCTGCAGCACGACGTCCAGACAGGGGTTGCAAAACAGATTGGCATAGTCGAAACCACGCTCTCCATACAGCCCCTTGGGATCGATGGCACACCAGCCCCCCACCCCCTGCATGACGTTGCCGTGGTGCAGGTCGCCGTGTAACAAAGTGACCTCCTGCTGACTGCTCAGCAGCGAAGCCGCCAGGCCGGCAGCCTGACGCAACGCGACCTCCCCTCCGGCCTGATACTGCAGCAAATCCTGGAACCATTGCGACAAGGGCATCAGGACCGGCAAGGGTTCTGCCCCAGGCCGATGCAACTCGCGCGCCACCCGACACAACACCCGGGTCGCCTGATCATCCTGCCCCTGTTGTGACATGAGCGGCAGCGAAGGCTCGGGCAACAGGCGCGCCATCAGCAAGGCCGGCCCATGCAGCCCCAGCACCGCCGCGGCACCGCGTCCGTCACGCCAGGCCATCCACTGATTGCCGCGGATTTCCTCTTCGGTCAGGGCAATCTTCAGCATCGCCGGCTGACCGCGCCAGCGTACCGCCTGCAGGACACTGCTGGCGGTATGAAACGGGGCGGCGTCGCGACGCAGTTGCCAATGCGCGATATAGCGCGCCAACAGATCAGATGGTTGTTGCTCGGCAGTCATGAAACATCCTCGTGATGGAACAAGCCCGGCGGGACAAACGGGTGCCGCATGGCACGGCAAGCCCCCCTCTATCGGTGGCTGATAGCAGAGTGGACTATGGAGGACACAAGAAAATTCCTGCCAACGCAGAAAAAGACTGTCTCGTCAAAGTGGCATGGCAAACCATGATGGTTCGTGGAACGTGCGAACTGCAACTCACTTGGCATGGCTATAGGCGCTGCTGCTATGATGCCATATCGCTGATTCTACCCATCCGACATGAAACCGATTGCCCTGTTCCAACATCACCCCGACGACGGTGCCGGTTACTTTCTTGATTTCGCCCGACGCAGCCATTTGCCTGTCGTCCTGTTTCGCGGCGATATGGGAGAGGCCTTGCCGACCACCATTCAGCCGTTCTCTGCCCTGGTGTCGCTGGGCGGACCGATGAGTGTCAATGACCGGCTGGACTTCATCGAATACGAGACGCTGCTGATGGAAGAAGCCATCGCGCATCAGATCCCGATTCTGGGGCACTGTCTGGGCAGTCAGCTGCTTGCGCGCACCCTGGGGGGCGAGATTCGGGCCAATGCACCGTCCCCGGTGGAAATCGGCTGGCATCGGGTGGAAGCACTGGACGACCGGCATCCGGACTGGACCGGGATGTTCCGGCTCGGAGAGGTGTTTCAGTGGCATAACGAGAGCTGGAGCCTGCCAGAAGGCGCAGAACTCCTGCTGGGCAATGCACACTGCGCTCACCAGATGTTCCGTCATGGGCCGCATCTGGGCATGCAATTCCATATCGAAATTACCGCCGACAAGATCCGCGCCTGGTGTCGCAGCAGCAGCCACGAACCGGCCCAATGGGCACATTTGCCCTGTGCGCAGTCTGCCGAGGCCATGCAGCAGGACCTGACGGACAAGGTGGGCCTGTCCAACCGCATGGCCGATGCCATTTATCAACGCTGGAGTCAGGCACTTTATCAGAAAGGGTAAGCATGGATTTTCTGACCACGGACTTGTGCGATGCCCAGCCGGACAAGGTGCAGGTGCTGGAGCCCCTCTTCCGCGCCTATGGCGGCCGGACACGTTTTGGCGGCCAGATGGTGACGCTCAAGCTGTTTGAGGACAATGCCCTGGTGCGCAGCACACTCTCCGAGCCGGGACGGGGCCGCGTTCTGGTGGTGGACGGCGGCGGCTCTTTGCGCTGTGCGCTGCTGGGTGATCAGCTGGGCGAGCTGGCCGTGCAAAACGGCTGGGCCGGGGTGCTGGTCTTTGGCGCCATCCGGGATTCGGTCGCGCTGGGTAAACTGCCGCTCGGGATTCGTGCCCTGAATACTCACCCCATGAAATCGATCAAGCGCGGGGAAGGTCAGCGGGATCTGTCTTTGCGTTTTGCCGGCGTGACACTCCAGCCTGGTCATTGGCTGTATGCCGATGAGGACGGGATCATCGTCAGCGCCGACGCCCTGCTCTGACCTGCCCGCCCAGGGCCTAGCCGGATTCGAGCTGGTGCGAACGCCGGCGCGGATGGGGCTGGCTGCCCTCTTCCACCGAACGTTCATGCACGGGCAGCCCCCCCAGTTGTGCCGGCTCGGCCCAGGGCAGGTGGCTAGCCCACCAGGTATGATGCTCTGGCTGCAGCCACTGCGGCTGATCCAGCGAGCACAGCGTCAGATCCACCTCACCCGGATCGGATTCATGGCGATAACTGAGCGTGGTGCCGCAACGCCGGCAAAAGCCGCGCTCCACCGCGGCCGAAGACCGATACAGCGCCTGCGCCTCGCCGCGCCACTCCACCTCCGAGACCCGGACGGTAAACCAGGACACAAAGGCGGCCCCGCTGGCCTTGCGGCAGGTCTTGCAATGGCAGTGTGTCAGGTAGCCCGGGACGCCTCGCACCACATAGCGAATCGAGCCGCACAAACAACCTCCGGTGAGTTGATCCTGCATGCTGCACTCCTTTGCCGACGGCGGTGACGGTGTCCCTACTATGCATGTCGCATGGAGAAATGCCAAGTAAACCATTTGACGATGGTTGCCTGGGCAATATATTGTCCGTCCATGACATGGAATGACACCCCCTTTCGGGTCACCCCGGAAGACCTGACCTGCGTCCCCTCCTCCGAAGCATTGGGCTATCTCATCCTCGGCGCCAAAAGGCGACTGACCGAGATACTGGAAGAGGAGTTGGCGCCACTGGGCCTGACTGCGGCACAATCGGCCGTGATCATGCAGCTCTACCGCGGCGAAGAAAACACGCCGGCCGGCTTCTGCCGGCTGCTGGATTACGACCCTGGTGCCATGACCCGGCTGCTGTACCGTATCGAGCACAAGGGACTGTTGCGTCGCGCGCAAAACCCGCAGGACCGGCGGTCTTTCCGCTTCGAACTCACCGAGGCCGGACGCGCGCTGTGCCCGGCGATGCTCGAGAGGATTTGCCAGGCTCACAATCGCCTGCTGGCCGGACTCGGCCAGCAGGATGCCGACACCTTGCGGCGACTGCTTCAGTGCATCTTGCGGCGCCACTAAGCCCCCAGACCAGGTTTGACTATGGCGTGATGCCCCCGCTCGCCGGCGTGAGCGGGTAGGCTCGCCAGGCGCAAGCCGGCTGCAGCGGGTCGTCACACTGGCGGCCAAGCCCCAGAAGGGCCGCACCGGCCTGGCGATTCTCGGCGCGGATGCTCAGCACCTGCTCTTGCAACAAATTGACCAGCCGGTCCTGATGTTCGCCCTGCCAGCGCCACTCGAAATGCCCCCCCGGCTGGCAGCGCTCGCTGCGCAAGCGGCCATCCCTGGCCAGGGTCAGACAAAGCACCGGTCGCGCCACCGCATACAGTTGCCGCTGACGATTCAGTGCCCACCCCTGTCCGGAAGACTGATCGCAAGCCCGCCCGGACACCTCCCCGCCTTCCCGGTGCCAGGTCAGACAATACTGGGCGTCATGACGCCAGGCACGCACCTGCAAGGGGAGTTCAGGCCGGAACAGCGGTGCGGACCAGTCCACGGTGACCGTTGTCGCCAGCGACAGATCATGGCTGCTGGCATAGTGGGCAATCTGCGTGGGCGTGATGCGTGACAGGGCCGCCATGACCCTGGCCTCGGCGCGGATCTGAAAGCGTGTACTGCCCTGTTCGTCCACCGGCACCTGCCAGGTTGCCAGCATGCCGGGCAGGAAATTGGCATGAGACAGCCCGCTGAACAATTCGCTGCGTACCGGCAGCGCCCCCTCGCGGATCTCGTCGTCGCTGCGGAACATCTGCTCGTCCAGACCCAGCTGCCATTGCAGGTCCAGCAGATTGCCGCGCGTTCGGTTGAGCACCCGATACTCCTGCAATGGATAGCGCAGGGTGGTGGAGCGGGTTTCGCCAGACTGCCGGCTCTCCCCCAGGGAAACGCCGGCACTGCTGCCGTGCAGGGACAGTCCGGCCTGGAGCTGCCGCTGCTGCGTCGCACTGCGGCTGATATCGACCGTGGTCCCGCGCGCCTGATTTCTCGGCTCATGCTCCAGCAATTGCAGATGGGCAGGGCCATCCGGCTCGATCGTGATGGCATAGTGGCCGGCATAAGGCCCGAACCAGCTGTGCCGCAAGGTCCGGCCACGATCCAGCGTCAACTGCTGATGCTGCTGCGGGGACAGATGCCAGCCGCTGCCCCCGGCCTCACCGGCGCCCAGCGACAGGCGCAGATACTTGCCGGCCGGCCAGCCGGGCGGTGCCCCCGGGCTGTCGGAAGAAAAATGATCCAGACGCAGACGGGTCTGGAATGTCGCCCTGCCCTCGCAGGCATCTTGCGGATTCTCCAGACTGATGCGCCCCAGAAACCCCTTGCCGATATCCCGCGCCAGCGGACAAGGCTGCGGACCGTGCACCAGCGTCAGTGACAGGGTATGTGCGGTCAGCGTCTGGCTGAGGCCGAGGCTGCGCCGTATGCGCCGGGGCGAGTGCTGTTGTTCGCGCCAGGCGGCGGCGAGCTGCGGCGCACTGCCCGCCTGACCGGCCAGCACGGCCAGACTGCCATCCGGCTGGCGCGACACCAGCAGAAGCGGCAAGGACACTGACAGCCCCAGCCATCGGCGCGTGAGCATCGCCGCCTCAGCAAGGCCCGCGACCCGCTGATCGAAAACCAGCGGCCCCTGTCCGGGCTGCGGCAAGGGGGGAAAGGGTTGACCCGGCATCAGCGTCAGCGGCCGGGCCGCCTGACCGGCCAGCGCAGCCAGCAAGGCGGCGGCATCCGGCGTCATCGCCATAAGCGAGGTACTGAACAGCAAGGGGGCAGTATGCAGACAACGGGAATAGCGCATGATCGTCTCCTGACAAGAAGAGCGTTCACGCTAGCCAAGCTGACGCACGCAGGCCAGTTGGCGCGGCAGGGGCCGGAAACAAAAACACCCCGCCATCGGGCGGGGTGTCGTCATCGGCCGTCAGCCTCAGGCTGGCTGGGTCGGGATGGCGTGCTGCAGCTCGGTCATCTGGTTCTTGTCATCGACAAAGACCAGACGCGGGCGCAGCCCGGCGAGTTCATGCTCCTCGTACTGGGCAAAGGTGGCGATGATCAGCAGGTCGCCCACCGCCGCACGACGCGCCGCCGAGCCATTGACCGAAATGATGCCGGAGCCGCGCTCGGCCTTGATGGCGTAAGTGGCAAAGCGCTCGCCGTTGGTGACATTCCAGATCTGGATCTCTTCGAATTCGCGGATGTCGGCGGCTTCGAGCAGGTTTTCGTCAATGGCGCAGGATCCGATGTAGTGCAGTTCGGAATGCGTGGCGGTGACGCGGTGCAGCTTGGATTTCAGCATGGTACGTTGCATAGGGCTCTCCTTCAGGCGCGGCGCACGTCGATATTGTCGATCAGGCGGGTCTTGCCCAGGCGGGCAGCGACCAGCACCACAACGTGTTTCTCACCGGCATGGGCAATTTCCAGGGTATCGGCCTGACGGACCTCGACATAGTCGACCTGCCAGCCATGGGCTTCCAGATCCTGTCTGGCACGGCATTCCATGTCGGCATAGTCATGGTCGCCGGCCAGCAGGCGATCACGGATTTGTGTCAGGTTGCGATACAGGCGCGGGGCCTCGGCACGTTCTTCCGCGCTCAGATAGCCATTGCGCGAGGACAGCGCCAGTCCGTCCGCCGCACGGCCGGTATCGACGCCGACAATCTCGATGTCCACATCCAGATCCGCCACCATGGCGCGGATCACGTGCAGTTGCTGGAAGTCCTTCTTGCCGAAGCAGGCGACATCCGGCTTGACGATATTGAACAGCTTGGTCACCACCGTGGCCACGCCACGGAAATGCCCGGGACGGAATGCCCCGCACAGCTCATTCTGGATATGCGGCGGCTCGACGTTGAAGTCCTGCTTCACGCGCGGGTAGAGCTCGTGCTCATCGGGGAAAAACAGCACATCGACGCCGGCGTCGATCAGCTTCTGGCAATCGGCCTCGAAGGTACGCGGATAGGCACCAAAATCCTCACCCTGACCGAACTGCAGCCGGTTGACGAAGATGCTGACCACCACTTTCGGCGCCTGGCGATGTGCTTCGCTCACCAGCGCCAGATGCCCTTCATGCAGATTACCCATGGTCGGAACAAATGCCACCCGGCCAGCCGTCTTGCGCCAGGCGCGCATGTCGGCGATCGTGCGGATGATTTCCATTTTTATGTCAGTCCTTTCAGAAGCAATGTTCGGGCGCCGGGAAACTCTGATCTTTCACCGCACGCACATAGGCGGCGACAGCGTCCTGAATGCTGTCGGCCCCCTGGAGGAAATTCTTGACGAAGCGGGCCTTCTTGCCCGGATAGACGCCCAGCATGTCATGCAGCACCAGCACCTGGCCCCCGACGTCGACGCCGGCACCGATACCGATGGTCGGTACGGGCACGGCCTGGCTGATGCGGCCGGCCAGTTCGGCCGGCACACACTCCATCAGCACCAGACTGGCGCCCGCTTCGGCCAGGGAGGTGGCATCGTGCAGGATGCGCTCGGCATCGGACTCGCTCTTGCCCTGGACGCGATAACCGCCAAAGGCATTGACGAACTGGGGCGTCAGGCCGATGTGCGAGCACACCGGAATACCGCGCTCCACCAGGAAGCGGGTGGTCTCCGCCATGAAGGCGCCGCCTTCCAGCTTGACCATATGCGCGCCGGCCTGGATCAGCCGTGCCGAGCTGGCAAACGCCTGCTGTGGCGATTCCTGGTAGCTGCCGAACGGCAGGTCGGCCAGAATCAGGGCCCGCTTGGCACCGCGCGCCACACAGCGTGTGTGGTAGACCATGTCGTCCAGGCTCACCGGCAGGGTTGAATCGTTGGCCTGCACGACCATGCCGAGCGAGTCGCCGATCAACAGAATATCGACGCCGGCCTCATCCAGCAGGGTGGCAAAGCTGGCGTCGTAGCAAGTCAGCATGGCGATCTTCTGACCTTCCTGTGCCATCTTGCCCAACGTGCTCACAGTCATTTTCATGCCCATCATCCTCGTGGCGTCGGAACTCAGACGCTTTTATTGAAGTAGCTGCGTTGTCCGCGCATCTCGTTGATGCAGCGCAACAATAAATCAAAATCTTCCTGATTATCAATCAGATTCAGGTGGTCGGTATTGACGATCAACAGCGGTGCCGCCTCGTAGTCATAGAAGAACTGGCTATAGGCCTCATGCACTCGCTTGATGTAGCCATCGGGGAAGCTGGCCTGCTCGCGTGCCGCCAGCCGGCTGTTCAGTGTGTCCGGCGAGGCCTCGAGATAGATCACCAGATCGGGTACCGGATGTTCGACCTGCAGGGCGGCCGCCAGACGGCGGTACAGCGCCAGCTCGTCGCGATCCAGATTGATGCCGGCAAACAGGTCATCGCGCTCGAACATGAAGTCGGCCACCCGCGGCTGATTCATCAGTTCGCCATGCTGCATCTGGGCCGCGATTTCACGCCGCGCCAGCATGAAGCTGAGCTGCGCCGACAGGGCATGGTGCTGGAACTGGCTGTAGAAGCGCGGCAGGAAGGGGTTTTCCTCCGGACGCTCGGCCACCAGCTGCATGCCCCAGTGATCGGCCAGGCGTCGGGCCAGCGTTGATTTGCCGGCACCGATCGGGCCTTCCACCACCACGTAGCGTTTGGTATTCATTCAGGTCTCTCGTTGTCGTCGGCCGGCAGGCGTTCAATGCCCTCCGGCACAAGGCGTGCCGCCAGTTCGCCGACCAGACCATGGGCGCCCAGCGACAAATCGGCCGCCAGTTCCGCCAGCGGCAGCAGGACGAAGGCACGTTCATGCATGCGCGGATGCGGCAGGGTCAGCTCGGTCGTCTCGAGGGTAGTGCCGGCCATCCACAGCAGATCCAGATCCAGGATGCGTGGTGCGTTGCGGAAGCTGCGAACCCGACCGAAGCCGGCCTCGATGTCCAGCAGGGCATGCAGCAGGTCAAGCGGGGTCAGTTCGGTGTCGAGTTCAGCGACGGCATTGATGAAATCAGGCTGGTCGAGGTAGCCGACCGGTGCGGTACGATACAGTGCGGAGGTCTGCAACAGCCGGGTCGCCGGCAACAAGGCAAGGGCCGCAAAGGCGGCCCTGATCTGTTGTGCCGGGTCCTGCAGATTGCTCCCCAGCGCGACAAAGGCACGCGTCATGCATCGCTCTCCGGCGTGCCCCCGCCGGCACCGGGTTTGCGGCGACGGCGCGGACGACGCTTTCGCGGTGCACGGGCTTCGGCAGTATCACCGACCTTGGCTTCGTTCATCAGCGCTTCACGTTCTTCGGCATCACCGTGCTGGAACTCGGACCACCAGGTCACCAGACTGCGCGGCACTTCACCGGCCTCCGCACGCAGCGCCAGGAAGTCATAGGCGGCACGGAAGCGCGGTTGTTCGAGGAAGCGATAGGGACGCTGGCCGATGCGGCTGTCGAAGCGCGACTGCAGGGTCCAGATCTCACGCATGGTCACGCTGTAGCGCCGTGGAATCGCCAGGGCTTCATCCTGCTCGCCTTCCACCTCGCCGATGGCATGCAGCAGCGCCGGCAAGGCACGCTCGCCGCGTTCCTGCAGCGACTGCCAGCGCTGATTCACCTGACGCCACAGCAGTGTGGCCAGCAGGAAACCGACCGAGATCGGCTTGTCTTCACGAATGCGGGCATCGGTGCTGGCCAGGGCCAGCTTGAGGAAGCGGTGATCATCGCTCTCGTCGCCGAGTACGGCGTCCAGCAGCGGGAAGGCCCCGTGGGACAGTCCTTCGTCACGCAATTTCATCAGACAGGCATAGGCATGTCCCGACATCAGCAGCTTGAGCATTTCGTCGAACAGACGGGCGGCCGGTTCGCGCTTGAGCAGGTGGGCATGCGAACGGATCGGCTTTTGCGTGTGCTCGTCGATCTCGAACCCCAGCTTGGCGGCGAGACGCACGGCGCGCAGCATGCGTACCGGATCTTCCTGATAACGCTTGGCCGGCTGGCCGATCATCACCAGCTTGCGGGCCTTGAGGTCCTTGACGCCGTGCTGGTAGTCGATGATGGTTTCGGTCGACGGATCATAGAACAGGGCATTGACGGTGAAGTCGCGCCGGTGCGCGTCCTCTTCCTGGCTGCCGTAGCTGTTGTCGGCCATGATGCGGCCGGTTTCATTGGTGTCGTTGATGCTGCCGCCGCGGAAGGTGGTCACCTCGATGGTTTCCGGCCCCATCATCACGTGCACGATGCGGAAGCGGCGGCCGATGATGCGGGAACGACGGAAACAATGATGGACCTGCTCGGGCGTGGCATTGGTCGCGACGTCAAAGTCTTTCGGGACGACGCCGAGCAGCAGATCGCGCACGGCCCCGCCGACCACGAAGGCGGCATAGCCGTCTTCCTGCAGACGTGTGGTGACCTTGAGCGCAGCGCGACTGATTTGCTCGCGGCGAACGCCATGCTGCGCCAGCGGAATCACACGCGGGCGGGCCCGACCTTTGCCCAGGCCTGCGGGCAGTTCGAGCATTTTTCGGAAAAGCTTGCGGATCATGAGGGATAGGTTTTGTTGGGTGGATGCGCCGGGGCGTCAATCTCAAGTGCCGGATTATAGCCTGATTCCGATCCGAATAAATACCCGTTTTGTCTTTATCCGATCTCCATTTCCGGGCTTGACAGTAAGATGCTGCCGTCGGATGATGGAACAGCGCCGATTTGAAACAGCTTGCGGGCGCGGTAAAAATGCCAGCTAAAGCGTCTGAAACGGATCAACACCCGCTTCGCGTCATGGCAAAGCGGGTTTTGTTTTGGGCGGTTATCCCGCCGTTTTGCATGACACACATGTAGTTTTGGCCTCCTGACCGGGGCCGGCGCCGAGTTAATCGACAACTTGCAGGGCGCTTGAAAATCCTGCTAAAGCGTCGCCTGGCAGTCGTGGCCGGGCGCGCAAGCCCCTGAACCGACTGGAGAACTGACCATGTATGACTGCCAGACCGACTCTTGCACCGATTTTTCTTTTGCTTTTTTTGATGCCGTGGGATGCGCTAGACCCCTTGCAGGAACCCTGACCGCCACGCCGGCGACCCCTGACGACGCCGCGAGTCTCTCCGACCTGTCCACATATGCCAATGGTCTTGGCTATCGCAGCGACCTGGCGGCAGACTCGGTGATCGTGCATGGCATCAGCCTGGCCGATGCGCTGGCACTGAACGCCCGGTTTGCCGAACAGCTGATCATCAGTTGCGACCTGCGGCGTGACCCGCCGGTCCGCTTCGGCTGAGCGCGCTCTCCCGGCAACCCGGCCTCATCCCGGCCGGGCTCGGGTATAATCACCGTTTACCCTGATTGCCGCGACATGCTCTTCGAACTGAACCGTACCCCCCCTGCCCGCCTGCTGGCCGATGCCGGCCAGATCATTCATCTGGCGCTGCCGATGATGATCGCCCAGACGGCACAGGTGGCCACCGGTTTTGTCGATGCCGCCATGTCCGGCCATGTCAGCACCGACGATCTGGCGGCCGTATCGATCGGCTCGAGCATTTTCATCACCTGCTACGTCACGCTGATGGGGCTGGTCACCGCACTCAACCCCATCCTCTCGCACATGCTGGGTGCCGGCCAGCAGGAGGAGATCGGCGAAACCGGCCGTCAGGGCATGTGGTTCGGCCTGTTCATCGGCCTGGCCGGCATGGCGCTGATGCTGGCGATTCAGCCCCTGCTGCGCCCGATCCTGCACATGCCCCCCCAGGTCGAAGACAAGACCATGCTGTTCATTACCGGGACAGCGGTGGCCATGCCGGCCGCCATGGTGCATCGTGCCGTGCACGCCTTTGCCGCCAGCCTGAACCGCCCGCGGCCGATCATGCTGATGAGCATTGCCGCCCTGCTGCTCAACATCCCGCTGAATTACATCCTGATCCACGGCCTGTTCGGCATGCCGCGCCTGGGCGGCGCCGGCTGCGGCTGGGCCACGGCCATGGCATTCTGGTTCAATGCCATCGGCCTGTTGGCCTATGTGGCCTGCAGTCGCCATTTCCGCCCCTATGGCCTGACCAGCCGGTTTTCGCCGCCCTCGCTGCGCGCCTTCCGCGACTTTCTGCACCTCGGCATCCCGATCAGCCTGTCTTTCTTTGTCGAGATCAGCCTGTTTGCCTTCATTGCCCTGCTGATCGCCCCGCTGGGCACCCTGACAGTCGCCAGTCACCAGGCGGCGATGAATTTCTCCAGCATCATCTACATGGTGCCGCAAAGCATCAGCAACGCCCTGACCGTACTCATCGGACAGCAGGTCGGTGCCGGCGATGCCCGCGCCGCCAGGCGCATTACCGGCGTCGGCCTGCTGCTTGGTCTGGCCTGTGCCCTGCTGATCATGCTGGCGATCTTCCTCTGGCGCAGCGACATCATCCGGCTCTATACCGACGATCCGCGCCTGATCGCCATGGGGGCCTCCCTGCTGCTGTTCGCTGCCGTCTATCAACTGACCGACTCGACCCAGACGATTGCGTCGGGCGCCTTGCGCGGCTACAAACTGACCCGCATCCCGATGGCGATTCACATTTGCGCCTTCTGGGGAGTCGGCCTGGGCCTGGGCATCCTGCTCGGCCTGACCAGCTGGCTGACGGCACGGCCGCTGGGCGTGTACGGATTCTGGACGGCACTGGTGATCAGCCTGAGTGCCGCCGCCGTTTTTCTGATTGTCTATCTGGCGCGGCAAAGCCGTTTGCACCTTGCCGGCGCCACCGGGGAGTAAGACGTGAGCCTGTCGTTCACCGACAACGCGCCGCTGAAGGCGCTCAACACTTTCGGCATGGATGTCCGTGCCCGACACTTCCTGCGACTGAGCGCGCTGGAGGATCTGCCCGCCCTGCTGGCCAGCGAACCCTACCGCCGGGGACCGGTGCTGTGGCTGGGCGGAGGCAGCAACCTGCTGTTCACCCGCGACCATCCCGGGCTGGTGGTCCAGGTGGCGCTGAGCGGGCGCCACGAGCTCGACAGCGATGACGAGACCGTGCTGGTCGAAGCGGCTGCCGGCGAAAACTGGCATGAATGGGTGCAGTACACCCTGCAGCAGGGCTGGTACGGACTGGAAAATCTCAGCCTGATTCCCGGCTCGGTCGGCGCCTGCCCGGTGCAGAACATCGGCGCCTACGGTGTCGAGGTGCGCGAGCGCATTCACGAGGTGGTATGCGCCGATCTGCAGGACGGGGGACGAACCGTGGTGCTGAGCAATGCCGAGTGCGCCTTCGGCTACCGCGACAGCCTGTTCAAGCATCAGGCCGCCGGCCGCTATCTGATCTGCGCCGTACGCTTCCGCCTGTCGCGCCGCCCGCAAATCCGTGCCGCCTATGGCGATATCGAGCGCGAGTTGCAACAACTGGCCAGCTGGCCCCACCCGACGCCGGCCGACGTCAGTCAGGCTGTGGTCAGCATTCGTTCAGCCAAGCTGCCGAATCCGCTGGTGCTGGGCAATGCCGGCAGCTTCTTCAAGAACCCGGTGGTGCCTGAGGCCCTGGCCGATCAGCTGGCAGCACAGTACCCGCGCCTGCCGCGTTACCCGGCAGCCAATGGCCAGTGCAAACTGGCCGCCGGCTGGCTGATCGAACAGGCAGGCTTCAAGGGATACCGCCAGGGAGATGCCGGCGTACATGAACGTCAGGCGCTGGTACTGGTCAATCATGGCTCGGCCAGCGGCAGCGAGATTCGCGCCCTGGCACAGCGCATCCAGGATGAGGTCGAGCAGCGCTTCGGCGTCCGCCTGGAGCCCGAGCCGGTGATCATCTGACACGAAAAGGGAAAAGGCATGGAAATCGATGTTTTGCTGTTTGATCTGGGCGGCGTCCTGGTGAAATGGGATGGCACCACCCCGCTGGTCGAGCTGACCGGGGGCAGGCTCGACCGCGAAGCCGCCCGCCAGTTCTGGCTGACCTCTCCCTGGGTTGGCAAGCAGGACCTCGGGCAGTGCTCGGTCGAGGCATTCGCCGATGGCGCGATTGCTGAGCTGCAGCTGGACATGACGCGCGAAGCCTTTATCGAGGCCTATCTCGGCTGGGTCAGCGGCACCTTCCCCGGCACCCATGACCTGCTGGACAGCCTGAAGGGGCGTTATCGCCTGGCGACCCTGACCAACAACAATGCGGCGCATTTCGACCGCATTGCCCGCGAGCTGGATCTCGGCAAATATTTCGACGACATTTTCGCCTCGCACGAGATCCACATGAAAAAGCCGGATGCCGAGGTCTACCAGTACGTCACCGAACAGCTCGGCGTGGCGCCACAGCGCATTGCTTTCTTCGACGACAATATCGAGTGCATCCTCCCGGCCCGCGCCATCGGCTGGCAGGCCTTCCATACGGTCGGTCTGGCACAGGTCAGGCAGGCACTGGCATCCCTCGGGATACGCTGAATCCGGCTAGCCCCGAGCGGCCAGCACGAACAGGGCCACCACACAGGCAAAACCGCACAGCCAGCACAACGAGCGGGCCGTGGGCAGATTGCGCAGATAGCACAGCCCGTGCCCGACTCGAGCCAGCAGGAAAAGCCCCGCCAGCAGATCCAGCCGCGCCACCGGCACCTTCATGACAAAAGCAACGATCATCGCCGCAGCATAGGGCGAAAATGCCTCCCAGGCATTTTGCTGAGCCCAGTTGGCGCGCTGACGGTGGCCGCTGGCCCGGGCCAGCACCTCGCGCGGCCGACTGTTGTCATAAGGCGCGCCCGCCTTGGCCACACCGGCCCAGATCAGCGGCAGCACGGCGGCAATCAGAATACTCCACAAGGCAAAAGGCATCTTGGTTCTCCGCGGGGCATCAAGGCCCCGAATAGCGATCATTCAAATAACGGGCGTCCTCAAAGGTCAACACCCATTGCGGCCGGTAGACAATCAGAATCGCCATCATCAGGCCGGTGGTAAACGCCTCGGACCAGGCCAGCAGCAGATAGTAGGGCAAGGCCTCATCGAACAGCATGCCCCAGGGATAGGCAGCGGCAGCCCCCAGCACCAGCACGCTCGCCAGTCCGGCCAGCGCCATGCCCACCCCGCCGGCCAGAAAAGCATTCAGGAACAGATAAACAAAATAGTTGGCCGGCAGCAGCCGCTGCGTCAGGCGCAGCCCCAGCCAGCTGGCGCCAATGGGCAGCACGCCACAGCAAAGCCAGACCAGCCCGAGCGATGCCCAATCCCCGCCTGTGGCCAGCACAGCGACCACGATCACCAGGGCGGAGGCCAGCAGCGCCAGTGACGGCCCCATCATCAGTCCGAGCAGGGTCATGCCAAGCAAGTGGTAGCTGAGTCCGGGCAGATAGTCGTCCCGCAGGGTCCACATCACCATTACCAGCACGCAAGCACCCAGCCAGGCATTGGCCTGCGCCGCAGGGATGCGCCGCCAGGCCACGCGGCGTACCCGCCCTGCCAGCACCAGCAGCGCCAGCAGGTTCAGGCCAAGCAGCCATGGCAGTGGGAACAATCCGGCAGGAAAACTCATCAGGACACCAGCAAAAATGATTTGTTTATCATAAGCGATTCATCGAGCAGTGACACCCATGAAATCCGGGCTTTCGGTACAATAGCGCTTTTGCAATCAGGACGAGTGATGGCTACCCTGCCCCCCCTGCATCTCATATCTGCGGATGTCTGCCGCGCACTGAGCGAAGACATCGGCATGGCCGACTGGACGGCCCAGCTGATCGCCGCCCCGACCACGGGCAGCGCTACCGTCATCGCACGCGAGTCGGCCATCCTGTGCGGCAGCGCCTGGTTTGACGAGTGTTTTCGCCAGTTGGACCCGGCTGTCCGGGTCGAGTGGCTCGCCGCCGAAGGAGAACGGGTCACGGCGGGGCAGACCCTGTGTCGTCTGCAGGGGCCGGCACGTGCCCTGCTCAGTGGCGAACGCTCGGCGCTGAATTTCCTGCAGACCCTGTCGGCCGTGGCCAGCTGCACCCGACAGTATGTCGATGCCGTGGCCGGTACCCGCGCGCGGATTCTGGACACACGCAAAACCCTGCCCGGCTTGCGCCTGGCGCAGAAATACGCGGTGACGGTCGGTGGCGGCTGCAACCAGCGCATTGGCCTGTTTGACGGCATTCTGATCAAGGAAAACCACATCATGGCGGCCGGCGGGGTGGCCGAAGCGCTGCGGGCCGCACAGCAGCTGGCACCGGCTCACGTGACGGTTCAGATCGAGGTAGAAACGCTGGCGCAGCTGCAGCAGGCTCTGGCAGCAGGCGCACGCCTGGTGCTGCTGGACAATATGAGCCACCAGACCATGCGCGAAGCCGTGGTCTTGGCGGCGGGACAGGCGGAGCTGGAGGCCTCGGGCGGGGTCGATCTGCAGACGGTGCGCGCCATCGCAGAAACCGGCGTCGACCGGATTTCCATCGGCAAACTGACCAAGGATGTCCAGGCCATCGATTTGTCGATGCGCTTTCAGTCCTGAGCGGACAGGCCAGCCATCTCGGACTGGCCTGCCCCCGCTTACCGGCATGGTATACACTGAACTACTGCTTAGCTTGAGTGGCATACCATGGAAAAAGCCGCCGCGCGCGCTCTCCCGGCTGCATTCGGCATCAAACTGGCCAGTACGCTGTTCCTGCTGTCCTTTCTGTTCCTGCTCGGCTTTGACCTGGCCCGCGACCAGTATCGCCGGGAACAGGAGGCCGTTCAGCGGATCACCTCGGCCAGCGAGCGTCTGACCAGCCAGATCAGCGACACCTTGCGTGATGTCGATCTGGTCTTTGATGCACTGGCCGACAATCCGCTGGTGCTGCAGCAACTCGACCGGCAGGTACTGTCCGGCAGCGAGCACACCATGCTGCAGCATGCCCTGGACGCCGGCATCGAACACATCGCCTATCTGTCGCAGATCCGCATCGTCGACCAACACTGCAATGTGGTGTTCTCCAGCCCGGGCGGTGCCCCCGTCTCGCTGCAACCCTCCTCGGCCTGTCTGTGGCTGCATGGGCCGAAACGCCCCAATGACACCCATTTCACGGCGGCCAGCCTGCGTGGCAATACCGGGGTGATCGTGCACGCCCAGGGCATTTACGATCAGCGACACCAGTTACTCGGCATGATCATGGCCGACATCAGTGAAACCTCGCTGCAGCCGCTGTTTGCCGACATGGGCATCGGTGAGTACGGCGAGGTGCGCATTCAGGACCGCCAGCGGCAGTTGGCTGCCTTCTGGCCCAACGATCCGGCGATGCGGCTCAAACCCCTGCCGCAGAATGATGCCAGACAGCCGATTCTGCGCGAGAACAAGCAGCAGCTGTATGAGGCCCCCTCCCCGCGTGACAACCAGCCGCGCCTGTACAGTGAGCGCTCACTCGACAATTACCCGCTGATCATCACCGTGGGCATGACGCGTCATCACGAGCGCGGCGACCTGATCTGGCAGTTGGCCACCTACACCATGGCCTGGGGCATGCTGGCCATGCTGGTCATGTGGGCGACGCGGCGACAATTGCGCCACCTGCGCATCCGGGAGCAATTGCTGAGCTGCAGCGAAGCCCTGCATGAGAGCGAGGCACGCTGGCGCGACATTCTGTCCTCACTGCCCGTGGCGGTGCTGCTGGTGGACATTGACGACGAACGGATTTTCTATGCCAATGCCGCGGCCCGGCACATGCTGGCGCTGGGCGGAGAAGACAGTGACTGGCATGGCGCCGAGCCCGGCAGTCCGGCCCCCCAGTTGCATATCAGCCCCCTGGCAGAATGGTTGCGTCAGGGGCATCTGGCACATCAGCAGGAAGTCGAGATCCGGCTGGAAACCGGCTGCAAACGACTGGTCCGGGTCAGCATGCACAATCTGCGGCTGCAGCAAAAATTGCGCTGCATGATGGTGCTGGAGGATCGCACCAGCTATCAGGATCTGACGGCATCGCTCGCGGACAGCCGACAACGGATTGAAGAGATGGCCCGCACCGACATGCTGACCCGGCTGGTCAATCGCAAGACCGCCGAGCAGAGCCTGATCTACGAAATGAATCGCTGCCAGCGCTATGGTCTGCCGCTGACCATTGCGCTGTTCGGCATCGACCAGTTCCGCGCCTTCAACGAGCAATATGGCCGCCTGGCCGGTGACAATGTACTGATTGCGGTGGCCAACGAGCTGCTCGACAGCACGCGTTCAACCGATATCTGCGCCCGGATCGCCGGTGAGGAGTTCATGGTGATCTTTACAAACACGCCGATGAAGTATGCCCATCGGGTGATGGAACGCATTCGCAGCAAGATCGCCACCACCATTTTTCCGTTTGCCGAACACAGCATCACGTTCAGTGGCGGCATGACCAGCTGGCGCCTGGGCGACAGGCTGGATGACATTACCCGGCGTGCCGACAAGCTGATGCAGCAGGCCAAGGCCGACGGGGTCAATGGCCTGCTGTGCGACGAGGAGACGGACTGAGGATTCAGGCGTAGGGCGGATCGTTGAGGGTCAGCGCCAGCAGGCGCAGCATGGCGGCGGTTGCGCCCCAGATAAAGCGATCCTGCCAGGTGAGTGACAGATAGTAACCCTGCAGGCCGTCGCGCTCGAAAGCATGGCGCTGGTATTGATCCAGTGCCAGAGCGGGAGCCAGAGGGACCTCGAAGATTTCGGCCACCTCCCCCGGGTCTGCCTGCAGACGCATTGCCGGATCAACCAGTGCCACCACCGGTGTCACGGCAAACCGGGTAATGGTGACAAAACGCGGCAAAGTGCCCAGGACCTGCACATGCCGGCGCGCCAGACCAATTTCCTCTTCGGCCTCGCGCAGGGCGGCCTCGACCGGGCCGGCATCCTGCGCTTCCAGCTTGCCACCGGGAAAGCTGATCTGCCCCGGGTGGGTCGGCAGGTGCTCACTGCGGCGCGTCAGCAGCACCGTCGGCCCCGCCTCGTGCCAGACCAGACCGATCAGCACCGCTGCCGGACAGACCTGCTCAAAGGCATGACGCGGCGGCATGGCTTCGCGCCAGCTGTCATCCGGTCCATGTGCCAGCCGCGCGCCGATCCATTCGGCCGCCGCCTGCCTGTCACTCGGCAACATGTTTATTCCTTGTCTCCCACCACCCCGATCTTCGGCAGGGTCATATCGCCCCAGTGCCCGATCAGGCGGATCGCCAGACCGATAGCAAAGAGCAATTGCAAGCTCAGATAATTGACATACACCAGCTGATCCAGCACATACAGGCCGCCGGCCACCAGAATCGATACCGTGCCATAGAAGTCTTCATGCAGGATGAACGGGATGTCATTGACCATCATGTCCCGCACCACCCCGCCGCCGACTGCCGTGATGAAACCGAGCAGGACCACGCCAAAGGCGTTGAGGTCATACATCAGGCCAACTTGCGCGCCGGTAATGCTGAAGGCGACCAGCCCGAGCGAGTCGGCCACGATGAAGGCACGATAGAAGGTCTGGCTCTCGCGTTTGTGCAGCCCGGTCATCCACGACAGTAGCAGGGTGATCGAAATGATCACCACGTTGGTGTAATCGTAGAACACCACCGGCACCCGGTGAACCAGAACATCGCGAATAATCCCGCCGCCGATACCAGTCAGCAGGGCCACAATCAGGATGCCGAGCAGATCAAGACGCTTTTTCACCCCGACCAGATAGCCGGAAAAGGCAAAAGCGACCGTACCAATGGCGGAGATCCACTCCATTAAATTCAAGCGAGATGCAATATCCATTTTCTTATTCGTCTGACAGCGGTGACAGCGGGATGAAAAAACGCCAGGTAGCGACCTGGCGTTGACAATGATGTTTTCCTGCCTCAGCGACGCATCGAGTCGAAGAAGGCAGAGTTGGATTTGGTGGCGCGGATCTTGTCCTGCAGAAACTCCATCGCGTCCAGATCATCCATCGGGTAGAGCAGCTTGCGCAGCACCCAGATGCGTTGCAGCTTTTCCTGCGGAATCAGCAGCTCTTCGCGGCGAGTACCCGAACGGTTGATGTTGAGCGCCGGGAAAATCCGTTTTTCCGCCATCCGGCGGTCGAGGTGGATTTCCATGTTGCCGGTACCCTTGAATTCTTCGTAGATCACGTCATCCATGCGCGAGCCGGTATCGATCAGGGCCGTGGCAATGATGGTCAGCGAACCACCCTCTTCGATATTGCGCGCCGCACCGAAGAAGCGCTTCGGACGCTGCAGGGCATTGGCGTCGACACCGCCGGTCAGCACCTTGCCGGAAGCCGGCACCACGGTGTTGTAGGCACGCGCCAGACGGGTGATGGAGTCCAGCAGGATGACCACGTCCTTCTTGTGCTCGACCAGGCGTTTGGCCTTTTCGATGACCATTTCGGCCACTTGCACGTGACGGGTGGCGGGTTCGTCGAAGGTGGAGGAGACCACTTCGCCACGCACCGAGCGTTGCATTTCGGTCACTTCTTCCGGACGTTCGTCGATCAGCAGCACGATCAGTTCGACTTCGGGGTGATTGGCCGTGATGGCATGCGCAATATGTTGCAGCATCACGGTCTTGCCGGACTTGGGCGGCGCCACCAGCAGACCGCGCTGACCCTTGCCGATCGGGGCGATCAGATCAATGATGCGGCCGGTGAAGTTTTCTTCGGCACGAATATCACGTTCCAGATGCAGCGGCTCGGTCGGGAACAGCGGCGTCAGGTTTTCGAACAGGATCTTGTGCTTGGAGTTTTCCGGGGCATCGTGGTTGACCTTGTCAACCTTCACCAGGGCGAAGTAGCGTTCGCCATCTTTCGGCGTGCGGATCTCGCCTTCGATCGAATCGCCGGTATGCAGATTGAAACGGCGAATCTGACTCGGGCTGACATAAATGTCATCGGGGCCGGCCAGATACGAGGTGTCAGGGCTGCGCAGGAAACCGAATCCGTCCGGCAGTACCTCCAGCGTCCCCTCGCCATAAATGCTTTCGCCCTTTTTGGCCTGGTTTTTCAAAAGCGCGAAGATCAGATCTTGCTTGCGCAACCGGTTGGCACCGTCGATCTCATTGGCAATAGCCATTTCGACGAGCTGGGTAACAGGAAGGTGTTTCAGGTCAGATAAATGCATAGCAGCCGGTTTCGACTCGAGTACGATTGGCGAGAGGGATGTTTGTTCTTCAAGAGGTGTGGACAGCAGATACGACACGGGCGACTTCCGCCGCCCGCTTAAGAATTCAGTCGAGAATAAACACTTTAAATGTGGCTGTCAACAAAAGCCGTCAGCTGGCCTTTGGCCAGTGCGCCGACCTTGGTGGCCACCACATTGCCGTCCTTGAAGATCATCAGGGTCGGAATGCCGCGGATGCCGAATTTCGGCGGGGTCTGCTCGTTCTGGTCGATGTTGAGCTTGACCACCTTCAGGCGGCCCTGATACTCCTTGGCCACGTCTTCGAGGATCGGCGCGATCATCTTGCACGGACCACACCATTCAGCCCAGTAGTCGACCAGTACCGGTACGTCGGCTTTCAGGACATCTTGTTCAAAGGAGTTGTCGGTCACATGCTGAATCAGGTCGCTCATGGTTGCTCTCTATTTATTAAGCTTGATCTCGGGATGTTAGCAAGCCAGCCAGCGCGCGGCAACCCTGGTCTGAGCAGGGTTGACACAAACCGGCATGGCCAATTTTTTGTCCTACAATTATGGTCTGCGTTTTCTGCCCGGCTTGGGTATAATGGCAGGCTATGTTTAGTTAGAAGGACTGACGATGGGTTTCCTGCAAGGAAAAAAAATTCTGATCACCGGCATGATCTCCAACCGATCCATCGCCTACGGCATCGCCCAGGCCTGTCATCGCGAGGGTGCGGAACTTGCCTTCACCTATGTCGTTGACAAGCTGGAAGACCGCGTGCGCGAAATGGCTGCCGAATTCGGCAGCAAGCTGGTCTATCGCTGCGACGTGCAGAACGATGCCGAAATCGAACAGCTGTTCGTCGATCTGGGCAAGGACTGGGACGGGCTGGACGGGCTGGTACATGCCATTGCCTTCGCACCGCGCGAAGCGCTCAACGGCGACTTCCTCGACTCGCTGTCGCGCGAAGCCTTCCAGATTGCCCACGACGTGTCGTCCTACAGCTTCCCGGCACTGGCCAAGGCCGCGCGCCCGATGATGCAGGGACGCAAGTCTGCCCTGCTGACGCTGTCGTATCTGGGTGCCATCCGTGCCATCCCCAACTACAACGTGATGGGTCTGGCCAAGGCCAGCCTGGAGGCCGGCGTCCGCTTCATGGCCAGCGCACTCGGTCGTGACGGCATCCGTGTCAACGGGATCTCCGCCGGTCCGATCAAGACGCTGGCGGCCTCGGGCATCAAGGACTTCTCCAAGCTGCTGAACCATGTCGCCGGCCAGTCCTCGCTGCGCCGCAACGTCACGACGGAAGAAGTCGGCAATGCCGCCGCCTTCCTGCTGTCCGACCTCGCCTCCGGCATCACCGGCGAGATCACCTATGTCGACGCCGGTTACAGCAATAATGCGCTGAACGTCCCGGAAGAAGACTGACCCTCCGGCACGCTCCGTCGCCAGCCCCACACCGCCAGCAGGCCGTGTGGGGTTTTGTTTTTCCACCCGCCGCACCGTTGATCTGCATCAAAAAACCATACCAGCACAATGGTTAATTTAGATTCAGAAATAATGTCATTCGGATAACGACCGTTAAACCAACAGGAGCGGACCATGGCACTGATTCAGCAACTTCTTTCGGACGATGTCGGCCTTCTCAGCCTGGTGACCATCGTGTTTGCCACCATCGTTGTCGTCGGCTGTGCCGGCATTCTGATCCGCAAATCCAAACAGACCGGACCGAAGTAAAGCCGCAGGACCTGCGGCCGCCCCGTGGCCACCTCAGCCCGCCACGCCGGAAAGGCAAGGCGGGCTGCTTGCCTAGTCAGCCTGCGTCAGTTGATAACCGAGCCGCGGAAAGTGCAGGTGCAAATGTCCGCCGGCGGGGGTCTCCACCGCCAGGGAGATGCGCTGTGCCGTCAATCCGCACAGCGCCCCATGGACGGCCTCCAGCGGATAGCCTTCCGGCATCACCGACACCGGCATCCCGACCTGCCAGCCTGGTTCGGAAACACCCCCGGCCTTCTCCGGCTGTGCCGACCACGCCAGATGAATCGCCTCCGCAGCGGAGAGTTCGGCATGCTCGCCATGACCGAACGCCGTCATGCGGCCGAACCAGGCCAGCAAAGGACCATCCTGCGGTGCCAGCTCGTTCAGCGCACCGATATTATTCAGGAACCACAGCGGATGGTAGACGCCAAAATCGCCGCCGGACGGCAGCGCGCCGGCAAAGAAAGACTGTCCGGTCAGCAGCGCATCCAGCCAGGCCAGCATCGGGCGCAGCTGTGCCGTCACCTGCGGCAGGTCGGCCACCAGGGTCTGGCGCGAGAAATCATATTGCCGGTGCATCGCCGCGCGATCATCCAGCATGAACTGCGGAATCTGCTCGGCGTGCCGCCCCATGACCAGACGCACAGTCAGCCAGAACAACTCGATATCCACCCAGTGGCTCAACACTTCGGCCAGGGCGCGACCATGCGGCGTCGGCTGCGCAGACTGGGGGAAACGACGCTCAATTTCGTCGGCGATCAGTGCTGAATCACAATAGATATCGGCACCGATCTGCAGCACCGGCGCGCGCCGGTAGCCATGTGTCAGCTGCATCAGGTCCGGCTTGGGCAACACTGGCGGCATCGCCACCGACAACCATGGCAGCTGACGCTGCCCCAGCATCAGACGGATTTTTTCCGAGTAGGGGGAAGCGGCATAGTGATGCAGAATCAGGGCGGGCTTCATACGCGGGCCGCCTGCAGGATCTGACGCGCCAAATCCGGCGTGACATGACCGCCCTCACCCAGCCGGGTCATGCCGTGGGCCTGCAGCTGGCTGACCACCTGCTCGATCGCCTCCTCACCCAGACCATAGTCGGACAGGCGCGTCGGCAAGCCCATGCGCTCGAAGAAATCGCGCGTCAGCGCGATAGCCTGTTCGATACGCTGCGCCTCCGGGCCCTCGTGCAGCTGCCAGACTCGCTCGGCATACTGCAGCAACTTGGCTCGCTTGCTGTCCCGGCGCAGCGACAGACTGGCCGGCAACACCAGCGCCAGGGTGCGGGCATGATCGATCTCAAAAAGCGCGGTCAGCTCATGGCCGATCATGTGCGTCGACCAGTCATGGGTCACGCCGGCCCCCACGATGCCGTTCAGTGCCAGCGTGGCGACCCACATCAGATTGGCACGCACCTCGTAGTCCAGCGGGTTGGCCTGTACTTGCGGCCCCAGTTCGATCAGCGACTGCAACAGCCCCTCGGCAAAGCGATCCTGTGCCAGCGCCTGCCCCGGTACGGTCAAATACTGTTCGGCAACATGCACGAAGGCATCCACCACCCCGTTGGCCACTTGCCGTTCCGGTACGGTGAAGGTCTTTTGCGGATCCAGAATCGAAAAACGCGGAAACAGCAGCGGATTGCGGAACGGCAGCTTGGCGTGCGTGGCGGCATGGGTCACGACCCCGCCGCTATTCATTTCCGAACCGGTAGCCGCCAGGGTCAGGACCGTCCCCAGAGGCAGGGCCTGGCGGATATTGCCGCCGCGCTGCTTCAGAATGTCCAGCGCATCGCCCTCAAACAGGGCGGCGGCGGCCACAAATTTACTGCCATCAATCACCGAGCCACCGCCCACCGCCAGCAGAAAATCCAGTTGCTGCGTCTTGATCAGGTCAACGGCACGCATCAGGGTCTCAAAATGCGGATTTGGCTCAATGCCGCCGAACTCCTGCACCACGTGGCCGGCCAGGGCCTCGCGCACCTGCGCCAGCGTGCCGGTCTTTTCGGCACTGCTGCCGCCATAGAGCACCAGCACACGGGCACCAGCCGGCACCAGCTCGGCCAGACGGCCGATAGTGTCACGGCCAAAGACAATGCGGGTGGGATTGTAATAGTCAAAATTCTGCATACGAACTCCTGAGTGGACTGGTCGTCTTGATACCAAAGAATGGCGCCATGCTACGCTCAATTAGACCGGTCGTCTACAAAGAAATCCGACAGCAACAAGGCGGCGACGTCTCAGCCGGTCAGCACGGTACGCAACCTGTCCAGGCATCGCTGCATTTCCTCTTCATCCAGATGCCCGAAGCCCAGCCGCAAGCCGGCCGAGACAGTCGAGCCGGGAACGACCGCACACTGACTGGCCGTCACACAGGGCAGATCTCCCACTTCGGCTTGCTGCAAGCGCCGTGCCGCA
Source organism: Paludibacterium sp. B53371 (assembly GCF_018802765.1). Taxonomy (NCBI): domain Bacteria; kingdom Pseudomonadati; phylum Pseudomonadota; class Betaproteobacteria; order Neisseriales; family Chromobacteriaceae; genus Paludibacterium; species Paludibacterium sp. B53371. The sequence goes on from NZ_CP069163.1 coordinate 2,311,315, forward strand.
GGACTGCCATCGGCTAGCCGAAGCCAGATCGCCAGCCCACCTGCTGGCATGGTGTAGTCCCACAAACCTCGATCAGAACGCAGCAATGCCAGCAGCCGACGCCGTCGTTCGGCATAGATGCGCGTGACCCGCCGCACATGGCGCTTCAACTCGCCGTTGGCCATCAGGGCGGCCACGGCCAGCTCGGTGACGGCATTACCCTGGCGATCGATCTGCAATACCTGTCCGGCACAGCGACGGATGACCGCTGCGGGCGCCACGATATAACCGATGCGCAGACCAGGTGCCAGCACCTTGGAGAGAGAACCGATGTAAAACACATGACGCAAACCATCCACGGCCGCCATGGGCATGACTGGGTGATGGGCAAAGTGGAATTCGTGATCATAGTCATCCTCGATCACGGCAAAGCCATACCGAGCCGCCAGCGCCAGAATCGCCATGCGCCGCTCCGCCGACAGACAGACAGTCGTCGGATACTGGTGCTGCGGCGTCAGATACACCACCCGCACTCGCTCACGCAGGCACAGCGCCGCCAATGCGACAGGGTCGGCACCGGCCTCATCCATGGCCAGCGGCAAAATGCGCGCACCGGCAGACAAAAAAGCCTGCCGGGCTGGCGGATAGCTTAATTGCTCCATGACCACGCAATCACCCGGTGCCAACAGCAGCCGTGCCGCGATGAAAATCCCCATCTGGCTGCCGCGCACCAGACAGAGATTGTCGGCATCAACGGCCAGCCCGCGCTCCATGCGAAGCATCTGCGCCAATGCCTCGCGCAGCGGCAATGACCCGCGTGGATCATCATAGGCCAGACGGTTACTGCGAGCGCTGTGAATCAGCGCCTTGCGAAACGCGCGTCCCAGGACATCAAATGGAATCAGCCGGGTATCCGGCGCCCCATCCGGCACCCGGGCCAACAGGCTGGCCCCCTCCCCCTCCTCGCCCCCTTGCAAGGCATAAGCCGCCTCACCGCTCGCCGCGGCAGGCGACGCCGTCAGCACGGGGGGCATGGGCAGGGATTCGGCCACAAAGGTGCCACGTCTTGGCTGGGTACGCAGCCACCCCTGAGCGATCAGTTCATCCAAAGCCAGCACCACCGTCTTGCGGTTGACCCTCAAGTGTGCCGCCAGCTCGCGACTACCGGGCAACACCATACCGGGCGGCAAACGGCCCGACAGGATGGCCTCGGTCAAAGCCTGCACCAATTGCAAGTGCAGAGAGGGGGCATCCTGGCGGTTCAGCACCAGGGACAACGACCAGGAACGAAACATCAGCACTCCTTCTGGACCATGTTTTTTATTATAACTGGATGTTTTTAGCGGGCCAGTGCTGACATAGCCTATAGGAAATCCATGGCAAGGAGGCACCGATGCCCATTTATCCCCTGGCGCGTAACGCCGATGACATTACCCACAATCTGCAACAGGTCCGACACTGCATGGCACAGGCCTGCCTGCGCGTCGGGCGGGCAACAGACAGCGTCCGACTGCTGCCGGTAAGCAAAACCGTCGATCTTGAACGACTCCGCGCCGCCCACCAGGCTGGCTGCCTTGAGTTGGGTGAAAACAAAGTGCAAGAAGCCCACGGCAAGGCGCAGACACTGAGCGAGCTGCAAGATTTGCGCTGGATTCTGATCGGCCACCTGCAGACCAACAAAGTGCGCCACGCCGTACAATTTGCGAGCGAATTTCAGGCGCTGGATAGCCTGCGCCTGGCGGAAGAATTGGATCGCCGCCTGCAACAGGTCGGCCGGGGCCTCCCTGTCATGGTTCAGGTCAACACCTCGGGCGAAGACAGCAAATACGGCCTGCCGCCGGACCAGGTGGCAAGTTTTCTCCAGGCGCTGCGACCGTTTCACAGCCTGCAAGTCACCGGGCTAATGACCCTGGCCATGCTGTCCAGCGAAACCCAGGCGGTCCGCCAGTGTTTCCGCCGCTTGCGCCTATTGCGAGACCAGTTGCGCGAGCAGGCGCCGGCGGGTATGTCGCTTGAGCATCTGTCCATGGGCATGTCCGGTGATTACGAACTGGCAATCGAAGAAGGGGCCACGGTGGTTCGCGTCGGCCAGGCCATCTTCGGCGCCCGCACCATTCCCGACAGTCATTACTGGCCCGAACACGACAAGGAGAACCTCCATGTCTAAAACCGCCTGGCTCATCCAGCATGTCGCTTTTGAAGATGCGGGCCTGTGGACACCGCTATTGCACCAGGTCGGCTACCGGATCGAAAAACGGGAGGCCGGCACAGACCTTCTGCCGGCGGTCTTGCCCGGAGAGGAAGACCTGCTGATCGTCTTGGGTGGCCCGATCAGCGCCAGCCAGGTGACCCGATACCCCTTCCTGAGCGCAGAGCTGGACTTGATCCGGACACAACTGACAGCACGCCGCCCCGTCCTGGGTGTCTGTCTGGGGGCTCAGTTGATGGCCTGCGCGCTGGGCGCCAGGGTCAGCCCGATGGCGCGCCAGGAAATCGGTTATGCCCCGCTCATGCTGACCGAAGCCGGGCGCGACTCCGTGCTCGCTCCGCTGGATCACCTACCGGTACTGCACTGGCATGGAGAACAGTTTGCCATTCCCGACTCGGCACAGCATCTGGCCTACAGCGAACAATGCCCCTTTCAGGCCTTTGCCATCGAGCGCCACGCGCTGGCCCTGCAATGCCATCTTGAAGTCGACCCGAACAAACTGGAACGCTGGCTAATCGGCCATACCGCCGAATTGGCGCATGCCGGCATCGCACCCGAAACACTGCGCCAGCAGGCACAACGTTTGGGCCAGGCCGTCGTGCCGCAGTCGCGCAAGGTCTTTCAGCAATGGCTTGAGCAATGGGAGGCGACACGATGACGCGTTGGAAAGTCACATTGTGGCATCACCAGATCTTGTGGGGCGTCTTTGAAACCGAGGTACCGCAGGCTGAGCAGGTCATCACGCAACTCTTGCAACTGCTGTCACCAGCACAGGGGTTTCAGGCTGAGGTACGCTGTGCTGAGCAGGAAAGCCGGCTGATCGAAACCGGCCCGACAGGCACTCGCCTGCTGGCCATCACCCCACACTTCCGCCAGGTCGACTGGCCCGTCCCGGCTTGAAAACAAAAACGGCCCGGCGTTGACACGCCGGGCCTTGGCTGACATCAGGACAGATTACTGCGCAGCGGAAGCGGCTGCCCCGCCCACGCTTTCCAGCACGGTCCACTTGCCCCCCACCACCTTGTAGACGGTGATGCCACCGATCTTCAGGTCACCCTTGCTGTCGTACCCCAGGTGCGGGGTAGTCACGGCATCGGTGTAATCGATGGACGCCAGTACCGGCAGGTACTTGGCCGGATCGGACGAATCAGCCTTTTGCATGGCGGCAATCATCACGCGGGTCGCGTCATAGCCGTACGGCGAGTAAGTGGCGACTTCTTCGTTGAAGCGAGCCTTGTAGCGGGTCGCATAATCCTTGCCCTTGGGCATCTGCTCCAGCGGCAGACCGGCCAGCGAGGCCAGCGTGCCCTCGGCTTCGGCACCGGCAACCTTGAGGAAGTCCGGGGTCTTGGTCATTTCGCCGGAAACCAGCGGCGTGGTGATGCCCAGGCGCTTCATCTGCTTGGCCATCGGGGCCGACTGCGCATCGGCGCCACCGTAGTAGATGATGTCCGGATGCAGGCCCTTGAGCGAGGTCAGGATCGCCGCAAAGTCGGTCGACTTGTCGGTGGTGTATTCACGCTTGACCACCTTGCCGCCGGCGCCTTCCACGGCCTTGGCGAACTGATCGGCCAGACCCTGGCCATAGGCGGTACGGTCATCGATGATGGCGATGTTCTTGGCACCCAGCTTCTTCACCACATACTCGCCCATCACGCTGCCCTGCTGGGTATCCGAGGTCATGGAACGGAAGGTGGTCTTGAAGCCTTGCGCCGTAAAGGCCGGAGCGGTCGCCATGGCGATCTGGGGAATACCGGCGTCGGAGTAGAGCTTGGAAGCCGGAATCGAGGTACCCGAGTTGAAGTGACCGATCACACCGCTGACCTTCTCGTCGATCAGCTTCTGGGCCACTTCGGTAGCGGTCTTCGGATCGGCCTGGTCATCCATCACTTCCAGTTCGAACTTGACCGGCTTGCCGCCCAGGGTCGGATGGGTGGCGTTGGCGTCTTCGATCGCCAGGGTCACGCCATTCTTGTACTCGGCACCATAATGCGCCTGCGGCCCGGTCAGCGGGGCAACAAAACCCAGCTTGACCACGGCGGCGCCACTGTCTGCCGCGGCGCCGGAAGCGGCGGCCGGTGCGGACGCATCTTCCTTCTTGCCGCAGGCGGCCAGCGCCAGCGCTGCCATCACGGACAGGGTAACAACAGTCAGTTTGCTTGCTTGCATCGTTCGTCCTTCTCGTTATGTTTTGATCCGCACGGCTATCGAGAGCGCACGGTTTCCCCATGATTCCATGGAAACAAGGCATTATTTCAATGCATTACCTCCATGGCAACTACTACTCTTCCATACTCATCAGACTGGCATTGCCACCGGCTGCCGTGGTGTTGATGCACAAGGCCCGCTCCACCACCAGCCGATGCAATTCATAGCCCTCCGGCCCGGCTTCGATCAACGGCACGATGGCCCCGCTGCGGGCCGCCAGCGTACGGCGCACCGTATCTGCCAGCCCGGCCGGACCGGCAAACAGCACGGCATCCAGCGGCTCGCTGTCCAGCGGGGCATCGGCCGTATCCACCCAACCCGGCATCAGGGCGCACAGCTGGTCGTTTTCCACGCTATGCGGCAACAGGATGCGGTTGTCGCAACTCAGCGCGGCCACCATTTGCCGCAGCAGCTCGCCGCGCTCCGGTGCCAGACACGCCACCACCCCGCGGGCAGCGAAACGCAAGGTATTCTGTTCACCGGTCGGCCCCGGCAGAACAAGATCACCCAGCAAGGGGCTTTGCACTCGGCCGAAGGTCATCAACTCGCGCGCTTTGGCCAGTTCAGCCGACGACAGTCCCCAGTTCGCCAGGGCACCGTTCAGGGCAACCAGGCCCGGCAGTGCGGCTTCCTGATGGCGGATCGCCAGCGTCGGGCGCCAGGCGGCTCGTGTCAGCCGGTACAGATAGAAAGGTCCGCCGGCCTTCGGGCCGGTACCGGACTTGCCCTCCCCCCCAAACGGCTGCACACCGACGACGGCGCCGACAATATTGCGGTTGACGTAGACATTGCCCGCCTTGACCTGCCGGGCTACATGCTGGATGGTCTCGTCGATGCGGCTGTGGACACCATGAGTCAGGCCATAGCCCGAGCGATTGACCTCGGCCAGCACCAGATCCAGCTGATCCGCAGCAAAACGGCGGACATGCAGCACCGGGCCGAATACTTCGCGCTCCAGATGGCTCAGATTGTCCAGCTCGATCAGCGTCGGCGCGACGAAATGCCCCTGGGCGGCAGACGCCGGCAAGGCCGTCTGGTGCATGGCACGGGCCAGCGGACGCATCTTCTCGATATGCGCCAGCAGACCGCTGCGCGCTTCCTCATCGATCACCGGACCAACATCGGTCGCCAGCCTGGCCGGATCGCCCACCACCAGCTCGTCCATGGCGCCACGGATCATGGTCAGGATCTTGTCGGCCACCTCATGTTGCAGATAGAGCACGCGCAATGCCGAGCAACGCTGACCGGCGGAGTCGAAGGCCGAGGCCAGCACATCGGTCACCACCTGCTCCGGCAGTGCCGTGCTGTCGACAATCATCGCGTTCTGACCACCGGTTTCCGCCACCAGCACCACATCGCCCCCCCGCTCGGCCAGCGAACGGTTGATCAGCTGTGCCACTTCGGTCGAACCGGTAAAGATCACCCCCTGAACACGGGCATCATTGACCAGGGCCGCCCCCACGACCTCACCACGGCCAGGCAACAGTTGCAGCACCGCACGCGGCACACCGGCCTCATACATCAGGCGCACCGCTTCGGCGGCAATCAGGCTGGTCTGCTCGGCCGGCTTGGCCAGCACGGTGTTACCGGCCGCCAGCGCAGCACTGACCTCCCCCAGGAAAATGGCCAGCGGGAAGTTCCACGGGCTGATACATACCACCGGCCCCAGCGCGGCCGGGGCCTTGACACTGAATTCGCGCGCAGCCTGGGCACCGTAATAACGCAGGAAATCAACCGCCTCACGAACTTCGGCAATGGCGTTGTTCAGTGTCTTGCCGGCCTCACGCACGGCCAGGGCCATCAGTTCGGGACAATGGGCCTCCAGCAAGTCCGCCGCGCGCGACAGGCAGGCGGCACGTTCGGCGGCCGGGGTGGCCGCCCAGCCGGCAGCGGCCTCAGCCGCAAAACCGACAGCTCGGCGGGCATCCTCGGCGCTGGCATCCGTCACTTGTCCGATGCGTTCGCTCAGGCAGGCGGGATTGCGCACCTCGCGGGCCGGGCCGCCCTCATGACGGTCATCCGCCAGCATCGGCCGAGCCTGCCAGTCACGCTGATCCGCCGCCATCAGGCGTTGCTGCAGATCGGCCAGAACCAGCTCGTTCGACAGATCCAGGCCGGCCGAATTACGGCGTTCGTCGCCATACAGCGCCACCGGCAGCGGAATCTTGCCGTGTGGCAGACCGGCGGTTTCGGCTGCCTGCTCGCACGGGTCAGTCACCAGTTCATCGATCGAGACCGATTCGTCGACAATACGATTGACGAAGGAACTGTTGGCACCGTTTTCCAGCAGGCGTCGCACCAGGTAGGCCAGCAGCGTCTGGTGCGAACCGACCGGCGCATAGATGCGGCAGCTGCGGCCCATATTGTGGTTGCCGACCACCTGGTCATACAGGGTCTCGCCCATGCCGTGCAGACACTGGAATTCATAGTCCAGTCCGGACGCCAGGGTGAAGACCGCCGAAAGCGTATAGGCATTGTGGGTGGCGAATTGCGGGAACACGGCGTCCTGGGCGGACAGCAGCTTGCGGGCGCAGGCCAGATAGGACACATCGGTGTGAACCTTGCGGGTATACACCGGATAGCCCGGCTGTCCGTCAACCTGGGCACGCTTGATCTCGGCGTCCCAATACGCACCCTTGACCAGACGGATCATGAAGCGATGGCCGGTCTCGCGCGCCAGTTCGATCAGGTAATCAATGACATAGGGACAACGTTTCTGGTAGGCCTGCACCACAATGCCAATGCCCTTGAAGCCGGCCAGGTCCGGATCACGCGCCAGGGCCTCGACCAGATCGAGCGAAATCTCCAGACGGTCGGTTTCCTCGGCATCGATGTTCAGGCCGATATCGTATTGCTTGGCCAGCAGGAACAGTGCCTTCAGGCGCGGCAGCAACTCCCCCATCACCCGATGGTGCTGGGCTCGGGAGTAGCGCGGATGAATGGCGGACAACTTGACGGAGATCCCCGGGCCTTCATACACCCCTCGCCCGTCACTGGCCTTGCCGATGGCATGAATGGCCGTGACATAGTCCTGGTAATAGCGCTCGGCGTCTTCCGCGGTCATGGCCGCTTCGCCCAGCATGTCGTAACTGAAGCGATAGCCGCGTGACTCACGCTCGCGGCCGTTATCCAGCGCCTCCTCGATGGTCTCGCCGGTGACGAACTGGCGCCCCAGCATGCGCATGGCCAGATCCACCCCCTTGCGGATCAGCGGCTCACCGCCCTTGGCGGCCAGTCGGGTCACGGCGGCAGACAGGCCCTGCTCACTGTAGGACGAAACCAGCTTGCCGGTGACCAGCAGGCCCCAGGCGGCGGCATTGACGAACAGCGAAGCACTGTTGCCCAGATGCGAGCGCCAGTCACCGCGGCCAATTTTGTCGCGAATCAGTTTGTCGGCGGTTTCCTTGTCCGGAATGCGCAGCAAGGCTTCTGCCAGGCACATCAGGGCCACCCCTTCCAGGCTGGAGAGGGAGAACTCATGCATCAGCGCATCCACGCCACTGGCACGGGTGCGTGTCTCGCGTACCTTGCTCACCAGACGGCGGGCCAGGCGCTGGGCAGCAAAGACTTGCTCGCGCGTCATGGCGGCCTGGGTCAGCAGGGTTTGCACACACTGCTGTTCGTCACGGCGATAGGCTTCGGTAATGGCTTGGCGCAGCGGTGTCTGCGCCTGGGCAAAGGCTTGGAATGGCATATGGTCTCCCCTGTACGGGCACGTTGACAGCGACCGGGCTGATGCCGGTCACTGGCATCGGAGGCGCCCCCAGCACCGACCGATGCACGTGCTTATTGATCTGTAGCGTGCAGTTTCAAACTCATCATAATATACCAAACAAATATGTTTTGTCCGACAATATAATTTATTCCATCAGTTTGATATAAGGCACTGCAAGACCCCTGGCAAAGCCGCATCAGACAGCGGAAGATGGCGTTGCAGTGGCAAAAAGTGGCGACTTGCGCCATCCTGTGCACACTGCAATCGCCTTTTATCCGGGAGAATTGTCATGCAAAACATCCTGTTCACACTCAACGCCAGCCCTTATGGCAGCGAACGCACGCTTTCCGGCCTGCGCCTGGCACTGGCCCTGTCCGATAGCGAGGCCAAACCGAAAATCACGCTATTTCTGCTTTCCGATGCCGTGGTCACGGCCATGCAAGGTCAGACGGTTGCCGCCGGCGCCACGCTGGGAGAAATGCTGCAGGATCTGCTGGCCACCGGCGCCACCGTCAAGGTCTGCCGAACCTGTACCACCGCACGTGGTATCGACGAAGCCCTGCTGATCAAGGGCGTGGGCATCGGCACCATGCCTGAGCTGGCCGAACTGACCCTGGCCGCCGACAAGGTACTGAGCTTCTGATCACGCCAGGGGCCGAGCGGGTCAGAGCGGTGGCAGCGGACAGTCACGATGACTGGTCCGGTTGTGCGCCATGACCCGCGCCGGGGCAGGCAACTGCAGCAACGTCACGCCGCAAGCGCTGAGCAAGACTAACAAGCGCTCATCCTGTCCCAGTATTTGCCCTTCCAGCACGCCCCCGTCAGCCAGAGCGACCCGGGTCGGCAGCGGTGAGCCATCATTGACGCTGGCAGAGAGCTGCTGAAAGCGAGCCTTGCCTTGTTCCAGCGCCGCCCCGAGCCAGACGGTCAGGGGCAACATCACGCCCCCTGCCAGCAACAGCAGCCATCCGCTCAGGCGGCGTACCGCCGGGCCAGGCAGGAACCATCGGCACAGCCAGGATTTCAGCCGGACGGACACAGATGGCAGGCACAGCCGGACCAGGCCTTTCAGGTACCAGCCGACACACAAACACACCATCGCCCCGAGCAGCAGCAGCCAGTTATGCGCGGCAAACAGGAAACCATTGAGTGTCACCACCTGGGGCGACTGGTCAAAGGGCGGCTCGGGCAAGCCGGCCGAGGCCCAGAAACCGAGTGCGAAAGCATGGCCGGCCATCCAGGACAGCAGCGCAATCAACGACAGCACTGCCGAACCGTATTTGAATGATTCGGCCAGCGAGGCCAGGATCGAAGGGGAAGTCTGAGACATCGGGCACTCCTGAACAATGGCCATGCACCCACGCGCCGACATGGCGGCAGATCTGAGCCAACAGGGAATGTCAAACGGCTGGCCGGTGCTGTCCATTCAGCGCGAAAAAAATGGCCTGCCGGGGGATGGCAGGCCAAAGGTAGAGATCAAACTCAAAACACAGGCATTAGCTGGCAGATAATTTAATTTCCGATTTCACCTCCTTGACGCCGTACACGGCACTGGCTGTATCCAAAAGTTGACTTTCGACCTGTTCACTGGCGGCAATGCCGCGCAGGGTCACACGTCCGTTATGGGCCACGACGTCGACTTCGGCGGCGCCGCTGGCGATGATGCCGGAGATGGCATCGGTGACTTGGCGAGCCAGGGTATCGTCTGCCGCCGAAATGGTCGGCAGGGACACGGGCTGAGCCAGAATGGCAGAGGCATCGGCGGCATACCACTCCACCGCATCCTGACGGGTCATGCTCGCGCTGAAGGCAAGCGCAGGCACCAGCAGCAGGCCGAGTGACAGCAAAGCGTGACGCATGAAGGTTCTCCCTATCCGGTTTGACTTGCCCTTCCTATTGCAACAAGCGTGCCAGCCTGATCAAACGCTGATAATTCAATGACTTGCATTTTTCTGTCGCCGTGCGTGGTGCCGATTTGTCGCCATCAGGCGACAAGCCAGGCGACCAAATCATTATCTTGTTGATCTGAAAAGAAAAAAGGCTGTCGTCAATCGACGACAACCTTTTCCGGCAAGCAGATCACTCAGCCCTGAGCCTTGAAACTGGCGGCATCCAGCTCATGCCGCTGCAACAGCCGGTAGAATTCCGTCCGGTTACGTTCAGCCAGCCGCGCCGCATCGGCCACATTACCCCCGGTCAATCGCAGCAGACGCTCCAGATAATCACGCTCCGTCTGGCGGCGGAACTCGGCCAGCGAGGGAATGGCATCGGACTCTTCGCTCACAGACTTCTGCACCTGGGCCAGGGTGACCACCGGCCCGGAACACAGCACACAGCACTGCTCGACCACATTGGCCAACTGGCGGATATTCCCCGGCCAGCGCGAGGACGACAGAAAGGCCAGCGCCTCCGGGGCAAACACCGGCAGGGGACGCTGGTAGCGTTGCGCAACCTGGCTGAGAAAATGTTGCGCCAGCAGCGGGATGTCTTCGCGCCGCTCGGCCAGCGGCGGCAAATTCAGCGTCACCACATTGAGCCGGTAAAACAGATCTTCGCGGAACTGGCCTTCGCGCATCAGGGTTTCCAGATCGCGGTGGGTGGCAGAAACCACCCGGATATCTACCGCACGAGCCCGCGCCGAGCCCACCGGGCGGACTTCACGATCCTGCAGCAGGCGCAGCAGTTTCACCTGCAGTGCCAGTGGCATGTCACCGATCTCGTCCAGAAACAAGGTGCCGCCATCGGCTTCCAGTACCAGCCCCTGATGCCTGGCCGAGGCACCGGTAAAGGCGCCTTTTTCGTGACCGAACAACTCGCTTTCCAGCAAATTCTCCGGAATGGCGCCACAGTTCACCGCCACGAACGGCCCCTGACTGCGTGCGCTGCAGCGATGCAGCGCACGAGCCAGCACCTCCTTGCCGGTTCCGCTCTCGCCGCGGATCAGCACACTGGCATCGGTGGCCGCCACCATGCGCGTCTGGGCCAGCAGCTCGGCCATTTGCGGACTGCGGGAAATCATGCCGCCCTGCCAGTCCTGCGGCGCCTGTTCGGCCACCTGCCCCCCCGATGCCACCAGGGCCTGCTCGATCTTGGCCAGCAGCTCGCGCCCTTCAAAAGGTTTGACCAGGTAGCCGAAGACGCCGCGGCCAACGGCCTCGAGGGCATCCGGCACCGTCCCGAAGGCGGTGAGAATGATCACCGGCAACGAGGGGAACCGCCGGCGGACCGCTTCGAACAAGCCGAGGCCATCCATGCCGGGCAGGTGCCAGTCGGTCACCAGCACATCGACACGGTGGGATGCCACGACATTCAAGGCGGCTTCGGCACTGGCGACCGCCTCGACCTGATGCCCGGCAGCCGTCAGGCGCATGCTGACCAGACGCAGCAGATCGGCATCATCATCGACCAGCAGGATCTGTGCACTCATGAGCCGGCCCCCGGTTTGCGGGTGCTTTTACGTGCCATGCTCTTTTCCAGCGCGGTCAACGCGGTAATCTTGGCGTTCAGATCGTCAATGCGCTGCTGCTGATCACGGATCTGGGACGACAATTTGTCGGCGCGCTCGTCCGCCCGGCGTCGCTCGCTCAGTTGCCGGTCCAGCAGCGCGGCCAGTCCGGCCAGTGCAGTGTCCCGCTGTACCTCGGTACCATTGAGCACGCTGTCCACCAGACTGCGCGCCCGCGCGAGGTCGGTCTTGCTATCCGACTGGGTGATAATCTGTGCCGCCAGTTTGAGCCGGTCTGCCGCACACACGGCCTTGGTGCTGTTAAAGGCGACGCGCGGCTCGCGCAGCCCGGACAGGGCCCAGTCGGCATCATGGCAAAACAGTTCCGGCATGCGGGCCTGTTGCGCGCGCGTACTGTTCCAGGCACAGCCGGCCAGCAACAGCAAAGCCGCCAGGGAAGTAGATCTAAGCAAAGTCATGTTGTTTTTCCATTTTCCGGCCACCACAGCTCGAAACAGGCTCCCGGGCCAGTCGATGCCACCAGGCGGACATCGCCCCCCATCAACTGGGCAAAAGTGCGAGCCATGGTCAGGCCAATTCCCGATCCGGCCGACTCTCCTTGCGGAGGCTTGCCGCTATAGAACGGGTCGAAAATGCGATCGACCTCGGCCGGGCTGACGCCTGGCCCCTGGTCGCTCACCTGAATGTAAATGCAGTCGCGTTCGCGACGTGCCTGCAATGTGATTTCCCCGCCGATGGGAGAAAAGCGGATAGCATTGATCAGCAGATTGTCGAGAATGGTCTGTACCTTGTGCTCATCCCCCTGCACCTGCTCGACCTCCAGCGCGGAACGAATGCGCAACTGTCGACGCTCGATCAGGGCAAGCCAGTCATGCTCGCGGCACGCCAGCAGTTGTGGCAGGGAGAAGGGACGAAAAATGACCTGCTGTCCAAGCCAGCGTGCCACATCATGCTTGAGCAGGGTTTCCACGCGGGAACGCAGGGTCACCACATTGCTCTGCTGGATGGCGATGATTTCGCGCTGCGCCTGGTTGAGCGGGCCGGGCACTTCGTCGGCCAGCAGGGCGGAGGCCTCACTGATGGCCGCCAGCGGCGTTTTCAGTTCATGAGAGACCTGACGGAAGAAACTGGCTTTTTCCGATTCCAGCTGCTCCAGACGTCGGTCCAGACCAGCCAGTGCGTCGGCCAGATCGCGCACATCACTGGGACCGGCCACTTGCCAGGACTGTCCACGCACACCTTGCGCCAGCCGACCGATGCGTTGCCGCAATTTGCCCAGCGGCGCGAACAGGATGTAGCCCAGAATCATCGCCAGCATCAGGGCCAGCAACAGCGAGAACAATGCCAGACGATTGGCTTCGGCGTGCTGCTGGCGCAGGCTGTCGGCCCACTGGCGCCGCTCGACCTGCACCTGACGCCGCAGGCGCAATTCCATCTGGGCATGGTTGCTGCTCAGGGCATCGAACTGCGCGACCACCCGATCACTTTCCGGCGGAGAAGAGGCATCCAGCCAGGACTGCAGCAATTGCACCCGCTGCTGGTCGTCGCGCAGCAGACTCCCCAGCACCGGGTCCGGTACCTCTGCCAGTGTATTCGCCGGCGTTGCCAGATCCTGAGCAAAGCTCTGCGACAGCTGCAGCAGGGCCGGATCCTGCAACAACAGCCATTGCCGCATGCTGCGCTCGAGGTGCTCCTCCCGGTCTGACAGCGTGCGCAGAGCCTGCTGCCAGCGATCGATATTCGCCATGCGCGCCTCGGCCTGGAAAGCCAGCTGGTCGAGTTGCCACCACATGCGGACCAGTGCCAGTGAAGGCAGCATGGTGACCAGCAGCAATGAGCAAACCAGCAGGGTGCGGAAAGAGACGGGTAAACGCAACATGGACATCCTCACGGAACGTTCGAGCCAGGCAGACACGACGAATCAGAATTTTACGCAAAGATGCAGCATGATTCAGAACAATCTTCCTCAGCCCCGCCCTGTATGGCTGACAGCCGAAGCCATCGCGGCACCACAAAGCAAAAAGCCCAGACCTGAGGTCTGGGCTTTGCATGGGGAGTCTGGCAGTGTCCTACTTTCACACGGCGAATGCCGCACTATCATCGGCGCTAAGGCGTTTCACGGTCCTGTTCGGGATGGGAAGGCGTGGGACCACCTCGCTATGGCCGCCAGACATAAACTGTCTACAAACTGCAGAAGCCGTTTGGTTTGAATTCGTATGTATCGGGCACAAAGCCCATCAAATGATAGGATCAAGCCTCACGAGCCATTAGTATCGGTTAGCTTCACGCCTCACAGCGCTTCCACACCCGACCTATCAACGTCCTGGTCTCGAACGACTCTTCAGGAGGGTCTAGCCCTCAGGGAAGTCTCATCTTCAGGCGAGTTTCCCGCTTAGATGCTTTCAGCGGTTATCTCTTCCGAACTTAGCTACCCGGCGATGCCACTGGCGTGACAACCGGTACACCAGAGGTTCGTCCACTCCGGTCCTCTCGTACTAGGAGCAGCCCCCGTCAAACTTCCAACGCCCACTGCAGATAGGGACCAAACTGTCTCACGACGTTTTGAACCCAGCTCGCGTACCACTTTAAATGGCGAACAGCCATACCCTTGGGACCGGCTACAGCCCCAGGATGTGATGAGCCGACATCGAGGTGCCAAACTCCGCCGTCGATGTGAACTCTTGGGCGGAATCAGCCTGTTATCCCCGGAGTACCTTTTATCCGTTGAGCGATGGCCCTTCCATTCAGAACCACCGGATCACTATGTCCTGCTTTCGCACCTGCTCGACTTGTCGGTCTCGCAGTTAAGCCACCTTTTGCCATTGCACTATCAGCACGATTTCCGACCGTACCTAGGTGACCTTCGAACTCCTCCGTTACACTTTGGGAGGAGACCGCCCCAGTCAAACTGCCTACCATGCACTGTCCCCGATCCGGATCACGGACCTAGGTTAGAACCTCAAACACACCAGGGTGGTATTTCAAGGACGGCTCCACGCAAACTAGCGTTCACGCTTCATAGCCTCCCACCTATCCTACACAAGTCTGTTCAAAGTCCCATGCAAAGCTACAGTAAAGGTTCACGGGGTCTTTCCGTCTAGCAGCGGGTAGATTGCATCTTCACAAACATTTCAACTTCGCTGAGTCTCAGGAGGAGACAGTGTGGCCATCGTTACGCCATTCGTGCGGGTCGGAACTTACCCGACAAGGAATTTCGCTACCTTAGGACCGTTATAGTTACGGCCGCCGTTTACCGGGGCTTCGATCAAGAGCTTGCACCCCATCACTTAACCTTCCGGCACCGGGCAGGCGTCACACCGTATACGTCCACTTTCGTGTTGGCACAGTGCTGTGTTTTTGATAAACAGTCGCAGCCACCGATTCTCTGCGACCTCTCAAAGCTTCGGACGCGAAGTCCTACACCCTAAGAGGCATACCTTCTCCCGAAGTTACGGTATCAATTTGCCGAGTTCCTTCTCCTGAGTTCTCTCAAGCACCTTAGAATTTTCTTCCTGCCCACCTGTGTCGGTTTGCGGTACGGTTCTCATACAGCTGAAGCTTAGAGGCTTTTCCTGGAAGCAGGGTATCAGTCACTTCAGGTCCGTAGACCCTCGTTATCACTTCTCGGCGTTAACGAACACGTGGATTTGCCTGCGTGTCCCGCCTACCAGCTTGAACCAACTATTCCAACAGTTGGCTGACCTAACCTTCTCCGTCCCCCCATCGCACTGTATGAAAGTACTGGAATGTTAACCAGTTTCCCATCGACTACGCATTTCTGCCTCGCCTTAGGGGCCGACTCACCCTACGCCGATGAACGTTGCGTAGGAAACCTTGGGCTTTCGGTGAGCGGGCTTTTCACCCGCTTTATCGCTACTCATGTCAGCATTCGCACTTCTGATATCTCCAGCATGCCTTTCGACACACCTTCACAGACCTACAGAACGCTCCCCTACCACTTGCACTCGCGTGCAAATCCGCAGCTTCGGTTATCAGTTTGAGCCCCGTTACATCTTCCGCGCAGGACGACTCGACCAGTGAGCTATTACGCTTTCTTTAAATGATGGCTGCTTCTAAGCCAACATCCTGGCTGTCTGGGCCTTCCCACTTCGTTTACCACTTAACTGATCATTTGGGACCTTAGCTGGCGGTCTGGGTTGTTTCCCTCTTGACGATGGACGTTAGCACCCACCGTCTGTCTCCCATGCTTGCACTTTCCGGTATTCAGAGTTTGCCATGGGTTGGTAAGTCGCAATGACCCCCTAGCCATAACAGTGCTTTACCCCCGGAAGTGATACATGAGGCACTACCTAAATAGTTTTCGGGGAGAACCAGCTATCTCCGAGTTTGTTTAGCCTTTCACCCCTATCCACAGCTCATCCCCTAATTTTGCAACATTAGTGGGTTCGGACCTCCAGTGCGTGTTACCGCACCTTCATCCTGGCCATGGATAGATCACTCGGTTTCGGGTCTACGCCCAGCAACTGAAGCGCCCTATTCGGACTCGCTTTCGCTACGCCTCCCCTATTCGGTTAAGCTCGCTACTGAACGTAAGTCGCTGACCCATTATACAAAAGGTACGCAGTCACCCCTTGCGAGGCTCCCACTGTTTGTATGCATCCGGTTTCAGGTTCTATTTCACTCCCCTCCCGGGGTTCTTTTCGCCTTTCCCTCACGGTACTGGTTCACTATCGGTCGATCATGAGTATTTAGCCTTGGAGGATGGTCCCCCCATCTTCAGACAGGATTTCTCGTGTCCCGCCCTACTTGTCGTACGCTCAGTGCCACCATTCAGTTTTCGTGTACGGGGCTATCACCCACTATGGCGAGCCTTTCCAGACTCTTCCACTAACTCAACGGCTAAAACGTACAGGCTCTTCCATTTTCGCTCACCACTACTCACGGAATCTCGGTTGATTTCTTTTCCTGCGGGTACTTAGATGTTTCAGTTCTCCGCGTTCGCTCTACCCACCCTATGTGTTCAGGTGGGAGTGACCCCTAAGGGCCGGGTTTCCCCATTCGGACATCGCGGGATCAAAGCTCTATTGCCAGCTCCCCCGCGCTTTTCGCAGGCTTACACGTCCTTCATCGCCTATGATCGCCAAGGCATCCACCAGATGCACTTACTCGCTTGACCCTATCATTTCAAGGGCCTTGCGCACTCGCCTTGCCGATACCTCTACCGGCAAAACGTCGATACATACAATTACCCAAAGTTGAATCCAAACGAGGATGAAACCATCCTGGCTCAGAATCAATTTTGTATTCGGCTTCTTCAGTTTGTTAAAGATCAATGCGTTTGAAACGCTAATCACAAGACCCCTCAGGCCCTCTGATTACCATTCCACTCGCTGAACAACCGATAGGCTGTGAGTACCAGGATCGACTTTCTCTAGAAAGGAGGTGATCCAGCCGCAGGTTCCCCTACGGCTACCTTGTTACGACTTCACCCCAGTCATGAAGCATACCGTGGTAAGCGGCCTCCTTGCGGTTAGCCTACCCACTTCTGGTATCCCCCACTCCCATGGTGTGACGGGCGGTGTGTACAAGACCCGGGAACGTATTCACCGCAGCATGCTGATCTGCGATTACTAGCGATTCCGACTTCACGCACTCGAGTTGCAGAGTGCGATCCGGACTACGATCGGTTTTTTGAGATTGGCTCCACCTCGCGGCTTCGCGACCCTCTGTACCGACCATTGTATGACGTGTGAAGCCCTGCTCATAAGGGCCATGAGGACTTGACGTCATCCCCACCTTCCTCCGGTTTGTCACCGGCAGTCTCATTAGAGTGCCCAACTTAATGATGGCAACTAATGACAAGGGTTGCGCTCGTTGCGGGACTTAACCCAACATCTCACGACACGAGCTGACGACAGCCATGCAGCACCTGTGTTACCGCTCCCTTTCGGGCACACCCAAATCTCTTCGGGCTTCGGTACATGTCAAGAGCAGGTAAGGTTTTTCGCGTTGCATCGAATTAATCCACATCATCCACCGCTTGTGCGGGTCCCCGTCAATTCCTTTGAGTTTTAACCTTGCGGCCGTACTCCCCAGGCGGTCAACTTCTCGCGTTAGCTACGCTACCAAGGATTCAAACCCCCAACAGCTAGTTGACATCGTTTAGGGCGTGGACTACCAGGGTATCTAATCCTGTTTGCTCCCCACGCTTTCGTGCATGAGCGTCAGTGTCATCCCAGGGGGCTGCCTTCGCCATCGGTATTCCTCCACATCTCTACGCATTTCACTGCTACACGTGGAATTCTACCCCCCTCTGACGCACTCTAGCCTTGCAGTCTCCAATGCCGTTCCCAGGTTAAGCCCGGGGCTTTCACATCAGACTTGCAAAACCGCCTGCGCACGCTTTACGCCCAGTAATTCCGATTAACGCTTGCACCCTACGTATTACCGCGGCTGCTGGCACGTAGTTAGCCGGTGCTTATTCTTCAGGTACTCTCATCCCCGCTCATTATTCACAAGCAGGATTTGCTCCCTGACAAAAGTCCTTTACAACCCGAAGGCCTTCTTCAGACACGCGGCATGGCTGGATCAGGGTTGCCCCCATTGTCCAAAATTCCCCACTGCTGCCTCCCGTAGGAGTCTGGGCCGTGTCTCAGTCCCAGTGTGGCGGATCATCCTCTCAGACCCGCTACTGATCGTCGCCTTGGTGGGCCTTTACCCCACCAACTAGCTAATCAGACGTCGGCCGCTCGAATAACGCGAGGCCCGAAGGTCCCCCGCTTTCCTCCTCAGAGCGTATGCGGTATTAGCACAACTTTCGCTGCGTTATCCCCCATTACTCGGCACGTTCCGACGCATTACTCACCCGTTCGCCACTCGCCACCAGGAGCAAGCTCCCGTGCTGCCGTTCGACTTGCATGTGTAAAGCATGCCGCCAGCGTTCAATCTGAGCCAGGATCAAACTCTTCAGTTCAATCTCTATGCTTTTCGTACTATCTGGCACGCAAGGACTTCAAAAGAACCCCGTAAGGTTTTTTTCTGTCTCTTGCAGTGCAAGTGTCGGTCTCTCCCGGCACTCACACCTATCGGTTGTTCGTTTTGTTAAAGAGCGGTGCTGCGTTGTTGCTGCAGCGAGGAGGCGAACTATACCGGCCGGACGCAGGGTCGTCAACACCCTTTCTGACAAAAAACGGTAACTTTACGCTAAGCCACTGAAGAAAAAGGCAATAAAAAAAACGGCGGGCTGCGCCCGCCGTTGATCTCTTTCTCCGTCCTACTTGCTGCCCCGCTTGCTGCGTGGTTTGGCAGCCGGTTTTCCTGCCGCCGGCGCGCTGCCACTGGCCGGCCGCTCCTGCACCAGCTGGAAGTCGATCTTCGAACTTTCCAGATCCGCGCGCACTACCTTGACCGTCAGCGGATCGCCCAGCTGATAGCGCATGCCGCTCTTCTCGCCCACGATGGCCTGAATGTCCTTGCGGAAGTGGAAGTAGTCCTTGCCCAGCTCGGAGATGTGCACCAGCCCCTCGACATAGACATCATCCAGCAGGACAAACACCCCGAAGCTGGTGACGGCATTGATCTTGCCCTTGAATACCTCGCCGACCTTGTCGCGCATGTAATAGGTCTTGAGCCAGGACTCGACATCGCGACTGGCATCATCGGCACGCCGCTCGGTCATCGAGCAATGCTCGCCCAGCACCGGCCATTTGCCTGGCTTGTAAGTCTCGCTGCGCAGGATGGCCTTGATGGTTCGATGCACCAGCAGGTCGGGATAACGACGGATTGGCGAGGTGAAGTGGGTATAGGCCTCATAAGCCAGACCGAAGTGGCCGGCATTGTCCGGGGTATAGACGGCCTGCTGCATGGAGCGCAGCAACATGGTCTGCAGCATCAGGGCATCCGGCCGGCTGCGGATCTTGTCGGCCAGGTCGGCATAGTCCTTGGCACTGGGCTTTTCGCCGCCGCCCAGTGTCAGGCCGGCCAGACGCAGATAGGACTGCAGGTTTTCCAGACGATCAGCAGTCGGACCTTCATGCACGCGATACAGACATTTGTGCTTGTGCTCGCGGATGAATTCGGCGGCACAGACGTTGGCGGCCAGCATGCATTCTTCAATCAGTCGGTGGGCATGATTGCGCACCACCGGGACGATGCGGTCGATCTTGCCGTTGTCGTTGAAGATCATCTGGGTTTCGGTGGTATCAAAGTCGATGGCGCCACGCTTCTCCCGTGCAGCCAGCAGCACCTGGAACAGCTCATACAGCGTCTGCAGCTGATCCATCAGCGGCGTCGTTCCGCCCTCGCTCAGCCAGGACCAGACCTGGTTATAGGTCAGGCGAGCGCGCGAACGCATCACGGCCGGGTAGAAACGGTAGCTCTTGACCTGACCCTTGGCATTGACCTGCATGTCGCACACCATGCACAGGCGCTCGACATCCGGATTCAGCGAACAGATGCCATTGGACAGTGCCTCGGGCAGCATGGGGATCACCCGGCGCGGGAAATACACCGAGGTGCCCCGCTCGTAGGCGTCATGATCCAGCGCATCGCCCGGCTGGACATAGTGACTGACATCGGCAATCGCCACCACCAGACGGAAACCCTTGCCGACGCGCTCGGCATACACGGCGTCATCGAAGTCACGCGCGGTTTCACCATCAATGGTGACCAGCGGCAGGTCGCGCAGATCGACACGGTCTTTCAGATCCAGCTTGCGCACCTTGGCGGGCGTCTTTTTCGCCTGGGCCTCGGCGGCGTCGCTGAACCGATGGGGCAGCGCGTGCTTGCGCAGGGCAATTTCGATTTCCATGCCCGGGTCGGCGTAATCGCCAAGGATCTCCAGCACCCGGCCAATGGCCTGACGATGGCTGTCCGGCTGCACCAGGATTTCTGCCATCACCACCTGACCGTGCCGGGCCTTGCCCTCTCCCCCCTGCTCGATCAGGATATCCTGGTTAATGCGACGGTCCTCCGCCACCACAAACCAGACTCCCCGTTCTGCATAGATACGTCCGACCACCTGATTGACGGCCCGGTCCAGCACCTCGGCAACACTGCCCTCGGTACGACCGCGGCGATCCGTACCGGTAATGCGCACCATGACCCGGTCGCCATGCAGGACCTTGTGCATTTCGCGTTCGGACAGGAAGATATCTTCCCCCTCCCCGTCCTCCGGCACGGCAAAGCCGTAACCGTCACGATGCCCCATGACCTTGCACTTCACCAGATCCAGCTTTTTGGAAATACAGACCGCACCCTTGCGGTTGATGATGATCTGACCCGCGCGCTCCATGGCGCCCAGGCGACGATCAAAGAACTCCCGCTCCGAGCGATGGATCGACAACATCTGCGCCAGCTCGTCGGGAAACAGCGGCACCCCCTGCTCGGCAAGAATGGAGAGCAGATACTCACGACTCGGCAAGGGATTGGAATATTTGAGTTTTTCGCGTTCAAGATAAGGATCTTGCTGGCGAAGCGTCGGCGTTTTGGATTTTTTTTGTTTCGCGACCATTGACATCCTCTGTAAGGTCAATATAATTCGCACTTCGTTGCAGCGCGAGTCGCTGCGATGATACAGCATAAGCAAGCCCAGGTGGCGGAATTGGTAGACGCACTAGGTTCAGGTCCTAGCGGTGGCAACACTGTGGAAGTTCGAGTCTTCTCCTGGGCACCAGCTGATTATAATCGCCGGTGCCGTGCTGTAGGAAAATTTAGGTATGCCCAGGTGGCGGAATTGGTAGACGCACTAGGTTCAGGTCCTAGCGGTGGCAACACTGTGGAAGTTCGAGTCTTCTCCTGGGCACCAAATCAAAACAACCCGCATTCGCGGGTTTTTTGTTGCCCGCCGTTTTTGCATCCGGCAGATTGCCTTTTCCCCATCGCTGATTCATCCTCGCTGCATTGTCTTGCGGAGGTTCCATCATGCCCACCCCCCCTACCCTGAATGTCGCGCTCTCCGGCTATGGTTATGCCGGCAAAACCTTTCACGCTCCCCTGATCAGCGCCACGCCCGGCCTGACCCTGCACACGATTGTCAGCCGCCGCGAACAGGAGGTGAAGGCAGAGCGTCCGGGCAGCCAGGTCGTCCCGCATCTCGAGCAGGCACTGCATGACCCGGCCATTGATCTGGTGGTGATCGCCAGCCCGAACGAACTGCATTTCCCCCAGGCGCGTGCTGCCCTGCTGGCCGGCAAACATGTCGTGGTAGACAAACCCTTCACCACCACGCTGGACGAAGCATTGCGCCTGCATGCCCTGGCCGGCGAGACACAACGTCTGTTGTCGGTCTTCCACAACCGCCGCTGGGATTCGGACTTCCTGGCCCTGCGCACCCTTCTCGAGCAGGACACACTCGGACGCATCAGCCGCTTCGAGTCACGCTTCGACCGCTATCGCCCCCAGACCCGCCAGCGCTGGCGCGAGGAGGACCGCCCGGGCGCGGGCCTGTGGTATGACCTCGGCGCCCATCTGGTCGATCAGGCGATCCATTTGTTCGGGCTGCCGCTGGCTGTACACGGCATGTTGCTGCGCCAGAGAGAAGGGGCTCAGGTGGATGACTGCTTCGATGTCCGGTTGCGTTATCCGGATTTCGTTGCCAGCCTGCAGGCAGGCTGCCTGGTGCCGGGAGGTTCGCCGCGCCTGACGGTGCACGGCAGCAGGGCCAGCTATGTGAAATATGGGATGGATACCCAGGAGGCCGCCCTGAAACAGGGCCAGACACCGGACAGCGAGTCCTTCGGGGTCGACGGGCAAAC
Source organism: Paludibacterium sp. B53371 (assembly GCF_018802765.1). Taxonomy (NCBI): domain Bacteria; kingdom Pseudomonadati; phylum Pseudomonadota; class Betaproteobacteria; order Neisseriales; family Chromobacteriaceae; genus Paludibacterium; species Paludibacterium sp. B53371. Next base: position 2,333,607 of record NZ_CP069163.1, read on the forward strand.
TGCCCTGCTGTGGCAGGCGGATGGCGACAGCGCGAGCGAAACCCGTCTGACCACGCCCAGAGGTCGCTACGTCGACTATTACACCGCCGTGCGCCAGGCCATCCTCGGCCATGGCCCGAATCCGGTCACGGCACTCGAGGCGGCACAGGTCATTCAGGTCATCGAGGCGGTACAGGTCAGCCAGCGCGAGGGGCGGGAAGTCACCCTGGACACCTTCTGATGGTTTCAGCCGACGGCAGGATGCTGAAAGACCTGACGCAGATAAGCCAGAAAGGTTTCATCGCTGCACAGCGTCTTGCCCGGCGCGTCCGAGAGCTTGGCCACCGGCTGGTCATTACAGTTGACCAGCTTCATCACAATATTGAGCGGTTCCAGCCCGAGATCATTGGTCAGGTGGGTTCCGATGCCAAAAGCCACCTGAATGCGGCCGGCGAAATGTGCATGTAGCGCCAGTGCCGCCTCCACGGTCAGACCATCCGAGAACACCAGACGCTTGGTCATGGGATTGATGCGCAGCTTGCGGTAATGGGCAATCGCCTTTTCGCCCCATTCGTAGGGATCACCCGAGTCATGGCGCAGCCCGTCGAACAGCTTGGCAAAGTAGAGATCGAAGTCCGCCAGGAAGGCGTCCATGCCCACCACATCGGTCAGGGCAATGCCCAAATCACCACGAAACTCATGCACCCAGCCCTCCAGGGCAGCTTTCTGGAAGTCGCGCAGACGACTGCCGAAGGCCTGATGCGCCTGCAGATACTCATGGGCCATGGTGCCAATCGGCACCAGCCCGAAGCGCATGGCCTGATAGACATTCGAGGTCCCCTTGAATGCCTGGGGCAGCGCCTTCTGCAGGGTCTCGACCACTTCATCGTGCCAGCGTGCACTATAGCGCCGCCGCAGACCAAAATCGGAAAAGGCAAAGCTGGCGGCATCGCCCTGTGCATCCAGCGACGGACGCAGCCGTGCAATCTTGTCCGCCAGGCGTTGCCGCCCCTGCGCGAGAATGGCTGACTCCCGGCCGCGACTCAGACGGCGGAAATACAGCTCGTTGACGATATACAGCACGAAGATTTCAAAACCCATGACATGCACCAGCGGGCCACGGGCACGAATCATCAGCGACTCTCCTTCCACCCCGGTTTCAATGAAGCGGCGCTGAAAGCGGAACACATTGAGAAAATCGACGAAATCGCTCTTCAGGTAACGCAGCGTGCTGAGGTAGTCCAGCTCCTGCTGGGTAAACAGCATATTGCACAGATGATCCAGCTCCCGGTCCAGCTCGGCCTTCAGCTCGGTCAGCGGGTAGTGCGGATGGTTGCGACAGACGAACGCATACTCGGCCGTCGCACCAGGATGCTGGTGCAACAGGGCCTGCCACATGGTGAACTTGTACAGATCATTTTCCAGCAAGCTGCGTACAACGAATTGCGATGACATCGAGGTCTCCAGATCCATGGGGCTGCCAGCGCAATTTATCATGCGAGACGGGTTGACACCATACTAGCTTATAGGTATAGTGACCCTCCTCGGTTGCAGACATGTCTGCACCAGGCCCAGGTGGCGGAATTGGTAGACGCACTAGGTTCAGGTCCTAGCGGTGGCAACACTGTGGAAGTTCGAGTCTTCTCCTGGGCACCAGATTACAAAAACCCGTTGAGCACGCTCAACGGGTTTTTTCATTTCGGGGTCAGGTCTTTCATTGTGCATGCGGAATGCAAAATGAAAGACCTGACCCCGTCCGAAAAAAAACCCCGATGCTGGCATCGGGGTTTTTTGTCTCTGCCGGTCTTACAGACCGAACGGATGACGCAATACAATGGTTTCTTCGCGATCCGGACCGGTCGAGATGATGTCGACCGGCGCCTCGCAGATCGCTTCGATGCGCTGGAGGTAGGCGCGGGCATTGGCCGGCAGGTCTTCCCAGCGCTTGATGCCCACGGTGGATTCGCTCCAGCCCGGCAGCGTTTCGTAGATCGGCTCGCATGCCGCCACGGCATCGGCGCCAACCGGGAAAATGTCGATCTTCTCACCGTTGAGCAGGTAGCCCACGCACAGGTTGATGGTTTCCAGACCGTCCATGACATCCAGCTTGGTGACACACAGGCCGGAAACACCGTTGATCTGAATGGAGCGCTTGAGCAGTGCCGCATCGAACCAGCCGCAACGACGCGGGCGACCGGTCACCGAGCCGAACTCATTGCCACGCTTGGCCAGGAATTCACCCACGTCATTTTCCTGCTCGGTCGGGAACGGACCTGAGCCGACGCGGGTGGTGTAACCCTTGACGATGCCCAGCACGTAGTTGAGCATCTGCGGCGCCACACCGGCACCCGGGGCAGCCGCCCCGGCGACGCAGTTGGAGGAGGTCACGTACGGATAGGTACCGTGATCAATGTCCAGCAGCGTGCCCTGCGCGCCTTCGAACAGCAGCGGCTTGCCGGCTTTGTTCATTTCGTACAGGGTACGCGAGACATCGGCCACCATCGGCTTCAGCCGTTCGGCCAGTTGCATGATGGTGTTGTACACCGTGTCGAAATCCACGGCATCGGTCTTGTAGAGCTGGGTCAGCTGGAAGTTGTAGAATGCCAGGTTCTCACGCAGCTTGTCGGCAAAGCGGGCCGGGTCGAACAGGTCGCCGACGCGCAGGGCACGACGAGCCACCTTGTCTTCGTAGGCCGGGCCGATACCACGACCGGTCGTGCCGATCTTGCTGGCGCCCTTGGCGGCTTCGCGAGCCTGATCCAGTGCGATGTGGTACGGCAGAATCAGCGGGCAGGCTTCGGCAATCTTCAGGCGGCCGGAGACGCTGACGCCAGCGGCTTCCAGCTCGTCGATTTCCTTGAACAGGGCTTCCGGCGACAGCACCACGCCGTTACCGATGAAGCACTCGACACCGGCACGCAGAATACCGGACGGAATCAGGCGCAATACGGTCTTTTTACCATTGACGACCAGGGTATGACCGGCATTGTGACCACCCTGAAAACGCACCACGCCCTGAGCGTGATCGGTCAGCCAGTCAACGATCTTGCCCTTGCCTTCATCACCCCACTGGGTACCAATCACGACAACGTTCTTGGACATAGGAAAGAATCCTTCTCTCTGTCTTGCTACAAAAATCAGTCAAACGGCACAACCTGCCAGCCTGCGGGACCGGCGATCAATTCACGATCGCAGTTCAGCGCGGCGGCAGATTCGCCAAGGTAATCAATCATCACGACTTCACCAGCCTTGCGCAGCGAGGCGATCTCGGCCGCCGCGGCATCCGCCACCCGGGCCGCCACACGAATGCCACTGGCACTGCTGCGCTCCGGCAGAATGCGCAACAGATCGCGCAAATCCAGGCTGAAACCGGTTGCCGGACGTGCCCGTCCGAAGCGACGGCCGACATTGTCGTAGCGGCCGCCACGCGCCAGCTCGTCGGGCCAGCCCGGGGCATAGATCGCAAACATCAGACCGGTGTGATAGGCCGTACCACGCAGCTCGGTCAGATCGAAACTGATCTCGACCCGATCCTGCAGGGCATTGGCGATCGACTGCAGCTGGCCCAATGCCAGGTCCACCTCGGGAATCGACGGCAGACGGCTGCGCGCCCGATCGAGGATGGCACGCGGGCCATACAGTTCCGGCAAGGCCACAAAGGCACTGCGGTACGGCTCGGCCACGCTCTGCACCAGCAGGGCGACCCCGGCCGCATCCTTGCTGCGCAGGGCAGCGAAGACTTCACGGGTCAGTTCGGCCCCCAGTCCGGCGGCTGCGGCCAGGCCGCGGAAAATCGCGATATTGCCGATATCCAGCCTGGGCTGTTGCACGCCGACCAGATCCAGCGTATCGAGTGCCAGCCGGATAATTTCCAGGTCCGCCTCGATGCCGGCGAAGCCATACAGTTCGGCGCCGACCTGCAGCGGCTCGCGCGAACTCATCAGGCCGGCGGGACGTGCGTGCACCACACTGCCGGCATAACACAGACGGGTCACCCCGGTGCGTTCCGCCAGCAGGTGGGCGTCGATGCGGGCGACTTGCGGGGTAATGTCGGCGCGCAAGCCCATCTGGCGACCGGACAAATGGTCGTCGAGCTTGAAGGTTTTCATTTCCAGCGAGTCGTCACCTTCCGCTACCAGTGAATCGATGTACTCGATCATTGGCGGCAGCACCAACTCATAGCCCGCCGTACGGAACAGCTCCAGCATGGAAGACTTGGCAGTCTCCAGCTGGCGCGCGGTCGCCGGCAGAATATCGGCAATGTATTCGGGTAACAGCCAGTTTCGCATAGTGATCTGAAACACAATAAAAGGCGGGACGCTGGGACCCGCCTTGTTTGCCGGGACGCACGACGACCTGGGGTCTGACGTGGCGGTACCGGGAATGAATGTCTGGTTGCAGCCAACCCTGGATGAGGGTTTATTGGCCTGAGCCGGCAACGACAAGCGTCGCGGCTTCTGTGAATGACGTGGACGCAAAAACGTCCACGCTCTTCAGGCAGTATTCTACGCGCATCTCGCAGAATATGCTCATATAAAAACAAAACATTACTGCCAGGACAGATCTTCGTCCTGTGTTTCGCCGGCCATTTCTGCCGGTGCAAAGCGCTCTGCCAGGGCGGTACGCAGCAAATCCAGACCGGCGCCGGTCAGCGCCGAAACGCGCACAGCGACCGGCAAACCGTCCGCATCCCGCTCTATACCGGGCTCCTGGCCCTTCAGATCGATCTTGTTCCAGACGATCAGCTGCGGTACATCGGCGGCACCAATTTCCTGCAGCACCTTGTCGACTTCTTCGATTTGCATGTCGCGCATCGGATTGGCAGCGTCTACAACATGCAACAACATGTCAGCCTGAACCGTTTCTTCCAGGGTGGCACGGAAGGCGGCAACCAGGGTGTGGGGCAGATTGCGGATGAAGCCGACAGTATCGGACAGCACCAGCGACAGCTCGGGATTCAGGTACAGCTTGCGACTGGTGGTATCCAGTGTGGCAAACAGCTGGTCAGCCGCGTAGCTGCGCGCCTTGGTCAGGCTGTTGAACAGTGTCGACTTGCCGGCATTGGTATAACCGACAATGGACAGCGAGGCGATGCCGGAGCGCTGACGCCCGCGACGCTGGGTATGGCGCTGACGTTCAACATGCTTCAGACGATCCTTGAGCAGCTTGACGCGATTGCCCAGCAAGCGACGGTCGGTTTCCAGCTGGGTTTCACCCGGTCCGCGCAGGCCAATCCCCCCCTTCTGACGTTCAAGGTGGGTCCAGCCGCGCACCAGGCGCGTTGCCAGGTGCGACAGCTGAGCCAGTTCGACCTGCAACTTGCCCTCGTGGCTGCGTGCCCGCTGGGCAAAGATGTCCAGAATCAGGCTGGTACGATCAATCACGCGGCACTGCAACTGGCGTTCGAGGTTACGTTCCTGGGCCGGCGACAACTGATGGTTGAAGATCACCACGTTGGCAGCACAGCTGCGCACCACGGCAGCGATCTCCTCGACCTTGCCCTTGCCGGCGAACAGCGCGGCATCGGGGCGCTGCCGCTTGGCGGTCACGGTCTCGGCCACTTCCACGCCTGCACTGGTGACCAGCTCCACACACTCGGCAACATCCTCGGCAAAATCCGGCGTGCCAAAATCCAGACACACCAGAACAGCCCTGTCACCCACTTCCGGACGATCAAACACGTTCAACTTGCCTTCTGACAATTAAAAAGGGCCAACGCCACACTCCCTGCGGAGTACGGAGCGCCGGCCCCAGGCCTGGAGAGGAAGATTACTCTTCGCTCTGATCCAGTTTCTGTGCAGTGTAATGCTCGTGCGGGATGTTCACCGGACGGGCAGGCACCACAGTGGAGATGGCATGCTTGTACACCATCTGCGTCACGGTGTTCTTCAGCAGAACCACATACTGATCAAAAGACTCAATCTGCCCCTGCAGCTTGATACCATTTACCAGATAGATGGAAACCGGGACATGTTCCTTGCGCAGAGTATTCAGGAACGGGTCTTGTAACATTTGCCCTTTTGAGCTCATTCGTTATTCTCCGAAACGTCGATTGTTTTAATGATTGACTGCCAAGCCCGGCTACACGCTTACGTTTTAGCAGAAATCATACCAGTGTACTATTTTTTCACGTCTTTCATACGCTTATCGCGCGCCTTCTTTTCTGCCACCTTGGTTTTGTACTTTGCCAACGGGGACAGCTTGGGCTTGTGCTTGGCATCTTCCTTGTCGAAAGGATTGTCGCCGGTCTTGTACTGCACGCGCAGCGGGGTGCCCTGCAGTTTGAACACCTTGCGGAAGGTATGTTCCAGATAGCGGGTATAACTATCGGGGACATGCTCCAGCGCATTGCCATGCACGACGATGATCGGCGGATTCATGCCACCCTGATGGGCATAGCGCATCTTCGGCCGCACAGGTCCGACTCGCGGCGGCGCCTGTCGTTCAATCGCCACTTCCAGCACCCGGGTCAGTTTCGGCGTGGCCAGCTTGGCCATCGCTGCCTGATAGGCTTCGTCGATCGACTTGAACAGATCGGCGATGCCCCGCCCTTCCAGCGCAGAAATATGGTGGAACTTGGCAAAATCGAGAAAGGTCAGCTTGCGGGCGATATCCCGCTTGATCTGCTCTTTCTTTTCATTGTCCAGGTGATCCCACTTGTTGACGGCGACAACCAGGGCACGGCCGGCTTCAAGCGCAAAACCGGCGATGGTGGCATCGTGTTCGGAGATATCCTGCTGGGCATCCAGCACCAGCACGGCCACGTTGGCATCTTCGATGGCCTTCATGGTCTTGATGACCGAGAACTTCTCGACCGCCTCATTGATCTTGGTGCGCCGGCGCACACCAGCGGTATCAATGATGGTGTAGTTGCGGCCAGATCGCTCGAAATCAATATAAATACTGTCGCGCGTGGTCCCCGGATGGTCGAAGGCAATGACCCGCTCTTCACCGAGAATGGCGTTCACCAGGGTCGACTTGCCCACATTCGGGCGACCGATCACGGCAAATTTCGGGTGGCGGGTGTTCTCTTCCTCGACCTCGTCGGGGAAGGGTTCGAGCACGCGGTCCATCAGTTCGCGCACCCCGTCACCATGGGCCGAAGAAATAGCCCAGGGCTCGCCCAGCGCCAGCTCATGGAACTCGGCAGTGGCAATCGCCTGATTGACCCCTTCCGCCTTGTTGACCACCAGATGAACCGGACGGTCCAGCTGACGCAGGCGGTTGGCGATGATCTTGTCCTGCGGCGTGACGCCGGTACGGCCATCCACCAGGAAAACGACGGCGTCGGCTTCATCGACGGCCTGCAGGGTCTGCTTGGCCATCTCGAACAGAATGCCCTCGTCGACCACGGGCTCGAAGCCACCGGTATCGATCACGAGATAGGGTTTGCCGCCGACGCGGCCATGGCCATAGTGGCGATCACGGGTCAGACCCGGCTGATCGGCCACCAGGGCATCACGGCTGCGCGTCAGCCGGTTGAACAGGGTCGATTTGCCGACATTCGGGCGGCCGACCAAAGCAACGGTTGGTTTCATCTAGAACTGCATTATCCAAGTGACAGCATCACCAGGCGGCCATTCGGTCCCTTGACCAGAGCCGATGTGCCCAGCGATACGGGTTGCGCGGTCTGGCCGTCGGTACCGGTACCGACACGACCGACGATACTGCCGCTCTCGTTGGACAGCAGGTGCGCATAGCCTTGCGCATCCACCACCAGCACGAAGCGACCCAGCATGGCCGGACCAGACAAACCACGGAATTTGAGCGCATCCTGTTTCCAGACATTGCGCCCCGTCTGGCGATCGAACGCCAGCACCGAATCATTTTCATCGGTGACGTAAACATTTTGAGCGTCCAGCGCAATCGCGCGGCTGGACGATACTTCGCGTGCCCAGACCAGATTGCCGCTGCGCGAATCGAAGCAGGCCACACGCCCCTGATAAGCAACGGCGCAAACCTGCTGATCGGCGAACTGCGGCCGGCTGACCACATCGGTCACGCGCTCCAGTTCGGTCGCCCCCTTCGGCGAGGCAACGACGCCCTCCCAGAGCACATTGCCGTTTTGCGCGGCGATGACCTGCATCTTGCCGCCGGACAGACCGGCCAGCAGCACATCCGACCCCGCCACGGCGGTGAGCGAGCCGGTATTGCGCACCAGCAGTTCGCCCTGGAAGTGCGGCAGCGACCACAACTGCTTGCCGTCACTGATCTGGAAACCGCTGATACGGTCGTCGTTGGTACGCACCACGGCCACCGAACCGCTCACGACCGGTGCCTCCAGGGTGACACTGGTCAGACGTTGCTGCCACAGGGTCTTGCCGCTGGCACGATCCACCGCCAGCAGGAAACCATCGCTCGTCCCCAGCAACACGGTATTGCCGGCCACACCCGGTCCGGCCGACAGCTCGCGCTTCAGGCCCAGACGGTTGCTCTGGCGACCGGTATCGGCATTGTAGATGCGCAGCTCGCCCTGCGGATCGGCCACCAGGACTTCCCCGCGGTCATAGGTCGGCAGGAAGCTGCCCGGTACGCCGGCAGAAGCCGACTCCGACCAGTTGACCTTCAGCGCCTGAACCTGCTGAATCGCCGCCAGCGGCGTCGGCTCGGGACGCGACGAAGACTGGAACCAGCTGGCGCAACCGCCGAGCATGGATGTGGACAACAATACCAACAGCAGACGTTGACGCATCAATCAGCCTCCCAGGGCATCGAGTTTGGTCTGGATATAATCGTGATTCGGGGCATCGTTGCCCAGCTTGGCCAGGGCGGCCTTGTAGGCGTCGCGCGCCGCAGCCTTGTCGCCCTTGAGCGAGAACACATCGCCCTTGGCATCGAAGAACAGCGCATCAAAGGCGGCATCGTGCGGCTGGTTCAGCTGAACAATTGCTGCATCGTATTGCTTTTGATCCATCAGCACACTGGCCAGACGCAACTGCGCCAGGGCCACCAGCGACGGCTCCTTGGCATGAGTGGCAGCCCAGCTCAGTTGCTCGCTGGCATAGGCCAGATCATGCTTGTCGAAGCCTGCCTTGGCCGCCATCAGGGCAGCGCGGGCGGCATAGGGCGAAGCAGGATAATCCGCCTCGATGCTGGCAGTACCACGCTTGATGGCGGCCAGATCCTGCGCCCCTGCAGCCTGCTCCACCGTCGCGTAGATGGCGGCCGATGCTTCGATCTGCCGCGACTGGTAGAGGTTGTAAGCCTTGTAGCCGAGATAGCCGACAGCCAGGCAGCCGACGCCGGCGACAATCCATTTTCCCCACTGATTCCAGAATACTTTCAGCGAATCAATCTGTTCCTGTTCCTGCAAGTCGAACGCCATTGCGTCCCTCCCCTCAAACTTTGAACGCAGCGATGGCTGCCGCCACCTCTGCACAGGCCACGGTCACTTGCTCGGCCTCGTGGCGCAACGGCTTCACGATAGCCAGACCACTGGCGATTTCGTTCTCTCCGACGATCACGGCACACAGTGCACCGCAACCATCGGCCTTTTTCATTTGCGACTTGAAACTGCCCTCGCCCAGATGCTGCATCACCGACAGACCGGCGGCACGCAACTGCTTGGCCAGCTTCATGGCATACAACGGGGCGCCTTCGCCCTGCTGCACCAGATAGACGTCGACACCCGGCTGCGCCGGAATCAGCCCCTTCTCCTGCAGCAGCAACAGTACGCGCTCCATGCCCATGCCGAAGCCGATCCCCGGCGTCGGCTTGCCACCGAGCTCTTCGACCAGGCCATCGTAGCGGCCACCGGCGCAGACAGTACCCTGAGCGCCCAGCTCACTGGTCACCCACTCGAACACCGACAGGTTGTAGTAATCCAGCCCACGCACCAGACGCGGATTTTCCACGTAGCGGATGCCCACCGCATCGAGCATGGCCTTCCAGCCATCATAGTGCGCCCGGGAGTCCGCACCGAGGTAGTCGGTCAAACGCGGCGCGGCATCGCAGATGGCCTGCAGCGCCGGGTTCTTGGTATCCAGTACACGCAGCGGATTGGTGTAAAGACGCCGCTTGCCATCTTCATCCAGCTGGTCGACATACTGCTCGAGATAGGCGATCAGGGCCGTGCGGTGGGCACTGCGCTCTTCGCGATTTCCCAGGGTATTGATCTGCAGCTCGACAAAATCGGCAATGCCGAGACGCTGCCACAGGTCCGCGGTCATCAGCAGGATTTCGGCATCGATATCCGGCCCCGGGAAGCCCAGCACCTCGACACCGGTCTGATGAAACTGACGGTAACGTCCCTTCTGCGGACGCTCGTGGCGGAACATCGGGCCGGCATACCACAGACGCTGGGTGGCATTGTAAAGCAGGTTGTGCTCGACGGCGGCACGCAGCACGCTGGCCGTGCCTTCCGGACGCAGGGTCAGGCTTTCGCCATTCAGACTGTCGGTAAAGGTATACATTTCCTTTTCGACAATATCCGTCACCTCGCCGATCGAGCGCACGAACAGCGGCGTGGTTTCGAGCATCGGCGTACGGATATGCTGATAGCCATAGTCACTCAGCAGCTTGCGCAGGACGGATTCAAGATACAGCCATTGCGGAGAGTCGCTTGGCAGTACGTCGTTCATGCCGCGTACCGCCTGGATTTTTTGAGCCATGTTATTCAGTCTTTTCCATTCACTACCGGAGCCTCGCGGCTCACAATTGCCTGATCGGGATCGTCTTGCCGGACGGGGCGACGGCACGGCGGCTGCCACCTTCTCCGAAGCGTGACTGCACATATTGTTCGACGATGCGGGTAAACGCCTCGGCGATATTATCCCCCTTGAGCGTGACGTCCTTCTGGCCATCCACATACACCGGGGCCACCGGCACCTCGCCGGTTCCCGGCAGGGAAATGCCGATATCCGCCAGTTTGGACTCACCCGGTCCGTTGACCACGCAGCCCATCACCGCCACCTTCATTTCCTCCACCCCCGGATACTGCAGACGCCATACCGGCATCTGGGCGCGCAGATATTGCTGGATCTGCTCGGCCAGCTCCTGGAACAGCGTGCTGGTGGTGCGGCCACAACCCGGACAGGCGGTGACCAGCGGGGTAAACGAGCGCAGCCCCATGGTCTGCAGCAGCTCTTGCGCCACCACCACCTCGCGGGTGCGGGACTCGCCCGGCGCCGGCGTCAGGGAAATGCGAATGGTGTCACCGATCCCCTCCTGCAGCAGCACGCCCAGCGCCGCGCTCGATGCGACCACCCCCTTGGTTCCCATGCCCGCCTCGGTCAGGCCGAGATGCAGCGGGAAATCACAACGTCCGGCCAGATCACGGTAAACCCGGATCAGGTCCTGGACATGGCTGACCTTGCACGACAGCAGAATCTTGTCGGCCGACAAGCCGAGATCAATGGCCTTCTCGGCACTTTCCAGCGCCGAGACGATCAAGGCCTCGCGCATCACCTGATCCGCCGGCAGCGGCTGGCTCAGACGATTGTTGGCATCCATCAGGCGGGTAGCCAGTGCGGCATCCAGACTGCCCCAGTTCACGCCGATACGCACCGGTTTGTCGTATTCAATCGCCGTGCGAATCATGTAGGCAAACTTGTCGTCACCCTTGGCACCCTTGCCCACATTGCCCGGATTGATACGGTACTTGGCCAGCGCGCGCGCGCAGTCGGGGTGATCGCGCAGCAGCCGCTCGCCATTGAAATGAAAATCGCCGACCAGCGGCACATTGCATCCCAGATCATCCAGCCGCTGGCGAATTTCTGCCACGGCAGCCGCCGCCTCGGGCGAATTGACGGTAATGCGTACGATCTCCGAGCCGGCCTCGGCCAGTTCGAACACCTGCTGCGCGGTAGCTCGGGCATCCGCGGTATCGGTATTGGTCATCGACTGCACCACGACCGGCGCATCGGAGCCAACAAGAACATGCCCCACCCGTACCTGACGAGTGGGGCGGCGAGCAATGCTCACGCTATCCATAACAAACTGCCTTGTCGCTATTTGAGTTCAACGTTGGCCGTTGCACCCTTGGTATGCTCGGCCAGATCAACCGCCTGACCGTTGTAGGTGAGGGTCGCCTTCTCGGCATTGCCGATCCGGACCTTGAAGGGCGGCGTCCCGCTGACTTCGCGCGGCGTGCCCGGCACGACCATCGAATACACCAGTTTCTTGCCGTCGGCATCGACCACCGCCACCCAGGACGGCTCGGTCACCGACACGGTCACCTTGCCGGCCCCCGCCGAAGCCGGGTGCACCGCACCAGGCGCCGAGGCCGCACGGGCAGCCGCCTTGCTGGCGTTCAGTTTGGCCGCGGCGCGAGCCTTGGCACGGGCGGCGGCCGCCGAAGCATCGGTCTGAGCTGGCGCGGAGGCCGGCCGGCCCTGCACGGCGGGCGCCGAAGCAGCCTTGGCCACTGCCGGCGCGGAAGCCGCCTTGGCCATCGATGCCGAAGCAGGCGCCGTGGACACCACCGGCACGGAGGCCGCTGCCGCCAGATCCGAGGCGGTCTGTGCACTGACGACCGGAGCCAGATCAGGCTGCTGCTCACCGTGATGACCAAAGATCCACAGAACGCTGGCCCCCAGCACCACACCAACCAGCCCCACAACCATCCAGGTCCCCGAATTGGCTGCGCTTTCGCGCTTTTCGGCAGACTCCTCGGCATGCTCTTCGCGCGCCAGATTGGCGACTTCGGTGGCGGCCGAGGGGAAATGCGAGTCCAGCGCCTCCATCAGCGGCGTCGGGTCGATTTCCAGAAAACGAGCATAATTGCGTACAAATCCGCGCACGAACGTGGCGCCCGGCAAGGCACCAAAATCATCGCGTTCAATGGCATCCAGCTGCCGCAGCGACAGCTTGAGTCGCTCGGCCACTTCATTCAGAGACAACCCGGCGGCTTCGCGCCCCGCACGCAGGGCACTGCCCACGCTTACCGGATCCGGCTGATTATTCTGTTCGGATTGTTGTTCCATCCATCAGATCCCGCTCAACAACTGCTGTGTTTCCCTGGAGTCCGGAAAGCGAGTCTGCAACTCGCCAGAGAACGCCTCTTCCCGGACACGATCCCCGGACAGCCTAGCCACGCGCACTCCCAGCAGGAGGTCATCGGCATTCAGCGGCCCGGCATGCTCAATCAGACGGCCAAAGTAATAAGACGCTAGTGTGACGCTCCCCTGGTTGGTATACAAGGCCGCCAGCTGCCTCAGCGCCGGCGGGAAGGCCGGCCTGAGCTGCAGGGCAGACAGCCAGTGTTCAATCGCCTGCGAAGCCTGACCTGCCGACAGGCTGCAGCGCCCCAAATTCAAATAAGCCGACTCGCGCGCCTCATAGCGCGGATCCAGCAAGGCCCGCTTCAGGTGCACCACCCCCTCGTCCACCCGGGCGCGCTGACACAAGAACAGACCGAAATTATTGTTTGCCTCGCCATTGTCCGGCGCCAGATGCAAGGCCCGGCGATAGTCCTGCTCGGCCGCTTCGTCCTGAGACAAGGCCGCCCGGACATGCGCCCGCGCCAGCCAGGCCGGCGCAAAGGCTTCACCGGCATCGACGGCTCGCCCTGCCGCATCGAGCGCCAGCGCCAGCTGATCTGCCTTTGCATACTCAAAAGCCAGCTGGGCATGCACGGAGGCTAACTCATGTGACGGTGAGGTGGCAAATGCCCCGACAGAAAAAACCATCGGCAACAGCGCCTTTTCCCACCGGTATTTTTTCACTCTGAGTCGCTCTCCGCAATCCGGATCCACTTTTCCTGACGGCGCGTCTTGTCCTGCACCTGCCCGGCCAGCTGCCCGCAGGCAGCGTCGATATCGTCGCCGCGCGTCTTGCGCACCGTCACCACCAGCCCGGCGTCCTGCAGAATTTCCCGGAACGCCCGAATCGAATTGTTGCTCGAGCGGCCGTACCCGGAGTTCGGGAACGGATTGAACGGAATCAGGTTGAACTTGCAGGGCACGTCACGAACCAGCTGCAACAGCTGCCGGGCATGTTCGGGCCTGTCATTGACCCCGTCAAGCATCACGTACTCGAAAGTAATGAAATCGCGCGGTGCAAACGCCAGATACCGCCGGCAGGCTGCCATCAGTTCCGACAGCGGGTATTTTTTGTTGATCGGCACGATCTCGTCGCGAATGGCATCATTCGGCGCATGCAGACTGACCGCCAGCGCCACCGGACAGGCGGCCGCCAGACGATCCATCTGCGGCACGAGACCGGAAGTCGACAACGTGACACGGCGGCGAGAAAGACCGTAGGCATGGTCATCCAGCATGATCTGCAGGGCCGACACCACATTGTCGAAATTGGCAAGCGGCTCGCCCATCCCCATCATCACCACATTGGAAATGACCCGTTCGTTTTTCGGCGTCACGCCCATGGCCTTGTTGGCCCACCACAGCTGGCCGATGATTTCGGCGGTCGACAGATTGCGGTTGAAGCCCTGACGACCGGTCGAGCAGAACGTGCACTCCAGCGCACACCCCACCTGGGAAGACACACACAAGGTGCCGCGATCGTCTTCGGGAATGAACACGGTTTCCACGCCGTTCCCGGTACCGACATCCAGCAGCCACTTGCGTGTGCCATCACTGGCCTCCTGCCCGGCCATCAGCGACGGCACGCGCACCTCGGCCGACTCGTGCAGCTTGGCACGCAGACTCTTGGCAATGTCGGTCATGGCGTCGAAATCGTCTTCACCCATCTGATGCATCCAGCGCATGACCTGCTTGGCGCGGAAGGTCTTTTCACCCATCGCGGCAAAATGTTCGGTCAGCTGGTTCAGGTTGAAGTCGAGCAGGTTGGTTTTCATTTAAATCTCTTGCAGCAGAAACGGCGGTCGCCGAAACGACCGCCGTCTTGAATCAACGGGAGCAGATTTCGGAAGCCGCAAAGAAATAGGCGACTTCGATGGCAGCATTTTCAGCGCTGTCAGAACCGTGTACGGCATTGGCATCGATCGAGTCGGCGAAATCAGCGCGGATGGTACCGGCATCGGCCTTCTTCGGATCGGTGGCACCCATCAGTTCACGATTCTTCAGGACGGCGTTCTCGCCTTCCAGCACCTGGATCATCACCGGGCCGGAAACCATGAAATCAACCAGATCCTTGAAGAAGGGACGCTCTTTGTGCACGGCGTAGAAGCCTTCGGCTTCCTTGCGCGACAGCTGCTTCATGCGGGCAGCGATCACTTTCAGACCGGCCGATTCGAAACGGTCATAGATCTTGCCGATCACATTTTTGCCGACGGCGTCCGGTTTAACGATGGACAGGGTGCGTTCAATTGCCATATAAATCTCCCAATTACCTTGTTGACTGGCTAAACTATCGACTTGCTTGCGCCAGAGCGGTTTAAGCCGAATTTGCAGAACCCGTTATATTACCAGTCTTTTTAGTCATTTGCCGCATAAAAATTAAGCACAATGAGCGACCAGCGCAGAGACCCGCCCCAATACGAAGATGACGAAGCCTCCGACTTCGGCGCCAAACTGAAAGTTCGCCTGGCCATTGCCGCCGGACTGGTCGGTCTCGCCCTGGCGGCCATTCCGCTCCTCGATACCGTCACCGGCAAGAAGACCGACATGGCCGACAACAATGCCGGCAATATTGTCAGCTCGGCCGGCCTGGCTGCGGTCCCGCCGGCCCCGGCGAGCGCCCCCACGGCCAGTGCGCCGGTGGCCAGCAGCCAGCCTGTCGGTACGGCCCCGTCCGGCCCGGATGTCAACCAGACACCGGGCATGACCGCCACACCGCCGCTGTCACTGCCGGCAGCCACCACGCCGCCGCCGTCAGCGCCACCGGCCGCCAACCAGGCGACACCGCAGCAGCACAGCAAAATGGTCACCGTACAGCCGGTTGCCCCCTCTGCGCCGCCCGCAGCCAATCGCGACAACACGCGTGCCTTCAAGCCTTCGACACCCGCCGTCACCGGCAACCAGCCCTATCGGGCGCCGGCGGCCCAGCCGCAGGCCATGCCCAACATTCAGCCGGTCCAGCCCCTGCCGCCACAGAACTCGGCCAGCCCGATCGCACGGCCATCAGGCAGCTCAGTGGGATACAACGTCCAGCTGGGTCTGTTCAGCAGCACGGAAAACGCCCAGAAGCTGATCAACGAACTCAAGAGCAAAGGCATTGAAGTGCAGAGCGAGACCCGGGTTCACCTGGCGCCATTCCGCACCCGGGCTGAGGCCGAACAGGCCATGGCCAAACTCAGAGCCATGGGCTATGCCCCCATGCTCAACGTCCCCGGCAGCAACCAATAAAAATCCCGCAGACGCCTGACGGCGCTGCGGGATCATCACGAGAGGACCGGGGATTACAGATAACTGTCCTGATCCCACTCGTCACGTATCGAATCAGCAAAGGACTCTCTCTCCATCGCACTCATCGTATCGAGATTGTCCCTGGATGGCGCCAGCATCGACTCATCGAATTCTTGTTCATCCATGCCGCAATCTCCCGTAGACAAAAAAAGGGGAGTTCTAGTTATAGCAGGCAAAGATGAAAATTACATGTCAAAATCAGTCACTTAGCTGGCAAAAAGGACAGCTGCACCAGATGCGGCATGCGCAGCATCAGAAAGACAACCCCACCCCGAGATAAGCGCCATCGGCCAGGGTGCGATTGCGGCTGGCATCCTGACGCTCGATCTCGAACTGCCGGTAACCGGCCGTCAGCGTCAGCGGGCCGACTGGCTGCCACTGCACACCGGCCGAGCGATCAATCACCTTGCCGACACTGCCGCTGGCCAGGGCCGAAGGCGCCTGAAACGCGCTGGCATAGACGCTCAGTCCGTGCCCCAGCGCCAGACTGGCACGCGCCCCCGGCAGGGCTGCCGGCGCCGAGCCGGCATCGGTATCGATCGCCATGGCCTTGACCCCGCCGCCGAGGGAAACCGGTCCGAGCGACACCCCCATCATCAGACCAAGGCCCCCGGCGGAACCCTGATGATCATGATGCAGATAATCCAGTGTAAAACCGGGAATGATCCCTTCCGGGGTACGAGAGAACTGTTGAAAATCCCGACCGGCTGCCACCCCGTACTCCGCCGCATGGGCAGAAACCGCCAGCGCCAGCAAGACACCACTCAGAACAACCTGTTTCATACACACTCTCTGACTCGGTGAAACAAGGCATGACTCCGGCAACGCCGCGGAGTTCCCGCTGACAGACAGAAGAGCGCGTCTCAAACCACGGGGCTAGGACGACTGTGCAATCGTGGCGATCACGGCATCCGCCCCGGCAGCAAAGCGATGCGACAGACCGGAAGGAATCTCGATCATCTCGCCGGTCCGCGCCTCACAGGCGCGCCCCTGCTCATCCTCCAACACCAGCGTCCCTTCGAGACAAAGCAGGAATTCATGATGCACATGGGATTCAAAAGCATACTGACCGGGGCGCAAATTGATCAGCAATAGTTGAGATGGCCGCAGTTGCGTCAACAGATGATCACTGTCCGGCATCAGCGAACGGCCAAGACTCGGCAGACGGTGCAAGATAAAAGCGCTCATGACAAATCTCCTTACGCGGTATGTAAACGGGGCACACCAGGTCGTCCTCACCTGCCTGCCCCTCCATGCCGACAAGCCCCATCAGAAGACCTGCCAAGACATCATCATCAATAAATCAAAAAGCATATTAATGCAATTTCACCAGCGGGCGCGCACGCTTCACCAGATAACGCGCCAGCGCCAGCACCCCTGTGCGCATCGTCCCCAGCACAGCACGGTGATGCAGCAGATGCAGGCTCACATACATACAACGCGCCAGAAAGCCCTCCACAAACCAGGAGGCATCAAACAGATTCCCCATCAGGTTCCCGACCGAGGTCCGGGTGCCCATCGACACCAGAGAACCATAGTCACGATAGACATAGGATGCGGCCGGCTCGGCCTGCCCCCGAACGCGACGCAACAACAGACGGTACAGATAGTCAGCCTGCTGATGCGCACTCTGCGCCCGCGGAGGCACCCACTTCCCCTCGGCATACTCGCAGGCGGCGCAATCCCCCAGCGCGAACATGTCTGCAAATCCCTCGACCTGCAGACGTCGATTCACCAGCAACTGCCCGCTCCTGGCCAGCGGCAGGCCAAGCGTCGCCAGCAAGGGAGGTGCCTTGATACCGGCGGCCCAGACAATCAGATCCGCCGGATACACATTCCCCTCACTATCCAGCACCTTGTCGGCATCAATCCGGGTCACCTTGCAGCCGGTATGCACCGTGATCTGCCGCTCGGCCAGCAATTGCAACGCCGTACGCGACACCCTGGCAGGCAACGGCGAGAGAATCCGCGCAGCACCCTCCAGCAAGGTAATGCGGACATCGCGCAGAGGGTCGAGCCGCGGATAACCATACCGCCCCTGCACCTCGCTGGCCTCACGCAACTCGGCCGCCAGCTCCACCCCGGTCGCCCCGCCGCCAATGATCACCACATCCACCGCCACCTGAGGATTCTGCGGCTTCTGCAAATCGGCCAGCGTCAGCAACTTAAGCATGCGCAGCCGAAACCACTCGGCGTCATGCGGGCCATTGAGGGACAAGGTGTGTTCGGCAGCACCGGGGACGCCAAAATAATTCGAAGTACTGCCGATCGCCAGCACCAACTGGTCATACCCCAGTTGCCGGGCAGGCAGAATCACCGAGCCATCGTCAGCCAGCGTCTCGCCGACACTGATCATGCGGCGCGGCGCATCCAGCGCCGTCAGCGCCCCAAACACAAAGGTAAAGCCGTTATCGTGCGCCAGCATCTGATAAGACAGGCCCTCCTGATGGATATCCAGCGTGCCGGCGGCCACCTCATGCAAGGAGGGCTTCCAGATGTGAAACAGATTGCAATCCACCAGCGTCACCGCAAGCGGCCCCAACTGACGTCCCAGTTTGCAGGCCAGCTCCAGGCCACCCGCTCCGCCACCGACAATCACGATTTTCATAGGCACTCTCTCTGCCCCCAGGGCTCGGTATGCAAAAAATACTCTGGGCAGCATGACGACATGCTGGCCGGATGATTCTTGTGCACCGCACCAATGTACTCAACTCCCTGCCGCAGAACAATCTTTCCTGCCGGACAGCAACAGATTCCTTCCCTATACCCCAAGAATATGGTCATCGGCGCGCGCAACCATGCCGCACCGCAACAAGCAATTTACTTGCACCCGCCCGGCAATCCCAAGAAACTCAAGGCATCCAGCGCCCCAGAGTCCCCCATGTCAACCCTGCACCTTTCCCGACAAGCTGCCCGCCACCTGCACCTGAGCGCTCAGGGACTGCTGAACCCGCCGCGCCGCCGGGCCACCCGCGCCGATGTCCTCGCCTGCATCCGCCGCATGGCCCTGCTGCAAATCGACACCATCAATGTCGTCGCCCGCAGTCCTTACCTGGTGCTCTTCAGTCGCCTCGGTCACTACCAGCCCGCCTGGCTGGATGAATTACTGGCAGAAGGTGCGCTGTTCGAATACTGGGCACACGAAGCCTGCTTCATCCCCATCGAAGACTACGGCCTGTTGCGCCACCGCATGCTGGACGCCACCTCGCTGGGCTGGAAATGCCCGAAAGACTGGCTGGCACGCCACGGCACGGAAATCGAAGCGCTGCTGAGCAGAATGCGCCAGCAGGGGCCGCTGCGCTCGGCCGATTTTGCCCGCCAGCACGGCACAGGCAGCGGCTGGTGGGACTGGAAGCCGGAGAAGCGCCATCTGGAGGTGCTGTTCGCCCAGGGAAGGGTCATGGTCAGGGCCAGGCACAACTTCCAGCGCATCTACGACCTGGCCGAGCGCGTCTTGCCGCAGTGGAATGATGCACGCGACCTGCCGACGCCGGAACAGGCCAGACAAACCATGCTGCAGCAAAGTTGCCGGGCCCTGGGCATCATCAGGGCGGGATGGCTGAGCGACTACTACCGCATCAAGGGGGGGCGTCACGAAGCCCTGCTGCATCACTGGGCCGATCAGGGCGAACTGATCCCGGTACGGGTCGAAGGCTGGCAGCAGGATGCCTTTGTACATGCCAGCCTGGCCCCCGAACTGGCGCGCGCCGAGGCCGGCAGCCTCAAAGCAGGCGCCACGGCCGTACTCTCCCCTTTCGACCCGGTCGTCTGGGATCGCAAGCGGGCACGCGAGCTGTTCGACTTCGACTATCGCATTGAATGCTACACACCCGCAGCCCGACGTCAGTACGGCTATTTTGCGCTGCCCATCCTGCATCGCGGCAAGCTGATTGGCCGGCTGGATGCCAAGGCACATCGGCAACAAGGTATTTTCGAGATTCGCCGTTTCCATCTGGAACCGGGCGTGCGCGTCAGTCAGCGGCTGCTCAAGGACCTGGGCCAGACCCTGCACAAGCTGGCCGACTGGCACGGCACACCTCAAATCCGAATGACGCACGGGCCGGACGGACTGATTGCCCCCCGGGGGGATGACACGGCATGAACAAGAAAGGTGGCGGCATGAAAAAACGGCGACATGGCTGGCGAGTCCTGTGGCTGGTGGCGGCATGCCTCAGCCCGCTGGTGCAAGGCGCACAACCGGTCTACCTGCCGCCGCCCGAATCCGTCACCGACCACCGCTCGGATTATCAGTTCCAGCTATTGCAGCTGGCGCTGCAGGAAGATGGCCATCGCTTCCAGGCGCTACGCGGTCTGCAAGCCATGCCCCAGGCGCGGGCACTGGGTGAACTGGCAGCCTGCCAGCCCGGCGTGGATGTCGTCGCCAGCATGACGACCATAGAACGGGAAAGCAGGCTGTTGCCGATTCGCATCCCGATCGACCGTGGCCTGATCGGCTGGCGCATCGCCCTGATCCGCGCAGAGCAGCCGGAGCGCCTGGCCAACGTTGACTCGCTTGCCACACTGGCGCAGCTGACTGCCGGACAGGGCCCGGACTGGCCCGACACCCGCATCCTGCGAGCCAATGGTCTGCCCGTGAACTCAAGCGGCCAGTACGATGCGCTGTTTCGCATGCTGCAGAACCGGCGTTTCGACTACTTCCCGCGCTCGGTCAACGAGATCTGGCCCGAACTGGACCGTTACCGGCAGGCCGGCCTGGGCGTGGATCGCCATCTTGTCCTGCACTATCCCGCTGCCGTGTATTTTTTCGTCTGCCCGCACAATCAGGTGCTGGCCGAAGCCATCCGCCACGGCCTGGAGAAAGCCCTGAGGGACAACCGCTTCAACCAGCTGTTCACGCAGTACTATCAGGACGCCCTGTCACGCGCCGACCTGGGCCATCGCACCATCATCGAACTGGCCAATCCCGAGCTGCCGCCGCAGACCCCCTTGCAACGACAGGATCTGTGGCTGCGCATCGAGGCATCAGGCCGTCAGCCGGGCAAATGAAACCCGTGAGCTTCAATCTCCACCAGCAGATCAGCGCGACAAATATCTGCCTGCACAAAAGTCAGCACGGCCGATGAGCCAATGATCCCGGCCAGAGTCTGCCGCACCAGGTCCAGGTCATCGGCATGGCGGATGTATACGCGATACACCAGCCCGTCCAGCGCAAACAGCGAGGCCCCGGCCAGTCGGTTGGCCTCGGCCAGCAACACCGAGATATTCCTCATACTTTCCCGCGTCTGCTCGGCCACATCCCCCTGGTGCATGGTCTGATGACCGACGATGCTCGCCGTGCCGGAGATCAGCAGAATCGACTGCTCTCCCGCACGCGCCAGTGCTGCCCGGGTAAAAGTCGGGCTGCGCGGACCATATTCCGCCGGATAGACAAAGGCACTGACCTGACGGGGATTTTCAATCTGCCGGGCCGGCGTGCGCGCCGCCAGAAAAGCAATCGACAGCGGTCCGGCAGCCACGCCCAGCGCACAGGCTGCCGGGCTGGCATCCACCGGACGCTCAAAGGCGCAGAAAGCCTGATGACGCCCGATATTGAACTGCCGATAACGTTCGAGCCCCTGGTCAATACGATTGATATCCGGCACGTAGTTCCAGACGCGCCAGAGATAAGGACAGGCCTCCTGCGCCAGCAGGGCAAAGATCTGTCGATAGGCACGTTCGGCAATCTGCTGCAATGCCGGGGCATCCCCCGCAGAAGTCGCGACATCGGCCTCATCGAGCTGAACCACACCAAACAGCAGGTTGGCCGAGGCGGCATAACGCACATCCTGGAACGTACCCTGACGGCAAGCGGCACTCACCCCCCACGATTCGACCTGCAGTGCATCCGTACCGAGCAGTGGCGTAGCGACCGATTGCAGCGGCACCGGGCCGGCCGGGCCGCAGGCCAATGCCTGCCCACCGATGACAGCCATGCCCAACAGCCCGGCCACGTTGTCCCCCGGCGGCAGGAAGGCCTGCGCACTCACCGCAGACTGGGTAAACCACAGAGATTCAGCATTCATGACAGAAAGAAAACAATGCGCAAATGGAAAACAGCCCGGCAGCGATCAGCCCCCCGGTCGGCAGGCATGACGCTTCAACCCGGAGCACCAGGCCGTGAAAAGCCCCAGCACGGTGCCGGCGAGCACATCCAGGGCCACATGCTGCTTGATCGCCATGGTGGACCAGGCGATTGCCAGACACCACAAGATATTCAACCCCTGCAACCAGCCGGGAAAATGCCAGAAACGGAAACGCCAGAACAGCCAGACGGCAGAAAAAACGGCGGTCGCCACATGCAGGGAAGGACAGGCATTGCCTGCCGTATCGACCTGCTTCAGAAAAGAGACGCCGGGGTGCAGCGCCCAGTCGATGCTGGCAGGCGCAATGGCATTGGGCCAGACATAAAATACCGCCAGACCCGCCAGGCAGGGCAGCGCCACCTTCGCCCCGTAACGGGCAATTTCCCGGCGCGACAACATCAAAACCGGCGGAAGAGAAACATAAAACCAGAGAGACAAGTAGACCGGCAGCGCAGCAGGGGAAAAATCCACCAAAGAATCAAACCATGTCAGCGGGATAATATGTACCGGGCCCGATGGATTTTTCAGCAGGTAAATATACCCGACAAAAAAAATCAGGGTAAAACCCATCGTTCCGAACATCTTGAACCAGAAACGGGTGAAAACCAGTTTCACCATATCAATCCGGTCTCGCGAGAACCTACCCTCTCCTTGGTTCAAATCAACTCCTTAAAGCAATTTCACACTATACCGGACGCTATTGATCTTGCTATAATTTTGCCCTTTTCCATCAGGGAAGTAGTTAGCCGCAATAACGGTCACGCCATCGGGTTCGAGATCATACCGAAACTGAATTGCCTTGGCGAATAACAGCCATCCCTGACCAACTCTTTTTCGCGAAATTACCATCATGGATATTCAAAACTCCGCAGACACCGCACATAACCCGGCGCTGGAGCAAGAAATTGCCGGCCTGATCGTTACGGCACTGAATCTTGATATTTCGCCGGAAGCCATTGTGCCAGAAGAGCCCCTGTATGGAGACAAGCTGGGCATTGATTCAATCGATATTCTGGAAATTGCCCTGGTGATGTCCAAACAATATGGCGTACAGCTGAAAGCCGACGGCGAAGACAACGCTCGCATTTTTGGTTCCCTGCGCGCCCTGGCCAACTATATTGCCGAGCACCGCAGCAAATGATGTCGTTGTGGCGCAAGGCGAAATTCCTGCTGCTGGCCATCGTGTTCGCCGCCTATGCCGGGCTGAGCTATCTGGCGTCGGCCTCGCACCACCCTCCGGTTCTGGCTGTCATTGTCGGCTCCCTGCCGCTGGCCACCGGGGTCGTGGTTGCCTGCTGGCATTCCGCGTTCCGCTGGCCCGCGCTGGCCGGCTGCCTGGCCGCCACCATCGCCATTGCCCTCAACATTGACACCCTGCTGACCCATGCGGCCTGGCTGTATTTTGTCCAGCACCTGGCGGCCATGGTCTCGCTCGGTATCATGTTCGGCAGCACACTGGGCACCCACCATGGCGCCCTGTGCTCACGCATTGCCCGCATCGCCATCAGTGAGGTGCTGGATGCCGATTACCTGCGCTACACCTGGGGCGTCACGCTCGCCTGGACCATCTACTTTGTCGCCAGCGGGCTGATCTCCATCGGTCTGTTCTGCCTGGCTCCGCTGCCGGCCTGGGCCTTCTTTGCCACCATTCTCACCCCGGTATCGCTGGGCATCATGTTTGGCGGCGAATTCCTGATCCGCTTGCGCCTGCTGCCGGACAGACCCCATTTCAGCATCGCCCAGACCATCGCCTCCTACCGCGAATACACCCGAAATCATCCGCCGGGCAAACCCTGGCAAACAGAAGCCAAAGCGCCGCGAGACTGTTGAATCCGTCACCATGAATGCCATTCCCCTGTTTCCGCCGCTCGACCCGAGTACCCCCTTTACCTGGCGCCAAGGTCAGGTCATCCGTCGCGGCCGATTCCAGCACGATGTCCTGAGCCTGGCGGAGAGACTGCCGGCCCAGGGCGCATTACTGAACCTTTGCCAGGACCGCTATCATTTCGCCGTCTCTCTTTTTGCGGCCTTTGCCCGCGGTCTGCTCACCGTACTGCCCAACTCGGCCGCCCCCGAGCACCTGGCAGCCGTTGCCGCAGAGCAAACAGACCTGCTGGTACTGGGCGACCAGGCAGACAATCCACTGCCGAGCCACCCGTTTCTGCACATCAACCTGGATGGCGAGGACCCGGCCGACTGGCGCCGCGACAACCCGCTGATCCCTGCGGACCGCCGCGTCGCCTGTGTCTATACATCGGGCTCCACCGGGACGCCCAGCGCCCACTACAAGACCTTCGGCCGGCTGCGGCTGGCCATTCTGGCCGGCGCCGAACGAGTATGGGATACGGCGGGAGGCCGCTGTTCGGTACTGGGCACGGTACCAATTCGCCATATGTATGGCCTCGAATCCAGCGTCTTGCTGCCGGTCCTGGCCGGTGGCCGCATGTCGACCCGCCTGCCTTTCTTCCCGGCCGACATCGCCGCCAGCCTGGCAGAGATGACCGCCCCCAGACTACTGGTGATCACCCCCTTCCATCTGCGCAAACTGCTGGAAGCGGACATCACCTTGCCTCCCGTCGCGGCCATCCTGTCGGCCACCGCCCCCCTGAGCGTTGAGCTGGCCCGCCAGGCAGAAGCACGACTCGGCTGCCCGGTACTGGAAATCTACGGCTCGACAGAAACCGGCCAACTGGCTACCCGGCAACCCTGTCGCGACGACATCTGGCACAACGTCGCCGGGATTACCCTGCAACAACAGGGAGAAGACACCTGGGCTGTCGGCGAGGTCTACGAAACCCCGCAAATCCTCAACGATACGGTTGAATTGCTTTCGGCTGACACGTTCCGGCTCATCGATCGCAAAGCCAATATGATCAATGTGGCTGGCAAGCGCAGTTCGCTGACCTACCTCAACAACCTGATCACCCGCCTGCCCGGGGTGGAGGACGGCGTCTTCTGCATCCCCCGGACACGGCACGCACGCGAAGTGGAGCGCCTGGCCGCCTTTGTCGTGGCCCCGAGCCTGCAACGCGAGGCCATTCTGGCCGGCTTGCGCGCCCATATCGATCCGGTTTTTTTGCCCAGACCCATCGTTTTCGTGGACTCGCTGCCGCGGGATGGCAACGGCAAGATCCTGGCGCGCACCCTGGAGGCACTGATTCAACAACACATTGACGGACCGGAGTCGCCATGACCGAATTGCCACTGATCATCGCCAGCGACCACCCGGCCTTTGCCGGCCACTTCCCCGGCCGGCCGATCGTCCCCGGCGTGGTACTGCTCGACCTGGCCCAGGCAGCCATCAGCCAGCATGAAGGGCTGACCCTGACCGGACTGGCCGTGGTGAAGTTCTACGCACCGGTCAGCGCAGGGGGAACGCTCAGCCTGCGCTACGAGGCCGGCCACGCACAGGTGGCCTTCAGTCTGTATCACGCAGCGCAAAAGGTCGCCGATGGCAAATTCATCGCAGAGGCAGCCGCCTGCCATGAGTGACCACATGCCTCGCCTCGCGGTCAAGGACACACCGGCCTGGATGCAGCGCAAGGAGCGCGGCAGTGCACTGCTGCTCGGCTTCATGAGTCAGCTCTCCCTGCGTCTTGGCAGAGCGGTTTCGCGCCTGGTGCTGTTCGGCATCGCCGCCTATTTCACCCTGTTCGGCGGCAAGGCAGGCCGTGCCTCGCGCCAATACCTGACACGCAGTCTGGGACGCCCGCCACGCTGGCACGAGCGCTACCGCCATGTCCTGGCATTTGCCACGACCATCCATGACCGGGTCTATCTGCTGCGCGACCGCTTCGACCAGTTCGACATTGAGCTGGTCGGTGCCGAGGCCCTGCATCAGCACTGCGCCAGTGGCCAGGGCTTGTTGCTGTTCGGCGCCCATCTGGGCAGTTTCGAAGTCCTGCGCAGCATGGCGCGCCAGCGGCCGGACATGCGCGTCAGCATGGCCATGTACCCCGAGAACGCACGCCAAATCCAGCAGACACTGGCGGCCATCAATCCGGGGGCCGTTCAGGACATCATCCCCCTCGGCTCGCTGGATGCCATGCTCCGGGTCCACGAGCGGCTGAAGCAGGGCGCGCTGGTCGGTTTGCTGGCGGATCGGGCGACCGGCCCCGACACCTATGTGCCGCACCCCTTCCTCGGCACCCCGGCCCCCTTCCCCGGCGGACCATTTCGCATGGCGGCCATGCTGGGGCACCCGGTGTATTTCATTGCCGGTCTTTACCTGGGCGGCAACCGTTATCAGCTACACTTTGAACGTCTCGACGACCCTTCTGCCGCAGCAGGACAGCCGCGCGATGCCCTGGCCAGCGATCTGATGGCACGCTATGTCGCCGTACTGGCCCGACACTGCCAGGCGCAGCCGTTCAATTGGTTCAATTTCTACGATTTCTGGAATGAAGCTTAAAACGATCATGTTTGCCCATCGACTCTCCCCCCTGCTCGCCAGCCTGCTGCTGATCGCCGGCACCGCCACCTTCGCCGCCGACTGGGGCATGCCGGATCTGATGCAGATGCTGGGACAAAAAAAATCCGGCACGGCCACCTTCGTCGAAAAGAAAACCCTGGCCGTGCTCGACCAGCCGCTGGAATCCTCCGGCGAACTGTCCTTCACCGCACCGGACCGGCTGGAAAAGCGCACACTGAAGCCAAAGGCAGAGGCCGTCATCCTGCAGGGTGACAAACTGATGCTGGAGCGCAGTGATGGCCGACGCATCACGGTCTCGCTGTCAGACCGGCCCGAGGTCGCCGCCTTCGTCGAGAGCATCCGTGCCACCCTGGCAGGGGATCGCAACGCCCTGGAGCGTTATTTCAACGTCAATCTGACCGGCCGTGCCGAGCAATGGCAGCTGACGCTGGTTCCCCTGCAGGCACGCATGCTGAAGCTCATCAGCCAGGTCCGTATCAGCGGCGCGCGGGCACAGGTACGCACCATCTCCTTCCTGCAGGCCGACGGGGACCGTTCTGACATGACCATCACCAGCACCCGATGAAAACCCGCTCGCAGAAACTGATCCTGACCCTGTGGCTGGCCGCCATGCTGGCCGCCTGCCTGGTCATCAGCCAGACCCGCTTTGTTGCTGATCTGTCGGCCTTCATGCCGAAAACCCCGAGCGCCAGACAGCAGATGCTGGTTGACCAGTTACGCGATGGCGCCATCGCCCGGCTGGTGCTGCTCGGTATCGAAGGGGGCAATGCCAGCCAGCGCACCCAGCTGTCGCGCGAGATGGTGCAGCGGCTGAACGGCAACGCCCTGTTCAGCGCGGTACAAAACGGCGACTCGGCCACCCAGCAACGCGATCAACGTTACTTCTTCGACAACCGCTACCTGCTGAGCCCGGCGATCAGTGTCGACCGTTTCAGCCCGGCCGGTCTGCACGAGGCCATTCAGACCTTGCTGCTGGACATGGCCGGCGACGGCGGCCTGCTGGTCAAACAGATTCTGCCCCGGGACCCCAGCGGCGAAACGCTGCGCATCCTGGATCAGTTCATCGGTGATGCCGCACCGCGCAGCGACGGCGAAGTCTGGATTTCGCGCGATGGCAACCGCGCGGTGCTGCTGGTCCAGCTGGCCGACTCTGGTCTGAACACCGATGCGCAGGCCCATGCGCTGGACACCCTGCGCCAGACCTTCGACCGGTTGCCGGGCAAAACGGCAGATACCCGGCTGGTCATGAGCGGCACCAGTGTCATGTCGGTCGCCTCGCGCGACACCATTCAGGATGAAGTCGGCCGACTGGCCACATTGGGCACCGCGCTGGTGGTCTGCCTGCTGTTATTGGTCTACCGCTCGCCCTCGCTGCTGCTGCTGGGCCTGCTGCCGGTGGTCTCGGGTGCCCTGGCCGGGATTGCCGCCGTCAGTCTGGGCTTCGGACATGTCCACGGCCTGACACTCGGCTTTGGCACCACCCTGATTGGCGAGGCGGTCGACTACTCCATCTATCTGTTCATTCAACGGGCGGGGGGCAGTCATCCACGCAGCTTCTGGCGCACCATCCGCCTGGGGGTTCTCACCTCGATCACCGGTTTTGCCGCCCTGCTCTGCTCGAGTTTTCCCGGCCTGGCCCAGCTCGGCCTTTACTCCATCAGCGGTCTGCTGACCGCCGCGCTGGTGACCCGCTATGTGCTGCCGATCCTGATGCCGGCCCGGGCCAGGCTGCGTGACCTGAGCCGGGTAGGCCGGACGCTGCAGGCCCTGCTGGACGGCCTGTACCGCTGGCGTGGCGTGGTCATCGTCATCAGCCTGCTGGCCGTGGTGCCTCTGCTGGTTCAGAAACAGGACATCTGGAGTCGCCAGTTGTCCGCGCTCAGCCCGGTTTCCGCCGCACAAAACCACCTCGACGCCCAGCTTCGCGGTGATCTCGGCGGCAACGATATGCGTTATGTCGCCAGTTTTGTGGCGCCGGACCAGCAAACCGCGCTGAGCCTCTCGGAACGTGCCGCCTCGACGCTGCAGACCCTGACCCGGCAACAAGTCATCGGGGGCTTCCACGCACCCAGCCAGTTGCTGCCCAGCCTGGAGACCCAGCACACGCGCCAGCAGGCACTGCCGGCGCCGGAGCAGGCTCGCCACACCCTGCAGCAGGCGCTGTCAGGCTTGCCCCTGCAGGCCGGTAAGCTGCAAGGGTTTCTGGCTGACCTGCAGAACGCCCGCCAGCATGCCCCCCTGACCCGTGCCGACCTGAAAGGCACCGCCTCAGGGATGCTGCTCGACTCCATGCTGATCCCGCGCCAGCACGGTTATCTGGTCCTGATGCCCCTGCGGCCGAGCGGCCTGGGCGCCCAGCCGGATCTCATGGATATCAACCAGGTGCAATCTGCCCTGGCGGCGGCAGGGCTGAGCCAGATCACCGTGATTGACCTGCTGCAGGAAACCACCGGCATTTTCGACAATTACACGCATGAAGCCTTGCTGCTCTCCGGCCTGGGATGTCTCGCCATCCTGCTGTTGCTGGCCCTGTCGTGCGGCCCGGGCCGGGCCGCACGCATTGCCCTGCCGCTGGGCTGTGCGGTGCTGTGCGTCGTCGGTCTGCTGCACGCCTGTGGCATTCAACTGACGATCCTGCATTTGGTGGGCTTGCTGCTGGTGGTGGCCATCGGCTCCAACTACGCCCTGTTCTTCGTCAGCGAACAGACACCGGAAACTGCCGGGGAACAACAACAGATCGAAACCTCTCTGCTGATCGCCAACCTGGCGACGGTCATGAGTTTCGGCTTGCTCGGGACATCCCGAGTACCGGTGTTGTCCTATATCGGCTCGACGGTGGCCATTGGTGCCCTGCTGACCCTGCTGTTTGCCGCAGCACTGACCCGGAAGCCCCGCCATGCGGCTGATACATGAACCCGTATGCGCCGGCTTGCACGCCAGGACCCTGCTGGTCCTGCTGCCGCCGGCCATGGCCAGGCCGGAGGACATGATCGAGCAGGGCATGGTGCAGGCCGTGCGAGCGCGCGGACTGAATGTCGACATCGTGCTGGCCGAAATCGGGTACCAGCAAGTCATGGCCCAGACCGTTGCCGCAGACATCGAACAAGCCATCCTGACGCCGGCAGCTCGTCAGGGCTACCGGCAGATCTGGCTGGCCGGCATTTCCCTCGGCGCCTTCAATGCCCTGCACTGCGCGGCAGCGCATGCCGACAAACTGGCCGGACTGATGCTGATCGCGCCCTACCCCGGCACCGGCGACGTTCTGGCGGAAATCCGTGCGGCCGGCAGCCCGGCTGACTGGGCCGGGCTGCCCGACTGCTCACAGCATGACGAACGTCGCTGGTGGCACTGGTTGTGTCGGCAGCCGCGTACCGAGGACGCCATGCCCGCCATCTGGCTCGGCCTGTCGGATCAGGATCGTTTCCGGCAGGGTCAGGCCATGCTGGCCAGCCTGATCGCGGACAGACGAATACTCCACACCCGGGGGAAACATGACTGGCCTGCCTGGCAGGCATTGTGGTCCGGCTGGCTCGATCAGGGGCCGTTTGCTGACGAAGCGCAGGCGATCACATGACCATCCCGCCACTCACCCCCTTTTTGCGCTTCTGTCTCGCCCTTCACCTGCTGGCGCTGGTGCTGCTGCTGCGCTGGCCGGCTCACTGGGGCGCGGTTGTGCTGGCCTTGCTGCTGCTGCATGGCCTCATTGCCACCATCGGCCTGCTGCCCCGCAGCCAGTGGCTTGGCACCAATCTGACCCGCCTGCCTGACGCGGCGGCACAACGCAAGGAAATCGCCATCACCATCGATGACGGTCCCGACCCCGAAGTCACGCCTGCCGTGCTGGACATCCTGAAACAGCATGGCGCCCGTGCCACCTTTTTTTGCATCGGCACCCGGGCAGCCCGACATCCCGACCTCTGCCGGCGCATCCTGGCCGAGGGGCATCAGATCGAGAATCACGGCCAGCGACACCCCGTGTTGCTGGCCCTGTCCGGCCCGCGGGGCTGGCAGCGGGAAATCCTCGACGGCCGGCAGACGCTGCAGGCCGTCTGCGGCCATTCGACGGGCTTTTATCGACCGGTCGCCGGGCTGCGCAACCCCTTCCTTGCCCCCTGCCTGGAAGCCTCCGGCCTGATTCTTGTGAGCTGGACCCGACGAGGTTATGATACTCGGGATAAAAACCCGGATAACGTGTATTCAAAACTGATCCGCGGGCTGCAAGCCGGGGACATTCTGCTGTTGCATGACGGCAATGCCGCACGAGATGCCAATGGCCAGCCGATCATTCAGCAGGTTTTGCCTCGCTTGCTGTCGGCGCTGAAGGCACATGATCTGCATACCGTGACCCTGCGGCAAGCCTGCCAGCCGCCGTTGGCCCGTGATCTGCATGCCCTGCCCCTCTCTCTGAAACCCGACGCCAGCGCGTCTCACCCAACTGATCCGTCGTGACGTTATGATGCAAGCCCTCAGACTTAGTGCCTACACACTGACCAGCGCGCTTGGCGCCGGCATCGCCCCCCATGTGGATGCCCTGCGGCACCAGCGCAGCGGAATCGTGCGCCAGCGCTGGGAAACCATCTCATCCGAATTCTGCATGGGCGAGGTTGCCGGCCTCGACGATTTCACCCTGCGACCGGATCTGGCACGCTTTGATTGTCGCAACAACCGTCTGGCCCAGCTGGCGCTGGAACAGGACGGCTTCGCCGGACACGTCAGGCAGGCGATTGCCCGTCATGGTGCCCAGCGCGTGGCGGTGATTCTCGGCTCCAGTACCTCCGGCATCCTGAGTTCGGAAGTGGCTTACCGCTTCCGCGATCCGGAAACCGGCCGACTGCCGTCCGATCATCGCTATCGCGAAACCCACAATACCTTCTCGGTGGCAGACTTCGTCCGTCACTATTTCGGCATCAGCGGCCCCGCCACCGTGATTTCCACCGCCTGTTCTTCCAGTGCCAAAGTCTTTGCCGCCGCACAGCGCATGATCAGCCTTGGCCTGGTCGATGCCGCCGTGGTGGGGGGCGTGGACTCTCTGTGCCTGACGACCATCTACGGCTTTTCGTCCCTGCAGCTGGTCTCGGCCAGTCCCTGCAAACCCTGGGATGCAAACCGTGACGGCATCTCGGTCGGTGAAGGAGCTGCCTATGCCTTGCTGGAACGCCACGATCCGGCCGGCGTAGGCGACATTCTGCTGACAGGCGTCGGTGAAACCAGCGATGCCTATCACATGTCCTCGCCGCATCCGCAGGGTCTGGGCGCCCTCGCCGCCATGCAGGCGGCACTGGACAGTGCCGGCCTGCAACCGGCACAGATCGACTATATCAACCTGCATGGCACGGCCACCCCGAGTAATGACGCGGCGGAAGATGCCGCGGTCAGCAGCCTCTTCGGCACACAAACCCCCTGCAGCTCGACCAAGGGGCACACTGGTCATACCCTGGGTGCCGCTGGCGGGATCGAAGCCGTGATCTGTGCCCTGCTGCTTGGCCATGGCTTCATGCCGGGCGGTGCCGGCACCCGGGAGACCGATCCGCGCCTGCAAGCCAACTATCTGCTGACCACACGAACGCAGCCCTTGCAGCACGTCCTCAGCAACTCTTTCGGTTTTGGCGGCAGTAACTGCAGCCTGATTTTTTCGCGCGTCGCATCATGAGCATGAACACTATCTATCTTGAAGGTATCAGTCTGATCGGTCCGGGCCTGCCCAACTGGTCTGACGCCCAGCCTGTCTTGCGTGGCGAGCAGCCGATCGATATGGCGCCGGTCGTCATGCCGGTGGCCGAGTTGCTTCCCGCCACCGAACGGCGCCGCGCGGGCAGTGCCATCCGTCTCTCCATGGCCATCGGCCTGGGCGCGGCCAGGGCCGCCGGACGAGACCCTGCCACACTGGCGAATATTTTTTCTTCCACGGGCGGGGACTGCGAGAACTGCCACAGCCTGCTGGATACGCTGGCTTCGGATGACCGCATGATTTCGCCGACCCGCTTCCATAACTCGGTTCACAATGCAGCCGCAGGGTATTGGGGCATCGCCACGCACTGCACCGCAGCCTCGACCAGCCTGTGCACCTACGATGCGACCTTCGGTGCCGCCCTGCTGGAAACGGCGTGTCAGGCACTGAGCAGTGGCCAGCCCTGCCTGCTGATCGCCTTCGACACCGCCTATCCCGAGCCTTTGTACTCCTTGCGCCCGATTCCCTGGCCCTTCGGCGTCGGTATGGTCCTGAGCCCGATGCAGACGGCGGCACACCAGCCGTCCTTGCGCCTGTCGCTCTGTCAGGAGCCAGCCGATACCCTGGCGCAAAGCGATCTCGAGTCGCTGCGCCTGCAAGTCCCCTCGGCACGCAGTCTGCCCCTGTTGCAGCGCCTGGCCCGGGGCGGCAGCGGCCGTGTCGTCATCGACTATCTGGCGGAAACCAGTCTGGCCATTGAGGTGGCGGCATGATCGATCGTCAGTGGATCGCGGCACACATCCCTCATCAGGGCAAGATGTGCCTGCTGGACAGTGTGCGGGACTGGAATGAGCAGGAGATTTACTGTCTGACCGACAGCCACTGCCAGGCAGATAACCCGCTGCGTGCCCATGACCGGCTGGGGATCTCGACGGCAATTGAATACGCCGCCCAGGCCATGGCCGTGCATGGCGCCCTGCTGGCGCAAGCGTCGCCGGCTCCCAAGGCCGGTTTCCTCACCAGTGCGCGGGATGTGCGCTGGCATGTCGCGCGGCTGGATCAATCCACGGGTCCCCTGACGGTCCATGCCACCCGTTTGTCGGGCTCGGCGGTCAATGCCCTGTATCAGTTTGAAATCCTGGCGGACGAGCAGGTGCTGGCCAGCGGTCGGCTGGCCGCGATTCTCGATGCCGACGCCTATTCCCCGAAAGTCTGATCACCATGAAACGAGCCCTGATTACCGGTGGCAGCGGTGCCATCGGCGCTGCCATCAGCCAGCGACTGGCACGAGAAGGCTTCCATGTCATCGTCCACGCCAACCGCCAGCTGACGCAGGCACAGCATCTCTGTGAAACCCTGATCGCCGAGGGTTACTCGGCCGAAGCGGTGCAATTTGACGTGGCGGATGAGGCGGCCTGTGCGCAGGCCGTGGAAACCCTGCTGCAGCAAGGTCCGATTCAGGTCGTAGTGAATAATGCAGGGATTCACGACGATGCCGTGTTCCCGGGCATGAGCGCCGCTCAATGGCACAGGGTCATCGACGTGTCATTGCATGGTTTCTTTCATGTCACCCAGCCACTGACCATGCCGATGATCCGTACCCGCTGGGGACGCATCATCAATATCACCTCGGTGGCCGCCCTGGCCGGCAATCGTGGTCAGACCAACTATGCCGCCGCCAAGGCGGCGCTGCACGGGGCGACCAAGTCGCTGGCCCTGGAGCTGGCAAGCCGCGGCATCACGGTCAATGCCATTGCGCCAGGCGTCATCGAATCGGAAATGAGCAAGGACAGTTTTACCGAGCAGCAGATTGCCTCGATGGTACCGATGAAGCGCGCCGGCACGCCGGCGGAGGTGGCCGGCCTGGTCGCCTATCTGGCCTCGGAAGATGCCGGCTACGTCACCGGGCAGATCATTTCCATCAATGGCGGCATGATCTGAGCACGCCAGGCAGGTTCAGCCTGCCAGTACCTGCTGGCGCGGCACATAGGCAATGGAGAGGTCGAGCTTGGCCACTTCCGTCGCATCCACTTGCACCCGTGCCGTCGCCTGCACCAGCGCCGGCGCCAGTTGACGGCACTGGATGTCAAATCTTACTTCGCTGTCCGGCCTGACCGGCTGCTTGAACCAGCAGCTGCGCACCCCTGCCAACACCCCGATGGAATCTTCCGGCAGGGTCTTGATATAGGGATCCCCCACCAGCAGACCGGCGCCGGTCAGCTGGGCCATCGCCTCGATCAGCAGCACGCCCGGCACGATGGGCATGCCGGGAAAATGCCCCCGGATCAGCGGATGATCAAGCGACCAGCGGGCCGTGCCTTCAAAGGCATGCGGCCCGTTGATCGTCAGTTGATGGCAAAAAAAGATATCGCCACGGTGCGGCAAGACCTGTTCGATCTCGGCGCGGGACAGCTGCAACGGGTAGTCTGGCTGTGCTTGGCTCATGGTTGATAACGTCTCGCCAGCAACGAGGCATTGCTGCCACCAAAGGCAAACGAGTTGGACATGACCGCCGACACTTCGACGCCCCGACGCGCTTCGCGCGCGATGTAATCCAGATCACAACGCGGATCGGCCCGGTCCAGCGTGGCAGTCGGCGGCAAGGCCCCCTGCTCCATGGCCATGACGCTGATGAGGAATTCCAGAATCCCGCTGGCGCCGATCAGGTGTCCGTGCATGGACTTGGTCGAGCTGACCGCCAGCGCATCGGCAGCATCGCCAAACACGGCGCGGATCGACTGCGTCTCGACCACATCACCGGCATCGGTGGCCGTCCCGTGGGCATTCAGATACTGCACCTCGTCGGCGGACAATCCGGCCTGGGACAGCGCCTGCTGCATGGCCACCACCTGCTCCTCGCTGGAAGGGGCCGTGAGATGGGCCGCATCACTGCTGCAACCGTAGCCCGCCACCTCGGCAATGCCCGCGGCACCGCGCTGCCGGGCCCGAGACTCACTCTCCAGTACCATGGCCGCCGCACCTTCGCCCAGAACAAAGCCGCTGCGATCCTGCGCAAAAGGTTTGCAGCTGCGCGCTACATCGGCGGGATCCGGTTTGGCCATCACCCGCAGGGCATTCCAGGCCAGCATGGCCCCCCCTGTCAGCATGGCCTCGGTGCCGATCACGACAGCGGCATCAAGGTAGCCATCACGAATAGCACGGAATGCCTCGCCGATGGCGACGGCAGACGAGGCACAGGCGACAGAATAGGTATTGCTCGGTCCGCGCAGACCATACTGCATGGAAACCAGTGCTGCCGCGGCATTGGACATCATGCGAGGCACGGACAGAGGATGGACCACGGTCGGGCTGCGCCCCTGCTGCAAAGTGGTCTGCAGCCTCGTGTAGAGCGCATCGACGGTACTGGCGCCACCGAAGCCGATGCCGACATACACGCCGATACGACGGGCATCTTCCGGTTGCGGGGTCATCCCGGCTTCAGCCAGCGCCTCGTTGGCCGCCACCAGGGCAAACTGGCTGGCCCGGTCCAGACCGGCATGCTTGTCACTCAGCAGACTGAGCGGATCAACCTTGACCGGGGCGGTCAGCACATGCGGCAACCATTTGGCAATGTCCTCTCCTGCCGGACCAATGGCACATTCGCCATTCAGTGCGGCGGAAAAGGTCTGATGGCGACCGACGCCCAGGGGGCTGATCGCCCCCATTCCGGTAATCAGGACGCGAGCCAATTATTTACCTGCCTGCAGAGCCATCTCCGGCAACTCGCCGTTATGATGCTCGCGAATGACTTGTTCAATATCTGCCAGCATTGCCTTGTAGCTCATACTGGCGTAACGCATCGGATCAGGCAGCTGGAAACCACAGCGATCTTCAATTTCAAACAGCATTTCCACCATATCCAGAGAATCCAGCCCCAGATCGGATACCGACAAATCGGGGTTGTCGAACAACGAGACATCCTTGCCTTTGGTAGAAATCAGGTAGTTTTTGACAATATCTTCTAGCATGAACATTCCAACATGAGGGATGGTGACATATCACAAACTTCAAGATTATAAAGTAAAAGTGTGCAAAAATGCTTGACCGGCATCCATAAATCCATGGACTGGCGTCGTAAATACGCGGATATCCAAGCAATGACGAAAACTGTCAATAGCAACCGTACTTGACTCGTAATGTCATCGGTCTTTTCAGGCCATATCATTGCCAGATTGTTTTTGAACCTTAAAGTTAATGCTGAAGCAAATCCATCGCCTGCATCAAATCATCCTGTTCTATTCCATGCTGTTATGGCTTGGCAGTATGTTGCTAGCTGGCAACCTGCTGGCACTGCCCTTGCTCCTGACGCCCCGGTGGCTGCGCGAGCCCCTGGTGCAATGGTCTATCAGCCTGATTTGCCGAATATTTCTCGACGGTGCGGCAGCCTGTCGGCTGATGCGTCTCGATCTATCGGCACTGGACGCACTGAATGGCCGTTCACGCATGCTGCTGGTCCCCAATCATCCCGGCATGATTGATGCCTTTCTGGTGCTGTCTCGGGTCCGGCAGGCCGTCTGTCTGATGAAGGCCAGCATCAGCAGCAATCTGTTTCTGGGGGCAGGCGCCTATCTGGCCGGCTATGTCTCCAACCGGCAGCCGGATCTGATGTTCCGCGCGGCCATACGCAGTGTGGAACAGGGCAATCTGCTGATGATCTTTCCGGAAGGCACCCGCACGACACGCCAGCCGGTCAACCCGCTGCAAGGCTCCGTCGCCCTGATTGCCAAAAAGGCCGCCGCGCCGCTGCAAACCATCCTGATCCGCACGAATTCTGCTTATTTGTCCAAGGGCTGGAAAATTTGGCGCCCACCTGAGTTTCCTTTGGTTTATCGTGCCGAATTGGGCGCGCTATTCGAGCCGGATGATAATCTGGCCATCACGACACTCAAATTGCAGCAATATTTTGAATCACAAATGACGCGATCGATTGATCCCGATCTGCGCATCCGGTGAGTTTCTTGACCATGCAATGGCATTTCAGCTATGTTCCAGCTCATTTTTACTGTGCCAATCTGGCCATTTTAATCCGGCTTTCCGATGAATAATTCCCCCAGCACCAGCCATCTGGTTTTGATCCCGAGTTACAATCCGGGCCCCAAAGTCATTGACACCGTCAAGGAAGCCCGACGCTTCTGGAATCCGGTCTGGGTGGTGGTGGACGGCAGTACGGACGGTTCCGCCGAGGCGCTCCAGGCCCTGGCCGCCGAGGATGACGGCCTGCGCGTCATGGTCTTGCCGCATAACGTCGGCAAAGGTGCCGCGGTCCTGCATGGTCTGGAAATGGCCAGTCAGCAGGGCATGACCCATGTGTTATGCATGGACTCGGATGGACAGCATCCGGCGCAACGCATCCCCGACTTCATGCACTGCTCCCAGACGCACCCCGAGGCGATGGTACTGGGTGTACCGGTATTCGATGCCAGTGCACCCTCCCTGCGGGTCAAGGGGCGCAAAATCTCCAACTGGTGGGCCAACCTGGAAACGCTGGGCATGGGCATCGGTGATTCGCTGTTTGGTTTCCGTGTTTATCCGGTGGCCCCGTTGCGGCGCGTGATGCGCGGTCAGCGCTGGATGCGTCGTTTCGACTTCGACCCGGAGGCGGTCGTGCGCCTCTGCTGGCTTGGCGTTCGGCCAATCAACCTGCCTGCCGCGGTGAAATACTTCCAGCCAGGAGAAGGCGGGGTTTCCCACTTCAACTACTGGCGGGATAATCGGCTGCTGACCTGCATGCACATTCGTCTGATGATCGGATTCATCCTGCGCCTGCCAATGCTGACCACGCGGCGACTCCTGTCCAGAGTACGCCGGCAAGCCCGTTAAACGTACCACTGCCGAGTCAAGAACCGAAACCTGCCTGTCCATGTCCGCTACACAAATGTTCTACCACCTGCTGATGGAGCAGGTCATGCGCCATCCACTGCCCAGAGTCCCGGAGCACGATGCTGTCATGCGCGATCCGGCGCAGGTGCATGCTTTTGCCGATAGCGGACGTGATCAGGGCATCCTGCAGCCTCTGTATCTTTACCATGCCACGCAATGCCTGCCCGTTCTGCGCACGGGCGATACCGTGCTGGATCTGGCCTGCGGGCCGGCCAATCAACTGGCCTGCATGGCCCGGCTGAATCCGGACTGCCACTTCTTCGGCCTGGATGCCTCTCCGGCCATGCTTGATCTGGCGGGAGAAACGCTGCGGCAGCAGCAGATCGATAACG
The DNA here is from genome assembly GCF_018802765.1 of Paludibacterium sp. B53371. NCBI lineage: Bacteria > Pseudomonadati > Pseudomonadota > Betaproteobacteria > Neisseriales > Chromobacteriaceae > Paludibacterium > Paludibacterium sp. B53371. Next base: position 2,372,246 of record NZ_CP069163.1, read on the forward strand.
TCACGCTCATGCAAGGCGATATCACCAATCTTCACTTTCTCCATCAGGCCTCGCAGGATGCCGTGATGTGCACCATGTCACTTCACCATTTGCCCGATACCCGGTCGCTCGGACAGGCCTGCAGCGAAATCCGTCGAGTCCTGCGTCCTGGCGGCGGGCTGTATCTGGCCGATTTCGGGCGGCTCAAACGCCTGGCCAGCCAACGCTACTTTGCCCATGATCGCGCCAGCGAGCAGTCCCCCGCCTTTACGCGCGACTTCCTGGCCTCGCTGCGCGCAGCATTCAGCGTGGCCGAAATGCGCCACGCATTACAGTCGGCCAATCTGGAAACCCGCACCGATCAAACGGCACTGGCCCCCTTTCTGATGATCTTTCGCAGTACCACGCGAAGACAAATTGACCGGCCCCTGCAACAGCGCTGGCAACAGGCGTGGCATACGCTGGACGCGCAGGCACAACAGGATTTTCACAACCTGGTGCGCTGGTTTCGCCTGGGTGGCCTGGCCTTGCCGCCAGGGATTCCGGGCTGAATCGACCCTCACCCCTGCACTTGCTGCAAGTCGCCCTGAGGGACAGGCTTGCCCCCCGATCGCTGCCCCAGCCATACCCCGAGCAAAATGGCCAGACAGGCCAGCCATTGCAGACGCGTCAGGCGCTCGTCCAGCAGCATGAAGGCCAGTGCCATGGAAAACAGCGGAATCAGGTTGGTAAAAACGGCGGCATGCGCCACCGGAACGCGGCTGATGGCCCAGGTATACAGCGCAAATGCCCCCAGGGTCACCACCGCCCCCAGATACACCAGCCACACACAAGGCCAGAACGGCCAGGCCGTCGGCCAGGTGCCCCATGGGGTCAACAGGCCGAAGCCAAACCACAGCAGGCCAATCATGGTCTGGATGAAAATAATGGTCAGCGGGGCATAGCGTGCGGCAAGACGTTTGAGCAGCAGCATATAGCCGACCCCGCACAGCACGGCCAGCAACTCCAGGAAATTGCCCAGCAAGGGATTCGGTGCATTGGCCGAGGCAGGCGAAGCCAGGGTCAGGGCCAGCGCGCCCATGGTGGAAATCACCACGCCAGCCCAGCTGCCGGCTCGCTGCGGTTCGCGCAGCCACAGCCAGGCACTCAGGGTCGCCAGCACCGGAATCAGCGCAGCCAGCACGGAGGCTTGCGAAGCACTGGTCAGCTTGAGTGCGGCAGACTCGAACAGGAAATACAGACAAGGCTGGCACAGCCCCAGCAGCAACAGACTGCGCCAGTCCTCGCGCCGAACGCGTAGTGAAACGCGCAGCACGCCGAGCAAGGGCAGCAGACAGAGCATGGCAATGGCCATGCGGGCAAACAGGACGAAAACCGGATCAAAGCTCAGGAAAATATACTTGACCGCAATAAAGGTACTGGCCCACAGCAGCATGGACAGCAGCAGGACAACATAAGGCATGACCAAACACTTTCATATGGAATAAATTATCTACCACTTTACTCCTATCCCCCTCAGGGAAGCGATGTCTTCCGTGCGCAGACTGCCGCCCAGCAGGCCGAGCGGCACCAGATCCAAAGACCATGCCTGCCACATGGACAATAAATCCACGTTGAAACTATACATATTCATTAATAGTATTAACTAAAACGATCACACCCAGACAACAAACCTTAAGCGTTTGCTAACAACGCAGACTGTCCCTCTCGCGGAGAACAAGAACATGAAACTGTCCACCAGACTGGCCGTTATCGTCATCGCGGCGATTCTCGGCCTCATCACCATTGGCGGCGTGGCGCTGCACACCCTGAACCGAACCATTCTCGACGAGCGTCAGACCAGCCTGTCCCTGGTTCTGCGACTAGCCAGTCATGAGATTGCCACCTATCAGGCTCTGGAAAAATCCGGCAAGCTGACGCGCGAACAAGCGCAACAGCAAGCCATGAGCGCCATTCGTGGTCTGCGTGAGGCGGACGATTATGTGTTCATCCGTCGGATGGATGGCTACGTGCTGGTGCATCCGGACGCCCGCAAGGAGGGCAAGATCGATTCTGGCGGCACCTTGCCGGATGGCCGAACCAGTATGCAGGGTTATCGTGAGGCTGTTGCCCAGAGCAAGATCGGCTTCGTCAGCACCGTCACCAAACGTCCCAATGGCAATGATCTGGTCCCCAAGCTGGTGGGGATCACGCATATTGATGACTGGGACTGGCTGGTCGGCTGTGGCACCTATATCGATGACGTCAACACCATCTTCTGGCAACAGGCAATCAAATTCGTCTGTATCGGCCTGGTGGTCATGATGCTGGTGATCGCTGCCGCCGCACTGCTGGCCCGCCAGATCTATCGCCGTCTCGGCGGGGAACCCGACTATGCCGCCGAGGTGGCCACCGCGATTGCGCGCGGTGACCTGAGCCAGGAAATCCAGGGCTCCCCGGCCAGCGACAGTTTGCTGGGTGCCATCAACGTCATGCAGCACAATCTGCAGAAAGTGGTCCACGATATTCAACAGGGGGCACGCAAGCTGCACGACACGGCGCAATCGATCTCCGGTCGCATGGCCCAGATCTCCTCGGCCTCGCACGAATCCTCGACTGCCACCACCGCCACGGCCGCGGCGATCGAACAACTGTCGGTCAGCGTGGATCAGATCTCGGACAGTGCCCGCGAAACCGAAAGCAACTCGGCTCAGGCCAGCAAGCTGTCCGAACAAGGCGGACAGCTGGTCAATCAGGCCGCGCAGGAAATCCAGCGTGTCGCCAGCCAGGTTGAAGATGCCTCGCGTACCATTGCCTCACTGGATGAGCGGGCCGGCACCATCGACACCATTGCCAACGAAATCAAGGACATTGCCGACCAGACCAACCTGCTGGCCTTGAACGCAGCCATTGAGGCGGCACGGGCCGGTGAACAGGGACGTGGTTTTGCCGTGGTGGCCGATGAGGTGCGTAAGCTGGCCGAACGGGCCGGCAATGCGACCGGAAAGATCACCGAGATGATCAACGCCATCCAGCAGGACACGCACTCGGTGGTCGGCAGCATGCAGCAGATCAAGCCGCAAGTAGCCCTCGGGGTGGACAAGGCCTCGCAGGCCGCCGAAGCCCTGCGCCAGATCAGCGAGGGGACGTCGGAAACCCTGCACAAGATTCGCGAAGTGGCACACTCGACCTCGGAGCAAAGCATCGCCAACAGCAATGTGGCCAGCAATGTCGAGAAGATTGCTCACATGGTGGAAGAGTCGGCCCTGTCTGTTCAGGCCGCGCGTGACAGTGTGCTGGAGCTGGAAAAGCTGGCTGGTGAATTGAATCAGTCGGTGGCCAGCTTCAAGGTCTGAGTCATTCTGATGGACGGCCAAAGACCCCGGACGGGTTCCGGGGTCTTTGACCACTACTACCTGCCAGTCCGGCACGGTGCCGTGGGAGCGGACGGCGCGGACTGACGGGTTTTAATCAGCCTGTGGCTGCGGGATGACCTTGGCCACGTCTTCTTCGGCCGACTCGGCCTTGTCAGAGCGGACCGACAGCAGGAACAGCGCCAGGGCAACGATCAAGGTCAAGGCCAGTTGACCCTGCGTCCCGCCGGCAATGGCGACAAAGCAGAACAGCATGCCGAGGATCGCGGCGGCAGTCAGCAAGGCACCCTTCTTTTCCTGACGCTTCAGCAGATACAGGATCGAGTAGAAGTACGGGAACAGGACAAACAGCGAAGCCAGTACAGCCGTGGTACCGAAAATCGAGACCAGGTTCTGCTTCATGATGATGGCGACGATCATGGCCGCGGTCATGATGGCAGCTTCAATGATGATGCCCTTGGCCGGCACACCACGAGCGTTGGTTTCAGCAAAGATTTTCGGCAGCGTGCCATCCTTGCCCGCGCGGGCGGCGGCTTCGGCCACGATGAAGATCCAGGAGCACAGCGAGGCAAAGCACAGCACCGACTCGGCAGCGGCCACCAACGGGCCCAGCTTCGGCGAGAACAGCGTGCTGACGGCCAGCACCCACGGTGCAGGCGTATTGGCCAGTTCCTTCATGGTGAACAGACCACCAACGACCGTGCACGACAGGAAGTAAGCCAGACATACCAGACCAACACCCAGCATGGTGGCCAGCGGAACGGTACGGGTCGGGTTCTTCACCAGGCCACTGTTGACGCTGGCGGTTTCAACACCGAGGAAGCTCCACAGGCAGACCAGAATGCCGGAGAAGATGGCCGACATGGAGCTGGTACCGGAGACATTCCAGTTCTGCGAGAACAGGGTCGGGCTGAAATCGACCCAGCCATAGGAGCCGACCGAGACAATCTGCAGCGCAATCATCACGACACCCAGCGTCGCCAGACGGGCCACCCAGCCAATCCCCATCATGGCGATAAAGGCCAGTATCCAGGTTTCGACAATAATGGCGATCGAGGAGACCAGCGGATCCTGCAGCACCGGGAACAGCATGCTGAAATAGGCGATCGAGGTGGCTGCGACGGCGAGGTTACCGGTCAGGTTGGCCAGAACGTAGAAAATCTGCGTCTGACGCCCAAGCACCGGCGAAACCTTGGAGGCATAGGCCACGACACCACCTTCGGCCGGATCGACAATCGCCAGCCGGGAAAACACCAGTGCCAGAGAAACAGCCCCCACGATGGCAATCAGCCAGCTGACCATCCCAATGGTGCCGATCGATGCCATATAGGCCGGAACCATGGAAATACCCGAGCCCAGCATATTTGCCATGACCAGAAACGTAGCTAGACCTACGCCAATTTTATATTCGGACTTCATTATTACCCCCAGTGCCAGGTTGATATTGCCAACAACGCTGCATGGCATGGTCTGTCATCGCACAAAGCAAAAAGAATGGATTGGCAAAATGACAGCTGCCAAGGAGAAACCATTAAAGGCTGACTGACCGGATTCCCTTACGGAAAACGGACAGGTTGGAATGGTCCGGTGCCTGACTCAAAACATGCAGCACCAACCAGATCGGGGGTAGTAAAACAAGCGAGGCTGTTTTCGAATCACCAACTTCCTCGAGTCAAAGCCTATCTCAGCAATGACATATTTTCAAGACATTAAATAACTCTAATGCATATGTTTGACTTAAAGCAAAGGGGGTAATTCTGCCTGAATGCTAATAAAACCCGGCCTGAACAGCTGAATGAGCGAACCGTGATATCGCACAGAAGGACGCTGAATCAAGGGGATACCTCGCCCAGCCGGCGCATCAGACCGATCCTGGGCCGATGATGAAGCATGGGGAACAACAGGCACAGACAACGGTCAGATTCGGGTTACTCCGAACAAGCCCGCCGCACGCGACAGGAGCGCAATCCGCATGACCACGACCACCCCTTACGATACCCATCGCCTCTATCTGACGCTGCGAAAAACCGGTGTGGATGATGCGACCGCGAGCCGGGTGCTCAGACTGGTGGCAATGGTGACAGGCGCGATCCGCCAGGAGGCGGAAAACCGCTACGTCAGCCGCCCGGAGGCAGAGGCAGAGCGCAGCGCCATCGTACTGGCCATGGCAGATCTGCGCCGCGATCTGACGGCCGAGACCCAGAGCCTGCGCAGCGAACTCACCACTGAAACGCAGAACCTGCGCTGCGAACTGGCCGCCCAGGCCCAGAGCCTGCGCAGCGAGCTGGCCGCCGAGGCCCGGAGTCTTCGCAGCGAGCTGGCCAGCGAAGCCCAAAGCCTGCGCAGCGAGCTGGCCAGCGAAGCCCAAAGCCTGCGCAGCGAGCTGGCTGCCGAAACGCAGGGGCTGCGCTGTGAAATACATGATTTGCGAACCGAGATGCACGGGCTGCACAGCAACATGCACGCCACCATCAACCGCATGACCTTTGCCATCATTGGCGCCATGATCGCCATCGTTACCATCATGCCGGTGCTGGCACGGCAACTCGGGCTGGACGGAAGCTAGCCCCCCCTCCTCTGCTCAGCGCTGCAGAAAGGGCACCAGCGTCTCTGCCAGCACGACAGCGTCAAATTTCGAGACATAGGCATCCACGCCGGCATTGGCACCCATTGCCTTGCTGGCACTGGAAGACAGTGAGGAGTGCATGATGACCGGAATGCCATGGAAGCGCTTGTCCGACTTGACCTTGCGGGTCAGGGTATAACCGTCCATCTCCGGCATTTCCGCATCGACCAGAATGACCTTCAGATGATCGTGCAGGGTTTCGCCGTCGTCGAAACGGTGCCCGGCGAGCAGGTTGAGCCGCTCCCAGGCTTCGCGTCCATTATTGGCCTGCTGGAAGCGCACGCCCATTTTCTCCAGAACCGTGGTGATCTCCTTGCGGGCAATCACCGAGTCGTCACAGAAGAAGACATACTGATCCGGGGCAAGCGCAACTCTCGGCACATCCGGGATCACCGCCTCGCCGGTCACGCGCGTCAGAATCTGCTCGACATCCAGAATGGAGACCAGACTGCCGTCGTCCATTTCGGTCACGGCAGTAATCAGACCGGATTGCTCTGCCCCGGCACCGACCAGCATGATGCGATCGGGCGAGCGGATTTTCTCCCAGTCGACCCGGATGATGCGATCCACGGCATCCACCAGAAAGGCGTAGGAGCCGCGATTGAACTCGGTCACGATCATGGTGGGGTATTCCCGGTCTGCCGGGCCATGGATGAAATCAGCCAGCTTCAGCACCGGGATGATATGCCCACGCATCGACAGCACCCCGACCACCCCTTCCGGCATGTTCGGCGTCTTGGTAATGGCTGGTGCCTGAGCCACCTCACGGACCTTGAACACATTGATGCCGAAGATTTCCCGCGTTCCGAGTGAAAACAGCAGGATTTCCATGCCGCCGGCACTTTCACGTTGCCCGCCGGCAGGAGAAAACAGGGACACCTCTTTAGCATGCATGGAAACACCTCGACAGGGTTAAGGCCCGCACAATCAAAAGATTCGTCAGCGCAATCTGACAGGCGCTGGCTCACATGGCAATCTGCCGTGCACCAGAAAGACAAAAAGCCCGACTTCGCCAACCATTTTATCTGGTGTTGAAATCGGGCTTTTCAGAATGCTGGCGGAGAGAGGGGGATTCGAACCCCCGTCAGGGTATTACCCTGAACACGCTTTCCAGGCGTGCGACTTAAACCACTCATCCATCTCTCCGGATTGTCGCCTCTGAGCGAGTTTTCGACCTCAGAGGCTGCGCAGTATAAAAGCCCGGCCGGGTTTTGGCAAGCCTTTTGCTGAGGAATTCTCCTACGCCTTCAGGCGCCGTCTGCTCAGGCTCGGCCAAGACCTCAGCGACATCTTCGGGTAGAATCAATGCATCTGCCTATTGTTCAAGTTACCAACAATGCGTATAGCCCTTGCTCAGTTCAACCCGGTGGTCGGCGACATTGCCGGCAATACCGACAAGATTCTCGCCCTGGCCGAGCAGGCCATTGCCCAGGGGGCGGAGGTGCTGGTCACACCAGAGCTGGCGCTGACCGGCTACAGCCCGGAAGATCTGCTGCTGCGCGATCATTTTTACCGCGAATGCAGCAAGGGCCTGGGCCGTCTGATGGATCTGGATGGGATCACCCTGGTTGTCGGTCACCCCTTCAAACAGGGCAATGAGCGCTTCAATGCCGCCACCGTGCTGCGCGACGGCAACCGGCTTGGCACCTACTGCAAGATGATGCTGCCGAACGAAGAAGTATTCGACGAGTGCCGTTACTTCACCCCCGGCGCCGCGCCGCTGGTCTTCGAACAGAACGGTGTCAAAGTGGGCGTGGTGATCTGTGAGGATATCTGGCAGGTCGAACCGGCCGCCGCGGCGGCAGAAGAAGGGGCAGAGGTTCTGGTGGTCCTGAATGCCTCCCCCTTCCATCGCAACAAGGTCGAAACCCGCCACGAGGTGGTGCGTTACCGCTGCGAAGAGACCGGCCTGCCGATTGCCTATGTGAACCTGGTTGGTGGTCAGGATGAACTGGTGTTTGACGGTGCTTCGTTTGCCCTGGACAAGTCAGGTCAGGTGGTGGCGCAGGCCGGCACCTGCCGCGATGAGCTGCTGCTGCTGGACATGGTCGATGGCGACTTCCGCCAGGGCAGCATGGCGCCCCTGCCGGACACACTGGAAAGCACCTACCAGGCACTGGTGCTCGGGGTGCGCGACTATATCGGCAAGAACGGCTTTCCGGGCGTCTTGCTTGGCCTGTCCGGCGGGATCGACTCGGCGCTGACCATGGCCATCGCCTGCGACGCCCTGGGCGCCGACAAGGTTCACGCAGTCATGATGCCCTCGCGCTATACCGCCGACATCAGCGTGAATGACTCCCGCCAGATGGTGCAGACCCTCGGCGTGAAATACGACGAGATCGAAATCTGGCCGATGTACGAACGGTTCATCGACGGCCTGGCCCCCGCCTTTGCCGGCCTGAAGGAAGACACGACCGAGGAGAACCTGCAGGCCCGTATCCGCGGGACCTTGCTGATGGCGCTCTCCAACAAGACCGGCAAGCTGGTGCTGACGACCGGCAACAAATCGGAAATGACCACCGGCTACTGCACGCTGTACGGCGACATGGCCGGCGGCTTTGCCGTGCTGAAGGATGTAGCCAAAACCCTGGTCTACCAATTGGCCAACTGGCGCAACCGTGATGGCGAGGTGATTCCGCAGCGCATCATCACCCGCCCGCCTTCCGCCGAACTGCGCCCGGATCAGACCGATCAGGACAGCCTGCCGCCTTACGATGTGCTGGACGCCATCATGGCGCGCTATATGGAAGACAATCAGTCGGCCGCCGAGATCATTGCCGCCGGCTTTGAGCGGGCCGATGTCGAGCGGGTGGTACGCCTGCTGAAAATCAATGAATACAAGCGGCGCCAGGCGCCGGTCGGACCGCGCATCACGCATCGCGGCTTCGGCAAGGACTGGCGCTATCCGATCACTAACCGCTTCAGCTGAGTTCCCATGAAAAAATTCCTACTTGCCGCCAGCCTGCTGGCGCTGGCCGGCAGCCTGCAGGCTGCGGCAATTCCTCAGCTCAAGGCCTTCATTGCCAGTACCTCGACCCTCACGGCCGACTTCCAGCAGGTCATCAGCAGCAAGGGCAAGCGCAACGAGGCCAGCGGCACCCTGTCGATCGCCCGCCCGGGCAAGTTCCTCTGGGTGTACACCAAGCCCTACGACCAGATTATCGACGGCGATGGCAAACGGCTGTGGATCTACGACAAGGAGCTGGCACAGGTCACCACCCGGCCGCTGAATGCCGCACTGGGCTCCAGCCCGGCGGCCCTGCTGGCCGGCAGCAATGCCATCGAGCGCGACTACAAGCTGAAGGAATCCGGCAGCGACAAGGGACTGGAGTGGCTGACCGCCACGCCGAAGAAGGATGAAAACACCTTCCGCGCGATCCGCATGGGCTTCAGCAACAATGTCCTGCAGGTCATGGAGCTGTCGGATACCTTTGGCAACCTGACCCACATCAGCTTCAGCAATATGAAGAAGAATCCGGACCTGCCGGCCAACCTGTTCCACTTCACCCCGCCCAAGGGCGTGGATGTCATCAGTGATCAGTAACCATGGCTGACCTGTTTGCCGCCGAACCCGCCAAGCCGCTTGCCGAGGCCCTGCGCCCCGACAAGCTGGATGCGGTCATCGGCCAGCAGCACCTGATCGGCCCCGGCAAGCCGCTGCGGGTGGCGATCGACAGCGGCATTCCGCACTCGATGATTCTCTGGGGGCCACCAGGGGTGGGCAAAACCACGCTGGCCCGCATTCTCGCCAATGGCTTCGCCGCTGAATTCATCCCGGTGTCGGCCGTGCTGGCCGGGGTCAAGGAAATCCGCGAAGCGGTCGAGCGTGCCCATCAGGTGCTGGCACTGCACGGTCGGCGTACCATTCTGTTCGTCGATGAAGTACACCGCTTCAACAAAAGCCAGCAGGATGCCTTCCTGCCCTTTGTCGAATCCGGACTGCTGACCTTTATCGGCGCCACCACAGAAAATCCGTCTTTCGAGGTCAACGCGGCGCTGCTCTCGCGTGCCCAGGTCTATGTACTGACACCGCTGGCCAACAGTGAGTTGCAGGCCCTGCTGGAGCGCGTGCAGCAGCTCGGCGAGCTCAGCGGCCTGCGCATCGAGCAAAGCGCTGTCGACACCCTGATCGGCTATGCCGACGGCGATGCCCGGCGCTTTCTCAATCTGATCGAACAGGCGCGCACGGCGGCGCGCGCGCGCAAAACCGACAGCATCGATGCGGCCTTCCTCAGTGAGGTGCTCTCGCTGAACGCGCGTCGTTTCGACAAAGGTGGCGATGCCTTCTACGACCAGATCTCGGCCCTGCACAAATCGGTGCGGGGCTCCAACCCGGATGCCGCGGTGTACTGGCTGACGCGCATGCTGGACGGCGGGGCCGACCCGCGCTATCTGGCACGACGGCTGGTTCGCATGGCCTGGGAAGATATCGGCCTGGCCGATCCGCGCGCCGCCCGCGTGGCACTGGATGCCGCTGACACCTTTGAACGTCTGGGCAGCCCGGAAGGGGAACTGGCACTGGCCCAGGCGGCGATTTATCTTGCCGTGGCCGCCAAGAGCAATGCGGGCTACATGGCGTATAATGCGGTTCGTGCCCATATTCGCCAGGACGGCTCGCGGCCGGTTCCGGTGCATCTGCGCAATGCCCCTACCCGGCTGATGAAAGAGCTGGGCTACGGCAAGGAATACCGATACGCCCACGACGAACCGCACGCCTACGCTGCGGGCGAAACCTATTTGCCTGACGGGCTGGAAGACCAGCAATGGTACTTTCCGGTCAATCGCGGGCTGGAAGCAAAAATTCAGGAAAAACTGGCGTTCCTGCATCAGCTCGATCAGGACGCCAAGGATAAACAGGACTAGCTATGCTCGACATTCAATTGCTTCGCACCGATCTGGACAATGTGGCCAAACGACTGGCCGGCCGTGGATATCAGCTGGATACCGCGCTGTTCTCGCAACTGGAATCCGAACGCAAGACCCTGCAGACCCGCATGCAGGAGCTGCAGGCGCAGCGCAATGCCAGCTCCAAGCAGATTGGCGAAGCCAAGCGCAAGGGCGAAGACGCCAGCGCCATCCTGGCGCAGGTTGCCACTTTGGGCGATGAGCTGAAAGCGGCGGAAGACGCTTTTGCCGCCGTACAGGGCAAGCTCGACCAGTGGCTGATGAGCATCCCCAACCTGCCGCACGAGTCGGTACCGGTCGGCAAGGACGAGCATGACAATACCGAAGTGCGCAAGGTCGGCGTACCGCGTCACTTCGAGTTCGAAGTCAAGGACCACGTCGATGTCGGCGCACCGCTGGGCATGGACTTCGAGACCGGCGCCAAGCTGTCCGGCGCCCGCTTTACCGTGCTGCGCGGCGGCATGGCCCGTCTGCATCGCGCCCTGGCGCAATTCATGCTCGATACCCACACCAGCGAGCATGGCTACCGCGAACACTACACGCCTTACATCGTCAACGCCGATGTGCTGTACGGCACCGGCCAGTTGCCGAAATTTGCCGAAGACATGTTCAAGGTCACCAAGGGTGGCGACGAAAACGGCCCGGATCAATACCTGATCTCCACCTCGGAAATCTCGCTGACCAACACCGTGCGCGAAAGCATCCTCAAGGCCGAAGACCTGCCGCTCAAGCTGACGGCACATTCGCCCTGCTTCCGTTCCGAAGCCGGCTCCTATGGCCGTGACACCCGCGGTTTCATCCGCCAGCACCAGTTCGACAAGGTCGAAATGGTACAGATCGCCCATCCGGACCACTCGATGGCCGCGCTGGACGAAATGGTCGGCCACGCCGAAACCATTCTGAAGAAGCTGGAACTGCCCTACCGTGTCATCACCCTGTGCACCGGCGACATGGGCTTTGGTGCCATCAAGACCTTCGACCTGGAGGTCTGGCTGCCAGCGCAGAACACCTATCGCGAAATCTCCAGCTGCTCGAACTGCGGCGATTTCCAGGCGCGCCGCATGATGGCGCGCTTCAAGGATGAAAGCGGCAAGAACCAGTACGTTCATACCCTGAACGGCTCTGGCCTGGCCGTGGGCCGCACCCTGGTCGCCGTCCTGGAGAACTACCAGAACGCCGATGGCAGCGTGACCATTCCGGCCGTGCTGCGCCCCTATATGGGCGGCATGGAAACCCTGCGCGCCTGATACCCGGCAGACAGTCATAAAAAAAACCGCCTCAGGGCGGTTTTTTTTATCGTGAGGCAGCCACCCGGCACAAGGCTCGGGCAACCTGCCGGCTATTGCAGCAGCGAGGTAAACGCAGCACGCCCCTCGCGACGCAGCAGGCTTTCAAAGGCCTCCGCTGTCATCGGGCGGCTGTAGAAGTATCCCTGGCCGGCATGGCAGCCCTGGGCGATGAGGAAGTCTCGCTGTTCGGGGCGCTCGACCCCTTCTGCGACCAGATCCAGCCCCAGGCTGTGGGCAATCGAGATAATGGCGCGGGTGATCGCCACATCATCACTGTCGGCGTGCAGATCCATGATGAAAGAGCGATCAATCTTCAGGCCCTGCACCGGCAATCGCTTCAGATAGGACAGCGAGGAATAGCCGGTGCCGAAGTCGTCAATCGACAGATACACCCCCAGCTGCTTGAGTTGCTGCAGCACGTCGGTCATGGCCTCACCTTCGTCCATGGCCACACTCTCCGTCACCTCCAGCTCCAGACATTCACTGGGCAGGTCAAACCGCTGCAGACTCTGGCGCACGGTATCGACGATGCTGCCGTACTTGAACTGACGACCGGATACATTGACTGCAATGCGTCCGGCAGGCAAGCCGGCATCGCGCCAGCGGCGCATATGCCCGCAGGCGGTATGCAATACCCACTCACCGATATTGATGATCAGGGAGCTGTCTTCGGCAATCGGAATGAACTCGTCCGGCGGCACCAGCCCCCGCTCCGGATGTCGCCAGCGGATCAGGGCTTCGGCACCGCACAGCTCACCGCTGCTCAGGTCCACCTTGGGCTGGTACCACAGCTCCAGCTCGTCCTGCGCCAGACCGCGCCGCAACGCCGACTCCAGGCTCAGTCGCTCCAGCGCACGGGCATTCATGTCCCCGGCGTAGAACTGGAAGGTATTCTTGCCACATTCTTTGGCCCGCACCATGGCGGCATCGGCATTGGCCAGCAGGCCCTGCGCCGAACGACCATCGGCCGGATACAGGCTGATCCCGATACTGGCTGACACAAAGACATCATGACCGGCAACCATGCGCTCGCCGGACAGCGCATCCAGCAGGTTCTGCGCCTGGCAGGCCACCTGCTGCACACTCTCGATTTCCGGAATCAGCACCACAAACTCATCGCCGGCCAGCCGGCCGCACAAGCTGCCCTCCGGCATCAGATCCTGCATGGTATCGGCCACCCGCGTCAGCAGCTCATCGCCCGCCTTGTGCCCCAGGGTATCGTTGAACAACTTGAAGCGATCCAGATCGACATACAGCAGCGCCAGGCTGATTTCATTGGTGGCGGCCTGCTCCAGGGCCTCCTGCAGACGTTCGGTAAACAGCAGCCGGTTGGCCAGCCCGGTCAGGGCATCATGACTGGCGAGAAATTTCAGGCGAGCCTCGGTCTGCTTGCTTTGGGTAATGTCAGAGAATACGCCGACGAAATAGTGCGCCTGCCCCTCCTCACCCGTCACGGCGGTGACACTCAGATGCTCGGTATACAGACTGCCGTCTTTGTGGCGATTGATGACTTCGCCCTGCCAGCGACCTTCGCTGAGCAGGCAATGCCAGAAATGCTGGTAAAAACCAGGCGGCTGTTTGCCGGACGACAAAACCGACGGCGACTTGCCGACGACTTCGTCGGTCGCGTATCCCGTGATGCGGCAGAATGCCGGGTTGACGGACTGGATCAAGCCATCCCCGTCGGTAATCATGATGCCTTCGCGGGTCGACTCGAAAACCGTTTCCGCCAGCAACAGGCTGCGCTGCGATTCGGACAGTGCCCGGTCGCGCTCGAACAGCATCTGGTGCAGTTCCAGCAGAAAAGCCTGCTCGATGCTGTGCAGAATATCGGAGAAGCCGACCAGCCCGACCAGCTCGCCCTCGTTGTCCAGTACACCGAGGTGGCGAATGTGATGGGTGAGCAGCAGATTGCGGGCATCGGCCAGCGTGGTACGACCACTGACGGCCAACAGCGAGCGCGTGCAGTACGACGACAGCGGGCCCTGCGGCATGCCCTGCGCCATCAGACGCACGACATCACGCTGAGTCAGAATCCCATAGCTGGCACGCCCCAGGCGCACCACCACGGCATCACGACCTTGCGCACGCATCTGGCTCACGGCCTGCTGCAGCGCCTCGTGTCCGTCGAGCATGCAAGGCGTCTGCACCGGCACCGTATCCAGCCGGCGCAAGGCCAGAAAAGCGTCACTACCTTGTTGGCGAATGATGTCGGACATCGACAGGATGCCCAGGGGGTGCTGATCGTGCTCGATCAACGCATGACGAATGCGCTTGTCGTGAAACATCACTACGGCATCCTGCACAGTGGTTTCCGGCGGCAGGGTTGCCACCGGGGAGGTCATCACATCTGACAGGCGTAATGGGGCGACGGCGCCTTCATGCAACTCTGGGCGTACCGCGTCTGTCTCGGTCCAGATGCCCAGCGCTCGACCGGCTTCATCCACGATCAGAATCGCACTGCACCGGCGTTCGGACATGCGTTGGGCAGCCTCGGTCACCAGCATGGAGGGGGGCCCTGTAAGGATTTCCCGGCTCATGATGCTGCTGACAGGCTGAAACAAAATCGACATCATTTACTATTTAAACATTCTATTTAATATTACACCTGTAATTGAACAGCATTCTATTTATATCTGAGTTTACCCGCAATAACTATGACAAAGATGAATAGGTCGAGGTTCAGTCGATGGCGATTTGGCGAGCACAAAAAACAAGACCCCGCCGCCGGAAACCGGCGACGGGGTCGTATGCCATGACAATCAGGACTTGTCTTTGTCGCCGTAAGGCGGGAAGCCGAAGCCGGAGAACATCTGCTTGGCCTGTTCCTGCATGCGGGTCTGCATCTCCAGGTACATGCCGGTGCTCTGCTCGAGATAATTCGACATCATGTTCTGCATTGCCGGCCCCTGGAATTTCATGAACTCGCTCCAGAGATTGGTATTGAACATGGCGTTATCGCCATACAGCGCCTGAGCCTGCTCGCGGATTTTCAGCTGCAGCTGCTCGAACATCTGCAGGTTCTTCTCCAGGAAGGGCCCCATCATGCCCTGCATGGCCTGGCCATAGAAACGGATGAACTGGGTCAGTACCTCGTAGCTGAACATCGGGGCACCACCGTTTTCTTCTTCCAGGATGATCTGCAGCAGCACGCTGCGGGTGATGTCCTCTTGCGTCTTGGCATCCACCACCTGGAGGTCGACCTGGTCAAGCACCAGCTGCTTGACATCACCCAGAGTGATGTAGGAGCTGGTCGCCGTGTCATACAGGCGACGGTTCGGGTATTTTTTGATGACCCGCTTTTCAACACTCATTCAATACTCCCTGTATTGTGTGTGAGCCTACACTGTCGAATCTACCATAAATGCAACAGTCTAAAGCAATAGCACTAGAATTTTGGCAATTGTACATGATACATTCTGCCGTCATGTTGCGGTGCGTCAATTTATTATGGCCATCGCGCATTTTATCGACTCCTGCGAGGGTACAACATGTTTGCCATCAACGAATCATTCAGCCAGTTTTCCAGTAACGGTTTTGAAAACCTGCTGCGCCTGGCGCAGATCTCTCTGGACAGCAGCGAACGCCTGATCAAGCAACAGTTCGAGCTCTCCAAGCAGGTGCTTGAAGAGAATGTCAAGATTGCTCAGGAACTGAGCAGCCTGAAAGATCCGCAACAGGCGCTGGGCCAGATCAACAAGGTCTTCAGCCAATCCTTCCAGCAATCGCTGAAAAACTCCCGCGGTCTGTACGAGATCGTGTCGCAGACGCAAAGCGAACTGACTGCCCTGACCGAAGACAGCCTGGCTCGCCTGAACAAGTCTCTGCTCAGCTCGCTGGATACCCTGTCGCAGAACAGCCCGGCCGGTTCCGATGCCGCGCTCAATGCGATCAAGTCTTCGTTTGCAGCCGCCTCGGCCACCATCGGCAGTCTGACCCGTGCCGCCCAGCAAGTGGCCGAGTTTGCCGATACCAGCGTCAAGGCCGCCACCAGCGCCACGGCCGATGCCGCCAAGACCCCGACCAAGCGCGGTGCCGCCGCACAGGGCTGACCCCCCGCTTGCCGGTCTGACAGCGGCCACCCCTGGGTGGCCGCTGTTGCTTTGCACAGCACCACCGCACAGGAAGTCATGCAAGGCAGGTCAGACAGGTTTACAATCCGGGGTTTTGAACCCTCCCTTCATGGTTCAGCGCATGAAAATCAGTCATAACTTCGATGCCGGTAGTATCGAGATCGTTTCCGCTCAACAATTCGACGATATCCAGCTGCGAATCCGTGCGGACAATGCCGCCAGTTTCGCCCAGTGGTTTTATTTCCGCCTGCAAGGCGCGGCGTACGAGAACTGTACCATCCGCTTCCTGAATGCCGGGGCCTGCGCTTACCCCAAGGGCTGGGTCGATTACCAGCCGATGGCGTCCTACGACCGCATCAACTGGTTCCGTGTCCCCGCCGAGTTTGATGGCGAAGTCATGACCATCGAACATGTGCCGCTGGCCAATAGCATCTATTACGCCTATTTCGAGCCTTACTCCTACGAGCAGCACCTGAACCTGATCGGTCAGGCACAGGGCTCGGGGCTTTGCCAGGTATCCTGCCTGGGATCGACCGTGGAAAACCGCGACATCGATCTGCTGACCATCGGCCACGAAGTCGAATCCGACCTGAAGGTCTGGATCATCGCCCGCCAGCATCCCGGCGAGACCATGGCCGAGTGGTTCATCGAGGGACTGCTCAACCGCCTGCTCGACACCCAGGACCCGACATCGCGTGCCCTGCTGGATCGCGCCACCTTCTACGTGGTGCCGAACATGAATCCGGATGGCGCCATTCACGGCAATCTGCGCACCAACGCCGCCGGCGCCAACCTCAATCGCGAGTGGCTGGCCCCGACCGCTGAACGCAGCCCGGAAGTCCTGCATGTCAGAGAGAAGATGCAGCAGACCGGCGTCGACCTGTTTCTCGACATTCATGGCGATGAAGGCCTGCCCTATGTGTTCTTCTCCGGCACCGAGGGTGTGCCTTCCTACGATGCGCGCATCGAAGCCATCGAAAACGAATTCAGGTCACTCTTCAAGCAGGCCAGCCCCGACTTCCAGGACGAGTTTGGCTACGCGCGCAGCGCACCGGGAACCGCCGATTTGTCGATGGCCACCAACTGGGTCGGCGAGCAGTTCCGCTGCCTGGCCTACACGCTGGAAATGCCCTTCAAGGACAATGCCAACCTGCCCGATGACGATTTCGGCTGGAACGGCCAGCGCAGCCTGCGGCTGGGCGAAGCCATGCTGAGCGCCATCTATGGCATTCTCGGCAAGGTACGCTAACGCCGATGCCCGCCGGGCATAAAAAAAGCGCCTGTTAGGCGCTTTTTTATTTGCCTGCCGGCAGAATCAGATTGCCAGATCCTGCATGGTTTTACCGGCGTTCAGCAGCTCCTGTACCCACACCGGCTTGCGGCCACGACCGGTCCAGGTCAGTTCCGGATGCTGCGGATGGCGGTACTTGGCCTCTACCGGCTTGCGCACACCGCCGGACTTGCCGAGGACTTCTTCGATGGTCAGGCCATGGGCCTTGGCCAGATCCATAATCTGCTTTTTAGCCTTGGCTTTTTCTTCTTGCTCGCGAGATTTGATCTCGACATCCAGCTTTGACTTCAAATCAAGCAACTCTGCATAGCTGAGTTTATTCAGTTCCATTTATCTGCCTACCTTGTCATGTTCATTGGGTATCCCACAGAAATATGCGGGAGATAGAATTCATGCATTTACACCTGTTTCGCCAGCCGAGTACCGGCGTACTGGCTGTGTTTTTTATTTATTTTATTCATCAGAAACTGAATAAGGCAAGGACTGAATTTCGATTTTTTGTGACAGCGCCTTATCGAGATAAATTCCCTCGTCAATTGTCGACAACTGAATAACGGCCAGTGCAAGGCTAAATCCAGGCTGCTCCCGCGCCACATTGACAATCGTCCCAACCGACTGATCCCCCATGCTTTGACAATATAAAGGGGCGCCGGAGACTGCCTCGCCGGGCAGGCGGATTTTCAGCATGCGGCGTTTGATTTTGCCAAGATATCGCGTACGGGCAATGATCTCCTGCCCGGGGTAGCAGCCTTTGGTAAAACTGATCGCATCGATCAGGTCCAGATTGACCATTTGCCCGACAAACTCATCCTGAACAGCCAGGGAAATCCAGGGCACCCCGGCCGCAATATCCAGCAGAGACCAGACCTCAGGTTCAACCGGCAGCCCGGCCTGCGGCAATACCACACCACCTTGCGCCGGAGACAACAGCAACAGGGCGCCATGACGCAAACGCAGCAGCATCGTTCCAGGCACAGCAGCAGTCAATTGCAGAGGAGATTCCGGAATCACATGCCCTTGCTGACTCAGCCAGGATTCCGCATCGGCACCATTCAACCCGCTCAGCACCCAGTCATCACAAATGGTCAATTTGACTTTCGAGCGCAGGATAAACATCGCCAATCTTCTTGCTATCGTTTCAGCCAAATCTGACGCGACAAGAAGATAATAATCTTCGCCAAATTGCCATAACAAAAACGAGGCCAACAGACGTCCCTTGGCCGAGGAATAACCGGTATATTGAGCGTTACTACCATTGAGCAAACGGACATCATTGCTCAACTGCCCCTGCAGAAAACTCCCCGCCTCTTCACCCGTTACCCTGAGCAAGCGAAACTGACTCAGAGAACAAACCACGGAGGATTGCTGCAGGGCGGCCAACTGCGCCGGATAATCGGCAAAGACCATTTCAGCATCATGGCTTAGTGCACCAGATAACCCGGATTGCAATTCGCTGCTCATGGCTGGACTCCCTTTAGTTTTAATACTGAATATCCTACCAAAATGCCGACGTCAGCCATAGCAGGATCCTTGGCGCAGAAAAATGTCATTTTCATAATATATTTTAATTCATGGTCTTAGACACAAAGCTAAAATAATATCGCTGCCGACACAAATTATCGTTTGACACACTGCCAATTGGCCAGTATAGTTCTGCCTCACGATTCCCTGATAGCTCAGTTGGTAGAGCGACGGACTGTTAATCCGCAGGTCGCAGGTTCGAGCCCTGCTCGGGGAGCCAAATTCAAAAACCCCAGTCATGAATGACTGGGGTTTTGCATTTCTGCCCGACAAAAAATGACAGAACGACCGCAACACGGCCTGAATTTTCAACAAATACGTCAGACAGACATTTAGACCACCAAACCAGCGACAACAGGCCCCGGCCGCCTTAGGCTTTCTTGACCACACCCCGGCTGCTGGCTAAGCTTCGGGCTTCTGCGCACCCACCCACATCTCACATCACCATGATCACACTCACGCTCAAACCCGGCCGGGAAAAATCCCTGCTCAATCGCCACCCATGGGTTTTTTCCGGTGCCATTGATCGCATGGACAGCCAGCCGACAAGCGGTGAAACCGTCCTTCTACGGGCACACGACGGTCGCTTTCTGGGCTACGCCGCCTTCAGCCCGGCCTCTCAAATCCGTGCCCGGGTATGGAGCGTCAACGAACAAGCGGTGATCGACGAGGCCTTTTTACACCGCCGGCTACAGCAAGCCATCGCCGCCCGACCCGCCATTCGCCACGATGCCGGGCAGCGCCTGGTCCATGGCGAGTCCGATGGCCTGCCGGGACTGGTGGTCGATCAATACGGTCCGGTTCTGGTCCTGCAAGCCCTGTCAGCCGGCATTGAGCGCTTCAAACCGGCACTGGTCGAATCACTGCGACAACTGACAGACTGCCAGTGCATCTATGAACGCTCGGATGTGGACGTACGTACCCTGGAAGGCCTGCCGCCTCAGGCTGGCGTCTTGTGGGGCCAGCTGCCGGCCGGGGTACTGAATATTGAAGAGTACGGTCTGCGCATGCAGGTGGATGTGGTCAACGGCCAGAAAACCGGCTTCTATCTCGACCAGCGGGAAAACCGCCGCCGCATCGGCGAACTGGCGCGTGACCGCGACATGCTCAATTGCTTCTGCTTCAGCGGCGGCTTCTCGCTCGCCGCCTTGCGCGGCGGGGCCAGGCACGTCGTCTCGGTAGACTCCTCGGCGGAAGCCCTGCAGCAGGCCGAACGCAACCTGCAACTCAACGGACTGGACCCGGCACGCGCCGACTGGGTAGAGGCCGACGCCTTCAAATACCTGCGTCTGCTGCGCGACCAGGGCCGCAGTTTTGACCTGATCATTCTCGACCCTCCCAAGTTTGCACCGACGGCACAGCACGTGGAAAAGGCTGCCCGCGCCTACAAGGATATCAACCTGCTCGGCCTGAAATTGCTGCGCCCGGGCGGCCTGCTGGCCACCTTCACCTGCTCGGGCGGCGTCAGCGCCGACCTGCTGCAGAAGATCGTCGCCTCGGCGGCGGTCGACGCCCGCTGTGACGCCAGCATTGTCGAGCGCTTCACGGCCGCCCCCGACCACCCGGTCGCCCTGTCCTTCCCGGAAGGCGACTACCTGAAAGGCCTGCTGGTTCGCAAGGCCGGTGCCTGATGATCCCCCTGCGCCGGGCCGTCGCCGTACGGTCCGGCGTCACGCCTGTCAGAAAATCGCTTCTGACGCGACTAACCTACAGACAACTTGCTGCCGCACATTCATCATGCTACACAGGGATTTTTCCCCTGGAGACAGCATGACCGTCCGTGCCGAGGAGCTGGAGCCACATCGCCAGGGTTTGCTGCGCTACGCACTGTTTCGCCTGCGAGACGAAGATGCCGCCCACGATCTGGTACAGGAGACATTTGTCGCCGCACTGGAAAAACCGGACAGCTTCGCCGGCAACTCGGCGCTGGCCACCTGGCTGACCGGCATCCTCAAGCACAAGCTGCTGGATGCTCAACGCCGGCAAGGTCGCGAGTTGACGCTCACCCCTGATGAAGAGGAAGACCTGTCTGATCTGGCAACCCTGTTCGACCATACCGGACACTGGGGATCGGATGGACCAAGACGCTGGCAAAAGCCTGAAAGCAATCTGGAAGACCAGCAGTTCTGGCAAGTCTTCCGCGAGTGCAGCCAGCGCATGCCACCCCGCAGCGCCCTGGTCTTCACCCTGCGCGAGGTTCAGGACATGGAGATCGGCGAAATCTGCCAGCAACTGGAGATCACCGCGTCTCATTGCTCGGTACTGCTATACCGGGCACGCATGAGCCTGCGCTTATGCCTTGAGAAGAACTGGTTTGGAGAAACATCATGCGATTGACTTGCCAACAGGTGTCACGACTGCTGTCGCAGGCTCAGGATCAACCTCTGTCATTGGGTGAACGCATCAAGCTGCGGCTGCACCTGAGCGTTTGCGATGCCTGCAGCAACTTCCGCCGGAGCCTCGGCTTCATCCGCCAGGCCGCCCGACGCAGGCCCCCGCAGCCATAAATAGCGCGCAGAGAAGATGCCGCCCATACGACAAAGCCCGGTTA
Source organism: Paludibacterium sp. B53371 (assembly GCF_018802765.1). Classification (NCBI taxonomy): domain Bacteria; kingdom Pseudomonadati; phylum Pseudomonadota; class Betaproteobacteria; order Neisseriales; family Chromobacteriaceae; genus Paludibacterium; species Paludibacterium sp. B53371. The sequence continues at coordinate 2,393,834 of NZ_CP069163.1, forward strand.
CTCATCGAGTAACCGGGCTTTGAACTTGGAGGCGGGGGTCGGAATCGAACCGGCGTACACGGCTTTGCAGGCCGCTGCATAACCACTCTGCCACCCCGCCATGAGGTGTTGATCGCAATGCGATCCAGTCTGGAGCGGGAAACGAGGCTCGAACTCGCGACCTCAACCTTGGCAAGGTTGCGCTCTACCAACTGAGCTATTCCCGCGTAAAACTGTTTGTGTGTCGCTGGAGCGGGAAACGAGGCTCGAACTCGCGACCTCAACCTTGGCAAGGTTGCGCTCTACCAACTGAGCTATTCCCGCATACGGCACAACATTAAATTTTGGAGCGGGAAACGAGGCTCGAACTCGCGACCTCAACCTTGGCAAGGTTGCGCTCTACCAACTGAGCTATTCCCGCGTCGCTAAAAACTTTACCGGGGTGTTGGAGCGGGAAACGAGGCTCGAACTCGCGACCTCAACCTTGGCAAGGTTGCGCTCTACCAACTGAGCTATTCCCGCACTCCGGATTTCTTCCCGAAGCTTGCTTCGAGAGACTGCGAATTATAAAGATTAATCCGCTTCTGTCAACCGATTACAGATCAATTTTTTTACCTGAAAATTCACCGGCGGCCATTCGGAGGTAATAAACCATTGACCACAAAGTCAAAATGACGGCGACAACCATGCAAATATTTCCCAGCAGCAATGTGTCAAACCCCGGGATCACCGGACCTGCGTACAGCAGCAGCAGAATCGCCACCATCTGCGCGGTCGTCTTGAGCTTGCCGATATAGGCCACGGCAACGCTCTTGCGGCTGCCCATTTCCGCCATCCATTCGCGCAAGGCGGAAATGGCGATCTCCCGCCCGATGATGATCATCGCCATCCAGCCCGGGGTGCGATTGAGCTCGACCAGCAGGATCAGCGCCGCGGCGACGATCAGTTTATCGGCCACCGGATCCAGGAACGCACCGAATGCCGAGGTCTGCTTGAGGCGGCGGGCCAGATAGCCATCCAGCCAGTCGGTGATCGCTGCCAGGGCAAAGATCAGCGCGCCGACGATGTTGCGCATGTCGAAATTCAGCACCGTATCGGGCAGAAAAAAGACCGCGACGCAAATCGGAATCAAGGCGACCCGAATCCAGGTCAGTAATATCGGCAAATTGAACGGCATCGCACTGCTTCTTGTAATTTGCACTGCCAGGGCTAGTGCAAGGCGTTATAAATTTGTTCGGCCAGCGTCCGGCTGATTCCCTCGACCTGGGCCAGATCATCCTGACTGGCTGCCACCACCCCGCGCAATCCGCCAAAACGCATCAGCAGCCGCTGACGCCGTTTGGCCCCGACCCCCGGGATCTCTTCCAGGCTGGAGGCGATGCGTGCCTTGGCCCGTCGCGCACGGTGACCGGTGATGGCAAAGCGGTGAGATTCGTCACGGATGGTCTGAATCAAATGCAAGGCCGGATGGTCATGCGGCAATTGTACCGTTTTTTGCAAGTAGGGAAGGATCAGTGTTTCCAGACCCGGTTTGCGCTCCTCGCCCTTGGCCACCCCGACAATCGGCACATCAAAGCCCAGTTCGGCAAAAACCTCCAGCGCCACCCCCACCTGCCCTTTGCCGCCATCGATCAGCACCAGATCCGGGCGTTTGCCCTCACCGGCCATCACTTTGCCATAACGACGTGACAGAACTTCGCGCATGGCACCGTAATCATCCCCGCCCTTGGCGGTTTCGATATTAAAACGGCGATATTCCGAGGGCTGCATGTCCGTCTGGTCATACACCACGCAGGAAGCCACGGTGGCTTCACCCTGAGTATGGCTGATATCAAAGCACTCGATCCGCTCAACGCCTTCCAGCGACAACACTTGATTGAGCTGCGCCAGACGGTGCGCTTGATTGGCGTGACTGGCCAGTTTCTGCAGGATGGCCAGATCGGCATTTTTCTCTGCCATTTCCAGCCAGACACGGCGCTCGCCGATCGGGTTGTGTACCAGGGCCAGCCGGCGCTCGGCCTGCTCCTCCAGCCGTTCGCGCAGGGCGGCGGAAATCTCGCCATTGGTGACAATCAATGGCGGCAAGGGGGCGCCGAGATAATGCTGCGCCAGAAAGGCCTCACGCACCGCGTCGAGATCCGCGCCCTCGTCATTGCTCGGGAACAGGCTCTTGTCGCCCAGATGGCGCCCACCGCGAATCATCACCAGATTGACGCAATACACGCCCTCGCGCGCCACCACCGCCACCACATCGGCGTCATGCTGGGCCGCATTGCTGGAAACGAATTGCTTCTCGCGCATGGTCGACAGCGCCTGAATCTGGTCGCGCAGCTCGGCCGCCTGTTCGAAGGCCATCTGTTCCGCCGCGGCCATCATGCGCTCGGTCAGGCGATCCGTCAGATCCGAGTCCCGTCCCTGCAGGAAGGCCACAGCGCTGGCAACATCGGCGGCATAGCCCTCCTGATCGATATGCGCCACGCAAGGCGCCGAGCAGCGCTTGATCTGATACAGCAGACAGGGCCGCGAGCGATTGGTGAAAACGGCATCCTCACAAGTACGCAGGCGAAAAACCTTCTGCAGCATCTGAATGCTCTCGCGCACGGCATAACTGTTGGGAAAGGGGCCGAAATACTGATGCGGCCGCTTTGGCTCGCCGCGGTAATAACGGATCTGTGGAAAGGCATGCGCCGTCAGCATCAGATAGGGATAGGACTTGTCGTCGCGGAACAGGATGTTGTAGCGCGGCGTCAGGGCCTTGATCAGATTGTTTTCCAGAATCAGCGCTTCGGCCTCGGAGCGCGTCACGGTGGTCTCGATGGCCGCAATCTGGCGCACCATCAGCTGGATGCGCGGCGACAGATCGCTTTTCTGGAAATAGGAACTGACCCGACGCTTCAGGTCGACGGCCTTGCCGACATACAGCACTTTGCCCTGGGCATCCAGCATGCGATAGACACCGGGCAACTGAGGCAGATTGGCCAGAATCGGTTTAGGGTCAAACGGGGGTGTTTTGCTCATGGCTTCCATGCTTGCGACTCGCGGTCCGGCCGCGCCCAGCGCTCATTCTATCAAGCATTTCAACCCGCTTGGCGTATGCTGCAAAAGCGGCTTGCCAACACAGGGTTTTGCATCCATAACCCTTGTACCTGTATAATGCTCATTTGCCGCAAAGGAAACGCCAGATGCGTATCATCGAGAAAGCCTATACTTTCGACGACGTTCTCCTCGTCCCCGCGCACTCCGCAGTACTGCCTCGCGACGTACAACTCTCCACCAAACTGTCCCGCAACATTCAGCTGAATCTGCCATTGCTGTCCGCAGCCATGGACACGGTGACCGAATCCCGCCTGGCGATCGCCATGGCCCAGGAAGGCGGCATCGGCATTCTGCACAAGAACATGACTGCGGAAAAACAGGCGCTGGAAGTCTCCAAGGTGAAACGCCACGAAAGCGGCGTCGTCAAAGACCCGATCACCATCGCCCCGGACATGCTGGTGCGCGATCTGGTGCTGCTGACCCGCCAACACAAGATTTCCGGCCTGCCGGTCATCGAGAACGGCAAGGTCGTCGGGATTGTCACCAACCGTGACCTGCGTTTCGAAACCCGTCTGGATCAGACGGTCGGTTCGATCATGACCCCGCGCGAGCGCCTGGTGACCGTCAAGGAAGGCGCCAGCATCGACGAGGCACGTGAGCTGATGCACCACCACCGCCTCGAGCGCGTGCTGGTGGTCAACGATGCCTTTGAGCTCAAGGGCCTGATCACCGTCAAGGACATCATCAAGACCAGCGAACACCCGTTCGCCTGCAAGGACAGCCAGGGCAGCCTGCGCGTCGGCGCCGCCGTCGGCGTCGGTGCCGGCACCGACGAGCGTGTCGAACTGCTGGTTGCCGCCGGCGTGGACGTGGTGGTAGTGGATACCGCCCACGGTCACAGCCAGGGCGTGATCGAGCGCGTACAGTGGGTCAAGAAGAACTTCCCGCACGTGGACGTCATCGGCGGCAACATCGCCACCGCCGCTGCCGCCAAGGCACTGGCCGACGTGGGCGCCGATGCGGTCAAGGTCGGTATCGGTCCGGGCTCCATCTGCACCACCCGTATTGTCGCCGGTGTCGGCGTACCGCAACTGACGGCCATCCACAACGTCTCCGAAGCCCTGCGTGGCACCGGCATCCCGATGATCGCCGACGGCGGCATCCGCTTCTCCGGCGACATCGCCAAGGCGCTGGCAGCCGGCGCCAACTGCGTGATGCTGGGCGGCATGTTTGCCGGTACCGAAGAGGCGCCGGGCGAAGTCGAGCTGTATCAGGGCCGCTCCTACAAGTCCTACCGTGGCATGGGCTCGCTGGGCGCCATGACCCAGGGCTCGGCAGACCGCTACTTCCAGGACAACGAAGCCAACACCGACAAGTTCGTCCCGGAAGGCATCGAAGGCCGCGTTCCTTACAAGGGTCCGATTGCTCAGGTCATCCACCAGCTGATGGGTGGTCTGCGCTCCTCGATGGGCTATCTGGGTTGCAACAGCATCGACGAGATGCACCAGAAAGCCGGCTTCGTCGAAATCACCTCGGCCGGCATGCGTGAATCGCACGTGCACGATGTGCAGATCACCAAGGAAGCGCCGAACTACCACGTCGACCGCTGATACCCGCCGTCCTGACAACAAAACGCCGCGAATCACTTCGCGGCGTTTTTTTATCGACCCGTCACGGGGTGGTCTCAGACAGGCATCAACAAGCGTTCCAGCATCTCGGCCTGGCTCTGCGCCTCCGGCGACCAGCTCACCCCCTGCAACAGAATGGTCTGTTGCAGCGTACTGTCACCGGCATCGAACAGCTGCAGCGCCGTACCCTCGGTACCTGCTACCAGCACCGTATCCATGCCTTGCGGCAGATAGAGGCGATCGATACCCAATTCAAAATCGGTAATCGTATCGGTCCCGCCCAGCTCCTCGCGGTGCCAGAAGAACTCATCACGGCCCTCGCCACCGGTCATGAGATCCTCACCCGCCCCACCGGCAATACGATCATCACCACGCCCGCCCAGCAGCACATCATTGCCGTCGCGCCCCTCCAGTGAGTCATGACCATCGCTGCCGTCGATGCGATCGTTACCGGCGGCACCATCCATGATCTCGCCGTAACGCCCCCCCTGCATTACGTCATCCTGATCGCTGCCATCGATAAACAGCGGCGGCACAAGCAGGGTGGTGCCATCTTCCACTTGAACGGCCGAAGTCGTGGACGACCAAACATTATGCTTTTGCATGGATTCGCTCCTATAAGATGAAAAGTGTGAACGCCTGCCATCCGGCATCCACGCTCTGAGAGCGACCCTGCGGGCGGAAATTTCCGCCTTGGCACGGCTTCAGTACCGACCGACGCAACCTGACTCCCTCGCCGTCAGCATCGCTACCGCAAGGGAATCCACAAATCCGTCTGCAACGCCATCGGCGCTGTCGTGCGCGGGTTGTTCAAATACTCCTCAATACAAGGCAAGTCGGCCGGCTCCTCGCCACTTTGCGGCAACCACTCGCGATACAGGCTGCGCCAGCTGCGGGTCAACTCATTGTACGGACCGGTGTGGCGGGTCGCTGCGAAACGGCCTGCTGGCAAGCGCCACAACACCAAGCCCTCCGGCGCGGGCCGATCCGCAGGCCAGCTCATGGCGGCTGCCGAGCGTAGGCGTTCGACCGGCACGCTGTCCGGATCGTCGTCATAGAGGCCGAATACGCGTGGCGACTCACCCGAACCACAGCCCGGCATGCCGCGCAGCATCAAATCATCAAAAGCCTCGCCAATGCGCATGTAATCGCCCTGATGCGGGCGCAACAGCAAGGTCATAGGATGGTCGAGCGTCACGATTCGAACAGTCTGCATAAACGTCTCCAGATCAAAGCGGGGGGCGCGCCGGACTCCGGCGCGATAGCGGCCGGGCGACATGCCATAATGCCGGGCAAAACGCCGCACAAAGGCAGCCGGACTGCCATATCCTGCCTGTCTGGCCACCTGCTGCAGCGACAGATCGGCATGCGACAGCTGGCGCGCTGCCCGCAACAGCCTGGCACGCTGCACCGTGTCAAACACAGTTTCCCCCATCAGTCCGCGATAAATACGGTGAAAATGACAGGGCGAGAAACAGGCCACCTCGGCCAGACGCTCGAGCGACACATCCTGATCCAGATTCG